>NZ_CP109390.1:4800000-6805000 GCF_045040525.1 Kitasatospora sp. NBC_01539
TCCAGGTCGCGCAGGTCGACGCCATGAGCGGGGGCCGGGTCGAGTTCGGGCTGGGCGCGGGCTGGTTCGAGGCGGAGCACACGGCGTACGGCATCCCCTTCCCGGCGGGCCGGATCGGGCGGCTGGAGGAGCAGCTGGCCGTCATCACCGGCCTGTGGGCGACGAAGGTCGGCGAGACCTTCGACTTCGCCGGGAAGTACTACGAGTTGAAGGACTCCCCGGCGCTGCCGAAGCCGGTGCAGGAGCGGATCCCGGTGCTCGTCGGCGGGATGGGCCCGCAGCGCACCCCGGCCCTCGCGGCACGCTACGCCGACGAGTTCAACCTGCCGTTCGTCTCGGTCGACCGGACCCGGGAGCAGATCGGCCGGGTGCGGGAGGCCGTCGCCGCGCAGGGCCGGCCCGCCGACGCGATGACCTACTCCAACGCGCTGGTCGCCTGCGTCGGCAAGGACGACGCCGAGGTGGCGCGTCGGGCGGCGGCGATCGGCCGCGAGGTCGACGAGCTGAAGGCGAACGGCCTGGCCGGCACCCCGGACGAGGTCGCCGAGCGGATCGCCGCCTACCGGGAGGCCGGCAGCAGCCGCGTCTACCTGCAGATCCTCGACCTCGACGACCTGGACCACCTGGAGCTGATCGCGGCCCGGGTGAAGCCGCAGCTGGGCTGACGAGGCCCGGCCGGTCGGCCCGCGCCGGTTAGGGTGGGCCGCGACCGATCGGAGGACGGGATGGCGACCACGCCTGCGGGGACGGCGGCCGGTGCGGGCGGACCGCTGGCCCTGGTGGCGGCGAGCGCGTCGGTGCTCGCCCTGCCGGAGCTCGGCGAGCACCTGCTGACGCCGGTGGAGCGGGAGCGGGCTGACCGCTTCCGGACCGCGCAGCTCCGCGACGACTTCGTGGCCGCGCACCTGCTGGTGCGGCTCTGCGCGGCCCGCCTGCTGGACGTGCCCGTGACAGTGCCCGTGCTGGAGCAGTACTGCCCCGACTGCAGGCAGGCGGGCCACGGCGTGCCCCGGCTGACGGGCCGGCCGGAGATCGGGCTGAGCATGTCGCACACGACGGGCACCGCCGCGGTCGCGGCCGGGCCGGGACCGGTGGGCGTGGACGTCGAGTCGACGGAGAAGGCGCGGGTCGGCGCGGAGCTGTACGACCGGGTGCTCACCGCGGCGGAGGCCGCCGCGATCGCGGCGCACCCCGACCCGCGGGCGGCGTTCCTGCGGCAGTGGGTCCGCAAGGAGGCGCTGATCAAGATCGGCCGGGCAACGCTGGACTCGATGGCGGGCCTCGACCTGTCGGCGCTGCCGCTCGACGAGACCGGGCCGGGGCCGGCCGCCCACCGGTGGCAGGACCTCTGCCTGACCGAGTGGGCAGACCGCCGGAGCGGCCTGCTGCTGACGGTGGCGAGTGCCGGGCCGGCCCGGATCGCCACCCTCGACGGGCCGGTGGGGTCGGCCGCGGCCGTCCGGCCGGAGCACGTCTGACGGGTCCGGTCGGAGCACGGGCGGTCGGCGGCGCCCCGGACCGTCCGGGGCGCCGCCGGGTCTCCGGGGCCGGCTTCAGCGCGGGCGCAGCTCCAGCGTGCAGCACTTGACGCTGCCGCCGGCCTTGAGGAGCTCGGTCAGGTCGACGCCGATCGGCTCGAAGCCCCGCTCGCGCAGCCGCTCCTTGAGGTGCACGGCGGCGTCGGGCAGCAGCACGTGCCGGCCGTCGGAGAGCGCGTTGAGGCCGAAGACGGCGGCGTCCTCGGCGGTGGCGAGGACCGCGTCCGGGTAGAGCTCGCGCAGCACCGCGCGGCTGCCGGGGCTGAACGCCTCCGGGTAGTACATGACCTCGTCGTCGGAGAGCACGGCCAGCGCGGTGTCCAGGTGGTAGAACTCCGGGTCGACCAGGGTGAGCCCGACCACCGGGAGCCCGAAGAACTCCTGCGCCTCGGCGTGCGAGCGCGGGTCCGTACGGAAGCCGGTGCCGGCGAGCAGCGTGCGGCCGACCAGCAGGTAGTCGCCCTCGCCCTCGTTGATGTGCTCGGGCCAGTGGACGTCGGTGTACCCGCGCCCGGTGAACCAGGAGAGGTAGGCGGGCCCTTCGGCCGTCCGCTCGACGTGCCGGAACCGCGCGCCGAGCACCCTGCCGTCGACGACGGTGGCGCCGTTGGCGGCGAACACCATGTCAGGCAGGCCCGGGACCGGTTCGATCACCTCGACCGTGTGCCCCAACTCCTCGTAGAGCCGCTTCAGACCGGCCCACTGCGCTTCGGCGAGCCGGGTGTCGACCGGCTTGGCCGGGTCCATCCACGGGTTGATCGAGTAGCGGACGTCGAAGTGCCGTGGCGGACACATGAGGAAGCGGCGCGGGCGGGCCGTCCGGCGGGGTGCGGCGGGCACGGCCGGGCGGCGGGCGGGGATGTCGTCGGTCGAGGGCATGCAGGTCTCCAGGTGGGTGTGCGGCGGCACAGGATCACTGCGCCGCGCTCGGCTGCGGAGCGCGCGGGCCGGGACGCCCGCCGCCGGATCCGGCGGCGGGCGGGGGCTGCGGTACGGCGGAGCGGTGGTGGTGCGGCGGGACGTGGCGGTACGGCGGGACGTGGTGCGGGGGCGCGCCGGTGGTGCGGGTGGCGGCGGGGCGTGCGGGCGGGACGGGTGCGGGGCGGCACGGGCCGGCCGGGGTGTGTTCACCCCCTCGGCAGCACCCCATCATACGGTTAGGCTAACCTAACCATGAAGCTGCGGCGCCGGCCCCGGCTCCTCCTGCTCCGACTCACTCCGGAGGGCTCGTTGCCGCCTCCCACACGTCGTCAGACGGCCCCCGCCACCGGACCCGGGGCCGGATCCGAAGCGTGCCGCACGGCGGTGCTGGCATGAGCGCCGACGCCGAACTCGAAGGGCGCGTCGCCCTGGTCACCGGCGCGGCCCGGGGCATCGGCGCGGCCGTGGCGGCGGCGCTCGCCGCCCGCGGCGCCGTGGTCGTGGCCGCCGACCGGCACGTCCCGCACCCGGGCGTCACCCGGCTCGACGTCACCGACGCCGCCGCCGTCGAGGATCTCGCGGAACGCACCGAGCGCGGGACCGGTCCGATCGACATCCTGGTGAACGTCGCGGGAATCCTCCGCCCGGCCGCCGCCGTCGACATCACCGACGACGACTGGGCGCAGACCTTCGCCGTCAACACCACCGGCGTCATGCACACGAGCCGCGCGGTCGGCCGCCGGATGGCCGCCCGCGGGCGCGGCGCCATCGTCACGGTCGGCTCCAACGCGGCCGGCGTGCCCCGCACCGGCATGGCCGCGTACGCCGCGTCGAAGGCGGCCGCCACGATGTTCACCCGCTGCCTCGGCCTCGAACTCGCCCGCGACGGCGTGCGCTGCAACCTGGTCTCCCCGGGCTCCACGCACACCGACATGCAGCGGTCCCTCTGGGCCGACGACACCGCCGAGCAGCGCGTCCTCGACGGCGACCCGGCCACCTACCGGGTCGGCATACCGCTCGGCCGGATCGCCGACCCGGTGGACGTGGCCGAGGCCGTCGCCTTCCTCGTGAGCGACCGCGCCCGGCACATCACCATGCACGACCTCTACGTGGACGGCGGCGCCACCCTCCGTGCCTGACGCCGGGCCGCCCGCCTCCCCGGCCGGCCACCGCCCGGCCCCGGGCGCGGGCCCCGCCGGGGCCGAGCCGCCACCGGTGCCCACCAACCTTCCGAACGGAGCATCATGACCACGGCCTTCGAAGCCCGTGACGCGATAGTGCCGCAGCCCTCCGCGGGCGACCTGGTGGCCGGCTACCGGGCGGGCCCGGCCGCCGCGCTCTTCGCCGGTCCGACCGGCACCCTGCTGGCCGAGGGCGTCCGGCAGGCCGTGCCCGACCCGGCGGACGTCGCCCGGGTGCTGCGCGAGGCCGCCGACCGCGACACGCCAGGGACGGCCGACCGCCCGGCGCGGCCGCTGGTCGTCGGGGCGATCCCGTTCGCCCCGGACCGCCCGGCGGAGCTCTTCGTGCCCGCCGCCGTCCACTGGGCCCCGCCCGCGGCGGACGACCCGCTGCTGCGGCTCCCCCCGCCCGCGGCGGCCTCGCCCGCGTGGCGCCAGCAGCCGCAGCCCGCACCCGTGCTCTACCGGGCCGCCGTGGCCGAGGCCGTCCGGCTGATGGGCCGCGACCCGGAGCTGCGCAAGGTGGTGCTGGCCCGCACCCTGCAGTTGACCTCGCCCGGCGGCGCCGACCTCCGCGCGATGCTGCACCGGCTGATCCACCGCGACCCGCACGGCTACACCTTCGCGGTGCCGGCCGGCGGTGCGGCCACCCTGGTCGGCGCCAGCCCCGAACTCCTGGTCTCCCGCCGCGGCCGCGCCGTGGTGTCCAACCCGCTGGCCGGCTCCGCCGCCCGCAGCGCCGACCCGGCGCAGGACGCAGCCCGGGGCGCCGCCCTGCTGGAGTCCGCGAAGGACCGCGCCGAGCACGCCTTCGTCGTCGACGCCGTACGCCGCTCGCTCGCGCCGTTCTGCGCCGAACTGCACGTGCCCGAGGGCCCGGAGCTGATCCGCACCGCCGCGATGTGGCACCTCTCCACCACCGTCACCGGCACCCTCGCGGACCCTGCGGTCTCCGCGCTCGACATGGCGCTCGCCCTGCACCCCACCCCGGCGGTGTGCGGCACGCCGACCTCCGCCGCGCGTGAACTCATCGGCGGCCTGGAGCCGTTCGACCGCGGCCTGTACACCGGCGTGGTCGGCTGGGGCGACGCCGCCGGCGACGGCGAGTGGGTCGTCACCCTGCGCTGCGCCGAGGTCGAGGGCGACCGGCTGCGGCTCTTCGCGGGGGCCGGCGTGGTCGCCGACTCGCGGCCGGACGACGAACTCGCCGAGACCGCGGCGAAGTTCCGGACGTTCCTGCACGCCGTCGGCCTGGAGGAGGGCAAGTGACGTACTGGCCGGACGAGTTCGCCGACCGCTACCGGGCCGCCGGGCACTGGACGGGCGAGCCGCTCGACGCGATGGTCCGCCGGCACGCCGCGGCGCACCCCGACCGGGTCGCCGTCACCGACGGCGCCCGCCACTGGACCTACGCCGAACTCGACCGCCGGGCCGACACGCTGGCCGCGGGCCTGCACGCGCGCGGGATCCACCGCGGCGACCGGATCGTCCTCCAGCTGCCCAACACCGCGGAGTTCTTCGAGGTGTTCTTCGGTGCCCTGCGGGCCGGCGTCGTGCCCGTCATGGCGCTGCCCGCGCACCGCCGCGCCGAGCTCTCGTACTTCTGCGAGTTCGCCGACGCCCGCGCCCTGTTCGTCCCGGACCGGCACGCCGGGTTCGACCACCGTGCGCTGGCCGCCGAGGTGCTGGCGGCCGTACCCGGCCTCGGGGAGGTCGTGGTGGTCGGCGACGCCGGCCCGCACACGCCCGTCGACGCGCTGCGCGCCGCCGGGGCCGGTGCGCCCCCGCCGGAGCCGCCCGCCGCGTCCGACCTGGCCTTCCTCCAGCTCTCCGGCGGCTCCACCGGCCTGCCGAAGCTGATCCCGCGCACCCACGACGACTACCTGTACAGCGTCCGCGAGTCGGCCCGGATCTGCGAACTCGGCCCGGACTCCGTCTACCTGTGCGCCCTGCCCGCCGCCCACAACTTCCCGCTCAGCTCGCCCGGCACGCTCGGCACCTTCTGGGCGGGCGGCCGGGTCGTGCTCGCGCCCGACCCGAGCCCGGGCACCGCCCTGCCGCTGATCGAACGCGAGCGGGTGACCCTGACCGGTCTCGTGCCGCCGCTGGCGCTCGCCTGGGCCGACGCCGCACCGGGCCTCGCCGCCGACCTCTCCAGCCTGCGGCTGCTGCAGGTCGGCGGCGCCAAGCTCAGCGAGGAGGCGGCCCGCCGGCTCGGCCCGGCCCTCGGCTGCCGCCTCCAGCAGGTCTTCGGCATGGCGGAGGGGCTGGTCAACTACACCCGCCCCGACGACCCGGAGCAGACCGTGCTCACCACCCAGGGCCGCCCGATATCGCCCGACGACGAGGTCAGGGTCGTCGACGACGAGGACGTCGACGTGCCCGACGGCGGCACCGGCCACCTCCTCACCCGCGGCCCGTACACCATCCGCGGCTACTGGAACGCCCCCGGGCACAACGCCCGCGCGTTCACCGCCGACGGCTTCTACCGCACCGGCGACATCGTCCGCCGCACCCCGACCGGCCACCTCGTCGTCGAGGGCCGGGCCAAGGACCAGATCAACCGCGGCGGCGAGAAGGTCGCCGCGGAGGAGGTCGAGAACGTGCTGCTCGCGCACCCCGCCGTGCACGACGTCGCCGTGGTCGCCACCCCCGACGACTACCTCGGCGAGCGCAGCTGCGCGTACGTCGTCCTCCGGCCGGGCGCCGACCGGCCGCGGCCGGTGCAGCTGAAGGCGTTCGTCCGGGCCGCCGGCCTCGCCGACTACAAGGTGCCGGACCGGGTGGAGTTCGTCACCGCCTTCCCGCAGACCGGCATCGGCAAGGTCAGCAAGAAGGACCTCCGGGCCGCCGCCGACTAGCCCCCGCCCGGCCCGGACCGGCCCCGCCCGGCCGGCCCGCCCACCAGCACCCGACCCGCCCCCGCACGCCCCCCGGCACCGCCCGGAGCACCGAGAGACGAACCCCATGGCACTGCCCCGCATCTCCCCCTACCCGCTGCCCGGACCCGACGCGATCCCCGCGCCGAAGGTGCCGTGGCGGGTCGACCCCGACCGCGCCGTGCTGCTCGCGCACGACCTGCAGAACCACTTCCTCGCGGCATTCACCCCGGCCGCCCCGCCGCTGGCCCCCGCCCTCGCCAACACCGCCCGGCTGCTGCAGTGGGCCCGCGGCCTCGGCATGCCCGTCGTCTACTCGCACCAGCGCGGCGGCCAGACCCCCGCGGAGCGCGGCCTCCAGCAGGACTTCTGGGGGCCCGGCCTGCCGGCCGACGCGCACGCGCAGGCCGTGCCGGACATCGTCGCCCCGGTCGAGGGCGACACCCTGCTGACCAAGTGGAAGTACAGCGCGTTCGTCCGCACCGACCTCGCCGAGCAGCTCGCCGCGGCCGGCCGCGACCAGCTGGTGATCGTCGGCGTGTACGCGCACATCGGCGTCCTCATGACCGCCTGCGACGCGTGGATGCGCGACATCGAGGCCTTCGTGGTGGCCGATGCCGTGGCGGACTTCGACGAGCAGCGCCACCACGAGGCGCTACGGTGGGCCGCCGAGAAGTGCGCCGTCGTCGTCGGCACCGAGCAGCTCCTGGAGGGCAAGTGAGCACCGCACCCACCGCCGGACGGCTGGTCGCCGACGAGGTCAGCCTCCGCTACGGCGAGCGGGCCATCGCCACCGACCTGTCGGTGGCCGTCCCGGACGGCTCGTTCACCGTGATCGTCGGGCCGAACGCCTGCGGCAAGTCCACCCTGCTCCGCGCCTTCGCCCGGCTGCTGAAGCCGTCCGCCGGGCGGGTGCTGCTGGACGGCGAACAGATCGGCGGCCTGCCCTCCAAGGAACTGGCCCGCCGCCTCGGCCTGCTCCCGCAGACCTCCACCGCGCCGGACGGCATCACCGTCGCCGACCTCGTCGCCCGCGGCCGCTACCCGCACCAGGGCCTGTTCCGCCAGTGGTCGCGCGAGGACGAGCGGGTGGTCGCCGAGTCGATGGCCGCCACCGACGTCGCCGAACTCGCCGACCGGTACGTCGACGAGCTCTCCGGCGGCCAGCGCCAGCGCGTCTGGCTCGCCATGGCCATCGCCCAGCAGACCTCCCTGCTGCTGCTCGACGAGCCCACGACCTTCCTCGACATCGCGCACCAGATCGAGGTGCTCGACCTGTGCGCCCGGCTCCACCAGGAGCAGGGCCGCACCCTCGTCGCGGTGCTGCACGACCTCAACCAGGCCGCCCGGTACGCCACCCACCTGATCGCCATGCGCGACGGCGCGGTCGTCGCCGAGGGCCCGCCCTCCGAGATCGTCACCGCCGAGCTGGTCGAGCGGGTCTTCGACCTGCCCTGCCAGGTCATCGAAGACCCGCAGACCGGCACTCCGCTGGTCGTGCCGATGGCGCCCGGGCACGCCGCCGTCCGCCGGTGACGCTGGCCGTCCACCCGTCCGTCCGGCGCGCCACCGAGGCCGACGCCGACGCGCTGTACCGGCTCTCCGAGCCGTTCATGCGCGGCGGCGCGCTGCGCCGCCGGACGATCGCCGACTACCGGGCGGCGGTCGGGTGGTACCTGGTGGTGCCGGGCGTGCTCGGCCCGGACGGCTGCGCCGCGCTGCGCCCGCTGCCGTCCGACCCGGTGCACCCGGCGGCCGGGGTGCTCTACAACCTGTGCGTGCGGGCCGGTCGGCAGGGGGCGGGGCTCGGCCGCAGCCTGGTGGAGGGCGTCCTCGACGAGGCGGCCCGGCAGGGCGTCCGCGAGGTGTTCACCGCCACCACCGGCGACGGCCGGCTGTTCCACCGGTACGGCTTCCGGCAGGTGCCGCCCGCCGGGGCCCCGGCGCCGTGGGCGGCCGCGCTGGATCCGGCCCGGGGCTCCCGGGTGTACCGGTGGGAGGCCCCGGCGCCGTGACCGTGACCGGGGCCGGGCCCGTGGTCCGTGGGCGCCGTTCCCGGCACCGGGCCGCCGCCGCTACAGCCCGGCCCGGCCGCGCCACCGGCCGGCGATCAGCCAGATCAGGTAGCCGCCGCCGACCACGCCGGTGAACACGCCGACCGGCAGCTGGGTGGGGGCGAGGAGGCGCTGCGCGGCGATGTCGGAGGCGGCGAGCAGGACGGCCCCGAGGAGGGCCGAGCCCAGGAGGTTCGGCCCGGTGGCCCGGGTGAGCCGCCGGACGGCCTGCGGCGCGACGAGCGCCACGAACGGGATCGGCCCGGAGGCCGCGGTCGCGGCGGCGGTCAGTGCGACGCCGACCAGCACCAGGCCGATGCGCACCGGCTCGGCCCGCACCCCGAGCGAGCAGGCGGCGTCGTCCCCCATCTCCAGCATCCGCAGCGGGCGGCCGAGCAGCAGCGCGGCGGGCAGCAGGACGGCGAGCGCCGCGGCCATCGGCACGACGTGCTCCCAGCCGCGCGCGTTGAGGCTGCCGGTGAGCCACACGGCGGCGCTCTGCGCGTCGCCGAACGACGCCCGGGCGATCAGGTAGGCGTTCAGCGAGGACAGCAGCGAGCTGACGCCGATGCCGACCAGCACCAGGCGGTACCCCTGGGTGCCGCCGCGCCGGGACAGCAGGTAGACGAGCACCGAGGTGGCGAGGCCGCCGGCCACGGCGCCGCCCGCGACCGCCGCCGCGCTGCCGCCGGTCAGCAGGATCACGGCGAGGGCGCCGGTCGCCGAGCCGACGGTGAACCCGATGACGTCCGGGCTGCCCAGCGGGTTGCGGGCGACGGTCTGGAAGAGCGCCCCGGCGAGGCCCAGCGACGCGCCCACGAGCAGGGCGGTCAGCAGCCGGGGCATCCGGAGCTCCATGACGATGTAGTGCTCGCCGCGGGTGCCGCCGCCGGTGAGCACGTCGACCACGGTCGAGGCCGGCATGGGGAAGTCGCCGAGCGTGAGCGCCCACACCGAGACGCCGACCAGGGCGGCCAGGACCAGCAGGCAGACGGTCGCGGCCCGCGGGTGCAGCCGCAGCGAGTACCCGCGGGGCAGCCGGACGGCGGCGAGCGGCACGGGCCCCGGCCCGGGCGGTGCGGCCGTGACGGGCTGCGCGGCCGTACCGGTCGGGTGCACGTCGGTGCTGTTCACAGGTTGGCGATCCTCCGGCCCCGGACCAGGGCGATGAAGAGCGGGGCACCCGCGAAGGCGGTGACCACACCGACCTGCAGCTCGGCCGGGTGCAGGGCGAGCCGGCCCACGATGTCGGAGGCCAGCAGCAGTACCGGGGCGAGTACCGCGGAGAGCAGCAGCACCCAGCGCTGGTCGGGCCCGCAGACGTACCGGGCGACGTGCGGCACGGCGAGGCCGACGAAGGCGATCGGGCCGACCGCGGCGGTGGCGGCGCCGCACAGCAGGGTGACGGCGACCATCGCGAGCACCCGGGTGCGGACGGGGTTGGCGCCGAGGGCCTGCCCGGCGTCGTCGCCGAGCGCCAGCGCGTTCAGCGGGCGGGCGAGGGCCAGGGCGAGCACGCCGCCGGCCGCGAGGAAGGGCAGCACCTGGCCGAGCACCGCGGAGTCGACGCCGGCGAGGGTGCCGACCTGCCAGTAGCGGAACCGGTTCAGCGTGAGCGGGTCGAGCAGGACGAGGCCGTTGACCACGGCGGTCAGCACCGCGGTCACGGCCGTCCCGGCGAGGGCCAGCCGGACGGGTGTCGCCGCGGCCCGCCCCGCGGATCCGAGGACGTGCACCACGACGGCCGCGGCCGCCGCCCCGGCGAGTGCGAACCACACGAACGCGTGGAAGCCGCGCAGGTCGAACAGGGCGGTCGCGCAGGCGACCGCGGCCGCCGCCCCGCCGTTGACCCCGAGCAGGCCGGGGTCGGCGAGCGGGTTGCGGGTCATCGCCTGCATCAGCGCGCCGGAGAGGCCGAGTGCGGCTCCCACGGCGACGGCGAGCAGGGTGCGGGGGATCCGGGCGTGGTGGACGACGATCCAGTCGTCGGACGCCGGCTCCCGGTGCAGCAGGACGTGCAGTACCTGGCCCGGCGGGATGTACCGGGAGCCGATCGCGATGCCGGCCACCGCGAGGACGGCCAGCAGGGCGAGGGAGCCGAGCAGCCAGGCGACCTTGCGCCCGGTGCGGGCGGGTCGGGCGGCGGCGTCGGCGGCGGGGTGCTTGTCGAGGACGGTGGTGCTCATGCGTGGGGGGTGTGCTCGTCCTCGTGGTGGTCGTGGTTGACCACGCCGCGCTTCCAGTACCCGTCGACGTCGACCTGGTCCTTGCCGAGGCCGCGCTCGTTGCGCAGGTGGCGGCGGATCGGCCGGAGGGAGTTCGCCTCGCCGGCGACCCAGGCGAAACCGGTACCGCCGGGCAGGTCGGCGGCGCGGACGGCGCGCTCCAGCAGGTCGGTGCTGCCGGGGGCGGCGTCGCCGCGGTGCAGCCAGGTGAGGGTGAGGTCGGTGGCCGTCCCGAAGTGCTGCTCGTCGGCGGGGCCGGGCACCTCGGCGAAGGCGATGACCCGCACGCCGGCGGGCAGCATCTCCAGCCAGCGGCCGAGGGCGGGCAGGGCGGTCTCCTCGGCGGCGAGCAGGTACCAGTCGTGGACGAAGGGCACCTCCTCCGAGCCGCGAGGTCCGAGGATGCCGAGCCGCATGCCGGGTGCGGCGGCGGCGGCCCACGTGGAGCCGACGCCGGTGCCGTGCAGCACCATGTCGATGTCCAGCTCGCGGGCGTCACGCCGGTAGTGGCGGACGGTGTAGTCGCGGGTGACGGGTTCGACCGGGGCGTCCATCCAGGTGTCGTCCACGACCACCGGCTCGACCGGGAGCGCGTCGCCGGGGTGGGCGAAGCACACCTTCACGTGGTCGGTCGGCGCCTGCTCGTGGAAGTCCTCCAGCGACTCGCCGCCGAGCGTCACGCGGACGGTGCCCGGGGTGACCCGGTGGACCCGCTTCACCTCCAGCAGGCGGTACCTGAGCGGGTGGCGGACGATGCGCATGCGGGGTGGGGCGGTCTCGGTGGTCATCGTTCGCCTCGATCCGGTGAGTGGTGGCGCCGGGTGCGGATGTGCGGGTGCCGCCGGTCCGCTGACGGACCGACGGCACCCGGGCACACGTCGTTTATTAGGTTAGCCTAACCTCGCACGTCCGCACCAGGCGTCCCGGCACCCACCAGTCGGCCGCCGTCCAGCCGGACCACCCGCGGCAGCCGGGCGATGGTCGCCGGTCGGTGCGCGATCACCACGAGCGTGCAGTCCGCCCGCAGTTCGTCCAGGGCGTGCTCCAGCCGACCCGCCGTCACCGGGTCGATGTCCGCGGTGGCCTCGTCCAGCACCAGCACCGCCGGGTCGGCCAGCACCGCCCGGACGACGCCCAGGATCTGCCGCTCGCCCGCGGACAGCCGTCCGCCGTGCCGGCCGACCTCGGTGTCCAGCCCGGCCGGCAGGTCGGCGATCCACTCCCGCAGGCCGAGCTGCCCGACCGTCCGCTCGATCCGCTCCCGGTCCGGTGCGCCCTGCACCAGCGCCAGGTTGTCCGCGACCGTGCCGGACACCATCCGCACCTCCTGCGGCACCAGCACCACCCGGCGGCGGAGCTCCTCCTCCGGGATCTCCCGCAGGTCGGTGCCGGCGAAGCGCACCGTGCCGCCGTCCGGCCGGTAGAGGCCGCACAGCACCTTGGAGAGCGTCGTCTTGCCGGAGCCGGTCTCGCCGACCACACCGGTACGGCTGCCCGCGGGGAAGTCCAGCGTGACGGCGCTCAGCGCGGAGCCCTCCGCGCGGTAGCCGAACTCCACCGCCTCGCAGCGCAGGTCGCCGCGGAGCGGCAGCCGTCCGGCGCCCCCGGACTCCGCCCCGGTCTCCCCGGCGGACTCCGCCCCGGTCTTTTCGACGGCCTGCTCCGGCGCGGTCGCCGCCAGCAGGTCCAGCAGCCGGGCCAGGCCCGTCCGGGCGGTCTGCGCCTCGCCGACCAGCTGCGAGAGGTCGGTGAACGAGTCGAAGAGCGTACGGCTCGCCACCACGAACACCACCACGGTGGCGAGCGGCAGCCGCCCCTCCGTGACCAGCCAGCCGCCCACCACCAGCAGCACCACCAGCGCCAGCCCCTCCACGAGGCTGACCAGGTCGATGCGGTTCTCCACCCGCAGCGCCCGCGCGGCCGTCCGGACGGCGTGCGTGTTCTCCCGGTCGAAGCGCCGCGTCCAGCCGGTCAGGCCGCGGGAGGTCTGCAGCGCCTCACGGGCCGTCAGCGTCTCCGAGAAGGTCGCCGCGACGGCCGCCTCCGCCTGCGCCTTGCCGCCGAACGCCGACGGGGCGTCCCGCCGGAACCACCGCGTCACCAGCAGCGTCAGCGGCACGAAGACCACCAGCTGCACCAGCAGCAGCAGCCACGAGTACCAGCCCAGCACCACCAGGGTGAAGAGCAGCGTCGCCGTCGACGCCACCAGGTTGCGCAGGTGCAGCCGCACGAACGCCGCGAGGTCGGCGACCTCGCCGGTGGCCCGGCGCAGCAGCTCCCCGCTGCGGTGCGTCTCCAGGAACCGCAGCGGCGCCGTCGCCAGGTGCTCGACGGCCCGCTCCCGCAGCCCGCGCACCACCTCCTCGCCGGCTCGGATGAGCATCAGCTCGCCGGCCCGGGCGAAGACCAGCTGGGCCGCGCCGAGCGCGGCCAGCAGGCCGACCGCCAGCCCGAGCCCGCCGCGGTCGCCGTCGCGGACGGCCCCCACCGCCAGGCCGACCAGCGGGGCGACGGCCACCAGGGCCGCCGAGTCCGCGAGCCCGACCGCGAGCGCGCCGGCCATCCGGCCGCGGTGCGGGCGCAGGTACGGCGCGGCGCGGCGCAGGACGGCCCGCTCGTCGGCCTCGTCGTTCAGCAGCGGCTGCTCAGCCACGGCCCACCTCCACGGGGGTCGTCTGCGGGGTGCCGGAGGCGTCCGCACGGTCGGTCCGGTCCGGTCGGCCGAGGGGCGGATCCAGCCGGACGGTCCGGTCGGCGGCCTCCAGCACGGCGGTGCGGTGGGTGGCGAAGACGATCGTCCGGTCGGCGGCCCAGGCCCGCAGCCGGTCGAGCACGAGCCGTTCGGTGGCGGTGTCCAGTGCCGACGTGGCGTCGTCGAGCAGCAGCACCTGCGGGTCGCCGAGCAGTGCCCGGGCGATGGCCAGGCGCTGCACCTGCCCGCCGGAGAGCGCGGTGCCGCCCTCGCCGAGCTCGGTCGCGTAGCCGTCCGGCATGGCGGTGAGCTGGTCGTGGATCCCGGCGGTGCGGCAGGCCTCGTGCAGCAGGCCGTCGTCGAGGTCGCGGCCCAGCCGCAGGTTGTCGGCGACCGTGCCGGACAGCAGCAGCGGCCGCTGCGCGACGTAGGCGATCCGGGCGCGCACCTCGTCGAGGGCGGCGGTGCGCAGGTCGGTGCCGCCGTAGGCGACGGTGCCCGTGGCCGGGTCGTCGAGCCGGACGGGCAGGCGCAGCAGGGTCGACTTGCCCGCGCCGGTGGCGCCGCTGACGGCGACGAACTCGCCGTGCGCGACGGTCAGGTCGAGCGGGGCGAGCACGGTGCGGCCGTCCCGGACGGCGCGGACGCCGGTCAGGGTGAGCGCGCCGGTCGCGGGCAGCGGCCGGGCGGTGCCGGGCGCGGGCTCCGCGACCTCGGGCAGCAGCGACAGCGCCTCGTCGATCCGGGCGGCGGCGACGTCGGCCTGCCCGCGCTCCAGCATCCGGTCGACGAGCACCCGGGTGGCGAGCGTGATGATCGCCATCCAGGAGGTGAAGGCGACCAGGCCGCCGATGCCGAGTCGGCCGTCCAGCACGGCGAGGCCGCCGATGCCGACGCCCGCCGCCACCGCCAGGCGCGGCACGAACGGGGCGATCGCCGCCCAGCTCGCCTCGATCCGGGCGGCGTCCACGGTGCGCGCGGTGACCTCGGCGCTCGCCGTGTGGTGCCGGTCGACCAGCGGACGGTGGCCGCCGGTGCCGCGCAGCCCGGTGCCGACCTGCAGCAGGTCGGCCACGGCGTCCGCGCGGACGCCGTGCGCCCGGGACAGCTCGCCGCTGGCCGCCGCGAACCGCTTCGGGAAGTACAGGTTGACCCACACCAGGAACGGCAGGGTGCCGAGCGCCACCAGCAGCAGACCGACGTCGAGCGAGGCCAGTGCGGGCAGCACCACGACGAACGTCGTGCCGAGCACCACCCAGATCGCGAGGCCGTGCACCCACTCGCGCACCAGGTCGGTGTCGCGGGTGGCGCGCATCGCCAGGTCGCCGTGGCCGCGGGAGCCCAGCGCGGCGCGGTCCAGCACCGCGAGGTGCCGCAGCAGCCGGGAGCGCAGGTCGGCGCCGACCCTGGCGTCCGCGTACCCGGCGCAGTACTGCCAGGCGTACAGGCCGGCGAACTGCACCGCGGCGGTGACCGCGGTGGCCGCGCACCAGGTGAGCAGGGCGTGCCGGTCGTGCTTCTGCAGCCCTTCGTCGATGGCCTTCTCGACGCACCAGGGCACGGCGAGCAGCGCCACCTGGCGGATCGCCGCGGCGATCATCGCCGCGGCGACGAGGGCCCGGTGCGGGCGCAGCGAGCCGCGCAGCAGGGCCCGGGCCCGACGGCGCCGCTCGGGGGAGAGCGCGCCGGGTTCGAGGTCGTCGTCGGCCAGCCGCTCCGCGGTCATGCCGTCGTCCGGGGCTCCGGGCGGGTCCGTCTGATGGGTGCTCACTCTTCGGTCCGTCTGTTCGGTGCGGTGGGCCCGTCCGGCCGGTGCGGCCGGGACGGCCCGCGGGGCCGGGTCCCGGGGGCGGTGCCGCGGCACCGCCCCCGACGGGTCCGTCAGGCGGTCGCGGCCTCGGAGCGCGCGATCAGGGAGGCGGGGCGCATGTCCGTCCAGTGCGCGTCCACGTAGTCGGAGCAGGCCTGGCGGGTGTCCTCGCCGTGCACGACGGTCCAGCCGGCCGGCACCTCGGCGAAGGCGGGCCACAGCGAGTGCTGGTTCTCCGCGTTGACCAGCACGAAGTAGCGGGCGTCGTCGTCCTCGAAGGGGTTGGTGGTGCTCATGGTGTCGTCCTTTTCGGTGGTGGGTCGGTGAGGTGTTCGGAAGTACGGGTGCGGGTCAGCCGGAGCAGCTCGGAGCCGGGCCGCCGCCGGGACGGCCGAGAGCGCCGTCCACGAGCCGGTCCACGAGGAACGCGGTCAGCGCCGCGACGGTGGGCCTGGCCAGGAGGTCGGCGAGGCACAGCTCGCCGTCGAACTCGGTGCGGAGCCGCTGGAGCAGCGCCATCGCGAGCAGCGAGTGCCCGCCGAGGTCGAAGAAGTTCTCGTCGATCCCGACCTCGGGCAGGCCGAGCACGTCCGCGAAGGCGGCGTGCACGACCCGCTCGGTCGCGAACCGCGGCTTGCGCCGCGGCCCCGTCGCCGTGAAGTCGGCCGCGGTGGGCGCCGGGAGGGCCTTGCGGTCGAGTTTGCCGTTGACGGTCAGTGGGAGGGCGTCGAGGACGACGAACGCGGACGGCACCATGTACTCCGGCAGCTGCTCCGCCAGGGTGCGGCGGACCTCCGCGATGTCGGCGGTGCGCTGCTCCGCCGGGACGAGGTAGGCGGTGAGGCGTTTGATGCCGGGGGTGTCTTCGCGGACGAGGACGGTGGCGTGGGTGATGTCGGGGTGGGTGGTGAGGGTGTCTTCGATTTCGCCGGGTTCGATGCGGTAGCCGCGGATTTTGATCTGGTCGTCGGCGCGGCCGAGGAAGTCGAGGAGGCCGTCGGGGCGTCGTCGGACGATGTCGCCGGTGCGGTACATGCGGTCGCCGGGGTTGCCGTGGGGGTCGGCGACGAAGCGTTGGGCGGTGAGGGCGGGGCGGTTGAGGTAGCCGCGGGCGAGGCCGGTGCCGTTGATGTAGAGCTCGCCGGGGACGCCGATGGGGACGGGTCGCAGGTGTGTGTCGAGGACGTGGGCGGTGGTGTTCCAGATGGGGCGGCCGACGGTGGCGGTGGTGCTGTCGAGGGTGCCGCCGCCGAGGGTGTTGATGGTGTATTCGGTGGGGCCGTAGAGGTTGTAGCCGGTGGTGCCGGGGGTGTCGCGGAGGGTGGTCCAGAGGGTTTCGGCGACGGCTTCGCCGCCGAGGAGGACGAGGACGGGGCGGTGGCGGTCGTGGTCGAGGAGGCCTTGTTCGACGAGTGCTTGTGCGTAGGAGGGGGTGACGTTGATGACGTCGATCCGGTGTTCGGTGCAGTAGTCCGCCAGGCCCTGGGCGTCGCGGCGGAGGGTTTCGTCGAGGACGTGGACCTCGTGGCCTTCGACGAGCCAGAGGAGTTCTTCCCAGGACATGTCGAAGGAGAAGGAGACGGTGTGGGCGATGCGCAGGCGTCGGTTGCCGGCGGAGGTGACGACGGGGTTGAAGATGGCTTCGCGGTGGTTGAGTTGCATGTTGGTCAGGCCGTGGTAGGGGGTGACGACGCCCTTGGGGCGGCCGGTGGAGCCGGAGGTGTAGATCACGTATGCGAGGGCGTCGGGGATGTAGGGGGTGGTGAAGGGGTCGTCGGGTAGGGCTGCGAGTTCGGCCTGTGTCTCGGTGGAGTCGAGGAGCAGGGTGGTGCCGTGTTCGGGCATGAGGGTGGCGGCCGTCGAGTCGGTGAGGAGGCAGACGGGGTCGGCGTCTTCGACCATGAAGGTGAGGCGGTCGCGGGGGTAGTCGAGTTCGAGGGGGAGGTAGGCGGCTCCGGCGCGTAGGACGGCGAAGAGGGCGGCGACCATGTCGGGGGAGCGGGGGAGGCCGAGGGCGACGGTTTTTTCGGGGCCGGCGCCGTGGGTGGTGAGGAGGCGGGCGAGTTTGTTGATGCGGGCGTCGAGTCTGGCGTAGGTCCAGGTGTCGGTGCCGAAGACGAGTGCGGTGTCGTGGGGTGCGAGGGTGGCGCGTTCGGCGAGGAGGTCGGCGACGGAGGCGTCGGGGAGTTCGTGGGCGGTGTCGGCCCACTTCCCGAGGATCAGCTCCCGCTCCCGCTCCGTCAGCACGTCCAGGGAGCCGATCCGGCGGGCCGGGTCGGCGGCGACCTGCGCCAGCACGGTGAGCAGCCGCTCGACGAGTGCCTCCGCGGTCGACCGGTCGTACAGGTCGGCGGCGTACTCGAAGGCGATGTCGATCTCCTCCGCGGAGGACGTCTCCTCGAAGTTGAAGTCCAGCTCGAACTTGGCCGCGCCCAGCTCGAACGGCAGGATCCGGCTCTCCAGGCCGAGCAGTCGGCCGGCCGCCCCGTCGTTGTGCTGGTAGCCGAGCATCACCTGGAACAGCGGGTGGCGGCCGGGCACGCGCGGCGGGTTGACCGCCTCGACGAGCCGGTCGAACGGCAGGTCCTGGTGGGCGAAGGCGGCCAGGTCGGCGTCGCGGGTGCGGGTCAGCAGCTCGGCGAAGGCCGGGTCGCCGGCGAGGTCGTTGCGCAGCACCAGGGTGTTGACGAAGAAGCCGACGAGCCCGTCCAGCGCGGTGTCCGAGCGGCCCGCGACCGGCGCGCCGAGCGGGATGTCCGTACCGGCGCCGAGCCGGTGCAACAGCGTGGCCACCGCGGCCTGCAGCACCATGAAGGTGGTGGTGCCGGTCGCGCGGGCGGCGTTCCGCAGCCCGCGGTACACCTCCGGCCGCACCCGGGCGTGCACGGTGTCGCCGCGGTGCCCGGCGGTCGCGGTGCGCGGGTGGTCGGTGGGCAGGGCCAGTTCCTCCGGCAGCCCGGCCAGCGCCTGCTTCCAGTGGGCGACCTGACGGGCGTGCAGGCTCTCGGGGCTGTCGCCGCCGCCCAGCAGCTCCTCCTGCCAGAGGGTGTAGTCCGCGTACTGCACGGGCAGCGGCGCCCACAGCGGGGCCCGTCCGGCGGCGTGCGCGGTGTAGGCGGCGGTCAGGTCGTCGATGAAGGGCAGCATCGACCACTCGTCGCCGGCGATGTGGTGGAAGAGCAGGACGAGGGCGTGGTCGGCCGGGCCGACCTCCAGCACGGTGACCCGCAGCGGGCGCTCCGCGGCGAGGTCGAAGCCGTACCGGACGGCGGCCTGCACGTCGTCGGCGAGCCGCTCCTCGCCGGACGCCACCACGTGCACGGTGCCGTCGGCCTCCAGCACCTGCTGGAACACGCCGCCGTCGCGCTCGGT
Organism: Kitasatospora sp. NBC_01539; assembly: GCF_045040525.1. Classification (NCBI taxonomy): domain Bacteria; kingdom Bacillati; phylum Actinomycetota; class Actinomycetes; order Kitasatosporales; family Streptomycetaceae; genus Kitasatospora; species Kitasatospora sp. NBC_01539. The sequence goes on from NZ_CP109390.1 coordinate 4,818,673, forward strand.
GAAGACCGTGCGCAGGCTCTCGTGCCGCTCGGTGACGGAGCGGACGGCGGCGCGCAGCGCGTCGAGGTCGAGCGGGCCGGAGACCCGCACCACGAGCGGCACGTTGTACGCGGAGCCGGAGTCGTCGAGGTTCTGCAGGAACCACATGCGGCGCTGGGCGTGCGACAGGGGCAGTTCGGCGGGCCGCTCGCGGCGGGTGAGGGCCGGGCGGGGGTCGCCGCCGGACGCGGCCCGGTGGGCGAGGCCGGCCGGGGTCGGCGCCTCGAAGAGGTCGCGTACCGCGAGCTGCACGCCGAGCGCGGACCGCACCCGGCCGACGAGGCGGGTGGCGAGCAGCGAGTGGCCGCCGAGGTCGAAGAAGTGCTGCTCGGGGCCGACCTCGGACAGGCCGAGCACCTCGGCGAAGAGTCCGCAGAGGATCTCCTCGCGGGCGTCGCGGGGGGCCCGGCCGGTGCCCGCGCCGGTGCTCTCCGGTGCGGGGAGGGCCTTGCGGTCGAGTTTGCCGTTGACGGTCAGTGGGAGGGCGTCGAGGACGACGAATGCGGACGGGACCATGTATTCGGGCAGGCGGGTGGCGAGGTCGCTGCGTAGGCGGGCGATGTCGACGGGGTGGTCGGTGGGGACGAGGTAGGCGGTGAGGCGTTTGATGCCGGGGGTGTCTTCGCGGACGAGGACGGTGGCGTGGGTGATGTCGGGGTGGGTGGTGAGGGTGTCTTCGATTTCGCCGGGTTCGATGCGGTAGCCGCGGATTTTGATCTGGTCGTCGGCGCGGCCGAGGAAGTCGAGGAGGCCGTCGGGGCGTCGTCGGACGATGTCGCCGGTGCGGTACATGCGGTCGCCGGGGTTGCCGTGGGGGTCGGCGACGAAGCGTTGGGCGGTGAGGGCGGGGCGGTTGAGGTAGCCGCGGGCGAGGCCGGTGCCGTTGATGTAGAGCTCGCCGGGGACGCCGATGGGGACGGGTCGCAGGTGTGTGTCGAGGACGTGGGCGGTGGTGTTCCAGATGGGGCGGCCGACGGTGGCGGTGGTGCTGTCGAGGGTGCCGCCGCCGAGGGTGTTGATGGTGTATTCGGTGGGGCCGTAGAGGTTGTAGCCGGTGGTGCCGGGGGTGTCGCGGAGGGTGGTCCAGAGGGTTTCGGCGACGGCTTCGCCGCCGAGGAGGACGAGGACGGGGCGGTGGCGGTCGTGGTCGAGGAGGCCTTGTTCGACGAGTGCTTGTGCGTAGGAGGGGGTGACGTTGATGACGTCGATCCGGTGTTCGGTGCAGTAGTCCGCCAGGCCCTGGGCGTCGCGGCGGAGGGTTTCGTCGAGGACGTGGACCTCGTGGCCTTCGACGAGCCAGAGGAGTTCTTCCCAGGACATGTCGAAGGAGAAGGAGACGGTGTGGGCGATGCGCAGGCGTCGGTTGCCGGCGGAGGTGACGACGGGGTTGAAGATGGCTTCGCGGTGGTTGAGTTGCATGTTGGTCAGGCCGTGGTAGGGGGTGACGACGCCCTTGGGGCGGCCGGTGGAGCCGGAGGTGTAGATCACGTATGCGGGGGCGTCGGGGATGTAGGGGGTGGTGAAGGGGTCGTCGGGTAGGGCTGCGAGTTCGGCCTGTGTCTCGGTGGAGTCGAGGAGCAGGGTGGTGCCGTGTTCGGGCATGAGGGTGGCGGCCGTCGAGTCGGTGAGGAGGCAGACGGGGTCGGTGTCTTCGACCATGAAGGTGAGGCGGTCGCGGGGGTAGTCGAGTTCGAGGGGGAGGTAGGCGGCTCCGGCGCGTAGGACGGCGAAGAGGGCGGCGACCATGTCGGGGGAGCGGGGGAGGCCGAGGGCGACGGTTTTTTCGGGGCCGGCGCCGTGGGTGGTGAGGAGGCGGGCGAGTTTGTTGATGCGGGCGTCGAGTCTGGCGTAGGTCCAGGTGTCGGTGCCGAAGACGAGTGCGGTGTCGTGGGGTGCGAGGGTGGCGCGTTCGGCGAGGAGGTCGGCGACGGAGGCGTCGGGGAGTTCGTGGGCGGTGTCGGCCCACTTCCCGAGGATCAGCTCCCGCTCCCGCTCCGTCAGCACGTCGGTCTCGCGGACCAGCAGGCCGTCCTGCGCGGTGATCTGCTCCAGCAGGGCGACCAGCCGCTCGGCGTGCTGCTCGACGGTGTCGCGGTCGAAGACGTCCGGGCGGTACTTCCACTCGAAGCCCAGGGTGGCGCCCGGGTTGGTGATGAAGATCAGCGGGAAGTGCGTGGCGTCGACGTCGGTGACCTGCTGCACGCCCAGCCCGGTGCGGATCCGGTCGCGGACCTCGTCGTCGGACGGCGTGTTGCGGAGCACCTGCAGGGTGTCGAAGAGGCGGCCGAAACCGGTGCCGCGCTGGATCTCGCCCAGGCTCGTCTGGTGGTGCGGCAGCAGCTCGGCCTGCTCGGCCTGGAGCCGGGTCAGGAAGGCGGTGACGCTCTCCGCGGGGTCGAGCCGGGCCCGGACGGGCACGGTGTTGAGGAACATGCCGATCGTCCGGTCGATGCCGGGCAGCTCGGCGGGGCGGCCGGAGACGGTCGCGCCGAACACCACGTCCTGCCGGGCCGTCAGACCGGCCAGCAGCAGCGCCCACGCGCCGGACAGCACGGTGTTGAGGGTCAGGGCGTGCGTACGGGCGTACCCGGCGATCCGCTCGGACAGCCCGACGGGCGCGGCGAGCACGACCTCCTCGGGCAGCACGGCGGCCCGCTCGCGGGCCTGCGGGGCGACGAGCGTCGGCTCGTCGAGGCCGTCCAGCGAACGCCGCCAGGCGGTGCGGCCCTCCGCGGTGTCCTGGGCGGCGAGCCAGCCGAGGAAGTCGCGGTACGGCAGGCCGGTCGGGGTGTCGATCGTGCCGTCGTGGCAGAGCGTCAGCAGCTCCTCCAGGAACAGGCCGGACGACCAGCCGTCCCACAGCAGCGCGTGGTTGGTGATCAGGACGTGCTGGCGGCCGTCCGGGGCGAGCACCGAGACCAGGCGCAGCAGCGGCGGCGCCGTGAGGTCGAAGCGGGTGAACGCCTCGGCCTCCTTGATGCGGTGCAGCTCGGCGGCGAACGCCGCCTCGTCGAGGGCGGTGAGGTCGGTCTCGGTGAGCGGCACGTCCACGGCGCGCGGCACGAACTGCACCGGCCGCTCCAGGCCGTCCTGCAGGAAGCCGACCCGCAGGTTGGGGTGGCGGTCCAGTACGGCGGAGACGGCGGCCCGCAGCACGTCGGCGGGCACCCGGGTGGTGAGGGTGACGACGTCGCGGGAGGTGTAGACGTCGAGCGCCCGGTCGTCGTACCCGGCCTCGAAGAGCAGGCCCTCCTGCAGGGGTGAGACCGGCCAGACGTCCTCGACGTCGAGCTTCGGCACGGCCGCCCGTACGGCGGCCAGCAGCTCCGCGGACGGCGCCGGCAGGGCCGGCGGCGCCGGGGAACGGTCGGCGGCCTCGCGCCGGTCGGCGAGGGCGGCCAGGGCCGCGGGGGTGCGCTGCTCGAAGACGTCGCGGGGGCTGAGCGCCAGGCCCTCGGCGCGGGCGGCGCCGACCAGGCGGACGGACGAGATGGAGTCGCCGCCGAGGCGGAAGAAGTCGTCCTCGGCGCCGACCCCGGGCAGGCCCAGCACCTCGGCGAGCAGCTCGCAGAGCAGCTCCTCCGTCTCGGTGCCGGCGGCGCGGCCGAGGCCGAGGCCGGTGAAGCCGAGGGCGTCGTCGGGCAGGGCGGCCCGGTCGAGCTTGCCGTTGACGGTCAGCGGCAGCGCGTCGAGCACGCCGAACGCCGACGGCACCATGTACTCCGGCAGGCGGGCGGCGAGGGCCTCGCCGAGCGCGTCGGCGGAGAGCTCCGCGCCCGGCGCGGGCACGGCGTAGGCGACCAGGCGGTCGACCGTGCCCCCGCGCACCAGCACCGCGGCCTGCGCGACGCCGGGCAGCGCGGCCAGGACGGCCTCGATCTCGCCGGGCTCGATGCGGTAGCCGCGGATCTTCACCTGGTCGTCGACCCGGCCGAGGAAGTCGATCGTGCCGTCGGTGCGGCGGCGCACCAGGTCGCCGGTGCGGTACATGCGCCCGCCGGCGGCGAACGGGTCGGCGACGAACCGGCCGGCGGTCAGGCCGGGACGCCCGAGGTAGCCGCGGGCCAGCTGGGCGCCCGCGAGGTACAGCTCGCCGGGGGAGCCCGCCGGGACGGGCCGCAGCAGCGCGTCCAGCACGTACGCGCGGGTGCCGCGCAGCGGGCGGCCCACGCTCGGCTCCGCACTGTCGGCGAGGTCGGCGACCAGCGCGTCGACGGTGAACTCGGTCGGCCCGTAGTAGTTGACGCAGGTCACGCCGGGTTCGGCGCGCAGCCGCGCCCAGAGCGGTGCGGGCAGCGCCTCGCCGCCGAGCAGCAGCACCGGCGGGCGGTGCGGGCCCGCGAGGAGGCCCGAGTCGACGAGCTGCCGCGCGTACGAGGGGGTCACGTCGAGGGTGTCGATGCGGTGCGCGCGGACGTGGGCGACGACGGCCTCCGCGTCGCGGCGGTCCTGCTCGCCGAGGACGTGCAGCTCGTGCCCGCCGATCAGCCAGATCAGCTGCTCCCACGAGGAGTCGAACGAGAACGAGGCGGTGTGCAGGGCCCGCAGCCGCTCCCGGCCGGTGGCGCGCAGCGCGTCCGCGAAGACCGTCTCCAGGTGGTCGTGCACCAGGTTGGCGAGGCCCGCGTGCGGGATCACCACGCCCTTGGGCCGGCCGGTGGAGCCGGAGGTGTGGATGACGTACGCGGCCTGCGCCGGGTCGACCGGGCCGCCGCGCTCGGTGTCGGTGAGCGGGCCGCCGGGCAGGGCGGCGAGGGCGGCCGCGGTGGCCGGGTCGTCCAGCAGCAGGGTGACCGCGCCGGGCACCTCGGGCAGGCGGGCGGCGACCTCGCGGGTGGTCAGCACCACGGCCGGGCGGGCGTCGTCGAGGACGAGGGCGAGCCGCTCGTCGGGGTGGTCGAGGTCGAGCGGCAGGTAGGCGCCGCCGGCCTTGAGCACGGCGAGCAGGGCGGTGACGGTGGCGGCGGACCGGGGCAGGGCGAGGGCGGCGATCCGGTCGGCGCCCAGGCCGCGGCAGAGCAGCAGCCGGGCGAGCCGGTCGGCGTGCCCGTCGAGTTCGGCGTAGGTGAACTCCTCGGTGCCGGTGCCGGTGAGTGCCGGGCCGACCAGGGCGCGGGCCTGCGGGGTGCGGGCGGCCTGCGCGGCGAAGCGGTCGGCGGCGGTGCCGGCCGGCACGTCGTGGGTGCCGCCGGAGGCGGTCGCGGCGAGGGCGGCGCGCTCGTCGGCGGGCAGCAGGTCGAGCCGGGCGAGCGGGGTGTCCGGGTCGGCGGCGAACGCGGCCAGCAGGGCGAGGTAGCGGGCGGTGATCCGCCCGGCCTCCGTGGCGTCGAAGAGGTCGGTGCGGTAGCCGAGTTCGAGCCGGAGGTCGGCGCCGGGCAGCACCGACAGGGTGAGCGGGTAGTGGGTGGCGTCGCGCGCGCCGAGGCCGGTGACGGCCAGGCCCTCGGCGGTGCCCAGGGTCTCGGCGAGCGCGTCGCCGCCGCCCTGGTAGTTCTCCACCACGAGCAGGGTGTCGAAGAGCGGGCCGTCGACCTCGGAGACCCGCTGTACGGCGCCCAGGCCCAGGTGCTGGTGGGCCAGCAGCTCGGCCTGCCGGCGCTGGGTCTCCGCGGCCGCCTCCGCCAGGGTGGTGCCGGGCCGCAGACGGACGCGGACCGGCACGGTGTTGATGAACAGGCCGACCATCGACCCGGCGCCCGGCAGGTCGTCCGGTCGGCCGGAGACGGTGGTGCCGCTGACCACGTCGGTGGTGCCGGTCAGCGAGCCGACGAGCACGCCCCACAGGGTGTGGGCGACGTTGCCCAGGGTCAGGCCGCGGCCCCGGGCGGCCGCGGCGACCGCCGCCGACAGCTCGGGGCCCGCGGTGGCCTCCACCGTGCCGGGCTCGACCGCGGCGCCGGCCGCCGCGCCGGGCGCCACCGGGTGCGCCTCGGCGAACCCGGCCAGCTCGGTCCGCCAGGCGGCCTCGGCGGCCGCGGTGTCGCGGGTGGCGAGCAGCGCCAGGTGGTCCTTGTACGGGCGGACGGCGGGCAGCACCGAGGTGTCGCCCGCGGAGCCGTACAGCGCCAGCAGCTCGCGGACGACGATCGGCATCGACCAGCCGTCCAGCAGCAGGTGGTGGCAGGTGATGACGAGCCGGGCGCGGTCCGCGGCGAGGCGCAGCAGGGTGAGGCGCAGCAGCGGCGGGGTGCCGAGGTCGAAACGGTGGTGCCAGTCCTCGTCCATCGCCGCGCGGACGGCGTCCTCGGGCGCGGCGGTGCCGGTCAGGTCGAGTTCGCGCAGCGGCGTCGCCACCGTGCCCTGCACGAACTGGACGATCGCCTCCGGGTCCTCGTACCAGAAGCCGGCCCGCAGGTTGGCGTGCCGCCGCAGCAGCGCGTCGACGGCGGCGGACAGCCGGGCGGTGTCGACGGCGCCCGCCAGGTCGAGGTGCGACTGTACGACGTAGACGTCGCGCGCCCCGTCGTCGTAGAGGGCGTGGAAGAGCAGGCCCTCCTGCAGCGAGGACAGCGGGTAGACGTCCTCCAGCCGGGCCCCTGCCCGCGGCTGGTCGCCCTGCGGCTGGTCGGCCCCCGGCCGGTCGGTCGGGGCGGTCGGTTCGGTGGAGTGCGTCACGGTGTTCTCGGTCCCGGGTGTGGTCGGACGGGTGGTCGGACGGGTGCTCGGACGGGTGCTCGGCCCGGGGCGGCGGTTCGCCGCCGCGGGCTCGTCGCGGTGGCTCATCGCCGCCGCCGGGTGGGCCGGGCGCCGCCGCGCATGCGGGCCTCCAGACGGTCGATCTGCTCCTGCTTCAGCGCGACGAGGTCGAGGTCGGACGGGGTGATGCCGCCGCCCCCGCCGGTGCGGGTGTGCGCGGCGATCGCGTCGAGCGCGGCGAACCAGGCGTCCGCCAGGGCGGCCGCCTCGGTGTCGGTCAGCAGGGCCTGCGGCCAGCTCCACTCGACGGCCAGCTCGGGCCGGCCGTCCGGCCCGGCCTGCACGACCGCGTCGATCTCCAGCGGGTATCCGGCCGCCATCGCCGGGTCGGGCCCGGCGGCCGCCGCGACGGCCGCCCGCTCGTCCTGCGGGGCGAGCGGCCAGCCGCCCGCGTCGGGTGCCCGGCCGTCGGTCCGGCCGCGGTAGTTGAACAGCACCTCGGAGCGCGGTGCGGCCGCCAGCAGCGGCGCCGTCTGCGCGTTGAGGTGGCGCAGCAGGCCGTAGCCGAGGCCCTTGTCGGGGGCGGCCCGCAGCTGCTCCTTGACCTGCTTGAGCACCTGGCCGGCGGCCTCGCCGCCGGCCATCGCCGCGGCCGGGTCCAGCCCGGCCAGGTCGAGCCGCACGGGGTGCACGGTGGTGAACCAGCCGACGGTGCGGGCGAGGTCCGGGGTGCGGCCTTCGTGGCCGCCGCGGCCGTGGCCCTCCAGGTCGACGCGGACGGCGGGGACGGCGCCGGGACGGGCGGCCGCCACGCCGAGCACGAGGCCGGCCAGCAGCACGTCGTCGACCCCGGCGCCGAACGCCTGCGGCACGTCGGCGAGCAGCGGCGCGGTGCGGTCGGCGGGCAGGGTGCGGCGCAGGGTGCGCAGGGTGGCGACGGTGTCGCGGGCCGGGTCGGCGGCGAGGCCGCCCAGCGGCCCGGCGGGTCCGGCCGTCACCGCCCGCCAGTGGGGGAGTTCGGCGATCCGGTGGCGTTCGTGGGCGTGGGCGAGCAGGTGCTCGGCCCAGGCGCGCAGCGGGTCCGTCTCCGGCTCGGGGGTGCGGCCGGCGTAGGCGGCGGCGAGTTCGGGCAGCAGGGTGCGCCAGGAGACGCCGTCGACGGCGAGGTGGTGCACGGTCAGCAGCAGGCGGCCCTCGCGTTCCGGGCCGCCGTCGAACCAGACGGCGCGCAGCACCCGGCCCGTGTCGGGGCTGAGGGCGGCGGCCGCCGCGTCGGCCTCGGCGGCGGGGTCGGCGCCGTCCCGGGCGACGCGGCGCAGGGTCTGCGGGTCGGTGACGGCCGGGGCCTGTGCGGCGGGCAGCACCTCCTGCGTCCAGATGCCGTCGGTGCGGGCCAGCCGCAGCCGCAGGGCCGGGTGGGCCTCGGCGAGGGCGGCCAGGGCCCGGCGCAGCGGTTCCTCCCGGAGGCCCGCGGGCACGGTGAGCACGACGGACTGGTTGAAGCGGTCGATCGGCCCGCCGCGCTCGCGCAGCCAGTGCACGACCGGCAGCGCGGGCAGCGGCCCGTCGACGGCGGCGGGCGGTGCGGCGGCGGGGCCTGCCGCGGCGGCGGTCGGCAGGCCCTTGGCGGCGGCGGCCAGGGCGGCGGGCGTCGGGTGCTGGAAGACGTCCTTCGCCGTGATGGCGAAGCCCGCCCTGCGGGCCCGGCCGACCAGCTGGATGGAGACGATGGAGTCGCCGCCGAGTGCGAAGAAGTTCTCGTCCTCGCCGACCTCGGCCAGGCCCAGCACCTCGGCGAACACCCGGGCCATCGCCGGGGCCGGGCCCGGCCCCGCGGGGACCACGGCGGCACCCCGGCCGGGGGCGGGCAGCGCCTTGCGGTCGAGCTTGCCGTTGACGCTCAGCGGCAGCGCGTCCAGCACGGTGACCACGGCGGGCACCATGTGCTCGGGCAGCACCGCGGAGACCGCCGCGCGCACCGCGTCGCCGCCGACCGAGGCGCCGGCCTGCGGCACCACGTAGCCGAGCAGCTGCCGGGCGCCGCCGTCGGCGAGCTGACGCGCCGTCACGGCGGCCTGCCCCACACCGGGCAGCGCGGCCAGGGCGGCCTCGATCTCGCCGAGTTCGATGCGGAAGCCGCGCACCTTGACCTGGTCGTCGGTGCGGCCGAGGTACTCGACCTCGCCGTCGACCCGGCGGCGCACCAGGTCGCCGGTGCGGTACATGCGCCCGCCGGCGGCGAACGGGTCGGCGACGAACCGGCCGGCGGTCAGGCCGGGACGGCCGAGGTAGCCGCGGGCCAGCTGCACGCCGGCGAGGTACAGCTCGCCGGGCACGCCGACCGGCACCGGGCGCAGCCGCGCGTCCAGCACGTGGAGCCGGGTGTTCCAGACCGGGCGGCCGATCGGCACGGTGCCCGCGCCGGCCCACGCCCGGTGGTAGGTGACGTCGACGGCGGCCTCGGTCGGCCCGTACAGGTTGTGCAGCTCGATCTGCGGCCAGAGCGCGGCGAACCGGTCGACGGCCGCGGCGGGCAGCGCCTCGCCCGAGCAGAACACCCGGCGCACCCCGGTGAAGCCGGCCCGCACGGCCGGCTCCTGCTCGGCCGCGCCGGTGAAGGCGGTGAGCATCGACGGCACGAAGTGGCAGGCGGTGATCCCGGCGCGGGCGGCGAGCGCGGCCAGGTAGTCGGGCTCGCGGTGGCCGCCGGGCCGGGCCAGGACGACGCGGGCGCCGCTCACCAGCGGCAGGAAGAACTCCCACACCGACACGTCGAAACTCGCCGGGGTCTTCTGCAGCACGCGGTCCTCGGGCGTGACGCTGTAGACCTCGCGCATCCAGTCGAGCCGGTTGACGATCGCCCGGTGCGTCACCAGCACGCCCTTGGGGCGGCCGGTGGAGCCCGAGGTGAAGATCACGTACGCGGCGTGGTCCGGCCCGGCCGCGGCGGGTTCTGCCTGCGGGCCGTCCGCGTCGACGGCGAGCACCGGCACGCCCGGCACCCGCGGCAGCCGGTCGTCCAGCCCGGGCACCGACAGCACGCACACCGGCGCGGCGTCCTCGACCATCGCGGCGAGCCGCTCCACCGGGTACTCGGTGTCGAGCGGCAGGTACGCCGCCCCGGCGCGCAGCACGCCCAGCAGCGCGACCATCAGCCCGGCCGACCGCGGCACGGCGACGGCCACGATCCGGTCCGGCCCGGCACCGGCCGCGGCCAGCACCCGGGCCAGCCGCCCGGCGCGCTCGTCGAGCTGCCGGTACGTCAGCTGCTCGCCCTCGAAGTCGACGGCGACCGCGTCGGGGGTGGCGGCGGTGCGTTCGGCGATGCGGTCGACCAGGGTGCCGTCGCGGACCTCCCGGTCGGTGGCGTTCCACTCGCCGGCCAGGCCGCGCCGCTCCTGGGCGGCGGTCGGCTCGATCCGCTCCGCGGGCCGGTCGGGTGCGGCCAGCGCCTGCTCCAGCACCCGGATCAGCCGGGCGCCGAACAGCCGGGCCGTGGCCCGGTCGTACAGGTCCTCGGCGTGGATGACCGTCAGGTCGGTGCGGGCTCCGTCGGCGGACTCCACGAAGGTGAACGCCAGGTCGAAGCGGGCCGCGTGCACCGGGTCGGGCAGCAGCGCCGTACGCGCCCCCAGCAGGGCGTCGAGGCCGCCGGCCTCCCGGCGGTGCTGCACCATCACCTGGAAGAGCGGGTGCCGGCCGAGCGACCGCTCCGGGTTGACGATCTCCACCAGCCGGTCGAACGGCAGGTCCTGGTGGGCCAGCGCGCCGAGCACGGTCTCCCGGGAGCGCCGCACCAGCTCGTCGAAGGTCGGCATGCCCGCAGGGGCACCCCCGGCGGAGCGGGGGGAGAGGTCGTGCCGCAGCACCAGGGTGTTGACGAAGAAGCCGACGACCGACTCCACGGCCTCGTCGGACCGCCCGGCGACGGGCGTGCCGAGCGGGACGTCCGCCGTGCCGGCGAGCCGGCCGAGCAGCAGGGCGGCGGCGGCCTGCGTCACCATGAACGGCGTGGCGCCGCTGCGCCGGGCGTACGCGCCGAGCGCGGTGTGCAGCCCGTCGGGCAGCCGCAGCCGGACGGCGCCGCCGCGGCCGGTGGCCTCGGCGGGCCGCGGCCGGTCGGTGGGCAGGGCCAGCTCCGCGGGCAGGCCCGCCAGCCGGTCCGTCCAGTACGCGGTCTGCGCGGCGGCCGGCCCGTCCGTGCCGGCCAGCAGGTCGGCCTGCCACAGCGCGTGGTCGGCGAACTGCAGCGGCAGCGGGGCGAAGGCGGGCGCCCGCCCGGCGGTCCGGGCGGCGTAGGCGGTGTCGAGGTCGCGTAGCAGCACGCCCTCCGACCACTCGTCGCCCGCGATGTGGTGCAGGGCCACGCTCAGCACGTGCCGCCGCGGTCCCGCGGTGAGCAGCGTCGCCCGGACGGGCACCTCCACCCCCAGGTCGAAGGCGTACGCCCCGGCCTCGGCGACCGCGGTGTCGAGCTGCCGCGGTGCCACCTCGCGCACCTCGAAGGGCGTCCCGGCGGCCTCGGGCGCCAGGATGCGCTGGTACGGGCGGCCGTCGACGTCGGGGAAGACCGTGCGGAGCGCCTCGTGGCGGGCCAGCACGTCGCCGAACGCCGCCTCCAGCGCGGCCGCGTCGAGCGGGCCGTCGATCCGCAGCGCGCACGGGATGGTGTAGGCCGTCGTCGGGCCGTCCAGCCGGTGCAGGAACCACAGCCGGGCCTGCGCCGGGGAGAGCGGCACCTGCTCCGGGCGCGGCCGGGCGGCCGGGCCGGGGCGGTCCGCGGCGGCGGTGGCCAGCCGGGCGGCGAACGCGGCGGCCGTCCGGGTCTCGAAGAGGTCGCGCACGGCGGTGGAGACGCCGAGTGCGGCTCGCACCCGCCCGACCACCCGGGTGGCGAGCAGGGAGTGCCCGCCGAGCGCGAAGAAGTCGTCGTCGACGCCGACCCGCGGCAGGCCGAGGACGTCCGCGAAGACGCCGCACAGCACGGCCTCCCGCTCGTCGCGCGGGGCGCGCCCGGCGGGTGCGGCGAACGCGGCGGCGTCCGGTTCCGGCAGCGCCTGCCGGTCGAGCTTGCCGTTGACGTTCAGCGGCAGGGCGGGCAGCGGCACGATCGCCGCGGGCACCATGTACTCGGGCAGTTCGGCGGCGAGCGCGGCGCGCAGCGCGGCCGGGTCCGCCGTGGCGGGAGAGACGTAGCCGACCAGCCGCTTCACGCCGTGCCCGCCGCGGGCCAGCACGGCGGCCTGCGCCACGCCCGGCAGGGCGGCGAGCGCCGCCTCGACCTCGCCGGGCTCCACCCGGAAGCCGCGGATCTTCACCTGGTCGTCGTCGCGGCCCAGGTAGTCGAGCGAGCCGTCGGCACGGCGGCGCACGACGTCGCCGGTGCGGTACATCCGGCCGCCCGCGGCGAACGGGTCGGCGACGAACCGCGAAGCGGTCAGCGCCGGCCGGTTGCCGTAGCCCCGCGCCAGGCCGGGCCCCGCGACGTACAGCTCGCCCGGCACCCCCACCGGGACGGGCCGCAGCCGGGCGTCCAGCACGTACGCCCGGGTGTTGCCGATCGGGCGGCCGACGGACGGCGTCGCACTGTCGGCGCAGGCCGCGCCCAGCGTGTCGACGGTGTACTCGGTCGGGCCGTAGAAGTTGTGGCCGATCACGCCCTCGGCCTCGCGCAGCCGCGTCCACAGGGCCTGGTCGACGGCCTCGCCGCCGACGAGGAACAGCAGCGGACGGTGCACGGCGGAGTCCAGCACGCCCCACTCGACGAGCTGCCGGCCGAACGACGGCGTGACGTCCAGGGTGTCGATCCGGTCGGCGAGCAGCCGCTCGGCCAGCGCCTGCGGGTCGCGCCGCAGGTCCTCGCCGTACACGTGCAGCTCGTGGCCGAGCACCAGCCACAGCAGCTGCTCCCACGAGGAGTCGAAGGAGAACGACGCGGTGTGCGCGGCCCGCAGCCGCCGGCCGCCGGCCGCCGCCACCGCGTCGGCGAACACCGTGCCGCCGTGGTGCTCCAGCATGTTGGCCAGCCCGCGGTGCGGCACCTGCACGCCCTTGGGACGGCCGGTGGAGCCGGAGGTGTGGATCACGTACGCCAGGTCGTCGGCGTGCGGGGCGACCGGCTCGGCGGCCCGCCCGCCCAGCTCGTCGGCGAGGACGGTGCCGAGGCCGTGCGCGGCGAGCACCGGCAGCCGGGCGGCGACCTCGGCGGTGGTCAGCGTGAGCAGCGGCGCGGCGTCGTCCAGCATCAGCGCGACCCGCTCGGACGGGTGGTCCAGGTCGACCGGCAGGTAGGCGGCGCCGGACTTCAGCACGCCGAACACCGCCGCGACCAGCTCGGCCGAGCGCGGCAGGGCCAGCGCCACGACCTGCCCGGGACGGGCGCCGAGCGCCGCCAGGTGGCGGGCCGTCAGGTCGATCCGGGCGGCGAGCTCGGCGAAGGTCGTCCGCTGTCCGCCGCAGACGACGGCGACGGCGTCCGGGGTGGCGGCGGCCTGCCGTTCGAGGGCGTCCACGACGGTGCCGGCGGGCACCTCGCGGCCGGTGGCGTTCCACGTCCCGAGCAGGGCGGTGCGCTCGGCGGCGTCGAGCACCTCCAGGGTGCCGACGCGGGCCTGCGGGTCGTCGGCGATCGCGCCGAGCAGCCGCATCAGGCGGGCGCCGACGGTGCCGGCCTGTTCGGCGGTGAAGACGTCCGGCCGGTACTCGACGGTCAGCTGCGGCGCCTCGCCGGGCAGGGTGAGGACGGTCAGCGGGTAGTGCGTCGCCCCCCGGTTGCCGATGCCGGCGACCCGCACGCCGCGGGCGGTCAGCTGCTCCGGGTCGACGGGGTAGTTCTCGAAGACCAGCAGGGTGTCGAAGAGCGTGCCGTGGCCGGTCCGTGCCTGGATGTCGGCCAGCCCCAGGTACTGGTGGTCGAGCAGCGCGGACTGCTCCGCCTGCAGCCGGGCCAGCGCCTCGGCGACCGGCTCGTCGTCGTCCGCGGCGAAGCGCACCGGCACGGTGTTGCTGAACAGCCCGACCATCGACTCCACACCCGGGATGTCCGCGGGACGGCCGGAGACGGTCGCGCCGAACACCACGTCGGCACGGCCGGTGAGCCGGCCGAGCAGGATCGCCCACGCGCCCTGCACCAGGGTGTTCAGGGTCAGCCCGTACCGGCGGGCGGTCGCGGTCAGTGCGGCCGCGAGCTCCGCCGGGATCGGCAGTTCGACCTCGCGCCCGCCTGCGGCGGGGGAGTCCGCCGGTGTGCCCAGCGCGTCGGCGAGCAGGGTGGGCCCGGCCAGGCCGGCCAGCGCGCCGCGCCACGCCTCGGTGTCCGCGGCGGCGTCCCGCCCGGCCAGCCAGGCCAGGTGGTCGGCGTAGGGCGTGGGCGCGGGCATCGCGGCCGCGTCGGCGCCGCCGTACACGGCGATCAGCTCGCGCAGCAGCACGGGCGTCGACCAGCCGTCCATGACGATGTGGTGGCGGGTCAGCACCAGCCGGTGGTGGCCGGGGCCGAGCTCCACCAGGGCGCAGCGCACCAGCGGCGGCCGGGCCGGGTCGAAGCGGCGGGAGGCCTCGTCGTCCTCGATCCGGGCGAGCGCGGCCTGCTGCGCGGCGGCGTCGAGCGCGGTCAGGTCGTGGTGCGTCCACGGCACCCGGACGGCCGCGGCGACGAGCTGCAGCGGACGGCCGGTGCCGTCCCCGGCGAACCCGGCGCGCAGTGCGGTGTGCCGGCCGACGACCGCGTCGACGGCCGCGGCGAGCGCGTCCGCGTCGAGCGGGCCGCGCAGCTCCAGCGAGGTGAGCGAGGTGTAGAGGTCGTCCGCGCCGTCGGCCCGCTGCTGGTCGGCGTGGAAGAGCAGGCCCTCCTGCAGCGGCGACAGCGGCAGCACGTCCTCGGTGCCGGGGTGCGCGGCGGCGAGCCGGTCGAGGACCGGCTGGGTGACGTCGGCGAGCGGCACGTCGGACGGGGTGAGCCCGCCCGCGTCCGGCCGGGCGGCGTACGCGGCCAGCGCGTCGAGCGCGGCGAACCAGCGGTCGGCGATGTCGCGGGCGGCGTCCTCGGTGAGCACGCCGCGCGGCCAGGTGAGGCCGACGGACAGCTCGGCGCCGTCCGGGCCGTCGTGGACGAACGCGCCGACCTCCAGCGCGTGCGCGGCGGGCAGCCCGGGGTCGGCGGTCGCGGTGATCGCGTCGCCGCCGGCGGCGGCCGTCCACGGCGCACCGGTCGCGGTGAACCGGCCGAGGTAGTTGAAGAGCAGCTGCGGCTGCTCGGCGTCGGCCAGGGCGGGGCCGGCGACCGGGTCGAGGTGGCGCAGCAGGCCGTAGCCGGCACCGGCGTTCGGCAGGGCGCGCAGCTGCTCCTTCACGAGGGCGAGGGCGCGGCCGGCCGCGGGGCCGCCGGCCCGGGCGTCGGCGAGGTCGACGCCGGCGAGGTCCAGTCGGGCCGGATGCTCGGTGGTGAGCCAGCCGACGGTGCGCGCGGTGTCGGCGCCGGGCACGAGGTGGTCCTCGCGGCCGTGGCCCTCCAGGCGCAGCAGCAGGTCGGCGCGGTCGGTGCCGGTGCGGCGGCGGCCGAGCAGGGCGAGGGCGAGGGCGGTCAGCAGCACGTGGTCGACGCCGGCCCGGTGCGTGGCGGGCACGTCGGCGAGCAGCGGTGCGGTGCGGTGGGCGGGCAGGGTGAGGCGCAGCCGCTGTGCGGTGGCGGCGGTGTCGCGGGCCGGGTCGAGCGGCCGGTCGCCGAGCAGGGGCCCCGCGCCGTCGGCGAGGACGGCCTGCCAGAGGGGGAGTTCGGCGCGCAGGGCGTCGCCGGTGGCGGCCTCGGCGAGGCCGAGGGCCCAGCGGCGCGGGGGTGTGACGACGGGGTCGAGGGTGCGGCCCTCGTAGGCGGCCCGCAGGTCGGGCAGCAGGACGCGCCAGGAGACGCCGTCGACGGCGAGGTGGTGCGCGGCGAGGACGAGCAGGCCGGGGGTGCCGGGGCCGGCGTCGAGGTGGACGGCCTGCAGCACGCTGCCGCGCTCGGGGTCGAGCCGGTCGGCGGCGGCCTCGCGCTCCAGGGCGGCGGCGGTGGTGAGCTCGTCCGGGGCGACGGCGATCCGGCGGAGCCGGTCCGCGGCGGGGGCGCTGCCCGCCGCGCGGACCTCCTGCGTCCAGGTGCCGTCGGGGGCGACGTGCAGGCGCAGCCGCAGGGCGTCGTGCCGGTCGGTGAGGGCGTCCAGGGCGGCGGTGAGGCGGGCCCGGTCGAGGCCGCCGGGCACGGTGACCACGGTGGTCTGGCCGAACCTGGCGACCGGGCCGCCGCGGCCGCGCAGCCACTCGCTGACGGCGGTGGGCGGCAGCGGGCCGACGGCGTCCGCGGCGGGCCGGGTCTCCTCGGCGGCGCGCAGGGTCTCCGCGACGGCGGCGATCCGGGCGACGGTGCGGCGCTCGAAGACCACCCGCGGGGTGATGCCGTACCCGGCGCGGCGGGCCCGGCTGCCGAGCTGGATGGCGGAGATGGAGTCGCCGCCGAGGGAGAAGAAGTTGTCGTCGACGCCGACCTCGGCGAGGCCGAGGATCTCGCGGACGAGGTCGGTGAGGACCCGCTCGGCCTCGGTGCGCGGCGCGCGGGCGGCGGCGGGGCCGGCGGCCTGCCGCGGGGCGGGCAGGGCCTTGCGGTCGAGCTTGCCGTTGAGGCTGAGCGGCAGCGTGTCCAGGCCGACGAGCACGGCGGGCACCATGTGCTCGGGCAGGGTGCGGGCCAGCGCGGTGCGCAGCGCCTCCGGGTCGGCGGGGGCGGGCGCGACGTAGCCGACGAGCTGCCGGGCGCCGCCGGGGGTCAGCTCGCGGGCGGTCACGGCGGCCTGCCCGACCTCGGGAAGGGCCTCCAGAGCGGCCTCGATCTCGCCGAGTTCGATGCGGAAGCCGCGCACCTTGACCTGGTCGTCGGTGCGGCCGAGGTACTCGACCTCGCCGTCCGGGGCCAGGCGGACGAGGTCTCCGGTGCGGTACATGCGCTCGCCCGCGGCGAACGGCGAGGCGACGAAGCGGCCGGCGGTCAGGCCGGGGCGGCCGAGGTAGCCGCGGGCCAGCTGCACGCCGGCGAGGTACAGCTCGCCGGGCACGCCGACCGGCACCGGGCGCAGCCGTGCGTCCAGCACGTACAGCCGGGTGTTCCAGACCGGGCGGCCGATCGGCACGACCCCGGCGCCGGGCGCGGTGCGGTGGTGGGTGACGTCGACGGCGGCCTCGGTCGGCCCGTACAGGTTGTGCAGCGGCACGGCGGGCAGGGCCGCGTACCAGCGTTCGACGACGTCGCCCGGCAGGGCCTCGCCGGAGCAGAACGCGCGGCGCAGCCCGGCGCAGCGGGCGGCCGCGGACGGCTCCTCCAGGAACGCCCGCAGCATGGACGGCACGAAGTGCAGGGTGGTGACGTGCCGGTCGGCGATCAGCGCGGCGAGGTACGCCGGGTCCTTGTGGCCCTCCGGGCGGGCGAGGACGACCGACGCGCCCTCGCAGAGCGCCCAGAAGAACTCCCACACCGAGACGTCGAAGCTGGCCGGGGTCTTCTGCAGCACCCGGTCGTCGGCTTGCAGCCGGTAGGCGTGCTGCATCCAGGCGAGCCGGTTGACGATGGCGCGGTGGGTGACGACGACGCCCTTGGGGCGGCCGGTGGAGCCGGAGGTGTAGATCAGGTAGGCGGCGTGGTCGGGGGCGACGGCGGGCAGGGCGGTGCCGGGCGCGTCCTGCCCGTCCTGCCCGTGCAGCCCGTCCTGCCCGTCGAGCAGCAGCACGGGAGCGCCGGCCGGGAGGCGGTCGACCAGGGCGGGCACGGTGACCACCCGGACGGGGGCGGCGTCCTCGACCATGTACGCGAGTCGCTCGGCCGGGTAGTCGGCGTCCAGCGGCAGGTAGGCGGCGCCGGACTTGAGCACGCCGAGCAGGGCGACCATCAGCCCGGCGGAGCGCGGCACGGCGACGCCGACCACGCGGTCCGGTCCGGCGCCGGCGGCGACGAGGGTGCGGGCGAGCGCGTCGGAGCGCTCGGCGAGCGCCCGGTAGGTCAGTTCGGTGCCCTCGAAGACCACGGCCACGGCGTCCGGCACGGTGGCGGTGCGCTCGGCGATCCGGCTGACGAGGGTGCCGGGGCGCACCTCGCGGTCGGTGGCGTTCCAGCCGTGCAGCAGCTCGGCGAGTTCCTCGTCGGCGGGCAGCGCGAGGTCACCGATCGGGCGGTCGGGGGCACCGGCGAGCCGGGTCAGCAGGTCGGCGCAGCGGCGGGCGTGGCCGGCGAGTTCCGCGGCGGTGTACAGCGCCGGGTTGGCGTCGAACTCCAGCACCAGGCGGTCCTGCGGGTCCTTGGTGACGGAGAGCGCGACGTCGTCGACCGGGCCGGAGGCCAGGGTGACGGTCCGTCCGGGCACCCCGGCGAAGTCCGGGCCGGTGCCGAAGGGCTTGAGGTTGAGCAGCGGCCCGTACAGCCGCTCGTCGGTGCCGACGAGGCCGAGCTCGCGGCGCAGCTCCTCGCCGCGGTGCAGCTGGTGCCGGCGGAGCTCCTTCAGCGCGGCCGCGGCCCGCCGCAGCAGGCCGGTGAAGGTGTCGGCGCCGCCGACGGCCAGGCGCAGCGGCAGGATGTTGACGGCCATGCCGGGCACCCGCAGCGTGCCGGGCGCGGTGCGCGCCATGACGTGCGTGCCGAGCAGCGCGTCCGGGGTGCCGGTCATCCGGTGCAGGTACGCGGCGAAGCCGGCGGCGGCGGCCTCCGCCCAGGTGGTGCGGGTGGCGCGGGCGGCGCCGAGCACCGCGGCGGACGCCTCGGCGGAGAGCTCCACCCGGTGCCGCAGCGACGCGGGCGAGGCCTGCGCGGTGGTCTCGGTGAGCCCGGCCGCGGCGGGCCGGTCGGCGAGGCGGTCGAGCCAGTACGCCCGGTCGGCGGCGGCCTGCTCGGAGCCCAGGTGGGCGGCCTCGGCCTCGGCGAGCAGCCGGGAGGGGCGGAAGGGACTCGCGGGCACGGGCTCGTCGCGGACGAGGGCGGTGTACACCTGGGCGACCCGGCGGGTGAGCAGGGCGACGCTGTAACCGTCGACCACCAGGTGGTGGAACCACTGGAACCACAGGTGCCGCTGTTCGCCGGTGCGGACGAGCAGCGATCCGGTCAGCGGGCCGGCGCCGGGGCCCTCCAGCGGGGTGGGGAGGGCGAGCTGGTCGCGCACCAGGCCGACGGCGGCGGCGACCGGGTCGGCGGCGCCGCGGGTGTCGAGCCGCGGCAGGTGCCAGGTGTCGGCGTCGAACCCGGACGGCCGGGCGACGGTGCGGCCGTCCTGCGTGGCGAGGCGGATGTGCAGTCCGTCGGCCTCGCCGAGGGTGCGGCGCAGTGCCT
Source organism: Kitasatospora sp. NBC_01539 (assembly GCF_045040525.1). Taxonomy (NCBI): domain Bacteria; kingdom Bacillati; phylum Actinomycetota; class Actinomycetes; order Kitasatosporales; family Streptomycetaceae; genus Kitasatospora; species Kitasatospora sp. NBC_01539. The sequence continues at coordinate 4,837,688 of NZ_CP109390.1, forward strand.
GCTCCAGGGCGGCGGTGTCGAGCGGGCCGTCCAGTTCGACGTACTGGCCGACGTTGTACGCGGGGTTGTCGGGGTCGATCCGCTGGGCGGCGAGCACTCCGGCCTGGGCGGCCGTCAGACCGGCCGTCCCGTCGGCCGCGTGCTGCGGGGTGGGGGTGCTCGCCTCAGGCATCGTCGGCCCTTCCCGGTCGTCGGTGCGCCGCCCGCCGGGGCGGGGGTGGTGCGGTGTGTGCTGGTGGAACGGACCCGGGCGGCCGCGGCGGCGGCCGCCCGGGGGCGGGCCTAGAGGCCCTTGAGGATCGTCTCGATCTGGTTCAGCACGTCGATGGAGGTGCCGTAGCGGTCGCTGGTGGCGTAGGTGACCGGCAGGACCTTCCCGGCCTTGACGGCCTTGAGGTTCTGCCAGGCCGGCTGCTTGTCGAGGTCCTTGGTGTCCTGCGGCACCTCGCCGGTGGCGGCCATCCGCGGCACGAGGACGATGTCGGCGTCGGCCAGCACGTCGAGCTTCTCGGTCGAGTAGGTGACCTCGTGCTCCTTGCCGTCCGCGGAGGCCTGGGAGAAGGTCGCGCCCGCGTCCTTCAGCACCCGGCCGACCCAGGAGGTGCTGGTGTCGACGAGGAACTCGCCGCCGCCGTAGGAGGAGGCGATGGTCCACTTCACCGAGTTGAGCCTGCCCGCGTAGGTGGCCTTGATCTGTGCGGCCTTGGCGTCGTAGTCCGCCTTGAGCTTCGCGAACTCGGCGTCCTTGCCGACGGCGGTGGCGATCTTCTCCTGGGCGTTCAGCAGGTCGACCGGGGTCTCGATGCCGAAGTACAGGGTGGGGGCGATGCCTTCGAGCTTCTTGACGCCCCAGTCGAAGGCGGTGGCGCCCTCGACGACGATCAGGTCGGGCTTGAGCGAGGCGACCTTCTCGATGTTGATCTCGATGCCGGAGCCGATCGGCTCGATCTTCGCCGCGGCCTCCTTCTGCGCGGGCAGCAGCTCGACCGGGTTGTTCTCGTCGAGGGTGCTGGTGCCGACCGGCTGCACGCCGAGGTCGAGGAGCGCGCCGGTGGCGTACGAGATCGAGACGATCCGCTTCACGCCGGCGGGCACGGTGACCTTGCCGTTGGTGGCCTCGACCACGACCGGGCCGGCGGCGGCGCTGCCGCTGCCCGCGGTGTCGCCGGCGGGCGCGGCGTCCTTGCCGCCGTCGGAGCCGCAGGCCGCGAGGGTGAGCACGGCGGCCGCGGAGAGCGAGACGGCGGCGAGTCTGCGGCGGGTCCGGGGCAGGGCGGTGGTGCGCATGGTTCTCCTCGGGAGTGGTGCGGTTGCCCGGCGGCCGACGGGTGCCGCCGGCGGGCGTCGGGGGAGGCTCAGGCGGCCAGGTGGGCGGCCACGGAGCGCAGGGTCGGGGCGGGACCGAGCTCGACCAGGTCGGCGAACTCGACCTGCGCGCCGCGGCCCCGCCAGGTCTCGACGAGGCCCATCAGGCGGATCGAGTCGAGGCCGAGGTCGCGGAGGTCGTCGTCGTCCGCGATGTCCTCCGGCCGCTCGCCGAGGACGTCGGCGAGGTCGGCGCGCAGGGTGTCGAGGTCGAGGCCGGCAGGCGTGCCGTCGGGCATGGTCGGGTGGTCCGTTCCGGTCGGGGGCGTACGGGCGGTGTGGGTCGGCGTGCGGCGGTCAGGGCCGGACGGCGGCCGCCCGGTCGGCGGCGAGCGTGCGGCCGGTGCGGCGCAGCAGCAGGGAGTCGGAGATCTCTCCGGAGCGCACGGCCAGGGTGGAGAGCAGCGAGGAGGTGATGCCGTGCGTGTGCTCGGTGCCGCCCTGCAGGTAGATGCCGACGTCGACGTGGTCGGCCATCAGCACGCGGTGGTCGCGGTCGACCCGCAGCCGGTCCCGGTCGTCGGTGAGGCAGTCGGCGGCGAAGGCACCGAGGAGTTCGCGCGGGTCGACGTGCGTGTAGCCGGTGGCGAGCACCACCGCGTCCGATTCGAGGGCGAGTTCCTCGTCGGTGGCGAGGTTGCGCACGAACGCGCGGGCGCCGTCGGCGGTGTGCTCGACGCCGGTGAGGCGCGAGGTGTTGAGCATCCGCAGGCGCTCGCGGCCGGCGACCTTCTCCTGGTAGACGGTGCGGTAGAGCGCCTCGATGAGGTCGCCGTCGACGACGGAGTAGTTGGTGTTGGCGTGGTACCCGAGCAGGTCCCGCTTCACGGACTCGGGGGCGCCGTAGTAGTCGTCGACGGCGGCGGGGTCGAAGATCCTGTTGGCGAACGGGCTGTCGTCGGCGGGGCTGTAGCCGTACCGGGAGAACACCGCGCAGATCTCGGCGTCGGGGTACGTGCGGTGCAGGTACTCGACGGCCTCGGCGGCCGACTGCCCGGCGCCGACGACGGTGAAGCGGCGGTGCCGCAGCTCCGTCAGGGCCGGTGCGCGGAAGAGCAGGTCGCGGGTGTGCCAGACGCGTTCGCCCGCGGTGACGCCCTCGGGCAGGGTGGGACGGAGGCCGGTGCCGACGGCGATGTTGCGGGCGAGGGAGGTGCGCCGGTCGCCGCCGCCGACCCGCTCGTCGGTGACCTCGACGGCGGCCACCCGGCCGTCGGCGTGCACCGGGCGGACCCCGACGACCCGGCGGCCGTACGCCACGGCGCCGGAGAACTCGGCGGCGCACCACTCGAAGTAGTCGTGGAACTCCAGCCGGGTCGGGAAGAAGGACTTCTGGTTGATGAAGTCGGCGAGCCGGCCGCGCTCCTGGAGGTACGTCAGGAAGGTGAAGCGGCTGCGCGGGTCGCGCATGGTGACGAGGTCCTTGAGGAACGACACCTGCATGGTGGCGCCTTCGAGCAGCATGCCGCGGTGCCAGCCGAAGCGCTCCTGCTGCTCCAGGAAGCGCACCTGCAGGGTGTCCTGCGGGTTGCGGCCGTTGTGGTCGTCGACCGCGATGGCGAGCGCCAGGTTGGCGGGGCCGAAGCCTATGCCGACGAGGTCCTCGATGGCGTCGCCCTGGCCGGGCACGTCGTCCTTACGCAGTCGAGACATGCTCGTCCTTCCGTCGCTTGTGCTGCTCGGGCGGCGGAGACCCGCTCTGCCGATCGACCCCCCCATAAGGTAAGGCTAGCCTAACTTCCCTTACCGGTCAGGGGTAGGTCAAATTCCGTCCGTGTGCGCAGCGTTGGGGTGGGGGAGTGGGCCGGGTGTCACGAGGGTGCCGGGTGCGCCGGGCCGGAAGGCCTCCAGCAGGCTGTGCCGCACGCGCCCGTCGAGCACGCGGGCGGTGCCGACACCGGAGCGGACGGCGTTCAGGCAGCCCTCCATCTTCGGCAGCATGCCGCTGGCCAGGGTCGGCAGCATCTCCTCCAGCTCGGAGGCGGACAGACGGTCGATCACGTCGTCCGAGTCGGGCCAGTTCTTGTACAGGCCCTCGACGTCGGTGAGCACGACGAGCATCTCGGCGCCGAGGGCGACGGCGAGGGCGGCCGCGGCGGTGTCGGCGTTGATGTTGTAGACGTGGCCGTCGGTGCCGCGCGCGATCGAGGAGATGACCGGGATGCGGCCGTCGCCGATCAGCGCCTTCACCGCGCCGGCCTCGATGTCGACGATGTCGCCGACCAGGCCGATGTCGACCTGCTCGCCGTCGACGACGGCGTAGCGCTTCACGGCCGTCATGGTGTGCGCGTCCTCGCCGGTCATGCCGACCGCGAACGGGCCGTGGCCGTTGAGCAGGCCCACCAGCTCGCGCTGGACCTGCCCGGAGAGCACCATCCGCACGACGTCCATCGTCTCCGGCGTGGTGACCCGCAGCCCCGCGGTGAACGACGACTCCAGGCCCAGCTTCTCCAGCTGCGCGCTGATCTGCGGGCCGCCGCCGTGCACGACCACCGGGTGCAGCCCGGCGTAGCGCAGGAAGACGACGTCCTGGGCGAAGGCCGCCTTCAGGTCCTCGTCGACCATGGCGTTCCCGCCGAACTTCACGACGACGGTGCGGCCGCGCAGGTGGGCCAGCCGGGGCAGCAGGTCGAGCGGGCGGTGGGTGCGGTGGTGCGGGCGGGTGTCCCGGCGGGCGGGGCCGGGTCGCTCGGCGAGGCGGCTGCTCACTCGTCCCCCAGGGTCGCGAAGTCCGCACGGCGGCGCGGCCCGCCCCCGTGGCCCGGGTCGCCGGCCGGCCCGGAGGCGGCGGCCGACCGGGGTGCGGGCACCCCTTAGGCAAGGTTTACCTTACATAGCCCTCGGGGTTCCGTCACCACCTCCGGCAGCGCCCGGTCCGGGCCGCGCCGGCGGCCCGGGCCGTTCCGCCGCAGCGGTGCTGAGCCCGGGTCAGTCCGCCGGGCCGGCCGCGGCGGCCGCCTCGGCGCGCAGCTGCTCCTCGGACACCCCCCGGCGCCAGTACCCGGAGAAGCAGACCGACCGCCGGTCGGTGCCCCGCTCGCCGACCAGGTGACGGCGGAGCGCCCGCACCGCCCCGGCCTCGCCGGCCAGCCACGCGTACGGCCGCCCGGCCGGCAGGTCGGCGGCGCGCACGGCCTCGGGCAGCCCGGGGTCGCCGGCCTCCCGCACCAGCCAGGTGATCCGGGTGCCGGGCGGCCCGGCGAGTTCCTGCACGTCGGCCGCGTACGGCACCGAGACGAACACCGTGGCGGGCAGGTCCTCCGGCAGCGACTCCAGTACGGAGCCCACGGCCGGCAGCGCCGTCTCGTCGGCGGCCAGCAGCACCCACTCCGCGTCCGCGGGCGGGCGGAAGCCGACGCTGCGGTTGTCCGCGACGGCGGGCCCCAGCAGCACGACCCGGTCGCCGGGCCGGGCGCCGGCGGCCCAGCGGGCCGCCGGTCCAGCGGGGCCGGACACCTCCGTGCCGACCCCGTGCAGGGCGAAGTCCACGTCCACCTCGGCCTGTTCGGGCCGGTGCGCCCGCACGGTGTACGAGCGCATCACCGCCGCGACCGCGGGGTCGAGCGCGCGCCAGGCGGCGAACCATCCGTCCCCGGCCTCCAGCGGCAGCACCGGGGCGTCCTGCCCGGGATGCGGCAGGAAGAGCGAGAGGCTCTGGTCGCGGCCGCCGGACCGGAAGCCCCGCAGGCCCTCGCCGCCGAAGGTGATCCGCAGCAGGGTGGGGCCGAGCCGGGCGGTGCGGACGACGGCCGCCCCGAAGAACCCGAACTCCGCGGCCTCCGGGGCGGATGCGCTGCTCATGGGCGGATCACGCCACCTTCCGGGCGCTCCGGATCGCCTTCGCGAGGTTCTCCAGCAGCGGTGCGGCGCCCGCGTACGAGAAGCGCGGCACGGCGTCCCAGGGGGTGACCTGGCCGGCCCGCACGGCGGGCAGCTCGCCCCAGGCGGGCTTGGCGGTGAGGTCCTTGGGCTGCAGCGCGGTGCTGCGGTTGTCGAGCAGGATCACGTCGGCGGCGTACTTGCCGGCGTTCTCCCAGCTCAGGCCCTCGTAGTAGTCGCCGCCGTCGGTCTTCTCCGGCACGATGACGTCGACGCCCAGCTGCGAGAAGTACAGCAGGTCGGTGCTGACCTTCGGGTTGGAGACGTAGAAGAGGTCCGGGCTGCCGGACGCGGCGAGCACCCGCAGGCCGCCGGAGGCCTTGGCGGCCTGGCGCAGGGTCTCGGCGGCCTTCTCGAAGCGGGCCTTGGCGTCGGTGACCTTCGGGGCCGTCAGGTCGGCGCCCAGCGAGGCGGCGAGGGCGGCGTAGCGCTCGATCGGCTGGGTCAGCGGCACCCGGCCGGTGGTGATCGCGACGGACGGGGCGAGCTTGAGGATCTTGTCCTTGCTCTCGTCCGGCACGTACCAGAGGGCGTCCGCGTCGTACATGTGGGTCACCAGCAGGTCGGGCCGGAGCGCCGCGTACTTCTCGATGTTGAACTCGCCCCAGGCGTTGCCGACGATCTCGACCTTGCCGAGGTCCAGGCTGCCGGCCTGCGGGTCGGCCGAGCCGTCCGCCTTCTTCGTCTCGCCGAAGACGCCGACCAGGCTGCTGCCCAGGCCGAAGTCGGCGAGGGCGGCGGCGGTGCCGGTGAAGGCGACCACGCGGGTGGGGGCGGACTTCGCGGTGACGGCCTTCCTGCGGTCGTCGGTGAACGACCACGGGCCGCTGCTCGCGGCGCCGCCGCCGGCCGGCGCGCCGCCGGACTTCCCGTCGCTGCCGCAGGCGGTGAGGAGTGCACCGGCGGCGGCGGCCCCGCCGGCGGCGAGGAGGCCGCGGCGGGAGAGGTGGGCAGAGGTCCGGTCGTGCGACATGGCGGTCCTTCGGGGCAGGTGCGTCGTGGCAGGTGAGGGCGGTGATGGCCCCTCGGGGAGCATAGGTTAACCTAACCTAAGTTTCTGCCCCGGGGGTGCCCGAACCATCCCCGCCCCTCCCCGGAGCCCTCCGTGCCCGTCACCCGACCACGGCGACCGCAGGCCGCCGACCCGGCCGCGCCCGCCGCCCCGCCGACCCGCCCCGCGCGCCGCGCCGCCGGGCTCGCCGCCGCCGTCCTGCTGCTGGCCGCCGTGGTGGTGCTCAGCATCTCCGTCGGCGCCGGCCGCATCCCGCTCGGCGACATCTGGCCCGGACTCACCGACCCGCAGTCGCCCGCCCACACCGTCGTGCACGACATGCGGCTGCCGCGCACCCTGCTCGGCCTGCTCGCCGGCACCGCCCTCGGGCTCGCCGGCGCGGTGATGCAGGCGCTCACCCGCAACCCGCTCGCCGACCCCGGCCTGCTCGGCATCAACGCCGGAGCCTCCGCCGCGGTCGTCGCCGCGATCGCCCTCCTCGGCGTGACCACCTTCGACGGCTACGTGTGGTTCGCCTTCGCCGGGGCCGCCGCCGTCGCCGTGCTCGTGTACGCCGTCGGCGGGGGCCGCACCGCGACCCCGGCCCGGCTCGCACTCGCCGGCTCCGCCCTCAACGCGACCCTCTTCTCCTTCGTCAGCGCCGTGATGCTGCTCGACACCACCTCGCTGGAGCGCATGCGCTTCTGGACGGTCGGCTCGCTCGCCGACGCCCGGCCCGGCACGGTCTGGCGGATCCTGCCGTTCGTCGCCGCCGGCCTGCTCCTCGCGCTCGTCCTGGCCCGCCCGCTCAACGCGCTCGCCCTCGGCGAGGACTCCGCCGTCGCCCTCGGCACCAACCCCGCCCTGGCCCGGGCGGGCGGCATCCTCGCCGTCACCCTGCTCTGCGGGGCGGCCACCGCGGCCTGCGGCCCGATCCTCTTCGTCGGTCTGCTGGTGCCGCACCTCGTCCGCCGGCTGACCGGCCCCGACCTGCGCCGGCTCTTCCCGTACTGCGCGGTGCTCGCGCCCGTCCTGCTGCTCGGCGCCGACGTGCTCGGCCGGGTCGTCGCCCGGCCCGGCGAACTCCTCGTCGGCATCGTCACGGCCGTCCTCGGCGGCCCGTTCTTCATCTGGTTCACCCGCCGCGGCAGGGCGGTGCGGGCATGAGCACCGTCCTCACCGCCGGCCGCCTGTCGGTGCGCTTCCGGCCCCGGGCCCTGGTCGCCGCCGCCTCCTGCCTGCTGCTCGCGGCCGCCGTCTCCGTCCTCACGCTCGGCAGCGGCGACTACCCGATCTCCCCGCAGCAGGTACTCCGCACCCTCGTCGGCGGCGGCACCCCCGCCGAGGACTTCGTGGTCAACGAGCTCCGGCTGCCGCGGGTCGTCACCGCCCTGCTCGTCGGCGCCGCCCTCGCCCTGGCCGGCGCGCTCTTCCAGTCGCTCGTGCGCAACCCGCTGGGCAGCCCGGACGTCCTCGGCTTCACCCAGGGCGCCGCGACCGGCGCCCTCGTGGTGGTGGTGGTCGGCGGCAGCAGCCTCGCGCTCGCCGGAGGCGCCGTCGCCGGCGGCCTGGCCACCGGGGCCGCGGTCTGCGCGCTGTCCTGGCGCGGCGGGCTGCACGGCGGCCGCCTGATCATGGTCGGCATCGGCACCGCCGCCGTCCTGAGCGGCGTCAACGGCTACCTGCTGACCCGCGCGCAGCTCATGGACGCCGCCCGCGCGGTGCTCTGGCTCACCGGCAGCCTCGACGGCCGCGGCTGGGACGACGCCCTGCCGCTGCTCGTCGCGATGGCCGTGCTCGTGCCCGTGGTGCTGCTCGGCTGCGGCCGGGCACTGCAGGGCCTGGAGCTCGGCGACGACACGGCCACCGCGCTGGGTGTCCGGGTCGGGCGGCTGCGGCTGCTGCTGCTCGCCGCCGCCGTGCTGCTCGCCGCGCTCGCCGCGGCGGCCGCCGGGCCCGTCTCGTTCGTCGCGCTGACCGCACCCCAGCTGGCTCGCCGGCTCACCCGCTCGCCCGGCCCCAACCCGGCGGTCTCGCTGTGCACCGGTGCGGCGCTGATGGTCACCGCCGACTTCGCGGCCCAGCGGCTCGTCGCGGGCCACCAGCTGCCGGTCGGCGTGGTGACCGGCCTGCTCGGCGGCGGCTACCTGCTGTGGCTCCTCGCCGCGGAGCGGCGGGCCGGACGGATCTGACGCCTGCCTCCGCCGCGCCGGTCCCGGGCCGACGGGGCGCGCGCGGCCGGTCCGCGGCGGATACTGGCGCCATGCGCGAGAACCCAGAGAACCCGGAGTTCCCCGAGGACTACGACGAGGAGTCGCCCGCCGTGCCGGAGACCGAGGACGAGGAGCGCGAGGTGGCCGAGCCGCAGGTCGACGAGCTGGAGCAGCTGCGCGAGCGGCGGGCCCTCGGAGCCCGCCAGGCGGACGACGGCGACGCCGTCGAGCAGTCCCTGGTGGTCGCGCTCGACGACGAGGACGACTACCGCGACTGACCCGCGCCGCTCCCACCGTCGTGCCCGCGCCCGCGCCCGCGCCTCGGGCCGCTCAGAGCGCCCGGCGGCGCTGCAGCCAGGTGAACGCCAGCCAGCCCGGCAGCACCGGCAGCAGGAAGACCAGCAGCCGGAACAGCATCACCGCGGCGAACGCACTGCCCTGGTCCATGCCGCCGGTGTGCACCAGGCCCTCGGTCAGCAGGCCCTCCACCACGCCCGCACCGCCGGGCGTGGGGGCGGCCGAACCGGCCGCGTTGCCCGCGAGGAACACCACCGCGACGGCGCTGAACGCGGGCCGCGCCCCGACCGCCATCGCGCAGCAGTACAGGCAGACCACGAACGCCATCGACACCAGCAGCTGGCCCGCGACGCCCGCCGCCAGCTTGCCGGGCTGCTGCAGCAGGTCGAGCAGCCGCGGCAGCACCTCGGCGCGCAGCGGCCGCAGCAGGCCGACGATCCGCCGCCGCAGCCACGGCACCGCCAGGGCCGACAGCAGCACGGCCGCGACGAGGCCGAGGCCCGCGGCGAGCCACGCCGGGTCGGGCAGGTCGGTCTGCGGGCCGAGGCCCATCATCGTGGTGAAGAGGGCGAGCTGGAGCAGGTGCAGCACCAGCCCCAGCAGCTGGGCGGCACCGACGCTCGACAGTGCCTGCGCGGTCGGGATGCCGCTGCACTGCAGGAAGCGGGTGTTGAGGGCGACACCGCCCACCCCGCCGGGCGACACGAGTTTCACGAACGACCCGGCGACCTGGGCGGCCAGCGCGCTGCGCAGCCCGATCCGCTCCGGCACGAAGCCGACGAAGCCGAGGGTGGCCGCCAGGTAGCTGCCCGCCGCCGCGAGCACCGCCGCGGCCAGCCACAGCGGATCGGCCTCCGCGACCGCCCGGAACGAGTCGAGGCCCGCGCCGAACAGCGCCTGCAGCAGCAGGTAGCCGCCCGCCATGCCCGCCGCCACGGTGGCGAGGGTGCGCGGACGCAGCCGCTCCAGCCGCACCGGCTCCACCGGTGCCTGCGGGCGGTGCCGCAGCACCTCCGCCCGTATGCCCGCGGCGAGCTCGGGCTGCCGGGCGAGCGCCTCGCGGGTGGCCCGCGGCAGGGCGATGGGCTGCAGCAGCGCCAGTGCGGCGCCGATCGAGGCCGGGCCGAGCACCGCGATGCCGGTGGCGACCGCGCGCCGCGCTCCGGCCCGCAGGCCCAGCACGGTGAGCATCCCGGCGACGTCGAGGCGGAGCAGCAGCTCGCCGGCGGCTATCTCGCCGTGGGCCAGGTCGGTCAGCTGCACCAGGCCGTCGTCGCCGAGGCGGACGGCGTCCGGGGTGAGGGCGCGGTGGGCGATGCAGCGGCGCTGCAGGAGCCGCAGCTGCTGCCAGGCGTCGGCCAGCACCGCGTCGGTGATCTCGGCCGGCGGCACCTGCCCGACCGGCCGGCCGGGCAGGTGCCGGTAGGCGACCAGGGCGGAGTCCGGGCCGAGCTCGGCGGCGGCGAGGGGTTCGGGGGTGCGCACGCCCGCGGCGGCCGCGGCGTGCGCGATCAGGGTCTGGTGGGCCAGGGCGGCGCGCACCGGGCGCAGCCCCAGCGGGAGCGGTGCGGTGCGCAGCCGCAGCAGCTGCCAGACGTGGTGCGGCAGCCCGGTGGCGCCGGACCGGCGGTCGAGCAGGTGGACGTCCAGGTCGGGGCGGTCCTGGTGCTGGGTGACGCGGTAGCAGCAGGTGCCCGCCACCCGGATCGTGTTGGGCCGGGTGCCGGCGTTGCGCAGGGCGACCCAGAGTTGCAGCTCGGACGGCTCGCGGGTGGGCTCGCCGAGGGCCCAGGTGACCGCGTGCGCGGCGGTCCACCCGACGAGGAGGGCGAGCACGACGGAGAGCGGGGTGGCGTAGCCGGTGAGCAGGCCGGAGAGGCCCGCCGCGGTGAGCGTCGCGGCGAGGGCGGTGCGCCAGCGCGGGAGGCCGCCCGCACCGACGGCCGTCATGAAGGCCAGCACCGGCGCGAGGTGCCCGTACACCGGGTCGGTGCGGCCGGGACCGCCGGGGGAGGGGTGGGTGAGGGCGGTCAGGCCGCCCACCGCGAGATCGAGGGAGAGCGACAGCGCGTAGGCGAGGACGGCGGCCAGCACCCCGTCGGCGATCCGCCGTCCGGAGCGGCGCAGCAGCCGGTCGACGGCGAAGGCGAGGGGGACGAGCAGCAGGGCGGCGGCGCCGAACGCGGCCACCAGCCGCTCCGGTGGGCGCGGCAGGAGGCCGGTGCCCTCGGCGACGTCCGCGTCGAGCCCGCCCGCGGTGCCCTGGGCGTACTGCGCGAGCAGGAGGAGCAGGCCGACGCCCGCGAGGCCGACGAGGGCGCGGGTCATGGCGGCGGGGTGCCGCACGCGTCCGGCTCGCGGCGTCGCGGGGGCGGTCCGCAGATCGTCGACGGGGGTCAGCGTGGCCACGCGGCATGCTCCCACACGGCGCGGCGCCGGGACGGCGGGTCGTCGGACCGTGACCGTGCCAGGGGGAGTGAAGAGCCTAAAATACGGACATAACACCCCGTGCGGCTGGTGTTCCCGAGTCCCGCGACCCCCGGCGGGGCGGCCCGGTCGCCGAAGGGAGGCGGACCATGACCAAGAGCCCCAGCGGCAAGATGACCAGGCTCCGTCGCGGCACCCAGGACATCCTCGAACGCCGCGGCATGGCGGGCACCCCGGGCCCGCTCGCCCCACAGCTCCACACCGACGGGCCGGCCGCCGCGCGCAGCACGCCGTACTTCGGCGACGAGGCGTTCGGCCACGGCGGCCGCCGCCGCACGGACGGCGCGGCCGGGCCGATGAACGGCGCCGCCCACCACGTCGAACTGCCGGGCCACCGGCACCGCGGCGCCGAGAAGCACTCCGCCCACTGACCGCACCCCGGGAGGACACTCCGGCCGCGCCCCCCGCCGCCACGGCAGGGGGCGCGGCCGTGCGCCGATGCGGGAGAGTGGGGCCGCGCGCCGTCGGAGGGCGGCCGCCCCGACCGGAGGAGTGCAGATGTCCGACACCCCGTCGCAGAACCCGCTGCCGCAGAGCTCGCTGCCGCAGAGCCCGCTGCTGCAGAGCCGCGAGGAGTGGCTCGCCTCGCTGCCCCGGGTGTACGCGGCCGCCGGCTGTCTGATCACCGATCCGGAGGGCCGGGTGCTGATCGTCAAGGCCGGGTACCGGGAGCACTGGCAGTTCGTCGGCGGCACCGTCGACGTCGGCGAGAACCCCCAGCAGGGCGCCTCGCGCGAACTCCTGGAGGAGACCGGCATCGAGAAGGAGGCCGGCGCCCTGCTCGCCGTCGCCTGGACCAACCCCTCCGCCGAGCTCGACCACCCGGCCTGCCACTTCCTCTTCGACCTGGGCACGATCCCGGCCGACACCCCGATCACCCTCCCGGTCGGCGAACTCGACCACTTCCGCTGGGCCGCGGTCGACGAGGCGCTCGGCCTGCTCGGCCCGGCCCGGTCACTGCGCCTCTCCGCGGGCCTCGCGGCGCGGGCCGACGGCCGGGTCCGCATGGTGACCAGTCCGGTCTCCGGCTTCTAGACCCGCTGGACCCACTGGACCCGCTGCCGCCGAGCGGCCCCCGGCGGCCCGTCCGGCGCCCCCGCCCCGGGTCGGCCGGGCGGGCTCAGCCGAGCAGCCGGGCGCGCACGGCGGCCGCGTCGCCGGCCGGCAGGTACGCCACCGGCTCGAACTCCTCCAGCGTCTCGCGCAGCGCCGCCTCCGCGGTGGTGCCGGCCGCGTCGAGCACCGCCTCGATCGCGGCGGCCTCGTCGGGCCGCCCGAGCATCCCCCACAGCGGGCGCAGGTTCGCCGTGCTGAGCAGGTAGTCGTCGATGATCGCGTCGGCCCGGACCCCGGCGACCGACAGCAGGACGAGCGAGGCCAGGCCGGTCCGGTCGCGTCCGGCCCCGCAGTGCACGACGACGCCGCCCGGCGCCGCGCGGCCGACCGCGGCCACCACGTCGGCGACCGCCTGCCGGCAGTGGTCGAGGTAGGGGCGGAACGCCAGCGGTGTGCCGTCCAGGCCGCCGAAGCGGGCCCACCAGTCCGCTCCGGCCAGCTCGTCGAGCGGCACCCGGACGAGGCCGATCCCGTCGGGCCGTTCCAGCAGCGGCCGGTACTCCTCCGCGTTGCGCAGGTCGACCACCGTGCGTATGCCGTGGGCCCGCAGGGCGGCCCAGCCCTCGGCGGTCAGGCGGTCCAGGTTGTCCGCACGGACGACGGCCCCCCGGCGGGTCCACCGCCCGTCGCCGGTGGGCAGGCCGCCCAGCTCGCGCACGTTCAGGCAGCCGTCCCAGTCCAGCTGTCGATCGTCCGTCATGTCCCCGTTCCCCCTTGCCGATCCGGGGGTGCCGCATCGGTGCGGCGCCCCCGGTGATCAGACTCCCGCCGGCCGTCCGACGGTTCCCGTGCCCACGGTCGGCCGGGTACGGATGCGTCACACCGCGGTGCGGCCGGACCGTCCGTCGTGGTCGAAGGTCCAGAGCAGCGTGCCGCGGGCGTCCCGGCAGTGGACGGCGGCGAAGCGCTCGTCCCGGACGGAGAGGAACCCTGTCGCGGCGCCCCGCAGAACCTCGCGCGCGACCACGTCGGCGGGGTGCCAGACGCCGTGCAGCACCAGCGCCTTGTCGGCGAGTTCGGACCGGTGGATCGGGGCGACCTCGGCGAGCCGCAGCGCCTCGTTGACATCCACCAGCTCGGCGGCGGCGAGGTAGGTCTCGGTGCCCGCCGTCTGCTCCAGACGCCGCAGCAGCTCCGGCAGCCCGTAGTGGCGGACGGCCGCGACGGTGTCGTCGACCGCGACCTGCCAGCGCGGGCCGGGCACGATCTCCCACCAGACCTCGCCGCCCACCGGCATCAGTGCGCCGATCCGGGTGCGCCACCACTCCAGTCCGGTGACGGCGTTGGGTTCGGGGCGCGCTGCGCGGCCCGGGTGGGCGGCCGACCAGTCGGCCCTGCGGGTGAGGCCGAGGTTGACGGTGTAGCGCACGAGCCGGTCGTCGGCGGTGTCGATCTCCACGCCCAGGAGGGCCCAGTGGTCCTCGTCCGGCAGGATGAAGCCGTGCCGACCGCCGGAGAGGCCCAGGGCGCGGAGGGCGGGCGCGAGACGGTCGCGCATGCCGTCCGCGAAGAGCGTCCGGGCAGAGGTCATCACGTGTCCTGGGGTCGGGATCGGGGGAGGGGCCGCTCGGGGCCCACTGTCACCGTAGGCAGCCGCCTCCCCCGGCGGCCGCAGGCGAACGGCAGTCACTGACAGGACATTGGTCCTGGTCGGAGCAGTCCTCCGGCCCGCGCGGGCCGATCCCGCCCCTACGGCCCCGGCCTCGCCCGGATGGCCCATGATGGGGCGGGTGCACAGTGCAGACCACGACGGGCCGGGTGGCGGCGGGCGCGCGCCGGACCACCCGGGCCCGGGCCCACGGCCCGACCTCACGGATGCCGTCCAGGCCGCGCAGGGAGGCGACGAGCAGGCGTTCCGGCTGCTCTTCAGAGCCGTCCAGCCGGGCCTGCTCCGCTACCTCGGCGTGCTGGTCGGCGGCCGCGCGGAGGACGCCGAGGACATCGCCTCCGAGACCTGGCTCCAGATCGCCCGCGACCTCCGCTCCTTCCACGGCGACGGCGACGGATTCCGCGGCTGGGCCGCCACCATCGCCCGCAACCGCGCCATGGACCACCTCCGCCGGCACCGCCGCCGCCCGGTCGCGGACCTCCCGGTCGAGCACCTGGCGGACCTCGCCGCCGCCGAGGACACCGCGGGCAGCGCCCTCGCGGGCGTGGCCACCGCCGACGCGCTCGCGCTGGTCGCCCGGCTGCCCCGCGACCAGGCCGAGGCCGTGCTGCTGCGGGTGCTGCTCGGCCTCGACGCGCAGAGCGCCGCGGACGTGCTCGGCAAGCGCCCCGGCAGCGTCCGGATGGCCGCCCACCGGGGCCTGAAACGGCTGGCATCGCTGCTCGACCAGGCGGGTGGGGCGGCCGCCGGGGTGCCCCGGCAGCAGACCGGCGGAAAAACTTCTCCGCGGGGTGTGACACCGGCGCGGGCCGCGACGCTGAAGGACATGAGATGAGCAAGAACCGATCCCGCCGGATCGACCGCGACACCGCCGAGCAGCTGCTCGGCGGCGGCCCGGTCGGCGCGGAGGCCGGTGCGGACTCCCTCACCGGGCACGCGGCCCTCGCCGGGCTGCTCGCCGCTGCCGCCGCCCCGGCGGCCGGTGGCGTGCTGCCCGGGGAGGAGCAGGCCGTGGCGGCCTTCCGGGAGGCTCGTCGCAGTCCTGAACCGCACCCCGGGAGAGCAGCGATGGCGGACACCGCGCGCAGGAGGGCCTTCACCGTGAAGGCCCTCGTCGCGGCGTTCGCCGTGACCGCGGTCGGCGGCGTGGCGGTGGCCGCGGGCACGGGCGGTCTGCCGCGGGCCCTCGGCGGCGGCCCGGCGGCGGTGCGCACCCCGCAGGGCGGTCCGTCCGGCCCGTCCGCCTCCTCGGGACACGGGCTCACCCGGGCCGACGGCCGGTCCGCCGGGGCGTCCGCCCCGGGCGGCCCCGGCACCCCCGGTCCGTCGGCGGGCCCCGGGAGGTCGGCGTCCCCCGGTGCGGGGCCCGCGGACCTCGCCGGGCTCTGCCGGGAGCTGGCCGGGCGGGCCGCGGCCGGCGGCAAGCTGCGGGAGCTGCTGGCCGACCCGTCGATGGCGCCGCTGGTCGCCGCGGCGGGCAAGGAGGCGAAGGTGGTGGCGTACTGCCGGACCGTGCACGTCGTGGCCGTGGAGTCCGCGGCCACGGCGTCGGGCAGCCCGGGGGCGGGCAGCCCGGCCGCCACCGCGGGCAGCGGCTCCGGCGGACGGTCGTCGACCCCGACCCCGTCCCCGACGAAGAGCCGGCGGACCGCTGATCCGGCCCACTCGGACCTCACCGACGGCAGCGAGGGCGCGGCCGTGAGGTGACCCCCGATCCACCGGGCGGCCGGCGGGTACCCCCCGGAACCGTCGGCCGCCCGGTGTCGTACGACCGACAGCGCCCCCCCGAACTCCGGGGGACCGGTGGGACCCCCTGTGCCCACCGGCTCCCCGGGACCGCTCCGGGCGGGTGGCGGGACTCCCCCGGGTCCTGCCGCCCGTCCGGTCCTGCCCGACGGGCAGCCGCGACCGCCGGCCGGTCGGTGGATTCCCCCGTATCCACCGGCCGGCCGGCCCGGCGGCACCGGCCGTCGGGTGTCGGTGCGGGCCCGCCGGGCTGCGTCCGCCGGTGCCCGGGCCGCTAGGGTGCAGCAGGCGGCCGACCGGCCGTCCGACCGACGAGAGGAGCTGGACCGGTGATCGGACGCGCACTGAACGGGCGCTACGAACTGGTCGAGATACTCGGCGTCGGCGGCATGGCCACCGTCTTCCGCGCCCTCGACCACCAGCTCGGCCGCCAGGTCGCGGTGAAGGTGCTCAACGGCGGTCTCGCCGACGATCCCCGGTTCGCGGACCGGTTCGGCCGGGAGGCCCAGCTGGCCGCGATGCTCGTGCACCCGCGGATCGCCATGGTCTTCGACTCCGGGGTCGACCACGGCTCGCCGTACATCGTCATGGAGCTGGTGCAGGGCCGGACCTTGGGCCGCCTGCTCGCCGAGGCGGGTCCGCTGCCGGTGGACCGCGCGGTGGGCATCGCCGCGGCGGTCTGCGAGGCACTGGAGGTGGCGCACGGCGCCGGTCTGGTGCACCGCGACGTGAAGCCGGGCAACATCATGATCACCGACGACGGCGGGGTGAAGGTCGTCGACTTCGGCATCGCCCGGGCGAACTCCTCCGCCGGCCAGCAGCTCACCCAGAGCGCCGCGGTGCTCGGCACCGCCGCCTACCTCTCGCCGGAACAGGCCACCGCCTCCCCGCTGGACGGCCGCTCCGACCTCTACGCCGTCGGCTGCGTGCTCGCCGAGATGCTCACCGGCGAGCCGCCGTTCACCGCCGCCACGCCGGTGGCCATCGCCTTCAAGCACGTCCGGGAGCAGCCCGCGCCGGTGTCCGTCCGCCGGGCGGGCATCCCGCCGGAGCTCGACGTGGCGATCATGCGGCTGCTGGCGAAGGACCCCGCCGACCGCCCGGCCACGGCCGCCGCGGCCCGGGCGGAGCTGCTGGGCGCCGTCCCCGCGGGGGCCGTGCCGGACCGCACCGCGGAGCTGCTCGGCTCCGCCACCCAGGTGCTGCCGAGCGTCCCGCTCGCGGCCTTCCCGCAGCACCCCGGCGGTTTCCCGCAGCCGCACGCCGCGCCCTACGCCGAGCAGCCGCACGCCGCGCCCTACGCCGAGCAGCAGCGCACCTCGCTGCTGCCCCCGGTGGAGCTGCCCGCCGGTGCGCCGTACCACGACGACGCCCCGCCGCGCGGTCGGCGGAGCCCCTGGCTGCTGGTCGGCGCCGGCGCCGCCGTGCTGGGCGGCACCGCGGCGGTCGTCGCGTTCGCGCTCGGCGGTCCCTCCGGCGAGGGGACGGCCGCGGCGGCCACCCCGAGCGCGTCCGCGGCGGTGTCCTCCGCGACCCCGGCCCCGGCCTCGGCCGCGCCGGCCGCGGTGCCGTCGCCGAGCACGGTCCGCAGCAGTCCCGCGCGGTCGGCCTCGCCGTCGGCCCGCTCCGGCCCGGAGGCCGTGCTGGCCGCGCTCCGCGCCGACGTCGCCCGGGCCGACGCGGGCAAGGAGCGCGACCGCAAGGCGGCACTGCTCCGCAGTCTCGACGGCGCCGCCGAGGCGATGGACGACGGGGCCTGGGACACCGCGGAGGACGAGCTCAAGGCCGCCCAGCGGACCGTTCGCGACCTCGCCCGGCGCCACGCGATCCCCACCGCGACGTACCAGAGCTGGCAGGCGCGGCTGACCGCGCTCGTGGCGACGGCGCATCAGAAGGCCGGTTGAGCCCGGCCGTCAGGGCGTCCGCGACGGGCCGTCCGGCGGTTCGTGGCCGAGGCGGCGGCCGATGACGATGCGGGTCCGCCGACTGATGGAGGTGGCGCCGGCCGTCAGGAAGACCAGCGTGTAGAGGATCTGCAGCATCACCATCGACCGGGCCTCCTGGCCGGACGGGGTGATGTCGCCGTAGCCGACGGTGGCCATCGTGATCACGGTGAAGTAGAGCGCGTCGACCCGGGTGGTCAGCTGCCCGGCGAACTGCCCCGGGTCGCGGGCGAGCGCCAGGTAGCAGGTGGCGAAGACGAGCATCGAGGCGACCATCAGCAGGGAGATCCCCACCACCGGATGGCGGTCGGCGCGGCCGGACAGCTCCGCCCAGATCTGCCGGAGCAGGAGGGCGGCCAGCGCCAGCAGGGCCCCGGCGAAGACCGTCCAGCTGAGCACGGGGTTGTGCGGCCCGAAGACCTGGAGCGGCACGGTGAACCACACGACGAGCATCAGCACCGGCCCGCCGACCAGCACCAGCGCACCGCGGACGTAGTGGCCGAACTTCGTCATCGGGCCTCCTCGCCGGCCGTCGGCGCCGGGGCGCCGGGCCCGCCGGTGTCCAGCAGTTCCAGGACGGTGAGCACCGCGAGCAGCGCCGCCGCGAGCCAGAGCACCACGAGCGCGGTCGGGTACGGCCAGAACACCGGCACCGCCACGGCGGCGGCCACCGCGGCGCCGCGGAGCCAGGACTTGCGGCGGTGCACGAAGCGGCCGACCGGCCCGGGCCGCACGCCGGTCGCGCCCACGGCGGTGCGGACCCGCGCCAGGCCGGCCCGGCACCGCCCGCGCACCCGCCGCGGGTGGCGGCCGGGGCCGCCGAGCCAGGCGCCGAGCGCGACGAGCACGCCGAACACCACCACCGTCCGGACGGCGCCGCGCAGGTGGCGGACGAGGGCGTCGTACACCGCGGCCGCGGCGGCCCGGTCGACGTCGGCGGGCAGCCGGTCGAGGTAGCGGCCGCGGAGGACCACCAGGGCGATGCCGAGGGCGGCCGCGGCCGCGGCCATGGCGAGCGCGGCGGCCGTCAGGGCCCGGCGGCGGCGCACCGCGCACAGCACGCCGGCCAGGGCGCAGGCGACCGCGCTCACCGGTACCAGGGGGCCGGCCCCGGCCAGTCGGCGGAGCACGTCCCGTGTCGTGCCGACCCGGTCGGAGCGCACCAGCGTGTACGTGGCGTCGACGTCGGGGATCGCGGCGGCGGCGGCCACCCCGTCGGCGACCAGGGCGGCCCTGGCCTGCTCGACCACCGGGGCGAGGTCGAGGGTGACGGTGTCGTCGGTGACCGTGACGGCGCCCCCGCGTCCGGCGAGGGCGTCGTCCAGGGCGGCGTGCGCGTCGCGGTTGACCGCCGTCCAGATCGCGGGGAAGGCGTCGCTCGTGACGATGTCCCGGACGAGGCCGTGGACGACGCCGGCGAGCCCGGCGCCCAGGACCGGGGCGAACTGCCGGAGGAGGTCGCCGAGCAGGTCGTCGCCGGTCGTGCCGGGGATCGGAGCGGCCGGCAGCCGGTCGACGACGGCGGTGGTCACCCGGTCCGTCACCGCGGCCTGGACGGCGGGGTTCCGGGCGAGCGGGGCCACGGTGGCGAGGTAGCGGTCGGTGTCGTCGATCTCGGAGGCGGCCCAGACGGCGACGACGGCGGGCGCGGTGAGCAGGGCGGCCGCGAGGATCAGCACGACGGCGAGGGCCGAGCGCAGCGGGCGGCGGCGCGGGCGGGCGGCGGCCGCCCCGGCGGGTGGTCCGTCGGGGGTGTCGCTGGCCATCGGCGCCTCCGCTGGTGGGTCTCTGCTCCTCAGCAGACACCGGCTCAGAGGTGCGGGCCAGTCGGGAGAACGCCGGAGCCGCCGGTGCGTCAGGTGACGCACCGGCGGCTCCGGGGAGAATCAGGCGGTGTGGGCCGACTTGGTGGTGGTCTCGGCCGCCGTGGTGATGCTGGTCGGGTTCACGGCCGGGCGCGCCTGGTCGGCGGGCGCCGGGGCCGGGGTCGACGCGGCGGTGGTGTTCTGGGCCTCGGCGGGGGCGTCGTCCTCGCGGAGCGCCTTGGTCTCCGCCTTGAGGATGCGCATGGACTTGCCGAGCCCGCGCGCCATCTCCGGGAGCTTCTTCGAGCCGAACAGCAGGACGAGCACTGCCACCATCACGAGGATGTGCCAGGGCTCGAGACCGTTACGGAACATCCCTGACCACCGGTCCTTCCGAGGAGTTTCTCGTCGCTTGTGGAACACCGGACCGATCTGCCCGGCTCCGGCCAGTATGCCTGGCCGAATCGGCGAACGTATACACCGGTCCGGAAACCGTGGTCAAAATGCTGGTGGTTCTCCGGTAGTGGTCTGGACCACTCGCGCGCTTCGGGGCGCTGGTCGGAGCGGGGGGAACCGCAGCTCGCGGTCCCTCCCCGGCGTCCGGCGGTCAGGCGGCCGCGGCCGTCGCGGCGGGCCCGGGCACGGGGGCCGTGCCCGCCGGCACCGTCTCCGGGGAGCCGGTCCCGGCCACCGGCCCGGCCGGCAGGTGCCGCATCAGCCTGGCCGCCGCGATCGCGGCGCCCACCAGCACGACCAGCCCGGCCACCGCGGCGAGGTGCATGCCGTCCGTGAAGGCGGACCGGGCCGCCTCCAGCAGTTCACCGCCGGCCGTGCCGCCGGCCCGGGCGGCCACGGTGACGGCCCCGCCGAGGGTGTCCTGTGCGGCGCGGGCGGCGTCGCCGGTCACCCCGGCCGGCAGGCCGCCGTCCAGCCGGGCCTTGTAGACCGCGGCGCCCGCCGCTCCGAGCAGGGCGATGCCGAGCGAGCTGCCGAGTTCGGTCGCGGTCTCGGACGTGGCGGAGGCGGAGCCGGCCTGCTCCGGCGGCGCGGCGGAGACGACCATCTCGGCGGTGAGGGTCGAGGTGCCGACCGCGCCGGCCGCGATCACGCCGGCGGCGGTGAGGACCAGCCAGAGCGGGGAGTCCGGCCGGACCAGCGTCATCAGGCCGAACCCGGCCGCGCCGACGAGGAAGCCGCAGGTCATCAGCGGTGCGGGTCGGACGCGTCCGGCCAGCGCGCCCACGGCGCCGACCGCCGCGCCCACCCCGACGGAGGGCAGCAGCGCCCACAGGGCGGCGCTCAGCGGGCTCATGCCCTTGACCAGCTGGAGGTACTGCGAGGTGAAGAGGGTGAAGCCCATCAGCGCGAACATCGCCACCGTGTTCACCGTGATCGCGCCGGTGAAGCTGCGGATGCGGAACAGCGCGGGGTCGATCAGCGGGTGGGCGGCGGTGCGCAGGCGGACGGCCAGGCCGGCCGCGGACAGCAGGCCGAGGGCGAGCGCGGCCAGCGGCAGCGGCTGCGGGCCGTCCACCGAGAGGTTCTTGATGCCGTAGACCGCGGGGAGCACGGCGGTGATCGCGAGGGCGGCGCCGGCCAGGTCGAAGCGGCCCGGTCGGGCGGTGCGGTACTCGGGCAGCAGGGCGGGGGCGGCGGCGAGCACGAGCAGCATCACCGGTACGGCGATCAGGAAGGCCGAGCCCCACCAGAAGCGGTCCAGCAGGAGGCCGCCGACGACCGGGCCGAGGGTGGCGCCGCCCATCATGGCGCCGCTCCACACGCCGAGCGCCGCCTGCCGCTGCCGCGGGTCGTGGAACATGTTGCGGATCAGCGCCAGCGTGGACGGCATGAGGGTCGCCCCGGCGACCCCGAGCAGGGCCCGCGCGGCGATCAGCTGGCCGGCCCCGTCCGCGTGGGCGGCGAGCAGCGAGGCGACGGTGAAGCCGCCCGCGCCGACCATGAGCAGCCGCCGCCGGCCGATCCGGTCGCCCAGGGCGCCCATCGGGACGAGCAGCCCGGCGAGCAGGAACGAGTAGATGTCGAGGATCCACAGCTGCTGGGTGCCGCTCGGCCGCAGGTCGGTGGAGATGAACGGGACGGCGAAGAAGAGCACCCCCATGTCCATGGTCAGGACGAGGGTCGGCAGGAGCAGGACGGCGAGGCCCGTCCATTCACGTCGGCCGGCGCGGCCGTGGGGGGTGGTCATGGCAGGAACTGTACGGACGTGTGACACGTACGTATAGTACAAGCGTCTAATTCATATGTGTGGATCGCTCGTGCAAGACGAACGTCCAGGTGGGCCGTACCATCGGGGCATGGGAAATCGAGAGGACCTCCTGGCGGGCGCCAAGCGCTGCCTGCTGGAGAAGGGCTACGGCCGGACCACGGCCCGCGACATCGCCTCCGCCGCCGGCGTCAGCCTGGCGGCCATCGGCTACCACTACGGATCCAAGGACGCCCTGCTCACCGAGGCGCTGATGGCGGCCATGGCGGAGTGGGGCGACGAACTCGGCCGCGTGCTCGGCGCACCGGACACCGGCGCCGACCCGCAGGAGCGCTTCGTCGCCGCGTGGGACAGGGTGCTGCAGAGCTTCACCGAGCACCGCGGCCTGTGGCGGGTGCAGTTCGAGATCCTCGCGCAGGTCGAGCACTCGCCCGAGCTGCGGCAGATCCTCGGTCCGGCGCAGAAGGAGGCCCGGCTCGGGCTCTCGGCGATGTTCCAGGGGCTGCCCGAGGTGCCCGACACCCCGGAGGAGCTGACCCGCGGCGCCTTCTACCAGGCGCTGCTCGCGGGGCTCGCCGCGCAGTGGGCCCTCGCCCCGGAGTCCGCCCCGGACGGCGCGACGTTCCTGCGCGGCCTGCAGATGGTCGGCGGCGCCGTGCTGCCCGGCGTGGCGGCGGGCCCGGCCGGTGCCGCCCCGGGCGTGCCCGGCTAGGCGGTGACGGCGGTCAGCAGGACGACCGAGTCCTCGTGGGCGAGCAGCCCGTGCCGCTCCTGCGGCACGCCGTGCAGCTCACCGGCGGCGGCCTCCTGGCGCCGGCCCGCGACGGTCAGCGACACCCGTCCGCGGAGCACCTGGATGCTGGCCGCGACCGGCGCGTTGTGCTCGTCCAGCGAACTGCCGGCGGTCAGCGCGATCACGGTCTGCCGCAGCACGCCGTCGTGCAGCAGCAGGTGGGCGCTGCGGCCGTGCGGACTCTCCGCGGCGAGTGCGGAGTGCTGGTCGGCGAGGGCGCCTAGGTCGACGCGGACGAGGGCGGTCATCGCGGCCTCCTTGCGGGCGGACAGGACCGGATTCACGGGCAGGACCGGATCCACGGACGGGACCAGATCCATGAGACACCTGACGGCCGCTCCACCGCACCCGCACCCGCCCGGGCCGTCCGGCGTGCGGGTCGCGCGGGGCGGACCGATCGTGGAGGCATGGCGACCAACCAGAAGTTCAACGGATTCAATGTCAACCGCAGTCTGCTGGTCAGTGGCGCGGTCCTCACCGGGTTCGGTGCGGTGCTCTCGCTGACCGGCGCGGCGATCCTCGCGGCCACGCTCGCCTCGGCCGGCCGCGACTGGATGCAGCAGCTGGACACCCCGCCGAGCGAGCGGGCCGCCCGGGCCGTGAACCAGGCGCGTGCCGCCTCGCTGGCGGGCATGGAGGCCTGGCGCTCCCAGGGCCGGGCCTCGTCCAACTGAGACCGACCGGTCCGAGGCGGGGGCGAACGGCGGCGGACCCACCCGAACGGGTGCGTCCGCCGCCGTCGTCGCGCCGCGGCGCGGTGGGGGTCGCGTCGCCGCGCGGCGGGAGGTGGTCCGTGGGCCGGGGGAGCTACAGGCCGAGCGACTTCGCGATGATCGTCCTCATGACCTCGCTGGTGCCGCCGTAGATCCGGAAGACCCGGTTGTCGGTGTAGAGGCGGGCGATCGGGTACTCCAGGATGTAGCCGTAGCCGCCGTGCAGCTGCAGGCACTTGTCGATCACCTGGGACGCCGACTCGGTGCAGAACAGCTTCGCCGCCGCGGCGTCCGCGACCGTCAGCTCCCCGGCCTGGTAGAGCTCCAGGGCGCGGTCGACCATCGACTGCTGCGCCACCACCTGGGCCTCGCAGTCGGCCAGGGTGAACTTCGTGTTCTGGAACTCCGCGACCGCCTGGCCGAAGACCTTGCGGTCCTTCACGTACTGCACCGCGAAGCGCACCGCGGCCGCCGCGGCGGCGTACGCGCCGACGGCGATGGCGAGCCTCTCCTGCACCAGGTTGTGGGTGAGGTAGCTGAACGCCCTGCCCTCCTCGCCGAGGAGGTCCTCGACCGGCACCCTGACGTCGCTGAAGGACAGCTCCGCGGTGTCCGAGGTGCGCAGGCCGATCTTCTGCAGCTTGCGGCCGACCGCGTAGCCCTCGGAGGTCGTGTCGACGCAGAGGATCGACAGGCCCGCGCGGCGGTTCGCCGGGTCGTACGGCGCGGTGCGGGCGACGACGAGCACGAGGTCGGCCAGCACGCCGCCGGTGATGAAGGTCTTGGCGCCGTTGAGGACGTAGTGGGTGCCGTCCTCGGAGAGCTTCGCGGTGGTGGTGATGCCCGCGAGGTCGGAGCCCGCGCCGGGCTCGGTCATGGCGATCGCCGTCATGATGTCGCCGGAGACGAAGCCGGGCAGCCAGCGCTGCTTCTGCGCCTCGTCGGCGTACTCCAGCAGGTACGGCAGCACCAGGCCGGTGTGCACGCCGGAGGAGCCGAAGCTCACGCCCGCCCGGGCGACCTCCTCGGTGACGACGGCCTGGTACTTGAAGCCGCTCTCGCCGGCGCCGCCGTACTCCTCCGGGACCTCGATGCCGTAGACGCCGAGCGCGCCCAGCTTGCGGTAGAAGTCCCGCGGCGGGTGGCCGGCGGCCTCCCAGCTCTCGTAGACCGGGACGACCTCCTTGGCGATGAAGTCCCGGATGGTCTCCCGGAACGCCTCGTGGTCCTCGTTGAACACCGTCCGGCGCACGGCGGGCTCCCTTCGTTGGGCGGCTGATCGCCTGACAAGTTAATCGCCGGTAGCTTCGGCTGTCCAGCGTCGGCGCCGTGATCTCCCGCAGGTCGCGGGAGGGATAAGTGAATGCTTGCTAGCCTGTGCGTCGGTCATCGGCGGCGGACGGGGGGCAGGCAGTGGCAGCGGAGCGCGATCCCCGGCACGCCGGCGGCGCCCGGGTCGTCCGGCGTCCCCCCGGACGGCGGGCGCAGATCCTCGCCGCCGCCGCGGGGCAGTTCCACCGGCGCGGCTACCACGCGGTCTCCATGGCGGACGTCGCGGCCGAGGTCGGCATCACCGCCCCGGCGCTCTACCGGCACGTCCGCAACAAGCCGGAACTCCTGCTGCACGCCGTCGCCGCCGACCTCGCCGCCCTGCGCGCCGCCGTCCGCGCGGGTGCCGGCGGGCCCGCCGCGCTCTGCCCGGCCCTCGCCGCCGCGGCCGTCGAGCACCGCACCCTGGGCACCCTCTGGCAGCGCGACGCCCGGCTGCTGCCCCCCGCGCAGCGCGCCGCCCTCCGGCGTGAACTGCGCGGGGACGTTCGGCAGATGGCCCGCGGCCTCGCTCGGGCCAGGCCCGAACTCCCCCCGGCGCAGGCGGAGTTCCTCTGCTGGTCGCTGCTCTCCGCGTACGGCAGCCTGTCGTACCACACGTTCGCGCCGCCCCGGCGGTGGTTCGAACGGCTGCTCACACGGATCGGCACGGACCTCCTCGCCGCCGTGCCCGCATCCGCGCCCGCGCCCGCACCCGCCGACGCGACCGGCCCGCCCGCCGCCGGCCCGTCCTCGCCGCCGTCCGTCCTGCCGCCCGTCCCGGAGTCGCGCCGCGAGGAACTGCTCGTCGCCGCCGTCCGGCTCTTCCACGAGCGGGGCTTCGACAACGTCTCCACCGACCGGATCGGCGCGGCCGTCGGCATCTCCGGGCCCAGCGTCTACCGCCACTTCACCACCAAGGCCGAACTGCTCGCCGCCGCCCTCGTCCGCAGCCGCGAACGCCTCCGCCACGAGGTCGAGGGGGCGATCGCCGCGGCGCCCGGCGGCCCGGCCGGCGCCCTCACGGCCGGCCTCCGCGCGTACCTCGACTTCGCCCTGCGCCACAGCCACTACCTCGGGGCCATGGTCAGCGAGACCGAGCGCCTCGACCCGCCCGACCGCAGGGCGGCGGTGGACTTCCGCCGCAGCTTCCTGCGTGTCTGGGTCGGGCTCCTCCAGCAGGTGCGGCCCGAGTACGACACCGCCGAGGCCCGGATCCGGGTGCACGCGATGTTCGCCCTGCTCAACGACGGGGTCCGGCACCCGGCCGAGGCGTCCGGGCCGGGCCGGGCCGCCCTGCTGGAGTCCGCCGGCCGCGCCGTCCTCGGGCTCCCGCCGGACGTCTGACCCGGCGGTCGGCCACCGGCCGCACGGGCCCCTCCGGAACCCTGCGAAAAGCGCTGGTCGGGCGGATAGTCGTACTGGCAGACTCTGACCCCATGTCCCAAGGTCTGCCATCCGCCGACAATCTGCGTACGACCGAGGTCGACCTCGGCGGTCTGGTGAGCGTGCTCGCCACGCACCTCTACTCCACGCCGCTGGTCGCACTGCGCGAACTCGTCCAGAACGCCCACGACTCGCACACCCGCCGCCGCCTGGAGGACCCGGACTCCGCCGCACCCGCGGTCATCCGGGTGCGCGCCGACGCCGCGCGCCGCACCGTCACCGTGGAGGACACCGGGGCGGGCCTCACCGAACCCGAGATCCACGCCTACCTCGCCACCGTCGGCACCGGCTACACCCGCATGCTGCGCGACCTCACCGGCAACCAGGAGCTGATCGGCGCCTTCGGCCTCGGCTTCCTCTCCGCGTTCTCCGTCGCCGACGAGGTCGTCGTCACCACCACCTCGCACCGCGAGCCGCACCTCGGCCACCGCTACCGCAGCCGCGGCGGCGAGCAGTACAGCGTCGAGCCGACCGGGCCGCGTCCCGCCCCCGGCACCGCCGTCGAACTCCACCTCAAGACCGAGCACGGCCACCTCGCGGACGAGGGCGCCCTGCGCGAGGTGCTCGGCCGCTACTGCGTGCTGCTGGCCGTCCCGGTGTACGTCGGCGACGACGAACGGCCGGTCAACGACATCCCCGTGCCGTGGCGCCAGGACACCGGCGGCGACCTCCACGCCGCCCGGATGCACTTCGCCACCGCCTTCGGCCGCCGCTTCGAGCCCCTCACCGCCTTCCCCTTCGCCCCCGCCGACGGCGCGACCGACGCCGTCGGCCTGCTCTGGGTGCAGGACGGCGGCACGTACGGCTCCACCGACAACCGCGACCTCGCCGTCTACCTGCGCGGCATGCTGCTCGCCGACGACGCCCGCGACCTGCTGCCCAGCTGGGCCGGGTTCATCGGCGGCGTCGTCGAGTCGAGCCGGCTCACCCCCACCGCCAGCCGCGAGGACCTGCAGCGCGACGAGCACTACCGCGCCCTGCAGAAGGCCCTCGCCGACGCCGTCGTCGACGGCCTCTACGAGACCGCCCGGCTGCACCCCGCCGCCTGGCGCCGCATCCTCGCCCGGCACGGCCAGGAGCTCCTCGGCGCCGCCCTCTGCGACGACCGGCTCTTCTCCCTGCTCGCCGACGACGTGCCGGTGCCCACCTCCCAGGGCGACCTGACCGCCGGCGCACTGCGCGCCGCCGGACACGGCGCCCTCCACGTCGCCCTCGGCTCCGGCGGCGGCTTCGAGGAGATGCTGTACCGCGCCATGCAGGTGCCCATCGCCCGCGGCGACCGGTACGCCGTGCTGCCGTTCCTGCGCCGCTACGCCGGCCTGAAGAACTGCCGGATCGTCGAACTCGGCAGCGAGCAGGGCAACCGCGAACTCTTCCGCGACCCCGACCGGCCGCTGGCGGCCGACGAGAACGCCTGGCTGACCGCCGCGCTCGCCGACGACGGCGAACAGCTCGTCGCCGCCCGCTTCGACCCGCCCGGCCTGCCGCTCGTGCTCGTGCCCGACCGCGAGGCCGAGCTCAAGGCCCGCATCGAGGACGACCAGGCCGACGCCCGGATCCCCTCCGCCGCGCTGCGGCTCGCCCGCGCCTTCACCGCCCGCACCGACGGCACCGTCAAGGCCCGGCTCTATCTCAACCTCGCCGCACCCGCCGTCCAGGACATCCTCGGGGCCTATCGCGCCGGGCACACCGGCAGCGCCACCGCCGCCGCCCTGCTCCGCTCGCTCAAGGTCATCATGGCCGCGGCCGGAGGCTCCGCCGCCGGCGACCTGACCGCCGCCCTCGCCGGGATCGGCACCGCCGTCGCGGCCCTCACCGCCGCCGTGCCCGACGGACTGTCGGACCTGCCCGACACACTGCCCGCGGACGACCGCCCGACCGGCGAGCCGCAGGCCGGCGCACCGCAGACCGACGACCCGCAGGGGGACACCGCATGAGCACCGACATCTGGGCCTGGGTGCGCGACACCCACGAGCAGCTCTCGGAGGCCGGCCACCACCGGCTCGCCACCGCCCTGGTCGAGATCGCCGGCCACGCCGTCGAAGGCCGCAACGAACAGCTCG
This sequence comes from Kitasatospora sp. NBC_01539, assembly GCF_045040525.1. Lineage (NCBI taxonomy): Bacteria > Bacillati > Actinomycetota > Actinomycetes > Kitasatosporales > Streptomycetaceae > Kitasatospora > Kitasatospora sp. NBC_01539. Next base: position 4,865,686 of record NZ_CP109390.1, read on the forward strand.
ACGCGATGTACCCGGAGGCGCTCGCCTCCGCCCGCGCGCTCGGCCTGCCCTGGGTCGAGGTCTTCCTGCGGCACTGGCGCATGCAGAACCTCCTGAACAAGCGGTACCAGGGCGAGGCCGCCATGGCCGAGGCCGTCGACCTGCTGGAGTTCGCGCACCGCGAGGAGACCGCCTCCTGTCCGCAGTCGGTCTGCGTCGTGCAGGACTTCACCATCTGCCACTCCAACATCGACGGCCCCGGCTACGTGCCCGAGCGGCTCGCCGTCCTGGAGGAGACCCTCGCCCGGGTCGAGCCCTCCCGCGCCTGCTTCGACTGCCTCTCCCGCGAGTACGCCGACACGCTGGAGGACGACGGCCGCCCCGCGGACGCCCTCACCCACCTCGACCGCGCCCAGGCCCGCATCCAGGGCGCCGGCGAGCACGTCTCGCTCTCCTTCGGCCACAGCCGGGCCGGCGCCCTCGGCCGCCTCGGTCGCCACCAGGACGCCCTCGACGCCTACGACACCGCCGAACGCGCCTACACCGCCCGCACCCCGCTCGACGACGACGACCGCCGCAAGCTCGGCGCCGGCCGCGCCGTCGCCCTGGCCGCGCTCGGCCGCACCGACGAGGCGCTCGCCCTGCTGCCGGACGCCGCCGAGGCCGACCGGTACCCCGACATCCGGCACCGCTGGGCCACCGCCGTCGAGACCCTCGCCGGCGCGGGCGCCCTGCCGCACGGCGACCTCGCCAACGACGCCGCGACCGGCGCGCAGCTCGCCCGCTGGGTCGGCCACCTGGACACCGCCGGCTCCCACCGGCCCTGCCTCGACCTGCTGCTGATCGCCGGTCGGCTGGCCGTCGCCCGCGGCGCCCGCACCGTGGCCCTCACCCTCGCCGCCACCGGCGACCGCAAGCTCGCGCAGCTGCGCCGCACCGACGGCGTCGCCGACCGCCTCGCGGAGCTCCGGAAGGCCGCCGAGTCCCTGCCGCTCCCGGAGGTGCCGGTGCCCGCCGCCGACCTCCCCGAGTGGCTCGGCGGCCGCCAGGTGACGTACGAGGCCGCACTCGACCACTTCGCCGCCGCGAGCGAGGAGTCCGCCGAGGCCGCCGCCCTGCTCGCCCCGCAGACCGCCCGCGCGCTCGACGCGCTCGGCCACCCCCGGGCCGCCGCCGACCTGCTCTGGGCCCGGGTCGCCGACGACCCGGCCGACGAGCAGCTGCGCGGCATGCTCGGCCAGGTGCTGATCGACGCCGAGGACGCCGACGGCATCCGCCGGCTCGCCGAGCTCCTGATGCCCGGGCACCCCTCCGAGGCGTACTGGCTGCGCGCCCGCTGGGCCGCCGCCGAGGGCCGCTGGGAGGAGACCGGCGAGCACTGCGACAGCCTCCTCGCGTACGAGCCCAACGCCCTCAACACCCGTCGCCTCGCGGCCACCGCCGCCACCCGCCTCGGCGACCACGCCCGCGCCCAGCGGCTCTACCTCGAACTCCTGGAGCACGCCGCCCCCGCGGGCACCGAGGGCGAGGAGGAGCACCGCACCGTCCGGGAACCCGACCTCTGGCACCTGATCACCGCCGCCACCGCCAACCGGGACTGGGCCGTCGTGCGCAGCACCGGCGCCCTGATCGGCATCGAGTTCGACGCCCCCGAGGGCCCGGTGGAGGAGGAGTGGCAGATGGTCACCGTCCGCGCCACCCGCACCAACGGCGCCACCGTCGACCTGCCCGCCGTCCGCACCGGCCCCGCGACCGCGCGGATCGTCCCCGTGCTCGGCGAGGACGTGCCGCTCAACCACCGCGACGTCGTCGTCTTCGGCCCCGCCCTGCTCAACGAGCGGCCCGCCGACGGCGAGGACGACGACTGGCAGCCCGTCTTCGGGCAGCTCACCCTCCTCGACCCGGCCGGCTACACCACCCACTGGCTCGACGGCGCCTGGCCCGGCGACGACGCCTGGTACGCGCTGCGCGAGGACCTCGCCGGCGCGGGGTACGGCCTGTGGGCGTACAGCGGCGACCAGTACCGCGTCACCGACCCGGGCGCCGCCGGGAAGGACGACGACGAGGACCTGCCCGGCATCTACGCCGCCCTCGGCGTGCCGCCCACCGCGTCCTCCGCCGACGCCGACGCCCTGCTGCTGCGCCTGACCGCCGCCTGGCCGCACCCGCTGAGCTGGCTCGACCTGGCCAGGGCCGCGGGGAGCGACACCGCCCGGCACGAGGACATCGTCCGGCGCTACGGGCTCTGACCGGCCTCCGGCCCCCGGCCCCCATGGTCGGGGGTCGGGTCGAGGTACACCCGGGCGACCGCCGGGAAGGCGGACCGGATCGCCCGGTCCGCCTGCTCGGAGGCCGCCTCCACCTCGGCGGCGGTCGCCGACGCCTCGTACGACACCCTGGCCGCCACCAGCACGTCCTGCGGGCCGTGCACCAGCGTCACGAGGTCCGAGACCCGCCGCACCCGCGGCTGGTCGAGCAGGGTCGCCGTGATCCGGTCCTCGGCGGCCTGCGGCAGTGCCCGGCCGATCAGCAGCGACCCGTTCGCCCGCGCGAGCACGTACGCCACGCACGCCAGCAGGGCGCCGATCAGCAGCGAGGCGACGCCGTCCCAGACCGCCGAACCGGACAGCTCGCTGCCGAGCAGGCCGCCGAACGCGAACAGCAGGCCGATCAGCGCCGCCACGTCCTCCAGGAACACCGCCTTCACGGCGGTGTCCGGGGTGCGCCGCAGGAAACGGCCGCCGGACACGCCCATCCGCCCCGACTCCGAGCGGACCTGGCGGACCGTCCGGGCCAGCGACACCGACTCCAGCACGAACGCGACCGCCAGCACCGCGTAGGAGAGCAGCGGACTGCCGAGCTCCTCGCCGTCCAGCAGGGTGTGCACGCCGTCGTTGACCGAGAACACCGCGCCGCCGACGAACGTCGCGAACGACGCGAGCAGCGCCCACACGTAGCGCTCCCGCCCGTAGCCGAACGGATGGGTGTCGTCGGCCGGCCGCGCACTGCGCGCCAGGCCGAAGTACAGCAGCACCTCGGTCACCGTGTCGGCCAGCGAGTGGGCCGCCTCCGCGAGCATGGCGCCCGAGCCGCTCACCAGACCGGCCACCGCCTTCGCGACGGCGATGCCGAGGTTGCACACCCCGGCGACCACCACGGTGGTGGCGCTCTCCGAGGTGTCGGCTGACGCGGGGGAGCCGGCCTCGACCGGCTGCTGGGGGTGCGGGCTCACCGTACGAAGTATGTCGACATGCAAGCCTTCTCACCCGATCCGGCCCGCCGTACGCGCGGAACGCGACGCTCCGTACATGTGCGTCCGCCCGGCCGATCGGGCAAGGTGGGGAGGATCAGCGCGTGGCCGGGAGGCCACCAGGGGAGGCGAGGAGTGGCGGACGTGCCGAAGCGGGGCCGGCCGGGCGGCGGCAAGAAGGCCAGGGGCGGGCGGACGGCCAGACCCGCACCCCCCGGCACCGGGACCGCCGCGAACCCGCCCGGCCCCGCCGCCGCGCCGCGCCCCACCGAGGGCCTGCTCGGCTCCGCCGCCCCGCCCCGCCCGGTACGCACCGAGGTGCCGCTCGCACCGTCACCCGCCCCCACCGAAGGCCTGCTCGGCCCCACGGCCGGCCCCGGCTCCGAGGACACCCTCACCCCCGAGGACTGGCGCGCCGCCGGCTACACCCCCGCCGCCGGCATCGACCTCACCGAGCTGCGGGCCGGCGCCCCCGGCACCGCACCCTGGCCCGACCGCATGCGCACCCTGCTGCGCACCCCGATGTCCGAGCGGCCCTCCTTCGAGCGGACCCCGCGCGACCTGCACCCGTCCGCCGCCCGGCACGTGCCGCGCGTCCTCGACCTCACCCTGCGCATCGGCGAGCTGCTGCTGGCCAGCGGCGAGGCCGCCGAGGACGTCGAGGCCGCCATGCTCGGCATCGCCCACGCCTACCGGCTCGACCACTGCGAACCACAGGTCACCTTCACGCTGATCTCCATCACCTACCACCCGTCGCTCGTCGACCCGCCGGTCAGCGCCGCCCGCACGGTGCGCCGCCGCACCTCCGACTACACCCGGCTCGCCGCCGTCTACCGGCTGGTCGCCGACATCACCGCCGAGCAGGTGACCGTCAACGACGCCTACCGCAGGCTGGCGTCGATCCGCCGCAACCGGCACCCGTACCCCGCGTGGCTGCTCGCCGTGGCGACCGGCCTGCTCGCGGGCGCGGCGACCTTCCTCGTCGGCGGCCGGGTCGACGGCAAGGCGTGGCTGGTCTTCGCCGGGGCGTTCGTCGCCGCCGTCCTCGGCGACCGGCTCGCCTCCCTCATCGCCCGCCGCGGACTGCCCGAGTTCTACCAGTTCGTGCTGGCGGCGATGCCCGCCGCGGTGCTCGGCATCGTGCTCTCCTTCAACGACCTCCACCTGCGCGGCTCGGTCGTCATCACCGGCGGCCTGTTCGCCCTGCTGCCCGGCCGCGCCATGGTCGCCGCCGTCCAGGACGGCCTCACCGGCTTCTACATCACTGCTGCGGCCCGCCTGCTGGAAGTGCTCTACCTGATCGCCGGCATCGTCATCGGCGTCATGTCGGTGCTCTACCTGGGCGTCAACTACAACGCCGCGCTCAGACCCGACGAATCGCTCGGCGGCGCCGTCGACCCACCGGTCCAGCTCCTCGCCGCCCTCGTCCTCACCCTGGCGTTCGCCATGCTGCTGCAGACCGAGCGCCGCACCCTGCCGATGGCCGTGCTCAGCAGCGGCATCGGCTGGTCCACGTACGGCGTGCTGACCAACGCCGGGGTGTCGCCGATCGCCGCCACCGGCGCCGCGGCCGGCCTCGTCGGCCTCTTCGGCGAACTGATGGCCCGGTACCGTTACGCCTCCGCGCTGCCGTACGTGACGGCGGCGATCGGCCCGCTCATGCCCGGCTCGGCGCTCTACCTCGGCATGCTGTCCTTCGCCCAGGGCCACGCCTCCGCCGGGCTCGTCTCCGTCACCCGGGCCGCGGCCCTCGCCCTGGCGCTCGCCATCGGCGTCAACCTGGGCGGGGAGGTGGCCCGGCTGTTCCTCAAGGCGCCCGGCGCGACCGAACGCCTCGCCCCCCACCTGCTCGTCCCCCGCCGCGCCGCGAAACGCACCCGGGGCTTCTGAGCAGGATCCGGCCCGGCCGGACCTCCGCACCACCGAGAACGAAGGCACCACCCGTGATCAGTCACCTGCTGGACGGCTACCGCGAGTACATCGTCGCCGCGCACAAGCAACCGCTGTTCCTGCTGCTCGTCGGGTTCATCACCGCCTTCGTCGGCATCCGCGTCAGCGTCCGCATGATCCGCGCGCAGGTGCGCTGGTGGCCCGGCAACATCACCCCCGGCGGGCTGCACATCCACCACATGGTGTTCGGCCTGGGCTTCCTGCTGGTCGGCGGCATCGGCGTCTTCGCCACCAACGGCGGGCACCCGTGGATCGACTGGTTCGGGCTCTGCTTCGGCATCGGCTGCGGCCTCGTCCTCGACGAGTTCGCGCTGATCCTGCACCTGGACGACGTCTACTGGAGCGAGCAGGGCCGGAAGTCGGTCGACGCCGTCGTCCTCGGCCTGCTCGTCACCGCCCTCCTCCTCACCGGCTACGTGCCGCTCGGCGTCGTACCCGGCCAGTCCGCCGTCGAGGCCGGCCGCTGGGGCCTGGTCGCGGTGATCTCCGCCAACGCGCTGGCCTCCGTCGTCGCCCTGCTCAAGGGCAAACTCTGGACCGGCCTGCTCGGCATCATGGTGCCCGGCCTCTCCCTCATCGGCGCCGTCCGGCTCGCCCGGCCCGGGAGCCCCTGGGCCCGCTGGCGCTACGCGAGCCGCCCCCGGCTCCGCCACCGCGCCGTCCGGCGCGAACGCCGCCTGCACGGCCGCGCCGACCGCGCCCGCACCTGGCTCTTCGACCTGATCGCCGGCGCACCCGACAAGGTGGCGCCGCACCACGTCGCCACCCACCGGGTCGCCGAGAAGATGGCCGCCCGGGCCACCGCCCACCTCGACGCCCAGCACGCCCGGGCACTCGCCCGCCGCTCCGCCCGGCTCACCGACCGGCGCGCCGCCGTCCTCGCCGGACGCCGCCCGGACACCGCACCCGGCCGGACCGCCGACGGACGCGACGCCGCCCGGCGGACCCGGGCCGAATCCCACGCCCGCCGCCGCACCGTACGGGCCGGGCGGCACCGCACCTACACCCTGCGGCCCGGCGGGCCGCCCCCGGCCGCCACGGTGACCGCCCCCGGCCCGCACGCGCCGTACCGCCACCCGCGCCTGCCGCACCCGCAGCAGCGCCGCCCCGCCTGAGCGCCCCGTCTGAGTGCCCGGCGCAGGTGCCCCGCGCGGGTGCCCGTGCGGGTCGACGCCGGGTGAGCACCCGACGCCCCGGCACGGGCGGGCGAAAATCGGATGCCCGCGCCGGGGGCCCGCCGTACCGTGGCCGGATGGGCAACGACGCGCAGACCGGGCCTGACCGGCCCGTCCGACAGCAGCAGGCGGCCGACGGCGGCATCGAGATCCGCGCGGTCACCGAGGACGAGCTCCCGCTGTGGGACCGCGGCGTGGCCCGCGGCTTCCTCCGCCCGCACCTCGACGAGGGCATCGAGTTCCGGCGGCTGCAGTTCGAACCCGGCCGCTTCCTCGGCGCCTTCGACCCGTACGACCCGACCCGCTGCGTCGCGACCTTCCGCAGCTTCGACTCCGAGCTGACCCTGCCCGGCGGCGCCCTGCTGCCGGTCGACGCGATCACCGCCGTCACCGTCAACTCCACGCACCGCCGCCGCGGACTGCTCAGCCGGATGATGCACCGCGACCTCACCGCCGCCCGGGAACGCGGCACCGCCGCCGCCGTCCTCATCGCCGCCGAGTACCCCATCTACGGCCGCTTCGGCTTCGGCCCGGCCACCCGCGGACGCCCGCTCACCGTCGACCTCACCCGCGCGTCCCTCCGCGCCGGCCTGCCGGAATCCGGCGGCCGCATCGACTTCGCCGGCATGGCCGAGGTCCGCAAGCTCGGCGCCGAGCTCCACGAACGCTGGCGGCGCACCAGGCCCGGCGCGCTGCGCCGCTCCCCGGTCTGGTGGAAGCTCCACACCGGCGCGACCAGCCTCCCCGGCTACGACTGGAAGGAACCGTTCGTCGCGCTGCACCGGGCCCCCGACGGCACCGTCACCGGCCTGATCGCCTACACCGTCGACGACACGTGGGAGGGCGACAGCCCGAACTGCACCCTCACCGTGCACGACTTCCTCGCGACGGACGGCCCCACCGCCACCGCGCTCTGGCGGCTCGCCTTCTCCGTCGACTGGGTGCGCACCGTGTCGATCGGCGTCCTCGCCGCCGACGACCCGCTGCCGCTGCAGCTCACCGACCCCCGCGCGGCCGTGCCCGGCCGGGCCGGCGGCGACTTCCTCTGGCTGCGCCTGCTCGACCTGCCCGCGGCCTTCGGCGCCCGCACCTACCGCACCGCCGGGCGGCTCGTCCTGGACGTCACCGACCGCGAGGGCTGGACGGCCGGCCGCTGGCTGCTGGAGGCCGCCGCGGACGGCACCGGCCGCTGCACCCGGCTGGAGGGCCCGGCCGACGGGCCCGCCGACCTCGCCCTGGACGTCGCCGCCCTCGGCTCCCTCCACCTGGGCGCCGAGTCGGCCGTCCGGCTGGTCGCCGCGGGACAGGCCGCCGAGCCCGCCCCGGGCGGCGCCGAGCGCGCCGACCTGCTGCTGCGGACCGCCGTGGAGCCGTTCAACCCGGACAGCTTCTGACCGGACGGCCCCCGGCCCGGGTACCGGCGCCGATCCCGGCCCCGGCGTCGATCCGGCCCGATCCCGGCCTCGGCCTCGGCAGCGTGCGGGCGGGGCGGTCAGGTGGCCGTGCGGCCGATGGTCGGCAGGATGAAGTCCTGGATCAGCCCCTTGGCGTCCCGCACGAGCGGGCGGAAGACGCGGTAGCGGGAGAGCACGACGACCTTGGCGACCATCGGTGTCGACCGCCGGACGAACTCGCGGGTGCGCTCCTGCTGGGGGGTGTGGTCGAAGACCCAGTACAGCACGATGATCATCAGGTGCAGCCAGAGCAGGTCGGGCAGCAGTTCGGCGAGCTCCTGGTCGAGCTTGGAGGCGACGTCCGAGCCGGTCAGCACGTCGCGGAAGAGGGTGACGGCGGTGGCGCGGGCCCGGTGCGACTCGTTGGCGAACGGGCTGAGCGAGCTGTTCGGGTCGGCGGCCGTCCGGAAGAACTGCGCCGCGAACTCGTGGTAGGGCGCCGCGCAGTCCAGCCAGGAGGTCAGGGCGATGCCCAGCCGGTCGGCGAACTCCCGGTGCCCCTCCATCCGCTCCGCGGCGTCGGCCGCGTGTTCCAGGGTCATGCCGTCGTAGAACCCCTGGATCAGGAATTCCTTCGACTCGAAGTAGTAGTACGCGTTGCCGACGGAGATCCCGGCCTCGGTGGCGATGGCCCGCATGGTGGTCTTCTCGTAGCCGCGTTCCTGGAAGAGGCGCATCGCGGTGGCGAGGATCAGGGCGCGGGTCTGCTCGCTCTTGCCGGTCTTGGGGCGGGCACGGCCGCCGGGCAGTTCCGCACCGAGTGCGGGTTCCTGGGCGGGCTCGTCCATGTCGAGGGTGCTGCCCTTCTGCTCGTCCACGGGCCCGAGCCTAGCCCGGTGGGGCGGCGGCGTGGTCCGCCGCGGCCCCGGGGCGGCGGGGGCAAGGGCGGGGCCGCACCGGACATCCCCTCCGCGCCCGGTGCGGTCCCTCGCCGGGCAGGGACGCGTCCATGATCGGCGCGACGACTCTACGGGAAGTTTTGAACGCGTTCAAGTAGGTGGGGGCGGCCTGCCGTGTGACAGGCTCGGCCCCATGACCGGAGAGATCGCCATCAGGGCCGGCGGCGCCGCCGACGCGCCCGCCGTCGCCGCCCTGCACGCCCGCAGCTGGCGCACCGCCTACGCGGGCCTCGTCCCCGACGAGGCCCTCGGCGACGGGCTGGCCGCCGAGCGCGAGGAGATCTGGGCGATCCGGCTCACCGCCGACTACGGCGACCCGGCCTCGACCCCCACCCTGCTCGTCGCCGAGGACCCCGACGGGCCGGTCGGCTTCGCCTACCTCGTGCCCGAGCCCGACGGCCGCGTCCTCCTCGACAACCTGCACGTCAGCCCCGGCCGCACCGGCGGCGGCATCGGCAGCAGGCTGCTCCGCGCCGCCCTCGACCGCGCCGCGCCCGCCGTCCTGCGCCTGGAGGTGCTGTGCGACAACCGGCGCGCCGTCGCGTTCTACGAGCGCGAGGGCGGCCTGCGGACGGACGAGCGGACCGGCCACTTCCCCGGCGGGTACGAGTTGCCCGAGTACGAGTACAGCTGGCCGGCCGCGTCCCACCGGCCCTAGGCGGCGGCCACGCCTCGGCGGTGGTGGGCGGCGGCGGTGGTGGGCGGCGGCGGCCGCGCCGCGTCTCACCGGTCGTAGACGGTGACCGCCACGCCGCGTTCGGCGAGCCGGGAGACCACCAGCGGCTCCACCCTCGTCCAGTTGCCGCCGGCCAGGCCGCAGCCGATCCGCGGCATGTGCACCGAGGCGCCGAGCCGCAGCGCGTGGTCGCCGAGGGTCGCCAGTCCGGCGTCGATCGCCTCGTAGCGCACCGGCACCCCGCTGGAGCGGGCGGTCCGCATGCCGCGCTGCGTCACGATGTTGGCCACCCGGAGGTACCGCCCGACCTCCACGAGCTGGACGGCGCCGAGCGCGAAGTCGTTGCCCGCCCGGCCCCGGTGCCACGCCCGGTAGGCGGCCTCCGGCTCGGGCCAGCGGCGCGACAGCGCCAGCACGAAGCCCTTGCCCCAGCCACCCAGGTCGTTGCACCCGTGCGCGATGATCCTGACGCCGGCCCCCTGCGGCGCGGTGGCGTCCCCGCGCACGTACGTGATCTCCGCTCCCATGCCCGGAGGCTAGCGGGCGGCACCCACAGAGGGCTCCCGCAGGTCGCGGCCGTCCGGCGTGCCCGGCCCGGCGCCGCGCAGGACCCGCAGCCCGGCCGCCGCGACCAGCAGCGCCGCGGCGGCGGCCCCGACCAGCACCAGGTATCCGGAGGCCGGATCGCCCTGCCCGGCGACCAGCCCGCCGAGCGCGGAACCCGCCGAGATGCCGATCAGGATCGCCGACACCGCCGCGGCCATGCCCTGGTTCAGCCGGTGCGCCGGGACGGCCTCCTGGACGAGCGTCATGCCGCTGATCATGGTCGGCGCGGTCGCCGAGCCCGCCGCGAACAGTGCCAGGGCGAGCAGCGCCGGGCTGCCCCCGGCCGACCCTGCCAGGGGCAGCGGGAGCAGCAGGCCGGTCATCGCGGCCAGTCCGACGAGCAGCCGGGTCCGGGCCGGCCTGCGCGGCCGCAGCAGGCCGAACGCCAGGCCGGACACGCACGAACCGGCCGCCACCAGGCCCAGCAGCAGCCCCGCCCAGGCCCGGTGCCCGCCCGCATCGGCGCAGGCCAGCGTGGTCACCTCCAGGGCGCCGAACACCACACCGGTGCAGAGGAAGACCGGCAGCAGCGCCCACAGGCCGCGGCGGCCGCGCGCCGGGGCTCCGGACCGGGCCGGGTGCGCGTCGGCGGTGCGTCCGGGGGCGGTGGCGTCGGGCGTACCGCCGGAGCCCGACAGGGGCGGCTCGGTGTCGCGGCGGGAGGCCAGCAGGAACATGCCGGACGCGCAGAGCAGCCCGGCGCCGATCAGCCCCGCCTCCGGGAGGAGCGACCCGCAGAGCAGCACCGCGAGCACCGGGCCGGTCATGAAGCAGAGCTCGTCCAGGGCCTGTTCGAGGGAGTTCGCCAGGTGGCGGCCGGCGGCGTCGTCCCGCAGCAGGTGGGTCCAGCGGGCCCGGACCATCCCGCCGACGTTCGGCACGGTGGAGGCCGCCGCCCAGCAGACGAACAGCGTCCAGGTGGGGGCGCCGAGCCGGACGCACACCAGCAGGCCGGCCAGCGGCACCGAGGCGGTCAGCGTCGCGGGGACGGCCACCCGGGCCTGGCCGTAGCGGTCGACGAGCCGCCCGAGCAGCGGCATGACGACGGCGACCGTCGCCAGACCGGCCGCCGACACCGCGCCCGCCAGGGCGTACGAGCCGCGCCGCTCGGCGACCATCGCGACGACGGACACCCCGCTCATCGACATCGCGAGGCGGGCGAGCAGCCCGTAGAGCGTGAAGGCGAGTGCCCCCGGCAGGGACAGGATGCGGCGGTACGAGGCGAACACGGAGCTCCAGCGGCGAGATCGGGCTGAGTGGGGTCGCCCCGAGTCTTCCGACGGGTCCGTGCGAGGTCCAACACCTGTGCGAGCCAGACCGACGCATTTCTGTTGTCGATCCGCGGGGCGGCCGCCTAGGGTGCACGGACCATGCCGCCGGACCTCCACCCCCGCCTGCTGCGCGGTTTCGTCGCCGTCGCGGAGACCCTGCACTTCGGCCGCGCCGCCGCCGGCCTGTACGTGGCCCAACAGGCCCTGAGTCGCGATGTGCAGGCGCTGGAACGGCAGTTGGGCGAGCTGTTGTTCCACCGTACGAGCCGCAGTGTGCGGCTGACACCGGCGGGGGAGTCGCTGCTGCCCCGGGCACGGCGGCTGCTCGCCCTGCACGACGAGATCCTCACGTCGGTGCACCGCAGGGTCCTGCTCGTCGACCTCAACAGCGATGTCGAGGGCGACGACCTGACGCCCGCGCGGGTGCTCGACGCCGCCCGGACCGCCGCGCCGGACACCGAACTGCTCGCCCGCTTCCACGGCGGACTGGCCGCGGCGGCCGAGGAGTTGGCCGCCCACCGGCTGGACGTCGCGTTCGGCCGGTTCGCCGGCCTTCCGGCCCGCACCCGGGAGCGCCTCGTGCACGTGCCGGTGCGGCTGGAGCCGCTGGCGGTCGTCGTGCCGGACGGGCATCCGCTCGCCGCCCCGGGCCCGCTGCCCGTGGCCGCACTCGCCGGGCACCCGCTGGACGTCCTCGCGGGGAACCCGGCGACCACCGAGTGGACCGACCTGGGCCTCCGCCTCGTCCGCGACCACGGGCTGTCGGCGACTCCGGGGCGTACGCCGCCGGTCGGCGTGCCGGAGTTCGCGCGCTATCTCGGCCGGCACCGGGTGCCGGTGCTCACCACGACCGGCGGCCCCAGGATCCCCGGCGCCGTCACCCGGCCCCTCGTCGACCCGCTGCCGCTGGCCCTGCTGGGGCTGGTGCACCGGCCGGGCCTGCGGCATCCCGGCCTGGCCGCGCTGCGCGCCGCGGCCGCCCGGCTCGGCCGCCGGGAGGGCTGGCTCGTGCGGCCGCCGGGGAGCTGGCTGCCGGCCGAGGACGCGGCACTGGTGCCCGCCGGGCGGGCCTCCGCGGGCGGGCGCTGACGGCGCTTCCCGGGCTTCGGCCCGGCGGCGGGCCGGGGGACGCCCGGCGTCAGGCCCCGGACACGGCGGCGCCCCCTCCGGTCGGACCGGCGGGGGCGTGGCCAGGTGGGGCGGGTGCCGGCGTTCCGGTCAGGCGGCCTTGACGGCGGAGATGTCGAAGCTCAGCTTGACCTTCTCGCCGATGAGCACGCCGCCGGTCTCCAGCGCCGCGTTGTAGGTCAGGCCCCAGGCGGTGCGGTCGACGGTGGCGCTGCCCTCGAAGCCGACCCGCTCGGCGCCGTAGACGTCCGTGGCGTGCCCGGTGAAGTCGAGGTCGAGGACGACCTGCCGGGTGGTGTCCTTGATGGTGAGGTCGCCGGTCAGCCGGTACGACTCGTCGCCGACCCGCTCGGCGGAGGTCGAGCGGAAGCGGATCTCCGGGTAGGTGTCGGCCGCGAAGAAGTCGCCGGTGCGCAGGTGCTCGTCGCGCTGGGCCTGGTTGGTGTCGATGCTGGCGACCTTGATGACGAGGTCGGCCGAGGAGTTGGCGGGCTGGTCGCCGTCGAGGTGCAGCTTGCCCTCGTACTCGGTGAACTCGCCGCGCACGTTGGTGACCATGGCGTGGCGGACGGCGAAGCCGATCTGGCTGTGGGTGGTGTCGATGGTGTACCCGCCGGTCAGGTGGCCGAGGCCGGGGCCTGCGACCGGGGTGGCGACGGCGACGGTGGTGTCGTTCTTGCGGCTGAAGATGCCCATGGCCTGCTCCTCTGGTCCGAAGCCATTTGTTTAGGCTTCAACTTGTTGGCTCCACCATAACGCGCCATGGTTCAAACTTCAACCACTTGGCGGGGTGAGTCCCGCACCACCCCCGCCGGGCGCCGCCGACCGCTCCGCCCCCGGGCGGCCGACCCGCCGGCCCTGGCCGCGGTCCGGGCCTGGCCAAGGTCCGGCGGGGGCCAAGGTCCGGCCCTGGCTAAGGTGAAGGCGTCGGCCCACGGAAGGTGCACCCATGTACGCCCTGCACGCGCTCTGGCAGGGCGGCGGCCGGCTCGCACTGTGGGCCGAGGACGCCGCCGCCCGCCCCACGCCCGACACCGCACAGCCCCCGCCCGACCCCGGCCACGGACCCGCCGCCCACCCGTACGCCTGCCCGGCCCCGCAGGTCGCCCGCCTGCTCGCCGGCCTCGGACCCGGCCCCGGCTGGCTCGCCGCCCAGGCCGCCGAGCGCTGGACCACCCTCCACCTGCCGACCACCGGCGGCGCACCCGCACCGTCCTCCCAGCTCCCCGGCGGCACCCGCACCGGCGCCGCCCCCGCCGCAGCCTGGCGGGTGCCCGTGCTCGTCCTCGACGGCCCGCACCCCGCCCAGCTGCTCGGCGCGCTCTTCGACCCGCACCACGGCGGCGCCCACTGCCAGCCCGACGGCGCCCCGCCCACCGAACTCGGCTACGGCGGCTCGCTGCGCTGGCTCACCGCGGTCCACGACCTCGCGTGGCGGCTGGTCGGCCGGGGCCGCGTCCTGCCCGTCCTCGACGACCGCGACGGCACGGCGTACGCGGCCTGGCGGCCCGCCCCCGACGCCGCCGACCGGGCCGAGGCCGCCGCCCTCGCCGCCGGGTGCCCCCGGGCGCTCCTCGCCACCGACGCGGACGGCGCCGCCGGCCGCCGCCGGGCCGACCGGCTGCTCGCCGACGCCCTGGAGACCCTCACCGACCGCGAGGCCCGCGCCGCCCTCGCCGACACCCCGCCCCCGGCCGCCGGGCCCCCCTGGCTCGGTGCGTGGTACGCCCCGGACGGGCACCTCGGTGCCGCCCCCGCGGAGCTCGCCGGACAGCTCGCCGCCTGGCACGCCCGCCTGCCGGCCGACCCCGCCGTCCGGCTCGTCCTACGGCTCACCGAACCGCTCGGCCACGACGCGGACCTCCCCGACGCCGCCCCCGGCGCAGGCCTGCCCGACGCCGCCCCCGGCCCGGAGGGCACCCGGGGGGCCGACGACGACTGGCGGCTCGACCTGCTGCTCCAGGCCGTCGACCGGCCGTCGCTGCTCGTCCCCGCCGAGGACCTCTGGGCGCACGGCCCCGGCCACGCCGCGCTCTCCCGCACGGTCGACGGCCCCGGCGCCGCACTCGCCGCCGAGCTCGACCGGGCCGCCCTCCTGCACCCCGCCCTGCACGACACCGCCCGGCAGCTCCGCCCGACGGGGCTCGTCCTCGACCGGTCCGGTGCCCTCGCCTTCCTGCGCGACGCCGCACCCGCCCTCGCCGCCGCCGGCTTCGGCGTCATGCTGCCCGCCTGGTGGCAGCGGCGGCCCCGGCTCGGCCTCGCCCTCACCACCCGCACCGGTACCCCCGGCGCCGTCGAGCAGCCCTCCCGCATCGACCGCGACGACGTCGTCGCGTTCCACTGGCAGGCCGCCCTCGGCGACACCGTCCTCACCCACGACGAACTCACCGAACTCGCCGCCGCCCAGCAGGGCCTGGTCCGGTTGCGCGGCCGGTGGACGGAGGTCGACCCCGGCCAGATCCGCGCGGCCTACGCCTTCCTCCTCCGGCACGCCACCGGCACCATGGACCCGGCCGAACTCCTCCGCCTCGCCCTCGACGACACCGCGAGCGTCGCCGGTCTGCCCGTCACCGCCGTGCACGCCGACGGCCCCCTCGGCGACCTGCTGGCCGGCCGGGCCGGCACCGCCCCCGCCGACACCGCCGACGGCCCGCCCCCGCCCGGCTTCCACGGCGAACTCCGCCCGTACCAGCGGCGCGGCGCCGCCTGGCTGCACGCCCTCGGCCGACTCGGCCTCGGCGGCGTCCTCGCCGACGACATGGGCCTCGGCAAGACCGTCCAGACCCTCGCCCTGCTCGCCCGGGAACACGCCGAGGGCGCCACCGGACCCACCCTGCTGGTCTGCCCGACCTCGCTCGTCGGCAACTGGCAGCGCGAGGCCGCCCGTTTCACCCCCGGCCTGCGCGTGCACGTCCACCACGGCGCCGACCGCGAGGGCATCGAGGCCGCCGCGGCGGGCGCCGACCTCGTCGTCACCACCTACGGCGTCGTCCAGCGCGACGCCGCGCCGCTCCGCACCGTCCGGTGGCGGCGCATCGTCGCGGACGAGGCCCAGGCCGTCAAGAACGGCGCCACCGACCGTTCCCGCGCCCTGCGTTCGCTGCCCTCGGGCCCGCGCATCGCCCTCACCGGCACCCCCGTCGAGAACCGGCTCGCCGAGCTGCACGCCATCCTCGACTTCGCCAACCCCGGCCTCTTCGGCAGCGCCGAGTCGTTCCGCGAACGCTTCGCCGTCCCGGTCGAGCAGAACGCCAACCAGGCCGTCGCCGACCACCTCCGGCGGCTCAGCGGGCCCTTCCTGCTGCGCCGCGTCAAGGGCGACCCCGCGATCGCCCTCGACCTGCCCGCCAAGCAGGAGTTCACCGTGCGCTGCAACCTCACCGCCGAACAGGCCGGGCTCTACCAGGCCGTCGTCGCCGACCTGCTGCAACGCGTCCGGGGGGTCCGCGGCGTCGAACGCAAGGGTGCCGTGCTCGCCGCGATCGGACGCCTCAAGCAGGTCTGCAACCACCCCGCCCAACTCGTGCACGACCGCGGCGGACTGGCCGGCCGCTCCGGCAAGATCGACCGGCTGGAGGAGATCCTCGTCGCCGCACTCGCCGCCGGCGACCGCGCCCTGGTCTTCACCCAGTACGCCGACTTCGCCGTCCGGCTCCGCCCCCACCTCGCCCGGCGGCTCGGCACCGAGGTGCTCCACCTGCACGGCCGCGTGCCCAGGACCGAACGCGAGCGGCTCGTCGACCGCTTCCAGCAGCCCGACGGGCCGGGCGTGTTCCTGCTCTCGCTGAAGGCCGGCGGCACCGGCCTCAACCTCACCGCCGCCAACCAGGTCGTCCACCTCGACCGCTGGTGGAACCCGGCCGTCGAGGACCAGGCCACCGACCGCGCCCACCGGATCGGCCAGCGCCGCGACGTCCAGGTCCGCCGGCTGGTCTGCACCGGCACGGTCGAGGAGCGGATCGCCGACCTCATCGAGGCCAAGCGCACCCTGGCGGGCACCGTGGTCGGCACGGGCGAGCGGTGGCTCACCGAACTGCCCGCGGACGAGCTGCGCGACCTGCTGGCCCTCTCCGCCGACGCGATCGGAGCCTGACCGTGACCGACGGCCACAGCCCCGACCCGACGCCGGACCGCCCCCGACCCGCACCCCCGGACCCGTACTGGGAAGGTGACTTCACCCTCCGCGGGGACGAGGTCCCCGACCGCCCGGCGGCCCCCGCGATCGACCCGCTCGGCCCCTCCGGCATCACCGTCCGCGGCCGCGACCTCGCGGACCTGTTCGCCCCGGCCTACCGCCGGTTCACCGCCCCGGACTGACCTCCGGCCCCGGCCCGGCCACCGGCCCGCGCCCCGCCGTCCACCCCCGGGCGAGGAACTCCTCGACGAGCGCGCGGAACCGCTCCGGCTCGTCCACCCACGGACGGTGGCCGGCCTCCGTCAGCACCTCCAGCCGTGCGTGCGGGTGACAGTCCGCCACCAGGCGGGCCGGCACGGTGCCGATCAGGCCGTCCCGTCCGCCCGCCACCACCAGCACCGGCGCGTCCACCGGCCGCACCGGTGCGCCGCCCGCGTAGAAGGCCGCCCGCAACCAGGCCGGGGCGAGCGGGAGTTCACGGAAGGCCTCGGCGCGGGCCCGGTCGTCCCAGCGACCCCAGCCGAACGGCGCGAGGCGCGCCGCGAGCTCCTGCGGATCGCCCGTACCCGCGGCGGCCTCGGATGCCGCGGCCGCCGCGTCCGGGTACCACGGCTCGTCCACACGGGCGGCGCGGATCGTCCGGAGCTCCGCCTCGTCAGGCTCCCTCGCGGCCCGGCCGACCGGCGTCACCAGCACCAGCCGGCCCGTGGCGGCCGGGAACCCCGCCGCGTACCGCTGCGCGGTGAGGGCGCCCGCCGAGTGGCCGAGCACGTCCACCCGGTCGAGGCCGAGGTGGCGGCGGAGCGCGTCCACGTCGGCCGCCTGCGCGGTGAACGCGCAACTCGCCCGGTCCGCCGGCACGCCCGAGCGCCCCGCGGCCCGCCCGTCCATCCGGACGAGGGTGCGCCCGCCGTCCAGGCCGCCGAGCGCGCCCAGGTACCGGACGTCCGTTCCCGGGCCGCCGCCCAGCACCAGCAACGGCGGTCCGTCGCCCGCGAGGTCGTACCAGAGCGGGGTCCCGTCGTACGAGGTGAAGACCGACATGGCCGCCATGCTGCCGGACCGGGCGGAAAACCGCTGCGGGATTTCCCGGCGGCCTGGCAGGGTGGTGCGGTGACCGAGCTGCGCCGGATCCGTGCCGACTACGACGACCGCACCATCGTCATGTACCGGGCGCATGCACCCGGGGCTCCCGGCCACCCCGCCGAGCCGTTCGCCGGCCACCGCACGATCTGGATCGAGCCCTCCTTCCGCTGGCTCATGCACCGCACCAACTGGGCCCGCAGGACGGGCCAGGAACGCGTGCTGGCCGTACGGATCACCCGCGAGGGCTGGGAACGCGCGCTCGCCGAGGCCGTCCCGGCGACGGACGACCAGGCCGCGCCCGCCGACGCCGCCGCGCACGTCCGGTGGGACCCGGAGCGCTCCGCCGCCGGAGCGGCGCTCGGCCACCACAGCATCCAGGTCGGTGTGGGACGGCCCCTCCTCAACGCGTTCGTCGACGAGTGGACGGTCTCCGTCACCGACCTCACCCCCCGGGTGCACCGGATCTCCGGGCTCATCCGGGCCGGTCTCAACGCCCAGGCCGTCCGCCTGCTGCCCACCGAGCGCCCGTACCCGCTGGAGCCGTCGCTGGCCCGGCAGCTGGGTGTCGGCGTCCCGCACCGGATCCCCGGCCCGCGACGGCGCGGCGGCCAGGGCCGCCCGGCCGCGTCCGGCACCCCGTACCGGCGGAACCCGTGAACCCCCGGGCCTGAACCCCGACGCTGACCCGCGGCGACCCGCGGCGACCCGCGGCGACCCGCGGCGACCCGCGGCGACCCGCGGCGGGCCGGGCCGCCGGGCGGCGCCCTCCGCGGGCCGAAACGGTTGCTGCAGTTAGCAACGTGCTTGCAATTGCAAGCATGGCTGGGCATGCTGGTGGGCATGGCCTCACTGAACGTCGGCTCACTCGGCGAGTACATCCGCGAGCAGCGGCGTACCGCGCAGTTCACGCTGCGGCAGCTCGCGGACGCGGCCGGCGTGTCCAACCCGTACCTCAGCCAGATCGAGCGCGGGCTGCGCAAGCCGAGCGCGGAGATCCTGCAGCAGATCGCGAAGGCGCTGCGGATCTCGGCCGAGACGCTCTACGTGCAGGCCGGAATCCTGGAGGAGCGGCACGGCGAAGGGCTCGAACTGCGGGCCTCGATCCTCGCCGACCCCCTGATCAACGAACGGCAGAAGCAGGCACTGCTCGCCGTCTACGACGCCTTCCTGAAGGAGAACCGCGAGAGCACCGACGCTCCCGCCGGGACTCCTGCCGCCCGGGCCGCGCCGACCGCGCCGGCCGAGGGCTGACGCGCCGCCGCGCACCCGCCGCCGGCGCCCGGCCGCACCTGGCCGCCACCGAGACCACCGCACGCACCCGAACGCCCGGGAGGACCGGTCATGCCGATCACCGACGACATCAAGAAGACCCTCAGCGACCCCACCCCGCTCTACGCCCTCGCCGGGGCCGGCGACCTCGCGTACGAGAAGCTGCGCGTCGTGCCGGGCAAGGTCGAGGCGCTGGCCGCCGACCGCAAGGCCACGCAGGAGAAGGCCACCGCGCGGCTGCACGAGGCCCAGGCCCGCCTGGTCGAGGCGCAGGGCAAGGTGAACGAGGCCGTCGCCACCCTGCCGACCGACCTGAAGGAGCTCCAGGAGAAGGCGCAGACCTTCGCCCTGCAGCAGGTGGCCCGCGCGGCCGAGCTGGCCGTCAAGGCCAAGGAGGCGTACGACGAGCTGGCCGTGCGCGGCAAGTCCGTCGTCGACAAGGGCCGTACCGCCCCGGCCGGGACCGCCCCGGTGGGTGAGCCCGTCGCCGAGGTCGTGGTGACCGAGGTCGCGCTGGACGCCGAGCCGGTCGAGGGCGAGCTCGTGGAGGAGCAGACCCCGGACGCCGAGAAGAAGACGCCGCGGGCCCGCAAGAGCACCAAGTGACCTGAGCCGTCACCCGTCGGGCGGCGCACCCTCCGGTGCGCCGCCCGGACGCGCCGCCCGGCCGTCACCCGTTCGGTCGGTGTGCGTGCGTGCGACGGGTTCCGGGGACGTCCGGGACGATCCGGGCGTTGTCACCGAGGCGGGCCGCGTGCCGTGCCACGATGGGCGGTAGAGCCGAGGCCGCCGTGAGGAGACCGAAGTGTCCGACATCCTGCTCTTCGATTACCTGAACCCGTTCTGGTGGCTCGCCATGGCGATCATCGGCTTCAAGCTGTTCGCCCTCGGCGACGCGGCACTGCGCCGCGACGACGCGTACCGGGCCGCGGACAAGAAGACCAAGGGCTTCTGGCTGATCGTGCTGGGGCTGGCCCTCGGCCTCGACCTCCTGCTGGGCGCGTACGTGCTGAGCAACTTCCTGACCCTGATCGGTCTGGTCGCCGCCATCGTGTACATGGTCGACGTCCGCCCGGCGATCAAGCAGCTCACGGACGGCCGGGGCGGCGGGCGCCGCAACATCGGCCCCTACGGGCCCTGGTGATCCGGCGTCCGACCTGAACGTGCCGCGAGGGCGGCACCCCCGACCGGGGGTGCCGCCCTCGCGGCACGTTCAGGCGCAGGCCCGGCCGTCAGCCCATGAGGGCGGGCACCGGGTTGCGCTCCAGCAGCAGCACCGCGACGTCGTCGGTCAGTGCGCCGCCGTTCAGCTCCTCGACCTCGGCGAGGGCGCTGTCGACCAGCCGGCCCCGGCGCAGCCCGCCGGCCTGGTGGTCGGCGATGAGTTCGATCAGGCCGTCCTGCCCGAGCCGGCGCGACCCCGCGCCGACCCGGCCCTCCACCAGCCCGTCCGTGTAGAGCAGCAGGCTCCACCCGGGGTGGAGTTCGAGCTGCTGCGCGGGCCAGGCGGCGAGTCCGTCGTCGCAGGGCAGCAGGCCGAGTGCGGGGCCCGCCTGCTCGGCGGGCAGCAGCTGCGGCGTGCCGCCGGGGCCCAGCAGCAGGGGCGCCGGGTGGCCGGCCAGGAAGAGGCTGGCGTGCTCGACCCCGGGTGCGCCCGGGGACGCCCCGTCCGCCCCCTGCGGCCGCGGCCCGGCGGTGAGGACGAGCATGCAGAGGGTGGCGAAGATCTCGTCACTGCGCCGCTCGTGCTCCAGCACGTGCTGGAGCGTGGTGAGCAGCTGCTGCCCGGTGAGTCCGGCGAAGACCAGGGTGCGCCACGCTATCCGCAGGGCCACCCCGAGCGCGGCCTCGTCGGGGCCGTGGCCGCAGACGTCGCCGATGACCACGTGCACGGTGCCGTCGTCGGTGCGGACGGCGTCGTAGAAGTCGCCGCCGAGCAGGGCGCGCCGCCGGCCCGGCCGGTACCGGCGGGTGAAGGCCAGCCCGGCGCCGTCGAGCAGCGGGGTGGGCAGCAGGTGCCGCTGGAGGCGGGCGTTCTCCTGGCCGCGGAGCTCGGCCTCGACGAGTCGGCGCTGCGACTCGTCGGCCCGCTTGCGTTCCACGGCGTACCGGAGAGCGCGGGCCAGCAGGGGGCCGTCGGTCTCCCGCTTGACCAGGAAGTCCTGGGCGCCGGCGGCGACGGCGGCGGCGCCGAGCTCGGCGCCCGCGGCGTCGGTGAGGACGACCAGGGCGACGTGCGGGGCGCGGCGGCGGAGCTCGCGGAGCCCGTCGAGGCCGTCGGACGGGAAGGCGCCGTCGGCCGGGTGGGCGGGCTCGGCGAGGTGGCCGGGGGCGGCCAGGTCGAGGAGCACGC
Organism: Kitasatospora sp. NBC_01539; assembly: GCF_045040525.1. NCBI lineage: Bacteria > Bacillati > Actinomycetota > Actinomycetes > Kitasatosporales > Streptomycetaceae > Kitasatospora > Kitasatospora sp. NBC_01539. The sequence continues at coordinate 4,886,920 of NZ_CP109390.1, forward strand.
AGTTGAAGTCGACGGGGCGTCCGCGGCTGCGGCGTGCCGACAGCGTGGTGGGCGCGAGCAGGTCGGCGGCCTCGGCGACGCCGCCGGCGCGGTACAGGTCCACGCGGGCGCCGCTGTCCGCCACGAGGGCTTCGATCAGGCCGAAGTCCCCGGTGTCGCCGTCCTCGATCACGAGCAGGCGGTACGGGGCCTCGCCGACGGTGTCGGCCGGTCCGCCGGAGTTGGACCGGGGATGCGGTATCGGTGCCGGCTCGCGGGGCGCGGCGGGCCGGTGCGGGCGCTCCGCGGGGCGGGCGTCCGCCGCTCCCGTGGCACGCGCGGCCTGGTGGCCCGGGCCCGCGCCGCCGGGGGCGGGCGCGTCCGTGGCCGGATCAGTGACTGGAACCGGGCCCGCACGAAGTGCGGTGTCCGCGGCGTCGGCGGCACCGAACCTGCCTGTGGCAGTGGATGCCCGGCCGTCTCCCGATGCGGGCATTGGTCGGTCCTTCCTTTCCCCGACTGCCCAACGGCTGACGTCCGTGTGCAGTGCCCGCCTGGCACCGCGGGTCGAGGAGCTTCTCGCGACCATAACGTGATCTCCGGGGATTTCTCTGACTGGCAGCCGCGGCTGTGGTTATCGCCACGCGCTCGGCGGCGTGCACGGCTACCGTGGCGGCCGTGCGCACGAGGGCTGACGGAAGGTCGATTTCGGTGATGCAGATCACGCTGGTCCAGGGTGACATCACGGATCAGCAGGTGGACGTGGTGGTCAACGCCGCCAACTCCTCACTGCTCGGCGGTGGTGGGGTCGACGGGGCGATCCACCGCAGGGGCGGCCCGGAGATTCTCGCGGACTGCCGTCGACTGCGGGCCTCCCACTACGGCAAGGGCCTGCCGACCGGTCGGGCCGTGGCGACGACGGCCGGGCGGCTGCCGGCCCGGTGGGTGGTGCACACCGTGGGGCCGGTCTTCCTCCCGGAGGAACGGACGGGGCGGACTGCGCTGCTGGCCTCCTGCTATCGGGAATCGCTGCGCGTGGCGCGGGAGCTGGGTGCACGGACGGTGGCCTTTCCGGCGATCTCGGCCGGGATCTTCGGGTGGCCGCTGGAGGACGCCGCGCGGATCGCGCTGACGACCGTGGTGGAGGAGGGGGCGCGTGTCGCGCCGGACGGATCGGCCGAAGGGCCGGCGGAGGTGCGGTTCGTGCTGTTCGACGCGGAGGCGTACGCGGTGTTCGAGCAGGTGCGGCGTGAGGTGTCGGGCTGAGGCGGAGTCGGGCTGATGAGGGGTCGGGCGGTCGGCGCCGCGCCGGTGCGGATCGGACCCGGTGGGGCGTGCGGTCGGGCGGGGATCGTGGCGGCGGGGTCGGCGGCGCCGGGTGTGACGGGCGGCGGCGGATGCGACATCCCCATGGTGGCGTGACGGGCCGTCAACACGCCAGAGGAAATCGATAACTCGTTCGAGTGAATCGGTCGAGCCGTACACGGGCCCGCCCCGGCAGGGCCCGCGGTCGCCGCCGGTGTCCGGCGGTGCGGCCGTGCGGGCCACGGCTCCCGGGCCGGCCGGGCCGTGCGGGTGCGGACAGCCGGGGACGGGTGCGGACCGGGCGCGGCCGGCCGGGTCCGTGCGGGTGTGCGCGATGCGTGCGGGTACGGGCACGGGTACGGGTACGGGTACGGGTACGGGTACGGGTACGCGTGGCCTACGGGGCCAGCGCCGCCCAGTCCACCGTGGCCTCGCCCTGCCGCCACCGGCCGCGCGCGTCCACCAGCGGCCAGCTCCCCGCGAGCGCCGTGCAGGCCGCGATCCACCGCTGGCGTGCCCCGAACGCCGCGTACGGCGCGGCCGACGCCCAGGCGCGGTCGAAGTCGGAGAGGAAGGCGTGCACCGGGCGTCCCGGCACGTTGTGGTGGATGAGCGCCTTCGGCAGCCGCTCCGCCAGGTCGGACGGGGTCCGCAGGTCGGCCAGCCGTGCGGCGAAGGTGACCGTCCGCGGCCCCTCGGGTCCGAGCGCCACCCAGACGTGGCGGCGGCCGATCTCGTCGCAGGTGCCCTCGACGAGCAGCCCGTCGGGGGCGAGCCGTCCGCGGAGCCGCTCCCAGACCGTGCCGACGGTCTCCTCGTCGTACTGCCGCAGCACGTTCGCGGCGCGGATCAGGTGGGCGGCCCCGCCGTCGAGCGGCACCTCGAAGCCGCCGCGGCGGAAGCTCAGCAACGGCGGGTCGGCGTAGGGGAGGGCGGCCGCGACCCGGGCCGGTTCGATCTCGATCCCCACCACCCGCACGTCCGGCCGGACGGCGCGCAGCCGGGTCGCGAGCTCGACCGCCGTCCAGGGCGCGGCGCCGTAGCCGAGGTCGACCGCGACCGGCGGGCGGGCGGCGGTCCGCAGGGTCCGGGCCAGGGTGTGGGTGATCCAGCGGTCCATCCGGCGGAGCCGGTTGGTGTTGGTGGTGCCTCGGGTGACCGTCCCGACCGGGTGGGTCGTACGGGCTCCGCGGACGGGGGAGGGGTCGAATGCGGCCACGCCTCAGCGTACGCGGCGCCCTCGACCGCCCCGGGCCCTCTCCCCGGTGGAGCGCCGGTGGGGGCGGGCGGCGGCCCGGCGCTGTGACGGTCGTCGCCACGGGAGCGGCGCGGGAATAGCGGACGGCGGGCCCGTGGTTGCCACCCTCGGCGTATGTCCTGCCCGGAGCTGTCGGCCCCGGCGGAGCGCGCCGACCGCGGGGCGGCCCGGCCGCGCCCCGCGGCCGTCCTGCGGGCCCGCCCGCACGGTCGGACGTACCGATCGGCCGGGAGCACGAGGAGGCTTCAGCCAGGTGACGCAGCACCCCGCACGCGCGGCCCGTCGTGAGCGGCTCGCCCAGGTGGCGGGCCTTGCCCAGGCCCCAGGTGCCGGACAGGGCGCCGGCCTCGCCCCGCCCGCCCGCCTCTCCCGGCTGCAGGCCCTCGTCGGGGGTCGTCAGCGCCGGCCCCGGCGCATCGCGATGCTCAGCGTGCACACCTCGCCGCTCCACCAGCCGGGCACCGGCGACGCTGGCGGCATGAACGTCTACATCGTCGAGCTGGCCAAGCGGCTCGCCGCGCTCGACATCGAGGTCGAGGTGTTCACCCGGGCGATCAGCTCGGACGACGCCCCGACCGTGCAGCTCGCCCCCGGCGTGCTGGTGCGGCACGTCACGGCCGGCCCGTTCGAAGGGCTGCTCAAGGAGGACCTGCCCGCGCAGCTCTGCGCCTTCACCCACGGGGTGCTGCGCACCGAGGCGGGCCACCGGCCCGGGCACTACGACCTCGTGCACTCGCACTACTGGCTGTCCGGGCAGGTCGGCTGGCTCGCGGCGGAGCGCTGGGGCGTGCCGCTGGTGCACACCATGCACACCATGGCCAAGGTCAAGAACGCCGCGCTCGCGGAGGGCGACACGCCCGAGCCCGTGGCCCGGGTGATCGGCGAGACCCAGGTCGTCGAGGCCGCGGACCGGCTGATCGCCAACACCGCGGAGGAGGCGGGCGAGCTCTCGCAGCACTACGCGGCCCGCGGCGACCAGCTCGCCGTCGTGCACCCCGGCGTCAACCTGGACGTCTTCCGCCCCGGCGACCGCGCCGGGGCGCGCGCCGAGCTGCGGCTGCCGCAGGACGCCGCCGTGCTGCTCTTCGCCGGCCGCATACAGCCGCTGAAGGCGCCGGACGTGCTGCTGAAGGCCGTCGGCGTGCTCCTCGACCGGCGACCGGAGCTGCGCGAGCGACTGGTCGTGCCGGTGGTCGGCGGGCCGTCCGGCACGGGCCTGGCCCGGCCCGAGAGCCTGCACAAGCTCGCCGCGCAGCTCGGCATCTCCGACGTCGTCCGCTTCCACCCGCCGGTCGGCCAGGAGCGGCTCGCCACCTGGTACCGCGCGGCCACCGCCCTGGTCATGCCCTCCTACAGCGAGTCCTTCGGCCTGGTCGCGCTGGAGGCCCAGGCCTGCGGCACGCCGGTGGTCGCCGCCGCCGTGGGCGGCCTGCCGGTGGCCGTCCGGGACGGCCGGACGGGCACCCTCGTGCACGGCCACGACCCGGTCGCCTGGGCGCGCGCCCTGGAGCCGTACGCCACGCTGCCCGACCTCGTGCGGCGGCAAGGCGAGGCGGCGGCCCGGCACGCCGCGGCCTTCGGCTGGGGCACGGCCGCGGCCGCGACGGCCGAGGTGTACGCGGGGGCGATGGTCCGCCCGGAGGACCGGCTGCGCCGCCGGGCCTGACCGGGCGCGGCCGGCGCGGCGGCCTCCTGCGGCGGGTCGGGCCGTGCGCCCCGGGGGTACCGGCGAGTAGCGTCAGCCCCATGGCAATCCGTACCAAGGACGACGCGCTGGCCCTCCTCCGCACCGCGCTCGACGAGGCCGGGGTGGGCTGGGAAGCGGCGGCGACCGACCCGTACACGCTGGTCGCGACGCTGCCCGGCACCCGCAAGCTCTCCACCACCTGCGCGCTGCGCGTGGGCGACCACACCCTGTCGGTGAACGCCTTCGTGATCCGCCGGCCGGACGAGAACCACGAGGCCGTCTACCGCTGGCTGCTCGAACGCAACACCCGGCTGTACGGCGTCGCGTACGCCGTCGACGGCCTCGGCGACGTCTACCTCGCCGGACGGCTGCCGCTGGAGGCGCTCACCCCCGACGCGGTGGACCGGCTGCTGGGCACCGTGCTCCGGAGCGCCGACGAACCCTTCAACACGCTGCTCGAACTCGGCTTCGCCACGGCGATCCGCCGCGAGTGGGAGTGGCGCACCAAGCGCGGCGAGTCCGTCGGCAACCTGGCGGCGTTCGCGCACCTGGCCGCGCCCGCGGACGGCGGATCACCGGACGCGGGCACGGACGCCGCTACGAGCGGCTGAGTTCGGCGGCCCCGACCGGCAGGTCCTCCGCCACGGCGGCCGGTGCGGGCCGCCGCCCGAGCCACAGGAACGCCACGGCGGCGGCCGTGCCGAAGACCGCGCAGCCGCCCCACACCACCCGGCCGCCGGCGTGCTCCAGCAGGAAGCCGCCGGCTGCCGGGCCGACGAACGAGGCCAGCGACCAGGAGAGCGAGTAGACGCCCTGGTAGCGGCCGCGGGCGCGGGCGGGCGACAGCTCCGCGACGAGGCCCATCATCGTGGGGGCGGCCATGATCTCGCCGACCGTCCAGACCGCGACCGTCAGCGCGTAGAACCCCGCCGAACCGCCCGCGAGGGCCGTGAGCCCGAAGCCCCAGCCGGTCAGCAGCGAACTGACCACCAGGAGGCCGGTCCGCCCGCGGCCCGCCATCAGCCGGGTCACCGGCAGCTGCAGCAGCACGATCAGCAGGCCGTTCAGGCCGATCACCAGGCCGTACCGGCCGGCCGAGATCCCTTCGCGGCCCATGTCCACCGCCAGCGTGGTGCTGCCCTGCTGCACCACGACGGCCAGCAGTAGGTTCACCGCGACCAGCGCCATGAAGCGGGTGTCCCGGAAGACCGCGCCCAGGCCCACCCGGGGCTCCGCCGGGGCGGCCTCGGCCACGGCGGCGGCCCGCTCGGGACGGGTCTCCGGGATCCGCACGAAGATCACCACGGCGCAGGCCAGCGTGGAGGCGGCGTCCAGCAGGAACAGCGCCAGGTAGCCGTGAGCGGCGATCAGCCCGGCCACCGCGGCGGAGACGCCGAAGCCGATGTTGATCGCCCAGTAGTTCAGGGAGTAGGCCCGCACCCGGTGCTCGGCGGGCACGATGTCCGCGATGATCGCCGAGACGGCCGGCCGGGAGGCGTTGCTCGCCAGACCGACGACGAACGCCGTCGCCGCGATCGTCACCCGGCCGTCGCAGAAGCCCAGCACCGCCGTCGACACCGCGGTGCCCGACTGGGCGGCGAGCAGGGTCGGCCGCCGGCCCCACCGGTCGGTCAGCACGCCGCCCCCGACGGCCGCCACCGCCGACCCCAGGCCGAACAGTGAGGCCACCAGGCCCGCGTACGCCGGCGAGTAGCCGCGGTCGGCGGTCAGGTAGAGCGCGAGGAAGGTCACCACGAAGCCGCCGAGGCGGTTCACCAGGGTCGACGTCCACAGCCACCAGAACGGGCCGGGCAGGCCGCCGACCGTCTCCCGGGCGGCGGAGCGCAGACGGACTGCGGCGGGCATGGGCGGCTCCCGGGCGTGCGGCCACGCGCGCGGCCGGGCAGGGTGAGGCCCACCGGCGCGGTGGTAAGAGGCGAAGGCGATAGGCGGACATTACCTGGGATGAGACGGCCCGACCAACCGAATTCCTCCTCCTCTAAACTGGCGCCCATGGCTGACACGACCTACCGACTCATCCTGCTCCGCCACGGCGAGAGCCAGTGGAACCAGAAGAACCTCTTCACGGGCTGGGTCGACGTCGACCTCAACGAGAAGGGCGAGAAGGAGGCCGCGCGTGGCGGCGAGCTCCTCGCCGCCGAGGGCTTCCTCCCCGACGTGCTGCACACCTCCCTGCTGCGCCGGGCGATCCGCACCTCGCAGATCGCCCTGGACAAGGCCGACCGCCACTGGATCCCGGTGAGCCGCAGCTGGCGCCTCAACGAGCGCCACTACGGCGCCCTGCAGGGCAAGGACAAGGCCCAGACCCTCGCCGAGTTCGGCGAGGAGCAGTTCCAGCTCTGGCGCCGCTCGTACGACACCCCGCCGCCCGTCCTCGCCGACGACAACGAGTACTCGCAGGCCGGCGACGACCGCTACGCCGACATCCCGAGCGAGCTGCGTCCGCGCACCGAGTGCCTCAAGGACGTCGTGGAGCGCATGCTCCCGTACTGGTACGACGCGATCGTCCCCGACCTCGCCGCCGGCCGCACCGTGCTCGTCACCGCGCACGGCAACAGCCTCCGCGCGCTGGTCAAGCACCTCGACGGCGTCTCCGACGCCGACATCGCGGGCCTGAACATCCCCACCGGCATCCCGCTCGTCTACGAGCTCGACGCCGACTTCAAGCCGCTCACCCCCGGTGGCCGCTACCTCGACGCCGACGCCGCCGCGGCGGCCATCGAGGCGGTCAAGAACCAGGGCAAGAAGTAAGCCCACACGCGATCAGGCCCCTCACCAGCGCATTTGTCGCTGGCGAGGGGCCTCCGTCGTTCCCGGGCCGTCCGCCGGTGCTCAGCCGGCGGCGCGGACCCGTGCCGTACGCCGTGAGGCGAATTCGAGGGCGAAGCCCAGCAGCACGATGGCCAGGCCCGTCCAGAAGAGCAGGTCGACCTGCCAGGCGACCCCGGCGACGGTGACGAGCCAGGCGCCGAGCGTCCCGCAGAGCGACGCCCCGGCGTCGTACCAGCGGCGGGCCCGCGCCTTGTGGACGGCCTGGGCGGCGCCGAGCAGCAGCAGGACCGTCATGGTCGCGATCAGCGCAGTCGTCATGGCAGGGAAGTATCCCGGAGGGTCCGGCGGGCGCCGCCCGGGGGTGCCCGGGAACGTCCGGGCACCCGACGGCCCGTCACCTCCCGCTGGTACCAGACTGGTTCAGACCATTGACGGGCGGCCGCCCCGGCTCCTAGCGTGGTGGTCCAGACCTGGCGCGAGCACGCCAACCCCACGTCGAGCGCTGCCCGCCGGTCTGTTCGTGCACGACCACGCGCACCACGGAACACGCACCTGCACACGCACTCCATCCACCCCCACGGAGGGAGCACCATGCGCAAGCGTCACATCCTGGCCGCCGCCGCGGCCGCCGCGGCCGTCCCGTTCGCCACCGCCGTCCCCGCCCAGTCGCACGCCTACGTCACGACGCCGCCGAGCCGCGCCGCCCTGTGCGCGGCCGGCACGGTCACCAACTGCGGCGACATCCAGTGGGAGCCGCAGAGCGTCGAGGGCCCGAAGGGCTTCCCGTCGACCGGTCCGTCCGACGGCACCCTCTGCGCCGGCGGCAACAGCCGCTTCGCCCAGCTGGACGACCCGCGCGGCGGGGCCTGGCCGGCCACCAGGGTCACCGCCGGGCAGCGGCTCACGATGACCTGGAAGTTCACCGCGCGGCACTCGACGAGCCAGTTCCGCTACTACCTGACCAAGGCGGGCTACAACGCGGGCACGAAGATCACCCGCAGCAGCCTCGACCTGACCCCGTTCCTCACCGTGCCCTACAACGGCGCCCAGCCGCCGGCCACGGTGAGCCACGTCGGCACCCTGCCGGGCGGCCGCACCGGCCACCAGGTGATCCTCGCGGTGTGGGACGTCGCCGACACCGGCAACGCCTTCTACCAGTGCATGGACGTCACCTTCTGACCCGGAGGCGTCCCCGCACGCAGCGGTGCCCCGCAGGACCGGCCGGAGCCGGACCGGCGGGGCACCGTCGTTCAGTGGCCGCCGCAGCAGCCGCCGGTGGCGCCGCCGCACTGGCAGGGCGCCCCGGACTGGCAGCCGCAGCCGCAGCCCGGGCCGCAGCCGCACCCCGCGGCGAGGACCGGCAGGAGCTTCGGGGCGGGCTGTTCGGCGGCGCTCGCCGCGGGCGTGGTCGGGGTCCGGTGAGCCTTCATCGTGCTGGGCCTCCTCATCGACGGCACACGGCGGCATGCGCAGCACTCGTCGGCATGCCCGGTTCGAGTGAAGACCGCCGGGCGACGGGGCGTCAACGGGCGCGCGGAGGTAGGACACCAGGACCCGTGTGCGCCCCCGGCCCGGGACACGCCGCCCGCACCGGAGGCGACGTCCGCACCGGACGCGCCACCGGGCCCGGGCGGCCCGCCCGGGCCCGCGGGGCCGCTCCGCTCAGTCGGCGGCGGTGACGGCCGGAACGGCCGCCGCCTCGGCCGCGAACCCGTCCGCGTGCTCGCCCGTCACCAGGAACACCACGCGCTTGGCCACCGAGACCGCGTGGTCGGCGAACCGCTCGTAGTAGCGGCCGACGAGGGTGACGTCGACGGCCGTCTCGATGCCGTGCTGCCAGCGGTCGTCCAGCAGGTGCGAGAAGAGCTCCCGGTGCAGGGCGTCGATGGCGTCGTCGTCCCGCTCCAGCTCCAGGGCGGCGTCGACGTCCTTCGTCGAGATGACGAGCCCGGCCTTGGCGACGAGGCGCTGCGCGAGCTGACCCATCTCCAGCACGATCGGGTGGAGGTCGTTCGGCACCGCGCTCTCGGGGAAGCGCAGCCGGGCGACCTTCGCCACGTGCCGGGCGAGGTCGCCGCAGCGCTCCAGGTCGGCGCTCATCCGCAGACTGGTGACCACGATGCGCAGGTCGGTCGCGACCGGCTGCTGGCGGGCCAGCAGGTCGATGGCGCGGTTCTCCAGCTCGTGGTGGAGGTTGTTGACCTTCTCGTCGGCCGCGATGACGCTCTCCGCCAGGGCGAGGTCGGCGTCGAGCAGCGCCGTGGTGGCCCGGCCCATCGCCGAGCCGACCAGCCGGGCCATCTCGACCAGGCCGTCGCTGATCGAGTCGAGTTCCTCGTGGTACGCGTCGCGCATGCTGTCTCCTCCTGGCCGCCCGTCCCGCTGCCGGGGCGGACCTTCCATCAGTAGCTGTGTCGGTGGCGGTGCCGACCGGTCCGTCCGGGGACGGCCGCTGCTGGTGGCGCGAATGGTAGCCGCGTCACCGCCCGCACGGGCTTGCGACGACAACACTGGGCCGTCCGGGCGACCTCGTACGACCCGTGCAGTGAACCGGCAGCGGACTGAAGGTGAATTCTCGGCAACGTGCGGCCGATCCCTTGATCGCACCGTTGAGGAGCCCGCCCACCGTGCGCTTAGGCTGAATGACATGGACGTGAATGTGGCCACCGCCGCTGCCTGCGCCATAGCCGGGCTCGGCGTCGGTCTCACGGCCGCCATCGCCTTCCGCTGGAGCGAACGCGAGCAGGCCCGCGGGGGCGCTCCGAGGATCGGCAACGCAGGCAGGACAGGGAGCAGCGGGCTCCCGGTGCACGACACCCCGCTCCCGCCCGGGGTCGACACGGTGCTCTCCGTGCTGCGCTCCTGCGCCATCGTGCTCGGCGACGCCGACGAGGTGGTCAAGGCCAGCTCCGCCGCGTACGCGATGGGTCTGGTGCGGGGCGGGGCGATGGCCGTCGACCCGATGCTGTCGCTCGCCCGGGCGACCCGCCGCGACGGTGAGATCCGCCAGGTCGAGCTGGAGGTGCCCCGCCCCGGCGGTGCCCGCGCCGCCGACCCGCTCGCGGTGTCCGTGCGGGTCGCCCCGCTGGGCTCCCGGCTCGTCCTCGTCCTCGTGGAGGACCTCACCGAGCGGCGCCGCATCGAGGCCATCCGCCGCGACTTCGTCGCCAACGTCTCGCACGAGCTGAAGACGCCGGTCGGCGCGCTCTCCCTGCTCTCCGAGGCGGTCGCGGACGCGTCCGACGACCCGGAGGCCGTCCAGCGCTTCGCCGGCCGCATGCAGATCGAGGCGACCAGGCTCGCCAGCCTCGTCCAGGAGATCATCGACCTCTCCCGGGTGCAGGACGACGAGCGGCTGGTCGACCCGGAGCCCGTCCCGGTGGACGAGCTGATCGCCGAGGCGATCGACCGGTGCCGGCAGCCCGCCGCCGCCAAGCAGATCCTCATCGCCTCCGGCGGCACGTCAGGCCTCTACCTCCACGGCAACCGCGGCCAGCTCGCCGCGGCCCTCGGCAACCTCGTCGAGAACGCCGTCAACTACAGCCCGCCGCGGACCCGGGTGGCCATCGCCACCCGCCGCATCTCCAGCGCCGCCGTCCTCGGCGAGGCCGACGGCGAGCTGATCGAGATCTCGGTGACCGACCAGGGCATCGGCATCTCGGAGAAGGACCGCGAGCGGATCTTCGAACGCTTCTACCGGGTGGATCCGGCCCGCTCCCGGGCGACCGGCGGAACCGGCCTCGGCCTCTCCATCGTCAAGCATGTCGCGGCCTCGCACCGCGGCACCGTGGCGGTGTGGAGCGTCGAGGGCCAGGGTTCCACCTTCACCCTGCGGCTCCCGGCCGGGCAGGCCCCGGCCGGGGACCGCGACACCGCCGTCCCGTCGATCACGGCGGACGGCCGTGACCCACGCACCGCACCCACCCCCCTTCCTGCCCCGGAGGCCCGATCGTGACCCGAGTACTGGTGGTCGAGGACGAGGAGTCGTTCAGCGACGCCCTGTCGTACATGCTCCGCAAGGAAGGCTTCGAGGTGGCCGTCGCCGCCACCGGCCCGGACGCGCTGGAGCAGTTCGAGCGCAACGGCGCCGACCTCGTCCTGCTCGACCTGATGCTCCCGGGCCTCCCGGGCACCGAGGTCTGCCGTCAGCTGCGGGTCCGTTCCAACGTCCCGGTGATCATGGTGACCGCCAAGGACAGCGAGATCGACAAGGTCGTCGGCCTGGAGATAGGCGCGGACGACTACGTCACCAAGCCCTACTCCACCCGGGAGCTCGTCGCCCGGATCCGCGCGGTGCTCCGCCGCCGCGGCGAGGACGGCAACGGCAACGGTGACGGCGGCGGCCCCGGCGCGCTGGAGGCCGGCCCCGTCCGCATGGACGTCGACCGGCACGTGGTGACGGTCGACGGCGCCAAGGTCGACCTGCCGCTCAAGGAGTTCGACCTGCTGGAGATGCTGCTCCGCAACGCGGGCCGGGTGCTCACCCGGATGCAGCTGATCGACCGGGTCTGGGGCGCCGACTACGTCGGTGACACCAAGACCCTCGACGTCCACGTGAAGCGCCTGCGGGCCAAGATCGAGCCCGACCCGGGTGCGCCGCGCTACCTGGTGACCGTCCGCGGCCTGGGCTACAAGTTCGAGCCGTAGACCCTGCCGCACACGACACGACACGGCCGAGGGCCCCGCAGCAGCGGGGCCCTCGGCCGTTGCGGCGTGCGCCGCGAGGGCGGGGTCAGCCGGCGGAGGCGCTCGTCGACGCGGAGGCCGAGCCGGACGGCTTGGCGGAGCCCGACGCGGAGCCGGAGGCGCCGGCGGAGGGGCTCGCCGAGCGCGAGGCGGACGCGGACGCCGATGCCGACGCGGATGCCGACGCGGACGCCGAGGCCGACGGGGACGTCTCGGGAGCGGGCTCGGCCTTGGGGCCGAAGGAGGCGTACAGGCCGACCGCCGGGCTCACGCCGGCCGGGACGCTCACCTTGCCGGAGGTCTTGAAGGTGAAGGCCGTGTCGGCGTAGCCGCCGACGGGGAGCTTCGCCGAGGCCACGCGGGCGCCGGGGAGGCCCTCGCCGCCGAGCAGCAGCGCGCCGCCGGCCGGGATGACGATCTCGGTGACGTCCGCGCCCTTGGCGTCGGTGAGCTGTGCGGCGCCGCCGTCCACGGTGACGGCCTGCAGCACCTCGGGGGTGGTGCCGGTGTTGCTGATGTTGACCGTGACGTTCGCCGGTCCGGCCTCGTCGGAGGAGGCGGTCGCGGCGGTCACCACCACGATGTTGTTGAGGCGGAGGTTCTGGCCCACGGAGGTGGCCGCGGAGTCCGGCTTGACCTGGAGGGTCTCCGCCTGGTTGCCGGTCGAGCAGGCGGACAGCGGGACGATGGCGGCGAGGACGAGGGCGGCGATCGCGCCGCGTCGAAGGCTCCGGCTCACGGCGGCGACTTCTCCTTGGAGGTGGATGAGCTGCGTGGATCGCACGATGTGGATCACGTTCGGTGGTCGGCGTCAGCCTACCGACCGCTTACGCCCGGTCCCCACGGGGTGGCCCCGTGTCGCGCCCCCGGCATCCGTACGTGTGCGCAGCGGGTTTCGCGCCCGGCTCCGGACGCCCACGAACCGGTGCAGGTCGTGCGGGTGGGTGGGGCCGGGCGGCAGGTCGTGACGGGGGACACGACACGCGACAGGGCAAAAACTCAAGATCCAATCATGGTTTCGGCGGTGTTGCCAGAGGTTTCGCCGAGCTGTCGCACCGCCTCCGACCTGCGGGAAGCCTTCGTCGAACACCGGTCGCAGCACGTCATGGGGGTCCTTGTCAAGCCCTGAGACCCGCCCTGACCTGCGAAAACGCCCTTCGGGTGCGCCGAGAAGCGTGTTATTCTGGAAAGCCACGGAAGGGGTCCTGTCACATGACGTTCAAGGTTGGCGACACGGTGGTCTACCCCCATCACGGGGCCGCGCTGATCGAGGCCATCGAAACTCGCCAGATCAAAGGTGTGGACAAGACCTACCTGGTGCTCAAGGTGCAGCAGGGAGACCTGACACTGCGTGTGCCCGCCGAGAACGCGGAGTTCGTCGGCGTGCGCGACGTGGTCGGTCAGGAAGGTCTCGACCGGGTCTTCGAGGTGCTTCGCGCACCGTACACCGAAGAGCCCACCAACTGGTCTCGGCGCTACAAGGCGAACCTCGAGAAGCTCGCGTCCGGCGATGTGATCAAGGTTGCCGAGGTCGTCCGCGACCTGTGGCGTCGCGAGCGTGAGCGCGGTCTCTCGGCCGGCGAGAAGCGGATGCTCGCCAAGGCCCGCCAGATTCTCGTCAGCGAGCTCGCGCTCGCGGAGAACACCAACGAGGACAAGGCGGAGACGCTGCTCGACGAGGTCCTCGCCTCCTAAGCGGCTCCAGAACGCCCAGCGCCCGATGCCGGCGCGCCTCCCCGTCATGCTCGTCGACGGGACGGCGGTTCGGCACCTCGGGCGCTTCGGCGTGCCCGGGCGCGGGTGTGTCGGGGCGACGCGCGGCCCCGCGGTGCGGGCGGCCCGGAAGGGGTCCGTCCGCCGCTCCGCGCGGGCGGCCCGGCGTTGTGGCTAACGTGCAGTCGGAAGGGTCTGCGGTGTACGCCGGTCGGCGCACGCCAAGGGCCATACCCACTTCGCCGAAGGAGCGAAACCTGAACGCGTCAGCAGCAGTTGCAGCGGCGGTGGTACCGGCCGCGGGGCGCGGGGAGCGGCTGGGGCCCGGTGCCCCGAAGGCGCTGCGCGAGCTCGGCGGCGTGCCCCTGCTGGTCCACGCCGTCCGGGCGCTGGCCCGCAGCCGGGCGATCGGCCTGGTCGTGGTCGCGGCCCCGCCGGACGGCGTCGCCGGAGTGGAGGCCCTGCTCGACAGCCACGGACTGGACGGCAAGGACGTCCGGGTGGTCGCCGGCGGTGCCACCCGCCAGGAGTCCGTCCGCCTCGGCCTGGCCGCGATCCCCGACACGATCGAGGTCGTGCTCGTGCACGACGCCGCCCGGCCGCTCGTGCCGGTCGAGGTCGTGGACGCGGTCGCCGCGGCCGTCCGCGCCGGTGCCGACGCGGTGGTGCCGGCCGTACCGCTCGCCGACACCGTGAAGCGCGTCGAACCGCGGGCCGCCGGCGTACCGGAGCCCGTCCTCGACACGCCGGACCGGGCCACGCTGCGAGCGGTGCAGACCCCGCAGGGCTTCCGCCGCGCCGTCCTCCACGAGGTGCACGAGAAGTCGCTCGCCGAGGAGTCCGCGGGCGGGCTGCCGCCGGTGACCGACGACGCGGGCCTGGTCGAACGCTTCGGCGGCACCGTCGTCGTGGTGCCCGGCCACGAGGAGGCGTTCAAGGTGACCCGACCACTGGACCTCGTGCTCGCCGAGGCCGTACTCGCCCGCAGGAGGGCCTCCGATGGTTTCTGACCCGACCGTTCCCGGGCCCGCCGCACCGGTCGCCCCGCCCGTCGTCCCGCTCGTCGGGATCGGCACCGACGTCCACGCCTTCGAGGCGGGCCGCCCGCTGCGGGTCGCCGGCCTGGACTGGCCCGACGCCGGGGACGGCCTCGCCGGGCACTCCGACGCGGACGTCGCCGCCCATGCCGCGTGCGACGCGCTGTTCTCCGCGGCCGGTGCCGGCGACCTCGGCGCGCACTTCGGCACGGACCGCCCGGAGTGGTCCGGCGCGGCCGGTGTCGCCCTGCTCGCCGAGGCCGCCCGGATCGTCCGCGCCGAGGGCTTCGAGATCGGCAACGTCGCCGTCCAGGTGATCGGGGTCCGTCCGAAGATCGGCAAGCGCCGGGCCGAGGCCCAGGCCGCGCTGTCGGCCGCCGTCGGGGCGCCGGTGTCCGTCTCCGGCACGACCACCGACGGGCTCGGCCTCACGGGCCGCGGCGAGGGGCTGGCGGCGATCGCCACCGCCCTTGTGTACCGGGTGCGTTGAGCTTCGGTACCGGTTCCGCGACTCGCCGGACGGGTGGCCCGGGCGCCGGTAACGTGCCAGGGCCACTGGGCGGGCCGGACGCCCGCCACGCGACGGGGGAGAGGCGCCGATGGACCGCCAGGTCGGCTACGAGGAGTTCCAGGACATCGCGCAGAGCCCCGGCGAGGCCCGGCTGCTGCACAAGGCGATGAAGCAGCTCGCCGACGGCGGCGCCGGCCCGGCCATGCAGGAGATGGCCCGGGACGTGCTCGCCGGCCGTACGGGCCTGCGCCAGGCGCTCTCGCAGAGCGCCTACAGCCCCGAGCTGCTGGCCGGTGCCGACTCGCTGCACGACCGGCTCTCCGCGATGTCCGACCGGGAACGGGACGAACTCGCCGAGCAGGGGCGCCGGTTCATCGCGCAGGAGGACCGGGAGATCGAGGACGAGGCCCGCGCGGCCGGCGAGGAACTGCCGGCCGTCCGCTGGGACTACCGCCCGGGCGCTTCCTGAGCACGGGGCACCCACCCTCCCGCCGCCCGCCGGGCCCGGCCGGGAGGGGCACGTCGACGACCGGTGCGGTCACGGGGAACGGGGATGGGACGCATGTCTTTTCGGGTGAACGTCGGGGACGTCCGGGGCTACGGGACGCTGGTCGGGCGGTCCGCCGAGAACGCCGCCGCCTGTAAGGACCACCTCGGGAGCGAGGCGACGGTCGACAAGGGCCTGGCGTCCGAGCTGTGGGAGATGTGCTCCGTCGAGCACGAGAAGTTCGTGGACTCCGGCACGCAGATCCTGGAGAAGATCCGGGCCGTGATGGTGGCGGGCTCGCGCGAACTCGGCAACGTCGCCGCCAACTACAGCGGCACCGAGACCGGCGAGGCGGCCCGGCTCGACGCCACGTACGCGCGGCCCGGCGGCCCCGCCCCGAGCGGCGGCACCGGCTCGGGCCCGTCGTTCGCGGACCGCCGCGACGCCGTCGCCGAGCTCGCGAAGAAGGACGGCGGCGACGGCTACCTCGCCGGTCACGTCGCCGAGTTCGAGTTCACCCCGGTCAACAAGGTGGTCGGCACCGTCCTCGACCTGGGCAGCCCGTCGGCGCTGATCAACGAGGCCTGCAAGCTCTTCCTCGGGTTCGACCCGTACGGGGAACTGCTCAAGGCGATCATGGGCGACTGGGAGTCGTACGCGGCCTGCGGCACGACCTGGTCGCGCATAGGCAAGGCGTGCGGGGCGATGGCCGACAACGTGCAGGGCGGCAACGACACGCTCGCCACCACCTGGGACGGCAACGCGGCCGACGCCGCCTGGGCGTACTTCGAGCGGTTCCAGGGCAAGCTGCGGGAGGTCGGGCAGGGCTTCGCCGAACTCGACGCGCACTACTTCGAGATCGCCCAGTTCGTCTTCTCGCTGGCCGAGTTCCTCAAGGCCGGCCTCGCGTTCATGGTCGACCGCCTGCTGGTCGCCCTCGCCCTGCAGGTCGCGGCCACGGCGGCGGCCTCCACGGTGGTCGGCGCGGCCGGAGCCGCGATCGGCTACGCCGCCGCGGTCGCCCAGGTCGTGATCGCGATCGACAAGTGGGCCGAGATGACCGCCCAGCTCGCCCAGGTGTCGCTCGCGCTGACCGGTGTGCTCACCGCCAAGTCGGTCATCATCGGCACCGTCACCGGCGTCATGCAGGACTTCCCCGAGGTGGGCGGCGCCTACGACCACCCCGCTGCGACGGTGTGACCGTGGCGCGCGGAGCGCTCCGCCCCACCCGGACGGACGAGCACGGCCTCGCCCGCATGCGGTGGTCGGTCACCGCGGTCTCGGCGGTGCTGGTGGCCGCGGCCGTGATCGGGCTGGCGAGGGGCAACGGCGGCTGGCCGCTGGTCCCGCTGCTCGTCGGCTGCCCGACGGCGACCGTGCTGGTCGTCCGCGGACGGCGCAGCGGCCGGGTCGCCACCGGCATCGCCGGTACGGCGGTGCTGGTCGCGACGGTCTGCCTCGCCGCGCTGCTGTTCGAGCTCACCGGGTGAGGCCGTGCGGGCGTCCGGGGTGCCCCGCACGGCCGAGGAGCGGTCAGGCCCCCGCGTCCGGCGCCCCGGTGGCGCCGTCCGCGGGGGCCTGACCGGCCCGGCCAAGATCGTCCGGGGCGGACGGCGCCACCGACGGCTCGGAGACAGAGGTGTCCTGAGCACGAAAGGTGGCGGGGCACCCCCCGGCGCCCACTACGCTTGACGCTGTGAGCCTTCGCCTGTACGACACCAGCACCCGCCAGGTACGCGACTTCGTCCCGCTTGTACCGGGCTGTGTCTCGATCTACCTGTGTGGCGCTACCGTCCAGGCGCCGCCGCACATCGGGCACATCCGGTCCGGCCTCAACTTCGACGTGATGCGCCGGTGGTTCGGCTACCGCGGCTACGACGTCACGTTCGTGCGCAACGTCACCGACATCGACGACAAGGTCATCGCCAAGGAACGCGAACTCGGCACCCCGTGGTGGCAGATCGCGTACGCCAACGAGCGTGCCTTCGACGACGGTTACACCGCGCTCGGCTGCCTGCCGCCCAGCGTCGAGCCGCGCGCCACCGGCCACGTGCCCGAGATGATCGAGATGATGCGCACGCTCATCGAGAAGGGGCACGCGTACGAGGTGGACGGCAGCGTCTACTTCGCCGTCACCACGTACCCCGACTACCTCGCCCTCTCCAACCAGGAGCTGGACAACCTCCGCCAGCCGGAGAGCGCCGGCGAGACGGGCAAGCGCGACTCCCGCGACTTCGCCATGTGGAAGCGCGCCAAGGAGGGCGAGCCCAGCTGGGAGACCCCCTGGGGCCGCGGCCGCCCGGGCTGGCACCTGGAGTGCTCCGCCATGGCGCACAAGTACCTCGGCACGGCGTTCGACGTGCACGGCGGCGGCCTCGACCTGATCTTCCCGCACCACGAGAACGAGATCGCCCAGTCGAAGGCGTTCGGCGACGACTTCGCCGCCTTCTGGGTGCACAACGCCTGGGTCACCATGAGCGGCGAGAAGATGAGCAAGTCGCTCGGCAACTCGGTGCTCGTCTCCGACATGGTCCAGCGCTGGCGCCCGATCGTGCTCCGCTACTACCTGGCCGCACCGCACTACCGCTCGATGATCGAGTACAGCGAGGAGTCGCTCCGCGAGGCCGAGACCGGCTTCGCCCGGATCGAGGGTTTCGTCCAGCGCGTCGTCGAGCGCTGCGGCCCGGTCGACGCGGCGCCCGAGGTGCCGCTCGCCTTCGCCGAGGCGATGGACGACGACCTGGGCGTGCCCCAGGCGCTGGCCGTCGTGCACACCGCCGTCCGCCAGGGCAACAGCGCCCTGACCGCGGACGACAAGGAGAGTGCGGTGGCGCGACTCGCCGAGGTCCGTGCGATGCTCGGAGTGCTGGGCCTCGACCCGCTCGACGAGCACTGGGCCGGTGCCCGGCACGGTGACGACCTGCACGGCGTGGTCGACTCGCTCGTCCGGCTCGTCCTGGACCAGCGCCAGGCGGCCCGCGAGCGCAAGGACTACGCCACCTCCGACGCCATCCGCGACCAGCTCGGCCTCGCCGGGCTGGCCATCGAGGACACCCCGTCCGGCCCCCGCTGGACGATCAACAACCAGTAGCCCCCGCAGGGGCGAGCGTGGGCCGCAGCCGGTGGGAACCGGCTACGGCCCATCCTCATGACGAACCTCAAGACGAAGAAGAGACAGGAAGTACAGCCATGGCCGGCAACAGCCAGCGCAGGAACCGCCGCAACCCCGATTCGAAGAAGGGCGCGAGTGTCGGTACCGGCGGCCACAGCCGGAAGGGACTCCAGGGCAAGGGCCCCACCCCGCCCGGCGAGGCCCGCAAGGGACACCCCAAGCAGCGTGCGGCCAACGCTGCCGTCAAGCGCGAGCGGGACGCCAAGTCGCGGGCCGGCATGCGCAAGGCCGGCGCGGGCCGCGGCGGTCGCGGCGGTGCCGGGGCGGCCGAGCTGGTCGTCGGCCGCAACTCCGTCGTCGAGGCGCTCAAGGGCGGCGTGCCCGCCAACGCGCTGTACGTCATGCAGTTCATCGACACCGACGACCGCGTCCGCGACGCCTACCAGGCCGCCAACGAGCGCGGTGTGCCGCTCATGGAGGCCCCCCGGGCCCAGCTCGACCAGATGACCGGCGGCCTCAACCACCAGGGCCTCGTGCTCCAGGTGCCGCCGTACGAGTACGCGCACCCGGACGACCTCGTCGCCGCCGCGTCCGACGCGGGACAGGACGCGCTCATCATGGCGCTGGACGGGGTCACCGACTCCCGCAACCTCGGCGCGGTCGTCCGTTCGGCCGCCGCGTTCGGCGCGCACGGCGTGGTCATCCCCGAGCGCCGCGCCGCCGGCATGACGGCCGGCGCCTGGAAGACCTCCTCCGGTGCCGCCGCCCGTCTGCCCGTGGCCCGCGCCACCAACCTGACCCGCGCCCTGGAGGCGTACCAGAAGGCCGGCCTCATGGTGGTCGGCCTGGCCGCCGACGGCGAGTCCGAGATCGGCGACCTCGACGCCCTCACCGGCCCGGTGGTCGTCGTGGCCGGCTCCGAGGGCAAGGGCCTCTCCCGGCTGGTCGCCGAGACCTGCGACATCCGGGTGCGCATCCCCATGCCCGGCGCCACCGAGTCGCTGAACGCGGGCGTCGCGGCCGGCATCGTGCTGTACGAGGCCGCCCGGCTCCGCGCCCGCCGCTGACGCACCGGCAGCACCGGCCCCTCGGGGCGGCTGCGGTCCGGAACGGACTGCTTCGTGGACGGAACCGATCGGGTCCGCTTGGGCCCGATCGGTTCTCCCATGATCACTTCAAATTCGCGCCGGGAATCCACCCGGGAGAGTGTCCTCCGGGCCCGTCACCCGGTTAGAGGGGTGTGGACACCAGAACACCTCGGCGCCCCGGGCAGGGCGGCACGGCGGGGATAGACCCCGGTCCCGGCCTCAGCACGGTCAGGGTGCCGTCCGACCCCGCGAAGCTCAGCAGTACCCAGGCCAGCTTCCGCGTCAGGCTCTCCGCCCCCATGGCCCCGATGATCGACGCGCCTGCCGGCGCCGCCTTCGGGGACCCGTACGGCATGCAGTCCGGCGCGTCCGGCTACGGCGCCCGCGCCCTGGTCACCCCGCAGGTCGTCGTGCCGAGCGCGCAGATCCCGGCCATGGCGGGCGGCGGCGTGACGACCCCGCGGCGCAAGGGCCGCGTCACCACGGTCACCTGGAGCGGCCAGGCCGCCCCGGGCGACCAGGCGGCCACCCGGCTGCTGGAGGCGGTGCGCCTCACCACGGTGCCCGCACCGGCCGGCGCAGCGGGCCACGGCTCGCCGATGTCCGGCATGCCCGGGGGCTTCCCGGCGGGGATCGACGAGACGCAGCCGCTGCACGGCGTGCCGCGGCAGTCCGGCCCGCCCCCGCTGCCGTACGAGCCCGTCGGCCCGGGCTGGGCGCCCAGCGGAGAACTCCCCGAGGTCTCCGCGCAGAACGGCCCCGTCGACGCCCGCCACGCCTGGTACCCGGGCCGCCGGGTCGACCTCGGGCTCGTGTTGCTGCCGCTGCGGATCGTGCTCGGCTCGCTCTCGGTGTACGCCGGGTTCAGCAAGCTCTGCGACCCGGTGTACTTCGACGGCGGCGAGCGCGGCTCCATGATGCGCTGGCTCTCCTCGCTGCACCCCTGGAAGGTCGCCGAGCCGCTCCTCGCCTTCGCGATGAGCCACCCGGTCGGCGCGGGCCTCGGCGTCGCCTTCACCGAGATCGTGGTCGGTGTGCTGACCGTCCTCGGCCTCTGGCAGCGCTTCGCCGCCGGAGCGGCGATGACGCTCTCCGCCGCCCTGCTCTTCACCGTCAGCTGGCGGTCCGTGCCGGTCTACGACACCCCCGACATGATCTTCCTCGCGGCGTGGAGCCCCCTCCTCATCGCAGGCGCCCCCTTCGGCTCGCTCGACGGCCGGATCGCCCTCGACGCCTGGCGGCGGTACGGCCCCGACAGGCCACGCGCGGTACGCCGCAGGGTGCTGCGCCGCAGCTCCGTGGTGGCCGCCGTGGTCGTCGGCCTGACGCTGCTCACCGGCTCGATGCTCGGCGCGGCCGTCCGCACCGGCGGCACCACCGGGCCCGGCCCGGTCAAGCCGCCGACCGACTACGGCTCCCCGATGTGGCCGGGCAACAGCACCACCACACCGTCGCCCAGCCCCAAGCCGAGCACCTCCCCCTCGCCCGGCCGCTCCTCCTCGCCGTCGGCCACGACCTCGCCGTCGTCCTCGTCGAGCAGGACGGGGAAGGCGAAGTCGTCCAAGTCGGCCGGCACCGGCGGCCACAGCACCCCGGGACGCTCCACCAGCACCAGCACCCGCAGCACCACCGGGGGCGGCACGGGCACCACGGGCGGCTCCACGCCCCGGCCGGGCACCAGCCCCGGACTGATCGGCGGAGTCCTCGGCAGTGGCCCGCTGGGCGGACTGTCGGCCCTCGGGATGGAACGCCAGGCGGAGGCGCCCGCGGTCTGACCACGGCCTGCCCGCCCGCCCGAAGCGAGAAGGGGGCCCGCCACCGTCCTGGACGGTGGCGGGCCCCCTTCGGCGCTGCGGTCGGTTCGGTACGGCGCTGCTCCCTGCCCCGGCCGTGCCCGTGCCGTGCCCCGGTCGGCCTCGTGCGGGCCCTACGGCGTCTTCCGGCGTTCTTCCGGCGGCCGGGCGGCGCGGCCGGGCCCGGCCGGGGCGTGCTCAGGCAGGGGCGTGCTCAGGCCGGCAGGCGGCCGGCCGCGGCGGCCAGCTCCTTGGCCGCCTCCGTCAGGTCCTTCGCGGTGTCGATCGCCCGCCAGTAGCAGCCCTGCGGCAGCTGGTACCCGGCCAGCTGCCTGGACCGCGCCAACTGCGGGAACGTGGTGCGCTCGTGGTCCCCCACGTCGGGCAGCAGCGCGCGGAACGCCGGACCGAAGACGTACAGGCCCGCGTTGATGAGGAAGGGCGAGGGCGGGGATTCGATGAAGTCCAGCACGTTGCCGAACTGGTCCGTCTCCACGGCCCCCCACGGGATGCGCGGCCGGGCCAGCGCCAGCGTCGCGACCGCCGCGCGCTCGTGGTGGAACGCCGCCATCTCGCGCAGGCTGAAGCGCGTCCAGATGTCGCCGTTCGTGGCGTACCAGGCCTCGTCCGGCCTCGGCAGTGCCGCGGACGCGTACTTCAGGCCGCCGCCGCGGCCCAGCGGCTCGGTCTCCACCACCGTGCGGACGTTCAGCGGCAGGTCGGTGCCGTCCAGCCAGTCCTGGAGGACCTCCGCGAGGTGGCCGCACGAGATGACCACGTCGGTGACGCCCTCGGCGGCGAGCCACGCCAACTGGTGGCCCACGATGGGCGTGCCCGTGCCGGGGATCTCCACCAGCGGCTTCGGGCGGTCGTCGGTGTAGGGGCGGAGGCGGGAACCCTGCCCGCCCGCCAGGATCACGGCCTGCGTGACGGCGGGTGCGGGGGCCGGTGGCGCCGGATCGGCGGGACCGGAGAGGGCTGTCGGGTCTGCGCCGTGGTCGGCGGACATCGCGTCGGCGGTCATAGCCGGAACAGTAGGACCCGCGAGGTGCGGATTCCTACCGTTCCGGCACGACGGACCTCCCGGCGCCGTCGCAGGACGGCCGCCACCGGAGCACGGGCCGCCCCGGGCGCCCGCGCGGGAGCACCCGGTGCCGGGCAGGGCCGTACAGGCGTCGGGCCGGGTGCCCGGGGCGGCGTCAGGCCGGGTGCCGTACCGGCGTCAGGACGCGCCAGCGGCGAAGGAGCCGTCGCAGACCGGGCGGGCGAAGGAGCGGGCCCGCTGGGCGTCGCCCTGGTACTTGCGCACCGCGGCGCGGCCGAGCTCGGCCGCCAGGTCGGAGCAGTACGGGGTCAGCGAGGGCTTCTCCCGCATGCTGCGCTCCAGCAGGTCGAGCGCGGTGCCCGGGTTGTGGACGTCCAGCTCGTTGAGCAGGTCCGTCCGGAGCGCGTCCCGGGGGCTGTCGGGCGTGGTCGAGGTGCGGCCGATGGTGCCGTCACTGCTGGACGCCGCGACCACCTGCTGGTCGAGCCCGGTCGGCGGGGCCCACGGGACCCGGGTCACGGCGAGTGTGCCGGTGGTCACCAGGATCACGGGCAGGGTGAGGGCCACGGTCTGGCCGATGCGGCGTACGAGCTGTTTCACGCACAGGAGCGTAGCGCTGGGTGGCCGTCGCGGCGCGCTCCGTTACACCAATGAGTGACAGGTGTCCTGTTCTGCGCGTCCATCAGGTTGACGCGGACCCGGGCGGACATGCGGAAGGGCCCCGCCGGAACGTGTCCGGCGGGGCCCTTCCGTCGGCCGGGTCAGCGGCTCAGGCGCTCGCCCGTGCTCTTCGAGAACACGTGGGTCTCGCCGCCGGTCGGGACGACGTGGATCGTCTCGCCCTTCTGCGGCACCTGACGGCTGTGCACGCGGACGACCAGGTCGTGGTCGTCGCCGTTGATCTTGGTGGTGCCGTAGACGAAGCCGTCCGCGCCGAGCTCCTCGACGACGTTGACGGTGACCGCGACGCCCTCGATGCCGCCCGAGGGGACGATCTCGAAGTGCTCGGGACGGATGCCGACGGTCACGACCTTGTCGGTACCGGCGCCGGCCAGGTCCTCGCGGGAGATGTTGATGACGGAGCCGCCGAACTTCACGCCGCCGTCCACCAGCGGAACGTCGACCAGGTTCATCGCGGGCGAGCCGATGAAGCCGGCGACGAAGACGTTGGCGGGGCGCTCGTACATGTGGCGCGGGGCGTCGACCTGCTGCAGCAGACCGTCCTTGAGGACCGCGACGCGGTCACCCATGGTCATGGCCTCGGTCTGGTCGTGGGTGACGTAGACCGTGGTGATGCCCAGGCGGCGCTGCAGGCCGGCGATCTGGGTACGGGTCGAGACGCGGAGCTTGGCGTCGAGGTTCGACAGCGGCTCGTCCATGAGGAAGACCTGGGGCTCACGGACGATCGCGCGGCCCATCGCGACACGCTGGCGCTGACCGCCGGAGAGCGCCTTCGGCTTGCGGTCCAGGTAGTCGGTGAGGTCGAGGATCTTCGCCGCCTCCTCGACCTTCGCGCGGATCTCGGCCTTGTTGACGCCGGCGATCTTGAGCGCGAAGCCCATGTTGTCCGCGACGGTCATGTGCGGGTACAGCGCGTAGTTCTGGAAGACCATCGCGATGTCGCGGTCCTTCGGCGGCAGGTGCGTCACGTCGCGGTCGCCGATGCGGATGGCGCCGCCGTTCACGTCCTCCAGGCCGGCCAGCATGCGGAGGCTGGTGGACTTGCCACAGCCGGAGGGGCCGACGAGGACGAGGAACTCGCCGTCCTCGACGTGCAGGTCGAGGCCGTCGACGGCGGGCTTGGTGCCGCCGGGGTACAGGCGGGTCGCCTTGTCGAACGTGACGGAAGCCATGGTTCTGCTCTCCTTCACCGGCAGGAACGTGCCGGACGATCCGAGTAAAGGTGGATGGTCGCCGCCCGTGCGGTGTTCAGGACTTGAACACGTCGGGGGGTTCTCCGCGACGGTACCCGTACGTTCATCCGGTTGTCAGCCCCCGCCGGTGGCCGATTTCCGCATCGGTCCGATCACAACCGGGACACACCACCCAAATCGCGCGGCGCGCACCCTGCCCCACCGGCGGAAACCACCCCCGGCGCGCCGCACCGGCCCGCTACACTGCCGGTGGTGCCGCCGTGGCCTGCCGCGGACGGTCACCGTGCCTCCTTAGCTCAGCTGGCCAGAGCACCGCTCTTGTAAAGCGGGGGTCGTCGGTTCGAACCCGACAGGGGGCTCCCCGGTTTGTGCTGGTCAGTGGCCCGCAAACGCAGAAAGGCCCCGGACCGCGAGCGGTCCGGGGCCTTTCGACATCTCAGCCTGACATCAGCGCCCGCTGGGGTCGAGACCGAAACGGACCCGCTTGCCCTTCTCCGTCTCGTTGCGGACGCCAGGCCAGACCTTGCGGAAGCGACAGACGGTGCACTGGCGGAGCTGGAGACCGAGGCGGTGCGCGTCGGGCGACCCAACGCGGGCAGCGAATCGGTTCTGCGGGCATGTGCTCGGTCCGGCCGGTCTGTCTCGGTCGTCAGCAACAACGCAGGTGTCGCGATTGAGCGGTATCTCGCCGACCACGGCCTCAGCGACTACGTGGCCGGTGTGTTCGGGTGGGCCCCAGGCGACCCCTCGTCCATGAAACCCAATCCGAGGCTCCTCTTGGAGGCCATGGACGCCGCCGCCAGCAAGCCGGAAGAGTGTGTCTTCATTGGTGACGCCGCACGAGACGTCGAAGCTGGTGATGCGGCCGGGGTGGCGACCATCGGCTACGCCAACAAGCCAGGGAAGGATGCTCGGTCGGCGGCTGCTGGCGCAGTCGTCATCGTGAACTCAATGCAGCTCATCGCAGACGCTCTCTCCTGGCAGCGTCAACGCAGCAGCACTTCAGTTGCAGGCGGTCCCGACGATCGCCGGGTTCGCCGTGATCAGGCCGTCCTCGATGGCATCGGCCAGGATCAGGTGCAATGTGCCGTGCCACGTCTTGACGCTGGAGGCGGTGTAGAGAACCCGCTCCTTCTCCGCCCGAACTTCCACGTTAGTCCGGCCAATCTCCGCAAGCGCCTTGTCCTCGAACTCCGGCAAGAGATGTTCCTCGATGTGCCGGCGGTAGTTCTGCATGGTCGACCCGCGAGCGCCACGACGCCCGGTAGCACGCCGGAGGGGCGCAGGCCCGCAGCCAGCGCTCCTCCGGACCGGCAGAACAGGTCAGTTGACGGTGAAGAAGTAGTCGGTCGGAGCCGTCTGGGCCCCGTCCTTGGTGGTGCCGTAGACCTCCAGGGCGTACCAGCCGCTGTCGGTCGGGGTCCACGAGATCTGCGCCTCGCCGCGGGCGCCGGCCTTCACCGTGGTGCCCTCGCCCCAGTTGACGGAGTACGTGTAGCTGACCGCGCCCTTGATCTTCGGGGTGAAGGTGAAGGTGCCGGGCACGCCCGCGCCGCCGCCCGAGCCGTTCTCGGGATAGATGTCCGAGGTCACGGTCGGGGAGGTGTCGGTGCCACCGGTGCTCCACCACTGCTGCTGGCTCACCCAGCCGTTCGCGCTGGTGGAGGTCACGAGCAGGATGTCACCGTACGGGTCGTCCAGCGTGAGTTTCAGCTCGGCGATTCCACTCGTGGAGGCGTTGACGGTGGTCTGCGACTGGCTCTGCCCGAGGTGCTGGACGGTGTAGCTGACGACGGGGCTCACCGCCTGGAGACCCGGGTCGGGGGTGAGCTTGAAGATCGCGTTCTTGCCGTACTGCGGCGAGTTGGAGACCTTGGTGACCGTTGGCGCGTCCGGCTTGACCGAGACGTAGAAGGTCGTGGGCTGGGACATGTTGAACGCCCGGTCCAGGCTGGCCACCCGTAGGACCAGGAATCCGCTGTTGTACGGCGGCATCAGGTCCACCGTGGCCGAGCCGCCGAGGGAGTCCGCCCGGGCGAAGTAGTTCGGGCTGGTCTCGTACGGGTCGTGGTACTCCGGGATGCCGTGCTCCCCGATCGACGCGACTCCGGGGACCGGGAACGTGCCGACCCAGGTGAACGCGTAGCCGGCGACGTCACTCACACCGTTGGCGCCGAACGTGAGCTTGATCGGGGTGCCGCCCTGGTTCTGCTGCCCCTCCGGGTAGTTCGGCGAGCTGACGGTCGGCGCCGCGCTCGGGAAGGTGTCGTCGGTGGCCACGTAGCACGGCGCCGACCAGTCGGAGGCGGCACTGCTGTCCGCGTCCACGGTCCGCGCCTGCCAGGCGTAGGTCTCACCGTCGAGCAGCGGAGCGTTGTAGCCGCCCAGGGTGGCCGTTGCCTCGTTGCCCAGGTAGGAGTACGGCCGCTCGGCGGTGACGACCTGTGACGGGTCGGAGACCGGCCAGGCCCGGAACTGCTCGGTGACCCACCGGACGCCGAGATCGGTGTAGCCCGGGATGCCCTCCACGGTGAGACCGGCACGCCCCGCGACGTACACGGGCTTGGCCTGGTCGGTGGAGCACGCCTGGTACGCGTTGTACAGGTTGGTCGGCGTCGTCGGCGTGCCGCCGGCCGCGTGCGCGGGCGCGGCGACGGCAAGCAGCGCGAGGCCGGCCGCGGCGACCGAGGCGAAGGCCGCACGGGTGCGTGCGGCCAGGGTTCTGTTCACGTGGTGCTCTCCCCTTGGAGTCCCCGTCGGTGGCGTTCCGGTCGAACGCCGCTCGGCGGGCGCGGGGAATGCTAGTGCACGTCTACGAACAACTGTACGGGTTATCTGCGGCGGCGGTGACGGGCGGTCACACCACCGCCCGGGTGTCGTTGCCGATCACGCCGCCTACGAGACCGGCGAACGAGAGCAGCTGTGCGATTACATCGATCAGGTACTTGCACACAGCAGTATTGATGTCCCGGCGCTTACGGGGCGCCACGGCGTCGACCAGTATGCAATCACGGATGAGTGGCGTGACTGGTGATAGCCGACAGCGGTAGCACGCGCCGGAAGGTCCACCGCCGGGCTGAGTGTCCAACTGCGCTACAACGTACCCGTACTTCAGCGGACAGATACGGACGTTCGGGGAGTTTTGGCACAGGTCGGCCGATGTTCGGCCCACGTGGGGCGGGTGTCCGGGTTGCTTCGGGACGAAAGGGCATGGGCTACCCCGACGCTGTTCCACTGACATCGCCTGCTGACACCAACGACAGCGGACGGATGTCGACTATCACGCGTACATGGCGAGCAAGGGTGGCAAGAGAAGGCCATCCTTACGAGCTGACGGGCACGCATGGTCGAGCTTGTGAAGCGGGGGTCGTCGGTTCGAACCCGACAGGGGGCTCTCGTCTCCACCTCGGATGAGCTTCGGCCTCCCGGGAGCTTCACCGCCGGCCTCGGACGACTCGTCCGGGGCCGTTCGCGTGGGCGGCGCGATGACTCGCGGGGCGGTGGGCACGACGGCTCGCCTGCGCCGGCCGGTCGGCATGACGACCGGTACGGCAACGAAGAAGTACACGGTGACGCTGCCGGAGGAACTGGCCGAGGAGATCCGCGCCGAGGTGGGGCCGGGGGGTTTCAGTCGGTATGTCGCGCAGGCCGTGGAGCGTCAGCGTGAGAGGGATCATCTGCACGAGTTCGTCGGCTGGTGGGAAGGCGGGCATGGTGAGGAAGCCGCACGGGCATGGGCCCTCTCCAGGATCGCAGTCGGGCCGGTGACGAGGGAGATCGCGGGGAGGCGATCGAGCTGTTGGAGGTGGCCGGTCCGCCCGGGTACGAGTACGCCACCGATGCTGCTCCCGCCGCAGCGGCGCTGCGTCAGCGTGGCGACGTCACGATCTTCCCGTCCGACGAGGAGGACATGAGACTTCTCTGCGGGGATCGTGTCGTGGTCAGGGGGATCTGAAGTCGGAGTGAGCGGCTCGTCCCGCGCCCGCGCCGGGCGGCTCGGCTCGAACTCCTACAAGATCGATCATAGAATTCGCACCATGGGAGAGCGCCCGGGCGCACCCACCGCGCCGCCACTGGTTCTCGTCACCGACACGGACTCGCAGCTGATCGATCCGCGCCGGGCGTACCACGTCGGCCGCGACCCGACCGGCGAGATCGTCCTCGACGACCCCCGGGTCTCCTGGCATCACGCCGTGCTCAGCGCCGTCGACGGACACTGGCTGCTGGAGGACGTCGGCAGCACCAACGGCACGTTCGCCGGCGGACGCCGGACCCGGCACCAGGACATCGGCCCCGGCAGTCGGCTGCGGTTCGGCAACCCGGCCGACGGCCCGTCCGCCTCGTTCGCCGACCTGCCCGTCCCGGTCGCCGGCGAGCGGACCTCGCTGATCGCCCCGCAGGCCTCCGGCGTGTTCCGCCGGCCGACCACCGTGCTGCGGCTGCCCGGCCGGACGGTGCGGATCGGACGGGCCCTCGACAACGACCTCGTCCTCGGCGACCTGGACGTCTCCCGGCACCACGCCGAGCTGCACACCCTGCCGGACGGCGGCCACCAGATCTCCGACCTGGCCAGCCACAACGGCACCTACCTCAACGGCCGCCCGGTGACACGCGCCCTCGTCGGCCCGGCGGACATCATCGGCATCGGCCACTCCGCGCTCTGCCTCTCCGGCGAGGAACTGGTCGAGTACACCGACACCGGCGAGGTCTCGCTCGACGTCCAGGGCCTGGTGGTCCAGGTCGGCCCGGACCGGCGGGTGCTGCTGGACGACGTCGGCTTCCCGCTCGCCGAGAAGTCGCTGCTCGCGGTGGCCGGCCCCAGCGGCGCCGGCAAGTCCACCCTGCTCAACGCGCTCACCGGGCTGCGTCCCGCCGACGAGGGCGCCGTCCTCTACGACGGACGCGACCTCTACCGCGACTACGCCGAACTGCGCCGCCGGATCGGCCTGGTGCCGCAGGACGACATCCTGCACACACAGCTGACCGTGCGCCGCGCACTCTCCTACGCGGCCGAATTACGCTTCCCCGGCGACACCACCGGGCACGAGCGGGAAGCCCGGGTCGCGGAGGTGGTCCGCGAACTCGGCCTGGAGGGCCGCGCCGACCTGGTGATCTCCAGCCTCTCCGGGGGCCAGCGCAAACGCGTCAGCGTCGCCCTGGAACTGCTCACCAAGCCGTCGCTGCTCTTCCTCGACGAACCGACCTCGGGACTGGACCCGGGCATGGAGCGCTCGGTGATGCGGATGCTGCGCGGCCTGGCCGACGACGGCCGCACGGTGGTCGTGGTCACCCACAGCGTGCTCAGCCTGAACGTCTGCGACCGGCTGCTGGTGCTGGCGCCCGGCGGCCGGACCGCCTACTACGGCCCGCCCGACGAGGCGCTGCCGTTCTTCGGCTTCACCGAGTGGCCGGAGGCCTTCGAGGCCTTCGAGAGCGAGGACCGCGCCGCCTGGCAGCGCCGGTTCCGTGAGTCCCCGCAGTACGAGCGGTACGTGGCCGCCGGGGCGGTCCCGGCCGTCCAGCCCCGGGAGCGGGCCGCGCCGGACGGCGGCCGCGCCGCCGGGAGCCCGATCCGTCCGGAACAGCCGCAGGGATGGTTCTCGCAGCTGTCCACGCTGGTCCGCCGGTACACCTCGGTGCTGGCCGCCGACAGGCTCTTCCTCACCGTGATGATCGTCCTGCCGTTCCTCATCGGCCTGATGTGCCGGGCGATGGCCGGCGCATCGATCTCCTCGGAGAACGCGGTCAACGTCATGCTGACGCTCTGCATCGGCGGCCTGCTCACCGGCTCCGCCAACGCGGTCCGCGAGGTGGTCAAGGAACGGCCGATCTACCGGCGGGAACGCGTGGTGGGCCTGTCCAGATCGGCCTACCTGGTCTCCAAGGTGGTGGTGCTGGGCACGGTCACGGTGGCGCAGGCGGCGGTGCTGACCACCGTCGGCCTGGCGGGCGTCGACCTCGCACCGACCCTTCCGGACGGAAAGCAGGTGGAGGGCGGGGTGATGATGCCGCCGCTGGTCGAGCTGATCATCGCCGTCGCGCTGCTCTCGTTCACCGCCATGATGCTCGGCCTGCTGGTCTCCGCGCTGGTCCGCAAGGAGGAGGCCACCATGCCGATGCTGGTGCTCCTCTCGGTGGTGCAGATCGTGTTCAGCGGCGCCATGCTCAAGCTGCACGGGGTGCCCGGCCTGGAGCAGTTCGCCTGGCTGGTGCCGTCCCGCTGGGGTCTGGCCGCCATGGCCCAGACCGTCGACCTGCACACGGTCTTCCCGACCGGGATCACCGCGGACCCGCTGTTCCGGCCCGACCGCGCCCGCTGGCTCCGCTGCATGGTGATGCTGGTCGCCCTCTCGGTGGCACTGGGCCTCGCCGTCCTGGCCCTCCTGCGCCGACAGGAACCGGCCGTCATGCGGAAGTAGCGGAGCCGCCCGCTGCACGGAGGCCCCGTGCGGCAGGCGTTGCGAGACGTGACGGGGTGCGGCCCCTGCGACGGCGTGCGGCATGCCGGCGGTGCGGCGGCGCGGGTGACCGGCGGCGGACGGGGCCGCCTCGCGCCCGCCCCCGTTATGTTTTTCGCGGTCCTGCAAGAGGGCCGCTGGCCTCCGGGCCCGGCATGACTGTGTCCCCCTGTCGAAGAGATGACCTGGGGGGTGGTGTCACCGGGCCCGGGAGGTGCCGTCGGAGACGCTGATGAGAGGTCCGGCCACCGTCCGGTCCGGCGCAACGCCGGACAGTCCGCGGGCGGCAGGTCTGCATAACGTGGATGCGCGCGCACGACACCCATGCCGAGGCCGGCCCGTTCAACCCGCCTGGAGGGGCGCGATGTTCGATACGGAAAACGTGGGCGTGTTCCTCGGCCTGGATGTCGGCAAGAGCACTCATCACGGCCACGGGCTCACCCCGGCCGGGAAGAAGGTCCTCGACAAGCAGCTGCCCAACAGCGAGCCGAAGCTGCGAGCCGTGTTCGACAAGCTGACCGCGAAGTTCGGCACCGTCCTGGTGGTCGTGGACCAGCCCGCCTCGATCGGCGCCCTGCCACTGACCGTCGCGCGAGACGCGGGCTGCAAGGTCGCCTACCTGCCCGGCCTCGCCATGCGCCGGATCGCCGACCTCTACCCCGGCGAGGCCAAGACCGACGCCAAGGACGCCGCCGTGATCGCGGACGCCGCCCGCACCCTTCCGCACACCCTGCGCTCGCTGGAACTGACCGACGAGATCACCGCCGAACTGACCGTCCTGGTGGGCTTCGACCAGGACCTCGCTGCCGAGGCCACCCGCACGTCCAACCGGATACGCGGCCTGCTCACCCAGTTCCACCCCAGCCTGGAGCGCGTCCTCGGACCGCGGCTCGACCACCAGGCCGTCACCTGGCTCCTGGAGCGCCACGGATCCCCGGCCGCCCTGAGAAAAGCGGGACGCCGCAGACTCGTCGAACTCATCCGGCCCAAGGCCCCGCGCATGGCCCAGCGGCTGATCGACGACGTCTTCGACGCGCTGGACGAGCAGACCGTCGTGGTCCCGGGGACCGGCACCCTCGACATCGTCGTGCCCTCCCTGGCCCGATCGCTCGCGGCCGTCCAGGAACAGCGGCGGGCCCTGGAAGCCCAGATCAGCACCCTGCTGGAGGCCCACCCTCTTTCCCCGGTCCTGACGTCGATGCCCGGCGTCGGTGTCAGGACCGCCGCCGTCCTGCTGGTCACCGTCGGCGACGGCTCCGGCTTCCCCACCGCCGCCCACCTCGCCTCCTACGCCGGCCTCGCCCCCACGACCAAGTCGTCGGGCACCTCCATCCACGGAGAACACGCACCCCGAGGAGGAAACCGGCAGCTCAAGCGCGCCATGTTCCTGTCGGCCTTCGCCTGCATGAACGCCGACCCCGCCTCCCGCACCTACTACGACAAGCAACGAGCCCGCGGCAAAACCCACACCCAGGCCCTCCTCCGACTTGCCCGCCAACGCATCAGCGTCCTGTTCGCCATGCTCCGCGACGGCACCCTCTACGAGTCCCGAACGCCAGCCGTCACCCTCGCCGCATGACCACCCCAAACGGCACCAAATCCGGCACCACGTCCTTGACGAAGGACATAGAGGCACCCCCCCGGGCGAGGGGTGCGGTGCGGTCGTACGGTGGACGGGGGACCACCGGAGGACGCCTGAGACAAGGCCCGAGGCCACGGGAGGCCGAGATGCCCGGTTCCGTCACGATCAGCCACACCGATGCCCTGGTGATGCTCAGCCACGAGGACGCGCAGCGGATGTCCGCCATGCTCGGCGAGATGGCGCGGATGCTCGGGGAGCCCGGCATCGACCGGATGAGCGACACGCAGGTCGCCGCGCTGTGCGCCGGGCGGGAGCACTCCCGCGAGGAGCTCACCGCCTGGTGCGGGAAGCTCTCGGAGTACCTGGCGGCGCACCTCTGAGCACGCCCGGCCGGGTCAGTGCCCGGCTGCGGTGTGGAGGAGGGCGTCGAGGAGGACGTCGAGCTCGGCGGTGATTCCGGCCAGGGCCGCGGGTCCGTCCGCGGCCCTGGCCAGCAGCATGCCCGCTTCGCAGAGGGCGCCGAGCAGCAGGTGGGTGCGGATCCCGGGGTCGTGCCCCGGCATGGCGCGGGCGACGCCGCGCTCCAGGAGGGCGACGGAGTGTTCGGCCTCGATCGCCCGGACCTCGGCCCAGCCGAGGACGGCCGGGCCGTCGAGCAGCAGGATCTGCCGGGCGGCCGGGTCGAGGCAGCCCTGCAGGAAGGCGTGGCAGCCGGCGCGGAGGGCGGCGCGGGGGCCCAGGCCCGCCGCGGCCTCGGCGAGTCGTCGGGCGCGGTCCTCGTCGGCCTGCGCGAACACGGCCCGGAGCAGGGCGGTCTTCCCGTCGAAGTGGTGGTAGACGGCGCCCTTGGTGAGGCCGGCGGCCCGGGCGACGTCGTCGATCGAGACGGCTGCGTACCCCGCGCCGCCGAAGCGTTCGGCGGCGGCCGTGACGATCTGCCGCGTGGTCGTCCCGGACCTGTCCGCCTGGGTGCGCCGCGCCATCGTTCCGCCCTTCCCGTCGACCCTCCCGTTGACACGCAGACTAGCGGTACGTAAGTTCCATACTGACAGTACGTACTTTGAGTATGTGATGGGGGCGTCATGGCCGACGCGCACGAGGAGTTCGTCGCCCGCTGGGCGGCATTCTGGGCGGCACCCGACCCGGCCGCGATCGACGGGCTGAGCGCGCCCGACATCGTGATGCACTGGCCGGGACGGGCCGAGCCGATCCGCGGCATCGAGCAGTGGCGGGCCCAGGCCGCCGGCGCACTGGACCAACTGCCTGACCTGCGGCTCGCGGTGGTCGCGCACGCCCGCGACGGCGCGACGAGCTTCGTCGCCTGGCGGGCGACGGCCACGGTCGGCGGCGCGCCGCTGCAGTGGGAGGGGGTGGACCGGATGACCCTCCGCGACGGCCTGGTGGCGGAATCCACCGTCGTCTTCGACACGGCGGTGCTGCGCCCGGCCGCCGCGGGGTAGGTTCGGCCGCATGGATCAGCTGTCCTGGATCACCGTCCGAACTCCGCTCCCCACCGGGCCGATGAGGCTCGCGGTCACCTCGCAGGGGGTGGCGACGGTCGCGTACGCGGGGGAGTCGGTGGCCGGGCAGCAGGTCGGCGCACCGGTGTGCACCGACGAGCGCAGGATCGCCGCGGTCAACGACCGGCTGGCCGAGTACTTCGCCGGTGAGCGGAGGGAGTTGGGCCTGCCGATCGACTGGCGGTTCGCCGCCGGGCCGCACCGCACCGTGCTGCAGCGGCTGTTGGCCGACGTCGGCTTCGGCCGGACCATCACCTACGGAGAACTCGCGGCGCGCAGCGGGGTCTTCGACGACGTCACCGAGCCCGGCACGGCGGCCCGGACGGTCGGGCAGATGATGGGCGCCAACCCGTTGGCACTGCTGGTGCCGTGCCACCGGGTCGTCGCGGCCAACGGGTTGGGCGGGTTCGGCGGCGGGCCGCACGGAATGGAGACCAAGAAGTGGCTGCTCACCCTGGAGGGTGTGCTGCCGCCCACGCTGGACTGGAACGGCCCGACCGGCTGACCGGCCGGGCCCGTCCGGTGCGCGCCGGGGTCAGACGGCGGCGGCCGGAGCAGGTTCCCAGTCGTGGGCGCGCTGCCGGGGCAGGACCGGCTGGATGCCGGACACCAGGGTGTACTCGGTGTCGAGCAGGTCTGCGGGGTAGGCCGTGGCCGGGGTCTCGCCGAGCGCCAGCTGCACCGCCTGCCAGGGCAGGTTGAGCCCGCACAGCCGGAGCTGGTGCAGGCCGCCGGACGGGCGGGTGTTGACGTCGAGGACGACCGGCCGGCCGTGGTGGTGGCGGTACTGGACGTTGGAGAGGTACGCGACGTCGAAGGTCTCGATGAGGTGCCGGGTGGGCTCCAGGTAGCGCGGATCGGTGGTGAAGGTGCGGCGGCGGCGCGTCTTGGTGCGGCCGACGGCGGCGAGCAGGCGGCCGTCGGGCGAGGCCAGGCAGTCGACCGAGACCTCCGGCCCCTCCAGGAGCGGCATGACGAGCAGGTCGGCCGGCTCCGGGCTCCTGTCGAGCGCGTCGAGCACCAGGTCGAGCTGGACGCGCGCGTCGGGGAAGCCGGTGAGCCGCCGCAGGCTGAACGGCTCGCGGGTGAGCACCCGGAAGCCCTCGCCGCCCGCGCCCGTGGCCGGCTTGAGGCAGGCTGTCGAACCGTCCGCCTCGATGTCCTCGACGGCCGCCAGCAGGTCGTCGGCGGTGCGGACGTGCCGCCACAGCGGGACGGGCAGGCCGGCCGCGGCCATCGCCGCGTAGCCGTCCACCTTGCTCTCGAAGACCGCGATGGCCGGGGCCGGCGGGCACACGAGGGCGGTGCCGATCGCTTCGAAATCCCGGCGGCGCAGGGAAATCGCGAGTTGACCCAGTCGCGGGACGAAGACGTCTATGCTGTGCCGGGCGCAGAATTCGAGGGCGAATTCCACATAGGCCTCGGGGGAGAGGCCGTCGGGTTCGAGCGAGCCGAAGTCCGCGGCGGCCAGCACCGGGGAGTCGTTGTCCACGTGCGTGGCATGGATCTGGACCGGGCGCGGGGCGGACCGCAGCAGGTCGATGAAAAACACGTTCTCGGCGAAGGTACGGTTCAGCCAGACGCGAACGGGGGCGCTCACGGGAGTCTCCCTGGAAAAGGGCGCAACGGTGGGAGGGCGCGGTCGGGGCGGCCTGCCTGCCGGCGTCATGCCGCGCTCTTGAGGTGGCACCTTAGCGCTCTGGCCGGGCCGGGTGAACGGTGGGTGGGGGGTCTGTGCGCCTGACGGTCAACACGCCCTGAACTCCAGGATAGTTGGTGAGCCGTGACATGTCTGTGACGGCGGCGCCTGCCGTGTTGCGATCAGATGAAATCCATACCGGCCGACAGGGTGGCAACCGCTCGACCGGTCCGGGGCGACGCGCGGCCGCGGCATCGTGATGGCGTGCGCATGACGCCTTCCGGGGGTGGCCGAATACGACCGGCCGATCCGGCCGCCTTCCCCGTTTATCGCGCATTCCCTTCGTTCGTACGATATGTGGGGCCGAATTGACCACTCGTACGAGTGATTGCGGACAGGGCTGAACGGGCGTCAGCATGATTTCGCAAGGTGGCGTCCCCGGTGCGCACCTGCTCCGTGCGAAGGGTTCTTCATGTCGACCGAAACCAGCCTCGGTATTCCCGCACAGGGGGGTGCTCCGCAAACTCGGGAGCAGTCCAGCCTGAGCACGGCCGGTGCGCGGAATCTGGCGAGTACCACCAAGTCCGCCCCCCAGATGCAGGAGATCAGCTCGCGCTGGCTGCTCCGCATGCTGCCCTGGGTGCCGGTCTCCGGCGGTACCTACCGGGTGAACCGGCGACTCAGCCACGCGGTCGGACGGGGCCGCGTCGCGTTCGTCTGGACGGGCTCCGCGGTGAAGGTCCTGGCACCGACCCTGGGCGAGTTGCCGCTGCTCCACGGCATCGAGGACGACTCCCTTCTCACCACCCTCGCCGAGGCGTTCGTCCAGCGGGAGTTCAGCGCCGGCGAGCGGCTCGCCGCCGCGGGCGACCCGGTCGACGACGTCCTGCTGATCGCCCACGGCAAGGTCGAACGGGCCGGCACCGGGCCGTACGGCGAACCGACCGTCCTCGGCACCCACGCCGACGGCGACCACCTCGGCGACGAGGCGCTCGCCCACGGCGGCGCCGTCTGGCCCGCCGACCTCCGCGCCACCACCGCGGGCACCCTGCTGGCCCTGCCCCGGCCGGCCTTCGACCGGCTCGCGGCGGCATCGCCCGCCCTGCGCGACCGCATCCGCGCGTACGCCGAGGGCGCCCGCAAGCCGCAGAACAAGCACGGCGAGGCCGAGATCGCCTTCTCGGCCGGCCACGTCGGCGAGCACGCACTGCCCACCACCTTCGTGGACTACGAGCTCGCCCCGCGCGAGTACGAGCTGAGCATCGCCCAGACCGTCCTGCGGGTGCACTCCCGGGTGGCGGACCTCTACAACCAGCCGATGAACCAGACCGAGCACCAGCTCCGCCTCACCGTCGAGGCCCTCCGCGAGCGGCAGGAGCACGAACTCGTCAACAACCCCGAGTACGGCCTGCTCGCCAACGCCGACCACGGACAGCGCATCCAGACCCGGTCCGGACCGCCCACCCCCGACGACATGGACGACCTGCTCAGCCGTCGGCGCGGCACCAGGTTCTTCCTGGCCCACCCGCGCGCCGTGGCCGCCTTCGGGCGCGAGTGCAACCGGCGCGGCGTGTACCCGGGGTCGACGGAGGTGCAGGGCCGCACGGTCACCGCCTGGCGCGGCGTGCCGATCCTCACCTGCGACAAGATCCCGATCACCGACGGCAACACGAGCTCCATCCTCGCCATGCGCGTCGGCGAGGACGACCAGGGCGTGATCGGCCTGCACCAGACCGGCATCCCCGACGAGTTCGAGCCCGGCCTGTCGGTGCGCTTCGCCGGCATCGACGAGAAGGCCGTCATCTCCTACCTCGTCACGGCGTACTTCTCGGCCGCGATCCTCGTGCCGAACGCCCTCGGCGTACTGGAGAACGTCGAGCTCGGCGTCCGCCGCTGACGGCCGCCGACCGACGAGCACCACCGACAAGCACCACCGACAAGCACCACCGACGAGCACCACCGCCGGCCCGGCGGGGGCCGAGACCGCCCCCGCCCGGGCCGACCACACCCAGGGGGAGGACCAATGGGGATCACCGCGCCCGAACGCGACCACACCGACGGCAACGAGGCGAGGGAGGTGCTGGCCCGTGCCCGCAGCACGGTCGACCCGGCGCTGCGGGCCGCCGTCGACTCCCTGCCCGGGATGATGCGCCGCATCGCCGCCTACCACTTCGGCTGGCAGGAGGCGGACGGGACACCCAGCGCAGCCGGGTCCGGCAAGGCGATCCGGCCGGCCCTGGTGTTCGCCGCGACCCAGGCGGCCGGCGGAATCCCCGGCAGCGCCGTCCGGGCCGCCGCGGCCGTCGAACTCGTCCACAACTTCACCCTGCTGCACGACGACGTCATCGACCGGGACCGTACGCGCCGCCACCGGCCCACCGCCTGGCGGGTGTTCGGCACGACGGAGGCGATCCTCGGGGGCGACGCCATGCACGCGCTCGCTCTCCGCGTGCTCGCGGACGACGACCACCCGGCCGCCGCGGCCGCCATCCGCAGACTCGCCGACTGCGTGGTCGAACTCTGCGCGGGCCAGCAGGCCGACTGCGCCTTCGAGCAGCGCACCGACGTGACCCTCGCCGAATGCCTGGTCATGGCCGAGGGCAAGACCGGCGCACTGCTCGGCTGTGCCTGCGCGATCGGCGCGCTCTACGCCGGGGCCGGGGAGGGCGTCGCCGACGTCATGGACGCCTTCGGCCGCGAGATCGGCCTCGCCTTCCAGCTGATCGACGACCTGATCGGCATCTGGGGCGATCCCGCCGTCACCGGCAAACCGGTCGGTGCCGACCTGGCGGCCCGCAAGAAGTCGCTCCCGGTCGTATACGCGCTCGGTTCCGGCACCCCGGCGGCCGCGGAACTCGCCGCGCTGTACGCGCTCGACCGCCCGCTCGGCCCCGCCGAACTGCAGGCCGCCGCATCGGCGGTGGAGCGCGCCGGGGGCCGGAGTTGGGCACAGGGGGAGTCCTGCGAGCGGATGGCCGCGGCCATCGCCCACCTGGCGGAGGCCATCCCGGATCCGTCCGCCGCGGACGACCTGCTCGCCCTCGCCGAACTGGTCACCCGCCGCTCGCACTGACACGCCCGCGGAGCTGCCCCGGCCCGGGCCCGAGCGGCCCGGGCCGGTGCCACGCGTTCCTGGAGCGCGTGTTCCAGGAACGCGTGGTCCTGAACCGCGTGCTGCACCGTGCGGTCGCTGCCCGCTCGGAGCCGTCAGCGCGCCTGCGCCAGCACCTTCTCCTCCTTCTCCGCGGCGATGCCCAGCGGCGTGCTGCCCTGGGTGTACGGCGTCGTGCGCGGGCCGCGCCGCCTGAGCCACGCCCAGGTGTCGTGCACCGTCTCCTCGACCGGCCGGGTCCGGAGGCCGGCGGCCCGTGCCCGGGAGGTGTCGGCCTGCCAGATGCCGGCCCAGTCGGGGTTGTCCGGCGTCCAGAGGGGGAGTTCCGTCCACGGCTGGACGCCCGCCGCGAGGAGCGTGTCGTCGTCCACCGGGACGAGTTCGGCCTCGGCGCCGGTGGCATCGACGCAGGCCTGCAGCAGCCCGCCCACGGTCGTCCCGCCGGTCGGCCCGGTGGTGACGTACCGGCCGGTCCGGCCGCTCTCCAGCAGCCCGAGGCCGAAGGCGGCGAAATCCCGGGCGTCGATCAACTGCACGGCCCGCCCCGGATCGCCCGGCAGCACCACCCGGCCGCCCCGGGCGATCCGTTCCAGCCACCACGGTAGCCGTCCCACGTTCTCGTACGGGCCGATCAGCAGGCCGCAGTTGAGCAGGCTGACGCGATCGCCGAAGTGCTCCGTCACCGCGCGCTCGCAACCCGCCTTCAACGCGTTGGCAGGCGGCTGGTCGGGTGGCGTGTCGGCCGGACAGTCGAGGGTCGGTGCGGACTCGTCGACGGCCTTCGCCGGCCATTCGGCGAATGCGTGGACGGAGGAGACGAAGCTGTAGTGCCCGGCGCGGTCCCGCAGCAGCCGGGCGGTCCGGGCGACGGCGTACGGCTGCTGGCCGGACGTGTCGACGACGGCGTCCCAGCTGCGGTCGGCGACCAGCCGGGCGAGGTCGTCCGGCGCGTTGCGGTCGCCGTGCACGGCCTCGACACCCTCGTGGTCGGGCCCGCTCACACCGCGGTTGAAGGTGGTGACGCGGTGGCCCCGGGCGACCGCGTCCGTGACGTAGGCCCGGCCGAGGAACGACGAGCCACCGAGAATCAGGATGTCCATGCCGGGCACCTGTCCCCGCCCGCCCGCCCGCACACGCGGTTTCACTCCTGGCGGAGTGCCGCAGGCGCCGGGGCGCGGCTGGGGACCGCCGCCCGGCGGACCCGGCGCCGGAGAAAGTCGGCCACCCCTGTAACGCCGCACCGTGGCCGGAGCGTCATAGAGACAGGGCCGGTGGACGGCGAGGCGTACGGGGGAGAGCGGTCATGGCCAGGGGAGGTCCGGTATGCGCCGGCCGGGACGAGGATTTCCTGGAGTTCGCGGCCACCCGCACCGGCCATCTGTACCGTTCCGCCTGCCTGCTGACCGGCGGTGACACCCACCTGGCCGAGGATCTCGTCCAGGAGACCCTGGGACGCATGTACGCCGTCTGGCCCGGTGGGATCGGCCTGCGGTCCGCGGCACGGCGCATCGACAATCCCGCCGCCTACGCGCAGGGCGTCCTCTACCGTCACTTCCTGAGCCATGTCCGGCGGCGCAGCAGCGCGGAGCGCCCCACCGGCGAACTGCCGGACATCGCGGGCCTGGACGGCGACACCTCGCTCCGGGTCACCCTCCTCGGCGCCCTCGGCCGGCTCTCGCCGCGCGACCGCGCGGTGCTCGTCCTGCGCTACTGGGAGGACGTCAGTGTCGAGGAGACGGCCGAGCTGCTCCGGTCCAGCCCCGGCGCCGTCCGCACCCGGACGTCACGCGCCCTCACCCGGCTGCGCGCCCTGCTCGGCTCCGACCTCCACGACCTCGCGCCGCGCTGACCGGCGTCCGGCCGCCCGGCCCGGGTGCCCTGGCGCCCGGCCCGGGCCGGGCGGATCCCGTCCGACGGCCCGCCCCGCAGCCCCGCCGGGACCGCAGCCCCCGCCGGGACCGCCCGACCACCGGACCGACCGCCCGAGCCCACGCCTCCACCGACACCCCACCCGGCCACGACCGCAGAGACGGTGAACCAGCCCATGTCCGAACCGCCCGAGAGCCTCCCCGAGGACGAGCTCACCCAGCTCTTCCGGCACGTCGGCGACGGCTTTCAGGCCGACCGGCCGTTGATCCTGATCGGTGCCGTCGAACGCGGACGGGCGCTGCGCCGACGCCGGGCCACCACCGTGCTCGGTGGAGCGCTCGCCCTCGCCGCGATCGTCGGCGGCGCCGCGGCGATCGGAGCCCTGCCCGTGCCCGGCCGGGAACGGGCAGTGGGCAGCGCCGTCCCCACCGGCGGGATCACCGCCGGAGGCATGACGGACCAGCAGATGGCCGAGGCCCTCAGGGCGCACCTGCGGGGTCTTACCGTCGTCGACGTCCGGGACGCCGGGTCGTCGGGTGCCGAACAGGGCGGAGCGGCCCCGCTGGTGGAGGTCACCGTGCAGGACGGCGAGGGCACCGGAGCCGTCCGGACGGCGGTCTGGCGCGACACCTACCGGACGGTGCAGCAGACGACGGTCTGCGAGGACCCCGCCGAGACCGGCATGCAGTGCACCCGGAAGGACCTGGAGGACGGCTCCGCACTGCTGATCTGGAAGTCCGGACGCCGCGGCACCGAGGCGCGGTTCTGGTCGTGCCTGCTGGCCACGCCCGCGGGCCGGCGGGTCTCCGTCACCGAGTGGAACTCGGGTCGGCCGGGTGGTCTGGCGGAGCGCACGGATCCGCCGCTCGGGGTCGACAGGCTGCAGGCGATCGCACTCGACCCCGTCTGGGAGGCCGCCCTGCCGGTCCCGACCGGGCGGGGGCCGGCGGCGCAGCGCTGACGCCGGCGGCGCGGCGCCGCTCCGCGAGCCCGGGGAAGGCCGGTCGTGGGCAGCGCCGCCGGGTGCGCAGCCGTCCGGCGTGTGCCGTCAGGGCGTCGCCGTGCTGCCCGCCGGGCCGCCGCCGGTGCTGCCGTCGCCCCGGTCCGCGTGGTCGTCGCCCGTCGCGGGCGGTGCCGACGGGGGTCCGTCCTGGCCGGGGGAGGGGTCGCCACCGCCGGGGCCCGGGTCCGACGGTCCGGTGCCAGTGCCGGTGCCGGTGCCGCCGGAGCCGGTCCCGCCCGGGCCGGGGTCCGGGCTCGGGTCCGGGCCCCCGGTCGGTGTGCCGCCCGGTGCCGGACCGGTGCCCCTGGACGGTCCGGAGCCGGGGTCGGCAGGCCCGGACGGGCCGCCGGTGCCGTCCTGCGGACCGCCCGACTGGCCGCCGCGCTGCACCGGTCCGCCCTCCAGGGTGACCACGGCCTCGGACGGCGGCAGCGTGATCCGTGCCGTCCAGTGGCCGGCGGGCACCCGCGCCTCGTCGACGGTCACCGTCAGGGTGATTCGGCGGCCGGGTTCCAGCGTGCCCTCGTCCCGGCTGAGACGGAGCCAGTCGGCGCCGACCACCGCGTGCCACCGGATCGTGGTGCCACCGGAATTGGTGAGGGTGATCACGGTGCGGTTCTCCCACTCGCTGGCCTCCACGGTCAGCAGGCCGGGGGCCGGTGCGGACGGCCTGACCGGGACCGGTGCCACCTCGGCCCCGGCGAGCGGGCCCGCGCCGTGCGAGGGAACCGGGACAGCCGCCCCCTCCACCACCGGCAGCAACGTTTCTTCAGCGGACGCTCCTGCCAACTGCAGCCCCTCCACCGGGCCCGTGGTGTCCGCCCCACCCGCCCCGGGTACGTCGGCCGCACCCGAGTCGGCCGGCGGCGTCGACACCCGGACGGACGACACCGGCGCCGCCGAGCCGACACCCTCCCCGCCCCGGTGGGCGGCCCACAGCGCGACCACCGGCGCCGTCAGCACCGCCGCCAGCACCCCGGCGGTCACCACCCGCTGCCGGACCAGCGGCCTGCCGCCGCCGGCCGCACGGTGCCGGGGAAAGCCCCGCTGGTCGAACCTCACCGGCGGCCGCCCGCCCGCCGCCGCGGCTGCCGCGGCCAGCCGCCGCCCGGCCGCCGCTCCCGCCAGGAACGCCGCGCCCGCCGCACCCTCCGGTACCTGCGACGGGGTCGCACCCACCCGTACGGTCACCGGCGCCGACACCAGCGGAAGCCCCGGCAGGCCGTCGAGCCCGTGCTCCAGGGCGCCGCCCACCCGGTCGGCCGTCCCCCGGCAGGTCGGACACTCCACCACGTGCTGCACCAGCTCACGGCGGAGCGCCGGGCCGAGCACCCAGCCCCGCCAGCTCTCCGCCCCCACACCGCCCAGGTGTGCGAGCTCCGGACAACTGCCCACCCCCAGCACCAGCAGCGCGGTCCGGGTGCGGCCGACCTCCTCGCCGGCCGCGGCCAGCAGCTCGGCGGCCGCCGGTGCGGACATCCCCAGGACGGCCGCCACCTCGCCCGGCGTCAGCCGGTGACGGACGGCCAGCTCCAGGGCCTCCCGCTGCTCCGGGCCGGTGCCCGCCGCCTCCGGCCACGCGAGCCGGGACAGCTCCTCGCGCCGCTGCGCGAGGACGGCCGGGCGCGCCGGGCGTGGCGAGCCCGCCGTGGTCCAGGGGCCGGCCGGTGTGCCGGAGGAGTCGGCGGCCGTGCCGGCACCCGTTCCGTGGGCCTCCGTGCCGCGGGCCTCGGTGGTGCCGCCCGCGGTGCCGGGCACCATGCCGGGCGGCGCGCCGTTCTCCAGCCGCCGGAGGCAGCAGTGCCGGGCCAGCGCGTACAGCCAGGCCCGTCGCATGTCCGCGTCGGCCAGCCGGTCGCCGTGCC
The DNA here is from genome assembly GCF_045040525.1 of Kitasatospora sp. NBC_01539. Taxonomy (NCBI): domain Bacteria; kingdom Bacillati; phylum Actinomycetota; class Actinomycetes; order Kitasatosporales; family Streptomycetaceae; genus Kitasatospora; species Kitasatospora sp. NBC_01539. Next base: position 4,930,336 of record NZ_CP109390.1, read on the forward strand.
GCAGGGCGAGGTCGCGGACCTCGCCCACGGCGGCCACCGCGGCGTCGTGCTCGCACAGGACGGACAGGCAGTAGGTGAACAGCCCGTCCACGTGCCGTCCGTAGGCGTCCAGGACCGGGGACCCGACGGACACCGGGTTCTCAAGCAAGCTCGTCACCCCACCGACGGTAGAGAGACCGCCTCTCCGCCCCGGGAAATCGGCACGCTTGTCCTTCTTTCGGGTAACAGGACAGTGCGACCCGTGTCCTGCGCGCGATGTGCCCCGCACCGGGGGAACCGCGCCCGGACCGTCGCGGTTCGGCCCGTCGTCCACCCCTTCCGGGCCGGGTCCGGTGACGGCTCCCGCGCGGGGTTCCTCCCGCCGTTCGGATCGACGGCGGCCGGTTGTCGGACCCACCCGCTACGGTGGCCGCATGGCAGCCCGTACCAAGACCACCGCCAAGCCGCGCTCGGCCTACCGCTGCACCGAGTGCGGCAACCAGCTCCCCAAATGGGTGGGCCGCTGCCCGGAGTGCAACGCCTGGGGCACGGTCGAGGAGTACGGCGCCGTACCGATCCGGACGACCGCGGCGGGCCCGGTCAGCTCCCCGGCCAAGCCGATCGGGCAGGTCGACGGGCAGGTCGCGACCGCCCGCACCACCGGTGTGCCCGAGCTCGACCGCGTGCTCGGCGGCGGCATCGTCCCCGGCGCGGTCGTCCTGCTCGCGGGCGAGCCGGGCGTGGGCAAGTCCACCCTGCTGCTGGACGTCGCCGCCAAGGCCGCCAGCGACCGGCACCGCACCCTCTACGTCACCGGCGAGGAGTCGGCCGGCCAGGTGCGCCTGCGCGCCGACCGCATCAACGCCATCTCCGACCACCTCTACCTCGCCGCCGAGTCCGACCTCGGCGCGGTGCTCGGGCACATCGAGGCGGTCAACCCCGGCCTGCTCGTCCTCGACTCCGTGCAGACCATCGCCTCCGCCGAGCTGGACGGCGCCCCCGGCGGCCCCGCCCAGGTCCGCGAGGTCGCGAGCGCCCTCATCCGGGCGTCGAAGGACCGGGGCATGGCCACCCTGCTCGTCGGCCACGTCACCAAGGACGGCCAGATCGCCGGGCCGCGCCTCCTGGAGCACCTCGTCGACGTCGTGCTCAGCTTCGAGGGCGACCGGCACGCCCGGCTGCGCATCATCCGCGGGGTCAAGAACCGCTACGGCGCCACCGACGAGGTCGGCTGCTTCGAACTGCACGACGAGGGCATCGTCGGCCTGGCCGACCCGTCCGGGCTCTTCCTGACCCGCCGTGACAAGCCGGTGCCGGGCACCTGCCTGACCGTCACCCTGGAAGGCCGCCGGCCGCTCGTCGCCGAGGTGCAGGCGCTGATGGTGGACTCGCAGATCCCGTCACCGCGCCGGACGACCTCCGGCCTGGAATCGCCGCGCATCGCGATGATCCTCGCGGTGGTCGAACGCCACGGCGGGGTCAAGCTGGGCAAGCAGGACATCTACACCGCCACCGTCGGCGGAGTGAAGCTGACCGAACCGTCCGCGGACCTCGCCATCGCGCTCGCCGTGGCCAGCTCCTCCTCCGACACGCCGCTTCCCACCAACCTCGTCGCGATCGGCGAGGTCGGCCTCGCGGGCGAGGTCAGGCGGGTGACGGGCGTGCAGCGACGCCTCGCCGAGGCCCACCGGCTGGGCTTCACCCACGCCCTCGTCCCGCCGGACCCGGGCAAGGTGCCGGCCGGCATGAAGGTCGTCGAGGTCGCCGACATCGGCGAGGCCCTGCGCGCCATTCCGGGCCGCCGCCGTGCGCCCGCCCGTCCGCGGGGCGAGCAGTCGGCCGCCGGCGGAGGGGCCCCCGCCCGCGGTGCGGGAGCCGCCGGCGGCAACGGCCGGGCACCGGCCGACCGGCCCGTCGCCGCCTACCCGGAGGAGCTCATGGAGGGCTGGGAACCGGTCGACGGGGACGAACTCGTATGACTCCGGCACCGCTGTTGCCGCACACAGTTAGACTTTGCCCTGTCTAATGGGCAATTGGTCACAGGTGCAGTAAACAAGCGAGGGATCGTCGGGCGCCGCGCCACGCGGTCCGGCTCGACCGGAGGAGTCACGTGGCAGGCAGCGACCGGGCGGACAAGTCCCCCCGCGAGGAGGCCCTGCTGCGGGCTTCCCTCAGTGCGATCGCGCCCGGAACGGCGCTCCGGGACGGCCTGGAGCGGGTGCTGCGGGCCAACACCGGCGGCCTCATCGTGCTCGGTTTCGACCGGAGCGTCGACGCGCTCAGCACCGGCGGTTTCGTGCTGGACGTCGAGTTCACCGCGACCCGGCTGCGTGAGCTGTGCAAGCTCGACGGCGCGGTCGTCCTCGACAAGGACATCACCAAGATCGTGCGTGCGGGCGTCCACCTCATGCCGGACGCGGACATCCCCACCGACGAGACCGGCACCCGGCACCGCACGGCCGAGCGGGTGAACCGCCAGACGGGCTTCCCCGTCGTCGCGGTCTCCCACTCGATGCGCCTCATCGCGATGTACGTCAACGGCACCCGCCGGGTCCTGGAGGACTCCACCACCGTCCTCTCCCGTGCCAACCAGGCACTCGCCACCCTGGAGCGCTACAAGCTCCGGCTCGACGAGGTCGCCGGTACGCTCTCCGCGCTGGAGATCGAGGACCTGGTGACGGTGCGGGACGTCGCCGCCGTCGTCCAGCGCCTGGAGATGGTGCGACTCATCGCCGCCGAGATCGCCGGCTACGTCCTGGAACTCGGCACCGACGGCCGGCTCCTCTCCCTCCAGCTCGACGAACTCATCGCCGGAGTGGAACCCGAGCGCGAACTCGTCGCCCGCGACTACTTCCCCGAGCGGGCCGCCAAGAAGGGCCGGACCGTCACCGAGGTCCTCGCCGACCTCGAAGCACTGACCCACGCCGAGCTGCTCGACCTGCAGACCGTGGTCAAGGCCCTCGGCTACTCCGGCACCCTCGAAACGCTCGACTCCGCCGTCTCCCCGCGCGGCTACCGGCTCCTCGCCAAGGTGCCGCGCCTCCCCAACACCGTCATCGAGCGACTCGTCGAGCACTTCGGCGGACTGCAGAAGCTCCTGGCGGCCAGCATCGACGACCTGCAGACGGTCGAGGGCGTCGGAGAGACCCGGGCCCGTTCCGTCCGGGAGGGGCTCTCGCGGCTCGCGGAGTCGTCCATCCTGGAGCGGTACGTCTGAGCCCAGCCGCGGGATGCCCGGCCGCCGACCCTCGCTGCTGGGCCGCAGGGCGGCGGACGCCCGGCCGGTGGGCCGGCCGTCGCGGTTCTGCGGCGGACGCGGCGCGGGCGGTGCCCGCCACGTACGACCCGGAGGTGCGGCCGCCGGTCCGCGGATGCGGTGGTCCGTCCGTCCGCCCGCCGGGGTGCCGATGTTGAGCCGATCGCTGCGCGCGGGCCGGTGGCCGGATTCCCGACCTCGGGCAGGTGCGGTTCGGCCCGCCGGGCGCCCCGGGGGCGTGGGCGCGTGCTCAGCCCTCCAGGCGGATGGAGGTCCGTGCGGAGACCGGTCCGCCGGCGGGGCCGGTCAGGTCGGCCTGGACGAGGTAGTTGCCCGCCTCGGCCGCGGTGGTGGGGGCGGTGGCGCACAGCGGCTTGCTGCGGCTGCGGTCCCAGGTGAAGTTCTCGGTGAGTCCGGCACCGGCGGCCAGGCGGACCCAGGTGGCCTGGCGGGCGCTCGGGCAGTCGCCGGAGGACCAGACGCGTTCGCCTGCGCTGGAGGTGACCGTGAGGGTGGAGGCCGTGCGGCCGAGGTCGACCCGGCAGCCGGACGTCGACGTGTTGCGGACGGTCAGCGCGAGCCGGGGCCTGACCTCGGCGGCGTACGCGTTGAGTTCGCTCGCGAGTTCCAGGGAGACCTGCGAGGCCTTGCAGACCGGCAGTGCCATCACGGCGGAGGTGTTGACCGGAGGTTGCCCGTCGCCGGTGCCGGTCGAGCCGCCGGCGGCCGAACCGCCGCCGGTCGTACCGGTCGTACCGCTGGTGCCCTCGGTGCCGTTCGTACCGGAACTGCCGCTTCCCGTGCCGCCGGTGGTCAGGCTGACGTCGCCGCCGCCGGAGCCGGACACGCTGCCCGTGCCGCCGCCGGTGCCGCCGGGCCGGGAGGTGATGGCCGACCCGCTGGGGCTGGCGCCCGGCGTGATCGACTGGACGGGCGGTGCCTGCGAGCCCTTCTTCGACCCCTGTGCGCCCTCGTCACCCGATCCGGTGACGAGCCAGGCGACCAGCGCGATGACGACGGCCAGTGCCGCGAGCACGACGACGCGCCGTCGCCAGTAGATCGAGGCTGGCAACGGTCCCACGGGTTGACGCATAGAGGGCACGGGCAAACTCTACGAGACTGTGTGCACCCGTTGATGCATCAACACTGTACGGGTATCACTTCCTTCACATGATCCGCCATTTGCTCCGGACGGGCGAGGGACCTTCGGCGTGTCACGCGGCTGCTCGGCGCCTGTGACGGAGCGCGCGGGCGCCCTATAGTCGCGTCATGGCGAGAGCGCAGCGTACGGATCCCGACCCCGCCCGGATGATCGCGGAGGCGCGGCGGGCGTTCTTCGTGATGTTCTTCCTGCTCTGTGCGGTGTGGGCCGTCCAACTCGTCAACTGGGTCGGTGACTACGGGCTCACGCTCGACTTCGGCATCCGCTCGCACCGGGTGGAGCGGCTCCCGGACGTCCTCGCCGCACCGTTCCTGCACGTGAACTGGCAGCATCTGGAGGGGAATTCCGGCCCGCTCTTCGTGTTCGGCTTCCTCGCCGCCTACCGCGGGGTGAAGAAGTTCCTCGGTCTGACCCTCCTCGTCGTGGTGACCAGCGGCGCGGCGGTCTGGCTGTTCGAGCGCGAGGGCGTGGTGACGGTCGGGGCGAGCGGGGTCATCTACGGGTACTTCGGCTACGTCGTCCTGCGCGGCCTGATCGACCGCAACCTGATCGACAGCCTGATCGGCCTCGTCATGGGGGCCTCCTTCGCCTACATCCTGACCACCGCCGTGCCGGGCACGCCGGGTGTCAGCTGGCTCGGGCACCTCGGCGGGCTGGTCGGCGGCCTCGCCGGCGCCTGGGTCTTCCGTGACCGGGGCCACCGGGGCCACGGCGAAGGCATCGGCCTCGGTACGCACGGCGACCACGACGGCGGTGTCCGGCCGGCGGGTGCGGCCGTGCCGTCCCAGCCCCCGGCGGTCCGGCCGGCGGCCGGCCTTCCGGAGAGCCCGCGTGCCGCGCTGCTGAAGGAACTGGACGACCTCGGCCTCTGAGGCGTTCCCGCCCGGCCGTCACCGAGGCGCGAAGACCGGATGCCGGGGACCGAGGCGCGAAGACCGGGTGCGGGGGATTGGGTACGGCCCGGATCGGCTCCCGTGCCGTGGGAGGATCGACGGTGCCATGGTTGCCATTGACGTCACTTCCCCTGCCGCCCTGCCCGCCGCACTGCACACCACGGTCATCGGCTGGTACGAGGCCAATGCCCGCGACCTCCCCTGGCGCACTCCGGACGCCTCGCCGTGGGCGGTGATGGTCAGCGAGTTCATGCTCCAGCAGACCCCGGTCAAGCGGGTGCTGCCCGCGTACGCCGCGTGGATGGAGCGCTGGCCGACCCCTGCCGACCTGGCAGCCGACGCACCCGGTGAGGCCGTGCGGATGTGGGGCCGACTCGGCTACCCCCGCCGGGCGCTGCGGCTGCACGGCGCCGCGGTGGCGATCACGGAGAAGCACGGCGGACGCGTGCCGGACGACCACGCCGCCCTGCTGGCGCTGCCCGGCGTCGGCGAGTACACGGCCGCGGCGGTCGCGTCGTTCGCCTTCCGGCAGCGGCACGTGGTGCTCGACACCAACGTGCGCCGCGTCTTCGCGCGGGCGGTGACGGGGGTGGAGTACCCGGCCCAGGCCACCACGGCGGCCGAGCGGCGCACCGCCGGGGAGTACCTGCCCGCGACGCCGGAGACCGCGGCGACCTGGGCGGTCGCCGTGATGGAGCTCGGCGCGCTGGTGTGCACGGCCAGGGGGCCGGAGTGCGGCGCGTGCCCGCTGTTCGCGGAGTGCGCCTGGCAGCGTGCCGGCCGACCGCCGTACGAGGGGCCGGCACGGCGGGGCCAGACGTACGAGGGCACGGACCGCCAGGTGCGGGGGAAGCTGCTCGCGGTGCTGCGGGACGCCCACGGCGAGGTGCCGCGGAGCCGTCTCGACGAGGTCTGGCCGGACGCGGTGCAGCGGGCCCGTGCGCTCGACGGGCTGGTCGCGGACGGCCTGGTCGAGCCCGTCGCGCAGGGCGTCTACCGCCTGCCGCACTGAGACACGGCCCTGCAGCCCCGCAGCCCCGCAGCCCCGCAGCGCACCACACGCATGCCGTCGTCGCGCGCCGCAGCGCGCCCGGCCCTGCGGATGCCGCCCGGCCCGGCCCGGCCCCGTGGACGGCGGAAGGACCCGCCCGGACGTGCCGGGCGGGTCCTTCCGTGGTGGTGCGGCGGCGGCCGGGCTGCGGCGTCCGCCACGCCGGTGACGCGTGCCGCGTCCCCGGTGTCAGACCGCTTCGAGCGAGGGCTCGGGCTTCTGCGTGCCGGCGCCGCGCAGCGGCACCTCGTGCAGGAACACGGCCGCGGCGACGGCGACGAGGCTGATCACCGCGCCCCACAGGAAGACGGTGTGCATGCCGTTGGAGACCGCGTGGTGGTAGGCGTCCTGGACGGCGGCGGGGAGCTTGCGCAGCGCGCCCGGGCCCATCTGGCTGAGGTTGGCGCCCTGGCTGCCGCCCGCGTTGCCGAGGCGGTCCTTCATGGTCGAGGTGACCTGGTTGTTGAAGATCGCGCCGAAGAGCGCGACACCGAAGGAGCCGCCGATGGTGCGGAACAGCGTGGCGGTGGAGGAGGCGACGCCCATGTCCTTGAGCTCGACGCTGTTCTGCGCGACCAGCATGGTGATCTGCATGAGGAAGCCCATGCCGGCGCCCAGCACGACCATGTAGCAGGCCGAGGTGAAGCGGCTGGTGTCGGTCGAGAGGGTGGAGAGCAGCAGGGAGCCGCCCGCCATGACCGCGGTGCCGATGATCGGGTAGATGCGGTACTTGCCGGTCTTGGTGACGGCCTGGCCGACGACCAGGGAGATCACGAGCATGCCGAACATCATCGGCATGAGCAGGAGGCCGGAGTTGGTGGCCGAGGCGCCCTGCACGGTCTGCTGGTAGAGCGGGAGGAACGTCACCGCGCCGAACATCGCGAAGCCGACGATGAAGCCGATCACCGAGACGAGGGCGAAGTTGCGGTTCTTGAAGAGGTCGAGCGGGAGCATCGGCTCCTCGACCCGCTGCTCGACGTAGCCGAAGCCGAGGAGCGTGGCGACGGCGAGCGCGCCGAGGCCGAGGATCTGCTTCGAGGTCCAGTCGTACTCCTGGCCGCCCCACGTGGTGATGAGGACGAGCGAGGTGATGCCGACGGTGAGGAGCACCGCGCCCGCGTAGTCGATCCGCGCGGTGGAGCGGGTGGTGGGCAGCTTCAGGGTGACCACGATGAACGCGAGCGCGAGGACGCCCAGCGGCAGGTTGATGTAGAAGGTCCAGTGCCAGCTGAGGTGGTCGGTGATGAAGCCGCCGACGAGCGGGCCGCCGATGGTGGCGAGCGCCATCACGGCGGCGAACATGCCCTGGTACTTGCCGCGGTCGCGGGGCGCCACGAGCGCACCCATGATCGACATGACGCCGACCATGAGGCCGCCGGCGCCGAGGCCCTGGATGGCGCGGAAGGCGATGAGCTGGCCCATCGTGCTGGACAGGCCGGAGAGGGCCGAGCCGACGAGGAAGATCGCGATGGAGATCACGAACGTGCCCTTGCGGCCGTACATGTCGCCGAGCTTGCCCCAGATCGGGGTGGAGGCGGCGGTCGCGAGGGTGTAGGCGGTGACGACCCAGGAGAGGTGTTCGGCGCCGCCGAGGTCTCCGACGATGGTGGGCATGGCCGTGCCGACGATGAGGTTGTCGAGCATGGCGAGCAGCATGGCGACCACGAGGCCGACCATGACCAGGCGGATCTCGCGCGGCGAGCGCTGCGCGGGCTCGGCGGGGTCGGAGGACTCCGCCGCGGGTCCGTCCGCGGAGGCTTCGACCTGTTGCTGTGACATGGGTGGTGTTCTCCCCGAGAGCGGCGTGGCCGCGCCGTTCGCGACCTACTTACTTGTCGACCGGCTAGTTACCCGTCGCGTGGCACGGTAAGTTGTCCCCCAGCCGGGCGTCAAGCCGGTTTCCGAGGATGCCCCCGGGACAGGGACAATGAACCTGGGGAGTGTGCCGGAAGCCGGTCCCACCCGCCACCACCGCAGCCACGAGGCAGGCCAGTCAGCGATGAGTACGACGCAGAGCCCCCGCAGCGACACCCGCGCGCGGATCATCGACGTCGCCCTGGAACTTTTCGCCTCACAGGGTTACGAGAAGACCTCGCTACGGGAGATCGCCGACCGGCTCGGCGTCACCAAGGCCGCGCTGTACTACCACTTCAAGACGAAGGACGACATCGTCCACGGCATCGTCCGGACCATGGCCGCGCCGATAGACGAAGCCATCGCCTGGGGCCGCGGCCAGGCATGGTCGCCGGAGCTGCGCGACGAGCTGGTGCGCCGCTTCGCGGCGGGCATGGCCGAGCGGGCGCCGCTGCTCCGCTTCTTCCACGAGAACCAGCCGGCGCTGCGGGAGTCCGCCGCCGGGCACGAGTTCAAGGAGCGGATGCTGGCGATGATCGAGCTCGTCCAGGGCCCGGACGCCACGTTCCACGACCGGCTCCGCGCCACCATGGCGCTCTTCGCGATCAACTCCGCCTTCTTCCTGCTCAAGCAGGAGCACTCCGAGCCGTGCGGCACCGGCTCCGTCGCGTACGCCTCGCCGCCGGTGACCCTGGTGGAGGCGATGGACGCCGCCGTGGAGCTCGCCCTGGAGATCGCCGCCCGCATCGAGCCCGCCGGCGGGCCGACGGCCTGAGGGACCCCGCACGTACGGCGGCGCCGGCCCCCCGTTCCCGGGGAGCCGGCGCCGCCGTACGTGCGGGTCGCGCGGAGGGCGCGCACAGGTCGCGCGGGGGCGACCCGAGGGCGCTCGGGCGCGGTCAGAAGTTGTTCGCGCCGTGCGCCGAGAGGTAGGCGATCGGGTCGATCACCGCGGCGTACCGGTTGGCGGTGCGGATCTCGAAGTGCAGGTGCGGCCCGGTGGAGTTGCCGGTGTTGCCGGAGAGGCCCACGCGGTCGCCCGCCTGCACCTTCTGCCCGGCGTGCACGCCGAGCTTCGACATGTGCGCGTACTGGGCGTAGTGGCCGTCCGCCAGCTTCAGGACGACCTGGTTGCCGTACGCGCCCGCCCAGCCGGACGACACCACGGTCGCGTCGCCGACGGCCACCAGCGGGGTGCCGACCTTCACGGCGAAGTCGACACCGGTGTGGAATCCGGCGGCGTAGCCGTGGTTGGTCTTGTGGTACGGGTTGCTGGTCCGCGCGCCGGGCGCCGGGGAGGTCCACTCCGGCTTCTGCTCGGCGGGCTGCTCCTGCGGCTGCGGGGCCGGCTGCTGCTGGGCGGGCTGGGCGGGCTGGGCGGCGGGCTGCTGCTCCGGTGCGGCGGGGGCCGCGGGCTGCTCGGGGGCCGGCGGGGTGAGGTTGTGCGCCACCGCGACGGCGTCCTGCGCGGAGGCCGAGCGCGGCTGCTTGTACGTGCTGGGCTCGGCCAGCTGCACCACGCGGGTGTCCTGGTGCGGCGCTGCGGCCGCGGTGAACACCGAGCTGCCGGGCACCGTCGGGCTGACGGTGGTCTGCGCCGCCGCGTGGCCGGGCAGCATCAGCACGCCGAGCGCCAGCGCCGCGACACCGCCCGAGGCCACCTTCGCCCGGTGCTGGTGCAGCATCCCGTGGCCGCCGGTCCGCAGTCCGCTGACGGCCGGGCCGCCGCTCCGCAGGCCGGTGACGACCGGGGCCCCCGGCAGCACGCCGGTCAGCGAGCGGGCCGAGAACGCGCGGGAGCTCAGCGAGCGGGCGTTCAGCAGGGCGGTGGCCGTGCCGGCGGTGGCCGTGCGGGTGAGGCGACGGGCGGCGTCGGAGAACGAAGACATCGGAGCGGAACCTCGCGGAAGGGGGCGGTGCGCAGCGGAGCCGCGGGGCTCCCTGGCGGGGACTTCTCCGGTGTAATCGCTGGGTCGGCGGGCCCCAAACGGTGTGACGTACGACGGGCCGTCGTAGCGGACGCCGCGGCGGGCCGCCCCGCCCCCGCGAAGGCGGGGCGGCGGGCGGGCCGGCGACTACTACCGCCCCTCGTACCGCGGGGTGGGCCTGTGACCACTGCCACCGCGGTACCCCTCGGCGGGGAAGGCCAATCGTGACCCGGGCCACAGCGGGGTGCGGTCCGGTGCGGATCCGGCGCCGGGCGGTGTCCCGCGCCGTGCGGCGCCGGGTTCTGCGCGAAGATCGGGGGGTGAACGAAGAAATCCAGCAACGCCGGTTCGCGGCGTTCCGTTCGTGCGAGCGGGTCCTGTCCGGCAGCCGGCCGAAGTCCCTGCGGGAGCGGATGGCGGCCCTGGTGTCCGAGTCCGACGGCATGTACGACCTCGACGGCCGGGTGGACGTCTACGGGGACGGGGTCGTACGGGCCCTGGAGGGGCGTGTGGCGGGCCTGCTCGACCGGGAGGGTGCCGCCTTCTTCCCGACCGGCACGATGGCCCAGCAGGTGGCCCTGCGGCTCTGGGCGGACCGCTCCGGCAGCCAGGTGGTGGCGATGCACCCGCTGGCGCACCCGGAGGTGCACGAGCGGCGGGCGGTCTCCCGGCTCACCGGGCTGCACACGGTCTGGCCGACGACGGCCCCCCGGCTGCCCACCCCGGACGAACTCCGTTCCTGTGAGGAGCGGTTCGGCACCCTGATGCTTGAACTCCCGCTGCGTGACGCTGGCTTCGTGCTGCCCAGCTGGCAGGAGCTGGTGGAGGTGGTGGAGACGGTCCGTCAGTTCGGCGCGCTGGTGCACCTCGACGGTGCGCGGCTGTGGGAGTCGACCGTGCACCTCGGCCGCACGCTCGCGGAGATCTCCGCCCTCGCCGACTCGGTGTACGTCTCCTGCTACAAGTCCCTCGGCGGGCTGAGCGGCGCCCTGCTGGCCGGCGACGAGGACTTCGTCCGGGAGGCCCGGGTCTGGCGCCACCGGTACGGCGGCCAGCTCTTCCAGCAGTGGCCGGCGGCCCTCTCGGCGCTGGCCGGCCTGGAGCACGAACTGCCGCGCCTGCCGGGCTACGTGGCGCACGCGCGGACGGTCGCGGCGGCCCTCGCCGAGGTGCCGGGGGCCCGGGTGCACCCGGCGCCGCCGCACACCCACCAGTTCCGGCTCTGGCTGCCGTACACGGCCGGGCTGCTCACCGAGGCCACGCTGCGGTTCGCGGAGGAGCGCGGCACCGGCCTGTTCGGCTTCTGGGACGAGCCGGGCGCGGCCGGGACGTCCGTCACCGAGGTGACCGTCGGCAGTGCCGCGCTGGCCTGGTCGGCGCAGGAGGTCACGGACGCCGTGACGGAGTTCCTGGCGCTGGTCCGCAGCCTGTCCTGAGCGCCGCCCCGCCGCGTGCCGCCCGCCGCGTGCCGCCCGCCGCGTGCCGCCCGCCGCGTGCCGTGTGCGCCTCCTGCCGGCGGCCCGGGACGCGGATCGGCCCGCTCCCCCGGGTGAGGGGAGAGCGGGCCGACGGATGCGGTCAGAGGACCTCGTGGGTCACTTGACCGGGCGGACCATGAGGATGGTCTCCAGCTTGTTGGAGCTGTTCCACAGCACGTCGATCGCGGTGTGGGTGTTCGGGACCTTCACGCTGCTGTACGGGGTCGACGCGTCCCAGTACGCCTTGCTGTCGTTGAACGTGGCGACGGCGGAGGCGCTCGGGATCTTGGTGAGGACGTCGGCCCGGTGCAGCTGCAGGCCGTCGGTGCGCTCGAGCCCGAAGGTCGAGTCGTAGCCCTGGATGCGCGAGCGCATCAGGGTGCCGTCGGCCCACTTGATCGGGGTCGGGTGCGAGTCGACCGGCAGGACGAGACCGGAGCCCGGGTGGCTGGTGACGTTGTTGTCGGACTGCGAGGTGTCCCACAGCCAGATCAGGATGCCGTCCTGGTTCTTGTAGTGGTCCACCCAGTCCGGGCGGGCCGTGGAACCGAAGACGTACGGACCGGTCTTCAGCGTGGTGTCGTAGGACACGTACTGACGGTTCTCGACGATGTAGTACTGGGCGTAGTCGTTGGAGAACTTGCCCGTGATCCGCGAGAAGCCGGTGGCGGTCCAGCCGTTGTCGCCCTGCTCGGCGTCGTCGCTGAACAGCGCGGAGCCGTCGGCGGTGACCGCGATGTTGTCCAGCGCGAGGCCCTTCATGTGCAGGCCGCCGTCGGTGGTGTAGTGGAAGCGGACCTTGACGGCCTTGCCGGCGTAGGCGTCGAGCGAGTACGACAGGTCGCCCCACGCGCCGCCCGAGGTGCCGGTGAGGGCCGGCGCGTCGGCGCCGTCACGCTGCAGCTGGGTGCCGTTGAAGGTGCCGTCGACCGCGGTCCAGTTGGCGCCGCCGTCGGTGGAGACCTCGGCGTAGCCGTAGTCGTAGTCCTGCTCGATGTCGTACCAGGCCTTGGCGGTCAGCGTGGCCGCCGACTTGCCGGTCAGGTCGACGTCGCGCACCAGCGAGACGTTGAGGTCGTCGGCGCTGCCGCTCCACCACTCGTTCGCACCCGCGTACGGGGTGTTGACCTCGGTGGTGACGGTCTTCTTCGGGAGGTCGACCACCACGGCCTGCGGGCGCTTGGTGTTGTACTCCGCCGGACCGGTCAGGTGGAAGGACAGCTTGTTGGCGGTGGCCTTGTCGTAGGTCAGCCAGCCGAGCTGCAGCTTCGACCAGGCGTCGAGGTCGCCCGGCTTGTCGCCGATCTCGGTCTTGCCGTCGCCGAGCCAGGAGCCGGACGACATGAGCGACCAGAAGCCGACCGAGTTGTCGTCGGCACCGGCGGTGTCGTACAGGTCGGGCAGGCCGAGGTCGTGGCCGTACTCGTGCGCGAAGACGCCCAGGCCGCCGTTCTCGGGCTGCATGGTGTAGTCGCCGACCCAGATGCCGGACGCGCCGACCGGGGTGCCGCCGAGCTTGTTGTTGTCCGGGCCGGTCTTGCCGGCCTGGGCGCCGTACACGTAGCTGCGGTGGGCCCAGAGCGCGTCGGTGCCCTGGACGCCGCCACCGGCGGACTGGTCCTCACCGGCGTGCACGATCTGGAAGTGGTCGATGTAGCCGTCGGGCTCGTTGAAGTTGCCGTCGCCGTCGAAGTCGTACCGGTCCCACTGGTCGTACTGCGCGATGGCGGCCTGGATCTGAGCGTCCGTCTGGCCCTTGGCCTTCTGGTCGGCGACCCAGGCGTTGATGCCGTCGCGGATCAGGTCCTGCGCGTTGTTGCAGACGTGGGCGCCGCAGTAGTCCGAGCCGTAACGGGCCTCGTTCCACGGCACGCGCACCCAGTCGGTGACCTGGCCGTCGACCGAGTAGCGGCCGGAGGACTGCTTCTCGTAGAAGGTCTTCAGCGAGTCGCCGGTCTTGGAGAAGTACAGGCCCTGGTAGTGCGCCTGGTTGTAGTCGGCCTGCCAGGCGGTGGAGTTGTCCTTGGCGCGGTCCGGCTGGGCGATCTGGTTGTGGCCCGGGCCGGGCTGGCCGCCGTACTTGACCTTGCCGTCGGCGGTGGTGGTGGTGGTGTCCACCTGGTCGCCGAAGTCCACCAGGATGGTGAAGATCTTGTCCGTGCGCTCACGGGCGAGCTCGACGTACTTGTCGCGGCCGAGCTTCACGGAGGTGCTGCTGCCGTGCTTCTCGATCTTGGCGGTGCCCGCCAGGAGCTGCTCGGTGGCGGCCTTCTGCTCGGCCTCGACCTTCTCGGTCAGCGGACCCGGCAGGTCGTGGTCGACCTTGAGCGCCTGCGCGTCGGCAGGGTCGTTCGAGACAGGGGTCGGCGTGGCGGCGGTGGCCGTCCCGGGCAGCAGGCCCGCGCCGAGCGCGGCCGTGACCGCGACGGCGGCAGTGGCCGCAGCGACCCTCTTGGATATCTTCAACGTGGTGACGTCCTCCCCTTACCGGCCGGGCTCTTGGCCCGCCGGCGAACCAATGAAAGACAGGTGGACGACATTGGATCCAAGCCAGGATGAAAAAGAAAGACCTTGACCATGCATGATCACACCGCTATCCTCCGGCGCTCGTGATCAACTGATGATCAGTCAAGACTAAAGCCTGCGCCCCTGTTCAGGGCATGCATCGCACCCGTACCAGCTCGCGTGTCGCGCCGAGAGGCGCCCGAGACGGCCGGGATCACAGGTTATGGATGTCTAAACAGTTTTGAAACAGAAAACGCCTCGGCCCCGACGGATCGTCGGGGCCGAGGCGTTTTTCGGGTTTTGCGGGTTACTTCGTCAGGTCCGGGCCGGGCGAACCGACCGCGGCCGGAGTGTCCGCCACGGGCGACTTCTCCTCACCGCGGAAGGTGAACTTCGCTTCCTTGCCCTCGCCCTCGGTGCCGACGACCACGATGTGGCCGGCGCGCAGCTCGCCGAAGAGGATCTTCTCGGAGAGGTGGTCCTCGATCTCGCGCTGGATCGTCCGGCGGAGCGGACGGGCGCCCAGGAGCGGGTCGTAGCCCTTCTTCGCCAGCAGCTTCTTGGCCTCGATGCTGAGCTCCAGGCCCATGTCGCGGTCCTTGAGGCGGCCGTCCACCTTGTCGATCATGAGGTCGACGATCTGGATGATGTCTTCCTCGGTCAGCTGGTGGAAGACGACGATGTCGTCGACACGGTTGAGGAACTCCGGCCGGAAGTGCTGCTTGAGCTCCTCGCTGACCTTCGCCTTCATCCGCTCGTACCCGCTCTGGGCGTCACCTGCGGCCGCGAAGCCGAGGTTGAAGCCCTTCGAGATGTCCCGGGTGCCGAGGTTGGTGGTCATGATGATGACCGTGTTCTTGAAGTCGACCACGCGGCCCTGGGAGTCGGTCAGGCGACCGTCCTCCAGGATCTGCAGCAGCGAGTTGAAGATGTCCGGGTGGGCCTTCTCGACCTCGTCGAAGAGGACGACGGAGAACGGCTTGCGGCGCACCTTCTCGGTGAGCTGGCCGCCCTCCTCGTAGCCCACGTAGCCGGGGGGCGAGCCGAAGAGCCGGGAGACGGTGTGCTTCTCCGAGAACTCCGACATGTCGAGGGCGATGAGCGCGTCCTCGTCGCCGAAGAGGAACTCCGCCAGCGTCTTCGAGAGCTCGGTCTTACCGACACCGGACGGGCCGGCGAAGATGAACGAGCCACCGGGGCGCTTCGGGTCCTTGAGGCCCGCACGGGTGCGCCGGATGGCCTGGGAGAGCGCCTTGATGGCGTCCTTCTGGCCGATGACGCGCTTGTGCAGCTCGTCCTCCATGCGCAGCAGCCGGGAGGACTCCTCCTCGGTGAGCTTGAAGACCGGGATGCCCGTGGCGGTGGCCAGGACCTCCGCGATGAGCTCCTCGTCCACCTCGGCGACGACGTCCATGTCGCCGGCCTTCCACTCCTTCTCCCGCTTCGCCTTCGCGGTGAGGAGCTGCTTCTCGTCGTCGCGCAGCGACGCGGCCTTCTCGAAGTCCTGCGCGTCGATCGCGCTCTCCTTCTCGCGGCGGACGTCGGCGATCTTCTCGTCGAACTCGCGCAGGTCCGGCGGCGCGGTCATCCGGCGGATGCGCATCCGGGAGCCGGCCTCGTCGATCAGGTCGATCGCCTTGTCCGGCAGGAAGCGGTCCGAGATGTACCGGTCCGCCAGGGTGGCGGCGGCGACCAGGGCGGCGTCGGTGATCGAGACGCGGTGGTGCGCCTCGTACCGGTCGCGCAGGCCCTTGAGGATCTCGATGGTGTGCGGCAGCGACGGCTCGGCGACCTGGATCGGCTGGAAGCGGCGCTCCAGCGCGGCGTCCTTCTCCAGGTGCTTGCGGTACTCGTCGAGCGTGGTGGCACCGATCGTCTGCAGTTCGCCGCGGGCCAGCATCGGCTTGAGGATGCTCGCCGCGTCGATCGCGCCCTCGGCGGCGCCCGCGCCGACCAGGGTGTGCAGCTCGTCGATGAACAGGATGATGTCGCCGCGGGTGCGGATCTCCTTGAGCACCTTCTTCAGGCGCTCCTCGAAGTCACCGCGGTACCGGGAGCCGGCGACCAGGGCACCGAGGTCGAGGGTGTAGAGCTGCTTGTCCTTCAGCGTCTCCGGGACCTCGCCCTTGATGATCGCCTGGGCGAGGCCCTCGACCACGGCGGTCTTGCCGACGCCGGGCTCACCGATCAGCACGGGGTTGTTCTTGGTGCGGCGGGACAGCACCTGCATGACCCGCTCGATCTCCTTCTCGCGCCCGATCACCGGGTCGAGCTTGGCCTCGCGGGCGGCCTGGGTGAGGTTGCGGCCGAACTGGTCGAGGACCAGCGAGGTGGAGGGGGTGCCCTCCGCCGGGCCGCCGGCCGCGGCCGACTCCTTGCCGCCGCCCGAGTATCCGGAGAGCAGCTGGATGACCTGCTGGCGCACCCGGTTGAGGTCCGCGCCGAGCTTCACCAGGACCTGGGCGGCGACGCCCTCGCCCTCGCGGATCAGACCGAGCAGGATGTGCTCGGTGCCGATGTAGTTGTGACCGAGCTGAAGGGCCTCGCGGAGCGACAGCTCCAGGACCTTCTTCGCCCGGGGGGTGAAGGGAATGTGACCGGACGGGGCCTGCTGGCCCTGGCCGATGATCTCCTCGACCTGCTGCCGGACCGCCTCGAGCGAGATCCCGAGGCTCTCCAGGGCCTTGGCGGCGACACCCTCACCCTCGTGGATCAGGCCCAGGAGGATGTGCTCGGTGCCGATGTAGTTGTGGTTGAGCATCCGGGCTTCTTCCTGAGCCAGGACGACAACCCGCCGCGCGCGGTCGGTGAACCTTTCGAACATCGTTTTCGCTCCTCAGAGCGGTCGGCCAGTGCGGGGTCCGTCCCCGCCCTGTCCTTCCGCATGCTAGTCCCGCTCAGCGGCGCGGCCCACGGACAGCCCCACTCGCGTGGGGACATCATGCTGCGCGACCAGCCGACACCATTCCCAACCTGATGTTGGGAGACGGTGTTCCCACAGGTGGCCCTGATGCACCCGATAGCCGCTACGCCATCGGCGAACAGGCACCCCCGGTGCGGGGACGGCCGGCCGCGCGGACTGTCCTGGCGGGGGCCCTGTCGACCCCGCCCACCTGCATTCATACCCGGTATTCGGGGGAGATTCGCGCTGTTTCCCGGGTGGCGCTGTTCGCCTGGCGAGAAGTCCGCCCGGAACGCGGCCCCGGGAGGGGCCCGGTCGTCGCGGCCGGAATGACGCCGCACCGGGCCGACCGCCCTGGTCGGGGCGTCGGCCGGGCCCGCGGGTTCCGTCGGTCGGACGCGTCCCGCCGGCCGCTCCGCTCCCTACAGCGTTGCACAGCACGGCCCGGTCCCGCTGCCCGTCATCGGACCGGCCGATCATGCGCATGCCATGACAATGGTGCGCGATCGGCCGGTTCCGTTCCCGGGGCGGGCCCGGTTCCGGCGCCGCCGTCCGTCAGGAGGCGTGCGCCTTGTCGTACTGCGCCTTGATCTCGCTGGGGACGCGGCCCCGGTCGTTGATCTCCAGGCCCTGCTCCTTGGCCCAGCTGCGGACCTTCGCGGTGTCCGGCCCCGAGGCGGCGGCGGGACGACCCGCGCTCCGGCTGCTCGTGGCGCGGCGGGCACCCACGATGCGGCCGCTCTGCTTGCGGCCCTTCTCGACGTACGGGGCCAGCAGATCGCGGAGCCTGTCCGCGTTGGCGCTCTTCAGGTCGATCTCGTAGGCAACGCCGTCCAGCGCGAACGTCACCGTTTCGTCCGCGGAGCCACCGTCGAGATCGTCTTCAAGAATGACCTGCACCCTCTGTGCCACGGGCTTCCCTTTCCGAGTAAACGACCATTTGCCTAGGCAAAGGAAACCGCCTTTTCCCGGAAAACACAAACCCCTGCCGCCCGGAGTCGGGCCCGCAGGGCGCACGGGGGCAGCGCTCAGAGGTGCAGCAGCATGCGTGAGTTGCCCAGGGTGTTCGGCTTGACCCGCTCCACGTCAAGGAACTCCGCGACACCTTCATCGTACGAGCGCAGGAGTTCTTCATAGACTTCCGCCGCGACGGCCGCCGGGTCCGAGGTGCTGTCGTCGGTCTCGCCGATCTCGACGAAACCGTGTTTCGTGAAGAAGGCCACCTCGAACGTCAAGCAGAAAATCCGACGGACGCCGAGCCAGCGGGCTGTCTGCACCAGCTTCTCCAGGAGCACGTGCCCGATGCCGAGCCCCTTGCAGGACGGATGGACCGCGAGCGTGCGGACCTCGGCCAGGTCCTCCCACATGACGTGCAGGGCGCCGCAGGCGACCACGGTGCCCGTGTCGTCGCGCTCGGCCACCCAGAACTCCTGCACGGATTCGAACAGAGTGACGGTCGGCTTGTCGAGCAGAATGCCGTCCCGTGAATAGGCGTCGATGAGCGCCCGCACGGCCCGCACGTCGGTGGTCCGCGCCCGGCGGATGGTGACCTCCATGCCGGGACGTTATCGTGCCGCACCGCCCCCGGTCTCCCCGGTTCCGCGGGAAGGGCCCGCGGGTTCCGGCGGATCCGGTTCCGCGGGGAGGACCGCGGTGACCCGCAGGGCGTCCCGGAGGGCCTCCCGCTGCTCCGGCGACATCAGCCCGAAGAAGTGCACGAGGGCCGCCGCCGGATTGTCGCTGGTGGCCCAGGCGTCGTTCATCAGCGCCGCCGTGTACGCCTCGCGGGAGGAGACCGGCTCATATCGATAGGCCCGGCCGACCTGTTCCCGGCGCAGCCAGCCCTTTCTGTGGAGCTTGTCGAGCACCGTCATCACGGTCGTGTAGGCGATATCGCGTTCCGCCTGCAGATCGTGCAGAACCTCGCGAACCGTGACCGGGCGGTTCCACTGCCACACCCTGGTCATGATGTCGTTCTCGAGTTCTCCGAGTTGCCGCACCATAGTCCGGCCAGGATAGGAACTGAATCGGACAAAATTGGCGATTCGGCAAGCGAACGGCGCGCCGCCGCCCCCGTGGCGGGGGCGGCGGCGCGCCGGATGGGTCCCCGGAGCGCCCGGCTATTCGGCGGTGCGGCCCGCCGAGGCGGCCATCGCGTCGGCCGCGGCGTCCTCCTTGCCCTTCTGGGAGCCGCCCTGGCTGCGGATGATCGCCCGCACCAGGAAGCCGAAGCCGATCGCCATGACCAGCGGCGGCACGATCGCACTGACGTAGTCCATCAGGTCACTCCTCCTCGGAGGTGGTGGTGGTCTGCTTCTCCGGCTTCACCAGCGGGAACAGCACCGTCTCGCGGATGTTCTTGCCGGTCAGCAGCATGATCAGGCGGTCCACGCCGAGGCCGAGGCCGCCGGTCGGGGGCATCGCGTACTCCAGGGCGCGGAGGAAGTCCTCGTCGACCTGCATGGCCTCGACGTCGCCGCCGGCCGCCAGCAGCGACTGCGCGGTGAGGCGGGCGCGCTGCTCGACCGGGTCGATCAGCTCCGAGTAGGCGGTGCCGATCTCGGTGCCGAAGATGACCAGGTCCCACTTCTCGGCGACGCCCGGGATCGAGCGGTGCTGCCGGGTGAGGGGGGAGACCTCGGTCGGGTAGTCCCGGATGAAGGTCGGGCGGATCGCGTGGTGCTCCAGCAGCCGCTCGATCATCTCCAGGACGATCTGGCCGTGCCCCCACTCCTTCTCCCACGGCACGCCGGCCCCGTCGGCGAGGCGGCGCAGCTCGTCCACCGTGGTGTCGGGGGTGATCTCGGTGCCGATCCGGGCGGAGATCCCCGGGTAGACGGAGACCTCCTCCCAGGGCTCGGCCAGGTCGATCTCGTGCTCCTCGCCGTCCGGGCCGAGGCCGCGCACGACGGTGGTGCCGAGGGCGTCCCGGGCGGCGTTGACGACGATCGCGCGGATCAGTTCGGCCTGGGTGTCGTAGTCGCCGTACGCCTCGTACGACTCCAGGGCGGTGAACTCCGGGTTGTGGGTCGCGTCGGCGCCCTCGTTGCGGAAGTTCCGGTTGATCTCGAAGACCTTCTCGGCGCCGCCGACGACCAGCCGCTTGAGGTAGAGCTCGGTGGCGATGCGCAGGTACAGCTCGATGTCGTACGCGTTGATGTGCGTCGTGAAGGGACGGGCGTTGGCGCCGCCGTGGATCGGCTGCAGCATCGGGGTCTCGACCTCGAGGTAGCCGCGGTCCTCGTAGGTGCGGCGGATCGAGCGGACGACCTTCGTGCGCAGCCGGAGCATCTCGCGCGCCTCGGGGTTCACGATCAGGTCGACGTACCGCTGGCGCACCCGCGCCTCGGGGTCGGTCAGGCCCTTGTGCTTGTCGGGCAGCGGCCGCAGGCACTTGGCGGTGAGCTCCCAGCGGTCGACCATCACGCTGAGCTCGCCGCGGCGGGAGGTGATGACCTCGCCCTCGACGCCGACCTGGTCGCCGAGGTCGATGTCGGTCTTCCAGGCGCCGAGCCGCTCCTCGCCGAGCTTGTCGAGGGAGAACATCACCTGGAGGTCACCGGAGCCGTCGCGCAGCGTGGCGAAGCAGAGCTTGCCGCCGGTGCGGGCCAGGATGACGCGGCCGGTGATGCCGACCCGCTCGCCGGTGGCGGTGTCCGCGGCGAGGTCCGGGTGCTTGGCCCGCAGGTCGGCGATGGTGGAGGTGCGGGGGAAGCCGACCGGGTAGGGGTCGACGCCGGCCGCCCGGAGCCGGTCCAGCTTCTCGCGCCGGACGCGCATCTGCTCGGGGAGGTCGTCGGTCGCAAGGACGGTGCTCTGATCGCTCACCCCACAAGGGTAGCCACCGGCACGGCCTGGTCCGGCACGGGATACGCGCAGCGGCCCCGGGCGTCACGGGGACGCTCCGGGGCCGCCGGTTGCCGGACGGGTCAGCCGTGCGAGCCGGCGCGGCGGCGGCGTGCCAGCAGGAGCACGGTGCCGCCGACCGCCACGGCGCCGGTGCCGATCCCGACCATCGGGCCGATGGCGGAGGCGCCGGTGAAGGCCAGGCCGCCGCCGGTGCCGCTTCCGGCCCCGGCACTCCCGGAGGCGGAGGCGGAGGGGGACGGCGTCGCCGAGGCGGACGGAGAGGCCGAGCCGGTCGGTGAGGCGGACGCCGACGTGCTCGGGGACGTTCCCGGGGCGGGGACCTGGCCGTCCGGTGCCGCGCCGAGCGTCACCCGGGTCAGGTCGTTGTCCGGGTGGGGGTCCCACGGCATGACGGCGGAGGGGTGACCGGGCTCGTTGTCACTGCGGGTGTTCTGCAGCGAGACGACCGCGACCGGGCCCGTCCCGGTGGTCCTCAGCTCGAAGTCGAAGGTCTTCTGGAATCCGGCCGGCACGTCCCACGGGCCGGTGCAGGACCACGTGAGGTGGTCCCCGCCCTCGGCGGATTCGCAGCCGGCGGGCTTCCCGGTGACGACCGTCCCGGCGGGGAGCACCACGCGGACGTTCGGTGCGGCCTCGCCGCCGCTGCGGTCCAGCAGGTGGCCGGGGCCGCTGTTGCGGAGGCCTGCGGTCAACCTGCCGACGTGATCGCCCGTACCGGGCACCCAGGCGCCGATGGCCGAGAAGTCCGCGGTGTTGTCGACCTCCACGGCGATCGAGACCATGTTCTCGTCGTACCGGGTGGCGTTCGGGGGTCCCGGCTTCGTGTCCTCCGACTCGGCCCTTCCGGCCGTGAGCCGCGCGGGGCCGGAGCCGTGTTCGAAACCGAGCCGGGCGCGGTACCGGGCGGTCTGGTCGCTCTCGCCGGGGAAGGCGGTGACGTCGATCCAGCTCTTCAGCGCGTCGCTGCCGACCCCGAGCCGTACCGGATCGATCGTGACCGTCTCGCCGGGGGCGACGGAGGTGTTGATGGTGCAGATCGCCAACTCGGGCGCACCGGCGCCGCTCGCGTACTCGCAGTTGGCGAACCGGTGCTCGATGGTCAGGCCGGCGATCGCGTCGAAGACCAGGACGAGGCGGCCGCTGGGCAGCGACCCCTGGTTCACGATCTTCAGGACGGGAGTGACGGACGAACCGGGCTTGAGCCCCTTCAGCTGGCTGTCCGTGGAGATCCGCAGGTCGGGGCCGCCCACCGAGACGAGGACGTCCGCCGTGACGGTGCCCGCGTCGGTGGCCTCGGTGACCAGCAGGTGCCCGGTGCTGCCGAGGGCTGCTCCCTTGACGGCGGTGAGCTCCGGACTCACCTGGTGGCTCAGCTTGCCGTCCTGCGAGTAGAGCAGGGACGTGCAGGTGAAGACGGCGTTCGCGGAGGTGCAGGCGGAGCCACCGAGGTTCGGGTCGAGCTCGGCCAGGCCGGCGAGGCCGCTCGCGTCGAAGGTGTACGTGATGGCGTGCTGGCCCTTAGCCACGGTGCCGGTCAGGTTGAGCGTGACCGGCTTGGCGACGGCATCGCCCGTCGCGGGCCGTGGGATGACGGAGACAGCGGCCGGCGCGTCGAGGGCGAGATCCGCGGCGTGCGCCGGCGCGGCGAACGAACCGCCGAGGGCGATGGACGAAACGGCGGTCGCCAGGCCGATGATGCGTGCGCGCGTACGGCGCATGGTCCCCCCGAGAGATCGGTGTACGTGTGCCCGCAGACCCTAGGACGTTCCCGGTCCGGCAGCAGCCAGATCAATCGGACAGTTCGGGACGTGAACGTTCGTATCGATAGCAGAAGTTGCAGACCTGTGACCGAAGGCCGCCACGGCATCGACGCGGGCATGCCGCGGGGGCGGTCCGCGGCGCTCTGCCGCGGGCCGCCCCCGAACGGGCCTCCGCCGTGCTCAGCCGGTGCCGGTGGCGAGTTCGGTGCCTTCGTCGTCGTCCTCGGGGGCGGGCGGCTCGTTCTGCGGGTTCGCCTTGGTGCGTCGCCCGAAGAGTTCGGCGGGGGTCGGCATCCGGCGCGGCTGGGGGCGCTCGGCGGGGGCCGGGGACTTGGGGGTGCTCATGGGGATGCGTCCTCCAACGGTGATGGCGGGCAGGGACTCGGACGCCGGGTTCGGGACGGCCGTCAGGTGGCGCTGCCCCGAGGTGAGGGACAGCCGCTCGCGCACCTCCGCCTCGGCCAGGGCGTGGCAGCGGCCCGCCAGGCGGGAGCGGCGCGAGCGCTCGGCCGGGCCGCAGGGCAGCCGGGAGAGCGACCGCAGCGCGGAGAGGTCGTCCGGGGTGGGGAGGTAGCCGTCGGTGACCGCCTCCTCCAGCCGTTCGAGGTAGCCGCAGGCGCTGCCGGGCAGTGCGGCGCGGTAGCGGGACAGGTCGGCCAGCAGGAAGCTGCGCAGCCGTCCGCCCTCCCGTGCGGCCTCGTCGATCGACTCGGTGAGCCGCAGCGCCTCCTGGACGTCCTCCGCCCACAGCGCGGCGGACAGTCCGGGCGGTTGCAGCCGCTCGTGGAGGGCCGGGTAGAGGGCTTGGGCGAGGGCGCGGCGCAGCACGCGGACTTCGTCGGCGCTGAAGGCCATGCCGCCGCGCGATCCGTGTGGCGTAGGCATGAGGTGACAGTACGTGGCGTACGTCCGATTTCGGGCGATTGGCGCCGCCGTTGTCCCGATTGGCGTATCTGCCGCTGATCCGACCTGCCGACGGCCGGCCCGGAGGACCGGACCGGCCGTCAGCAGGCTTTCCCGCCCGGCCCGTTCAGGCCGCCCTGTTGCGCTCGAAGACCAGCCGCAGGCCGATCAGCGTGAGCCAGGGCTCGTGCACGTCGATCGTCTCCGCCTCGCCGAGCACCAGCGGCGCCAGGCCGCCGGTGGCGATGACCTGGACGTCGTCCGGGTCCTTGGAGAGCTCCCGGGACATCCGGTTGACCAGGCCGTCGACCTGTCCGGCGAAGCCGTACAGGATGCCCGACTGCATCCCTTCAACGGTGTTCTTGCCGATGACGTTGCGGGGGCGGGCCAGCTCGATCTTGCGGAGCTGCGCGCCGCGCATGCCGAGCGCCTCCACCGAGATCTCGATGCCGGGCGCGATCGCCCCGCCGACGTAGTCGCCGCGGGCGTTCACCGCGTCGAAGGTGGTGGCGGTGCCGAAGTCGACCACGATGCACGGGCCGCCGTAGAGGTGGTTGGCGGCGAGCGCGTTCACGATCCGGTCGGCGCCGACCTCCTTGGGGTTGTCCATGAGGACGTGCACGCCGGTCTTCACCCCCGGCTCCACGATCACCGCGGGCACGTCGCCGTAGTAACGGCGCGTCACCTCGCGGAGCTCGTGGAGCACGGCGGGCACGGACGAGCAGATCGCCAGCCCCGACACCCGGTCGTCGCCCGCGGGCGTGCCGGCCGCCCGCGGGGTGCCGGCGACCGGGTGGGCGCCCATCAGCCCCTGCATCAGCACCGCCAGCTCGTCGGCGGTGCGGCGGGGATCGGTCGAGATCCGCCAGTGTTCGACGATGTCCTCGCCGTCGAACAGGCCGAGCGTGGTCTGGGTGTTGCCGACGTCGATGCTGAGGAGCACGGGATGGCTTTCTGTCGAGGTGGGGTCAGGCCCGGAGGTCCAGGCCGATGTCGAGGACGGGCGAGGAGTGGGTGAGGGCGCCGACGGCCAGGTAGTCGACACCAGTCTCGGCGACCTCGCGGGCGGTGGCCAGGGTCAGCCCGCCGGAGGCCTCCAGCCTCGCCCGGCCGGCCACCAGGGCGACGGCCTCCTTCAGCTGCGGCACCGTGAAGTTGTCGAGCAGCACGAGGTCGGCCCCGGCCTCCAGCACCGGCGGGATCTGCTCCAGGGTGTCGACCTCGATCTCCACCGGCAGGTCCGGGTACGCGGCCCGGACGGCCAGGAACGCCTCCGCGACGCCGCCGGCCGCCACCACGTGGTTGTCCTTCACCAGCGCGGCGTCGGAGAGCGCCATGCGGTGGTTCGCGCCGCCGCCGCAGCGCACCGCGAACTTCTCCAGCGCCCGCAGGCCCGGCGTGGTCTTGCGGGTGTCGCGGACGGTCGCGCCGGTGCCCTCCAGGGCGTCGGCCCAGGCGCGGGTGGCGGTGGCGATGCCGGAGAGGTGGCAGAGCAGGTTCAGCGCGCTGCGCTCGGCGGTGAGCAGGTCGCGGGTGCGGCTGCGCACCGAGAGCAGCACCTGGCCGGCCTCGACCCGGGCGCCGTCCTCGACGTGCCGCTCGACCTCGAACTCCTCCTCGCAGACCAGCGACACCACGGCCTCGGCCACCCGCAGGCCCGCGACGACGCCGGCCTCGCGGGCCGTGAAGTCGGCGGTGGCCACGGCGTCCGCCGGGACGGTCGCCACGGAGGTCACGTCCTCGCCGCCGGCCAGGTCCTCGCCGAGCGCGAGCATCGCGATGTCCTCGACCTCGACCGGGTCGAGGCCGGCCTTCTCCAGCAGCCCGGCCAGGGCCGGGTCCAGGCCGGTCTCGTACGCCTCGCCCTCGCCGCAGGCGCAGCCGTCGCCGCAGCCGCCGGCCATGGGAAGTTCGTCGTGGGTCATCGGGTGCTCCTTGAACTCTGACGTCCGGCGCGGGCCGGGCGGAGGGTGGGCGGCCGTCGGCCGCGCGGGACGTGGACGGGGCAGGTCAGGGCCGGCCGGCGGACGCCTCGGGGGCGCCGTCCGAGCCGAGGACGGTGACCACGTGGCGCAGCCAGTGCGCGTCGTCGCGCTCCGGGAAGTCCTCGCGCCAGTGGCAGCCGCGGGTCTCCTCGCGCAGCACCGCGGCGGCGACCAGGGCGGTCGCCACCAGGTGCAGGTTGGCGGCCTCCCAGGTCTCCACCCGGGGGTCGGCGGGCTTGCCCTCGTCGAGGTGGGTGCCGGCCTCCCGGCCGAGCGCGGCGAGGCCCTCGGCGGTGGCGGCCATCGACGCGGCCGAGCGCAGCACGCCCGCACCGCGCGACATCAGCCGCTGGATCTCGGCCCGGGTCTCCGGGGCGAGCAGCGGCGCGGTGCGCGCCGAACGGGCGGCGGCGACGTCGACCGAGCGCTCGGGGAGGTCGCCGGCGCGGTGGCGTTCGGCCAGGTCGGCCGCGATCCGCTCGGCGAAGACCAGGCCCTCCAGCAGGGAGTTGGAGGCCAGCCGGTTGGCGCCGTGCACACCGGTGCAGGCGACCTCGCCGCAGGCGTACAGGCCGGGCACGGTGGTGCGGCCGGTGAGGTCGGTGCGGACGCCGCCGGAGGCGTAGTGCGCGGCGGGCGCGACCGGGATGAGGCCGGTGACCGGGTCGATGCCGTGCGAGCGGCAGGAGGCGAGGATGGTGGGGAAGCGCTGCTCCCACATCTCGGCGCCGAAGTGCCGGCCGTCGAGGTACATGTGCTCGGCGCCCTGCAGCTGCATCTGCCGGGTGATGGCCTTGGCGACGATGTCGCGCGGGGCCAGCTCGGCGAGTTCGTGCTGCCCGGCCATGAACCGCACGCCCGCGCCGTCGACGAGGTACGCGCCCTCGCCGCGGACGGCCTCGGAGACCAGCGGCTGCTGGCCCTCGGCGTCCGGGCCGAGCCAGAGCACGGTGGGGTGGAACTGGACGAACTCCAGGTCGGTGACCTCCGCACCGGCGCGGAGCGCCAGCGCGACGCCGTCGCCGGTGGAGACCGCCGGGTTGGTGGTGGCGGAGAAGACCTGGCCCATGCCGCCGGTGGCGAGCACCACGGCGCGGGCGCGGATCGCGCCGACGCCGTCGCGCTGGCCCTCGCCCATGACGTGCAGGGTCAGGCCCGCGGCGCGGCCGTCGGCGTCGGTGAGGAGGTCGAGGACGAGGGCGTGCTCGATCAGCTCGATGCCCGGGTCGGAGCGGACGGCGGCGACCAGTGCGCGGGATATCTCCGCGCCGGTGGCGTCGCCGCCGGCGTGGGCGATCCGGCGGCGGTGGTGGCCGCCCTCGCGGGTGAGGAGGATCGCGCCGTCGGCGTCCTGGTCGAAGGCGGCGCCGGTGCCGATCAGCCGGTGCACGGCGTCGGGGCCCTCGGTGACGAGGGTGCGCACGGCTTCCTCGTCGCAGAGGCCGGCGCCGGCGACGAGGGTGTCGTCGAGGTGCTGCTCGGGGGTGTCGCCGTCGCCCAGGGCGGCGGCGATGCCGCCCTGGGCCCAGCGGGTGGAGCCGTCGTCGAGCATCGCCTTGGTGACCACCATGGCCCGCAGGCCGGCCTTGCGGACGTTGAGCGCGACGGTGAGGCCGGCGACCCCGGAGCCGACCACGACGACGTCGGTGGTCGTGGTCCAGCCGGGGACGGGGGCGGTCAGGCGGTACGACATGGCGTTCACATGCTCCTTCAGCGCGCGGCGGTGGGGGTCGCGCCGTTCGCATCACGGTACGCGCCCCCTGCCGTCGGGGTGGGGGCCACCAGGTCGCCGCGGACGAGGCCGCCGCCCTCGGGTGCCTCGGCGGCGTCGCCGCCGAGGCCGGTGATCCGGTTGTCGCCGTCCACGAAGACCACCTTCGGCAGGTAGCCCTTGGCCTCGGCGGTGTCCATCTGCCCGTAGGCGATGAGGATCACCAGGTCGCCGGGGTGCACGAGCCGGGCGGCCGCGCCGTTGATGCCGATCACGCCGGAGCCGCGCGGCCCGGCGATGGTGTAGGTCTCCAGGCGGGCGCCGTTGTTGATGTCGACGATGTGGACGAGCTCGCCGGCGAGCAGGTCGGCGGCGTCGAGCAGGTCCTCGTCGACGGTGACGGAGCCGACGTAGTGCAGGTCGGCCTGGGTCACGGTGGCCCGGTGGATCTTGGACTTGAGCATGGTGCGGAGCATCTGGTCACGCCTCCTGTGAGTGCATGCCTACTACGGACGGTGCGGATGGTGCGGTGCGGTGGTGCCGTTCATCGGACGATGATGCCGGTGTTGTCGATCAGGCGGGCGGGGCCCACCTTCGCGGCGACGGCCAGCACCGCCTCGCCCTGGAAGTCGTCCGGCACCTCGGTGAAGGAGTCCGGGTCGATCAGGGCGAGGTAGTCGAGGGTGACGCCGTCGGCGGTGTCCAGGACGCCCGCGGCCGCGTCGCGGACCGCCTTCGGGCCCTGCGCGCCCGCGTCGCGGCCGGCGAACAGCGCCTTCGAGAGGGCGAGTGCCTGCGCACGCTCGGCGTCGGAGAGGAAGCGGTTGCGCGAGGACAGCGCCAGGCCGTCCTCCTCGCGGACGGTCGGGACGCCGACGATCTCCACGTCGAAGTCGAGGTCGGCGACCATCCGGCGGACGAGCGCCAGCTGCTGGGCGTCCTTCTCGCCGAAGAACGCGAAGTCCGGGTCGGTGATGTGCAGCAGCTTCGCGACGACGGTCAGCATGCCGTCGAAGTGCCCGGGCCGGGAGGCGCCTTCGAAGCCGGCGCCCATCGGGCCCGCGGAGAGGCGCACCTGCGGCTCGCCGTTCGGGTACACCTCCTCGGTGGTGGGGGCGAAGACGACGTCCGCGCCGAACTCCTGCGCGAGCGCGAGGTCGGCGTCCAGACTGCGCGGGTAGCGCTCCAGGTCCTCGCCCGCGCCGAACTGCAGCGGGTTGACGAAGACCGTCACCGCGACCCGGCCGTCCTGGCCGACCTGCTTGCGGGCGGCGCGGATCAGTGCGGCGTGCCCGGCGTGCAGCGCGCCCATCGTCATGACGACGGCGTTGTCCACCGGCTGCTCGTCGGGCCAGAAGGCCGCCTCGAACTCGGTGACGGTGCGGGTGAGCACGGTCGTGGGGGTGGCCTTCGCCTTCGGCTGCCTGCCGCGTGCCATCAGGTGGTCTCCTCGTTCAGTACGTCCAGCAGCGCCGCCGCCGCCTCTTCCTTGAGCGATCCGCCCCGGACCGCCCGCTGCGCGGTGGCGCGGGCCATCGCACGGTACGCCTGGCCGATGTCCGGCGACACCGCTCCCAGCTGTCCCAGGTGGCGGCGGACGGTGCCGGCGTCGCCACGGGCGACCGGGCCGGTGAGTGCCGCGTCGCCGGAGCGCAGGGAGTTGTCGAGGGCGGCGCCGAGCAGCGGGCCGAGCAGCCGCCCCGGCTCGGCGACGCCTGCGGTGCGCAGCAGCTCCATCGCCTGCGCGACCAGCGTGACCAGGTGGTTCGCGCCGTGCGCGAGCGCCGTGTGGTAGAGCGGACGCACCTCCTCGGGCACCCACTCGGGCTCGCCGCCCATCTCCACCACCAGCGCCTCGGCGACGGGTCGCAGCTCCGGCGGCGCCGTCACGCCGAACGGGCAGCCCGCCAGGCGGTCCAGGTCGACGGAGGTGCCGGTGAACGTCATCGCCGGGTGCAGGGCCAGCGGCAGCGCGCCCGCGCGGGTGGCCGGCTCCAGCACGGCGACGCCGTGCGCGCCCGAGGTGTGCACCACGATCTGTCCGGGCCGGACGGCACCGGTGGAGGCCAGCCCGGCGACCAGGTCGGCGAGCGCGTCGTCGGGCACGGTGAGCAGCACCAGGTCGGCGGCGGCCAGCACCTGCGGCGGGGAGACCAGTCGCACGCCCGGCAGCAGCGCGTCGGCCCGCCGCCGGGAGACGGCGGACACCCCGGACGCGGCGACCACCCGGTGCCCGGCGAGCTGCAGGGCGGCACCCAGCGCGGGCCCGACCCGGCCGGTGCCGACCACGCCGACCGCGAGGCGGGCGGGCCGGTTCTCCGGGTCCAGCGGATCACCGAAGGGATCGGTCGGCCCGAGGGCCGGGGCATTGTCGGACGCGCTCACCGCTCGGCCCTCGTCATTGCTTTCCCGTTCCAGTCCTGTGCAGGTACCAGACGTACCGGTCCATCGTACGGGTCGGCCGCGGCGGGCCCGCGTGGGGCCGGGCGGCACGCGGGTGCGGTCAGTCCGCTGCGCCGGCGCGGACGAGGCCGTTCTCGTAGGCGAGGACCACGGCCTGGACCCGGTCGCGCAGGCGGAGTTTGGCGAGGATCCGGCCGACGTGGGTCTTCACGGTCGCCTCGGACAGGCCGAGGCGCGCGGCGATCTCGCTGTTCGACAGGCCCTGGGCGACCAGCAGGAACACCTCGCGCTCGCGGTCGGTGAGCGGCTCCAGCACGGGTGCGCCGGGCGCCGAGGAGGGGGTCGGCAGCACCTGGGCGAAGCGGTCGATCATCCGCCGGGTGGTCGTCGGCGCGACCACCGCGTCGCCGCCGTGCACCGAGCGGATCGCCGCGACCAGCTCGGTCGGCGGCACGTCCTTGAGGAGGAAGCCGCTCGCCCCGGCCTTCAGGGCGGCGAAGGCGTACTCGTCGAGGTCGAAGGTGGTGAGGATGAGCACGTGCGGCGCCCCGGGGCGGGGTGCGCCGGTGGCGTCCAGGCAGATCTGTCGGGTGGCCTGCACGCCGTCCATGCGCGGCATCCGGACGTCCATGAGGATCACGTCGACCTCGGCGTGCGCCAGCACCTCCAGGGCCTGGGCGCCGTCGCCGGCCTCGGCGGAGATCTCGATGTCGCCCTGCGACTGCAGGACCATCCGGAAGCCCGTCCGCAGCAGTTCCTGGTCGTCGACGAGCATCACGCGGATGGGCACGGTCGGGCACTCCTTCGTCGGCGGGACCATCGGGTTCACTTGGCGGCCCTCAGCGGGAGGACGGCCCGGATGCGGAAGCCGCCGCCGGGCCGCGGGCCGACGTCGAGGCTGCCGCCGACCATGCCGACGCGCTCGCGCATGCCGATCAGACCATGGCCGGTGCCGTCGCCACCACCGTCGTCGGCCCGGGTGCCGACGGCGCCGCGGCCGTCGTCCTCGACGAACACCTCCAGGTCGTGCGCGCCGAAGTCGACGGCGACCCGCGCCCGGACGCCCGGACCGCCGTGCTTGCGCACGTTGGTCAGTGCCTCCTGGACGATCCGGTAGACCGTCAGCTCCAGTCCGCGCGGCAGCTCCCGCTGGTCGCCGGAAGTGGCGAAGTCGACCGGCAGGCCGGCCGTGCGGACCTGCTCCAGCAGGTCCGGCAGCTCCTCCACGCCGGGCTGCGGCACGTACTCCCCGGCCGTCTCGGAGGTGCGCAGCACCCCGAGCAGCCGGCGCATCTCGACCAGTGCCTGGCGGCCGGTGCCGGCGATGGTGGCGAGCGCCTCCTTCGCCTGCTGCGGCGAGTTGTCCAGCACGTAGGCGGCGCCGTCGGCCTGAACGATCATCACCGAGACGTTGTGCGCGACGACGTCGTGCAGCTCGCGGGCGATCCGGGCGCGCTCGGCGGCGACCGCGACCTTCGCGCGGGCGTCCCGCTCGCGCTCCAGCCGGGCGGCCCGGTCCTCCAGCTCGACCAGGTACGCCGCCCGGACCCGGGTCAGCCGGCCCCACGCCCAGCACAGCACGAACGGCGTCGACATCAGCACCGCGATGAACACCGACTGCCACGTGCCGGGCCCGGGCGGCGGTGCGGCGTCCACGGTCTCCGGCGGGCTGCCGCTCCCGTCGAACCGCCACAGCGTCAGCGGGCCGGCCGCCAGCCCCACCACCAGCACCAGCCGCGACGCCCACGGCGAGCCGAAGGCGGCTCCGGTGTAGGCGAAGACCAGGTAGCCGATCGACGACCCGCCCGGCTCGACGTGCAGGGCGATCTGGCCCAGCCCGAGCGCGGTGCCGCCGGCCGCGGCGAGGTCCGGCCGGCGGCGCCGGACGGCCATCAGGCCCGCGATCGCGAAGGACACGGCCACGCCGCCGTACCGCTGCCAGCCGGAGCCGGTGAAGTCCGAGAGCAGCCCCAGCAGCAGGACGACCAGTGCCCAGGCGGAGTCCACCACCATCGGGTGGCGGCGGAGCCAGGCGTTGAGTCGATGCACCTCTCAAGCGTAGGCAGTCGCGGAGGGCCCCCAGGTCCGCCGTGAGGGCGATCCGGTATCCGCCGCAGGGTGGAGACGCCCCCTCCGGAAGGTAGCGTCCTGCCCCATGACGTGGATGCGGTGGCGGCCCGCCATGGAACGCGCGCTGTACGGCCCCGACGGCTTCTACCGCAGGCCGGAGGGCCCGGCCGGGCACTTCCGGACGTCCGTGCACGCCTCGGCGGGGTTCGCGGGGGCGGTGGCCCGGCTGCTCGCCGAGGTGGACGAGGCCCTCGGCCGCCCGGCGGAGCTGGCCTTCGTCGACGTCGGGGCGGGCCGCGGCGAGCTGACCGCGGGCGTGCTCGCGGCCCTCGACGCGCCGACGGCCGCGCGGGTCCGCCCGTACGCGGTGGAGCTCGCCGCCCGGCCGGCCGGCCTGCCGGAGCGGGTGGTGTGGACGGACCGGCCGCCGGCGGGGGTGCGCGGGCTGCTGTTCGCCAACGAGTGGCTCGACAACGTGCCGCTGGACGTCGCCGAGCCCGGCGAGGACGGCGTGCTGCGCTACGTCGAGGTGTCGCCGGAGGGGGAGGAGCGCCCGGGCGGCCCGCTGGACGCCGCCGACGCCGCGTGGGCGGCCCGCTGGTGGCCCGGCGGCGGACGCGTCGAGATCGGCCGCCCCCGCGACGAGGCCTGGGCGCGGGCCGTCGGCAGCCTCGCGCAGGGACTCGCGGTCGCCGTCGACTACGCGCACGGCGCCGGGGACCGCCCGCCGTTCGGCACCCTCGCCGGCTTCCGGGCCGGCCGCGAGGTGCCGCCCGTCCCCGACGGCAGCTGCGACGTCACCGCGCACGTCGCCCTCGACGCCGCGGCCGCGCCCGCCGTCCACAGCCTGTGGACGACGCAGCATGCCGCCCTGCACGCGCTCGGCGTGCACGGCGGACGGCCGCCGCTCGCCCTCGCCTCCAGCGACCCCGCGGCCTACCTGCGCGCCCTCGGCGGCGCCGGGGAGGCGGCGGAGCTGACCGACCCGGCCGGCCTGGGCGGGTTCGGCTGGCTCGCACAGGCCGTCCGCATGCCGGTACCGCGGAGCCTGGCGGGCCTGCCCGCGCCCGCGGGGTGGCAGACTCTGATGCCATGAGGGAGACGACGGTCGGCATCGGCGCGGGCGCGGAGCAGTTCACGGGCGAGCTCGGCACCAGCGACATGGTGCTCAACATCGGCCCGCAGCACCCGTCCACGCACGGCGTGCTGCGGCTGAAGCTGGTGCTGGACGGCGAGCGGATCGTCACCGCGGAGCCGGTCATCGGCTACATGCACCGCGGCGCGGAGAAGCTCTTCGAGGCCCGCGACTACCGCCAGATCATCATGCTGGCCAACCGGCACGACTGGCTCTCCGCCTTCTCCAACGAGCTCGGCGTGGTGCTCGCCGTCGAGCGGATGCTCGGCATGGAGGTGCCCGAGCGGGCCGTCTGGACCCGCACCCTGCTCGCCGAGCTCAACCGGGTGCTCAACCACCTGATGTTCCTCGGCTCGTACCCGCTGGAGCTCGGCGGCATCACGCCGATCTTCCACGCCTTCACCGCCCGCGAGGAGCTCCAGCACGTGCTGGAGGAGGCCTCCGGCGGCCGCATGCACTACATGTTCAACCGGGTCGGCGGCCTCAAGGAGGACCTCCCCGCCGGCTGGCTCGGCCGGGTCCGCCGGGCGGTCGCCGCCGTCCGCGACCAGCTGCCCGTGTACGAGGACCTCGTGCTCGGCAACGAGATCTTCCGCGGCCGCACCGCCGGCGTCGGCGTCCTCACCCGCGAGCAGGTGCACGCCTACGGCGTCAGCGGCCCGATCGCCCGCGCCAGCGGCGTCGACTTCGACCTCCGCCGCGACGAGCCCTACCTCGCCTACGGCGAGCTGCAGGACGTGCTCACCGTCGTCACCCGCGAGGAGGGCGACTGCCTCGCCCGCTTCGAGTGCCTGCTGGAGCAGGCCGCCAACTCCCTGGCCCTCGCCGACGCCTGCCTCGACCGCCTCGCGCAGTCCGCCCCCGGGCCGGTCAACCAGCGGCTGCCCAAGGTGCTCAAGGCCCCCGAGGGCGCCACCTACGCGTGGACCGAGAACCCGCTCGGCGTCAACGGCTACTACCTGGTCTCGCGCGGCGACAAGACGCCGTGGCGGCTCAAGCTCCGCTCGGCGTCGTACAACAACATCCAGGCACTGACCGAGCTGCTGCCCGGCACCCTGGTCGCCGACATGGTCGCGATCCTCGGCTCGATGTTCTTCGTCGTCGGCGACATCGACAAGTAGGCCGGGCGGCGCCCCCCGCCCGGCCCGCCCGTCAGTCGGCGGGGTGCGGGGCGAGGTTCCGGTGGCCGCCCGAGGCGATCCGCTCCTCGCAGAGCCCCACCAGCACCGCGTACGCCTCCGGGCCCATCAGCTCGGTCAGCTCGGCGCGGTAGCCGATGTACACCGGGTCGGGCGCGTTGTGCGCCTCCGGGCTCCCGGTGCACCACCAGTGCAGGTCGTGGCCGCCCGGCCCCCAGCCGCGCCGGTCGTACTCGCCGATGCTCACCTGCAGGTAGCGGGTGTCGTCCGGGCGGTCGATCCAGTCGTAGGTGCGCCGGACCGGCAGCTGCCAGCAGACGTCCGGCTTGGTCTCCAGCGGCTCGCGCCCCTCGGACAGCGCCAGGATGTGCAGCGCGCAGCCCGCGCCGCCCGCGAAGTCCGGGCTGTTGCGGAACAGGCAGGCGCCGTCGATCCGGCGGGTCTGCCGGTCGCCGTCCTCGTCGAACATCGTGATGCCGCCGTCGAGCCTGATCCGGCCCTTGGCGTCGGTGCCGTGCGCGTGGTTCTCCCACATCTGCGGGGTCAGCCGGGCCGCGTGCCCGGCCACGCGCTGCTCGTCGTCCTCGTCGGAGTAGTGCGCGCCCAGCGTGCAGCAGCCGTCCGAGGCGCCGCGGCCCTCCCGGATGCCGTGGCAGCCCTTGCCGAAGATGCAGCCCCAGCCCGACGTCAGCCAGGTGAGGTCGCAGCGGAACACCTGCTCGTCGTCGGCCGGGTCGCCGAACTCCGCCCAGGCCCGGGGGAAGTCCAGCGGAACCTCCGGCCGCACGGTCGGCATCGCCAGGTCGACGACCGTCGGGGCCGCCCCCGAGCTGCTCTTGCCCGGCTTCTTGCGCTTCTCGGTCTCTGCTGCTGCCACGCTGCAAGGGTATGGCCTCGCCGCGGCATCCCCGCAGTACCGGGGCCCGGAACCGCCCGGACGCGGTGTGCGCAGGCCCGCGGCGGCTCGTGAAGGCAGGGTGAAAACGCCCGCAGGGCCCGCGGCGGCCCCACCCGCGGGCCCTAGGATGGCGGGCTGCAGACGGCGCGTACGGGGACGCAACGGACGACGGGGGACGGCGATGACCGACAAGGTCCTGATCAAGCCTTGGGAACTGCACGGCGAGGGGCGGGAGTTCGAGACCGTCTCGAACGCGTTCGCCCGGGCCGCGCTCGACCTGGAGAACGGCCTCGCGGCCCTCGGCACCCCCTGGGGCCGGGACGAGCCCGGCCAGGGCTTCGGCACCGCCTACGAAGGCGCCCGCGAAGGCGTCCTCGCCGGTCTGCAGGGTCTCGCCGACCGCCTCGGCGGTGTCGGCTCCGGCCTCCACACCATGGCCGACAACGCCGAACACACCGACCGGGACAACCGCGACGCCTTCCGGGCGATCCGCCCGGGAACCGGCCCGGGCCCGTCCGCGGTCTGATCCGACGGACCGTCAAGCCGCACCACCGAAGGGGGACCACATGCCCAGGAACCTGCCCGAGGAGCTGGCCCCGGTCATGGCCCGGCTCGGCCGCCACTGGCCGGAGGCCGACGAGGACGCGCTGCGCCGCGCCGCCTGCCTCTGGCGCGAGTTCGGCGCCGAGGCGGAGCAGATCGGCCGACGCGGCGTCGCCGCCGCGCAGCGCGTCACCGGCGAGAACTCCGGACCCGCCGTCGAGGCCTTCGCCGACCACTGGCGCGGCTTCTCCGGCGGCGGCCGCGGCCACCTCGACGACGCGCACGCCGCCGCGGACGCCGTCGCCGGGGCCTTCGACCGCGCCGCCGCCGCCACCGACAGCTGCAAGGCCGACATCGTCGCCGTGCTCACCGAGCTCGCCGAGGAGATCAGGAAGGCCGACGCCGCCGAGGCCGCCGCCGCCGCGCAGGTGAAGGACGCCGCGGACGACGGCCTGACCGGCCTCGTCGGCCAGGTGGCCGGCACGGTCAAGGGCGCCGTCGCCGAGGCGGGCGAGGCCGTCGCCGTCGGAGCCGCCAGGACCAGGGTCACCGCGCTGCTGGCCGAACTCGGCCGCGCGATGAAGGACGGCCTGCAGGCGGCGCTCCGCGAGCCCGCCGTCACCGCCCTCGAACGCATCGCCCAGGCCGACGGCGCCGGCCGGCACGGCGAACTCCGCACCCTGAGCGCGGCCCGCTCCGGCGGCGCGCTCACCGGCGAGCTCGCCGGCAGCGCCGTCGGCGGCGCCGCCGCCGTGGCCGGGGTGCGCGCCCTCTCCGCCGCCGTCGGCCCCGACGGCACCGTGCTCACCGACGCCGAGGGCCGGCCCGTGCTGCTCGGCGCGGACGGCGCGCCGCTCGGCGGCCTCGACGGCGTCACCGTCGCGGTCGGCGCCGACGGCAGGCCGCTGCTGGGCGAGGACGGCCGGCCCGTCGTCGTCGGCGCCGACGGCAAGGAGATCGCAGGCCTCGCCCTGGGTGCCGACGGCAAGCCCCTCACCGGTGCCGACGGCAAGCCCCTGACCGTCACCGCCGACGGCGCGGTCGGCGACACCGGCCTGACCCTGGCCGTCGGCAAGGACGGCCACCCCGTCCTCGACCGGCACGGCCGGCCCGTCATGCTCGACGCCGAGGGCAACCCCGCCGCCGGCCTGGCCGTCGGTACCGACGGCCGGATCCTCACCGACGGCGAGGGCCGGCCGGTCGTCGCCGGCGTCGGCCGCGACGGCCGCCCGCTCGTCGACGCGGCCGTCGGCCCGGACGGCGTCCGGCTCGGCGTGGACGGCCTCCCGGTGGCCGCCGCCGACCTCGGGACGGACACCGTGCCCGGGGCCGTCCGGGGCGCGCACGGAGGGCACGGCCGTCCCGGCGGCGACCCGCTGCTCGACGCCGTCACCGGCCCCGGGGTCACCGGCCCCGGCGGCACCGGTCCGGTGACCGTGCAGGCCGGCCCCGTCACCGTGCAGGCCGCCGCCGCGTCCGGCCCGTCCCTGCCGGCGGCCCACGAGAGCGCGGGGCACCGCAGCCCGGTCGCCGGACACACCTCCGCCCCGTCGGCCGGCCACTCCTACCAGGCACCCGTGTACGAACCGGTCCACGACCTGCCCGCCGCCGCCCCGCGTCCAGCCGGCCCGGTCAGCGTGCACACCGACTCGGTGGTCCTCGCGCCGCAGCCCTCCTCCGGCGGTTCCTACGGCGGCACCGCCGATCCCGGCATGCCGGTGTCCGGTGTGCGGCACGGCGGCGAGCCGGCCGGGCCGGTGGCGTCCGGAGGCGGTGCGGCGGCCGGGTTCCCGCTCGGCCCGGTCGGCGGGGCTCCCGCCGGTGCCGCACCGGTCGGCGCCGTCCCGTCGGCCGGCGTTCCCGCCGCCGGTCCGGTCGGCGGCGCACCGGTCACCGGTGCCCCCGCCGGAGGTCCCGGCGCCGCCGGTGCGCCGGGTGCCCCGGTCGGCACGGCCGTCCCCGGCGCGGCGGGCCAGCCCGGCGCGCAGGGCGGCTCCGCCGGGGTCGTCGGCGCCGTGGTCGGCACCCCGGGCGCCGCCTCCCGCACCCCCGCGGGCGGCGCCCCCGGCACGCCCGCCGCCCCGGGGTCCGGTGCGGCGCCGCTGCCGGTCCGCCTCGGCGAGCCGACCGCGGACCTCCGCCGCCGCCCCGAGGCCCTCGGCACCGAGCCGCACACCGGACCCACGGTGGTGGCGGTGCTGCACCCGGGGCAGGTCGCGGCCGCCTACCTCGCCTCGCGGGCCGGACGGCCCGCCGACGGCCCCGGCGCGCCCGTGCCGGTCCGCAGCCTCGCCGACGGCCGCCCCTACGGGCGCCCCGGCGGCCTGGGGCCCGTCGACCCCGCGCACCAGGCGGAGGTGGAGCGGCTGGTGCCCCGGCAGCCGGACGGCACCCCCGCGCCGCACCCGGACCCGTCCGGCGGCGGCTGGGCGCAGGCCCTGAACGGCGGCGGCCCGCGCGAGCCCGGCCGCGCCAACACCGGTGTCGACCTCGCCCTCTCCGGCGTCGACACGTTCGCCGGCCTGCCGGTCTGCGCGGCCCCCCGGCTGCCCGACGGCCCCCTCGGCGAGTACGGCGGCCGCGACCGCGCCGAACGCGAACTCGGCACGCACTTCCTCGACCTGGGCGACGGCGAGGGCGCCTTCGCGCGCATCGCCGACGCGCTGCGGCGCTCCGGCCCCGGCGCGCAGGCCGTCCTGCTCACCCTGGACGCCTTCCGCCGGTCCCACCTGTGGAACGTCGTGCACCACGGCGACCGCCTCACCTGGGTCGACCACCAGACCGGCGCCGTCGCGGCCGAACCGCTGCACAGCGCCGAGCACGGCCTGTGGGCGATCGCCCTGGACGCCCGCTGCCGACCGCTCGACCTCGCGGACACCCGCCCGGCCCCGGCCGCCCGGCCGGCCGCCGCACCCGAAGCCGTCCCCGAGCCGCCCGCCCCCGAGCCGCCCGCCCCCGAGCCGGCCGCCGCCGCACCCGAACCCGTCCCCGAGCCCGCCCGTCCCGCCGAGCCCGCACCGCCCCGGTCCCGGCTCACCGTCCACCGCACCGCTGCCGGGAGCACCCGCCGATGACCACCCGCGAGCAGGCCCTGGAGGCCGCCCACCACTGGATCAACGGCGGCCTCCCCGCGGAGGGCGCCCGTCAGGTCCGGAGCTTCGAGTTCGAGCACGGCTGGGTCGTCTGGCCGGAACCGCCGCCCGTGCACGTCGACCCCTTCACCGGGGTGCGCCGCGCGCCGGAGGAGATCGGCGCCGCCTGCGGCGTCGTCGACCG
The DNA here is from genome assembly GCF_045040525.1 of Kitasatospora sp. NBC_01539. NCBI lineage: Bacteria > Bacillati > Actinomycetota > Actinomycetes > Kitasatosporales > Streptomycetaceae > Kitasatospora > Kitasatospora sp. NBC_01539. The sequence goes on from NZ_CP109390.1 coordinate 4,969,037, forward strand.
CCTCGGCGGCGGCCTCACCGTCTGGCCGTCCGTGCCGGTGCCCGACGTCGTCCGGATGTACCGGGACTTCCTCGGCGCAGGCGACCACGACCCCGCGCTGCCGCCCGCCACCGGGCCCGGCCTCCGCGCCGCACTCCGCCACCGCGACGCCCTCGGCGAGGAGCGCACCCTCGTCGTGCACTCCGCCACCGGCCTGCCGCACCCCGTGCTGCGGGCCTGGGAGCGCCTCCGGGAGCAGGGCGTGCCGGTGGAGGACGTCCTCGGCGTGCACACCGACCTGCAGCTCTCCGCCCTGCCCGGCGGCTACGCGGCGCACGCCGTCGCCGCCGCCCTGCCCGGCGTGCCGGTCACCCACGACCACGCGTACGGGCCGTGGTTCGACCTCCGCGCCCGGGCGGTGCGCGCCCTGCCCGCGCCGGCGGGCGTCCGGCCCAACCGGGTGCCCTTCCCGCGGGCGGTGCCGCCGGCGCAGCCCGAGGACGGCCGCACCCTCGCCGCCCGGCTGGCGGAGCGGTTCGGGCCGCAGGGCGTCCGCCGCTTCGACACCGAGGCGGTCGTGCTGGCCGACCTGCCGGAGGCGCTGGCCAGGCCGCTGCTCCAGGTCGGCCTGCCGGTCGCCGTGGACGGCTTCTTCACGCTCCACCACCCCGGGCCGGACGGCGTCCACGACGGTGTCCGCACCGCCCCGGTGCTGCCCGACGCCGCCGGCCACCTCGCCGCCCTCGGCCGGGGCACCCGGGCCACCGCGGCGGCCCGGCAGGGCCTGCTCGGCCAGATCGTGCTCGGCACCGACGGCCGCGCCCTGATCACCGTCGACACCCTGCAGGGCAGGGTCCGCGCGATCGACCCCGACACCGCCGCGGCGCGCTACTGCAACGCCGACCTCACCGCCTTCACCCGCGGCCTCGCCCTGCTCGCCGAACGCCTCCCGGCGCTGCGCGGCCTCCACCCGCACGCCGCGGGCCCGGCCGTCGCCGAACTCCAGTGGGCGCTGGCCGCGATCGACCGCACCGTCTTCACCGACCCGGAGAACTGGTGGGCGGTGATCGTCGAACAGCTCTGGCACGGCCTGCTGTGACCCGGCGCCGGAACCGGGCCGCCCGGACGGCACCCCGGCGGGCGCCCGGCCCGCCCGACCGGGGCAGGTGAGCGGCCCGCATCGCGTAGCGTGGACCGCTATGCGACTCGGTGTCCTCGACGTAGGTTCCAACACGGTCCACTTCCTCGTGGTGGACGCGCACCCCGGTGCGGCCCCGCTCCCGGCGTACTCGCACAAGGCCGAGTTGCGGCTCGCCGAGCTGCTCGACGACACCGGGGCGATCTCCCCGACGGGTGTGGACCGCCTCGTGTCGATGGTCGCCTCGTCGATCGCCGTCGCCGAGGACAAGGGCGTCGTGGAGATACTTCCGTTCGCCACCTCCGCCGTGCGCGAGGCCGCCAACGGCGGGGAGGTGCTGCGCCGCGTCGCCGACGAGACCGGCATCGAACTGCGGGTGCTCGCCGGGCAGGACGAGGCCCGGCTGACCTTCCTCGCCGTACGCCGCTGGTTCGGCTGGTCCTCCGGCCGGCTGCTCAACCTGGACATCGGCGGCGGCTCGCTGGAGATCGCCTGCGGCCGCGACGAGCAGCCCGACATCGCCGCCTCCCTGCCGCTCGGCGCCGGCCGGCTGACCGCCCGCCTCCCCGGCGACACCGCCGACCCCGAGGACGTCCGGGAGCTGCGCCGCCACGTCCGGGCCGAGATCGCCCAGGTGGTCGGCGAGTTCACCCGGCAGGGCGCACCGGACCACGCGGTCGCCACCTCCAAGACCTTCAAGCAACTGGCCCGCATGACCGGCGCCGCCCCCGCCGACGCCGGCCCCCGCGTGCCGCGGCGGCTCACCCGCAGCGGCCTCGCGGCGTGGCTGCCCCGCCTCGCCGCGATGACCGTCGCCGAGCGGGCCAGGATCCCCGGCGTGTCGCAGGGCCGCGCCCGGCAGCTCCTCGCGGGGGCCGTCGTGGCGGACGCCGCGATGGACCTCTTCGGCCTGGAGCAGCTCGACATCTGCCCGTGGGCGCTGCGCGAGGGCATCATCCTGCGCCGCCTCGACGCCCTCGGCGGCCCGGCCGACCGCCGCCCCGCGCTCGCCCCCTGAACCCGCCCCGGGCGGTCGCCCGACCGCCCGGAGTGAGATCCGGGCCACGCTTCCTCCGCCTCTGCCCCCATTCGTCCGCCCCGCCGCATACCCTGTCTCCCGTGGCGGAAGCAGCGGACGACGACGCGGCGCCGGCCGGCCGCGCCGCCGAGGGCGCGGCACGGCGGGCCCCCCGCACGCGCCGGGCCGAGGCCGGCACCCCGCCCAGGCGCCGTACGGAGGATCGGGACGGCGGCCCCGGCGAGCAGGCCGCCGACGCCCCCCGTGCCACCCGGGGCGCCGCGTCACGCACCGCGAAGGGCGCGGCCGCCCGCTCCGCCAGGACCGTCCGGTCGGTGACCGCCGCGAAGACCGCCAGGGTGGCGAAGGCCGCCAAGGTGGCCCGGGCGGTGAAGGAGACCCGCCGCAAGGACCCCCGCCCGGCACCGCTGCTGCGCACCACCGACCGCCTGGTGCTGCCCCCGCACCCGGGCGTGCACGTGCCGGACACGAAGGTGGCGCTCTCCACCGCCTCGGTGTACCCGTCGACCACGGCGACCGCCTTCGAACTCGCCGCGCGGCTCGGCTACGACGGCGTCGAGGTGATGGTCTGGAACGACCCGGTGAGCCAGGACGTCGAGGCGCTGCGCCGGCTCTCCGACGCGCACCGCATGCCGATCCTCGCCGTGCACGCGCCGTGCCTGCTGATCACCCAGCGGGTGTGGACCACCGACCCGTGGACGAAGCTCGTGCGGGCCCGGGCGGCGGCCGAGAAGCTGGGCGCCGACACGGTGGTGGTGCACCCGCCGTTCCGCTGGCAGCGGCAGTACGCGCGGGAGTTCGTCGCCGGCATCGGCCGGATGGCGGGGGAGACGGACGTCCGCTTCGCCGTGGAGAACATGTACCCGTGGCGGTACAAGGACCGCGAGATGCTCGCCTACGCGCCCGGCTGGGACGTCACCGAGGAGGAGTACCGGCACTTCACGGTCGACCTGTCGCACGCCGCGACCTCCCGCGTGGACGCGCTGGAGATGGTCGGCCGGATGGGCGGCCGGCTCGCCCACGTGCACCTCGCGGACGGCTCCGGCTCCGGCAAGGACGAGCACCTCATCCCCGGCCGCGGCACGCAGCCGTGCGCGGTGCTGCTGGAGCAGCTCGCCCGTACGGGCTTCGACGGCCACGTGGTGCTGGAGGTCAACACCCGGCGCTCCGGGTCGCCCGCCGAACGCGAGGCCGACCTCGCGGAGGCGCTCGCCTTCACCCGGCTGCACCTCGCCACCCCCGCCCGGCTGCACCGGCCCGGCGGCGTAGGCTGAACGGCGCCGGGTCGCACACGGAGGGACGCCGATGACGGATTCTCAGCAGCAGGCGCACGCACTGTCCTTCGGCCCGGTGGCCGAGCAGTACGACGCGGCCCGGCCCTCGTACCCCGACGCCCTCGTCGACGCGCTGGAGCGCCTCGCGGGCCGCCCGCTCCGCGGCGCCGACGTGGTCGACGTCGGCGCCGGCACGGGCATCGCGACCCGGCTGCTCGCCGCCCGCGGCGCCCGGGTGCTCGCCGTGGAACCGAGCCCCGGCATGGCGGCCCGGCTGCGGGCCGTCTCCCCGGACCTGCCGGTGGTGAAGGGCGTCGGCGACGAGCTGCCGCTGCACGACGGCTCCGCCGACCTCGTCACCTACGCGCAGGCCTTCCACTGGACGGACCCGGAGCGTTCGGTGCCCGAGGCGCTGCGGGTGCTCCGCCCCGGCGGTTCGCTCGCCCTCTGGTGGAACGTCAAGGACCGGGCCGTCGACTGGATCGCCGCGCAGGAGCGGCGGCTCGCCGCGGCCCTGCCCTCGTACCACTTCTACGGGAGCAGCCTGACGGCGTTCGCCGAGCCGCTGGCCGCCCGCGGCCTGGAGGTCGGCACGGCCAGGCTGCACTGGGAGCGGCAGGTCACCCTCGACAGCCACCTCGCCGACCTCGGCTCGCGGTCGTACTTCGCCGTTCTGCCCGCCGAGCGGCAGGCACCGGTGCTCGCCGCGGAGCGCGAGGCCCTGCTCGCCGGGCATCCGGACGGTGTGCTGACCGAGCCGTACGTGCTCGACCTCTTCGTCGCGCGGCGGCCCGCCGCCTGACGGACCGGCCTGACCGCATCGCGGACAGCGCGTCCGCGGCCCGGAGCGGGAGGCGTAACCTCGGTAGGACGGCGGCCCTGCACCCTCTCACCCGCGCAGCGGCCCGCACGCCGGCCCCGAAGGAGTGGAGCGCATGCCCGAGCTGAGGTCCCGTACCGTCACCCACGGCCGCAACATGGCGGGCGCCCGTGCCCTTCTCCGGGCGGCGGGCGTAGCCCGGGAGGACTTCGGCAAGCCGATCATCGCGGTGGCCAACTCCTTCACCGAGTTCGTGCCGGGCCACACCCACCTGCAGCCGGTCGGCCGGATCGTCTCCGAGGCGATCAAGGAGGCCGGCGGCATCCCGCGCGAGTTCAACACGATCGCCGTCGACGACGGCATCGCGATGGGCCACAGCGGCATGCTGTACTCGCTGCCCTCGCGCGACCTGATCGCCGACTCGGTGGAGTACATGGTCAACGCGCACTGCGCGGACGCCCTGATCTGCATCTCCAACTGCGACAAGATCACCCCCGGCATGCTGATGGCCGCCCTGCGGCTCAACATCCCGACGGTCTTCGTCTCCGGCGGCCCGATGGAGGCCGGCAAGGCCACCCTCGTCGACGGCACCGTGCGCAAGCTCGACCTGGTCGACGCGATCTCGCAGGCGGTCAACGAGAACGTCTCCGACGAGGACATCGCGATCATCGAGGAGAACGCCTGCCCGACCTGCGGCTCGTGTTCCGGCATGTTCACCGCCAACTCGATGAACTGCCTCACCGAGGCGATCGGCCTGTCGCTGCCCGGCAACGGCTCGGTGCTCGCCACCCACACCGCCCGCCGCGCGCTCTACGAGCGGGCCGGGCGGACGGTCGTCGAGATCACGGAGCGGCACTACCACCAGGACGACGAGTCCGTGCTGCCGCGCAACATCGCGACCCGCGCCGCGTTCGAGAACGCCATGGCGCTCGACATCGCGATGGGCGGCTCCACCAACACGATCCTGCACCTGCTCGCCGCCGCGCAGGAAGCCGAGGTCGACTTCGACATGCGGGCGATCGACGCGGTGTCCCGCCGGGTGCCGTGCCTCTCCAAGGTCGCGCCCAACGGCTCGTACTACATGGAGGACGTGCACCGGGCCGGCGGCATCCCCGCGATCCTCGGCGAGCTCTACCGCGGCGGCATGCTCCACGAGGACGTGCACACCGTGCACTCCGCCTCGATCGACGAGTGGCTGAAGACCTGGGACGTCCGCGGCGGCTCGCCGTCCGAGGAGGCGGTCGAGCTGTGGCACGCCGCCCCCGGCTGCGTGCGCTCCGCCGAGGCGTTCTCGCAGTCCGAGCGGTGGGAGACGCTCGACACCGACGCCGCCCGGGGCTGCATCCGCAGCGTCGAGCACGCCTACTCCGTCGAGGGCGGCCTCGCCGTGCTGTACGGCAACCTCGCCGAGGACGGCTGCATCGTGAAGACCGCGGGCGTCGACGAGTCGATCTGGACGTTCAGCGGCCCGGCCGTCGTCGTCGAGTCGCAGGAGGACGCCGTCGAGGCGATCCTCGCCAAGCGGATCAAGGAGGGCGACGTCGTCGTCATCCGCTACGAGGGCCCCAAGGGCGGCCCCGGCATGCAGGAGATGCTCTACCCGACCTCGTTCCTCAAGGGCCGCGGCCTCGGCAAGGCCTGCGCGCTGGTCACCGACGGACGGTTCTCCGGCGGCACCTCCGGCCTCTCCATCGGCCACGCCTCGCCCGAGGCGGCGTCCGGCGGCACCATCGCGCTGGTCGAGGACGGCGACATCATCGCCATCGACATCCCCGGCCGCACGATCGACCTCAAGGTCTCCTTCGAGGAGCTGCACGAGCGGCGCCTCAAGCTGGAGGCCGAGGGCGGCTACAAGCCGAAGAACCGCGAGCGCCACGTCAGCCAGGCGCTGAAGGCGTACGCCGCGATGGCGACCTCCGCCGACAAGGGCGCCGTCCGCGACGTCTCCAAGCTGGGCTGAGCCCACCGCAGGGAGCCGCCCCGGTCGCGCCGGGGCGGCTCCCTGCGCCGTCGCGCACCGCCGACGGGCGATAATCGGGCCGTGAACGAGCAGCGCAGCCCCCGCAAGCAGCCCCCCGGCGGCCCCGGACCGGAGCCGATCCGGTTCTTCGGCACCACCTGGGTCGACCACGGCGGCGGCTACTGGCTCCGCCGGGTGCTGGTCTCGCTCGGCGCGCTGATCTGCACCGCGGCGGGCGCCCTGCTGCTGCGCTTCGCCGTCGCCGGGGTGGCGCTCTCCGACGCGGGCCGGCTGGTCGACGTGCTGCTGATCGGCGCCGTGGCGATCTGCACCTGCCTCGCCGGGATCCGCACCTGGAAGAGCCTCACCGAGGGCCGGGCGTCCCTCGACGGCTGGATGGCCGAGGACCGCTCGCTCGGCGCGGTCTGGCTGATCGGCGGGGTCGGCGCGCTCGCCGCGTACTTCTTCCGCAGCCTCGTCGAGGCGCCCGGCGAGGCCGTGCACCGGGCCGCGTACGAGCGCGCCCGCCGCGGGCGCCGCTGACCGGAGGCCCGCGCGTCAGTTCCGCGCGAGGGCCCGGCCGAGGTCCGCGCAGAGGTCCTCGGGATCCTCCAGGCCGACCGACAGCCGCAGCAGCGACGGGTGCGGACGGGCCTCCGGGGCGACCGGCCGGTGGGTGAGCGAGGCCGGGTGCTGGATCAGCGTGTCGACGCCGCCCAGCGACACGGCGTGCGTGACGAGCGCGCAGCCGTCCGCGACCCGCGCCGCCGCCTCGAAGCCGCCGCGCAGCGAGAACGCCAGCACCGACCCCGCACCCGTCATCTGACGGCCGACCAGGCCCAGCGGGTCGCCCTCCGGCAGGCCGGGGTAGAAGACCTGCTCCACCTCCGGCCGGGCGCCCAGCCAGGCGGCGAGCTTCGCCGCGTTCGCGGCCTGGTGGCGCACCCGCAGCGGCAGTGTCTGCAGCCCGCGGTGCAGCAGGTAGGCCGCCAGGGGGTGCAGGATGCCGCCGGTCACCGCCCGGACCCGGCGCAGGCGGGCCGCCCACTCCGCGTCGGTGGCGACCGCGCCGGCCAGCACGTCGCCGTGCCCGCCGAGATACTTGGTGGCGCTGTGCAGGACGAGCGTCGCGCCGTGGTGCACCGGCTGCTGCAGGACGGGCGTCGCGAAGGTGTTGTCGACCAGCAGCGGCACCCCGCCGCACTGCGAGGCGACGGCGGCGAGGTCGACGAGGTCGAGGGTCGGGTTGGCGGGGGTCTCCACCACGACGAGCCCGGTGTCGGGGCGCAGGGCCGCGGCGACCTCCCCGGCGGCCGCCCAGGTCACCTCGGTGCCGAGCAGGCCGGTGGCCAGCACGTGGTCGGTGCCGCCGTACAGCGGACGCACCGCCACGACGTGCCCCCGGCCCTCGGCGCGGGCGGCCAGCAGGCAGGCGGAGAGGGCGGCCATGCCGGAGGCGAAGGCCACCGCCTGCGCGCAGTCCTCCAGCTCGGCGAGGGCCTGCTCGAAGCGGGCGGTGGTGGGGTTCCACAGCCGCTGGTAGACGGCGCTGCCGCCCTCGGGGAGCAGGCCGCCGGTGGCCAGCGCCTCGTAGCTGTCGCCGCCGGCCTCCACGCCGGGGAGCGGGTTGGTGGTGGAGAGGTCGATCGGCGGGACGTGCGTCCCGAGGCCGCGCAGGTCGGTTCTGCCGGCGTGCACGGCCCGGGTGTCGGCGTGGGGCATGGGTGGCCTCCTCGGCGGGGTGGGGGGTGGCCCCATCGTGAAGACCCGGCCGGGTCGGGGCCACCGGTCCGCACAACATTCGGCTACCGGCCGGTAGACCTTGTGGATGTGCGGACCGGCGCACGATCGTGGGCGCCGTGCCGAAGAATCCGCAACGCGAACTCGCCCCCGTCGACCGCGCCATCCTGCGCCTGCTGGTGGCCGACGCGCGGATGCCCAACAACGCCGTCGCCGAGGCGGTCGGCATTGCGCCGTCGACCTGCCTCGGCCGGATCCGGGCCCTCCGCGAGCGCGGTGTCATCCGCGGCTTCCACGCGGAGGTCGAGCCCGCCGCCGTCGGGCTCGGCATCCAGGCCATGATCGCGGTGCGCCTGCACGCCCACACCAAGGAGCAGATCCGCAGCTTCGCCGGCGGCATCCCCCGGATGCCGGGCGTCGTCGCCGCGTACCACCTGGCCGGGCCGGACGACTACCTGCTGCACGTCGCCGTGGCCGACACCGACGCGCTGCGCGACTTCGTGCTCGACCACCTCACCGCGCACCCCGCGGTGCAGCACACCGAGACCAGCCTGATCTTCGGGCACCTGCGCGGCGACGCGCCGGCCACCGCCGGGGCCTAGCCGCCGCCCGGCGGCCTCAGGTGCGCGACAGTGCGCCGCAGCTGCCGTCGCCCTCCTCCAGCGGCGTCCTGCGGTCGTACGGGTCCGTCGTCGGGCCGCCCGTCGGGGCGCCCGACGGCCCGTCGTCCTCGGCCGACTCGGGGAAGCTGGTCACCAGGTAGCCGCTGCCCATCGTGCAGACGTTGTTGCCGAAGGCGCTCTGCCCCTTGTCGAGGACGAGCTTGCCGCGCTGCACCTGGTAGCGCGCCGGGTTGTAGAAGCGGAAGTCCTGCTGGCGCCGGACGATCTCGCGCTCCACCCGGACGTCGCCGCCCGCGGTCGTCCAGCCGACCGGTCGGGCCGTGGCGCCCGCGGCGGGCGAGGCCGGGGCCCGCCCGACGTCCGGGCCCGGCCGCAGCGCGTAGACGTAGGTGTAGTCGGTGTGCACGAGCATGCCGCGGTCGCCGTCGCTCTCGAAGGTCGTCCGGCCCAGCACCTTGACCACCTCGGTGACGGGAACGGCCAGCCGCGGGTCGAAGCGGCTCAGCCACACCACCGGGTCGTGCTCCGCGGTGGGGTGCGCGAGCGCGGCCTCCAGCTCGGTGCGGTCCTTGCGGTCCAGCAGGGCCAGGGCGGCGGCCGGCGTGCCGCCCGCCGTCGTCGCCGGATCGAGGTGGGCGAGCACCAGGTAGTCCTTCACGGCCTTGAGCTGGGCGGCGACCTGGGTCCTGTCGAACACCCCGAGGGCCTGGGCGGCGGGCAGCTCGATGCCGTTCGCGCCGGACGGCCACGCCTCGGCGGGCGAGCCCGCCCACGGGTGGTCGGCGGTCGGGGTGTCCGGGTCGACCGCGGGCGGCGCCGCGGTGGGCGAGGCGGTCTCCGGGGCGACGGGCGGCAGCGCGGACGACTCCTGGCGTCCCTCGTACCAGCCGTTCAGCCGGTCGACGTTGAGCGCGGCCAGGGTGACCGCGGCGGCCAGCACGACGAACACCGGCGTCTGCCAGTTGCGCTTCCGGCGGCGCCCCCACGGGTCGACCGGCTTCGGACGCCGTCCGAAGCGGCTGCGGCGGGCCGGCACCCGGTCGGCGGACGCCCTCCACGGCTCGGGGTCCGGCGGCTGCTGCTTCCAGCGGGCGGCGAGCATCCGGGACCGGCCCGACTGCTCCTTCACGTCGGCCCCGCGGACGAAGTCCTCGTCCAGCACGAGGTTCTCGAACGGGTCGTCAGGGCGTGGCCCGGGCTCATCGACTATCGGCACGCGCGCCAGTATGCAGAGCTGCGCCGACACGCCGCGCAGGGGGTGCCGTGCGGGCCCCCGGACCGCTGCCGGTCCGGGGGGATTTCACCCCGTACGTCCGTCAGGCGCGCTTCCGGGCCCGCTTCACCGAGCCGACCACGCCGGCGATCACCAGCAGCAGCCCGGCCGGGAGCAGTGACGCGAACAGCGCCCCGAGGAGTCCCGAACTCCCGAGCAGCGTCATCGCCAGCGTGGTGGTCACCCACAGCGCCCCGGCCGCGGGCAGGGCGGACTCCCACGGGTGGGCGTCGGCCCAGCGCTGCAGCCGCCGGTCGCCGGTGTCCCGGCGGAGCCGGCCGCCGACCGTGCCGACGAGGAAGAAGAAGAACAGGCCGAGACCCACCGGACCGGCCAGGATGTCCAGCGACCAGTTGCCGGTGACGACGTTCACCCCGAGGGCCGCACCGCCGACCACGGTGCCGACGGCCGCGGCCGTGCGCCACGGGCCCAGGGTCGCCGCGGCGACGGCGACCTGACGGCTCTCACTTCGCGACATATCTCCGTTACCCATACCTCCACGGTGCGCCCGCGGGGCCCTGGAAATCCATAGGGGTCATCCCCGAGTTTCCCCGGACGCCGGACGCCGGAGGCGGCCGGCGGGAGCGGACGGCGGGCGGGCAGCCCGCCACCGTACCCGCCCGGCGGACCGCGCGGGAGCGGAACACGACAAGCGGCGCGCCGGCCGCGGCGCAAGGTCGATCATGCTCATGACCGACCGCCGCGCCGCCGGGCCGTATCCCGGCGTGACCCCGAGGGGCCGTGCCATGCCCGAAACGCTCACCCCGCCCCTGCCCTGCCCGGCTCCCCGCCCGGCGCCCGGCACGCCGGCCCCCGCCCCGCCCGGCGCCGCGCGCCAGGAGTGCTGGCTGCCCCGGCACCGCAAGTCCGCGGGCGCGGCGCGGCGACGGCTGCGCGCCTACCTCGCGGCCCGCCCGGACAGCGGGCCGCTGGCCGACGCCGCCGAGCAGCTGGTGGGCGAGCTCGTCGCCAACGCGGTCGGGCACGGCAGCGTCCCGCCCGGCCGGCTCGTCCTCGTCGCCTTCGAGTACACCGGCGGCGCCCTCCGCATCGAGGTGCACGACGCCTGCGCCGACGAGCCGGTGCTCCGCACGCCCGGCGAGGCCGACGAGTCCGGCCGCGGCCTGCGGCTGGTCGAGGCGCTCGCCGCGGAGTGGGGCGTGCGGGCCCGGGCGGGCGGCGTCGGCAAGGTCGTGTGGTGCGTCTGCAGGCCCGGCGGAGCGGTGCGGTGACACCCCGTCGGTGGACGTCCGGCCAACTCCGTCCGAACATCGCTCGAACGACGGCTCCGGGCCGCCCGCGGGCCCCTAGGCTCCGGCCGTCCTGCTGTCACGGCCCGAGGGACCCACCCTGATGCTCTACCTCTCCGTCCTGCTGCTGCTCGCCGGCGTCGTCCTGCTCGTCCTGCGCCGGCGGCGGGTCGCCGACTCGCCCGTCGCCACCGTGTCGGGCGTGGTCTGCGCGCTCCTCGGCCTCGCCCTCGGCCTGACCACCCTCGTGCACGTCGTCGCGCCGTACGAGGTGGCCGTGCCCACCACGCTCGGCAAGGTCGGGGGCACCTGGAAGTCCGGGCTGCACCTGAAGTCGCCGCTGACCGACGTCGCCACCTTCTCGACCCGGCCCGCCGACCTCGACCTCACCGGCAAGGACACCGTGGAGGTCCGCTCCTCCGAGGGCGGCGTGCTCTACGCCGACCTCACCGTCAAGTGGTCCATCGACCCGCAGCACACCCTGGCGCTCTACAGGCTGGCGGGCAGCGCGAGCGCCGTCCAGCAGCGCCTGGTCTACCCGGACACCCGGGAGATCGTCCGCAACGTCTTCGCCCGGCACACCGGCGTCGAGGGGTACAGCTCGCAGCGCGAGGCCATCAGCGCCGAGATAGAGCGGCTCGTCACCGCCCGTCTCGCCCCGCGCGGCATCCTCGTCAACGGCGTCAACCTGCGCAACGTCAAGCCCAGCGACAGCCTGCAGCACGCGATCGACCAGAAGATCCAGCAGGACCAGGCGACCGCCCAGGCCGAGGCCGCGGTGCGCACCGCCAGGGCCGAGGCGGAGAAGCGGAAGATCGACTCGGAGAGCACGGCCGCCGCCAACCGGGCCATCGCCGACTCCCTGACCGACCGCATGCTCATGAGCCAGTGCATCGACGCCTTCAAGGCCGCCGCGGAGAAGAACCCGGTCTACGCGAGCCCGTGCGGCTCCGTCGGCAGCCCGGTCATCGTCGACGGCACCAAGCGCTGACCGGGCCCGGCCGCCCGGGGTCCGCTCCCCGGGCGGCCGCGCCGCATCAGAGCGTCCAGTCCACCGTCAGCGTGGCGCCCGCGCCGCGCTTCAGGAAGACGTACGCGGTGGAGGCGGGCACCTGGTCGAAGGCGAGCCGCAACTGCACCGTCGACCCCGGGGCGATCGCCGCCAGGCCGGCCGCCGTGAAGCCGCTCGACACCGTGCTGCCGGAGCCGAACGCCCCGACGGTGGCCACCGACGCGGCGCTCGCGGCGGCCGACCAGTCGTCCGCCCCGGCCGTGCAGGCCGCGCCGAAGCAGCCGCTGCGCACGTCGACCGCCAGCCGCGCCGACGCCCACGGGTTTCCGCTGCCGCTGCCGTAGCCGACGGTCAGCCGCGCCCCCGTGACGGTGGCGCCGGCCGGGACGGCCGAGGTGTCGAAGGAGAACAGCGCGCGGTTCTGCCTGCCGTCCGTGCCGCGGCCGACGGCCAGGCCCAGGCTGTCCGCCAGCGTGCCGAGGGCGGGGGAGCTCCCGTCGGCCGCGGCCTTCACGTAGCCGTCCCGGGCGGTGTCGTCGGTGAGCGTGACGCTGCCGCTGCCACCGGTCGGCGAGGGCGAAGGCGAGGGGGAGGGCGACGGGGACGGCGTGGAGGCGCCGCCGTCCAGGCCCCAGAAGCGCCCGATCCGGTACGAGGCGCAGAGGTCGACGTCCAGCACGTACGCGCCCGCGGTGCCGCACTGCTGCGCCCCGCTGCCCGGGTCGACGGGCTGGCCGTGGTTCATGCCGGTGATCGCGTACGTCTCGACCCGGTCGGCGCCGGACGCGTCACGGTACACCTGGTGGGGGAAGCCGCCGACGGTCTCGCTGACCGCCGGGGTCTGGCCGGTGCCGGCGACGTCCGTCCACTGCTTCATCAGCTCGGTCAGGTTGACCGGCTTCACGACCGAGTCCGCGGTGCCCTGCCAGATCGAGACCCTCGGCCGCGCGCCGGTCCACGACGGGTACGCCTGACGGGCGAGGTCGCCCCACTGCTGCGGGGTCTTCACGGTGCCCTGCGTCATGCAGTTCACCGACGCCTCGACCGTCGACGTGGCGCAGTGGTACGGCAGTCCGGCGACCACGGCGCCGCCCGCGAACACGTCCGGGTAGTCGGCGAGCAGCGCGGCGGTCATCGCCCCGCCCGCGGACAGCCCGGTCACGTACACCCGGGCCGGGTCGCTGCCGAGGTCGGCGACGGTCCTCGCGACCATCTGGCGGATCGACAGGGCCTCGCCCTGGTCGCGCGAGAAGTCGCCGGGCTGGAACCAGTTGAAGCACTGCGACGAGTTGTTGGCGGCCTGCTGCTGCGGCGTCACCAGCGCGAAGCCCCAGGTGTCGGCCCAGCGCGTCCAGCCCGCCGCGTCGCCGTACGAGGCGGTCTGCGTGCAGCCGTGCAGCGCCACCACGACGGGCCGCCCGGACGGCAGGCCGGTCGGGGTGTAGCGGTACATCAGCAGGTTGCCCGGGTTCGAGCCGAACCCGGTGACCTGGACGGTGCCCGCGGCGCGGGCCGTGCCGTGGCCGAGCCCGAGCACCGCCGCGGCGGCCACGGCGAGCAGCGCCAGCGCCGCCCGCCACCGTTGTCTCACGTCGTACGTCGTCATGGTCGTGCGGCTCCTCGTCAGGTGGGGGGAGCCGACCGTACGAGCAGGGCCGGGCCGCCCGGCACGGTACCGGCGGACACCGCGGGCCTCGCCGGGTGGCGGCGCGCCACATTGCCCACCGTTCGGACGGCGCCGCCCGCCCGCGGACGCCGGTGCGAGGATGGCCGCAAGCACCGGACGAAGGAGCGGACCCATGGCCAGCGCACCCGGACAGAAGATCGCCTTCCTCGGCACCGGCAAGATCGGCGAGGCCCTGCTCTCCGGCCTGCTGCGGGCCGGTACGGACCCGGCCGACGTCCTGGTGACCACCCGCCGCCCCGAGCGCGCGGTCGAACTCGCCGCCCGGTACGGCGTCACCGTCGTCACCAACGCCGAGGCCGCCAAGCTCGCCGACACCCTGATCCTCGCGGTCAAGCCGCAGGACATGGGCACCCTGCTCGACGAGCTCGCCCCGCACGTCGCCGCCGACCGGCTGGTCGTCTCCGCCGCGGCCGGCATCCCCACCGCCTGGTTCGAGGAGCGGCTCGCCGCCGGCACCCCGGTCGTGCGTGTCATGCCGAACACCCCGGTGCTGGTGGACGAGGGCATGAGCGTCATCTCCGGCGGCTCGCACGCCTCCGAGGCCCACCTGCTGCGCACCGAGGAGATCTTCCGCTCGGTCGGCAAGGCGATCCGGCTGCCCGAGTCGCAGCAGGACGCGGCCACCGCGCTGTCCGGCTCCGGCCCGGCGTACTTCTACTTCCTCGTCGAGGCGATGACCGACGCCGGCATCCTGCTCGGCCTGCCCCGGCACGTCGCGCACGACCTCATCGTGCAGTCCGCGATCGGCGCCTCCGTCATGCTCCGCGACTCCGGCGAACACCCCGTCAAGCTCCGCGAGGCGGTGACCTCCCCGGCGGGCACCACCATCGCGGCCATCCGCGAGCTGGAGAACCACGGCGTCCGCGCGGCCCTGCTCGGCGCCCTGGAGGCCGCCCGCGACCGCTCCCGCGAGCTCGCCGGCGGCGGGAAGTAGCGGGCGGACCCCGTCCGGCCCGGCCCGGTAGGCTCGCCGGGTGAGCTACGACCTGGTGATCTTCGACAACGACGGCGTGCTGGTGGACAGCGAGCCGATCTCCAACCGGGTGCTCGCCGAGTACCTGACCGAGCTCGGCCACCCGACCACGGTCGAGGACTCCTACCGCGACTTCATGGGCACGGCCTCCCACCGCGTGCACGACGTGATCCTGGAGCGGCACGGAGCCCGGCTGCCCGAGGGCTTCGACGACCTGTTCCACGCCCGCGTCTTCGCCGCGTTCGAGGCCGAGCTCGTGGCCGTCCGCGGCGCCGAGGAGCTGCTGAAGGAGCTGCGGCAGCGCGAGGTCCCGTACTGCCTGGCGTCCTCCGCCGCGCACACGTGGATCCGCACCGCGCTCGACCTCACCGGCCTGCGCGGCCACCTCGCCGAGGAGCGGATCTTCAGCGCCGAGGACGTCGGCGTCGGCAAGCCCGCCCCGGACCTCTTCCAGCACGCCGCCCGCACGCTGGGCGTGCCGCCCGAGCGCTGCCTCGTCCTGGAGGACAGCCCCAACGGCGTCCTCGCCGCCCGCGCCGCCGGAATGGACGTGTACGGCTACGCCGCCCTCACCGACCCGGCGCGCCTCACCGCCGCGGGCGCCACCGGGCTGTTCACCGACCCGGCCCAGGTGCTCGCCCTGCTGGACCGCTGAGCCCGCGGCCCCGGGCCTCCGGCCTGCCGAAACCCGCAGCCCTGACCCCCTCCCGGAATCGGGCCGCAGGACCTACGCTCTCGCCAACATCGCCGTACCCACGAGCAGCGGGGTTCTGATGCAGGCATCAACCGCAGGACGCCTCCGGCAGGCCCGTGCCGCCCTCGCCGCGAGCTTCCTGCTGCAGGGCGTGGCCTTCGCCCTGCTCGTCACCTGCATCCCGGAGATCCAGCGGCAGTACGGGCTGGGCGACGCCCTGCTGCCGGTCTTCCTGGCCGCCGTGCCGGTGCTCGCCGGGGCCGGCTCCATCGCGTCCGAACGGCTGGCCGGGCGGGTCGGTGCCCGCGTCGTCCTGCGGGTCGTGCAGCCCGCCGTGTGCCTCGCCCTGGCCGCCGTCGGGCTCGGCTCGGAGCTGTGGCAGCTCGCCCTCGCGCTGGCCGCGTTCGGCCTGCTGGTGGGCGCCCTGGACGCCTCGATGAACATGCTCGGCGTCGGCCTGCAGCACCGTTACGGGCGCAGCATCATGCTCGGCTTCCACGCCGCGTTCAGCCTGGGCGGCATCGCCGGTGCGGCGGTGGCCGGCCTCGGCGCGCACGGCGGCGTGTCGCTCGCCGTGCTGTTCGGCGGCGCCGCCGCGGTGCTCGTCCCCGCGGCGCTGCTCGCCGGCACCCGCTTCCCCGGACCGGCCGAGCTGGGCGACGCCGTCCGCGAGGCCGTGGAGGCCGCCGGGCGGTCCATCCCGTGGCGCCCGCTGCTGCCGCTCTGCGCGGTGATGGCGTTCGCCTACATCGCGGACGCGTCGGTCTCCAACTACAGCGTCAAGTACCTCACCGACACCCTGCACAGCCCCGACGACGTCGCCAAGCTCGCCTACCTCGGCTACATGGTGGCGATGCTCGCCGGCCGCACCGTCGGCGACCGCGCCGTCCAGCGGTTCGGCGCCGTGCCGGTGGTGCGGATAGGCGCCGCCACCGCCGCGCTCGGCTTCCTGGCCGCCGCGGTCGCCCCGGCCCCGTGGGCGGGCATCGCGGCGTTCACCCTGCTCGGGTTCGGCCTCTGCGCGATCATCCCGCAGGTCTTCGCGGCCGGCGGGCGGCTCTTCCCGGACGGCTCGGACGCCGCCGTCGCCCGCCTCAACCTCTTCAACTACGTCGGCTTCCTGATCGGCTCGCCCCTGGTCGGCGCGATCGGCGACGCGGGCTCGTACCGGGTCGCGATGCTCGCCCCGATGCTGCTCGTGCTGCTCGTCGTACCGCTCGCCGGGCACTTCGCGCCCGCACCGGCCCCGCAGGTCACCGAGCCCGTCCGCACGCCCTGAACCCCGTGCGGCCCACCCGCGCGCACCCACTACGGTGGAGGCATGCCCGACGCCGAGCGTGACACCTCCTGCGGCCTGCACCTCTTCTGGGACGACGCGGTGACCGCGTACGACTTCGGCCCCGGTCACCCCATGGACCCCACCCGGCTCGCGCTCACCAAGCACCTCGTCGACGCGTACGGCCTCAGCAGCGGCCCCGGGGTCACCCTGCGCTCCGCCCCCGCCGCCGGCGACTCCACCCTCCGCCTGGTGCACACCGCCGAGTACATCGCGGCCGTCCGCCGGGCCGCCGACGACCCGGCCGGCACCGACCTCCGCCACGGCCTGGGCACCGACGACAACTGGGCCTTCCCGGCCCTGCACACCGCCTCCGCCCTGATCGCCGGGCAGTCCGTCGCCGCCGCCGAGGCGGTGTGGCGCGGCGAGGCCCGGCACGCGGTGAACTTCGCCGGCGGCCTGCACCACGCCATGCCGGACCGCGCCTCCGGGTTCTGCGTCTACAACGACCCCGCGCTGGCCGTCGCCCGGCTGCTGGAGCTCGGTGCGGAGCGCGTCGCCTACGTCGACGTCGACGTGCACCACGGCGACGGCGTGCAGCAGGCCTTCTGGAACGACCCGCGGGTGCTGACGGTCTCGCTGCACGAGAACCCGGCGACGCTCTTCCCGGAGACCGGCTGGTCCACCGAGACCGGCGGCGAGGACGCCCCCGGCAGCGCCGCCAACCTGCCGCTGCCCGCCGGCACCGGCGACGCCGGCTGGCTGCGCGCCTTCCACGCCCTCGTGCCCGACCTGCTCGCCGGGTTCCGCCCGCAGGTGATCGTCTCCCAGCACGGCGCCGACACCCACGTCGAGGACCCGCTCGCGCACCTCGCCGTCACCGTCGACGCCCAGCGCGTGGTCGCCGAATCGCTCCACCGGCTCGCCCACGAGCACGCCGGCGGCCGCTGGGTCGCCCTCGGCGGGGGCGGCTACGCCGTGGTCGACGTCGTCCCGCGGACCTGGACGCACCTGGTCGCCACCGCCGCCGGGCGACCCGTCGACCCCGCGGCCGAAACCCCGGAGGAGTGGCGCGCGGAGGTGTACCGCCGCACCCGGCAGCAGGCGCCGCTGCGGATGACCGACGGCGCCCCCGCGGACTGGCGGGACTTCCACGAGCACGGCTACGACCCGGCCTCCCGCCTCGACCAGGCGATCCTCGCCGCCCGCCGGGCCGTCCTGCCGCACCACGGCATGCTGCCCTGACCCAACCGGCCCGGTGCGCCCCGCGCGCCGGGCCCGTGCTCCCGCACGCCCGCGGGGGCCGTTCGGGCCCGGTCCTTCTGCGCCAGACGCCGATCGGCTACGTACTGCAACGGGGGGATGCCGCACCGTACAGAGACTGGGCATCCCCCTCTTCCCACTGGTACCACCCATAACTACTCTGGGGATACACGTGTGCCGGTGGAGTCACCGGAGGGGAAGCCGGTGCCTTGCACACGGGTAAGGGTCGGGTGATGGTCATGAGTTCCGGCGAACGCCCCCTGCAGGAAGTCGCCTTCCTGACCGTGGCCGAAGTGGCCGCGGTCATGAGGGTCTCCAAGATGACGGTGTACCGGCTGGTGCACAGCGGAGAGCTCCCGGCCATCCGGGTCGGGCGCTCCTTCCGTGTCCCCGAGCAGGCGGTCCACGCGTATCTGAAGGAGTCCTACGTGCGTCTCGAAAGCGCGTAGGCCGGACACGGACAGGCCAGGATTACGGCTTACCCGGAGCGGAAGGTAGGCTAGGCCCTCCGTCAGTCGTATGGACTCCCGTCTCCCATGGACGGGGTCCGAGTGAGCGAGGGTTGTTCCGTGGGCTCTGTCATCAAGAAGCGTCGCAAGCGTATGGCCAAGAAGAAGCACCGCAAGCTTCTGAAGCGGACTCGCGTGCAGCGTCGCAACAAGAAGTAACCCGCGGCCGGACTACTTCCCGCTCACGCGGGGGGCCAGCCGCTACACCGATGGCCGCCTCGCGCGCACCAGGTGTCCGCACTGCCCGCCCGGGCCCAGCCCGGGCGGGCAGTGACGTGTCCGGGCCCGGTGCACGCGGACGGCGTGGCGCCCGCGCAGCCCCGAAACATCCGCACGGTACGGTGCACGCAGGGCGAAACCGAGGAGGCGCAGCAGCGTGGGCAGAACCGTGCTCGTG
This sequence comes from Kitasatospora sp. NBC_01539, assembly GCF_045040525.1. NCBI lineage: Bacteria > Bacillati > Actinomycetota > Actinomycetes > Kitasatosporales > Streptomycetaceae > Kitasatospora > Kitasatospora sp. NBC_01539. Next base: position 4,987,944 of record NZ_CP109390.1, read on the forward strand.
ACCGGTGTGGCCCGGCACCTCGGGGCCCGCTTCGCGGCCGCGATCGCCCGATCCGAAGGCGTCGACCGGGTGGTCGGGCTGGACGTCCGGCCGCCGGGCGAGGACCTCCCGGCGGGCGTCGAGTTCGTCCGCGTCGACCTGCGCCGTCCCGCCGTCGCCCGGGTCGTCGCCGACCACGGCGTCGACACCGTCGTGCACCTCAACGTCTCCGCGATGGGCCCCGGCGGCCGGCCCGCCGTCAAGGAGACCAACGTCATCGGCACCATGCAGCTGCTCGGTGCCTGCCAGAAGGCCCCCGGGGTGCGCCGCCTCGTGGTGAAGTCGACCACCGGCGTGTACGGCTCGGCCCCGCGCGACCCGGCCGTCTTCGGCGAGCGCATGCAGCCCAAGGGGCTCCCGGCGGGCGGCTTCGCCCGCGACGCCGCCGAGGTCGAGGGCTACGTGCGCGGCTTCGCCCGGCGCCGCCCCGACGTCGCCGTGACCGTGCTGCGCTTCGCCAACATCGTCGGCCCGGCGGGCGACACCCCGCTCTGCGCCTACTTCTCCCTGCCGGTGCTGCCCACCGTGCTCGGCCGCGACCCCCGCCTGCAGTTCGTCCACGAGGACGACGCCGTCGAGGTGCTCCGCCTCGCCGCCCTCGACCCGCGCCCCGGCACCGCCAACACCGGCACCTTCAACGTCGCCGGGGACGGCGTGCTGCTGCTCTCGCAGTGCGCCCGCCGGCTCGGCCGGCCCACCGTGCCGCTGCTGCGGACGGCCCTCGGCGTGGTCGCCGGGCTGGCCCGGCAGACCAGGGCCGCCGACATCTCGCCCGAGCTGATCCAGCTGCTCACCCACGGGCGGGTGGTCGACACCGCGCAGCTCCGCGAGACCTTCGGCCACACGCCGCGCTACACCACGGCGGAGGCCTTCGCCGACTTCGCGGCGGCCCGCGGGAGCGGCCTGCTGCCGCCCGAGCGGCTCGCCGCCGCCACCGACCGCCTGGCCGCCCTGCTCGGCCGCGGGGACGTCCGAACCACCGAGGAGCCGATGCCGCGATGACCGCAGCCCGCAGGACCGAACCGGCCGAGGCCAAGGTCATTCCGATCGAGTCCGCACCCAGCTGGCACCCCGGCGAGGCCCGCGGAGGCGTCGCCGACCGCATCGCGGACGCCCTGGGCGGGGCCCTGGCGGGCCAGCTCGGCGCGACCGCCACCAAGGTGCTCGGCAAGGGCTGGGAGGACCGCGCGGCGAGCGGCCTGGGCTTCCTGCGACGCCGCATCACCGGCGACTACGAGATCGACGAGTTCGGCTTCGACCGGGAGCTCACCGAGGAGGTGTTCCTCTCGCTGCTGCGGCCGCTCGCCGAGAAGTACTTCCGGGTGGAGGTGCGCGGCGCGGAGAACATCCCCGCCGAGGGCGGCGTGCTGATCGTCGCCAACCACTCCGGCACCGTGCCGCTCGACGCGCTGATGACCCAGGTCGCCATCCACGACCACCATCCGCAGAAGCGGCACCTGCGGATGCTCGCCGCCGACCTCGTCTTCGTGCTGCCGATCGTCAACGAGCTGGCCCGCAAGGCGGGTCACACCCTGGCGTGCAACGAGGACGCCCAGGCGCTCCTGGAGCGCGGCGAGGTCGTCGGCGTCTGGCCGGAGGGCTTCAAGGGCATCGGCAAGCCGTTCTCCGAGCGCTACAAACTGCAGCGCTTCGGCCGCGGCGGCTTCGTCTCGTCCGCCCTGCGGGCCGGCGTGCCGATCGTGCCGTGCTCGATCGTCGGCGCCGAGGAGACGTACCCGATGATCGGCAACGTCCGCTCGCTGGCCCGGCTGCTGGGGCTGCCGTACGTGCCGGTCACGCCGACCTTCCCGTGGCTCGGGCCGCTCGGGGCGATCCCGCTGCCCACGAAGTGGACGATCCAGTTCGGCGAGCCGATCCCGACGGACGGCTACCCGCGGGAGGCCGCGGACGACCCGATGCTGGTCTTCAACCTCGCCGACCAGGTGCGCGAGACCATCCAGCACACGCTGTACACGCTGCTCGTGCAGCGGCGGTCGGTCTTCTTCTGAGCCCGGCGCCCGGGCGGTCTTCCTCTCGGCGCCCGGGCGCGGTACGGACCGCGTACCGGGCGCCCGTTGCGCGCGCCCGCCGCGGCAGGTCCGACGGCAGGTCCGACGACGACGCCGCGGCGGCCGTGGGAGCTCGGGATTCCCACGGCCGCCGCGGCGGCGGGCCGGACTCAGCCGAGGGTGAGGCCCGGCAGCAGACCGGGGATCAGCGGCGGGATGGTGATGCCGGGACCCTCCGGTGCGGGGGTGGACGTTCCGTCCGGCGCCGGTGAGGCGCCCGCGCCGGTGGTGGCGCCCGGGGTCGGCGAGGCGCTCGCCGCGCCACCGGTGAGGCCGCTGGTCAGCCCGTCGACCAGCCCGCCGACACCCTGCTGGGCGCCGCCCGGTGCCGCCCCGCCGGGGGCGGTGCCGTTGCCGTGCGTCGTCGGCGCTCCCGCGCCGCCCCGGCCGGAGCCCGAGCCCGAGCCGTCGGACGAGCCTCCGCCCTGGCCGCTGCCCGTGCCGCTCTGACCGCCGGTGCCCGGCGGGTCGAGCCGCAGCGGCGCGACGTCCTCGCTTATGTCGCTGAACAGCTCGTCGACCTTGTCGGCCTGCGCGCCGAGCTGGCCGGGCAGCCGGTCGTGCAGGCTGGCCCAGCGGTCGTCCTCGCCGTCGGCGAAGGAGGCGAGCTGCCGCATCGGGGCGAGCGAGCCGTTGCTGCGGTAGACCGAGCGCAGCAGGTCGCGGCCGCGGACGGCCTCGGCGTGCATCTCGTCGAGCGCCCGCCTGACCTGCTCGACCGTGCCCGGGCTGAGGGCCTCCGGCGAACCGGACCGCTGGAGCAGGCTCTGCGCCTCGTCGAGGCGGGCCGAGGCCTGCTGGAGCAGCAGCGCGCCACGCTCGGAGTCGGAGCCCGCCCAGTCGAGCCGCAGGCCCTCCAGTCCGCGCTTCATGCCGTACAGCGCGTCGCCCGGCAGCGCGTTGCCGCTGGCGGTCGCCGCCCCGGCGAAGCTGCCCACCGCGACACCGGCGACCAGGCCGCCGATCGCCAGCCGCCGGCCCCACCGGCCGCGGGACGCGCGGGCGGAGTGGTGGCGCCGCTGTCGCGGCACCGCCGCGGCGCCGCCGCCACCCGCGTAGGCCTGCTCGAACGCGGCCATGAGCCGGGCGCGCTGGACGGCCTTGGCGTCCGCCGCGAACTCCGGCTCGGGCAGTTCGGTGAGCAGGGCCGCCGTGGCGAGCAGATCCGCCATGGCGGCGGAACCGGCTCGATGGGCGCCGCCGGTCTCCGGTCCGTCGGGGCCGCCCTCCGGGCCGTCGTCCGTCCGGTGGGCCTCCAATGCCTCGGCGAAGGCTTTCGCCCGGCGGTGTTCCAGCACGTTTGCCGTCACGGGCCGCACCTCCCTTCGTCGTTGTCGACACCGTGGCCAGCCGGATGGTTGTCTCGGCGGGCCGAAACCACACCATCGGGTGACGCGTTCCGATCCTGCTTGACCGCGAGCCCGTTGGTGGTTTCCGCGTTGGCCAACGAGTGGCGCGGGGAGTCGGTTACGCACGGCTGATCATGTGACCGCGTATTCACCCACCCGTGTCCGCGCACGGGGGCCGGTGACGGGCCGTCGGTTATGGGTGCGCCCGCCGTCGCCCTCACCGGGCGTCCGCGGGCAGCAGGCGGGCCAGGGTGCGCACCGCGCGGTACTGGAGCGTCTTGATGGCGCCCTCGTTCTTGCCCATGATCCGGGCCGTCTCGGCGACCGAGAGGCCCTGCAGGAAGCGGAGGTTGACGCACTCCTGCTGCTGCGGGTTGAGCCGCCGCACCGCGTCGCGCAGCGACGCGTTGGCGAGCGACTCCAGCACCGACTCCTCGGGGCTGCGCTCGCACTCGTTGGAGTCCAGCATCTCGCCGGTGGTGACCTCCAGCCGGAACCGGCTGGACTTGAAGTGGTCGGCGACGAGGTTGCGCGCGATCGTCACCAGCCAGGCGCCGAAGTCGCGGCCCTGCCAGGTGAAGGTGCCGATCCGGCGCAGGGCGCGCAGGAAGGTCTCGCTGGTGAGGTCCTCGGCGGTGGCCCGGCTGCCGACCCGGTAGTAGATGTACCGGTACACGGTGTCCGCGTACTGGTCGTAGAGCCCGCCGAAGGCCTCGCTCTCGCCCGCCTGGGCGCGCTCGACCAGCTCCATGACGGGGTTGTGCTCGCCCTCGGCGCCGGTGCCGCGGTCCGTCCTGGCACGGCTTCGGGCGGGGGCGCCGAGGGTGCGGCCGCGGGTGCCGGTGGCGGAGCCCGGGGTGGTGGTGGAGCGCAGGAGCCGGCCCTGGCCGGCGGTGCGCGCGGACGGCACGGCCGGGGCGGCGGGCGGCCCGGCGAACACGGCCCCGGCCAGGGCCGGCTGCGGGCCGGTCAGATGGAACTCGCGGATGGCGGCCCACAGCCGGTCCAGCCGGGCGCCGGAGCGCAGGGCGGCGGTCGACGGGCGGGAGGTGGCTGGCGCGTCGTTCCGGACGGGTGGGTACACGGGACTCCCAGAGGCAGAACTGTGGACGGGTCACCTCCGCCTGTGCGGAGTGCACGCCCCCTGTCCCCCCGGGACGGAGGACACGCAGGTGCCGTGCATCCGGGAAAGAATAACGCTTTGTGCAATGACGGCTACACCCTGTGGCGGAACTGGTCGTTTGAGATCCGGTTGGCGCGTATATTCAGCCGGTACTGATCGTTGGCGGCCGATACGGACTGGCTCCGAGTGATCGAACGACAACCTGCTGTGACCGATTCGAGGGGGCGCCGGGCGGTTTCCCTGCCTCGCGGCTCGGTAACCCACAACTTTCCCGAGGTGTCGAACGATCAGTTCCGGTCATCGGTGAAGCGCTCCCGACCGGGCCGGTTCCCTCGTACGTGTGAGGGGTCGTCACGTACCGGACAGGCGCTCGGGTGGTCCCGCGGGACGCCGCCGCGGCGACCCCGGGCGGCGGACGTCGGCGCAGGTCGCGGCAGGTGCCGCGGAGGCCGCGGGGTGGACCGGCCGGACCCGGCTGCGGGCCCGCGCCGGAGCGGCCGGACGGTGCGGCGGCCGACGGGTGACAGGTGACGGCCGGCGGGTGACAGGTGACGGGTACGGTGCGGGCCGGGCCTCAGGCGGTGCGGCGGCGCCGGTGGATCGCCAGCCCGGCCGCCGTCGCCCCGGCGGCGACACCGAGGCCGGCCGCGGCCGGCAGGCCGATCCGTGCGGCCTTGCGGCCCGTCCGGAAGTCGCGGACCCGCCAGCCGTGGGCGCGCGCGTGCCGGCGCAGCGAGGTGTCCGGGTTCACCACGTACGGGTGGCCGACCAGGCTGAGCATCGGGATGTCGTTGGCGGAGTCGCTGAACGCGGCGCACCGGCCGAGGTCGAGCTGCTCGCGGCGGGCCAGCGCCTGTACCGCCGCGGCCTTCGCCGGGCCGTGCAGCAGCCCGCCCACCAGCCGCCCGGTGTACTCGCCGTCCGCGGTCTCGGCGACGGTGGCGAGCGCGCCGGTCATGCCGAGCCGCCGGGCGATGATCCGGGCGATCTCCTGCGGCGCGGCGGTGACGAGCCACACCCGCTGGCCGGCGTCCAGGTGCATCTGCACGAGGGCGCGGGTGCCCGGCCAGACCTTGTCGGCGATCACCTCCTCGAAGATCTCCTCGCAGATCTGCTCCAGCTCCGCCGTCCGCTTTCCCGCGACCAGCCCGAGGGCGGTGTCCTGCGCGTCGGCGATGTGCGCCGGGTCCTCCGAGCCGTGCAGCCGGAACCACGCCTGCTGCCAGACGAACCGGGCGACGTCGCGGCGGGTGAAGAAGCGGCGGCGATAGAGGCCGACCCCCAGGTAGAACATCGCCGCGCCGCGCAGGATCGTGTTGTCGCAGTCGAAGAACGCGGCGGCCTGCGGGTCGTCCGGGGTGGGCGTGTGGTCCTCGGCGGGGGCCTTCGGGTGGCGCCCGGCCCGGTCGGGCCGCCCGCCCTTCTCCGGATCCGCCGCCGCGTCCGCCCCCGTCTCCGTGTCCGTCGCCCGGACGAGCAGGTCGGCCTCCGCCGCGTCGGCGGCGGCCTCGCCCGCCAGGGCGCTCCGCTCGTCGGGGGAACGCCTTGCCAGGTGAAGCCTTCTCAGCGCGGCCATGGACCGAGCATAGCCAGCATCGGAGGGCGGTCCCGTGACCGCGGCGTGCAGGCGCCGTTAACGGACCGCGTCCACGGCGTGACCCGGGCGCCGGAGCACAATGGCACGGTGAGCCTGCTGCGACGAGACAAGAACAAGAAGCCCGCCGACCGGGTGGTCACCCTGATCGGCAAGCCCGGCTGCCACCTGTGCGACGACGCCCGGGCCGTCCTGCTCCGGGTCACCGGGGAGCTCGGGGCCGCCTTCGAGGAGAAGGACATCACCCAGGACGAGGCGCTGTACCGCGAGTACGCCGAGCAGATCCCGGTGACCCTCGTCGACGGCCGTCAGCACGACTTCTGGCGGGTGGACGAGCGGCGGCTGCGCGCCGCGCTCGGCGCCTGACCCCGGCCCGCCCCGCACGGCCGCGCCCCTCCGCCCGGAGGGGCGCGGCCGAATCGTTGCCGAGACGATAGAGATCACCTTGGAATCCGGTGAATTCGTCGGCTTACGATCGAGCCTGTTCTTGTCCGCCCGGGGGCCAGCAGGCGAAGGAGGGCGCGATGGGCGGCTACGCCGTCGTCGACGTCGAGGCCACCGGCCGCAGCCCGTGGCGGCACCGGGTCGTGGAGGTGGCCGTGGTGCTGCTGGACGACGGGCTGCGCACCGAGGAGACCTTCGCCACGCTCGTCGACCCGGTCGGGCCGGTCGGCCCCACCCACGTGCACCGGATCAGCCAGGACGACGTGGTCGGCGCCCCGCGGTTCCGCGAGGTCGCGCCGCACCTGCTCGACCTGCTGGCCGGGCGGGTCGTGGTCGGGCACCACGTCTCCTGCGACCACGCCTTCCTCGAACGCGAGTTCGCCCGGATAGGCGTGCCGCTGCCGGCGGTGCCGCTGCTCTGCACCATGCGCCTGGCCCGGACCCGCCTGCCGGCGGCCACCGGCTGGGGGCTCACGGCGTGCGTCGACGCCGCCGGCCTCGGCCGGTACGCGGCGCACACCGCCCTCGGTGACGCCCGGGCCGCCGCCGACCTGCTCCGCCACTACGGCCGCTCCGGCGGCCTCCCGCCCGCCGACCACAGCGCGCCGCCGTCCGCCGGGACGCCCGTGGCGTGGCCGCGGCTGGCACGGGCCCGGTCGCTGGGGGAGGGCGGCGCGGTGCCGCTGCTGCCGCGCGGAACCGTGCCGGGGCCGCGGCCGGGCGGCGCTCCGCTGCCCGGCGGCCTGCCGGCGGCGGCGGGCGGTGAGTGATGCGCATCACTGTGGAGGGACAAATCGGACACCATCTTTGTGCACACGTTCACAAACGCATAGCCTGGCTGCCTAAGCCCAGCTTCACCCTCGGGAGCACCGTGGCAATCGGCCGATCCACCCAGAGCAGTTCGCAGGCGCCCGACGGCGGCGCCGCGCGCCGACCCTCGCGCGCCCGGGGCATCCCGGAAGCGACGGTCGCCCGCCTCCCCCTCTACCTGCGGGCCCTGACCGCGCTCTCCGAGCGCTCGGTCCCCACGGTCTCCTCCGAGGAGCTCGCCGCCGCCGCCGGCGTGAACTCCGCCAAGCTCCGCAAGGACTTCTCCTACCTCGGCTCCTACGGCACCCGCGGCGTCGGCTACGACGTCGAGTACCTGGTCTACCAGATCAGCCGTGAGCTGGGCCTCACCCAGGACTGGCCGGTCGTCATCGTCGGCATCGGCAACCTCGGCCACGCCCTCGCCAACTACGGCGGCTTCGCCTCCCGCGGCTTCCGGGTCGCCGCCCTGCTCGACGCCGACCCGAGCGTCGTCGGCTCCACCGCGGCCGGCCTGCCCGTACGGCACATGGACGAGCTGGAGCAGATCGTCGAGAGCCAGCAGGTCTCCATCGGCGTGATCACCACCCCGCCCGGCGCGGCCCAGCAGGTCTGCGACCGCCTCGTCGACGCCGGCGTCACCAGCATCCTCAACTTCGCCCCCACCGTGCTGACCGTCCCGGACGGCGTGGACGTGCGCAAGGTCGACCTCTCCATAGAGCTCCAGATCCTCGCCTTCCACGAGCAGCGCAAGGCCGGCGAGGAGCCCGACTCCGCCGACTCCGTGCTCGACCGGGCCCCCGGCCCCGTCCGCGCCGCCGCCGCCAAGCTGCGCCGCGCCGCCGCGGGCACCGCCAAGGCCGAGCCGGCCGCCCGCGGCACCGCCGCCAAGAAGGCCGCCGCGCCGCCGGCCAAGCCCGGCGGCGGCGAGGGCGACGTGCAGGCGGTGATGCCGGCATGAGCCTGCTCGTCGTCGGACTGAGCCACCGCACCGCCCCGGTCGGCGTGCTCGAACGCGCCGCCCTCACCGGCGAGGTCCCCACCCGTCTGCTGCACGACGCCGCGGCCACCGCCACGGTCGCCGAGGCCGCCCTGGTCAACACCTGCAACCGGATCGAGCTCTACGCGGACGTGGACAAGTTCCACGCCGGCGTCGCCGAGCTCTCCCTGCTGCTCGCCCACCACAGCGGCGTCGACCTGGAGGAGCTCACCTCCCACCTCTACGTCCACTACGAGGACCGCGCCGTCCACCACCTCTTCTCGGTGGCCTGCGGCCTCGACTCCATGGTCGTCGGCGAGGGGCAGATCCTCGGGCAGCTCCGCGACGCGCTCGCCCGCGCCCAGGACGAGCACACCGCCGGGCGCGGCCTCAACGAGCTCTTCCAGCAGGCCCTGCGGGTCGGCAAGCGCGCCCACAGCGAGACCGGCATCGACCGGGCCGGGCAGTCGCTCGTCACCTTCGGCCTGGAGCAGGTCGCCGCCCGCACCGGGGACGTCGCCGGCAAGCGCGTCCTCGTGGTCGGCGCCGGCTCGATGAGCTCCCTGGCCGCCGCCACCCTCGTCCGCGCCGGCGTCTCCGACCTGCTGATCGCCAACCGCACCCCCGAGCGCGCCGAGCGCCTCGTCGCCAACCTCGGCGGCACCGGCCGCACCCTCGACTTCGCCAAGGTGCCGCAGGCCCTCGCCGACGTCGACCTCGTCATCTCCTGCACCGGCGCCGCCGGCGTCGTCATCACCGCCGAGGACGCCGCCGCCGCGGTCGCCGCCCGCACCGCCGAGGGCCCGCTGGCCTTCCTCGACCTGGCGATGCCCCGCGACGTCCACCACGACGTGCACGAACTCCCCGGCGCCCTGCTCGTCGACATCGAGAGCCTCTCCCACGCGCACGCCGCCGCCACCCCCGGCACCGGCGACGTCGACGCCGTCACCGGCATCGTCGCCGACGAGGTCGCCGCCTTCGGCGCGGCCCAGCGCGCCGCCAGGATCGCCCCCACCGTGGTCGCGCTCCGCTCGATGGCCTCCGACGTGGTCAGCGGCGAGCTCACCCGCCTGGAGGCCCGGCTCCCCGACCTCGACGAGCGCGCCCGCGCGGAGATCGGCCAGACCGTGCGCCGCGTCGTCGACAAGCTCCTGCACGCTCCCACCGTGCGGGTGAAGCAGCTCGCCGCAGAGCCGGGCGGCGCCTCGTACGCCGACGCGCTGCGGGAACTCTTCGACCTGGACCCGGCGGCCGTGCACGCCGTCTCCGGCACCCCGGCAGCGTCGCCGGGCGCCGGCCCCTCCGCCTTCGGCGGTGCGGCCGGATGAACCCCGTCAATCCCCACCGGCACGACCTGGACGAGCACCTCATGAATGGTCAACTCAGCAGCCCCCCGGGCGCACCCGAGCAGCCGCTGCGCCTCGGCACCCGGCGCAGCGCCCTCGCCATGGCGCAGTCCGGCATGGTCGCGCGCGAGGTCGCCCGGGTCACCGGCCGCCCCGTCGAGCTGGTGGAGATCACCACGTACGGCGACACCTCCCGTGAGGCGCTCGCGCAGATCGGCGGCACCGGCGTCTTCGTCTCCGCCCTGCGCGACGCACTCCTCGAAGGCCGTATCGACCTCGCCGTGCACTCGCTCAAGGACCTCCCGACCGCCGCCCCCACCGGCCTGCGGCTCGCGGCGGTCCCCGAGCGCGAGGACGTCCGCGACGCCCTCGTCGCCCGCGACGGCCTCGCCCTGCAGGAGCTCGTCGAGAAGCTCGCCGACGCGGGCCGCCCCGTCCGGATCGGCACCGGCTCGCCGCGCCGCACGGCCCAGCTCAACGCCTGGGCCGCGGCCCACGGCGCCGCCCTGGAGACCGTGCCGATACGCGGCAACGTCGACACCCGTGTCGGCTACGTCGCGCAGGGCGAGCTCGACGCCGTGGTGCTCGCCGCCGCCGGCCTCAACCGGCTCGGCCGCCGCGGCGACATCACCGAACTCCTCGACCCCGCGCTGATGCTCCCGGCCCCCGGCCAGGGCGCACTCGCCGTCGAGTGCGTCGACCCCGGCCTCGCCGCACGGCTGGCCGAGCTCGACCACACCCCCACCCGTGCCGCGGTCGTCGCCGAACGCGCGCTGCTGGCCGCCCTGGAAGCCGGCTGCTCGGCGCCCGTCGGGGCGCTCGCCGTGTGGCAGGGCACCGAACTGCTGCTGGAGGGCGTCGTCGGCACCGTCGACGGTGCCACCCTGCTGAGAATGACCGCCACCGGTCCGCTCGTCCTGGACGAGTCGGCCGAGGAGCAGGCGGCGGCCCTCGGCCGCGCGCTCGCTGCCCGGCTGCTCGAACAGGGAGCGGCCGGCCTGATGGGGGAGCGAAGCCGATGAGCCCCACCGCTGCGAGCCAGTCCACCCCCCAGGCCCCCGCCGGCCGCTGCACCTTCCTCGGTGCGGGCCCGGGGGACCCCGGTCTCCTCACCCTGCGCGCGGTCGACGTGCTGGCCTCGGCCGACATCCTGATCGCCGACCCGCTCACCGCCGTAGCCGTCCGCGCGCACTGCCCGGCCGGCGTCCAGGTGCACAGCCCCGCCGAGGACACCGACCTCGACGTCGCCCGGCTGGTCGCGGACGCCGTCCGCGCCGGCAAGCACGTGGTGCGCACCGTCGACGGCGACCCCGGCCTCGACGGCTGTGCCGCCGAGGAGATGCTCTGTTGCGCGCGCGCCGCGATCCCCTTCGAGGTGATCCCCGGCGTCGCCCAGTCCGTCGGCGTGCCGGCCTACGCCGGTGTGCCGCTGCGCGGCAGCCAGGGCGCCGACGTGCGCTTCGTCGACGCCGCCGCGCTCGTCTCCGGCAACGGGGTCGACCTCGGCGCACCGGAGACCACCCTGGTCGTCCGCACCACGCTCGGCCAGCTGCCGGCCACCGCCGCGGCGCTGGTCGCCAACGGCCGCAAGCCCGAGTCGCCGCTCTCCGCGACCCTCTCGGGCACCACGACGCGCCAGCGCACCTTCACCGCCACGCTCGCCTCGATCGCCGCGGACCTCAAGGCGGCCCGGGTGCTGCCGTCCCCGGTGTCGGCCCCCGTCGACCCGGCCACCTCGGTGATAGCCGTGGTGGGCGAGCAGGTCGCCCACCGGGCCTCCCACTCGTGGTTCGAGACCAAGCCGCTCTTCGGCTGGAACGTCCTCGTGCCCCGCACCAAGGAGCAGGCGCACGGCCTGTCCGAGCAACTGCGCGGCTACGGCGCCGTGCCGCAGGAGGTGCCCACCATCGCGGTGGAGCCGCCGCGGACCCCGCAGCAGATGGAGCGCGCCATCAAGGGCCTGGTCACGGGCCGCTACGAGTGGATCGCCTTCACCTCGGTCAACGCCGTGAAGGCCGTCCGCGAGAAGTTCGAGGAGTACGGTCTCGACGCCCGCGCCTTCGCCGGCATCAAGGTCGCCGCCGTCGGCGAGACCACCGCCCAGGCGCTGGTCGACTTCGGCGTCAAGCCCGACCTGGTGCCGTCCGGCGAGCAGTCCGCCGCCGGCCTCCTGGAGGACTGGCCGCCCTACGACCCGGTCTTCGACCCGATCGACCGGGTGCTGCTGCCGCGTGCCGACATCGCCACCGAGACGCTCGTCGCCGGCCTGGTGGAGCTCGGCTGGGAGGTCGACGACGTGACCGCGTACCGCACGGTGCGCGCCTCGCCGCCGCCGGCCGAGACCCGCGAGGCGATCAAGGGCGGCGGGTTCGACGCGGTGCTGTTCACCTCGTCCTCGACCGTGCGCAACCTCGTCGGCATCGCCGGCAAGCCGCACAACGTCACCGTCATCGCCTGCATCGGCCCGGCCACCGCCAAGACCGCCGAGGAGCACGGCCTGCGGGTCGACGTGATGGCGCCCGCGCCGTCCGCCGGGGCGCTCGCCCAGGCCCTCGCGGAGTTCGGCGCCAGGCGCCGGGACACCGCGGTCGACGCCGGGGAGCCGGTCTACCGGCCGAGCGAGCGCCGACCCGGGTCGCGCCGCAAGGCCGCCCGCTAGTACCCCGCCGCCGGGGAGGCCCCGAGCCTCCCCGGCGGTCTCGTATCGTCCGGAGAGAGAAGCAGAGTTGTCCGCCGAATTCCCGACCGTACGCCCGCGCCGCCTGCGCTCGACCCCGGCGATGCGCCGCCTGGTCGCCGAGACCCGCCTGCACCCGGCCGAGCTGATCCTCCCGGCCTTCGTCCGCGAGGGCATCACCGAGCCGAGGCCGATCACCTCGATGCCCGGCGTCGTCCAGCACACCCGCGACACCCTGCGCCGGGCCGCCGCCGAGGCCGCCGAGGCCGGGCTGGGCGGCATCATGCTGTTCGGCGTGCCCGAGGTCCAGGACGCCGTCGGCAGCGAGGGCACCAACCCGGAGGGCATCCTCCAGCAGGGCATCCGCGACGTCGTCTCCGAAGTCGGCGACGCCCTGGTCGTCATGTCCGACCTGTGCCTCGACGAGTACACCGACCACGGCCACTGCGGCGTCCTCGCGGCGGACGGCTCGGTCGACAACGACGCCACGCTGGAGCGCTACGCCGAGATGGCCGTCGTGCAGGCCGACGCGGGCGTCCACCTGGTCGGTCCGTCCGGCATGATGGACGGCCAGATCGGCGTCGTCCGCAGCGCGCTGGACGCCGCCGGGCACCAGGACACCGGCATCCTCGCCTACACCGCCAAGTACGCCTCGGCGTTCTTCGGCCCGTTCCGCGAGGCCGTCGGCTCCTCGCTCAAGGGCGACCGCAAGGCGTACCAGCAGGACCCGGCCAACGCCCGCGAGTCGCTGCGCGAGCTGGAGCAGGACATCGCCGAGGGCGCCGACCTCGTCATGGTCAAGCCCGCCATGGCGTACCTCGACATTTTGCGGCAGATCGCCGACGCCTCCCCGGTGCCGGTCTCGGCCTACCAGGTGTCCGGCGAGTACGCGATGGTCGAGGCCGCCGCCGCGAACGGCTGGGTGGACCGCGAGCGGATGATCCTGGAGACGCTCACCTCGATCCGCCGGGCCGGCGCCGAGCAGATCCTGACCTACTGGGCCGTCGAGGCGGCCGGCATGCTGCGGTAGGACGCCCCCTCACGTGCGGGAGGCCGGGCCGCGGGGATCACCCGGGCCCGGCCTCCGCTGCGTGCGGGTCGGTTCAGCCGACGTGGATCTCGCCCTCGGCGCCGCCGCCGACGGCGGTGCTGGTGGCCCAGCCCCACTCCTGGCCGAGGACGGAGATGTGGTCGGTCTCCGCCCAGCCGTGCCCCTCGCCCGCGACGAACGGGTCGTCGGCGGTGGCGACCAGGTGGGCGCCGCCGCCGGCGTCCACGTGCGCGTGGGCGGGGGCCGCGACGCCGGCGATGGCCAGCGCGGTCGCGGTGGTCACCAGGGCCTTGCCCAGCGTGCTCTTCATGGTGGAGGGGTCCTCTCTTCGACGGTGATGCGGACTCAGTGTGATCACAACAACCCGTCCGGGCCCGGCAGTACGCGCCGCCGTGACACGCCGTCACCCGAACGCGCCGCGCCCGGGCCGCTGTGCGGTACGGGCCGGACGGGCGGGTCGGGGGAGGACCGTGCGGCGGGGCCGCCGGACTCCGGCCGGGGAACGGCAACCGCCGGGCCCGGAGGAGAAGTTCCCCCCGGACCCGGCGGCGGATCGGACCGGCAGGATCAGCCGATCAGGTGGGACACGCCGCCGTCGCCGCTGCCCACGGTGTTCTGGCCGACGACGCAGGTCTGCGCCGGCTGGTTGTTGAGCACCGGGACCTCGATCGGCACGGCGAGGCCGACGACGGCGCCGACGGCGATGTTGTGCACCTCGGGGAGGCACAGGTTCGGGTTGTCCAGGGTGTGGTAGTTCGGGCTGTGGTCGCCCGTGGTGCCGGTGGCGTTGGTGCCACCGTTGCCCTGGATGGAGGTGGCGGCACCGTCGGCGTCGCCGATGGCCATCGCGGGGGAGGCGACCATGGCGACACCGGCGGCGGCGACGCCGGCGGCGGCGAGAGCCTTCTTGATCATTTCAGCGTTCCTTCTTCGGATCTTCTTGATGGGGAGGAGCCTCGGCCGGCGGGTGGATCCCGCCGGCCGCGCTGTGCCGCCCGGGCCGGGGGAGCGGCCCGCGCGGGGGGTGCGGGACGGGGCGTGAGCCCCGGGGTGGAGCGGAGGGCGTGCGTCAGCCGACGAGGTGGGACACGCCGCCGTCGCCGCTGCCGAGGGTGCCCTCGCCGACCACGCAGGTCTGCTTGGGCTGGTTGTTCAGTGCGTCGACCTCGACCGGAACCGCGACACCGAGCACGGCCACACCGATGTTGTGGATCTCGGGGAGGCAGACGTTCGGGTTGTCGGCGAAGTGGAAGTTGGGGCTGTGGTTGCCCCAGGTCCCGGTCGCGTTCGTGCCGCCGTTGCCCTGGATGGAGCCGGCGGAGCCGTCCGCGTTGCCGATCGCGCCGGCCGGTGCGGCGGCGGAGGCGAGGGCGGCGGCCGCCAGGCCGAGGCCCGCGAAGGTCTTCTTCAGCATGGGGAGATACCTCTCTGAAAAGCTCGGGTGCGCCGGCTCGGCGGCCGTGCCCGGTATATCGGTGGATTCCGGTCGCGTCGCGTCGAGCTGCGACATCGGGTTCAAAGAATGACGGGCCGGAAAGTTACGCAGATTCTTCGCAGGCGTCTGATTGATCATCAACTCGGCGGTATTCCAGTCCGATTATTAACCCGAACCGGTCAATGTCCGCAATCCTCCCGGGGCTCGGTCGTTGCGCAGATTGCTTTTCCGCACAGCTCCCGACGGCGCACCCCGTCCGGCGGCCTGCGGCGGATCGCACCCGGTAGAACGCTCTCGGACAGAACGGTGAATTGCATGAAGCTCTCCAAGCGGGCCGCCGGCGCCCTGCTGCTCGCGGTCGGGGCCGGCGTCCTCGCCGCCCAGGGCGCGGCCGAGGCCCGTCCGATGACCCCGGGCGAGGTGGCGGCGCTGGAGGACGGCCTCGCCGGCCAGGAGGTGCCCTTCAACGTGCCGCTGCCGCTGCTCACCCAGACCGGCACGCTCTCCGGCGGACTCCCCGCCTCGCCGCTCCAGCCGCCGGTGCCCGAGGAGCACCCCGGCTCCCAGCTCATCCCCTCGCGCATCGTGCCCGCGCTCAACGCCGGCCGGGTCGGCCCCGCCGTCGACGCCGTCGTGCCGCTGCCCGCCGCCGACTCGAGCACCGAGCTCGGCCAGGCCGTCCTCGCGGTGCCGGCCGCGCCGATCCGGACGTCCGGCCCGGCCCTGGAGCTCGGCCAGCCCGTCCGCTACGCCGCCGACCACAGCGGGGAGTTCGCCGACGGCGCGCTGTCCTTCGGCGAGCTCGACCCGCAGCTCGTGACCGCCCCGGTGCAGGCCGTGCCGGGTGCCAAGGCCTCGCTCGGCGGCGACGACCAGAAGGTCTCCGTCACCGACACCCTCGGCAACCTCACGGCCGCCGCCACCGGCGCGCTGAGCGAGGACGTGCTGGCCCAGCCGGAGGTCTGAGCCGGAGTTCCGGCACCGGCGGACGGCGTTCCGGGCCCGGGCCCGGACGGCAGCGGAGCCCGGCCCCCTCGGGCCGGGCTCCGCCGTGTACGGGGGCCGGTGCGCGCCGCGCCGGAGGGCGGGTCAGCCGGGCAGCAGGCCGAGCACCGGGCCGACCGCGGGCAGGCTGGCCGGGCCGCCGCCGGCGCTCAGCGGGCCGGTCAGCGTGGAGGTGGTGACCGGTGCCATGCCGTTGTCGGGTTCGACGGCGACGCCGTTGTCGAGCACGTCCGCGGAGGACTGCGCCCACGGGTCGAGCCGCAGGTCCTTCACCGGGGCCACCGCGTAGCCCAGGGCACCGGTGGTGCCGCCGACCAGCTGCGAGGTGTCGGTGGACTGCAACTGCGCCGTGGGGCGCGGCAGTCCGGCGGGGGCGGTCTGCGAGGAACCGGCGGCGGCGGCCGGTCCGGCCGCGGCGCCCACGACGGCGGCCGCGCCGAGGGCGGCCAGCACGCAGGCACCGGTGGTCTTCAGCACCATGGGGCTGAACCCTTCGTGTCGGTGGGGTGTCCGGCGGTCCGGCGGTGGCCGGCGCCGGGCTCGCGCCCGCCGGGCGGGCCGACGCGAGCGGCCCCCCGGCCTGGGGCCGGGGGGCAGGACGCGCGAGTCGTGCCGATCGGGGATCAGCAGTCCTCCTCGTCGACCTCCGGGGTGTCCGTCGGCACGGTGACCGGCGCGTCCACGTTGGCGCAGGAGTTGCCGAACGCGGGGTTCAGCAGGCCGACCACGTTGACGGAGTTGCCGCAGACGTTGACCGGCACGTGCACGGGCACCTGGATCAGGTTGCCGGAGAGCACGCCGGGCGAGCCGGCGGCGACGCCCTCGGCCTGGGAGCTGGCGCTGGCGGCACCGGCACCGCCGAGGAGGATGCCGGCCGCGGCGGTGAGAACGGCGGCCTTCTTCACGTTCTGCATGGGGTCGATCTCCTAATCACACACGGGGAGGGTGCGCCGCGCCCGGCCGGGAAGGCCGGGCGCGGCACGGACACTGCCGTCAGCGAGGGCTTGTTCAGCCGACGTTGGCGCAGGAGTTGCCGAACGCCGGGTTCAGGGCGCCGATGACGTTGACGGTGTTGCCGCACAGGTTGACCGGCACGTGCACGGGGACCTGGATCAGGTTGCCGGAGAGCACGCCGGGCGAGCCGGCGGCGACGCCCTCGGCCTCGGAGCTGGCGGCGGCGACGCCGGCGCCGGAGGCGACCAGGCCGGCGGCGGCGATGGTGAGGACAGCGGCCTTCTTGAACGTGCGCATGGGGATTGTTCCTTCGGTTCGTGGCCGGTATTGCGGTGATCCGACAATTCCGGGTGACGGGCGAATCGACATCATCGCCCGACCTTTCCTTGGTGCTCCGTGATTGTCACTCACGCGGACCAACTGGCGCGTGTCGCCCGTGGCTTGGGCGGGCGCTCGGATCGCGTTCGTTCACGCGCCCCGCCACCATTCCCCGCACGGCCGGGAATTGGTCACGCCGTGGCGCTTCCGGAGGGCGCTGTGGAGGCTCCTCCGGGAGTCGTGGGGCCGGCCGGGGCCGACGCGGGCCGCCGCTCGGGCGGCCCGGGTTCAGATGTTGGCGCAGGAGTTGCCGAACGCGGGGTTCAGCAGGCCGATGACGTTGACGGTGTTGCCGCAGACGTTGACCGGCACGTGCACGGGGACCTGGATCAGGTTGCCGGAGAGCACGCCCGGCGAACCGGCCGCGACGCCCTCGGCCGACGCGCCGGTGGCGGACGCGGCGGCGGCGCCGCCGAGCAGCAGGGCGGCGGCGGCCGCGGTGCCGAACGCGCCCTGGGCGATCTTGCGCATGGTGCAGTCTCTTTCTGTTCGCGATTCCCGTGCGCGCGCGCCGCACGGCCGGTGACGACCGGCGGGCGTGCGCGGAACGGGTGGGGCCGGTCCGGTCCGGTGGGCCGGGCCTGACCGGTGGAGCCGGTACGCAGGGAAGAACGAGGCGGGCGGCCGGGGGAAACGGGCTGATCCCACGATCACCCGAATGCCTTCACTACTGCTTCCGGGTGAACATGACGGTCCGTTCGGTACCGCGCCGTGCAGCTCTCGTTGGGCCCGGTGCACGCCGCGTGCGCTTCCGCGCCGAGCCAGTGCGGTTCGTGGAAGACCTGAACAACGAGGAGTTTCATATGAGCGTCAAGAAGGCCGCCGCCGTCGGCGCCGCCGTTGTGGGCATCGTCGCCGCCGGTGCGGGCACCGCCATGGCGAGTGCCGGTGCCGAGGGCGTCGCGGCCGGTTCGCCGGGTGTCGCCTCGGGCAACAACATCCAGGTCCCGGTGCACGTCCCCGTCAACCTGTGCGGCAACTCGATCGACGTGATCGGCCTGCTGAACCCGGCGTTCGGCAACTCCTGCGCCAACGTCGGCTGACCGGGCCCCGAGCCTGACGGACCGTTCGCGGGTCCGTGCCGCACCATCCGGGCCGCTGCCCTCCGTTCCCCTTCCGGGGTGCAGGGCGGCGGCCCGCTGCGTGCCGGGTGTGCGCCGGGCGCGTACGGCGTGGGCGGTCGCGTTCCGCCGACTGTCAACCGACGGTTGACACGTGAGAGGTGTCAACCTATGGTTGACACATGGCGAATCCAGTCAAGATGACGCATCCCGTCCGGCTCGACGACCTGATCGATGCCATCAAGAAGGTCCACACGGACGCCCTCGACCAACTGTCCGACGCGGTCATCGCCGCCGACCACCTCGGTGACGTGGCCGACCACCTCATCGGCCACTTCGTCGACCAGGCCCGGCGCTCCGGCGCCTCCTGGACGGACATCGGCCGCAGCATGGGCGTCACCCGGCAGGCGGCCCAGAAGCGCTTCGTGCCGAAGGACCCCGGCGAGCCGACCGACCTCGACCCCGCGCAGGGCTTCGGCCGGTTCACCGACCGGGCCCGCAACGTCGTGATGGCCTCCCAGAACGAGGCCGTCGCCGCCGGCAACGCCGAGATCACCCCCGAGCACCTGGCCCTCGGCCTGCTCGTCGAGCCGGACGGCCTCGCGGTGCAGGCGCTCCTCGCGCAGGACGTCACGGTCGAGGCCTTCCGTGCGGGGCTCACCGCGGCGCTGCCGCCGGCCGCCGCCGACGCGCCGGCGCTGGTCCCGTACGACGCCCGCGGGCGCAAGGCGCTGGAGCTCACGTTCCGTCAGGCGCTGCGGCTGGGGCACAACTACGTCGGCACCGAGCACATCCTGTTGTCGCTGCTCGAACTGGAGAGCGGCAGCGGCCCGCTCGCCACGCTGGGCGTCGACCGCGCCGCGGTCGAGTCGTTCGTCGTGGAGACGCTGGCGGTCCTCACGGGGTCCCGCCGGCAGGACGCGCAGGAAGCCCCGGAAGCGCAGGACTGACCCCGGGGGCACGGGGGCCCGCACGCGTCAGGGGTTCCGCGGCACTCGGCGCGGAACCCCTGACGCGTGGGCCGGGCCCTGCGGCCGGACCGGACGGTGACTGCGGGCGGTCTACGGCCAGACCAGGCAGTACAGCTGGTGCCCGGCGTCGTGCAGCCGGTTGGCGAAGTCCTGCCACTCGTGGAGCATCTGGTAGATCACGAAGGCGTCGCGCGGCCCGCGCCGGTCCGGCACGGTCGACCAGATGAAGGCGGCGGCGCCGAGCTGGGTCTCGTCGGCCTTGCGCAGCGGCTCGACGACGTTGTGCGGGAGCTGCACGACGGCGTAGTCCGGGTGCAGGACGACGAGCTCCAGCGGGGGCACCTGGTGCAGCGGCACGCCCTGGATGCCGGTGAGGACCATGGCGCTCATGGTCTCCGGCTTGATCTTGGTGGAGAGGTGGCCGTTGAGGGAGCCGCTGGTCTCCATCAGGTCGCCGAGCCGCCCGAGGGAGCCGAGCTCGCCGGCGTCCAGGCCGAGCCCGCCGGGCCCGAGGGCGGTGGGCACTCTGGCGGCGGTGGCCCGGTCGGGAGCGCCGAAGTACTTGTAGGTGACTCCCACGCGCCCCTCTCCCCGCTTTCCCCTGCCCGTACCCGTACCCCCGTGCGCGGCCTCCGCGGAGGGACGGGAGCTACCCGTGGCCTCCTCGAAGCCGTCCTGCGCCTCGGACACTCGGACCATCCTCACCGGTACTCGCCGGAATCGACAGACCCCCACACGCCCGGTGTCCTCTTCCGAACGTGCCATTTACCCGTCTCGTGCCGTCGTACACACTGCCGTACGCACCACTCCGCGACGGCGTCGCCACGTCCCCGCGGCCCCGGAGCGGATGCCCGCCCCTGATGCCCGAAGGTCCGACCCGATGGTGCGTCCCGTGCCGTGCCCGGACCCCCGGCTCGCCGGCCGGACTCCTTCGCGACGGTCGCACGGACAACCGTACCGTCCGAACCCCCTGCCTAGGCAGCAGCACACGGATCATCGTTCCAGATGATCGGGTCCGCCATGCGAAGGTGAAGGACACGATTTGAGAGCATGTTCAGGTGACCAACCCCGTGAGCAACCCTGAGAGCCGGTCCGCGGGCACCGCGCAGGCCGGTGTCCCGAGCTATCCGTACGAGGCCCCGCAGTCGCAGTCGCTGTTCGACCGGGCCTCCGTCGTGACCCCTGGTGGCGTGAACTCGCCCGTCCGCGCCTTCCGCGCGGTCGGCGGCACCCCGCGATTCATGGTGTCCGGCACCGGGCCGTACCTCACCGACGTCGACGGCCGCGAGTACGTCGACCTGGTGTGCTCCTGGGGTCCGATGATCCTCGGGCACGCGCACCCCGCCGTGGTCGACGCGGTGCGGGAGGCCGTGGGCCTCGGCACCTCGTTCGGCACGCCCGGGCGGGGCGAGGTCGAGCTCGCCGAGGAGATCACCGCCCGGGTGGCGCCGGTCGAGCAGGTGCGGCTGGTCTCCAGCGGCACCGAGGCGACCATGTCGGCGATCCGGCTCGCCCGCGGCTTCACCGGCCGCGCGAAGATCGTGAAGTTCGCCGGCTGCTACCACGGCCACGTCGACGCGCTGCTGGCCGCGGCCGGCTCGGGCGTCGCGACCTTCGCGCTGCCCGACACGCCCGGCGTGACCGGCGCCCAGGCCGGCGACACCATCGTGCTGCCCTACAACGACCTCGACGCCGTCCGCGCGGCCTTCGCCGCGCACCCGGGCGAGATCGCCTGCGTGATCACCGAGGCCTCGCCGGGCAACATGGGCGTCGTGCCGCCGCTGCCCGGCTTCAACCGGGGCCTGGCCGAGCTCTGCCGCGCCGACGGCGCGCTCTTCGTCTCCGACGAGGTGATGACGGGCTTCCGCGTGTCGAAGGCCGGCTGGTACGGCCTGGAGGCCGCCCACGAGGGCTGGGCCCCGGACCTCCTCACCTTCGGCAAGGTCATGGGCGGCGGCTTCCCCGCGGCGGCCTTCGGCGGACGGGCCGACGTCATGGCGCACCTGGCCCCGGCCGGCCCGGTCTACCAGGCGGGCACGCTCTCCGGGAACCCGATCGCGACGGCCGCGGGCCTCGCGCAGCTGCGGCACTGCACCGACGAGGTGTACGCGACCGTCGACCGGGTCGCCGGCGAGATCTCGTCGCTGGTCGAGGGCGCGCTCGCGAAGGAGGGCGTGGCCCACCGGCTGCAGCGCGCGGGCAACATGTTCTCGGTGTTCTTCACCGCGGAGCAGGTCACGAACTACGACGAGGCGCGGCGCCAGCAGGCGTACCGCTTCAACGGCTTCTTCCACTCGATGCTGAGCCAGGGCGTCTACCTGCCGCCGTCGGCCTTCGAGTCCTGGTTCGTCTCGGCCGCCCACGACGAGCGGGCGATCGAGCGGATCGCCGCCGCCCTGCCCGCCGCGGCCCGCGCCGCCGCCGAGGCCACCGACCCCACCGAGGGAGCGAAGTGAGCGCCAAGGACACCACCGTCGTCCACGTGATGCGGCACGGCGAGGTGCACAACCCGGAGGGCCTGCTGTACGGCAGGCTGCCCGGCTACCACCTCTCCGAACTCGGCCGGCAGATGGCCGACCGGGTCGCCGAGCACCTGGCGGACCGCGACATCACCCACGTGGTGGCGTCGCCGCTGGAGCGGGCGCAGGAGACCGCCGAGCCGATCGGCAAGGCGCACGGCCTGGCGGTCGCCTCGGACGAGCGGCTGATCGAGGCGGACAACATCTTCCAGGGCAAGACCTTCGGGGTCGGCGACGGTTCGCTGCGCAACCCGGGCTACTGGAAGTACCTGACGAACCCGTTCAAGCCCTCCTGGGGCGAGCCGTACATCGAGCAGGTCGTCCGGATGATGGGGGCGCTCGCCGCCGCCCGGGACGCCGCGCGCGGCCACGAGGCCGTCTGCGTCAGCCACCAGCTGCCGATCTGGATCCTCCGCTCGTTCGCGGAGCGCCGCCGGCTCTGGCACGACCCGCGCAACCGGCAGTGCTCGCTGGCCTCGCTGACCAGCTTCACGTACGAGGGCGACCGGATCGTCTCGATCGGCTACCGCGAGCCGGCCCGCGACCTGCTGCCCGCGCACCTGGTCGGCAAGGGCGGCAAGGACAAGCCGGTCGGCAAGAGCTTCGGCGCCTGACGCCCGGGCCGGCCGCCGGTCGCCCGCGGTCCGTGCCCGCGGCCGGTCGCCCGCGGTCCGTGCCCGCGGCCGGTCGCCCGCGGCGCGTGCCCGGCCGGCCGCCTACGGCGGTCCGTGCCCGGCGGGCCCGGGTCTGACGGTCCGGCGGGCCGCAGTGGGCCCGGGTGCCCGTAGTAAGCGGATCATAAGTGCAGAAACCGCAGTTCAGAGGGGGTTCGGCCGGTAACGGCGGACCCCCTCAAACCTGCCCAAAGTCCCATGCGAAACTTTTCACATGTCTGGGACGACCCGCCGCCGCATCAGCCCGGCCGCCGCACTCGGCGCCGCTGCTGCGCTCGCACTCACTGGATGCACCTCCGGCTCGTCGAGCAGCGAGGGTCAGGCCGGATTCATCACCGGCAAGGGCGGCATCGCCACCGCGAAGCCGGACACGCGAACGGCGGCGCCGGACATCACCGGCACGAGCCTGCAGGGCGCGCCGCTCAAGCTGTCCGACTACCGCGGCACGGTCGTCGTGCTGAACATCTGGGGCTCCTGGTGCGGCCCGTGCCGCGCGGAGGGCAAGAACCTCCAGGAGGTGTCGGCGAAGTACAAGAACAAGGGCGTGCAGTTCCTCGGGATCAACACCCGGGACGTCGCCCCGGACAACGCCGTCCGCTTCGAGGAGCAGACCGGGATCACCTACCCGAGCATCTACGACCCGGACGGCACCCAGATCCTGCGCTTCCCCAAGGGCAGCCTCAACCCGCAGTCCATCCCCACCACGGTGGTGGTCGACCGCGAGGGCCGCCTGGCGGCCCGGGCGATGCGGGCGCTCTCCAGCGAGGACCTGGAGAAGATGATCGCCCCGGTCCTCGCGGAGCAGAAGTGAGCGCGCTCGCCGGGATCGGCTACAACGAGACGGTCGCGAGCGGGGCCCTGCTGGTCGCCCTGCCGATCGCGCTCGCGGCCGGCCTGGTCTCCTTCTTCTCCCCGTGCGTGCTGCCGCTCGTCCCCGGCTACCTCTCGTACGTCACCGGCCTCTCGGCGGCCGACCTCGCCGACGCCAGGGGCGCCCGGCGCGGCCGGATGCTCCTCGGGTCGGCGCTGTTCGTCCTCGGGTTCACCGCGGTGTTCGTCTCCGGCGGGGCGCTCTTCGGCGAGTTCGGCCGCACCCTGGCCGACCACCGGCGGACGATCGACACCGTCATGGGCGTGGTCACCATCGTCATGGGCCTCGCCTTCATGGGCCTGCTGCCCGGCTTCACGATGCGCGAGGTGCGCTCGCACCGCCGCCCGGCGATCGGCCTGGTGGGGGCGCCCCTGCTCGGCGTCGTCTTCGGTGTCGGCTGGACGCCCTGCATCGGCCCGACGCTCTCCTCGATCCTCACCCTGTCGATCGACCAGGCCAGCGCAGGGCGCGGCGCCCTGCTGATGGCCGTCTACTGCGTCGGCCTCGGCGTACCGTTCGTGCTGGCCGCGCTGGCCTTCCGCCGGGCGCTCGGCGCGTTCGGCTGGGTCAAGCGGCACTACCAGTGGGTGATGCGGATCGGCGGCGGCATGCTCGTCGTGGTCGGCCTGCTCCTGGTGACCGGCGCGTGGGACGCGATGGTCAACGACCTGCAGTACCTCACCGACGACGTCACGATCGGAATCTGACCGTGAGCGAGACGAAGACCGCCCCGACCGGGCCCGACGACCTCTCCGCCGAGCGCCTCACCAGCGCCCCCGAGGAGTCGGACGGTCCGGTCGGCATGGGCGTCCTCGGCTGGGTCCGGTGGATGTGGCGCCAGCTGACGTCCATGCGGGTCGCGCTGATCCTGCTGTTCATGCTCTCGCTGGCCGCGATCCCCGGCTCGCTGATCCCGCAGAACAGTCAGAACGCCTTCAAGGTGCAGACCTGGAAGACCACCCACCAGGGCATCACCCCGCTGTACGAGAAGCTCCAGCTCTTCGACGTCTACAGCTCGGTGTGGTTCTCGGCGATCTACATCCTGCTGTTCGTCTCGCTCGCCGGGTGCATCGTCCCGCGGACGTGGCAGTTCGTCGGGGTGCTCCGCGCGCAGCCGCCCGCCGCCCCGCGCAACCTGACCCGGATGCCGGTGTACGCGGCCTGGCGGACCGACGCCGACCCGGAGGCGGTCAACGCCGCGGCCCACCGGCTGCTGCGCGGGCGGCGCTTCCGGGCGGACCTCGCGGGCGGCGCGGTCGCCGCCGAGAAGGGCTACCTCCGCGAGGTCGGCAACCTGCTCTTCCACTTCTCGCTGTTCGCGCTGCTCGCCGGCTTCGCCTGGGCGAGCCTGGGAAGCGGTCAGGGCGGCAAGCTGGTGATCGAGGGCCAGGGCTTCTCCAACACCACCACCCAGCTCGACGACTTCACCGGCTCCGCGTTCTACACCACCGACGACCTGGACGCGTTCGGCTTCAAGCTGGACGGCTTCACCGCGAAGTACCAGGCCACCGGCGAGCAGATCGGCAGCGCCCGCGAGTTCACCGCGCACATCCGCTACTGGAAGGGCACGGACGCCTCGGCCCTGACCAAGGGGTCGATCCAGGTCAACCACCCGCTGGAGATCGGCGACTCCAAGGTCTTCCTGATCGGCCACGGCTACGCGCCCGTGGTGACCGTCAGGAACGCCAAGGGCGACGTCGTCTACAAGGGCCCGACGCCGTTCCTGCCGCAGGACTCCAACCTCACCTCCACCGGTGTGATCAAGGTCAGCGACTACGGCGACAAGGACGGCAAGCACACCCAGCTCGGCTTCAACGGCTACTTCCTGCCGACGGCGCCGGTGAACTTCGAGCAGACCGGCCCGGTCTCGCTCTTCCCGGACGCGGCCGAGCCGATGCTCGTCATCACCGCGTACGCCGGCGACCTCGGCACCGACTCGGGCCTGCCGCAGAACGTCTACCAGCTCGACACCACGCACCTGACCCAGCTGAAGCAGGACGGCGACATCGCCCGGGCCCGCCTCAAGCCGGGCCAGGGCTGGGAGCTGCCGGACGGCTACGGCAGCATCACCTTCGACGGCTACCAGCAGTGGGCCAGCTTCTCGGTGTCGCACCGGCCGGGCAACGCGATCGCGCTGGCCGGCGCGGTCTGCGCGATCCTCGGCCTGGTCGGCTCGCTCTTCGTCCAGCGCCGCCGGATCTGGGTGCGGGCCACCGCCGGCCCGGACGGCACCACGCTGGTCGAGATGGCCGGCCTGGGCCGCAGCGAGTCCGCCCGTACGGCCGAGGAGCTGGCCGAGTTCGCCGTCCGGCTCCAGGACGACGCCCCGGCCCTGGACGACGCCCCGGCGCCGGACGACGGGACCGGCGCCGACGACACCTCCACCGCCACCGCGATCCCCGCACCGGCAACCCCCGCAGATCCGGACTCCAAGGAGTAGACGGTGAATCTCGCCTCGGTCGACCCACAGCTGGCCGACCTCTCGAACAAGCTGATCTACTCGGCGATGGCCGTGTACACCCTCGCGATGTTCGCCCACCTCTTCGAGTGGACGTTCGGGAGCAAGGGGGCGATCGCGGTCCGCTCGGCCGCGCAGTCCGGCGGGCTGGCCGAGACGCTGGCCGCCGCGGAGGAGTCCGCTAAGGGCGCGCGCACGGTCACCGTCACGGTGGCCACCGCCGACGGCGGCACCACCACGCTGACCCGCACCGCGCTCGCCGACGCGGGCGCCACCGTGGTCACCAGCGGCCGCGGCGAGGCCGCCGCCGTCGACGGCCCGGGTGCCGCGGGCGGCAGCGAGAAGGGCGACCTGGCGGGCCGGATCGCGGTCTCGCTGACCGTCCTCGGGGTCCTGCTGCACGCGGGCGGGGTGTTCTCCCGCGGGCTGTCGGTGATGCGCTGGCCGTGGGGCAACATGTACGAGTTCTCGTGCGCCTTCGCCCTCACCATGATGCTGGCCTACCTGGGCCTGCTGGCGGCGCGCAAGAACGTCCGCTGGCTGGGCCTGCCGGTCGTGCTGGCCGTGCTGCTGACGCTGGGCGTGGCCGTCTCGGTGCTCTACACCGACTCCGACCAGCTGGTGCCGGCGCTGCACTCGTACTGGCTGGGCATCCACGTCTCCACCGCGATCATCTGCGGCGGCGCGCTGTACGCGGCGTTCGTCGCGACGGTGCTCTACCTCGGCAAGGACGCGTACGAGCGGCGCGCCGAGGCGGGCCTGCCGGGCGGTCCGCTGCGCACCCCGGCGTCCGTCTGGCAGCGGCTGCCCGCCGCGGTCACCCTCGACAGGCTGTCGTACCGGATCAACGCCCTGGTCTTCCCGCTGTGGACGTTCACCATCATCGCGGGCGCGATCTGGGCCGAGGCGGCGTGGGGCAAGTACTGGGAGTGGGACCCGAAGGAGACCTGGTCGTTCATCACCTGGGTGGCCTACGCCTGCTACCTGCACGCCCGGGCGACCGCCGGCTGGCGTGGCCGGAAGGCGGCCTACCTGGCGCTGCTGGCCTTCGCCTGCTGGTTGTTCAACTACTACGGCGTCAACATCTTCGTCACCGGGAAGCACTCCTACGCCGGCGTCTGATCCGCCGTCGGCGGGGCCGGGCGGCGCCACGGGCGTGCCGCCGTCCGGCCCCGTGCACAGGGAACCGTGAGGGATCGTCCGTCCGGTCGTCGACCAGGACGTCAGGGAGCCGCGAGGAGGGGCCGCCGTGGAGAGCGACGAGGTCATGCTGACCGTCCGGATCACCGCCGGGGAGAGAGCTCTGCTCAGAAGGCTCGCGCAGGGCCATCGCAGCGACGTCTCCGAGGTCGTCGCGGACGGCCTGCTGGACGTCCTGCCGACCCTGCACTGCACACCGGACGCCCACCGCCTGCTGGCGGCGGTGGCACGGCCCGCGCCGTGCGCGCAGACCGTGTGGCTGCCCGCGGACCTCGCCGACCTGCTCGCGCCGGCCTCGACCCGGATCGCCCAGACCACCGGCGTGCGGATCGACTCGTCCTGCATGATGCTCGGCGCCGCCGTGCGGCTCTGGCTGGGCCAGGACCCGCAGGTGCTCGCCGAGCACCTCTCCACGATGCACGAGGGCCGTCCGGCCGCCCTCGCGGCGGCCTGACGCACCGGAAGGCGTCCTGGCGCACCGGAGGCGTCCTGGTAGGCCGAAGGCCCCGCACGCCGCCCGAGAGGCGGGGTGCGGGGCCTTCGCGTGCCCGCGGGTGCGGGTCAGGCGGCCTGCTGCCAGCTGACGGGCGAGTAGTACGCCGTGCGGCGCTCCAGGCGCTGCCAGCGGGCGATCGGCTCGGCCGCCCGTGCTGCGGCGGTCTGCTGGGCGGCCGCGGCGCGGGCGAGCAGCACGGCGGTGACGACGGCCAGCTCCTCGTCGGTCAGCGAGCCGCGGACGATGCGGACGAGGGGTTCGGCGGATGCGCTCATGGTCCTTGTTTCTCCCCCATGGTGAAGTCTTGCGGGTTCCGAACGGCGGAAGAACCGGTTACATCGGCGGGTTGCCGTGCTTGCGGCTGGGCAGATCGGCGTGCTTGGTGCGGAGCATGGCGAGCGAGGCGGCGAGCACCTCGCGGGTCTCGGCCGGGTCGATCACGTCGTCCACGAGGCCGCGCTCGGCCGCGTAGTACGGGTGCATCAGTTCGGTCCTGTATTCCTTGATCTTCTGCGCGCGCATCGCCTCGGGGTCCTCGGCCGCCGCGATGTCCCGGCGGAAGATGACGTTGGCGGCGCCCTCGGCGCCCATCACGGCGATCTCGTTGGTCGGCCAGGCGAAGGACAGGTCCGCGCCGATCGACCGGGAGTCCATGACGATGTAGGCGCCGCCGTAGGCCTTGCGGAGGATCAGCGAGATCCGCGGCACGGTGGCGTTGCAGTAGGCGTACAGCAGCTTGGCGCCGTGCCGGATGATGCCGCCGTGCTCCTGGTCGACGCCGGGCAGGAAGCCGGGGACGTCCAGCATGGTGACGATCGGGATGTTGAAGGCGTCGCACATCTGCACGAAGCGGGCGGCCTTCTCGCTGGCGTTGATGTCGAGCACGCCGGCGAGCGACTGCGGCTGGTTGGCGACGATGCCGGTCACGTGCCCGTCGATCCGGGCGAGCGCCACGATGACGTTGGTCGCCCAGCGCTCGTGGACCTCCAGGTACTCGCCGTGGTCGACGATCTCCTCGATGACCTTGCGCATGTCGTACGGGCGGTTGCCGTCGGCGGGCACGAGGTCGAGCAGCGAGTCGTTGCGGCGGGCGACCGGGTCGTCGCCGGAGGTGGCGGGCGGCATCTCGCGGTTGTTCTGCGGCAGCAGCGAGAGGAGGTAGCGGACCTCCTCGATGCAGGACTGCTCGTCGTCGTAGACGAAGTGCGAGACGCCCGAGGTGGCGGAGTGGACGTCGGCGCCGCCGAGGCCGTTCTGCGAGATCTTCTCGCCGGTCACGGCCTGCACGACGTCCGGGCCGGTGATGAACATCTGCGAGGTCTCGCGGACCATGAAGACGAAGTCCGTCAGCGCGGGGGAGTACGCGGCGCCGCCGGCGCACGGGCCGAGCATCACGGAGATCTGCGGGATGACGCCGGAGGCCTTGGTGTTGCGCTGGAAGATGCCGCCGTAGCCGGCGAGCGCGGTGACGCCCTCCTGGATGCGGGCGCCCGCGCCGTCGTTCAGCGAGACCAGCGGCGCACCGGCCGAGATGGCCATGTCCATGATCTTGTGGATCTTCTGCGCGTGCGCCTCGCCGAGGGCGCCGCCGAAGATCCGGAAGTCGTGCGCGTAGGTGAAGACGGTCCGCCCGTGCACGGTGCCCCAGCCGACGACCACGCCGTCGGTGTGCGGCTTCTTGTTCTCCAGGCCGAAGCCGCTCGCACGGTGCCGGCGCAGCGGTTCCACCTCGTGGAACGACCCCTCGTCGAGGAGGAGGTCGATGCGCTCGCGCGCGGTCAGCTTGCCCTTCGCGTGCTGGGCCTCGGTGGCCTTCTCGCTCGGACCCCGACGCACCTGCTCGCGGAGTTCGTGCAGCTCGGCCACGCGTCCGCGCGCGTCGGCCGGGATCGCGGGGATCTCGTCGCCGACCGGCGCGTCGTGCAGAACCGTCATCTCGAACCACTCCAAGTGTGAGGGAACTGTCCGGCAGACGGCCCGGGGTACGTGGCTGCTGCTGCGGCGAACACTTCTTCACCTACGACACTACGAGGGAGTGGCGTCGGGGCTCGGCGTCGATTCCGTACAAGGTCGAGCCTCAGAACCTGTGAAGGGCGCACAGTTCCCACCACCCCGGTGGGCGTCGGGGGAGGGGCGGCGGGGGTGCCGGCCCTCCCCGTCACCGGGTGTGGCCGGGGTCTTGATCCCGCAGGTCAGTGGCGCCGCGGACGGCACGCGGGCAGCGCGGAGAACCCGGCCGGGAGGCCGGGTCGGGGGTGTGCGGTTCCTGCAGGTGCCCTGCCCCGGAAGATGCGCAGATGGTAGGGAAGCGCCAAATCCGCTCAGCCGCGAGGACCTTCCTCGGGCTCGTCCTTTCGGCGCATTTCCTCCTCGCGGCGGCGCAGGTCGGACTCCCAGTCCTTGAGCATGTCCTCGTGCCGCCGGTCGTCGCGGCCCAGCGAGGCGAGGAACTCGGGGTTGTCGTCCGGGGCGACGAAACCGCCCCGCGGCGGGCCGCCGGCGGCCGGCTCCCGCGGCCCGCGGGCCCGGTTCTTCCCCGCCACCAGCCACGCGATCGAGCCCACCAGCGGGAAGAGCAGCACGATGATCACCCACACCACCTTCGGCAGGTGGCGGACGCGGTCCTCCGGCGTGGTCAGGCAGTCGATGAACGCGCCGACCCACAGTGCGAGCATGAGCAGTGGCGGCAGAATCCTCAGCACGGTGGTGGTCTCCCCCGGGGAACGTCGAACAGGGCCCTCTTGGCGGGGCCAGGGTAGCCGGTGGCGGATACTGACTGGCATGGCATACGACGATCTCCGCTCCTTCCTCCGCGCTCTGGAGCGGGAGGGCGACCTCAAGCGGATCAAGGCCGAGGTGGACCCCTACCTGGAGGTCGGTGAGATCGTCGACCGGGTCCAGAAGGCCAAGGGCCCGGCGCTGCTCTTCGAGAACGTCAAGGGCGCGGCGATGCCGCTCGCGATGAACGTCTTCGGCACCGAGCGGCGCCTCGCCAAGGCGCTGGGCCTGAAGTCGCCCGACGAGATCTCCGAGAAGATCGCCGGCCTGCTGAAGCCCGAGCTGCCGCAGGGCTTCACCGGCTTCCGGGACGCCTTCGGCAAGCTCGCCTCGATGGCCCACGTGCCGCCGAAGCACGTGAAGCCCGGCGACGCGCCCGTGCAGGAGGTGGTGCTCACCGGCGACGACGTCGACCTGGACCAGCTGCCCGCCCTCTTCACCTGGCCGCTCGACGGCGGCTCCTTCTTCAACCTGGGGCTGACCCACACCAAGGACCCGGACTCCGGCATCCGCAACCTCGGCCTCTACCGGCTGCAGCGCCACGACAAGCGGACCATCGGCATGCACTGGCAGATCCACAAGGACAGCCGCAACCACGCCGCGGTGGCCGCGGGCCGTGGCGAGCGGCTGCCGGTCGCGATCGCCTTCGGCTGCCCGCCCGTCGTGACGTACGCGGCGACCGCGCCGCTGCCCGGCGACATCGACGAGTACCTGTTCGCGGGGTTCGTGGCGGGCGAGCGGGTGCGGATGGTCGACTGCAGGACCGTCCCGCTGCAGGTGCCGGCCGACGCCGAGGTGGTGCTGGAGGGCTGGCTGGAGCCCGGCGAGATGCTGCCCGAGGGCCCGTTCGGCGACCACACGGGCTTCTACACCCCGCAGGAGCCGTTCCCGGCGCTGACCATCGACTGCGTGACCATGCGCCGCCGTCCGGTCCTGCAGTCGATCGTCGTCGGCCGGCCGCCGACCGAGGACGGCCCGCTCGGCAAGTTCACCGAGCGGTTCTTCCTGCCACTGCTCAAGATCATCATCCCGGACATCGTCGACTACGACCTGCCCGAGGCCGGCGGCTTCCACAACTGCGTGATCGTCTCGATCGACAAGAAGTACCCCAAGCACGCCCAGAAGGTCATGCACGCCATCTGGGGCGCCCACATGATGTCGCTGACCAAGCTGATCGTCGTGGTCGACGCCGACTGCGATGTGCACGACTACCGGGAAGTGGCCTGGCGGGCGCTCGGCAACACCGACTACAGCCGCGACCTGAGCGTCGTCGAGGGCCCGGTCGACCACCTCGACCACGCCTCGTACCAGCAGTTCTGGGGTGGCAAGGCCGGCATCGACGCCACCCGCAAGCTTCCCGAGGAGGGCTACACCCGCGACGGCGGGTGGCCCGAGATGGTCGCCTCCGACCCGGAGACCGCCGCCCTCGTCACCAAGCGCTGGAAGGAGTACGGGCTGTGACCACGGCCGCCTTCGAGGTCCCGCCCGGCAAGGTCAAGGCCTTCCTCCGGCTGGTCATGATCGAGCACTCGGTGTTCGCGCTGCCCTTCGCGTACATCGCCGCGCTCACCGCGATGTTCCTCGCCGACCGCAGCGTGCACTGGGGCGAGCTGTTCGTCGTCACCGTCTGCATGGTCGGCCTGCGCACCTTCGCCATGGCCGCCAACCGCATCATCGACCGCGAGATCGACGCCCGGAACCCCCGTACCGCCGGCCGGGAGCTCGTCACCGGCGCCGTCTCCCTGCGCACCGCGTACATCGGCTCCGGCATCGCCCTCGTGGTCTTCCTCGGCGCCGCCGCCCTGCTCAACCCGCTCTGCCTGGCACTCGCCCCGGTCGCCGTCGTGCCGATGGTGGTCTACCCGTACGGCAAGCGGTTCACCGACTTCCCGCACGCCATCCTGGGCCTCGCCCAGGCCGCCGGCCCGATCGGCGCCTGGCTCGCCGTCACCGGCACCTGGTCGTGGGACGCCGTCGTGCTGGGCCTCGCCGTCGGCGTCTGGATCGGCGGCTTCGACCTGATCTTCGGCTGCCAGGACGTCGCCGCCGACCGCGCGGACGGCGTCCGCTCCGTGCCGGCCCGCTTCGGCACCGCCGCCGCCCTGTACGGCGCCCGCGCCTGCCACGCCGTCACCACCCTCCTGCTCGTCTGGTACGGCCTGCTCACCGACGCGGGCCCGGCCTTCTGGGTCGGCCTCGCCGTGGTCGTCGGGGCGTTCCTCTACGAGCACTCGATCGTGAAGCCCGGCGACCTCTCCCGCCTCAACCGGGCCTTCTTCACCACCAACGGCTTCGTCGGCATCTCGCTCTTCGTCTTCACCCTGATCGACCTGGTCAGCCGGGGCCTGCGGATCTGACCCGCCCCGGGAGGCCGCGGACCTCACCCCGCGGCCTCCCGCAGCGCCAGACGGGCGTAGGCGCGGACGTCGGCGTCGGGGTCCGCGAGGCGCTCCCGCAGCGCCGCCGCGGATGCCGGGCCGGCCGCGTGCGGGGCGAGCGCGCGGACGGCGGCCTTCCGCACGTCGCCGTTCGCGTCGGCGAGCAGCGCCAGCAGCGGGGTGAGCGCACCGGCCGCGCCCAGCGCCCCGGCGGCGGCCTTCCGCACCTGCCAGGCGTCGTCCGGCAGCCCCGCGAGCGCCGCCAGCGCGGGCGGGCAGCCGATCCCCGCGGCACCCTCGTACGCGGCGGCCCGCACCAGCGGATCGGGGTCGGCGGCCAGGGCGAGCAGCACCGCCTCGGCGGCCGGGTCGCCGACCGTGCCGAGCCCCTCCCCGACGGCGACCCGCACCTCGCGGGCGGGATCGGCTGCGGCGGCGGCGAGCCCGCCCGCCGCGTCCAGCGAGACGAGGCCGCGCACCGCCTGCAGCCGCACGGCCACCGCGCCGTCCGCGAGACCGGCGGTGTAGAGCGCCCCGGTGCCGGTGCGCAGCGCCCGGCCCAGCTCCAGCACACCGGCCCGCACGACCGGGTCGGGGGAGCCGGCCGCCCCTGCCAGTGCCGCCCCGAGCGCCGGGTCGAGCACGTCGGCGAGTTCGCGGAGGCCGGCCACGGCCGCGGCCCGCACCCGCCCGTCCGGGTCGTGCAGGGCCGCGGCGAGGGCCGGCCCGGTGCCGTCCGGCGCGGTCTCGGTGAGCACGGCGACGGCGGTGCGGCGCACGTCGGCCGCCGGGTCGGCGAGGTACGGGGCGAGCCGGTCGAGGCCGGGCTGCTCGTCGGCCAGGCGCAGCAGGTCGAGCAGGCGCGGCGAGGCGGGGGCCGCGGCCGCCGGGCCGTCCTGCGCGGCGGTGGTGGCGGCGCCGGTGCGCCCCACCAGCAGGGCGTGCACCTCGCCGAGCAGTTCGACGTCGCCGCCGGGGGGCTCCAGGCCGTCGACCGGCACCAGGTAGGGCGCGACCGGCCGGGTCAGGAACTCCATCGCGCCGTCGGCGGTGCGGCGCAGGTTGAGGTGGCGGAACCACCGGGCGTCGTCGCGCCCGGGGTGGTCGACGCGGTCGTGGTAGAGGCCCCAGCGGCTCTCCTCGCGGGCGAGCGAGGAGCGGGCGGCCATCTCGGCGCAGTCCCGGATGAAGTCGACCTCGACGGCGCGCATCAGTTCGTGCGGGGTGCGGGCGCCCATGCCGGCGATCTCGCCCCGCATCCGCTCGAAGTGGTCGAGGGCGACGGAGAGCCGGGCGCCGGTCTTCGGCGGGGCGACGTAGTCGTTGACGAAGCGCCGCAGCTTGTACTCGACCTGCGGCTGCGGCGGACCGTCCGGGTTGTGCAGCGGGCGGTAGACGAGCGCGTGGGCGGCCTTCACCTGGTCGTCGGGGAGGTCGGCGCGCTCCGGGGGCAGGTGCGCGGCGGCGTGGCTGCCGGCGAGGTCGCCGAAGACGAACGCGCCGATCATGTAGTTGTGCGGCACGCAGGCGAGGTCGCCGGCCGCGTACAGGCCGGGCACCGTGGTGGCGGCGTTCTCGTCGACCCAGACGCCGCTCGCCGAGTGGCCGCCGCACAGGCCGATCTCGGAGATGTGCATCTCGACGTCGTGCGTGCGGTAGTCGTGCCCGCGCCCGGCGTGGAACGTGCCGCGGCTGGGCCGCTCCGTGGTGTGCAGGATCGACTCCAGCGCCTGCACGGTCTCCTCCGGCAGGTGGGTGGTGCGCAGGTAGACCGGGCCGCGCTCGGAGGCCAGCTCCGCGGCGAACTCCGACATCATCTGCCCCGACCAGTAGTCGGAGTCGACGAACCGCTCGCCGTGCCGGTTGACCTGGTAGCCGCCGAACGGATTGGCGACGTACGCGCACGCCGGGCCGTTGTAGTCCTTGATCAGCGGGTTGATCTGGAAGCACTCGATGCCGCTGAGCTCCGCCCCCGCGTGGTAGGCCATCGCGTAGCCGTCACCCGCGTTGGTCGGGTTCTCGTAGGTGCCGTACAGGTAGCCGCTGGAGGGCAGCCCGAGGCGCCCGCACGGGCCGGTGGCCAGCACGACGGCCCCGGCCGACACCACGACGAACTCCCCGCTCCGGGTGTCGAAGCCGGCCGCGCCGACCGCCCGCCCCTCCGCGGTCAGCACCCGCACCGGCATGACGCGGTTCTCGATGGTGATCCGCTCCCGCATGCGGCGCTCCCGCAGCACCCGGTAGAGCACCTTCTTGACGTCCTTGCCCTCCGGCATCGGCAGCACGTAGCTGCCCGACCGGTGCACCTGGCGCACCTGGTACTCGCCGTACTCGTCCTTCTCGAACTTCACGCCGTACCGCTCCAGCCGCTGCACCATGGCGAAGCCGCGGGTGGCCGTCTGCCGCACGGTGCGCTGGTCGACGATCCCGTCGTTGGCGCGGGTGATCTCGGCGACGTAGTCGTCCGGGTCGGCCCGGCCGGGCACGACGGCGTTGTTCACGCCGTCCATGCCCATGGCGAGGGCGCCGGAGTGCCGCACGTGCGCCTTCTCCAGCAGCAGCACGTCGGCCCCGGCCTCGGCGGCGCTGAGCGCGGCCATCGAGCCTGCGGTGCCGCCGCCGACGACCAGCACGTCGCAGTGCAGGCGGCGGGCGTCGGCGAGGTCGGGGATCTCCACGGGGGGTTCCTTCCAGGGGGTCGGGGTCGCACCGGGACGGCGCCGGGTCACAGCGCGGCGAGGACGGTCTCGCGCAGCCGCCGCACCGCCGGGTCGGCGCGCGAGCCGGGGTCGCGCGGCCGCGGCACGTCGTGCACGGCGGCGAGGGTGCCGCCGCCCAGCACGGCGATCCGGTCGCCGAGCAGCAGCGCCTCGTCCACGTCGTGGGTGACGAAGACGACGGTGCACCGCTGCCGTTCCCACACCGTCAGCAGCAGCTGCTGCATCGCGGCGCGGGTCTGCGCGTCGAGCGCGCCGAACGGCTCGTCCATCAGGACGGCCCGCGGCGAGCCCACCAGCGCCCGGGCGAGCTGCACGCGCTGACGCTGCCCGCCGGACAGCTCCCGGGGCAGCCGCCGCTCCAGGCCCTCCAGGCCGACCCGGCCGATCCACTCGGCGACCGGCTCCCGCCGCTCCGCCCGCGGCACCCGGCGCACCGCCAGCGGCAGCTCGACGTTCCGCCGGACGCTGCGCCAGGGCAGCAGCCCGTCGTCCTGGAAGACCAGCGCGCGGTCGGCGGCCGGCCCGCGCAGCGGCTCGCCGTCCGCGAGCAGCTCGCCGCCGCTCGGGCGCAGCAGCCCGGCGAGCGCCCGCAGCAGGGTCGACTTGCCGCCGCCGGAGGAGCCGACCACGGTCAGCACCTCGCCGGGGCCGACGTCGAGGTCGACGCCGTCGAGCACCGGGTGCCCGGGGTGGCCGAGGCTCAGCCCGCGGGCCGTCAGACGCAGACTCATCGCCCGCCTCCCGTCCGCGGCGGCAGCCAGGCGGTGAGCCGGCGGCCGGTGAGCTCGACGGCGCCCGAGGTCAGCCACCCGAGCAGGCCGATGGTGGCCATCCCCACGAACACCCCCGGGTAGTCGAGCACGGTGTACGCCTGCCAGGTGCGGTAGCCGACCCCGTACTGGCCGGAGACCATCTCCGCGGAGATCACGCAGATCCAGGACACCCCGATGCCGACCGACAGGCCGCCGACGACGCCGGGCAGCGCCGCGGGCAGCACCACGCTGCGCAGCACCCGGCCGCGGCCGCCGCCCATCGTGCGGACGGCGTCCTCCCAGAGCGGCGGCACGGCGCGCACCGCGTGCCGGGTGGAGACGGTCACCGGGAAGAACGCCGCGGTGAAGGTGATGAAGACGATGCCCTGCTCGTTCTCCGGGAACAGCATGATCGCCACGGGGACGAGGGCGATCGCCGGGATCGGCCGGATCAGCTCCAGCACCGGCCCGAGCAGGTCGGCGGCCCACCGGGAGCGGGCGGTGAGCACGCCGACCGCGACCCCGAGCACGGCGGCCAGCAGGAAGCCGGTGCCGATCCGCCGGAGGCTGTCGGCGAGGTCCTGCCAGTACGGGCCGGTGGCGAGCTGCCGGCCGAAGGCCTGCCCGACCTGGACGGCCGTCGGCAGGTGGTCGAAGCGCACCCACGCCTGCACGTGCTGCGCGGTCAGCAGCTGCCACAGGCCGGCGAAGGCGAGCAGGGAGGCCGTCCGCAGCAGTCGGCGCCTGGCCCGGCCGGGGCGGGCGGGCCGCTGCGCGGCCGTGCGCGGCGGGGCGCCGGGACGCTGGAGGGTGGTGCTCATGCCGCCGCCAGGGCTTCGTCCCAGCCGACGGCGCGGGCGCCGGGGTGGGCGGCGAGGTGGGCGCGGACGCCGTCCTCGGTGGTGAAGGGCAGCAGTGCGGTGCCGTCGAGCACCCAGTGGTCCTTGTCGGCGAACCAGCGGGTGCCGGTCGCGGCGTCCGGCACGTAGGCGGCGCGGAGCTTCTTCCCGGCGGCCGTGGCCGTCCGGACGGCGCGCAGCAGGCAGCGGGGGTCGGCGGCCGGGTGGGTGACGTCCTCGCCCTGGTACCAGATCTCCCCGGCGAGCCCGGGGTCGGTGACGGGCTTCGCGCAGACCTCGTCGGTGCCGGTGATCCGTGCGGGCGGGACGTCCGGCAGGGCGGCGGCGGCCAGGTACGACGGGTCGACGAACGTGTCGACGTCGAGCGCCTTGAGCACGCCGACCGACTTGAGGAACGGCACGTCCTGGCGGAGCGCGTTCAGCAGGTCGGGCCGCAGCGGGGTGGCGAAGGTGGCGATGCCGTCGGGCCCGTTGTAGAGGTGGACGACCTCGGCGGGCAGGCCGGTGGCCTCGGCGACCTTCCGGCTGGCGTCCAGCGGGTGTTCGTTGAGGTAGCGGGTGGCGTCGGCCTGGGCGTGCAGGAAGGCCTGGACGACCTCCGGGTGGGCGGTGCCGTACTTCTGCCGGATCACCACGCCGTGCAGGGTGGGGCGGCCGAGGGCGGCGCCGTCGTAGAGGAGGTGCCCGTCGCCGGCGAAGACCACCGCGCCGGGCCAGGCGACGAACTGCGCGAGCGCGTCGACGCTGCCCGCCTTGAGCGCGGAGGCGCCGACGGCGGGCTGCTGGTTCTGCTTCTGGATGCCGGTGTCGGGCACCCCGGCCCTGCGCAGTGCCTGGACGAGGGTGCCGTCGGCGGCGGAACCGACCGAGGTGGAGACCTTCTTGCCCTTCAGGTCGGCGAGGGTGTGCGCGGGGGAGCCGTTCGGCACGACGACGCCGTTGAGGGCGCCGAGCAGGTTGTAGCCGGTGACGGAGACCAGCCGGGTGCCGGGCCCGCCGGCCTCCTGCGCGCGGGAGCCGTTGATGAGCAGCGGGTAGTCGCCCATCGACCCGATGTCGATCTTCTCGGCGAGCATCTGGGCGGTGATGGGCGCGCCCGAGTCGTAGTCCTGCCAGACGACCTGGTACGTCCGCCCGTCCCGGCGGCCCTGCTCGGCGAGCCGCTGCTCCAGGTAGCCCTGGGCGCGCAGCAGGGTGCCGGCGGTGACGGTGTTGATGGTCTTCGACTGGTAGCCGACGACCACCCGGACGGTGCCGGAGGTTCCGGCGGAGGCGGAGGAGCACGCGGTGGCGGCGACGAGCAGGGCGGCGGCCGGCAGCAGGCGGGCCAGGGGTCCGGGGCGGTGCATGCGGGGGCTCCTCAGCGCAGCAGGTAGGGCATGTTGACGGTGACGGCCCCGGTGGGGCAGCGGGCGGCGCACGGGCCGCAGTACCAGCACTCGTCGACGTGCATGAAGGCCTTGTTCGTGTCGGGGTCGATGGCCAGCGAGTCCAGCGGGCACATCTCGACGCACAGGGTGCAGCCGTCGATGCACAGCGAGGCGTCGATGGTGACGGGCACGTCGGTGCGGTGGTCGGCGAGGGCCAACGGGGGCTCCTACGGGGTGTCGCGCAGCAGCCGGCCCTGCATGGTGATCCGGTCACCGCGGAAGCGGACGTATTCGAGGTCGACGGGCCGCCCGTCGGCGAGGGTGGTCAGCCGCTCCAGCATCAGCAGGGCGGCGCCGCGGGGGACTTCGAGGACGGTTGCGGAGTGCGCGTCGGCGCTGACGGCCTCCAGCGTGATGTCGGCGCCGCCGAGCGGCTGCCCGGCGGCCTCCTCGATCAGCCGGAAGACGTCGGTGTGGGCGAGGTCGGCGGCGTCGAGCCCGGCGCCGATGTCGGGCGCCAGGTAGGTGAGGTCGAGGGAGAGCGGCAGGCCGTTGAGGCGGCGCAGCCGTTCCACGTAGACGACCTCGCTGCCGTCCGGCAGGCCGAGCCGGCGGGCGACCGGGCCGGGCGCCCGGACGGGCCCGAGGGCGCGGACCTCGTTGACGACCTCGCCGTGCTCGTGGAGCGTCTCGGCGAGGCCCTGCAGGCGGTTGAGTCCGTGCGGCACCTTGTCGGCGACCACGATCGTCCCCGAGCCCGGCACGCGCCGCACCAGTCCTTCGCCGCGCAGCAGGTCGAGGGCTTCCCGCACGGTGTTCCGGGATGCGCCGAACTCCTCCGCGAGCACGTCCTCGTGCGGCAGCGGCCCGGCGGTGTACGCCCCGCCGAGCACCTGGCGGCGCAGCACGTCCGCGACCTGGCGGGCACGGTCGGCGCGCAGCCGCCGGGCGCCGGGCAGGGCGGGGTTGTCGCTGGTCATCGGGGCTCCCGGGGGCGGTCGGTACGGGCTCGGTGCGGCCGGGGACGACCCTAGGGGCGGTCCGATGGCGGCCGGGTTGCCGGAGCATTACGCCACCTGACGGGCCGTCCGCTGCGGCCCTGACCTGGCCGGGGCGGGTGCGCCGCGGGTGATGTGCCACCCGGGCCGGTCCGCCTGCCCTGCTTGCGGGGGCGCCGGGCGGAAAGATGGGAGGGTGCGAAGGACCGGCCGCGACCCCGAGGAGTGTGGACCGATGATCGGCAAGCTGCAGTGCGTGGTGCTGGACTGCCACTACCCGGCGGGGCTGGCGCACTTCTACGCGACCGTGCTGGGCGGTGAGGTCGACCGGCCGGACCCGCGCTGGTCGGTGGACGCGGAGTGGTCGACCGTGCACACGCCGGGCGGTGAGGTGCTGGCGTTCCAGCGGGTGGAGGACTACCGGCCGCCGATGTGGCCGGACCCGGCCCACCCGCAGCAGATGCACCTCGACATCGACGTCGAGGACCTGGACGCCGCCGAGCGGCGGGTCGTCGAGCTGGGTGCGGTCCGGAAGGCCGGGGAGGCCGGCTGGCGGGTGTTCCTGGATCCGGCGGGGCACCCGTTCTGCCTGGTCGGCCCGGGTGGCGGCACGTCCTGACCGTCCCGGCCGTCCGGGCGTGCGGGCTCGCGGGACTGCGGGAGGCCTCGGGATGCCTCAGGTGGTGAAGGCGAGGGTGTCGCCGACCCGGAGGCGGCCGGGCCGGGCGACGGTGGCCAGCGCGTCGAGCCGGCCCTCGTGGCCCTGGGTGACGGCCCGGAGGATCCCGGGGGCGTGCGGCAGGCCGGGCTGGGCGAGGCCGGCCATGGCGCAGCGTTCGCTGGAGCGGACGAAGGCCAGCCGGACGCCGTCGCCGGCCCGGCCCTCCCGGCCGAACCAGGTGTCCTCGACGAACGGCGGGGTGCCGGGCGGGGTCCGGACCAGCAGGTTGGGGCGGAAGCGCCGCTCGTCGACCGCGGCGTCGGGGGCGGCGGCGCGCACCCAGTCGAGGGTGGCGGTGGTGAGCACGGAGACCGGCAGCTGGTCGAAGTGGGAGACGGCGTCCTCGCGGGCGAGGGCGACGTCGTCGCGTTCGAGGTAGGCGCGGAGGAAGGTGTCCGGGTCCTCGACGCGGTGGCCGAGCGGGTCGAGGAGTTCGGGCCCGTCGAGGCGGTGGCCGAGGCGCGAGCCGAGCCGCAGGAGGCCGTCCATCCGGCGGAAGCGGCGGGTGTTCTTGCCGGATCCGAGTCGGCCGGCGCCGTCCCGGACGGCGTACAGGCGGTCGCCGGCGAGGCCGCGTCCGTCCACCTCGACGGAGTCGAGGGGTTCGCCGCCGGTGGACTTGACCGGGTAGCGCCAGATCCGCTCGACGACCCCGGAGATCTCTGCCATGCAGGGAGCGTAGCCGGGCACCCGGCGCATGGTCTAGACCTGTCGTGGAGGCCCTCCGGCCCGCCCCCGCACTCCTCCTCACACGCCGTCAGCCGACCCGGGCCACCGCCCGTACCGGAGCGCCGTCCGCCGCCGCGAGCCGCAGCGGGAACAGCGACACCTCCAGCGCGGCCCCGGCCTCCTGCGCGGCCAGCAGCGGCGTCAGGTCGGTGAGGTTCTCCGCGATCACCCCGCCGCCCCCGCCGCCCAGCAGCACCCGGTGCGCGGCCAGGCTCGGCGGCTCGGCCGTCGGGTCGTGCTCGTCCGCGAGCTCCGCCAGCAGCGCGGCCACCGCCGGGTCGGCCGGGCCCGGCTCGGGCGTCCGGTCCACCGAGAGCGCGTCCACCCCGACCGTCCGCACCCCCGCCCCGGTGATCGCCTCCGCCGCGTCGGGCGTCAGATAGGGGTGCGCCAGGTAGTGGTCGGTGCCCCAGTGCCGCG
This sequence comes from Kitasatospora sp. NBC_01539, assembly GCF_045040525.1. Lineage (NCBI taxonomy): Bacteria > Bacillati > Actinomycetota > Actinomycetes > Kitasatosporales > Streptomycetaceae > Kitasatospora > Kitasatospora sp. NBC_01539. The sequence goes on from NZ_CP109390.1 coordinate 5,029,170, forward strand.
GCCAGCCGGTCGCCAGCAGCAGCACGGTGCCCGCCGTGCAGCGGGCCAGCGCGGGCGCGAGCAGGTCGGCGGTCACCCCGGTGCGGGGGGCGAGCCCGCGCAGGTCGGCGACCACGGCGGGGCCGGTGAACAGCTCCAGCGGCAGCCCGTCCAGCGTCGGCCAGGTGACGTCCACGTGGTACGGCGCGTCCACGTGCGTACCCGACTGCGAACCCAGGTGCAGCGCCAGCACGTTGACCCCGGCGCCCGCCGTCGTCAGGGCCGGCCGGAGGTCCACCTCCGGGTCGCCGGGGTAGACCGGCATGCCGGTGGTGACCGGATGGGTGAGGTCGATCAGCGTGGGCGCCATGCCGTCCATCCTGCCCCGCCCGGCCCCGCCGCCGCAGCGGTGCGCCGGTCTATCGTCGGGCACATGAGTGATCAGCAGGTACGCAGGCCGTGGGTGGTCGGGGTCTCCGGGGCGTCGGGCACGCCGTACGCCGCGTCGGTGCTCCGGGCGCTGCTGGCGGCCGGCGAGGCCGTCGACCTGGTGGTGAGCCGGGCCGCCCGGCTGACCATCCTCGACGAGACCGGCATCTCCTTCCGCGACGCGCACTGGCGCACCGACCTGGCGGCCTGGCTCGGCACCGGACCGGCCGGGCCGCAGGGGCCCGCCGGGGAGGTGTCCGGCGAGGTGCCCGGCGACGTGCGGTACTGGGCGGCCGGGGACTTCGCGGCCGGGCCCTCCTCCGGCTCGTACCCGGCCAAGGGCATGCTCGTCGTCCCCGCGACCACCGGCGCCGTGGCCGGCATCGCGCTCGGCCTCAGCAAGGACCTGCTCCAGCGGGCCGCGAGCGTCACCCTCAAGGAGCGCCGGCCGCTGGTGGTGTGCCTGCGCGAGACCCCCCTCAATGGGGTGACGCTGAAGCACCTGGTCGAACTGGACGCGCAGGGCGCCGTGGTGCTCCCCGCCTCGCCGGGCTTCTACGCGGGCGGCTCCACCGCCCGCGAACTGGTCGACTTCGTCGCCGGCCGGGTGCTCGACGCGGCGGGCGTGCCGCACACGCTCTACCGCCGCTGGGAGGGCGAGCTCGGGGCAGCGGCCCGGGCTGAGTGAGAGGGCGCGGATCGGGAGAGTATGTTCTTTGCGATATCCGGGTCGATCCGCGCACGGCGCCTTCGAATCCGGATAATGATCTCTCGGTCCGGTGAGGTTCGGAAGGGCGCTGGCAGGTATATGGACACAGTGGACAGACAGCTCATCCAGGCACTGCGGGAGAACGGCCGCGCCTCCTACGCGGAACTCGGCCGACTCGTGGGCCTGTCCGGGCCCAGCGTGACGGACCGCATCAACCGGCTGGAGCAGGCCGGGGTGATCACCGGCTACCGCGCCACCGTCAACCCGGCCTCGCTGGGCTTCGGCGTGACCGCCCTGATCGGTCTTCAGCTCACCGACGCCGCCGACCACGAGGACGTCGCACACCGCCTCAAGGACCTCCCCGAGGTCGAGGACTGCTGGTTCATCGCCGGCGACGACTCCTACATGCTCAAGGTGCGCGTCCCGGACGTCGAAGGACTGGAATCGGTCGTCAAGCGGCTGTCCGGCACGAAGGGCGTGGCCCGGACGCGCACCACGGTCGTACTGTCCACCAAGTGGGAGAACCGGGTCACCGACATGCCGCTGGGCAGCGCCGAGTGACCGGCCGGACGACGGAGGAGTGACGGGATGACGCTGGTCGGCCTGGAGGAGCTGCGCGCCGCGCAGCAGCGGATCGCCGGAGTCGCGGTGCGGACCCCGCTGCTGCCCTGCCCCTGGGCGGCGGACGGCGCCCGCCGGCTCTGGCTCAAGCCCGAGAGCCTCCAGCCGACCGGCGCGTTCAAACTGCGCGGCGCCTACAACCGGCTCGCGGCGATGACCGCCGAGGAGCGGGCCCGCGGCGTCGTCGCGCAGTCCAGCGGCAACCACGCGCAGGCGGTGGCGTACGCCGCCGGGCTGCTCGGCATCAAGGCCGTCATCGTCATGCCGGACACCTCCCCGGCCGTCAAGGTCGAGAACACCCGGGGCTTCGGCGCCGAGGTGGTCCTCGTGCCGCCGGGCGAGCGCGACACCCTCCCCGCCGAACTCGTCGAACAGCACGGCTACGTCTGGGTGCCGCCGTACGACGACCCGTACATCATCGCCGGGCAGGGCACCGTCGGCCTGGAGATCGGCGAGGACGCCCCCGACGAGCTCGACACCGTGCTGGTGCCGGTCAGCGGCGGCGGCCTCATCTCCGGCACGGCGGCCGCGCTCAAGCTGACCTGCCCCGGCGTCCGGGTGGTCGGCGTCGAGCCCGCGCTCGCGGCCGACGCGCAGGCCAGCTTCCGGGCCGGCGAGCACCTCGCCTGGCCGGTCGAGGACACCTACCGCACCATCGCCGACGGGCTGCGCACCCCGACCGTCGGCGTGCTGCCCTTCCAGCACCTGCAGGCGTACGTCGACGACATCGTCACCGTGACGGAGGACGAGATCCGCGACACCGTCGCCCTGCTGGCCCGCCGCGGCCGGCTGGTCGCCGAGCCGTCCGGCGCGGTCGCCGCCGCCGGGTACTTCCACCGGGCGGGCGAGATCGCCGGCCGGGTCTTCGCGGCCGTCGTCAGCGGCGGCAACATCGAGCCGAAGCTCCTCGCCGAACTCCTCGCCCGCTAGGGTTCGCGCGCCCCTGCCGTTCCCCCCGGCGTGCGTGGGCGTAGTCTCGTTCCGGCAAGGATTCGAAGTCGGAGGAGGCTGGTCACCGCATGGACGCAGGGCTCAAGCGCGAGCTGGAGGCGAAGGTCTACGCGGGTGAACGGCTGACCCGCGAGGACGGCATCGCCCTCTACGAGAGCGACGACCTGGCCTGGCTGGGCGGCCTGGCGCACCACGTGCGGACGGTCAAGAACGGCGACGTCGTCCACTTCAACGTCAACCGCCACCTCAACATGACCAACGTGTGCGCCGCGTCCTGCGCGTACTGCTCGTTCCAGCGCAAGCCGGGCGAGAAGGACGCGTACACCATGCGCATCGAGGAGGCCGTCCGCCTGGCGAAGGCCATGGAGGTCGACTCCCTCACCGAGCTGCACATCGTCAACGGCCTCCACCCGACGCTGCCCTGGCGCTACTACCCGCGGTCGCTGCGCGAACTGAAGAGCGCCCTGCCGAACGTCTCCCTCAAGGCCTTCACCGCCACCGAGATCCACTGGTTCGAGAAGATCAGCGGCCTCTCGGCGAGCGAGATCCTCGACGAGCTGATCGACGCCGGCCTGGAGTCGCTCACCGGCGGCGGCGCGGAGATCTTCGACTGGGAGGTCCGGCAGCACATCGTCGACCACGCCACCCACTGGGAGGACTGGTCGCGGATCCACCGCCTGGCGCACGAGAAGGGCCTCAAGACCCCGTGCACCATGCTGTACGGGCACATCGAGGAGCCCCGCCACCGGGTCGACCACGTGCTGCGCCTGCGCGAGCTGCAGGACGAGACCGGCGGCTTCCAGGTCTTCATCCCGCTGCGCTACCAGCACGACTTCCACGACTCCAAGGACGGCATCGTCCGCAACCGCCTGATGGAGCGCACCGAGATGGCGACCGGCGCCGAGGCGCTGAAGACCTTCGCCGTCTCCCGGCTGCTGTTCGACAACGTGCCGCACGTCAAGGTCTTCTGGGTGATGCACGGCGTCACCACCGCCCAGCTGGCGCTCAGCCACGGCGCGGACGACATGGACGGCTCGGTCGTCGAGTACAAGATCACCCACGACGCGGACAACTTCGGCACCCCGAACAAGCTCGGCCGCGACGACCTGCTCGACCTCATCCGCGACGCCGGCTTCCGCCCGGTCGAGCGCAACACCCGCTACGAGGTCATCCGCGAGTACGACGGCCCGGACCTCGGCCGCCGCGAGACCCCGCAGGCCATGCGCCTCTGACCGCGACCCGTCCGCCCGGGGCCCGTCGGCACCCCGCCGACGGGCCCCGGCGCGTGTCCGGCACCCGTGCGCCCCGGTCCCGCGCGCACCCCGCACGGAGCGCCCCGGCCGCCCCGGACACGGCCTTGCCACCCCACGGAACGCGTATGCTCACAGGCTCACCACACGCCCCGGGTTTCGTTCCGGCCCGGGACTTTGGGAGGATCGTCCCCATGTCCGGTTCCCATCGCGCCTCCGTACACCGCCGCTCGGCCGACGTGCCGGGCCCCCGCAGCAGTGCGGAGGGGCAGACGGCGCGGCAGCGCGGGCATCGGCGCCGGGTGAAGCCCCGCCGCCGCGGACGCGCCCTGATGGGCGGCACCGCGGTCCTCCTGGCGGCCGCCGCCGGCTGGTTCACCGTCGGTGCCGGGCGGTCGCTGCCGGTGATCAGCGCGGCCGGCGCCCCCGACCGCGACGAGAGCGCCGCGCAGCAGGCCGACGTCGCCCCGGTGTCCGCCGGCGACCACACCGAGGGCCCGGGCGCCGCCGACCGCTCCGACCGGAACGACGGCACAGTGGCGGCCATCCCCGGCCTCGGCCCGGCGTTCCTGGCGAAGATCCCGGCGGAGACCACCCAGGTCGTGCTGGCCTCCGGCCAGGGCGAGGACTCCTCCGACACCACCGTCACCCTGTGGACCCGCACCGTCGAGGGCCGCTGGAAGCCCGGCAGGGCCTGGGCGGCGCACAACGGCTACAAGGGCTGGTCCGCCCAGAAGAAGGCCGGCGACCTGCACAGCCCGATCGGCGTCTTCGGCCTCACCGACGCCGGCGGCCGCAAGGCCGACCCGGGCAGCCGGCTGCCGTACGACAAGGACCCCGGCTTCGTCGTCGGGGGCCGCGGCTTCAACGGCGAGCAGCTGGCCGGCTCCTTCGACTACGTGGTCGCGATCAACTACAACCGGGTGGAGGGCCGCTCCCCGCTCGACACCGCGTACCCCGAGGGCAAGGCCAAGGGCGGCGGCGTCTGGCTGCACGTCGACCACGGCGGTCCGACCCACGCCTGCGTCTCGCTGGCCGAGCCCGACATGATCGAACTCATCCGGACGCTGGACCCGGCGGCCCACCCGGTGATCGCCATGGGCGACGCCGCGGCCCTGGCGGCCTGACCCGGACGGTTTGGGCGGAGTTGTCGCCCTCCTACAGCTAACTCCCCCCGATACTGTGCCGGAGCGTCACCGGGAGACTGGCCGGTAACCGGGTTGAGTTGATGTATGACCGCCTCCCGTATCGTTTCGCTCGGCCATTACCAGCCGCCCAAGGTCCTCACCAACGACGACCTGGCGACGCTGGTCGACACCGACGACGAGTGGATCCGCTCCCGGGTCGGCGTCCGCACCAGGCACATCGCGGTCGACGAGACCCTGGTGGACCTCGCCACCGAAGCCGCCCAGAAGGCCCTCGCCGCCTCCGGCCGACAGCCGCAGGAGGTCGACCTCGTCGTCGTCGCCACCTGCACCGCCGTGGAGCGCAGCCCCAACACCGCCGCAGCCGTCGCCGCCCGGCTGGGGATCACCGCCCCGGCCGCGTACGACATCAACACGGTCTGCTCGGGCTTCTCGTACGCGCTGGCCACCGCCGACCACGCGATCCGCGCCGGCGCGGCCACCCGGGCCCTGGTGATCGGCGCCGAGCGGATGTCCGACACCATCGACTGGACCGACCGCACCACCTGCGTGATCTTCGGGGACGGCGCCGGCGCCGCGGTGGTGGAGGCCGTGCCGGACGAGGAGGCCGGGATCGGCCCGGTGGTGTGGGGCTCCGAGCCCGAGAAGGGCGACGCCGTCGTCATCACCGGCTGGGACCCGACCATCAGCCAGCAGGGCCAGGCGGTGTTCCGCTGGGCCACCACGAAGATCGCCCCGCTGGCCCGCGAGACCTGCCGCAGGGCCGGCATCGAGCCGTCCGAGCTGCGCGGCTTCGTCGCGCACCAGGCCAACCTGCGGATCATCGACGCCATCGCCTCCAAGCTCGGCGTCGGCCCGGACACCGTCGTCGCCCGGGACGTGGTCGACTCGGGCAACACCTCGGCCGCCTCGATCCCGCTGGCGCTCAGCAAGCTGGTGGAGCGCGGCGAGCTCCGCCCGGGCGACCCGGTGCTGCTCTTCGGCTTCGGCGGCGGCCTGGCGTACGCCGGCCAGGTGGTGCGCTGCCCGTAGCGGGCGCGGTGGGCACGGACAGCGGCAGTGGGGCGCCGGAATCAGTGATTCCGGCGCCCCACTGCTGGTCGGGCACGTCGCGGTACGTCGGCGAACCTCCCCCGAGGACACGGCCGCCGTCCGCCCCGCCCCGGACAGGAAACCGGGGTCGTCCGTGCGAGCTGACGGGTGGGTGGTGGGGCCGCCTACTTCGGCGGCTTCCTGCCCGCGACGCCCAGGTAGACCTGGAGCGCGAGGTTGGGCTTGAGGTCCTTGACCTTCACGCCCCAGGAGGTGAACGCCTTCTGGTGCTCGGCCGCGGAGGCCAGGAGCGAGACCAGCGATCCCGCCACCGCGGCCGGATCGATCGTGGTGTCGGACTTCCCGTGGTTCGTCCGGACGGCCTCGGTGAGCGGTGCGACGACCGAGTTGAGGACCTTCATACGGATCTTGAAGAACCGTTTGTCCCCTTCGGCAGCACCGAGAGTCACCACCCGGAGAATGGCATCGTTCTTGCGCCAGAAGGCGAGGAAACCGTCCACCAGATCTTCCGAAGTGGCGGCGCCGGTCTTTCCCGCCCAGGACTTTCCTTCGACGAGCTCTTTGAGCCCGCCGCTGTCCTCGGCCATTTCCTCGGCGATCTCGAGGACAGCGCCCTCGACATCCGGGAAGTACTGGTAGAAGGTCGCGGGGGAGGTACCCGCCATACGGGCGACGTCGATGACCTTGACGTCCCGGTAAGGCGACGTGCTGAGCATCTCGCGGAGGCAGTCGAGCAGCTTCTGCCGCGTCTCCTGTCCGCGTCGCCCGGCGACGCGACCGTCGACGGTGCGAACTTGTCCTGTCATGCCGTCAGCTTACCGTGGCACGATCTTGCCGCGATTCGGTGATGCGACTATTACGCCGCCCGGGGTGGTAATGGAAGGGGCCGGACGGATATTCAGCGATCACCTTGCAGCCCCCCCGTGCACTGATGACCCCACAGCGTGACGACCGGTCTGCTGAGGGTTGGTCGGATGACACGCAGTGATCGTCGGACGCGGGCGCCGATACGGTTCGTGCCGCCGCGTTCGGGAGGCGTTCGGGGGCGGAGGCCGCCGCTCCGCTACAGCCCGCCCGCGTGCCGCGGGCGGGGGAGATTGGCTCCCGGGGGGTGCGCACTGGAGAATCGGGGGCGCACCCCCGTACCGGGGACGGCACAACGGGGAGGTGGCAGCTCAGTGGACCAGCTGACGGCGCACGATCCAAGGCGGATCGGGCCCTTCGAGGTGCTGGGGCGGCTCGGCGCGGGCGGAATGGGCCTGGTCTACCTGGCGCGCTCCGCCTCCGGCCGCCGCGTCGCCATCAAGACCGTGCGCACCGAGCTGGCCGAGGACGACCTCTTCCGGGTCCGCTTCGCCCGCGAGATCGCCGCCGCCAAGACGGTCGGCGGCTTCTACACCGCCGCCGTGGTCGATGCCGACGCCGACGCACGGGTGCCCTGGCTCGCCACCGCCTACGTGCCCGCGCCCTCGCTGGAGGACCTGGTCAACCACTGCGGGCCGCTGCCGGTCGTCGCGGTGCGCTGGCTGGTCGCCGGCATCGCCGAGGCCCTCCAGTCGATCCACGCCGCCGGCCTGGTGCACCGCGACCTCAAGCCGTCCAACGTGCTGGTCGTCGAGGACGGCCCGCGCGTGATCGACTTCGGTATCGCCGCGGGCGTCTCGCACACCCGGCTCACCATGACCAACGTCGCCGTCGGCACCCCGGCCTACATGTCGCCCGAGCAGGCCCGCGACAGCCGCAGCGTCACCGGCGCGAGCGACGTCTTCTCGCTCGGCTCGCTGCTCGTCTTCTGCGGCACCGGGCACCCGCCGTACCGCGGCGCCAACCCGGTCGAGACGGTCTTCCAGCTCCTGCGCGACCAGCCCGACCTCTCCGGGCTGCCGGTCGAGCTGGTCGACCTCGTCCGGGCCTGCATGCGCCCCTCCCCGGAGCACCGTCCCACCCCGGCGCAGATCCAGGCCGAGCTGGCCCCGCACCTCTTCTCGGACGACGCCCTCGGCGACGCGGGCGACTGGCTGCCCGACAGCGCCCTCGAACTCATCGAGCAGAAGCGCGGCCGCCGCCCCGTCCCCGCCCCGCAGCCCGTCGTCCCGCAGCCCGTCGCCCCGGTGCCGCCGCAGCCGGTCGCCCCGCCGCCGGTGGCCGCCGGCGCCGGCTCGCTCGGCGGCGAGGCCGCCACCGAGCGCATCGCCCCGGGCCGCCGGCCGGCCGCCGGCGAGGTGCGGCTGTCCGGCGGTCCCGTACGGATAGGGCCCGGACCGCGGGCCGACCAGTCCGTCGCCGGGCAGCCCGGCAGCAGCGCGGCCGCCCCGGCGGCCACCGACTGGGTGCGCCGCGCCCCGGTGCCCGCCCCCGCCCCCGCCCCGCCGCCCGCCCCGGCGGTGCGGTGGCGGCCCTGGCGGTTCCGGATGTCCAACGACGTGTGGGGCACCCCGGTGGTCGCCGACGGCACCCTGTTCGTCTCCAGCTTCGAGGTGCACGCGCTCGACATCGCCTCCGGCGAGCGGCGCTGGAAGACCCGGGACGTCGCCTGGGCCCTGGCCGTCGCCGACGGCCGGGTGCACGCCGCCGACGGCCCGCACCTGTACACGGTCGACGTCGCCGACGGCACCGAGCGCTGGCGCAACTCCCTCGACGGCTGGGTGTACGCCCTGGACGCCGCCGACGGCGTGCTCTGCTGCGGCATCAGGGGCGGCGGGGTCCAGCTCCGCTCGGCGGCCAACGGCGCCGAGCTGTGGCGGGCCGACGACGCCCAGCAGGACTACGAGAACCCGCAGTCCGGCCCGGCCCTGCTCGGCGGCGCCGCGTACTACTACGGCGGCGGGCGGCTGCGCTGCGTCGACCCCCGCGGCGGCGGGCTGCGCTGGTCGTTCCGGGTCGGCGAGGACGTGCCCTCGCGTCCCGTGGAGCGCGGCGGCGTGCTGTACGTCACGTCCGGCACCCGGGTGCACGCGCTGGACGCGGCCACCGGCGCCGAGCGCTGGCGGTTCGACGCCCCCGTGGTGCTCTTCACCCCGCCGGCCCTCGACGCCGGCGCCGTGTACGTCGCCGACTACCTCGGCACCCTCTACGCCGTCGACCTGTCCACCGGCCGGGAGCGCTGGCGCGGCCGGACCGGCAGCCGCCAGGGCGCCGAGCCCGCGGTGGTCGCCGACACCGCCGTGCTGCTCGGCTCCGGGGACACGCTGTTCGCCTTCGACACGGCCACCGGCCGGGAGCGCTGGCGCTACACCGCCCGCGGCGAGATCGTCGGATCGCCCGCGGTCGCCGACGGCCTGGTGCACGTCGGCAGCCGGGACCACTCCCTGCACACCGTCGACCTGGCCACCGGGCGGCTCCGCTGGGAGCTCGGCACCAAGGGCGAGCTCACCGGGTCACCGGTGGCCGTCGCCGGCCGGGTCTTCGCGGGCAGCAAGGACCGCTGCGTCTACGCGCTGGACTCGTACTACGGCACGGCGGTACCGCACTAGGGCGTGTCTGACCATTCGCGGCGGATCAGCGTGCGGCGTCGGGCGCCCGTCGGGAATGGTCAGACACGCCCTGGGCCCCGGTCGGCCCCGCACGGCCCCGCCGGCGCGGGGCCGGGGTCAGGGCCGCCGGGCCCCGGGGTGCCGGGCCAGCCAGCCGTCCCAGGCTGAGCCGATCATCTCGTCGACGCCGTACCGCGCCGACCAGCCGAGCTCCTTGCGGATGAGGTCGGCGGCCGCGACCACCCGGGCCGGGTCGCCGGGGCGGCGAGGGGCGTTCTCCGGCGCGGTGTCGTGGCCGGTGATCCGGGCGATCGCGTCGAGCATCCCGCGGACGGACACGCCCTCGCCGCGGCCGATGTTGAGGGTCAGGCTCAGCGGCCCGTCCTCGGCGTCCAGCCGGCGCACCGCGGCGACGTGCGCGGAGGCGACGTCCTCGACGTGGATGTAGTCGCGGACGCACGTGCCGTCCGGCGTCGGGTAGTCGTCGCCGAAGACCAGCGGGGGCAGGCCGTCGGTGAGCCGCTGGAAGACCATCGGCACGAGGTTGCTCACCCCGTCGTCGGCCAGTTCGGGCGAGTGGGCGCCCGCCACGTTGAAGTACCGCAGCGAGACCGTCGACAGCCCGTACGCCCGGGCCGCGGCCCGCAGCAGCCACTCGCCGACCAGCTTCGTCTCGCCGTACGGGTTGATCGGCGCGCACGGGGTGTCCTCGGTCACCACGTCGACGTCCGGCATGCCGTACACCGCGGCCGAGGACGAGAACAGCACCCGGCGCACACCGCCCCCGACGGCGGCGGCCAGCACCGTGCGCAGGCCCTCGACGTTCTCCCGGTAGTAGAGCAGCGGCTCCGTCACCGACTGGCCGACCTGCTTCTTCGCCGCGACGTGCAGCACACCGGTCACGCCGTGCTCCCGGATCGCCGCGTCGAGCACCCCGCGGTCGAGCGTCGAGCCGACCACCAGGGGCACCCCCGCGGGCAGCCGGCCGGGCGCGCCCGAGCTGAGGTCGTCGAGCACGACGACCCGCTCGCCGGCCTCCGCGAGCTGCCGTACGACATGTCCGCCGATGTATCCGGCGCCGCCCGTGATCAACCAAGTCATACTCGAAATCCTATGCGGCACGCGTTCGAGCCGACTCCCGCCGCCCGGCGGGCCCGGTCGGCGCGTCCGAGGCGCGAGTTATCCGACACCCTGATAAGTACGGTCCGGTACGATCGCAGGCGGTTGTCGTCAGCGGGAGGAGCAGGTCGCGGGATGACCGCCAGCACTCCCGGCACGACGCCCGGCGCGACACCCCAGGTCAGCATCGTGGTCATCGTCTACGACGACGCCGCGCACATCGCCGACGCGGTGCGCTCGGCGCTGTCCCAGGGGAGCTGCGTCGCGGAGGTCGTCGTGGTCGACGACGCCTCCACCGATGCCACTCCGGAGCGCCTGACCCGCCTCGCCGCCGCCGATCCCCGCGTGAGAGTCATCACGCGGACGGAGAACAGCGGCGGCTGCGGCACCCCCCGGAACCAGGGCCTCACCGCCGCCCGCAGCCCGTACGTGATGCTGCTCGACAGCGACGACGTGCTCGCCCCCGACGCCGTGCGCACCCTGCTGGCGACCGCCGTCTCCGAACAGGCCGAGGTGACCGCCGGCGTCTGCGTGCGCCGCGAACTCCCGGCCGGCACCGACACCCCCTGGCAGCGCGACCTCTTCCCCGCGGTCGGCGCCCCGCCCCGCCGCTACGACGGCATCGACGCCCGCCCGGAGTTCCTCCGCGACACCCTCTGCGTCAACAAGCTGTACCTGCGGGACTTCCTCGACAAGCACCGGGTGCGCTTCGCCGAGGGCGCCGTGCACTACGAGGACTTCGTCTTCACCGCCCGCCTGTACGCCGCCCGGCCCCGCCTGGTCGCCGTCGGCGAGACGGTCTACCTCTGGCACGTCCGCCGCGAGGCCGGCCGGCAGTCGATCTCCCTGCGCCGCGACGAGGTCCGCAACTGGCAGGACCGCGTGGACGCGCACGCCGAGGCGATCCGCATCCTCGACGAGTCCGGCGCCCCCGGACTCGCCGACGCCGCCCGCACCAAGTTCATCGACCACGACCTGCGGATGTACGTCCGCGAACTGCGGCAGAAGCCCGCCGCCTACCGCGCGGCCTGGTGGCGCATCGCCCGCACCCACCTCGCCGGCTTCGGCCCCGCCCCGGCCGCCGCCGCCAGCCCGGCCGGCCGCTGGCTCAGCGACCTCCTGCTGGCCCGGCCCGAACCCGTCGACGGCGCCGAACTCGCCCGCGCCTGCGAACTCGCCGCCAGCCCCCCGCGGCTCGCCCCGCCCTACCTCACCGACGACGACGGCAGCCCGGTGCTCGCCGCGGGCGTACCGCTCACCGGCCTCGACGCCCTGCCGCCCGGCCGGCTGCCGCTGGCCGTCGACGGTTCCCTGCGGCTCGGCCCGGTCTGCGTCGTCCGGCTGCGCGTGCACGACCCGTACGGGCTGGTGTCGGCCGCCGGGCCGATCAACGCCCAACTGGAGCTCCGCACCCGGCTCGGCCCGCCGCTGAGCGTCCGCCGACGGCTGGAGCTCACCCCGCACGCCGACGGCGGCTGGACGGCCTCCACCACCGTCGACGCCTTCGAGCTGCGCGACGTCGGCGAGATGACCGCCTGGTCGCTGCGCGTCGGCCTCGGCTTCGCCGACGGCTCCCGCGCCGTGACCGCCGTCCGCGCCCCCGGTCTGGGCAAGCGGCACGCCGTCGTCCACCGGCCGCTGCTGCGCCTCGCCCTCGTCCAGGCGTACGGCACCACCAACGGCGAGCTCGGCCTGCGGGTCGCCGACGGCGTGCGCGGCGGCTGGGAGGTCGTCCGGGCCCGCGTGCGGCGCATCCTCGCCCGCCTCGGCTGACCGCTCCCACGGCCCCCGGGTGCCCCACGGGGCCCGGGGGGACGGGGCACTGCGCGCGCGGTGGGAGAATTCACGGGAATCCCACGATGCCGTGGCTCGATCGACAGAGCACGGAACCCGCACCACCACCCTCAGCGCACCCGACGACAAGGACCCTCGCTCCATGCCTTCCAGCCAGGCGCAGCCGCTGGTCAGCGTCATCGTGATCGTCTACAACGACGCCGCCCGGCTGCCCCGGGCGGTGGCCTCCGCCCTCGGACAGTCGCTGCGCGGCCTGGAGGTGCTGATCGTCGACGACTGCTCGACCGACGACAGCCACGCCGTGGCCCGGCGGCTGGAGCAGGAACACCCCGGCCGCGTCCGCGCCCTGCGGCTGCCCGCCAACAGCGGCGGCTGCGGAGCGCCCCGCAACCACGGCGTCGCGGAGGCCCGCGGCGAGTACGTGATGTTCCTCGACAGCGACGACGAACTGGCCGACCACGCCGCCCGCAACCTCTACGAGGCCGGCACCCGCACCGGGGCCGACCTCGTCTCCGGCCTCAGCGTGCGCCGTTTCCTCGGCAACCGGCACGGCAAGACCGACGCCTGGTACCCGTGGATCTACGCCCGCACCCGCACCCTCGACTCCGTCGCCGAGATGCCCGACCTGCTGGTGTGGGACACCCTCTCCACCAACAAGGCCTACCGGCGGGCGTTCCTCGCCGAGCAGGGGCTGACCTTCCCCGTCGGCATCCTCTACGAGGACCTGCTGTTCTCCTCGCAGGCGTACCTCGCCGCCGCGAGGATCACCCTCATCCCCAACCGGGTCTACTGGTGGGACGTCGCCCCGCCCGCCAAGGGCGAGCGCTCGCTCTCCAACCGGCGCCACGAGATCCGCAACTTCACCGACCGGCTGGAGATCCACCGCCGGATCGACGCCATGCTCGCCGACCGCGGCATGACGGAGCTGAAGTACCGCAAGGACGTGAAGTTCCTCAAGCACGACCTGGTGCTGCACCTGCGCGACCTGCCGTTCCTGCCGGAGGACTTCCGCAAGGAGTTCGCCGGGCACGCCCGCGACTACCTCACCGGGCTCGCCCCCGAGGCGTACGAGGAGGTCGGCAGCCCGCAGCGGGTCTGCGCCTACCTGCTCGGCCAGGACGACTGGGACAACCTGCTGCCCGCCGTCGACACCCTCATCAACCGCGACAAGCTCGCCGCTCCGCTCACCGAGCAGGACGGCCGGGTCTACTTCTGCCCCGAGCACCTCGACGACCCAGAGGGCCGCCGGGTGCTCGACGTCACGGCCCACGGCTACCACGCGACGCCGCTGCGCAAGCTCTTCCTGCGCAACCGGCTCACCCGCTACGCCGCCGGCCCGGCCGGCGTCGAACTCGCCGGGCGGATCGTCAACCCGCTCGGCCGCATCCCGTCCGACGCCAAGCTCTCCGCCCGGCTGCTGTTCTCGCCGCGCCGCAAGGGCATGAAGTCGTTCACCTTCCCGGTGGGGGAGGTGCGGCACGACGGCGACGGCATCGCCTGGAGCGCCACCGCCGACCTCGGCCGCCGGCTGCGGCCCCTCGGCGTGCTCGACGCGGTGTGGGACGTGCGCTGCGTGCTGACCGTCAACGGCGAGCGCACCACCACCCGCCTCACCGTCGGCGACACCGACCTCGCGGCCCCGCCGGCCCCGGCCGTCCGGCCCCGGCTGACCCGGCTCACCGGCGACCGGCTCACCCCGCAGGCCACCGCCCGCGGCCACCTGGCCTTCGAGCTCACCGCCGAGGGCGCGGCCGCCCGCAGGGGCACCGACCTGATCGAGCGCGCCCTGCGCGGCGAGGCGTCCGCCCTCGCCAACACCGCCGCCGACCGGGCCCGCCGGACGGTGCGCGGCGCCATGGAGCTGCGCCGCACCCTCAACAACGGCGACACCAAGCTGAAGGTCTACCACCAGCTCCTGCAGAAGCTGCCGGTGGTGAAGGGCCAGGTCGTCTTCGAGAGCCACCAGGGCCGGCAGTACAGCGACAGCCCGCGCGCCGTCTACGAGGAGCTGGTGCGGCGCGGCACCCCGATGAAGGCGGTCTGGTCGTACGCGCGGAGCACCGAGGGCTTCCCCTCCGGCGCCACCCTGGTGCGGCGCTGGTCGTGGCCGTACCTGCGGGCCCTCGCGCAGGCCGAGTACTGGGTCGACAACCAGGGCTTCCCGCACCGGCTGCGCAAGCGCCCGGAGACCACCTACATCCAGACCTGGCACGGCTCGGCGCTCAAGAAGATGGGCTTCGACCTGGCCGCGCTGAAGCGGCAGACGCCGGTGCAGCAGGCCGAGTACCTGGCCGGGCTGAACCGCTTCGACCACTTCGTCGTGCGCTCCGAGCACGACGTGCGCACGCTCGCCCCGGCGTACCGGATCGGCGAGGAGCGGCTGCTGCGGGCCGGCTACCCGCGCAACGACGTGCTGCTGCGCGAGGACGCCGCCAAGGACCGGCAGCTGGCCGGCGAGCTCGGCATCGACCTGTCGAAGCCGGTGGTGCTGTACGCGCCGACGTTCCGCGCCGACGCCCGCGGCAAGGTCCGGGCGTTCGAACTGCCCTTCGACGTGGAGGAGTTCGCGGAGCGATTCGGCGACCGGATGACGCTGCTGGTGCGCTGCCACTACCTCAACAAGGTGGTGCTGCCGCCGTCGGTGCGCGGGCGGGTGATCGACGTCTCCGACGTCCAGGAGGTCACCCCGCTCTACCAGCTCTCCGACGCGCTGATCACCGACTACTCCTCGCTGATGTTCGACTATGCGCTGCTGGACCGGCCGATGCTGTTCTTCGCCTACGACTGGGAGGAGTACGCCGACGACGTCCGCGGCACGTACTTCGACCTGCTGAGCGAGGCGCCGGGGCCGGTGCTGCGGGAGCCGGACGAGCTGTTCGCCGCCCTGGCCGGGCTGGAGTCGGTGGGCAAGGAGTACGCGGACGCGCGGCGCGACTTCGCGGCGGCGTACGGCGAGTACGACCGGGGCGACGCGGCGGCACGGGTCGCCGACCTGATGTTCGGCGCCGGCAAGCACGAGCGGGAGGCGGGCGCGTGAGCCGCGACATCTTCATCGTCAGCAACAGCGTCGACGAGCTGGGCGGGGTGGCCAGCTGGTCGCACCGGATGGCCGGACTGCTGACCGGCCGCGGGCACCGGGTCGAGCTGATCGGCATCACGCCCGCCGTGCTGCACAAGGACTTCGGCGACGACCTCCCGTACGGCATGACCACCCTCCACACCGGGCAGCCGCCGGCGGCGTGGACGCCTCGCTTCCCGTGGCAGCAGCTGGACGTGCGAGCCCGGCGGCGGCAGGCCGCGCGGGCCGCCGGGATGCGGGAGGCCGCCGGGCGGATGAGCGAGATGTTCCGCGCCGCCCGGCCCGGTGCGGTGGTGATCGTCACCCAGGTGTGGGCGATGGAGTGGGTGGCGCTGGCCGACCTGAAGGGCCTTCAGGTGATCGGCATGAGCCACGAGTCGTTCGAGACCTGCAGGGCGTCCTCCCGGTTCGGCCGGGTGCAGCGGTACTACGCCGACGTCGACCGGCTGGTCGTGCTCACCGACGAGGACGCCGACGGCTGGATCCGCCAGGGCATGAACTCCACCTGCGGCATCCCGAACCCGCTGCCGTTCGCGCTGCCGGAGACGGTCGCACCGGCCACCCGGACGGTCGTCTCCATCGGCCGCCTCGCCCAGGAGAAGGGCGTCGACCTGCTGCTGGAGACCTGGGCCGAGGCGGTCGCCGACCGGCCCGGCTGGCAGCTGAGGATCTACGGCCTCGGCGAGGAGGAGGACGCGCTGCGCGCGCAGTGCTCCGCGCTCGGGCTGGACGGGTCGGTCGAGTTCGCCGGCCGGACGGACGACGTGCCGGGGGCGCTGGCCGGGGCCGGGGTGTTCGTGCTGTCCTCGCGCGGCGAGGGCTTCCCGATCTCGCTCATGGAGGCCATGGCCTGCGGCGTGCCCTGCGTGGCCTTCGACTGCGCCCCCGGTGTGCACGAGATCGTCCGGGACGGCGTGGACGGGCTGCTCGCCCCGGTCGGCAACACCGCCGCACTGGCCCGGCAGCTCGGCCGGCTGATGGACGACCGGGAGCTGCGCGACGCCATGGGGGAGCGGGCCCGCCGGGAGATCGTGCGGTACGCCCCTGACCGGGTGCTGGACCGCTGGGAGGAACTCTTCGAGCTGCTGGAGGCGTGACCCGGCGGGTGTGGCGGGTGTGGCGGGTGTCGCGGGGCTGACCGGCCGCCGGCCGGCCCCGAGGGCGGGGTTTCCGGGCGCGCCGGTCCGGTGAACCGGACATACAGGTGAAATGCTGACAAAGCCGTCTCGCCTGTCGCATCCGTGCACACCTCCGGAGGAACCCCGGTGCGCCCGAAGAAGGAACCGACCCGCCCGTACCCGGCCGGACCCCGCCCCACCGGGCCGAAGCTCTGGTCGTACGGCGCCGCCCTGGCGCTGGCCGGACTCGTGGCGACCGGGTGCACCAGTGCCGCCGCCCCGCAGCCCGGGGCGTCCGGCTCGGCCTCCCGGTCGGCGTCCGCCACCCGGTCCGCCACCGGCGGCGCCTCCGCGGGGTCGGGTGCCGCGGCCGCCGGGGGCGTCGAGCTGCAGAACGCCTACCAGCGGGTCATCGCCGACGTGCTGCCCTCGGTCGTGCAGATCACCACCGCGGACGGCCTCGGCTCCGGCATCGTCTACGACGACAAGGGCGACATCGTCACCAACGCCCACGTCGTCGGTACCGCCACCACCTTCACCGTCACCCTGGCCAACAGCACCAAGGGCCTCGACGCCACCCTCGTCGGCAGCTACCCCGAGTCCGACCTGGCGGTCATCCGGCTCACCAGCGTGCCCGGCGGGCTCAAGCCCGCCGTCTTCACGGACTCCTCCACGGTCGAGGTCGGGCAGATCACCCTCGCGATGGGCAGCCCGCTGGGGCTCGCCAGCAGCGTCACCCAGGGCATCGTCTCGGCGACCGGGCGCACCGTCACCGAGCCCGCCAGCGGCAACGCGGCGGGCGCGACCATCAGCAACATGGTGCAGACCTCGGCCGCCATCAACCCCGGCAACAGCGGCGGCGCGCTCGTGGGCCTGGACAGCAAGGTCATCGGCATCAACACCCTCGCCGCCGTCGACCAGGAGCTGAACGGCGGAGCCGCGCCCGGCATCGGCTTCGCCATCCCGTCGGTCACCATCACCAGCATCGCCGACCAGCTGATCAAGGACGGCAAGGTCACCGACTCCGGCCGGGCCGCCCTCGACATCACCGGACGCACCTACTTCGACGCGAACTTCCAGCCCGCGGGCGTCGCCGTCGTCAGCGTCCTCCCCGGCGGGTCCGCCGCCACGGCCGGCATCCAGGCCGGCGACGTCATCACCAGGCTCGGCGACACCCCCGTCACCACCATCGCCTCGCTCACCACCGCGCTCGCCCAGCTCACCCCGGGCGAGCAGGTCACCGTGACCTACACCCGCGACGGCACCACGCGTACCGCCCAGGCCACCCTGGACACCCTCAAGACCGCCTGACCCGCACCCACGGGCCGGGCCCGGCGGCCGCACCGCGCAAGGGAGGCGGCCGCCGGGCCCTCCAGCACCACCCCTCCGTCAGCCGCGCGCCGCCCGGGTGCGCCACGGCAGCTCGACGGTGACCGAGGTCGGCCCGCCCGCCGGGCTCTCCACCGCGAACACCCCGTCGACCGCGCCGACGCGTTCGGCGAGACCCGCCAGCCCGCTGCCCCGGCCGCGGTCGGCGCCGCCGTGGCCGTCGTCCTGCACCACCAGCAGCAGCCGGTCGCCGGCCCGCCGGACGTCCACCGTCGCGGAGTGCGCGCCGGAGTGCTTGGAGACGTTGGTCAGCAACTCGCTGACGGTGAAGTACGCGATGCCCTCCACCGCGGCGTCCGGCCGGTCGGTGCCGTCGAGGTCGACGTGCACCCTCACCCCGCCGGGCACCGTGCAGCGCGCCGCGACGGCCGAGAGCGCCGCGTCCAGGCCCCGGTCCGTCAGGACCGCCGGGTGGATGCCCCGGGCCAGGTCGCGCAGCTCCTGCAGGGCCAGCTTCACCTCGCCGTGCGCGGTGTCCACCATCCGGGCCGCCGCGGCGACCTCGTCCGCCGTGCCCGCCTCGCCCAGCTTCTCCTTCGCCAGGCCGAGGTCCATGGCCAGCGCGACCAGCCGGGCCTGCGCGCCGTCGTGCAGGTCGCGCTCGATCCGGCGGAGGTCCGCCGCCGCCGTGTCGACCACCGCCCCGCGGTCGTCCTCCAGCTCCCGCACCCGCACGGTCAGCGCGTTCGGGCAGAGCAGGCTGCCGACGAGCATCCGGTCGAGCGCGGCCAGGCCGCCGATCGCCCACGGCAGCACCGGCCACCCCACGATCAGCAGCACCAGGGTGAGGGCGAAGCCGATGATCCCCCAGGGCAGCAGCAGCACGCCGTACACGGCGGAGCGCCAGCTCAGGGAGTCCGTCAGCCCGGCGACGATCCGGCCCGCCACTCCCGTCCGTGCCGGTGTCAGCGGGCCCGGCTCGGCGACGTCCGAGCCGAGCGCGTGCCGGGCCCTCCGCCGGGCGACCGACCCCAGCCACCGGCTGCCGGCCAGGCCCGCGGCCAGCACCGGCAGGCCGATCACCGTCAGCGCCAGGCCCAGGCCGACCGTCAGCGTCACCACCGTGAGAACGAACCCGGCGATGCCGAGCGGCAGGTTCAGCAGCAGGTGCTGCACCTGCAGCCACAGCCGCGGCCCGTACAGGGAGGGCCGGGCCGCCTCCGCCTCGCGGTCAGCCAGGTCCTTCATCGTGCGCGCACCTGCCCCTTCGTCGTCGCCCCCGTCCCCGGGGAGCAGCGGATCCGGGCACCCCCGTGGCGCCCGGCCTCCGCTGCCGGACCAGCATCGCGGTCCGTGGCGCCGCCGCGCCATGGTGCTGGGTGCCGTCCCCGGAGGGGGGTTATCCCCACCCGGGGGACGGCGGCCCGCTCCCGTGGCGCCCGGGGCCGGTGTCCAGCATGTGGCTGCCCGCTCGGGCGGGTGCAGGAGTACCTCAGCGGTGCATTTAGACTCACGCCTTAGCGTTGGTTATGGGTGTGCAAAGAGTTCGGATCCCGCCGGTCACACGGCGGCCCGGCCGAGGTGGAGGCGAACGCATGGAGGGGCAGCTGGCTGCCGCCGGCAGTGCCGGTGCGGCCGCGGGCGACGGCTACTTCGACGCGTACGCGGCGGTGGGCCTGATCGCCCTCGTCGGCGTGCTGTTCGTCGCGGTCTCGTTCACCGCCAACCGCCTGCTGCGTCCGGTGGTCCACTCGCCGGAGAAGCTGCTGGCGTACGAGTGCGGGGTCGACCCGGTCGGCGAGGGGTGGGCCCACACCCACATCCGCTACTACGTCTACGCCTTCCTGTACGTGATCTTCGCGGTCGACGCGATCTACCTCTTCCCCTGGGCGACGGTCTTCGCCGCCGCCGGGTACGGGGCGGCGACGCTGGTGGAGATGTTCGTCTTCATCGGCTTCCTCGCGGTCGGACTGCTCTACGCCTGGAAGAAGGGCGTTCTGGAATGGACGTGACCCACGGCCACGCGCACGGCGCCTCCGGCGGCCCCGTGCCGCTCGGCATCCCCGACCCGGCCGCCCCCGGCGCCGTCGAGACGCGCCGCATCGGCCCGCTCGCCCGGCTCGCGCCGGACCCGGTCAAGGTCGTGCTCAACTGGGGCCGCCGCTACAGCCTCTGGTGCTTCAACTTCGGCCTCGCCTGCTGCGCGATCGAGTTCATCGCCGCGTCGATGGCCAAGCACGACTTCATCCGGATGGGCGTCATCCCGTTCGCGCCGGGCCCCCGCCAGGCCGACCTGATGATCGTCTCCGGCACCGTCACGGACAAGATGGCGCCCGCCGTGAAGCGCCTCTACGAGCAGATGCCCGAGCCGAAGTACGTCATCTCCTTCGGCGCCTGCTCCAACTCGGGCGGTCCCTACTGGGATTCGTACTCCGTCACCAAGGGCGTCGACCAGATCATCCCCGTCGACGTCTACGTGCCCGGCTGCCCGCCCCGGCCCGAGGCCCTGCTCCAGGGCATCCTCAAGCTCCAGGAGAAGATCGCCGCCGAGTCGCTGCCGCAGCGCTACGCCGCGCCGGCCTCCGCGCTCCGCCGCGGGCTGGTCGCCGGACCGGAGGGCGCGCAGTGACCACCCCCGAGCCCACCCCGGCCGAGCCCGCGCCCGAGGCGTCGGCCGAGACCGTTCCCGAGCCCGCGCCCGAGGCCCCCGTGGAGCCGCCCGCCGAGCCGACGCCGGCCGAGCGCACCGCGGCGGAGATCGGCCCCTGGGCCACCGCCTCCGAGGCCTACGGCCTGCTGACCGTCGACGTGCCCGCCGAGCACTGGACCGAGGCGCTCACCGCCGCCCGCGACACCCTCGGCCTCACCTACTTCGACTGGCTGAGCGCCGTCGACGAGCTCGCCGACGGCTTCTCCGTCGCCGCCCACCTCGCCGAGGTCGGATCCCCCGGCACCGTACGCCACCTGCTGCTGCGCACCCGGGTGGCGCGCGAGAAGGCCGCCCTGCCGACCGCCGTCGGCGTCTACGCCGGTGCCGGCTGGCACGAGCGGGAGACGCACGAGATGTTCGGCATCGAGTTCCCCGGCCACCCGCACCTGGTGACCCTGCTGCTGCCGGACGGCTTCGAGGGCCATCCGCTGCGCAAGGACTTCGTGCTCGCCGCCCGCGTCGCCAAGGCCTGGCCCGGTGCCAAGGAGCCGGGCGAGTCGGAGGGCGACGGCCCGGCCCGGCGCAAGATGCAGCCCCCCGGCGTGCCCGACCCCAACGAGTGGGGCCCGCTCAAGGGCACCCTGCCCCCGGTCGCGGAGCGCCCCGCCCGCGGTGCGGCCCGCGCCCCGCGCGCGGCCGGCACCGGCCCCCGGGCCGCGGCCGGTGCGGCGGCCGGTGCTGCCGCCGCGGCGCCCGGAGCCGAGGGCGCGCCCGTCCGCGCCGACCGGCCGCGGCGCACGCGCTCGATCAGCGACGGTTCGGTGAGCCAGGCCGCGGAGGACGCCGGGCAGACCCCGGCCGCCCCGGCCGGCGAGCGCCCGCGCCGCCCGGCCCGCACACAGTCCGCGGACGCCCCCTGGCACGCGCCCGTCCCGGCGCACGAGGCGCCGGAGACCGCCGAGGGCGCCCCGGCACCGGCGGCACCCGACGCCCCTGCAGCTCCCGAGGCCCCGGCGGCGCCGGACGCATCCAGGACCCAGGACACCCCCGAGGCCCCGGACACCCCCGAGGCCCCCACCCAGGACGGAGACGGCGCGTGACCCTGATCGACACGCTGCTGCGCTGCGTCGCCACCCTGATCGTCTTCCTGGTGCTGCCGCTGGTGATCGGCCAGACCGAGCACAAGGTCATGGCGCACATGCAGGGCCGGCTCGGCCCGATGTACGCGGGCGGCTTCCACGGCTGGGCGCAGCTCGTCGCCGACGGCGTGAAGTTCGCGCAGAAGGAGGACATCGTCCCGGCGGGCGCGGACCGCAAGGTCTTCCGGATCGCCCCGGCGGTGGCCCTGCTGCCGTACCTGGTGGTGCTGCTGGTGATCCCGGTCGGCCCGGACGGCTTCGTCGGGCAGACGGTCGACGCCGGCATCTTCTTCGTGCTCGCGGTGATGGGCATCGGCGTGCTCGGCTCCCTGATGGCGGGCTGGGCCTCGGCCAACAAGTTCTCCCTGCTGGGCGGCCTGCGCACGGCGGCCCAGCTGATGTCGTACGAGCTGCCGATGCTGCTGGCCGCGGCCTCGGTGGCGATGGCGGCCGGCACGGTGGCACTGCCGGAGATCGTGGACGCCTTCCACTGGTGGTGGATCCCGTGGCAGGCGATCGGCGCGTTCGTCTTCTTCACGGCCGGTCTGGCCGAGCTGCAGCGGCCGCCGTTCGACATGCCGATCGCCGACTCGGAGATCATCTTCGGTGCGTACACCGAGTACACCGGCCTGCGGTTCGCGCTGTTCCTGCTCTCCGAGTACGCGGGCATCCTGGTCGTCTCCGGGCTGACCACGGTGCTGTTCCTCGGCGGCTGGCACGGGCCGCTCGCGGACTCGCTCGGCTGGCTGTGGACGCTGCTCAAGACCTTCGCGCTGGCCTTCGTGGTGATCTGGCTGCGGGTCACCTACCCCCGCCTGCGCGAGGACCAGCTGATGCGCTTCGCGTGGACGGTGCTGATCCCCCTCGCGCTCGTCCAGCTGGCCCTCACCGGCATCGTCAAGGTGGCGATCTCCTGATGAACATCCCCGGCACCGGCCTGGCCAAGGGCCTCGCCGTGACCCTCCGCACCATGACGCGCAAGACCGTCACCGCGCAGTACCCCGACGTGCAGCCCCTGCTGCCGCCGCGCTCCCGCGGCGTCATCGCGCTGCTGGAGGAGAACTGCACGGTCTGCATGCTCTGCGCCCGCGAGTGCCCGGACTGGTGCATCTACATCGACTCCCACAAGGAGACGCTGCCCGCCGCCGACCCGAACGCCCGCGCCCGCACCCGCAACGTGCTCGACCGCTTCGCGATCGACTTCTCGCTCTGCATGTACTGCGGCATCTGCATCGAGGTGTGCCCCTTCGACGCGCTCTTCTGGTCGCCCGAGTTCGAGTACGCGGAGACCGACATCCTCGACCTCACCCACGAGCGGGACCGGCTGCGCGAGTGGATGTGGACGGTGCCCGCGCCACCCGCGCTCGACCCGGCCGCCGAGGAGCCCAAGGAGATCGCCACCGCCCGCAAGGCGGCCGAGAAGCTCGCCGCCGCCGCGGCCGCCGAGGCCGGTGAGGACGCATGACCGCCCTGCTCGCCGCGACAGGCCCGCTGGAGCCCGCCGCACGCTCCTTCCTCTCCCCGGCCGGGGTCGAGGTCGTCTTCCTGCTGGTCGGTCTGGTGGTGCTCGGCGCCGCCGTGGTGTCGGTGACGACGAAGCAGCTGGTGCACGCCGCGCTGTGGCTGGTCGTCGCGCTCGGCGGCCTGGCCGTGGAGTTCCTGCTGCTCACGGCGGAGTTCATCGCCTGGGCGCAGGTGCTGATCTACCTCGGCTCGGTGATCGTGCTGGTGCTGTTCGGGCTGATGCTGACCCGGGCCCCGATCGGCCGCTCCCCGGACGCCGACTCCGGCAACCGCTGGGTGGCGCTCGGCGTGGCCCTCGCGGCCGCGGGCACCCTCGTGACGCTGGTCGCGGACGCGTTCCGCACCAGTTGGATCGACCTCGGCGGGGGCGGCGGCTCCACCCGCGCCACCGGCGAGTACCTCTTCCGGCACTGGGTGCTGCCCTTCGAGGCGCTGTCCGTGCTGCTGCTCGCCGCCCTCGTCGGCGCCATCGTGCTGTCCCGGAACGACTCCGCCCGGCTGCCCCGGCCGCGTGCCGGGAAGCTGCGGGCCGGCAAGCCCGTCGGCCGCCCCGCCGCCCCGGAGCCGTCCACCGCCCCGACCGCCCCCGCGCAGGAGCGCTGACGCCGATGCACCTCGTCTACCCCACCGTCCTCGCCGCGCTGCTGTTCTGCGTCGGCGTCTACGGCGTGCTCGCCCGGCGCAACACCGTGCTCGTGCTGATGTCCGTCGAGCTGATGCTCAACGCCGTCAACCTCGACCTCGTCGCCTTCGACGCCTGGCTGCGCGACGCGGTGCACGCCGGGCAGGCACTGACCCTCTTCACCATCACCGTCGCCGCCGCCGAGATCGGGCTCGGTCTCGCGATCGTGCTGCTGGTCTTCCGCACCCGCGGCACCGCGGACATCGACCGGCTGACCGCGCTCGGCGACCCGTTCGAGGCCGCCGCGGCCGAGCCCGGTGCGTCCGGGACGGGTGCCGGCGCCGCCCCCTCGACCCAGCCGGAGGGCCAGGCCGCATGAACCTCGCCCTGCCCGTCCTCGTCCCCGCGCTGCCCGCCCTGGGCGCGGCCGCCACCCTCGCCACCGGCCGGCGGTACCCCGGCCTCGCCCGTCCGCTGGCGGTCCTCCCGGTCGCCGTGTCGGCGGTGCTCGCCCTCGTCGTCGCCCTGCAGCTCGGCACCGGCCAGACCCTCGACGCCTCGACCCGGCTGGCGCCGACCGGCGGCCCCGGCATCGCGCTCTCCGTCCACCTCGACGGCTACAGCTCGCTGATCTCGGTGCTCGTCGGCCTCGTCGCCACCTGCGTGCAGGTCTACTCGACCGCGTACCTCAAGGACGACCCCCGCTACCCCTCGTACGCGGCGCTGGTCTCGCTCTTCACCGCGGCGATGTTCCTGGTCGTCTACTCCGGCGACCTGATCATCCTGCTGGTCGGCTGGGAGATCATGGGCATCTGCTCGTACTTCCTGATCGGCCACCACTGGGAGACCCAGGACGCCCGCTCCGCCTCGCTGAAGGCGTTCCTCGTCACCAAGCTCGGCGACGTGCCGTTCCTCTTCGGCATCTTCCTGCTCGGCGCCGACGCGGGCAGCTTCGGCATCACCGACGTGCTGACCGCCGCCACCGACGGCAGGCTCGGCCACCCCACGCTGATCGCCCTGCTGCTGCTCGCCGGCGTGGCCGGCAAGAGCGCGCAGTTCCCCCTGCACACCTGGCTCCCCGACGCGATGGCGGGCCCCACACCGGTCTCCGCCCTCATCCACGCCGCCACCATGGTCGCCGCGGGCATCTACCTCGTGGCCCGGCTGCTGCCGGTCTTCCTGCTCTCCGGCGCCGCCCTGGTGGTGCTGTCCGTGATGGCCGCCCTCACCATGGTCGGCTCGGCGCTCTGCGCCCTCGCCCAGGACGACCTCAAGCGGGTGCTCGCCTACTCGACCGTCGGCCAGCTCGGCTACATGGCCGGCGCGCTGGCCTCCGGCGACCGCGAGGCGGCCGTCTTCCACCTGGTCGGCCACGGCGCCTTCAAGGCCCTGCTCTTCCTCACCGCCGGCGTCGTCATCCACGCCGCGCACACCAACTCCCTCAGCGCGATGTCCGGCATGCACGACCTGCGCCGACGGGTGCCGGACGCCTACTGGACGATGGGCATCGGCCTCGTCGCCCTCGTCGGCCTGCCGCCGTTCAGCGGCTTCTTCACCAAGGAGTCCGTGCTCACGGCCGCCGAGCACGCCGCGCACGGCGAGGCGCTGACCAACGGCGTCGGCCCGGCCGCAGCCGTCCCCGAGGCGGCCGGCTGGATCGTCCTGGTCTCCGCCGCCCTCACCGCGCTGCTCACCGCGGCCTACGCCACCCGGCTGTGGCTGGTCGCCTTCCACGGCCGCACCGGGGCACCCGCCGCCGCCCCGGCCGCCGACGGCGCCCCGTACTCCCCGGAGATCGACGAGGCCGACCCGGCGACCGCGGAGCCGTCCGCGATGCGCTGGCCGCTGTGGGTGCTCGCCGTACCGACCATGGCCTTCGGCGTGACCAGCCTGCGCAGCGGCTGGCTGCCCGCCCTCCTCGACGGCGGCTCGCTGCGCCCCTCGCTCACCACCTCGGTCTTCGGCACCGGCCTGGCCGTGGCCGGCGTCCTCGTCGCGTACGCGGCGTGGCGCACCGCCACCGCCCGGCAGGCCGTCCGCCCGGCCGCGGCCGGGCGCGTGCCCGAGCAGGCCGGCCCGCCCCCGGCCGAGCGGCTGCCCGCCGACCCCGGACGGCTGCTCCTCGGCCCGCTGCACCGCTCCGCGCAGCACGGTTTCGGCGTCGACCGGCTCTACAGCGCCGTGTTCGTCCGCCCGACCGCGGCCGCCGCCCGGCTGGTGCGCTTCCTCGACCGCGAGGTCGTCGAGACGTACGTCCGCGGCACCGGCACCGGGGCGAACGCCCTCGGGTGGCTCGTGCGGCGCGCCCAGAACGGCAACGCCCAGGCCTACCTGAGCGCCCTCCTGGCCGGGGCCGTCGTGCTCGCCGTCCTCGTGGCGGTCGGCACATGACCCTGCCGCCGCCCCGCCACCCGCGCAGCACCCGCAGCACCAGCACCGCCCGCAGCACCAGCACCGCCCGTACCGCCCGTACCGCCGAGCCGGCCGCAGCCCGACCCTGGAGCCCCCGATGAACGCAGTCCTCATCGCCCTCCTGCTGCTGCCGCTCGCCGGCGCCGCCGTGACGCTCGTCCCGCTCGGCCCCGACCGGGCGACCGCCGACCGGCGCGCCCTGCGCCTCGGCACCGCCGTGACCGGCGCGGTGCTCGCGCTGACGATCGCCCTCGCGGCCGGCTTCGACCACGACGAGCCGGCCCGCGTGCAGGCGGTCACCGACACCGCCTGGATCCCCGCGCTCGACGTCCGCCTGCACCTCGGCGTCGACGGCATCTCGCTGCCGCTCCTCGTGCTGACCGCGCTGCTCACCTTCCTCTGCGCGGTCTACTCGACCCGGCGGCTGCCCTCCGGCGAGGGCGTGCCGACGGCGCAGGCGTTCACCGGTCTGCTGCTCCTGCTGGAGGTCGGCATGCTCGCCACCTTCGCGGTGCTCGACCTGGTGCTGTTCTTCGTGGCCTTCGAGGTCGTGCTGATCCCGATGTACTTCCTGATCGCCCGCTGGGGCAGCGGTGCGAAGGTGCCGTCCGCCAACCGCTTCATCCTCTACACCCTGCTCGGCTCCGCGGTCATGCTGCTGGGCTTCCTGCTGATCGGCACCGACGCCGGCACCTTCGACATGACGAAGCTGGCCGCCGCCCACGGCAGCGGTCTGAGCCACACCACCCAGGTGGTCGCCGCGCTCGCGATCCTCGCGGGCCTGGCGGTGAAGGCGCCCGCGTGGCCGCTGCACAGCTGGCTGCCCGACGCGCACACCGCAGCGCCCACGGTCGGCTCGGTGCTGCTCGCCGGCGTGCTGCTCAAGATGGGCACGTACGGCCTGGTCCGGGTGCTGCTGCCGATCGTGCCCGAGGGCACGGCCACCTTCGCCCCCTACCTGGGCGCGCTCGCCGCGGTCGGCATCGTCTACGGCTCGCTGGCCTGCCTCGCGCTGGCCAGGCCCGGCGCGAAGGGCGACCTCAAGCGCCTCATCGCCTACTCCTCCGTCGGCCACATGGGCTTCGTGCTGCTGGGTATCGCCTCGCTGACGCAGACCGGCGTCAACGGCGCCCTGTTCGCCAACATCGCGCACGGCCTGATCACCGGTCTGCTGTTCTTCCTCGTCGGCGCGGTCAAGGACCGCTACGGCACCGCCGACCTCGACACGCTCGCCGGCGCCACCGGCGCGGCGCTGTACGGCCGGGCGCCCCGTATCGGAGGCCTGCTCGCCTTCGCCGCCGTGGCCAGCCTGGGCCTGCCCGGCCTGGCGGGCTTCTGGGGCGAGCTGCTCGCGATGTTCGGGGCCTTCGACCCGGCCGCGGGGCTCTCCCGGCCCGCCTTCGTGACGTACATGGTGCTCGCCGGCATCGGCACCCTGCTGACCGCCGGCTACCTGCTCGTCGTCGTCCGCCGCGTCTGCATGGGCGACCCCGAGCAGCCGGCGGCCGTCGCCCACGTGCCCGATCTCAAGCCGTACGAGGCGGTCAGCTGGACGCCGCTCGCCGCGCTCACCCTCGCCGCGGGCGTGTGGCCGGCGCTGCTGCTCAGCCTCTCCGACCCGGCCGTCAAGCACCTGCTCGGGGGTGGCTGAGCCGTGATCAGCACCCCGCTCGGATCTCCTCTCCTGGGGCAGCCCGCCATGAACCGTCTCGCCGTCGCCGACCCGGGCGGTCTCATCCAGTCCGTCGACTGGGTGGCCGTCGCGCCGCCGCTCATCGCGGCGCTGGCCGCGCTCCTGGTGCTGGTCGCGGACCTCTTCCTGCCCGCCGCCCGGAAGAAGGCCCTCGGCTGGATCTCCGCCGCCGGCCTCGTCGGCGCCCTGGCGTCGATGCTGCCGCTGGTGCGCGGCGACGCCCGCTCGACCTTCTGCCTGCGCACCGCGGCGGGCACCGGCGCCTGCAGCTACACCGCCGACCACTTCGCGCTGGCCTTCCAGCTGCTCGCGCTCGGCGGCGCCCTGATCGCGGTGCTGCTGTCGCTGCACACCGTCGACGAGGAGCGGCTGCCCGGCGGCGAGTACTGGTTCCTGCTGCTGAGCAGCGCCGCCGGTGCCGCCCTGCTGCCCGCCTCCCGCGACCTCGCCACGCTGATCATCGCGCTGGAGGTGGCCTCGCTGCCCGCCTTCGCCCTGGTCGCGCTGCGCCGGGACGGCCGCGGCGCCGAGGGCGCCCTGAAGTTCTTCCTCTCCTCGGTGACCGCCACCGCGGTCATGCTGCTCGGCGTCGGCTTCGTGTACGCGGTGAGCGGCTCGATCCACCTGACCGCGATCGCGGACGGGCTGGCGGTCGCTCCGGCTCAGCTGAAGCCGCTCGCCGCAGCCGGCGCGGTGCTCACCCTCGTCGGCTTCGCCTTCAAGGTCGCCGTCGTGCCGTTCCACTTCTGGCTGCCCGACACGTACACGAGCGCGCCGCTGCCGGTGGCCGGCTACCTCTCGGTGGTCGGCAAGGCGGCCGGCCTGGCCGGTCTCGCCCTGGTCACCACCATCGCCTTCCACCCGTACGCGCACACCTGGGGCCTGGTGCTGGCGGTGCTGGCCGCGCTCACCATGACCGGCGGCAACGTCGCGGCGCTCCGCCAGCGGCCCGGCACGCCGTACAGCGCGGTGCGGCTGCTCGCCTGGTCGTCGGTCGGCCAGGCCGGCTACCTGATCGTGCCGCTGGCCGCGGCGGGCTACGAGGGCTCGCCGCGTCCGCTGGGCGCGACCGTCGCGTACGCGCTGATCTACGGCGTGGTGAACCTCGGTGCGTTCGGCGTCGTCGCGGTCGTCGCCCGGACCTCCGGCACCCGGCTGGACGACCACCGCGGGCTCTTCGCCCGCAACCGGTGGAGCGCCCTGGCGATGGCGTTCTTCCTGCTGTGCCTGGCGGGCCTGCCCCCGGGCGTGGTCGGCCTCTTCGGCAAGGTCGTGGTCTTCCGCGCCGCCGTCGACGCCGGGCTGGGCTGGCTGGCCGTGGTGATGGCGGTCAACGTGGTGATCGCGCTCTTCTACTACCTGCAGTGGACGGCGAAGCTCTTCGCACCCGCCCCGGAGACCGCCCCGGCGGTCGCGGCCGGGACGCTCCGCACCCCCGCTCCGCTGGCCGCCGCGCTGGCGCTCACGGCGTGCGGCGCGGTCGTGCTGTCGGTGGTCCCGCAGCTCGTGCTGCAGGTCGTGGACGGCACCCTGTTCTGACCGCGGGACCACCCGGGCGGCCCGCCCGGGATGCGGCGGGGAACGAACGAGCGGCATCCTTCCGTTGATTCCGACGAGGGTGCCGCCACCGGGCTCCCCGACGCACCACCACGGAGGGTCAGCCGTGCACCGCCAGCACAACGGCTTGAGGACGGCCGTACTCTTGGGCGCCCTGTCGGCGCTGATCCTGGGCATCGGCAGCCTGTTCGGTCGCGCCGGGCTGATCATCGGCCTGGTGGTCGCGGTGGCGACCAACGCGTACGCCTACTGGAACAGCGACAGGCTCGCGCTGCGCGCCATGCGGGCCCGCCCGGTCAGCGAGATCGAGGCGCCGCAGCTGTACCGGATCGTCCGCGAGCTCTCCACCGCCGCCCGGCAGCCGATGCCCCGGCTGTACATCTCGCCGACGCCCGCGCCGAACGCCTTCGCCACCGGCCGCAACCCGCGCAACGCCGCCGTCTGCTGCACCGACGGCATCCTGCAGATCCTCGACGAGCGCGAGCTGCGCGGCGTGCTCGGGCACGAGCTCAGCCACGTGTACAACCGGGACATCCTGATCTCGTCCGTGGCGGGGGCCCTGGCCTCGGTGGTGATGTTCCTGGTGAATTTCGCCTGGCTGATCCCGGTCGGCCGCGGCGACGACGACGACGGCCCGGGGCTGGTCGGCCTGCTGATGATCATGATTCTCGGCCCGCTCGCCGCCTCGCTCATCCAGCTGGCCGTCAGCCGCTCCCGCGAGTACCAGGCGGATGCCGACGGAGCCCTGATCACCGGAGACCCGCTCGCCCTGGCGAGCGCGCTGCGCAAGCTGGAGGCGGGCACCCAGCGGCTGCCGCTGCCGCCCGAGCCGCAGATCCAGACGGCCAGCCACATGATGATCGCCAGCCCGTTCCGGCCCGGTGAGCGCGGCGCCAGGCTCTTCTCCACCCACCCGCCGATGCGGGAGCGGATCGCCCGGCTGGAGCACATGGCCGGCCGCTGAGACGGCCCCGCCCCGCCCGGTGCCCGGGTGCGGCAGCCCGGGTGACCCGGGCGCTCCCGCGCGGCGAGCCTCCGCCCGCCGCCCGCCCCGCCTGGTACTGATGGGCCGGTGACCCGTCGGCCGGCCGGCCGGCCAGGCGCGGAGGAGTGGGCGCAGTGACGATTCTGCCGACCGACACCGACCACAGACCTCGCCCACGCCCCCGGCGGCGGCGCTTCGACGAGGCCCGCCGACCCCACCGCGGGCGCGCCCTGGTGGGCTGGCTGACCACCACCGATCACAAGCGGATCGGCACCCTCTACATGACCACCGCGTTCGCCTTCTTCCTCGTCGGCGGCGTGATGGCCCTGGTGATGCGGGCCGAGCTGGCCCGGCCCGGCACCCAGATCGTCTCGAACACGCAGTTCAACCAGCTGTTCACGATGCACGGCACGATCATGCTGCTGATGTTCGCCACCCCGCTCTTCGCCGGCTTCGCGAACTGGATCATGCCGCTGCAGATCGGCACCCCCGACGTCGCCTTCCCCCGGCTGAACGCCCTCGCCTACTGGCTGTACCTCTTCGGCTCGCTCATCGCCGTCGCCGGATTCCTGACCCCCGGCGGCGCCGCGGACTTCGGCTGGTTCGCCTACACGCCGCTCTCCGGGGCGATCCACTCACCCGGCATCGGCGGCGACATGTGGATCATGGGCCTGGCGTTCTCCGGCTTCGGCACGATCCTCGGCTCGGTCAACTTCATCACCACGATCGTCTGCCTGCGCGCCCCCGGCATGACGGTCTTCCGCATGCCGATCTTCGTCTGGAACATCCTCTTCACCAGCATCCTCGTGCTGTTCGCGTTCCCCGTGCTCGCCGCCGCCCTGCTCTGCCTGGAGGCCGACCGGAAGTTCGGCGCCCACGTCTTCGACCCCGCCAACGGCGGCGCCCTGCTGTGGCAGCACCTCTTCTGGTTCTTCGGCCACCCCGAGGTCTACATCATCGCCCTGCCGTTCTTCGGCATCGTCACCGAGATCATCCCGGTCTTCAGCCGCAAACCGATCTTCGGCTACACCGGCCTCATCGGCGCCACCATCGCGATCACCGGCCTCTCGGTCACCGTCTGGGCCCACCACATGTTCGTCACCGGCCAGGTGCTGCTGCCGTTCTTCTCCTTCATGACCCTCCTCATCGCGGTGCCCACCGGCGTGAAGTTCTTCAACTGGATCGGCACCATGTGGCGAGGCTCCCTCAGCTTCGAGACCCCCATGCTCTGGAGCGTCGGCTTCCTCGTCACCTTCCTCTTCGGCGGCCTCACCGGCGTGCTCCTCGCCAGCCCGCCCGTCGACTTCCAGGTCTCCGACTCGTACTTCGTCGTCGCCCACTTCCACTACGTCGTCTTCGGCACCGTCGTCTTCGCGATGTTCGCCGGCTTCCACTTCTGGTGGCCGAAGATGACCGGCAGGATCCTCGACGAGCGCCTCGGCAAGGTCACCTTCTGGACGCTGTTCACCGGCTTCCACCTGACCTTCCTCGTGCAGCACTGGCTCGGCGCGGAAGGCATGCCCCGCCGCTACGCCGACTACCTCGCCTCGGACGGCTTCACCACGCTGAACTCCATCTCGACGATCGGCTCGTTCCTCCTCGGGCTCTCCGTGCTGCCGTTCCTGTACAACGTGTGGAAGACGGCCAGGTACGGCGAGAAGGTCGAGGCCGACGACCCGTGGGGCTACGGCCGCTCCCTGGAGTGGGCCACCTCCTGCCCGCCGCCCCGGCACAACTTCGCCGCCCTGCCGCGCATCCGCTCCGAGAGCCCGGCCTTCGACCTCCACCACCCCGACATCGCGGAGTTCGACCGGCTGCAGAACGCCGTCGAACCCGGCAGGCCCCGCACCTGACGGCGGACCCGCCCGTCCTCCGGGAACCCCTGGAAGAACTCGCCGCGCCCGTGTCGGATCCCGCCCCGCCCGATCGACGCACAGACATCGACGCACAGACGGAGCGCCGGAACGGCCGGCGCCCAGCGCCCGCCGCCCGCTGCCCGCTGCTGGAGATCCGGTTCCCGCAGCGGCCCGGCCCCACGCGGTGACCCGGCCCGGCAGACTGGTGCGACCGGGCGGAGGGGGAGCAGGGGCATGGGGGTACGCGACACCGCACAGGACATCGGCCGCAGGGCGGGCGCCGCGATCGGCGCCGCCGCGCACACCGGCCGGGGGAAGGCCCGCAACGTGGTCGGCGAGGGCGACTGGGTGCGCCGCGCCCTCGCCTCCCTGCCGCCGCCCGAGGCGCCCGCCGCGGTGGAGTGGGAGGTGTCGATCGCCGCGCTGATCGGCCGCCACCCCCGCGTGCCGGGACCGGCCGTACGGCTGCTGCACCTGCTGGACGGCTTCGGACAGGTCGCCGTGGGCCCCGAACGCGTCGGCTTCGACGGCGACGACGTCGCCTGGGAGAAGGTGCAGGAGCTCAGGCTGCACTCCACCCTCGACCTGCTGCCCGACGTGGTCGTCGGCAAGGAGGTCGACCGGATCAGGGAGTACCTGCCACCTGTGCCAGGCCGCCGATGGGTCGTCACACGGGCCGCCGAGGGGCTGGTCACCCTGGTGCTGGCGGCCGTCGAGGCGGCCGAGCGCGAGGACCTGCTGCTGCCGTGCGAGATCGTCCACCGCGGCCTGCTGGGCCGGCCGAAGCAGCTGAACGGCGGCCTGTTCGCCGCCGCCGTGCTCGCGCTGCTCCCGGCGGCCTCGGAGAGCCTGATCGCCACCGCGAAGGCCCGCGGCATCCCGGTGGTCGCGGTCGACCCGGACGGCGTCCGTGCCGACCGCGCCCAGCGGCTGCGGTCCACCTCGGCGGCGCTGCGCGACCGCCTCGGCGCCCTGCGGGCCTCCTCCGCGGAGGAGGCTCCGGTGCTGCCCGGGCCGTCCGCACCGCCGTCCCTGGAGAAGTCACCGCTCCCCGCGCCCGTGGCGGGGGAGCCCCCGGAGGACGGCGGGTGCGGCTGAGGCGGGTGTCAGGACGGTGCTGCCGCCGCCGTGCCGTCCTCGGCCGCCCCGGCCGCCGCTGCCGCTGCGGGGGCGGAGGGTGCGGGTGCGGCGGGGACGCGCTGCTCGGCCGGTGCCCACCGCTTCGGTACCAGCGCGCCGATCCGGCCCGCGGCGGGTTCGGTGTACCGCGCGGCGAGCGGGCCGACGACGACCAGGATCAGCACGTACGCGGTGGCGAGCGGCCCGAGGTCGGGCTCGATGCCCGCGGTGACCGCCAGCCCCGCGATGACGATCGAGAACTCGCCGCGGGCGACCAGCGCCCCGCCGGCCCGCCACCGGCCGCGGACGGCTATGCCGGCCCGCCGGGCGGCCCAGTACCCGGTGGCGATCTTCGTCAGGGCGGTGACGACGGCGAGGGCCAGCGCGGGCAGCAGCACCGGCGGGATGGACGCCGGATTGGTGCTCAGGCCGAAGAAGACGAAGAACACCGCGGCGAAGAGGTCGCGGAGCGGACTGAGGAGCACGTGGGCGCCCTCGGCCGCCTCTCCGGAGAGCGCGATGCCGACCAGGAACGCCCCGACCGCGGCGGAGACCTGCAGTTGCTGCGCCACCCCGGCGACCAGCAGGGTCAGGCCGAGCACGACCAGCAGCAGCTTCTCCGGGTCGTCGTGCGAGACGAACTTCGAGATCAGGCGCCCGTACCGGAGCGCCACGAACAGCACGGCGCCCGCGGTGGCCAGCGCGATGGCGAGGGTGATGCTGCCCGCCAGCAGGCCTGCCCCGGCGAGCAGTGCGGTGAGGATCGGCAGGTAGAGGGCCATCGAGAGGTCCTCCAGCACCAGGATGCTGAGGATCACCGGCGTCTCCCGGTTGCCGAGCCGTCCGAGGTCGCCCAGCACCTTGGCGATCACGCCCGAGGAGGAGATCCAGGTGACCCCGGCCAGCACCACGACCGCGACCGGCCCCCAGCCGAGCAGCAGGCCCATCGCCGCACCGGGCAGCGCGTTGAACGCGAAGTCGACGGCGCCGGCGGGGTACTGCTGCTTCAGGTTGGTCACCAGGTCGGCCGCGGTGTACTCCAGACCGAGCATCAGCAGCAGCAGGACGACGCCGATCTCGGCGCCGGTCGCCACGAACTCCTCGCTGGAGCTGAGCGGCAGCAGCCCGCCGTGACCGAAGGCGAGGCCGCCGAGGAGGTAGAGCGGGATCGGCGAGAAGCCGTAGCGGCTCGCTATCCGGCCGAGCAGGCCCAGGACGAGGATGATCGCCCCGAGTTCGGTGAACACGGTCGCGGTGTGCATCCGATCACTCCCTTCCCAGGATCGCGGCGGCCGCGTCGACGCCCTCGCGGGTGCCGATGACGATCAGCGTGTCCCCGCCGGCCAGCCGGAAGTCGGGCCCGGGCGAGGGCACCGCGCCGGTGCGGCGCATCACCGCGACGATCGAGGCGCCGGTGGCGGTCCGCATCCGGGTGTCGCCGAGCACCCGCCCGTTCCAGTAGGAGGAGCCGCTCAGCGGGATGCGTTCCGCTATCAGGCCGAGGTCGGTGGTGTGCAGCAGGCCGGGGCTGTGGTGGGCCGGCATCAGGGCGTCCACGAGGGCGGTCGACTCGTCCGTGGAGAGGTGCACGGAGTGCGCGCAGGCGTCCGGGTCGTCGGCGCGGTAGACGTTGAGGCTCCGTGAGCCGTCCCGGTGGGCGATCACCGAGAGGTGGCGCTGTTCTCGGGTCGTCAGGTCGTACTGGATGCCCACACCGGGCAGGTTCGTCGTCCGGACTCGCGGGATGGGCACGTCATCTGTCCTCTCGTCGGCGGATCCCCGGGCGGCCGCGCCGGCAGGTGCGGGCCGGACCGGAGGACGGCCGTCCCATGGTAATGGGATGGTAAAGACCGCCGTCGGCCGGTATCGATGGCTGCCGGGGCGGCCCCGTGCAAGGGTGGACGGTATGAAGGTGCTCGGTTTCGTCCTCAACGTCCTCTGGCTGATCTTCTGCGGGATCTGGATGGCCATCGGCTACGCGATCGCCGGGATCATCTGCTTCGTCCTGATCATCACCATCCCCTTCGGCATCGCCGCGTTCCGGATCGCCGGCTACGTCCTGTGGCCGTTCGGGCGCACGACGGTCGAGAAGGCCGACGCGGGTGCGCCGTCCTGCGTCGGGAACGTCATCTGGCTGGTCTTCGCGGGCTGGTGGCTGGCGCTCGCGCACATCGCGACGAGCATCCCGCTCTTCCTGTCGATCATCGGCATCCCGTTCGGCTGGGCGAACCTCAAGATGATCCCGATCTCGCTGATGCCGCTGGGCCGCGAGGTGGTGCAGACGGACGAGGCGTTCGGCGGGCGCTGACCCGGACCGCCCCGTCCCGCCTGCCCCGCGCTGCCCGTCCCCGGTTCCGCGCTACCCGTCCCGGTACCGCCCTCGCCGCCCGGCCGCCCCTTCCGCGCCGGGCGGTGTGCTCCACGCGCCGCGTTGACGGCCCGCCGGAGGCGGCGCCACGCTGGTGGCACGCACAAGCCAGGCATGGGGGGCTCGACTTGTCCGAATCCGCACGCACGGCACGCACACCACGCACTCCACGTACGGCACGTCCGCCACGCACGCCACGCACGGCACGTACGGCACGCACGCCACGCCCGACGGTCCGGCGCGCGGTGGCCGTCCCGGTCGCCGCCGTTCTGCTGCTCACCGGGTGCGCCTCGGCCACCGGCAGCCCACCACCGCCCGCCGGAACGGCCACGGCAGCCACGTCCGTGTCACCCACCCCGA
This sequence comes from Kitasatospora sp. NBC_01539, assembly GCF_045040525.1. Taxonomy (NCBI): domain Bacteria; kingdom Bacillati; phylum Actinomycetota; class Actinomycetes; order Kitasatosporales; family Streptomycetaceae; genus Kitasatospora; species Kitasatospora sp. NBC_01539. The sequence goes on from NZ_CP109390.1 coordinate 5,065,504, forward strand.
CGGCCCCGCCGTACGGGACCGCGCTGGCGGACGGCATCGACCCGCTGAACACCGCCCTCGGCCGGCTGTCCGCCGGAAGCACCCTGGACGCGCTCGACGGCGACCTGGAGCAGGCCGAGGACGCCGCGACCGACGCCGCCGTCGGACTGCGGTTCGCCGTCGTGCCGGACACCGTGGCCGACACCCACCGGCAGCTCTACACCGCGCTGGAGCGGCTCGCGACCGATCTGGGCGAGGTCCGCAGCGGTATCGACGCCCACCGGCTGTGCGCGCCCTCCTCGGCGCTCGCCGAGACGGCGGCGGCCCAGGGGCTGAAGGACACCGCCGCGGCACTGTCCGCGCTCGCCGCGGCCGGCTACCCGGCCACCCTGACGGCGCCGCAGGCCGGTCCGGTCGAGAACCGCGCGCTGGAGAACGGCGCCTTCGTCCGCAAGGGCCGCGCGGACGGCCACGGCGAGCTCACGGTCGACAACGGCGGAGGCGGCGACGCCGTGCTGACCCTCGTCCGCGGCTCCGACACCGCGTACTCCTTCTACGTCGCCAAGGGCCGGACGGCCAAGGTCACCGGCATCCGCGACGGCGCCTACGACGTCTACTTCACCGGCGGCTCCGACTGGGACGCGGGGACCAAGCGGTTCACCCGGGACTGCAGCTTCACCAAGTTCGACGACGGGCTGGACTTCGCGACGACCAGCCGCACCTACTCCACCTGGAAGCTCAGCCTGCGCCCCGTCGTCGGCGGCAACGCCAGCACCACGCATGTCCCGGCCGACGCGTTCCCCGCGCCCTGACCTGTGGTGGACCGACCTGCGGTGGCCAGGGCGGGGGTGGCCCGAGCGGGGGGTGGCCCGGGAGGCGCAGGCCCGGGAGGCGACGGCGGCGGCCGGCGGGGTCGGGAGGCCGGTCCCCTAGGGATCGGTGCGGCGGCAACTCCCCTGCGTGGGCGAACCGTTGACGCCGGTCCCGCCGCCCCGGGACGCTGGTGGACCGGCCGGCTGCCCGCCGGCCGTCCGACCGAGGGGGAGCCCGATGCCGAACGGGAACACCGTGCAGGGGACCGTCGCCGACGGGTACGAATCGGTGCGGGAGCAGTTCGCCGCCGTGATCACGGGCGAAGAGCCCGACCACGTGGCCCAGTTGGCGGTGCAGGTGGACGGCGAGCGGGTCGTCGACCTGTGGACCGGTCCGGGGACGAGCGGCGACACCCTCATCGGCGTCTTCTCGGCCACCAAGGGCGCCGCCCACCTGGTGGTGGCCCTGCTCGTGCAGGAGGGCGTGCTCGACCTCGACGAGCGGGTGGCCCACTACTGGCCCGACTTCGCCGTCCAGGGCAAGCAGGACATCACCCTGCGCGACCTCCTCGCCCACCGCGCCGGCGTCATCGGGGCGGACGGAGGCTTCACCCTCGACGAACTCGCCGACGACCGGCTGGTCGCCGAACGGCTCGCACCGCAGCGGCCCTACTGGCGGCCGGGCGCCGCGTTCGGCTACCACGCCCTGGTCATCGGCGCGTTGACCGGCGAGGTGGTCCGCCGCGCCACCGGACGGACCCTCCAGGAGCTGTACGAGGAGCGGGTGCGCGCGCCCTACGCCCTCGACCTGCACCTCGGGCTGCCGGAGGAGCACGAGCCGCGCTTCGTCACCACCCTGCCGATGCTCCCCACCGCCGAGCAGTTTGCCGAGATGCGCGCGGCCGCCACCGGCAGCCACAGCCTCCCCGGCATCGCGCTCAACCGGAACAGGCCGGACTCCGAAGAACTCCAGCACCTGCCCAACCACCGTGCCGTACGCGCGAAGGGACCCGCCTCGGTCGGCGGCATCGGCTCCGCCCGCGGCCTCGCCGGCCTGTACGCGGCGGCGATCAGCCGGGTCGACGGCCGGGCACCGCTGCTGAAGCACGACACCGCGGCGGAGTTCGCGCAGATTCACTCGATCGGCTACGACGTGGTGCTGCGCCGCCACAGCGCCTTCGGGCTCGGCTTCGTCGCACTGGCGGACACCTACCCCGCCCTGGGGGCAGGCGCGTTCGGACACAGCGGCGCCGCCGGCGCGCTGGGCTTCGCCGACCCGGGCACCGGCCTCGCCTACGGCTACACCCGCCGCCGGTTCGCCTACCCGGCAGGCACCGCACCGGAGAACGCCGCACTGATCAGGGCGGTGCACGCCGCCGCGAGGGCGGCCCGCTGAGCCCGCCCGGGTCCGGGTGAATCCGGTGGACAGGCCGCGCGCGCCGCGGGCAGGCTGACGGTTCCGGCCGGACCGGCCGCGTCCCGCCACGAGGAGCCCGATGAACGCCACCCCGCCCGCCGCCCTGTCCGGCACCGCGCCCGCTGCCGCGCCCGCTGCTTCCGGCGTGCCCGCGGACCTGCCCGAGCGCAGCCGTGCGGTCGCCGAGGCGCTCGCCGCCGCGGGTGTGCCGGGCCGGATCAGGGTGCTGCCCGACTCCGCCCGGACCGCCGCGGAGGCCGCCGCCGCGCTCGGCTGCGCGGTCGGCGCGATCGCCAACAGCCTGGTCTTCCTGTGCGACGGGGCGCCGCTGCTCGTCCTGACCAGCGGCGCCCACCGGGTCGACACCGCCTTCCTGGCCGCACGGCTCGGCACCGGCCCGATCACCCGCGCCTCCGCACAGCAGGTGCGGGACCACACCGGGCAGGCGATCGGCGGGGTCGCGCCCGTCGGACACCCCGCCCCGCTGCGCACGGTGGTGGACACCGCCCTCGCCGCCCACCCCGGGCTGTGGGCCGCCGCCGGACACCCGCACACGGTCTTCCCCGTGACGTACGACGACCTGCTGCGCCTGACCGGCGGCGAGCCGGCCCCGGTGACGGGCGGCTGAGCCGGAGCCTCAGCCCTCGCTCACCCCCGCCGCCTCCACCGTGCTGCGGAGGCGGCGGAACTCGGCGGCGATGGCGTCGAGCGAGTAGTGCGCGTTGAGCCCGCTGGGGTTCGGCAGCACCCAGACCGCGGTGTTCCCGACCGCCGCGTCCTGCGGGCCGACCTGTGCCCGGGGGCGCCCGAACGCGGCGCGGTACGCGCCGATGCCCAGCACCGCGAGCGCCTGCGGCCGCAGACGGGTGACCCGCTCGGTCAGCGCCGCCCCGCCCTCCCGGTACTCGTCCGCGGTCAGCTCGTCCGCCCGCGCGGTGGCACGGGCCACGACGTTGGTGATGCCGAGCCCGTACGCGGCCAGCTCGCCCTGCTCGGAGGGGTGGAGCTGCCGCGGGGTGAAGCCCGAGCGGTGCAGGGCCGGCCAGAAGCGGTTGCCCGGTCGTGCGAAGTGCCACCCGGTGGCCCCCGACCACAGACCCGGATTGATCCCGCAGAACAGCACCCGGAGCCCCGGCCCCGCGACGTCGGGGATCGTCGTGCCGTGCGCGGCCGCCATCTCGTCGGCCGTCGGCCGGTGCGGAGTCGTCATGCCCCCAGTCTCCCCTTTGGATAGTCAGTTCGAATATTCGGCTGACCGGGCGGCGATCACCGGCGCAAAATGACGGAATGTCATACGAACTCAACGCTCTGCTCTCGACCGCCGAACTCCTCGACGTCGTGGCGGCCGAGGTCCCGGTCGCCCGGGTCGCCCGGCTGGCGCAAGGGCTGGCGCTGATCCCGATGACGGAACGGCTCCATGCGGTGCTGAGCAACCCGGAGGGACGCGACCAGCCCGGTTTCACCCGCTTCCCGGCCGGGTTCGCCCGCCGCCTGGAGGCCTGGTCGCAGGCCGGACCGATCGCGTACGTCGAGGCGGGGCGGCAGACCGGCGGCGAGGTGCAGCAGGCCGCGGTCTGGGTGCACGGCCGGATCGCGCTCGGCCCGCTCCGGACCGACGAGGGTGACCCGCGGCCGCCCGAGGGCGGAGCCATCTGTCAGGCGCTGCGCAGGCTCGGTGCGACGCCCGGCGAGGACGGCGCCGACGAGTTCGCCGCGGTCGGGCTCGACCGCCTGCACCGTTCGGCGGACTGGCTCCCGCAGTGAACGCCCGACCGGCCCACACCTTCGGCCGTCGGAGCGTCAGCGGACGTGGCGTCGGCTGACGGCACGTCGGCCTGATGTGACGGGGGGTCGGCACCGTTCGGCGTACGACCGGTGGCCGGGTCCGTCCGGGTGTCCCAACGTGGCATTCAGGCGATACGCCCTAAAGCCCGTTGAGAGGAACCGTTTCACCATGCGCACCACCTGGACGGCCGCCGCGATGACCGCAGCATGCGCCGTCACCGCGGTCACGCTGATGTCCGCCGCCCCCGCGTCGGCCGTCGACCCCGACGCCGTGCTCGCCGTCTCCTACCGCCGCCCCGCGGCCGCCGACGTGCCCCCGCTCCCCGTCCCCGCGCCGGGCGTCCCGGACACGTCCGCGCTCCCCGCGCTGCCCTCGACCCCGGCACTGCCGGGCGTGCCCCCGCCGCCCTCCCTGCCGGGGGCGCCGTCCCTGCCGGCGGTGCCGGACACGTCGTCACTCCTCGGCCCGCTCGACGGGGTGCTCGGCCTCCTCGGCGGCGTCCTCGCCCTGGCCGCACCGGGATCCGGCACACCCGACACGGCCGCCCTCCAGCAGAAGGTCGACGAACTCCTCGCCGCCGTCAAGGCGATCCTCGCCGGCCTCCCCGTCCAGCTGCCCGGTCTGCGGGCGCCCGGCTCCTGACCCCGCCGACACACGTCGGGCCCCCGGACCGCGTACGGTCCGGGGGCCCGGCTCCTGCCGCGGGGCGGCGAAGATCAGCGGTAGTTCACGTACTGCAGGGCGAATTCGAGGTCCTTCTCCTTGAGCAGGGACTGCACGGCCTGCAGGTCGTCACGGCTCTTCGACGTGACGCGCAGCTCGTCGCCCTGGACCTGAGCCTTGACGCCCTTCGGACCCTCGTCGCGGATGATCTTCGCGACCTTCTTGGCGTCCTCGGTGGTGATGCCCTCCTTGACGTCCGCGAAGATCTTGTACTCCTTGCCGGACAGCTGGGGGTCCTTGGCGTCGAGAGCCTTCAGCGAGAGCCCGCGCTTGATGAACTTGCTCTGCAGGACGTCCAGGATCGCCTTGACCCGCTCCTCGCCGTTGGCCTTCATCTCGATCGTGGTGCCCGACCGGCTGATCTCGGCGCCGACGTTCTTGAAGTCGAAGCGCGTCGCGATCTCACGAGAGGTCTGGTTGATCGCGTTGTCGACCTCCTGCCACTCGACCTTCGAGACGATGTCGAAACTGGAGTCGGCCATGGGTGTTGGTCTCCTTGGGTGCTGGCTTCACGGTCGCCGCCCGGCCGCTCGGCACGGGCGCCGTCCCAGCCTATCCAGCCCCGCCCCACCCCGCCCGCGCCTGCCGTTCACCCCCGTGATCGCCGCGTTGCCGACGGAGTGGCGAACCACCCCCCTCCATCAGGTATTGTTTACCGCGTCGAACAGGGCAGCGCCCCGGGCGACACAATCCTGGCTGGTTGCCCGAGCGGCCAAAGGGAGCAGACTGTAAATCTGCCGCGCAAGCTACGCAGGTTCGAACCCTGCACCAGCCACAGGATGAGCGAAGGGCCCCAATCCTCACGGATCGGGGCCCTTCGCGTTTCCCGGCGGGTCGGCCGGGGGCCCGGCTGCCGGGCGGGGACCGTGGCCCCGCGACACTCCGTGACGGCCCACGGCTCACGGCAGCGGCCCGTGCGCGGCCTACGCTCGGCCTGTGTTCAACCTGCCCCAGGCGCTGAAGCGCCTCGTCATCGGCCGGGCCATGCGGAGCGAGGAGCTGGGCGGCACGCTGCTGCCCAAGCGGCTCGCGCTGCCGATCTTCGCCTCCGACCCGCTCTCGTCGGTCGCGTACGCGACCCAGGAGATCCTGCTGGTGCTGACGGTCGGCGGCACCGCCTTCCTCTACCTCACGCCGTGGATCGCGCTGGGCGTGGTCGTGCTGATGGCCGTGGTGGTGATGTCGTACCGGCAGGTGGTGCACGCCTATCCGAGCGGGGGCGGCTCGTACGAGGTGGTCTCCACCAACCTGGGGGACCGGGCCGGGCTGGTCGTCGCCGCGTCGCTGCTGGTCGACTACGTGATGACGGTGGCGGTGTCGGTGGCATCCGGCGTCGACAACATCATCTCGGCCTTCGACGGCCTGGCCGGCTACCGGGTGCCGCTGGCGCTGGGCTTCGTGGCGCTGCTCACGGCGATGAACCTGCGCGGGGTCCGGGAGTCGGGCACGGCCTTCGCCGTGCCGACCTACCTCTTCATCGGCGGGATCGTGCTGATGGTCGGCACCGGTCTGATCAGGCTGGCGTTCGGCGACGGGCCGCAGGCGTCCAGTGCCGCGTACGGCATCGTGCCGGAGGACGGCAGGGACACGCTCGCCGGGCTGGGCCTGCTCCTGCTGGGCCTGCGGGCGTTCGCGTCCGGCTGTACGGCGCTGACCGGTGTGGAGGCGATCTCCAACGGCGTCCCGGCGTTCCGGCGGCCGAAGTCGAGGAACGCCGCCACCACCCTGGCGGTGATGGGTCTCGCGGCGGTGGTGATGTTCAGCGGCATCACGGCGCTGGCGCTCACCTCCGACGTGCACTACGTCGACGACGCCTGCCAGCTGACGGGGCTTCCGACGGACTGCGCCGACTACGTGCAGCCGACCGTCGTCGCGCAGCTCGCCGCGGCCGTCTTCGGCGGCTACCACAGCGTGCTCTTCTACGGCATCCAGGCGGTCACCGCCCTGGTGCTCGTCCTCGCCGCGAACACCGCCTTCAACGGCTTCCCGCTGCTGGCGTCGATCCTCGCGCAGCACCGCTACCTGCCGGCGCAGTTGCACAGCCGCGGCGACCGGCTGGCCTTCTCGAACGGCATCCTGGCCCTCGCGGTCGTGGCCGGCGGGCTGCTGTGGCTGTACGACGCCAACGTCACCAGCCTCATCCACCTCTACATCCTGGGCGTGTTCACCTCCTTCACGCTCTCGCAGATCGGCATGGTGCGGCACTGGAACGGCGTGCTGCGCCGCGGGCCGGACAGCGCGGCACGGGCGGCCGCGAGGAGGTCCCGGGTGATCAACGCCGTGGGCGCGGTCACGACGGCCCTGGTGCTGGTGATCGTGCTGATCACGAAGTTCACCCAGGGCGCGTGGCTGGCCGTGGTCGCCGCGATCCTGCTCTGGCTGATGATGCGCGGGATCCGCCGGCACTACGACGCGGTCGCCGTGGAGCTGGCGGTGACCGACCCGCAGGCCGAGTCCGCCCGTCCGTCGCGGGTGCACGGCATCGTGCTGGTGTCGAGACTGCACAAGGCGACCCTGCGGGCGCTGGGCTACGCCGAGGCGTTCCACCCGGACGCCCTGGAAGCGGTCACCGTCGCCGTCGAGGAGGACGCCGTTGCCGATCTGCGGGCGCAGTGGCTGGAGTTCGACGTGCGCATCCCGCTCAAGGTGCTGGACTCGCCCTACCGGGAGATCACCAAGCCGGTGGTGGCGTACGTGCGGGAGTGCCGGCGGACCTCGCCGCGCGACGCCGTCGCGGTGTTCATCCCCGAGTACGTGGTGGGGCACTGGTGGGAGCAACTGCTGCACAACCAGTCGGCGCTGTGGCTGAAGAGCCGGCTGCTCTTCACACCCGGTGTCATGGTGATCAGCGTGCCGTGGCAGCTCACCTCCTCCGGGCGGGCGTACCGGCCCTCCCGGCGGGCGCCCGGGTCCGTCCGCCGGGGCGAGCCCGTGCTCCACGGGGACCACGGACGGATCGGCCCGCCGGAGAACAGCTGACGTGACGGCAGGGCGCCGGCGCCGCGGCCCGGTCGGCGTTCCCGCCCCGGACGGGTGTCCCGGCCCCGGCGTCCCGCCCCGGACGGGCGTACCGGCCCTCGCGTCGCGGCCCCGGCGTTCCCGCCCCGGACGCCGGCTCCGGTGGGGCGGGGGCCCCGTCAGTCGGGGTTGGTCTGCCGCGGCAGCGCGAGCACCACGGTGTCGGCGAACTCGCGGACCGCGCTCGTGCGGCTGACGACCCGGCCACAGTGCACGACGAGCCGGCTGTGACCGCCGGCCAGGGCTCCGGCGAGGCTGTCGCCGCGCACCGCGAGCAGTTCGGCGGGGAACCCGGCGTCGACCCGTACCGGCGGCAGGCCGAGGCTGATCCGTGCTTCGTGGGAGACGGCGTCGTACGCCGCCTGGACGCCGAGCGCGCCCGTGGCGGCGAGCAGGTAGGCGGCCTCCAGGGGGTCGGCGCGGCCGACCGGCACGGCGAGGTCGCGCAGGGCCCCGCTGCCTGCGGCGAGCGGCACCCGGGCCTGCGTCAACTCCCGCACCATGGAGACCCGCAGGCCGTCCGCGGGGCCGTCGGTGCCGGTGCAGCCGCCGTTCTGCGGCAGGCAGACCACCCGGATGCCGGCGGTGGCCAGGGCCGTCGCGGAGCCGGGCGCGAGGCCGTTGCACGGGCCGAGCGTCACCCGCGGCCGCAGGGGTGCCAGCACGCCGGCCATCCGGGCGAGCCGGGCGGCGTCGGCGCCCGAGCAGTGGAGGTCCACCGGGCAGTCCGCCTCGCGCGCGGCCTCCAGCAGCACCTGGACGTAGCCGACCGGGTCGGGGTCGAGCTCGGGGCAGCCGCCGGCCGCGGTGGCGCCGAGCTTGAGCGCCTCGCGGAGCTGCGCGCGGCCGTCCGCCCCGGCGAGGCCGGTGAGCAGCCGTGGCATCGCCACCGTCTGGAGGTCGACCAGGCCGCGCAGTGCCTGGCGGGCGGTGAGCACCGCCTCCAGGCGGCCGAGGCCGTGCACGTCGCCGATCCGTACGTGGGTGCGCTGCGCGGTGGCACCGTAGCCGAGCGAGGTGAGCGCGGCCTCGGTGACGCGGCGGACGAGGTCGGGGCGGCCCTCCTGCGGCGGGCCGGGGAGGGCGGCGGAGAAGGCGCTGTCGTGGTGGGCGTGCGCCTCGGCCGGGGCCGGCAGGAGCAGGTAGCCGTCGAGGTCGATGCGGGCGCCGGTGGTGACGGCGGGGGCGCCGGGCGCGGCCTGGATCGGGCCGAGGCTGCCCGCGGTGCCGACCGCCTGGATGCGGTCGCCGCTGATGCGGACGTCGACGACCCGGCCGTCGGCCAGCCGGGCGCCGGCCAGCAGCAGGACCGGTCCGTGGCCGAGAGGGTTGGGCGGGCGGCCGGAGGCCGGCCCGTCGGCAGGTCCGTCGTCCGCGGTCATCGGCCCGCTCCTCCGTGTCCGGCTGCCCGCTGGGGCGTGGGCGGCTCACCGCGGGGCACCGGGGGAGCCGGAAGATCACTGCTGGTCGAGCCTAGGACGCCTGCGGGCGAGGCGCCCGCAGGCGGGGAAAGTCGTATCGGTCGGGCCGCCCGTGGCGCGGGCCCCGTCGAACGGCCGTACGCGGGCCGGGCGCCCGTGCGTGCCGTCCGACCTGCGATCTTCCGGGCCGGATACGGATTTCACCTCTGGCCCGGAACCGTGTAATCTCTTCCTCGTTCGCCCCTATAGCTCAGTCGGTAGAGCGTCTCCATGGTAAGGAGAAGGTCTGCGGTTCGATTCCGCATGGGGGCTCTGGTGAGAGCGTTCCGCCTCGGCGGGTCCCGATCATCAAAGCGGTGTAGCTCAGTTGGTAGAGCAAGCGGCTCATAATCGCTGTGTCACCGGTTCAAGTCCGGTCACCGCTACCCCGCGTAGTCGATCGGGGGTCTCGAACTCCCGATCGGCTACACTTGTCTGTGTTCTTATTCGTTGTCCCAGGAAGGCACTCCCGTGGCTGCCACTGACGTCCGCCCGAAGATCACGCTGGCCTGCGTGGAGTGCAAGGAGCGGAACTACATCACCAAGAAGAACCGGCGTAACGACCCGGACCGTCTTGAGATGAAGAAGCACTGCCCGCGTTGCAACTCTCACACGGCGCACCGCGAGACCCGCTGACTTTGCCTCGACTCCAGGCCGCTCCCCGTTCGGGGCGCGGCCTGGAGTCATTTCCGCATCCTGACGGTCGATCAGAGGAGTTGCCCATGCCGCTCGATCCCTCCTTCATCGGGCGGACGTACCCGCCCACCGCGCCCTACGAGGTCGGCCGGGAGAAGATCCGCGAGTTCGCGGCGGCCGTCGGCGACGCCAACCCGGCGTACACCGACCCCGAGGCCGCCAAGGAGCTCGGGCACCCGGACGTCATCGCGCCGCCGACCTTCCCCTTCGTGCTGACGTACGCCGCGGCCGGGCAGGTCGTCGCCGACCCCGAGCTGGGGCTGGACTACAGCCGGGTGGTGCACGGCGACCAGAAGTTCGCGTACAGCCGCCCGGTCCGGGCCGGTGACCGGCTGTCGGTCACCGTGACCATCGACTCCATCAAGTCGCTGGCAGGCAACGATGTGCTGTCCGTGCGCGGCGAGGTCGAGGACGCGACCGGCGAGCACGTGGTGACGTCGGTCATGACGCTGGTCGCGCGCGCGGCCGACGAGGCGGGGGAGTGACACCGATGGCGATCAGCTTCGACGAGGTCGAGGTCGGCACCGAGCTGCCGGCGCAGTCCTTCCCCGTGACGCGCGCCACCCTGGTGCAGTACGCGGGCGCGTCCGGCGACTTCAACCCGATCCACTGGAACGAGAAGTTCGCGCGGGAGGTCGGCCTGCCCGACGTCATCGCGCACGGCATGTTCACCATGGCCGAGGCGATCCGGGTGGTCACCGACTGGGTCGGCGACCCGGCTGCGGTGGTCGAGTACGGGGTGCGCTTCACCCGGCCGGTGCCGGTGCCGAACGACGGTGTCGGCGCGGTGGTCGAGGTGTCGGCGAAGGTGGCCGCACTGCTGGAGGGACGCCGGGTGCGGGTCGACCTGCTGGCGACCACCGGCGGCCAGAAGGTGCTCGGGATGTCGCGCGCCGTGGTGCAGCTGGGCTGAGCGACGACGCTCCGAGGGGCGGGTCCGCCGGACGGCGGGGCCGCCCTTTCGCGTACCTGCCGCGGGGTGACGGGGGGTCTGCTGGTGCGAGCGGTGCGGGCTGCTGCGTGGACACGCCGGCTTTCGTTCCCTTGTCGCGCAGGAGTCGGGGGAGCTCCGCCGGGTCCGCCCCCGAGGTGCTCTGACGTGACCATAACCAGAGGGCGGACCGCGCGGCAAGAGGCAGTTGAAGGCTGAACCATGTGGTGTCCGGGCCCCGCCGGCCGCCGGGTGGCGTGCATGCCAACGGGGGTACGGCGCGTACGTGTTCGAAGCATTACCTGCGGGTATTCGTGAATTACCGGTTTATCTTCCGGCGGCAAAAAAATCCGTCCGGTCGGCACATTTCTTTGGCGTTGCAGGCACGTTGATTTACCCGGAGTCGGTTGCACGGCGGATTAGCACTCGCGTACGGTCCTGAGCCGGGAGGTGCGGAGTTCCCGCTACCGGTCCCGCTATCCCTGCGCCCGTCCACTGATCGGCCGAGCCGTCACGCCCTCATCATTCCTGCAGGTCAGGACTTTTGACGGTCGCTCGCCGACACGTCGCACCATCGTGCACCCACCCGAATCCGCCGCCGGCCCTGCCGGTCCCGGCCGGGATTCGGGCCCGCCGCACCGCCCGTACGGTTCTGGTTCCGCCGTGCCCGCGACTGCCGCGGAAATGTTCTGCCCGGACGAATTCCAATGCACCGAGGGAAGGAACGACCGTGCCTGTCGTGACCGCAGCTGAGGCCCAGCAGTGGCTGATCGAGAAGATCGCCCACCGGCTCGGAGTACCGGCCGAGGACGTGCCGCCGGACCAGTACTTCGACGAACTCGACCTCGACTCGACCGAGGCCCTCATCCTCGCCGGCGAGATGGAGAACTGGCTCGGCTTCGAACTCGGCACCACGACGCTCTGGTACCACCCCAGCATCAAGGACCTCGCCGAGTACATCGCCGAGGAGTCCGCCACCCGGGCGGGGGATCCGCATGCGGCCTCGGCGTGACGCCGGCCCGGCGCTCGTCCACCACCTGGCCCGGGCCGCCGCCGGCCGGGGCACCGTCTACCTCGTCCACCCGGGCGCGCTGGCCGTGGGCGTCCACCGCACCCTGGCCGACGCCCTCCCGGACGGCGTCGGCCTGACCGTCCTCGACCTCTCCGGCCTGCCCGCCTACTGGGAGGCCGCCCTCACCGGCGGCCGCGCCGGCACCACCGTCGAGGCGCTCGCCGAGCGGCTCGCCGACGAGCACGCCCGGCAGCACGACGGCGGGCCCTGGACCCTCGCCGGATGGTCGTTCGGCGGGGTGGTCGCCCAGGCCATGGTCGAGCACCAACCGCCCGCCCTCCGCCCGCCCCGGCTCGTCCTGCTCGACAGCATCGCCCCCACCGCGGAGTACCAGCAGCCCGACGACGCACTCGAACCGCCCCTGCTGCTGGGCTGGTTCGCGATGTACCTCGGTGCGAAGCGGGGTCACCCGGTGGACGTCGCCGCCGAACACCTCGCCGGGTGCGGGGTGGCGGACGGCCTGCGCCTCGTCCTCGACGCGGCGGCCGCGAGCGGCGCCCTGCCCGCCGACACCTCGCCGCACGGCCTGCGCAAGCTCTACGACACCTACGTCGACGGGCTCCTGCGCAACAACCGGCTGACCGCGCCCTACACCCCCCGGCCAGCCGGCGTGCCGCTCGTCCTCGTGACGGCCGACCGCAGCCTCGTCCCGGGCGACCCGACGCTCGGCTGGGGACCGCTCGCCCCGCACGGCCTCGAACTCCGCCGGAGCCCCGGCGACCACTACACGATGCTCAGCCGACCGGACGCCGCCGCCGTGGTCGCGGACCTGGTCGGCCCGGTCGGGGCCGAGGAGCCGGCCCACGCAGCGAAGGTCTGACGCAGGCCCGCCACAACGGGCCCCGGCCGCCCGAACCCAGGCCGGGGCCCGGCCCTCCGACACCGAGAGAGCCCTGCCGTGAACACCTCGAAGCCCACCAGCCCCATGACCGACGCGGAGATCGGCCGCCGCCTCGCGGACGAGCCCGTCGCCATCGTCGGCCTCTCCGCGCTCTTCCCCAAGTCCCGTGACCTGCGGGAGTTCTGGGGCAACGTGATGGCCGCCGCCGACTGCATCGAGGACGTGCCGAGCACCCACTGGGACGTCGCGGAACACTACGACCCGGACCCGTCCGCGCCCGACAAGACCTACGCCAGACGCGGTGGGTTCATCCCGCCCGTCGCCTTCAACCCCATGGAGTTCGGCCTCCCGCCGACCACGCTGGAGGTCACCGACGTCCTCCAGCTGCTCAGCCTGGTCGTCGCCCGCGACGTGCTGCGCAACGCCGGCGCCGACCGGCCCTGGTACGACGCCGAACGCACCGGCGTCATCCTCGGCGTCACCGGCGCCAACCAGCTCACCCAGCCGCTCTCCGCGCGCCTCCAGACCCCCGTGCTCAAGGAGGTCGTCCGCAGCTGCGGCCTCAGCGACCGCGACGCCGAGGAGATCGCCGAGAAGTTCAAACTCGCCTTCGCCCCCTGGGAGGAGAACTCCTTCCCCGGCATGCTCGGCAACGTCGTCGCCGGCCGGATCGCCAACCGGCTCGACCTCGGCGGCAGCAACATGACGATCGACGCGGCCTGCGCCAGCTCGCTCGCTGCCACCAAGGCCGCCGTCAGCGAACTCCTCGAACACCGCGCCGACACGATGATCGCGGGCGGCTGCGACGCCGAGAACACGATCTTCATGTACCTCTGCTTCAGCAAGACCCCCGCTTTCTCCAAGGCCGGCCGGATCCGCCCGTTCGACAAGGACGCCGACGGCACCCTCATCGGCGAGGGCATCGGCATGTTCGCCCTCCGCCGCCTCGCCGACGCCGAACGCGACGGCAACGACATCTACGCCGTCATCCGCGGCATCGGATCCTCCAGCGACGGCCGCTTCAAGTCCATCTACGCCCCGCGCAAGGAGGGCCAGATGGTCGCCCTGCGCCGCGCGTACGAGGACGCCCGCTGCAGCCCCGACAGCGTCGAGCTCTTCGAGGCGCACGGCACCGGCACCGCCGTCGGCGACGCCACCGAACTCTCCGCGCTTGCCGCCGTCGTCGCCGAGACCACCGGCGAACGGCAGTACGCCGCCGTCGGCAGTGTGAAGTCGCAGATCGGGCACACCAAGGCCGCGGCCGGCGCCGCCGGCATGATCAAGCTCGCGCTCGCACTCCACCACAAGGTGCTGCCGCCCACCATCAACGTCGACGAGCCCAACCCCGCCATCGACTTCGCCACCGGCCCGTTCTACGTCAACACCGAGAGCCGCCCCTGGATCAAGGACCCGCGCCGCACCGAACGCCGCGCCGCGATCTCCTCGTTCGGCTTCGGCGGCACCAACTTCCACTTCGTGCTGGAGGAGCACGGCGACGGCGACGACCTCCAGGTGATGTTCCCCGTCGCCCGGGTGCACCTCTGGCACGCCGCGGACCCGGCCGCCCTCGCCACCCTGCTCGCCGACGGTGCGCCCGCCTCCACCGGACCGGCCCCCGCCGGGCACGCCCGCCTCGCCCTCGCCGCCCGCGGCGACGCCGAACTCGCCGACCTCCGGGCCCTCGCCGCCCAGGAACTGCGCGCCAAGCCCGACGCCGCCGACTGGGCGCACCCGCGCGGCCTCTGGTACCGCCGCACCGCCGCCGACCTCGGCAAGGTCGGAGCCCTCTACGCCGGCCAGGGCAGCCAGTACGTCAACCCCGGCCACCGGGCGGTCCTCGCCCTGCCCCCGCTGCGCGCCGCCTTCGACCGCGCCAACCGCGAGTTCGACGGAGCCGAGCCGCTCTCCCGCATCGCCTTCCCCGCACCGGCGTTCACCACCGAAGGCCGACAGGCCCAGGAGGAGTCGCTGCGCCGCACCGAGTACGCGCAGCCCGCCATCGGCGCGCTCGCGGCCGGACAGCACCGCTACCTGCGCGAGCTCGGCTTCGCCGCCGACGGCCACCTCGGCCACAGCTTCGGCGAACTCACCGCCCTCTGGGCCGCCGGCGCCCTCACCGACGACGCGTACTTCGCCCTCGCCCGCGCCCGCGGCGCCGCCATGGCGCCGCCCGCCGACCCGGGCTTCGACGCCGGCGCCATGGCCGCCGTCACCGCCGACGCGCCCACGATCGCCGAACTCCTCACCCGGCACCCGGAGCTGGTGGTCTGCAACCGCAACGCCGCCGACCAGACCGTGCTCGGCGGGCCGACCGCGGCCGTCGAACGCCTGGTCGCCTCGGCGGGCGCCTCCGGCCTGCGGATCAGCCGCCTGCCGGTGTCGGCCGCCTTCCACACCCCGTTCGTCGGGCACGCCGTGGAGGCCTTCCGCACCGCCGTCGACCGGATCGAGGTCCGCCCTCCCGCGCAGCCCGTCTACGCCAACACCCCCGGCGGCGCGTACGGCGACGACCCGGCCGCCAACGCCGTGCTGCTCGCCGAGCAGCTCGTCAACCCGGTGCACTTCGCCGACCGCGTCGAGGAGATGTACGCGGCCGGGTTCCGCACGTTCGTCGAGTTCGGCCCCAAGGGCGTGCTCACCCAGCTCGTCGGGCGCATCCTCGGCGACCGTCCGCACCACGCCGTACGCCTCGACGGCGGGCCCGGCGCCGACGCCGACCTCGCCCTCAAGCGCGCCGTCGCCCAACTCGCCGTCCTCGGACTCCCGCTGGCGGTCGCCGACCGCTACGTGGCAGCCGCCCCGGTGGCCGAGTCCGGCAAGGGCATGACGGTCATGCTCAACGGCATCAACCACGTCTCCGACGCCCGGAAGTCCGCCTACCGGGAGGCGCTGGAGAACGGCTACCGGGTGCCCGCCGCGATGCCGTCGTCCGCGCCGGTCCCCGCCGCCACGGCCGCCCTGCCGGTGCCCGCCGCCGCCGCCGCCGTGCCACCCGTGCCCGTGTCCGTGCCGGTGCCCGTGCAGGCGCCGGCACCCGTCCCTGCGGCGCCGACCGCCGTGGAACCCGCCCAGGCCTACCGGCCCGCCGTTCAGGAGAACGAACCCGTGGACCACGATCCCGCCGCCGGTGCAGCCGCCGACCGGCTGCCCGAACTCATCGCCGACCACCTGGCCCTGCACGACGACTACCTGAACGGCCAGCTGCAGAGCGCACAGCGGCTCACCGGGCTGCTGGAGAACGCGGCCGGCCAGGGCCGGGTCGACGACGTGCTCGCCGGCGTCACCGCCGTCAAGGAGCACGGACTCGCCATCGGCAGGACCCACCTGCGGGCCAACGAGATCCTGCGCGACCTCGCCTCGCTGGAACTCGGCGGCGGCAGCGGCTCCGGCCCCGCCCCGTCGGCCCCGGCCGCGTACCTGGCCGCGCCCGCCCCGGCGGTCGCGCCCACCGCGGCCCCGGCGCCCGTACCGATCGCCGAGGTCGCACCGCTGCCGGCCCTACCGGCCGCGCCGGTTCCGGCCGCCCCGGCTCCCGTGGTGCCCGCGCCCGCCGTGCAGGCCCCGGCTGCTCCGGCTCCGGCCGTTGTCGCTGCTTCGGCTCCGGCTGTGGTGTCGGCGGAGCAGGTGGCTGCCGCGTTGTTGGCGGTGGTGGCGCAGAAGACGGGGTATCCGGCGGAGATGCTCGAGTTGGGCATGGACGTGGAGGCGGATCTGGGGATCGATTCGATCAAGCGGGTCGAGATCCTGGGTGTGCTGTCGGAGCAGTTCCCGAGTGATGTGCCGGTGGGTCCTGAGCAGTTGGGTGAGCTGAGGACGCTCGGTCAGATCGTCGACTTCATGGTCGGGGTGGCTGCTCCGGTGGCCACGTCGGCTGCGCAGGCTCCGGCTCCGGCTGTGGTGGCTGTGGTGTCGGCGGAGCAGGTGGCTGCCGCGTTGTTGGCGGTGGTGGCGCAGAAGACGGGGTATCCGGCGGAGATGCTCGAGTTGGGCATGGATGTGGAGGCGGATCTGGGGATCGATTCGATCAAGCGGGTCGAGATCCTGGGTGTGCTGTCGGAGCAGTTCCCGAGTGATGTGCCGGTGGGTCCTGAGCAGTTGGGTGAGCTGAGGACGCTCGGTCAGATCGTCGACTTCATGGTCGGGGTGGCTGCTCCGGTGGCCACGTCGGCTGCGCAGGCTCCGGCTGCTGTGGCTGCTTCGGCTCCGGCTGTGGTGTCGGCGGAGCAGGTGGCTGCCGCGTTGTTGGCGGTGGTGGCGCAGAAGACGGGGTATCCGGCGGAGATGCTCGAGTTGGGCATGGATGTCGAGGCGGATCTGGGGATCGATTCGATCAAGCGGGTCGAGATCCTGGGTGTGCTGTCGGAGCAGTTCCCGAGTGATGTGCCGGTGGGTCCTGAGCAGTTGGGTGAGCTGAGGACGCTCGGTCAGATCGTCGACTTCATGACCGGCACCGTCGCCGGTCCGGCCCCGGTGGCCCAGGCGGCCCCGGCCGTGACCGCCGCCGCGCCGGCTCCCGCGACCCCCGCCCCGGCCGCCGCCCCCGCGCCGCGGACGGACACCGCGCCGCCCGTCGGCGCGATCGGCCGGGCGCAGGCCGCGCTCGCCGAACTCCCCCTCCCCGACACGCTGGTGGACGCCTACCCGGCCGGGTCCGGTGCCCTGCTGGTGGACGACGGCGGCGCGCTGGTGCCGCTGGTCGCCGAGCGGCTGCTGGCGCGCGGCTGGCACGTCCGGGTGCTGCGCCTGCCGTCCGTCACCCGCATCGTGGACGGCACCGAGGACTTCGCGCTCACCGGCTGGGGTGTGACCGAACTCGCGGAGCGGGCGGAGCAGTTCCTGGCCAGGCCGCTCGCCCTGGCCGTGACCTTCGCGACCCGCACCGACACGGACTGGGCGGACGGCGTCCGCCGGCTCTCGTCGGCGCTGCTGGTCGCCAAGCACCTGGTGGAGCCGCTGACCCGGGCGGCCGCCGCCGGGCGGGCCGGTTTCGTCACCGTCACCCGGCTGGACGGCGTGTTCGGCCTGACGGGTGTGGCCGAGGACCTCGTGCCGTCCGGCGGGTACGGCGGGCTGGTCAAGACGCTCGCGGTGGAGGCCCCCGAGCTCTTCTGCCGGGCCGTCGACCTGGCGCCCGCGGTGACCGACCGGGCCGCCGCGGACCTGCTGCTCACGGAGATCCACGACGCGGTCGCCGAGCCCGTGCAGGTGGGTCTGGACGGCGGCCGCCGGGTCGCCCTGACCCTCGGCGAGGCGCCGACCGGGCTCGCCGCCGCCACGGACACCGCGGTGCCGGAGCCCGGTCCCGACGACCTGATCGTCGTGACCGGCGGCGGGCGGGGCATCACCGCCCGCTGCGTGGCCGACCTGGCCGCGGCGTACCGTCCCGGGTTCCTGCTGCTCGGCCGTACGGCGCTCGGCGACGAGCCGGCCTGGGCGGCCGGGGTGAGCGGCACGGCGGAGCTCAAGGCCGCGGCGGTCGCCCACCTCAGGGCCGCGGGTGAGAAGCCCACCCCGAAGCGGGTGGAGCAGCTCTACCAGGCCGTGGTCGGCGAGCGGGAGGTGCGGGGCACGCTGGAGGAGCTGCGGGCCGCCGGGTCCGCCGCCGAGTACGTGGCGGTCGACATCACGGACGCCGCGGCCACGACGGCCGCGCTCGCGCCGTACGCCGACCGGGTCACCGGTGTGGTGCACGGGGCCGGGGTGCTGGCGGACCAGCTGATCGCCAACAAGCGGGCGTCGGAGGTCGAGCGGGTGTTCGCGCCGAAGCTCGCCGGGCTGCGGGCGGTGGTCGACGCGCTGCCGGCCGAGCGGCTGCGGCACGTGGTGCTGTTCTCGTCGGTGGCCGGGTTCTTCGGCAACCAGGGGCAGTCGGACTACGCGATGGCCAACGAGGTGCTGAACGCCTGGGCGGGTTCGTTCAAGCGGCGCCACCCGCAGGCCCGGGTCTCCTCGCTGAACTGGGGTGCGTGGGACAGCGGCATGGTGTCGCCGCAGATCAAGGCGGTCTTCCAGGAGCGCGGCATCACGCTGATCCCGGTGGGGACCGGGGCGGCGCTGTTCACCGGACAGTTCGCCGCCGGTCGGGGCCACGACACGGTCACCGTGCTCGGCCCGACGACGCCGCTGTCGGTGCGCACGCCGTCCGCACCGCAGACCGCCTCCGTGCTGGAGCGCGAGGTGGCGCCGCTCGCCGCCGAGCCGATCGTCGCCGACCACGTGATCGGCGGGGTGCCGGTGCTGCCCGCGGCGCTGGCGCTCGGCTGGGCGGTCGGCGCGGTGGAGCGCCTCGGCGGCGGAACGGTCCGCCAGGTGCGCGACTTCGCCGTCCACAAGGGCGTGCTGTTCGACGACACCCGGCCCGAGCGGCTGCAGCTGGCGGCCACCCCGGCCGGCGACCGGGCCACCACGGAGGTGGTGATCCGCTCGGTCGCCGCGGACGGCACCGTCCGCCCGCACTACGCGGCGACCGTCGTGCTGGGCGCCGACCCGGCGTCGGAGCTCAACCACCCGGTGCTGGCGGGCCTGCCCGCCGCCGGTGGCGGCCGCGACGCGAGCGGCCTCTACACCGACGGCACGCTCTTCCACGGCGCCGCGCTGCAGGGTGTGCGCCGGATCCTCGCCGAGGACGAGAGCCGGCTCGTGCTGGAGTGCGCGCTCGCCGAACCGCCCACCGCCGCAGGCGCGTACGGGGGCCGGCTCTACCGGCCCGGCGCCACCGACCTGCTGCTGCAGGCGGGGCTGGTGTGGATGCGGCTCTTCCGTGCGACGGCGAGCCTGCCGCTCTCGGTCGCCCGGGCCGAGCTGCACCAGGCGCCCGCCGACGGCGAGACGTTCCTCGCCGTGGTCGAACCCGCCGCGGTGAACGGCACCTCGGCGAGCCTGACGGTCACCGCGGTCGGCCGCGGCGGGCGGGTCCTCGCCCGGCTGAGCGGCGTCAGCCTCGTGTCCACGCCGCAGCTGGCCGCCAAGTTCGTCAGCAGCTGACGCACCCGACCCGGCAGGTCCGGCCGGCCGTCACCGTACGGCCGGCCGGACCGCCCCGCAGACCGGAGGGACCCCAGCTTCCATGAGCACGTACGCCGTCGTCGGCCTTTCCTGCCTGTTCCCGGGCGCCGAGACCCCGGAGCAGTTCTGGCACAACCTCAGCACCGGTACCGACAGCCGCACCGAGGGCGGCCCGGAGGTCTTCGGACCGCCCGCCGACCCCGGCGACCTCGACCCGCAGCACCGGATCACCTGCACCCGCGGCGGGTTCGTCCGCGACTTCGCGTTCGACCCCACCGGTTACCGCCTGGCCGCCGACCGGCTCGCCGGGCTCGACCGGGTCTTCCACTGGTCGCTGCACGTGGCCCGCGAGGCGCTGCGCAGCTCCGGCCACCTCGACCGGCCCGAACTGCTCGCCCGCACCGGCCTGGTGCTCGGCAACTACTCCTTCCCGACGCCGGGTTCGGCCGGGATCAGCCTGCCGCTGATCGAGCAGGCCGTCGCGGACGGGCTGCGCCGCGGTGGCGTGGCCGTGCCGCCGTACCGGCCCGCCCCCGTCCGCGACGCCGCCGACGCGCACGTCAGCGGCGCCCCCGCCCGGATCGTCGGCGCCGCCCTCGGCCTGGGCGGCCCGCGGTACGCGCTCGACGCGGCGTGCTCCTCCGCGCTGTACGCGCTGAAGCTGGCCTGCGACCACCTCGCCACCGGCCAGGCCGACCTGGTGCTCGCCGGCGGCGTGTGCGCCCCCGACCCGACGCTCATCCACCTCAGCTTCTCCGACCTGCACGCCTACCCGGAGAACGGCTTCAGCCAGCCGTTCGACGCCCGTTCGGCGGGCATCCTCACCGGCCAGGGCGCCGGCATGCTGGCCGTCCGGCGGCTCGCCGACGCCCAGCGCGACGGCGACCGCATCCACGCCGTCATCGAGGGCATCGGCCTCTCCAACGACGGCGGCGGCCGGCACCTCCTGGTGCCCAACGCGGCCGGACAGCACCGCGCCTACCGGCTCGCCTACGACGCCGCCGGGGTCTCGCCCGCCGACGTCGACTACCTGGAGTGCCACGCCACCGGCACCCCCATCGGCGACACCACCGAGGCCGGCTCGGTCACCGACTTCTTCGGCCCGCACGGCGCGCTGCCGCTGCTCGGCTCGGTGAAGGGCAACATCGGGCACCTGCTGACCGTCGCCGGGCTGAGCAGCATGCTCAAGGTGGTGCTGGCGATGGAGCACGGCCACCTGCCGCCGACGATCGGTGTGACCGAGCCCGTCGCCGGACCGCGGGGGGCGGCCGCCGCCGCGCTCGTCCGCACCGGCCGGGAGTGGCCCGCGGCCCCGGGGGCCCGCCGGGCCGCCGTCTCGGCGTTCGGCTTCGGCGGCACCAACGCGCACGTGGTGCTCTCCGACGCCGTCCCCGCGGAGTCCGCCGTCCCCGCCGAGGCCGCCGCCGGCGGCGCCCCGCGCACCGCCCTGCCCGCCCTCGACATCGTGGGCCTCGGCGCGCACTTCGGCGCGTTCGACTCCGTCACCGCGTACGAGCGGGCCCTGCACGACGGCCTGGACGCCTTCCACCCGCTGCCCGAACGCCGCTGGCGCGGCCTGGAGGAGACCGCCGAGGGCGCCCTCGCCGACGCCGGGATCGGCCCCGACGCCCGGCCGGTCGGCGCGTTCGTCGACACCGCCGGGCTCGACCCCGTCGACCAGCGCATCCCGCCCGCCGACCTGCGCAACTACAACCTGCAGCACGCCCTCATGTCGAAGGTCGCCGACGAGGCCCTGACCGACGCCGGCTACCGCCGCGACCCCGCCCCCGGGCAGTCCGCGCCCGAGGCCCGCCGGGTCGGCGTCGTCGTCGCCATGGAGATCGAGCCCTCCGCGCACCTGCACCTCGCCCGCCACCGCATCGGCGGGTACGTCCGCGAACTCCTCGCCGGCACCACCCTCACGGACGAGCAGCGCACCCGGCTCACCGCCCTCGCCCGCGACGGCGTGCACGAGCCGATCGTCGCCAACGAGGTGCTCAGCTACATCGGCAACATCATGGCCAGCCGCATCTCCTCGCTGTGGAACCTCACCGGGCCGTCGTTCACCGTCTCCGCCGAGGGCGCCGGCACCGCCCAGGCGCTGGAGACCGCCCGGCTGCTGCTCCTGGACGACACCGTCGAGGCCGTCCTCGTCGGCGCCGTCGACCTGGCCGGCTCGCCCGAGAGCCTGCTGCGCCGCACCGCCGCGGACGGCGCCCCCGCCGCCGGCCCCGGCCTCGCCTTCGGCGACGGCACCGAGGGCTGGCGGATCGGCGAGGGCGCCGGGGCGGTCGTCCTGACCCGGTCCGGGGAGGGCACCCGGCCCGCGTACGCCCGGCTCGACGCCGTCGCCGTGCGGTACGCCGAGGCCGTCGACGGCGCCCTGCCCGGGGCCGACCCGGCCGCGCTCACCGCCGCCGCCGCCCAGGCGCACGCCGACGCCGGGATCACCGCCGCCGACATCGGCTACCTGGAGGCGTACGCCGCGGGCACCGCCGCCCACGACGTCGCCGAGATCACCGCCCTCGCGGCCCTGCACCCGGCCGGCACACCGGGCCCCGCGCTCGGCAGCGCCACGGCGCAGACCGGCGACGCCCAGGGCGCCGCCGCGATGGCCGGGCTGCTGCGCGCCGTCCTCGCCGTGCACCACGGCTACGTGCCGGGCGTGCCCGGCTGGCAGCGGCCGTCCGCCGCGCACGCGGAGCGGCTCGCCGCCACCGGCTGCCACCTGCCCGACACCTCCCGGCCCTGGCTGCGCACCGAGCGCACCGGCCGCCGGTGCGCGGCGGTCTCGTTCATCGGCGACGGCGGCGCGCACGGCCTGCTCGTTGTGTCGGCCGCCCACACCGCGGGGGTCCGCGCGGAGCGTGACTGGCAGCGTGCCGGGGGCCCCGCGCTGCTCGCCCTGGGCGCGCCCGACCCGGCCGCGCTGCTCGCCGCCGTCGAACGCCACCGCGGCCTCCTCGCCGACGGCGCCGACCCGTACGCGCTCGCCCGGGAGGCCGCCGCCGTGCTGCCGACCGGCGTGCCGAGGGTGGTGCTGGTGGGCCGCGACGCCGACGAGCTCGGCCGTCAACTCGCCCTCGCCGCCAAGGACGTGCCCGGCGCGTGGGAGCGCGGCGAGGACTGGGCGACGCCGGCGGGCAGCTGCTTCACGCCCGCGCCGATCGGCCCGGACGCCAAGGTGGCGCTGGTCTACCCGGGCGCGGTCAACTCGTACCCGGGGCTGGGGCGTGACCTGTTCCGGGCGTTCCCCGGGCTTCTGGAGCGCTTCGAGGCCGAGGTGGAGCACCCGGACGCGACGTTCCGTGCGGCACGGCTCCACCCGCGCACCCAGGTCACCCCGGGGCGCCGCGACCTCATGGCGCTGGAGGCCGAACTCGCCGACGACCTGCCGTTCATGCTGGCCACCGGCACCACGTTCGCGATCCTCCACACCGACCTGGTCCGCGACCTGCTCGGGGTGCGTGCGCACGGCGCGTTCGGCTACAGCCTGGGCGAGTCCAGCATGCTCTTCGCCACCGGCGGCTGGCAGCGGGCCGCCCGCCGCGACGACCGGATCAGCGCGACCCCGCTCTTCCGGCACCGCCTCAACGGCGCCCGCACGACCGTGCGCGAGCTGTGGGACCTGCCCGCGGACACCCCGGACTCCGCGGTCTGGGCGGGCCACGTGCTGCTGGCCGACGCGGAGTCCGTCCGGGCCGCGCTCGTCCGGTACGACCGGGTGTTCCTCACCCACGTCAACACGCCCGGCGAGCTCGTCATCGCCGGCGACCCGGCCCAGTGCCGCGCCCTGATCGAGGAGTTGGGCCGCCCGGCGGCCCGCTCGCCCGTCAACGGCGTCATGCACTGCCCGGTCGTCGACGGCGAACTCGCCGGCCTCGCCGAGCTCAACGACCACGAGACCGGCTCACCCGGCGGCCTGGAACTGCTCAGCGCCTACGACTACGGGCCGGTCGACACCTCCGACCGGGCCGAGATCGCCGGCCGGATCGCCCACACGCTGCGCTCCACGATCGACTTCCCGCGGCTCGTCCGGGAGGCGTACGACCGGGGCTTCCGCTACTTCGTCGAGGTCGGCCCGGGCGCCACCTGCACCCGCTGGGTGCGCGAGACGCTCGGCGACGCCGCGCACGTCGCGGTGTCCGTCGACCGCCGCGGCGTACCCGCGGCCCGGTCGGTGGCGCAGCTGGCCGCCCGGCTCGTCGCGCACGGCGTGCCGCTCGACCTTGCGGGGCTGCTCGGCCCCGCCCCGGCGCCGGCCGCCCGCCGGCGGATGCTCTTCCCGGTCGGCGGCGGGGCCTCGGTGCCCGGCCGGATCGCGGCCGGCACCGCCGACCTGCTGGCGGCCGCCGTCCGGGCCGCACCCGTCGCGGCGGCTCCCGGCCTGCCGGGCACGGTGCCGGCCGCGCACCTGGCGGCGCCGGTGCTCACCGCCGTCGCGGCCGCCGCCCCGGCGCACCACTCCGGCGGAGGGGGGCCGGCGGACCGGCGTCCGCTGCCGCCCGCCCCTCCCGGATCCGCCGCCCCCCTCTCCCCGGAGGACCTGATGCCCGCCGACCCGACCCTCGCCGACCCCGAGGTCATCGCCTTCGACGGCGAGCCGATCTCCTTCCTGCCGTGGAGCGAACCGGCGGCCCCCGCCGGGCCCCCGCCGACGACCGCCCCGCCGTCCGCCGCCGCGCCTGCCGCGCCGAGGGTGACCGCTGCGCCCGCGGCCGCCCGTCCGGCCGTCCCGCCGCCCGGCGGGTACGGCCCGCAGGACCTCGTACGGGAGCTGCGCGAGCAGCTCATGGCCACCCACTCGGTGGTGATGGAGACCCAGCGGGTGCTGCAGGACAGCACGCTCGCCCGGACCGAGGCGCTGCTGGCGGCGCCGCCCGCCGAGGCGCTGCCGGTGGCCCCGCAGGCGCCGCAGCCGCTGGTCGTCGAGGCCGCGCCCCGGCCGGCGCCCGCCGGCGCGCTCACGCCCGCGCCCGCCCCCGTGCCCGCCCTGCCGCCCGCCCCGCCCGCGGTGTCCGGGCCGGCCGCCCCGGCCGGGCGCCCGGGTGTCATCTGGGACGAGGCCGACCTGCTGGCCTTCGCCACCGGCCGCCTCGCCGACGTCTTCGGCCCGGCGTTCGCCGAGATCGACGGCTACGCGAAGCGCGTGCGGCTGCCCGCGCCGCCGTACCACTTCGTCACCCGGGTCACCGACCTGCGGGCCGAGACCGGGGTCTACAAGCCGTCGTTCATCCGCACCGAGTACGACGTGCCCGAGGACGCCTGGTACACGGTCGACGGCGGCGTGCCGCCGGCGGTCGCCATCGAGGCCGGGCAGTGCGACCTGCTGCTGATCAGCTACCTCGGCATCGACTTCCGCAACAAGGGCGAGCGGGTCTACCGGCTGCTCGACTCCACGCTGGTCTTCCACGGCGACCTCCCGCGGGCCGGGCAGACCCTGCGCTACGACATCTCCATCAACCGGTTCGTCACCCAGGGCGACACCACGCTCTTCTTCTTCAGCTACCTCTGCTACGCCGACGGCGAGCTGATCCTCGAACTCAAGGACGCCTCCGCCGGGTTCTTCAGCCAGGCCGAGCTCGACACCCCGCTCGGCGTCGTCGTCACCGCGAAGGAGCGGGCCGCCCGCGAGGCCCTGACGAAGACGTGGTTCAAGCCGCTCGCACGGACGGCGAAGAACCACCTCACCGCCGCCGACCTCGAACTCCTCGCCCAGGGCCGCCCCGGCGAGGTCTTCGGCCCCGAGCACGCGCAGGACCCGGGCCTCAACCCGGCGCTGCGCCTGCCGGACGCCCGGCTGCGCATGATCGACGAGCTGCGGATCGACCGCACCGGCGGCCCCCGGGGTCTCGGCGCGCTCACCGCCACCAAGCAGCTGCAGCCCGACGCCTGGTACTTCGAGTGCCACTTCCCGGACGACCCGGTGCTCGCCGGATCGATGGTCGCCGAGGGCGCCGTGCAGGCGCTGCAGACGTACCTGCTGCACCAGGGCCTGCACCTGGTGCTGCCCGACGCCCGCTTCCAGACCATCGTCGGCCTGCAGACCGAGGTGCAGGTGCGCGGCCAGATCACCCCGGCGCACCGGGAGATCCGGTACGAGATCGAGGTGATGGAGCTGACCCTGCTCCCGCGGCCCTCGGTGATCGCCGACGTGCTGGTGTACCTCGGCGACAAGCCGGTCATCCGGATGCGCAACTTCGGCATCCAGATCCGGGAGAAGGAGGGCACCCCGTACCGTCCGGAGAAGGGCGGCGTGCCGGCCTTCCTCGGCCGGCGCAACCGCTCCGGCGAGCCCGCCATGATCAACGAACTGCACCTGGCGCACGCCGCCAAGGGCGACCTGGGCACCGCCATGGGCCCCGAGTTCGACGTCTACCACGACCACCGGGCGCCCTACATCCCCAACGGGGACTTCCAGTTCGTCGACCGCATCATGTCGCTCACCGGCACCCGCGGCGACCTCGGCCCGGGCTCCGAGATGGTCACCGAGTACGACTCCCCGGCCGACGCCTGGTACTACACGCAGAACGCGCACCCGCACATGCCGAACTGCGTGCACATGGAGACCTCGCTGCAGGCCGCGATCCTGCTCGGCTACTACCTGGGCGCCACCCTCAAGCAGCCGGACGCCGAGTACGCCATCCGCAACCTCGACGGGCACGCGACCCTCGTCAAGGACCTCGACCTGCGCGGGAAGACCGTCCGCCACCACTCGAAGCTGCTGATGACCAGCGCCGTGCACGGCGCGGTGCTGCAGAAGTTCAGCTACGAACTCTCCGCCGACGGCGAGGTGTTCTACGTCGGCGAGTCGCTCTTCGGGTACTTCAGCGAGGCGGCGCTCGCCAACCAGGCGGGCCTGGACGCGGGCCGGTACCTCGCCCCGTGGATCGAGCAGGAGCAGCCCGCCGCCGACCGCGTGCGCCGCATCGAACTCCCCGCGGACGCGGACGTGTTCACCGACCCGTCGGGCGGCATGCTGCACCTGCCGGGCGGCCACTTCCACCTCGTCGACCGGGTCGACCTGGTCGCCGACGGCGGCCGGCACGGCCTCGGCTACCTGCACGGGCACCGTGAGGTGCGGCCCGACGAGTGGTACTTCGACTGCCACTTCCACCGCGACCCGGTCATGCCCGGCTCGCTCGGCGTCGAGGCCGTCCTCCAGGCCCTGCGGCTGTACGTGCTGGAGCAGGGTCTCGCCGACGGCCTGGAGAGCCCGCACTTCGCGCCCGCCACCGACGTCGAGATGGCCTGGAAGTACCGCGGCCAGATCCTGCGCCACGACGAGGAGCTCCGCTTCGACGTGCACGTCCGCGAGGTGCGGCGCGAGGACGGCCGGGTCGTCGTCGTCGCCGACGCCGACCTGTGGAAGCCCGGCCTGCGGATCTACGAGCTCACCGGTGTGGCCGTCGAGGTCCGGTCGCAGTCCGCCACCGCCTGACCCGCCCGCCCGAGGAGACGGAACCCCTATGAACCACCCCCAGACACCACTGCTCTGGCAGGGCGAGCAGTACCCCAGCACCGACCCGGCCGGGATCTACCAGGCCCTGGCCGACCTGGAGCGCCCCTGCTTCGTCGTCCGCACCCCGCAGGGCATCGGCGCCGCCGCCGGCGGCCGGGCCGTACCCTCCGGGGGCCGCGAGCAGGGCCTGCCCCTGCTCGCGGCGGCCGCACCGCTGTCACCGCAGCGGCTCGGCTCGGCCGCATTCCTGGCCGCGCACGGCGTGTGCCAGCCCTACCTCGCCGGGGCCATGGCGGGCGGCATCGCCTCCGCCGACATGGTCATCGCCCTCGCCCGCGAGGGGTACCTCGGCTCGTTCGGCGCGGCCGGACTGCTGCCGGAGACCATCGAGAAGGCGCTCGCCCGGTTCGCGGCGGAGATCCCCGGCCGGCCGTTCGCCGTCAACCTCATCCACAGCCCCAGCGAGGAGCGGCTGGAGCGGGAGGCCGTCGAGCTCTTCCTGCGGCACGGCGTGCGCTGCGTCGAGGCGTCCGCGTTCATGGCGCTGAGCCCGCACATCGTGCGCTACCGGCTGGCCGGCCTGCGGCAGGGCCCGGACGGCCAGGCCGTCGCCGAGCACCGGGTGATCGCCAAGATCTCCCGCACCGAGACCGCCGAGCGGTTCATGCGGCCCGCCCCGGCCGCCACCGTCAGCGCCCTGCTGGAGCAGGGCCTGATCACGCCGCTCCAGGCCGACCTCGCGAAGTACGTGCCGATGGCCGACGACATCACGGTGGAGGCCGACTCCGGCGGCCACACCGACCGCCGCCCGCTGCCCGCGCTGCTGCCGAGCATCCTGCGGCTGCGCGACACCGTGCAGCGCGAGCACCGCTACCCGGTGCCGATCCGGGTCGGCGCGGCGGGCGGCCTCGGTACGCCGCTCGCCCTCGCCGCGGCGTTCGCGATGGGCGCCGCGTACGTCGTCACCGGCTCGGTCAACCAGTCGTGCGTGGAGTCCGGGGCGTCCCGGGCGACGAAGACGCTGCTCGCCGAGGCCGGCATCGCCGACTGCGAGATGGCGCCGGCCGCCGACATGTTCGAGCTCGGCGTCGAGCTGCAGGTGCTGAAGAAGGGCACGCTCTTCCCGATGCGCGCCAAGAAGCTGTACGAGCTCTACCAGGCGTACGACGGCCTGGAGTCGCTGCCCGAGGGGGAGCGGGCCCGGCTGGAGGCGCAGGTGTTCCGGCGGCCGCTGGCCGACGTGTGGGACGAGTGCGTCGGCTACTTCGAGCGCCGCGACCCCGCGCAGCTCGCCCGGGCCGCGGACAACCCGAAGCGGCGGATGGCCCTGGTCTTCCGCTGGTACCTCGGGATGTCCTCGCGCTGGGCGACCGTCGGCGACCCCGACCGCACGCTCGACTACCAGATCTGGTGCGGCCCGGCGATGGGCAGCTTCAACGACTGGGTGACCGCCAGCTACCTCAAGGCGCCCGGCAGCCGGCGCGTCGCCGAGGTCGCGCACCACCTGATGCGCGGAGCGGCGTTCCACACCCGGCTGGCGCAGCTGCGCACGGCGGGCGTGCACGTGCCCGCCGCCGCGGCCGACTACCGGCCGGTGCCGCTGGAGTCGTCGGTCGGCTCCCTGGAGGGGGCGAGATGACCGACGTCCTCGACCGGCTGACGGCGCCCGCCGAGCAGCTGGAGCAGCGGCTCGGCCCCGCCGACGACCCCGCCAACCCGTACGGCTTCGCCGCCGCGGCCCGCCGCGACGACGCCGGCGCCTACCCCGACGAGCTGGCCGCGGCGCTCCGCTCGACCGGCTTCCACCTCGACTACCTGCCCGCCGGGATGGGCGGCACCTTCGCCTCCTTCGACCGCAGCATGCTCCTCGTGCGGGCCGCGGCCCGCCGCGACCTCAACGCCATGCCGGCGACGATGTTCTCCATCACCGCCGCCACCTGCGTCCGCCTGCACGGGTCCGCGGCGCAGCAGGCGCAGGTCGCCGGGCTGCTGCGGGCCGGCGGCGCGGTGGCGTTCGCCCTGTCGGAGGCCGAGCACGGCAGCGACCTGCTGGCCAACACGACCCGGCTGGTGCCCGATCCGGCGGGCGGCGGCGGCCACCTGCTGACCGGCGAGAAGTGGATGGTCGGCCTCGGGCAGCGGTGCGACGCCGCGTACGTCGTCGCCCGCACCGGCGAGCGCGGGCCGGGGTCGTTCACCGCCGTGCTGCTCGACCTCGTCACCGCCGGGCCGGGCCTGGACCGCGGCGCGCCCGTGCCCGCGGGCGGCATGCGCGGCATCGACTTCGCGCACCTGCGCTTCGACCGGCTGCCGGTCGCCGCGGAGCAGGTCGTGGGCCGGCCCGGCGAGGCGCTGGAGGTGGCGGTCAAGGCGCAGCAGGTGGTGCGGCTGATGTCCACCGCGGGCAGCCTCGGCTGCGCCGACACCGCGCTGCGGCTCACCCTCGGCTTCGCCGCCGGACGCCGGACCGGGCGGGCCGTCCTCCTGGACACCCCGTACCAGCGGCGGGAGCTGGCGGTGGCCTCGGCCGCGCTGCTCGCCGCCGACGCGGTGGCGCTGGCCGCGGCCCGCGGCATCCACGCCGCGCCCGAGCAGTTCAGCGTCTGGGGGTGCGCGGCGAAGCACGTCGTCGCGGAGTCCGTCGAGGACGCCATCGCCCGCTGCGGCGCGACCCTGGCGACCCGGGCGGTGCTGCGGGCCGAGGGCCCGGGCGGCGGCCTCTTCCAGAAGCTGCAGCGCGACGCCGCCCTGGTGCGCGTGGTCGACACCAGCACGCTCGCCAACCTGCGGTCGTTCAGCGGCCAACTGCCCGCCCTGGCCCGGGCCGGAGCGGTGACCGCGGACGAGGACCGGGCCCGGGCGGTCTTCGCGCTCGACGCGCCGCTGCCGCCGTACGACCCGGCCCGGCTCGACCTCAACGCGCGCGGCCGCGACCTGCCGACCGGCACGCTCGGCGCGGTCGCGGCGCCGGCCGCGGCCGCCCTCGCGGAGGGCGGCGCACCCGCGGTCGCGGCCCTCGCCGAGCAGCTGCACGCCGGCCTGCTCGCGCTGCCCGCCGAGGCGGAGCGGGCCAGGCCCGGCAACGAACTCGTCGACCTCGCCGAACGGTTCGCCTGGCTGCAGGCCGGGGCCTGCTGCCTGCAGCTGTGGTGGGCGAGCCGGCACCTGCCGCTGTACGGGCAGAAGCCGGGCTCCGCCAGCTGGCTCGGCGCCTGCCTGGCCTACCTGCTCGCCCGGGCCGACGGCCGGCCGCCGCGCCGCGAGGCCGACCTGCTCGCCCCGGCCCTCGACACCGTGCTCGACCTCACCGCGGCGGGCCGGATGTACGCGGCCGCGCCCGCGGCACTGGCCTGACCGCCCCCTGCCCTCACGTGACCGGAGGAGACCGGTGTCGAAGTCAGAACTCGACCGACTCGCATCAGAGTTGGAGAACCATCTGGGAGATCCGCACGACCCGGCGAGCCGCATGCCGTTCGAGCGGATCCTCGACCACGACGAACGCGAGGAGTACCCGTACGCCTTCGTCAACCTGCTGCAGCGCTGGGGGGTGCACGAGTACAACATCCCCGCCGCGCAGGGCGGCCGGGCCGGCGACGTCGAGACCGGCTTCAACCTGCTGCGCCTCATCGCCCGCCGCGACCCGACCACCGCCACCGCCCTCATCATCACCAGCCTGGCGTTCCTGCCCGCCTGGATCGCCGGCACCGACGAGCAGAAGCAGTACCTCGTCGACGCCATGAAGCAGGGCAGCCGCTACGCCTGGGGCCTGTCGGAGCGCAACCACGGCAGCGACGTGCTCAGCAACGAGATGCGCGCCGAACGCGTCGACGGCGGCTACCTGCTGACCGGCGAGAAGTGGCTGATCGGCAACGCCCGCGTCGCCGACGGCCTCACCGTCTTCGCCCGCACCAAGGAGTCGGGCGGCCCCGCCGGATACTCCATCCTCCTGCTGGAGAAGCGCCGCACCCCGGCGGGTGCCGTCGAGGAGCTGCCCAACGAGCGCCTGCACGGCCTGCGCGCCCTCGACATGAGCGGCATCAGGGTCGACGGCGTCTTCGTGCCCGAGGCGAACCGCCTCGGCGCCGAGGGCGCCGGCCTGGAGATCGCCCTGCAGACCTCCCAGGTCGCCCGGACCCTCATCGGCTCCATCGCCCTCTCCGCCGTCGACACCGCCCTGCGGGTCACGCTCGACTTCACCGAGCACCGGGTCATCTTCGGCCGCACGGTCAGCGACATCCCCTACTCCCGGCGCCAGTTGGCCGAGTGCTTCGCCGACCTGATGGTCGCCGACGCGGTCAGCCTCGGCGCGGTCCGCAGCCTCCAGCTGGTGCCGGAACAGGCCAGCGTGTGGTCGTCGGTGGCGAAGTACCTGGTGCCGACGACGCTCGAACGCACCATGTCGCAGCTCAACATCGTGCTCGGCGCCCGCTTCTACCTCCGAGGCCTGCCGCACTACGGCATCCACCAGAAGATGCTCCGCGACCTCCTGGTGGCCAACTTCGCCGACGGCAACACCGTCGTCAACCTCAAGAACCTCGCCCTCCAGCTGGACGCCCTGCTCGCCGCCGCCGTCGAGCCGCCCGCCGCCGCGGTCGCCGCCGCGGAGGAACGCGTCCGCACCCTCTACGGCATCGACACCCCGCTGCCGCTCTACCGCCCCTGGGACCAGGAGCTGTACAGCCGCGGCCGGGACGACGCCCTGCTCGCCGCCCCCGCCTCCCTCGCCGCCCTCCGCCGCCTCGCGGAGGAGGCCAAGGGCGACGAGCGCGACCGCCTCACCCGCGCCGCCGACACCGCCGGGGACCTCCTCGGCCGGGCCCACGGCCTCCGCAGCCGGTGCCTCGCCCTGCGCGCCGAACTCGGCCGCGACTACGGGCAGTCCGCCGAGCTGTTCGACCTCGCCAAGGAGTACTGCCTGCTGCACGCCGTCGCCGCCTGCGTGCACACCCACGTCCACTCGGCGGAGGCCCTGGAGGACCCGCTGCCCAGCGGCGCCCTGCTGCTCCTCCAACTGGAGCGGCTGCGCCGGCAGTGGTACCCGCACGAGACCGTCACCGACAGCGCCGTCGTCGACGAGGTGATGGACGTGCTGCGCCGCCTCTACTGGGAGAACCGGCTGTTCTCGCACCGGCCGTTCCGGCTGGCCGAGCGCACCGGCCCCGGCCCCGCCGACGGATGACCCCGTGAACGCGCACCGGAAGGAGCCCGCCCATGGCACGACACCCCCGGACCCGCGCGGCCTGCCCGTCCTGCGGGGCGGGCGGATCACGCGACCGGCTCGACCCGGATCTCAAGGTCTGCCCGCCCTGCCGGGAACGGCTGCGCTGGGAGATGTCGGAGTGGCTGAAGCAGCTCGTCGGCATGGGCGTGCTCGGCACGGCCCCGGCCCCTCGGCCCCGGCGGAGGCGTGATGTCCGCACGTGACGGCCACCTCTGGCTGCTCCCCGAGCCCGCCGTGGAGGCGTTCGCCGCCCGCCACGGCGGGGCCGCCCTGCTCGGCCCGGACGAGCGGGCGCACCTGGCCCGGCTGCGCCGCGAGGCCTCCCGGCGGCGCTTCCTCGGCGGCCGGGTGCTCGCCCGGTACGCGCTGAGCGCCCGTTCGGGCCGTCCGCTGGACGGCTGGCGGGTGCGGGCCGGTGACGACGGCCGGCCGGAGCCCGAACCGGCCGGCGACGGCCTGCGCTTCAACCTCTCGCACACCGACGGCATGGTGGCGTGCCTGGTCACGGCGGGCGGCACCTGCGGGGTCGACGTCGAACCCGCGGTGGCCGGGCCGGACGCCGTCCGCCACCTGCCGCGGCACTTCGCGCCGGCCGAGCGGGCCGCCCTGGCCGTCCTGCCGGAGGGCGAGCGGCCGGCGGGGATCGCCGCGTACTGGGTGCTGAAGGAGGCCTACCTGAAGGCCGTCGGCACCGGGCTGCGCCGGGAGCTCTCCGGCTTCTCGTTCAGCCCGCCGGCCGTCACGCCCATCCGGCTGACCGACCCGCTCCGGCCGGTCGCCGAGAACGCCGCCTGGCATTTCGAACTGCTCAGTCCCGCCCCGGGTTTCGTCCTCGCCGCCGCGGTGCAGGGCGGCCGCGGCGGCCGGATCCACCGCACCCTGATCGCCTCCTAGCCTGCGAAGGAACCCCCGCATGTCTGCTCCCACCAAGCCCCGGGTCGCGGTCGTCGGCGCCGGAGTGGCCGGCCTGTCCGCCGCGTACCGGCTGCGCGAGCACGCCGAGATCACGCTCTTCGACGAGGAGCCCCGTCCGGGCGGTCACGCGAACACGATCGAGGTCGAGGACGCCGGACGGCTGCTCGGCATCGACACCGCGTTCGTGGTCTTCAACAAGCCGAGCTATCCGAACCTCAGCCGTTTCTTCACCGAGCTGGGCGTGCCCACCCGCCGTCACGAGGGCGGCTTCAACTTCTTCGACCTCGACACCGGACTCCAGTACGGCACCGAGGAGATGGCGCTGCCGGAGGAGGAGGTGCTGGCCCGCTACCCGGCGGAGTTCCACACCATCTGGCGGGAGGCGCACCGCTTCCACCAGGAGGGCCGCAAGGACTTCCTGCGCAAGCGCACCGACGTGCCGCTGGGGGAGTACCTCGACCGGGGCGGCTACAGCGCCGAGTTCCGGTACGGCTACGTCATCCTGCTGTGCACGGCGGTGTGGTCGGTGCCGGCCGAGCTGATCTGGGAGATGCCGGCGACGACGGTCATCGCCTTCTTCATGGCGCACGACGAGGGCGGGCTGGGCGGTCGGCGCGTCGACTGGCAGACGGTGGAGGGCGGTTCGATCTCGTACGTGCGGCGGGCGGTGGCGGCGATCGACCCGAAGCTGCGGCTCGGCGAGCCGGTGCTGTCGGTCACCGAGCAGCCGGACGGCGTCACCGTGACGACGGCGGCGGGCGCGGAGCGCTTCGACCACGCGGTGGTGGCCGTGCACGGCGACCAGGCCCGCCGGCTCCTCACCGAACCGAGCGCGCTGCAGGGCGAGACGCTCGCGCGCATCCGCTACAACGCGTCCGTGGCGGTGCTGCACACGGACCCGTCGGTGATGCCCGCAGACCGGTCGCGCTGGGACAACTGGAACTACGGCAAGGTCGCGGCCGGCGGCGAGAGCCGCCCGTACGTCGCGTACTACATGAACCGGCTGCACGGATTCACGTCCGAGCGCGACTACTTCGTGACCCTCGACTACCCGCTGCCCGTGCGGGAGGAGACGGTGATCCGCGAGCTGCGGTACGAGCACCCGGTCATCGACCTCGATCTGCGCACCCTGCAGAAGACAATCTACCGCGTCAACGAGGGCACCCGGATCAAGCTGGCCGGTTCGTACTTCCACTCCAAGCAACTGCACTACGACCAGATCGGTTCGCACGAGGCGGGGTTCTCCTCGGGGCTGGAGGCGGCGGAGCAACTGCTGCGGGAGCTCGGCCGCTGAGCGGCCGCCGCGGGTGTCCGGTCGTCGCGCCGCGCCGCCCGCCGAAAAAACTGGCATCGGACATCTCCACTCTCTATAGTGGATAGCGCAAGGTGCCATTATCGGTACCGGCGAACCGCCCTGAGGTGGTTCGCCGGACCGGCGACCGAGGAAGGCTCCCTCCATGCCCACACTCCCCTGGATCACGCCGAACACCCCTCGGCCGCAGACCCGTGCTCTCGTGATGGCCTCCCGGCTGGAGGTCCGCTCGCTCTCCGACGTGCCGCGCTTCTTCCTGAAGTCGCTCGCCGCCTGGAAGCAGGTGCGCACCGCCCCCGGCGCCCTCGGCGCCTCGCTCATCGCCGAGCCGACGAAGCGGACCTTCTGGACACTCTCCGCGTGGGAGGCCCGTGAGGCCCTCTACACCTACGCCAAGACCGAGCCGCACTACTCGATCATGACCTCGCTGCGGTCGACCATGCGCGACTCCACCTTCACCT
Organism: Kitasatospora sp. NBC_01539; assembly: GCF_045040525.1. Taxonomy (NCBI): domain Bacteria; kingdom Bacillati; phylum Actinomycetota; class Actinomycetes; order Kitasatosporales; family Streptomycetaceae; genus Kitasatospora; species Kitasatospora sp. NBC_01539. The sequence goes on from NZ_CP109390.1 coordinate 5,100,615, forward strand.
TCTGGGAGGTGCCGGTGGAGCAGCTCCCGATCCTCTGGCCGGACGCGCGGCGCCGGCTGGCCGAGCAGCGGCAGGCCGACGCGGCCGCGGCCGCCGAGGGTTCCGCCGCCGAGGGTGCGGTCGAGGGCTGAGGCCGGCCGGGTCCGCACCCGGTCCCTCCCTGTTCCGGCCCTGCGGGGCCCCGTCGCACCACACCCGAAGGAGATAGGTGTCATGTCCTCGACAGCAATGACGGGGTCCCGCCCCGCACCGGCCGACCCCGGCCCCACGGTCCCGCTCTGGCTCTCGATCGTCGCGTGCAGCGTGCCGATGTTCATGGTCGCGCTCGACAACCTCGTCGTCTCGACCGCCCTCCACACCCTCGCCGTCGACCTCAAGGCCGACACCCAGGACCTCCAGTGGTTCGTCAACGCCTACGTCCTCAGCTTCTCCTGCCTCCTGCTCACCGGCGCCGCCCTCGGTGACCGCTTCGGCCGCCGCAAGGTCTTCACCATCGGCATCGCGATCTTCACCCTCTCCTCGATCGCCTGCGGCCTCGCCGACACCAGCGCCCAGCTCATCGCCGCCCGCACCGTGCAGGGCTTCGGCGCCGCCGCCGTCATGCCGCTCTCGCTGACCCTCCTCTCACAGGCCGTGCCCGAGCGCCTCCGCAGCCTCGCGCTCGGCCTCTGGGGCGCCGTCAGCGGCCTCGCCATCGCCCTCGGCCCGGTCGTGGGCGGCGCCGTCGTCGACGGCCTCGCCTGGGAGTGGATCTTCTGGATCAACGTGCCCGTCGGCCTGCTCGCCGTCCCGCTCGTCCTCAAGGTCCTCCGCGAGAGCCGCGGCGAGCGCGCGAGCCTCGACGTCCTCGGCATGCTGCTCGCCTCCGCGGGCCTGCTCGCCCTCGTCTGGGGCATCGTCAACGGCGCCGAGCACGGCTGGACCTCCGCCCGCATCATCGGCGCCTTCGCCGCCGGAGCCGCCCTGCTCGTCGCCTTCGTCCTCTGGGAGCGCCGCGTCGAGCACCCGCTGCTCCCGCTCGGCTTCTACCGGATCCGCGCCTTCACCCTGACCAACATCGTCTCCGCCTCCATGTACTTCGGCGTCTTCGGGTCGATCTTCTTCCTCTCCCAGTACCTGCAGATCGCCCCGTACCGCACCCCGCTCCACGCCGGCGTGCTCACCCTCGCCTGGACGCTGATGCCGATGGTCATCGCCCCGATCGCCGGGGCGCTCACCGACCGGGTCGGCGGCGGGCGCCTGATGGCCCTCGGCCTCTTCCTGCAGGCCGCCGGCCTCGCCTGGATCAACCTGGCCGCCACCGACGACACCCCGTACTCCCGCCTGGTCGGCGCCATGCTCCTGGCCGGCGCCGGCATGGGCTTCGCGATCGCCCCGACCGCCGCCGTCGTGCTCGGCGCGGTCGGCCCGGAGCACCGCGGCAAGGCCTCCGGCGCCAACACCACCGTCCGGGAGATCGGCGGCGCGCTCGGCATCGCGGTGCTGAGCAGCGTGTTCCTGGAGTACGGCAGCCCGGACTCCGCCCAGCACTTCGTCGACGGCCTGCACCCGGCGGTCTGGGTCGGCGTGGCGGTCGTGATCGCCGGCGGCATCTGCGCCCTCTTCATCCCGCGCCCGCCGCGGCCGGCCGCCGAGGCGCCGGCCGAGGTGCCCGCGGGCGAGCCCGCCCCGGTCGTCGCCTGACCGGCCCCCGTACGCCCGCAGGCCCCCCGGAGCGGCTCCGGGGGGCCTGCGCGTGTGCGGGCGCGAACCGCGGCCTCAGCCGCGGGCGGCCTCGAACGCCCGGTGCGAGGCGTCCGCCTGGGCCAGTCGGCGCATCGCACCGATCAGGGCGTCGCCCAGCACCGTGCCCAGCACCGCCCCCTCGACCTTGCTGTCCAGGCCCTCGCGGCGGCCGATCATCGCGAGTTCGGCGGTGGAGAGCCGCTCCGCGGCGACGGCGTAGTCGTCGAAGAGGTCGAGCAGGTCGTCCTGGCGTAGGTCGCGGAAGGTCACGACCAGCTGGGCGAGGGCGTGCCGGGCCGGGTTGTCCGGCTTGACCTCCCAGCCGTGCCGCTCCACGAGGGCGTCGACCAGCTGCTCGGCCTGCGCCCAGGCGTCCGGGTCGGCCGCGACGGGTTCCGGCGTGACGGCGGCCTGGGCGATGCCCAGCACGCTGTGCAGGCTGAGGCCCGGTTCGTCGACCGCGTTGAGCACGTCGCGGGTGGCGGCCACCGACAGCTTGCCGACGTCGACCATCGCGCGGACGAGCTTCAGCCGGTGCACGTGCGCCTCGCCGTACTGCGCCTGGTTCGGGCTGGTCAGCTCGCCGCCGGGGAGCAGGCCCTCCCGCAGGTAGTACTTGATGGTCGGCACCGGCACCCCGGTCCGCCGGCTCAGCTCTCCGATGCGCATCGCGTCCCGTCTCCCGAGTGCTCCCGAGGTCCGCGCGCGGGTGAGCCGCGGACCGACATGGATAGCATACGTCTCCAAAATGCCCCGCGGGCCCCGGACGGAGCACCCGCCCGGACGGCCCGGCGTCCCGTATACCGTGGAGCGCGTGCAGGTACTCCAGAACGCTCCGCTCGCCCCGCTGACCACCCTCCGGCTCGGCGGCCCGGCCCGCCGGCTGGTCACCGCGACGACCGACGAGGAAGTCGTCGCGATCGTCCGCGAGGCCGACGCGGCGGGCGAGCCGCTCCTCGTCCTCGGCGGCGGCTCCAACCTGGTGATCGGCGACGCGGGCTTCGAGGGCACCGTGCTGCGGATCGCCACCCGCGGCTTCGTCCTCGACGGCACCGACCTGGAGCTGGCCGCCGGCGAGGTCTGGGCCGAGGCGGTCGCCCGGACGGTCGACGCGGGCCTGGCGGGCATCGAGTTCCTGTCCGGCATCCCCGGCTCGGCGGGCGCCACCCCCGTGCAGAACGTCGGCGCCTACGGCCAGGAGGTCGCCGGGACGGTCACCTCGGTCACCGCCTACGACCGCCACCTGGACAGCACGGTCACCCTCACCGGCGCCGAGTGCGCCTTCTCCTACCGGCACAGCCGCTTCAAGGCCGACCTGGACAGGTACGTCGTGCTACGGGTGCGCTTCGGGCTGGAGGACGCCGCCGGGCAGTCGTCTCCGGTGAAGTACGCGGAGGTCGCCCGGACGCTCGGCGTCCTGGCCGGCGAGCGGGTCGACCTCGCCACCGCCGCCAAGACCGTCCTGCGGCTGCGGGCGGGCAAGGGCATGGTGCTCGACGAGGCCGACCACGACACCTGGTCCGCGGGTTCGTTCTTCACCAACCCGGTGCTCACCGCCGAGCAGTACGCCGCCTTCACGGCCCGCCCCCGCGGCCTCGCCGCCCCCGCCTACCCGGCGCCGGACGGCTGCACCAAGACCTCGGCGGCCTGGCTGATCGACAACGCCGGCTTCACCAAGGGCTACGGCGACGGCCCCGCGACCCTCTCCACCAAGCACACGCTGGCCCTCACCAACCGGGGCGCGGCCACCACCGCCGACCTGCTGGCGCTAGCCCGCGAGATCCGCGACGGCGTGCGCGCCGCCTTCGGCGTGGAGCTGGTGAACGAGCCCGTGATGGTGGGCGTCGCGCTCTAGCGCGGCCGCCGCCACCGGGGCGTCGGCGCCCGCCAGCCAGGCGTCGATGTCGGCCAGCAGCTCCTTGCGCACCGACTCCGGCGCCACCGAGCCGCGTACCGACTGCCGCGCCAGCTCGGCGAGCTCGGCGTCGCCGAAGCCGTGCACGGTGCGCGCCACGTCGTACTGGGCGGCGAGCCGGGAGCCGAACAGCAGTGGGTCGTCGGCGCCCAGCGCGAGCGGCACCCCGGCCTCGAAGAGCATCCGCAGCGGTACGTCCTCGGGGCGCTCGTAGACGCCGAGCGCGACGTTGGAGGCCGGGCACACCTCGCAGGTGACACCGCGGTCGGCGAGCCGGTCGAGCAGGCGGCGGTCCTCCGCGGAGCGCACGCCGTGCCCGACCCGGCCGGCGCCCAGGTCGTCCAGGCAGTCGCGCACCGACTCCGGGCCCGCCAGCTCGCCGCCGTGCGGGGCGGCCAGCAGCCCGCCGGCGCGGGCGATGGCGAAGGCGCGGTCGAAGTCGCGGGCGAAGCCGCGCCGCTCGTCGTTGGAGAGCCCGAAGCCGATCACGCCCTGGTCGGTGTAGCGCACGGCGAGCCGGGCCAGCGTGCGGGCGTCCATCGGCGACTTCATCCGGTTCGCGGCGACGACGACCCGGATGCCCACGCCGGTCGCCGCGGAGGCCTCCCGCACCGCGTCGAGGATCAGCTCCAGCGCCGGGATCAGACCGCCGAGCCGCGGTGCGTACGAGGTCGGGTCGACCTGGATCTCCAGCCAGCGGGAGCCGTCGCTCCGCTCGTCCTCGGCGGTCTCCCGGACGAGCCGGCGGATGTCCGACTCGTCGCGCAGCACCGAGCGGGCGGTGTCGTAGAGGCGCTGGAACCGGAACCAGCCGCGCTCGTCGGTCGCCCGCAGCTGCGGGGGCTCACCCGAGCTGAGCGCCTCCGGCAGCCGCACGCCGTGCTTGTCCGCCAGCTCCAGCAGGGTGGCCGGACGCATCGACCCGGTGAAGTGCAGGTGGAGGTGGGCCTTGGGGAGGGCGGCGACGTCGCGCGGGGCGGAAGGGTGATCCATCCACCGATCCTGCCGCATCCGGGAGCCGAACGGGAGCCGCCCCCTCGACATCCCTCGAAAGAATGAGTTTCGACGGGATGTCGAGGGGGCGGCGACAGGCCCGGGGCCGCTCCCGGGCCGGCCGGTCTCAGTCGCGCGCCTCGGCCAGCAGCCGCTGCAGCCGGGTGACCCCCTCGACGAGGTCGGCGTCGCCCAGGGCGTACGACAGCCGCAGGTAGCCGGGGGTGCCGAAGGCCTCCCCGGGCACCACCGCCACCTCGGCCTCGTCCAGGATCAGCGCGGCCAGCTCCGCCGAGGTCGCCGGCCGGCTGCCGCGGATCTCGCGGCCCAGCAGTCCCTTCACCGAGGGGTAGACGTAGAACGCGCCCTCGGGCTCCGGGCAGACCACGCCGTCGATCGCGTTGAGCATCGCCACGATGGTCCGGCGGCGGCGGTCGAAGGCCGCCCGCATCTCGTCGACGGCCGACAGGTCGCCCGCCACGGCGGCGAGCGCGGCCCGCTGCGACACGTTCGCGACGTTCGAGGTGGCGTGCGACTGCAGGTTGGCCGCGGCCTTCACCACGTCCGCCGGGCCGATCAGCCAGCCCACCCGCCAGCCCGTCATCGCGTACGTCTTCGCCACGCCGTTGACCACGATGCACCGGTCGCGCAGCTCGGGCAGCAGGGCCGGCAGGGAGGTGAACTCCGCGTCGCCGTAGACCAGGTGCTCGTAGATCTCGTCCGTCAGCACCCAGAGCCCGTGCGCGGCGGCCCAGCGGCCGATCGCCCCGGTCTCCTCGCGGGTGTAGACCGCGCCGGTCGGGTTGGACGGCGACACGAACAGCACGACCTTGGTCCGGTCGGTGCGGGCCGCCTCCAGCTGCTCCACCGAGGCCTTGTAACCGGTGGTCTCGTCGGTGACGACCTCGACCGGCACACCGCCCGCGAGCCTGATCGCCTCCGGGTAGGTCGTCCAGTACGGGGCCGGGACGACGACCTCGTCGCCCGGGTCGAGGATCGCGGCGAACGCCTCGTAGATGGCCTGCTTGCCGCCGTTGGTGACGAGCACCTGCGAGGCGTCGACCGCGTAGCCGGAGTCGCGCAGCGTCTTCGCGGCGATGGCGGCCTTCAGTTCGGGCAGGCCGCCGGCCGGGGTGTACCGGTGGTTCTTCGGGTCCTGGCAGGCGGCGACGGCGGCGTCGACGACGTAGCCGGGCGTCGGGAAGTCGGGCTCGCCCGCTCCGAAGCCGATGACCGGCCGTCCGGCGGCCTTGAGGGCCTTGGCCCGGGCGTCCACGGCGAGCGTGGCGGACTCGGCGATGGCGCCGATGCGGGCGGACACCCGGCGGTCGGCAGGACTGGCGTGGGCGGGGGTGGGAGCGCTCATGGGGTGCATGGTCGCAGAGGGGTCCGGGGCCGGTCACGGGCGTTCCAGCATGCGTACCGGCCGTCCCGTGCCCGGGCGGGCGCCGCACGCGACGGGATCACGGTGGAATGAGGTTCGACCAAACGCTCAAGAACCCGTATGCTCGTCGCTCGATGGCCCCCGAAGTGCGGTTCCGCCGATGCGTCCACCACGCAGCGTCCCGGATACGGTAGGTTGGGGGTCAACTCCGGGGCCGCGAGGCACCGTAGGGCACTAGCTCAATTGGTAGAGCACCGGTCTCCAAAACCGGCGGTTGGGGGTTCGAGTCCCTCGTGCCCTGCTGCTTGATCCGTACCGAGCCCGTTCGCTCCGCAGAGCGAGCGGGCTTGATGCGGAGAGGGCCCCGCCAGCTACGCATTCGCCGGATCGGTCGTGCCGCCAGGGCACGCCCCTCGGCAGGACCCGGATTCAGGTGAGGACGAGTGACGGAGACCACGGGCTCCACCGCGACGCCTGAGAGCGGCAACCCCGAGGGTGCCGACGGCGCTGCCGCCACGCCTGAGGGCGATGACAAGGCTCTCTCCCGTCGCGATCGCAAGCGTGCCCGCAAGGGCGAGGGCGGCGAGCGCAAGTCGGGCAAGCGGGCCAAGAAGGGCCTGTTCGCCCGCATCGCGATCTTCTACCGCCAGATCATCGCCGAGCTCCGCAAGGTCGTCTGGCCGAGCCGCAACGAACTGCTCCAGTACACCACCGTGGTCGTGGTGTTCGTCGTGGTGGTCATGCTGGCCGTCTACGGCATGGACACCGGCTTCGCGAAGCTCAGCCTCGTCATCTTCGGCTGATCCCCGCCGCCGGACCGGCCGACCTCTCCTCGTCGGACGCCTCCGGCCCGCCGGACGACGCCCCCGGAAGCCCGCCCGCCCGCACACCCGATCGACACCAGGCCCCGCGCCCGGTGCGGGGTGAGCGGCGAAGGCGGGCTTTCGGCGCAGACCGGGCAGGCCCGCTACCGTTGACTCGGTACTGTTGAGGTATCCGTTCCACATCCCAGGAAAGAAGCAGCGCCCGTGTCTGAGTCCCCCCTGTACGACGCCGACGAGACCGTCACCGAGGCGGATGTCGCGGCCGAGGCTGCCGACACCGAGGCCGTGGAGCAGATCCTCGACGCCGCGGACGCCGACGAGGACGAGGTCGAGGCTTCGGACGAGGCGGAGGCGGGCGAGCCGGCCGAGGTCGACGCGCTGCACGAGGCCGCCGACGACGAGGCGTCCGACGCCGAGGCCGAGGACGAGGAGTCCGAGGTCGACGACGAGGCCGAGCCCGCCGAGGAGGTGGAGGTCGACCCGGTCGTCGAGTTCCGCGAGAAGCTCCGCCTGGCCCCCGGCGAGTGGTACGTCATCCACACCTACGCCGGCTACGAGAACCGCGTGAAGCAGAACCTCGAGCAGCGCTCGGTCTCGCTGAACGTCGAGGACCGCATCTTCGAGTCGGCCGTGCCGCAGGAAGAGGTCGTCCAGATCAAGAACGGCGACCGCAAGACCATCCGCCAGAACAAGCTGCCCGGCTACGTCCTGGTCCGCATGGAGCTGGACGCCGAGTCCTGGGGCGTCGTGCGCAACACGCCCGGTGTCACCGGCTTCGTGGGCAACGCCTACGACCCGTACCCGCTGACCCTGGACGAGGTCGTCAACATGCTCGCCCCGGACGTCCAGCGCGCCGCGGCGAAGGAGGCCGGCAAGGCCTCGCCCGTCCGCCCGGTCGAGGTCCAGGTGCTCGACTTCGAGGTCGGCGACTCGGTCACCGTCACCGACGGCCCGTTCGCCACCCTGCAGGCGACCATCAACGAGATCAACCCGGACTCGAAGAAGGTCAAGGGCCTCGTCGAGATCTTCGGCCGCGAGACCCCGGTCGAGCTGTCGTTCGACCAGATCCAGAAGAACTGATCCACGCCGTCGGCTGCGGGGCGGGGCCTCGGCCCCGCCCCGCAGCCGTTTTGGTCCAGGGCCGCATCAGCGGTTAGCCTGGTCCGATGTGTGTGCCGGCGGCCGGGTGTCGCCCCGGCCGATGCGCGCACCAGCAATCGCCTCTCGGAAGGACCCGGAGAGAAATGCCTCCCAAGAAGAAGAAGATCACGGGGCTCATCAAGCTTCAGATCAAGGCCGGCGCGGCCAACCCGGCGCCGCCGGTCGGCCCCGCGCTCGGTCAGCACGGCGTCAACATCATGGAGTTCTGCAAGGCCTACAACGCTGCGACCGAGTCGCAGCGCGGCATGATCGTGCCGGTGGAGATCACGGTCTACGACGACCGTTCCTTCACCTTCATCACGAAGACGCCGCCGGCCGCGCGCCTGATCCTCAAGGCCGCGGGCGTGGACAAGGGCTCCAGCGAGCCGCACAAGACCAAGGTCGCGAAGCTCACCAGCGCCCAGGTCCGCGAGATCGCCACCGTGAAGCTCCCCGACCTGAACGCCAACGACCTGGACGCGGCGGCGAAGATCATCGCCGGCACCGCCCGGTCGATGGGCATCACCGTCGAGGGCTGATCAGCCCAGTCGTCCCCGTGGTAGGGCCCAGCGCGGCCCGCTCCCACCACGAACTCCATCACCTCCAGGAGACGCAGTGAAGCGCAGCAAGGCTCTCAAGGCCGCGGACGCCAAGGTCGACCGCAGCCGCATCTACGCCCCGCTCGAGGCCGTCCGCCTCGCCCGCGAGACGTCCACCACCAAGTTCGACGCGACCGTCGAGATCGCCATGCGCCTGGGTGTCGACCCGCGCAAGGCCGACCAGATGGTCCGCAGCACCGTGATCCTCCCGCACGGCACCGGTAAGACCGCCCGGGTCCTGGTCTTCGCGACCGGCGACCGTGCCGAGGCCGCGCGTGCTGCAGGCGCCGACATCGTCGGTTCCGACGAGCTCATCGACGAGGTCGCCAAGGGCCGCCTCGACTTCGACGCCGTCGTCGCCACCCCGGACCTCATGGGCAAGGTCGGCCGCCTCGGCCGCGTGCTCGGCCCCCGTGGCCTGATGCCGAACCCGAAGACCGGCACCGTCACCCCCGATGTCGTGAAGGCCGTCAACGACATCAAGGGCGGCAAGATCGAGTTCCGCGTCGACAAGCACTCGAACCTGCACCTGATCATCGGTAAGGCCTCCTTCACCGACGAGCAGCTGGTCGAGAACTACGGCGCCGCGCTCGACGAGGTCCTCCGTAGCAAGCCGGCCGCCGCCAAGGGCCGCTACATCAAGAAGATCGCCTTCTCGACCACCATGGGCCCCGGCATCCTGGTGGACCCGAACCGCACCCGCAACCTCCTCGTCGAGGAGGACCCGGCCGCCGTCTGAGCACCCGTGCTCCGACCGTAGCCGCGTCCTGTGCGCAGGCGCAGTCCGTCCCGACGGGCCCGCACCCTCTCCAACGGAGGGCGCGGGCCCGTCGGCGTACGCCGCCGGACCACGGGGGTCCCGGACCGGCGGCCGCAGGGCATGACAGGGTGGGCACCCGGGACGGACGGCGGACGGCAGACGGAGGGAGGCGGCGGCATGGCGCCACGAAGGGCTCGCAGGGCGGCCGCGGCCACGGCCCTCGCCCTGCTGCTGACCGCCTGCGGCGGCGCCCCCGGCGGCACGCCCTCGGCGTCGCCGAGCTCCACGGCCGACCCCACCGCCCTCGCCACCCCGACCGACCGCTCCCCGCACGGGGTGCTGCTCGCCGCCCAGCTGGCGATGCACACCGCCCGCCGGGCGCGGTTCGGCGGCAACCTCGGGAGCGACTCGGTGGCGGGCCTGCTCTTCTGGGCGCCGAAGACGGTGCTCCAGCTGAAGCGCCCCGGCACCACCGAGCAGCTCGTCGTGCTCGACACCACCGCCTACCGCGGCGGGGACACCGCCACCGCGGCCCTGCTCGGCGGCCCGCACTGGCGGAAGTACACCGGGCCGGCGGGACCGGACGGCGAGCTGACCGTGCCGTACGCGGACACCGTCGACCGGCTCAACCCGCTGGTGGCCGTCACCGCGGCCGCCGCCGCAACGGCCCCGGAGCGGATCGGCGAGGAGGAACTCGACGACACCGCGGTGGAGCACTACCGGGTGGCCCTCACGGCAGCGGACTACGCCGGCGCGCAGGTCCTGCTGACGCCCGCCCGCCGCGCGGCCCTGCGGACGGCGCTGGGTGGCGACGGGGTGGTCACGCTGGACCTGTGGCTGAACGACCGCGACCAGGTCGTCCAGTTGCACCGCACCGGGTCCGGCACGGCCGGCCGGGTCGACGACACGCTGCGGTTCGAGGACTTCGGGGGCCCGCTCTCCGTCCAGGCCCCGGCGGAGGCCGACACCTGGGACGCCGCCGGCCGGAGCCTGCCCCCGCTGTAGCCGGGGTGCCCGCCGTGGGCGATTTGGCCACGGCCCGGGGTGTCGGTTACGGTGGTGTCTGCCAAAGACCGCTGGTTGTTGCCCTGCCTTCGCAAGGAGGACGGGCAGCCGAAGGATCTGCGAATTACCGCAGACGGCCCGCGCAGGAGTGTTTGGAGCTTGGACTTCCGTCCGTCGCGACCCGTCGCGTCGGTCGTCGAGGTCGTTGGAGCCCCGTGCGCCTGCGCACTGGGGCTCTCACTGTTTTGCTGAGGCTTCCTTCCGGCCGGTGTGTCGAGGCGTTGCATGGTCGACTGCTCCATGGTCGGCCCGACTTCGACATCACGGAAGGAGGCGTAAGCCTATGGCAAGGCCCGACAAGGCTGCTGACGTCGCGGAGATCACGGACAAGTTCCGTGCCTCGAACGCGGCCGTGCTGACCGAGTACCGCGGTCTGACGGTGAAGCAGATGAAGAATCTGCGTCGCTCGCTGGGGGAGAACGCCCAGTACGCCGTGGTGAAGAACACGCTGACCAAGATCGCGGCCAACGAGGCCGGGATCTCCGAGCTGGACGACCTGTTCGCGGGTCCGACGGCTGTCGCCTTCGTCACCGGTGACCCGGTGGAGTCGGCGAAGGCTCTGCGTGACTTCGCCAAGGAGAACCCCGCTCTCGTCATCAAGGGCGGTGTCCTTGACGGTAAGGCGCTGTCCGCCGATGAGATCAAGAAGCTCGCGGACCTCGAGTCCCGCGAGGTGCTGCTCGCCAAGCTGGCCGGCGGCCTGAAGGCGTCCATGGCCAAGGCCGCGGCGACCTTCCAGGCTCCGCTGGTGGAGTTCGCCCGCACCGCCGAGGCGCTGCGAGCGAAGGTCGAGCAGGGCGGTGCCGGTACGCCGGCTCCCGCCGCCGAGGACGAGGCCGCGGAGTAGTTCCGCGGGCTCCTGCCTCGCTGCGGGCCCGTACGCCCGCCATCCCGTACATCCGGCACCACCTGCCGATTTAGTGGAAGGACGCCACCATGGCGAAGCTGTCCCAGGACGAGCTGCTCGCGCAGTTCGAGACCCTGACCCTCATCGAGCTCTCCGAGTTCGTCAAGGCGTTCGAGGAGAAGTTCGACGTCAAGGCTGCCGCCCCGGTCGCCATCGCCGGCGGTCCGGTTGCCCCGGTCGCCGAGGCCGTCGAGGAGCAGGACGAGTTCGACGTCGTCCTCGAGGCCGCCGGTGACAAGAAGATCCAGGTCATCAAGGAGGTGCGCGCCCTGACCTCCCTCGGCCTGAAGGAGGCCAAGGACCTCGTTGACGGCACCCCCGCCGTCGTCCTGGAGAAGGTTGCCAAGGACGCCGCGGAGAAGGCCAAGGCCGCCCTTGAGGGCGCCGGCGCCAAGGTCACCGTCAAGTGACTCCACGCCCCCTCTGAGGGGGCGTACGGCCGGGCCGGTCACCCTTCGGGGTGGCCGGCCCGGCCTTTTTGCGTTCCCGGGCCGCCTGAGGGCCCCGCACGGCCCCGGCCGGGGCCGCTGAACCCCTCCCGCAGGCCGGAGCCGCCAGCGGCCCCCCGGGGGCTCGCCGCACCCGCCCGCCGCGCACCCGGCCCCTGTCGGTGGCGGCGGGTAGGGTGATCACCGTCACTGTGCACGCCCCCGACCACGGACTCTGTAACGCCGTCGGAGGCCGGAGCGATGAGGTGCACGAGGTCCGCACTGCGGTGGGGGCCTTGACGAGCGGGAGCAGGCGCGCGATTCTCGATTCGCGCGCCGCACTCGGAGACGTCCGCCCCGGTTGGAGCGGCCCTGGATGCATATTCAGAGGCCCCAGCGGGAAGTGACTCCGAGTAGAGGTGCGGTGGTCCGGGAGTTCCCGGGCCACTGGGTTGTACGAGGGCAGGGGCACCCCTGCGCACCGCCCCCCGGGAGGGGGTTCGGGGCGTACGGGATGCGACCGGAGGGAGTGTCCGATTCGGTCTCCGAATCAGGGCTTGTCAGCAGTGTCGCCATTGGCTACACTGTCCCTTTGCGCTGCCTGTTAGCTGCTCCGTGACTCGTCGCCCGGAGTCTGCGCTGCCCTGTTGGGGTCTGGCACCGCCTCCGTAGACCAGTTCCGACCTGGGGATTCATCCTCCGGCCGGGCAGGTGTCCGAAGGTGGGATCGGCTCCCGTCATGGCCCGGCCGGTACGCGCGTAGTGAGCTCCGAGCCCTCGGAAGGACCCCCCTCTTGGCCGCGCCGCGCAACGCCTCGAACAATTCCGCCGCATCCACCGCCCCGCTCCGCGTCTCGTTCGCGAAGATCAAGGAGCCCCTTGAGGTCCCGAACCTCCTGGCCCTGCAGACCGAGAGCTTTGACTGGCTGCTCGGCAATGCGGCCTGGAAGTCCCGGGTCGAGGCGGCACTGGACAGTGGTCAGGACGTCCCCACGAAGTCCGGTCTGGAGGAGATCTTCGAGGAGATCTCCCCGATCGAGGACTTCAGCGGGTCGATGTCGCTGACCTTCCGCGACCACCGTTTCGAGCCGCCGAAGAACTCCATTGACGAGTGCAAGGACCGCGACTTCACCTTCGCGGCCCCGCTCTTCGTCACGGCCGAGTTCACCAACAACGAGACCGGTGAGATCAAGTCTCAGACGGTCTTCATGGGCGACTTCCCGCTCATGACCCACAAGGGCACGTTCGTGATCAACGGCACCGAGCGCGTCGTCGTGTCGCAGCTGGTCCGTTCCCCCGGCGTGTACTTCGACTCCACCCTGGACAAGGTGTCCGACAAGGACATCTACTCCTCGAAGATCATCCCCTCCCGCGGTGCCTGGCTGGAGATGGAGATCGACAAGCGCGACATGGTCGGTGTCCGCATCGACCGCAAGCGCAAGCAGTCGGTCACCGTCCTCCTCAAGGCCCTCGGCTGGACCACCGAGATGATCCTGGAGGAGTTCGGCGAGTACGAGTCGATGCGCGCCACCCTGGAGAAGGACCACACCCAGGGCCAGGACGACGCGCTCCTCGACATCTACCGCAAGCTGCGCCCCGGCGAGCCGCCCACGCGTGAGGCCGCGCAGACGCTGCTCGAGAACCTCTACTTCAACCCGAAGCGCTACGACCTCGCGAAGGTCGGCCGCTACAAGGTCAACCGGAAGCTCGGCAACGGCGAGTCCCTGGACTCCGGCGTGCTCACCGAGCCCGACATCATCAACACCATCAAGTACCTGGTGAAGCTGCATGCCGGCGAGACCGAATGGCGCGACGACGAGGGCCGCGACATCGTCATCGAGGTCGACGACATCGACCACTTCGGCAACCGGCGCCTGCGCAACGTCGGCGAGCTGATCCAGAACCAGGTCCGTACGGGTCTCGCCCGCATGGAGCGCGTCGTGCGCGAGCGCATGACGACCCAGGACGTCGAGGCGATCACGCCGCAGACCCTGATCAACATCCGGCCGGTCGTCGCCTCCATCAAGGAGTTCTTCGGCACCAGCCAGCTGTCGCAGTTCATGGACCAGACGAACCCGCTGTCGGGCCTGACCCACAAGCGTCGTCTGTCCGCGCTCGGCCCCGGTGGTCTGTCCCGTGAGCGGGCCGGCTTCGAGGTCCGTGACGTGCACCCCTCGCACTACGGCCGCATGTGTCCGATCGAGACCCCCGAAGGCCCGAACATCGGTCTGATCGGCTCGCTCGCGTCGTACGGCCGGGTGAACGCCTTCGGCTTCATCGAGACCCCGTACCGCAAGGTCATCGACGGTGTCGTCACCGAGCAGGTCGACTACCTCACCGCCGACGAGGAGGACCGCTACGTCATCGCGCAGGCCAACGCCCCGCTCACCGCGGAGCTGACCTTCGCGGAGCCGCGTGTCCTCGTCCGCCGCCGCGGCGGCGAGATCGACTACATCCCCGGCACCGAGATCGACTACATGGACGTCTCGCCGCGCCAGATGGTGTCGGTCGCGACCGCCATGATCCCGTTCCTGGAGCACGACGACGCCAACCGCGCGCTCATGGGCTCCAACATGATGCGCCAGGCCGTGCCGCTGCTGAAGAGCGAGGCACCGCTGGTCGGCACCGGCATGGAGTACCGCTGCGCCGTCGACGCCGCCGACGTCATCACCGCCGAGAAGTCCGGCGTGGTGCAGGAGGTCTCGGCCGACTACGTCACCGTGGCCAACGACGACGGCACGTACACCACGTACCGCGCCGCCAAGTTCACCCGCTCGAACCAGGGCACCGCCTTCAACCAGAAGGTGCTCGTGGACGAGGGCGCCCGGGTGGAGGTCAACCAGGTGCTGGCCGACGGCCCCTGCACCGACGAGGGCGAGATGGCCCTCGGCAAGAACCTCCTCGTGGCGTTCATGTCGTGGGAGGGCCACAACTACGAGGACGCGATCATCCTGTCGCAGCGCCTCGTGCAGGACGACGTCCTCTCCTCGATCCACATCGAGGAGCACGAGGTCGACGCCCGTGACACCAAGCTGGGCCCCGAGGAGATCACCCGGGACATCCCGAACGTCTCCGAGGAGGTCCTCGCCGACCTCGACGAGCGCGGCATCATCCGCATCGGCGCGGACGTCGTCACCGGCGACATCCTGGTCGGCAAGGTCACGCCCAAGGGCGAGACCGAGCTGACCCCGGAGGAGCGCCTGCTCCGCGCGATCTTCGGCGAGAAGGCCCGCGAGGTCCGCGACACCTCGCTGAAGGTGCCGCACGGCGAGTCCGGCAAGGTCATCGGCGTCCGCGTCTTCGACCGCGAGGAGGGCGACGAGCTGCCCCCCGGCGTCAACCAGCTCGTCCGCGTCTACGTGGCCCAGAAGCGCAAGATCACCAACGGTGACAAGCTCGCCGGCCGCCACGGCAACAAGGGCGTCATCTCGAAGATCCTGCCGGTCGAGGACATGCCGTTCCTGGAGGACGGCACCCCGGTCGACATCATCCTCAACCCGCTGGGTGTCCCGTCCCGCATGAACCCGGGACAGGTGCTGGAGATCCACCTCGGCTGGCTCTCGAAGCAGGGCTGGGACGTCTCCGGCCTCGCGGAGGAGTGGGCCCAGCGCCTCCAGGCGATCGGCGCGGACAAGGTCGAGGGCGGCACCAACCTCGCCACCCCGGTCTTCGACGGCGCCCGCGAGGACGAGATCACCGGCCTGCTGGACCACACCACGCTCACCCGTGACGGCGAGCGCCTGGTGAACTCCACCGGCAAGGCCCGGCTGTACGACGGCCGCTCCGGCGAGCCGTTCCCGATGCCGGTCTCGGTCGGCTACATGTACATCCTCAAGCTGCACCACCTGGTCGACGACAAGCTCCACGCCCGTTCGACCGGCCCGTACTCGATGATCACCCAGCAGCCGCTCGGTGGTAAGGCGCAGTTCGGTGGTCAGCGATTCGGTGAGATGGAGGTGTGGGCCCTCGAAGCGTACGGAGCCGCGTACGCGCTGCAGGAGCTGCTCACCATCAAGTCCGACGACGTCCTCGGCCGTGTGAAGGTCTACGAGGCCATCGTCAAGGGCGAGAACATCCCCGAGCCCGGCATTCCCGAGTCCTTCAAGGTCCTCATCAAGGAAATGCAGTCGCTCTGCCTCAACGTGGAGGTGCTGTCCTCGGACGGCCAGTCCATCGAGATGCGCGACTCCGACGAAGACGTGTTCCGCGCCGCCGAGGAGCTCGGCATTGACCTGTCCCGGCGCGAGCCGAGCAGCGTCGAAGAGGTCTGACGGAGGTGGGGCCGGCTGCCCCTGAACCAGGCAGCCGGCCCGCCCCCAGGCCCCCCTCAGACCACAGACAAACTCTCGAATCACGAAAGAGGGCTTGACGACCAGTGCTTGACGTCAACTTCTTCGACGAGCTCCGCATCGGCCTGGCCACCGCCGACGACATCCGCCAGTGGTCCCACGGCGAGGTCAAGAAGCCGGAGACCATCAACTACCGCACCCTGAAGCCCGAGAAGGACGGACTCTTCTGCGAGAAGATCTTCGGCCCCACCCGGGACTGGGAGTGCTACTGCGGCAAGTACAAGCGCGTCCGCTTCAAGGGCATCATCTGTGAGCGCTGCGGCGTCGAGGTGACCCGCGCCAAGGTGCGCCGCGAGCGGATGGGCCACATCGAGCTCGCCGCCCCGGTCACCCACATCTGGTACTTCAAGGGTGTCCCGTCCCGCCTGGGCTACCTGCTCGACCTGGCGCCGAAGGACCTCGAGAAGGTCATCTACTTCGCCGCCTACATGATCACCTGGGTCGACGACGAGCGCCGCCAGCGCGACCTGCCCTCCCTGGAGGCGCACGTCTCCGTCGAGCGGCAGCAGATCGAGAACCGCCGCGACTCCGACCTCGAAGGCCGTGCCAAGAAGGCCGAGACCGACCTGGCCGAGCTGGAGGCCGAGGGCGCCAAGGCCGACGTCCGCCGCAAGGTCCGCGAGGGCGCCGAGCGTGAGATGAAGCAGCTCCGCGACCGTGCCCAGCGCGAGCTGGACCGCCTCGACGAGGTGTGGAGCCGCTTCAAGAACCTCAAGGTCCAGGACCTGGAGGGCGACGAGCTGCTCTACCGCGAGCTCCGCGACCGCTTCGGCACCTACTTCTCCGGCTCGATGGGCGCCGCGGCGCTCAAGGACCGCCTGGAGTCCTTCGATTTGGCGGAGGAGTCCGAGCGCCTCCGCGAGATCATCCGCACCGGCAAGGGCCAGAAGAAGACCCGTGCGCTCAAGCGCCTCAAGGTCGTCTCCGCGTTCCTGCAGACCACCAACAAGCCCAAGGGCATGGTGCTGGACTGCGTCCCGGTCATCCCGCCGGACCTGCGTCCGATGGTGCAGCTGGACGGTGGCCGCTTCGCGACCTCCGACCTGAACGACCTGTACCGCCGCGTCATCAACCGCAACAACCGCCTGAAGCGCCTTCTCGACCTCGGTGCCCCCGAGATCATCGTGAACAACGAGAAGCGCATGCTCCAGGAGGCCGTCGACGCGCTCTTCGACAACGGCCGCCGCGGCCGCCCGGTCACGGGCCCCGGTAACCGCCCGCTGAAGTCGCTCTCCGACATGCTCAAGGGCAAGCAGGGTCGTTTCCGCCAGAACCTGCTCGGCAAGCGCGTCGACTACTCGGCCCGTTCGGTCATCGTCGTCGGCCCGCAGCTCAAGCTGCACCAGTGCGGCCTGCCCAAGGCCATGGCGCTGGAGCTCTTCAAGCCGTTCGTGATGAAGCGCCTGGTCGACCTGAACCACGCGCAGAACATCAAGTCGGCCAAGCGCATGGTCGAGCGCGCCCGCCCGGTCGTGTGGGACGTCCTCGAAGAGGTCATCGCCGAGCACCCGGTGCTGCTGAACCGCGCGCCCACCCTGCACCGCCTCGGCATCCAGGCCTTCGAGCCCCAGCTGGTCGAGGGCAAGGCCATCCAGATCCACCCGCTCGTCTGCACCGCGTTCAACGCGGACTTCGACGGTGACCAGATGGCCGTCCACCTGCCGCTCTCCGCGGAGGCGCAGGCCGAGGCCCGCATCCTGATGCTGTCCTCGAACAACATCCTGAAGCCGGCCGACGGCCGTCCGGTCACCATGCCGACCCAGGACATGGTGCTCGGTCTGTTCTTCCTCACCTCGGACCGCGACGAGGTGAAGGGCGCCGGCCGCTCCTTCTCCTCCACCGCCGAGGCGATCATGGCCTTCGACGCCCGCGAGCTGGACGTCCAGGCCCCGATCGAGCTGCGCCTGCCCGCCGGCACGGTGCCGCCGCGCGGCTGGACCGCCCCGGTCGACGAGGACGGCCAGACCACCTGGTTCGAGGGCGAGCCCTTCCGGCTCACCACGACCCTGGGCCGCGCGCTCTTCAACGAGCTGCTGCCCGAGGACTACCCCTTCGTCGACTACGAGATCGGCAAGAAGCAGCTCTCGGCCATCGTCAACGACCTGGCCGAGCGCTACCCCAAGGTGACCGTCGCCGCGACGCTCGACAACCTGAAGGCCTCCGGCTTCCACTGGTCGACCCGTTCCGGCGTCACCGTCTCGATCTCCGACGTCGTCGTCCCGCCGAGCAAGCCCCAGATCCTCGAGGGCTACGAGGCGCAGGCGGAGAAGGTCCAGCGGCAGTACGAGCGCGGCCTGATCACCAACGACGAGCGCAAGAGCGAGCTCATCGGCATCTGGACCCGGGCGACCAACGAGGTCGCCGAGGCCATGAACGCGAACTTCCCGAAGACCAACCCCATCTTCATGATGGTGGACTCGGGTGCGCGCGGAAACATGATGCAGATGCGCCAGATCGCCGGTATGCGCGGTCTGGTCTCGAACGCCAAGAACGAGACGATCCCGCGTCCCATCAAGGCCTCGTTCCGTGAGGGCCTGTCCGTGCTGGAGTACTTCATCTCCACCCACGGTGCCCGTAAGGGTCTCGCCGACACCGCCCTGCGTACCGCCGACTCCGGCTACCTCACCCGTCGTCTGGTCGACGTCTCCCAGGACGTCATCATCCGCGAGGAGGACTGCGGCACCGAGCGCGGCCTCAAGCTGGCGATCGGCACGGTCGGTGCCGACGGCGTCCTGCGCAAGACGGACGACGTCGAGACCAGCGTCTACGCCCGCATGCTCGCCGAGGACATCACCGTCGACGGCAAGCTGCTGGCCACGGTCAACACCGACCTCGGCGACGTCCTGATCGACGAGCTGATCCGCCACAACATCGGCGAGGTCAAGACCCGCTCGATCCTCACCTGCGAGTCCGCGGTCGGCACCTGCGCCATGTGCTACGGCCGTTCGCTGGCCACGGGCAAGCTGGTCGACATCGGTGAGGCGGTCGGCATCATCGCCGCCCAGTCCATCGGTGAGCCCGGCACCCAGCTGACCATGCGTACCTTCCACACCGGTGGTGTGGCCGGTGACGACATCACCCAGGGTCTGCCCCGTGTCGTCGAGCTCTTCGAGGCCCGTACCCCCAAGGGTGTGGCCCCGATCTCGGAGGCCGCGGGCCGGGTCCGCATCGAGGACACCGAGAAGACCCGCAAGGTCGTCGTCACCCCCGACGACGGCAGCGACGAGATCGCCTACCCGGTCTCCAAGCGCGTGAAGCTGCTGGTCTCCGAGGGCGAGGCGGTGGAGGTCGGCCAGAAGCTGACCGTCGGTGCCACCAACCCGCACGACGTCCTGCGCATCATGGGCCAGCGTGCCGTCCAGATCCACCTGGTGGCCGAGGTCCAGAAGGTCTACAACTCGCAGGGTGTGTCGATCCACGACAAGCACATCGAGATCATCATCCGGCAGATGCTCCGCCGCGTGACGATCATCGAGTCGGGCGACGCCGAGCTGCTTCCGGGCGAGCTCGTCGAGCGCGGCCGCTTCGAGACCGAGAACCGTCGCGTGGTCTCCGAGAGCGGTCACCCCGCCTCGGGCCGTCCGCAGCTGATGGGTATCACCAAGGCCTCGCTGGCCACCGAGTCCTGGCTGTCGGCCGCCTCCTTCCAGGAGACGACCCGGGTGCTCACAGACGCGGCGATCCACGCCAAGTCGGACCCGCTGCTGGGCCTCAAGGAGAACGTCATCCTCGGCAAGCTCATCCCGGCCGGTACGGGTCTGCCCCGCTACCGCAACATCCGGGTCGAGCCGACCGAGGAGGCCAAGGCCGCGATGTACTCGGCCGTCGGCTACGACGACTACGACCTGTCGCCCTTCGGCGCCGGCTCCGGCCAGGCGGTTCCGCTGGACGACTACGACTACGGCCCGTACAGCGGCTGACGGTCACGTCACGGGCGCAGGGCGGTCACCCCGGAAGGGGTGGCCGCCCTGCGGCGTTCCCGCCCCCGCCGCGCTCCGGGTCGTCCCGGCGGGCCGGCCGAGGCGGCCGCGCGGTGCGTCCGGGCGGTGTGTCCTGGTGGTGCGTCCGTGCGGTGCGGCCGGTCAGCGCATCCGGAAGACCGGCCCGCGGGCGGTGAACGGCAGTACCGCCCCGTGGGGGACGAGGTAGGCGTGCTCGCGGCGCACGCGCAGCACGTCGCACCAGCCGTCGGTGACGACCAGCACGGGCGCGGTGGGCGGGAAGTCCTCGGCGCGCTCCAGCAGGTCGACGCCGGGCTGCAGCACGGTGCCGCCGCGGCCGCGGATCCGGACCCGGCCGGCGATGTCCTCGGCGGGCAGGTATCCCGCGTCGTACGCGGCGGCGTCGCAGAACACGACACGCGCGGCGGTGACGTCGCGGGCAGCGGCGTACGAGGCGATCGCGCCGAGCGCCTTGCCCAGCAGCACCCGGCTCATCGAGCCGGAGGTGTCGAGCACCACGCCGAAGGTGCAGCGGGCGAGCTCCTCCTCCGGCCGGTACCGGCCGGCCCGCGGGATGCCGGGCGTGGACGCCTGCCGGCGCGAGGGCCGGGCGTAGCTCCGGACGGTCTGCGGGGACGGGACGAACTCGTCGAACCAGCGGGCGAGCCGCGCGTCCCACGGGAGCGGGGGGTGGGCGAGGGCGCGGATCTCCTCCACCAGCCCGGTGGGCAGCAGGCCGCGGTCGTCACGCCGGTGCAGGTCGAAGCCCTGCTGGAGGCCGCGCCGGTAGAAGCCGTCCAGGTCGACGTAGTCGCGCGGGGGACCCAGCGGCTCGCCCAGCACGTCCGGGCGGCCCTTGCCGGCGAGGGTGGCCAGCCGCCGGATCCGCCGCTCGTCGCGGACGATGCGGTCGTACACCTCCTCCGCGGACAGCCCCTTGAGCTGCGGGTCGTGCAGCAGCCCGCCCGGCATGGTGCCGACGCCCATCTCCAGCAGCCAGCCGTTGACGACGTAGTCGCAGGCGACGTTGAAGAGGTACGGATCACGGGCCCCGCAGCGTTCGCCGTGCCGCAGCGCGGCGTGCAGCATCTCGTGGCCCAGGACGAACCGCCATTCCTCGTCGGCGAACCGCAGCAGCGGGTTGACGTAGATCTCACCGGCCGCGGTGTTGACGGCGGCCACCGAGATGCCGTGGGCGCGGGCGAGTTCGGCGTCGGCGACGAGGGTGAGCCCGGCCGCGATGCCTCCGAGCAGCGGGTACGAGGACACGAACCAGGAGAGCGCGCGATCCCAGGGCCGGACGGGCAGTCCTGCGGCGGTGAGCCCGCCTGCGCGCCCACCCGCGGCGTCCATGGCGGCGGAGACGGTGCGGGTGAGGGCGGCGGCGAACGCGGCCATCCAGTCAGGCAGGTCGACGTGCGGACGCCAGGGCACCAGCCGCTGGTCGGGTTCGTGCGGCCCGGCGGTGCCCGGCACGGGCGGCAGGTCCTCGCGCCGCCGGCGGGCGGCGAGTTCCTCCTCGTCGCCGCCCGGCACCACGGGTACCTCGTACGGGGCGCGGCCGAGCGGGAACCCCGCCTGGAAGCGGTGCACGACCGCGCAGCGGGCCGCCAGGTCGTCCGCGTCGGGGCCGGGGCGGCTGCCGTGCGCGGCGGGCACGTGGCCGAAGCCCAGGTGCAGCAGGCAGTGCGCCAGCACCCACGCCCACTCGGCGGGTTCGGCCCGGCGGCGGACGTTCACGTGCACGGTGCCGTTCGAGTCGACGGCCGCCCAGCCGCCGACCGGGGCACAGGCCTCCTCCCGGCAGACGTCGCCGCCCACCGCGGCGAGCGCGGGGTTGCCCCGCACCGCGGCCAGCCCCTCGGTGAACGCCTCCAGCGCGGGGTCGGGCCTCGGCTCCGGCGCGCGGGAGCGGGCTTTCACCGGCGGGCCTCGACCAGCCGGGGCAGGTCGCGCGCGGCCTCGACCAGGAACCACGACGGCAGCACCGGGTTGCCGTCCGATCCGTCCGCGATGACCGTCTGGGCGACCTCGACGGAGATCTCCGCGAGCTGCACGAGCAGCGACTTCGCCCGGAAGGCCGTCTGCCGCAGCGCGGGGGAGGCCTGCTCCTTGCGGGCCGGCAGCTCCTTCGCGAGCCGCCCGCGGAAGCCGTCGGCCAGGTAGTACAGCAGGTCGCGGTCCTCCGGCCGGTGCGGCCAGCGGGCGTCGCCCTTGAGGATGGCGTCCAGGCCGTACGCGTGCCGCACGATCTTGGCGTAGCCGCAGAACGCCACCGCGTGCGAGGGGGAGAGCAGGCCGTGGGCGAGCACCGCGAGCGTCCGCTCGTCCACGCCGGAGCCGAAGGAGTGCAGTGCGTCCGACAGCATGTGCCAGGACCGGGGGGTGGAGAACGGCTCCTCCGTCTTCGGCGGCGCCGACCACAGGTGGTCCGGACGGTCCGTCAGGTGGTCCAGCACCCACGGGTGGACGCCGTTCCCCGCCGCCCACCGGAGCCAGTCGGTCGCACTGGCCCGCAGGTGCACGTGCACCAGCCGGTTGACCAGCGCCGACGCCATCGGCCGGGCCAGCGCCCCGTCGGTCGCCCGGTTGCCCGCACCGATCACGATCGAGCCGGGCGGCAGCTCGTACGAGCCGATCCGGCGGTCCAGGATCAGCGAGTAGAAGGCCTTCTGCACGTCCGGGGAGGCCGCGTTGAGCTCGTCGAGGAACAGGCAGTACGGCGTGTCGCGGGCGATCGACTCCGGAGGGCAGAACCGCGACCGGCCGTCCGGGGTGATCTGCGGGACACCCACGAGATCCTCCGGCGCCAGCTGCGTGCCGATCAGGCTGACGCACTCCAGGCCCAGCGAGTCGGCGAACTCCCGTACCAGCGACGACTTCCCGATGCCCGGGGCACCCCACAGGAAGACCGGCCGGGTGATCGTCAGACCCAGCAGCAACTCGGGCACCTGGGACGGCGAGACGGTGACGGCACCCTGCACGGGACTCCTTCGACGAGGGGCGGTTCGCGGTCAGTGTGCGCGGGCCGCCGCCGCCGCGCACCCGGTTTTCCGGTGGCGCGGGCCCACCCCCGCCGCGTACGGTCCCGGCCATGAACGCCAAGCGCCCCCTGGTCGCCGTCCTGACCGGCGCCGGGATCTCCACCGACTCCGGCATCCCCGACTACCGCGGCCCGCAGGGACTCTGGCAGCGCGACCCGGCGGCACAGGACCTCGTGACCATCGGCCCGTACCTCGCCGACCCGGACGTCCGGCGCCGGTCGTGGCGGATGCGGCAGGAGGTCGGCGCCGTCGGTGCCGAACCCAACGCCGGCCACCTCGCCCTGGCCGAACTCGAGCGCAGCGGCGTGCCGATGCGCGTCCTCACCCAGAACGTCGACGGCCTGCACCGGCGTTCGGGCCTGCCGGAGCGCAAGGTGCTCGAACTCCACGGCACCGCACAGCGGGTGCAGTGCGTGCGCTGCCGCGTGCGCAGCGGCATGGACGAGGCCCTGGCCCGGGTCGCCGCCGGCGAGGACGACCCGGCCTGCCGCGCCTGCGGCGGAATCCTGAGGCCGTGCACCGTGATGTTCGGCGAGGCCCTCGACGGGACCGTGCTCGGCACCGCGGCGTCGATCGCCCGGGCCTGCGAGGTGTTCGTCGCCGTCGGCACCCTGCTGCAGGTCCACCCCGCGGCGGGCCTCGCGGAGCTCGCGGTGGAGAACGGCGCCCGGCTGATCATCGTCAACGCCGAGCCCACGCCGTACGACCCGCTCGCGGACGAGGTGATCCGCGAACCGATCTCGACCGCCCTGCCCGCCCTGGTGGCCCGCCTCATCACGGGCGACCTCGCAGCGGGCGCCGCGGGGGAGTGAGTCCCGCGGGGGACCGGGCCCGGCGCCCGGAGCGGCCGCCGCATAGCATGGCGCCACCCGAACGGCAGGGAGCGGACATGACGGCTGCACACTTCGACCCGTGGTCCCCCGCGTTCGTCGCGCACCCGTACGACGCCTACGCGGCGCTGCGCGACGAGGGGGCCGTCCACTTCTACGAACCCACCGGCCAGTGGCTCGTGCCGCGGTACGCCGACGTCTCCGCGCTGCTCCGCGACCGCCGGCTCGGACGCACCTACACCCACCGCTTCGGCCACGAGGAGTTCGGCCGGTCCGCGCCGGACCCCGCGCACGAGCCGTTCCACACCCTCAACGACCACGGACTCCTCGACCTGGAGGCCCCCGACCACACCCGGATCCGCCGGCTCGTGGCCAAGGCCTTCACCCCGCGGATGGTCGCCGCGCTGCAGCCGACCGTCGCCCGGCTCGCCGACGACCTCGTCACCGGCCTCCTCGCGGACGGCGGAGGCGACCTCGTCGCCGCCGTCGCCGAGCCCCTGCCGGTCGCCGTCATCGCCGAGATGCTGGGCGTCCCGGAGGCCGACCGCCCGCTGCTGCGCCCGTGGTCGGCCGCCATCACCGGGATGTTCGAGCTCAACCCGTCCGAGGAGACCGCACGGCGCGCCGTCCGCGCCAGCACCGAGTTCTCCGACTACCTGCGCGCGCTGATCCGCACCCGCCGCACCACCCCCGGCGACGACCTCGTCAGCGCCCTCGTGCAGGTCGCCGACGGCACCGACGTGCTCAGCGAGCAGGAGATGGTCTCCACCTGCGTGCTGCTGCTCAACGCGGGGCACGAGGCCACCGTCAACACCACCGGCAACGGCTGGTGGGCGCTCTTCCGCAACCCCGGCGAACTCGCCCGGCTGCGCGGCGCGGTGGACGAACTCCTGCCCACCGCCGTCGAGGAGCTGATGCGTCACGACACCCCGCTGCAGATGTTCGAACGCTGGGTGCTGGACGACATCGAGATCGACGGCACCACCGTGCCCCGCGGCAGCGAGGTCGCCCTGCTCTTCGGCTCCGCCAACCGCGACCCGGCCCGCTTCGCCGACCCCGACCGCCTCGACGTCGGCCGCACCGACAACCCGCACATCACCTTCGGCGCCGGAATCCACTTCTGTCTCGGCGCCCCGCTCGCCAGAATGGAGCTCACGGAGTCGTACGGCGCACTGCTGCGGCGGGCCCCCGGGATGCGGCTGCTCCGCGAGCCCGTCTGGCAGCCGGGGTACGTGATCCGCGGACTCGAAGAGCTGGCGGTCGAGATCTAGGACCGGACCGAGGGGGACACATGGGCGCTGCCACCGGAGCACTGCTGGGCCTGGCGATCGGCGACGCCCTCGGCCACCCGACCGAGTTCGAGACCTTCGACGAGATCGCCGCGCACTGCCCCGACTGGCGCCGTCTCCCGCTGCCCGCCCCGGCCCGCGTCACCGACGACACCCAGATGACCCTCGCACTGGCCCGCGGCCTGCGCACCGCCCTGGAGCGCGGCCCGCTCACCCCGCTGCGCCTGGAGCGGCCGGTGCGCGAGGAGTTCGTCGACTGGTGGCGCTCGCCCCAGAACAACCGCGCGCCCGGCATGACCTGTCTGAAGTCCTGCCAGCGGCTCAGCAGGCCCGACCGGCCCTGGCAGGAGGCGAGCGACATCGGTTCCAAGGGCTGCGGCGCCAACATGCGGGTCGCCCCGCTCGGCCTGGTCCGCTCCCTGACCGAACGCCAGCTGGCCGGCGCCGCCCAGCTGCAGTCCGGCCTCACCCACGGCCACCCGACCGCGCTCGCGGCGAGCGACCTCACCGCGTACACCGTGCGGCTGCTCGCCGAGGGCACCGCACCCGGCGAGCTGCCCGGCCTGCTGCGGCGGTACGCGCTGCGCAACCGCACCCGGCACGACGCGTTCTGGCTGGGCGACCTCGCCGCGCACACCCAGGACCACGCGGCGGAGGAGTTCACCGCCCGGGGCTGGGACGACTGCCTCTTCGTGCTGGACCGGCTCGACGCGGCTCTCGCCCGGCCGTCGCTCGACACCGACCCGTGCGAGATCACCGGTGCCGGCTGGATCGCCGAGGAGGCCTTCGCCACCGGCCTGCTCTGCTTCCTGCTGCTGCCGGACGACCCGGTCGCCGCGGTCCGCCGCGCGGCCTTCTCCTCCGGCGACTCCGACTCCGTCGCGTGCCTCGCCGGCGCGTTCGCCGGGGCGTACCACGGCGAGGCGGCCTGGCCCGGCGACTGGGTGGAGCGCATCGAGTACCGCGACGAGCTCCTCGCCTTCGGCGCCCTCTGGGACTGAGCGCGGCAGACCGCGGCCGTCACCCGGACCGGTCGACGCCCGCCCCGGCGGACCGGTACGGGCCCACCGGCTCCGGCGCGTCCGCCGCGGCCTGCTCCGGGCTCAGACCCACACCGGGTACCGTCCCGCCAGTGCCGCGCGGTCGCCCCCGGCCTGCGCGACCAGGTCGTCCGCGACCTGCAGCAGCACCTCACGGCCCTCCACCGCGCCCGTCCACTCCGCGGGCAGTGCCGTGAGACCGTGCACCGCGCCGACGAGGTTGCCGCAGACCGCGCCCGTCGAGTCGCTGTCGCCGGAGTGGTTGACCGACAGCAGCAGGGCCTCCCGCGGGCCCGCGACCAGTGCGCAGTACACCGCGATCGCCAGGCACTCCTCGGCGATCCAGCCGAGGCCGACCCGCTCCACCGCCTCCGCCGATCCGGGGCCCTCGGCGGCGACGCGCACCGCCCGCTCCAGTGCCGTCACGGTCTCCCCGGCGCCCGGAAGGGCCGCCACCTGGGCGGTCGTCTCCGCGACCGCCGACGGCAGGGGGACCCCGGCGGCCAGCCGCTCGACCAGTGCGGCGAAGGCGCCCGCCGCGAGGTAGCCCGTCGGGTGGCCGTGGGTCAGCTGCGCGGCCAGGGCCGCCTGCCGGAACGCGTCCTCCACCCCCAGCCCGACCAGCCCGAACGGCGCCGAACGCATCACCGTGCCGCACCCCTTCGAGTGCGGGTTGACCGGCCCGGGCCGGCCGAACTCCGCCGCCGGCTCGTAGCGCGGATGCTCCGTCAGGCCGGTCAGGCAGGCCGTGCCGGGAGCGCGCGAGGCGTACAGGAAGGCGTGCCCCAGCAGCCAGCCGTCCGGCTGCCGCTCGGGGGCCGACAGGCGCTGGGTCAGCAGCCAGCGGTGGTACGCCGCCTTCAGCGCCTCCGGATGCCCGCCGCGCAGCAGGCCCTCCGCGGTGAACAGGGTCATCTGGGTGTCGTCCGTGACCTGGTCGCCCTGCAGGCCGGTCACCCCCGCGGGGCCGAACCGCTGCCGGATCGCCTCCAGCCGCAGGAACTCCACCGGCCATCCCAGGGCGTCGCCCACCGCCCCGCCCAGCAGCGCCCCCCGCACCCGGTCGCGGTGGCTCCCCGCGCCGCCGCCCTCCGTGCCGCGGTCCGCTGAGCCCGCCCCCGCCGTGCTGCCCGCCCCTGCCATGCCTGCCCCCTCCGTGTGGTCCGCCCGTACCGTCCGCCCGGTGGCGTCCGGCTCAGTGCCCGATGGCCCCGGCGCGGCCGTGGAGCGCCGCCCGGTCGGCGGCGGCCCGGCCGGCCGCCCAGCCCTCGCCGTCGCTGACCCGCACGCGCTGCGAGACCAGCTTCGGGAACATCTGCCCCACGGTCTCGTCCACGGCCTGCCCGCGGGCCGCCAGCGCGGGCAGCAGCCGCTCGTCCGGCACGAGCTGCTCGGAGGTGCCGTCCTCCCGCAGGTGCCGGCCGGCCGCGGCCTCCGCGGTCGTCCGCTCGGTGGCCTCGGTCAGCCGCTCGCGGATCCGCGCAGCATAGGAGATCAGGAACGACTGGCGGAACGCCTTCGTCCGGGGCGCGCCGTCCTTGTGCTTCCGGCTGCCGGCGCGGCTCATCGTCGCCGTCGCCTGGACGAGCAGCGAGGTGTAGAGCAGCTCCACCGCGTCCAGGTCGGCGTCGAAGCCGATCACCGTGCAGAAGCCGAACTCCTTCGCCCACACCACCCGGCAGCGGTTGGCCGCCGCGACCGCGTCCAGCAGCATCGCCTTCGGGCTCTCGTACGGGTTGTCGACCCCGATCCGCAGGGCGGCGGGCGCGTCCTTCGCCCGCGCGCCGACCGCCAGCAGCGCCTCGTCGATCGAGTACTGCGCCATCAGCTGCTGTGCCTTGGCGCTCAGCGCCTCGGCCTCGTCCGGGAACTCGGTCGACTCGGCCTTCGCGAGGAGGGCCCGGATCCGTCCGAGCATCCGCGGCTCGCCCGCCGAGCGGACGGGAGCCCCGACGAACGACCGGGCGGACGGCGCGCCCTGCCCGGGCACCGGGCCGACGGGCGCGACCGGCGGCAGCAGCGACCAGGTCCGCAGCACCTCCAGCGCGGCCGTCGCCAGGGCGAAGCGGTCGAGCCGGTGGCGTTCCGCGAACGCCGACAGGAAGGCCTCGTCGCCGTCCCACCACACCTCGACGGCCAGCTCGCGCAGCTGTTCGTGCCAGCGGCGGTCCAGCGAGGACGCCGGGTGCCGCCGGCCCTCGGCGGCGATCAGGTCGACGGCGAGCGCCAGGTGGGCCGGGCCGAGGCCGCGGCGCACCACCCGCACCACGTCGGCCGGCCGCCACCCGGCGCTCCAGCACCGTCCGACCGTCAGCTCCGTGTGGGCGAGGAGCGCCCTGCTCACCTCGGGCCACTGCTCCGCGGACGCCGCCAGCAGCGACGCCCCCACGTCGAGGGCGTAGTCGAGGCCGTCCGGGGACGCCGCGACCACCTGCCCGACCGCCTGTGCCAGCAGTCCGTCGACGGCCGTACCCCGACCGTCCCTGCTGCTGCGCTTGCCCACTGTGCCTCTTCCGTCCACCGCCGTCCGACCGCCGGCCCGGCCCGTCCATGATGCCGGAGCGCCGGGTGCGCCCGGCGGGTGCGAGGTGCGTCACACCGCGGGGGTGCCCGTACGGGCCGTACGGGCGTGCGGGCGCGGCCGGTGAATCCGTGGTGCCGCACCGGCAACTACTCGCCCCGCCCACTCGTCCTGCATTCTGTAGGGGCACAGCGTGCGCACAGCGCGCGACGGGGCGTCAGGGAGGTGGCCGGGATGGCCGTACAGCCGTGGGGGCAGCCGCAGCAGCCGTACGGGCAGCAGCCGCAGCCGTGGCAGCCCGCGCAGCAGACCCCCCAGTCCGCGATGCGCGCCGCCCACGCGGACCGCGAGCGGACGGTCGACGTCCTGAAGGCCGCGTACGCGGAGGGCCGGCTGACGGCCGAGGAGTACTCGCAGCGCTTCGACGCGGTGCACCGCGCGCAGACGTACGGGCAGCTCTCCCACCTGGTCGGCGACCTGCCGTCCGGGCCGATGGTCGCGCCGCAGATCTCCCAGGCGGGACCGGTCGTGCCGCAGGCCTTCCTGCCGCCGCCGATGCCGTACGCCCCGGTGCGGACGAACGGTCTGGCGATCGCCTCGATGGTGCTCGGGCTGCTCTGCCTGCCGACCTTCGGCATGCTGGGCGTCCCCGCGGTGGTGACCGGGCACATGGCGAAGTCGCAGCTGAAGCAGGGCCGCGAGGAGGGCGACGGGATGGCCACCGCCGGCCTGGTGATCGGGTGGCTGTCGATCGGCGGATGGGCGATGATGATCCTGCTGGCGCTTGCCTCCTCGGCCTGACCGGGGTCCGGCTCCCGGCCCGCTCCGGTGGCGGAGGGGTGGTGCGTGTGGTAGGACGGCGGGACACCTCCACCGTCGTCCGGCCGATCGTGCGCCGTCCCGGGTGAGCTGCGGCGTTCCATTTGTTTTGACCGCCGCCGATGCGCTAGGTACGCTCTGTTTCGTGCCTGGGGTGTCCCCGGGTCCTTGTGCGTGCCAGCAGACCGGCCGCCGTAGCAGAGCGCATCCCGCTCTTGCCGTGCGAGCGCCGACGCTGCCCTAGCTCATGGGATTCCGCGCGTCCTCCGTCAGGAGGCCCAACACACCCGACCGCGTGGGTCGGAGAGTTGGGTTCGCCCCAGGTTAGTTTTACGCAGCCTTGGCACACAGAAAACGGAGAAACGGTGCCTACGATCCAGCAGCTGGTCCGAAAGGGCCGGCAGGACAAGGTCGAGAAGAACAAGACGCCCGCCCTCAAGGGCTCGCCGCAGCGACGCGGCGTCTGCACGCGTGTGTACACGACCACCCCGAAGAAGCCGAACTCGGCGCTTCGTAAGGTCGCCCGTGTGCGCCTCACCAGCGGGATCGAGGTCACCGCTTACATCCCGGGCGAGGGCCACAACCTGCAGGAGCACTCCATCGTGCTGGTCCGCGGTGGCCGTGTGAAGGACCTTCCTGGTGTCCGCTACAAGATCATCCGCGGTTCCCTCGACACCCAGGGTGTCAAGAACCGCAAGCAGGCCCGCAGCCGCTACGGCGCCAAGAAGGAGAAGTAACCATGCCTCGTAAGGGCCCCGCCCCGAAGCGCCCGGTCATCATCGACCCGGTTTACGGCTCCCCGCTGGTGACCTCGCTGGTCAACAAGATCCTGCTGCACGGCAAGCGCTCCACCGCCGAGCGGATCGTGTACGGCGCCCTCGAGGGCGTCCGCGAGAAGACCGGCGCCGACCCGGTGGTCGCGCTCAAGCGCGCCCTGGAGAACGTCAAGCCGACCCTCGAGGTCAAGTCCCGCCGTGTCGGTGGCGCGACCTACCAGGTCCCGATCGAGGTCAAGCCCGGCCGCGCCAACACGCTGGCCCTGCGCTGGCTCGTCGGCTACTCCCGCGCCCGCCGCGAGAAGACCATGACCGAGCGCCTGCTCAACGAGATCCTGGACGCGAGCAACGGTCTGGGCGCCTCGGTGAAGCGTCGTGAGGACACCCACAAGATGGCCGAGTCCAACAAGGCCTTCGCGCACTACCGCTGGTAGTCCGAACCCCGTCACTAGACAGAGAGAGAACGAGCCACCATGGCTGCAACCTCCCTTGACCTCGCCAGGGTCCGCAACATCGGGATCATGGCGCACATCGACGCGGGCAAGACCACCACCACCGAGCGGATCCTGTTCTACACCGGCGTCTCGTACAAGATCGGTGAGGTCCACGACGGCGCTGCCACGATGGACTGGATGGAGCAGGAGCAGGAGCGCGGCATCACGATCACGTCGGCCGCGACGACCTGTCACTGGACGCTCGACGGCGTCGACAACACCATCAACATCATCGACACCCCGGGCCACGTCGACTTCACCGTCGAGGTGGAGCGTTCGCTCCGCGTGCTCGACGGTGCGGTGACGGTGTTCGACGGCGTCGCCGGCGTCGAGCCGCAGTCCGAGACCGTGTGGCGGCAGGCTGACCGCTACGGTGTCCCGCGCATCTGCTTCATCAACAAGCTGGACCGCACGGGCGCCGACTTCTACTTCTGCGTGCAGACCATCGTGGACCGCCTCGGCGCGACCCCGCTGGTCATGCAGCTGCCGATCGGCGCGGAGGCCGACTTCGTCGGCGTCGTCGACCTGGTGAAGATGAAGGCCCTGGTCTGGTCGCCCGAGGCGACCAAGGGCGAGATGTACGACGTCGTCGACATCCCGGCCGAGCTCGCCGACAAGGCGGCCGAGTACCGCGAGGCGCTGCTCGACACCGTGTCGAACGTCAGCGACGAGGTGATGGAGCTCGCCCTGGAGGGCGACGACATCCCCGAGGAGCTGCTGATCGCCGCGATCCGCAAGGGCACGCTGGAGTCGGCCTTCACGCCGATCTTCTGCGGCACCGCGTTCAAGAACAAGGGCGTTCAGCCCCTGCTCGACGCCGTCGTGAAGTACCTGCCGTCGCCGCTGGACATCGAGTCCATCGAGGGCACCAAGCCCGGCGACGACTCGGTGAAGATCTCGCGCAAGGCCTCGGACGACGAGCCGCTCGCCGCGCTCGCGTTCAAGATCATGTCCGACCCGCACCTGGGCAAGCTCACCTTCGTCCGGATCTACTCCGGACGCCTTGAGGCCGGCACCGCCGTCCTCAACGCGGTGAAGGGCCGCAAGGAGCGCATCGGCAAGATCTACCGCATGCACGCGAACAAGCGTGAGGAGATCGACTCGGTGGGCGCCGGCGACATCGTCGCCGTCATGGGTCTCAAGCAGACCACCACCGGCGAGACCCTGTCCGACGAGAAGCAGCCGGTCATCCTGGAGTCCATGGACTTCCCGGCCCCGGTCATCCGCGTCGCGATCGAGCCGAAGTCCAAGGGCGACCAGGAGCGGCTCGGTACCGCCATCCAGCGCCTGGCCGAGGAGGACCCGTCCTTCCAGGTCAACACGGACGAGGAGACCGGCCAGACCATCATCGCGGGTATGGGCGAGCTGCACCTCGAGGTGCTGGTCGACCGTATGAAGCGTGAGTTCAAGGTCGAGGCCAACGTCGGCAAGCCGCAGGTCGCGTACCGCGAGACGATCCGCAAGGGCGTCGAGCGCATCGACTACACGCACAAGAAGCAGACCGGTGGCTCCGGCCAGTTCGCGAAGATCCAGATCGCGATCGAGCCGCTCGAGTCCGGCGAGGGCTACGAGTTCGTCAACAAGGTCACCGGTGGCCGCGTGCCGAAGGAGTACATCCCTTCGGTCGACGCCGGTTGCCAGGAGGCCATGGAGTTCGGTGTCCTCGCCGGCTACCCGCTCCAGGGCGTTCGCGTGACCCTGCTCGACGGTGCGTCGCACGACGTCGACTCGTCCGAGCTCGCGTTCAAGATCGCCGGTTCGATGGCGTTCAAGGAAGGCGCCCGGAAGGCCTCCCCGGCCATCCTGGAGCCGATGATGGCCGTCGAGGTCACCACGCCCGAGGACTACATGGGCGACGTGATCGGCGACATCAACTCCCGTCGCGGTCAGATCCGTTCCATGGACGAGCGTCACGGCGCCCGCGTCGTTTCGGCGCTCGTCCCGCTCTCCGAGATGTTCGGCTACGTCGGTGACCTGCGCAGCAAGACCTCTGGTCGCGCAAGCTACTCGATGCAGTTCGACTCGTACGCCGAGGTTCCGCGGAACGTGGCGGACGACATCATCGCCAAGTCCAAGGGCGAGTAGTTCCGCCGTGCCGGCGGCGCATGCTGCCGACATACGGGACTTTCCCGACCCCTTAGGCTAGAAGGAGGAAACTCGGGGGGATCTCCCCAGATCCCCCCGGGCCCTCCGGCACCCCACCCCGCGGGACGGCACGAGGCGCTACCGGCGCCCTGTTCCCAAACCCGATCCAGACCAACTGACGTCGTACGGCGTACAGAACTGTCCTCAGGAGGACTGCAGTGGCGAAGGCGAAGTTCGAGCGGACGAAGCCCCACGTCAACATCGGCACCATCGGTCACATCGACCACGGTAAGACCACGCTGACCGCGGCGATCACCAAGGTGCTGCACGACGCTTACCCGGATATCAACCCCTTCACGCCGTTCGACCAGATCGACAAGGCGCCGGAGGAGCGGCAGCGCGGTATCACCATCTCCATC
The DNA here is from genome assembly GCF_045040525.1 of Kitasatospora sp. NBC_01539. Classification (NCBI taxonomy): domain Bacteria; kingdom Bacillati; phylum Actinomycetota; class Actinomycetes; order Kitasatosporales; family Streptomycetaceae; genus Kitasatospora; species Kitasatospora sp. NBC_01539. Next base: position 5,133,962 of record NZ_CP109390.1, read on the forward strand.
GCGCACGTCGAGTACCAGACCGAGGCGCGTCACTACGCCCACGTCGACTGCCCGGGTCACGCGGACTACATCAAGAACATGATCACCGGTGCGGCCCAGATGGACGGTGCGATTCTCGTCGTCGCCGCCACCGACGGCCCGATGCCGCAGACCAAGGAGCACGTCCTCCTGGCCCGCCAGGTCGGCGTCCCCTACATCGTCGTCGCGCTGAACAAGTCCGACATGGTGGACGACGAGGAGATCCTGGAGCTCGTCGAGCTCGAGGTCCGTGAGCTCCTCTCCGAGTACGAGTTCCCGGGCGACGACCTGCCGGTCGTTCGCGTCTCGGCGCTGAAGGCGCTCGAGGGCGACGCCGAGTGGGGCCAGAAGCTCCTCGGCCTGATGGCCGCCGTCGACGAGTCGATCCCGACCCCGGCGCGCGCCACCGAGCTCCCGTTCCTGATGCCGATCGAGGACGTCTTCACGATCACCGGTCGTGGCACCGTCGTCACCGGTCGCATCGAGCGCGGTGTCCTCAAGGTCAACGAGACCGTCGACATCATCGGCATCAAGACCACCAAGACCACCACCACGGTCACCGGTATCGAGATGTTCCGCAAGCTGCTCGACGAGGGCCAGGCGGGCGAGAACGTCGGTCTGCTCCTCCGTGGCATCAAGCGCGAGGACGTCGAGCGCGGCCAGGTCATCATCAAGCCGGGTTCGGTCACGCCGCACACCGACTTCGAGGCCCAGTCGTACATCCTGTCGAAGGACGAGGGTGGCCGTCACACCCCGTTCTTCAACAACTACCGCCCGCAGTTCTACTTCCGTACCACGGACGTGACCGGCGTCGTGACCCTCCCCGAGGGCACCGAGATGGTCATGCCGGGCGACAACACCGCCATGACCGTTGCGCTGATCCAGCCCATCGCCATGGAGGAGGGCCTCAAGTTCGCCATCCGTGAGGGTGGCCGCACCGTCGGCGCCGGCCAGGTCACCAAGATCATCAAGTAATGATCTGACCCCGGTCCGCCGTTCGGCAGGCTCGCCGCAAGGCAACGGAAGGGCCCGCTCCTCCGTCCGCAAGGACGGGAGGGCGGGCCCTTTCGCGTGTCCGGTGCCGCGTGTCCGGTGCCGCGTGTCCGGTGCCGCGTTCCCGGCGGCCCCGTCGTCGGTGTCAGTCGGCCGCGCCGGGGTGCCGGAGGCCGGCGGTGTACGCCAGGCAGGCCTCGTACGAGGGCAGCAGGCCGGATGCGAGCGCCTCGGCCAGCGAGGGCGCGGCCGCGTCGCGGTCGGACAGCTGCGGGGCGTCGGCGGGCCAGGCGATGCCGAGGTCCGGGTCGAGCGGGTGCACGCCGTGCTCGCCGACCGGGTTGTACGTCTCCGAGCAGAGGTACGACAGCGTGGCGTCGTCGGTGAGCGCGCAGAAGCCGTGGCCGACGCCCTCCGGGACGTAGACCGCGCGGCGGTCGGTGTCGTCCAGCCGCACGCCCTCCCAGCGCCCGAAGGCGGGGGAGCCGGTGCGCAGGTCCACCAGCACGTCCAGCACGGCGCCGCGGACGCAGCTCACGTACTTGGCCTGGCCGGGCGGCACGTCCGCGAAGTGGATGCCGCGCACGACGCCGCGGGCCGACACCGAGAGGTTGGCCTGGGCGAGGCGCAGCGGGTGGCCGACGTGTTCGGCGAGCCGGTCGAAGCGGTACCACTCGGTGAACAGGCCGCGCGGGTCGCCGTGCAGCTCGGGCGTGATCTCGAACGCGCCTGGAATGGCCAACTCGCGGAACTTCACCGGGGGTTCTCCTCCTGCAGCAGGTGCAGCAGGTACTGGCCGTACCCGCTCTTCGTCAACGGTTCGGCGAGGGCGCGCAGTCGGGCCGAGTCGATCAGGCCGGCCCGCCAGCAGGCCTCCTCGATGCAGCCGATCTTGAGGCCCTGGCGCTCCTCGATGACCCGGACGAACTCCGAGGCCTGCACCAGCGAGACGAACGTCCCGGTGTCCAGCCAGGCCGTGCCGCGATCCAGCTTCGTCACCTGCAGCTCGCCGGCCCGCAGGTACGCGTCGTTGACCGCGGTGATCTCCAACTCGCCCCGGGCGCTGGGCTTCAGGCCGCGCGCGATCTCCACGACGCGGTTGTCGTAGAAGTACAGCCCGGGCACCGCGTACCGCGACTTCGGCTGCTGCGGCTTCTCCTCGATCGACAGCACCCGGCCGTCCTCGTCGAACTCCACCACGCCGTACGCCGTCGGGTCGGCGACCGGGTAGGCGAAGACCAGCCCGCCCTTGGGATCGGTGTGCTCGGCGAGCCGGGTGCCGAGCCCGCTGCCGTGGAAGATGTTGTCGCCCAGGATCAGCGCCACCGGTTCGTCGCCGATGAAGTCCGCGCCCAGCACGAAGGCCTGCGCGATGCCCTCGGGCCGTTCCTGGACGGCGTACTGCAGCCGCAGGCCGAGCTGGGATCCGTCACCGAGCAGCCGGTGGAACTGCGGCTGGTCGTCCGCGGTCGTGACGATGAGGATCTCGTCGATGCCCGCCATCACCAGGGTGGAGAGCGGGTAGTAGACCATCGGCTTGTCGAAGACCGGGAGCAGCTGTTTCGAGACGGCCCGGGTGAGCGGCCACAGGCGGGAGCCGGTACCGCCGGCCAGCAGGATTCCACGCATGGGCAGCAGCCTACGGGAGCCCGTCCGGGCTCCCGGGCGGACGTCCTCGGGCCGGCCGGAGCCCGCCGGTAGACTGCGCGCACTATGCGCATCTTGGTCACCGGCGGCGCCGGTTTCATCGGCTCCGAGTTCGTCCGTTCGCAGTTCCGCGCCGACGCCTCGGCCCGCATCACCGTGCTCGACAAGCTCACCTACTCGGGCGTCGAGGCCAACCTCGCACCGGTCGCCGACCACCCGGGCTACCGCTTCGTCCGGGCCGACATCTGCGACCCGGAGGCGGTGGACGCCGCGATGGCCGGCCACGACGCGGTCGTCCACTTCGCCGCCGAGTCGCACGTCGACCGGTCCATCGAGGGCGCCGGGCCCTTCGTGCGGACCAACGTCGTCGGCACCCAGGTGCTGCTCGACGCCGCGCTCCGCCACGGCGTCGGCCGCTTCGTCCACGTCTCCACCGACGAGGTGTACGGCTCGATCAGCGAGGGCTCCTGGACCGAGGACTGGCCGCTGGCGCCGAACTCCCCGTACTCGGCCTCCAAGGCCTCCTCCGACCTGCTGGCGCTCGCCTACCACCGCACCCACGGCATGGACGTGGTGGTCACCCGCTGCTCCAACAACTACGGGCACCACCAGTTCCCGGAGAAGGTCGTGCCGCTGTTCACCACCAACCTCCTCGACGGGCGGAAGGTGCCGCTGTACGGCGAGGGCGGCAACATCCGCGACTGGCTGCACGTCTCCGACCACTGCCGGGGCATCGACCTCGCCCTGCGCGGCGGTCGGGCCGGCCGGGTCTACAACATCGGCGGCGGCACCGAGATCACCAACAAGGAGCTCACCGGCCTCCTGCTGGAGGCCGCGGGCGCCGGATGGGACATGGTCGAGCACGTCGAGGACCGCAAGGGCCACGACCTGCGCTACTCGCTCGACATCACCCGCATCCGCGAGGAGCTCGGCTACGAGCCGCAGGTGTCCTTCGCCGACGGCCTCGCCGACACCATCGCCTGGTACCGCGAGAACCGCGCCTGGTGGGAGCCGCTCAAGGCCCGGGCGGCCCTCGCATGACCACCTGGCTCGTCACCGGTGCCGGCGGCATGCTCGGGCGCGACCTGCTGGCCGTGCTCGACGCGGCCGGCGAGAAGGCCACCGGGCTCGACCGTTCCGCGCTCGACGTCACCGACGCGCAGGCCGTCCGCGAAGCCGTGCACGGCCACGAGGTGGTCGTGAACTGCGCGGCCTGGACGGACGTCGACGGCGCGGAGAGCGCCGAGGCCGCCGCCACCGCCGTCAACGGCACCGGCGTACGCAACCTCGCCCTCGCCTGCCGTGAGGCCGGTGCCCGGCTCCTCCAGGTCTCCACCGACTACGTCCTCCCCGGCGACACCGACCGGCCCTGCCCGGAGTCCGCCGCGACCGGACCCGTCAACGCCTACGGCCGCTCCAAGCTCGCGGGGGAGCGGGCGGTGCTGGAGCTCCTCCCCGGCACCGGCTACGTCGTGCGCACCGCGTGGCTGTACGGCGAGCACGGGCCGAACTTCGTGGCCACCATGCTGAAGCTCGCCGCCGTCCGCGCCACCGTCGACGTCGTCGACGACCAGCACGGGCAGCCCACCTGGTCGTACGACCTCGCCCTTCGGCTGCTCGCCCTCGGCCGCGCCCCGCACGCCCCGGCCGGCGTCTACCACGGCACCGCCGCGGGCCGCACCACGTGGTACGGACTCGCCCGCGAGGCGTACGCCCTCGCCGGGCTCGACCCCGAGCGGATCAGGCCGACCACGTCGGCCGCGTTCCCCCGCCCGGCCGTACGGCCCGCCTACAGCGTGCTCGGCCACGACCGGTGGGCCGCCGCGGGCCTCGCACCGCTGCCGGACTGGCGGGACTCGCTCGCCGCAGCCCTGCGCCGTCCCGCCTTCCGCGACCTCGTCACCCCCGCCACCTAGCCGACCACCCGTTCGAGTGCGTCGGGCCGCTGCCTTAGGCTGTTGGCCACCCACGGGGACCGCCCCGCGCACGGAAGGCGCCGGCAGTGCAACTCTCCATCCTCACCTCGATCACCGGCGTGGTGGTGCTCGCCTACATCCTGGAGCTGCTGCGTCGTCAGCAGCTCCGCGAGAAGTACGCGGCGATATGGCTGACCATCGGTCTCGCCATAGCGCCGCTCGGCTTCTTCCCCTCGCTGCTCGACTCCACCGCCCGCCGGCTCGGCGTCGCGTCCGGCGTGAGCCTCGTGCTCTTCGCCGGCTTCGTGCTCGTCCTGCTGGTCAGCCTCCACCTCAGCTGGGAGGCGAGCCGTCTCGAGGCGGAGACCCGCACCCTCGCCGAGGACGTCGCCCTGATACGCGCCCAGCTCGCCGAACAGGGCATCCTCACGGGCCCCCAGCACGCCTCCCTCCCCGCCACCACCCCGGAGGCCACGCCGTGACCACTGGCCAGCGCGTCCTGATCATCCTGCCCGCCTGGAACGAGGCCGACGGCCTGCCCGCCGTCCTGGGCGAGATCAAGCGCCAGCTGCCGCACGTCGACACGCTCGTCGTCGACGACGGATCCACCGACCGCACCGCCGAGGTCGCCGCCGCGGCGGGTTCCGCCGTCGCCCGGCTGCCGTTCAACCTCGGTGTCGGCGGCGCCATGCGCCTCGGCTACCGCTACGCGCAGCAGCACGACTACGACGTCGCCATCCAGGTCGACGCCGACGGCCAGCACGACCCGTTCTACGTGCCGCTCCTGCTGGAGCGCCTGGCCGACGCCGACCTCGTCATCGGCGCCCGCTTCGACGGCGAGGGCGACTACCGGGTGCGCGGGCCGCGCCGCTGGGCGATGAAGCTGCTCTCCCTCGTGCTCTCCCGCATCGCCGGTGCCCGGCTGACCGACACCACCTCGGGCTTCCGCGCCTGCAACCGGCCGCTGATCGAGTTCTTCGCCCGCTGGTACCCCGTCGAGTACCTCGGCGACACCGTCGAGAGCCTGGTCGGCGCCGCCCGCTGCGGCTTCACCGTCCGCCAGGTCCCCGTCGCGATGCGGGCCCGCACCACCGGACGCCCCAGCGCCTCGCCGCTCAAGGCGATGGTCTACCTCGTCCGCGCCGGACTCGTCCTGCTCCTCGCCGTGATCCGCCGGATGCCCCGCCACGTCCGGGACTTCGCCCCCGGGTCCGACTTCTACCGCGCCTTCGCCGCCCGGCGGACGCCCGCGGCCGCCCCCGCCGAGGCCGAGGTCTAGGAGCCACGTGTCCCGCTACGAGATCCTCCTGCCGTACTACGGCGACGTCCGCCTCATGCAGGACGCCGTGCACAGCGTCCTCGCGCAGAGCGGCGACGACTGGCGCCTCACCGTCGTGGACGACGGCAAGGAGCCCGGCGTGCCCGAGTGGTTCGAGACCCTGGCCGACCCGCGCGTGCGGTACCTCCGCAACGACGCCAACCTCGGCGTCACCGGCAACTTCAACCGCTGCGTCGCCCTCGCCGAGTACGAGTACCTCGTGCTCATGGGCTGCGACGACCTCATGCACCCGACCTACCTCGACGTCGTCCGCGCCGCCGTCGCCCGCGAGCCCAAGGCCGCGATGATCCAGCCCGGCGTCGAGGTCATCGGCACCGACGGGCAGCCGTACGACACCCTCGTCGACCGCACCAAGCGCCGCCTGTACGCCCCGAAGGGCCCCGGCCGCGACCTCCTCGGCGGTGAGGACCTCGCCGTCAGCCTGCTCCGCGGGAACTGGCTGTACTTCCCGTCGATCTGCTGGCGCACCGAAGCCGTCCGCCCGTACGGCTTCCGCGCCGACCTCGGCGTCATCCAGGACCTCGCGCTCGTCGTCGACCTGCTCGTCGCGGGGGAGTCCCTGGCCACCGCCCCCGAGGTCTGCTTCAGCTACCGCCGGCACGCCGGCAGCGAGTCCTCGGCCACGGCGTACACCGGCAGCCGCTTCGAGGAGGCCAAGCGCTTCTTCCGGGAGACCGCGGACCGCCTCGACGCCCTCGGCTGGCACCGCGCCGCCAAGGTCTCCCGGCTGCACCTCTCCTCCCGCCTGCACGCCCTCACCCTGCTCCCGGGTGCGGCCCGGCACGCCGGCCGCCCGGGAGTCAACGCCATGATCAAGCACGCGGCCCGCTGACCGATGAAGCGCCTGCGCAGCCTCGCCACCGCCCTGCCGGCCGGCCTCCGGACGGTCGCCGTCGGCACCGCCGTCCTCGGCGTCGCCTCCTACCTGCAACTGGCCGTCGCCGGGCACAGCCTCACCACCGAGGCCATGGCCGGCGTCTCCGTGCTGTGGACGATCGTCATGTCCGTCGGCATCGGGCTCTTCCTCCCGCTCGAACAGGAACTCACCCGGATCGTCGCGGCCCGCACCGTCCGCGGCGAGGGTGCCCGGCCCGTCCTGCGCCGCGCGACACTGCTCACCTGCGGCATCCTCGGCGTCATCCTCACCCTGATGGCGGTATTCGCCCGCCCCCTGGCGGACCTCCTGCTGCACGGGGACACCGCCCTGGTCGCGGCCCTCGGCAGCGCCTTCGCCGCCATGGCGTTCTGCTACCTGACCCGCGGCATCCTCGCCGGCCTCGGCCGCTTCACGCCGTACGGCACCCAACTCGCCGTCGACGGCGCGCTGCGGATGCTGCTCGCGTTCGGCTGCGCCGCCGCGGGCCTGCACTCCGCCCTCGCGTTCAGCCTGATCATGACCGTCGCGCCCCTGCTGGCGCTGCTCGCGACGCTGCCCGCCACCGTCCGCGCCGTCCGCCCCGGACCGCCGCAGCCCTGGTCCGGCCTCGTCCGCGGCCTCGGCCCGCTCATGGGGTCGACCCTGCTCGCCCAGTGGATGGTCAGCGCGGCCGTGATGAGCGTCCAGCTCCTGGAGCCGGACCAGGTCGACCTCGTCGCCGCGCTGCTCAGCGCCCTCGTCCTCGCCCGGGTGCCGATCTTCGTGTTCGGCGCGCTCCAGGCGTCCCTGCTGTCCGGCCTGGCCGGTGCCGCGGCGGCCGGCCGGCACGCCGACTTCCTGGCCATGCTGCGCAGGGCGTGCGCGGCGGTCACCCTGCTGTGCGTCGCGATCTCCGTGCCCGCCGTCGTGCTCGGGCCGTGGCTGATCCACCTGCTGTTCGCCGCACCCGAGGTGCTCGACCGTGCCGACTTCCTCTGCCTGTGCCTCGGCGCCTTCGGCTACCTGCTCGCCATGGTCCTCGGCCAGGCGCTCATCGTGCTGCACCGGCACCGCGCCCAGCTGGTCTGCTGGCTGCTCGGCACCGCCGTCCTGGTCGGCGTCACCCTGGTGCCGGGACCGATCGAGGGCCGGGTCTGCGTCGCCTTCGCCGCCGGCCCGCTCGCCTGCGCCGCGGGGATGCTGTGGAGCCTGCGCGGCGCCGTCCCGCGCCGCCCCTCCGCCTCGGCCCCCGCGGGCGCCGAGGCGGAGCCGATCCCTTCCGCCTGACCGACGCCTGCAACGCCGGGGCCGCCCCACCGCACTGGAAGGGGTGGGGCCGCCGGTGGGGCGGCCCGGGAGGGAGGGGCGGTGCGCCAGGAGCAGGAGCTCCACGACTACGTCACCGCGCGGAGGCCGGCGCTGTTCCGCAGCGCCTTCCTCCTCTGCGGCGACCGCGACGAGGCCGACGACCTCGTCCAGGCCACCCTGGTCAAGCTGATCCTCGGCGCTCGGCGCCTCCGGCGGATCGACAGCCTCGACGCCTACGCGCGCAAGACCCTGGTCAACACCTTCATCGCCTCCCGGCGGCGCTTCTGGTGGCGCGAACACGCCTACGGCGAACTGCCGGAGACCCCCCTGCCCGCGTACGACGCGGACACCGGGGTCGCCGTACGGGCGGCCCTGGCCGTCCTGTCGCCGAAGCAGCGGGCCGTCCTGGTGCTCCGCTACTGGGAGGACCTCAGCGTCGCTGCCACGGCCGACCTGCTCGGCCTGCCGGAGAGCACCGTCCGGAGCCACTCGGCCCGCGGGATCGCCGCGCTGCGCGGCCTCCTCCCCTCGGACACCCACGAGCTGCAGGGAGACGCGAGATGAGCCGCACCACCACGGTCGGGTCGCTGCTGGCCGACGCACTCGTGGAGCCCCCGGAGCCCCGGCCCGCGGCCGAACTCTTCACGCAGGCACGGCGCGTCCGCCGTCGCCGCAGGGCCGGACTCGGGCTGGCCGCCGCGCTCGTCGCCGCGGCCGCCGTGATCGCACCCGGTGCGACCGGCGGCCGGCACGGGCCCGCACCGGTCGGCCCCGCCGACCGGGCCGCCCGGCTCCGGGAGCTCCTGCCGCCCGGCATCGGATCGGTGGAGGCCGCGGCCGACGTCCTCCACCCGGGGGCCGCCGGCGCCCTGGACGGCGTCTACTGGATCCGCAGGGACGGGCGCCTCGGCGTCGTGCGGATCGAAACGGCCACGTCAGCCTCCGCCGTACCGCTCGGCTGCGCCCCCGAGCTGCCCGAGCCCGCGCCGCGTACGTGCACCTACCCCGCCCGGCTCGGCTCGGCCGGCCTGGAGGTCACGGAACGCTCCCCGGGCGGCCCGGCCGGCAGTGATCTGAGCTGGGGCCGCAGCTACGACGCCGTCCTGCCGCTCGGTGACGGCACCGCGCTGTACGTCGACGCCATCGCGGGCTACCACGGCTACCGCGCCCCCGGGCCGGCCATGGACGCCCCGCCGCTCACCCTCGTGCAGCTGCGCGAGCTGGTCGTCAGCCCCGAGCTCCGGGCCCGGCGACCCGCCCACGGGTGATCCCCGGCCCGGCGGCGCAGCCTTGCCCCCGCGAAGAGCCGGCCGGGGTGTGACCAGGAGGGCCGCCCGCAGCGTCTGGATGGGTGGGGCCGTTCGCACGGGCGGCCGGGAGCGACGGGGGAGAGCGATGACATCGGAGCACGAGCGGCGGCAGTGGTGGACGGGCCGGGCCGGACGCGCGCCGGGCCCGGCCGGGCTGGACTCCGGTTGGCAGCGGCGCTCCGGCTGACCGGACCCGCCCGCCTGCGGGCCCGTACGGCGGGGCCGGGTACCGTCGCCCCGAGACCCGGACCCCCTGCCCCCGGACGTGACCCATGCACTCCCGTACGCCCTTCCGCACCGCCCGTCTCGCGGCCGTCGTCGCGGTGGCGGCCGCCCTGGCCGCGGGGTGCGCCCCGGGACGCACCGGCGACGGGGGAGCGTTCCCACCGGTCGCGCCGGAGCGCGCGGCGGCCGGGGGCGCGGTCACCTCGGGCGCGCCCCCGGCCGATCCCGGGCTGGACCGGGCCGTCCGGGCCGCCGCCGCCCTGCCCGTGGGCCGGGAACCGCGTACCGTCCGGGTGTTCGGCCCGGCGGCCGGGCCCGGCGGATGGCGCCTGGTGCTCGCCGCCGACGGCGAGCGGGTCACCGGTGTGGCCTGCGGCGGCACGTACCTGCCCTTCCGGGAGCCGGACGGCGCGCCGGCCGGCGACGGCGCCCGCACCGTCTACGTGGTGACCCTGCCGGGCGATCTGCGGGGCGCCCTGGAGGTCGGGGCGGTACGCGGCGGGACCGCGGGCACCGAGTCCGTGGACCTCGGCCGGGGCGGGCCGGGAGGGCCGGACGCCCGGGTGTGCGGGTAGCCCCGGCCGGGGGGTGGCGGGCGCCGCAGAAAAGCGCCCGATTGGCGTTTGGGCTCCGCCGTATGGCAGTATGTCCAAGTTGCTCGGTTGAGTGCCGATGCTGCGCGCCTCCCGCCGGGAGGACCGGAAGCGAGTCCCATGTACTCGTCGTTCCCGTGATGGCCGTTCATGTGTTCACGTGCTGTATGTGGACGCAGTGGTGTGTAAGCGACACCGCGGCAGCTGCGGGGCGGACGTACGGGAATCTTCCGGGAAGCGTGGACGGGGCCTCGACCCGGCGCCTGGTGGGTGCAAGACCTCACCGATCCCGGAGCTGGAACCGAAGAGGGTTTGATTCCTCTTTGGTTTTTTGCAAGCGGTAGGGCGACACGCCCGAGCGCGGGGGTCGGAGGGAGACCGCGAGGTAACCACCCGGGGGCGCCGCCGGACGAGTCCACCCGGACTAGGCCGGTCGTAGTAGCAGCAGACGACACAAAGGACTACTGAGTAGCCATGGCGGGACAGAAGATCCGCATCCGGCTCAAGGCCTACGACCACGAGGTCATCGACTCCTCGGCGAAGAAGATCGTCGAGACGGTGATTCGTACTGGTGCGCAGGTCGCGGGCCCGGTGCCGCTGCCCACTGAGAAGAACGTGTACTGCGTCATCCGCTCGCCGCACAAGTACAAGGACTCGCGCGAGCACTTCGAGATGCGTACTCACAAGCGTCTGATCGACATCCTCGACCCCACGCCGAAGACGGTTGACTCGCTCATGCGTCTCGACCTGCCGGCCGGCGTCGACATCGAGATCAAGCTCTGAGAGGCGCACCGAAGATGGCTAAGCAGATTAAGGGCATCCTGGGCGAGAAGCTCGGCATGACCCAGGTCTGGGACGAGAACAACCGGGTCGTCCCGGTGACCGTCGTCAAGGCTGGGCCGAATGTCGTGACCCAGGTCCACACCGCCGACAGCGCTTCCGGCTACGACGCCGTGCAGCTCGGCTTCGGCGAGATCGACCCCCGCAAGGTGAACAAGCCCCTCGTGGGTCACTTCGCCAAGGCCGGTGTCACCCCGCGCCGCCACCTGGTCGAGATCCGTACCACGGACGCGTCCGAGTACACCCTCGGCCAGGAGATCACCGCGGAGCTGTTCGAGGCGGGTGTCAAGGTCGACGTGACCGGCACCTCCAAGGGCAAGGGCTTCGCCGGTGTCATGAAGCGTCACAACTTCAAGGGCCTCGGCGCCGGTCACGGCACCCAGCGCAAGCACCGTTCGCCCGGTTCCATCGGTGGCTGCGCCACCCCGGGTCGCGTGTTCAAGGGCATGCGCATGGCGGGTCGGATGGGCCACGACCGTGTGACCACCCAGAACCTGACCGTGCACGCGGTCGACGCGGAGAAGGGCCTGCTGCTCATCAAGGGCGCAATCCCGGGCCCGAACGGCGGCCTCGTCCTCGTCCGCACCGCGGCGAAGGGGCTGTGAAGGATATGACCACCATTGACATCCTGTCGCCGGCCGGCGACAAGGCCGGCAGCCTCGAGCTGCCCGCCGAGATCTTCGACGCCAAGGTCAGCATTCCGCTGATGCACCAGGTCGTCGTCGCACAGCTCGCCGCTGCCCGTCAGGGCACGCACAAGGTGAAGCGCCGCGGCGAGGTCCGTGGTGGCGGTCGCAAGCCGTACCGCCAGAAGGGCACCGGCCGCGCCCGTCAGGGCTCGACCCGTGCGCCGCAGTTCGCCGGCGGTGGCGTCGTGCACGGTCCCGTGCCGCGCGACTACTCGCAGCGGACCCCGAAGAAGATGATCGTCGCCGCGCTCCGCGGTGCCCTCACCGACCGGGCCCGCCACGACCGCATTCACGTCATCACCGGCGTGACCGCGACCGAGACGCCGTCGACCAAGGCCGCGAAGAGCCTGATCGGCAAGATCTCCGAGCGCAAGAGCGTCCTCCTGGTCGTCGAGCGCGAGGACGAGCTGGGCCTGAAGTCCGCTCGCAACCTGCCGAACGTGCACATCCTGGACGCCGGCCAGCTGAACACCTACGACGTGCTCGTCGCTGACGACGTGGTCTTCACCCAGGCCGCCTTCGAGCGTTTCGTGGCCGGTCCGGCCGCGTCCGCCAAGGCTGTCGCCTCTGAGGGCGAGCTCGAAGGGAGCGCTGCCTGATGGCCGCGGAGATCACGAGCAAGACGTACACGGACCCCCGTGACGTCCTGGTCAAGCCGGTTATCTCGGAGAAGAGCTACTCGCTCCTCGACGAGAACAAGTACACGTTCGTCGTGGCGCCGGGTGCCAACAAGACCCAGATCAAGCAGGCCGTCGAGGCGGTCTTCTCGGTCAAGGTCGAGGCTGTCAACACGCTCAACCGTCAGGGCAAGCGCAAGCGCTCCAAGACGGGCTTTGGCAAGCGCAAGGACACCAAGCGCGCCATCGTGACGCTGGCCGAGGGCAACCGCATCGACATCTTCGGTGGTCCGGTCTCCGCCTGACGGGGAACGTGATCGTCGTTAAGGACGAGGACGAAAATGGGTATCCGCAAGTACAAGCCGACTACGCCGGGCCGTCGTGGCTCCAGCGTGGCCGACTTCGTCGAAATCACGCGGTCCACGCCGGAGAAGTCGCTGGTTCGCCCCCTGCACAGCAAGGGCGGCCGTAACAACGCCGGTCGTATCACCGCTCGCCACCAGGGTGGCGGTCACAAGCGCGCCTACCGCGTGATCGACTTCCGTCGTCACGACAAGGACGGCGTGCCGGCCAAGGTCGCTCACATCGAGTACGACCCCAACCGCACTGCGCGCATCGCGCTCCTGCACTACCTCGACGGCGAGAAGCGCTACATCATCGCGCCGCGTGGCATTGCTCAGGGCGACCGGATCGAGAACGGCCCCGGGGCCGACATCAAGCCGGGCAACAACCTGCCGCTGCGCAACATCCCGGTCGGTACCACCATCCACGCCGTGGAGCTGCGTCCCGGTGGCGGTGCCAAGCTGGCCCGCTCCGCCGGTTCCGGCATCCAGCTGCTGGCGCGTGAGGGCCGCATGGCGACCCTGCGCATGCCGTCGGGTGAGACCCGTCTGGTCGACGCCCGCTGCCGCGCCACCATCGGCGAGGTCGGCAACGCCGAGCAGTCGAACATCAACTGGGGCAAGGCCGGCCGTATGCGCTGGAAGGGCGTCCGCCCGACCGTGCGTGGTGTGGCCATGAACCCGATCGACCACCCGCACGGTGGTGGTGAGGGTAAGACCTCCGGTGGTCGCCACCCGGTCTCGCCGTGGGGCAAGCCCGAGGGCCGTACCCGTCGCCCGAACAAGGCGTCGGACAAGCTCATCGTGCGCCGCCGCAAGACCAACAAGAAGCGCTAGGAGCAGGTCAGATGCCGCGCAGTCTCAAGAAGGGCCCCTTCATCGACGACCACCTTCAGAAGAAGGTGGATGTCCAGAACGAGGCGGGCACGCAGAACGTCATCAAGACCTGGTCCCGTCGTTCCGTGATCTCCCCGGCCATGCTGGGTCACACGATCGCGGTCCACGATGGCCGTAAGCACGTCCCGGTGTTCGTCACCGAGTCGATGGTCGGCCACAAGCTCGGCGAGTTCGCTCCCACGCGCACCTTCAAGGGGCACGTGAAGGATGACCGCAAGTCGAAGCGTCGCTAGTCGCTCCGCTGAGCTTGAGCTTTAGCGCCAGAACGACTCAATGACTTACTCCATTAAGGGGACAACCATGGAAGCCAGGGCCCAGGCGCGGTACATCCGCGTCACGCCCATGAAGGCCCGCCGCGTGGTGGACCTCATCCGTGGCCTGAACGCCACGGAGGCCCAGGCGGTCCTGCGTTTCGCTCCGCAGGCCGCCACCGTGCCGGTCGGCAAGGTGCTCGACAGCGCCATCGCCAACGCCGCACACAACTACAACCACTCCAACGTGGACGACCTCTACATCTCTGAGGCGTACGTTGACGAGGGTCCGACCCTGAAGCGGTTCCGTCCGCGTGCTCAGGGCCGCGCCTACCGGATCCGCAAGCGGACCAGCCACATCACCGTGGTCGTCAGCAGCAAGGAAGGGACCCGGTAATGGGCCAGAAGGTTAACCCGCACGGGTTCCGTCTCGGCATCAGCACGGACTTCAAGTCCCGCTGGTACGCCGACAAGCTGTACAAGGACTACGTCAAGGAAGACGTCGCCATTCGTCGCATGATGACGAAGGGCATGGAGCGCGCCGGCATCTCCAAGGTCGAGATCGAGCGCACCCGCGACCGCGTCCGCGTCGACATCCACACCGCTCGCCCCGGCATCGTCATCGGCCGGCGCGGCACCGAGGCCGACCGCATCCGCGGCGACCTCGAGAAGCTGACCGGCAAGCAGGTCCAGCTGAACATCCTCGAGGTCAAGAACCCCGAGCTGGACGCCCAGCTCGTGGCTCAGGGCGTCGCGGAGCAGCTGTCCTCCCGCGTGTCGTTCCGCCGTGCCATGCGCAAGTCGATGCAGGGCACCATGAAGTCCGGCGCCAAGGGCATCAAGGTCCAGTGCTCCGGTCGTCTCGGCGGCGCCGAGATGAGCCGTTCGGAGTTCTACCGCGAGGGCCGTGTGCCGCTGCACACCCTTCGTGCGAACGTCGACTACGGCTTCTTCGAGGCCAAGACCACCTTCGGCCGCATCGGCGTGAAGGTCTGGATCTACAAGGGCGACGTCAAGAACATCGCCGAGGTCCGCGCTGAGAACGCCGCCGCCCGCTCGGGCAACCGCCCGGCCCGTCCCGAGGGTGGTCGTCCCGCCCGCGGTGGCGAGCGCCGCGGTGGCGAGCGCGGTGCCGAGCGTGGTGGCCGTGGTGGCCGTCGTCCCGCCGCCGAGGCCCCCGCGGCCGCTGCGGCCGAGACTCCGGCTGCCGAGAACACCGGAACGGAGGCCTGACCCCCATGCTGATCCCCCGTAGGGTCAAGCACCGCAAGCAGCACCACCCCAAGCGGCGTGGCGCGGCCAAGGGCGGTACGGAGCTGGCCTTCGGCCAGTTCGGCATCCAGGCCGTCACCCCGGCGTACGTGACGAACCGTCAGATCGAGTCCGCTCGTATCGCGATCACCCGTCACATCCGCCGTGGCGGCAAGGTCTGGATCAACATCTACCCGGACCGTCCCCTCACCAAGAAGCCCGCCGAGACCCGCATGGGTTCCGGTAAGGGTTCGCCGGAGTGGTGGATCGCGAACGTGCACCCGGGTCGGGTCATGTTCGAGCTGTCGTACCCGAATGAGAAGGTTGCTCGCGAGGCGCTCACCCGCGCCGCGCACAAGCTGCCGATGAAGTGCCGGATCGTCCGGCGCGAGGACGGTGAGAGCTGATGTCGGCCGCTATCAAGGCTGCTGAGCTTCGTCAGCTGGACAACGAGGGCCTCGTTGCCAAGCTGCGTGAGGCCAAGGAGGAGCTGTTCAACCTCCGCTTCCAGGCGGCGACCGGGCAGCTCGACAACCACGGCCGGCTGAAGCTGGTCCGTAAGGACATCGCGCGGATCTACACCCTGATGCGCGAGCGCGAGCTGGGCATCGAGACGGTGGAGAACGCCTGATGACTGAGAACACCAACGAGACGCGCGGTTTCCGCAAGACCCGTGAGGGTCTCGTCGTCAGCGACAAGATGGACAAGACCGTCGTCGTCGCCGTCGAGGACCGCGTCAAGCACGCGCTGTACGGCAAGGTCATCCGCCGTACGAACAAGCTGAAGGCGCACGACGAGCAGAACTCGTGCGGTGTCGGCGACCGTGTCCTCCTCATGGAGACCCGGCCGCTGTCCGCGACGAAGCGCTGGCGCGTCGTCGAGATCCTCGAGAAGGCCAAGTAACGAAGCCGATGTGGTACGGCCGTATGTGCTCGATGCAGCGATGCGATCGAGTGAGCAGCGGCCGGCCCGTCGACTCTCGTTGACGATCAGGAGAAAGCTGTGATCCAGCAGGAGTCGCGACTGCGCGTCGCCGACAACACGGGTGCCAAGGAGATTCTCTGCATCCGCGTTCTCGGTGGCTCCGGTCGCCGCTACGCCGGTATCGGGGACGTCATCGTCGCCACCGTGAAGGACGCGATCCCCGGCGGTTCGGTGAAGAAGGGTGACGTCGTGAAGTGCGTCATCGTCCGCACCGTCAAGGAGCGCCGTCGTCCGGACGGTTCCTACATCCGTTTCGACGAGAACGCCGCTGTCGTTCTCAAGAACACCGATGGTGACCCCCGTGGTACCCGCATCTTCGGCCCGGTGGGCCGCGAGCTGCGTGACAAGAAGTTCATGAAGATCATCTCGCTGGCGCCGGAGGTGCTCTAACCCATGGCGAACAGCATGAAGATCAAGAAGGGTGACCTGGTCCAGGTCATCACCGGCAAGGACAAGGGCAAGCAGGGCAAGGTCATCCAGGCCATCCCCGCCGAGAACAAGGTCCTGGTCGAGGGTGTCAACCGGGTCAAGAAGCACACCAAGCCGGGCCCGGGCACCCAGGGTGGCATTGTCACCGTCGAGGCCCCCGTGCACGTCTCCAACGTCCAGCTGGTCGTGGAGAAGGACGGCAAGAAGGTCGTCACCCGCGTTGGCTACCGCTTCGACGACGAGGGCAACAAGATCCGCGTTGCCAAGCGAACCGGTGAGGACATCTGATGTCTGAGACGACTGTTGAGAAGGTGGCCCCCCGTCTCAAGGAGCGTTACAACTCCGAGATCAAGGGCCAGCTGCACGAGGAGTTCTCGTACGAGAACGTCATGCTGATCCCCGGCCTGGTCAAGGTCGTGGTCAACATGGGTGTCGGCGAGGCAGCCCGTGACAGCAAGCTGATCGAGGGCGCGATCAAGGACCTGACCGCGATCACCGGCCAGAAGCCGGCCGTGACCAAGGCCCGCAAGTCCATCGCGCAGTTCAAGCTGCGCGAGGGTCAGCCGATCGGCGCCCACGTCACCCTCCGTGGTGACCGCATGTGGGAGTTCGTGGACCGTCTGGTGTCGCTGGCTCTGCCGCGTATCCGTGACTTCCGCGGCCTCTCGCCCAAGCAGTTCGACGGCCGTGGAAACTACACCTTCGGTCTGACCGAGCAGGTCATGTTCCACGAGATCGACCAGGACAAGGTCGACCGTCAGCGCGGTATGGACATCACCGTCGTGACCACCGCTCAGACCGACGATGAGGGCCGGGCGCTCCTGCGCGCTCTGGGCTTCCCGTTCAAGGAGGCGTGAGCCATGGCGAAGAAGGCCCTGATCGCAAAGGCCGAGCGTAAGCCGAAGTTCGGCGTCCGGGGTTACACCCGGTGCCAGCGCTGCGGTCGCCCGCACTCGGTGTACCGCAAGTTCGGCCTGTGCCGTGTCTGCCTCCGTGAGATGGCACACCGCGGCGAGCTGCCGGGCGTGACCAAGAGCTCCTGGTAGTCCAGGCGCCCACGGCACACCACCGATGAGCAGCGTGCCCGGCCCCCGCACTTTTGGGCTTCCGTTCGGAATCCCGTAAGGTGGTGGGGTCGGGCCCCTGCCGCGGCATCTCCATGGATGCTCGCGGCTCTCTAGTGAGGGCTCACACCCATGTCTTACTACGTCGCAGGTCCCCTGCGTTTGTGCCCCTTCCGCACTCCCCGTGAGTGCGGCAGGGGGACCTGGCGCGGAGAAACCACGGCGGGAGAGGCCTGAGGCCACCATGACCATGACCGACCCCATCGCAGACATGCTCACTCGTCTGCGTAACGCCAACTCGGCGTACCACGACTCCGTCGTGATGCCGTCGAGCAAGATCAAGGCGCACGTCGCCGAGATCCTGCAGCAGGAGGGTTACATCTCCTCCTACCAGGTTGCCGACCCCACCGAGGGCGAGGTCGGCAAGAAGCTGACCATCGAGCTCAAGTTCGGTCCCAACCGTGAGCGTTCCATCGCCGGCATCAAGCGCATCAGCAAGCCGGGTCTGCGTGTGTACGCAAAGTCCACCAACCTGCCGAAGGTTCTCGGCGGCCTGGGCGTGGCGATCATCTCCACGTCCTCCGGCCTCCTGACCGACAAGCAGGCCGCCAAGAAGGGCGTAGGCGGAGAAGTTCTCGCCTACGTCTGGTAATTCGGGAAACGGAGGTACAGCAATGTCGCGCATTGGACGGCTGCCCATCCCGGTTCCCGCCGGCGTGGACGTCACCATCGAGGGCCAGGCGGTCTCGGTGAAGGGCCCCAAGGGCTCGCTCACCCATGTCGTCGCCGCGCCGATCGAGATCGGCAAGGGCGAGGACGGCAAGCTGATCGTCTCGCGTCCGAACGACGAGCGTCAGTCGAAGGCCCTTCACGGCCTGAGCCGCACGCTGGTGGCGAACATGATCACCGGCGTGACCGCGGGCTACCGCAAGTCGCTCGAGATCAGCGGTGTTGGTTACCGTGTCGCGGCGAAGGGCTCCGACATGGAGTTCTCGCTCGGCTACAGCCACCCGATCCTCGTCGAGGCCCCGGAGGGCATCTCCTTCGTCGTCGAGACGCCCACCAAGTTCCACGTGGACGGCATCGACAAGCAGAAGGTCGGCGAGGTCGCTGCCAAGATCCGCAAGCTTCGCAAGCCCGACCCGTACAAGGCCAAGGGCGTCAAGTACGCGGGCGAGGTCATCCGCCGCAAGGTCGGAAAGAGTGGTAAGTAAGCGATGAGCGTCTCTGTCAAGATCGGCAAGGGCAACGCCTACAAGAACGCCGCCCGCAAGCGTCGCGCCATCCGCGTGCGCAAGCGCGTCGTCGGCACCGAGGTGCGTCCGCGCCTCGTCGTGACGCGTTCGAACCGTCACATGGTCGCCCAGGTCATCGACGACGCCAAGGGTTACACCCTGGCGTCGGCGTCCACCCTCGATGTGTCCATCCGTGGCGCCGAGGGCGACAAGACCGAGCTGGCCAAGAAGGTCGGGAGCCTGGTCGCCGAGCGCGCCAAGGCCGCCGGCATCGAAGCGGTCGTCTTCGACCGCGCGGGCAACCGGTACGCCGGCCGCATCGCCGCTCTGGCGGACGCGGCCCGTGAGGCCGGGCTCGACTTCTAAGCCGCTCGTCGGCTCTGTCGACGGACGTAAACGAGAGAGGTAATTCCAATGGCTGGACCCCAGCGCCGCGGTAGCGGCGCCGGCGGTGGCACCGGCGGCGAGCGGCGCGACCGTAAGCGTGACGACCGGGGCAACGCCCCCGCCGTCGAGAAGACTGCTTACGTCGAGCGTGTCGTCGCGATCAACCGTGTCGCCAAGGTAGTCAAGGGTGGTCGTCGTTTCAGCTTCACCGCGCTGGTCGTGGTGGGCGACGGTGACGGCACCGTGGGTGTCGGTTACGGCAAGGCGAAGGAGGTTCCGGCCGCCATCGCCAAGGGTGTTGAGGAGGCCAAGAAGAGCTTCTTCAAGGTCCCCCGTATCCAGGGCACCATCCCGCACCCCATCCAGGGCGAGAAGGCGGCCGGCGTCGTGCTGCTGAAGCCGGCGTCCCCCGGTACCGGCGTCATCGCCGGTGGCCCGGTGCGTGCCGTCCTCGAGTGCGCCGGCGTCCACGACATCCTGTCGAAGTCGCTCGGCTCGGACAACGCGATCAACATCGTGCACGCCACGGTGGCCGCTCTGAAGGGCCTCGTGCGCCCCGAGGAGATCGCTGCCCGTCGTGGCCTGCCGCTGGAGGACGTGGCTCCCGCCGCCCTGCTGCGGGCCCGCGCGGCTGGGGTGAGCTCCTGATGGCTCGCCTCAAGGTCACGCAGACCAAGTCCTACATCGGTAGCAAGCAGAACCACCGTGACACCCTGCGTTCGCTCGGCCTCAAGCGGCTGAACGACACCGTGGTGAAGGAGGACCGCCCGGAGATCCGCGGCATGGTCCAGACCGTTCGTCACCTCGTCACGGTCGAGGAGGTGGACTGACATGGCGGACTCGCCGATCAAGATCCACAACCTGCGGCCCGCCCCCGGCGCCAAGACCGAGAAGACCCGTGTGGGTCGCGGTGAGGGTTCCAAGGGTAAGACCGCCGGTCGTGGTACCAAGGGCACCAAGGCCCGTTACCAGGTTCCGCAGCGCTTCGAGGGTGGCCAGATGCCCCTCCACATGCGCCTGCCGAAGCTGAAGGGCTTCAAGAACCCGGCCCACAAGCAGTTCCAGGTCGTGAACCTGGACAAGCTGGCCGAGCTCTACCCGAACGGTGGCGAGGTCACCGTGGTCGACCTGATCGCGAAGGGCGCCGTTCGCAAGAACGAGCTCGTCAAGGTCCTCGGCCAGGGCGACATCACCGTGGCGCTGCAGGTGACGGTCGACGCCGTCTCCGGCTCCGCCGCCGAGAAGATCACCGCCGCAGGCGGTTCCGTCACCGAGCTTCTCTGAACTCGTTGACCCCAGCGGGCCCGCACCTCTTCCGGGAGGTGCGGGCCTGCTGCCTTTCCGGCGGCTCCGCCGAAACTGACGTGTGCTCAACACCGGCCAAAACCGGGCATCCCGGCTCGCGGTCGGGGGATGGCGCCCTGACGCGCTTCTCCAGCGTCGCCGCACACTGTTAGAGTCCGTGGAGTTCCCTTGTACGCTGCGGCACAGGCATGTCTGTGCAGGCGCACGGGAGCCGAGAAGGACCCACCCCCCCATCAGGACCGACCCTCCCGCCGACGACGTGCGGGAGGCGCAGGAGGCACCGTGCTCAGTGCGTTCGCGCGGGCGTTCCAGACGCCCGACCTGCGCAAGAAGCTGCTGTTCACGCTGGGCATCATGGTGCTGTTCCGGCTGGGCGCACACGTTCCCATTCCGGGCGTGAACTTCGTGGCCGTCAACCAGTGTCTCAAGGACACCTCGTCCAACAGCCTGTTCGGCCTGGTCAACCTGTTCAGCGGCAACGCGCTGCTGCAGCTGACGATCTTCGCGCTCGGCATCATGCCGTACATCACGGCCAGCATCATCCTCCAGCTCCTCACGGTCGTGATCCCGCGACTCGAGGCGCTGAAGAAGGAGGGCCAGGCCGGTACCGCGAAGATCACCCAGTACACCCGTTACCTGACCATCGCGCTCGCCGTGCTCCAGGGCACCGGCATCGTCGCGACGGCCTCCAGCGGCGCGCTGTTCTCGGGTTGCTCCGTGGCCGGCGATGTCGTGCCGGACACCGGCGTCTTCCGGGTGGCCACCATGGTCATCACGATGACCGCCGGCACCACGGTGATCATGTGGCTCGGCGAGCTCATCACCGACCGCGGCATCGGCAACGGCATGTCCATCCTGATCTTCACCTCCATCGCGGCCGGCTTCCCCGGCTCGATGTGGGCGATCAAGCAGTCCGGCACCATCGGCGGCGGCTGGGTCGAGTTCTTCAGCGTCATCGCGATCGGCATCGTGGTCGTCTGCCTCGTCATCTTCGTCGAGCAGGCCCAGCGCCGGATCCCGGTCCAGTACGCGAAGCGGATGATCGGGCGCCGCGCCTTCGGCGGCACCTCGACCTACATCCCGCTGAAGGTCAACCAGGCGGGTGTGATCCCGGTCATCTTCGCCTCGTCGCTCCTCTACATCCCGGCCCTGCTGGTGCAGCTCACCAACAGCGACTCCGGCTGGGCGAGCTGGATCCAGAAGAACTTCGTCAAGGGCGACCACCCGGTCTACATGGCGACCTACTTCGTCCTCATCGTCTTCTTCGCCTTCTTCTACGTGGCCATCTCCTTCAACCCCGAAGAAGTTGCCGACAATATGAAGAAGTATGGTGGGTTCATCCCGGGCATCCGGGCCGGCCGACCGACGGCCGAGTACCTGAACTACGTGCTTACCCGCATCACGTGGCCGGGTTCGCTCTACCTGGGCCTGATCGCGTTGATCCCGATGATCGCCCTGGTTGCCTTCAACGCGAATCAGAACTTCCCGTTCGGCGGCACCAGCGTGCTCATCGTCGTCGGCGTCGGACTCGAAACTGTGAAGCAGATCGAGAGCCAGCTCCAGCAGCGTAATTACGAAGGGTTCCTCCGCTGATGCGTATCGTCCTCGTCGGACCTCCCGGGGCCGGGAAGGGTACTCAGGCGCACGTGCTCGCCAAGACCCTGTCCATCCCGCACATCTCCACCGGTGACCTGTTCCGCGCCAACATCAGCCAGGGCACCCCTCTGGGGCTCGAGGCCAAGGCGTACATGGACGCGGGTCGACTGGTACCGGATGAGGTCACCATCGGCATGGCCAAGGACCGCATGCTGCAGCCGGACGCCGTCAACGGCTTCCTGCTCGACGGCTTCCCGCGGAACCTCGGCCAGGCCAAGGCTCTGGACGAGATCCTCGCCGAGGAGGGCATCGCCCTCGACGGCGTTCTCGACCTGGAGGTCCCCGAGGACGAGGTCGTCAAGCGCATCGCCGGTCGCCGGCTGTGCCGCAACAACGGCAGCCACGTGTTCCACGTGGTGTACAACCAGCCCACCGCCGAAGGTGTCTGCGACGAGTGCGGCGGCGAGCTGTACCAGCGCTCCGACGACACCGAGGAGGCCGTGCGGGTCCGCCTGGAGGAGTACCACTCCAAGACGGAGCCGATCATCGGCTACTTCGAGGAGCAGGGCCTGCTGGTCACCATCTCCGCCCTCGGCAAGGTGGACGAGGTGACCGAGCGCGCGGTCTCCGCCCTGGAGCAGAACAAGAGCGCCTGAGACGGTCCGCAACGGCCGGGAAGCCCCACTCGCGGGGCGTCCCGGCCGTTGCGGCGTCGTACGGTGGTAACGAGTGCACGGCCGCCCGGCAAGGACCGGACGGCGTCCGACAGTGGAAGGCGTGACCAGATGGTGGAGATCAAGACCCCCGAGCAGATCGCGAAGATGCGGGCGGCCGGGCTGGTCGTCGCCGAAGCGCTCAAGGCCTGCCGGGAGGCGGTCGTCCCGGGCATCACCACGCAGGAGCTCAACGACATCGCGGACAAGGTCATCACCGACCACGGCGCGACCTCGAACTTCCGGGCGCACCACGGGGGCCTGTGGTTCCCCGGTGTGATCTGCGCCTCGGTGAACAACGAGATCGTCCACGGGATCCCCGGCGAGCGGGTCCTGCAGGAGGGCGACCTCATCTCGATCGACTGCGGGGCCATCCTCGACGGCTGGCACGGCGACGCGGCCATCACCGTGGGCGTGGGCGAGGTCGCGGCGGAGCACACCCTGCTCAGCCAGGTCACCGAGGGCTCCATGTGGGCCGGCATCGCCCAGATGAAGAAGAACAACCGGCTGGTCGACGTCTCCAAGGCGATCGAGGGCTTCATCCGCCGCCAGCCGCTGCCGCCCAAGGGCAAGTGGGGCATCGTGGAGGGCTACGGCGGCCACGGCATCGGCACCGCCATGCACATGGAGCCGCACGTCCTCAACTACGTCGCGGGCCGCGGCAAGGGCCCCAAGCTGATCCCCGGCACGGTGCTCGCGATCGAGCCGATGGTGACGCTCGGCACCCCGCACTCCGCCGTGCTGGAGGACGACTGGACGGTCGTCACCAACGACGGCACCTGGGCCTCGCACTGGGAGCACTCGGTGGCCGTCACCGAGCAGGGCCCGCTCGTGCTGACCGCCTTCGACGGCGGCCGCGCGGAGCTGGCCAGGTACGGCGTGGTGGCCGCGCCCGACCCGCTGGGCTGAGCCCGGCCGGCAGGACATCCGAAGGGTCTGGAGGTTTCGCTCTCCAGGCCCTTTGTCCTATTTTTATCGGCGGACGGCGCGGCCACGCGCGGCCATGTGCGGCGACGAAGGAGAAGAAGAGTGTTCAAGGGGTTCCGGGACTTCCTGATGCGCGGCAACGTCATCGACCTCGCGGTCGGTGTCGTGATCGGTGCCGCCTTCACCGGTGTGGTGACCGGCTTCGTCTCCGCCTTCCTCACCCCGCTGGTCGGTGTGGCCGTGGGCGCGGCCGGTGACTTCGGCGGCAAGAAGGCGCACCTGGGCGGGGTGGAGTTCCCGTACGGGCAGTTCCTCAACGCGATGATGGCCTTCGTGCTGACCGCCGCGGTCCTGTACTTCTGCGTGGTGCTGCCGGTGACGAAGGCCACCGCGCGGTACCTGCCGAAGAAGCCCGCCACGCCGAAGCGGCCCTGCCCGGAGTGCCTGACGGAGATCCCGCAGGCCGCCAGCCGCTGCTCGGCGTGCACCGCCCAGGTGCAGCCCCTGGCGGCCCTGCCGCTGCAGCACCGGGCGTGACCGTCCGAGCCGTTTTGGCGTCCGCTTGGGGGCTGTCGTAGACTGATGCGTCGGCTCACTCGTAGCGTGCTTCGGCACGTCCTCTTCCCGATCGGGATCCCGCAAGGGCTTTCTCCGGCAGGGGCGGGGTGGACCCAGGCTCGCACGAGCGTGCCGCATGCGGTAGCCGGCCCCGGAAGGTGGATCTCGCAGTTCATGGCAAAGAAGCAAGGCGCCATTGAGATCGAGGGCACCGTGATCGAGTCTCTTCCGAACGCCATGTTCAAGGTCGAGCTGCAGAACGGTCACAAGGTCCTCGCGCACATCAGCGGAAAGATGCGGATGCACTACATCCGTATCCTCCCGGACGACCGGGTCGTGGTGGAGCTCAGCCCCTATGACCTGACGCGTGGCCGGATCGTTTACCGCTACAAGTAAAGACCCGTCAGATCGAGACCCGGAGAACCTGAACGATGAAGGTCAAGCCGAGCGTCAAGAAGATCTGCGACAAGTGCAAGGTGATCCGCCGTCACGGCCGGGTCATGGTGATCTGCGACAACCTGCGCCACAAGCAGCGCCAGGGCTGACGCTCTCCAGCATTTCTCGTAGTACTTCGCGCGACGCGCAACAACGTCATACGCGGGCTGCCCGATCCGTCCCTCGCGGGACGGACTGCCACCCCCGGTCAGAGGCCGGGGCTCCCTCGCCGAGAGGCGACGGAGTAGGCGGCACGCAAGACCTCTGAAAAATCACAGGAGCCATGAATGGCACGCCTTGCCGGCGTTGATCTCCCCCGCGAGAAGCGGATTGAGATCGCCCTCACGTACGTGTACGGCATCGGTCGCACCCGCGCCGAGCAGACTCTCGCCGAGACCGGAGTGAACCCGGACGTCCGCGTCCGCGAGATCACCGAGGAAGACCTCGTCAAGCTGCAGAAGTACATCGACGCCAACTTCGAGGTGGAGGGCGACCTCCGCCGCTCCGTGGCCGGCGACATCCGCCGCAAGGTCGAGATCGGCTGCTACGAGGGTCTGCGTCACCGTCGTGGCCTTCCGGTGCGCGGCCAGCGCACCCACACCAACGCGCGTACCCGCAAGGGCCCGCGTCGCGCGATCGCCGGCAAGAAGAAGCCGGGCAAGAAGTAGTCCGTCCCGTCACCGGACATCCCTCCGGCCCGCGGGTTAGCGGACCGACCACCTCAGTAGGAGAACAGACTTATGCCCCCCAAGGGTCGTCAGGCTGCCGGCGCGAAGAAGATCCGCCGCAAGGAGAAGAAGAACGTCGCCCACGGGCACGCTCACATCAAGAGCACGTTCAACAACACCATCGTTTCGATCACGGACCCCGCGGGCAACGTGATCTCCTGGGCCTCTGCCGGCCACGTCGGCTTCAAGGGCTCGCGCAAGTCCACCCCGTTCGCCGCGCAGATGGCCGCCGAGTCCGCCGCGCGTCGTGCGCAGGAGCACGGCATGCGCAAGGTCGACGTCTTCGTGAAGGGTCCGGGCTCCGGCCGCGAGACCGCGATCCGCTCGCTCCAGGCCACCGGCCTGGAGGTCGGCTCGATCCAGGACGTCACCCCCACCCCGCACAACGGCTGCCGTCCGCCGAAGCGCCGCCGCGTCTGACGCGGTGCCTTCGGGCACGCGGGTGATGTAAACCTCGTACGGGGTCCTGCTTCGCGCGGGACCCCGTACGCTTGGTCCTGTCGGCATCAAATAGTGGGTGCCGAAGACAACTGGAGGAACACCTCTCATGCTGATCGCTCAGCGCCCCTCGCTGACCGAAGAGGTCGTCGACGAATTCCGCTCCCGGTTCGTGATCGAGCCCCTGGAGCCCGGCTTCGGCTACACCCTCGGCAACTCGCTCCGCCGCACGCTCCTCTCCTCGATCCCCGGTGCCGCTGTCACCAGCATCCGGGTCGACGGTGTCCTGCACGAGTTCACCACCGTGCCGGGCGTCAAGGAGGACGTCACCGACCTCATCCTCAACATCAAGCAGCTGGTCGTCTCCTCGGAGCACGACGAGCCGGTCGTGATGTACCTGCGCAAGCAGGGTCCGGGTGTGGTCACCGCCGCCGACATCGCGCCCCCGGCCGGTGTCGAGGTGCACAACCCCGAGCTCGTCCTCGCCACGCTCAACGGCAAGGGCAAGCTGGAGATGGAGCTGACCGTCGAGCGCGGTCGCGGCTACGTCTCCGCCGTGCAGAACAAGGCCTCCGGCCAGGAGATCGGCCGCATCCCGGTCGACTCGATCTACAGCCCCGTGCTGAAGGTCACCTACAAGGTCGAGGCGACCCGAGTCGAGCAGCGGACCGACTTCGACAAGCTCATCGTCGACGTCGAGACCAAGCCCGCCATGCGCCCCCGTGACGCCATGGCCTCGGCCGGCAAGACCCTGGTGGAGCTGTTCGGTCTCGCCCGCGAGCTGAACATCGACGCCGAGGGCATCGACATGGGCCCGTCCCCGACGGACGCCGCCCTGGCTGCCGATCTGGCGCTGCCGATCGAGGAGCTGGAGCTCACCGTTCGGTCGTACAACTGCCTCAAGCGCGAGGGCATCCACACCGTGGGTGAGCTCGTCGCCCGCTCCGAGGCCGACCTGCTCGACATCCGCAACTTCGGTGCGAAGTCGATCGACGAGGTCAAGGCGAAGCTGGCCGGCATGGGCCTGGCCCTCAAGGACAGCCCGCCCGGGTTCGACCCGACCGCCGCCGCCGACGCCTTCGGCGCCGACGACCTGGACGACCAGGGCTACGCGGAGACCGAGCAGTACTAAGAGTTTGGAGCCGGGGGCGGTCCTCGCGGATCGCCCCCGCTTCGATGCCAAGCCGTCCGGGCACAGTGCCCGGACGCCCGCTGCGGTACCTGATACGGCCGTAGTCGGAGATCCAAGGAGTCATCCATGCCGCGTCCCACCAAGGGTGCCCGCCTCGGCGGCGGCCCGCACCACGAGCCGCTGCTGCTCGCCGGTCTGTGCCGGGAGCTGTTCCAGTACGGCCGCATCACCACGACCGAGGCGAAGGCCCGTCGGATGCGCCCGCTGGCCGAGAAGCTGATCACCAAGGCGAAGAAGGGCGACATCCACAACCGTCGCCTCGTTCGCAAGACGATCACCGACGTCTCCGTGCTGCACACCCTCTTCACCGAGATCGCGCCGCGCTACGAGAACCGTCCCGGTGGCTACACCCGCATCACCAAGATCGGCGGCCGTCGCGGCGACAACGCGCCGATGGCCGTGATCGAGCTGGTCGAGGGCGAGATCGCCACCAAGGCGACCGTCGCCGAGGCCGAGGCCGCCGCCAAGCGCGCGGTCAAGGAGTCCGACGCCAAGGCCGAGGAGGCCAAGGTCGAGGAGACCAAGGCCGACGAGGCCGAGGCCGCGGAGACCACCGAGGCCTGACACCCGCAGGTGTCACACCCGGGCCCGCCCTCCCCATCCGTGGGGAGGGCGGGCCCGAGCAGTTCCCGCAGGCCGTTCCTCCCGGCCGCCGACCTCCCGGCCGCCGCCGGCCGTCCCCCCAGGAGCAGATGTGGTCAACGACTGTGCCGAGCCGGCCCCCGTCAAGGACGGACCGGCCGACGGGTACCGCCGGATCAGGTTCGACCTGGCCTACCACGGTGCCGAGTTCTCCGGCTGGGCCCGCCAGCGCGGTCGGCGCACCGTGCAGGAGGAGATCGAGAGCGCCCTGCAGATCGTCACCCGCAGCGCCCTCCCGTTCGCGCTGACCGTCGCCGGCCGCACCGACGCCGGCGTGCACGCCCGCGGCCAGGTCGCCCACGTCGACCTCCCCGAGGACCTCTGGGCCGAGCACGGCGAGAAGCTGCTGCGCCGCCTCGCCGGCCGGCTGCCGGCCGACGTCCGGATCCACCGGATCTCCGAGGCCCCGCACGGCTTCGACGCGCGCTTCGCCGCCGTCTGGCGCCGCTACGCCTACCGGGTCGCCGACCAGCCCGGCGGCGTCGACCCGCTGCTGCGCGGCCACGTGCTCTGGCACGACCGCCCGCTCGACGTCGACCTGATGAACGAGGCCGCCCGGCTCCTGCTCGGCGAGCACGACTTCGCCGCGTACTGCAAGAAGCGCGAGGGCGCCACCACCATCCGCACCCTGCTCGAACTCCGCTGGGACCGGGTGCCCGTCGACCCGTACGCCGCCCAGGAGGGCACGCTGGCCGTCGCCACCGTGCGCGCCGACGCCTTCTGCCACAACATGGTGCGCTCGCTCGTCGGCGCCATGCTGCTGGTCGGCGACGGCCACCGCCCGCCGGAGTTCCCCGGCGAGGTGCTGGCCGGACGGGTGCGCAACTCCGCCGTCAACGTCGTCCGCCCGTACGGGCTGACGCTGGAGGAGGTCGGCTACCCCGCCGACGACCTCCTCGCCGAGCGCAACCGGGCCTCCCGCCGGATGCGCACCCTGCCCGGCCAGGACTGACGCCCGGCCGGAGCGGGCACCCGATAACGGTTTGGGATCCGGGCCGCCCGCTTGGCACAATCCGGGCCATGGGACACGTCGAGATTTCACACCTTGAGTACTACCTGCCCGACGGGCGGGTGCTGTTCGACGACGCGTCCTTCCGGGTCGGCGAGGGCGCCGCCGTCGCGCTGGTCGGCGCGAACGGCGCCGGCAAGACCACGCTGCTGCGCATGATCGCCGGGGACGTCCAGCCGCACGGCGGCACCGTCACCGTCACCGGCGGACTCGGCGTGATGCGCCAGTTCGTCGGCACGACCGGCCGTGAGGACACCCGCGACACCCCGGGCGCCCTGCCCGCCGACGCCTCCGTCCGCGACCTGCTGGTCTCCGTCGCCCCCGCCCGGATCGCCGTCGCCGCCCGCGCGGTCGACGCCGCCGAGCTCGCCATGCTCGCGCAGGACGACGAGAAGACCCAGATGCGGTACGCCCAGGCGCTCTCCGACTGGGCCGACGCCGACGGCTACGACTACGAGACCACCTGGGACGTCTGCACCACGGCAGCGCTCGGGATGCCCTTCGACCGGGCGCAGTTCCGCGGCCTCAACACCCTCTCCGGCGGCGAGCAGAAGCGCCTCGTCCTGGAGGCGCTGCTGCGCGGCCCCGAGGAGGTGCTCCTGCTCGACGAGCCGGACAACTACCTCGACGTGCCGGGCAAGCGCTGGCTGGAGGAGGCGATCAAGGCCACCAACAAGACCGTGCTCTACATCTCGCACGACCGCGAGCTGCTCTCCCGCACCGCCGAGAAGATCATCAGCGTCGAGACCGGCGCCGCCGGCTCCAGCGTCTGGGTGCACGGCGGCGGCTTCGACTCCTTCCACGACGCCCGCCGCGCCCGCTTCGAGCGCTTCGAGGAACTGCGCCGCCGCTGGGACGAGGAACACGCCAAGCTCAAGAAGCTCGTCGTCAACCTCCGCCAGGCCGCCGCGGTCAGCCACGAGATGGCCTCCCGCTACGCCGCCTCCCAGACCCGGCTGAAGAAGTTCGAGGACGCCGGCCCGCCCGAGGCGCCGCCGCGCGAGCAGTCCATCACCATGCGGCTCAAGGGCGGCCGCACCGGCGTCCGCGCCTTCACCATGGAGAAGCTGGAGCTCAGCGGCCTCATGAAGCCCTTCGACCTGGAGGTCTTCTACGGCGAGCGGATCGGCGTGCTCGGCTCCAACGGCTCCGGAAAGTCGCACTTCCTGCGGCTGCTGGCCGGCGACGGCACCGTGAAGCACGGCGGCAGCTGGAAGCTCGGCGCCCGCGTGGTGCCCGGGCACTTCCGGCAGACCCACGCCCACCCCGAGCTGATGGGCCGCACCGTCCGCTCGATCGTCGAGGAGGAGCACGCGCTCAGCCGCGGCGCGGCGATGGGCGCGCTGCGCCGCTACGAGCTGGACCGCCAGGAGGAGCAGAAGTTCGAGTCGCTCTCCGGCGGCCAGCAGGCCCGGCTGATGATCCTCAAGCTGGAGCTCTCCGGTGTCACGGCGCTGCTGCTGGACGAGCCGACGGACAACCTGGACCTGGAGAGCGCCGAGGCGTTGCAGCAGGGACTGGAGGCCTTCGACGGCACCGTGCTGTGCGTGACGCACGACCGGTGGTTCGCCCGGACCTTCGACCGCTTCCTGGTCTTCGGCTCCGACGGGCGCGTGTACGAGTCGCCGGAACCGGTCTGGGACGAGACGCGCGTCGTGCGTGACCGCTGAGCGTTTTTGACCCTTCGGGGGACGCCCGGTAGGCTGGGCGCTTGTTGTGCGTATTGGCTCGCTCCATCTCACGTGAGAGGTCGGTACGCCGGAGACTGCCCGGTCGATGACCAGCGGCTCGCCCCTGAATTGCGTCCAGGGGTGACCAGGCTGATCACGTCGGCCAGGTGCTCCTGTCAGGACCCACTCACTGAAAAGCGAAGGCTACGACCGTGCGTACGTACAGCCCCAAGCCCGGCGACGTCCAGCGTCAGTGGCACGTCATCGACGCGTCCGACGTCGTGCTCGGCCGCCTGGCCTCCCAGGCCGCCAACCTCCTCCGGGGCAAGCACAAGGCGATCTACGCGCCGCACGTTGACACTGGTGACTTCGTCATCATCATCAACGCCGACAAGGTGCACCTCTCGGGTAACAAGAAGACCCAGAAGCTGGCCTACCGCCACAGCGGCTTCCCGGGCGGTCTCCGCTCGGTCCGCTACGACGACCTCCTCGCGAAGAACCCGGAGAAGGCCGTCGAGAAGGCCATCAAGGGCATGATCCCCAAGAACAGCCTGGGCCGTCAGATGCTCTCGAAGCTGAAGGTCTACTCGGGCGACCAGCACCCGCACGCTGCGCAGCAGCCGGTGCCGTTCGAGATCACCCAGGTCGCGCAGTAATTTCGGCCACCCCACCACATCACTGATTTACAGCAGGAGCTGAGGAACACCGTGGCCGAGACTGCCATCGAGAACACCCTCGAGGTCGAGTTCGACGAGAACGAGAACGTCGAAGAGTACACCTCGGAGACCGAGTACACCTCCGAGTCCCTGGCCGGCCGCTTCGGCGAGGCCATCCCCGGCGCCGGCCTCGGCCGCCGCAAGGAGGCGATCGCCCGCGTGCGCATCGTCCCGGGCACCGGCAAGTGGAAGATCAACGGTCGCACCCTGGAGAACTACTTCCCCAACAAGGTGCACCAGCAGACCGTCAACGAGCCGTTCAAGCTCCTCGAGCTCGACGGCCGCTACGACGTCGTGGCCCGCATCGCGGGTGGCGGCACCTCCGGTCAGGCCTACGCGCTGCGCCTCGGCGTGGCCCGCGCCCTGAACGAGGCCGACGTGGACAACAACCGCGCCGCCCTCAAGAAGGCCGGCTTCCTGACCCGTGACTCGCGCGCCGTCGAGCGCAAGAAGGCCGGTCTCAAGAAGGCCCGCAAGGCGCCGCAGTACAGCAAGCGCTAATTGCACCCCGGGGGTGCGTACCGCTCCGGTGGTGCGCATCCCGGTGCAACCCGTACGCCCCGGAGTACCTCGTGTACTCCGGGGCGTCGTGCTCTCCCGCCCGGTGCGGACGGCGGGACGGCGATGAACATCGAGCAGGGCGACATTGAGGACGGAACAGTGGGACGACTCTTCGGTACGGACGGGGTACGCGGTGTGGCCAACGAGGGCCTGACCGCCGAACTGGCCCTCGGCCTGTCGGTCGCCGCGGCGCATGTGCTCGGTGACGCCGGAGCCTTCGACGGGCACCGGCCGGTCGCCGTGGTGGGCCGCGACCCGAGGGCCTCCGGAGAGTTCCTGGAGGCCGCGGTCATCGCAGGCCTGGCCAGTGCCGGCGTCGACGTCCTGCGGGTCGGCGTGCTGCCCACCCCGGCCGTCGCCTACCTCACCGGCGCCCTCGGCGCCGACTTCGGCGTGATGCTCTCCGCCAGCCACAACGCGATGCCCGACAACGGCATCAAGTTCCTCGCGCGCGGCGGCCACAAGCTCGACGACGCCATCGAGGACGCCATCGAGGAGCACTACCACCGCTACGGCGTCGGCACCGACGAGGACTGGAAGCGCCCCACCGGCGCCGCCGTCGGCCGCGTCCGCCAGTACACCGAGGGCTTCGACAAGTACGTCGCCCACCTCGTCGCCGTCCTCCCCAACCGGCTCGACGGCGTGCGCGTCGTCATCGACGGTGCGCACGGCGCCGCCGCCCGGGTCGCCCCCGAGGCCTTCGCCCGCGCGGGCGCCGAGGTCGTCTACACCCTGGGCGCCGAGCCGAACGGCCTCAACATCAACGACGGCGTCGGCTCCACCCACCTCGACAAGCTGCGCACCGCCATGCGCGAGCACCGCGCCGACCTCGGCATCGCCCTCGACGGCGACGCCGACCGGTGCCTGGCCGCCGACGCCGACGGCAACGAGGTCGACGGCGACCAGATCATCGCCGTCCTCGCCCTCGCGATGAAGGAGGCCGGCACGCTCCGCGGCAACACCGCCGTCGCCACCGTGATGTCGAACCTGGGCTTCAAGCTGGCGATGGAGCGCGAGGGCATCGACCTCGTGCAGACCGCCGTCGGCGACCGGTACGTGCTGGAGGCGATGAAGCAGCACGGCTTCGCCCTCGGCGGCGAGCAGTCCGGCCACGTCATCCTGCTCGACCACGCCACCACCGGCGACGGCACCCTGACGGGTCTGATGCTGGGTGCCCGCCTCGCCGCGACCAAGCAGCCGCTCGCGGACCTCGCCGCCGTGATGACCCGGCTGCCGCAGGTGCTCGTCAACGTCAAGGGCGTCGACCGCACCCGGGTCGCCAGCTGTGTCGAGCTCAACGCCGCCGTCGCCGCCGCGGAGGCCGAACTCGGCGCCACCGGACGGGTGTTGCTGCGCCCGTCGGGTACCGAGCCGCTCGTCCGCGTCATGGTCGAGGCCGCCGACGAGGTCCAGGCCCGCGATGTCGCGGACCGCCTCGCCGAGGCCGTCCGCACGTACCTGGGCTGAGCTGTCGGGGGATCCCGTCGACGCGGTGATCCCCCGACCTGCCGTCAGTGGACTTCTGCGGACTTCTTCTTCACCGGTATCCAGACCTGGTAGAAGCCGTCGCCGTAGCTGTTGTGGTACGGCAGGCTGACCAGCAGGCGGTAGGTGCCCTCCACGCGGAGCTGCTGGGTCAGCTTGTCGTCCAGCGGCCTGGTGACGGTGCGGTCGAAGACGATGACGTCGAAGTACCGGTCCTTCAGGGCGGCGCGGAACCCGGCCTCCCCGGTGAGGATCTTCTTCTCCTGGGTGCGGTAGCTGATCGTGTAGGTCGACGTCCACTGCTCGAACGCGACGTCGTCCCGCAGGTAGTAGCGGGGCGCGGAGTTGGCCTCGACGAGGTAGTGCCCGTCGGGCACGAGCTGCTTGCGCATGGTGCTGACCAGCGCCTCGGAGTTCGGCCAGGCGTGGTACAGGTCGGCCGACTGGACCATGCCGAGGACCAGCATGGCCACCCACGCCAGGATGCCGAGCTGCGGGTGGCGGAAGTGCGAGCCGACGATGCGGGTGATGCCGATCGCTGCCATCGGAGCGGCGAACAGCAGGCCGTACCCGATGTGCTTGTGCAGCGAGACCGGCTCCCGCAGGTAGATCTGGTAGACCGGCGCCAGCAGGGCGGTGCCGGTCAGCAGCAGGCCGATGAGGGCCCGCCAGAGCCTGCGCGGCACGCGGACGGTGACGAGGAGCGGCGCCTCGTTCATGCGGCCCTTCCAGGCGTACAGCAGGCTGCCGGTGACCGCGAGGGCGAAGAGCAGGCCGCCCCACTCGGCGCAGTCGCGCAGCATGTCCACAGGCACGCCGTGGCCCGCAGCCCGCTCCGTGGTGGTGCTGCGGAGGCCTTCCAGGACGTTGGAGCCGCTGAGCCTGAGCGCGCCGTAGGTGGCACCGACCGCGACGCCCGGGATGAGGAACAGCCGCGACAGCGACCACCACGCGTGGTAGGGCACGGCAGCGAGGACGGCGAGGAGGACGACGGCCGGGGCGTACATCAGGGCGGCGTACTTCACCGCGGTGGCCAGGAGCAGGACCGGCGGGATGGTGAGGGCGCAGAGCCAGGCGCGGTTCCGGGCGGTTCGGACCGCCAGCCACGCCGCGAGGGCCGTCAGGCAGAGGGCCATGGCGTCGTACGTGGCCAGCGCGCCGAGGAAGAGCGTGGACTGGGTCACCGCGAAGCAGGCGGCGGCGACGAGGCCGACCCGCTCGTTGAAGAGCCGCCGCGCCAGCATGTACAGCAGCGTGGTGGTGGCGAGCATGAAGACGAGCGACAGGGCCCGTGCCCCGGCGAGGCCGAGCAGGTTGTCGACGGCGGCCGCCAACGGCGGGTAGAGCAGCGGCGATCCGGAGAAGTAGGCCGCGAAGGAGGCCGGGGGTGGGGGCCCTCCGTGCAGGTGGTCGAGCTGCAGGTGACCGGCGTAGAGGTAGAGCGCCTCGTCCTCGAAGGCGCTGTTGCCCAGCCGGAGCGTGAGCAGGCTCTGGGCGATGAGGATGCCGACCAGCAGCGCCCTGCTGAGCCACGCGCGGCGGCTGCTCGGCAGCGGGTCCCAGCCGACGTCCGGCACGGGGGGGAGCACGTACCCCGGATCCGGTTTCTGCTTCGCGTCGTGCGTCTGCTCGGGCTCCCGGAACATCTGCTGGTCGTCGAACCAGCTGAAGGAGTGGTCCTGGGGCGACTCGGATGCCTGGCCGGGGATGAAGGTGTCTCGCTGATGTGTCATCAGGGATTTCTCGGGTCGAAACCGTAGGCCGCGTCGGCGGCCCTGAGCTTGAACTGGGTGAGAGTGGTCGGGGCCTTCTCCAGGCGCCAGTCTGCCCGCTTGGTGATGTTGAACCAGATGAATCCGACGATGTCGTCGTGCTTCTCCACACCGGAGAAGAGTTCGTCGACGAAGGCGGGGGCCCTCTTGCCGGGTTCGGCCGCCGTCTCGCTGATCACGAGCGGCTTGGCGCTGAAGGTGCGGATCTGGGTCATGGTGGGGCCGTACAGCCCCTCGAAGGTGCGGTCGCAGCACTGGGTCCAGTAGCCGACCATGCCGACCCAGTCCACGTACCCGTCACCCGGGTAGTAGGGCTTCAACGGGACCTTGGGAACGGGGTTGACGATGTTCGGGCTCCACACCCAGATCACGTTGCTCGCGCCGCGGTCCTGGAAGATGTCGTGGATCCGCCGCCACGCCTTGACGAAGTCCTCGGGGCTGTTGGACTTGGTGCCCCAGTCGTACCAGTGGCCGTTCATCTCGTGCGCGAAGCTGATGGCGACCGGGACCTTCGCCTTCTGGACCGCCGAGGCGAAGCCCTTGACGTAGGCGTCCGAGGAGCCGCCGGCGATGTCGGCGAGGGGCGTCTTGAAGGGTTCCCAGGCGATGTACGGGAGGGCGCCGTTCTGCCAGCTCAGCCGACTGCCCGCGGCGTCGAACTGGTCGCCCCAGGCAGCGTAGTTCTCGATGATGTTGGGCTGTTTGCCCACCATCGCCGTGTACGACGTCACCGGGTCCATGGAGGCCGGGGCGCCGTCGAGCGCCACGCCGAGGTACTTCTTCGACGGCTGAAGGAGGGGGGTGATGTCCACCCCGTCCTGCGGCTTGCCCGCGGCGGGCGCCTCCTGGACGGCCCCCGCGTCGAGGGCGTCGCCGGGGCTGCCTGCGGACGCCGGACGGTCGCAGCCCGCGAGTGCGGTGAGGGCCACCGCCAGGACGAGGCCCGCGGCCTTCGCTCGGAGCGACGGGAGCAGGCTCATGTGACCTTCTCGCTTCGGGGTTGGATGAGGGTGCGGCCGACGACCAGCGCGTAGAAGAGGCCGGAGGCCAGGACGACGGCGAAGTCCGGCGGGTACAGCGTGGCCATCCGCCAGACCGAGAGCCCGACCCACAGCGCGGCCGTCCCGCCGCCCCAGGCCCAGAGGCCGATCCAGAGCCGGCGGGTCTTGTTCTTCTTCGCGCCGGTGGATCCGGTGGGCTGCCAGGCCATCCGCTTGCGGCGCACGATGTCCCAGATCGCGAAGAAGTGGGCCCAGCCGTACATCATGCGGCAGGACCACGCCTCCAGCCGGTAGGGGACCTTGTGCCACATGGGGAAGATCATGGTGGTGTAGAGCAGGCTGGGCAGGATCAGCCACAGTCGGTCGACGAGGAACGTCTCCGGGAGCCAGAGCAGCAGTGACAGCGGGATGACGGGTGCCAGGAAGATGAACAGCGCCGTGTGGATGTAGTAGAAGAAGCCGGACATGTAGCAGAGCCGGCTGCTCCAGCGCAGCTTCGTGTCCCAGAACTTCTTGCTGCCGAGCAGGCTCATCGAGCCGGAGCACCAGCGGTACTGCTGGTTGTAGAAGGCGCCGGCGGTGTCCGGGCAGACCCCGGTGGCGAGTGCGAGCGGCACGTACTTGAGGTTCCAGCCCAGCCGGCGGAGGTCGAACCCGGTGTGGACGTCCTCGGAGTGCTCGATGAGTGTCGTGCCGCCGTTGTCGTCGAGCGCGGCCCTGCGGTAGACGGCACAGCTGCCCACGCAGATGGCGCCGTCCCGGCTCTGCCGGGAGACCTGGACGGACCGGTAGAAGAGCTCCTGCACGGCTCCGGCGCCGCGCTCGATCCAGTTCTGGGAGTCGAGCACCCGGAAGTACTGCGGGGACTGCACGATGCCCAGCCGCGGATCGGCGGCCATGTGCGGGAGCAGTTCCTGCAGGAGGTCGGCGCGCGGGGTGAAGTCCGCGTCCAGGACGAGGATGAACTCACCGTCGGAGTTCGCGAACCCGTAGTGCAGGTTGCCGGCCTTCTTGAACCAGCCGCGGTCGGGTCGGGTGCCGTAGCGGAAACCGAAATCGGCTGCCATGGCGGCGAGTTCCGGACTGTCGGAGTCGTCGAGCACGTACGGCCGGCAGATGCCCGGGTACTGGTCGGCGAGGATGCGGACGTGTGACCAGGTGTTGTGCAGCACCTCGATGGGTTCGCCGCACACCGGGAGGAACACGTCGACGCTGGGGTAGGTGTCCGGGCGCCAGGTACGGACGAGTCTGCGGTGACCCTTCGCGTCGAAATCACCGGTGAATCCGGTCACCCGCAGCGAGATGAGGTAGTAGACGATGGTGAACGCGAGGAACGGTGCGTACGCCCAGAGCCAGGGGGTGGCCGCCACCAGGCCGACCTGGCTGACGGTCAGGCAGGAGAAGCTGATGAGGGATGCGGCCGAGAGCACCCAGAGGTGCCGCTTGGCGTAGGAGTGCTTCTCGAGGTCGTCCGGAGGCCGTGGCAGGAGTCCCAGCTGTGGAGCGGCGGTCTCGGACCTGCGCCTCCGTCCGCGGGCGGGTGCTGAGCGACGCCCGGTGCCGTGCGCGGAATCGGTACTGCTGGACAAGATTTCCCCCAGGCCCGGTGGTGTGACCGTCCGGGCGGATCTGCCGGTTGTCGTGCGGACGAAGTGACCCGGGGATTTTATAGGACGCCAACGGTGGCCCTTGAAGGCCCGTGTGACGGTTGAATCACGAAGGCCGGTGCCCGCGGATCCCGAACCGGGGCAAAGGGGGGCAGCGGGCGGGCAGGGCGGCTCGGCCGGGGGGAAATGCCCTAGCATTCCGCCACATGAGCGATGGGACGGGTGCACCGCAGACGCCGAACACTCCAGGGGGACAGCCGCCGCAGTCGTTCGGCGTCCCGCAGCAGGGGGGGAACCAGCCGGGAGCCGGCTCGCCCCCGCCCTTCCAGCAGCCCCAGTGGCCGCCGGTGCACCACATGCTCCCCCAACCCGCCGAGCCCGACTGGCAGCTGCTGGCGCAGCAGCACGAGGCGCGGGCGAAGCGCCGGCGGCTCCTCATCGGTGTCGGCGTCGGCGCAGGCGTCCTCGTCCTGGGGGGCGGTGCCGTCGCCACGGCCCTGCTGACCCGGGGCGGTGACCCGGAGCCGAGCTCGACGGCGTCCGCGAGCGCCTCGCCCGGCAAGGGCTCCAAGGGGCCCGGAGGCGCTTCGCCCGCACCTGCGTCCAGCGCGCCGCTCAAGCCGGCCGTGTCCGCCAGCGAGTTGTTCGGCAAGGCCGCTTTCGACCTGGGCGGCCACAACTACGTCCGGAAGACCGTCACCACCGACATCCCGTGCTGGAAGGCGTCGGCCTTCGGCCTCGGGGACGTGTTGACCGCGAACAACTGCTCCCAGGTCATGCGGGCCACCTACTTCTCGGGCAGCACGGCGATCACCGTGGGCGTGGCCGTCTTCAAGAGCGAGGCCGAGGCGCGCAAGACCGAGAGCGCCTTCAAGGGGCAGGTCCAGTCGCTGGACGGCAAGGACGGCGTCAACAAGTTCTGCCGCAACGTGGCCTGCCCGACGACGCATGCCGTCACCGGCCGCTACGTCTACCTCACGGTGGCGGGACCGCTCAACGGGTCGGCCGGGGACCAGAACCCGATTGCGCGGACTGCGGGGCAGGAGCTGGCAACGTACTTCGGCGAAGCCCTCGCCAAGGACGCCGGCGCCGACAAGGGCTGACGGATGACCAGGAGCAGCCGGTGGCTGCGCGCTGTCGTGTGCGTCCTGCTGGTCGCGGTGGCCCCGGCCTGCTCCTCCTCGACGGTGGGCCCGCGGATGCAGGTCGCGCCGACCCACCAGGCCGACAAGGTGGCGCAGGAGGCGCAGCCGCCGGCGACCGCGGACATCAGGCGTTCCGCCGGCCAGTACTTCGGCGTCAGCACCTTCCGGACGCCCTCGGCCGAGGAGACGGCGGCGGTCGCCGCCGCGGCCGGGCGGAAGCCGACGATGCTCCAGTACTTCCTCGACTGGCGGAAGGAGTTCGACCCGGAGACCGTCCGTGAGATCTACCACCAGGGTGCCGTTCCCATGCTCACGTGGGAGCCGGGGGACGCTCCGTACGACGCGAGCCAGCCGTGGTACGCGCCCCGGCGGATCACGTCGGGAGACTTCGACGCCTACATCACGCGCTTCGCCCGCTCCGTACGGGACCAGCGGTGGCCGGTGGTGCTGCGGTTCGCCCACGAGATGAACGGCGACTGGTATCCCTGGGGCAGCAACGTCAACGGCAACCGGCCGGGCGATCTCGCCGCCGCGTGGCGACACGTGCACGACGTCTTCGCTCGCGAGAAGGTCGACAACGTCATCTGGCTCTGGAGCCCGAACGTGCTTCGCGGGACGACGGCCGACCTCGCCCCGCTCTATCCGGGCGACGACTACGTCGACTGGGTGGGCATGGACGCGTACGGCTTCGGTGAGGCCACCGCGTCGGAGGTGCTCGACCCCACCTACGCGGCCCTCCGGAAGATCACCTCCAGGCCTGTGATCATCGCCGAGACCGGGGCGAAGCCCGGGACGGGCAAGCCCGCCTGGATCGCAGACCTCTTCCAGTGGATGAAGGCGCACCCGCAGATGCTCGGCTTCGTCTGGTTCGAGCACAGCGTCGCCCAGGGCGGCAAGTTCGACTACCGCTTCGCCGCCGACCCCGGGGCCCGCGCGGCCTTCCGGTCGGGTATCGCCACGCTCCCGCTCCGGCCGTGGCCGGCGGCACCGCAACCCTGAACCGGGCGGACGGCGGCGCCGCGCTCGGGGTCAGAGCTTGCGGAGCAGGGCGCGGCGCACCTTGTGGTCGCCGCCCTTCTGCAGCACCAGGGTCGCCCGGCCCCGGGTCGGCAGCACGTTCTCCACGAGGTTGGGCTTGTTGATGGTGCGCCACACCTGGCGGCCGTAGTCCATCGCCTCCTCCTCCGGCACCTCGGTGAAGCGGCGGAAGTAGGAACTCGGGTCCTGGAACGCCGTCTCGCGCAGCTTGCGGAAACGGTCGAGGTACCAGGTCTCGATGTCGTCGGTGCGCGCGTCGACGTAGATCGAGAAGTCGAAGTAGTCGGCGACGGCCAGGCGGGTGCGGCCGTCGCTGCCGGGCAGGGCGGGCTGCAGCACGTTCAGGCCCTCGACGATGAGGATGTCGGGGCGCTCCACGGTGAGCCGCCGGTCCGGCACGATGTCGTACACCAGGTGCGAGTAGACCGGGGCCGTCACCCGCTCCTTGCCGGCCTTCACGTCGGCGACGAAGCGCATCAGGGCCCGCCGGTCGTACGACTCGGGGAACCCCTTGCGGGCCATCAGGCCGCGGCGCCGCAGCTCGGCGTTGGGCAGCAGGAAGCCGTCGGTGGTGACGAGCTCCACCCGGGGGTGCTCGGGCCAGCGGGCCAGCAGGGCCTTCAGCAGACGCGCGGTGGTCGACTTGCCGACCGCCACCGAGCCGGCCACGCCGATGACGAACGGCGTGCGGATGCGCTCGGTGTCCGGGGTGTCCAGGAAGGTGCCGACGGTGCTGCGCAGCTCGTGCGTCGCATGGATGTACAGGTTGAGCAGCCGGGAGAGCGGCAGGTAGACGTCGCGCACCTCGTCGAGGTCGAGGGCGGTGCCCAGACCGCGCAGCCGTTCGACCTCCTCGGCGGTCAGGGGCATCGGGGTGCGCTCGCGGAGAGCACTCCACTCGGCCCGGTCCAGATCCACGTACGGGGAGGGGGTGGGCGCCTGGGTGGTGGCGCCCCGCGTACAGAGTTCGGTCAGCACATCCTCCATTGTGGGCCGAAGCGGACCCGGCGGGTGCTGTGGTGTCGGTCACGCGCGGTGGCCGGGCGGCGTGGCCGGGGTGAGCGGCGTGCGTGGGCTGCGTGAACGGAACGCCGCATATGCTGGCACGCATGTGCGGAATCGTTGGATATGTGGGGTCCCAGACGGCCCTCGACGTAGTGATCGCAGGTCTGCAACGGCTGGAGTACCGCGGGTACGACTCCGCCGGTGTGGCCGTGCAGACCCAGGGGCTCGACGGGCAGTGGAGCCTCGCCACGGACAAGCGGGCGGGCAAGCTCGCCAACCTCGAGAAGTCGCTGGCCGAGACCCCTCTCCCGGCCGGCACCACGGGCATCGGCCACACCCGGTGGGCCACCCACGGCGGCCCGACGGACGCCAACGCCCACCCCCACCTGGACGACGACCGCAGGGTCGCGGTCGTCCACAACGGCATCATCGAGAACTTCGCGCAGCTGCGCGCCGAGATCGCCGAGCGCGGCCACACCCTGCGCTCGGAGACCGACACCGAGGTCGTCGCCCACCTGCTGGGCGAGGCTTACGACGGTGACCTGGCGGAGGCCATGCGGGCCGTCTGCCGCCGCCTGGACGGCGCCTTCACCCTCGTCGCCGTGCACGCCGACGCCCCGGACGTCGTCGTCGGCGCCCGCCGCAACTCCCCGCTGGTCGTCGGCCGCGGCGAGGGCGAGAACTTCCTCGCCTCCGACGTCTCCGCCTTCATCGCGTACACCCGCGAGGCGGTCGAGCTCGGCCAGGACCAGGTCGTCGAGCTGCGCCGCGAGGGCGTCCTCGTGACGAACTTCGACGGCACCCCGGCCGAGGTGCGCGAGTACCACGTCGACTGGGACGCCTCCGCCGCCGAGAAGGGCGGCTACGACTACTTCATGCTCAAGGAGATCGCCGAGCAGCCGAAGGCCGTCGCCGACACCCTCCTCGGCCGCATCGGCACCGACGGCCGCCTGCACCTCGACGAGCTGCGCATCCCCGACCGGGTGCTGCGCGAGGTCGACAAGGTCGTCATCGTGGCCTGCGGCACCGCCTTCCACGCCGGCATGATCGCCAAGTACGCGATCGAGCACTGGACCCGCATCCCCTGCGAGGTCGAGGTCGCCAGCGAGTTCCGCTACCGCGACCCGATCATGGACGACCGCACCCTGGTCGTCGCCATCTCGCAGTCCGGCGAGACCATGGACACCCTGATGGCGCTGCGCCACGCCCGTGAGCAGGGCGCCAAGGTGCTGGCGATCTGCAACACCAACGGCTCGACGATCCCGCGCGAGTCCGACGCGGTGCTCTACACGCACGCCGGCCCGGAGGTCGCGGTCGCCTCGACCAAGGCGTTCCTCACCCAGCTGGTCGCCTGCTACCTCGTGGCGCTCTACCTCGGCCAGGTGCGCGGCACCAAGTGGGGCGACGAGATCGTCGGCATCATCCGCGAGCTCGGCGACGCCCCCAGGGCCATCGAGCAGGTGCTGGAGACCATGGAGCCCGTCCGCGAGCTGGCGCGCTCGCTGGCCGACGCGAAGTCGGTGCTCTTCCTCGGCCGCCACGTGGGCTTCCCGGTCGCCCTGGAGGGCGCGCTGAAGCTCAAGGAGCTCGCGTACATGCACGCCGAGGGCTTCGCCGCCGGCGAGCTCAAGCACGGCCCGATCGCCCTGATCGAGGAGGGCCTGCCGGTCGTCGTGGTCGTGCCGTCACCGCGCGGCCGCTCGATCCTGCACGACAAGATCGTCTCCAACATCCAGGAGATCCGGGCCCGCGGCGCGCGCACCATCGTGATCGCCGAGGAGGGCGACGAGGCGGTCGTGCCGTACGCCGACCACCTGATCCGCATCCCGGCGACCCCGGTGCTGCTGCAGCCGCTGGTGTCGACGGTGCCGCTGCAGGTGTTCGCCTGCGAGCTGGCCACCGCCAAGGGCCACGAGGTCGACCAGCCGCGCAACCTCGCGAAGTCCGTCACCGTCGAGTAGCCGACGGCCGACGGCCGGCACGGGGCCCCTGCGCTACCGCAGGGGCCCCGTGTCGAGCGCGAACGAGAACGGGGCCGGCAGGTCCAGCGACTTGCCGAACGACACCTGGACGTGCGCGGTGTCCAGCTCCAGGAACGCGCGGAGCAGGTCGTCCGCAGGCGGCGGGTGCTCGACGGCTGGCATGGCGACCATGGCCCTTCTCCCTCCTGCCGATCGGTGCCGCGCCACACGGTGGGCGTACAGACCGGTCCGGGAGGGTGATCGAAGCGGTACTCACCCGAAAGTGTGCCGTACAGTCCCCGGCATCGGACGGTGTCGGAGGGTGTCGTGAAGGAGCTACGCGGGTGATCATCGGGGTCGGCATCGACGTCGCGGAGATCGAGCGGTTCGGGGCGTCGCTGGAGCGCACCCCGCAGCTCGCCGACCGGCTGTTCACCGAGGCCGAGCTGCACCTGCCGTCGGGCGCCCGCCGCGGCACCGCCTCGCTCGCGGCCCGCTTCGCCGCCAAGGAGGCCCTCGCGAAGGCGCTCGGCGCGCCCGCCGGCCTGCACTGGACCGACGCCGAGGTGCACACCGAGGACTCCGGCCGGCCCGTGCTGCGGGTCACCGGCACCGTCGCCGCCCGCGCCGCCGAACTCGGCGTCCGCTCGTGGCACGTGTCGCTCAGTCACGACGCGGGCGTAGCGTCGGCGGTAGTGATCGCCGAAGGCTGACGCGCCGCCGGGCGCGTCCGAGGAGGGCCCCGCATGCGCCACGCACACACCGTCGACCACGTCCGTGCCGCCGAGGCCGCCCTCATGGCGCGCCTCCCCGAGGGCGCCCTGATGCAGCGCGCCGCGGCCGGCCTCGCCGCGACCTGCGCCCGCCTCCTGCCCCGCGTGTACGGCGCCCGGGTGCACGTCCTCGCCGGCAGCGGCGACAACGGCGGCGACGCGCTGTACGCCGGTGCCGCGCTCGCCCGCCGCGGAGCCCGGGTCTCCGCCGTCCTGCTGTCGCCCGACCGCGCGCACCCGGGCGGCCTCGCCGCGCTGCGCGCCGCGGGCGGACGGGTGACCACGGACCCCGCCGAGTTCGAACGGGCCGACCTCGTGCTCGACGGCATCGTCGGCATCGGCGGGCGCGGCGGGCTGCGGCCCGCCGCGCAGCCGTACGCGGTGCTGC
Organism: Kitasatospora sp. NBC_01539; assembly: GCF_045040525.1. Taxonomy (NCBI): domain Bacteria; kingdom Bacillati; phylum Actinomycetota; class Actinomycetes; order Kitasatosporales; family Streptomycetaceae; genus Kitasatospora; species Kitasatospora sp. NBC_01539. The sequence continues at coordinate 5,177,817 of NZ_CP109390.1, forward strand.
CGCGGCGCGGCCGGGTCGTCGCGGTCGACGTGCCCAGCGGTGTCGACGCGGACACCGGCGAGGTGGCCGGCGCCGCCCTCCGCGCCGACGTCACGGTCTGCTTCGGCACGTACAAGCCCGGGCTGCTGGTCGACCCGGGCGCCTCGTACGCCGGGGTGGTGCAGCTGGTCGGGATCGGCCTCGACCTGCCGGAGCCCGCCGTGGCCGCCCTCCAGCACGCGGACGTCGCGGCGCTGCTCCCGGTGCCGGGCGCGGAGAGCGACAAGTACCGGCGGGGCGTCGTCGGCGTCGCGGCCGGGTCGGCGCGCTACCCGGGGGCGGCGGTGCTCGCCGTGGCGGGCGCCCTGCACGGCGGCGCGGGCGCGGTGCGCTACGCGGGCACGGCCGCCACCGAGGTCGTGCGGCGCTTCCCGGAGGCCCTGGTGACCGGAGGCGGTCCCCGGGACGCCGGCCGGGTGCAGGCGTGGGTGGCGGGCCCGGGCTCCGGGGAGGGCGCCGCGGACGTGCTCGGCGCGGCCCTGGCCTCGGACGTGCCCGTGCTCGTCGACGCCGACGGCCTCACCGAACTCGCCCGCACCGGCCCGTCCGCGCTGGCCGGGCGGCGCGCGCCCGTGCTGCTCACCCCGCACACCGGCGAGGCCGCCCGGCTGCTCGCCGGGGCCGACGGGGGGCCGCCGCCCGCCGCGGACGACCTGGCCGCCGCCCGTCTCGCGACCGCCCGGCGGATCGCCGCCGCCTACCGGGCGACCGTGCTCCTCAAGGGCTCCACCACGGTGGTCGCCACGCCCGACGGCGCCGTCCGGGTGAATCCGACCGGCACGTCCTGGCTGGCCACCGCCGGCAGCGGCGACGTGCTCTCGGGCCTCGCGGGGGCGCTCCTCGCCACCGGCCTCCCGCCGTTCGACGCGGCCTCCGCGGCCGCGTACCTGCACGGGCTGGCGGGCCGTACCGCCGCGGACGGCGCGCCCGCCACCGCCCTCGACATCGCCCGGGCGCTGCCGGCGGCCTGGCGGGCGGTCCGTACCGGTCCGAACGGCTGACCGAGGTGGAACCGTCCGCTCCGTTTCCGGCGTCTTCCCCTGACGACCGCCGTGCCCGGCCGGGGTCGTGAGCCGGGCAGCGGCGCCGGTCTGGGAGACTGATACGCGATGACAACTGCGAAGACGACCGGGACCGCCGCCCTGACGAACGGGGTCCGCGCCGAGGCCGCCATCGATCTGGCCGCCCTGCGCGACAACCTCTCCGCGCTCGGGGCGCGCACCGATGCCGCACTGATGGCCGTGGTCAAGGCGGACGCCTACGGCCACGGCGCGCTGCCCTGCGCCCGCGAGGCGATCGCCGCGGGCGTCCGCTGGCTGGGCACGGCCACCCCCGAGGAGGCGCTGGCGCTGCGGGCCGCGGGCATCCGCCCCGAGCAGGCCCGCATCCTCTGCTGGCTGTGGACACCGGGTGGACCGTGGCAGCAGGCGCTGCGCGCCCACGTCGACGTGTCCGTCAGCGGCCTGTGGGCGCTCGACGAGCTGCTCTCCGCGGTCCGCGAGACGGGCGTTCCGGGCCGCGTCCACCTCAAGGCCGACACCGGGCTCGGCCGCAACGGCTGCCAGCCGCACGACTGGCCCGACCTCGTCACCGCCGCGCTGCGCGCGCAGGCCGAGGGCCTCGTCGAGATCGTCGGCCTCTGGTCGCACTTCGCCGCCGCCGACGAGCCCGGCCACCCGTCGATCCAGGCCCAGCTGGACGGCTTCGCCGAGGCCGTCCGGTACGCCGAGACCCAGGGCGTCCGGCCCGAGGTGCGGCACCTCGCGAACTCGCCGGCGACGCTGCTGCTCCCGCAGTCGCACTACGACCTCGTCCGGCCCGGCCTGGCCGTGTACGGGCTGTCACCGGTGCCGGACGTCGGCGGCCCCGCCGACTTCGGGCTGCGCCCGGTGATGTCGCTGACCGCCCGGCTGGCCCTCGTCAAGACGGTGCCCGGCGGCCACGGCGTCAGCTACGGCCACCACTACACGACCCCGGGCGACACCACCCTGGGCCTCGTCCCGATCGGGTACGCCGACGGCATCCCGCGGCACGCCTCCAACACCGGCCCGGTGCAGATCGGCGGCAAGTGGCGCACGGTCGCCGGCCGGGTCGCGATGGACCAGTTCGTCGTCGACCTCGGCGGCGACGCGCCCGAGGTCGGCACCGAGGTCCTGGTGTTCGGCAGCGGCGAGCGCGGCGAGCCGACCGCCGAGGACTGGGGCCGGGCCTCCGGCACCCTCAGCTACGAGATCATCACCCGGATCGGATCCCGGGTGCCGCGCCGCTACGTGGGCGCCGCCGGGGCCGGGGCCTCATGACCGGGCCGGCCGGCACCAACCCCGTCGTCACGGCGGCCCGGGTCGCCGGGTCGGCCTCCTCCGGCGTCAGCCGCGCCGGCCTGATCGGCATCTCCCTGGGCGTGGTCGCGGCCGGCGCCGCCGCCGGCGTGGCGATCGAACGCCTCACCGTCGGCCGGTCGATGCGCCGCAGAGTCCGCGAGGAGCTCGACGCCGCCGCCCCGTACGGCTCGCTGCGCGGACGCCCGCGCACCGTCGCCGCCCCCGACGGCACCGAGCTGTACGTCGAGCTGGACGGCACCGGCTGGCCCGAACCCGGCGCCGAGCCGCCCGCCCGGCCCGAGGAGGACGGCCGTGCGCGGCGCGGATGGTTCGCCCGCCGCCGCGGCGGCCCGGTCGACCGCAGCGGCCTGCCCGGCCTGCTCGCCGGCTCCGGCGCACTCGCCCGGGCCGCCCAGGGCGGCGCCCCCGGCACGCGCGGACCCGCCGCCCCGCCGCTGACCGTCGTCTTCTGCCACGGCTACTGCCTCAGCCAGGACAGCTGGCACTTCCAGCGCGCCGCCCTGCGCGACGGCATGCGGCTGGTCTTCTGGGACCACCGCAGCCACGGCCGCTCGGAGCGCTCCCGCTCGTACCTCGCCGGTGAGCCGGCCTCCATCGACCAGCTCGGCGGCGACCTGAAGGCCGTGCTCGACGCGGTCGTGCCCGAGGGCCCGATCGTGCTGGTCGGGCACTCCATGGGCGGCATGACGGTCATGGCACTCGCCGACCAGCACCCGGAGCTGTTCCGCGAGCGGGTCGCCGGGGTCGCCCTCGTCGGCACCCTCGCCGGCGACTGGAACTCCGTCACCCTCGGCCTCCCGCCGATCGGCGCCAAGCTGCTCCGCCGGATCGCCCCCCTCACCGTGAAGCTGCTCGGCCGCCAGGTCGAGATCGTCGAGGCCACCCGGCGGTTCGGCGCGGACGTCGCCGCGGTCTTCTACCGCCGGTTCTCCTTCGGCTCGAACGACGTCGACCCGCAGGTCGCGAGGTTCGCCGAGCAGCTGCTCGACGCCACGCCGATCGACGTGGTCGCCGAGTTCTACCCGGCGTTCGGCCTGCACGACAAGAAGGCGGCGCTCGCCGCCCTGGACGGCATCCCGGTGCTCGTCCTCGCCGGCACCGAGGACCTCCTCACCCCGCCGTCGCACAGCGAGGACATCGCCCGGGCCCTGCCCGAGGCCACGCTCGCCGTACTGCCCGACACCGGGCACCTGCTGATGCTGGAACGCCCCGAAGCGGTCGACCTGCACCTGCTCGAACTGCTCCACCGCGCGGCCGGGCACGCCCACGCCGCCCCGCCGCCCGTCCCGCGCCCCGAACGCTGACCCCCCGCGCCGCGCGCCGCCACCGGAAGGACACCGACACCGCCATGGGCAACCAGCTCACCCTCACCGTCGCCACGCCCGAGCGGATGGGCCGGCTCGGCCGGGGCCTCGCCGCGCTGCTGCGCCCCGGTGACCTGGTGCTGCTCTCCGGGGAGCTGGGCGCCGGCAAGACCACGCTCACCCGCGGCCTGGGCCTGGGCCTGGGCGTGCGCGGCGCGGTGACCTCGCCGACCTTCGTCATCGCCCGGGTGCACCCGTCGCTGACCGGCGGCCCGGCGCTGGTGCACGTCGACGCGTACCGGCTCGGCGGCGGCCTGGACGAGATGGAGGACCTCGACCTGGACGTCTCGCTGCCGGAGTCGGTGGTGGTCGTGGAGTGGGGCGAGGGCAAGGTCGAGCAGCTCAGCGACGAGCGCCTGGAGGTGCGGATCGAGCGGGCGATCGGCGCCGAGGCCGCCGACGACGACCTCGATCCGCGCCGCGTCACGGTGACCGGGCTGGGCGCCCGCTGGGGCGGGGCCGACCTCACCGTGCTGGGCGAGGGCGAGGGCTAGGGCCAGGGCCGCACCGCACCCGTCCGGGCCCCGGTGCCGCCCGGCACGCGCCGGGGCGCCTTTCGATGCCACCCGGCCGTTGCGCCGTGCGGGCGTCCGGTCTCCGTCCCCGCCGTGGTGCGCCGACGGTTGCCGATCCGGGTCTCCGTCCCCGCCGTGGTGCGCCGACGGTTGCCGACATGGTGTCGGCAAGGTGTTGCGGCACGACCGTTGCTCGTGATGGGATGGACTCCGAGGTTAGGTCTGCCTAACTAGGGAGGCGCCCCATGGCGAGCACCACCCCCGCTGCGGCACCCACGCCGCAGGACCGGCCCGAGCCGACCGCGGCCCCGGCCGGAGCCCCGATGCGGGCACTGCTGGCGGCCTGCGCGTCCGCCGCGGCCGTCTCCACCCCGCCCGCACGCCCGGCGCCCGCGCGGGCCCGCACGGAGCCGTCCGCCCCGCCGCGGGCCGCCTGACCCGGCGGGCCGCCCGGCAGCCGCGGACGGCCGCGCGGCGGGCCTGTCGGCCGTGCCCGCCGGCGCCCGGTGCGGCCCGGGTTCAGGGCGTCACGACCACCCGGGTGCCGGTCGGCGCGAAGTCCCACAGCAGCTGCCCGTCGGCCCGCGCCGAGCGGATGCCGCCCGTCCGCAGGCCCGCCTCCGGCGGCTCCGTCGAGCCGTCCACCGCGGCCGAGAAGCCGAACACCGTGCCGCTCTGCTGGGTGAACCGCACGACGTGCTCGATCTGCCGCCCGTCCGTGCCCTTCCCGGTGGCCGTGCGGCTGTACACGCTGTAGCTGCCCGGGGACGGCTCCGCCGAGCCCGGGGTCACCGCGAACGAGGCCTGCAGCTCCGGCGTCTTCCTCGGGTCGACCAGCCACACCCGGTGCCCGGCGATCGAGTACACGAGGCGGTAGCCCGTACCGGAGGACGCCGGCAGCGCCGGTGCGGTGGGAGCGGGCCCGCTGCTCGGCGCGGCCTCGGTGGCGGCGGCGGCCGACGCCCCCGCGGCGGCGGCCCGCGACCCGGCGCCGTCCGCCTGCACGGCCAGCAGCGTCACCACGGCCACCGCCGCCGCCGTCAGCCCGGCGACCACCACGCCAGGACCCATCCTCACCACGTACGCTCCCGCCGCTCGCTCCACGTGTCGGGCCCCATCGTGCCAGGTCCGCACCGCCGGACAGGGGCGATCCGATGGTGTGTTCCCCTCCCGTCCCGGGCCCGCCGCCTCCCGCCCCGCCGCCCGCGCCCGTACCGCCGGAACGCCACCGCCGGACGACCCTCTAACCTTGGAGCCGTGCTGCTGCTCGCGTTCGACACCGCCACCCCCGCCGTCACCGCCGCCGTCCACGACGGCACCGCCGTCCTCGCCGAGTCCTACGAGGTCGACGCCAGACGGCACGGGGAGCTGCTCCTGCCCACCATCGACACGGTGCTCCGCAGCGCCGGCGTCGACAAGCGTGAGCTGACCGCCGTCGCGGTCGGCGTCGGCCCCGGCCCGTACACCGGCCTGCGGGTCGGGCTGGTGACGGCCGCCGCGCTCGGCGACGCCCTCGGCGTGCCGGTGCACGGCGTCTGCACGCTCGACGCGATCGCGCACCAGGCCCGCACCGAGGGCCTGGCCGGCGCGTTCACGGCCGCCACCGACGCGCGCCGCAAGGAGGTGTACTGGGCCGCGTACGCCGCCGACGGCACCCGCACCGCAGGGCCGTCCGTCGACCGGCCCGGCGACCTCGCCCCGCCGGCCCGCTCGGTCGGCGCGGGCGCCCTGCTCTACCCCGACGCCTTCCCCGGGGCGACCGGCCCCGCGCACGTCTCGGCCGGCGCGCTGGCCGCGTTCGCCGCCGCCGAGCTCGCGGCCGGCCGCGACCTGCTGCCGAACGCCCCGCTCTACCTGCGCCGCCCGGACGCCCAGGTGCCCGCGGGCTACAAGGCGGTGCTTCCGGCATGACCGCCGTCACCCTCCGGCCGATGCGCTGGTGGGACATCGAGCCGGTGATGGAGCTCGAACTCCGGCTCTTCCCCGAGGACGCCTGGTCGCCCGCCATGTACTGGTCGGAGCTGGCCGAGGCGCACCCCGGCGGCACCCGCCACTACACCGTCGCCACCACCGAGGACGGCGGTGTCGTCGGCTACGCCGGACTGATGGCCGTCGGTGCCGAGGGCGACGTCCAGACCATCGCCGTCGACGACCGCCTCCAGGGCGCCGGCCTCGGCAGCGCGCTGCTCACCGACCTCGTCGAGGAGTCCGCCCGCCGCGGCTGCGCCGAGCTGCTGCTGGAGGTCAGGGTCGACAACCTGCGCGCCCAGCGCCTCTACGAGCGGTTCGGCTTCCAGCCGGTCGGCGTCCGCCGCGGCTACTACCAGCCGGCGAACGTCGACGCGCTCGTCATGCGCCTCGACCACCCCACGCACGATTCGAAGGACCCGAAGAATGGCTGACGAACCGCTCGTCCTCGGCATCGAGACCTCCTGCGACGAGACCGGCGTCGGCATCGTCCACGGCACCACCCTGCTCGCCGACGCGGTCGCCTCCAGCGTCAACGACCACGCCCGGTACGGCGGCGTCGTGCCCGAGATCGCCAGCCGGGCGCACCTGGAGGCGATGGTCCCGACGATCCGGCGCGCCCTGGAGACCGCCGGGGTCAAGGCCTCCGACCTCGACGGCATCGCCGTCACCGCGGGCCCGGGCCTCGCCGGCGCCCTACTGGTCGGCGTCTCCGCCGCCAAGGCGTACGCGTGGGCGCTCGACAAGCCGCTGTACGGCGTCAACCACCTGGCCTCGCACATCTGCGTCGACCAGCTGGAGCACGGTCGCCTCCCCGAGCCGACGATGGCCCTGCTGGTCTCCGGCGGCCACTCCTCGCTGCTGATCTCGGCCGACATCACCAGCGACGTCCGCCCGCTCGGCGCGACCATCGACGACGCGGCCGGCGAGGCCTTCGACAAGGTCGCCCGGGTGCTCGGCCTCGGCTTCCCCGGCGGGCCGATCGTCGACCGCACCGCCCGCGACGGCGACCCGAAGGCCATCGCCTTCCCCCGCGGCCTGAGCACCGCCAGTGACCCGGCGTACGACTTCTCCTTCTCCGGCCTGAAGACCGCCGTCGCCCGCTGGGTCGAGGCGAAGCGCCGCGCGGGCGAGGACGTGCCGGTGGCCGACGTCGCCGCCTCCTTCCAGGAGGCCGTCACCGACGTGCTCACCCGCAAGGCCGTCCGGGCGTGCAAGGACAACGGCGTCGACCACCTGATGATCGGCGGCGGCGTGGCCGCCAACTCCCGGCTGCGCGAGATGGCCCAGCAGCGCTGCGACCGGGCGGGCATCGTGCTGCGCGTGCCGCGGCCGGGCCTGTGCACCGACAACGGCGCGATGGTCGCCGCGCTCGGTTCCGAGATGGTGCGCCGCAACCGCACGCCCTCGGCGTTCGACCTGTCCGCGGACTCCTCGCTCCCGGTCACCGAGGTGCACGTGCCGCACACCGACGTGCACGCGCACGCCCACGAGTCGCTGGGGTGACCCGCGCGCACATGTGGGAGGCCCGCGCCGCCGACGGCCGGGCCGCCGAACTGGAGCGCTGGGTGCGGGAGACCGCCCTGCCCGCGCTGCGCCCCGCCGCACCGGTGCGCAGCGAGGTGTTCACCGCCGACGGCGGGCGCGTCCTGCTGATCACGTGGTGGCCGGGCGAGCCGGCCGCCGTCCCCGACCCGCCGGACGGGCTGCTCGCGCGACCCGTGCACCGCTGGTCGTTCACCAGTACGTATGTCGAGTAGCGTGCCTCTCTGAGAATTCGCACGATCCGGTGCCGGATCGCGGGTGGGGGAGCGCGCTGTGCCGAAGAGGTCATGGGTCCGGGTGGCGGGGGCACTGGCCCTCCTGGCGGCCGTCGCGGCGTGCGGCGGCACACCGCGCAAGCCCGCCGCCGCGCCGCCCGCCCGCACCGGACCGTCCGGCAGCCCGGTCGGCACCACCGCCGCGGCCGCACCCCCGGCCGACCCGGCCGCCGTCTGGGCGAAGTGGGGCCTCCGGCCGCTCCCCGCCGCCCCCGCCGCGCCCGCCGACAAGCCGGTCAAGCTGTCGGCCGACGGCGAGGTGCCGGTCTTCAGCGAGGTGCCCACCCGGGACAGGGTCGTCTTCATCACCGTCGACGACGGCGCCGAGAAGGACCCGCGGTTCGTCGAGATGATGACCGACCTCAGGGTGCCGTTCTCGATGTTCCTGACCCGCGACATCGTCCGCGGCGACTACGGCTACTTCAAGCCGCTGCAGGCCCTCGGCAACCACATCCACAACCACAGCACCGACCACCCGGCGATGAGCACGATCTCCCCGGAGCGGCAGCACGCCGAGGTGTGCGACGCCCAGGCGGCCCTCACCGAGCAGTACGGCACCGCCCCGCTGCTCTTCCGCCCGCCCTACGGGGACGGCGCGCACAGCGCCGGGCTGCGCGGCGCCGTCCGTGCCTGCGGCCCGCGCGCGGTCGTGCTGTGGCGGGAGTCGATGCAGATCCACGACATGCAGTACCAGGCCGCCGACAAGAAGCTGCGCCCGGGCGACATCATCCTCGCCCACTTCCGCGGCCCGAAGGACCTCAAGGGCGAGTCGATGACGGCGATGTTCGGCGAGCTGCTCAGCCGCATCCGGGAGCAGGGCTTCGCGGTCGCCCGCCTGGAGGACTACGTCGACGCGGGCTGACCGAGCATCATCAGCGGCCCGTGGTCGGTCCGGCTGAGGATCACCGTCACCTCGTGCGGCCCGCTCGGCCGCAGCTGCCGCCGCAGTTCCTCCGGCGTGATCGCGATCCCGCGCTTCTTGATCACCACGGTGCCCGCGCCGCGCTCCCGCAGCAGCGCCTTCAGCCGCTTGACGTTGTACGGCATCGCCTCGCCGATCTCGTACGCCTGCGCGTACGGCGTCGCGACCAGCCGGTCGGAGGTCAGGTAGGCGATCATCGGGTCGATCAGCCGCCCGCCGACCCGCGCGGCCACGTCGGAGACCAGCCGGGCCCGGATGACGGCGCCGTCCGGCTCGTACAGGTACCGGCCCACCGGTCCGGCCTCCGCGGGCAGCCCCGCCCCGGCCAGGCTGTGGCCGCCGGGCAGCACGGTGGCCCGGTACGGCTCGGCGGCGCCCGTGCCGAACCAGATCACCGCCTCCTTGACCTCGCCGTGGTCGGAGACCCACTCGGCCTCGGCGTCCCCGGGCACCAGCTCGTGCGGGATGCCCGGCGCGACCTTCAGCGCACCGAACGGCGTGCGCCGCGCCGCCTCGACGGCCCACGACAGCGGCGGCGAGTACGCCTCCGGGTCGAAGACCCGCCCGCGCGAGGTGCGCCGCGCAGGGTCGGTGAAGACCGCGTCGAAGCCCGACACGTCGATCCCGGCGACGTCCGCGCACCGCACCTCCACCAGCGCCGACAGCCCCAGCGCGGCCGCGTTCGCCTCCGCCACGGCGCAGGTCAGCGGGTCGCGGTCGACGGCCAGGACCGACACGCCCGCCCGGGCCAGCGCGATCGCGTCGCCGCCGATGCCGCAGCACAGGTCGGCCAGCCGCCGCACGCCCAGCGCCGCGAACCGCTGCGCCCGCCACTCGGCGACACTGCGCCGGGTCGCCTGCTCGACGCCGTCCGGGGTGAAGTACAGGGCGTCGGCGTCGTCGCCGAACTTCGCGCGGGCCCGCTGCCGCAGCCTGGCCTGCTCGAACGCGGCGCGGACGAGCTCCGCCGGGTGCTCGCGGCGCAGCCGGGTCGCGAGCGCCAGCTCCTGGTCGGGGGTGAAGGCGCGCAGCTCGGCGAGCAGGGCGCGGCCCTCGTCGGTCAGCAGGGCCCGGAACGATTCGATCTCCACCCGGCCATTGTCGCGGCTCGGGTCAGTTGCACCGGCCGCTGCCGCTGAAGCAGGGCGTGTAGCCGGAGGGCAGCGGCTCCGGCCGGGCCGGGGGCTGCCGGTCGTGCTGCCGGCCGACCCCCGCCGCCGCGGCGCCGAGCAGCAGCACCGCGGCCAGCAGCCCGTGCGCGACGGTGGTGATCCACCACCGGTCGCGGCCGGCGAGCACCGCCACGAGCAGCGCGAACGCGCCGAAGCCGCCGAGGGCGGCGATCGGCGACCAGTCGAAGGGCGGGACGGTCGCGGCGCCGGCCGGGTCGGCCTCCCGGGAGCCGAACGCGAGGACGAGCAGGGTGTATCCGGCGGCGAGGACCTCCAGGCACAGCAGGCCGAGGGCCAGCAGCAGGTCCGCGGCGATCCGGCGGCCGCCGCCGCGGCCGCCCTCACGGTCGCGCTCTCGGCCGGGTGCGGGGGAGGTGGCGGGCATGGCCACCAGTGTCCGCCGCGCCGGTGCGTCGTACATGAGTACGGCTACTCACCTCTTTCGCGACACACCCGCGTCTCCGTTGGCACTCTGGTTGACTGAGTGCTAACCGCGGCCTATGGTCGTTCCTGGCACTCCCCCCGGGTGAGTGCCAACGCGACGAGCGAGCCTGACCCCCGCGACGGCAGGCCTGCGGACATCGCCCTTTCCTGTTAGACAACCCCGTAATCTCCGAAGGGGAACTCGGACGTGACCACCAGCAGCAAGGTTGCCATCAAGCCGCTCGAGGACCGCATTGTGGTCCAGCCGCTCGACGCCGAGACCACCACGGCCTCCGGCCTGGTTATCCCGGACACCGCCAAGGAGAAGCCCCAGGAGGGCGTCGTCCTGGCCGTCGGCCCGGGCCGTTTCGAGGACGGTCAGCGCCTGCCGCTCGACGTCGCCGTCGGTGACATCGTCCTGTACTCGAAGTACGGCGGCACCGAGGTCAAGTACCAGGGCGAGGAGTACCTCGTCCTCTCGGCTCGTGACGTTCTCGCCATCATCGAGAAGTAAGCCTCAGCAGCCCGCCCCGGAACCGCGTCAGCACTGACCCGGGCCCGGGGCGCGCTTGTTGGTCCATCCACACGGTCCGTCCGTAACACCCTTGAGGAAACGGGAACATGGCGAAGATCCTGCAGTTCAACGAGGACGCCCGCCGCTCGCTGGAGCGCGGTGTCAACAAGCTGGCCGACACCGTCAAGGTGACCATCGGCCCCAAGGGCCGCAACGTCGTCATCGACAAGAAGTTCGGCGCCCCCACCATCACCAACGACGGTGTGACGATCGCCCGCGAGGTCGAGCTCGACGACCCGTACGAGAACCTCGGCGCGCAGCTCGTCAAGGAGGTCGCCACCAAGACGAACGACGTCGCGGGTGACGGCACCACCACCGCGACCGTGCTCGCCCAGGCCCTGGTCAACGAGGGTCTGCGCAACGTCGCCGCCGGTGCCGGCCCGGCCGCCCTGAAGAAGGGCATCGACAAGGCCGTCGCCGCGGTCTCCGAGCACCTCCTCTCGATCGCCCGCGAGATCGAGGGCAAGGACGACGTCGCCGCCGTCGCCTCCCTCTCCGCGCAGGACGCCCAGGTCGGCGAGCTCATCGCCGAGGCCATCGACAAGGTCGGCAAGGACGGTGTCATCACCGTCGAGGAGTCGAACACCTTCGGTGTCGAGCTCGAGTTCACCGAGGGCATGCAGTTCGACAAGGGCTACCTGTCGCCGTACTTCGTCACGGACGCGGAGCGCCAGGAGGCGGTCCTCGAGGACCCGTACGTCCTGATCAACCAGGGCAAGATCTCCTCCATCCAGGAGCTCCTCCCGCTGCTGGAGAAGATCCTGCAGGGCGGCGGCTCCCGCCCGCTGCTGATCATCGCCGAGGACGTCGACGGCGAGGCGCTGTCCACCCTCGTGGTGAACAAGATCCGCGGCACCTTCAACGCGGTGGCCGTCAAGGCCCCCGGCTTCGGCGACCGCCGCAAGGCGATCCTCGGTGACCTCGCCGTCCTCACCGGCGCGACCGTCATCTCCGAGGAGGTCGGCCTCAAGCTCGACCAGGCCGGCCTGGACGTGCTCGGCAGCGCCCGCCGCATCACCGTCACCAAGGACGAGACCATCCTCGTCGACGGTGCCGGCGACTCCGAGGGCGTGGCCGGCCGTGTCGGCCAGATCAAGGCCGAGATCGCCTCGACCGACTCCGACTGGGACCGCGAGAAGCTGCAGGAGCGCCTGGCCAAGCTGGCCGGCGGCGTCTGCGTCATCAAGGTCGGCGCCGCCACCGAGGTGGAGCTCAAGGAGCGCAAGCACCGTCTGGAGGACGCCATCTCCGCGACCCGCGCCGCGGTCGAGGAGGGCATCGTCGCCGGCGGTGGCGCCTCGCTCGTCCACGCGCAGAAGGTGCTGGACGGTGGCCTGGGCCTGTCGGGCGACGAGGCGACCGGTGTCGCGGTCGTCCGCAAGGCGCTCGCCGAGCCGCTGCGCTGGATCGCCCAGAACGCCGGCCTGGAGGGCTACGTCATCACCTCCAAGGTCGCCGAGCTGGAGGACGGCCACGGCTACAACGCGGCCACCGGCGAGTACGGCGACCTCGTGAAGGCCGGCGTCATCGACCCGGTCAAGGTCACCCGCTCCGCCCTGGAGAACGCGGCGTCCATCGCCTCCCTGCTCCTCACCACCGAGACCCTCGTGGTGGAGAAGAAGGAGGAGGAGTCCGACAGCGGCCACTCGCACGGCGGCCACGGTCACTCCCACTGACGTCTGTCGGACCCCGCGAGGCCCGGCCCGCCCTGGACACCACGTCCGGGGCGGGCCGGGCCTCCGGCGTTCCGCCCGCCGGGCGGACCCCGGCGCGCCTTATACCCTGGGCGCATGATCGAGGCCCGCCATCTCCGCGTCCTGCGCGCCGTCGCCCGGACGGGCTCCTTCTCCGCCGCCGCGCGGGAGCTGGGCTGCACCCAGCCGGCGGTCAGCCAGCAGATGAAGGCGCTGGAGAAGTCGGTGGCGACCCCGCTGGTGGTGCGCTCCGGGCGGGGCATGCAGCTCAGCGAGGCGGGCGAGGTGCTGCTGAAGCACACCTCCGGGATCCTGGCGGGCCTGTCGGCGGCGGAGGAGGAGGTCGCCGCGATCGCCGGGCTGCGTTCGGGGCGGGTGCGGCTGGTGTCCTTCCCGACGGCCAGCTCCACCCTGGTGCCGCAGGCCGTGGCGCAGCTGCGGGCCGCCCGGCCCGGGGTGCGGGTCTCGCTGGTGGAGGCGGAGCCGCCGGAGTCGCTGGCGATGCTGCGGGCCGGCGAGTGCGAGGTGGCGCTGGCGTTCCGCTACCCGGGCGCGTACGGCGGTGCCGGGCCGGTGCCGGAGCCGCGGACCCCGCCCCGGCAGGCACGGGCGGAGGCGGTGCTGGAGGCCGCGGCGTCGGCCGCGGCGACCGACTGGTCGGACCTCGTGGTGCGGCCGCTGCTGGACGACCCGCTGGTGGTGCTCGTCCCGGCCGGCCATCCGCTGGCAGACCGGGACGCCCGGCCGGTGGCGCCGGCCGAGCTGGCGGAGGAACCGTGGATCGCGGGCTGTCCGCAGTGCCGCGGCCATCTGGTGGAGCTGTGCGCCGAGGCGGGCTTCGCGCCGCGGATCGACTTCGCGACCGACGACTACCCGGCCGTGGTCGGGCTGGTGGCGGCGGGTCTGGGGGTGGCGGTGCTGCCGGGGCTGGCGCTGCGGGCGGTGCGCCGTGAGGGCGTCGCGGCGGTGCCCCTGGTGGCGGCGTCGGGGGAGCGGGCGCGGCGCGAGGTGGTGGCGCTGACGCTGCCGGACCTCGTCGGCGTGCCCGCGGTGCAGCTGATGATGGACCGGCTCACGGCGGTCGCCGCCGCACACTGACGGGCCGCGCTCACCGGACGGCGGCGCGACTGAAACGTTTCTGCACAGCCTGGCGCGCCGGACCCTGGCGCTCCCGGCCCTGCCCCGGCCTCACCGCCGCATGGTGGCCGGCATCGCCAGCGGTACCTCGACCAGCTGCCGGTTGCGCGCCCGGCCGAGCAGCTCCTCGCGCTCGTCCTCGGTCAGGCCTCCCCACACACCGTACGGCTCGCGGACGGCGAGGGCGTGCGCCGCGCACTCGGCGCGCACCGGGCACCGCATGCAGACCTCCTTCGCACTCGCCTCGCGCGAGCTGCGCGCGGCCCCGCGCTCACCCTCGGGGTGGAAGAACAGCGAGCTGTCCACGCCCCGGCAGGCGGCGGAGAGCTGCCAGTCCCAGAGGTCTGCGTTGGGACCGGGGAGGCGGGAGAAATCGGCCATGGCTCATTCCCTTCAATCACTCAGAACTCGGGCTCGGACTCGACGGCTTCACAAGGACTCGGGGCCCGCTCGCTGCGGCGAGGCTGCACGGGGCCGGTACGGACACCTGGAAATATGACTTACGCCACTCACCAGGACAAGTCACCCACACACCGACACAACAGTCAATGACCGTATGGAAGCTATAAAAACGGACAAAAGGGGCATGGTGGTGGTCAGGCTCCGCGTGGCAATCGGGTGGCACTGCACCGGATCCCGGGGTGCGACCACCCGGGTTCGGCCGCGCGCGCCGTGCGGTCCGCGCGCGGACCGCACGAAACTGCGGCGTGTGCGCCGCGAGGCGGCCGGTGCGTGATGGGTCGGCCACGTACAGTGGCGGTGATGGCCCCGAAGGCCGTAACTCATTCGAGTGACGGTCGTTGGATGTACGGAGGCGGTTAGCGGGCGCCGGACCTCGGGAACGATCGCGGTGGCATCGGCGATCAGAAACGGGGCCCGTCGCCAAACGGCCGTGTCGGAGAGAGTTCGTACCAGCCAGGAGGCTCAACGTGACGCGGATCAGCTGCGGAGGACGGTCATGACATCCGTCCTCGTCTGCGACGATTCCCCGCTCGCCCGGGAGGCGCTTCGCCGAGCGGTCGCGACCGTGCCCGGCGTCGACCGGGTGACCACTGCGACGAACGGTGAGGAGGTCCTCCGCCGCTGGGTGGCCGACCGCTCCGATCTCGTTCTGATGGACGTCCGCATGCCCGGCCTCGGCGGGGTGGAGACGGTCCGGCGGCTGCTGTCCGCCGACCCGGGCGCCCGCATCATCATGCTCACCGTCGCCGAGGACCTCGACGGCGTCGCCCTCGCGGTGGCCGCCGGCGCCCGCGGCTACCTGCACAAGGACGCCTCCCGCGCCGAGCTGCGGGCCACCGTCACCCAGGCCCTCGCCGACCCGACCTGGCGCCTGGCCCCCCGCCGGCTGCGCAGCCCCGACATGGGGGCGGCGCCGACACTGACGGCCCGTGAGATCCAGGTGCTGGAAGGCATGAGCCACGGCCGCAGCAACGCGGAGATCGGGCGCGAGCTCTTCCTGTCCGAGGACACCGTCAAGACGCACGCCCGGCGACTGTTCAAGAAGCTCGGCGCATCGGACCGCGCGCACGCCGTGGCGCTCGGCTTCCGCTGGGGTCTGGTCCGCTGAGAGGGTGCCGCCCGGCAGATCCCTTGGCCCGGACGTGTGACGTGGTGGTCCCGAGGCTGCACCATGGAGGAGTGGAGCACCTCGGGGACCAGCGGACAGGTACTGCGGAGACGAGTGCGACCGCAGAGGCGGCGACCGGTACGGCGGCGGGAGGCGGTGCGGTGGGTACGGCGTCCACGCATAACGTTCCGGTGCACAACTCCGGACGCGGTGCCGCGTTCCCGGAGTCGACCAGGCACCATGGACCGATGCGTGACGACGAGGCAGCCGCTCCGGCCGAGGCCCGGCCCGACGAGGCACAGCCCGACGGCCCGGAGGCCGTCTCGTACGCGCACCCCGCCGGGCCCCGCCGGCCGGTCCTGGGCAGCGGCCCGTCCCCCCAGCTCAACGAGGTCGTCGCGGCCGCCGTCGCCGGGGAGGGCCCCGCCGTCGACGCCCTCCTCGCGTACGTGCACCCGCTCGCCCTCCGCTACTGCCGCGGCCGGCTCGTCCGGCTGCCCGGCGGTGCCCGGCACCACGTGGACGACGTCGTCCAGGAGGTGTGCGTCGCGGTGCTCTGCGCACTGCCGCGCTACCGCGACGAGGGCCGGCCCTTCGAGGCCTTCGTCTACGGCATCGCCGCCCACAAGATCGCCGACCTGCAGCGGGCCGCGATGCGCGGCCCCGGCTCCACCGTGATCCCGCCCGACGACCTGCCGGAGACCGCCGACGAGTCGCTCGGCCCGGAGGAGCGCGCGCTGCTCAGCAGCGACGCCGCCTGGATCAGGGAACTGCTCTCCAACCTCCCCGCCCGCCAGCGCGAACTCGTGCTGCTGAGGGTCGCCGCCGGGCTGTCCGCCGAGGAGACGGGCGAGGTGCTCGGCATGTCGCCCGGCGCCGTGCGCGTCGCCCAGCACCGCGCGCTCAGCCGACTGCGGGCGCTCGCGGAAGAGTCCTCCTGATCCCGGCGTTGTCCAGGAGGCGCCATCCGACACGCCGGACGCCGGTACCATGGGGTATCGGCGCCTGGGCAGGTCGCCAAAGTTTCGTGGGTGCGGTCGGGGTTCCCCTGGAGGAACCTCCAGCATTGCGGCGTCTTGGCGAATCGGTCCGTGCCGGTGTGCGCGGGTGTGACGCCGGACCTGCTCCGGTGCCCCACCCTCCGAGACCCACGCGTCCGGACACCCTCATCCGGAAGCGATCAGATCAGCGGCCGCCACGGAAGGTCCCCAGAAATGTCTTACAACGCCGCAGGCGTACCCGAGAAGTTCGCGATGCTCGGGCTCACGTACGACGACGTCCTGCTGCTGCCGGGGGCCTCCGGGGTGCTCCCCAACGAGGTCGACACCTCCTCGCGCGTCTCGCGCAACGTCCGGGTGAACATCCCGCTGCTCTCCGCGGCGATGGACAAGGTCACCGAGTCGCGGATGGCCATCTCCATGGCCCGCCAGGGCGGCGTCGGCGTGCTGCACCGCAACCTGTCCGTCGAGGACCAGGCCAACCAGGTCGACCTGGTCAAGCGCTCCGAGTCCGGCATGGTCGCCGACCCGATCACGGTCGGCCCCGAGGCGACGCTCGCCGACGCCGACGCGCTCTGCGCGAAGTTCCGCATCAGCGGCGTCCCGGTCGCCACCCCCGAGGGCCGCCTGCTCGGCATCGTCACCAACCGCGACATGGCCTTCGAGACCGACCGCAGCCGCAAGGTCGCGGAGATCATGACCCCGATGCCGCTGATCACCGGCAAGGTCGGCATCTCCGGCGTGGACGCGATGGCGCTGCTGCGCCGCCACAAGATCGAGAAGCTGCCGCTGGTCGACGACGAGGGCCGGATCAAGGGCCTCATCACCGTCAAGGACTTCGTCAAGGCCGAGCAGTACCCGAACGCCGCCAAGGACGCCGAGGGCCGCCTGCTCGTCGGCGCCGCCGTCGGCGCCTCCGCCGAGGCCTTCGACCGCGCACAGGCCCTGGTCTCCGCCGGCGTCGACTTCCTCGTCGTCGACACCTCGCACGGCCACAGCCACAACGCGCTCGCCTGGATCGAGAAGATCAAGTCGGCCGTCTCCGTCGACGTGGTCGGCGGCAACGTCGCCACCCGCGACGGCGCCCAGGCCCTGATCGACGCCGGTGTCGACGGCGTCAAGGTCGGCGTCGGCCCCGGCTCGATCTGCACCACCCGCGTCGTCGCCGGCATCGGCGTGCCGCAGGTCACCGCGATCTACGAGGCCGCCGTCGCCTGTCAGGCGGCCGGCGTGCCGGTCATCGGCGACGGCGGCCTGCAGTACTCGGGCGACATCGGCAAGGCGCTCGCCGCCGGCGCCGACACCGTGATGCTCGGCTCGCTGCTGGCCGGCTGCGAGGAGTCGCCCGGCGAGCTGATGTTCATCAACGGCAAGCAGTTCAAGTCGTACCGCGGCATGGGCTCGCTCGGCGCCATGCAGTCGCGCGGCCAGGGCCGCTCGTACTCCAAGGACCGCTACTTCCAGGCCGAGGTCTCCTCCGACGACAAGCTCGTGCCCGAGGGCATCGAGGGCCAGGTGCCCTACCGCGGCCCGCTCTCGGCCGTGCTGCACCAGCTGGTCGGCGGCCTGCGGCAGACCATGGGCTACGTCGGCGCGGCCACCGTCGCCGAGATGGAGAGCAAGGGCCGGTTCGTCCGGATCACCTCGGCGGGCCTCAAGGAGAGCCACCCGCACGACATCCAGATGACCGTCGAGGCCCCGAACTACACCAGCCGGGGCTGACCCCCGCCGCTCGCAGGGCCCGCGCCGCACCCGGCGCGGGCCCTGCGCGCTGCCCGGGGTGTCCGGCCCGCGGGTGGCCGCGGCACGGCGGCGGCCCGGTGCGGGATACTGGTGGGCGGCCGGGGTGACCCGGTCGGGAGAAAAGAAGCAGCAGAAGGGCTCGAAGTGACTGAGATCGAGATCGGGCGAGGCAAGCGCGGCCGACGGGCGTACTCCTTCGACGACATCGCCGTCGTCCCCAGCCGCCGGACCCGCGACCCGAAGGAGGTCTCGATCGCCTGGCAGATCGACGCCTACCGCTTCGAGCTGCCCTTCCTGGCGGCGCCCATGGACAGCGTGGTCTCCCCGCAGCAGGCCATCGCCATCGGCAACCTCGGCGGCCTCGGCGTGCTCAACCTCGAAGGCCTCTGGACCCGCTACGAGGACCCGCAGCCGCTGCTCGACGAGATCGCCGCGATCACCGACGAGGCCGCCGCCACCCGCCGCCTCCAGGAGATCTACGCCGAGCCCATCAAGGCCGAGCTGATCGGGCAGCGCATCAAGGAGGTGCGCGACTCCGGCGTCGTCACCGCCGCCGCGCTCTCGCCGCAGCGCACCGCCGAGTTCTCCAAGGCCGTCGTCGACGCCGGCGTGGACGTCTTCGTGATCCGCGGCACCACCGTCTCCGCCGAGCACGTCTCCGGCGCCGCCGAGCCGCTCAACCTCAAGCAGTTCATCTACGAGCTCGACGTGCCGGTGATCGTCGGCGGCTGCGCCACCTACACCGCCGCGCTGCACCTGATGCGGACCGGCGCGGCCGGCGTGCTCGTCGGCTTCGGCGGCGGCGCCGCCCACACCACCCGCAACGTGCTCGGCATCCAGGTGCCGATGGCCACCGCCGTCGCCGACGTGGCCGCGGCCCGCCGCGACTACATGGACGAGTCCGGCGGCCGCTACGTGCACGTCATCGCGGACGGCGGCGTCGGCTACAGCGGCGACATCGCCAAGGCCGTCGCGTGCGGTGCCGACGCCGTCATGATCGGTGCCGCGCTCGCGCGCGCCACCGACGCGCCCGGCAAGGGCCACCACTGGGGCATGGAGGCCGTCCACGACGACGTGCCGCGCGGCAAGAAGGTCGACCTCGGCACCGTCGGCACCATCGAGGAGATCCTCACCGGCCCGTCGCACACCCCCGACGGCACGATGAACCTCTTCGGTGCGCTGCGCCGCGCCATGGCCACCACCGGCTACTCGGAGCTCAAGGAGTTCCAGCGGGTCGAGGTCACCGTCAACCCGGCGCTGAACCACCGCTGACAGGCCGTACGAGCCCCCGTCCGCCCGCGCGGCCGGGGGCTCCGGCGTGCCCGGCGGCGGGCCGCGGGGCCCGTTCCGGGCCGTCCGGAGCGATGTTTTTCGGCCACGCACGGACCGTTGCCCCGTAGCGGGACCACCGCAGGCCATGGGGCCGATTGGTCCCGGGCCGAAGCGACAGGAGATGATGGGCACTTGGCGTTCTGAGGCCCGGGTGCGCCCGCGGTGGCCCGACGCGCCGTCATCACCGACACGGCCAGCACAACATGGGGGAGCGCACGATGACGCAGCCGCAGGAGCCCACCGGCCGTCTGCTCGCCGGCCGGTACCGACTGACCGAGGTGCTCGGCCGTGGCGGAATGGGAACGGTCTGGCGGGCCGAGGACGAGATGCTCGGCCGGGTCGTCGCCGTCAAGGAACTCCGCATGCACGGCGGGGTCGACGAGGACGAGAAGCACCGCCTGATCGTCCGGACCCTCCGCGAGGCCAAGGCCACCGCCCGGATCCGCCACACCGCCGCCGTCACCGTCTTCGACGTCGTCGAGGAGGACGAGCGGCCCTGGATCGTCATGGAGCTGGTGGAGTCCCGCTCCCTCGCCGACGTGATCAAGGACGACGGCCCGCTGAAGCCCGCCCGCGCCGCGGAGATCGCCCTCGACGTGCTGGGCGTCCTCTCCGCCGCGCACGCCCACGGCATCCTGCACCGCGACGTGAAGCCGTCCAACGTGCTCATCGGCGACGACGGCCGCGTCGTCCTCACCGACTTCGGCATCGCCAGCGTCGAGGGCGACACCTCCGTCACCTCCACCGGCATGCTCGTCGGCGCGCCGTCCTACATCTCGCCCGAGCGGGCCCGCGGACGCAAGCCCGGCCCGCCCGCCGACCTGTGGTCGCTCGGCGGCACGCTCTACGCCATGGTCGAGGGCGTACCCCCGTACGACCGCGGCTCGGCGCTCGCCACCCTCACCGCGGTGATGACCGAGGACCTCACCCCGCCGGTCAACGCCGGGCCGCTGCGGCCCGTCATCGAAGGGCTGCTGGAGAAGGACCCGGACCTCCGCCTGGACGCCTCCGCGACCCGCGCCGCGCTGCGCCGGATCGTCGCCGAGGCGACGACGCGCGCCGAGGCCACCACGCAGCAGGCGGTGCCGGTCGCCGAGCCCACCAGGGCGATGCCCGTGCCCGCGCCGGCCCCGGCGGAGCCCGCCGCGGAGCCCGCCACCCCCGCGCCCGCCCCGGCCCGTCCGCGGCGCGGCGGCGTCGGCACCGTGCGGGTCGGCAGCCGTGCCGCCGGACCGATACCCGGGCCGGCGCCGGCCGTGCCCCCCGTGACCCCGGCAGCCCCGCCCACGGAGCCGCTCCCCGTGGTCCGGCCGCAGGGCGGGCCGCCCCGCAACGTGCTGATCGCCACCGGCGCCCTGCTGCTCGTCCTGCTGCTCGTCGGCCTGGCCCTGGTGCTGCGCGACGGGGACGAGGACCGGAGCAGCGGCACGCCGTCCGCCGACTCGGCGAGCTCGCCCGCGGCCGCCACCGCCCCGGCCGGCACCCCCTCCGCCGGGGGCTCCGCGAGTGCCGCGGCGACGACGCCGCCGCCCTCCGCGAGTGCCGCGGCGTCCACGCCGCCGGCCTCGGCCCCGGCCACCACCCCGCCCGGCGGCGGCGGCGACGGCGCCGTCCCGGCCGGGTACCGGACCGTCCGCGACTCCTCCGGCTTCTCGATCGTGCTGCCCGACTGGATGGCCGACAAGGGCCAGGACTACGACGCGACCAGCCGCAAGTACGAGGGCAACGGCCTCAAGCTGGTCGTCGACTGGACGCTCGGCGCCGGGAACAGCGCCCTCGCCGACTGGCAGGCCAGCGAGCGGCACCAGACCTTCCGCAACTACCGGCGCATCCAGCTGCAGGCGCTCGTCTACCGCGAGTGGACCAACGCCGCCGACTGGGAGTGGACGTACGGCAGCAGCACCACCTACCACTCGCTGAACCGCGGATTCGTCACCGGCGGCGGCAAGTACGGCTACGCGCTCTACTGGACGACCACCGACGCCGACTGGAACTCCGCCGCCGACACGGCGGCCCGCAGCACCGGTTTCGCGACCTTCCGGCCCGCCCCGTGACCTGAGGCCGCGGGCGGCCCGGGCGCCCGGTGCAACCGTCGGCGCCGGCCGGCCGTCCTCGGAGCCGCGGGCCCGCGGCGGCTCCGCGGCCCGCGCCCGGGCCCGGCGGAGGCCGTGCCGACGTACGCTGGCCGGGTCGAGAGGATTCCACATGCGAGCGGCCCCCGGTCAGGTGGTGGCCGGACGGTACCGGGTGACGGACCGTCCGGTGGGCGGCGGCCTGCCCGCGCTGGACACCGCGTCGGGTGCGCCGGTGCTGCTGCACGCCCTCGACCTCCCCGAACTGCTGATCCCCGGTCAGGTGTACGGCGGCGACGACCCGCGGACGGGCGGCCGGCTGGCCGACCTGGCCACCGCCCTCGCCGCCGCCGCCCCGCGTCACCCCCGGCTGCTGGCCCAGACCGGGGCCGTCGCCGACGGCGACCTGCTCTGGGTCGCCGAGGAGCGCCTCGGCGGCGCCCCGCTGGACGTCCTCGCCGGGGCCGGCCCGGTGCCCGCGTACCGGGTGGCCGAGATCGCCGCCGACCTCGCGGGCGCCCTGCGCGCCCTCCACGAGGCGGGCCTGACGCACGGCAACGTCACCGCCGCCTCGGTGCTGGTCTGCGAGGACGGCGCCGCCCAGCTCGGCGGCCTGCTGCTCGGCGCCGCCCAGGAGGCCCTCTGCGCGGAGCTCGGCGGTCCCGTGCCGCGCCGGGTCTACGAGGCCCGGGCCGACCTGCTCGGCGCCCGCGCGGAGCGCTGGCCGGCCGACGCCGGCCCGGCCGCCGACTGCTGGGCGCTCGGCGTGCTGCTGCACCGGCTGCTGGCCGGCCACGGCCCGTACCCGGAGGACGACCTGCCGACCCTGCTGGCCGCCGTCCGCGACGGCCGCAGGTACCCGTCGGACGGCTGCGGCCCCCTGCGGGGCCTGGTCGACGACCTGCTCGACGCCCGGCCCGGCGCACGGCCCACCGCCCAGGACGTCCAGCAGCGGCTGCGCGGCCTGCTCGCCGGCGCACCGGAGCCGTACGGGCTGCGCGACGCTCCGCCGCTGCTGCCGGTGGTGCGCCCGGCCGGGCCCGTGGTGCCGCACCCGCGCGCCCGGCGGCCCGGCGCGGACGCCGGCCGGGAGCGGCTGCCGGTGCCGCGCCGTCCGCCGCGGGTGCCGCCCTCCCTGCTGGGGCCGCTGCTGGTCGGCGGGGTGCTGCTGGCCCTGCTGGCGGGACTGGCCGCGGTGGTGCTGGTCGCGGGCTGAACGGTCCGCGGGCGGGTTGCGGCCCGTTTGTCGAACCCCGGGCGACGGCCGCCTAGGGTGGGGTTGGAAGATGTCCGTACGGTGGGTCTGCGGTGCACCGAATCCTCCGTCGCGGTGACGGCGGAACGACGATGGGGGAACGGTCGCCATGGGTGTGCAGGACCGGTCGACGGACGGCAGGGACACCGCCCGCGTGCTGGCCGGCCGGTACGTGCTCGGCGACCGGCTGGGCCGCGGCGGCATGGGCACCGTCTGGCGGGCGCGCGACGAGATGCTCGACCGCGAGGTGGCCGTCAAGGAACTCACCGTCAGCCACCTCCCCGAGGAGGAGCTGGAGATCCTGCAGTCCCGCATGAAGCGGGAGGCGCGGGCCGCCGCCCGCATCAAGCACCCGGGCGTCATCACCATCCACGACGTGCTGGAGGACGACGGCCGGCCCTGGATCGTCATGGAGCTCGTCGACGGCCGCTCGCTCGCCGACGTGATCGGCCAGGACGGCACGCTGCTGCCCCGCGAGGCCGCCGAGGTCGGCCTGCAGGTGCTGGCCGCGCTGCACCGCGGCCACCAGCTCGGCGTGCTGCACCGCGACGTGAAGCCCGCCAACGTGCTGCTGGAGAAGGGCACCGGCCGCGCCGTCCTGCTGGACTTCGGCATCGCCACCTTCGAGGGCTCCACCGAACTGACCCGCCCCGGCGACCTGATCGGCTCGCCCGACTACCTGGCCCCCGAACGCGCGCAGGGCGACCGCCCCGGCGCGGCCTCCGACCTGTGGGGGCTCGGCGCGACGCTGTACGCCGCCGTCGAGGGCGAGTCGCCGTTCCGCCGCACCTCCCCGCTCACCACCCTCGCCGCGGTCGTCGGCGACCCGCTGCCGGAGCCCCGCCGCGCCGGCGCGCTCGGGCCGGTGCTCGCCGCCCTCATGACCAAGGACCCGGCCGCGCGGCCCGGCGCCGACGAGGCCGCCCGGATGCTGCGCGAGGTCACCGCCGGGCACACCGTCGGCATGAAGGTGCACGGCAGTGCGCACCGGGTGCCCACGCAGGCCGTGCCCGTCGTCGACCGCACCGAGGCCCCGGCCGCTCCCGTCGAGCCGGCCACGCCGCCGACCGCCGCGACGCTGCCCGTGCCCGCCCCGGCGCCCACCGTCTCCGCGCCGCCCGCGCCCCTCCCGCGGCCCGCCCGGGCCACCGAGCCCCTCCCGCCGCCCGCCCCGGGCCGTACGCGGCGCCTCTGGCCCCGACTGCTGCTCGCCGGCGTGGCCACCGCGCTGGTCGCCGGCGGGGCCGCCTACGCCCTCGGCCTCGGCGGGTCCGGCGGCGGCACCCCCGACGACCGGACGACCAGCGCCGCGCCGCAGATCAACGTGCCCACCACCGACCCGTCGAAGGACCCCGGCCCCGCGCCGGGCGGCTACGCGTGGAAGGAGGACGCGGCCGGCTTCCGCTTCCCGCTGCCCGTCGGCGGCAAGCCGTGGGTGCGCTCCACCGACAACAACGAGATCTACTACAGCCCGGACGCCAAGGTGCACTACCTGCAGTTCGCGGTGACGGTGGGCCAGCCCCTGACGCCGATGGAGCACTTCCGGCAGATGGAGGAGAGCATCGACCTGAACCGGAAGGACTACCGGCGCGAGAGCCTGACGCCCATCAAGGTCAACGGCCAGGAGGGCGCGGTCTGGGAGTTCAGCTACCTCTCGCTGGACGGTTCCGGGCGCCGCCACCTCAAGGAGGCCGAGTTCCGCTCCGAGGACGGCACCTCCTACGACGTGCTGGTGGCCTCGCCGGAGAAGGACTGGCAGGAGGCGCTGCGCCGGTTCACGGTCGTGCTGAACAACTTCTCCGTGGAGCAGTGACCGGGCACCGTCCGGTCGCGCTCCGTGCGTGACCCGTCACGGAAAATGGTGTTACCGGCGGGTACACATCCGGCCGCCGAGGGCCTAGGCTGCGCTCCATGACGGACACCACGGCAGACGCACAGGCCCGGCCCGACGGCGGGGCCGGACGCAACCCCGCGGCGCCCGGCGCCGCCCGCACGGTCGCCTCGGCCGTCACCCCCGCCCTCGTCGCCCGGCTGGCCCGCGGCATCACCGCCCCCGGCGGCGCCGGGCCCGCCGAGACGCTGGCCCCGCTCACCGGTGAGCCCCTCGCGACCCTGCCGCAGTCCACCCCGGACGACGTGCAGACCGCCTTCCGGCTCGCCCGCCGCGCCCAGCAGGCGTGGGCCGCGCTGCCGGTCCGCCGCCGCGCCGCCGTCCTGCTGCGCTTCCACGACCTGCTGCTCGCCCGGCAGGACGAGGCGCTCGACCTCGTCCAGGCCGAGACCGGCAAGACCCGCCTGCACGCCTTCGAGGAGGTGCTCGGCGCGGCCCTCGCCGCCCGGCACTACGGCCGCAAGGCGCCCGCCTACCTGCGCGACCGCCGCCGCGGCGGCGCCCTGCCGGTGCTCACCCACACCGTCGAGGGCCGCCGCCCCAAGGGCGTCGTCGGCCAGATCTCCCCGTGGAACTACCCGCTGGAGCTGTCCGTCAGCGACGCCCTGCCCGCCTTCGTCGCGGGCAACGCCGTCGTCACCAAGCCCGACACCCAGACCGCCCTCACCGCCCTCTGGGCCCGCGAACTGCTCGTCGAGGCCGGCCTGCCCGCCGACCTGTGGCAGATCGTCGTCGGCGACGGCCCGGTGATCGGCCCGGCCGTCGTCGCGCACGCCGACTACGTCTCGTTCACCGGCTCCACCCGCACCGGCCGCGAGGTGGCCCAGCAGGCAGCCGCCCGCCTGGTCGGCAGCTCCCTCGAACTCGGCGGCAAGAACGCCCTGCTCGTGCTCGCCGACGCCGACCTCGACCGGGCCGCCGAAGGCGCCGTGCGGGCCTGCTTCTCCTCCGCGGGCCAGCTGTGCATCTCCATCGAGCGGCTCTTCGTGCACCGCTCCGTCGCCGACGCCTTCCTGGAGCGCTTCACCGCCCGCACCCGGGCGCTGCGCCTCGGCGGCGGTCTCGCGTACGGCGCCGACATGGGCTCGCTGGTGTCCGCCCGGCAGCTGGAGACCGTCACCCGGCACGTCGAGGAGGCGGTCAAGGCCGGGGCGACCGTGCTCACCGGCGGCCGCGCCCGCCCGGACCTCGGCCCGCTCTTCCACGAGCCCACCGTGCTCGACGGCGTCACCCCCGGCATGGCCGTGTGCACGGAGGAGACCTTCGGCCCGGTCGTCTCCGTCTACCGCTTCGACACCGAGGACGAGGCCGTCGCCCTGGCCAACTCCACCCCGTACGGCCTGAACGCCAGCGTCTGGACGAAGGACACCCGCCGCGGCCGGGCCGTCGCCGCCCGCCTGACCTCCGGCACGGTCAACGTCAACGAGGCGTACGCCGCCGCGTACGGCTCGGTGGCCTCGCCGATGGGCGGCATGGGCGACTCCGGGCTCGGCCGGCGGCACGGCTCCGAGGGCATCCTGCGGTTCACCGAGGGCCAGACGATCGCCACCCAGCGGCTGATGCCGATCGGGCCCTCGCACGGCCTCGACGACCAGCGGTTCGCGGCCCTGCTCACCACCGGCCTCAAGGCACTGAAGACCCTCCGCTTCCGGTAGCCACCCGTCGGACCCGGTAGCGCCCCCACCCTCGAAGGAGCAGCGGCAGATGGCGGACAACGGCGGATACGACTACGACGTCGTGGTGGTCGGGTCGGGCTTCGGCGGCTCGGTCGCGGCCCTGCGGCTCACCGAGAAGGGCTACCGGGTGGCCGTCCTGGAGGCCGGCCGGCGCTGGAGCGCGGAGACCCTGCCGAAGAACTCCTGGGACCTGCGCCGCTACCTGTGGGCCCCGGCCCTCGGCCTGTTCGGCATCCAGCGCATCCACCTGCTGAGCAACGTCCTGGTGCTGGCGGGCGCGGGCGTCGGCGGCGGCTCGCTCAACTACGCCAACACGCTGTACGTGCCGCCGAAGGCCTTCTTCGAGGACCGCCAGTGGGCCGGCATCACCGACTGGCAGGACGAGCTCGCCCCGCACTACGACCAGGCGCAGCGGATGCTCGGCGTGCGCCTCAACCCGACGGTGACCGCCGCCGACACCCACCTGCGGGCCGCCGCCGAGCGGATGGGCGTCGGCGACACCTTCCACCTCGCACCGGTCGGGGTGTTCTTCGGCGACGGCGGGGACGCCGACGGCACCGCGCGGTGCACCCCCGGCGCGGAGGTCCCCGACCCGTACTTCGGCGGGGCGGGACCGGCCCGCAGGGCCTGCACCGAGTGCGGCGAGTGCATGACCGGGTGCCGCCACGGCGCCAAGAACATGCTGATCGAGAACTACCTCCACCTCGCCGAGCAGGCGGGGGCGGAGATCCGGCCGCTCACCACGGTGGTCGACCTCGCCGAGGACCCGGACGGCGGCTACGCCGTCACCACCGTGCCCACCGACCGGCGGCGCAAGGGCGGGCGCGGCGTGATCCGCGCCCGGCAGGTCGTCGTCGCCGCCGGCACGTACGGCACGCAGACGCTGCTGCACGCCATGCGCGACACCGGCCGGCTGCCGCGGATCTCCGGGCGGCTCGGCTTCCTGACCCGCACCAACTCGGAGTCGCTGGTCGGTGCGCTCACCAGCGACCGCCGCTACCGGCGGAAGACCGGCGAGCCGCGGGCGGACTTCAGCCGCGGGGTGGCGATCACCTCGTCGATCCACCCGGACGGCGACACCCACATCGAGCCGGTCCGCTACGGCAAGGGCTCGAACGCGATGGGCCTGATGACCATCCTGCAGTTCCCGCACGGCCGCTCGAACCTGCTCTCCTACCTCGCGACGACGGTGCGGCACCCCGTGCTGTCGGTCCGGAACCTCTCGAAGCGCCGCTGGTCGGAGCGGACGATCATCGGCCTGGTCATGCAGTCCCTCGACAACTCGCTGACGACCTTCCGCAAGCCCTCCGGCCTCGGCAAGGGCCTGCTGACGGCGAAGCAGGGGCACGGCGCGCCGAACCCCGAGCACATCCCCGAGGGCGAGGAGGCCGCCCGCCTGCTGGCCGACGAGATCAACGGCTTCGCCGGCACCAACGTGGGCGAGCTGATGCGCATGCCGATGACCGCGCACTTCCTCGGCGGCTGCCCGATCGGCGCGGACGCGGAGCAGGGCGTGATCGACCCGTACCACCGGCTCCACGGGCACCCCGGCATCCACGTGGTGGACGGCGCCGCGGTCTCCGCCAACCTCGGCGTCAACCCGTCGCTGACCATCACGGCGCAGGCCGAGCGGGCGATGTCGCTCTGGCCGAACAACGGCGAGGCCGACCCGAGGCCCGCGCAGGGCGAGGACTACCGCCGGGTCGGGGCCGTCCCGCCGCGGCGGCCCGCGGTGCCCGCCGGGGCGTTCGGGGAGCTGCGGCTGCCGCTGCTGCCCGTGCCCGAGGTGCCGGCCCGCCGGGATCCGGCCTGAACTGTTCATGATTGACAGCCCGTCGCGGCCGGTGGGATAAACGGCACTCGAACGGCCGGTGCGGGGAGCGGCCGCGACCGGGGGGAGCGGCATGGCGATCTGCACGGGCTGCGGGGCGGCGTCGGCGGGATGGGCGCGGAGCTGTGCGAACTGCGGGAGGTCCTTCGACCGGCCCGGCGAGCCGGTGTCCGCCGGGCTGATCGGCGCGGTCGAGGTCGAGGCCGAGGCCGGCAGCGGCGCGGCGTCCGCCGCCGGCCGCTGGGGCCGCGGCGTCCCGTACGAGCCGCGCGGCGGCGGGCCGGCGGCGTTCGGCCGGGCTCTCGCACCCTGGGCCCCCGCCGCCCGGGCGCTGCTCGCACCGACGGTGCTGCTGCTGGTGGCGGCGGCACTGCTGGCGCAGCCCGGGGGCGGCTTCCCGGCGGGGGACTACGGCTCCCGGCTCCGGGTCTGCATGGCGCGGGTGCTCGCCGCGTTCGGCGCCGCCACGGAGACCCGCTCGGCCGGCGACTCGGACGGCACGCTGGGGCTGAACTCCCAGGTGACGTCCGGCGGCATGCTGCTGCTGACCGTCCTGTGGACGGTCCTGCTGTGGCTCGGCCTGCGGGCCGCCCGCCGCCGCGGCCCGCGGGCGGACGCCCGTACGGCCCTCGCGGAGGCGGGGCGGACCGGGGTGCTCGCAGGCGTCGTCGTGGTGCTGCTCGGCCTGGCCGGGCGGGTGCGGGTGCCGGCGTTCCCGGACTTCCCGGGCCGGGGCTCCTACCTGGTGGAGCCGAGCCTGTGGCCGACCGTTCCGGTGGCGGTGCTGCTGGCCGGCGCGACGGCGCTGGCGGTGCACGGCCGGGCGGCGGATCCGCCCCGGGTGGCGCCGTGGCGCGCCCCGGCCCGGGCGGCGGCGGCCGCGGCGGTGACGTCCGTCGCGCTCGCGGGGGCCGCCGTCGTGGTGCTGGCGGCGCTGCGGGACGACGGGCCGACGCTGTGGGCGGTCGTGCCGATGGCGTTCGACGGAGGGCTGTTCCTGCTGGCGTTCGGCTCCGGGGCGCAGATCCGGGTGGAGAACTGGGGTACCGACACGGGGCCGGAGGCGTTCTCCCTGCTGCACCCCGGTGCCGTGTCCTGGGCGTGGTGGACGGTGCCCGCGGCCGTGGTGGCCGCTCTGGTGCTGGCCGGGTGGGCGTGCCGGCTGCGGCCGGACCCGCGTGCCCGGGTGCGGCTGGCCGTGCTGCACACGGTGCTGCTGAGTGCCCTGATGGTGGTGGCGGGCCTGTCCGACCGGTACTCCCTGGGCCTTGAGCCGACCCGGCGGGGGGTGGCGTGGTCCCTGGGGGTGGTCGGCGTCCTGGTGGCGAACGCGGTGTGGTCCGCGGTCGGGGCGCTGGTGCTGCCGGCGGTGTTCGGGAGGGTCGGGCCGGCGCGTGTCCGCATCGGCGCGCCCCCTGCCGGCGGGGCCGAGCCGTCCGTGGAGCCCGTGGCCGCGCCGGAGCCGCCGACCGTCCCGTTCGGGTCCGAGGTGATGGACTGGCGCACCCGCGCCTGACGCACCCGTGACTGACGCTCCGGCGACGGGCCCGCCGCCCGCCGCAGCGGGATCCGGCCCCGGACAGGGCAAAGGGCCCCGCGGGGGAACGGGGCCCTTTGTCGATCAGCACACGGCGTCAGGGCTGCGCCGGTGTGCTGGGGCGACGGCGCCGGGGGAAGTGCGCCGTCTCGTCGGATGGCTTGGTGCGCGGTGGCCGCTCGCGGGTGTGCGGGCTGCGTCGCGTGCGCGGGCCGGGTACGGCCCTCACGGAGCGTGAGGGGACGACCGTTGTCGGCGCCG
Source organism: Kitasatospora sp. NBC_01539 (assembly GCF_045040525.1). Taxonomy (NCBI): domain Bacteria; kingdom Bacillati; phylum Actinomycetota; class Actinomycetes; order Kitasatosporales; family Streptomycetaceae; genus Kitasatospora; species Kitasatospora sp. NBC_01539. Next base: position 5,207,953 of record NZ_CP109390.1, read on the forward strand.
GTCCGGTCGGATGTCCGGGCCCGGTGCACGCCGCCGTCGACAGGCGGTCGGCCAACCCCCACAACCAGCATCGTGATGGACGGAAGCCGTGCAGTGCAACCGGTTCGGCACAGTTCGACGCAGTCCGTTTCCCGGTGGTGATCCCTCCGTTCCCGGGCCGGGCGCGGGTGCGTTCGAGCCGTGCGGCCGGTTCGGGCACGGAAGCTTCCACTACGCTCCGTAGTAGTTGCAGCCGGGGCGCACAGGGGCGTGCACCCGGAGGCCGAGGGGTGGGACGGGAGGGCCGAGGGGTGGTACGGCCCGGGGGCACGGGCCGGGGTGCGACGTCCTGGGGGTGGGGCGGTCGGCGCCGGCGCCGACCGTCCCACCCGCCGGTTCCGTCCGGTCGCGGCCGGGGTCGCTGTCCCCTGCTGCCCGGCAGTCGCACCGCGGCGCGGTCCCACGGCGGGCCGGGCCCGCCACGCGCCAGCGGTGGACCGGATCGGGATCCACGCGTGGTCCTGCCGACCGTGCGGTGCCTCCCCGGCCTGGCGGGCGCGGTGCGGTCGTACGGTCGTCCGGTGCAACGATTCCGCGCCCGGCGCGGTCACGGCGGGGGCGGTCGGCAAGCGGGTGAAACCTGAGCGTTCGAGCCGCCCGGTAGACTCGGCCCCAGACTCCTCACCACCCCCGCCGGAAGGCCGTCCGTGTCCTCTGCTTCCCCGGACCAGTCCGTACCTGAGAACGACACCGTCCTGGTCGTCGACTTCGGTGCCCAGTACGCCCAGCTCATCGCCCGCCGGGTGCGTGAGGCGCGGGTCTACAGCGAGATCGTGCCGAGCACCATGCCGGTCGCCGAGATGCTCGCCAGGAACCCGAAGGCGATCATCCTCTCCGGCGGGCCGTCGTCGGTCTACGCCGAGGGCGCCCCCCGGCTCGACCGGGCGATCTTCGAGGCCGGCGTGCCGGTCTTCGGCATGTGCTACGGCTTCCAGCTGATGGCCGTGACCCTCGGCGGCACCGTCGACAACACCGGTGCCCGGGAGTACGGCCGCACCCCGCTCGACGTGTCGCGCACCGGCTCGACGCTCTTCGAGGGCGTGCCGGCGCAGCACTCCGTGTGGATGTCGCACGGCGACGCCTGCTCGGCCGCGCCCGAGGGCTTCACCGTCACCGCCTCCACCGGCGTCGTGCCGGTCGCCGCCTTCGAGAACGACGAGAAGCGGCTCTACGGCGTGCAGTACCACCCCGAGGTGCTGCACTCCGACCACGGCCAGCAGGTCCTGGAGCACTTCCTCTACCGCGGCGCCGGCATCGCCCCCGACTGGACGACCCACAACGTCGTCGACGAGCAGGTCGCGCTGATCCGCGCGCAGGTCGGCGACAAGCGCGCCGTCTGCGGCCTCTCCGGCGGCGTGGACTCCGCGGTGGCCGCGGCCCTGGTCAACCGGGCCATCGGCGACCGCCTCACCTGCGTGTACGTCGACCACGGCCTGATGCGCAAGGGCGAGACCGAGCAGGTCGAGAAGGACTTCGTGGCCGCCACCGGCGTCCAGCTGAAGGTCGTCGACGCCAAGGAGCGCTTCCTGTCCGCGCTGGCGGGCGTCAGCGACCCGGAGCAGAAGCGAAAGATCATCGGCCGGGAGTTCATCCGGGTCTTCGAGCAGGCGCAGGCCGAGATCGTCGCCGAGGCGGGCGAGCACGGCGAGTCCGTCGACTTCCTCGTCCAGGGCACGCTCTACCCGGACGTCGTCGAGTCCGGCGGCGGCACCGGCACCGCGAACATCAAGTCGCACCACAACGTCGGCGGCCTCCCCGAGGACCTGCAGTTCCAGCTCGTCGAGCCGCTGCGCAAGCTGTTCAAGGACGAGGTCCGGATGGTCGGCCAGGAGCTCGGCCTGCCCGCCGAGATCGTCCAGCGCCAGCCGTTCCCCGGCCCCGGCCTGGGCATCCGCATCGTCGGCGAGGTCACCGAGGAGCGTCTCGACCTGCTCCGCGAGGCCGACGCGATCGCCCGCGAGGAGCTCACCGCGGCCGGTCTCGACCAGCAGATCTGGCAGTGCCCGGTCGTGCTGCTCGCCGACGTCCGCAGTGTCGGCGTCCAGGGCGACGGCCGCACCTACGGCCACCCGATCGTGCTGCGCCCGGTCTCGTCCGAGGACGCCATGACCGCCGACTGGTCGCGCCTGCCGTACGACGTGCTGGCCAGGATCTCCACCCGCATCACCAACGAGGTCCGCGACGTGAACCGCGTCGTCCTCGACATCACCAGCAAGCCGCCGGGCACCATCGAGTGGGAGTGATCCCGCCGGCCGGTCATCCGCAGGCCGATTGAACATCCGCGCCGCCGCTTCCGTACGAGGGAGTGGCGGCGCGGCTGCGTACGCCGCAGGACCTGCCACGGAAGACGTACCGCAACGGGCAGAATCGGACCGGACCTGTCAGCAGTTGACAGGCCGCGAGGGAAGGGCATCGGGATGACCGGGGCGCACGACGGACACGGACGGCCGGACGACACCGCGCGGCGCACGCCGTCGCTGCGCACCCCGGAGGGCCGGGCGGCCTGGCAGCGCACCGCGAGCCGCTACGCGACGCTGCCGCTGCGGCTCTTCCTCGGCATCACCTTCGTCTACGCGGCCTTCGACAAGCTCTCCGACGCCCACTACCTCGCGGGGGCCGCCGACCCCGCCTCGTTCCTCTCCCAGACCCAGGCCGTCAAGGGCGCCAGCCCCATCGGCTGGGCCCTCGGGCCCGCCCTCGACCAGCCGACCTTCTTCGCGCTCCTCGTCGCCTTCGGCGAACTCGCCGTCGGACTCGGCACCCTGCTCGGCCTCTGGGGCCGGATCGCCGCCCTCGGCGGCACCGCGATCAGCCTGATGCTCTTCCTCACCGTCAGCTGGAACGTCTCGCCGTACTACCTCGGCAACGACCTCGTCTACCTGATGGCCTGGACGCCGATCCTCCTCGGCGGCACGCCGTACCTCTCCGTCGACGGCTACCTCGCGCGGCGCGCCGAGCGCGACCGCCGCCGCGGCCTCGCCGAGGACGCCGTCCGCCGCCGGGCCCTGCTCGACGGCGGGATCGCCGCCGTCGCCCTCGGCGGCGCCGGCCTGCTCGCCGGCTCCCTCACCGCCACCTTCGGCCGTGACCGCACGGCCACCACCGCAGGCCCGGCCGGCCCCGCCACGCCCGGCACCGCCGGTTCGACCAACCCCGCCCCCGCACAGGGCGGCGCCGCGGTGACCGTGGCCGCCTCCGACGTGCCGGTCGGCGGATCCTCCCAGGTCAAGGACCCCTCCAGCGGCGACGCCGTCTACATCGTGCAGCCGGCGGCCGGCACGTACTGCGGTTTCTCCGCGATCTGCACCCACTCCGGCTGCACCGTCGACGCGCCGCGCGACGGGAACCTCTACTGCCCCTGCCACGGCTCGCGCTTCGACGCGAAGACCGGCGCCGTGCTCAACGGCCCGGCCACCAAGCCGCTCCCCAGGTACACCGTCACCCGCAACGGCGACCGGCTCGAACTCGGCGCCCAGCAGAGCTGACCCGGCCGGACCGCGGCCGGACGCCCCCCGGCGCCCGGACCGCGGTCAGACCTCCTCCGGCGGGGGCGGCAGCTCGTCGCCGCGGCCCCGCCGCGCCACGGCCGTCACCGCGCCCGCCAGCCCGGCCACGCCCAGCGTGATCAGGGTGACGGGGATGACGATCCGTCCGTTGACCGTCCGGTCGTTCAGCGACGCCACCAGGTACACCCCGGCCACCGTCGTGAACAGCACCCCCGAGATCAGCGAGAACACGTCGAGCCGGTGCTTCCTCATGACCGGACCACCTTGATGTCTCCGAGCCCGGCCTTCAGCGTGAGGTCGAGCGTGCCGTGCGAAGCCGTACCGTCAGCCGGGGGCAGGGTCACCCGGTGCGAGTTGCCGAGGCCGGAGATCTTCTGGCCGTCCGGCAGCGTGATGTCGCCCGCCAGGCTCCGCACCGTCAGCCGCACCTCCACGTCGGGCCGCAGCAGCACCGTCAGATCGCCCGCACCCAGCCGCACCGTCGTGCCGAGCTCCGCCCCCGCCGGGTCGAGCCGCGTCAGGTCGAGCGTCGCGTCACCCGCGCCCAGGTCGTAGTGCTCCTGCAGGGCCGCCGCCGTGGAGGGCACCCACAGGCGGTCACCCACCCCGGCCCGCAGCGCCGACGCCGAACCCCCCGCCACGGCCAGCACCAGCACCAGCACCAGCGCCGGCACCGTCAGCCCCCGCGCCCGCCCGTAGCGGGCACCGAACAGCATCACCACCCCGAGCGCCAGCAGCGCCGCCGCCAGCACGGTGGCGATGTGCACCGGCTCCCCGTGGCGGTCCGTCACCAGCCACGCCCCCGCCCCCGCCCCGGCCGCCAGCAGCACGCCGACCGGCCCGAGCCCGCCCTCGCGGTGCCGCTTCCGCGCCGCCGGGCGGACCGGCGGCGCGGCCGCGGACGGCTTGCGCAGCGGATCGCCCTCCGGCAGGTCCGTCCGCTGCCACCACGCCTGCGCCGGAACCCCCGGCGGCGGCGTCGGCCCGCCGTACGGGTTGCGCTCCGGGTGCCGCGGGTCCCACAGGTAGCCGCTCGGACCCGGCGGCGGCGTGTCCGACGGCGCCGGCCCCCCGCCGCCGCCCTGCACGATGCGGGCCGCGTACGCCTCGTGCGCGGCCCGCATCCGCTCCTGCACCTCCGCCTTGCGGGCCAGCCACTCCGCCTGCACGCCGTGGCCGAACCGGTGCTGCCACGTCCGCCAGTCCAACTGCTCGACCGGCTCCTCCAGGCGGTCGTACGGGCCGTCCGACGCCTCCGCCCCCGCCGGCCGCCCCCCGCCGCCGCGGGCCCGCCGCCGCTCCGGGTCGTACCGGACGGCCAGGAACACCAGCGCGCCCAGCAGCAGCAGCGGGAACAACTGCCCGCCGTCACCCATCGACGAGAAGAACACCCCCGTGCCGATCACCGTCAGCAGCACCGCGCCGATCGACTGCCCGTCCACCCGGCCCGTCAGCACCCGCTGCAGCTCGGTGCGGCCCGGCTCGCCGTCCACCGGCTCCCGCGGCACGACCAGCCACGCCAGCCCGTACAGGAACAGGCCGAGCCCGCCCGACAGGCACAGCACCGCGACGACCACCCGGAACACCACCGGGTCGATGTCCAGATGCCGTCCCAGCCCCCCGCACACGCCCGCCACCACCCGGTGCCGGCCGCTGCGCGTCAGCGGCGGGCGCTGCGCCTCCGGCGGCGCGTCCTCGGACGGTGCGGCGGCCGTCCCGGCCCCGGCCGTGCTCTCCTCATCGGTCATGGCACCATCCTGCGGGCTGCGACGCCCCCGCCCAACCGCCCGCGGCCCCGGACGTACCCTGATTCGTCCCTGAGGGACTTCCGGGGCCGACCCTGATGCACCCGCCCCCGCGCGCGTGTGACCATCTGTGGCGTGGCAGCACCCGGCAGCGAGACCCAGCACCCCGAGACCGACACCCCGGCGGCCCCCGCGGCGGCGGACGGCCCGCCGTTCCGCAGGCTCTACCGCAGCCCGCACGGGCGGATGCTCGGCGGCGTCGCCCACGGCCTCGCCGTCCACCTCGGCCTCCCCGTCAGCTGGGTGCGCGGCGCGTTCGTGCTGCTCTTCTTCGCCCAGGGCATCGGCGCCCTCCTCTACGCCGCCTTCTGGTTCGTCGTGCCGATCGGCATCGGCGAACCCGCCCCCGGCGCGGCCACGCAGTGGGCCTACGTCAACGGCGCCTTCGTCCGCGTCGGCGCCGGCACCCGCCCCGTCGACGGCCCCACCAAGGGCCGCCGCCGCGGCATCGCCCGCCTCCGCGACCTGCTGCAGCGCACCTTCCACGGCCTGCCCGGCGACGAACCCGCCCCCGACGCCGCCGCGGCCGCCGCCGGCACCGGACGCACCGGCGGCCTGGGCCAGCTGATCGCCCTCCTCCTGCTCGTCGTCGGCGTCATCGCCCTCCTCAACGCCCTCCACATCCAGACCGCCAAGCCCTACGTCTGGCCGCTGCTCACCATCGGCGTCGGCGTCGCCCTGGTCTGGCGGCAGGCCGACGACTCCCGCTGGCAGCGCTGGTTCGGCCTGGAGGAGGGGTCGAAGCGCCGCAGCGCCTTCGTCCGCGTCGGCGCCGGCGTGCTGCTCGTCGTCGTCGGCATCGTCGGCTTCCTCGTCCTCCAGGGCAGCGGCTCCACCGTCGCCTCCGTCATCGAGGCCTCCGTCGCCGTCGTCGCCGGCATGCTCGTCCTCGTCGGCCCGTACGCGCTGCGCATGTGGCAGGACCTCGGCGCCGAGCGCACCGCCCGCATACGCGCCCAGGAACGCGCCGAGATCGCCGCCCACGTCCACGACTCGGTGCTCCACACCCTCACCCTCATCCAGCGCCGCGCCGAGGACCCCAAGGAGGTGCTGCGCCTCGCCCGCGCCCAGGAACGCGAGCTGCGCCTCTGGCTGTACCGCCCCGAGGCCGTCGCCGAGGCCGCCCCCGACACCCTCGCCGAGCACGTCCGCGCGATCGTCGCCGAGGTCGAGGACCGCCACGGCGTGCCCGTCGAGCTCGTCTGCGTCGGCGACTGCCCGATGGACGAGCGGATCGCCGCACAGATGCAGGCCGGGAGGGAGGCGATGGTCAACGCGGCCAAGTACGGTGGCGGGGGACCGGTCCAGGTCTACGCGGAGGTGGAGGGGAGGACGGTGTCGGTGTTCGTGCGCGACCACGGCCCCGGCTTCGACCCCGAGTCCGTGCCCGAGGACCGGATGGGTGTCCGCGAGTCGATCGTCGGCCGGATGAAGCGCAACGGCGGCAGCGCACGCGTGCGGCCCGCGGCGGGCGGCGGCACCGAGGTCGAGCTGGAGATGGAGAGGGCAGATGACTGACACAGGGGGCCCCGGGCCGGAGCGCATCGCGCGCGTCGTCCTGGTGGACGACCACCGGATGTTCCGCACCGGCGTACGCGCCGAGATCGGCCGCACCGAGACCACCGGCATCGACGTGGTCGGCGAGGCCGACGACGTCGAATCGGCGGTGCAGGTCGTCGCCGAGACCAGGCCCGACGTCGTGCTGCTCGACGTGCACCTGCCCGGCGGCGGCGGCGTCGAGGTGCTGCGCCGCTCGGCACCGCTCATGGGCGACCAGGGCGGGGTGCGCTTCCTCGCGCTCTCCGTCTCCGACGCCGCCGAGGACGTCATCGGCGTCATCCGCGGCGGCGCCCGCGGCTACGTCACCAAGACCATCACCGGCACCGACCTCGTCAACGCCGTGTTCCGCATCGCCGACGGCGACGCCGTCTTCTCGCCGCGCCTCGCCGGCTTCGTCCTCGACGCCTTCGCCGCCACCGACACCCCGCCGGTCGACGAGGACCTCGACCGCCTCACCCAGCGCGAGCGCGAGGTGCTGCGCCTGATCGCCCGCGGCTACGCGTACAAGGAGATCGCCAAGCAGCTCTTCATCTCGGTGAAGACGGTGGAGAGCCACGTCTCCGCGGTGCTGCGCAAGCTCCAGCTGAGCAACCGCCACGAACTCACCCGCTGGGCGACGGCCCGCCGGCTGGTCTGACCCGCGGCGGCGGCGGCGCCGTGGCCGCACCGCCGCGGTGCCCGCCGCAGGGGCACGGCCCGGCCATAATGGTCGTCCGGCCGTGCCCCTCCGGCACGCCGGTGACCCGCCCCCACCCGGCTACGGAGCACGATGCCCGACACCGTCGTTGACGTGCAGGAACGGCCGTTCGGCACCGGAGGCGCCTCCCGGGCCCGGTCCTGGTGGGGTGTCCTGCGCAGCCGGGAGACCTGGACCCCGGAGCTGCTGACCCTGCTCGGCTACTGGGTCTGCACCCGGCTGATCATGGTGGCGACGCTCTACTCGCGCCGTGAGAACGTCACGGGCGAGGTCACCAACCTGTACCGCCGGTGGGCGGAGAGCCTGCTCGACGGCTCGTTCCCGGTCGGGGACGTCACCTGGCAGTACCCGCCGGGCGCCGCCGCGGTGATCCTGGCACCCGAGCTCGTGCCCGGCGTGGACTACGTCCAGGGCTTCGTGGTCGTCGTGGCCGTCGTCGACCTGGCCGTCACCGCCGGGCTCCTCGCCGCCGCCCGGGGCGAGGGCCGCAGCCTGGCCGGTGCCCGGGTGTGGGTGCTGGGGCTGCCGTTGCTCACCTTCGTGCCGTACGGGCGCTACGACGTCGTCGTCACCTTCTTCGCGGTCGCGGCGCTGCTGTGCCTGCAGCGCCGGCCGTGGCTCGGCGGCGCGGTGGCCGCCGTGGGCGCCCTGGTGAAGGTGTGGCCGGCGTTCGCGGTCTTCGGCGCCCCGCGCGGCCGTGGCGCGGCGGGCGTGGTGGGCGGGTTCGCCGCCTCGGCGGCCGCCCTGACGGTGCTCGCCTGGGCGCTCTTCGACGGCCCCTTCGACTTCCTGAACTCCCAGGGCGGCCGGGGCGTCGAGTTCGAGTCGCTCGGCGGCACCGTGCTGCTGGTCTGGCACTTCTTCGGCTACCCGGGCCGCATCGAGTACCGCTACGGCTCGATGGAGTTCGTCGGACCGCACGTGGAGACGGTCGGCCGGGTGCTGGTGGCGCTCAGCGTCCTGGGCTTCTGCTGGCTGCTCCTGTGGCGGCTGCGGGCCCGCACCTTCACCGCGTCCACCCCGGCCGACGCGGCGCTCGCCGCGGTGCTCGTCTTCACGACCACGAGCCGGGTGATCAGCCCGCAGTACTTCGTCTGGCTGCTCGGGGTGGGCGCCGTCTGCCTGTCGTTCCGGGCGACGGTCCAGCGCCCGGTGGTCCTCCTGCTGGTGCTCGCCGCGGCCCTGACGACCGTCGAGTTCCCGCTCTTCTTCGACGAGGTCGTGCGGGGCAGCGGTGCGGTCACGACGGTGCTGGTGATCCGCAACCTCGTGCTCCTCGCCGCGACCGTGACGGCGTGCGCGCGCCTCTGGAGGGCGACCGTCGTCACCCGCTGAGCGGGGGCCGCCGGCTCCTTCCGGGCCGTCGTACGGCGCCTGAGCTGGTCGTTTGCGTGCACTTCTCAAAGTTCTTTCATCTGTCTATAAGATGAGTCGGCCCGCCTGGGACCGGCCCGCTCCGGATCCCACGATCGGCCGGGCGAACCCCCTCCGACGAGAGCGCACGGCTGATGACCTTCACCGACAACGCACGGGGCGCGGTGCCCGTCCAGCACCCGAAGACGCACCTGGTGCAGGAGCAGGACTCCCCTCCCTCCGTGCCGGCCGAGGCGCCCCGGGCGGCCGCCCCGGCCAAGCGCCCCCGGCTCTACGTCCTCGACGGGCTGCGCCTCATAGCCGCGCTCGGCGTGCTCGCCTGGCACTGGCTCGGGGTCGAGCGCTTCCCCGACATCTGGCACGGCTCGCCGAGCAAGCTGATGCCCCTGGGCCACCTCGTGGGCGCCTACAGCTGGACGGGCGTCGAGCTGTTCTTCCTGATCAGCGGTTTCGTGATCTGCATGTCGTGCTGGGGCCGCTCCGTCGGCGACTTCGTCACCTCCCGCGTGGTGCGCCTCTTCCCCGCCTACTGGGTCTGCGTGCTGCTCACCGCGGGCGTCCTGCTGGTGGTGCCGAAGATCTGGGGCGACAACACCCACCGCCCCACCCCCACCCGCATCCTCACCAACCTCACCATGACGAACATGCCGCTCGGGGTCGACAACATCGACCCGGTGTACTGGACGCTCTGGGCCGAACTGCGCTTCTACATCCTCTTCGGCGTGATGGTCGCCATCGGCCTGACCTACCGCCGCGTGCTCGCCTTCTGCGGCATCTGGGGCTTCATGGCGCTCATCGCCGGCTCCGTCGACATGCCCCTGCTGGTCACGATCTTCCAGCCGACCTACGCGTGGTTCTTCATCGGCGGCATCACGATCTACCTGATGTACCGCTTCGGACAGAACCTGCTGCTCTGGGGCATGCTCGGCTTCTGCTGGCTGATCTCCCAGGACCAGATGCGCGGAGTGATCGGCGGCTACGAGTACGGCACCCGCCACCACCTCTCCTGGGGCATCACGGTGGGCATCACGACGCTCGCCTTCGCGGTCGTCGCCGCCTCCGGCCTCGGCGCGTTCAACTGGATGCGATGGAAGTGGCTGACCGTCGCCGGCGCGCTCACCTACCCCCTCTACCTGCTGCACCAGGTCATCGGCTGGCAGCTCATCACCCGGATCAGCCGCCACCTCGACCCCTACCCGACGCTCGCCACGGTCACAGCGCTTATGATGCTTGCCGCCTGGTTGGTGCACCGTCTGATCGAACGGCCCCTCGCGCCGTTCCTGAAGCGTCACATGGAAGCCGCCTTCCGGCAGGTGCGCGCCGCCGGCAGCGCACCGACAGGGGGCGGGCGCAAGGGCTGACCGGGCTCAGGGCGCGAAACCGTCCTTCACCGCACGACGAGCAGCCACGGAGAACCGACCGCAATGAGCGCGAGTGTCGCTGACCGAGACCGCCACGCAGGCCCGGGGTCGACCGGGTCCGGGGCGGGACGGTCGACGGGGAGGGCCCGCGACCTGCCGGCCAGGACCGTCTGGATCTGGCCGGCCCTGCTGACGCTGGCCCTCGGCCTCCGCGGCAGCTCGCGTCCCCAGCTCTGGCGGGACGAACTCGCCACCTGGAGCGCCGCCACCCGCAGCACCGGTGAGCTCCTCGACATGCTCCGGCACGTCGACGCCGTCTCCGGCGCGTACTACCTGCTGATGCACGGGTGGATCGGCCTCTTCGGCGACTCCCCGGCGATGTTCCGGCTGCCCTCCGCCCTCGCCCTGGCGGGCGCCGCCGCCTTCGTGACGCTGACGGCGCGGAAGCTCTTCGACACCCGGGCCGGGCTCTTCGCCGGCGTCCTCTTCGCGGCGGTGCCGTCCGTCTCACGTTTCGCCCAGGAGGCCCGCTCCTACGGCTTCGTGGTGCTCGCCGTCGCCGCCGCCACGTGGCTGCTGCTGCGCGCGCTCGACCGGCCCTCGGTCCTGCGCTGGCTGCCGTACGCGGCGGCCGTCGCCGCGGCCGGGCTGTTCCACATGGTGTCGCTGCTCTTCCTCTCCGGGCACGCCGTCATCGTGCTCCTGCGCTGGCAGCGCGACCGCGACCGGCGCCTGCTGGTGCGCTTCCCCGTCGCGGTGCTCGTCGGCCTCGTACCCGTCGTTCCGCTGGTCAAGCTCGGGCAGCGCCAGGTCGGTCGGCAGATCTCGTGGCTGCACACCCCGACGCTCCAGACCTTCGTCGACTACTGGCACAACATGTTCGGCTCGGCGCTCTTCAGCGGCTGCGTCCTGGCCCTCGCGGCGGTCCCCGCGGGCTGGGCGAGCCGCCGCCGTCCGGCCTTCGAGATCGGCGTGGTCGCCGCCCTGCCGATCCTGCTGAGCTGGTTCGTCTCGCAGGGTTCCAGCGTCTACTTCTTCGAGCGCTACCAGCTCTACACCGTGCCCGCCTGGTGCGTGCTGGCCGCCGCCGCCCTGAACGCCCTGCGCCCCCGGGCCCTGGGCGTGCTCGGCCTCGTCGCCGTCGTCGCGCTCGGCGTGCCCGACCAGCAGAAGCTCCGCACCAGCACCGCGCACGAGTACACCGACGGCCGCGCGGCCGCCCGGATCATCGCGGACGGCTACCGGCCGGGCGACGCCTTCGCACCGGCCCGCGGCAGCGCCGCCTGGATGATGCTCGACCTGGAGATCGAGTACTACCTGCCCGAGCGCGTCCACCTCCAGGACGTCCTCGTCGCGAAGGACGCGGTGGACCGCGACGACCTCTTCCCCTCGGCGTGCACCCGTCCTGCCGACTGCCTCGGCGGGGCGCCCCGGATCTGGGTGGTCACCATGCAGGACGGCACCGACCCGCTCAAGGGCTTCCCGGCCGCCGACGCGCAGGCCCTGCGGGCCTCCTACACGCAGACCAGGGTCGAGCGGGTCCGCGGTCTCACGGTCGCGCTGCTGGAGCGCTCGTCCGGGTGACCGTCACCGGTTGTTGACGTCCGGTTTGCATTCCGTGCCCGCGGGGGCTGTCATCATGAGGTGCCGCCACGCCTTTCGCGGTCATGGCTCCACCCGGGCGTCCTCCGGGCCGGTGCCGGGCCCAGCCCCGCCAACGAGGTACCCGTGTCCGTCGAGCAGGCCGTCCGTACCGCCGTACCACCGACGGACGACCGCGGATCACGGCTCCGCGACGCGCTCCGCAAGGCCGCACCCGCACTGCTCGGTTTCGCCGCGGTGCGGGCGCTGGGCGTCCTGACGGTGGTCGTCTGGGGTGCCAGGCGGGACCGGCCCGGCCTCGCCCGGCTCGCCACCCTCTGGGACGCGCACTGGTACACCGGGATCGCCGCCCACGGCTACGGCGGGACGGTTCCGGTGCAGGGCCCGTACGGCCTCTACGAGCCGTACGCCTTCTTCCCGACCTACCCGGCGCTGATCGGCGCCGTGCACGCCGTCCTTCCCGTCGGCCCCGCCCCGGCCGCCCTGGCCGTGGCCTGGACGGCCTCGCTGGCCGCGGCCTGGGGGGTGTACGCGGTCGCCGCCCGGCTCTACGGGCACCGGGTCGGCGTGATCGCCGCCGTGCTCTGGGGCGTGACGCCGTACGCGGTGGTGGAGAGCGCCGCCTACTCCGAGCCGCTGTTCACCGCCTTCGCCGCGTGGTCGCTCCACGCGGCGATCACCCGCCGCTGGGTCTGGGCGGGTGTGATCTGCACCCTCGCCGGGCTCACCCGGCCCACCGGCGTCGCCCTGGCCGCAGCGGTCTCGGCGGCCGCCCTGTGGGAGCTGGCCCGGGGGCGCGGGAACCTCCGCACGGCGCTCGGCATGCTGATCGCACCGCTCGGCTTCGCCGGCTTCCTCGCCTGGGTCGGCACGGTGAAGGGCCGCTGGGACGCCTACTTCCGCGTGCAGGACGCCTGGCGCTCGCACTTCGACTTCGGCCGCACCACGTACGAGTCGCTCCGCGGCCTGCTCACCGACGCCGACACGGTCTGGCTGACCGACATCGTCGTCGCCGCGGTGCTGGCCGGCTCGGTGGTCCTCCTCGCCGTGTCGGTGATCCAGCGGCAGCCCCCCGCCCTGCTGCTGTTCAGCGCCGCGATGCTGGTGCTGGCCCTCGGCGACGCCGCGTACTTCAACTCCCGGGCGCGGTTCCTGCTGCCCGCGTTCGCGCTGCTGTTCCCGGTCGCGAACGGGCTGGTGCGGGTGCGTTCCCGGGCCACGCTCATGGTGCTGCTGGGCTCGATGGCGCTCGCCTCGGCGGCGTACGGGGGTTTCGTGGTGTTCGTCTATCCGGACGCGCCGTAGCGCCGGGGACGCGTTCCGACGGACCGGCCGGGTGTGTCGGCGGGGGGTCCTACACTCGGAATGCCATGACTAGCCTCTTTGACGACCTCCCGCTCCCCGGATTCGAGAGCCCCTCGCCCGGGTCGAGCCCCGCCCAGGACGAGCCCCCGACGGACGAGGAGCCGCCGTACGAGGAGGCCATCCCGGACGGTCTCTTCGAGACCGACTACGCCGCGCAGCCCGACCGCGACGCCTGGTACCGCGACGGCGCGGCCCGCCCGGTCATCGACCCGGAGCAGCTGCTGGCGGGCATGAACGACCCGCAGCGCGAGGCCGTCGCGCACCACGGCTCGCCGCTGCTCATCGTGGCCGGCGCAGGCTCCGGCAAGACCCGGGTGCTGACCCACCGCATCGCGTACCTGCTCGGTGCGCGCGGCGTGCAGCCGGGCGAGATCCTGGCGATCACCTTCACCAACAAGGCCGCCGGCGAGATGCGCGAGCGCGTCGAGGAGCTCGTCGGCCCGCGGGCCCGCGCGATGTGGGTGTCGACCTTCCACAGCGCCTGCGTGCGGATCCTGCGCCGCGAGTCGAAGCTGCTGGGCTTCACCTCGTCGTTCTCGATCTACGACTCGGCCGACTCGCAGCGCCTCATGGGCCTCGTCTGCCGCGACCTCGACCTCGACCCGAAGCAGTTCCCGCCGAAGTCGTTCACCGCGAAGGTCAGCAACCTCAAGAACGAGCTGATCGACGAGGAGACCTACGCCGACCAGGCCTCCAACCCGACGGAGAAGAAGCTCGCCGAGGCGTACGCGCTCTACCAGCGCCGCCTGCGCGAGGCGAACGCCCTCGACTTCGACGACATCATCATGACCACCGTCAACCTGCTCCAGGCCTTCCCCGACGTGGCCGAGCACTACCGGCGGCGGTTCCGGCACATCCTGGTCGACGAGTACCAGGACACCAACCACGCCCAGTACACGCTCGTCCGGGAGCTCTCCGGCGGTGCCCTCGGCGACGCCCCGAAGATGACCGCCGACGGCGACTTCGTGAACCCGACCGCCGCCCGGCTCGCCCAGATCTCCCCGGCCGAGCTCTGCGTGGTCGGCGACGCCGACCAGTCGATCTACGCCTTCCGCGGTGCGACGATCCGCAACATCCTCCAGTTCGAGGAGGACTACCCGAACGCCACCACCATCCTGCTGGAGCAGAACTACCGCTCCACGCAGACCATCCTCAGCGCCGCCAACGCCGTCATCGAACGCAACACCAACCGGCGCAAGAAGAACCTCTGGACGGCCGGCGACCAGGGCGAGCGGGTGGTCGGCTACGTCGCCGACGACGAGCACGGCGAGGCGCAGTTCATCGCCGACGAGATCGACCGCCTCACCGACGGCGGCCACGCCCGCCCCGGCGACGTCGCGATCTTCTACCGCACCAACGCGCAGTCCCGCGTGTTCGAAGAGGTCTTCATCCGGGTCGGCCTGCCCTACAAGGTCGTCGGCGGCGTGCGCTTCTACGAGCGCAAGGAGGTCCGCGACATCCTGGCCTACCTGCGCGTCCTCTCCAACCCCGAGGACACCGTGCCGCTGCGCCGGATCCTCAACGTGCCCAAGCGCGGCATCGGCGACCGCGCCGAGGCGATGATCGACGCCCTCTCCTCCCGCGAGCGGATCAGCTTCCCGCAGGCGCTGCAGCGCGTCGACGAGGCGTACGGCATGGCCGCGCGCTCCGCCAACGCCGTCAAGAAGTTCAACGCCCTGATGGCGGGCCTGCGGCAGGTCGTCGAGTCCGGCGCCGGGCCGGCCGCGGTGCTGGAGGCCGTGCTGGAGGAGACCGGCTACCTCGCCGAGCTCCAGGCCTCCACCGACCCGCAGGACGAGACCCGCATCGAGAACCTCCAGGAGCTCGCCTCCGTCGCCCTCGAGTACGAGAAGGACCCGGGGGAGCGCCCCGAGGGCGAGGACGCCGAAGGCACCCCGCCGATCGGCTCGCTCGCCGACTTCCTGGAGCGGGTCGCCCTGGTCGCCGACTCCGACCAGATCCCGGACGACGAGGAGGGCCAGGGCGTCATCACGATGATGACCCTGCACACCGCCAAGGGCCTGGAGTTCCCGGTGGTCTTCCTCACCGGCATGGAGGACGGGATCTTCCCGCACATGCGGGCCCTCAACCAGGTCAAGGAGCTGGAGGAGGAGCGCCGCCTCGCGTACGTCGGCCTGACCCGTGCCCGGCAGCGTCTCTTCCTGACCCGTTCGGTGCTCCGCAGTGCCTGGGGCCAGCCCTCCTACAACCCGGCCTCCCGCTTCCTGGAGGAGATCCCGGAGCCGCTGGTGGAGTGGAAGCGCACCGGTGCCGCGGCGGTGCCCGCCGCCCGCGGCTTCTCGCCGTCCTCCTCCGGCTCGTCCCGGTCGTACGGCTCCGGCGGGGGCTCCGCGCGCTCCACCACGGCCGCGCCGCAGCCCGGCTGGGCGAAGACCGCCCGCAAGGTGACCGACCGCGAGGTGGTGCCGCTCGCCGTCGGCGACCGCGTCACCCACGACACGTTCGGTCTGGGCACGGTCGTCGCCACCCAGGGTGTCGGCGACAAGGCGCAGGCGACGATCGACTTCGGCTCCACGGGGCGCAAGCAGCTGCTGCTGCGCTACGCACCGGTCGAGAAGCTCTGACCCTGCCGCGGTGCAGCGGGTCTCGGGCCGTCGGCGGCGGTCACGATCGCCAGGCGGCCGTACGCGGCGCTCCAGCCGGTCGTCACGGTGCCGTCGGCGGCCGCGTGGACGGGCGTGCCGGTGTCCACCGGGCAGCCGACGGCCTTGATCGCGTACCGGGCGGACGTGCGCACCTCAGCACGCGTGGCGCTCCGTCAGCGGCCCGGCGGCCCAGCGCTCCAGAGCCTCGTGCACGGCCGTGACGGTCGGCGGACGGGCGGGCAGGCCGAGGGGGCCGGCCTCCGGGGCGGCCACCCGCACGGCGGGCAGGCCGGGGTGGTCGAGCCGGGCGTTCGCGCGCGGCGGCACGGTCCCGTCCGGCTCGGCGTGGACGGCGGTGAACCGGGTGCCGCACTCCGGCGCGGGCAGCGCGAGCTCGGCCGGCAGGCCGCCGCCGGGCCGGAGCCGACCGGCCACCGGGAGCGGGCCGGGCAGCGGCGTGGCCGTGGTGCCGCCGTGCGGGGTGGCCGGGGTGACGACGGCCGTGACGAGCGCGTGGCCGCCGAGCCGCTGCACGTAGTAGCGCACGATCAGGCCGCCCAGGCCGTGGCCGACCAGGGCGACGGGGCGGCCGTCGTGCGCCTGCACGGCCCACTCGACGTGCCGGGCGAGCAGTACCGCGGCGGCACGGACGTCGCGGCCGAGCGGCGCGTGGTTGAGGACGTGCAGGTGCGTCCAGCCGTGCCGGTGCAGGGTGCGGCGCAGCGGGGTGAGGACGGCACGGTCGTCGGCGGTGCCGTGCAGCAGCAGCACGGGGTCGGGCCGGGGCCGGACGGCCGACGGTACGGGTCGGCCCGGGCAGGGGTGGGCCCGCTGTTCGGGCGGGATGCCGGCGAGGTGGTGGGCCGGGTGGTGGGCGGTGGCGGCGGCTTCCGGGCCGGCGCCGCGGACGGCGACGGCCGTCCGCCGGGACGGGATCGTCATGCGGATCTCCCCGGCAGGGTGGCGCGGGGGCCCCTGCGGTGGCCTGCGCGGGGGTCACGGTCTCCGGTGACCGGGAGTGCCCGGTCGGTGGCTCTCTGATTTTCCCCTCGTGTCGACCGGCGAAACCGCGGCGCGGCCGCCGTGGGTTACCCTCCCCTCAGGCATGTTAGAAGCTGTTAACATCGCGCCCGGTCCGACCGGACCGGCCGGTCGGGTGGACAGCGTCGTCCAGGAGGCAGTCATGGGTGTGTCAGGGCCGATCCGCGTGGTCGTCGCCAAACCGGGTCTGGACGGCCACGACCGGGGCGCGAAGGTGATCGCACGCGCGCTGCGCGACGCCGGCATGGAGGTCGTCTACACCGGCCTGCACCAGACGCCCGAGCAGATCGTCGACACGGCGATCCAGGAGGACGCCGACGGCATCGGCCTGTCGATCCTCTCCGGCGCCCACATGACGCTCTGCGCCAAGGTGCTGGAGCTGCTGCGGGAGCGCGAGGCGGAGGACATCAAGGTCTTCTGCGGCGGCATCATCCCGGACGCGGACATCCAGGAGCTCAAGGCGCTCGGCGTCGCCGACGTCTTCACCCCGGGCACCCCGATGCAGTCGGTCGTCACCTGGGTCGAGGCCAACCTCCGCCCGGCGGGCTGACCGCGGGCCTTCCGGCCGCGCCCGCCCGCCCGTCGGGCCGTCAGGGGGCTGCCGGGGAGAGCCGTCAGGGGGCGAGTTCGTCGAGCATGACCGCCCGCAGGCGGAGCGTCCCGGCGAGCCGCGCGAACGTGTCGGCCCACGCCGTCTCCGGCGCGGCGTCCGTGGCGAGCGCCTCCACGGCCGCCGCCGCCTCCGGGGCGAGCGCCCGCTCGGTCATGCCGAGCACCCCGCTGTGGCTCCACGGGTACGCGCCGGAGCCCGCGGCACGCTCCAGGGCGGCGACGACGGCGGTGGACAGCGGCGGTGTCCAGGGTGCCGCGCAGGCGCCGAGCAGCTGGAACGCGTCGCCGAGGCCGTGCGTGCGGACGAACGCGGCCGTCCAGGCGGCGCGTTCGGCGGGGGGCAGCACGGCGAGCAGTTTCGCGGGTGCGCCCGCGCCGCGGTCGGCGGTGCCGGGGCGCGGCGCGGGACCGAGCAGGGCACGGGCCCACGGGGCGTTCTGCTGGCGGACCGCCGCCCGGGCCCACGCCTCCCGCAGTTCGGCGGACCGGTCGGTGCCGTCCGCGTCGCCGTCCTCGGTGGCCGGCAGCCGCACCAGCCGGTCCGGGGTGAGCCCGGAGCCGTCCGTCCACAGCGCGAGCGGGGCGGCGGCCACGATCTCGCCCAGCCACCACGAGCGCTGCCCGCGTCCGGTGGGCGACTTGAGCGGTATGCCGTCCCGCTGCATCGCCGCGTCGCAGTCGGCGGGCGGGGTGACGGCGAGCCGGTCGTCGAGCGGCCGCACGCAGGCGCGCGCCCGCTCGGCCATCCGCGCGGCCAGCGCCGAACCGGGCAGGGTGGAGAGCAGCTCGGCGGCGGTGGTGCGGACGTTCTTGCTGCGGTCGCCGAGCGCGGCCTCCAGGAACGGCTCGTCGGCCGCGGACAGACCGTCCTGCAGGGCGTCGAGGAAGAGCAGCCTGTCCTCGGCCCGTTCGGTGCCCCACGTGCTGCCGAGCAGGGCGAGACCGGCCGCCGGATCACGCCGGCGCAGCCGCGTCAGGTGGGTGACCCGCTCCGCGAACAGGCCCTCCTGCCAGACCTGCTCGCCCGCCGCCCGGTCGCCGGCCGGATCGTCCTCCGCGGCGGTGCGGGTGACGAACCGCCAGTCGGTGTTCCGCTCGGCCAGCCAGCGGCCGAGCGGCCCGGCCAGGGCCACCACGTCGGGCCGCAGCTCGCTGCGGCCGCGCGCGGTGTCGAGCAGGGCGGGCACGTGGACGGGCGGCAGCCGGTAGCCGTGCCCGCGGGCGGCCGCGAGCCACTGGGGGAGCAGCTCCGCCAGGTTGGCGAGGGTGCCGTCGTGGCCCCGGCCGAGCAGGACGCCGAGGCGGCGGGCGGCCGCCGCGGGCACCTCCGGACGCCGGTCGGCCCCGGCGGGTGCCGGAAGCCCGGGCGCGGGCAGCGGACGGGCGCCCGCGCGGCGCCGTACGGCGGCGAGCGCGGCCAGGTCGAGCAGGGCCGTCGCCGGGTCGGCGCGGTCGACCGTGGCCGCCGCGGCGGCGGCGGGGGTGCCGGGTACCGGCTCCGGCAGCGGCCGGCGGTCCGTGCCGAGCAGGGCGGCGGTCCGGAGTTCGGACCAGGTGTCATCGGTGGTGGTGGTCGGGGCCGTCACGGCCTGCCTCCCGTCGCGTGGGTCCGGTGGTGGTCGTCGGGCGGTCCCGCCGTGGCGCTCACTGGCCGACCCCGAACGGGCGGCCGTCGGCGCTCCAGGCGGTGACCGGCGCGAAGCCGGCGTGGCCGCACTCGCCGAACAGCGTCAGCGGCCGGCCCGCCGAGAGCGCGGCGAGCCGCCACAGCGCCTGTTCGGGCGCCGACCCTCGCCGGACGGGGACGGCGCTGCCGCCGTCCGTCAACTGCCAGCCGTCCGGGCCGAGGACGGGCACGGCCTCCGCAAGCACGACCGGCCAGGAGTCCAGCCACGGGTCGTCGGCGACCGCCTCGCCGTAGCCGGCCACGGCCTCCGCCGGGGAGACGCCGGGCGGCGGCCCGTCCGGGTCCGTCCCGGGCTCGCCGTGCCGGGTGCCGAGCACGGCCCGCAGCGGGCGCGCGCCGGGGTGGAAGGCCAGCTCGGCCTCCACCACCCGGCCGGTGGGCAGGGCGAGCTCGGGCGCCTTGCCGGCGCTGCCGAAGGAGAGCAGCAGGGCGGGGCGGCCGGTCTTGGCGCCGCGCAGCCAGATCCGCCGGGTGGTCAGGCGGTCGTCCGCGGTGTCGCGGCTGCCGAGCACCTGCCAGCGGTCGCGGACGGTCGGCCCGGCGAGCAGTTCGTCGGTGGCGGTGGTGAAGCCGACCCGGGTGCGCACGGTCGCCGCCAGCGGGGCGGGCAGCTCCTCGACGCGGCCGTAGGCTCCGGCCAGCAGGTGCAGCAACGCGTACTCCTCCAGCAGGTCGTCCTCGGGGGTGCGGGCGAGCTCGCGGGCGCGCGCGGCGAGGCCGGGGGCCTGCGCGTCGACCATCCGGGCGGCGACCTCGTCCCAGCCGGAGGCGGTGGCCGCGTGGTCGGCGAGGCCGTGGCGGATCCCGTCGGCGAGGCGGAGCCGCAGCTCCAGGGCGCCCGCGGCGACCCGGGCGGCGCGCTGCTCCGCCCGGCGGCGGGCCGCCGGGTCGTCCTTGGCGGCCTCGCGGCGCTCGGCCTGCCGCACCGCCTTCTGAACGGCGCTCTCCTGACGCTTCGCCAGCCACTCGGCGACCCGCGCGGGCTGCTCGGCGTCCACGGCGACCGCGGCAGAGCCGGCGCTCCACAGCAGGAGCAGCCCCAGCACGTGCTTGCACGGGAACTTCCGGCTGGGGCAGGTGCACGTGTAGGCGGGCCCGGCGAGGTCGACGCAGGCGTGGTACGGCGTGCGCCCGCTGCCCTTGCACGCGCCCCACAGGGCGCCGCCGCCCCAGCCCGCCTCCGTCCAGGGCGCGGGCGCGGACAGCTTGCCGGCCGCCTTCAGCGACGCCTGGTCGGGCGCGAGCGACAGGACGTGTTCGTTGCTCCAGCGTTCCTCCATGCCGACGACGCTAGGAGGGGGCACTGACATTCGCCGGGCGGCCGGAGCCGCCCCGGCCGCGGCGAACTGACGGCCGGTCACCGGGACGGCCGGGGTTGTCAGTGGCCCGGTGCATGGTTGTTCCAGCAGGCCGCAAGGGCGTACGAAACGCCTGGTCGGCCGGTGTCCGGCCGCCGTCCGGGCCGTGTCCCGGCGGCACCCCGGCCGGTACGGCGGTCCCGCACGCCCCGATCCGCCCGTCCCGACCCGCGCCCTGTCACAGCCATGTCCGGCGGCCCGTACCCAGGAGTTGTTGATGACCACCGAGACGACCACTCGTTCGAGTGAAGTCCTCCGCCTCCACGCCGAGGACGCCTTCGCCGCGGAGCTCTCCGCGCTCGCCGCCGCCGACGACCGCCCCCGCCCCGCGCGCTGGCGCCTCTCGCCGTGGGCGGTCGCCACCTACCTGCTCGGCGGCGAGCTGCCCGACGGCACCGTGATCACCCCCAAGTACGTGGGGCCGCGCCGCATCGTCGAGGTCGCCGTCACCACGCTCGCCACCGACCGGGCGCTGCTCCTGCTCGGTGTGCCCGGCACCGCCAAGACCTGGGTGTCGGAGCACCTCGCGGCCGCGATCAGCGGCGACTCCACGCTGCTCGTCCAGGGCACCGCGGGCACTCCCGAGGAGGCCGTCCGCTACGGCTGGAACTACGCCCAGCTGCTCGCCAACGGCCCCAGCCGGGAGGCGCTCGTGCCCTCGCCCGTCATGCGGGCCATGGCCGACGGCAAGATCGCGCGGGTCGAGGAGCTCACCCGGATCCCGGCCGACGTGCAGGACAGCCTGATCACCATCCTCTCCGAGAAGACCCTGCCGGTGCCGGAGCTCGGCGACGAGACGCAGGCCGTGCGCGGCTTCAACCTGATCGCCACCGCCAACGACCGCGACCGCGGCGTCAACGACCTCTCCTCCGCGCTGCGCCGCCGCTTCAACACCGTCGTGCTGCCGCTGCCCGCCACGCTGGAGGAGGAGGTCGAGATCGTCGCCCGCCGCGTCGACCAGCTCGGCCGCTCCCTCGACCTGCCCGACCTGCCGGGCGGCGCCGAGGAGATCCGGCGCGTCGTCACGGTCTTCCGCGAGCTGCGGGCCGGCCTCACCGCCGACGGCCGCACCAAGGTCAAGACGCCCAGCGGCACCCTCTCCACCGCCGAGGCGATCTCGGTGCTCACCAACGGCCTCGCCCTCGCCACGCACTTCGGTGACGGCGTCCTGCGGGCCGCCGACGTCACCGCCGGCGTGGTCGGCGCCGTCGTCCGCGACCCCGTCGCCGACCAGGCCGTGTGGCGCGAGTACGTCGAGGGCGTGCTCCGTGAGCGCGACGGCTGGAAGGACTTCTACCGCGCCGCCCGCGAGCACTCCCGCTGACCGGACCGCCCGTCCGACTCCCACGACCCGTCCGACCCACCGATGAGGAGGTGCCGCCCCATGGGCGCAGAGGTCACCCTGCTCGGCGTACGCCACCACGGCCCCGGCTCCGCCCGGGCGGTGGCCGCCGCCCTGGCGCAGCTGCGGCCCGACGCCGTGCTGATCGAGGGCCCGCCCGAGGCCGACACGATCGTCGCCCTGGCCGCCGACAAGGACATGAAGCCGCCGGTCGCGCTGCTCGCCCACGTCGTCGACGACCCGGCGAAGGCCGCGTTCTGGCCGTTCGCCGTCTTCTCGCCCGAGTGGGTCGCCGTGCGGTACGCCGTCGACCACGACGTGTCCGTCCGCTTCGTCGACCTCCCGGCCGCGCACACCTTCGCCCTCGCCGACCACCCGTCGGGCGTGCCGGGGGGCACGTCCGGCGGGGAGGACGGGCCGGAGCCGCTCGGCGACCCGATCGCGGCCCTCGCCCGGGCGGCCGGCCACGACGACCCCGAGCGCTGGTGGGAGGACGTCGTCGAGCACCGCGCGCCCGGCGACGACGCGCTCGCGCCGTTCGCCGCCGTCGCCGAGGCGATGACCGCACTGCGCGAGGACGGCGCCGCCGGCCCGGCCGGCCGCCGCGACGAACTCCGCGAGGCGTACATGCGCCAGCAGATCCGGGCCGCCCGCCGGGCCGGCCACCAGCGGATCGCCGTCGTCTGCGGGGCCTGGCACGTGCCCGCCCTGCAGACGATGCCCACCGCGGCCCACGACCGCGCCCTGCTCACCGGCCTGCCCCGGCTGAGGACCGAGATCACCTGGGTGCCGTGGACGCACCGCCGCCTCTCCCAGCACACCGGCTACGGCGCCGGCATCGACTCGCCCGGCTGGTACCACCACCTGTTCACCAGCCCCGACCGGCCGGTCACCCGCTGGATGACCGGTGTCGCCGAGCTGCTCCGCGCCGAGGACCACCCGGTCTCCTCCGCCCACGTCATCGAGGCCGTCCGGCTCGCCGAGACGCTCGCCGTGATGCGCGGCCGCCCCCTCGCCGGGCTCGGCGAGACCCTTGACGCCGTCCGCTCCGTCCTGTGCGACGGCTCGGACGTCGCCCTGGCCCTCGTGCACGAGCGGCTGGTCGTCGGCGACGCGCTCGGCGAGGTGCCCGACGACGCGCCCGCCGTGCCGCTCCAGCGCGACCTGGCCCGGCTCCAGCGCAGTCTGCGCCTCAAGCCGGAGGCCGCCGAGCGCGAGCTCGTCCTCGACCTCCGCAAGGACCTCGACGCGAGCCGCTCCCGCCTGCTGCACCGGCTGCGCCTGCTCGGCATCGGCTGGGGCGAGCCGGGCCGCACCACCACGGGGTCGACCGGTACCTTCCGCGAGACCTGGCGGCTGCGCTGGGAGCCCGAGTACGCCGTGCGGGTCGTCGAGGCCGCGCACTGGGGCACCACCGTGGAGGACGCGGCCTGCGGCCGAGCCGCCCGGGACGCCGTGGACGCCGCCGAACTCGCAGACCTCACCCGGCTCGTCGAGCAGTGCCTGCTCGCGGGGCTCACCGGCGCCCTTCCGTCCGTGATGCGGGTGCTCGCCGACCGCGCCGCCCTCGACACGGACGTCGCCCACCTCGCCGCGGCCCTGCCGCCGCTCGTCCGGGCGCTGCGCTACGGCGACGTCCGCTCCACCGACGGCCACGCCCTCGACGGCGTGGCGCACGCCCTCGCCGAGCGCATCAGCATCGGCCTGCCGCCCGCCTGCACCGGCCTGGACGCGGACGGCGCCGCCGCCATGCGCGCCCACCTCGACGCCGTGCACACCGCCGTGGGCCTGCTCTCGTCCGGCGCACCCGGCGCACCCGGCACTTCTGACGCCTCCGACGCCGACGACGCCTCCGACGCGCCCGACGACTCCGCCGCCGGGAGGTGGGCCGGAGCGCTCCGCTCGCTCGCCGCCCGCGAGCCGTCCGGCGGCCCGGCCACCGGGGTGCCAGGGCTGCTCCGCGGCCGCGCGGTCAGGCTGCTGCTGGACGACGGCCGGCTGGGCTCCGACGAGGCCGGCCGCCGGATGGGCCTGGTGCTCTCCCCGGCGGGCGCCCCGGCCGACGCGGCCGGCTGGATCGAGGGCTTCCTCACCGGCGGCGGCGCCCTGCTGCTGCACGACGCCCGGCTGCTCGGCCTGCTCGACGACTGGCTGACGGGCGTGCCCGGCGACACCCTGGTCGACCTGCTGCCGGTGCTGCGCCGCACGTTCTCCGGCCTGGAGGCGGGCGTGCGCCGCACCATCGGCGAGCGGGCCGCGGCCGGCCCGCTGGGCGGCGGTGCCGCCCGGGTGGCAGCCGTCCCGGTCGACCTCGACGAGGCCCGTGCGGACGCCGTCCTGCCCGTGCTCGCCCTGCTGCTCGGCCTGCCGGCCCCCGGCGCGGTGTCCGGGCCGCCCGTCGGTCTGCCGCGTATCCCGCGGCAGCCGCAGGGCCGCAACACCTGACCGGCCGACCCGCCGCCGCCCCGACCCGTTCTGCATCGAGGAGTGCCATGACCGCGACCCACGCCCCGCTCGATCCCGCCGCGGAGCGGCTGCGCCGCTGGCGGCTGGTGCTCGGCGGCGAGGCGGACGGCACCGGCCACCGCCCGACGGGCCGGGACGCGGCCATGGACGGCGCGCTCGCCGCCCTCTACCGCGGTGCCGCCGGGGGCGGCGGCGCGGAGGGCCGCGGTGCCGCCCGCAGTGCGGGGCTCGGCGGTTCGGCGCCGCAGGTGGCGCGCTGGTTGGGCGACATCCGGGAGTACTTCCCGACCACCGTGGTGCAGCTGATGCAGCAGGACGCGATCGCCCGCCTCGGGCTGGACCGCCTGCTGCTGGAGCCGGAGATGCTGGAGGCCGTCGAGCCGGACGTGCACCTGGTCGGCACGCTGCTGTCGCTGAAGCACGCGCTGCCGGAGACCACCCGGGAGACCGCCCGGGCCGTGGTCGGCAAGGTCGTGGCCGACCTGGAGCGACGCCTGGCCGACCGCACGCGGGCCACCCTCGGCGGCGCCCTGGACCGCTCCGCGCGGGTGAACCGTCCGCGCCACCGCGACATCGACTGGGACCGCACGATCCGCGCCAACCTGAAGAACTACCTGCCCGACGCCGGCCCGGACGGCCGCGGCACCGTCGTGCCCGAGCGGTTGATCGGCTACGCGCGCGCCCAGCGGTCGGTGAAGAAGGACGTCATCCTGTGCATCGACCAGTCGGGGTCGATGGCCCCCTCGGTGGTGCACTCCGCGGTGTTCGGCGCGGTGCTGGCGTCCATGCGCAGCCTGACGACGCGGCTGGTCGTCTTCGACACCTCGGTGGTCGACCTGACGGAGCAGCTGACCGACCCGGTGGACGTGCTCTTCGCGACCCGGCTGGGCGGCGGCACCGACATCAACCGGGCGCTGGCGTACTGCCAGTCGAAGATCACCCGGCCCTCGGAGACGATCGTGGTGCTGATCAGCGACCTCTACGAGGGCGGCATCCGCAACGAGATGCTCAAGCGGGTCGCGGCGATGAAGGCCGCCGGCGTGCAGTTCATCGCGCTGCTCGCGCTCTCCGACGAGGGCGCCCCCGCGTACGACCACGCCCATGCCGCGGCGCTGGCCGCGCTCGGCGCCCCGGCGTTCGCCTGCACCCCGGACGTCTTCCCGGAGATCATGGCCGCGGCGATCGAGAAGCGTCCGCTGCCGGTGCCGGACCACGGATGACGGCTCCGGGCGGTGCCGGGCAGGCGGGCCGGGATGCCTGGTTTCACCCGGTCGGGTGATGACCGTCCGGATCTCACCGGGGCGGCGCGCCCGACGTGAGCAGGCCGCCTCCGGGCCCCCGGTGCACCCGTTGTGACGGTTCTCACCAAAGCCGACCGGGCCTCCGGCGAAACACGCACGTCGTCCGGGGATAACCTGCCAGACGGACGTGACGCGCGTGTTGATTGACGATGCGCCCGGGGCTGCGTGGGCCGCAAGGCCGACGCTCTGCGTACCCGTGCAGCTCCGACGAAATCCGCAGCGAAGATCCTGCCGTGGCACGCTCGAAGAGACACAATCCGCGACCACGAACAAGGACGAACACACGTGGACCTGTTCGAGTACCAGGCGAGGGACCTCTTCGCCAAGCACGGTGTACCCGTGCTTGACGGCGACGTCATCGAGACCCCGGAAGCCGCCCGCGAGATCGCGGAGCGCTTCGGCGGCCGCGCCGTCGTCAAGGCTCAGGTGAAGGTCGGTGGCCGAGGCAAGGCCGGTGGCGTCAAGCTCGCCGCCGACCCGGCGGACGCCGTCGCCAAGGCCGAGGCGATCCTCGGCATGGACATCAAGGGTCACACCGTCCACAAGGTGATGCTGGCCCAGACCGCGGACATCAAGGACGAGTACTACGTCTCGTTCCTGCTCGACCGCACGAACCGCACCTTCCTGGCGATGGCCAGCGTCGAGGGCGGTGTCGAGATCGAGGTCGTGGCCGAGGAGAACCCGGACGCGCTGGCCAGGATCCCGGTCGACGCCAACGAGGGCTGCACCCCGGAGAAGGCCGCCGAGATCGTCGCCGCCGCGAAGTTCCCGGCCGAGGTCGCGGACCAGGTCGCCGACGTCCTGCAGCAGCTGTGGAAGGTCTTCATCGCCGAGGACGCGCTCCTCGTCGAGGTCAACCCGCTGATCAAGTCCGGCGAGGGCAAGATCATCGCGCTCGACGGCAAGGTCTCCCTCGACGAGAACGCCGAGTTCCGCCAGCCGGACCACGAGGCGCTCGAGGACAAGGCCGCCGCGAACCCGCTGGAGGCCGCGGCCAAGGCCAAGGGCCTCAACTACGTCAAGCTCGACGGCGAGGTCGGCATCATCGGCAACGGCGCGGGTCTCGTCATGAGCACCCTGGACGTCGTCGCGTACGCCGGTGAGAGCCACGGCGGCGTGAAGCCCGCCAACTTCCTCGACATCGGCGGCGGCGCCTCCGCCGAGGTCATGGCGAACGGCCTGGAGATCATCCTGGGCGACACCGACGTCAAGTCGGTCTTCGTCAACGTCTTCGGCGGCATCACCGCCTGTGACGCGGTCGCCAACGGCATCGTGCAGGCCCTGGCCCTCCTCGAGGAGAAGGGCGAGGCGGTCACCAAGCCGCTCGTCGTCCGTCTGGACGGCAACAACGCCGAGCTGGGTCGCAAGATCCTGACCGACGCCAACCACCCGCTGGTTCAGCAGGTGGACACCATGGACGGTGCGGCCGACCGCGCCGCCGAGCTGGCCAACGCGAAGTAAGGAAGGGGACTCACACCATGGCTATCTTCCTTACCAAGGACAGCAAGGTCATCGTCCAGGGCATGACCGGCTCCGAGGGCATGAAGCACACCCGCCGCATGCTGGCCTCGGGCACCCAGATCGTCGGCGGCGTCAACCCGCGCAAGGCCGGCACCACGGTGGACGTCGACGGCACCGAGGTGCCCGTCTTCGGCACCGTCGCCGAGGCCATCGAGAAGACCGGTGCCGACGTCACCGTCATCTTCGTGCCGCCGAAGTTCACCAAGGACGCCGTCGTCGAGGCGATCGACGCCGAGATCGGCCTCGCGGTCGTCATCACCGAGGGTGTGCCGGTCCACGACTCGGCCGCCTTCTGGGCGTACGCCGGTGCCAAGGGCTCCAAGACCCAGATCATCGGCCCGAACTGCCCCGGCCTGATCTCCCCCGGACAGTCGAACGCGGGCATCATCCCCGCCGACATCACCGGCCCCGGCAAGATCGGCCTGGTCTCGAAGTCCGGCACGCTGACCTACCAGCTCATGTACGAGCTGCGCGACCTGGGCTTCTCCTCGGCCGTGGGCATCGGTGGCGACCCCGTCATCGGCACGACCCACATCGACGCCCTCAAGGCGTTCCAGGATGACCCGGAGACCGAGGTCATCGTGATGATCGGCGAGATCGGCGGCGACGCCGAGGAGCGTGCCGCGGCCTTCATCGCCGAGCACGTCACCAAGCCGGTCGTCGGCTACGTCGCGGGCTTCACCGCGCCCGAGGGCAAGACCATGGGCCACGCCGGCGCCATCGTCTCCGGCTCCTCCGGCACCGCCCAGGCGAAGAAGGAGGCCCTGGAGGCCGCCGGCGTCAAGGTCGGCAAGACGCCGTCCGAGACCGCCCGCCTGGCCCGCGAGCTCTTCGCGGCCGCCAAGTAGGGCAGCCCGGCCGACAGCACACCCGAGGGCGCCACGGACGATCCCGTCCGTGGCGCCCTCGGGCGTTCCCGGCCCTGCACCGGCGGCCCCCGGGCCCCGGGCCCGTGGGCCGTTCAGGCGGGCAGCAGGTGCGGCACCGCGGCCACCGACCCGGCCGGGCCGGTCGCCCGCAGGGGAGCGACGTGGCGCGGCAGGAGCCCGGCACCCCGGGCGCCGTCCCCGTCCTGCCGGTCGGCTCCGTCCGGCGCCGCGGGCGGCACGGCCTGCTGCTCCGGCGGCACCGGGCTGCACCAGGGGCTCCGCAGCCCGGCGGTGCGCCCCGGCAGGGCGGGGCCGGAGCTGCCGGTGCCCGCCGAGGAGCAGACCTGCGGCGGCGGAGCCACCGCCACCTGCGGGGCCCGCGCGGGTGCGGGCGGGCCGCCGGCCGTCACCAGGGTCGTGATCACCGCGCCGCCCACGGCGAGCACCAGCAGGCCCGCCGCGACGGTGGTCGCCCGGGTGCGGCGCAGGGCGTCGGACACCAGGCGGTCCGGCGCGGGCGCGGGCACCGGCGGGCAGGCCCGCACCGCCGCGTCGTGCAGGAGGGCGCCGAGCCCGGGCCCGAAGTCCGGGGCGAGCGGATCGGCTCCGACCACCTGAGGCACCGTCCGGGCGAGCTCGGCCCGGGCCGCCAGCACCCGCCGCTCGGCCGCCGCGGTCGAGGACTCCGCCTCGGCGGCCAGGACGGGCGCCGGCAGGCCCACCGCGTCGTGCAGGACGACCGCCCGGCGCTGCGGCCGGGAGAGCCGGCCGAGGGCGGTCAGCAGGGCGGCGTCCGGGCCGGTCGGCCGCGACCGGCCGCGGTGCCACGGTGACAGCGCCGCCTCGAACGCCGCGGCGCGCACCTGCCCCTCCGGATCGGGCCGGGCGGAGACCTCGTCCCACTGCAGCGCCGCGTCGCCGAGCACCGCCCGGACGATGCGGGAGGCCCGCTGCGGGGATCCCGTCAGCAGGTAGGTCTGCTGGACCAGACGGGTGTGCACGGCGGCGCTGAAGACCTCGAAGGCAGGGGCGGGAGGTCCCGGTACGGCCGGAGCCGCCGAGCCTTCCGAGCCCGCCGAGCCTTCCGAGCCCGCCGAGCCTTCCGAGCCCGCCGAGCCTTCCGAGCCCGCCGAGCCTTCCGAGCCCGCCGAGCCCGCCGGCTCGTCCACGCTCGCCGGCTCGTCTGCGGCGCCGGGCTCCGCGGTCTCCGGCTCCCCGGCCGGGTTCGCCCGGCCGTCCGGTGCGGCGTCCACCCCGGGTACCGGCCCCGTCGGCCCCGCCGTCGGCGCAGGCTGCGCGGCCGACGCGGCCGGTGCCGCAGGTGCCGTCGGCGTGGGTGCGGCGAGCAGGGCGGCCAGGCGCACGGCGTCCTCCCGGGTTTCGACGCCGAGCTTGCGCATCGCCCGCTGGAGGTGGTTCCGGACGGTGGCGGGGGCGATGCGGAGGGCGGCGGCCGCGGCACGGGTGTCGTCGCCGGCCGTGAACCGGGCGAGCACCTGGGCCTCGCGCCGGGTGAGGCGCGCGAGCAGGCGGGCGGCATCGTCGCGCGCCTGACGGGAGGGGTCCCGGGCCGGGTCCCCGGCGGGCTCCTCCTCGGCGCGGTGGGCCTTCGACGGTGCGGTCACCTGAGGGCCTCAGGGTGGCTGCAGAATCTGAAAAGGCACATGAAGTGATAATCCGGGACACGGCGAAGGTTTGCCGCTTCACGGGGCACAACGGGTGATCTTGGGAGCATGTGGCCCATGACGCAGTTGATGGGCCGGCCGCTCCTGGGCCTGCCGGGCGACCTGGGCAGCCGTTCGGTCGTCGTGGAGGTCCTGACCGGAGCCCGGACGGCCCTCGCGGCCCTCTCGGTGATCGCCGTCCCCGTCCTCGGACTCTGGGTGCTCACCCCGTACGGCGACGTCACCGCCCGCGGGGCGCTCCGGCTGTCCTGCGCCGTCTGGCTGCTCGGCCACGGCGCGCCGCTCACCCGGGGGCCCGCCGGCGCGCCGGTGACCGTCACCCCGCTGCTGCTCACCGTCGTGAGCGTGCTGCTGCTGCGCCGGGCCGGTGCCCGGGCGGCCGCCCGCACCCCGCAGGGCACCGGCATGCCGCGCGCGCTGCTGCCGCTGGGCGCCGGGTACCTCGCGGTGGCCGCGTGGGCCGCCGCCGAGTGCGGCCGCGCCGACGCGGTGCTGCGGGCCGACGCGCCGCCCGCCCTCGTCGCGGTCGCGGTGGTCGCGGCGGCGGGCCTCGCCTGGGGGTTCTGCGGCGCGCACGGCGCAGCGGTCCCGGCGCTGCCACCGGCGTTCACCGAACGGCTGCCCGGCTGGGCCCCGCCGCGCGGGTCGGCCGCCGCCACGGGGCGTGCCGCGGCCGCCTGGCTGGCCGGGCTCGTGGCCGGCGCCGGGACGCTGCTCACGGTCGCCGTCCTGGTCGGCGACGCCGGGCACTCCGCCGACGGGCTGGCCGACCGCATCGCGGGGGTGCTGGGCCTGGTGCTCGCCTGCGCCCTGCTGCTGCCGAACGCGCTGGTCTGGGCGGCGGCCTTCGCCCTGGGACCGGGCTTCGCCGTCGGCGCCGGCACGGTCGTCTCGCCGTTCGGCACCCGGCTGGGTGCGCTGCCGGAGTTCCCGCTGTTCGAGCTCGTGCCGGGCGGTCCGGCGGGCCCGGGCTGGGCGCTCGCCGTGGGGGCGCTCCCGCTGGCGGCCGGGGTGGTGCCCGCGCTGCTCCTCGGACGGGCGGCAGCGGGCCGGACGGCCGTCCGGGTCTGGCACCCCGGCGGTACCGCCGCCGCCGCGCTGGCGTCGGCACTCGGCGTCGGCGCGGTGGCCGGTGCGGTGGCGTGGCTGGCGGGCGGTGCGCTGGCGCCGGGCCGGATGTCCGCGCTCGGCCCGGTGGCGTGGCAGACGGCCCTCGCCGCGGCGGGCTGGTGCGCGGCCGTCGTCCTGCCGGGTGCGCTGATCGCCCGCCGGCTGCTCCTCCGGGCGGCCGGCGCGGGCGCGGCCGTCCTCGCTACCCGGGCCGCCGTCCCGGCGCAGTCCGCCGTCTCCGCTTCCGGGGGGCGGCCGTGGCGCGGCCGCGGGGCGGTGGCCGCCGTCCGGCTGCGCACCGCCTCGGCGCACCTGCGGGCGGGCCTGCACGCCGTCGTCGCCCTGCTCGCCCCGGCCGTGCCGCCGTGGCGCCGCGGCCCCCGGTCGGTGGGGGACGCGGCGGAGGACTGAGTGCGGCCCGCTCAGCCCGCGGCGGGGCCGAGGAACTGCACGACGAGGTCGGGGGCGAGCTCGCCGCAGTTCTGCGCGGCCTCGGTGGTCAGGGCGTCCTGACGGCAGGTCACGTAGTCGTGGTAGTAGAGCTGGGCGCCGAACACGCTCAGCGTGAAGACCAGGGCGACTCCGCCGGTCAGCAGGCCGCCGAGGGCCGCCGGCACCTGCGGGCGGGAGGGCTGGACCCGGGGCATGCCGCCGAGGGGGGCGTTGCCGATGCCGTGCGGGTTGACCGTGGCGTTGCCGGTCGGCGGTGCGTCCTGCGGGGCTGCGGGGGAGCGGTCCGACCGCAGCGCCGAGATGCCCCAGTAGAGGGCGAGTGCGCCGAGCAGCAGGGCGACGTACTGCAGGCCGAGGATGGCGCAGAAGAGTCCGGCCATGCCCGCGCTGAGGGCGTGCCGGGCCCGCCGCTGCACCGGGTCGGTGGGGTCGTAGCGGGGCGGCTGCGGCTCGGACCAGCCGCCGCGGTAGCCGGGGCTCCACGGGTGCGGGGGCGGCACCCGGGGGCGCTCGTCGCCGTCGTCGCCCGGCCCGTCCGTCGGGGGCTGCGGGGGCTGCTGCGGGGTGCGGGGCCGCCACGGCCGGTCGGGGGCGTCCGCGGGCGGCGGCGCGAACGGGTTGCGCTCGCCGGTGTCGTCTCCGCTGCTCATGGTGTCGGCCATTCCTTCTCGTCCGGGGGCGTGGGGCCGCGCCGGAGCGGGCCTGCGCCTCCAATGATCCCGCAGGCGGTTCCGCACCGGGAGGCGCCCTGCCGTGTGCGGTCCTCGGGCCGGTGGGGCCGGTGCGGCGCGCGCGGGCGAGATCCCGATCTCAACTACGCGCGTAGCGTGGCCCCGCGGTTACGAAGCGCCTCCGACCAGCCGTTATCGTGGTGACGGTCAGCAGCTCACATCGGTTCCCGGGCCCCGCAGCGCAGCGGCACACCCCGGGGGTCCCGCCCCGGCTCGACCTGCCGCCCGTAGTGGCCCCACCGACGGTGGACGTACCAGCGGGCGCACGACGTACGGAGAATCGCGCAGTGGCCGCCGCTTCCGCCCAAGTCTTCCCGCCGCGTACGCCCGGTCCGGCCCGCCTCGTGGTGCTGGTCTCCGGCTCCGGCACCAACCTCCAGGCCCTGATCGACGCGGCGGCCGATCCTGCGTACGGCGCCGTGATCGCGGCGGTCGGTGCCGACCGCGCCGACATCGCCGGCCTGAAGCGCGCCGAGGCCGCGGGCATCCCCACCTTCGTGCAGCGCATCGCCGACCACCCCGACCGGGCCGCCTGGGACACCGCGCTGACCGCCTCGGTCGCCGGGTACGGGCCGGACCTCGTCGTCACGGCCGGCTTCATGAAGATCCTCGGCCCCGCGTTCGTCGCCGCGTTCGCGGGCCGCACCGTCAACACCCACCCCGCGCTGCTGCCCGCGTTCCCGGGTGCGCACGGCGTGCCGGACGCCCTCGCCTACGGCGTGAAGGTCACCGGCTGCACCGTCCACCTGGTCGACTCCGGGGTGGACACCGGACCGATCATCGCGCAGGGCGTCGTGGAGGTCCGCGACGCCGACCACGCCGATGGCGGCGAAGCGCTCCACGAGCGCATCAAGACTGTCGAGCGCACGCTGCTCGTCGAGGTCGTGGGCCGGCTGGCCCGCGAAGGCCACCGCATCGAAGACCGAAAGGTATGGATCCCGGCATGAGCGCCGCCTCCAGCACCACGCCCCCCGTCTCTGAGAACGTACGCCCGATCCGCCGCGCGCTGATCAGCGTCTACGACAAGACCGGACTGGAGGAGCTGGCCCAGGGCCTGCACGCCGCCGGGGTCACCATCGTCTCCACCGGCTCCACCGCGGGCCGGATCGCCGCGGCCGGCGTGCCGGTCACCGAGGTCTCCGAACTCACCGGTTTCCCGGAGTGCCTGGACGGCCGGGTGAAGACCCTCCACCCGCGCGTGCACGCCGGCGTCCTCGCCGACCTGCGCCTCGAGTCGCACCGCGCGCAGCTGGCCGAGCTCGGCGTCGAGCCGTTCGACCTCGTCGTGGTGAACCTCTACCCGTTCAAGGCCACCGTGGCCTCCGGGGCCACCCCCGACGAGTGCGTCGAGCAGATCGACATCGGCGGCCCGTCGATGGTCCGCGCCGCGGCCAAGAACCACCCTTCGGTCGCGGTGGTCGTCGACCCGGCCCGCTACGACGACGTGCTGGGCGCGGTCAAGGACGGCGGCTTCGACCTGCTGACCCGCAAGCGCCTGGCCGGTGCCGCGTTCGCGCACACCGCCGCCTACGACGTCGCCGTGGCCTCCTGGTTCGAGGAGTCCGGCTACACCGAGGCGGAGGAGGCCTTCCCGGCGTTCCTCGGCGGCACCTGGGAGCGCCAGAACGTGCTCCGCTACGGCGAGAACCCGCACCAGGCGGCCGCGCTGTACGTCGACGGCACCGGCGGCCTCGCGGGCGCCGAGCAGCTGCACGGCAAGGAGATGTCCTACAACAACTACATGGACACCGACGCCGCCCGCCGCGCCGCCTACGACCACGACGGCCCGGCCGTCGCGATCATCAAGCACGCCAACCCGTGCGGCATCGCGGTCGGTGCGGACGTCGCCGAGGCGCACCGCAAGGCCCACGCCTGCGACCCGGTCTCCGCGTACGGCGGCGTGATCGCCGTCAACCGCCCGGTGAGCGTCGAGCTCGCCGAGCAGATCGCCCCGATCTTCACCGAGGTCGTCGTCGCCCCCGGCTACGAGGACGGCGCCCTGGAGGTCCTCACCAAGAAGAAGAACCTCCGCGTGCTGCGTGCCGCCGCCGCCCCCGGCGACGGCCTGGAGGTCCGCCGGATCAGCGGCGGCGTCCTGCTGCAGCAGGTCGACCGGGTGGACGCCGACGGCGACGACCCGTCGACGTGGACCCTCGCGACCGGCGAGGCCCTCACCGCCGACGAGCTCGCCGAGCTGTCGTTCGCCTGGCGGGCCTGCCGGGCCGTCAAGTCCAACGCGATCCTGCTCGCCAGGGACGGCGCCTCGGTCGGCGTCGGCATGGGCCAGGTCAACCGCGTCGACTCGTGCAAGCTCGCGGTCGAGCGGGCCGGCGAGCGCGCCCGGGGCGCGTACGCCGCGTCCGACGCGTTCTTCCCGTTCGCGGACGGCCTGCAGATCCTGGTGGCGGCCGGGGTCAGGGCCGTGGTGCAGCCCGGCGGTTCGATCCGCGACGAGGAGGTCGTCGCGGCGGCCGCCGAGGCCGGCGTCACGATGTACCTGACCGGCACCCGGCACTTCTTCCACTGATCCGGTACGCCGAAGGCCCGCACCGTCCTTGGGTTCAAGGGGTCGTTGCAACACCACGTGGTTTCAGGTGGTGAGTAGATCACGTAGGCGCTCGGCTGGGGTATCCCAGCCGAGCGTCTTGCGTGGGCGGCCGTTGAGCTCCTGGGCGACGTGTTGGAGGTCTTCGGGACCATGCAGGCTCAGGTCGGTGCCTTTCGGGAAGTACTGCCGCAGCAGCCCGTTGGTGTTCTCGTTCGAGCCGCGTTGCCAGGGCGAGGCCGGGTCGCAGAAGTAGACGGGCATGTCGGTGGCCATGCTGAACTGCTTGTGACGTGCCATCTCGCTGCCCTGGTCCCAGGTGAGAGAACCGCGCAGGTGGGCGGGCAGGGTCTGGACGGTGCGGACGAGCCCGTCGCGGACGGTCTCGGCGTCATGGGTTCCGCCCGGCAGGTGAACCAGCATGGTGTAACGCGTGCTTCGCTCGACCAGGGTGGCGATCGCTGAGCGCCCGCCCGCACCGAGGATCAGGTCGCCTTCCCAGTGACCGGGCACGGCCCGGTCCTCGACGTCGGCGGGGCGGTCGCTGATCATCACCATCGGGTCGATGAACCGGGAAGTACGCCACTCAGGGTTCCGGCGTGGCTTGCGGCGGGTCCGCCCGGAGCGGACGGCTGCCTGCACTTCCCGCTTCAGACCGCCGCGGCCTGGAAATACAGCGCCTGGTAGATCGTCTCCACGCTCACCCGCATGCTCTCGTCGTCGGGATGCTCCCTCAGCAGAGCGTGGCAGATCTGCTCGGGCGACCACCGTCTGCGCAGTCCGTCCCGGACGAAGCGGCGCAGTCGGCCCTCGCGCGGCAGTTTGCGTTCCTTGGGCCGGGGCCGGCGCGCGGCGGCCGCCCGGTGGGCCGCGTAGGGGTGGTAGTCCTCGCTGCCGGAGTTCGCGCCGAGCTCCCGCTTGATCGTGCTCGCCGGCCGGTCCAGGGTGCGTCCGATCGCCCGCAACGAGTGGCCTGACGCGCGCAGATCGCGGATCCGCTCGCGCTCGGCCAGCGTCAGGAACCTCGGGTGGAGTTGCTTGTCCAGGGCGGCCAGGCCCACGGGTGCTGTGGTCACACGGCCCATCGTGACGGTTCCTGCCGCGTAGTCGACATGGCGGCCGTCGGGATAGGTCCGCGTCGTGGCGCTCTTCTTGACGCCCTGGTCCCAGTCCCTGGCCGTGCGCTCGTTCACCCCGACTTGCCGGACCGCCTCCCGACGCGCGACACCCCCGGCCGGGCCCAGGCGAAGGCAGTGTTCCGGTTCATCCCCAGCTCACGCGCCGCCACGGTCACGCTGCCTACGACATCCAGCCGCTCCAGGAAACGCTCCCGCAACCCAGCAAGATCATCACGCCCAACGCCCACGGTCCTCGCAACTCCCACAGATCGCGGGTGTTGCGAGGACCGTTAGAACCCAAGGTCCGGTGCGGGCCTTCGGCGTGTCACGCGTCAGCAGGTCACTGCGACTTCACGACCACCGAGCTCATGATCTTGTCGGCGAAGGTCTGCTTCTTGGCGTCCCAGAGCGGCCACAGGTAGCCGAGGCAGCAGAAGCCGTCGACGATGTGGCACAGCTTGCGGACGAAGGCCATGCCGAAGCCCAGCGGCTGGCCGTCGGCCTCGCGCAGCACCCGGATGTTGACCAGCTTCTTGCCGGGGGTCTGGCCGGTGGTGCCCTCCTGGTACACCAGCCACAGGCCGCCCGCGATGGCGATGAGCCAGCCGATGCCCATGATGGCCAGGCCGAGGCCGGAGATGCCGCCGCCGGTGCAGCTGTAGGCGAAGGTGTCAGGGTCGCTGGTGCAGGTGGCCTGCTCCGCGCCGACGCCCACGCCGATGCCGTAGAGGATGCCGGTCGGCACGCCGACGATCAGGTAGTCGACGATGTACGCCGCGACCCGCGAACCCCAGCCCGCGTAGAACTGCTGCACCTGGGCGCCGTGGCCGTAGCCCGGCTGCTGCGGGATGCCGTAGCCGCCGTCGCCGTAGCCGGGGGCCGGGGGCTGCTGCGGGTAGCCGTAGCCGGGGGCCGGCGGCTGCTGCGGGTAGCCGTACTCGGGGGCCGGGGGCTGCTGCGGGTAGCCGTAGCCCGGCTGCTGCTGCGGGGGCTGCTGCGGGTAGCCGTAACCGGGCGGCGGGGGCTGCTTGCCGTAAGGGTTGTTCGGGTCGGGCGGGTAACTCATCGGTGCCTCCGGGCAGGAAGTGTGTGGGACGGACAGCGGAGAAAACCTGGGGACGGGCAAGGAGGTCGCGCCGACCGGGTGGGACACTAGCGGACGGCCCCGACACTGCGGGGATCAATTCCCGCCGGGTACCGCGAAGTTCATGGACGGGAGATGCCGAGGCGGTTCAACTGCCACGTCCAGGCCAGCACTAAGGCCGTGCCGATCAGGGCGTTGCGGCGGCCGGTCGACAGGCCCCACCACCAGCGGCCCGGCCCCAGCGGCGCGAACAGCAGCGCCACCGCCGCGGCGACGGTCACCGGGTTCGCGGCCAGCGAGGCCGCCCAGTGGCCGTGACCGGCCTCGATGAAGACGGTCGTGCTGCCGCAGGCCGGGCAGGGGATCCCGGTGAAGCGCCGCAGCAGGCAGAGCACGCCCGGGTCGTGCGCGTCGTGCAACCGGGCCACCGCCACCGCCGCGGCCGCGCCGCCGGCACCGCGCAGCAGCACCCGCATGAGCCCGCCGGACACCGAGTCGGCCGTGCGCCGCCAACGGGCCGTCAGCGAACCGGCGGGCGAGGGCGCAGGGACGCTCACGTCGTCGGGACGCTGAGGTAGAAGACCAGGAAGCCGATGGAGGTCAGCACCGCGAGGACGTTCAGCACGATCCCGCCGACCGCCGCGTTGCGGCCCACCCCGGTCCGGTTCGACCGGTTCAGGCCGGCGATGCCGACGCCGAGGCCCACCAGGCCGATGAAGCCGCCGTAGAAGCACGACGTCAGGATGCCGATGAAGCCGAGCACCACGGACGCGGTCGCCGCCGAGTTCGCCTGGATCACCACAGGCCCGGGCGGGACGTAGGGCTGCGGCTGCTGCGGGTAGCCGTACCCCGGCTGCGGCTGCTGCTGCGGGTGCTGCGGGTGCTGGTACTGCGGTGCGCCGTACTGCGGCGCCCCGTACGGCTGTTGCGGCTGCTGGCCGTAACCGCCGTAGGGGTCAGGCTGGTACGGATTGCTCACTTGGTGTTCCCCCGACGATCGTCCCCCGTGGTCCCCGATGGCCTGTCACCAGGACGTGGGCCGCAGAGATTGCTCGGGACATCGTGGCCTTACCACGCCGTGGTGTCCAGCCGCGCCCGGGTCCCGGACGCAAATGTGGCGGAACCGCAACCCGATCCGCACGCTCCGTGTCCGGGGCCCGGGAGGCCTCCTCGGGCCCGTGCCGGGGGCCCGGCGGACACCGCGCCGACCCGTGCGCGGGGCCACGGCGCCCGGACGGGCACCACGGCGCGTACGGCCTCCGGCGCGCTCCGGGGGCGGTCCGCGGCCCTGTCCCGGGCCCGCGGCGCGGCGGCCCGCGGCGATCCGGGAGAATGGACCCATGACTGCCCAGATTCTCGATGGCAAGGCCACCGCGGCCGCGATCAAGTCCGAACTCGCCGTCCGCGTGGCGGCCCTCAAGGAGCGGGGCGTCCTCCCCGGCCTCGGCACCGTCCTGGTCGGCGACGACCCGGGCAGCCGCTGGTACGTCAACGGCAAGCACAAGGACTGCGCCGAGGTCGGCATCGCCTCCATCCAGCGCGAACTGCCCGCCACCGCCACCCAGCAGGACGTCGAGGACGTCGTCCGCGAGCTCAACGCCGACCCGGCCTGCACCGGCTACATCGTCCAGCTGCCGCTGCCCAAGGGCCTCGACGCCAACCCCGTCCTGGAGCTGATGGACCCGGACAAGGACGCCGACGGCCTGCACCCCACCTCGCTCGGCCGCCTCGCCCTCGGCATCGAGGGCCCGCTGCCGTGCACCCCGCTCGGCATCGTCGAGCTGCTGCGCCGCCACGGCGTGCAGATCGACGGCGCCGAGGTGGTCGTGCTCGGCCGCGGTGTCACCGTGGGCCGCTCGATCGGCCTGCTGCTCACCCGCAAGAGCGAGAACGCCACCGTCACGCTGTGCCACACCGGCACCCGCGACCTCGCCTACCACCTGCGCAAGGCCGACATCATCGTGGCCGCCGCGGGCGTGCCGCACCTCGTGAAGCCCGAGGACGTCAAGGCCGGCGCCGCCGTGCTCGACGTCGGCGTGAGCCGCAGCGAGGGCAAGATCGTCGGCGACGTGCACCCGGGTGTCGCCGAGGTCGCCGGCTGGATCTCCCCCAACCCCGGCGGGGTGGGCCCGATGACCCGCGCCATGCTGCTCAACAACATCGTCGTGGCGGCCGAGCGCCGCGCCGGCCGCTGATCCCGATGGGAGCGGTACGGGCCGTGCGCAGTCGGCGGCGGCCGGCGAGGACCACCGGCACGCTGCCGCCGGAGGGCTCGGCGGCCGCGGCGGGCCGCAGCCACACGCTGCCCGTCCGGCAGTGGCCGATATCGCTGGTGCTGGCGGTCGCCGGGCTCGGCGTCGC
The DNA here is from genome assembly GCF_045040525.1 of Kitasatospora sp. NBC_01539. NCBI lineage: Bacteria > Bacillati > Actinomycetota > Actinomycetes > Kitasatosporales > Streptomycetaceae > Kitasatospora > Kitasatospora sp. NBC_01539. Next base: position 5,247,152 of record NZ_CP109390.1, read on the forward strand.
CGTCACCTGGTTCGGCGACTTCAAGGTCGGGCTGCTCGTGCTCGGCGGCTCGCTCCTGCTGGCCGCGGTGCTCCGGCTCGCCCTGCCGGAGGTCGGCATGCTGGCCGTGCGCAGCAGGTTCACCGACGTCGGGGTGCTGGCGTTCCTGGGCGGTGCGGTCGTGCTGCTGACCCTGGTCGCGCAGCCGGATCCCTGGCTGCACCTGGGCGTCGTCGACGACATCGGGCGCCTGGTGGGCCGTCCGCGCCGCTGATCGCGGTGGCGGCCGCAGGCCGACGGGCCCGTCCGGGCGGCCGCCACGCCCGGGCGGCCGCCCGGACGCCGCCGTGTGCGGCCCCTCGGCGGCAGCCGCCGCGGGGGTCGCACACTGTGTGACGCATCAGCCACGTCCGGGCGGGAGGCATACGCTTGCCTTTGCGATAACCTGACGCAGGTCTCTCGATATCGAGAGATTATCCTCGGCTCCAGTGCGCCGACGACGTGCCTGGGGCACCTGGCGATTTGCTGGAGTAGGTAGAAATGACTCGCACCCCCGTCAACGTCACCGTCACCGGAGCAGCCGGCCAGATCGGCTACGCGCTGCTCTTCCGCATCGCCTCGGGCCACCTGCTCGGCGCCGACGTGCCGGTGAACCTCCGCCTCCTGGAGATCCCGCAGGGCCTCAAGGCCGCCGAGGGCGTCGCCATGGAGCTCGACGACTGCGCCTTCCCGCTGCTGCGCAACATCACCATCACCGACTCCGCCGCGACCGCCTTCGAGGGCGCGAACGTCGGCCTCCTCGTCGGTGCCCGCCCGCGCACCGCCGGCATGGAGCGCGGTGACCTGCTGCAGGCCAACGGCGGCATCTTCGGCCCCCAGGGCAAGGCCATCAACGACAACGCCGCGGACGACATCAAGGTGCTCGTCGTCGGCAACCCGGCCAACACCAACGCCCTCATCGCGCAGCGCAACGCGCCCGACGTGCCGGCCGAGCGCTTCACCGCGATGACCCGCCTCGACCACAACCGCGCCGTCGCGCAGCTGGCGAAGAAGGCCGGCGTCACCGTCGAGGACGTCAAGAAGGTCACCATCTGGGGCAACCACTCCGCCACCCAGTACCCCGACCTCTTCCAGGCCGAGATCGCCGGCAAGAGCGGCTTCGAGGCCACCGGCTCCGACCAGGCCTGGGTCGAGAACGACTTCATCCCGACCGTCGCCAAGCGCGGTGCGGCCATCATCGAGGTCCGCGGCGCCTCCTCCGCCGCGTCGGCCGCCAACGCCGCCATCGACCACGTGTACACCTGGGTCAACGGCACCGCGGCCGGCGACTGGACGTCCATGGGCATCGTCTCCGACGGCTCGTACGGCGTGCCGGAGGGCCTGATCTCCTCGTTCCCGGTCACCACCGCGAACGGCTCGTTCGAGATCGTCCAGGGCCTGGAGCTCTCCGACTTCTCGCGCGCCCGCATCGACGCGTCCGTCCAGGAGCTCGCCGAGGAGCGCGACGCGGTCGCCGAGCTCGGCCTCATCTGAGCCGACGCACGACCCGCGCCGCCGCAGCGGCAACGACGGCCGGACGCCCCCCGGGGGCGCCCGGCCGTTCCGCGTCGCCACGGCTTCTACACTCGGGCCGTGGCAGAAACTCTCGGGGACGCCGCGCTCGTCCTCGTCTTCATCATGCTGGGCGGACTCTTCAACGTCGCCGAGATCTCCCTGATCTCGCTCCGCGAGGGCCAGATCCGCGCCCTCGAATCCGTCGGCACCCGGCGGGCGGCCCGCGCCGCGCACCTCGCCGCCGACCCGAACCGCTTCCTGGCGGCCGTGCAGGTCGGGGTGACCTGCATGGGGTTCCTCTCCGCGGCCTTCGGCGCCGACACCCTCGCCGGCAAGGTCGCGCCGCTCTTCGTCGGCCTCGGCCTGTCCGCGGGGGTCGCCGACGCCGTCGCCCTGGTCGTCCTCACCCTGGTCATCAGCTACGCCTCGCTCGTCCTCGGCGAGCTCACCCCCAAGCGCATCGGCCTGCAGCGCGCCGACTCCATCGCGGTGCTCGCCGCACCCGTGGTCGACGTCATGTCGATGGTGCTGCGGCCGGTGATCTGGCTGCTCGGCCACTCCACCAACCTCATGGTCCGGCTGTTCGGCGGCGATCCGGCGGCCGGCCGCGGCTCGATGAGCTCCGAGGAGCTGCGCGGCCTGGTCGCCGCCAACACCGAGCTCGGCAGCGACGAGCGGGCACTGATCAACGACGTCTTCGCGGCGGGCGAGCGCCAGCTGCGCGAGGTGATGAAGCCGCGCACCGAGGTGACCTTCCTCGACGCCGAGCGCCTCGTCTCCGAGGTCCGGCCGGAGACCGACTCCGCCCCGCACTCCCGCTACCCGGTCGTCGAGGGCTCGTACGACGCGGTGACCGGCTTCGTGCACGTCCGCGACCTCTACGGCGCGCGCGGCGTGCAGGCGGTGCGGGTGCGCGAACTGACCCGCCCGGTCAAGCTGCTGCCCGCCACCAAGCGGGTGCTGGAGGCGATGGGCGAGATGCGGCGCGAGGGCCACCACCTGGCCATCGTCGTCGACGAGTACGGCGGCACCGCGGGCATCGTCACCCTGGAGGACCTCGTCGAGGAGGTCATCGGCGAGATCCGCGACGAGTACGACGCCCTCGACACCACCGCCACCCGCCGCCTCGCGGGCGGCGGCATGGAGCTCGACGGCCTGCTCAACCTCGCCGACTTCACCGGCGAGACCGGCGTCGTGCTGCCCGAGGGCCCGTACGAGACGGTCGCCGGCTTCCTCGTCCGCGAGCTGGGCCGGCTGCCCGAGCCGGGCGACCAGGTGGCCACCGGCGGCGGTGTCCTGCTGACCGTGGCGAAGCTCGACGGGCGCCGGATCGAGCGGATCCGGGTGAGTGCCGTCACACCGGTCGAAGCTCACGCGGAAGATGTTTCCTGAGTGGTCGGTGAAACTGGAACAATGGCCCGCATGGTCAATGCAGCGGTCGCAGGTCCGGTCAAGGATCGTCCCCGGGTGCTCTCCGGGATCCAGCCCACCTCGGGCTCGTTCCACCTCGGCAACTACCTCGGTGCCGTCCAGCAGTGGGTCGCCCTGCAGGACGCCAACGACGCCTTCTACATGGTGGTCGACCTCCACGCGATCACCGTCGAGCAGGACCCCGCGCAGCTCCGGCAGAACACCCGGATCTCCGCGGCCCAGCTGCTCGGCGCCGGCCTCGACCCGGAGCGCTGCACGCTCTTCGTCCAGTCCCACGTGCCCGAGCACGCGCAGCTCGGCTGGGTGATGAACTGCCTCACCGGCTTCGGCGAGGCCTCCCGGATGACCCAGTTCAAGGACAAGTCGTCCAAGCAGGGCAGCGACCGCACCACCGTCGGCCTCTTCACCTACCCGATCCTCCAGATCGCCGACATCCTCCTCTACCAGGCCGACCTCGTGCCCGTCGGCGAGGACCAGCGCCAGCACCTGGAGCTCACCCGCGACCTCGCGGAGCGCTTCAACAGCCGCTACGCCCCCACCTTCACCCTGCCGAAGCCGTACATCCTCAAGGAGACCGCCAAGATCCTGGACCTCCAGGACCCGACGGCCAAGATGAGCAAGTCGGCCTCCTCCACCAAGGGCCTGGTCAACCTGCTGGACGACCCCAGGGCCAGCGCGAAGAAGTTCAAGAGCGCCGTCACCGACACCGGCACCGTCGTCTCGTACGACGAGGAGGAGAAGGCCGGCGTCTCCAACCTGCTGCGCATCCACTCCGCGCTGAGCGGGCAGTCGATCGACGCGCTGGTGGAGCACTTCGAGGGCCGGATGTACGGCGCGCTCAAGACCGAGCTGGCCGAGCTGTTCACCGAGTGGGTCACGCCGTTCCAGGCCCGCACCCAGGGCTACCTGGACGACCCGGCGGAGCTCGACCGGGTGCTGGGCCTCGGCGCCGAGAAGGCCCGCGAGGTGGCGTCCGAGACGCTCGCCACGGTCTACGACCGCATCGGCTTCCTGGTGCCCAAGCGCTGATGCGGCAGACGGCCGGACCCGTTCCCGACGGCGGCGGTCTCCCGGGGCTCACGGAGCTCCCGGAGACCGTCACCATCGGCGTGTCGATATCCGTCCCGGACCCGTACGGCACGGAGATCCAGGACGCCCGCGCGGCCCACGGCGACCCGCGCGCCCGGTCCATACCCACCCACGTGACCCTGCTGCCGCCGACCGAGGTGCCGGCGGCGCTGCTGCCGGAGATCGAGGCGCACCTGCTGGCGGTCGCGGCCGTGCACAGGCCGTTCCCGATGCTGCTCCAGGGCAGCGGCACGTTCCGGCCGGTCTCGCCGGTGGTGTTCGTCCGGGTGGAGGGCGGTGCGCAGGAGTGCCGCGCGCTGGAGGCGGCGGTCCGTTCCGGGCCGCTGGCCCGTGAGCTCGCCTTCCCGTACCACCCGCACGTCACCGTCGCGCACGACCTCGCCGAGGACGTCCTCGACGAGGCGTACGAGAAGGCGCGCGGCTTCTCGGCGGAGTTCACCGTGCCCGGGTTCGGGCTCTCCCGGTTCGGTCCGGACGAGGTCTGGCGGCCCTGGCGCGGCTACCCGTTCGGCGGGTAGCCGCGCCGGGGGCGCGGGTCAGGCGCGGCGTTCCCCGGCTCGCGAGCGGCGGGCCGGGATCAGCGCCAGGCAGAACGGCGCGATGAAGAGCGGCGCCACCATGTAGCGGTACAGCGGTGCCGGGTTGGCCGCGAGCACGGTCAGCTGGAAGCCGACCATGACGCCGGCCAGCGCGTACGCCGACCGCATCCGGCGGCCGCGGGCGAAGAGCACGATCGCCGCGTAGCCGAGGTAGCACCAGGTCGCGCCGCGGAAGAGGATCCAGTCGAGCTGCCTGGTCTTGGCGGCGTTGTACCAGAACACCGCGGCGTGCCGGAGCTTGGTCGAGACCGGGTGGGCGTACACCGCGGTGCGGTTCGGGTTGGACGCCATCGGCTGGCCGGCGGCGGCGACGCCGTACAGGTCCTTCGGGGCCGGCGCCGGGTCGCCGATCCAGGTGTACGCGTTCTTCTCGGCGGGGCCGGGGAACGGGGCCCACGCGATGTGGCCGCGGCAGATCCGCGCGTTCATGATCAGGTCGGGGCGCTGCTTCGCGATCTTCGTCCAGATCGCCATCAGCCGGTCGTTGACGCGCTCGGCGGCCGGCCGGTCGAAGTTCCAGGCCAGCACCAGCTGGTCGGAGACGAAGCAGTTGCCGCCGCCCCGCGTCCAGTCCTCCAGCGGGGTGACCTGGGCCATCACCCGCCGGTCGGCCGCGCTGAAGAGCGCGGGCTGGGCGGCGTACGCCACCGCCACGTCGTGGTAGTTCAGCGAGTACACCGAGCTCTTCGCGGGCTGCTTGATCCCGATCGCCGGGTAGACCGCCAGCTGGCACAGCAGCGACACGCCGACGGCGAACAGCGTCAGCACGGTGAGCCTCGCCCGCCGCCCGCGGATCGCGACGGCCAGCGCCAGGCCGGCGATCAGCGCCACGCCCAGGCCGTTGTTGCGGAACAGGCCGAGGCCCACCATCGCCGCCGTGAGGATCCACCAGTCCATCCGCCCCGCCTTGCGGGCGACCAGTCGCACCGACGCCGCGAAGACCAGGACGGCGCACAGCGTGAACGGCACGTCCTTCCAGATGTAGACCACGAACGCACCGGTCGGCGGTGCCACGGCCAGGAGCAGCGCGATCGGCGCCGTCCACCGGCCCCGGGCACCCAGCCCGCGCATCGCGACGCAGGTGTAGGCCAGCGCCGCGGACGCCAGCACCGTCTGGGCCAGCGTCAGCACCGCGAGCCGGCCCGGCAGGTGCACGGCCAGCCACACCAGCGCGTTGTACGCCACCGAGTGCTCCGAGGTCCAGATCCCGCTGGTCACCTGGGAGACGTACACCGCGGAGTCGTAGCTGGTCAGCCCGGGAGAGAAGGCGGCCCACCACACCAGCAGCACCAGCTGGACCCCGGCCCCGACGGCCAGCGGCAGCCGCCAGCGGTCCGGTACGCGCCGTGCGTGCCGTGCGTGGTCCCAATCCTCGGCCCTGGAGCCGTCGAGAAGTGCGGTCATCGGTCTGCCTAGATTCGCCGGGACGGAGGTGGGCCCACCCTACCCGTGGACCCGAACTCCCGATCGGGTGCGGTGGGGCCGGTGTACGGGACGGTCCGCGTCCCGCCGGGGCCGCCCCACGGGCGCGCCCGGGCCGGAACCCGGGGACGCCCGTGCGGCCGGCCGTGTCGCCGCGGGCTCAGCCGAGCGCGAGCATCCGGTCCACCACGCGGGCGGCGGCGGAACCGTCGTCCAGGTGGCAGTGGACCGCCCGGAACCGCTCGTACGCCTCCGCGTGCGCCGCCGTGACCCGGCCCGGCCCGGCCACGTCGCGCAGCGCCGCCACCAGCTCCGCCGAGGTCGGGACGAGCGGCCCCGGCGCCTCGGCCTCGAAGTCGAAGTAGAAGCCGCGCAGCGTGTCCCGGTAGTGCTCCAGGTCGTACGTGAAGAAGAGGATCGGCCGGCCGGTGATCGCGAAGTCGAACATGATCGACGAGTAGTCGGTCACCAGCACGTCCGCGGCCAGCAGCAGCTCCTGGACGTCCGGGTAGTCGCCGACGTCGAAGAGGAACCCGTCGCCGGCGCCCGGCAGCGGCTCCCGGACGTGCGCGTGCGGCCGCACCAGCAGCACGTGGTCGTCGCCGAGCGCGGCCCGCGCGGCCGCCACGTCGAGCCGCAGGCCCAGCTCGAAGCCGTCGCCGTTGGCGCGCTGCTGGTCCTCCCGCCAGGTCGGCGCGTACAGCACGATCCGCTTGCCGTCCGGCACCCCGAGCCGCCGCCGGACGGCGTCCGCACCCGAGCCGTCGGAGAGCACGTCGTTGCGCGGGTAACCCGACTCCAGCACCTCGCCCTCGTAGCGGAACGCCCGCCGCAGCACCGGCGTCGCGAAGGAGCTCGGCGAGACCAGCACGCTCCACTGCGGCACCTCCCGGGCGAGCGCCTCCAGGTAACCGTGGTCGGCCAGCCAGGCGTTGTCGACGTCGTGGGCGATCCGCTTCAGCAGCGAGCCGTGCCAGGTCTGCACGACCACCTGGCCCTCGCGGCGCTCCAGGAAGTCCGGGAAGTGCGTGTTGCCCACCAGGTAGCGGCAGGTCGCCAGCGCCTCGTACCACTCGGTGCTGTGCGACCGCACCGCGCGGGCACCCGCCGGCACCTCGGCCTGCGCGTCGTCGACCACCCACAGGTGCTCCACGGGCGTACCCCGCCGCAGCAGCTCGGCGTGCACGGCCTTCGGGGAGTCCGCGTAGCCGCGGCCGCCGAAGACGTCGTACAGCACCGCGTCGCGCAGCGGCCGCTCCCGGGCCGACCGGTAGCCGGTCGTCCGCAACTGCTCCTGCGCGTACGCGCTGCGCTCGGCCGCGCCGAGCACCGGGGTGGAGTCCAGGACCAGCGTGTCGTGCCAGCGGCGCTGCAGCAGGACGTGCTTGCCGCCGCCGGCCGCGACGGAGACGGGCAGGGCGGTGATCGCGGCGGGCGCGAGCATCAGCGACTGCTCGCCCTGCGGGTCGCCGGCGGGCCGCAGCCGCAGGTCCCACACACCCTGCCGGAGCGGGTGCGGGACGCCGTCGGACGCCCGGACGGAGGCCGGCAGGTGCACGGTGGCGCGGTCGGCCCGGGCGACGGGCAGCCGGACCTCACCGGTGCCGTTCCCGTGCCGCAGGACCAGTTCGAGCGGGCCGTCGCCCGGCAGCACGGCGTGTACCGCGAGGTCGAAACCCCCCTCGGCCGGGGCGATGCCCTCGACCAGGACGCCGCTGCGCTGCACGCACAGCTGCAGGTACCCGTCGGAGAGCTGCTTGACCTGCAGGACGCGGCCGGTGCCGGGCAGGTCGTGCAGCGCGGCGAGCGGCCCCTCCCGGTCGTCGAGCACCGCCCGGACGGTGCTGCCGTCGGGCAGCAGGAACTCGGCGTCCCACTGCTCCGACTCCTCGGTGCCGAGGCCGTCGCCGGTGAGCCCGGCGAGGGGCAGGTCCGCGGTGAACGCGCCGTCGGCGAGGGCGGTGGCGAGCACCAGCTCGGCCGCCGACCCCCGGTGGCGGACCCGCAGCACGCTGTCCGCCGGAAGGGCGGCGGCCCGGCCGCCGAACCGCAGGACGGCGTCCGTGACGGCGGCGGAGGTGATCCGCGCCCGCACGTTCTCGACCCGCAGGCGCAGCCCCCGGTCGTTGAAGTGGGGCACGACCCGGACGTCGCGGTCGACCCACTGCGGCACCGGGTACTCGCCCGACCCGCACCAGTGCGGGGCCAGCGGGCCCGTCTGGCGGCGCAGTCCCGCCCGCAGGACGGCGCCGACCCGCCAGGTGCCGTTGCGCCACTCGCCGCGCCGCATCAGCCGCCGCGGGTCCACGACGGCGGTGAAGCCCGACCAGTCGTGGTTGAAGCGGCTCTGCCCGCTCTCGTCGGTCGCCTCCGGCAGGTGCACCTGCCGGGTGCGGACCCGCAGCGGACGCGCCCGCCCGCCCGCTTCCAGGACGAGGGAGGTGAACCCCGCGGCGAGCTTGCCGGTGCTCCGGTCGCCCGGATGCGCGAAGCCGGTGATCTCCAGGCCGGCGTCCGTCCAGCGGAGCGCGCGGGCACCGAAGACGGGGGAGGGGTCGGGCTCGGCGTCCGGGGTCGGCCCGGTGCGGGCGTCGGCGGGCGCGGCGGTGGTCGTGGTCATCTGGGACGGCTCTCCGAGACACTGTCGGCCAGGTGGGGCCGGCGGCCCGCGTCGTGTCGGTTGGGGGAGGGCCGGGGGAGCGGCGACGGCACTGACGGGACCTGCGGATGTCATCTCACACCGCTGCCGACGCGCAGGTCAACCGGCAGTTTCTGCGAATTTCCCCAGGGAGGAGCGGATCCGTCGAGCCCGAACCGGCGGCCGGGGGATCGGGTGATCCCCCGGCCGCCGCCGTGCTCAGCCCAGCAGCGCGTCGGCGACGCGTGCCGCGGCCCGGCCGTCGTCGAGGTCGCCGTACACCTCGCGGAACGCGGCGTACGCGTCGGCGTGCTCCGCCGCGACCCGGTCGACCCGCCCGAGGGCCTCGACCAGGGCCTCCGAGGTGGCCAGCAGCGGACCGGGCGCCGAGGCCTCGAAGTCGAAGCTGAAACCGCGCAGGTTGTCGCGGTAGTGCTCCAGGTCGTACGTGAAGAAGAGGATCGGCCGGCCCGTGTTCGCGAAGTCGAACATCACCGAGGAGTAGTCGGTGACGAGCACGTCGGCGACCAGCAGCAGCTCCGCCACGTCGGGGTAGGTGGAGACGTCCCAGACGTAGCCGTTGCCGGCGTCCGCGACCTGCCCGCACACCATGTCGTGCGTGCGGACGAGCAGCACCTGGTCGTCGCCGAGGGCCTCCCGGGCGGCCGCCAGGTCGAGCCGCAGGTCGAACTGGTAGCCGTCCTGCGGGCGCCGCCGGTCCTCGCGGAACGTCGGCGCGTACAGCACCACCTTCTTGCCCTCGGGCAGGCCGAGGCGCTCGCGCACCCGCTCCGCGGTCTTCTCGCGGTCGGCCGCGAAGAGCACGTCGTTGCGGGGGTAACCGGACTCGACGACCTCGCCCTCGTAGCGGAAGGCACGCCGTAGCGCGGTCGTGGAGTACCGGTTCGGCGAGACCAGCAGGCTCCAGTGCGGCACCTCCCGGTCGAGGTGCTTCAGGTACTCCGCGTCGGTGAACCAGATCTTCTCGAAGTCGTGCCCGATCCGCTTCAGCGGCGTGCCGTGCCAGGTCTGCAGCACGGTCTGGCCGTCGCGGCGGGTGAAGAACTCCGGCAGGTGCGTGCCGGTCACCACGTACCGCGCGGTGGCGAGCGCCTCGAACCACTCCGGGCTCCACTGGCGCACCGGCTCCGCGGTCTGCGGCAGGTCGGCCTGCATGTCCTCGGAGGTCCACAGGTGGCGCAGCGGCGCCCCGCGGCGCACGAGCTCCTCGTGGATCGCACGGGCCGAGTCCGCGTACCGGCTGCCGAGCGGGCCGATGTACAGCACGGTGTCGGTCAGCGGCCGGGCCTGGAGGTCGGGGAACGCCCTGCGGAGCCTGCGCTGGCCGTAACCGCTGCGCTCCTCCGGCAGGAGGTCCTGGTGCGACTCCAGCGAGAGCCGGTCGAAGTCGCGGCGCTCCAGGGTGATCCGCTTGCCGCGGGCCTCGACCTCCAGCGGGAGCGTGGTGTGGCTGGCGGTGGCGAGCAGCGCGGTCGGCCAGAAGGCGGTGGCGTCGGCACCGTCGGGGCGGAAGTAGACCTCCCAGGTGCCCTGCGCGAGCGGCACGTCGCCGGCGAACGACGCGGTCGGCACGGCCGGCAGGGCGGCACGGAACCGGCCGTCGGTGATCTCGACCGGGTAGCGGTGCTCCTCCTCGCGCCAGTTGTGGCGGATCACCAGCTCGTAGCGGTGCGTGCCGGCGAGCGGGAACGAGCCGCTGACCAGGAAGCCCTCGGTGCCGGTGGCCGCGGTGATCTCGTCGATCACGGGCTGCAGCACCTGGTCGTTGAACTGCAGGTACCCGCTGGGCGAGGCCTTCGTGTACAGCGCCCGGGTGTCCGCCCCGATCGGCAGGTCGAGCTGCTCGGGGTTCTCGCGGTCGTCGAGGACGACGGGCACGGTGGTGCCGTCGGCGAGCCGCAGCTCGGTGTCCCAGCGGTCGCGCAGGCGCTCGGCGGAGAGCGGGTCGAGGGCGTCCCACGCCTCGCGGACGGCGGTCAGGTCGACCACCGGGAACGTCGCGGTGAACGGCACCTCGCGGCCGACGGGCGCGGTCAGCTCCAGCGGGAAGAGGAGGTCGCGGTCGGACTCGACGTGCAGCAGCCGCAGCTGCGCCCCGGCGAGGTCCATGCCGGAGACGGCCCGGCCGGTGAGGGTGACGCGGCCCCGCTCGGCGGTGACGGCCGAGACCCTCGCCCGCACCTTCTCGACACGCAGGTTGACGTGGTTCTCCTTGAGCCACGGCACGACGCGGACGTCCTGCTCGACCCAGTGGGTGGGCAGGTACTCGGCGGTGTCGCTCCAGCCGCCGGAGATCCGGCCCTTGTACACGCCGCCCTTGCCGACGCCGGCCACGAGCACCCGCCAGGAGCCCTCGCGCCAGTTGCCGCGGTGCTTGAGCCGCTTCGGGTCGATCACGGCGGAGAAGCCCGCCCAGTCGCAGCTGTACAGGTCGTGCGGGGAGCTGGCGGTCGCCTCGGGGCTGAACTGCGCCTTGGCGGGCAGGGCCAGCACCCGGCGGCCCTTGGCCTCGCGCAGCACCAGCACCCGCACCATGTCGGTGCGGTGCTCGACGCCGAGGTGCTCGGGGAAGGCGTGCCCGGTCAGCCGCAGCCGGCCGTCCTCCCACGAGGCCTCGTAGAGGCGGCTGCGCATGACGAGCGCGTTGTCGAGGCGCAGCACGTCGGCGGGCACGCTCCTGCGGCCGCCGCGCAGGAACGGGTAGTCGGCGTAGGCACGGAGCAGGCCGCGGGCCGGGGCGGCGCCGTTGCTGTCCTTCTCGAAGCTCAGCTGCTCGACGAACTCGTCCATCCGGCCCTGCAGGGTCAGGTGGTACTTGAGGCGCAGCGGTGCCCGCAGCTTGCGGATCTGCTCCGGGCCGATGGCCCGCAGCAGCCGGCCCACGCACTCCTGGTAGGCGTCCCGGTACGGCTTGTCGCCGTCGAGGACGGACCAGAAGAACATCGGGATCTCCTCGACGAGGTTGTTCTCGTCGTAGGTGCGCAGGTAGCGCTTGAACTTCGGGTCGGTCTGCCCCAGCAGCCAGGCCCGGACGAGCTCCATCGAGGTGACCCGGTCGACGAGGCCCTTGGGGTTGGTCTTCATCTGGGTGATCGACATCTCGCCGACCTCGCGCTCGCGCCAGTGGTAGATCGGCTCGGAGAGCACGTCGACACTGGTGGCGAGGTAGTGGTGCGGCACGCTGACGGGGGCGTCCTCGTAGAGGATGCCCTCGGGGTAGAGGACGCCCGCGCCGTCGAAGAAGCTGCGCCGGTAGACCTTGTTCCAGGCGGTGCGGTCGGTGACCAGGCTGGGGATCTCGGTGATGTGCGTCCGCAGCCGGGTCTCCCTGAACGGCTTGCGGTGCCCGCCCGACTGGTAGTAGCCGACGGCGCGGAAGCGCTGCACGTTGCCGGTGCAGAAGTCCGAGCCGGTCTCCTCCAGGGTGCCGATCATCAGCTCGTACGCGCTGGGCGGCAGGGTGTCGTCGCTGTCGACGAACGCGAGGAACTCCGTGCCGTCGGCGATGTGGCGGTAGCCGGTGTTGCGAGCCGCACCGAGGCCCTTGTTCTCCTGCCGGACGAGCCGGAAGCGGGAGTCCTTGGCGGCGTACGCCTCGGCGATCGCGGCGCTGCCGTCCTTGGAGCCGTCGTCGACCATCACGCACTCCAGGTCCGTGAAGGTCTGGGCCGCGATGGAGTCGAGGCATTCCTCGAGGTAGCGCTCGACGTTGTAGATCGGGACGACGACGGACAGTCGAGGGGCCATCGGGGTTGCGGGCCTTTCATCGGGGGCGTCGGCCGCGGGTGAATCGGCACAGATGTACGGAGATCCTACCGTCCGCCGCTCGTGCGCCCCCGGTCCCGCTCCGGCGCGGAACGGCATCCCCGGGCGCGTGCTCGGCGGGTCCGGGGATCCTGCCCGGGGCCTCCGGCGGCGGGAGGGAGGCGTCCTCCCGGCGCCCGGCCCGCCGCACCGTACGGCCACGGCCGATCCGGCCCGCGGCCGGTGGGGGATGCGCTCTCCGGGCTGCGGCGGCTAGTCTGCCGCTGGCCGAGCGCCGGTCACCGGTCCACTGACGTCCGGAGATCACGGTCGGCTGAGCGCCCCCTTAGAATGAGCTGCAAATGCCCCGCTTCAGTGTGATCGTCCCCGTGTACCAGGTCGAGGAGTACCTGGCCGAGTGTCTCGACTCGGTGCTCGCACAGTCGTGCGCGGACTTCGAACTGATCGCCGTCGACGACCGCTCGCCCGACGGCTGCGCGGCGATCCTCGACGCGGTGGCCGAGCGCGACCCGCGCGTCCGCGTGCTGCACCTCGTGGACAACGTCGGCCTCGGCCGCGCCCGGAACGCGGGCCTCGCGGTCGCCACCGGCGACTACGTGATCTTCCTCGACAGCGACGACACCCTCACCCCCGGCATGCTGCAGGCCGTCGAGGACCGCCTGTCGGCCTGCGCCGACCCGGACGTCCTCGTCTACGACTACGCCCGCACCTACTGGGACGGCCGCGTCGTGCGCTCCGCCTCCGCCCCGGTCTTCGCCCGCCCGGGCCCGGACGTCTTCGACCTCGACGACCGCCCCGACCTCCTCGACCTGCTGATGGTCGTCTGGAACAAGGCCTACCGCCGGGACTGGATCGACGCCGAGGGCCTCACCTTCCCCGCCGGGTACTACGAGGACACGCCGTGGACCTTCCCGGCGCTGCTCGCCGCGGGCCGGATCACCATGCTCGACCTGGTCGGCCTCCACTACCGCCAGCGCAAGCAGGGCGGGAACATACTCGCGACCGTCAGCCGCAAGCACTTCGACATCTTCGACCAGTACGACCTGGTCTTCGCCTTCCTCGACCGCCGCCCCGCCCTCGACCGCTGGCGGCCCGTCGTCTTCGGCCGCATGGTGCACCACCTCAACACGGTCGTCAGCCGGCCCGACCGGGTGCCGCCCGGCGACCGCCGGGAGTTCTTCCGCCGCGCCGCCGAGCACTGCGCCCGGCTCCGCCCCTCCGGCTACCGGCCGGCCGCCGGCGCCGAGGGCGTCCGGACCGAACTGCTCAGCCACGGCCGCTACCTCACCTACCAGAGCGTGCGGGCGCTCGCCCGGACGCGGCAGCTCGCCGGCCGGGCGGCACGGCGGGTCCGGCCCGCCGCCGCCCCCCGCGACGTCACCCCGGCCCAGCAGCCCGACCGCCGCCAGGAGAACACGGTCTCCGACTCGGCCTCCTGACGTCCCCGCCGGCCGCACTGAGCCGCTCTCTGGGCCGCACAGGGGTCGCCGGGGCGCCGCGCCGTGCGGCGCCCGGATACGGCGCTGACCTCGCGGTATACAGGAGCGGTCCATCGCGCTTCCAGGTGATACGGGGGACTTGCCCGTGGATTTCCTCGTCCGGCTCCCGGTGATCGGGCCGATCGCGGCCCGCCTGATGCGGAGCCGCGCCTGGCGGGCGTACGGGCTCTTCACCGACACCCAGGAGAACCGGCTGGCCGGCTCGGTCACGTTCTTCGGCTTCCTGGCGCTGTTCCCGCTGCTCACCGTGGCGCTCGCGATCGCCGCCGCGACGCTCACCGACGCCCGCGTGGACGAGCTCCAGAAGAAGATCGAGGAGCAGGCCGCCGGCCTCGCCGACTCCCTCGACCTCGACGCCCTGGTCGCCAACGCCGCCACCGTCGGCGTCATCAGCGGCGTCCTGCTGCTGATCTCCGGCCTCGGCTGGGTCGAGACGATGCGCGGCGCGATCCGCACCGTCTGGCGGCTGCCCGAGGTGCCCGGCAACGCCGTCCTGCGCAAGGCCTGGGACTGCGTCGTCCTGGCCGGCCTCGGCGCGGTCTGCCTCCTCTCGCTCGCCGCCTCCGCGGGCGCCACCACCCTGGCCCGCCGGCTCGCCGACGCGATCGGCCTGACCGGTGCACCCGGCCGGGTCCTGCTGACGCTGGCCGGTTTCGTCATCGCCGTCGCCGCCGACCTCCTCCTCTTCGCCTACCTGCTGGCGCCCTTCCCGCGGATCACCGGACAGCGGCGGCGCGCCGTCGCGGAGGGCGCGCTGATCGGCGCGGTCGGCTTCGAGGTCCTCAAGGTGCTGCTCTCCTCGTACCTCGGCTCGGTCGCCGGGCGAAGCCTCTACGGCGCGTTCGGCGTACCCGTCGCCCTTCTTCTGTGGATCGACTTCGTCGCCCGGCTGCTGCTCTACTGCGCCGCCTGGACGGCCCTGGACGACCCCGCCGCCGCCCGGGAACGCGCCCGTGAGCAAGGCGGGCGGCTGATCGAGGCGTCCGCCGAGAAGTGACGACGGCGCTCTGTCGGGCACAATCGGATGTGACTAGGATCACGCCTACTTCTCATCCGGAGATCATTCGGATCTCATCCGGTGCGGGGGCGACGGCACACCCCCGCCGTCGGCGGCTCCGCACCGTGAACCCTCTCCGCAGCCACCCCAGGAGCGCCTCGTGACCAGCGTCGACACCGCCGAAGCCACCCCCGTCCCGCGCACGCCGGACGACGTCCCGGGATGGTTCTGGAAGGCTGACCAGGACGTCTTCAGCTGGCTCCTGGACCGCCAGACCGCCGCCGGCACCACCGGTGACCTGCTGGAGCTCGGCGCCTACCTCGGCCGCAGCGCCATCCTGCTCGGCAGCCACCTGCGGCCCGGCGAGCGGTTCACCGTCTGCGACCTCTTCGACTCCGACGCGCCGGACGACGACAACTCCGCCGAGATGGCGATGTCGTACCGCAGGACCCTCACCCGGACCGCCTTCGAGGCCAACTACCTCGCGTTCCACCCCGAGCTGCCCACCGTCGTCCAGGCGCCGACCTCGGTGCTCGCCGACGGCCGCATCCCCGCCGGCTCCTGCCGCTTCGTCCACGTCGACGCCTCGCACCTCTACGAGCACGTCGCCGGCGACATCCTCGTCGCCCGCGACGTCCTCGCCGAGAACGGCGTGATCGCCCTCGACGACTACCGTGCCGCCCACACCCCCGGCGTGGCCGCCGCCGTCTGGGAGGCGGTCTTCGTGCTCGGCCTCAAGCCGGTCTGCCTCACCCCGGAGAAGTTCTACGGCACCTGGGGCGACGCCGAGGCCGTCCAGGCCGACCTGCTCGCCCGCGACTGGCGCGGCGAGGGCTTCCGGATGGACGACGAGATGATCGCCGGCCACACCTGCCACCGGCTCGCCTGGGACGGCCCGCAGCCCGCCGCCCGTGCGGCCGCGGCCGGCCGGACCGTGCCGCACCGCTCCACGGCCCGCCGCATCGCCCTCGACGTGCTGCCGCCCATCGCGACCCGCGCCGCCCGCCGCGCGCTCGGCGCCGCCCGGGCCCGCGGCCCCCGCTGACGGCCTCCCCCGGCGGCCTCCTCCGACGGACGGCCCCGCCGCGGCGGGGCCGTCCGGGTGCTCAGCGGCGCCGCACCGAACCGGCGGCGCCCGCCCACCGCCGCAGCGCCGGCCCCAGCGAAGGCCGGGCGGCCCGCCGCCCGCGCAGCCGCAGCAGCGCCATCACCCCGGCGACCGCGCAGAGCCCCCCGGCGATCAGCCCGGCCGTGCCGCCCCGCCGCCCGGCCGGCTCGCGCCCCGGTCCGGCCGCCACGGCCGGAGCGGGCTGCGGCGGGGCCGCCGCGACGGAGTGCTGCGGGTCGGGCGACGCCGACCCGGCCGTGTCCGGCACCGGGTTCGGCTGCGGCGCCGCCGACGGTGCGACGGCCACGGCCGAGGTGTCCTCGGCCAGCTCGCCCACCGGCGCGACCCGGTCCGCCGCGGCGAAGCCCCAGTCCAGCAGGGCCGCCGTCTCGTCGTACACCTTCTGGTACGTCGTGGGGTGCATGACGGTCACGATCAGCAGCCGGCCGTCCCGCTCCGCCGCCCCGGTGAAGGTCGAGCCGGCGTTCGTGGTGTAGCCGTTCTTCACCCCGATGAGGCCCTGGTACTTGCCGAGCAGCCGGTCGGTGTTGGCGATCCCGAAGCTCCCGCGCTGCCCGGTGGCCCGGTCCACCGCGCCGGGGAACTGCGCGTCGACGGTGGAGCAGTACGCCCGGAAGTCCGCGTTGCGCAGCCCGGCCCGGGCGAACAGCGTGAGGTCGTACGCCGAGGAGAGCTGGCCGTCCTGGTCGTAGCCGTCCGGGGTGACCACGTGCGTGTCGCGGGCCTGCAGGGACTCCGCCCGGGCCTGCATCTGCGCGACCGTGCGGTCGATCCCGCCGTTCATGTGGGCGAGCACCCGCACCGCGTCGTTGCCGGAACTGAGGAAGACGCCCCGCCAGAGGTCCTCCACCCTGTAGTCGAGGTCCTCCTTGATGCCCACCAGGCTGCTGCCCGCGCCGAGCCCGGTGAGCTCCTCGGGGGCGACCCGGTGCACGGCGTCGCGGTCGAGCTTGGGCAGCACCGTGTCGGCGAACAGCATCTTCAGGGTCGACGCCGGCGGCAGTTGCAGGTGCGCGTTGTAGGAGGCCAGGACGTCGCCGGTGGTGCCGTCCGCGACGACCCAGGACCGGCCGGACAGGCCGCCCGGCAGCGCCGGAGCCCCCGACTGCGGCGCGACCTGCACGCCGGACCGGCCCAGCCGCTCGCCGCCCACCGCCTCGCCGGCGGACTGGGGGCGGGCCGCGGCGGCGGCCGGGGTGAGGCCGATCAGGCCGGCGGCGGCCGCGACGGCGCACCGGGACACGAGGTGACGGGTGATCAGCATGGGGGGAACGTACCCGCGGCGCGGGACCGCGCCGCCCGGACGCCGTCCAACTCCCCCCGAACGGGTGCGCCCACCCGGGCCGCGCATACTGGACGGGCAGCACCCGACGTCCGCGAAGGAATGCCCGATGACGCTCAGCCGCCGTACCTCCTGGTTCCTCACCGCCTTCGGCGTGTGGTCCCTGATCATCTGGACGACCTTCGTCAAGAACCTCTGGAAGGACTCCGGCGGACAGGCCTTCCTCGACGGCGACCACTCCCGGCCGACCGCCTTCTTCTGGGTGCACCTGGTGCTCGCCGTCACCTCGCTGCTGCTGGGCGTGCTGGTCGGCGCCGTCGGCGTCCGCGGCCTGCGGGCCCGCTCCGGTGCCGCCGGCGCCGCCTCGGAGGCCTGAGCCGCACAACGCCCGAGGGCCCGTCCGGTACCGACCGGACGGGCCCTCGGGCGTTGCTGCCGAAGCGTCAGAAGCGACGGGTGACCAGCGCGCGCTTCACCTCGGCGATGGCCTTGGTGACCTCGATGCCGCGCGGGCAGGCCTCCGAGCAGTTGAAGGTGGTGCGGCAGCGCCACACGCCCTCACGGTCGTTCAGGATCTCCAGGCGCTGCTCCGCGCCCTCGTCGCGCGAGTCGAAGATGAAGCGGTGCGCGTTGACGATCGCGGCCGGGCCGAAGTACTGGCCGTCGTTCCAGAACACCGGGCAGGACGACGTGCACGCGGCGCACAGGATGCACTTGGTGGTGTCGTCGAACCGCTCGCGGTCCTCCTGCGACTGCAGGCGCTCACGCGTCGGGTCGTTCCCGTTGGTGACCAGGAACGGCATGACGTCCTTGTACGCCTGGAAGAACGGGTCCATGTCGACGATCAGGTCCTTGAGGACCGCGAGGCCCTTGATGGCCTCGACGGTGATCGGCTTCTCGGGGTTGACGTCCTTGATCAGGGTCTTGCAGGCCAGCCGGTTGCGGCCGTTGATCCGCATCGCGTCGGAGCCGCAGATGCCGTGCGCACAGGAACGGCGGTAGGTCAGGGTGCCGTCCTGCTCCCACTTGACCTTGTTGAGGGCGTCGAGGACGCGCTCCTTCGGGTCCATCTCCAGCTGGTAGTCGACCCACACCGGGTCCGGGTGCTCCTCCGGGTTGAACCGGCGGATCCGGAGGGTGACGGTGATCAGCGCGGTGGCGCCCGCTTCTGCCGCGTCGAGAGCGGCCGAGTGCTGCTCCACGGTCGGAGTGCTCATCAGTACTTACGCTCCATCGGCTGGTAGCGGGTCTGCACGACCGGCTTGTAGTCGAGGCGGATCGAGGTGGTGCCGTCCGCGGCAACCTCCTGGTACGCCATGGTGTGCTGCATGAACTTCACGTCGTCGCGGGTCGGGAAGTCCTCGCGGTAGTGGCCGCCGCGCGACTCCTCGCGGGCGAGCGCGGAGACGACCAGCACCTCGGCCAGGTCGAGCAGGTTGCCCAGCTCGATGGCCTCCAGCAGGTCGGTGTTGAACCGCGAGCCCTTGTCCTGGATGGAGACGCTCTTGTACCGCTCGCGCAGCAGCGCGATGTCGGCGACGGCCTGCTTGAGGGTGTCACCGGTGCGGTACACGGACGCGTTGGCGTCCATGGACTCCTGCAGCTCCTTGCGGATCTGCGCGACGGACTCGGTGCCGGTCGACTCGCGGAGGCCGTCGACCATGTTCTGGACGAGCGCCTCGGCGTTCTCCGGCAGCGGCACGAAGTCGTTGTTCGCGGCGTACTCGGCGGCGGCGAGGCCCGCGCGGCGGCCGAACACGTTGATGTCCAGCAGCGAGTTGGTGCCCAGGCGGTTGGCGCCGTGCACGGAGACGCAGGCGACCTCGCCTGCGGCGTACAGGCCGGGGACGACGTCGGTGTTGTTCCTCAGCACCTCGCCCTCGACGTTGGTCGGGATGCCGCCCATGCCGTAGTGCGCGGTGGGCTGGATCGGGATCGGGTCCGTGTAGGGCTCGATGCCGAGGTAGGTGCGCGCGAACTCCGTGATGTCGGGCAGCTTGGCGTCCAGCTGCTCCGGCGGGAGGTGCGTGAGGTCCAGGTAGACGTGGTCGCCCTCCGGACCGCAGCCGCGGCCTTCGCGGATCTCGCTGTAGATGGCGCGCGAACAGACGTCGCGGGAGGCGAGGTCCTTCATGACGGGCGCGTAGCGCTCCATGAAGCGCTCGCCGTCCTTGTTGCGGAGGATGCCGCCCTCGCCGCGGGCGCCCTCGGTGAGGAGGATGCCCATGCGCCAGATGCCCGTCGGGTGGAACTGGAAGAACTCCATGTCCTCCAGCGGCAGGCCCCGGCGGTACGCCACGGCCTGGCCGTCACCGGTGAGGGTGTGGGCGTTCGAGGTGACCTTGAACATCTTGCCGGTGCCGCCGGAGGCGAACACCACGGCCTTGGCCTGGAAGATGTGGATCTCGCCGGTGGCGAGCTCGTAGGCGACGACGCCGGACGTCTTGCCCTCGTTCATCAGCAGGTCGAGGACGTAGTACTCGTTGAAGAACTCGACACCGTGCTTGACGCAGTTCTGGAACAGCGTCTGGAGGATCATGTGGCCGGTGCGGTCGGCCGCGTAGCACGAGCGGCGGACGGGCGCCTCGCCGTGGTTGCGCGAGTGGCCGCCGAAGCGGCGCTGGTCGATGCGGCCCTGGTCGGTCCGGGAGAAGGGGAGACCCATCTTCTCCAGGTCGAGGACGGCGTCGATGGCCTCCTTGCACATGATCTCGGCGGCGTCCTGGTCGACCAGGTAGTCACCGCCCTTGACCGTGTCGAAGGTGTGCCACTCCCAGTTGTCCTCCTCGACGTTGGCCAGGGCGGCGCACATGCCGCCCTGGGCCGCGCCGGTGTGGGACCGGGTGGGGTAGAGCTTGGTCAGCACCGCGGTGCGGCTGCGCTGCGTCGACTCGATCGCCGCGCGCATGCCTGCGCCACCGGCGCCGACGATGACGGTGTCGTACTGGTGAATCTGCATGGGGATGTGTCGCCTCGTCCTTGAGTTCGATACCGACTAGATGTTCGGGTCGAAGGTGAAGATCACCAGGGTGCCGAGCAGCACGGTGAACACCGTGGCGACGCCCATCAGGGTCTTCAGCCAGAGACGAGTACTGTCCTTCTCGGCGTAGTCGTTGATGACGGTTCGCATGCCGTTGGAGCCGTGGAGCATGGCCAGCCACAGCATCAGCAGGTCCCAGCCCTGCCAGAACGGCGAGGCCCAGCGGCCGGCCACGAAGGCGAAGCCGATCTTGGAGACGCCGCCGTCGAGCACCAGCATGATCAGCAGGTGGCCGAGGATCAGGACGACCAGCACCACGCCCGAGAGGCGCATGAACAGCCATGCGAGCATCTCGAAGTTGGTGCGGGTGCGGCGCGGCGACCGCTTGGTGCGGGTGCGGGCGGGCTCGACGACGAACGCGTCGGCGGGGTTGCCGGTGCCCAGGCCCTGGCCCGTGTGGGCGTGCACGGACGGGACGACCAGACGGTCGGTGGTGTCAGAAGCCATTGAGGATCACCCGAACCACGTGCGAAGAGTGTGCTGCAGGATGGGGTAGAAGGCGCCTGCCAGCAGGACGACCCAGACGCCGACGACGGACCAGAGCATCTGCTTCTGGTACTTCGCGCCCTTCGACCAGAAGTCGACGGCGACCAGCCTCAGGCCGTTCAGCGCGTGGAACAGGATGGCGGCGGTGAGGCCGTACTCCATCAGGTTCACGAGGGGCGTCTTGTACGTCTCGATGACGGTGTCGTACGCCTGCGGGGACACGCGCACGAGTGCGGTGTCGAGGACGTGGGCGAACAGGAAGAAGAAAATGAGGACGCCGGTGACTCGGTGAGCCACCCAGCTCCACATGCCTTCCCGGCCGCGGTACAGCGTTCCAGCCGGCACGGAAAACCCTCCGGAAGCGATCGGGGGCTCGGCCGGCTTCGGTGTCGGTCAGCCCGGCCGGGTACGGTCCACCGGCCGCTGGCATCCTATCGACGCCCGGTGCCCCCCGGCCTCCGGGGGGCGCAGGTGTGATCAATCAGGCACGCACGGCCTAATGCGCGAGGGAATGGCTGCGCAGCGTCATCGAATGTCACTCTCGGTCGCCGGTCGCCGGTCGCCGGTCGCCGGGAGTCGGGCGAAGGGCCCCGGCCGCGGGGGCGCGGGAAACGCCGACGCCCGCACCGGGCGGCAGGGCCGGGTGCGGGCGTCGGGGGGTGCGGGCTCGGACCTGCACGGAGACGTGCCCTAGTGGGCGGCGGCCTCCGCGGAGTGTCGGGAGACCAGGTGCGAGAGCCGGACCAGGGCGATCCGGCGGAGCTCGTCGGACGCGACGAGCCGTTCCTCGTCCCGGTCGTTGGCGAGCCGGGTGCGGATGGAGCTGAGGACGGTGTCGAGCATCTCCTCCGGCGCCACCCCCTCCAGGCAGACCACGAAGACGTGGCCGAACCTGGCCTCGTACGCGGCGTGGGCGGCCCTGAGGGCGGTGTGCGCGGCCTGGCTGCCCGGGGCGCGCATGCCGAGCAGGGGCTGCGGCATCCAGCTCTCGTCCGCCAGGGCCTCGGCGAGGTCGGCGGGGCGGAGGTCGTAGGACGCCTCGCTGGCGGCTGCCAGGAGGGACTCTATGTCGGGGTAGGGCCGGTGGGCCGTGAGGCGCAGGGCCCAGCGGTGACTTCCGCAGCAGGCGAGCAGGGCTTCTTCGGCCGCGCCGGTGTCGGCCTCGTTGAAGCGGTGCAGCCCGAGCAGGGACGGATCCGTCGCGGCGTCGCGGCGCTGCGGCGAGATGTCACTGGTCAGCGGATCCTCCTTGTGAGGGCAGGAAGGGGGGATGCTCCAGAGACGAAAGGTAGGTGCTGTGAGGTTGCGCGACGTACCGAGGGAAAGCGGGACGAGCCGGGCGTCGGACATGTCGCCCGTGCAGCGCCATCAAGGTAGTTGAGTACTCATCAGTTGGGGAGGGAGCGCGCAGAATTCACTCGAACGAGCTATCAAGTTGTGACGTTGACACTTATTCGACAGCTCCCTCCCCCTGACCGGGCAGGTCAGAGCTCCCGGTGCACCTTGTGGTTCGCGGCCTGGGCGCGCGGCCGGACGACGAGCAGGTCGATGTTGACGTGCGACGGCCGGGTGACCGCCCAGGAGACGGTGTCCGCGATGTCCTCCGAGGTCAGCGGCTCGGCGACGCCCGCGTAGACCGCCGCCGCCTTGTCCTCGTCACCGCGGAAGCGGGTCACCGCGAAGCCCTCGGACCGCACCATGCCGGGCGCGATCTCGATCACCCGGACGGGCTCCCCGCACAGCTCCAGCCGCAGCGTCGCCGCGATCGTGTGCGCGGCGTGCTTGGCGGCGACGTAGCCGCCGCCGCCCTCGTACGCGGCGAACGCCGCCGTCGAGGAGAGCACCAGCACGGTGCCGTCGCCGGTCGCGCGCAGCGCGGGCAGCAGCGCCTGCGTCACGTGCAGCA
Source organism: Kitasatospora sp. NBC_01539 (assembly GCF_045040525.1). Taxonomy (NCBI): domain Bacteria; kingdom Bacillati; phylum Actinomycetota; class Actinomycetes; order Kitasatosporales; family Streptomycetaceae; genus Kitasatospora; species Kitasatospora sp. NBC_01539. The sequence goes on from NZ_CP109390.1 coordinate 5,269,989, forward strand.
CGCCGATCACGTTCACCTCGTACATCGTCCGCCAGTCGGCCGGGTCGCCGTGCTCCACGCTCTCGGCGCCGAGCGCCCCGCCGGCGTTGTTGACCAGGACGTCGACCCGGCCGACCTCGGCGGCGAAGGCGTCGACGGCGGCCCGGTCGGTGACGTCCAGGGTGTGGGCGCGGCCGCCGATCTCCTTGGCGAGCGCCTCGATCCGGTCGGTGCGGCGTGCGGTCACCACCACGTCGAATCCGTCGGCGGCGAGGCGTCGTGCCGTCGCGGCACCGATCCCGCTGCTGGCGCCGGTGACGACGGCCACCTTCTGCTCGGTCATTGCCACTCCCAGGGAGAAGTCCGGTCTGCGGCCCCGATCATCTCAACCGGTCCGGCGCGGCCCGCGGGCGCGCCCGGCGCTGCGGGCCGCGTCGGGAGGAGGCGTCGGGAGGAGGCGTCGGGAGGGGGTGCCGCTGACGGCGTGTCGGCCCCGCCCGGAGCAGGCTGCCGTGTCCGCCGGCGGCGGGACTCGTTGCACTGGGCGGGGACCACCGGGGAAGGCGGCTGAATCGGAATGTCATACCCAGTCGGACGGCCGCCATGCACCGATCGGGTCACCGATTCGTGGGAAGGCGGGCCAAATCCCCTCCACCGGCCTACTCTTGTTGAGGTGAACGATCCTCAGCCCGCCGATCGGGCCGCCACCGCCGTCCGCCCCGGCCCGGACCTCCGCGCCCGCGTACGGGCCCACGAGGCCGAGCTGATCGCCTTCCGCCGTGACCTCCACCGACACCCCGAACTGGGCCGGCAGGAGTTCCGGACGACGCGGCTGCTGGGGGAGCGGCTGACCGGGGCCGGGCTGCAGCCCCGGGTACTGCCGGGCGGCACCGGGATGACCGTCGACATCGTGCCGCCGGGCACCCCCGCGGGCACGCCGCTGCTGGCCTTCCGGGCCGACATCGACGCGCTGCCCATCGACGACGCGAAGACCGACGTGCCGTACCGCTCGACCCTGCCCGGGCGGGCGCACGCCTGCGGCCACGACGTGCACACCGCGGTCGTGCTGGGCACCGCCCTGGTGCTGGCGGAGGCCGCCCGGACGGGAGAGCTGCGGCAGCCGGTGCGGCTGATCTTCCAGCCCGCCGAGGAGGTCATGCCCGGCGGTGCGCTCGACGTGATCAAGGCGGGCGGCATGGAGGGCGTCGGCCGGATCTTCGCGGTGCACTGCGACCCCAAGGTCGAGGTCGGCCGGGTCGGGCTGAAGGTCGGCGCGATCACCTCGGCGTGCGACCGGCTGCTGCTGGCCCTGGACGGGCCCGGCGGCCACACCGCCCGTCCGCACCTGACCACCGACCTCGTCACCGCCGTCGCCCGGATGGCGGCCGACCTGCCCGCCGCGCTCGGCCGCCGGATGGATCCGCGCTGGGGCGTGAGCCTGGTCTTCGGCCGGATCGCGGCCGGCTCCGCGCCCAACGCCATCCCGCAGCACGCCGAGCTGGAGGGCACCGTGCGCTGCCTGGAGCTGGACGGCTGGCGGGAGGCGCCCGAGGTGCTGGACGAGCTCATCGCCCGGATCGCCGAGACCCACCGGGCGAAGTGGACCCTCGACTACCACCGCGGGGTGCCGCCGGTGGTCAACGAGCAGGTCTCGATCGCCCAGCTGGAGCGGGCGATGACCGCGCGCTTCGCGGACGGCGGCGGCCCGGTGGTCGAGGACACCGAGCAGAGCCTCGGCGGCGAGGACTTCTCCTGGTACCTGGAGCACGCGCCGGGCGCGCTGGCCCGGCTCGGGGTCCGCGGGCCGCACGAGAAGGGGGTCCGCGACCTCCACCAGGGCCGGTTCGACGTGGACGAGCGGGCGATCGCCGTCGGCGTGGAGCTCTTCTGCGCGCTGGCCCTGGAGCACGGCCGGGTCTGATCCGCCGCGCCGCGGTCGACAGGGCCGTGCGGGTGTCCGGCGTGCCCGAACGGACCCCGGAAGGCGCGGCTTCCGTAGCCCGGGGCCGGTCGGGCGTAGGGTGGACACCCGATACCACCCGGCCGTGACTTCGAGTTGGACGAAGGTGGCGGTCCGCTCGGCTCCGACCGGGCGGATGACCACGTTTTGGTAACAACCCGAATGCCCCCGCAGCCCGTAACACAACCGTGTTCTACGCGCGTTACGGTGGCGCTCGACCACGCCATACGGGTGTGTGAGAAGGAGATACTCCCTTGCGCCGTTCACTGAAGCTCGCCGCGGTCGTGCTCTCGGGTTCCCTGAGCATTGCCTCGCTCGCCGCTTGCGGCGCAAAGAGCACCGACAACCCCACCCCCGGCGCCTCGGGCGCCTCCGGCGCCTCCGGCGTCAAGGTCGGCATGGCCTACGACATCGGCGGCCGTGGCGACCAGTCGTTCAACGACTCCGCCGCCCGTGGCCTCGACCAGGCCAAGGACGAGCTCGGTGTCCAGGTCACCGAGGCCGAGGCCAAGACCGGTGAGGCCGAGGCCGACAAGGAGGCCCGCCTCAAGTCCCTGGTCGGCGCCGGCTTCAACCCGGTCATCGCCGTCGGCTTCGTCTACCAGGCCGCCGTCGAGAAGGTCGCCAAGGAGAACCCGAACGTCAAGTTCGCGATCATCGACTCGGCGTCCGACACCCAGCCGTCGAACGTCACCTCGCTGACCTTCTCGGAGCAGGAGGGCTCGTACCTCGCCGGCGTCGCCGCCGCCTCCAAGAGCAAGGCCAAGCACATCGGCTTCATCGGCGGCGTGCAGTCCGAGCTGATCAAGAAGTTCGAGGCCGGCTACAAGGCGGGCGCCAAGTCCGTCGACCCGAGCGTCGTCGTCGAGACCACGTACCTCACCACTCCGCCGGACTTCAGCGGCTTCAACGACCCGGGCAAGGGCAAGGAAGCCGCCCTCGGCCAGCTCGACAAGGGCGCGGACGTCATCTACAGCGCGGCCGGCTCCTCCGGCAACGGCGCCATCGAGGCCATCGCCGGCAGCAAGGGCAAGTGGGCCATCGGCGTCGACTCCGACCAGGCCAAGCAGCCCGCGCTGAAGAAGTACGAGGCGAGCATCCTCACCTCGATGGTCAAGAACGTGAACGTCGCGGTCTTCGACTACATCAAGGCGTACAAGGAAGGCAACCCGCTGACCGGCGTCAAGAACTTCGACCTCAAGTCCGAGGGTGTCTCGCTCTCGCAGACCGGCGGGTTCCTGAAGGACATCCAGCCCAAGCTGGACGCCGCCACCCAGCAGATCACCTCCGGCGCCACCAAGATCCCCACCACCCCGGAGAGCTGATCCGGAGCCCTGAGCACCGCCACTGCCCGGCGGTGACACCGGGGCCGACGAACAGCACCGGAGGGCCCGGCGGGGCGCGTGCGACGCGCCCCGCCGGGCCCCACCCGTTCCCACCCCCGATACCGGCACTCCGGCGCAACGGTGCGCACGACGACCACAGGAGCTCGCCATCACCGCTTCCGACCCCGCCCTCGACGAGGGCGGCACCCCCAGCGCGGGGACGGCGACACCGGCCGTCGAACTGCGCGGCATCACCAAGCGCTTCCCCGGCGTGGTGGCCAACCACGACATCGACATCACCGTGCGACGCGGCACCGTGCACGCCCTCATGGGTGAGAACGGCGCCGGCAAGTCCACCCTGATGAAGATCCTCTACGGCATGCAGAAGCCGGACGAGGGCACCATCGCCGTCAACGGCAAGCAGGTCCAGCTCAACACCCCCGCCGACGCCATCGCCCTCGGCATCGGCATGGTGCACCAGCACTTCATGCTCGCCGACTACCTCACCGTCTGGGAGAACATCGTTCTCGGCGGCGAGAAGCTCCACGGCATAGGAGCCAGGGCCAAGGCGAAGATCCAGGAGCTCTCCGACCAGTACGGCCTGGGCGTGCGCCCGGACGCCATGGTCGAGGACCTCGGCGTCGCCGACCGGCAGCGCGTCGAGATCCTCAAGGTCCTCTACCGCGGCGCCACCACCCTGATCCTCGACGAGCCCACCGCCGTCCTCGTGCCGCAGGAGGTGGACGCGCTCTTCGGCAACCTCCGGGAGCTGAAGGCGGAGGGCGTCACCGTCATCTTCATCTCGCACAAGCTGCACGAGGTGCTCGCGGTCGCCGACGCGATCAGCGTCATCCGCCGCGGCACCACGGTCGGCGACGCCGACCCGAAGACCGTCACCGCCCGGCAGCTCGCCGAGCTCATGGTCGGCGCCGAGCTGCCCTCCCCGGGGAGCCGCGAGTCGACCGTCACCGACACCGAGATGCTCCGCGTCGACGGCCTGCGCATCGCCAAGACCGACGCCGAGGGCATCGAGCGCGTCGTCCTCGACGACATCTCGCTGCGCATCCGCAAGGGCGAGATCCTCGGCATCGCCGGCGTCGAGGGCAACGGCCAGGCCGAGCTCGTCGAGGCCATCATGGGCATGCTGCCGCTGGACGGGGGTGCCGTCGTCCTCGACGGCGTCGACCTGACCCGGCAGCTCACCCGCGCCCGCCGCGAGGCCGGCATCGGCTACATCCCCGAGGACCGGCACCGCCACGGCCTGCTGCTGGAGGCGCCGCTCTGGGAGAACCGGGTCCTGGGCCACGTGACCGAGCCGCCCAACTCCAAGGGCGTGCTGCTCGACCCCGCGGGCGCCCGCAAGGACACCCAGCGGATCGTCGAGGAGTACGACGTCCGCACCCCCGGCATCGAGGTCACCGCGGCCTCCCTCTCCGGCGGCAACCAGCAGAAGCTGATCATCGGCCGCGAGATGAGCCACAAGCCCAAGCTCCTGGTCGCCGCCCACCCCACCCGCGGTGTGGACGTCGGCGCCCAGGCCCAGATCTGGGAGCAGATCCGCGGCGCGCAGCGCGAGGGCCTCGCGGTGCTGCTGATCTCCGCCGACCTGGACGAGCTGATCGGCCTCTCCGACACCATCCGGGTGATCTACCGCGGCCGCCTGGTCGCGGACGCCGACCCGGCCACCGTGACCGCCGAGGACCTCGGCACCGCGATGACCGGTGCCGCCCGCGGCCACATCGAGTCCGAGCCCGAGGCCGTCGCCGAGGACCGGGCGCTCGCCGCCGACGGCCGGCAGACCGGGGACGCCCCGGACGCCTCCGCCGGGAGCGCCGACGCCCAGGCCGAGACCACCGACACCGCCGACGACGACCAGGCGGGGGAGTAACCCATGACCAGTCCCACCCCCGCCAAGCGCTCGTTCACCGACCGGTTCGACGGCGAGAAGATCCTTCTCGGCCTCGCCGCCCCCGTGCTGGCCGTCCTGCTGTCCGTGGTGATCTGTTCGACCCTGCTGGCTGTCTCGGGCAAGGACCCGTTCGACGCCTGGGACGTGATGATCCGTTACGGCACCGCCTCGGACGGCCAGGTGCTGACCCTGAACCGCGCCACGGTGTACTACATCGCCGGTTGCGCGGCCGCGTTCGGCTTCCGGATGAACCTCTTCAACATCGGCGTCGAGGGGCAGTACCGCCTCGGTGTGCTCTTCGCCGCGTTCGTCGGCAGCCAGGTCGACCTCCCGGCGATCCTGCAGATCCCGCTGCTGCTGGTGACCGCCATGGTCGTCGGCGGCCTGTGGGCGAGCATCGCCGGCCTGCTGAAGGTCTACCGCGGCGTCAGCGAGGTCATCTCGACCATCATGCTGAACGCCATCGCGACGGCGGTCGTCGGCCTGCTCCTCATCCCGGGCCGGTTCGCCCCGTCGAAGAGCGCCAACGCGAACTCGATCCAGACCGACCCGGTCTCGCAGTCCAGCCACTTCTTCTCGATCGAGACGGCCGGCGGCACGCTCTGGGGCTTCATCTTCGTCGCGGTGCTGATCGGCGTGGTGTTCCAGTTCACCCTGACCCGCACCCGCTTCGGCTTCGACCTGCGGGCCACCGGCCGCTCCGAGAGCGCGGCCAAGGCCTCCGGCGTCAACGTCCGGCGCATGGTGATCACCAGCATGGCGGTCTCCGGTGCGCTGGCCGGCCTGATCGGCATCCCGGAGCTGCTGCAGAGCTCCTTCTACTTCGGTCAGAGCATCCAGCTCAACCTCGGCTTCATCGGCATCTCGGTCGCCCTGCTCGGCCGCAACAGCCCGATCGGCATCGCCTTCTCGGCGCTGCTCTTCGCCTTCCTGGACGTCTCCGGCACGCAGCTCCCGCTGCAGGGCGACTACCCCCAGGAGATCGTCCAGGTCATGCAGGGCACCATCGTCATCTGCGTCGTCGTCGCCTACGAGCTGGTGCGCCGCTACGGCCTGAAGCGCCAGCAGCAGAAGGTCGGCGCCGAGCTTGCCGCGCAGGCCGCGGCCGCCGCCAACAAGGAGGTTGCCGCGTGAGCACCGCCACCGCCGCCCGGCCGAAGACGCCGGGCGCCCCCGCGAAGAAGTCCCGTATCACCTGGCCGGTCGTGCTGCTGCTGATCGCCGGGGCCCTCGTGCTGGTCTCCGCCGTCGGCGCGGCGACCGGCAACCACGGCCTGACCGCGTCGGGCCAGATCAGCGCCGCGCTCGGCTCCGCCGTGCCGATCGCGATGGCCGGTCTCGGCGGTCTGTGGTCGGAGCGGGCCGGCGTGGTCAACATCGGCCTCGAAGGCATGATGGTCGCCGGCACCTTCTGCGGTGCCTGGGTGGGCTTCCTGGTCAACCCGTGGGCCGGCCTGCTGGCCGGCATGGCGGGCGGCGCGCTGGGCGGTCTGCTGCACGCCCTGGTGACCGTGACCTTCGGCGTCGACCACATCGTCTCCGGTGTCGGCATCAACCTGCTGATCCCCGGCATCTGCGCCTACGTCAACCGGATCTACTACAAGGACTACGTCGCCGACGGCGCCGGGGCCAACCAGTCGCCCCCGGCCGACTCGCTGCCGAGCATCACGATCCCCGGGCTGTCGACCTTCCTCAAGGACGTCGAGACCCACCACTGGTTCCTGGTGTCCGACGTGGCCGGCATCCTCGGCGGCCTGGTCACCAACCTGTCCGTGGTCATCGTGATCGCCGCCGTGCTGATCGTCGCCAGCTACTTCCTGCTCTGGCGCACGGTCTTCGGCCTGCGGCTGCGGTCGTGCGGCGAGAACCCGACGGCCGCCGAGTCGCTGGGCGTCAACGTCTACAAGTACAAGTACTACGCGGTCGTCAGCTCGGGCGCGTTCGCCGGCCTCGCCGGCGCGTACCTGTCGCTGGTCGCGGCGCACTTCTACAAGGACGGTCAGACGCAGGGCCGGGGCTTCATCGGCCTCGCGGCGATGATCTTCGGCAACTGGATGCCGGGCGGCCTCGCCGTCGGCGCCGGCCTGTTCGGCTTCACCGACAGCCTCCAGCTGCGCGACGCCGACAACGTGCACGTGCTGCTGCTCGTCATCGCCATCGCCATGGGCCTGCTGGCCATGTGGCACGGCTACCGCCGGAAGTACACCACCGCGGTCATCAGCCTGGTGGTCGGCGGCGGCCTCGGACTCTGGTACGCCACCACCGACTCGGTGGAGCGCCCGCTCATCGTCGCGACGCCGTACGTCATCACGCTCGTCGTGCTGTCACTCGCCGCGCAACGACTGCGCATGCCCAAGGCGGACGGCCAGATCTACCGCAAGGGCGAAGGCAAGTGACCACCGCGCCCGCACCCGACTGGGAGACGCTCCGGGCCGCCGCCCGGACGGCCATGGCCCAGGCCTACGCGCCGTACAGCAAGTTCCCCGTGGGGGCGGCGGCCCTGGTCGACGACGGCCGGATCGTCACCGGCTGCAACGTGGAGAACGCCTCGTACGGACTCGGCCTGTGCGCCGAGTGCGGCCTGGTCTCCGCGCTGCACGCGGGCGGCGGGGGCCGGCTGACGGCCTTCACCTGCTGCGACGGCGCGGGCGAGCTGCTGATGCCGTGCGGCCGCTGCCGGCAGCTGCTCTACGAGCACGGCGGGCCCGGACTGCTGGTGGACCTGCCGTCCGGGGTGAAGACCATGGACGAGGTCCTGCCGGACGCCTTCGGGCCGGAGCGGCTCTAGCAGCTCCGCTTGTTACGCGCGTAGAGTGTCGCGGAGGGCCCCTGACCAGGGCCCGCCGCGGCACTCTTCGCTTCTCTCCCGCACCTGCCACACCCTCTTGGAGATCCCATGGACGCCCCCTCCGTCATCCGGACAAAGCGCGACCGCGGTGAACTGACCGACTCCCAGATCGACTGGGTGATCGACGCCTACACCCGCGGCGAGGTCGCCGACGAGCAGATGTCGGCGCTGGCCATGGCGATCCTGCTGAACGGCATGAACCTCCGCGAGATCAGCCGCTGGACGGACGCGATGATCCGCTCGGGCGTCCGCATGGACTTCTCCGCCCTGGGCGTGCCCACCTCCGACAAGCACTCCACCGGCGGTGTCGGCGACAAGATCACCCTGCCGCTCGCCCCGCTGGTCGCCGCCTGCGGCGCCGCCGTCCCGCAGCTCTCCGGCCGCGGCCTCGGCCACACCGGCGGCACCCTCGACAAGCTGGAGTCGATCCCCGGCTGGCGCGCCCTGCTCTCCAACGACGAGATGATGCAGACCCTGCGCGACGCCGGAGCCGTCATCTGCGCGGCGGGCGACGGCCTCGCCCCCGCCGACAAGAAGCTGTACGCCCTGCGCGACGTCACCGGCACCGTCGAGGCGATCCCGCTGATCGCCTCGTCGATCATGTCCAAGAAGATCGCCGAGGGTACCGGCGCGCTCGTCCTGGACGTGAAGGTCGGCTCCGGCGCGTTCATGAAGAACCTCGCCGACGCCCGGGAGCTCGCCCGCACGATGGTCGGCCTCGGCAAGGCCGCGGGCGTCAACACCGTCGCCCTGCTCACCGACATGTCGACCCCGCTCGGCCTCACCGCGGGCAACGCCCTGGAGGTCCGCGAGTCGGTCGAGGTGCTCGCCGGCGGCGGCCCGGCGGACGTCGTCGAGCTCACCCTGGCGCTCGCCCGCGAGATGCTCGACGCGGCCGGCGTGCGCGGCAAGGACCCGGCCGACGCCCTGCGCGACGGATCCGCGATGGACCACTGGCGCCGCATGATCAGCGCCCAGGGCGGCGACGTGGACGCCCCGCTGCCGGTCGCCCGCGAGCGGCACGTGGTCACCGCGCCCGCCTCCGGCGTGCTCACCGAGCTCGACGCGTACGCCGTCGGCGTCTGCGCCTGGCGCCTCGGCGCGGGCCGCGCCCGCAAGGAGGACCCGGTGCAGGCGGGCGCGGGCGTCGAGATGCACGCCAAGCCGGGCGACACCGTGACCGCCGGGCAGCCGCTGCTCACCCTGCACACCGACACCCCCGAGCGCTTCGACTACGCGATCGAGGCGCTGAAGGACGGCATCGGCGTGGCACCGGCCGGCACGGCGTTCACGCCGGCCCCGATCGTGCTCGACCGCATCGCCTGACCCCGCGCCCGCGCCCCCGTGCACCCGGCAGGTGTACGGGGGCGCGGCCGTGACCGGCCGCGGTCGTGCACATGTCTTGACGGTTCGCGGACGGGGGTGGGTTCATAGGCGTGCGCGCCGCCGTGAAGCCGTGAGTGGGAGCGCTCCCACGGATTCGCGGCGGCGCGCACCCCTTCCCACCGGCCCACCTGCTGGAGGTCATCGATGAAGAAGAACGTGTTCGGCGCCGTCCTCGTCTTATGGTCCCTGCTCCTCGCCCTCGCCGTCGTCCATCCCGCGGACACCGCCTCGGCCGCCGTCGCCGCGACCCCCGTCCGGATCATGCCGCTCGGCGACTCCATCACCGGCTCGCCCGGCTGCTGGCGCGCCCTGCTCTGGAACAAGCTCCAGACCGCCGGCTACACGAACACCGACTTCGTCGGCACCCTCGGACCGCAGGGCTGCTCCGTGTCGTACGACGGCGACAACGAGGGGCACGGCGGCCTCCTGGTCACCAACGTCGCCTCGCAGAACCAGCTGCCGGCCTGGCTCGCCGCCACCCGGCCCGACATCGTCCTCATGCACTTCGGCACGAACGACGTCTGGAGCAACATCGCCCCGGCGACCATCCTCGCCGCCTACAGCACGCTGCTCGACCAGATGCGGGCCGCCAACCCGGACACGAAGCTGCTGGTCGCCAAGATCATCCCGATGAACCCCAGCACCTGCGCCGAGTGCGCCCAGCGCGCCGAGGCGCTCAACGCGGTCATCCCCGGCTGGGCGGCCGAACACGGCACCACGCGGTCGCCCGTCGTCGTCGTCGACCAGTGGACGGGCTTCAGCACCGCCACCGACACCTACGACGGCGTGCACCCCAACGCCTCCGGCGACGTGAAGATGGCCGACCGCTGGTACCCGGCGCTCGCCGGGCTGCTCACCGGCGGCACGTCCTCACCCTCGCCCTCGCCGTCCCCGTCGTCGTCCACCTCCCCGTCGCCGTCCCCCTCGCCTTCGTCCTCGCCCACGCCGAGCCCGAGCCCGACCGTGCCGGTGGGCGGCTGCACCGCCACCTTCAAGCCCGTCGGCAGCTGGCAGGGCGGCGGCCAGGGCGAGGTGACGGTCCGCAACAACGGTTCGGCGCCGATCGCCGGGTGGACGGTCGGCGTCGCCTACGGCGGCGGCGAGAAGATCACCCAGCTGTGGAGCGGCACCCTCGCCGCCGACGGGACGACCGTCCGCAACGCCGCGTGGAACGGCACGCTCGCCGCCGGCGCCACCACCGCCTTCGGCTACCTCGTCTCCGCCGCGTCCACCCCGGGCACCCCCGCCCTCACCTGCACCCCGGCCTGACGGCGCGGCCCCTGCGGCGCGCCCGTCGTGCCGCAGGGGCTCAGGCGTACGTCAGCAGAACGGAGGTGTCGATCCGCCAGGGACCGACGGTCACGGTGTCGCCGAAGGCGAACGGTGTCCGCGAGGTGTAGCCGGGCAGGTCGTGGACGAGGCCGGTGCCCTTGCGCGGGTCGACGAGCAGGTAGAGCGGGATGCCCATCGCGGCGTAGTCGCGGACCTTGCCCTCGTAGTCGTTCTCGGGGTTGGACTTCGAGACGATCTCGACGACGAGGAGCACTTCGTGAGGGAGCACCGCGGGCTGCTCGCCCTCCAGCGTCGCCTCCGGGAAGACCATGAGGTCCGGGCAGCGAAGGCGGCCCAGCCCGGCGTCCTCCAGATCGGCGCCGGGGTGCGCCAGGTAGCCCGGATGCGTTGTCGGTAGTTGCCCGTTGAGCTGGCCGGCGATCCTGTGAACGGCCAGTTCGTGTCGCTTCACCGGCGACATCATCATGACGATCTCGCCGTTCGCGATCTCTATCTTGCCGATGCCCGGCACCTGCGGAAGGTGGTCGGCGATCTCCCTGAGCCGGGCGTACACGGCCGGATCGATGCTCATGGCCGGAGTGTATCCGTCGTCGTGGTCGGCGGGGCCGCCCGTGCACCGGGGCGGCCCCGCCTGCCGCGGCCGGCCGACGTCCTCCGTCGGCCGGCCGCGGCACGGGTCCGCGGCACGGGTCCGCGGGGCGTCCCGGCGGGTCAGCCCGTCGCGAGGGCGCGCCGCTCGACCACGGCCCGCCGGGTCGCGTAGAGCGTGACCCCGGAGGCGAGCACCATCGCCACCAGGCCGACGGCGGCCGCGCCGGACCAGCCGCCCGCGTGGTAGGCGTCGGCGCCGAGGGTGCCGCCGAGGCTGTTGCCCAGGTAGTAGGCGATCAGGTAGAGCGCGGACGCCTGGGCGCGGCCGTGTGAGGCGGTGCGGCCGACCGAGGACGAGGCGGTGGCGTGACCGGCGAAGAAGCCCGCGGTGATCAGCACCAGGCCGAGCAGCGCCGCCACGAGCGAGCCCGCCAGCGAGAGCAGCAGCCCCGCGGTGGTGACACCGATGGCGACGTACAGCGCGCCGCGCCGGCCGAGCCGGGTGGCGAGCAGGCCGGCGGAGGCCGAGGACGCGGTGCCGACCAGGTAGACGACGAAGATCGACGCGGCGAGCGACTGCGGCAGGTCGAACGGCGCTGCGGTCAGCCGGTAGCCGACGGTGTTGTAGACGGCGCCGAAGACGGCCATGAAGAGCATCCCGAGCGCGTACAGCCGCAGCAGCAGCGGGTTGCGCAGGTGGGTACCGACCGTGCGGCCGAGGGTGCGCAGGTCGATCCGGGACGGGGTGAACTGCCGGGCCGCGGGGATCAGGGCGCGGAAGGCCAGTGCGGCGAGGATCGCGAGCACCGCCGAGGTCGCCAGGCCCCAGCGCCAGCCCCAGGCGGCGCCGGCCCAGCCGGAGACGAGCCGCCCGCTCATCCCGCCGATCGAGTTGCCCGCCACGTAGAGGCCCATCGCCGAGGCCAGGGCGCTCGGGTGGATCTCCTCGGCGAGGTACGCCATGGCGGTGGCGGGCAGTCCGGCGAGCGCGGCGCCCTGCAGCACCCGGAGCACCACGAGGGTGGTGAGGTCGGGGGCGAACGGCAGGGCGAGGGCGAGCAGGGCCGCCGACACGGTCGAGAAGGTCATCACCGCGGTCCGGCCGTACCGGTCGGAGAGCGCGCTCGCCGGCAGCAGGGCCAGGGCGAGGCCGAGGGTGGCCGCGGACGCCGTCCAGCTGGCCTGGCCCGGGGTCAGGCCGAGGTCGGCGGAGAGGATCGGCAGCAGGCCCTGGGTGGAGTACAGCAGGACGAAGGTGGCCACGCCCGCGGCGAAGAGGGCGAGGTTGGCGCGGCGGAAGGAGCGGTCGCCGGGCCGGTGCCGGGTGTCCGGTGCGGCGGCGGGCTCGGCGGCGGCCGCGGTGGCGAGGGCGGCGTCGGTGGCGGCGGGGTGCGGCGAGGTGAGGGCACCCGGCAGCGTGGCTGCGGATGCCCCGGTACTGGCAGGCGTCATGCGACGACGCTAGGCCCCGCCCGGCTGATGCGTCCAATACATGAATGATGGAGAATCGATGCCATGACGCATGACGGCAGCTCACCGCCGCTCCGCCCGGCGGAGCTCGGCCCCGACTCGCCCGTGGCGCGGCTCACACCGCAGTTGGCGCAGTTCGCGGCGGTGGCCCGGCTGGAGCACGTGACCCAGGCGGCCCAGCTGCTGGGCATGCCGCAGCCCACCCTCTCGCGGGCGGTCGCGCGGCTGGAGGCGGAGCTCGGCGTCGACCTGCTGGCCCGTCAGGGCCGCGCCGTGCGGCTGACCCGGGCGGGCCGGCTGCTGCTGGCCTCGGTGGAGCGGGCGCTGGCCGAGCTGGAACGGGGCGCGGAGGCGGTCCGGGCGGAGGCCGACCCGGCGGCCGGCCGCGTGGCGTTCGGCTTCCTTCACACCATGGGGACGGAGGCGGTGCCGGGACTGCTGCGGGGCTTCCGCGAGTCGCATCCGCGGGTGCGGTTCCAGCTGGTGCAGGACTACGTGGCGGCGATGCTGGAGCGGCTGCGGGCGGGTGAGCTCGACCTGTGCCTCGTCTCGCCGCTGCCCGACACGCCGGACCTGACGGCGCGCCCGCTCGACGAACAGCGGCTCCACCTGGTGGTGCCGGCCGACCACCGGCTGGCGTCCCGCCGCCGGATCCGGCTGGCCGAGGTGGCCGAGGAACCGTTCGTCGCGGTGGAGGAGGGCTACGGGCTGCGGGTGATCACGGACGGCTTCTGTGCCGAGGCCGGGTTCGTGCCGCGGATCGCCTTCGAGGGCGAGGAGGCGGAGACCCTGCGCGGGCTCGTCGCGGCCGGGCTGGGGGTGGCGCTGCTGCCGCCCGCGCTGGTGCCGCGCCCGGGGGTGGTGGAGCTGGAGGTGACGGCGCCGCGGACCCGTCGGGCGATCGGGCTGGCGTGGGTGGCGGGCCGGCCGCTGACCCCGCCGGCGGCGGCGTTCCGCGACTTCGTGCTGTCGCGCCGGGGCCGTCTGCTGACGCACGACTGAACGCCCGCCCCGGCGGCGCGACAGACGAAGCGAGCGGCGGTGCGACACGGGCGGAGGGAGTAGGAATCTACGCGCGTAGGAGCTACACTCCCGCAATGGAGAAGCAGATCCCGGCCACCGCGGGCACCACCGGCCCCCGCATCCCCACCGCCGACCAGATCGCCCGCGCGCCCAAGGTGCTCCTGCACGACCACCTCGACGGCGGCCTGCGCCCGGAGACCATCGTCGAACTCGCCGCCGCCTGCGGCTACGAGGGCCTGCCCACCACCGACCCGGCCAAGCTCGGCACGTGGTTCCGCGAGGCCGCCGACTCCGGCTCGCTCGTCCGCTACCTGGAGACCTTCGCGCACACCTGCGCCGTCATGCAGACCCGCGAGGCGCTGGTCAGGGTCGCCGCCGACTGCGCCGAGGACCTCGCCGCCGACGGCGTCGTCTACGCCGAGGTGCGGTACGCCCCCGAGCAGCACCTGGAGGCCGGGCTCACCCTCGACGAGGTCGTCGAGGCCGTCAACGAGGGCTTCCGCCTCGGCGAGGCCGCCGCGCGCGCCGCGGGGCACCGCATCCGGGTGGGCACCCTGCTCACCGCGATGCGGCACGCCGCCCGCTCGACGGAGATCGCGGAACTCGCCAACCGCTTCCGCGACCAGGGCGTCGTCGGATTCGACATCGCGGGGGCCGAGGCGGGGCACCCGCCCACCCGCCACCAGGCCGCCTTCGACTACCTCAAGGGCGAGAACAACCACTTCACCATCCATGCCGGCGAGGCCTTCGGCCTGCCCTCCATCTGGGAGGCGCTGCAGTGCTGCGGCGCCGACCGGCTCGGCCACGGCGTGCGCATCGTCGACGACATCGAGGTCGGCGAGGACGGCTCCGTGCAGCTCGGACGGCTCGCCGCGTACGTGCGCGACAAGCGCGTACCGCTGGAGATGTGCCCCACCTCCAACCTGCAGACCGGCGCCGCCGCCTCGTACCGCGAGCACCCGATCGGGCTGCTCAGCCGGCTGAAGTTCCGCGTCACGGTCAACACCGACAACCGGCTGATGAGCGGCACCAGCATGAGCCGCGAGTTCGGGCACCTGGTCGAGGCCTTCGGCTACACCCTGGGCGACATGGAGTGGTTCACCGTCAACGCGATGAAGTCGGCCTTCCTGCCCTTCGACGAGCGGCTCGCCATGATCAACGACGTGATCAAGCCGGGCTACGCCGAGCTCAAGGCGGAGTGGCTCTTCGCCGGCGCCTGAGCCGGGCACCTGAGCCGGGCGGGGCCGGGGTCGGGCGGGCCTGGCTTCCCGGTCCCGTCCGTCCCGGGCTTGCCCGGCCGCTCCTGCGATCGTCCGACTATTCAGTCCTGTGGGTGACGCTCCGTTGATCCGCATTCGATGTTCTCACTACGGTGTGCCAGTCACTGATGACCCGGTGTGACTTCGGGCGCCGCGAGGCGGCCGCATCACGGGCACCGACGAGGACACGAGGACCAACGCATGAAGCAGGCAACCCTGAAGGCCGCCGGCACCGCCGCTCTCGGCGTCGCGATCGCCGCCGTAGCCGCCGGCACCGCCTCCGCCGCCGCCCCGGGCGGGCTCGGGCTCCCGACCAGCGCGCTGACCAACCCCGGCCTGACCAGTGCGGTGCCCGGTGCCGTCCAGAAGGTGCCCGGCGGCAACGAGGTCACCCAGACCGTCGGCACCCTCAACCCCGAGGTCGCCGGCAAGCTGACGCCGCCCGCCGCCGCGCCCGCGCCCGTCGCCGCCGCCCCGGTCGCCGAGGCGCCCGCCGCGGCTCCGGAGGTCGCGCCGGAGGCGGCCCCCGAGGCGGCCCCGGCCGCCCAGGACCGCGCCCTGCCGCCCGTGCCCGGCGCCCAGGGCCTGGAGAAGACCCCGGTCGGCGGTGTCCTCGGCACCGTCAGCGGCCTCGGCGGCGCCACCGGCGGTGGCCTGCCCGGCATCGGCGGCTGACCCGCCGCACCCGCACCGCCCGCCGCACCTGCACCACCTGCCGCGCCCGCACCACGGCGAGGGCCCGCCCCGGGGACGATTCCCCGGGGCGGGCCCTCGCCGTGGTGCACGGCCGGTGCTTCACGGCCGGTGGCTCCTGGCGCTGCGGTGGCTCACGGCTCCTGCGGGAGCAGCAGCCACAGCGCCAGGTAGATCAGGAACTGCGGGCCGGGCAGCAGGCACGAGACCAGGAAGATGATCCGCACCGTCCAGGGGGCCAGGCCGAAGCGCTTGCCCAGCCCGGCGCAGACGCCGGCGATGACGCGGTTGTGGCGGGGGCGGGCGAGCTTGCTCATGACGTGACTCCCGGAGTCCGGCGGCCCGGCCGGTCTCTCCGGCGGGCATGACTCCATCGTGCTCGGCGGGGCCGCTCCGGTCGTCAGCCCCGATACCGATCCAGGCCCCTGACATCTCACCGGGTGGGCCGGGCACCGTCTCGGGGTCGGCTCGGGGGCCGACCCCGAGGGCCCGGCCGGCGCCGCCCCCGAGACCGGCTCCCCGAACGGGCCGCCTGCGGACGGCCCCGCACCTGCGCTTCCGGGCGTGCCGGTCGAGTGGGCCCCGACCGGCAGCCTCGACCGCGAAGTCACCCGCGCGGGGCTGCCGGTCGTGCGGTCCACGGCCCGGATACGCGAGTTCCCGCCCGTCCGGACCGCCTGGGCGGGAGCGCGACGACCCGGAGGCCGCCGAGGCCGCCCGCGCCACTGGTGGCGGCCTGCGGCCTGCGGCCTGCGGTCAGCGGCGCGGTGCGGTGTCCGGCAGGCCGAACCGGCCCAGGGGCGCGGTCTGGGGCGCCCGCTCGACTGCCCGCTCGCCCGCCCGCGGGCGGTCGGGCGCGGTGCCGCGCGGTGACCGTCCGCGCAGCCGCAGCAGGGCCCGGGCGGCCGGGACGACCGCGAGGTGGCAGACGGCCGCACCGAGGGTGCCGAGGATGATGTCGTCGACGTTCAGCACGTGGCCGGGCGCCCAGCTCTTGAGGATCTCCAGCCCGGTGGCGAGCAGCGCGGTGCCGCCCGCGGTGCGCAGGAACGACGGCAGCCAGGCGGTGCCGAGGCGGCCGACGGCGAGCGGCAGCAGCACCCCGAACGGGGCCAGCGGCAGCAGTCCGGAGGCGAGCTGGCGGGCCCCGGCGGAGCCGCCGAGGGCCAGTGCCCGGTCGACGGAGGCGAGCGGGGTGAGGTTCGCCGGGTACGTCCAGCCCGCCCCGCTGGGGCGCAGCACCAGCACGGCGAGCAGCACCGGGTAGACCACCAGCAGCAGTCGTGCGACCGCCCGCACGGGGCGGAAGGCGTCCGGCGGCGGCGAGGGCCGGTCGGCCGGTGCGTCGTCGCCGGGACGACCGCCATCGGTCACGGTGCCGGTCCCGCTGCTGGTGAGGGTGGCATGTCGGTGCACACCGGGAGGGACGCACCCTCCGCGGCGGGTGGTTCCACCGCTCCGGTGCGGGCGGGGCGGGGGCGCGTTCAGGGGCAGTGCGAGGCGGAGGGGCTGGGCGTGGGCGAGGCGCTGAAGACGGGCGGGCCGGACGGCGCGCCGCTCGTCGCCGGGCCGCCGGAGGCCTTCGCCGCGCCGGTCGCCGTGCCCGGGCCGGGTGCGGCGCTCGGCAGGACGGCGGCGGCCTTGGGCACCTGCACCGGTGTCGGGCAGGCGGTGCGGCTGGCGGGTGCCCCGGCGTCGACGGGCACCGCGGTCGGCCGGATCCCGCAGCCGACCGCGGCGCCGGCCAGCAGCACCAGGGCTGCCAGCCGCCGTACCGCTGTGGCCCGCCGTACCGCTGTGGCCCGCCGGGCCGTGCCGGTCCGTCCCGCCGTCGCCGGTTCCGCCGCCGTCACTGGCCGTCCTCCTGGCTGGGCGGGGTGAGCGGCAGGGTCAGGGTGAAGACCGCGCCGTGCTCCCCGTTGGCGGCGGTGATGGTGCCGCCGTGGATCTGTGCGTTGGCCATGGCGATGGACAGGCCGAGGCCGCTGCCCTCCGAGCGGGCGCGGCCCTTGTCGGCCTTGTAGAAGCGGTCGAAGACGTGCGGCAGCACCTCCTCGGGGATGCCCGGGCCGCTGTCGCGGACTTCGACGACGACCTGGTCGCCGTGCGGCCGGACGACGACGTGCACGGGTGACCCGCCGTGCTTGAGGGCGTTGCCGATGAGGTTGGCGAAGACGACGTCGAGCCGGCGCGGGTCGGCCATCAGCCGGACCCCGCGGGGGGAGTCGACCTCGACGGCGTCGTACCAGGCGCGGCCGTCGATGCACGACATGATGAGGTCGGCGATGTCGACCTCGTCGGCGACGAGCCGTGCCGTGCCGGCGTCGAAGCGGGTCACCTCCATGAGGTTCTCGACCAGGTCGGAGAGGCGCCGGGTCTCGCTGACCACGAGGCGGACGGCCGGTTCGATCATCGGGTCGAGCGAGTCGGCCTCGTCCTCCAGGATGTCCGAGACCGCGGTCATCGCCGTGAGGGGGGTGCGGAGTTCGTGCGACATGTCGGCGACGAAGCGCCGGCTCTGCGCCTCGCGCGCGCTCAACTCCTCGACCTGGTGCGACAGCGACTCCGCGGTGCGGTTGAACGTCCTGGCGAGGTCGGCGAGTTCGTCGCCGCCCTCGACCTCCAGGCGGGTGTCCAGCCGGCCTTCGCCGAGCTGCCTGGCGGCCTCGCCGAGCCGCCGGACGGGCCGCAGCACCGTCGCCGACGCGGCCTGCGCGAGCAGTGCCGAGCCGATCAGCGCGAGCAGGGTGGCGATCGCCAGCGACCAGCCGAGCGTGTTGAGATCGGCCCGCTCGTCCTCCAGCGACTTGAACATGTACGCCGTCGGCCCGTCCGGCACCACCCGCGTACCGCCCACCAGGAACGGCCGGTTGCCGAGGTTCACCCGCTGCCAGTACAGGTGGTACGCGTACGGGTTGCCCGCGCCCACCTCGCGCGGGGTGCCGACGGCGCGGCGCAGCGCGTCCGGCACGAGGGCGAGCGTGAACTGCGACGGGTCGGACGAGACCCGGCACTCCGGGTGCGCCGGATCGGTCACCACCACGTCGTAGTTGAGCCCGGAGGACGCCACCTGCTGGGCCAGGTAGCCGAGTTCGGAGCAGTCGGGCTGCGAGGGCAGCGCCGACACGTTCCGCGTCAGCGACACCCGGAAGTCGTTCAGGGCGGTGTCCTGGGCGCGTTTGAGCACGGCGTCGCGGTTCAGCCAGTACGCGATGCCGGACGCCGACACGGCGGTGATCAGCGCGACGGCGGCGAACACCGCGATCAGGCGCACCCGCAGCGAACGCAGCCGCAGCCACGGACCGGACCGGCGCCGCGGGGTCTGGGGGTCAGTCAACAGGTCTCACAGACGACGAAGGAGCGGAGGTCACGACAGGGGCGGGTCGAGGCGGTAACCGACCCCGCGCACGGTGCGGATCAGCGTCGGCGCGGACGGCACGTCCTCGACCTTCGCCCGCAGCCGCTGCACGCAGGCGTCCACCAGCCGTGAGTCACCGAGGTAGTCGTGCTCCCACACCAGCCGCAGCAGCTGCTGCCGCGACAGCGCCTGCCCCGGCCGACGGCTCAGCTCCAGCAGCAGCCGCAGCTCGGTCGGCGTGAGCTGCAGGTCCTCGCCGTCCTTGGTGACGGTCATCGCGGAACGGTCGATGACGAGGGTGCCGTACGTCGACGAGTCGGAGCTCTCGCGTTCGCCGCGGCGCAGCACGGCGCGGATCCGTGCGTCGAGGACGCGCGGCTGCACCGGCTTGACCACGTAGTCGTCGGCGCCGGACTCCAGGCCCACCACCACGTCGATGTCGTCCGAGCGCGCCGTGAGCAGGATGATCGGCAGCTGGTCGGTGCGGCGGATGCGCCGACACACCTCGAAGCCGTCGATCCCGGGCAGCATGACGTCCAGCACGATGAGGTCCGGACGCTGCTCCTTGAAGAGCTTCAGGCCGTCCTCGCCCGAGGAAGCGGCGGCCACGCGGTGGCCCTGGCGCGTGAGGGCGAGTTCGAGGCCGGTCCGGATGGCGTCGTCGTCCTCGATCAGAAGCAGGAAAGGCACGGGGTCATTCTGGCCCACCCGGGGCCCGGGATCACCCACCCGGGTGGTTGCTGAACGGTCGCGGGAACCGGAAGGGCCGCTTCGGGCGTCCGGCGGGGTGGGACAGCGGTGCATGAGCGTCCCCCGGCTGCTGTGACAGCCCTGTGACAGTCGGCGGACACCGCCATGACGACGGGCGGGCAGGATTTCCCTTGTTGCCGAGAACGCGCAGGGTCCAGCACCCGGCCGGGACGGCGGCGGAACCGCACGTACCTACCATGGGGGCGCACGATGAACGCAACGCTTCTGAACCGCAACGCGGCTGTCCGCGCAGCGCGTTCGACCGCGAGCCCGCGGACCAGGTACGAGGTGCGGACCGACGAGACGTCCGGTGCCGTGATCGTACGGGGGTGCGCACACCGCACCGGCGCCCACCGCTCCGGCGGCGGGCACGGGGGGGAGCTGTTCGGGATCGGCCGCGGGGGGAACACGGCCGACAGCGGCTCGACCATGACGCTCCGGGGCATTCTCCCGGTCGGCGGCCAGGGTCGGGACATCCCGACGGGGAACGGCCTGAACGGCAACGGCTCGGGGGAGCCGGACGCCCGCCAGGTCGCAGGCACCACGCTGCTGCGGCTCACCCCCGCGGCAGCCGGTGCCGAGGACGGTCGACAGGGAGGCGCGCAGGGGGAGTGCCCGGCCGAGGCGGAGGACCGGATCGCCGAGTTCACCGCGTACGTGCGCGAGCGCCGCGCCTCCCTGTACGCCACCGCGTACCACCTCACCGGTGACCGCTACGAGGCCGAGGACCTGCTGCAGAGCGCGCTCTTCAGCACCTACCGCGCCTGGGACCGCATCACCGACAAGGCCGCGGTCGGCGGGTACCTCCGCCGCACCATGACCAACCTGCACATCTCCGCCTGGCGGCGCCGCAAGGTCAACGAGTACCCGACCGAGGAGCTGCCCGAGCACGCGGGCGACACCGACGCCATGGGCGGCACCGAGCTGCGCGCCGTGCTCTGGCAGGCGCTCGCCAAGCTCCCGGAGAACCAGCGCACCATGCTCGTGCTCCGCTACTACGAGGGCCGGACCGACCCGGAGATCGCCGGCATCCTCGGCATCAGCGTCGGCACCGTCAAGAGCAGCATCTGGCGCGCGCTGCGCCGGCTGCGCGACGACGAGCAGCTCAACCGTGACGGCGACACCGCGCACGCCTTCGGCGAGCTGGTCGCCTGACCACAGGACTCCCGTCGGGGGACGGGAAGGGTTCGCGGACGTGTGGCCTGCCGGCTCGGGGGAGGGGCGGCCACGGGGGAACCGCCGCGACCCCGACACGCGGGGCCCGGTGCCGGGGAGAGGCACCGGGCTTCTGCGCGTCCGCCGGGAGGACGCGCTCAGCCCGCGGCGCGGCCGTCCGCCCGGGCCGCGGCAGCCGCCGAGGCGGCCCGCCGCTCCGTCCGGTAGCGGCCCGGGGCGGTGCCGTACTCCCGCTTGAACGCCCTGGCCAGCGCGAACTCCGTGGCGTAGCCCGTCCGCCGGGCCACCGCGCGCAGCGGCTCGTCGCCCTCGCGCAGCAGCCGGCCGGCCAGGGTCAGCCGCCACCACGTCAGGTACGCCAGCGGCGGCTCGCCCACCAGGGCACTGAACCGCCGGGCGAACGCGGCCCGGGAGAGGCCGCCCGCCGCGCCCAGCTCCGCCACCGTCCAGGCCCGCGCCGGGTCCTCGTGCAGGGCGGCCAGCGCCGCACCGACCGCCGGATCGGTCAGGGCCGCCGCCCACCCCCGCCCCGTGACGGCGTCCTGCCCGCCGTACCAGGCCCGCAGGACGTACAGCAGCGCCGTGTCGAGCAGGGCGGTGGCCGCCGTACCGCCGCCGGCCAGCGGCCCGGCGAGCTCGCCGTGCAGCAGCTCCACCACGGTGCCCGCCGGCGTGCCGGCCACGGCCAGCCGGACGACCTCGGGCAGTCGGCCCAGCAGCGGATGCGTCCGCTCCCGGTCGAGCAGGTAGGCGCCGCACAGCAGCACGCTCTCCGGGCCCGCGGTTCCCTCCCGCTCCTGCCGGCGTTCGGCCGCAGGGCTGCCGAATTCCACCAGCGCCGTCGCGGGGTGGTCGGCCAGACCGTAGGCGCGGCCGTGGGGCAGCAGGACCAGTTCGCCCGCGGAGACCTGCACGGGCTCCCCGCCCCCGGGTGGCAGCAGCCAGCAGGAGCCGGCCAGCACGGCATGGAACCCGACACCCGCCGAGGCGGGGAAGTGCAGCCCCCACGGCCCGCCGCGGGTCCGGAGTGCGGCGTGCGGCCGCCCCGCGCGCATCGCACCGATCACGTCGCCGAGCACGTCCATGCCGCCGAGCGTACCCGCGAGACGCGCGGACATGACCGGTGGACGCTGCGGCATGGCCCGCCGGGCGGCCGTCGCCCAGCATCGTGAACAGCGGCCCACCGGAGCCGTGGTGACGGAACGTCACCTTCTGTGGCGAGGAGATGCGGGATGGCCGTGGCTGTGGTGTTCGACGAGACCGGCGGGCCCGAGGTGCTGCGCCTGGCCGAGGTGGACCTCGGCGATCCGGGCGAGGGCGAGGTGCTGGTGAGGGTCGATGCGATCGGGCTCAACCGGGCCGAGGCGCTGCTCCGCTCCGGCACGTACTTCTACCCGCCGGTCCTGCCCGGCTCGCGGCTGGGCTACGAGGCGGCGGGCGAGGTGCTGGCCGTCGGCCCGGGGGTGACCGCTTTCGCCCCGGGCGACCAGGTCTGCACGGCCGCGGTCGGGCACCTGAGCACGCACGGCGTGTACGGCGACCGGATCCTGGTCGCCGAGGACGGGCTGCTGCACCGGCCCGGCGGCACCGACGCGGTCACCGGTGCGGCGGTCTGGCTGGCCGGCACGACCGCGTACGGCGCACTGGTCGAGAAGGGCGGGGTGCGGGCCGGGGACACCGTGCTCGTCACGGCGGCGTCCAGCGGGGTCGGCGTGGCCGCGATCCAGACCGCCCGGCACCTCGGGGCGGTACCGATCGCGGTGACCCGCTCGGCCGCCAAGCGCGAGCGGCTGCTGGCCCTCGGCGCGGCCCGGGTGCTCCTCGCGGAGGAGGGCGACCTGCCCGGGCAGGTCTCCGGGGCCACCGGCGGACGCGGCGCCGACATCGTGCTCGACCCGGTGGCGGGGCCCGGACTGGCCGATCTGGCGAGGACCGTCGCCCCGGGCGGACTGCTCGTGGTGTACGGCTGGCTCGACCCGCGGCCCGCGCCGCTGCCCCTCGACTGGGGCCTGCGCATCCTCGGCTACAACAACCTGGAGGTCGTGGGCGACCCGGCCGCCCGGCGCCGGGCGGCGCACTTCCTCGACGCCGGCCTGCGGGCCGGCACGCTCGCCCCGGTGATCGACCGGACCTTCGACCTGACGGAGATCGCCGAGGCCCACCGCCACCTGGAGTCCGGGGCGCACCTCGGCAAGATCGTGGTGACGGTGCGCCACTGACCGGCGGCCCGCGGCGCTGCGCTGCCGTGCAGCGGGGTGCGGCCGGGGTGCGGCGGCCGGTCAGGCCGCGGCGTGGGCCGGGGCGGGCCGGCGGTCGGCGAGCGCGCGGATGTTGCGCTCGGCCTCGGGGCCGGCGCAGGCGTACGCGCCGAGGGCGACCTGGCCGGCCACGATGCCGCGCTCGGTGCGCATCAGCCGCCAGCCGCGGCGCACCAGGTACGGCACCGACTTGCGGCCCTCGCGGACGTCCCGGCGGAAGCGCCGCCAGGCCGTGGTGGACGGCCTGTTGCGCAGGCAGATCGCCACGCCGAGCAGGCCCTCGTCGGCGCACGGGCCGGCGAGTTCGGCGGCGAAGATGCCCTCGGCGACGAACGCGGCGGCACCGCGGAGCTCCAGGGTGCGGGTGCCGGTGCGGCCGTTGGCGGGGATCGAGTACACCGGGACCTCGGCGCGGCCGGTCACGACCAGGGCGCGGATCGCCGCGAGTGCCTGGTCGCGGTGCCAGGAGAGCGGGGAGTCCCAGTCGGTGCCGCCCCCGGGCAGCTCCGGCAGCGTGGGGTCGTCGCCGTCCTTGTAGAAGTCGTCGAGCTGGAGCACCGGCACACCGGCCCGCTCGGCGAGCGAGGACTTCCCCGACCCGGACGGGCCCGACAGCAGGATGACGCGGGCGTGCGGCGTCGACGGGAGGTTCATCGTGGAGTCACTCACGGGACACCAGTCTGATGCATCGGGGCCGTTCGCCGAAACCGGTCGGGCCGGCCCGGGCCAATCTCACACCGGCCCGACACCCGTCGTGCGCCGTGCACGACGCACGGGGACCCGCACCCCCGGTCGGGAGGGTGCGGGTCCCCGTGCGTCGGGACGCGGCGGTCGGGCGGCCCGGTCAGATGCCCATCGGGTGCCAGACCGTCTTGGTCTCCAGGAACGTGCGCAGGCGCCTGGTGCCGGGCGCCTCGGTCCAGTCCGCGGCGGCCGGGTCGACGGCCGGGCGCAGCACGCGCTTCAGGGTGTCCGCGGCGGACGCCTCCAGGGCGGCGGCCGAGCCGGGCCCGTCCGGGTGGACGGCGCCGGTCAGGTCGATGCCGTTGACGTCCTGGTGCGAGGCGAGCGTCGGGGCGATGTCCGCGGTGCGGCCGGAGATCACGTTGACCACGCCGCCGGGCAGGTCGGAGGTGGCCAGCACCTCGCCGAGCGACAGCGCGGGCAGCGGTGCGCCGGAGGCGGCGGCCACCACGACGGTGTTGCCGGAGGCGATCACCGGGGCGATCACCGACACCAGGCCGAGGAAGGAGAAGCCGTACCCGGCCTGCGGCGCCACGACGCCGACCACGCCGCTCGGCTCCGGGGTGGAGAGGTTGAAGTACGGCCCGGCGACCGGGTTGGCGTTGCCGGCGATCTGGGCGATCTTGTCCGTCCAGCCCGCGTACCAGACCCAGCGGTCGATCGCGGCGTCCACCAGGGCGGCGGCCTTCTTGGCGCTCACGCCCTCGGCGGTCGCCACCTCGGCGGTGAACTGCTCGCGGCGGCCCTGCAGCATCTCGGCGACCCGGTACAGCACCTGGCCGCGGTTGTACGCGGTGGTGCCGGACCAGCCCTTGACGGCGGCGCGCGCGGCGAGCACGGCGTCCCGGGTGTCCTTGCGGGTGCCGAGCGGGGCGTTGGCGAGCCACTGGCCCTTGGAGTCGGTCACCTCGTACACCCGTCCGCTCTCGGACCGCGGGAACTTCCCGCCGACGTACAGCTTGTAGGTCTTGAGGACGTCAAGACGAAGTGCGCCATCAGACATCGCGGGCCTCGACATTCAGGTAGGGCTCCAGACCGTGCCGGCCACCCTCGCGGCCGTACCCCGACTCCTTGTAGCCGCCGAACGGCGACGCGGGGTCGAACTTGTTGAAGGTGTTCGCCCAGACCACACCGGCCTTGAGCCGGCTCGCCGTCCAGAGGATCCGCGAGCCCTTCTCCGTCCAGATGCCGGCCGACAGCCCGTACGGGGTGTTGTTGGCCTTCTCCACCGCCTCCGCGGGGGTGCGGAAGGTGAGCACGGACAGCACCGGGCCGAAGATCTCCTCGCGGGCGATCCGGTGGGCCTGGCTGACGCCGGTGAACAGCGTCGGACGGAACCAGTAGCCGGCGCCCGGCAGGTCGCAGGACGGCGCCCAGCGCTCGGCGCCCTCGGCCTCGCCCGCGTCGGTCAGCTCGGTGATCCGGGCGAGCTGCGCGGCCGAGTTGATCGCGCCGATGTCGGTGTTCTTGTCGAGCGGGTCGCCGACGCGCAGCGTCGACATGCGGCGCTTGAGCGCCTCCAGGAACTCGTCCTGCACCGACTCCTGGACGAGCAGCCGGGAACCCGCGCAGCACACGTGGCCCTGGTTGAAGAAGATGCCGTTGACGATGCCCTCGACGGCCTGGTCGATCGGCGCGTCGTCGAAGACGATGTTCGCGGCCTTGCCGCCCAGCTCCAGCGACACCCGGGTGCGGCTGCCGGCGAGCTGGCGGGCGATCGAGCGGCCGACCGGGGTCGAGCCGGTGAAGGCGACCTTGTCGACGTCGGGGTGGGCGGTCAGGGCGGCGCCGGTGCGGCCGTCGCCGGTGACGATGTTGACGACGCCCTTCGGCAGGCCCGCCTGGCGGCAGATCTCGGCGAAGCGCAGCGCGGTGAGCGGGGTCGTCTCGGCCGGCTTGAGGACGACCGTGTTGCCGGTCGCCAGGGCCGGGGCGATCTTCCACGCCAGCATCATCAGCGGGAAGTTCCACGGGATGACCTGTGCGGCCACGCCGACCGGGCGGGGGTTCGGGCCGAAGCCCGCGTAGTCGAGCTTGTCGGCCCAGCCCGCGTAGTAGAAGAACCACGCGGCGACCATCGGCAGGTCGAAGTCGCGGGTCTCGCGGATCGGCTTGCCGTTGTCCATCGACTCCAGCACCGCGAGCTCGCGCGAGCGCTCCTGGACGATCCGGGCGATCCGGAAGAGGTACTTGGCCCGCTCGCTGCCCGGCAGGGCCGACCAGTCGGTGAACGCCGTGCGGGCGGCGGCGACCGCGCGGTCGACGTCCTCGGTGGTGCCCTGCGCGAACTCCGCCAGCACCTGCTCGGTGGCCGGGTTGACGGTCTTCAGCGCCTCGCTGCCGCTGGAGTCGACGAACTCGCCGCCGATGAAGTGGCCGTACGAGGTGGCGATGTCGCCCGCGGCGGCGGGGGACTCGGGGGCCGGCGCGTACTCGAACAGGCCGCGCTTCTCGGTCACGGGCTCGTCCGTCTTCTTGTTCTTGGCCATCTGTCTCAGTCCACCGTCACGTAGTCGGGGCCGGAGTAGCGTCCGGTGGTCAGCTTCTGGCGCTGCATCAGCAGGTCGTTGAGCAGGCTGGAGGCGCCGAAGCGGAACCAGTGCGGGCTCAGCCAGTCGTCGCCCAGGGTCTCGTTGACCATCACCAGGTACTTCATGGCGTCCTTGGTGGTCTTGATGCCGCCGGCCGGCTTCACGCCGACCTGCACGCCGGTCTGCGCCCGGAAGTCGCGGACGGCCTCCAGCATCAGCAGCGTCACCGGGGGAGTGGCGTTCACCGCGACCTTGCCGGTGGACGTCTTGATGAAGTCGGCGCCGGCCAGCATCGCCAGCCAGGAGACGCGGCGCACGTTGTCGTACGTCTGCAGCTCGCCGGTCTCGAAGATCACCTTGAGGTGGGCGGCGGTGCCGTCGGGGCGGCGGCAGGCCTCCTTCACCGCGGTGATCTCCTGGAAGACGTCCAGGTAGCGGCCGGACAGGAAGGCGCCGCGGTCGATGACCATGTCGATCTCGTCGGCGCCGGCGGCCACCGCGTCCGCGGTGTCGGCCAGCTTCACCGGCAGGGCGACGCGGCCGGCGGGGAAGGCGGTGGCGACGGAGGCGACCTGGATGTCGGTGCCGCGCAGCGCGTCCTTCGCGGTCGCGACCATGTCCGGGTAGACGCAGATGGCCGCGACCCGCGGCGCCGTCGGGTCGGGGTTGCGGCCCTTGATGCAGAGCGAGCGCACCTTGCCGACCGTGTCCGCGCCTTCCAGCGTGGTCAGGTCGATCATCGAGATCGCCAGGTCGATGGCGTACGCCTTCGCCGTGGTCTTGATCGAGCGGGTGCCGAGCGTGGCGGCGCGAGCCTCCAGGCCGACCTGGTCGACGCCGGGCAGGCCGTGCAGGAAGCGGCGGAGCGAGGCCTCGGACGCCGCGACGTCCTCAAGACCGCTGCCCGCAGCGCCCGATGGCACCTCCCGGCCGCCAGGCTGGGGGTTGGCGTTGGCTGCAAGAGTGGACATAGTCACCAGACCAGCATATCTACGCGCGTAGCGATCCGCTAGGGGGGTCAGGTTTCGATACGGGACCGAGATGCGGGGCGCGCGGGGCGCCGCGACCGGCTCCCCGTGCGCTCCGCCCTCGCGCGGTGCCGTGCCGCGACGGCACCTCGTGCGTGACCCGGGCCGGCTGCTCCGGGCCCGGCGGCAGCGGCCGCAGCTCCGCGGGCAGCGTGCCGTGCTGCACGGCCTGCCGGGCGCAGAAGTCCCTGGCCGGACGGTCGGGGAGGGAGCCGGGGAGGGTGCGGACGTGGCCCCACGGCAATTGCGCCACAGGCTGCGGCCCAATTGGGTCCGGCCAGTTCCCGGCCAGGTGCTGCATGTACTGCAGGCTGCGGACCGAGTACCCCCGCTGCGCCCCGGGAGGCTCGTCCGGAGGTCGACGGACAGCCGGTCGACGACCTTCGTGCCCCAGCCCTCCTTCTCCTGGCGTTCCGGGATGATCCGGCCGATGTGCCGGTGGTGGGTGATGAGTTCGGTGTCGACCACCCGGTGCACCCGGACGTGGGCGGAGGTGATCTCGGCCTTGACGTCGCGCAGGAGGTCGCCGTAGCCGGGCGGTTCGGATTCCGTGGCGGCCCGGGCGGGTGCGGTGCCCGCGAGGGCCGGTTCGTCGGTCATGGCCCGGAGTCCGGACAGTGTCCGGGTGGGTGCGCGGAAGGGAAGCGATTCGTCCTCGCTCGGAAGAGTCACGCCCGGCCGGGGAGAATGCCGGGGTGACCTCCGCAGCCGGCGAGCAGCCCGCCCCCCGTAAGAAGACCGGCCGACGCCCCGGCGGGGCCGACACCCGGGGCACCGTGCTGGAGGCGGCGCGGGCGGAGTTCGCCGCGCGGGGCTACCAGAAGGCGAGCATGCGGGCGATCGCCCGGGCGGCCGGGGTGGACGCGGCGCTGCTGCACCACTACTTCGGCACCAAGGACCGGCTGTTCCTGGCGGCGCTGGAGTTCCCGATCGATCCTCGGCTGATCGTCCCGCAGGTGCTGGAGGGCGGCCCCGCCGCGATCGGCGAGCGGCTGGCCCGGCTGGTCCTCGCCCTGTGGGAACAGCCGGACGTGCGGGACCGCCTGCTCGCGGTGCTGCGGACGGCCGCGGCCTCCGAGGAGGTCGCCGGGCTGATGCGCGGCTTCATGGTCGCGGAGGTGGTCGCCGGGGTGGCGGCCGGTCTGGACGTGCCGCAGCCGGAGCTCCGGGTCGAGCTCGCGATGTCGCAGGTGATCGGCCTGGCCATGGCCCGGTACGTGATCGCCGTGGAGCCGCTGGCCTCGGCCTCCCCGGACGAGCTCCTGCCGCTGCTGGCCCGGGCCCTGCAGGGCTACCTCACCGGGGCCTGACCGGCTTCCCCGGGGCCGGGCCGGGCGCGGCGGGGGTCGTCGGCCCGGGCGCGGCGGGGGCCGGGCCGGGCGTCAGGCCGAGCGCGGCGGCGAAGGACGACAGGGTGGGTGCCGCGACCCGCCAGACGTACGCGCGCGGGTCGGTCCAGACGTCGCTCGCCACGACCCGGGGGTCCGCCGGGTCGGTGCGGTAGTCGAGGGCGAGGGCGGTGTCGTCGCCGGCGGTGCGGGAGAGCCCGACGAGCACGGCCCGGTCGATGTCGAGCCAGGGCAGCTCCACCGGCCCGGTGGCGGTGCTGCCGCGGGCCTGGCGGTAGAGCGGGCCGAGGTCGAGGTCGGCGAGGTCGTCGAGCGCGTGCGAGTGGCGGCGGATCTCCGGGATCTCCGTGAGGAGGTCGAGCGGGTCCTCGAACCACGGCAGTGCCGCGGTGACGGCGGCGTCGCCCGGGTGGCGCCACCGGCCGTCCGCGATCAGGCCGAGGAGCAGCGGGGGGAGGGTCAGGCCGCGCACGGTGCGGCCGGGTTCCGTCGTGTCGTCCGAGGGGATCACGGGGCCACCCTGGCGGTTGTCCGGCGTGGTTGTCCATGGTGTTCCCGGTCTTGACGGCCGCCGTCCCCGCGCGCAAAACTCATCGCATGATGAATTCTCCGGCGGGGCCCGCCCCCGCCATCCGCGTCGACGGGCTCGCCGTCGTCCGCGGTGGCCGCACCGTCCTGCACGGGCTCGACCTCACCGTGCCCCGCGGCTCCGTCACCGGGCTCCTCGGCCCCAGCGGCTGCGGCAAGAGCACGCTGCTCCGCGCGATCGTCGGCGTGCAGCGCACCGCCGGCGGCAGCGTCGAGGTGCTCGGCCGCCCCGCCGGCGCCGCCGAACTGCGCGAACGCGTCGGGTACGTCACCCAGGCACCCTCCGTCTACGGCGACCTCACCGTCACCGAGAACCTCGCCTACTTCGCCGCCGTCCTCGGCGCACCCCGCACCGACCCGGCCCGCGTCATCGAACAGGTCGGCCTCACCGGCCACGAGCACGACACCGCCGGCCGGCTCTCCGGCGGCCAGCGCGCCCGCGTCTCGCTCGCCGCCGCCCTGCTCGGCACCCCCGAACTGCTGATCCTCGACGAGCCCACCGTCGGCCTCGACCCCGTGCTCCGCCAGGACCTCTGGCGGCTCTTCCGCGGGCTCGCCGACGGCGGCGCCACCCTGCTCGTCTCCAGCCACGTCATGGACGAGGCCACCCGCTGCGACAGCCTCCTCCTCATGCGCGAGGGCCGCCTGCTCGCGCACGACACCCCGGCCGCGCTGCTCGCCGCCACCGGCGCCGACGACATCGACGGCGCCTTCCTCGCGCTCGTCGCCGGCGGCACCCCCGCACCCGTGGAGAGCCCCCGATGAACCTCCGCCGCACCCTCGCCACCACCCGGCGGGTCCTCGCCCAGCTCCGCCACGACCCGCGCACCCTCGCGATGCTGCTCGTCGTGCCCTGTGTGCTGCTGACCCTGCTGCGCTACATGTACGACGGCCAGCCGGAGGCCTTCGACCGGATCGGCGCGGCCCTCCTCGGCGTCTTCCCGCTGCTCGTGATGTTCCTCGTCACCTCGGTCGCGATGCTCCGCGAGCGCACCAGCGGCACGCTGGAGCGCCTGCTCACCATGCCCCTCGGCCGGCTCGACCTGCTGCTCGGCTACGCGCTCGCCTTCGGCCTGGTCGCCCTCGTGCAGGCGGCGCTGGCCTCCGCGCTGACCATCGGCCTGCTCGGCCTCGACGTCGCCGGGCCGACCTGGCTGCTGTTCGCCGTCGCGGTCGGCGACGGGCTGCTCGGCATGGCCCTGGGGCTGCTGGTCTCGGCGTTCGCCGCGACCGAGTTCCAGGCCGTGCAGTTCCTCCCGGCCGTGCTGCTGCCGCAGTTCCTGCTCTGCGGGCTGTTCGTGCCGCGCGAGCGGATGGCGGAGGTGCTGCGCTGGGCCTCCGACGTCATGCCGCTGTCGTACGCCGTCGACGCGATGAGCAGGCTGACGGTGCACGGCGGGGTGGGCGGCGCGGTCGTCCGCGACCTCGCCGTGATCGCCGGCTGCGCCCTGCTCGCCCTCGCCCTCGGAGCGGCGACGCTGCGCCGCCGCAGCGCCTGACGGCGGCCGGGGGCGGCACCGGCCGGGCTCCCCGGGGTGCGTCGCGGGCATGGGGCAGAATCGTCCCCATGACCGAATCCGACGGCACGCCCGACCCCGGCTCTGCCGCCCCCGAGGAGCCCAAGTACGCAGACCGCGTCTACCGCTCCGGCCCCGGCATCATCTCCGGCGTGCTGCTGCTCGCCGTCGCAGGCTGGCTGATCGTCGACGCCGTGATCTCCGGCTCCGGCCGCACGCCGTGGGTGGCGCTGGCCGCCGCGCCGGTCTTCGCCTTCCCGGTGATCGCCTACACCCTGAGGCCCGCCGTGTACGCCAACGACCGCCGGCTGCTGGTGCGCAACCCGCTGCGCACGATCGACGCGCCGTGGTCCGGGGTCGAGGGGCTGAAGTCGGGGTACTCCGTCGAGCTGTTCGCCGCCGGCCACAAGTACCAGGTGTGGGCGGTGCCGGTGTCGATCCGCCAGCGGAAGACGGCCCGCCGCCGTGCCGACCGTGCGCGGGCCGCCGGCGACCCGGGGCTGACGACGCGCCGTCCCGGTGACAGCGACCCGACCCGGGCGTGGTCGGACCAGGTGGTCGACGAGCTGCAGGAGATGGCGTCCCACCGCTCCGCGCACGCCGCGGCGCAGGGCCCGGTCGTCGTCCGCTGGTGCTGGTGGGTGATCGCGCCGACGGTGCTCGGGCTGATCGCGCTCGTCGCGCTGGTCGTGACGGGCTGACCGTCACGGGCTGACCGGCCGCCGTACGCCCGCAGGGCCCGGGACGGGTGTCCCGGGCCCTGCGGCATGTCGGCGTGTCGGCGCGGCGGTGCCGGGCGCCGGTGATGCCCGCGGCGGTGTCAGGCGCCGGTGATGCCCGCGGCCGCGGCGAGGTCGCGCTTGAGGCCGGCGAGCAGGGCGGCGGCGCGCTCCCGGGCGGGGGCGAGACCGGTGGCGCCGTCGACCGGCAGGACGACCTCCAGGTAGCACTTGAGCTTGGGCTCGGTGCCGGAGGGCCGCACGACGATCCGGGCCGAGCGGACGCCCTCACCGGCCAGCACGTAGCGCAGGCCGTCGGTGGGGGGCAGGCCGGCGGAGCCGGCCGTCAGGTCGTCGGCGCCGGTCACCCGGAGGCCGGCGAGCAGGGTGGGCGGCTCGTCGCGGAGCCGCCGCATGGCGTCGGCGATCAGGGCGAGGTCGTCGACCCGGACGGAGAGCTGGTCGGTGGCGTGCAGCCCGTGCTCCACGGCCAGGTCGTCCAGCAGGTCGGCCAGGGTGCGGCCGGAGCGCTTGAGGGTGGCGGCGAGTTCGGCGACGAGCAGGGCGGCGGTGATGCCGTCCTTGTCGCGGACGCCCTCCGGGTCGACGCAGTAGCCGAGCGCCTCCTCGTAGCCGTAGCGCAGCCCCTCGGCGCGGGAGATCCACTTGAAGCCGGTGAGGGTCTCGGCGTGGCCGAGGCCGGCGGCGTCGGCGATCCGGCCGAGCAGGGTGGAGGAGACGATGGTGGTGGCGAAGGTGCCGGTGGCGTGCTTGGCGACCAGGGCCGCGCCGAGCAGCGCGCCGACCTCGTCGCCGCGGAGCATCCGCCAGCCGCCGTCGGCCGCGTCCGGCACGGCGACGGCGCAGCGGTCGGCGTCCGGGTCGTTGGCGATGACGAGGTCCGGGCGGGCCGCGGCGGCGGTGCGGTACGCGAGGTCCATCGCGCCCGGCTCCTCCGGGTTGGGGAACGCCACGGTGGGGAAGTCCGGGTCGGGCTCGGCCTGTTCGGCGACGACGGTCGGGGCGGGGAACCCGGCCCGGGCGAAGGCGGCCAGCAGGGTGTCGCGTCCGACGCCGTGCAGCGGGGTGTAGACGACGTCGAGGTCGCGGGGCCCGGCCGGGTCGAGCACGGTGACGGCCCGGGCGAGGTAGGCCTGCTCGACCCCGTCGCCGAGCACCTCCCAGCCGCCGTCGGCGCGCGGCACGTCGGCGAGTGCGCCGATCGCGTCGATCTCGGCGGCGATCTCCGCGTCGGCGGGCGGCACGATCTGCGAGCCGTCGCCGAGGTAGACCTTGTAGCCGTTGTCCTGCGGGGGGTTGTGGCTGGCGGTGACGGTGACGCCGGCGGCGGCGCCGAGGTGGCGGACCGCGAAGGCGAGCACCGGGGTGGGCAGCGGGCGCGGCAGCAGCGCGGCGCGCAGGCCGGCGCCGACGACGACGGCGGCGGTGTCGCGCGCGAAGTCGTACGACATGTGGCGGGCGTCGTAGCCGACGACGACGAGGTCGCCGAGCTCCGGGTGGCGGCGGAGGTGGGCGGCGAGGCCGGCGGCGGCGCGGATGACGACGGCGCGGTTCATCCGCATCGGGCCGGCGCCGAGCTCGCCGCGCAGGCCGGCGGTGCCGAACTGCAGGCGGCCGGAGAAGCGTTCGGCCAGCCGTGACCAGGCGATCCGCTGGCCGGTGTCGGCGTCGGTGCCCTCGGCGGCGGCGAGCAGCTCGGTGAGCTCGTCGCGGGTCCGCGGGTCCGGGTCTTCGGCGAGCCAGGTGCGGGCCCGGTCGAGGAGGTCGGTGGTGGGTGCCTGCGCCATGCTGCGAGCTCCAAACGAAGTGCGGGCCGGCCGGCGGCGGGCGGCGGCACCGCTGGGGGCGGGCCGGCCGCCGCCGGTCTACTGATTCTGCGTCAGGACGGGCTCAGATCCGCTCAAGGACCTTGGCGAGCAGCGAGCCCATGCGCTCGGCGCTGGCCTTGCCGGCCTCCAGGACCTCTTCGTGGTTGAGCGGTTCGCCGGTCATGC
The DNA here is from genome assembly GCF_045040525.1 of Kitasatospora sp. NBC_01539. NCBI lineage: Bacteria > Bacillati > Actinomycetota > Actinomycetes > Kitasatosporales > Streptomycetaceae > Kitasatospora > Kitasatospora sp. NBC_01539. The sequence goes on from NZ_CP109390.1 coordinate 5,303,758, forward strand.
CGGCGGCGAGGTTGGTGACGAGGGAGAGGCCGAGCACCTCGGTGCCGGCCTCGCGGGCGGCGATGGCCTCCAGGGTGGTGGACATGCCGACGAGCTCGCCGCCGATGACGCGGGCCATGTTGACCTCGGCCGGGGTCTCGTAGTGCGGGCCGCGGAACTGCACGTAGACCGCTTCGTCGAGGGTCGGGTCGACCTCGCGGCACAGGGTGCGCAGCCGCTTGGAGTAGAGGTCGGTGAGGTCGACGAAGTTGGCGCCGACGATGGGCGAGTCGGCGGTGAGGTTGATGTGGTCGCTGATCAGCACGGGCTGGCCGGGCTGCCAGCCCTGGCGCAGGCCGCCGCAGCCGTTGGTGAGCACGACGATGCCGCAGCCGGCGGCGGCGGCGGTGCGGACGCCGTGCACGACGGTGGCCACGCCGTGGCCCTCGTAGTAGTGGTTGCGGCCGAGGAAGATCAGGGCGCGCTTGTCGCCGACCCGCACGGAGCGGATGCGGCCGGCGTGTCCGGCGACCGAGGGTGCGGGGAACCCGGGGAGTTCGGTCACGGGGAACTCGACCGTGCCGGGGTCGTCGGGGTCGCCGATGGCGTCGGCGGCGGGCACCCAGCCGGAGCCCATCACGAGGGCGACGTCGTGGCGCTCGGCACCGGTCAGCTCGCGCAGGCGCTCGGCGGCGGCCCGGGCGGCGGCATAGGGGTCGGCGGAGACGACCGACTGAGGAGATGCGTTCACATGGCCGAGGATAGTCAACATTCTCCTACGCGCGTAGACCATCCCGCGAAGACGCGCCGGATCGTTACCCGGATCGTCCGGAAAGACCGGAAACGTCCCCCTGGCCGGGCGCCCTTCCGGCGGATCGCACCATGGCGCGCGCCGTCCGCGGCCCCGCGGCCGTCAGCAGGGGCGGCGGCGCAGGTCGAGCACGTAGTCGTCCGGCGCGCCGGCGCTCTCCGCCGCGTCCCCGATCAGCCCGAGGTAGCGCGCCGCGGGCAGACCGCCCTCGTAGTCGTTCAGCACGTACGTCCACACCGGGATGTCGCCGTCCAGGGTGTGCGCGCGCAGGCGGATCTTGCGGTAGATGCCGAGCTGCACGCCCTCCCAGCGGTCCAGGCCCTCCTCGTCGACCGGCGAGACGTCGTAGAGGGAGACGAAGACCTGCTCCTTCTCGTCCTCCACGACGGTGGCCAGCGAGCCCTCCCAGCCGAGCTGCTCGCCGCCGAAGGTGAGCCGCCACCCGTCCAGCCAGCCGGTGCCGCGCAAGGGGGAGTGCGGGGCGCGCCGGGTCATCTGCCGGGCGTCGAGGTTCGTGGCGTACGCGGCGTAGAGCGACATGGGCGCCAGCCTACGGGAGTGCGCAGCCCGGGGCGGGCGCGGGAGTGCTCACCGTCACATCGGGACGCGGTGAGCACACGGCAACGCCCCCGGGCGTGGATTTGCTTCCGGCATGCGGGACAATGGTGCTCGTGACTCGGATCGTGATCATCGGTGGCGGACCCGGCGGATACGAGGCGGCCCTGGTGGCGGCCCAGCTCGGCGCGGAGGTGACCGTCGTCGACCGCGACGGACTCGGCGGATCGGCGGTGCTGACGGACTGCGTTCCGTCCAAGACCCTGATCGCCACGGCCGAGGTGATGACCACCTTCGACAGCTCCTACGAGGAGCTCGGCATCATCGTGGCCGACGACACCCCGCCGCTGCAGCAGAAGGCCCGGGTGGTCGGCGTCGACCTCGGCAAGGTCAACCGCCGCGTGAAGCGCCTCGCCATCGCGCAGTCCCACGACATCACGCAGGCCGTCACGCGGGCCGGCGTGACCGTGCTGCGCGGCCTGGGCCGGCTCGGCCCCGGCGGCCAGGCGGCCGACGGCTCCCGCGAGGTGCTGGTCGAGCGGGTGGACGGCACCACCGAGGCGCTGCGGGCCGACGCGGTGCTGATCGCCACCGGGGTGCACCCCCGCGAGCTGCCCGACGCCCGGCCGGACGGCGAGCGCATCCTCAGCTGGACCCAGGTCTACGACCTGGACGAGCTGCCCCGCGAGCTGATCGTCGTCGGCTCCGGCGTCACCGGCGCCGAGTTCGCCGGCGCCTACCAGGCGCTCGGATCCAACGTCACCCTGGTCTCCAGCCGCGACCGCGTGCTGCCCGGCGAGGACCCGGACGCCGCCGAGGTGCTGGAGGAGGTCTTCCGCCGCCGCGGCATGAACGTCATGGGCCGCTCCCGCGCCGAGAGCGCCAAGCGGATCGGCGACACGGTCGAGGTCACCCTCGCGGACGGCACGGTGATCGAGGGCACGCACTGCCTCATGGCCGTCGGCTCCGTCCCGAACACCGCGGGCCTGGGCCTGGAGGAGGCCGGGGTGAAGCTCAACGACTGGGGCCAGATCCAGGTCGACCGGGTCTCCCGCACCTCCGCCCCGGGCGTGTACGCGGCCGGCGACTGCACGGGCGTCTTCATGCTCGCCTCGGTCGCCGCCATGCAGGGCCGGATCGCGATGTACCACGTGCTCGGCGACGCGGTGCAGCCGCTCAACCTCAAGACCGTCGCCTCCAACGTCTTCACCGACCCCGAGATCGCCACGGTCGGTTACACCGCCGCCGACGTCTCCTGCGGGAAGATGGACGCCGTCGAGGTGAAGCTGCCGCTGCGCGGCAACCCGCGGGCCAAGATGCAGGGCATCCGGGACGGCTTCGTGAAGCTGTTCTGCCGGCCGGGCACCGGCATCGTGGTCGGCGGTGTCGTCGTCGCGCCGCGCGCGAGCGAACTCATCCATTCGATCTCGCTCGCGGTGGACAACAACTTGACGGTCGAACAGGTGGCCGGCGCGTTCACCGTCTACCCGTCCCTGTCCGGCTCCACCGCCGAGGCCGCCCGGCAGCTGCACATCCGCAAGCGCGAGGGCTCGGACTCCTGACCTGCCGGTGCAGGTCGGGGCGGTCGCGCGGCGGTCGCCCCGGCGCACCACCCGCGTGGCCCAGCGCGCGGGAAGCGGTCGGCGGCGCGAATTGTACGGTCGTGCGCCGCTCCGACGTGAGCGTTTCCCGTTACCAGGTGCAAACGCCTGAAAGCAGACGGTCATTCGGTTACCGTCGGTTCCGTGTTTGCAGCAGAACGTCGCCAGTTGATCCTTGAGATGGTGCGCGCCAACGGAGCGGTCTCGCTCCGGGAACTGGCCCGTGTCGTCCAGACCTCCGAAGTCACCGTCCGTCGGGACGTCCGGGCCCTAGAGGCCGAAGGGCTGCTCGACCGCCGCCACGGCGGCGCGGTGCTTCCCGGAGGCTTCAGCCGGGAGCCCGGCTACCCGCAGAAGACCCATCTCGCCGCGGCCGAGAAGAGCGCCATCGCCGACCTGGCCGCCGGCCTGGTCGAGGAGGGCGACGCCGTGGTCGTGGGCGCCGGCACCACCACGCAGGAGCTGGCCCGCCGGCTCGCCCGGGTGCCCGGCCTCACCGTGGTCACCAACTCCCTGCTGGTGGCGCAGGCCCTCGCGCACGCCAACCGCGTCGAGGTGGTGATGACCGGCGGCACCCTGCGCGGCTCCAACTACGCCCTGGTGGGCAGCGGCGCCGAGCAGTCGCTGGCCGGCCTGCGGGTCTCCAAGGCGTTCGTGTCGGGCAGCGGCCTGACCGCCGAGCGCGGCCTGTCGACCACCAACATGCTGTCGGCGAGCGTGGACCGGGCACTGGTGCAGTCGGCCACCGAGGTGATCGTCCTCGCCGACCACACCAAGCTCGGCGCCGACACGATGTTCCAGACGGTGCCCACCGACGCCATCACCCGGCTGGTCACGGACGAGCAGTCCGCCGCCCACGACCCGACCGCCCGCGAACTGGACGCGCTCGCCGACTGCGGCGTCCAGATCTCGCTGGCCCCGCTCGGGACGCCCGCGGAGCCGCCGGTGCACAGCGGCCCCGCCCACCCCGGGCCGACGGCGCACCAGCCGCCGGGCGGGGCCCCGGCCGGCCTGCGGCGTGCCGCGCCGCCCGGCGCCCCGCTGCCCGGCCAGCGCCGTCCGGGCGCGCACGGCGGCCTGATCGCCCGGCCGCTGGCCACCGGCCGCCCCTGAGCCCGGCCGCGCCCCGGCCGGCTCCCGCCACGACGACGGCCGGCCCGCACCCCGAGGGGTACGGGCCGGCCGTCCGGACGTGACGCGGGTCAGACGTCCTTGATCTCGCAGAGTGCGGCACCGCTGCTGACGCTGGCGCCGACCTCGGCCTTGAGGCCGACGACGGTGCCGGCCTTGTGCGCGTTGAGCGGCTGCTCCATCTTCATCGCCTCCAGGACGACGATCAGCTCGCCCTCGGCGACGACCTGGCCCTCCTCCACGGCGACCTTGACGATGGTGCCCTGCATCGGGGAGGCGAGGGTGTCGCCGCTCGCCGCCGCGCCGGCCTTCTTGGCGCCGACCCGGCGCTTGGCGACCTTCGTGCCGGTCGGCGCGGGGGCGGTGGAGACGCCGAGTGAGGAGGGCAGCGAGACCTCGATCCGCTTGCCGCCGACCTCGACGACCACGGTCTCGCGGGTCTCGGCCTCGTCGCCGTCACCACCGGTGCCGGTGAAGGCCGGGATGGTGTTGTCGAACTCGGTCTCGATCCAGCGGGTGAAGACCTCGAACGGCGCGTCGCTGCCGTGCACCTCGGGCGCGAACGCCGGGTCGGTGACCACCGCGCGGTGGAACGGGATGGCGGTGGCCATGCCCTCGACCGTGAACTCCTCCAGCGCGCGGGCGGCGCGCTGCAGCGCCTGCTTGCGGGTGGCGCCGGTGACGATCAGCTTGGCGAGCAGGGAGTCCCAGGCGGGGCCGATGACCGAGCCGGTCTCCACGCCCGCGTCGAGGCGCACGCCCGGGCCGGACGGCGGCGCGAACAGCGTCACGGTGCCGGGGGCCGGCAGGAAGCCGCGGCCCGGGTCCTCGCCGTTGATCCGGAACTCGATCGAGTGGCCGCGGATCTCCGGGTCGTCGTAGCCGAGCGCCTCGCCGTCGGCGATGCGGAACATCTCGCGGACGAGGTCGAGGCCGGCGACCTCCTCGGAGACCGGGTGCTCGACCTGCAGGCGGGTGTTGACCTCCAGGAAGGAGATCAGACCGTCCTGGGAGACGAGGAACTCGCAGGTGCCCGCGCCGACGTAGCCCGCCTCGCGGAGGATCGCCTTGGACGCGCGGTACAGCTCGGCGTTCTGCTCGTCGGTCAGGAACGGCGCGGGCGCCTCCTCGACGAGCTTCTGGTGGCGGCGCTGCAGCGAGCAGTCGCGGGTGGAGACGACGACGACGTTGCCGTGGCTGTCGGCCAGGCACTGGGTCTCCACGTGCCGCGGCTTGTCGAGGTACTGCTCGACGAAGCACTCGCCGCGGCCGAAGGCGGCGACGGCCTCACGGACGGCCGACTCGTACAGCTCGGGGATCTCCTGGAGCGTGCGGGCGACCTTGAGGCCGCGGCCGCCGCCGCCGAACGCCGCCTTGATGGCGACCGGCAGGCCGTGCTCGGAGGCGAACGCGACGACCTCGTCGGCGCCGGAGACCGGCTCCGGGGTGCCGGCGACCAGCGGCGCGCCGGCGCGCTGCGCGACGTGGCGGGCGGTGACCTTGTCGCCGAGGTCGCGGATGGCCTGCGGCGGCGGGCCGATCCAGGTCAGGCCCGCGCCGATGACGGCCTCGGCGAAGTCGGCGTTCTCGGAGAGGAACCCGTAGCCGGGGTGGACGGCGTCCGCGCCCGAGTCGGCGGCAGCCTTGAGGACCTTGGTGATGTCCAGGTAGCTGGTCGCGGGAGTGTCGCCGCCGAGCGCGTAGGCCTCGTCGGCCGCGCGGACGTGCAGAGCGTCCCTGTCCGGCTCGGCGTACACGGCGACGCTGGCGATACCGGAGTCCCGGCAGGCCCGGGCGACGCGGACGGCGATTTCTCCGCGGTTGGCGATGAGCACCTTGCGCACTGTGGCTCCCTTCGTGAAACCTCGTTGAGTCTAGGGATCCAAACGCACTACCGGCGAGTAGTCCCTGGTGGTGAGCTGGCCCACACGGAGCGTCACCCGTATTCGTGATCACCCGACCACGCTGCGGAAGGCCCTGCAGGTAGGGACGCTACGCGGGGCGGCCGATCCCGGGCCCGCGGCGCCCCGCGGCGGGGCGTGCCGAGCCGTGGCCTTCGCCACACGGCGGTCGCGGAGGGGTCGTCAGACGGTCACGGGTGCCGGTCGCGCGGTGGCCCTGGCCGTCACGTCCGCCGCCTGCTCGACCACGTCCGGGCCGTACGCCTCCGGGTTGACCACCCGGAGTATCACGGCGAACGTGCCGTCCGTGCCGTGCTGCCGGGCCAGGCCGCGGTGGTTGGCCGCCAGGTAGCGGACGGCCGCGTGGTTGGAGGTGGCGGTCTGACCGGATATCAGGAAGACCGGGCGGTCGCCCGATCCGGCGTGCACCCGGGCCAGCAGGACGTACGCCGGGGCGCCGTCCGGTGCGGGCCGGGCGAGCGGGAACGCCTCGTCGCCCGCGGTGATCGTCAGGTCGCCCTCGCCCGAGGCGACGGTGAGTCCGGGCAGCCAGGACGCCAGGTGGGCGGCCGTCCGGTGGTTGGCGGACGGGCCGCCGAGGCAGAACTCGGCCTTGCCGCCGAGCCCCTGGCGCACCTGGTCGTGCGCCACGATCTCGGACCGCGCCCCGCACTCCCGTACGAGGGCGGCGAGTTCCATCATCGCGTACGCGTCGTCGCGCGCCACGGCGGTGGAGGTGCCCGGTCCGCCCTTGCGGGGCACGACCAGCAGGCACTCGGTGCCGGCCGGCATGCCGAAGAACCGACGCACCCGGCCGACCCTCCGCCGTCGGCGGAGGGTCTGGGCGAGCCAGCCGAGGCCCGCGCTGATGGCGCTGGCCACCAGTCCGAGCGCCACGTTCAGAACGCTGTCCGACATCCCCGCTCCCTCCTGCTCGACGGCTGCGCGTCAGCCTAGCGGGGCCCGGTGGGCCGTCGGGTGGCCCGGGGCCACAGTTGTGCGGGCCGCGTTCTGTCCGGATCGACAGGGCTTTCCGGAGGTCCGCCGTCCGGTTGGCCGCAGGGTCTGGCACCCAATGGTCTGGACCATTGACGCGACCGGGGGCGGCCCCTAGCGTGTCCGCGGCGGTCCGCCCGGTCCGCCGGGGACCGACGGGGGAGACACACGATGCGAGCGGTGCGGAGAACGGCGGCCCTGGCCGCGCTGGGGGCCCTGCTGGCCGCGGTGGCGGGCTGCGGCACGGACGGCCCCGGCGCGGCCGCCGCCCCGGCCGCGTCGGCGGCCGCGGAGCGGTACGGCTGCCTGACGGAGGCCCAGGCGGCCGCGGGGTCGGTCCGCATCCCCGGCGGCCTCGCCGACACCGACGCCTACTACCGCGACTCCGACACCGGCGGCGCCCGGGTCGCACTGGTGCTCGCCCACCAGAACGGCGGCTCGCTCTGCGACTGGGTGCCGTACCTCGACGGCTTCACCGGGGCGGGCTACGCGGTCGTGCCGTTCAACGCCAACGGTGACGTCGCCGACGGCTTCGCGGCGGTCGCCGGCTGGCTGAAGGGCAAGGGCGTCACCCGCCTCGTGCTCGTCGGGGCGTCGAAGGGCGGCACGGGCGCCCTGGTGGCGGGCGCGCTGCCCGCGCCGGTGCCGGTCGCCGCGGTGGTGTCGCTGAGCGCCCCGGAGTCGTTCGGCGGCAACAACGCGGCCACCGCGGTCAAGCGGCTCACCGCGCCGGTGTTCCTCGCCGCGGAGGAGCTCGACGCGCCGTTCGCCGACGACGCCCGCAGCCTGCACGCCGCGGCGGCCTCCGCCCACAAGGAGCTCAGGATCTACCCGGGCGGCCACCACGGCGTGCCGCTGCTCGACGACGGCGCGCTGCCCGACGTCCGGGCCTTCCTGGCGGCGTACGCGCCCGCGACGGGCTGAGCTCAGCTCCAGAGGTCGGTGATCCGGACGCCGAGGTCGGCCAGCAGGCGGCGCAGCAGCGGCAGGGAGAGGCCGATGACGTTGCCCGGGTCGCCGTCGATGCCCTCGACGAACGGCGCCGACCGGCCGTCGAGCGTGAACGCCCCGGCGACGTGCAGCGGTTCGCCGGAGGCGATGTACGCGGCGACCTCGGCGTCGTCGGGGGTGCCGAAGCGCACGGTGGTGGAGGCGGTCGCCGAGGACTGCCGGCCGGTGACCGTGTCGATCACGCAGTGGCCGGTGCGCAGCACGCCCTCGCGGCCGCGCATCGACCGCCAGCGCTCCAGGGCCTCGGCGGCGTCGGCGGGCTTGCCGAGCGCCAGGCCGTCGAGCTCCAGGACGGAGTCGCAGCCGACGACCAGCTCGCCGCCGGTCAGGTCGGCGGCGACCGCCTTGGCCTTGGCCTCGGCGAGCACGAGCGCGAGCTCGGCGGGGGTGGCGGCGCTGATCGCGTCCTCGTCGACCCCGCTGACCCGCACCTGCGGGTCGAGGCCGGCCTGGCGGAGCAGTCCGAGCCGGGCCGGGGAGGCGGACGCGAGGACGAGGGTGCGGCGATCGGTCATGCGGCAAGCCTAGGGCCTCCGCCGGGGGCGTACGGGCCGCTCAGCGCACCAGCAGGACGGCGGCGACGAGGGCGAGGGCGGCCAGCAGCGGGCCCGCGCGCCGCAGCATGCGCTGCACCCTCCGCGCTTCGGCGGAGGGTTCGTCGCGGGGGTCGGACCAGAGCACCTCCTCATCCTGTGCGGGGCGGAGGGCGGGCGCCTGAGTACCGGTACTCAAGTTACCGCCGGGTGGGGAGTTCGGCGGCCGGGTCCGCGGGGAACTGAATCCTTGTCAAGGACCTGTAAAGCCAATCCCTCTGCGGCTCACAGGTGACAGAAGGACCGGCAAGACCCCCCCACATCAGGTTTCGCCCCGAGGGAGCCCCCCATGCCCGCAGTCCCCCGCACGTCCGCAGCGCCCCGCACGTCCGCGGTCCCCCGCGAGCCCGTCGACACGGCCAGGCCGTACGTCGTGGGCGCCTTCCGCATCGTCGCCGGCCTGCTCTTCGCCTGCCACGGAGCCGCCTCGCTCTTCGGCGTGCTCGGCGGCGCCAAGGGCGGCGGCACGGTCGACGCCTGGAGCTGGCCCGGCGGGTTCGCCGCGGTGATCCAGCTCGTCGGAGGCGTCCTCGTGCTGCTCGGCCTCGGCACCCGCACGGCGGCCCTGATCTGCTCCGGGTCCATGGCCTACGCCTACTTCTCGGTCCACCAGGAGCACGCGCTCTGGCCGATCCAGAACGGCGGCGAGCCGTCCGTGCTCTTCTGCTGGGTGTTCCTGGCGATCGCGGCCGTCGGCCCCGGCGGCCTCGCCCTCGACGGCCTGCTCGCACGCCGCACCGCCGCGGTGCCCGCCGCGGCCTGACCCCGGCACGGCGAGGGGCCCCGACCGGTACGGTCGGGGCCCCTCGTGCCGGGACGGGCCGGGCGTCAGCGCGCCCAGCCGGAGGTCCGCCAGACGGCGGGCCCGGGGGCGGGCGCCCCGCGCATCCGCCGGGCGTGGTCGCGCCACGGGTCGACCGGGCCGCCCGCCCCGCGGGCCGCCTCTGCGGCGGCCTGTTCTGCGGCGGCCCGGGCTTGGACCACCGCCAGGACGGTGGCCAGCTCCTCGGGGGTCGGCTGCCCGTGCAGCACCTGGATCGGGGCCATGCTCTCAATCCTCTCGTGCGGCGGTCAGAGCGGGATGTTGCCGTGCTTCTTCGGCGGCAGGGTCTCACGCTTGCCGCGGAGTGCCCGCAGCCCGCGCACGATGTGACCGCGGGTCTCGCTGGGCGCGATCACCGCGTCCACGTAGCCCCGCTCCGCGGCCAGGTACGGGTTGAGGAGGGTGTCCTCGTACTCCGCGACCAGCTCGGCCCGCCGGGCGTCGACGTCCGCGCCCGCCTTCGCGGCCTCGGCCAGCTCGCGGCGGTAGACGATGTTGGCCGCGCCCTGCGCGCCCATCACCGCGATCTGCGCGGTCGGCCAGGCGAGGTTCAGGTCGGCGCCCAGGTGCTTGGAGCCCATGACGTCGTACGCGCCGCCGAACGCCTTGCGGGTGATCACGGTGATCAGCGGCACGGTGGCCTCGGCGTACGCGTAGATCAGCTTCGCGCCGCGGCGGATGATCCCGTCCCACTCCTGGCCGGTGCCGGGCAGGAAGCCCGGCACGTCGACGAAGGTCAGCACCGGGATGTTGAAGCTGTCGCAGGTGCGGACGAACCGCGCGGCCTTCTCGCTCGCGTTGATGTCGAGGCAGCCCGCGAGGTCCATCGGCTGGTTGCCGACGACGCCCACCGGGTGGCCCTCGACCCGGCCGAAGCCGGTGATGATGTTGCCCGCGAACAGCGGCTGCGTCTCCAGGAACTCCCCGTCGTCGAGGACGTACTCGATCACCCGGCGCATGTCGTACGGCTGGTTCGCGGAGTCCGGCACGATCGCGTCGAGCTCCAGGTCCTCGTCCGTCACGGAGAGGTCGGCCTGCTCGGGGTAGGCCGGCGGGTCGGAGAGGTTGTTGGAGGGCAGGTACGAGAGCAGGCTCTTGACGTACTCGATCGCCTCCTTCTCGTCCGCGGCCATGTAGTGCGCGTTGCCCGACTTGGCGTTGTGGGTGCGCGCGCCGCCCAGCTCCTCCATGCCGACGTCCTCGCCGGTGACCGTCTTGATGACGTCCGGGCCGGTGATGAACATGTGCGAGGTCTGATCGGCCATCACCACGAAGTCGGTGATCGCGGGGGAGTACACCGCGCCGCCCGCGCAGGGGCCCATGATCAGCGAGATCTGCGGGATCACGCCGGAGGCGTGCACGTTGCGCCGGAAGATCTCGCCGTACAGGCCGAGCGAGACCACGCCCTCCTGGATCCGCGCGCCACCGGAGTCGTTGATGCCGACGACCGGACAGCCGGTCTTCAGCGCGAAGTCCATGACCTTGACGATCTTCTCGCCGAACACCTCGCCGAGCGAGCCGCCGAAGACGGTGAAGTCCTGCGCGAAGACCGCGACCTGACGGCCGTCGACGGTGCCGTAGCCGGTCACCACGCCGTCGCCGTACGGGCGGTTGCGCTCCTGCCCGAAGTTGACGGACCGGTGCCGGGCGAACTCGTCGAACTCCACGAACGAGTCCTCGTCCAGCAGCTCCACCACCCGCTCACGGGCCGTCAGCTTGCCCTTCGCGTGCTGCTTCTCCACGGCCGCGGCGGAGCCGGAGTGCACCGCCTCGTCGATCCTGCGCCGCAGGTCGGCGAGCTTGCCGGCGGTGGTGTGGGGGTCGTACGGCGCCTCGGTCATAGAGGTGGCTCTCCCTGGTCCATGGGCCGCCTCCGAAGCCGACGACGGCCTGAGGGCAGGGCGGCACTGCGACTACCGCGAAGTAGCGTAGCCAGCGCCGGGCGCATCGTGTTATGGCGGGCGACACAGTGTGTCGCCCCGCCATCTGCGGCACGATGGTACGGCCTGTGACCTGCTGCGGATGCCCGCTCGGGCGGGTGCCGGCGCTCCGTCGGGGCACCCGGCCGTCGGTACGCTGACCCGGTGACCGACGCCGAGCACCCCGAGCCCACCCGCCCCCGCCGCAGCGGACTCCGCGGCTTCGGCCACTCCGGCCCCTCGCCCTGGACGGACCTCGAACGCCCCCCGCTGGACACCGACGCGCTCCGCCGCGACCTCGTGGTGCCCGGCGGCCTCTGGACCTCCCTCGACGTCGTCACCGAGACCGGCTCCACCAACACCGACCTCGCCGCCCGCGCGAGGAACGGCGCCCCCGAGGGCGCCGTGCTCGTCGCCGAGTCGCAGAACGCCGGCCGCGGCCGCCTGGAGCGCCGCTGGAGCGCCCCGCCGCGCTCCGGGCTCTTCCTCTCCGTCCTGCTGCGCCCCGCCGACGTGCCGATCGAGCGGTACGGCTGGCTGCCGATCCTGGTCGGGGTGGCCGCGGCCACCACCGTCTCGCGGGTCACCGAGCTGGAGACCGGCCTCAAGTGGCCGAACGACCTGCAGATCACCGTCGGCGGCGAGGAGCGCAAGATCGGCGGCATCCTCACCGAGCTCGGCGGCGGCGCGGTCGTCGCGGGGCTCGGCATCAACGTCACCCTGCGCGCCGACGAACTCCCGGTGCCCACCGCCGGATCGCTCGCCCTGGCCGGTGCAGCCGTCACCGACCGGCAGACCCTGCTGCGCGGCCTGCTCCGCGAGTTCGCCGAGCTGTACGGCGAGTGGCGGGCCGCCGCGGGCGACCCGCACGCCAGCGGGCTGCTGCCCGCCTACACGGCCCGCTGCACCACGCTCGGACGCCCCGTGCGGGTGCAACTCCCCGGCGACCGCGAGCTCCTCGGCGAGGCCGTCGCCGTGGACACCGACGGCCGGCTGGTCGTCCGCACCGCCGACGGCAGCCGCCACCCGGTGGCCGCGGGCGACGTCGTGCACGTCCGGCCGGAACGCCCGGATCCCGCCTGATCCGGACGGATGCCCCGGATCGCGGGATTCCGTGCGAACATTCCACCTGGCAGCGGTGTGAGGCGCGCCACTACCCCAGGGTGGTCGGCCGCCCTTGACAGGCAGGACAAGAGGAAGTGCGGCGACCGCACGGGGATGGACCGGTGGCAGGCGAGGGATCCGGCAGCGGCGGCAACAGCAGCGGCACCGGCAGTGGCGGCAGCGAGGGTCAGGCCGCCGGCGGTGCGGGCGACAACACCGTCGCGCTCGAACTGGAACGGCTGATCCTCGACGCGCCGCGCCGGTACACCCCGTACCAGGCCGCCCGGGCGGCCGACGTGTCGATGGACCTCGCCACCCGCTTCTGGCGCGCCATGGGCTTCCCCGACATCGGGCAGTCGCGGGCGCTCACCGACAACGACGTGATCGCGCTGCGGCGTCTCGCCGGCCTGATCGAGTCCGGCCTTCTCAGCGAGTCGATGGCGATCCAGGTGGCCCGGTCGACCGGCCAGACCACCGCGCGCCTCGCCGGCTGGCAGATGGACACCTTCCTGGAGAACCTCACCCAGGCCGTCGAACCGGGCCTCACCCGGGCCGAGGTCGCCTACCCGCTGACCGAGCTGCTCCTGCCCGAGCTGGAGCAGTTCCTCGTCTACGTCTGGCGCCGTCAGCTCGCCGCCGTCACCGGCCGGGTGGTGCATGCCGCGGAGGACACCGAGATCACCAGCGGCCGGCTCGCCGTGGGCTTCGCCGACCTGGTCGGCTTCACCCGGCTCTCCCGCCGCCTGGAGGAGGAGGAGCTCGGCGAGCTCGTCGAGACCTTCGAGAACACCTGCTCCGACCTGATCGTCGGCCAGGGCGGCCGCGTGATCAAGACGCTCGGCGACGAGATCCTCTACGCCACCGAGGACCCCGTGGTCGCGGCCGAGATCGCCCTGGCGCTCGTCGAGACGCTCGCCAAGGAGGACACCATGCCGGCGCTCCGGGTCGGCATGGCGTTCGGCACCGTCACCTCGCGGATGGGCGACGTCTTCGGCACCACCGTCAACCTGGCCAGCCGCCTCACCTCGATCGCCCCGCGCGACGCCGTCCTCGTCGACGGCGAACTCGCGGCCGCGATGGAGCAGACCGGCGCGGTGCCGCCGTACGTCCCGGAGGATCCGGCCGGGCACCAGGCCGCGGTCGGCTTCCCGTTCCACCTGCAGCCGATGTGGCGGCGGCCGGTGCGCGGGCTCGGCCTCGTCGAGCCCTGGCTGCTGACCCGGAGCCGCGACGCCGAGTGACGCGCGGCGCCCGCACGGTGCGGAGCGGGACCTCGCCCCGGGGCCCGGGCGGTCGGCGGACACGTGCGGCCCGTTCGGACGCGCCGACCGCGAGCCCTGCCATGACAAATCGGGCATAGCGGTACCGAAGCGCCATAATCGTGATCCAGAATGGAAGCGCACCCGCGCGGACGGACCAAGGGACGAGGCGATCCGGTTGAGCGGCGACGCGACCACGGCGGAGCAGCCCGCGCGGTCCCCCTCCTCCCTCGACGCCCGGCTGCAGGCCGTCGTCGAGCTGGCCCACGACATGGCGGGTGCGCTGACCCCGCTGGAGGCCGTCCGTGCGGCCGCCGTCCGCGCCACCGCCGCACTCGGCGCCACCATGGCCGCCGTCTCCGTCTGGGACCGCGAGTCCGGCCGGCTCCGGGTGCTCGCCAACTACGGCGAGCTCGCCGCCGGGGAGGAGGAGTTCCCCGAGGACGAGTCGTACCCGGTGGCCGACTTCCCCGAGATCGTCACCTACCTGGAGGAGCACTGGACCACCGGCCGGCTGCCCCGGGCCTGGGTGCAGACCGCCGAGGACATCGACCCCGCGCCCGTGCAGGGCCACCCCGGCACCGGCGCCTTCTGCCGGCAGCGCGCCGCCGGGCTGCGCCGCCGCGGCCGGGAGTGCTGCCTCGTCGCCCCGATCGTGCTGCACGGCCAGGCCTGGGGCGAGCTGTACCTCGCCCGCGCCGCCGGCCTGCCGCTCTTCGCCGACGAGGACGCCGACTACGCGACCCTGCTCGCCGCGCAGATCTCCGCAGGCCTCTCGCAGACCGAACGCCTCGCCGACCTCCGCCGGCTGGCCTTCACCGACCCGCTCACCGGGCTCGCCAACCGCCGCGCCGTCGACGCCCGGCTGGAGGGCGCCCTGCAGGCGCACAACCGCGACAACACCGTCGTCAGCCTCGTCGTCTGCGACGTCAACGGGCTCAAGCGGGTCAACGACCTGCTCGGCCACGAGATGGGCGACCGGCTGCTCGAACGCTTCGCCCACCAGCTCTCGCTCTGCGCCGCCAAGCTCCCCGGCAGCCTGGCCGCCCGGCTCGGCGGCGACGAGTTCTGCCTGCTCGTCGAGGGCCAGAAGGCCGACGAGGTCGTCGCCGTCGCCGAGGAGCTCTGCACCCGGGCCCTGCAGCTCACCGAGGGCGAGGGCGTCGCCTGCGGCGTCGCCTCCACCGGCGACTCCATCGGTCCGGTCTCCACCGCCGACCGGCTCTTCCGGCTGGCCGACGCCGCCCAGTACCGGGCCAAGGCCTCCCGGGCCGCCCATCCCGTGGTCGCCGGCCGCAGCCACGGGCCCGGCTACGCCCCGGACCCGACCGTGCTGCTCGCCGACGCCGCCGACCCCCACCACCGGGCCGACGGGCGCCGCGGCGGCCCCGGCCAGCGCGGCAACGGCGACCGCCGGCGGTTTCGCGGAGCGGCCCGCAGCGCCGATCCGGGCCAGCTGCTCGCCACCGTGCTCGCCGCCCTCGACCAGAACGACACGCTGCGCACCAGCCACCCCGCCGACACCCTCGCCCGGATGGTCACCGTCGCCGAGTCCTCCGCCCGGCTCCTCGACGCCGTCGCCTGGTGGGTCTCGTACGTGCCGCCGGGCTCGCACCTCATGCGCACCGCCCAGCACGCCGTCTACCGCATGACGAGCGGCCCGAGCAGCTCCGGGGCGGCCACCCAGCGCGCCCAGATCGAGGCTCCCGACGCCGTCTTCGACCTGCGGCACTACCCGCAGACCCGGCGGGCCTCCCGCGGCGGCGGCTTCTCGCTGCGGGCGGGTGCGACCGGCAACGACCCGGCGGAGGAGGCGGTCATGGTGGTCAGCGGGTACCGGGCGATGGTCGCCGCCGGCGGCCCCAACGCGGCGGGCGGCTGGCTGGTCGAGCTCTTCGCGGACGACTCCACCCTGCCGCTCGGTCAGGTCGCGCCCGCCCTGCGGGCGCTGGTGGCCGTCGCGCTGTCCGGCCCGTCCTCCCCGCCGCCGGACTGACCGCGCCGCGTCCCGGGGACGTCACAGCTGGGCCACAGGCCCTCCGGCGGGACTGTGCCGCACCGGAGCGGGCATGCGACAGTGGCACGGCATCGGCAACGGGGGCCCTGGGAGGGACCATGCGTACACGGCTGGCGGGAGCACTTCTCGCACTGGCGCTGGCGGTCGGCGGGACCGCACTGGCAGGCGGCGAGGCGGTGGCCGCCACGCGCGCGGCGGCGGTCCGGGAGGCGCCCGCGGCCGCGGCGCGGGCGGGCGCGGGCACCGAGGTGCTCGCCGGGTCCGCCTCCACGAGCAGGTCCAGGTCGGCGGGCAAGAGCGGCTACGTCGCCAAGTCGAAGTCCAAGTCGAAGTCGAAGTCGAAGAGCAAGAAGAAGTCGGGCTTCTTCGGCACGATCGTCGGCGTGGTCGTCGGCATCGTCGTGCTGGGCATCCTGGTCGTCGTCGTGATCGCCGTCGTGGTCGCGATGCGCAAGCGCAACCGGAACTGACCCGCGGCGCCCGGCCGGGTGACGGCGGCTCAGCCCGCCGTCGTCACCCGGCCGGCGCCCGCGTACACGTTGGCGCTCTCGCCGCGCAGGAAGCCGATCAGGGTCAGGCCCAGCTCCTCGGCGAGCTCGACGGCGAGCGAGGACGGTGCCGACACGGCGGCCAGCAGCGGCACGCCCGCCAGCGCCGCCTTCTGCGTCAGCTCGAACGAGGCCCGCCCGCTCACCAGCAGCAGGTGCCCGGTCAGCGGCAGCCGGCCCTCGCGCAGGGCCCAGCCGACCACCTTGTCGACGGCGTTGTGCCGGCCCACGTCCTCCCGGACGCAGAGCAGCTCGCCCCGCGCGTCGAACAGGCCGGCGGCGTGCAGTCCGCCGGTGGAGTCGAAGGCGCGCTGCGCGGCCCGGAGCCGGTCCGGCAGGGCGTACAGCAGGGCGGGGGAGACCCGGAGGCCGTCCTCGGCGACCGGGTACCTGCTGTGGGTGCGGACCGCCTCCACGGTGTCGCGGCCGCACAGGCCGCAGGCGCTGGTGGTGAGCAGGTTGCGGTGCCCGGAGAGCGGGGCGGCGTCGCCGCGGACCGTCGCGTCGACCACGTTGTAGGTGTTGAGTCCCTCGGCGTCCGTCCCGGCGCAGTAGCGCAGCGCGGCGAGCTGGCCCGCCTCGTGCACGACGCCCTCGCCGACCAGGAAGCCGGCCACCAGGTCGAAGTCGTCACCGGGGGTGCGCATGGTGACGGTCAGCGGCTCGCCGCCGAGCCGGATCTCCAGCGGTTCCTCCGCGGCCAGCGCGTCGGGCCGCTCGCCCGCCTCGGTGCCGCGCAGCCGCACCACCCGGCGCCGTACCGTCGCCCGTGCCATCGGCCCCTCCTCCTGCCCGTCCGCGGGCGTTCCGCGCCGCCCGTGCGCGGGCCCCGCGTGGTGCCCAGCCTGCGTCACGACCGGCCCCGGCGGGAAATCCGCAGGTGTCCACGACCCCCGGTTGTCATATCCTCATTCACCTGATGTGATTGTGCATATGGATATGCACGGTGCTGTGGCCCCCGACGCGCCACTCGTCCAGGTCGGCAAGGCCGATGTCACCGCCGAGGACGTCCTCGCCGTCGCCCGGGGCAACGCCCGCGTGGAGATCGGCCCCGACGCCCTCGCCGAGATGGCCGCCTCCCGCGCCCGTATCGACGCGCTGGCCGCCGAGCCGCGCCCCGTCTACGGCGTCTCCACCGGCTTCGGCGCCCTCGCCGTCCGCCACATCAGCCCCGAGCTCCGCGCCCAGCTGCAGCGCTCCCTCGTACGCTCCCACGCCGCCGGCATGGGCCCCACCGTCGAGCGCGAGGTCGTCCGCGCCCTCGTCTTCCTGCGGATGAAGACCCTCGCCTCCGGCCGCACCGGCGTCCGCCCGCTGGTCGCCGAGACCATGGCCGCGCTGCTCAACGCCGGAATCACCCCCTCCGTCCGCGAGTTCGGCTCGCTCGGCTGCTCCGGCGACCTCGCCCCGCTCTCGCACTGCGCCCTCGTGCTCATGGGCGAAGGCACCGCCTTCGGCCCCGACGGCGCCGAGAAGCCCGCCGCCGAGCTGCTCGCCGCCGCCGGCATCGAACCGGTCGAGCTCCTGGAGAAGGAGGGCCTCGCCCTCATCAACGGCACCGACGGCATGCTCGGCATGCTGGTCATGGCCGTCGCCGACCTGCAGCGGCTCTTCACCACCGCCGACATCACCGCCGCGATGAGCCTGGAGGCGCTGCTCGGCACCGACAAGGTGCTCGCCCCCGAGCTGCACGCCCCGATCCGCCCGCACCCCGGGCAGGCGCTCTCCGCGGCCAACATGCTCGCCGTGCTCAAGGGCTCCGGCCTGACCGGCCACCACCAGGACGACGCGCCGCGCGTCCAGGACGCCTACTCGATCCGCTGCGCCCCGCAGGTCGCGGGCGCCGGCCGCGACACCGTCGCGTACGCCGCCACCGTGGCCGGGCGCGAGCTCGCCGCCTCGGTCGACAACCCGGTGGTGCTGCCCGACGGCCGCGTCGAGTCGAACGGCAACTTCCACGGCGCCCCGGTCGCCTACGTGCTGGACTTCCTCGCCATCGCCGCCGCCGACCTCGGCTCGATCTCCGAGCGCCGCACCGACCGGCTGCTCGACAAGGCCCGCTCGCACGGCCTGCCCGCGTTCCTCGCCGACGACCCCGGCGTGGACTCCGGCCTGATGATCGCCCAGTACACCCAGGCCGCGCTGGTCAGCGAGAACAAGCGGCTCGCCGTGCCGGCCTCGGTCGACTCGATCCCGTCCTCCGCGATGCAGGAGGACCACGTGTCGATGGGCTGGTCGGCCGCCCGCAAGCTGCGCCAGTCCGTCGCCAACCTCGGCCGGGTGCTCGCGGTCGAGCTCACCGCCGCCTCGCGCGCCCTGGAGATCCGCGCCGAGGGCGGCAGCGGCCCGCTCGCCCCGGGCACCGCGGCGGCGATCGCCGCCGCCCGCGAGGCCGGTGTCGGCGGCCCCGGCCGCGACCGCCACCTCTCGCCCGACCTGGAGGCCGCGGCCGCGCTGGTCGCCTCCGGCGGCCTGGTCGCCGCGGTCGAGCGGGTCACCGGCCCGCTCGCCTGACCGGCGCCGGGACGGGCGGCCGGCACCGGCCGTCCCGGCAGGCCCCGGCCGTGCCCCGGGCCGGCGCGGGCGCTGCGCCGCCGTCCGTGCCGTCCCGCTCCGCGAAACGGCATTGCCCGCATGGCGGGACTGCGCGACAGTCGTCCAAGCCGCCGTCGCCAACGGCGCGCGCCGCTCACGAGCTCGGAGGTACCGCTGATGACAGCCCTGGACGAGACCGGCACCGCCGGACCCTCCGCCCGACTCCTCCAGCTCTTCGAGGGGCACCGGCTGACGCCCACCCAGCGGCGGATCGCCCACTCGCTCGTCCGGCACGCCGCCGAGGCGCCGTTCCTGTCGAGCGTCGAGGTCGCCGAACTCGCCGGGGTCAGCCAGCCGTCCGTGACGCGCTTCGCCGTCGCCCTCGGCTACGACGGCTACCCGGCGCTGCGCAAGCGGCTGCGCGAGCTGGGGGCGGGCGAGCCCGGCCCGTCCGCGGAGACCCCGGCGGACGCGGTCCGCAACGAGCACCAGCAGGCCGTCCTCGCCGAGATCGAGCACCTGCGCCACCTCGCCGACCTGCTCGCCGACCCGGAGCCGATCGTGCGCGCCGCCCGGCTGCTCGCCGCCTCGCGGCCGCTGCCGGTGCTCGGCCTGCGGGCCGCCTCCGCCCAGGCGCACGGCTTCGCGTACTTCGCGGCGAAGGTGCACCCGGACGTCCGGCTGCTCGACGAGGGCGGCTCGATGCTCGCCGACCGGATCGAGCAGGCCGCGGCCGCCGGCGCCACCGCGCTGGCCTGCTTCGCACTGCCGCGCTACCCGCGGGAGCTGATGGACGCCCTGGCGGCCGCCCGGGCGTGCGGCCTGACGGTGGTGACGGTCGCCGACAGCGCGTTCGCGCCGGTCGCGCGGCTGTCGGACCTGATGCTGCCGGCCGCCGTCGGCACCGGGCTCGTCTTCGACACGGCGTGCGCGCCGATGATGCTGGGCCGGGTGCTGCTGCAGACGATGTGCGACGAACTCCCCGGCGCGGAGGCCCGGCTGGAGGCCAACGAGCAGTCGGCGGCGGCCCGCGGACTCTTCCTGGAGTAGGCCAGGTTGCCCCGGGCCCAGGAACGGGCATCCCCTCCTCGGGGCCCGGTGCCGGGCCGGACGGGGGTGACCGACATGCGGGTGATCCACCAGATGAGAATGACCGCACGGCTGGCCGACGGCGCCGACGAGTGGTCCTGCCCGGCCTGCGGGCGGCGGATCGCGCTGCGCCCGCCGCCGGACCCCCGGCTCACCGTGCTCGACGCGGGGGACGAGAGCGCCGTGCACATCGGGGTGACGGAGCAGGGCCCGTCGGCCGCGTCGGCGGAGGCGGTGGAGCGTTACGGGCTCGGGCCGGTGCAGGAGATCCCCCGGCCGCCGTCCCGCCCGCGGACCGGTCCGCAGCAGGCGTCCGAGGAGGGGGCGGGTGCCGCGCCCGACGCGGGGAGCGCCCCGGACGCCGCGGACCGCGCCTGGCTGGCGGGCCTCGGCATCGACTGGGACGGCGGCGCCGCGGCCTGAGCCACGGCGGGGCAGGCGCGGCCGGGGGCGCCGGTCGGGGTCGCCGGCCGACGGGGAACAGCGGGGAATAGGTGTGCCGAGGGGGGCGTTCAGACGCACGTAGTTGAAATCTGAACGATCTGGAGGGTGAGCACCATGCAGTTCGGCATCTTCACCGTCGGCGACGTCACCGTGGACCCGACCACCGGCCGGGCCCCGACCGAGCACGAGCGGATCAAGGCGACGGTGGCCATCGCCCTGAAGGCCGAGGAGGTCGGCCTCGACGTCTTCGCGACCGGCGAGCACCACAACCCGCCGTTCGTGCCGTCCTCGCCGACCACCCTGCTCGGCCACATCGCGGCGCGCACCGAGCGGCTGATCCTCTCCACCTCGACCACGCTGATCACCACCAACGACCCGGTGAAGATCGCCGAGGACTACGCCACCCTCCAGCACCTCGCCGACGGCCGCGTCGACCTCATGCTCGGCCGCGGCAACACCGGCCCCGTCTACCCGTGGTTCGGCCAGGACATCCGGCAGGGCATCCCGCTGGCGGTCGAGAACTACGCCCTCCTCCACAAGCTCTGGCGCGAGGAGACCGTCGACTGGCAGGGCCGCTTCCGCACCCCGCTCCAGGGCTTCACCGCCACGCCCCGCCCGCTCGACGGCGTCCCGCCGTTCGTCTGGCACGGCTCGATCCGGTCGCCCGAGATCGCCGAGCAGGCCGCGTACTACGGCGACGGCTTCTTCGCCAACCACATCTTCTGGCCCAAGGAGCACTTCCAGAAGCTCGTCGACCTCTACCGCACCCGCTACGCGCACTACGGCCACGGCACCCCCGAGCAGGCGATCGTCGGCCTCGGCGGCCAGGTCTTCCTGCGCCGCAACTCCCAGGACGCCGTCCGCGAGTTCCGCCCGTACTTCGACAACGCGCCCGTCTACGGCCACGGGCCGTCGCTGGAGGAGTTCACCGAGCAGACCCCGCTCACCGTCGGCAGCCCGCAGGAGGTCATCGAGAAGACCCTCACCTTCCGCGAGACCTTCGGCGACTACCAGCGGCAGCTCTTCCTCGTCGACCACGCCGGCCTGCCGCTGAAGACCGTCCTGGAGCAGCTCGACCTGCTCGGCGAGGAGGTCGTGCCCGTGCTGCGCAAGGAGTTCGCGCGCAACCGCCCGGCCGCCGTCCCCGCCGCGCCGACCCACGCGTCGCTGCTCGCCCACCGCACCGCCGTCGAACCGGAGGCCGTCCGATGACACCGCCCGTACGCAGGATCGTCGCCGTCTCCGCGGGCGTCTCGCAGCCCTCGTCCACCCGGCTGCTCGCCGACCGGCTGACCGGCCGGGCGGCCGAGCGGGCGGGCGACGGCACCACGGTCGAGGTGATCGAGCTGCGCGACCTGGCCACCGAGATCGCGCACAACCTCGTCACCGGGTTCGCCGGGCCGAAGCTTCGGGCGGCCCTCGACGCGGTCGCGGCGGCGGACGGCCTGGTCGCCGTCACGCCGATCTTCAGCGCCTCCTACAGCGGCCTCTTCAAGTCGTTCTTCGACGTGCTCGACCGCGACGCGCTCACCGGCACCCCGGTGCTGATCGCCGCGACCGGCGGCACCGCCCGGCACTCCCTCGCGCTGGAGCACGCCCTGCGCCCGCTCTTCGCCCACCTCCGGGCCGCCGTCGTCCCGACCGCCGTCTTCGCGGCCTCGGAGGACTGGGGCCCGGGCGGGGACGCGGAAGGGCTGGCGTCGCGGATCTCCCGCGCCGCGGGCGAGCTCGCCGACGCGCTGGCGGGCCGCCCCGCCCGGGGGCGGGGCGAGCCGGGGCTGGTGCCGTTCGCCGAGCAGCTGGCGGCGCTGAACGCGGCCTGACCCTCCCCGGGCGGCGGGTGGCGGAGCCGGTGGGGGCTCCGCCACCCGCCTCTGCCGTGCCCGAAGCCCGGCGTGGCCGTGCGGGTCAGCGCCGCGGGCCGTTCGGGTAGCGGCGGTTCGCCCGCATCGAGGTGCGGATCTCGGCGGCCATCCGGATCACCGTCTCCGCGGACGAGCGGCGGCCGTCGGTGAGGTCCTCGTCCCGCATGTGGAACTCGGTCCGGCTCGGCCGGCACCACATGCAGTTGGCGTCCTGGTCGAGCAGCCAGCCGTCCTCGCAGCGCAGCGACACCTCGCAGCCGGGTGCGCCGACGAGCTGCAGCGCGATGTCGTCGGCGCGCTCCAGGAGTTCGGGTGCGGGCAGGTGGGCGAAGCCGCCGAACCACCGCCGTTCGATCCGCTCGCGCAGCTGCTCGGCGGTCCGGACGCGCAGCTGCCCCGCGATCACGGTCCGCACGGTGTGCGGGATGCCGCCGCGCTGGGAGAGGGCGTACCGCAGGGGCCGCGGGTAGGCCTCGGTCACCCATCCGACGGGATCCTGGCCCTGGGACATGTAGGGAATCGCCACCACCGCCCTCCTCGTGGTCGACCCCAGCCTATGACGCGGGTCCGACGATCCGGGCGGCTCCGGGGGCGCGCGGGCGTGCTCCGGAGGGCCCGGGCGGAGCGGCGGCGGACGGACGGCGCGCGGGGCGGCCCTGGCGGCGGACGTGTTGTCTGGATATATTCAGTCCTGGGAAGTCTGAATGAATTCATCCGCAAGGAGGCCGGTGGCATGGTGGACCAGGTGAGCGGCCCGCGTGAGGTACGCGCGGCACGCGGCACGAAGCTGACCGCGCAGGGCTGGCAGCAGGAGGCCGCCCTGCGGATGCTCATGAACAACCTCGACCCCGAGGTCGCCGAGCACCCCTCCAAGCTCGTCGTCTACGGCGGCACCGGCAAGGCCGCCCGCGACTGGCGCTCGTACGACGCCATGGTCCGCACCCTGCAGACGCTCAAGCAGGACGAGACCATGCTCGTGCAGTCCGGCCGGCCGGTCGGCGTGATGCAGACCCACGAGTGGGCGCCGCGCGTGCTCATCGCCAACTCCAACCTCGTCGGCGACTGGGCGAACTGGGAGGAGTTCCGCCGACTGGAGTCGCTCGGCCTCACCATGTACGGCCAGATGACCGCCGGCTCCTGGATCTACATCGGCACCCAGGGCATCCTCCAGGGCACCTACGAGACCTTCGCCGCCGTCGCGGAGAAGAGGTTCCGGGGCACCCTCGCCGGCACCGTCACCCTCACTGCGGGCCTCGGCGGCATGGGCGGCGCCCAGCCGCTCGCCGTCACGATGAACGGCGGCGTCGCGATCTGCATCGACTGCGACCCCTCCCGGATCTCCCGCCGCATCGAGCACCGCTACCTGGACGTCGAGGCGAAGGACCTCGCCCACGCCCTCGAACTCGCCACCGCCGCCCGGGACAAGAAGCAGCCGCTCTCCATCGGCCTGCTCGGCAACGCCGCCGAGCTCGTGCCGCAGCTGCTCGCCATGGACGCCCCGATCGACATCGTCACCGACCAGACCAGCGCCCACGACCCGCTCTCCTACCTCCCCGTCGGCGTCGCCTTCGAGGACATGGCGTCGTACGCGGCCGAGAAGCCCGCCGAGTTCACCGACCGCTCCCGCGAGTCGATGGCCCGCCACGTCGAGGCGATGGTCGGCTTCCAGGACCGCGGCGCCGAGGTCTTCGACTACGGCAACTCCATCCGCGGCGAGGCCCGGCTCGCCGGCTACGACCGGGCGTTCGCCTTCCCCGGCTTCGTCCCGGCGTACATCCGCCCGCTGTTCTGCGAGGGCAAGGGCCCGTTCCGCTGGGCCGCGCTCTCCGGCGACCCGCAGGACATCGCCAAGACCGACAGGGCCGTGCTCGACCTCTTCCCGGAGAACGAGTCGCTGCACCGCTGGATCAAGCTGGCCCAGGAGAAGGTGCACTTCCAGGGCCTGCCCGCACGCATCTGCTGGCTCGGCTACGGCGAGCGCGACAAGGCCGGCGAGCGCTTCAACGACATGGTCGCCTCCGGCGAGCTCGCCGCGCCGATCGTCATCGGCCGCGACCACCTCGACTGCGGCTCCGTGGCCTCCCCGTACCGCGAGACCGAGGCCATGCTCGACGGCTCCGACGCCATCGCCGACTGGCCGCTGCTCAACGCGATGGTCAACGTCGCCTCCGGCGCCTCCTGGGTCTCCATCCACCACGGCGGCGGCGTCGGCATCGGCCGCTCCCTCCACGCCGGACAGGTCACCGTCGCCGACGGCACCGCGCTGGCCGGCGAGAAGATCCGCCGGGTGCTCACCAACGACCCCGGCATGGGCGTCGTCCGGCACGTCGACGCCGGCTACGACCGCGCCACCGAGGTCGCCGCCGAGCGCGGCGTACGCGTCCCGATGGGTGAGTCGTGACCTTCGAAGCGATGTGGGCGGAGCTGCTCCCCGTGGGCCGCTCCGCCGCCTCCGGCGGCTACCGCCGCTTCGCCTGGACCACCGCCGACGCGGAGTGCCGCGCGTGGTTCCGCGAGCAGGCCGAGCGGCGCGGCCTCGCGTACGAGGTCGACCGCAACGGAAACCAGTGGGCCTGGCTCGGCGACCCGCAGGCCGGGGACGCCGTCGTCACGGGCTCGCACCTCGACTCCGTACCGGACGGCGGCGCCTTCGACGGCCCGCTCGGCGTGGTCTCCGCGTTCGCCGCCCTCGACGAACTCCGCTCCCGCGGGGTGGAGTTCACCCGCCCGCTGGCGATCGTCAACTTCGGCGACGAGGAGGGCGCCCGGTTCGGCGTCGCCTGCGTCGGCTCCCGGCTCGCCGCCGGCGTGCTGACCCGGGACCAGGCGTACGCGCTGCGCGACGCCGACGGCGCCCGGCTGCCCGACGCCATGGAGCGGGCCGGCCACGACCCGGCCGCGATCGGCACCGACCACGAACGCCTCGGCCGCATCGGCGCGTTCGTCGAACTGCACGTCGAGCAGGGCCGCTTCCTCACCGAGCGGCAGCCCGTCGGCGTCGCCTCCGCGATCTGGCCGCACGGCCGCTGGCGGTTCGACTTCCACGGCGAGGCCAACCACGCGGGCACCACCCGCGTCGAGGACCGCCGCGACCCGATGCTCACCTACGCCACCACGGTGCTCGCCGCCCGCAAGAAGGCCCGGCTCGCGGGGGCGCTCGCCACCTTCGGCAAGGTCGCGGTCGAGCCGAACGGCACCAACGCCATCGCCTCCCTGGTGCGCGGCTGGCTCGACTCCCGGGCCGCCGACGAGGCCACCCTGGAGCGCGTCGTCGAGGAGATCCGGCAGGCCGCGGCCGACCGCGGCGGGCGCGACGGCGTCCGGGTCGAGCTCACCCGCGAGTCGTACACGCCGGTCGTCGACTTCGACGGCCCGCTGCGCGACCGGCTCGCCCGCACCCTCGGCGGGGTGCCCGTGCTGCCGACCGGCGCGGGACACGACGCCGGGATCCTCGCATCGGCCGTCCCGACCGCCATGCTGTTCGTGCGGAACCCGACCGGGATCTCGCACTCCCCGGCCGAGCACGCCGAGGCGGCGGACTGCCTGGCGGGCGTGACCGCCCTCGCCGACGTACTGGAGGACCTCGCATGTCAGGGCTGACGTACTGGGCGGAGTACGCCTGGCTGCCGCACGCGAACGGCCCGGTGGTCGAGCGCGACGTGCTCGTCACCGTCGGGCCGGGCGGCCGGATCGCCCACGTCACCCCCGACAGCGGGCCCTGCCCGCCCGGCGCCGTCCGCCTCGGCGGCCTGCTGCTGCCGGGCCGGGCCAACGCCCACTCGCACGCCTTCCACCGGGCGCTGCGCGGCACCGTGCAGGTCGGCTCCGGCACCTTCTGGACCTGGCGCGACACCATGTACCGCTTCGCCGGGGCCCTCGACCCCGACAGCTACCTCGCGCTCGCCACCGCCGTGTACGCGGAGATGGCCCTCTCCGGCATCACCGCCGTCGGCGAGTTCCACTACCTGCACCACGCCCCCGGCGGCGCCCGCTACACGGACCCCAACGCGATGGGCCACGCCCTCGTCGAGGCCGCGGCCCGGGCCGGCATCCGCATCACCCTGCTCGACACCTGCTACCTCTCCGCCGGCTTCGGCGCCGACCTCACCAAGCCGCAGCTGCGGTTCGGCGACGGCGACGCCGACGCGTGGGCCGCCCGCGCCGACGCCCTCAAGGACACCGGCCACGCCCGGATCGGCGCGGCCGTGCACTCGGTGCGCGCCGTGCCCGCCGACCAGCTCGGCACGGTCGCGCACTGGGCCGCCATGCGCAGGGCCCCGCTGCACGTGCACCTCTCCGAGCAGACCGCCGAGAACGACGCCTGCCTCACCGCGCACGGCGTCACCCCGACCCGGCTGCTCGCCGACCACGGGGTGCTCGGCCCGCGCACCTCCGCCGTGCACGCCACCCACCTCACCGACGAGGACGTCCGGCTGCTCGGCGACTCCTCCACGACCGTCTGCATGTGCCCCACCACCGAACGCGACCTCGCCGACGGCATCGGCCCGGCCCGCCGCCTCGCGAGCTCCGGCTGCCCGATCAGCCTCGGCAGCGACAGCCACGCCGTGATCGACCCGTTCGAGGAGGCCCGCGCGCTGGAGCTCAACGAGCGGCTGCGCACCCGCACCCGCGGCCACTGGACGGCCCACGCCCTGCTGCGCGCCGGCGGCGAGGACGGCCACGCCTCGCTCGGCTGGCCCGAGGCGGGCCGGATCGAGGCCGGGGCGCTGGCCGACTTCACCGCCGTCGCCCTCGACACCGTCCGCACCGCCGGCCCCGGCCCGCAGCTCGGCGCGGAGACCGCGGTCTTCGCGGCGTCCGCGGCCGACGTCCGGCACGTGGTGGTCGGCGGCCGGCACATCGTGCGGGACGGCGAGCACCGGCTCGTCCCGGACGTCGCGACGGCCCTCCGCACCGCGATCGCCGCCCTCGACGCGTAGCGCTCCCGCCGCGCGGGGCCCCGCAGCCCGCGCCACCCCGGCCCGAGCCACTGCAGCCCAGAGCTCCCCCGGGGAGCGGAAGGACACCCGTGAGCACCCTCATCACCGGCATCGGCAGCCTCGTCACCAACGACCCCGCGTACGGCCCCGGCCCGCTGGGCGTGCTCGCCGGCGCGGCCGTCGTCGTCGACGGCGGCCGGATCGCCTGGGTCGGCCCGGCCGCCGCCGCACCGGCGGCCGACGACCGCGTCGACGCGGCGGGCCGGGCGATGCTGCCGGGCTTCGTCGACTCGCACGCCCACCTGGTCTTCGCGGGCGACCGCACCGCGGAGTTCGACGCCCGGATGTCCGGCCTGGCCTACACCGCCGGGGGCATCCGGACCACCGTCGCCGCGACCCGGGCCGCCACCGACGCCGAACTCGACGCCAACCTCGTCAGGTTCGTCGGCGAGGCGCTGCGGCAGGGCACCACCACGATCGAGTGCAAGTCCGGCTACGGCCTGACCGTCGACGACGAGGCGCGGGCCCTGCGGATCGCCTCCGCGCACACCCCGGAGACCACGTACCTCGGCGCGCACGTCGTCGCCCCCGAGTACGCGGACGACCCGGCCGGGTACGTCGACCTCGTCACCGGGCCGATGCTGGACGCCTGCGCCCCGCACGCCCGCTGGGTGGACGTCTTCTGCGAGCGCGGCGCCTTCGACGGCGACCAGGCCCGCGCCGTGCTCACCGCCGGAGCGGCCCGCGGCCTGGTGCCGAGGGTGCACGCCAACCAGCTGGGCCACGGGCCGGGCGTGCAGCTCGCGGTGGAGCTCGGCGCGGCCTCCGCCGACCACTGCACCCACCTGACCGACGCGGACGTCGCGGCGCTCGCCGGCTCGGCGACGGTCGCCACCCTGCTGCCCGGCGCGGAGTTCTCCACCCGGGCGCCCTACCCGGACGCCCGCCGACTGCTCGACGCGGGTGCCGCCGTCGCGCTCTCCACCGACTGCAACCCCGGCTCCAGCTTCACCAGCTCGATGGCCTTCTGCATCGCGGTCGCCGTCCGTGAGATGGGCATGACGCCGGACGAGGCCGTCCATGCGGCGACCGCCGTCGGGGCCCGCGCCCTGCGGCGCACCGACGTGGGCCGGGTCGCGGTGGGCGCCCGGGCCGACCTGCTGCTGCTGGACGCGCCCTCGCACGTGCACCTCGCCTACCGGCCGGGCGTGCCGCTGACGGCCGGGGTGTGGCGGGCGGGCGTCCGCGAGGTCTGACGGCGGGAGCGGCACGGAGGAGACGGAAAGAGACGGAAGAGACGGAAAGAGACGGAAAGAGGGAGGGCGCGGTCCGCGCCCTCCCTCGCTGCTCTGCCGGGTTGTGCCCGGGTGGTGCCCTCAGTCTTCCGGGCGGCGTCCGGTGCCCGCTACCGCCGGTCGGCGGGTCTGCGGGAGCCCTCGCCCCCGCCGGTCGGCGGGGTGGGCGGACGCGGCGGCCCGGCCCGGGATCGCCGGGCCGGCCCGCCGCGTCGCCGCGGGTGCGGCCGGGGTCAGTGCACGTCGCCCATGAGGCGGACGACCTTCCTGCGGTACATCGCGAGCGCGAGGCCGGCGACGATCGCGGCGACGCCCTGGACGGCGAAGTACCAGGTGCTGCCGGTGGCGTCGCCCAGCACCAGCTGGACGAGCGCGGCCACGCAGTCGCCGGCGGTGACGGCGAGGAACCAGACGCCCATCATCTGGCTGGCGTACTTCGCCGGGGCCAGCTTGGTGGTGACGGAGAGGCCGACCGGGGAGAGGGTCAGCTCGCCGACGGTCTGGATCAGGTAGACCATCGCCAGCCACAGCGGGGTGACCTTCACGCCGCCGGAGGCCGCGGCCATCGCCAGCATCATGACGAGGAACGACGCGCCGATCATCAGCAGGCCGAAGGCGAACTTCATCGTGGTGCTGGGGTTCCTGCCGCGGCGCGAGAGCGCGACCCAGAGCCAGGCGAAGACGGGGGCCAGCGCCATGATGTAGAGCGGGTTCAGCGACTGGAACCAGCTGGACGGGAACGCGAAGCCGAACAGCGTGGAGGCGGTGCTGTCGTCGGCGAACACGCTCAGCGTGGAGCCGGACTGGTCGTAGATCATCCAGAACACGGCGGCGGCCACGAAGAACCAGATGTAGCCGCTCATCCGGGACTGCTCGGCGGCGTCGAGGTCCTTGTCGCGCTTCACCCGGGCGAAGACGAAGACCGGGATGGCGATGCCCGCGATCGACAGCGGCCAGATCGCCCAGTCGATGGTGAAGCGGCCGCTCAGCACGACGACGGCGTAGAAGACCGCCGCGACGGCCAGCCACAGGCCCGCCTTGCGGAACACCGCGCGCTTCTCGGCGGCGGGCATCGGGGAGGTGACCACGTCGCTGGTGGCGGAGAGGTGGCGGGTGCCGAGCAGGAACTGGCCGAGGCCCAGTGCCATGCCGATCCCGGCGAGGGCGAAGCCCAGGTGCCAGTCGACGCTCTGGCCGACGGTGCCGATGACCAGCGGGGCGGCGAAGGCACCGAGGTTGATGCCCATGTAGAAGATGGTGAAGCCGCCGTCGCGACGGGGGTCGTTCGGGCCGTCGTACAGGTGGCCGACCATCGTCGAGATGTTGGCCTTGAGCAGGCCGGAGCCGAGCGCGATGAAGCCGAGGCCGGCGAAGAACGAGGCGGTCGCGGGTACGGCCAGGGCGAAGTGGCCGATCATGATGATCACGCCGCCGAGCGCGACGGTCTTCCGGGCGCCGAGGAAGCGGTCCGCGATCCAGCCGCCGGGCAGTGCCAGCAGGTAGACCATCGCGTTGTAGACGCTGTACACCGCCGTCGCCACGGCGATCTTCATGCCCAGGCCGCCCTCGGTGGTGGCGGCCGTCATGTAGAGCACCAGCAGGGCACGCATGCCGTAGAAGCTGAAGCGCTCCCACATCTCGGTCATGAAGAGGGTGGCGAGCCCTCGGGGGTGCCCGAAGAAGGTCTTGCCACGGTGAGGTGCCGGCCGTACGCCGGCGTCCAGGGTGGTAGTCGCCATGTGTGGTGGGTTCCTTGCCTGACTTCGTCCGCCTCGTGGGTGTCGGCGGACGGGGACCGGACCACTGTACGGCGAAGAGAACATGACATCAGCTGACAAACATGGCGTTTACCGGCATATCGGAGTGATGCTTCTCCCGGCCCCAGCATGTCGTTCCATGGCTTTTCAGTAAAATCTCCTTCGCTTTCAAGGTCGAAGTCCAGGATCTCCGGCCTGAGCCTCCGCGCGGGCATTCGGTCGCGAGCATGACAGGGATTCGGCCGCCGGTGACCCGCTGTGAAGTAGTTCACAGCCTCGGTGATCATCCGCGGCGGACTACCATCACCCCATGACCTGTGTGCTGCTGGCCGAGGACGACCCGGCAATCTCCGAACCGCTGGCCCGCGCCCTCCGCCGCGAGGGATACGAGGTGCTCGTCCGCGAGGACGGGCCGGCCGCGCTGGCGGCGGGACTGACGGAGGAGGTCGACCTCGTCGTCCTCGACCTCGGCCTCCCGGAGATGGACGGGCTGGAGGTCTGCCGCCGGCTGCGCGCCGACGGCCGCAGCTGCCCCGTCCTCGTGCTCACCGCCCGCGCCGACGAGGTCGACACCGTGGTGGGCCTCGACGCCGGCGCCGACGACTACGTCACCAAGCCCTTCCGCCTCGCCGAGCTGCTCGCCCGCGTCCGCGCGCTGCTCCGCCGCGGCAACGTCGACCAGCTCACCACCGGGGCGCACGGCGTCAAGATCGACATCGAGTCGCACCGCGCCTGGCTCGGCGAGGACGAGCTCACGCTCTCCGCGAAGGAGTTCGAGCTGCTGCGCGTGCTGGTGCGCGACGCCGGCCGGGTCGTCACCCGCGAGGAGATCATGAGGCAGGTCTGGGACACCACCTGGTGGACCTCCACCAAGACCCTCGACATGCACATCTCGTGGCTGCGCAAGAAGCTAGGCGACGACGCCGCCAACCCGCGGTACATCGCCACCGTGCGCGGTGTCGGCTTCCGCTTCGAGAAGAACTGACCGAAGGCGTCCCCCGGCGTGAAGCGCAGAATGATCAACTCGCTGCTGGGCGTCGTCCTGGTGGTGGTCGTGGTGTTCTGCGTCCCGCTCGCGCTGATCGAGAAGCAGAGCATCGTCAGCGCCGCCGAGGGCCGCATCGACGCCGCGGCCGTCCGGGTCCTCGGCCTGGTCGAGAGCCGGCTGGCCGCCGGCG
Source organism: Kitasatospora sp. NBC_01539 (assembly GCF_045040525.1). Taxonomy (NCBI): domain Bacteria; kingdom Bacillati; phylum Actinomycetota; class Actinomycetes; order Kitasatosporales; family Streptomycetaceae; genus Kitasatospora; species Kitasatospora sp. NBC_01539. Next base: position 5,335,109 of record NZ_CP109390.1, read on the forward strand.
AGCCGGTGACCGGGGAGAAGTTCGCCGCCCAGGTCAGCCCCGGCTCGTACGTCACCGTCGACATCCCCGGCCAGCGGCTGATCGCCGTCGGCACCCCCGTCGACGGGCCCGCGATCGGCGCCACCGAGAAGGGCGCCAGCGGCGAGACCGTCGCCGTGCAGCAGTCCCGCAAGGACGTCGACCACGAGATCGGCAACATGCTGCTGCTGCTCGGGGTCGTCGCACTGCTCGCCGTCCAGGCCGCGGTGGCGCTCGCCGTCTGGCAGGCCAAGCGCCTCGCCCGGCCGCTCACCGAACTCGCCGAGACCGCCGAACGCCTCGGCTCCGGTGACCCCCGCCCGCGCGACCGCCGCTACGGCGTGCCCGAGCTCGACCGGATCGCCGAGGTGCTGGACGTCAGCGCGGTGCGCATCGCCCGGATGCTCACCGCCGAGCGCCGGCTCGCCGCCGACGCCTCCCACCAGCTCCGCACCCCGCTCACCGCACTGTCGATGCGGCTGGAGGAGATCACCGCGCTCGCCGAGGAGCCCGGCACCGTCAAGGAGGAGGCCACGATCGCCCTCCAGCAGGTCGAACGCCTCACCGACGTCGTCCAGCGGCTGCTCACCAACCAGCGCGACCCCACCAGCCCGACCGCCGTGCCCTTCGACCTCGACGAGGTCATCAAGCAGCAGGTCGAGGAGTGGAGCGCCCCCCTGCGCGCCGACGGCCGCCACCTGCACCTCGAAGGGCTGCGCGGTGCCAGGGTGCTCGGCACCCCCGGCACGGTGGCGCAGGTGCTCGCGACCCTCATCGAGAACTCGCTCATGCACGGCGGCGGCGACATCACGGTGCGGGTCCGCCGCACCGGCTCCTCCGTCGTGACCGAGGTGCAGGACGAGGGCGCCGGCGTGCCCCCGGAGCTCGGCAACCGCGTCTTCGAACGCGCGGTCAGCGGCCGCAACTCCACCGGCATCGGCCTGGCGGTCGCCCGCGACCTCGCCGAGGCCGACGGTGCACGGCTCGAACTGCTGTCGCTCCGGCCCCCGGTGTTCGCGCTCTTCCTCGGCGGCAGCCGGACGGACGGCTAGGGGACGCCCCTACTTCACGTACTGCGGCTCCTCGGCCGCCAGCAGCAGCTCGGCCTCGGCCACCACCGCGGGCGCGGGCACCGGCTCCGGCACGGCCTTGAACACCCAGGTGCGGTACGAGATGAAGCGGAAGACCGTGCCCAGGGCCAGGCCCGCCAGCTTGGCGGCGATCTGCTCCAGGTGCGTGTCCAGCCCGAGCACGTACACCGAGACGGCCAGCACGCCGGTCTCGATCAGCATGCCGGCGCCGCTGAAGACCAGGAACAGCGTGATCTCCCGGCGGCGGGAGGCCGCGTCACGGTCCTTGTAGAGCCAGTAGCGGTAGCCGAGGTAGTTGGTGGAGATGGCCACCAGGGTCGCCGCGATGTTCGACCGCAGCGAGGCGAGGCCGAGGCCGTTGATGCAGACCCAGAAGACGACGAAGTTGACGGCGACACCGCCCAGGCCCACCACGCCGAACCGGATCACCTCGCCGGAGATGCCGTCGAGCCGCTGCAGGAGCGACGACGAGGTCGCGGAGGTCTTGGTCATCCGGGTGTCTCCTGAGTGGCGTACGGGAGGACGGCAGGTGCCCGCGCGGGCGCAGCGCGAACGGGCGCCTCGTGTACGCACATGCACGGCTAAGGCACCGGCAACCCAGGCTACTCGGTCCCCGTGAGGCGATCGGCGCCCGGTCCCGGGGCCTCCGGCCCCCGGCCCTGCCGTGCACCGGCTCCCACCGGCCCGGATATCCTGGGCAGCGTGACTTTCGCGGGCAACGCAAAATTTCCAGTGGTGGGCGTGATCGGCGGCGGGCAGCTGGCACGCATGGCGCACCAGGCGGGCATCCCGCTCGGCATCCGCTTCCGGCTGCTGGCCGACACCCCCCAGGACTCCGCGTCCCAGGTGGTCTCCGACGTCGTCCTCGGTGACTACCGGGACCTGGAGACGCTGCGCCGCTTCGCCGCCGGCTGCGACGTGGTGACCTTCGACCACGAGCACGTCCCGACCGAGCACCTGCGCGCCCTGGAGGCCGACGGCATCGCCGTCCGCCCCGGGCCGGACGCACTGGTCAACGCCCAGGACAAGGGCGTCATGCGGGCGAAGCTCGACGCGATCGGCGTGCCCTGCCCGCGCCACCGGATCGTCGCCGACCCGGCCGACGTGACGGCGTTCGCCGCCGAGGGCGACGGCTACCCGGTGGTGCTGAAGACCGTCCGCGGCGGCTACGACGGCAAGGGCGTGTGGGTCGTCGGCGACGAGGGGGAGGCGCACGCGCCGTTCCTCGCCGGGGTCCCCGTGCTCGCCGAGGAGAAGGTCGACTTCCTGCGCGAACTCGCCGCGAACGTCGTGCGCTCGCCCAGCGGCCAGGCCGTGGCCTACCCGGTGGTGGAGAGCGTCCAGGAGAACGGCGTCTGCGCCGAGGTCACGGCGCCCGCGCCCGGCCTCGACCCGGAGCTCGCGGCCCAGGCCCAGCAGCTCGCGCTGCGGATCGCCGGCGACCTCGGCATCACCGGGCACCTCGCGGTGGAGCTGTTCCAGACCCGCGACGGCCGCATCCTCGTCAACGAGCTGGCCATGCGGCCGCACAACTCCGGCCACTGGTCGCAGGACGGCGCGGTCACCTCGCAGTTCGAGAACCACCTGCGGGCCGTCCTCGACCTGCCGCTCGGTGACCCCCGCCCCCGCGCACGGTGGACGGTCATGGTCAACGTGCTCGGCGGCGACTACCCGGACATGTACCACGCCTTCCTGCACTGCATGGCCCGCGACCCGGGCCTGAAGATCCACATGTACGGGAAGGACGTCAAGCCCGGCCGCAAGGTCGGCCACGTCAACGTCGTCGGGGACGACCTCGACGACGTCCGCGAGCGCGCCCGCCACGCGGCCGCCTACCTGCGAGGAACGATCACCGAATGACCAACCCCGTTGTCGGCATCGTGATGGGCTCCGACTCCGACTGGCCCGTGATGGAGGCCGCCGCGCAGGCGCTCGACGAGTTCGAGGTCCCCTACGAGGTGGACGTCGTCTCCGCGCACCGCATGCCGCGCGAGATGATCGCGTACGGCGAGCAGGCGCAGGCCCGCGGCCTGAAGTCGATCATCGCCGGTGCGGGCGGCGCCGCCCACCTGCCCGGCATGCTGGCCTCGGTCACCCCGCTGCCGGTCATCGGCGTCCCGGTGCCGCTGCGCTACCTCGACGGCATGGACAGCCTGATGTCGATCGTGCAGATGCCGGCCGGTGTGCCCGTGGCGACCGTCTCGGTCGCGGGCGCCCGCAACGCCGGCCTGCTGGCCGTCCGGATGCTGGCCGCGTTCGACCCCGAGATCGCCGAGCGGATGGTCGAGTTCCAGGCCGAGCTGAACGCCCAGGCCACCGAGAAGGGCAAGAAGCTGCGCGCCAAGGTCGCCGGCGCCGGCTCCTTCGGCTTCGGCAACTAGGCGGCGCCCCGCGGGGGTCGCTGGTTACGGTGGCCCCATGACCCCTGAGCTGCTCGACCGTGCCCGTGCCGTCCTCCGCGAGACCCCGGTGGTCGACGGGCACAACGACCTCCCCTGGGCGATGCGCGCCCAGGCCGGCTACGACCTCGACGCGATCGACCTCGCGGCCGACCAGAGCGGCCGCCTGCACACCGACCTCGCCCGCCTGCGCGCGGGCGGGGTCGGCGCGCAGTTCTGGTCGGTGTACGTGCGCAGCGACTGGGCGGGCGACCACGCGGTCAGCGCGACCCTGGAGCAGATCGACTTCGTGCACGCGCTCACCGCGCGCTACCCGGACGTGCTGCGCCTCGCCCTGACCGCCGACGACATGGAGGCGGCCCGCGCCGAGGGCCGGATCGCCTCGCTGATGGGCGCCGAGGGCGGCCACTCCATCGACTCCTCGCTGGCCACCCTGCGGGCCCTGCACACCCTGGGCGTGCGGTACCTGACGCTCACCCACAACGACAACGTGCCGTGGGCGGACTCCGCCACCGACGAGCCCGCCGCGGGCGGCCTGACGGCCTTCGGCGAGGAGGTCGTGCGGGAGATGAACCGGCTCGGCATGCTCGTCGACCTCTCGCACGTCTCCGCCGACACCATGCGGGCGGCCCTGCGCGTCTCGGAGGCGCCGGTGATCTTCTCGCACTCCTCGGCGCGCGCCGTCTGCGACCACCCGCGCAACGTCCCGGACGACGTCCTCGCGCAGCTGCCCGCCAACGGCGGCCTGGCGATGGCGACGTTCGTGCCGAAGTTCGTGCTCCCCGCCGCCATCGAGTGGACGTCCGCCGCGGACGACAACATGCGCGCGCACGGCTTCCACCCGCTGGAGACCACCCCCGCCGCGATGGAGTGCCAGCGCGCGTACGAGGCCGGCCACCCCCGGCCGGTGGCGACCGCGGCGACCGTCGCCGACCACCTGGACCACATGCGCGAGGTCGCGGGCATCGACCACATCGGCATCGGCGGCGACTACGACGGCACCGCGTTCGTCCCGGCCGGCCTGGACGACGTCGCCGGGTATCCGCACCTCGTCGCCGAACTCCTCGGCCGGGGCTGGTCGGAGGCCGACCTCTCCAAGCTGGCCTGGCACAACGCGGTGCGGGTGCTGCGCGACGCGGAGGGGGTCGCCGCGCGCCTGCGGGCGGACCGCCCGGCGTCGATCGCCACCCTCGCGGGCCTCGACGGCTGACGCTTGACCTTGCCCCTGGGGCAGAGCGGAGGCTTCACGGCGTGGAGGACGACCTGCTGGGCATCGGCGCCTTCGCGCGCCGGGCCCGGCTCTCCCCGAAGGCGCTGCGGCTGTACGACCGGCAGGGCCTCCTGCCGCCCGACCGGGTCGACCCGGTCACCGGCTACCGGTACTACCGGGAGGGCCGGCTGGAGGAGGCCCGGCTGATCGTCCGCCTGCGGCGGCTCGACATGCCGCTGGCGGCGGTCGCCGGGGTGCTGGCCGCGCCCGCCCCGGAGGCGGCCGGCCTGGTGGCGGCGTACTGGGAGTCCGTCGAACGGCGGGTCGCGGCGCAGCGGGAGCTGGCGGCGCACCTCCGCATCCGGTTGTCGGGAGGCGAAGGGAGTACGGACATGTACGAGATCCAGCAGCGCGAGGTGCCGGAGCAGTTGGTGCTGACCGAGCAGCGGCACGCCGGGCCGGAGGACCTGCCGGAGTGGATCCCGGCGGCCACCGGGCGGCTGGCCGCCGCCGCGCAGGCGTACGGGGGCGTCGCCGCGGCGCCGTTCGTGGTCTACCACGGCGAGGTCAACGAGGACGGTGACGGGCCGGTCGAGGTGTGCGTGCCGGTCGACCCGGCGCGGGCCGCCGGGGCGGCGCACGCGCACCGCTCCGAGCCGGCCCACCGCGAGGCGTACACGGTGATCACCAAGGCGCAGTGCGCGTACCCGCAGATCCTGTCGGCCTACGACGCGGTCTTCGCGTGGGCGAAGGCGCGGGGTGCGGCGGTGGCCGACGCGCCGCGCGAGGTGTACTTCGCGGACTGGGCGGCGGCCGGCGACGGCGACCCGGTCTGCGACATCGCGGTGCCGCTGGCCTGACGGGCCGCCCGTCCGGCGCCCCGGCGCCGACGGGCTCCCGCCGTCAGAGCCGCGGCAGCTCGATCGCGGGGCAGCGGTCCATGACCATGGCGAGCCCGGCGCCGGTGGTGCGCGCGTAGGCGGCCTCGTCGACGACGTCCAGCTGGAACCAGACGGCCCGGGCGCCCACCGCGACGGCCTGGTCGGCGACCTCGCCGGCCAGGCCGGAGTTGACGAAGACGTCGACCACGTCGACCGGGAACGGGATGTCGGCGAGGGTGGCGTAGCCCTGCTCGCCGAGCACCGTCTCGGCCTTCGGGTGCACCGGCACCACCCGCTTGCCCGCCTGCTGCAGCACCCGGGCCACGCCGTACGCCGCCCGGGCGGTGTTGGTCGACAGGCCGACCACCGCCCAGGTGTCGCCCGTCTCCTGGAGGATCCTGCGGACCGTCGCGTCGTCTCCGTACGTCATGCCGGGGACAACGGAGCGGCGGGCGCGGTCATTCCTTGCCGGGCCGGCCCATGGCGCGGTACGTCCACCCGGCGGCCCGCCAGGCGGCGCCGTCGAGCACGTTGCGGCCGTCGACGACGCGGCGGTCGGCGACGAGCGCGCCGACCTCGGCGGGGTCGAGCTCGCGGAACTCCTGCCACTCCGTCAGGTGCAGCACCACGTGCGCCCCGACGACGGCCTCCAGGGCGGAGTCCGCGTACGACAGGCCCGGGAACATCTTGCGGGCGTTGTCCACGGCCTTGGGGTCGTAGACGGTGACCTGGGCGCCCTGCAGCTGGATCTGCCCGGCGACGTTCAGGGCGGGGGAGTCGCGGATGTCGTCCGAGTTGGGCTTGAACGCGGCGCCCAGCACGGCGACCCGACGGCCGAGGAAGCCGCCCCCGCACTGCTCGCGGGCCAGCTCCACCATGCGGGAACGGCGGCGCATGTTGATGGAGTCGACCTCGCGCAGGAAGGTCAGCGCCTGGTCGGCGCCCAGCTCGCCGGCTCGCGCCATGAAGGCGCGGATGTCCTTGGGCAGGCAGCCGCCGCCGAAGCCCAGCCCGGCGTTGAGGAACTTTCCGCCGATCCGCGGGTCGAAGGAGAGCGCCCGGGAGAGCTCCACGACGTCGGCGCCGGCCGACTCGCAGACCTCCGCCATCGCGTTGATGAAGGAGATCTTGGTGGCGAGGAAGGAGTTGGCGGCCGCCTTGACGAGCTCGGCGGTCGGGAAGTCGGTGACCACGAAGGGCACGCCCTCGGCGATCGGCGTGGCGTACACCTCCCGCAGCAGCTGCTCGGCGCGCTCGCTGCGCAGACCGACGACGAGCCGGTCGGGGTGCAGGGTGTCGCCGACGGCGTAGCCCTCGCGCAGGAACTCGGGGTTCCAGGCGAGTTCGGCCTGCGCGCCGACGGGGGCGAGGGCGGCGAGGCGCTCGGCGAGGCGGCTCGCGCTGCCGACCGGCACGGTGGACTTGCCGACGACCAGGGTGGGCCGGCGCAGGTGCACGGCGAGCGAGTCGAGCGCGCTGTCGACGTAGCTCATGTCGGCCGCGAACTCGCCCTTCTTCTGCGGGGTGTTGGTGCAGAGGAAGTGGACGTCGCCGAACTCGGCCACCTCCTCCCAGGAGGTGGTGAAGCGCAGCCGTCCGGTCGAACCCTCGTGACCTGCGACGTGCTTGACGAGCAGGTCGGCCAGGCCGGGCTCGTACATGGGGACGCGGCCCGCGGCGAGCGACGCTATCTTCTCCGGGTCGATGTCCAGGCCGAGCACCTCGAAGCCGAGCTCCGCCATGCAGGCGGCGTGCGTCGCGCCGAGGTAGCCGGTGCCGATCACCGTGATGCGGAGGGCCACGTGCGTCCCCTTCAGTCGGTTTGCCGGCCGCCCCGGGCGGGTGGCTGTCGCAGGCACCGATGGTATCCGGGCCCGGGGGCCGCGCGAACCCGCGGATAACGGCCCGGTTGCCGAACGCGCGACCACTCCCGCGGGGGCGCGCCGGGCGGCAGAATGCGCCCATGGTGCCAGGGGAGCGCGAGGAAGCCGCGGCGGACCGCCGGGAGTCGCTGAGTCTGTTCGACCGGGCGCCCGGGGGCGAGGCCCCGGAGGGGGACGCCGAGGGGGTGCCGGACGGCACCGGGGGCGAGGTCCGCCGGAGGCGGCGCACCCGTCGGGTGCTGGTGTGGACGCTGGCCGTGCTGTTCGCCCTGGTGGCGGGCGGCATCGGGTCGGCGTACTGGACGGTGGACCACTACGCGTCGTCGGTGGACCGCATCCCGGGCGCCTTCCCCACGACGCCCGCGGACCGCCAGCCGCAGGCCGTGCCCGACTCCGGCACGACCTTCCTGCTGGTGGGCCTGGACGCCCGCTCCGACGTGGCCACCACCGGCGCGGACGCCGAGGCGCCCGCCTGGAAGGCCGGTGCGCAGCGCAGCGACACGATGATGGTGCTGCACGTCTCCGCCGACCGGAAGAGCGCGGCGCTCATCTCGATCGCCCGCGACACCTGGGTCGACGTGCCGGGCCACGGCAAGGCGAAGATCAACGCGGCGTACTCCTGGGGCGGTCCGGCGCTGATGGTGGAGACGGTGCAGAACCTCACCGGGGTGCGGATCGACCACGTCGCGGTGATCGACTGGAACGGCTTCCGCGCGCTGACGGACGCGGTCGGCGGTGTCGACATCACCATTCCGCGGACCATCGAGGGCCGCGGCGAGGCCCGGCAGTGGGACGCGGGCACCCACCACATGAACGGCGAGCAGGCGCTGCTCTACGTGCGGGAGCGGTACGGCCTGCCCAACGGCGACCTCGACCGCAGCAAGCGCCAGCAGAACTTCCTCCGCGCCCTCATGATCCAGACCATGGACGCGGGCACCCTGGGGAACCCGGCCCGGCTGACCGGCCTGCTGAAGGCCGTCGGCGACGTGATGAGCGTGGACGACCGGCTGAGCAACACCGACCTGTACGACCTCGCCTGGAGCCTGCGCGGGCTGCGTCCCGACGGTGTGCGCTTCATGAACGCGCCGTTCGGCGGCTTCGACTCGGTCGACGGGCAGTCGGTGGTGCTGCTCGACCGGGCGGCCGCGAAGACCCTCTGGGACGCCGTCCGCACCGACCGGATGACCGCCTACCTGGCCGAGCACGGCACCACCAGCGACACCCTGGGCGAGAGCGTGAGCTGACCGGCGCGGCGTGGCACCCGGTGTCACGCATGTCACGGTGCGGTGGGCGGGTGTGTCGCGCCTAGAATGAGGACCAACACTGCTACTTAACGGTAACTAACAGGTCAAGGGGCGAGGCACATGGCTGGCAACTCCGAGGCGGATTTCGACCTCTTCCGGCTGAGCGAGGAGCACGACATGCTCCGGGACGCGATCCGTTCGCTGGCCGAGGCCAAGATCGCCCCGTACGCGGCCGAGGTCGACGAGCAGGGCCGCTTCCCGCAGGAGGCGCTCGACGCCCTCCGGGCCAACGACCTGCACGCCGTGCACGTACCCGAGGAGTACGGCGGCGCTGGTGCCGACGCGCTCGCCACCGTGATCGTCATCGAGGAGGTCGCCCGGGTCTGCGCGTCCTCCTCGCTGATCCCGGCGGTCAACAAGCTCGGCTCGCTGCCCGTCCAGCTCTCGGGCTCCGAGGAGCTCAAGGCGAAGTACCTGGGCGCGCTGGCCCGCGGCGAGGGCATGTTCTCGTACTGCCTCTCCGAGCCGGAGGCCGGCTCGGACGCGGCCGGCATGAAGACCCGCGCCGTGCGCGACGGCGACTTCTGGGTGCTCGACGGCGTCAAGCGCTGGATCACCAACGCCGGCGTCTCCGAGTTCTACACGGTCATGGCCGTCACCGACCCGGAGAAGCGCTCCAGGGGCATCTCCGCCTTCGTGGTGGAGAAGGGCGACGAGGGCGTCTCCTTCGGCGCTCCGGAGAAGAAGCTCGGCATCAAGGGCTCGCCGACCCGCGAGGTCTACTTCGACAACGTGCGGATCCCCGCCGACCGCATGATCGGCGCCGAGGGCACCGGCTTCGCCACCGCGATGAAGACCCTCGACCACACCCGGGTCACCATCGCCGCGCAGGCGATCGGCATCGCGCAGGGCGCCCTCGACTACGCCAAGGGCTACGTCCAGGAGCGCAAGCAGTTCGGCAAGGCGATCGCCGAGTTCCAGGGCGTGCAGTTCATGCTCGCGGACATGGCGATGAAGCTGGAGGCCGCCCGCCAGCTCACCTACGCCGCCGCCGCCAAGTCGCAGCGCACCGACTCCGACCTGACGTTCTTCGGCGCCGCCGCCAAGTGCTTCGCCTCCGACGCCGCGATGGAGATCACCACCGACGCCGTCCAGCTCCTCGGCGGCTACGGCTACACCCGCGACTACCCGGTCGAGCGCATGATGCGCGACGCCAAGATCACCCAGATCTACGAGGGCACCAACCAGGTCCAGCGCATCGTCATGGCGCGCAACCTGCCGTAGCCCCGGCACGCGGGAACCCCCGGTCGGACCGACCGGGGGTTCCCGCGCGTCCCGGGCCCGTCACTTCAGGTCGGGCACCGCGGTGTCGTTCTTGAAGGCCTCGAAGACCTGCTTCGACTTGACCGCGTCCCACTTCACCGCGGACTCGCCGGTGGCGGTGCGGAAGTTCGGGTTGCCGATCGGCACGGTGATCGACTTGCCGTCGCCGCCCGTCACGCCCTTCATCGCCAGGAACATCGAACCCAGGTCGGTCAGGCCCGCGTCGTCGTCCACGATCAGCGTGCCCAGGCCCGAGCTCACCATCGGGTAGAAGGTGAACGGGTTGAGCAGCGTCGCCGGGGACGCGGCCTGCTTGGCGAGCGCGCCGAGGAACTTCTGCTGGTTGCGCATCCGGCCCAGGTCCTGGTCGGCCATCTGGTGCCGCTGCCGGACGAACCCCAGCGACTGGGTGCCGGTCAGCGTCTGGCAGCCGGCCTTCAGGTCGAGGCCCGAGTCACGGTCCTTCACGTCCTTGTCGATGCACATGTCCACGCCGCCGACCGAGTCGACGATCCCGACGAAGCCGGCGAACCCGATCTCCGCGTAGTGGTCGATCCGCAGGCCGGTGTTGTGCTCCACCGTCTGCACCAGCAGCCGGCCGCCGCCCCGCGCGAAGGCCGCGTTGATCTTGGAGTTGGAGGCCGGGATGGTCTTGCCGCTGCCCTCGGTGTCCAGGTGCTTCGGGATCTCCACCCACGAGTCGCGCGGGATCGACATCAGGGTGTTCCCGTTGTCGCCGATGTGCAGCAGCATCATCGAGTCGCTGCGCTTGCCCTGCGCGGAACCGGTGTGCAGCGAGTCCTCGTCGGCGTCCGACAGGCCCTCGCGGCTGTCCGAGCCCACGATCAGCCAGTTCGTGCCCTCGCCGGCCGCCGGACGGCCGTCGTAGCCCGCCAGCACGTTCTCGTGCCGCAGCTGCGAGTCGGCCCAGAAGTAGGTGCCGACGCCCGTCACCAGCAGCGCCCCGACCACGGCCAGCGCCGCCACCTTGATCTTCCGGCCGCGCGGCCACCGCGACGCCGCCGGCGACGAAGGTCTCGCACCGCCGGTGCCCCCCGGTCCGCCCGGTGCGTCCGCGCCGCCCGCCGGGCCGAAGCCCGGCTGCGCCGGCGGCTGCGCCGAGCCGTACTGCGGCTGCGCCGCCCCGTACTGCGCGGGCCGGGCCGAGCCGTGGCCCGGCTGCGGCTGCGCGGGGACCGCGCCGCCGTACGCCCCCGCGCCGCCCTGACCCCCCGGCCCGGACGGCCCGCCCTGCGGAGCGGCCCCGGGCCCGCGCGGGTTCAGCCCCGGCGGCAGCGGCGGCTCGGCGGCCGCCCCACCCTGGCGGTACCCGTCGTCGTTCCGACCGTACGCGCCCCCGCCCCCCGGGCGGTCCTCCTGCCACGTGTTCATGTGGGGAAGGATGCCCGAAAGCGGGGCGCCGCAGTGCCCCGGCCCCCGCCCCGGGGCCCCTTGTAGCCGATTTGATGCACGCTGCGGACGGCCCGGCCGAAAGTTCACCTGCTGGAACCAACCTTGACCGGCCGAAACGGCCCGTGCTTGCATGGCGGCATGGAGCAGCAGAGGATCCTCACGCGTCGGCGGCACGTCGACCTGCTGCGTGTGGCCCGCTCGCTGTGTCGTGGCTGACCTTCGCCCCACCGCGCGCCACCCGTTCCGACCCGCACCCCTGCACCCGGCCCCACCGCCGCGGTCCGTGCAGCGCTGCCCGCTCGCTCCCGCTCCGGGGCCGCCCGCAGGCCCCGCCCCTTCCGAGGTGATCCCATGGCCACCGTCCTGTCCGTCTCCGGCTCCCCCTCCGCCACCTCCCGCACCACCGGGCTGCTCCGCCACGTCGACGCCCGGCTCGCCGCACTCGGCCACGAGGTCGTGCCCTTCGACGCGCGGAGCCTGCCCGCCGAGGCCCTCCTCTCCGCCGACTTCTCGCACCCCGCGATAGTCCGCGCCGTGGAGCTCTTCGAACAGGCCGACGGCGTCGTCATCGGCACCCCGGTCTACAAGGCGGCGTACTCCGGGCTCCTCAAGGCCCTGCTCGACGTCCTCCCGCAGTACGCGCTCCGCGGCAAGGCCGTGCTGCCGCTCGCCACCGGCGGCTCGACCGCCCACGTGCTCGCCGTCGACTACGCGCTGCGCCCGGTGCTCAGCGCGATGGGTGCGGGCCATGTCACGCAGGGGTGGTTCGTGCTCGACCGCGAGATCACCCTGCGCGCCGACGGCACCGCCGACGTCGAGCCCGGGACGGACCTCCTGCTCACCCCGGTGGTCGACGCCTTCGCCGCGGCGCTCGGCCACACCGCCCCCGCGGGCACCGCCGCACGGACCCCGGAGCTCGCCGCGGCCCGCTGACCCTGGTCCCGGAGGACCGGTCCCCTAGGGGGAGGGGACCCTCTCCCCGTACATCTCCCGGTCACCCGCGTTCCTCCCGGCGGAGGACGATCGGCCGGTGCGGCACTCCTAACGTGGTTCCTACAGCCCGACACCCCGGCCGGGGGTGGGGCTGGCTCCAGGGCGAGGACGGTGGCCCGCACCATGTCGCAGGACACGGTGCGGCCACCAGGCTGTGGGGCGACGGGTGGACGACGTACGAGGAGATCCCAGTGAAGACGGCAGCTGCAGCCGTGCACGACCCCAAGCTTCCCGGTGGCGACGGCGCCACCGCCGCCTCCGCGCGGCAGGTGACGAAGGCCTACGGCGAGGGCGAGACCCGGGTCACCGCGCTCGACGCGGTCGACGTGGACATCCGACGCGGACGCTTCACCGCGATCATGGGCCCCTCGGGCTCCGGCAAGTCGACGCTGATGCACTGCCTCGCCGGGCTCGACACGGTCACCGCGGGCGAGATCCGGATCGGCGACACCGAGATCACCGGGCTGAAGGACAAGCAGCTCACCCGGCTCCGCCGGGACAAGATCGGCTTCATCTTCCAGGCGTTCAACCTGCTGCCCACGCTGAACGCCCTGGAGAACATCACGCTGCCGATGGACATCGCCGGCCGCAAGCCCGACGCCGCCTGGCTGGAGCAGGTCATCGAGACCGTCGGCCTCGCCGACCGGCTCAAGCACCGGCCCACCCAGCTCTCCGGCGGCCAGCAGCAGCGCGTCGCCGTGGCCCGCGCGCTCGCCGCCCGGCCCGAGATCATCTTCGGCGACGAGCCCACCGGCAACCTCGACTCCCGCTCCGGCGCCGAGGTGCTGACCTTCCTGCGACGCTCGGTCGACGAGCTCGGCCAGACCATCGTCATGGTCACCCACGACCCGGTCGCCGCGGGCTACGCCGACCGCGTCCTCTTCCTCGCCGACGGCCGCATCGTCGACGAGATGCACGCCCCCACCGCCGACACCGTCCTGGAGCGCATGCGCCGCTTCGACGGCAAGCGCACCAGCTGAGCCGGGGGACGACACCGATGCTGCTCAAGACCTCCCTACGGAGCTTCCTCGCCCACAAGGGGCGCATGGTCCTCTCCCTGATCGCCGTCGTGCTGTCCGTGGCCTTCGTCTCCGGCACGCTCGTCTTCTCCAACACCGCCACCAGCACCTTCGACAAGCTCTTCGCCTCCACCGCCTCCGACCTCTCCGTCGGCACGGCGAAGGACGACCTCGCCCCCGGCGAGACGGACGGCGGGAAGCCCCGCACCGTCCCGGTCGACACCGTGCAGAAGATCGCCGCCCTGCCCGGCGTGAAGACCGCCCTCGGCCAGGTCTTCGTGGAGAGCGCCACCCTGGTCGACCCCGCCACCAACAAGGCGATCGGCCCGACCAGCGGCGCCCCCACCCTCACCGGGAACTGGGTCGACACCCCGCGCAACTCCGTCGACATCACCTCCGGCGGCGCCCCGCAGGGCTCCGGCCAGATCATGCTCGACGCCGACACGGCCAAGAAGGCCGGGCTGAAGCTCGGCAGCCCGCTGCGCGTCATCACCCTCGGCGGCAGCTACGACTTCACGCTGTCCGGCATCGTCACCTTCCACACCACCAACCCGGGCGCCGCCCTCGCGTTCCTCGACACCCCGACCGCGCAGAAGGACCTGCTCGGCAGCGCGGCCTTCACCACCGTCGAGGTGTTCGGCGACGGCAGCCGCACCGACGACCAGCTGAAGCAGCAGGCGCTCGCCGCCCTCGGCACCGGCTTCGAGGCGAAGACCGCCGCGGAGCAGAAGGCCGAGAACGCCCAGGACGTCGGCTCGTTCCTCAACTTCATGAAGTACGCCATGCTCGGCTTCGCCGGCATCTCGCTGCTCGTCGGCGGCTTCCTGATCATCAACACGTTCTCCATGCTGGTCGCCCAGCGCACCCGCGAGATCGGCCTGCTGCGCGCCCTCGGCGGCAGCCGCAAGCAGGTCAACCGCTCGGTGCTGGTGGAGGCGCTGATCCTCGGCGTGCTCGGCTCGACCATCGGCCTCGGTGCCGGCCTCGGCCTCGCCATGCTGCTCATCCAGCTCATGAAGGCCGTCGGCATGAACCTCGACGCCTCCTCGCTGGACGTCACCTGGACGGTGCCGACCGCCTCCTACGCCGTCGGCATCCTCATCACCGTCCTCGCCGCGTGGGTCCCGGCCCGCCGGGCCGGCCGGATCTCCCCGATGGCCGCCCTGCGCGACCACGGCACCCCGGCCGAGGCCTCGGCGAACCGCGTCCGCGTCATCGTCGGCCTGGTCGTCACCGGCCTCGGCACCGCCGGCCTGGTGCTCGCCGCCGCCGCCGACAAGGCCGCCGACGGCGGACTCTGGCTGGGTCTGGGCGTCCTGCTCACCCTGGTCGGCTTCGTGATCGTCGGCCCGCTGCTGGCCACCGTCGTCATCCGGGTGCTCGGCGCCGTGCTGCCCGCGGTGTTCGGCCCGGCGGGCACGCTCGCCCAGCGCAACGCCATGCGCAACCCGCGCCGCACCGGTGCCACCGCCGCCGCCCTGATGATCGGCCTCGCCCTCGTCACCGGCGCGTCCGTGGTCACCTCGTCGATGGTCAGCTCGGTCAACGGCCAGATCGACAAGTCCGTCGGCGTCGACTTCATCCTCAACAGCCAGGGCAGCGGCATCGGCCCGGCCGTGGTCGACGCGGCCCGGTCCACGCCCGGCCTCGCCCACGTCACCGAGCAGAAGTCGCTCCCGGCCGTCCTCACCACCCCGGACGGCGCCACCACCAGGACCGACCTGGTGGCCGCCTCGTCCACCTTCACCTCGGACTTCCACATGCCGGTGGCCTCCGGCAGCGCCGAGGCGGCCTTCACCGGCGGCCTGTCCGTCGACCAGAAGTTCGCCACCGCGCACGGCCTCAAGGTCGGCGACCAGGTCAAGGTCGACTACGGCCGCGGCCGGACGCAGTCCCTGCCGCTCGGCGTGATCACCGCCAACGGCAACTCGATGTTCGACGGCGCCTTCTTCACCGGCATCGACACCGTCGCCGAGGCGATCCCCGCCGCGGACCTCCCGGCCGACGTGGCCGTGTTCGCCGAGGCCGCCCCCGGCGCCGACCCGGCGCAGACGCTCACCGCCCTGCAGAAGGCCGTCGAGGCCTACCCGCAGGTCAGCGTCCGCGACCAGGCGGGCTACAAGGACCTCGTCCAGACGCAGGTCAACCAGCTGCTCTACATGGTCTACGGCCTGCTCGGCCTGGCGATCACGGTCGCGGTGCTCGGCGTCGTCAACACGCTCGCCCTGTCGGTCGTCGAGCGCACCCGGGAGATCGGCCTGCTCCGGGCGATCGGCCTGTCGCGCCGCCAGCTGCGCCGGATGGTCCGCCTGGAGTCCGTGGTCATCGCCGTCTTCGGCGCCCTGCTCGGCACCGGGCTCGGCCTGGCCTGGGGCGTCACCTCGCGCGACGTCCTCATCGACCAGGGGCTCGACACCCTGACCATCCCCACCGGCACCATCGCCGCCATCCTGGTCGCCTCGGCCGTCGTCGGCCTGCTGGCCGCCCTGCTGCCGGCCTTCCGCGCCGCCCGGATGAACATCCTCGCGGCCATCGCCACCGACTGACCGCCGCACCTGCGGGTGCCGTCGCAGCACGGAGGGGCCGGGCCTGCAGCCCGGCCCCTCCGCCGTTTCGGCACCCGCCGCCCAGGTGGCCGGCCCCGCCGCCCCGGCCGCCGGCCCCGCCCGGCGGCTTGGCATCATCACCCGCATGCCCGCGTCCCCGCCGCCCGCCGCCCCGCCCTTCACCGACGCCGACGCCGACCGGTGGCGCGCGGCCCGGACGTGGCGGCGCCTGGAGGCGCGCTGGCTCGCCGTGCTCCCCCTGGCCGTGTGCCTCCTCGCGATGCTCTCCGACCCGGCACCGACCGGGTGCTCGGCTCCCGCGTCCTGTCTCACCCCGTGGACGGAGACCGCCACCGGCGTCGTCCTCCTCGCCGAGGCGATGCTCCTGCTGGTCCGGCCCCGCCGGCCGTACCTCGTGCCCGCGGCGGTCGCCGTCCTGATCTGGCTGATGCCGACCGGGCTGCCCGACGCCTTCACCCGCTGGACGGCGCTCACCGCGCACGTCCTGCTCGCGCTCGCCCTGCTCCGCGCGGACGCGGGCCGCCGCCGGGCCCGCCGGATCCTCGACCTGGCGGCCGGCCCGGCCGTGCCGTACCCGTGGACGGCGGTCGGCGCAGCGCGTCCCCCGCTGTCCGCCGTGCCCGTGGGCCGCTGCCTGACGGCGGCGCTCGCCCTCGCGGCCGCGATCGTCCTTGCGGTCACCGGGCACGGCAACCAGCGCGACAGCGACGCCCTCGCCGCACGGGCCGCACCCGTCGAGGCCACCGTGCTCTCCACGGACGCCGAGGGCCTCACCGCCCGCGTCGGCTACACCACCCCCGGCACCGGGCAGCAGCGCACCGCGGACCTCGACGTCTGGTGGGATCCGACGCCGCACCGCGGTGACCGGCTGCCGCTGCTGGCCGACGACGACGGCTTCGCCCGGCTGGTCGGCGACCCGTACGACCCGGCGTCCTGGTACGTCTTCGGCGGCCTCGCCGCCACCGCGGCCGCGCTGCTGCTCTCCTCCGCGGTGGCCGACGTGCGCCGCCGCCGCGCCTTCTCCGCCGCCGGCGCACCCGCCCTGCGGGTGCTGGTGAGCCAGGACGCCAAGGGCGACACCCTCGTCCGTCCCGCCGGGGCGCCGACCGCCGCGCCGCTCTGGCGCTTCCAGGAGAGCAACGCCTGCCTGTGGTGGCCCGGCCGGGACGCCGAAGGCTGGGTGCCGGAGTACACCGTGGCCGGGTACCGGCACGCCGGCACCGAGCATGACGGCACGCAGGAGGCCGGCACCGGGAACGACGGCTCGGACGGCACCGCCGACGCCCTCCGGAAGCCGGGCCCGGTGTCGCCGCCCGTCGCCGCGAGGGCGGCCGACCGGGCCGCGCGCCCGACCCCGGCCCTGCTGTTCCACGGACCCGACGGCCCGTCCGCCCAGCTGCTCGTCCGCCCCGGCCACGCGGGCGCCCGGTGGCGGGTCTCCGTCACCGGGGCGTTCCCGGGCGTGCCGCGGTGGTGGCGCCGGGGCAGGCCGCTCGGCGACGACGACGACGCCGTCTCCGTCCTGGCCGGCGCGTCGCTGGCCGACGCGGACGCCCGGACGGCCGGGGCCGCCGAGCCCGCCGACACCGGCCCGGAGCCCGCGCGGGTGGTCGGCATGCCGCGGCCGCTGCGCCTCGCGGCCGGTCCGCTGCTGGCGGTGCCTGCGGCGGTGTTCCTCTGCACCGCGCCGGCCGACGGCTGGTTCGGCGGGCTGGTGCGGCCGCTCCTCACGACGTCCGCGATGTTCGTGGCCCTGGTCACCGCCCTCACCTGGCAGGCGGGGTTCGACCGCGAGGGCCTGGTCGTCGCCTCGGGCCTGCGGGTGCGCCGCTGGTCCTGGGACGAGGTCAACGCGGCGGCCGTGCACCGCGGCCGCCTGTCGGTGCAGGGCACCGACGGGAGCACCGTGCACATCTGGGCCTGGCCCGCGGCGCCCCTCGGGCGGCATCTGGGCGGCGCCTACGCCCCGGCCGCGGTGGCGGAGACGGTCACCGTGCTGGCGCACCGCCCGGCCCGCCGCCCGACGACGGCGCTGCCCGGCCGGGTGGGCACGGCGCAGGTGCTGCTGAACCGGTCGTCGCTGGCGGCCGTCGTGCTGTGCGCCGTCGGCTGGTACGTGGTGCGCGCGGTCACGGGCAGCTGATCTCGCTGCCGGTCTCCGCGCTCACCGCGGGCGCCGGCGTCCGGGTCGCGGAGGCGGAGGCCGAGGCGGGCGGCGGGACGGCGGCCGGCGCGGGCGAGGGCGTTCCGCCGTGGTCGGTGCCGACGACGACCTGGAGCGTCGCGCCGAGCCCGGGTGTCCGGACGAGCTCCGCGCCCGGCAGGGCCGCGGCCAGCGTCTTCGCCGACTCGTCCCACCGGGGGTCGTAGCGGACGGACGTGCGGGCCACCGCGGTGCCCGTGTTGGACGGCGTGCCGGTGGTGGCGAAGCCCGCGCGGCGCAGGTCCTCGTCGACGCGCTGCCCCAGGCCGGTCACGCCGGTGCCGTTCAGCACCTGCACCCGGATCTGCGCGGCGGGCACGGCCCCGTCCGCGGCGGACGCGACCACGGGGGACGCGACCACGGGGGACGGCGACGGGTCCGGGTGCGTCACGAGCGGCCGCCCCTCCCGGACGGTCTCGAAGAGCGTCTCGGCGCGTTCCGTGTCCCACAGCACCGTCGACCCCCAGCCGGCGACCTGGTGGTCGACGTCGGACACCGGCACGGTGGCGAAGTCCGCGGAGCCCGCGGAGAGGCCCCGGAGGCGGGTGGCGAAGTCGAGCAGGGCGCCGGTGGTCAGCCCCTTGTCGGCCTTCACGGACTTCAGGGCGGTGCCGAGCACCGACCCGAGCCGTTCCGGGTCGAGCAGCACGTCCTGGGCGGTGGCCTGGTGCAGCAGCTGGGCGACGAAACGCTGCTGGCGGCGCATCCGGCCGAGGTCCGACGAGCCGTCGACGTGCCGGGCCCGGACGTACTTGAGCGCGCCCGCCCCGTTCAGCCGGGTGGTGCCGGCGGGCAGGTCGAGGCCGGAGTACGGGTCCTTGAGCGGCTTGGCGGTGCAGACCTCGACGCCGCCGAGGGCGTCGACCGTGGTGACGAAGCCGAGGAAGTCGATCTGCAGGTAGTGGTCGATCCGCAGGCCGGTGTTCTTCTCGACCGTGCGCACGGTGAGCGGGGCGCCGCCCATCCCGTACGCCGCGTTGATCTTGCCCTTGGTGGCGGGCACCTCCCGGCGGGTCGCCGGGTCCTGGTGGGCGGGGATGTCGACGTAGGAGTCGCGCGGGATGCTCAGCACGGTCGCCCGGCCGCCGTTGCGGGCGAGCTGCACGACCATGAGCGTGTCGGTGCAGTGGCACGACTCGCCGCCCGCGTGCAGGACGTTCTTCAGGGTGTCCTCCGGGACGCCCGCCCGGTCGTCGGTGCCGGCCACCAGGAAGGTGGTGAGGCCCTCGTCGGCGGGCCGGTCGCCGCCGCCGATCGCGTCGATCCGTTCGATCGCGTCGCCGACGCCGTGCAGCAGCATCCACCCCGCGCACGAGGTGGCGAGCACCGCCAGGGACAGCGCGCCGACCGCCCAGCGGCCCCACCGGCCCCAGCGTGGCCCCCGGCCCCGGCCCCGGCGCGGACCGGGGCCGGGGGCCACGGGTCGCCTCGGCGGGGGCTCCTGCCGGTCCCGGCCGCGTCTCGCCGGTCCGGTCGGCCGGGCGGGCCTCCGGTCCGCACCCCGCCCCGCGCCCCCGGCGCCGCCCTGCGCCGACCGGCCCGCGCGTCCGCGCGGCGGGCGGGACGGCGGCGGCACGAACGGACGTGAGGACGGCATCTTCGGGATGCTAGGCCCGCCGGTGCCCGGCCGTGACCGCGCCGCGCCGCACGGTCACCCGAGGTGGCGAAACGTTCCGCCCGGCGGTGTCCGGGCTGCTGGGCAGGTGTGTTCCGGCGACCCTCGTCTGACATCCGGCGGGTCCCGCCGGTACGGTGGGCGCGATGAACACCAAGGCTGCTGAGGAGCTGCCGGCGGTCTCCGTGATCATGCCGGTGCTCAACGAGGAACGTCACCTGCGCACCGCCGTCCTGCGGATCCTGGAGCAGGACTACGCCGGCGACGTCGAGGTCGTGATCGCCCTCGGCCCGTCCACCGACCGGACGGACGAGATCGCCGCGGCGCTCGTCGCCGAGGACCCGAGGGTCCGGACGGTGCCCAACCCCACCGGCCGCACCCCGGCCGGCCTGAACGCGGCCATCCGCGGCTCGCATCACCCCATCGTGGTACGCGTCGACGGGCACGGTCTGCTGACACCGGGGTACATCGACACCGCCGTCCGGCTGCTCGGCGCGATGGAGGCCGCCAACGTCGGCGGCGTCATGCACGCCGAGGGCGAGAGCGAGTGGGAGAAGGCGGTCGCCGCCGCCATGACCTCCAGGATCGGCGTCGGCAACGCGGCCTTCCACACCGGAGGCCTGGCCGGCCCGGCCGAGACGGTCTACCTCGGCGTGTTCCGCCGCGAGGTGCTTGAGCAGCAAGGCGGCTACAACGAGGAGTTCGTCCGCGCCCAGGACTGGGAGCTCAACTACCGCATCCGCCAGGACGGCGGCCTGATCTGGTTCACCCCGCAGCTGCGGGTCACCTACCGGCCGCGGCCCAGCGTGCGGGCGCTCGCCAGGCAGTACAAGGACTACGGCCGGTGGCGCCGGGTCGTCACCCGCTACCACCGCGGCTCGGTCAACCTCCGCTACCTCGCCCCGCCGGCCGCCCTGCTGGCCTGCGTGGCCGGCCTGGTGCTCGGTGCCGCGGTCCACCCGGTCTTCCTGGCCGTGCCGGGCGGCTACGTGCTGGGCATCCTCGGCGGCTCGGTGGTCGAGGGCCGCGGGCTGTCGGCCCGCGCCCGCCTGCAGCTGCCGGTGGCGCTCGCCACCATGCACATGAGCTGGGGCTTCGGCTTCCTCACCTCGCCGCGCAAGCTGGCCCGCCGGGTGATCGCCAGCAAGCGGCCCGAGCCGATGGCGCCCCGGGCCGAGAGGGCCTGAGCCGAGAGGGCCCGAGCCGAGGGCGCCGCGGGCCGGGAAGGCCCGGCCCGCCCGCGCCGAACGGCCCCCTCCGCGGGCACCCGGGCACTATCGTCGCGCCATGGGGATTCCTGAGGGGGCCGACGTGTCGCGGCCGCGCCCGGCGGACGTCCGGATCGAGCCGACCGCCGACGTCGACGAGCGGGCCGTGATCGGCCCCGGCAGCACCGTCTGGCACCTGGCGCAGGTGCGTGAGCACGCCGAGATCGGCGCCGAGTGCATCATCGGCCGCGGCGCGTACGTCGGTCCGGGCGTCCGTCTGGGCGACCGGGTCAAGCTGCAGAACCACGCGCTCGTCTACGAGCCCGCGGTGGTCGAGGACGGCGTGTTCGTCGGCCCGGCGGCCGTGCTCACCAACGACCTGTACCCGCGCGCGGTCGACCCGGAGGGCCGGCTCAAGCGCGGGGACGACTGGCACGCCCGCGGGGTGACGCTCCGGCAGGGCTGCTCGATCGGCGGCCGCGCGGTGCTCGTCGCCGGGGTGACGGTGGGCCGCTGGGCGCTGGTCGCCGCCGGGGCGGTCGTCCACCGCGACGTCCCGGACTTCGCCCTGGTCGCCGGCGTGCCCGCCCGCCGGATCAAGTGGGTCGGCCGGGCCGGCGAACCGCTGGAGCCGGCCGGCGGCGACCGCTGGCGCTGCCCGCGGACCGGCGAGGAGTACGTCGAGAGCGGCGGCCTGCTCGCCCCGTCCGCCGAACCGGGCCCGGCGGACGGGCCGTGACGGACGGGGCCTGACGGGCTCTCAGTAGGTGTAGAGGCCGCCCTGCGGCACGACCTCCATGCAGCTCTCGTCGTCGTCCGAGGTCTCCGCGTCCACCGACTTCGGCAGTGCGGTGGGCGCGGCGGCCGGGGTGAACGCCGTACCGGCGGTCCAGTCCCTGCCGATCGACAGGCTCAGCGTCCGGGACGTGCCCGACTCCACCAGGGCGTCGGCGGGCAGGTTCAGCGCGGCCGCCACGGCCTGCGCCTCGGCCCGGTGCCCGGCGCCGTAGGCGAGCCGGGTGGTGTCGCGGGCCGTGCCGTTGCCGGTCAGGGAGGCCTTCGCGAACCCGGCCGCGGTCAGGGCGCTCCGCACCTCCGAGGCCCGGCCCTCGGTGCCGGAGGAGTTCTGCACGCTGACCGCGATCGTGCTCCTCGCGGGAGCGGTGCCGCCGTCGGACGCCACCGGGGACGGCGACGGCGACGGGGCGGCGGAGGCCTGCCCGGCCGCCGCGCCCTTGCCGTCGAGAGGGGTGTCGGCGAGCAGCATCCGCCAGATCTGCTTGACCTCGGTCTGCTTGAGCAGCAGCTTCGCCGTCGGGTTGGCCGGATCGGCGATCACCGGCACGGTGAGCGTGGTGGTGCGCTCGGTGGGCACGCCGCGCAGGTCGGTGCCGAGGTCGTAGATCGCCTTCAGGTCCGCGAGCGGCTTGTCGACCGTGAGCGACTTCGTCGCCGCCTCGGCGAGCGTCATCAGCTGTCCGGGGTCGGTGAGCCGCCCACCGGACTTGAGCTCGCGGATCATCGAGCTGAGGTACATGTGCTGGGCCTTGGTGCGGCCGAGGTCGGAGCCCCAGGCGTCGCGGGTGCGCAGCCACTTGAGGGCGTTCTCGCCCGTGACCCGGGTGGTGCCCTTGGGCAGCTTGAGGCCGGTGCCGCCGTGGCCGGGCCGGTAGCGGTCGTACATGTTGCGGTCCACGCAGACGGGCACGCCGCCGACGGCGTCGGCCATCCGGACGACGCCGCCGAAGTCGACGACCATGTAGTGGTCGATGTCGAGTCCGGTCAGGCTGATCCAGGTGCCCACGACGCAGCCGGGGCCGCCGCGGGCCAGCGCCTCGTTGATGGCGGTGTGCTTCACCGCGGGGTACTTCGTGCCCTTCTCGTCGCGGCAGGCCGGGATGTCGACCATGGTGTCGCGCGGGATGCTGATCATCGAGGCGTTGCTGCGGTCCGCGGAGACGTGCAGCAGCATCTGGACGTCGGCCAGGCCGGGGCGGGACGCCTCGTCGGCGGAGCCGCCGAGGGCGACGTTCTCGCTGGTGCCGCGGCTGTCGGTGCCGATCATCAGGATGTTGAGCGGGGTCTGCCCCTTGGCGTTCGGGGCCGTCCGGGCGCCCTGCTCGTCCGTCAGGTTCTTGGTGCCGGACCTGATGTTGCCGTTGAGGTGCTGGTAGTAGAGGTAGCCCGCGCCGCACCCGGCGACCAGGGTGGCGCCCGTGGTGATGGCCGTGACGCGCAGCCAGCGGCGGGCCCGCTGCCTGCGCCGCGATCCGTTCCCGCCCTGCCGGGCCCGGCGGACGGCAGCCCTGCCGCCGGGTATCGGCTCCACGCTCGTCATGCTGCTCCCCGCCGCTCGTCGTGTCCCTGCGCCGGTCGGCCGGCAGGGGTGGTCCCGGACCGGCCGGCGGCCGCGCGGCCGGATCGTCCCGGGGATCACCCCCGGGACGGGCCTGGGCCGGGGCGTCCTGCGGCCGGTCGGTCTACACACAAGACGCAGCGGGCGGGCGAAAGGTTACAGAAACGATCGTGACGGGGCCGACACCGTCCCGTTCCGGCCGACTACCGCGCACACACGTCCTCGTCGTCCGCCTGCACCCGCTGGAGGTTCTTCGGCGGGGCGGTCGGCACCGGCACCGGTGAGGGCGTGCCGGCCGCCGAGGCACCGGAGGAGCCGCCGCCGGCGGTGCCGGGGGAGGGTGCTGCCGTGTAGTCCCGGCCGAGGACGACCACCAGGGCGTCCCCGGTGTCGAGCGAGGCGCTCTGCCGTACGGAGCCGGCGGGCAGCCCGAGGGCGGCGGCCAGGGCGGCGGCCTCCCCGGCCCGCCCGGCCGGGTAGCCGATCGAACTCGACGCCGCGGTCGTGGTGTTGCCGCCCACGGTGGCCTGGGTGAAGCCCTTCGCCCGGAGGTCGGCGGTGGCCTGGCCGGCCTGCCGGCCGACACCGCTGCCGTTGCGCACCGTCACCTCGACCCCGGACGGGTCGAGCAGCACCGGCACCGGCGGCCTGACGGACGAACGGCTGACGGGGGCGGCGGTCGAGCGGCCCGCCGCGGTGGCTGCCGTGCCGCCGGCGGTGGGGACGGGCGGCGCGGCCGGCGCCCCGATCGACCGGTCGGCCGCGATCAGGGCGAAGAGCTGGGCGGCGTCGGGCTGGCGCAGCGCGAGCCGGTCGCGGTCCCGCAGGTCGTCCATGACGGGCACGGTGGTGAAGGTGATGGTCCCGGTGTCGACCCGGCTGAGCTCGACCGCGAGGTCCTTGAGCCGGCGGACGTCGTCGATGCCGGAGTCGACGGTGAGTGCCTTGGTGGCGGCGTCCGCGAGCTGGAAGAGCTTGGTGGGGCTGGTCAGCGTGTCGCTGCTCTTGATCTTCCGGATCATCGAGGAGAGGAACTGCTGCTGCAGCGGGATCCGGGTGAGGTCGCCGCCCAGCCCGACCGCGTGCCGGGTGCGGACGAACGCGAGCGCCTCCTCGCCCTGCACGGTGTGCCGACCCTTCGTCATCCTCAGGTGGGAGTCCGGGTCGTCGATGTTCTTCGCCGCGCAGACCTCGACGCCGCCGACGGCGGTCGAGAGCGACTTGACGGCCTCGAAGTTCACCATCATGAAGTGGTCGATGTGGATGCCCGTCAGCTTCTCCACGGTCGTCCAGGTGCAGCCGGGGTCGCGGCCGTCCTCGCCGAGACTGGCGTTGAACATGGCCCGCCGCTCCCCGGGGATCCGGAGGCTGCCGGTGCGGCACTCCGGGATCTGCACCATGAGGTCCCGGGGGATGCTGATCACGGTGGCGTTGCTGCGGTCCTTCGCGACGTGGAACAGCAGCGTGGTGTCCGCGTGCCCGGTGCCGCCCTCGTCGCCGTACCGGCGGCCGAGGCCCACCCGGCTGTCGGTGCCGATCACCAGGATGTTGAGCGCGCCCTCGATCGCCCGCGGCCGTTCGGCCTCCACGCCGACGTGGACGTCGACGGAGGCGATGTTCCCGTTGAAGTGCCGGTAGGCGAAGTAGGCGCCGCCGCAGCCCGCGACCAGGGCCAGCGCGGCGGAGACCGCCGTCCAGCGCAGGGCCCTGCGGCCGCGCTCGGCCGATCTGCGGTCGCGCCGCCGGGCGGCCCGGCCGTCCGCGGCGGGGGTGGCTCTCCGTCCGCGGCCGCCCGCCGCGAGGTCCGGGACGGGGGCCTGGACGAGTGCTTGGGCGGGGGCCCGGGCGGGGGTGCGGTCGTCGGGCCCGGGCCCGGTCGGGCCGACCGCGCGGGGGGAGGCGCCCGGAGCGTCGCCCGGACGACGGTTTCCGCTGTTCACCTCGGACACCCTAGACGAGCGCGCGTCCGTTTCGGCCCGCATGCGGTGATTTCTCCCCGGGGTGATGAACCCTCGGAACACGCGGAACGCCCACGTGTTCGGAGGTCCCGGAAGGACGGTCCGTACGCGGGCGTTCCGTTCGAGGGCGGGGGGCGTCGGGGGTGGTGCGGGCGGGACGGTGGTCCGTACGGCTCAGCCGAGCCGCAGGGTCACCCGTTCGGCCTCGATCCGCTTCTCCCACTGATCCGCCGTCAGGGTGCCGGAGTTCCGGCAGAGCACGACCGACGCGCCGGCGGCGAGCGGCGCCAGCAGCCCGGCCTCCAGCCCGGCCCAGTCGTCGTACGCCAGCGTGGACATCACCCGGTCGCCGACCCCGATGCCGAGGCGCGCCGCGCCCTCCCGGGCGAGCTGCACGGTCTGTTCGCCGGTCAGTTTCAGCGGCAGCCCGTCGATCTCGGTCTCCAGCGCCGGCGCCTCCGGGTTCGGCGGGGAGTACGGCGCGAAGCGGTCACCCTGGCCGGGCACCTCGGCGGCGTAGTCGAGGAAGCCGTCGGGGCGCTGGGGGAAGCGGCCGCCGAGCGGACGGAGGGCCAGCGCCACCCGTTCGCCGGAACAGGCCGCCGCGGCCTCCAGTCCGTCCGGTCCGCTGACCACGAGGTCGGCGTCGGCGGGGTCGCCGCCGGGCAGGGCGGTCACCCCGACGGACCAGCAGGCGAGCAGCCACACCGCGCTCTGCCAGTGGGCCGGGAGCAGCAGCACGGCCCGGTCGTCCGGGCCTGCGTTGAGCTCGTCCTGAAGGAGGTTGGCGGTCTTCGCGACCCAGTTGTCGAAGGTCTTCGCGGACAGCTCGACTCTCTCGCCGGTCGAGTCGTCGTAGAAGGTGACCAGCGGACGCGAGGGGTCGGCATCGGGGGCCCCGGAGCGCAGGTAGGCGTGCAGCAGCTCGGCGGGGATGCGGGCGTCGGCAGCGAAAGGCGCAGTCATGGTGCGGTCCAGCCTACGGCCTCGGTGTCCTCGTCCGGCAGGGGCGTCCGGGTCGGGCGGGCGACGTGGCGGCTCAGGTTATTTGCCGTCAATATCCGATTTATGCGCCTTGAACGACGGGCCGCCCTCGCGGCGGCCGCCACCACGACCACCCTGCTGCTGACGACCCTGGCCGCCGTGCCCGCCCACGCGGACCCCGGCACCGGCGGCGTCACCACCGTCCCGCTGGAGTCATCGCTCCGCGGGCCCGACACCCTGCGCGACATCGGCCCGCGCACCACGGCCTCCTTCGCCCTCGTCGGCGTCAGCTGGGACGACCCGGCCGAAGCCCTCGACGGCGGCGTGCAGGTCCGCACCCGCAGCGCCCTGACGGGCCGATGGGGCGCCTGGTACGACCTGGAGGCCGACCGGGACGACCGCCCGGACGAAGTCACCGGCCGCGGCGCGACCGCGCCGCTGTGGGTCGGGCCGAGCGACGGCGTCGCCGTCCGGGTCACCGCGGGCACCCGGCCCTTCCCGGCCGGGCTGCGGGCCGAACTCGTCGACCCCGGCGCCGATCCGGTGGCTGCACCCGAGCCGAGGCCGGCCGAACCCGGCCTGCGCGCGGGCGGTGCCGCGCCGCGACCGGGCATCGTCACCCGCGCGGGCTGGGGCGCCGACGAGTCGATCCGCGAGAGCGGCTTCGGCTACACCGGCGACGTCCGGGCGGTCTTCGTCCACCACACCGACACGACCAACGACTACGCCTGCACCGACGCCCCCAAGATGATCAGGTCGATCTACCAGTACCACGTCAAGAGCCTCGGCTGGCGGGACATCGGCTACAACTTCCTGGTCGACCGCTGCGGCACCATCTACGAGGGCCGCGCGGGCGGCGTCGCCGAACCGGTGCTCGGCGCCCACACCCTGGGCTTCAACACCAACTCCGCCGGCGTCGCCGCCCTCGGCACGTACGTCTCCGCACAGGCGCCGCAGGCACAGGTGGACGGCGTCTCGCAGATCGCCGCGTGGAAGCTCGGCCTCACCGGCAAGGACGCCCAGGGCACCGCCACCCTCGTCTCGGCCTCCGACGGGAGCAAGTACAAGAAGGGCACCTCGGTGCAGTTCAAGTCGATCTCCGGCCACCGGGACGCCTTCAACACCGAGTGCCCCGGCGAAGCCCTCTACGACCGGCTCGGCGACATCCGCTCCTGGGCCGCCCACCTCCAGGGCCGGTGAACCCCGCCGGCCCCGCACCCGGGAGCGATCCCGCCGACCCCCCGACCCCGGCCGGACCCGCCGCCCACCCGCGGCAGGTCCGGCCGTCCGCCGTCCGCCCCCGGGCGTCGCCGCCGCCCGGCCCGACGCGCGTATCGTTCCTCGCGGACGACAGGCCACCCGGACGGGACGGCCGCACACGAGGGAGTGACGGGCGATGCCGGGCACGGTACGGCGATGGCGCCCCGGATTTCCGGTCGACCTCGGCCGCACCCTCTTCCCGCTGCGCCGCGGCCCCGCCGACCCGTCCTTCCGCGCCGACGCCGACGGCGCGTACTGGCGTGCCTCCCGCACCCCCGGCGGCGTCGGCACGCTCCGCATCGCCGCGCACGCCGGCGAGATCGAGGCCCGGGCCTGGGGAGCGGGCGCCGACTGGCTGCTGGAGGCCCTGCCGCGGCTGCTCGGCGCCGAGGACGACCCCGCCGCCCTGGTGGTGCCGCCCGGCCCGCTGCGGGACGCGCAGCGCGGCCACCCCGGGGTGCGGCTGGCCAGGACGGGGCTGGTGATGGAGTCGCTGGTGCCCGCGATCCTGGAGCAGAAGGTCACCACCCTGGAGGCGTACCGCGCATGGCGGACGCTGCTGCGTGACTTCGGCACCCCGGCACCCGGCCCGCAGCAGGGGCTCCGGGCGGCGCCGTCCGCACGCGACTGGGCGACGATCCCGAGCTGGGAGTGGCACCGCGCCGGGGTCGACCCGAAGCGGTCGGCGACGGTGGTGCGGGCGGCCCGGCTCGCCCCTCGGATGGAGGAGGCCGGGGCCCTCGGTCACGCGGAGGCCTTCGCCCGGCTGACGGCGGTGCCCGGCGTCGGCCCGTGGACGGCGGCGGAGACCCTGCAGCGTGCGGCCGGCGACCCCGACGCGGTGTCGGTCGGCGACCTCCACCTGCCGAACCTGGTCGGCTGGGCCCTGGCCGGGCGGCCGCGCAGCGACGACGCGCAGATGCTGGAGCTGCTGGAGCCGTACCGGCCGCAGCGCCACCGGCTCTGCCGGCTGATCGGCCTCACCGGTGCCCGTGCGCCGCGCTACGGGCCCCGGCTGAGCCCCGAGGACCACCGGGGCCGGTAGGGCTCGCCGGGCTCAGCGCACCGTCAGGAACGGGTCGGCGGTGCGGTCCGGACGCTCCTTCGGCGCCTCGGCGGGCCGGCCGACGGCGACGGCGCCCATCGGGTCCCAGCCCTCCGGGAGGTCGAGCACGGCGCGGACGGTGTCGCGGCAGAACATCGTCGACGACACCCACGCGGAGCCGTAGCCCTCACCGGTGAGGGCGACCAGCAGGTTCTGCACGGCGGCACCGATCGCCACGGTGAACATCTCGCGTTCGGCGGCCGCCCGGCGGGCGTCCGGGTAGGCGTGCGAGCCGTCCATGACCAGGCAGGGCACCACCAGGTACGGGGCGTTGCGCAGCACGTCGCCGCGGGCGGTGCGGCGGGCGACCTTCGCGTCGTCCCAGCCGTCGAGCTCGCGCAGGTCGCGGCGCCAGGCGTCGAGCATCGCGTCGAGCAGGCGGGTGCGCGCCCCGGCGCTCTCCAGCAGGACGAACCGCCAGGGCGTGGTGTGGTGCGGGGCCGGCGCCGTCACGGCGGCGGCGACCGCACGGCGGACCGCGCCCGGGTCGACGGGCTCGGCGGTGAAGGCGCGCACGGTGCGCCGCAGCGTCACCGCCTGCCGCAGCGCCTCGGAGGTGCCGAGCCGGAACATGTCGTCGGCGGCGGGGCGGACGAGCTCCCGGGCGCCGTCGCCGTCCTCGGCGGTGACGAGCCCGGCGAGCCCGCGGACGACGGCGACCGGCGTGCCGGTGGACTTGCCCTTCACCAGGTCGCCCGCGGCGGCGAGCTCGTCGGCGGTGGCGGTGACCGTGAGCTGCAGCGGGTTGCCGTGGCCGTCGGTGCGGCCGCGGTGGTCCTCCAGGACGGACAGGCCCGCTGCGCCGATCGCGACGTCGGTGAGGCCGGTGCGCCACGGACGGCCGAAGGTGTCGGTGACGATCACGGCGAGCCGGCGGCCGGTGAGCTCCTGGAGGCGCTTGCGCAGGCTGCGCGCGGAGGCGTCCGGGTCCTCGGGCAGCAGCAGCACGGTGCCGGGCGGGGTGTTGGACGCGTCGACCCCGGCGGCGGCCATCACGAGGCCGTTGCGGTTCTCGACGATCCGGGCCGGGCCGCGGCGGGCGACGACGCGGACGGTCTCGGCGTCGATCGCGGCCTCCCGGTCGGCGGCGTGCAGCAGCCGTCCCTCGGCCTTGCTGACGATCTTCGAGGTGACGAGCAGGATGTCGCCGTCCTCGAAGTCGCCGTGCTCGGCGATGAGCGCGGCGAGGTCGGCGCCGGGCGGCACCTCGGGCAGGCCGGTGACCGGCACGACCTGCAGGCTCACGCGCGCACCTCGGCGGCGAGCTCCAGCGCGGCGCGGGCCATCGCGGTGGTCGCCGGCACGTCCGTCATCAGCAGCGGCAGCGCCCGGCAGCGGATGCCGGCCGCCTCCACCCCGGCGACGGCCGCCCCGTCGGCGGTGTCGACCAGCCAGCCGTCGAGCAGGTCGGCGCCGTAGTGCCGGGCGACGGCCTCCGCCCCGGCCTCGACACCGATCGCGGTGAGCACCTTGTCGGCCATGCCGCGCACCGGCGCGCCGCCGATGATCGGCGAGAGGCCGACCACCGGCGCCGCGGCGGAGACGAGCGCGTGCCGGATGCCGGGCACGCCGAGGATGGTGCCGATCGACACCACCGGGTTGGACGGCGGCAGCAGGACGACGTCGGCCGCGGCGATCGCCTCCAGCACGCCGGGCGCGGGCTTCGCGGTGTCCGCCCCGACCGCGACGATCGCCTCGGCCTCGACCTCGGCGTGCAGCCGCACCCAGTACTCCTGGAAGTGCACGGCGCGGGTGCCCTGCCCGTCGGTGATCCGCACGTGCGTCTCGACCCGGTCGTCGCTCATCGGGATCAGCCGCACGCCCGGCTGCCAGCGGTCGCACAGCGCCTCGGTGACCGCGCTCAGCGGGTAGCCGGCGGCGAGCATCTGGGTGCGGACGATGTGCGTGGCGAAGTCGCGGTCGCCGAGCCCGAACCACTCGGGCCCGACGCCGTACGCCTTCATCTCCTCCTTGACGGACCACGTCTCGTCGGCCCTGCCCCAGCCCTGCTCCTCGTGGATGCCCCCGCCGAGGGTGTACATCACGGTGTCGAGGTCGGGGCAGACCTTGAGTCCGAAGAGGTGGATGTCGTCACCGGTGTTGCCGATGACGGTGATCTCGTCGCCGGGGGCGACGGCCTCCTTCAGTCCGCGCAGGAAGCGCGCCCCACCGATTCCGCCAGCCAGTGCCACGATGCGCATGGGGTCATCCTGCCAGTCCGCCGGGTGCTCACCGCGGCTCGGGCTGCCGCTCCGGCACGGCCGCGTCGTACTGGTTCATCTCGGTCAGGCCGGGGGAGTACAGGTGGATCGAGACGGCCGGCTCCAGCGAGGCGTTGACCACCTCGTGCAGGTAGCCGGAGGAGAACACCCGCTGCCCGCCCGGCCGCAGCGCCCTGTTGCCCTCGCCGTCGTGCGTGAGGGAGCGCTCGGTGAGCTCGCCCTGCACGACGGTCATCACGCCGGAGGACGCGCCGTGGTCGTGGAAGCCGCTGCCCTGCCCGGGCAGCCAGCTGAGCAGCCACACCTCGTAGCCCGGGCCGGTCTCCAGCCGCTCGTACCAGCGGGTGAGCGCGTCGTACGCGACGAGGGGTTCCCAGCGGGCGCGGTCGGCGGCGATCTCCCGGACGAGCCGGGCGTAACCGGCGATGGTGGTGGGGTGGGGCGGCAGGTCGGTGCGGGCGAGGTGCGGGAAGGCCAGCGGGTCGCCGGCGATGGAGACGTCGCTCAGGCCGTCGGCCCACGGGTGGCGGGGGGCCGCGATCTGCACGGCGGGGGTGGCGCGGAGGCGGTTCTTGCCGCGGTCGCGGTTGCGCTGACGGATGCGGGGCATTCGCACGGGAGTCCTCGGATCGTCCGGGTCGGTCGGGATGCAGCCGATCCGCGGAGATTCGGGGACGTGGTTCGCGCGGGCGGCCTCGATGTTCGGGCTGTGGCCGGCGCTCGTGGGACGCGGGCGCCTAGATACAGCGGGAACAGAGGCGACAACAGAGCGAGCTCGCGGCGCGCGTGACCACGGCCTGGCGGCCGTCGCGGCGGGGGGCGAACTCTGACATGGGAGCTAGGAGACCTCACGAGGTGCGGGGGTGTCAACCCGATCTCCCGGACATTCGGGTCGCATCAGGCATGAACCACCGGATGGAGTGATAAATCCACCTCTAGGTTTCGATGCGAAGATCGCCGGGAAGGCAGCCCGGTACCCGGGCAACCGGACCGCCGCCCCAGGCGTCCCCGTGATCGAGGAGTCGATCGGGGGGTCGTCCGAGCGGTCGGCCGGCGCCGGCCGCGTGTCGGGTTCCCGGGATCCTTCGGATGGTTGCGCCCACTCCGGTCGAATGTCCGGGTTGTCGGGATATGTGCACTTTTGGTGGCGGCTTGGTTCCGGGGAGTGAATCCTCGACCCAATACCAGAGCTCGGCTTGACTGGGCCAGAGTGGCGCAACTGTAATTTCACTCGTGTCGTTCCGCCGCTCAGGCAACGGCAACACCACGGGGACGCCAAGAGGGGCAGAGGAGGCGCGTCAGATGAGCGAGCTCTTTGAGCTTTTGATCGGTGACGGCATCGAAGAGGACGAAGAGGAGGAACTCGGCTGGCAGGAGCGCGCACTCTGTGCCCAGACCGACCCCGAGTCCTTCTTCCCCGAGAAGGGCGGCTCGACCCGGGAGGCCAAGAAGGTCTGCCTCGCCTGTGAGGTCCGCTCCGAGTGCCTGGAGTACGCCCTCGCCAACGACGAGCGCTTCGGCATCTGGGGCGGCCTGTCCGAGCGCGAGCGCCGCCGTCTCAAGAAGAGCGCGGTCTGACGGGCCCAGATCCCAGCTGTGCCGGGCGCCCCACCGAACGGTGG
Source organism: Kitasatospora sp. NBC_01539 (assembly GCF_045040525.1). Taxonomy (NCBI): domain Bacteria; kingdom Bacillati; phylum Actinomycetota; class Actinomycetes; order Kitasatosporales; family Streptomycetaceae; genus Kitasatospora; species Kitasatospora sp. NBC_01539. Next base: position 5,367,683 of record NZ_CP109390.1, read on the forward strand.
GGCGCTTTCGCGTCCCCGCACCCGCCCTTCCCCCAGGACCGCCTCCGCCGCCGCTCGGCAGAGCCGTTAGTGTGGTGCGCCATCCGGGTGCTCGTCATCCGGCGCCCGCGCACCGCCGCCCGCCCCGTCCCCACCGGCAGCCCCGGTGACCTCGGCCTCCACCGGACGGCACCGCGCACCACCCGCCGTCGTCCACCGGCTGCGTCCGCCGACAAGACCATGGGGCCCGCGAACTCGATGACTGTCTACAGCCACCAGAGCGGCTTCTCCGCTGCCCGGCCACCCGCCTACCCGCGCCACCTGGTCACCGCCGTCATCGTCTCGCACGACGGCGCGCGCTGGCTGCCCCAGGCGCTGGCCGGACTGCTCGGCCAGGACCGGCCCGTGCAGCGCGTCCTCGCCGTCGACACCGGCTCCACGGACGACTCCCCGCAGCTCCTCCAGGACACCCTCGGCGACTGGCTGCCCGAGAGCGGCCCCCTCGTGCTCGGCCGCCGCTCCGGCTTCGGCAACGCCGTCGCCCAGGCCGTCTTCAACAGCCCCCCGCTGCGGCCCGAGGACCTCCCCTACAGCCTCGACCCCTCCGGCTACGACCCCGTCACCGGAGGCTGGGACGACTTCGGCGACCCCCTCGGCCGCCAGGACGACGACCTCGGCCGCTCCGGCCCGCGCGAGAGCCGGCCCGTCGAATGGCTGTGGCTCCTCCACGACGACTGCGAACCCCAGACCGACGCCCTCCGCCGGCTCCTCCAGGTCGCCGACTCCACCCCCAGCGCCGCCGTCGTCGGCCCCAAGCTGCGCAGCTGGTACGACCGCCGGCAGCTCCTGGAGGTCGGCGTCACCATCGCCCGCTCCGGCCGCCGCTGGACCGGCCTCGACCGCCGCGAGCAGGACCAGGGCCAGCACGACCAGGTCCGCCCGGTGCTCGCCGTCTCCACCGCCGGCATGCTCGTGCGCCGCGACGTCTTCGAGGAGCTCGGCGGCTTCGACAAGGCGCTCCCGCTCATGCGGGACGACACCGACTTCTGCTGGCGGGTCAACGCCGCCGGCCACCGCGTCGTCGTCGCCCCCGACGCCGTGCTCCGCCACGCCGAGGCCGCCAGCCGCGAACGCCGTTCCATCGACTGCGGCGCCGCCCACCCGCACCGGCTCGACAAGGCCGGCGCCGTCTACACCCTGCTCGCCAACAGCCGCGGCCCGCTCTTCCCGTACGTGCTGCTGAGGCTCGTCCTCGGCACCCTGCTGCGGGTCGTCGCCAACCTCGTCGGCAAGGACCCCCGCCAGGCGTACGACGAACTCGCCGGCCTCAACCACGAGCTCATCCGCCTGCCCCGGCTGCTCGCCGCCCGGTCACGCCGCAAGCGCACCCGCTCCGCCGAGGCGCTCGACGACCGCACGCTCTTCCCCGCCCCCGGCGCCACCGCCCGGCTCGCCGTCGAGACGGCGATCTCCTCGCTCGGCATCGGCGGCGCCGACGACGCCGGAGCCGGACGCCACGGCACCGTCGAGTCGGGGCCCGGCGACGACGACGCGGACGACCTCGTCGTCGAGCAGTTCGTGCTGCTGAAGAAGCTCGCCCGGCGCCCCGCGCCGCTGCTCTTCACCGCCCTCCTGATCTTCGCCCTCGCCGCCTGCCGCAGCCTGCTCGGCACCGGCGACCTCTTCGGTGGCGCCCTGCTGCCCGCCACCGACGGCGTGGCCGGCCTGTGGAACGCCTACGCGGACCCCTGGCAGCCCGTCGGCACCGGCTCCACCGCCGCCACCCCGCCGTACCTCGCCGTCCTCGCCGTCCTCTCCGGCGCGGCGTTCGGCAACGCCAACCTCGCGCTCAGCCTGATCGTCGTCCTGGCGGTGCCGCTCGCCGCGGTCAGCGCCTACCTGGTCTCCCGCCCGCTGATCGAGTCCAAGATCGTCCGGGCCTGGGCCAGCGCCACGTACGCGCTGCTGCCCGCCGCGACCGGCGCGATCGCCCAGGGCCGCATCGGCACCGCCGTCCTCGCCGTGCTGCTGCCGCCGCTGGCCCGCGCCGCGGCCATCTCGGCCGGCCTCGGCATCCGCAGCGAGAGCGCCGCCAAGGGCGCCCGCCCCGGCTGGCGGCCGGTGTGGATGGCCGCCTTCATGCTGACGCTCTCCACCGCGTTCGTCCCGCTCACCTGGGCCATCGCCCTGCCGCTCAGCCTCGCCGCCCTCGTCCACGCGGTGCTCCGCGGCGGCGCCTTCGGCTCCGGCCCGGCCGCGCTGCGCCTGCTGGGCCTGCGCGTGCTGGTCGTGCTCGGCGTGCCCGTGCTCGTGCTCGCCCCGTGGTCGCTCCAGGTGCTCGCCCACCCGTCGCGCCTCCTGCTGGAGGCCGGCGTACCCGGCTTCAGCGGACACGCCGCCACCCCGGCCGGCCTGCTGCTGGCCAACCCCGGCGGCGCCGGCACCCCGCCGATCTGGCTCTCCGTCGGCATCGTCCTGGCGGCCCTCGCCGCCCTGCTGCGCGCCGACCGCCGCCGCGCCGTCCTCGCGGCGTGGGGCGCGGCCGGAGCCGGACTGCTCTTCGCCGTCGTCGTCGCCGGCACCGCCGTCACCCCCGCCTCCGGCGGTCCCGCCGTCGCCGCCTGGGCCGGCCCGGCCACCCTGCTGACCGGCGTCGCACTCCTCGCGGCCGCCGCGATCGGCGCCGACGGCGCCAACGCCCGCGTCTCCGGCATCGCCTTCGGCTGGCGCCAACCCGTCGCCGCACTGGTCCTCGCCACCGCCGTCCTCGCCCCGCTGGGCAACGCGCTCTGGTGGGCCGTCGCCGGGGCCGACGGCCCGCTGCAGCGCAGCCGCGAAGCCATGCTGCCCGCCTTCATCGCGGAGCAGGCCGGCACCACCGACCGCTCCCGCACCCTCGTGCTCTCCGGCCGGGCCGACGGCAGCGCCGTCGGCTACGCCCTCGTCCGCGACTCCGGCCTGACCCTCGGCCAGGCCGAGGCCACCGTCGACGCCGCCGCCGACCAGGACCTCACCGGCGTCACCGGCCGCCTGCTCTCCGGCTCCGGCGGCGACCAGGCGCACGCCCTCGCCCGCTACGGCATCGCGTACGTCGAGGTCAGGGACCCGCTGATCGCCAAGGTCCGCGACGTCCTCGACACCACGCCCGGCATCACCCGCCTCAGCCAGGGCAAGGGCATCGCCATCTGGCAGGTCACCGGTGCCGAGGCCACCCGCGCCGTCATCACCTCGCCCAAGGGCGGGGCCGACGTCCCGGTGCCCTCCGGCGCCCACGACATCGTCACCCGGATCCCCGCCGGTCCCGCCGGCCGGGTGCTGCGCCTCGCCGAGCAGGCCGGCCCCGAGTGGCAGGCCACCCTGGACGGCACCGCCCTGGAGCCGACCACCCCGGACGGCGACTGGGCCCAGGCCTTCACGCTGCCCGCCGACGGCGGCAAGCTCGTCGTGACCCGCTCGGGCAGCGTCGCCCACACCGGCTGGATCACCGCCCAGCTGCTGCTCGGCCTCGTCGTCCTCGTCCTCGCCCTGCCCGGGCGCCGCAGCCACAAGGACGACGACCTCCCCGAGGACGTCGTCGCCGCCCAGGCGCTCGCCGCGGCCGCCGAGGCGCCCCTGCCCGGCAGCCGCCGCGCCCGCCGCATGGCCGAGCGCGGCGAGGGAGACGGCACGGAGGCCGACGCCGGCGTCTACGCGGGCATCCCGCACCAGGGCGACGCCCCGGACGGCAACCCGGACCAGGCCGAGACCTACGCCGACCCGTACCAGGCCGACCCCTACCAGAGCGGCTACCAGGACACGTACGGCTGGGAGCAGCAGCCGGCCCAGGAGCAGCCCGCCCCCGGCTACGAGCAGCAGCCCTACCAGGGCGGCTACGAGCAGCAGCAGGGGTACGAGCAGCAGCCGTACCAGGGCGGCTACGAGCAGCAGCAGGGGTACGACCAGCAGCAGGGCTACGAGCAGCCCCAGCCCGCCTACGACGGCACGCAGTACACCGACCCGTACGCGCCCTACGGCTACGACCAGCAGCCCTACCAGGGCCAGGGATACCCGCCGGAGCAGCAGGGATGGGCACCCGCCCCGCAGCCGGGCGACCCGTACCACGACCCGAACGCGGCGCACCACGACGGCTACGACAACGGCGGGCACCCGCACCACCACGGAACGGGGAACTGACCCGCGATGAAGAAGCCCACCATCAAGGCGCCCACCATCAAGGCGCCCGCGATCAAGCGGCCCGGACTCGGCGGACTGCCCGGCGGCAGCCGCACCGGACAGTCCCTGCTGGCGGCGGCGGCCGTGCTCGGCGTCGTCTTCGGCATCGCGGAGCTGCGGCCGCCCGCCGACCCGTCGGCCACCGACAGCCCGAAGGGCGTCACCAGCGCGCAGGTCGAGCGGACCTCGCTGCTCTGCCCGGCGCCCGTCCAGGGCCTGCTCGGGAGCACCGCGCTCACCGTCTTCAGCCCGGCCGGCGCGAGCGGCACGGCGACGGGCGGCAGCGGGTCCGTCTCCGACGTCGTCCCGCCCGCGGCCCCTGCCGCCTCGCCGCCCGCGGGCGGCTCCGCGAGCCCGTCCCCGAGCAGCTCTCCGAGCGCGTCCGCGAAGACGTCCGCCCCGGCGTCGGCCTCCGCGGCGCCGTCCGCGGGGGCTCCGGCCGACGCCCGGCTGAGCCTCGCCAAGCCCGGCGTGCCGGTGACCGGCCAGGCCGCCCCCCAGGAGGCCCCCGGCAGCTCCGCTGTCGGCACCGGCGCGTACGCGCCCGGCTTCAGCGTCTCGCAGACCACGACGATCACCGATCCCTCCCGGATCGGCCTGTACGGCCTCGACTGCGCGCCCTCCGGCACCGACTTCTGGTTCGCCGGTGCGAGCACCGGGCCGGGCCGCTCCGACTACGTCGGCCTGGTCAACGGCGACTCCGCCCCCGCCACCGTCGACATCCGGCTCGTCGGCGAGAAGGGCGCGATCGAGACGGAGTCCGGTGCGGGCATCAACCTGGCGCCCGGCACCTCCCAGGCGGTCAGCCTGAAGAGCCTGCTCCCGACGGAGACGGCGGACCTCGCCGTGCACGTGGTCGTCCGCAGCGGCCGGGTCGGCGCTCAGCTCAACGTCGCCGAGGCCGGCAAGGGCGGCGACTGGATCGCGGCCTCGGCCGCCCCCGCCGCCGTCCAGGTGATTCCCGGACTGCCGGGCGACGTCAAGAGCGGCCGGCTCGTCGTCGCCGCCCCGGCCGACGACGACGCCGACCTGAAGGTCCAGGTCTCCGGCAAGAACGGCTGGTTCACCCCGGCGGGCAAGGAGACGATCCACGTCAAGGCGGGCATGGTCGCCGCGCTGCCGTTCGAGGAGATCACCAAGGGCGAGGTGGGCGCGATCCGGCTCAGCCCGACCGACCCGCAGCACCCGACACCGGTCGTCGCCGGCGCCCGGGTCGACCGCAGCGCCAACGGCAAGAGCGACGCCGCCTGGATCAGCGCCGCCGGCCCGATCGGCAAGCGGGCCGTCCTCGCGGACAACCGCGGCGGCGGGGCGACCACCGTCCTCCTCACCGCGACCGACGCCGCGGCCAAGGTCAGGCTCACGGCCTCCGCGGGCAGCGGCGGCGGCACCCCGGCGACCAAGGAGGTCGACGTCCCGGCGGGCACCACGGTCGCCGTGCAGGGCCTGGAGCCGTCCGGCCTGAACGGCGTGTACGGGATCACCGCGGAGACGGTCTCCGGCGGCCCGGTGGTCGCGGCGCGGATGCTCTCCCTGCCGCAGAAGGACGTGCCGATGTTCACCGTGCAGGCGTTCCGCAACGACCGCAGCACCGTGACGGTGCCTCACGCGCAGAACGACCCGGGCGTGCTGCTCCGCTGAGCCGCCCGGCGGGTGTCAGTCCTCGTCGTAGCGGGGGTCGATGGCGTCGGGCGACAGCCCGAGCAGTTCGGCCACCTGCTCGATGAGGATCTCGTGGACGAGCGTCGCCCGGTCCTCCCGCGTCTTGGCGCGGATCTCGACCGGGCGGCGGTACACGACGATCCGGCTCTTGCGGCCCTGGTGCGCGGGGATGACCCGCCCCAGGGGCACGCCGTCCGGGGCCTGCTCGCCGGCGACCGGCGGCAGCGGCACCTCCTGCACGGCGAACTCGACGTCCACCAGCTGGGGCCAGCGCCGCTCCAGGCGTTCCACCGACTCGCGCACGTAGTCGTCGAACAGCTCGGAGCGGGTCAGCGCGATCGGAACCTGCGGCGGCGCGAGCGGTCCGCGCAGGCCACGGCCGTGGCGGTCCCGGTGACGCGGTCGCCGCTGCCCGCCGGCCGGGGACGGAGATGTGGGGCTGTCCATATCAGTGTCGAGCGTAGTCCCTGCACGGGCGGAAACGGACCACCCGCGCCCCGTGCGGCGGCGACACGGAACGCTCCGCGGGGGTGGGTCGTCGCGGCCCGCTCGGGAGTGCGGTACCGTCCACCCTCGTGAGCTCTGTACGTCGTTGTTCGCGGACCGCGTGCGGCCGGCCGGCCGTCGCGACGCTGACGTACGTCTACGCGGACTCCACCGCGGTCCTGGGCCCGCTCGCGACCTACGCCGAACCGCACTGCTACGACCTGTGCGCCGAGCACGCCGAGCGGCTGACCGCCCCGCGCGGGTGGGACGTCGTCCGCCTCGCCGCCGACATCGGTCCCGTCCGCCGCACCAGTGACGACCTCGAAGCCCTCGCGAACGCCGTCCGCGAGGCCGCCCGCCCCCAGGAGCGCAGCTCGCGCCAGGGCGGGCCCGACGGGGACCCGGGCGAGGTGGGCCGCCGCGGCCACCTGCGCGTCCTGCGGTCGCCCGACAACTGAGCCGTTCCCTCCCCTTCGCCCCCGGCCGGTACGCTGCCCCGTGATCGGGCCCTTCCGGGCGCGTCCCGGCGGCACCGCGCGGGACCACGGCCCGCGTCCACGCGACGCGCAGGCCCCCGGACGTCGAACGGGTCCACGTACAGAGATGCGGAGCGGCAGTGCGGGATCTGAGTCAGCTGGTGAAGGCGTACGACGTCCGGGGTGTGGTGCCGGATCAGTGGGACGGGTCGCTGGCGTGGGCGTTCGGTGCGGCGTTCGTGCGGGTGGTGGGGGCGTCGGCGGTGGTGGTGGGGCATGACATGCGGCCGTCGTCGCCGGGGTTGTCGCGGGCGTTCGCGGAGGGTGCGGCGGCGTTCGGGGCGGATGTGGTGGAGATCGGTCTGTGTTCGACGGATCAGCTGTACTACGCGTCGGGGTCGATGGATCTGCCGGGGGCGATGTTCACGGCGTCGCACAATCCGGCGGAGTACAACGGGATCAAGTTGTGCCGGGCGGGGGCGGCGCCGGTGGGTCAGGACACGGGGTTGTCGGAGGTCCGGGCGCTGGTGGAGTCGTGGTGCACGGGTGCGGACGGTGGTGTGGTGGTGCCGGCGGCCGCGGTGGGGACGGTGGTGGGTTCGCTGTCGTCGCGGGAGACGCTGGAGGGGTACGCGTCGTATCTGCGGGGGCTGGTGGACCTGTCGGGGATCCGGCCGTTGAGGGTGGTGGTGGACGCCGGGAACGGGATGGGCGGTCACACGGTGCCGACGGTGCTGGCGGGGTTGCCGCTGGAGGTGGTGCCGATGTACTTCGAGCTGGACGGCACGTTCCCCAACCATGAGGCGAATCCGCTGGATCCGGCGAACCTGGTGGATCTGCAGGCGCGGGTGAGGGTGGAGGGTGCGGACATCGGGCTGGCGTTCGACGGGGATGCGGACCGGTGTTTCGTGATCGACGAGCGGGGTGAGCCGGTGTCGCCGTCGGCGATCACGGCGCTGGTCGCGGAGCGGGAGATCGCGCGGGCGCGGGCGGGGGGTGAGGAGCGTCCGACGGTGATCCACAATCTGATCACGTCGTGGACGGTGCCGCAGGTGGTGGCGGACGCGGGTGCGGTGGCGGTGCGTACCCGGGTGGGGCATTCGTTCATCAAGCAGGAGATGGCGCGGACGGACGCGGTGTTCGGGGGTGAGCACTCGGCGCACTACTACTTCCGGGATTTCTGGCGGGCGGACACGGGGATGCTGGCGGCGTTGCACGTGCTGGCGGCGCTGGGCGGGCAGGAGCGGCCGTTGTCGTCGCTGTGCGAGCGTTACGACCGGTATGCGGCGTCGGGGGAGATCAACTCGACGGTGGCGGACCAGGTGGGGCGTACGGCTGCGGTGCGGGCGGTGTACGGGGTTCTGGAGGGGGTGTCGACGGACGAGCTGGACGGGTTGACGGTCGCGGGGGACGACTGGTGGTTCAACCTGCGGGCGTCGAACACCGAGCCGTTGCTGCGGTTGAACGTGGAGGCGAAGGACCCGGCGCGGATGGCCGAGCTCCGCGACGCCGTCCTCGCCCTCGTCCGCGCCTGACCCCACCCCACGCGGCGGCCCGGAGCACACCCGGGACGATCTGACGGTGGCCGTGCCCCGGCCGGTAGTGTTGCTACCGGCCGGGGCACGGCCGCACCGACCACGCACGAATACGGAGCACGACGTCCATGAGCCTGCCGCCCTTCCTGCTGGAGATCCTGGCCTGCCCGCAGTGCCACGCGCCGCTCGCCGAGAGCTCCGACCAGGAGCAGCCCGAGCTGCGGTGCACCGGCGACGGCTGCGGGCTGATCTACCCCGTCCGCGACGAGATCCCCGTCCTGCTGGTCGACGAGGCCCGCCGCCCCTCCTGACCCCTGCCCGGTGAGCCCGCTGGAGGCCGGCCGCATGCTCGACGACATCCTGCTCGACGACCCGGCCGCACTGCAGCGCGCCGACCGGGAACACGCCCTCCTCGCCCTGGCGGGTGCGGGCGCGCGCGTCCGCACCGCCGTCCGGCTGGCCGAGGAGGCCGGCCTCTCGGCGCTCCGACCCGAAGGCCGCCCCCGTACGGTGCTGGTCGCCGGCCACGGCAGCGCGCTCGCCGCGGCCGACGTGCTGGCCGCACTCGCGGTCACGGCCTGCCAGGTGCTGCCCCTCGTCCCGTCCGACGTGCGACGCGACGAGCCGGGCTCCTTCTCCTCCGGCCTCCGCTGGCAGCTGCCCGGCTGGATCGGCCCGCTCGACCTGCTGGTGATCAGCAGCAGCACCGGCCGCGAGCAGGGCCTCGTACGACTCGCCCAGCAGGCGTACGCGCGGGGCTGCGCGATCGGGGTGGTCGCGCCAGCCGGCAGCGCGCTCGCCGAGGCGGCGCTGCAGGTCCGCGGCCTCGCGCTGCCGTTCGCGGAGAGCGCCGTCGAACCGGACGACGTCCCCGGCGGCGAGCCCGACCTCCCGGCCGAGGACCCGGCCGCGCTCTGGGCGCACCTCGCGCCGCTGGCCGCCCTGGCCGACCGGGTCGGCGCCGCGCAGCTGCCGGCCGGCTCGCTGCAGGCCCTCGCCGACCGGCTCGACGAGGTCGCCGTCCGCTGCCGCCCCGACGCCGCGGCGTACCTGAACCCCGCCAAGGGCCTCGCCGCCCAACTCTCCGGCACCGTACCGCTGGTGTGGGCCGAAGGGCCCGTGGCGGCGGCCGCCGCCGGACGCTTCGCGACGATGCTGGCCGACCGCGGCGGACTGCCCGCGCTCACCGGACGGCTGCCGCAGGCGCTCACCGCGCACCGCGGCATGTTCGTCGGCCACCTCGGCGGCGGCGCCGACCCCGACGACTTCTTCCGCGACCGGGTCGACGAGCCCGAGCCGCTCCAACTGCAGGCCGTACTGCTGCGGCACACCCCCGGACTGCCCGCGGACGCCGACCCCGGGTTCGCCGTCGGCCGGGCCCGCCGCCTCGCCGCCGCCCACGAGGTGCGGCTCACGGAGTTCACCAGCACCCTCGACGACCCGCTCGAAGCACTCGCCGAGCTGGCCGGCCCGGCCGACTTCGCGGCCGTCTACCTCGGACTCGCCCGCTGACCCCCGGCGCCTCCACGCCCTGACCGGCGCTCAGCCCCACTCCGGCGGCGGGATACTGTGTGCGCTCGACAGCTGAGCCACGGCCGGAGAGCGGCCCAGTCGGAGGGACCGGACCACAGCATGAGCACCGAAGGCGGCACCAGGGCACTGGTCGCGGCGCTGTCCGCGAATCTGGCGATCGCGGTGGGCAAGTTCACGGCCTTCGCCTTCACCGGCTCCTCGTCGATGCTGGCCGAGGGCGTCCACTCGGTCGCCGACTCGGGCAACCAGGTCCTGCTGCTCGTCGGGGGCAAGCAGGCCAAGCGCGAGGCGAGCGAGCAGCACCCGTTCGGGTACGGCCGCGAGCGGTACATCTACGGCTTCCTGGTCTCGATCGTGCTGTTCAGCCTCGGCGGCATGTTCGCCCTCTACGAGGGCTACGAGAAGATCAGCCACCCGCACGAGCTCCACAACTGGGGCTGGGCCGTCGGCGTCCTCGTCTTCGCGATCCTGATGGAGGGCTGGTCCTTCTGGACGGCCTTCCAGGAGTCCGCCAAGGCCAAGGGCACCATGGGCTGGGCCGACTACATCCGCCGGGCCAAGGCCCCGGAGCTCCCGGTCGTCCTGCTGGAGGACGCCGGCGCCCTGATCGGCCTCGTCCTCGCCCTGATCGGCATCTCCCTCACCGTCGCCACCGGCGACGGCGTCTGGGACGGCGTCGGCACCGTCTGCATCGGCCTCCTCCTCGTGGTCATCGCGCTCGTCCTGGCCTCGGAGACCAAGTCGCTGCTGATCGGCGAGTCCGCCGACAAGGAGGTCGTGGCCGAGATCCGCGACGCCCTCGTCGACCACGACACCGTCACCGACGTCATCCACATGCGCACCCTGCACGTCGGCCCGGAGGAACTCCTCGTCGCCGCCAAGATCGCGGTCAACGCCGAGGACACCGCCGCCCAGGTGGCCGCCGCCATCGACGCCGCCGAGGCACGGATCCGGCGGGCCGTCCCGATCGCCCGCGCGATCTACCTGGAGCCCGACGTCTACAGCGCCGAGAAGGCCGCCGCCGGGCCCGACCCGGAGGCGACGCCGGGCGGCCCGGGGCCCGACCGGCACTGACCGGCCGCCTGTCGGCCGGCTGCCCGCCTGCCCGCTTGCTGTTCGCCCGTCCGCCCGTCCGCCCGTTCGCCGGTCGCCCGGCGGGCGGGCGGTGCCGGTGCGCGGGCCGGGTGAGTGCCGAGGGGCGGTGCTGAGGGCGGCCGGAAAGTGCGCGCCGTTCCCGTAGTCCGGTCGCCGGGGGGACGGCGCGGTGTAGATTCGTCCCAGAGCCAAACGTCGCTGCTGATGGCGGTCGATCGGAGCCCCCGTGCACCGGTCGAGGGAGAGAGGTCCTCCGACGGATTGTGCCGCGCAGCAGAGTGGCGTCCGTGCCGCCCTGCGGCGGAGCACACCCGTTCACCGGCCCACGCAGCGAGGAGTACCCCGCATGTCGTCCAACCTCAACGGTGACTTCAAGGTCGCCGACCTCTCCCTGGCGTCCTTCGGCCGCAAGGAGATCCAGCTCGCCGAGCACGAGATGCCCGGCCTGATGTCGATCCGCGCCGAGTACGCCGCCACCCAGCCGCTCGCCGGCGCCCGCATCACCGGCTCGCTGCACATGACCGTGCAGACCGCCGTCCTCATCGAGACGCTCACCGCGCTCGGCGCCGAGGTCCGCTGGTGCTCCTGCAACATCTTCTCCACCCAGGACCACGCCGCCGCCGCCATCGCGGTCGGCCCCGAGGGCACCGTCGACGCCCCGGCCGGCGTGCCGGTCTTCGCCTGGAAGGGCGAGACCCTGGAGGAGTACTGGTGGTGCACCGAGCAGGCGCTGACCTGGCCCGACGGCCGCACCCCGAACATGATCCTCGACGACGGCGGTGACGCCACCCTGCTGATCCACAAGGGCGTCGAGTTCGAGAAGGCCGGCGAGGCCCCGGACCCGTCCACCGCGGACAACGACGAGTACCGGATCATCCTCCAGGTGCTCAACCGCACCCTCACCGAGTCCCCCAGCAAGTGGACCGAGATGGCCGCCACGATCAAGGGCGTCACCGAGGAGACCACCACCGGCGTCCACCGCCTGTACGAGATGCACCGCGACGGCAAGCTGCTGTTCCCGGCCATCAACGTCAACGACGCCGTCACCAAGTCGAAGTTCGACAACAAGTACGGCTGCCGCCACTCGCTCATCGACGGCATCAACCGCGCCACCGACGTCCTGATCGGCGGCAAGGTCGCCGTCGTCTGCGGCTACGGCGACGTCGGCAAGGGCTGCGCGGAGTCGCTCCGCGGCCAGGGCGCCCGCGTGATCATCACCGAGATCGACCCGATCTGCGCGCTCCAGGCGGCGATGGACGGCTACCAGGTCACCACCCTGGACGACGTCGTCGAGACGGCCGACATCTTCATCACCACCACCGGCAACAAGGACATCATCCTCGCCTCGCACATGGCGCGGATGAAGCACCAGGCCATCGTCGGCAACATCGGCCACTTCGACAACGAGATCGACATCGCCGGCCTCGGCGAGCTCCCGGGCGTCGTCAAGACCGAGGTCAAGCCGCAGGTCCACGAGTGGCGCAAGGCCGACGGCCGCACCATCATCGTGCTCTCCGAGGGCCGCCTGCTGAACCTCGGCAACGCGACCGGCCACCCGTCCTTCGTGATGTCGAACTCCTTCGCGAACCAGACCATCGCGCAGATCGAGCTCTTCACCAAGACCGCGCAGTACCCGGTCGGCGTGTACGTCCTGCCGAAGCACCTGGACGAGAAGGTCGCCCGCCTCCACCTGGACGCGCTCGGCGTCAAGCTCACCGTCCTCAGCAAGGACCAGGCCGACTACATCGGCGTCCCGGTCGAGGGCCCGTACAAGCCGGAGCAGTACCGCTACTGATCCCGCTGCGGATCCTGCGACGGATCCCGTCTCCCGCACGGTCCTGAGTGTGCGCCCGGTGCCCCGGCACCGGGCGCACGCCCGTTCCCGGGAAGCGCCTGCAGCCCTCCGAGTCAGTGCCGCCGCCCGTGAGCCGTCGGGGTACGCGCGGCTTCCGCGGCCCGGAGCCGCTCCCGGCACCTGCGGCGCCTAGGCTTCTCGGCATGCCCAACGGCCGATACTCCCTGAACACCGACACCGGCCCCGCCGGCCACGGTCCCGTGCTGGTCGCCGAGGAACGCTTCCGTTGCGCCCCCGGCCCGGCCGGCTGGCGCTACGTGTCCAAGACGTACGCCCCCGACGGCTCCGTGCTCGGCACCACCGACCTCACGCTCGACTCCCGCTGCCGACCGCTCCGTCTGGAGGTCCGGGCGGGCGGCTGGCAGGTCCGGGGCGGCGCGGTGGACGGCGTCGCGTGGGTCCGTGCCGCAGCCGACGACCCGGCGGGCGAGCAGGCGGTCGAGGGTCACGACCGGGCACACGGATTCACCGGCACGTCGCCCGCGTTCCTCGTTGCCACGGCCCGCATGCTCCGACTGGAGGCCGGCGCGAGCACGCGCGTACGGCTGGTGGCCCTGACGGAGCCCGTCCTCGCACCGCGCACCGTCGACCAGAACTGGCAGCTCGCCGCCGTCGACACGCACGAGACGGACAGCGGGCCGCTGCTCGTCGAGCGCTACGTGGTGGCCGACCTCGCCACCGGGGAACAGCAGACGGTGCACCTGGCGGGGGACGTGGTGCTGGCCGGCCCGGGGATCGAGCTGGAGGAGCTGGAATCGCAGCCCAACCCCTGGCCGGACTTCACGATGTGACCGGGCTCCACGGTGTGGGGCAAGAGTTCACGGTGCAGCGCACGTGCACGGCGGAACGGACGTTCACGGTGCGGCGACCGCGTGTGGCCGGGGCAGTGCTCACGCGGACGCGCACGTTCACCGGGAGGTGGACGTGCGCGGCGAGGTGAATGCTCAGGCGGGCGGCGCGAAACCGGACGGTGCCGGGGGCGCGGGCGGTGCGGAGTGGAGCGGCGCCGTGGCCGGGACAGCCGGAGCAACCGGGGTACCCGGGGGACCCGCGGGCGGTGCGAACGGCGCGGGCGGCGGTGCGAACGGAGCCCCGGCAGCCGGGGCGTACGCCGCGGAGCCGGCCTGACGCCGTGCGGCCTCGGAGGCCCGCTCCCACTCGCGGCGCTGCCGCTCCGTGAGCACCGCACCGAGGTAGGCGGCCGGGTGCACGCCGTACGGCACCGGGCGCCCGGTGCGTCCGACGACGTCGGCCGCGAGCCGCCCGGCCATGGCCGCGGCCACGGCCGGGTCCAACTGTCCGAGGCGGCCGAGCAGTTGGCGGACGGCCAGCCAGAGGCCGTCGGGTACGGCCGAGAGGTCCAGGGCGACCAGGTGCTCGCCGATGGCGTGCAGAAGGCCCGGGTGCACCGGTGGCAGGTCCGACTGCCGGCGCGCGGCCATCGGCAGGCGTTCCCGGACGACGAGGGTTCCGGCGAAGACGTCGCCGAGCCGTCGGCCCTGGGGCGAGACCACCGAGGCGACCACCGCCACGGCCCCCATCGTCATCGAGATCTCCAGCACCGCGACGAGCCCCCGGACGAGTGCGTGTCGGAAGCGCACCGGGCCGCCGTCCGCCCGCACGACCCGCAGCCCGAGGGCCAGCTTGCCGAGCGACCTTCCGCGGGAGAGCGTCTCGACCAGCACCGGTACGCCCAGCAGGAAGAACACGGCGAGTCCGAGGAGGACCGCCGCGGCAGCAGCCTCGTCGAGCCCGGGCACGGCGGTGAGCACCACCGTCGTCGTCGCCGCCAGGACGACCGTCTCCACGGCCAGGTCCAGGGCGATCGCCAACGCCCGGCTCGGCACCTTCGCCGTCCTCAACCCCAGGACGACGGCCTCTCCCGTCACCAGGTCGTCCACCAGCACCCACCCCATCCGCTCCGACGCCATCCCCGGCCGCCAAACATACGGCGGCCCTGCTCTGGCAAGCTAGGCCAGCCCCGCCTTCGCCGCGCCTGTGGAGTGAGCCGCATGGACCTGGACGTCTTCGTCGCCTCGCACCAGGAGGAGTGGCGCCGCCTGGAAACGCTGAGCCGCCGCCGTCGGCTCTCCGGCGCGGAGGCCGACGAGTTGATCGCGTTGTACCAGCGCGTCACCGGCCACCTCGCCCAGGTGCAGTCCGCCGCGCCCGACCCGGTGCTCGAAGGGCGCCTCACCACGCTGGTGGCCCGCGGCCGGGGCGCGGTGACAGGAGCGCGGACGTCCTCCTGGCGCGACGCCGGCCGCTTCTTCACCGTCAGCTTCCCCGCCGCGCTGTACCGCGCCCGGTGGTGGTGGATACCCATCGGGGTGCTGTCGATCCTTCTCAGCGCGCTGGTCGCGTGGTGGGTGTCGACCCATCCCGAGGTGCGTGCCAGCCTCGGGGCGGCCGAGGAGCTGCGGGAGATGACGCGTCCCGGCGGGGGATTCGAGGCGTACTACTCCGAGCACCCGGCGACCTCCTTCGCCTTCCAGGTGTGGACGAACAACGCCTGGGTCGCCGCCCAGTGCCTCGTCTTCGGTGTGCTGCTCGGCCTTCCCGTGGTGTACGTGCTGCTGGAGAACGTCCTCAACCTCGGCGTGGGGCTCGGCCTGATGTCGTCCGCCGGGCGGCTCGACCTCTTCCTGGGGCTGCTGCTCCCGCACGGTCTGCTGGAACTCACCGCCGTGTTCGTCGCGGCGGGCGTCGGTCTCCGCCTGGGTTGGACGGTCGTCGACCCGGGCCCGCGCACCCGGGGTACCGCCCTCGCGGAGGAGGGCCGCGCGGCGATCGGCATGTCGATCGGCCTTGCCGCGGTGCTGATGGTCACGGGTGCGATCGAGGCGTTCGTGACCCCGTCGGGCCTCCCGACCTGGGCCCGGATCTCGATCGGCGTCCTGGCGGAGGCGCTGTTCCTCCTCTACGCACTCGTCCACGGCCGGCGTGCAGCGGCCGGCGGCGAGATCGGAGACGTCGACGAGGCCGACCGGACGGACGCCCAGCCGATTGCGGCGTGACCCGCCTGCGGGTCTGTCCGGAGGAAGGTCTCGACCCTGGTAGGCTCGTGATCATCCCCGAAGGGCCATTGACGTGGTCGTGACGGGCTAGTAGGTTTGAACGGTTGAGACCGGCTGGACAACGGCCGGGCTGAGGCGTAGTGTCTACGACACCGTCGAGCTGAGGCAGAGCGTCCGAAAGGATCGCCACCCGGCGAAGACAAATCCCCGGACTGAGCATCGCGAATCTTTTGATAAGGTTCGTTGCGAAGTCGAGGAAATCCCCCCAGCGGGAATTTGGAAAATCGGAAGCCGGTAAAACGGACACCGAGGGTCTGATAGGCTGGGAACACGAAAGAGCGAAACACCCGGAGGGTCCGCTGGAAGGCGGTCCGAAGGAAGTGTCCGTTCCTTGAGAACTCAACAGCGTGCCAAAAGTCAACGCCAGATATGTTGACATCCCCGGCCTCAGGTTTCCTGGGGTTGGAGATTCCTTTTGTAGTAAATAACACAGCGAGGACGCAGTGCGCGGGGCTCCCTATTCCGGGGGTTGCCGTGCCGCTCAACGCGGGTGTGAACCCGATTGCGGGTAATCATTCACGGAGAGTTTGATCCTGGCTCAGGACGAACGCTGGCGGCGTGCTTAACACATGCAAGTCGAACGGTGAAGCCCTTCGGGGTGGATCAGTGGCGAACGGGTGAGTAACACGTGGGCAATCTGCCCTGCACTCTGGGACAAGCCCTGGAAACGGGGTCTAATACCGGATATGACCGTCTTCCGCATGGTTGACGGTGTAAAGCTCCGGCGGTGCAGGATGGGCCCGCGGCCTATCAGCTTGTTGGTGGGGTAATGGCCTACCAAGGCGACGACGGGTAGCCGGCCTGAGAGGGCGACCGGCCACACTGGGACTGAGACACGGCCCAGACTCCTACGGGAGGCAGCAGTGGGGAATATTGCACAATGGGCGAAAGCCTGATGCAGCGACGCCGCGTGAGGGATGACGGCCTTCGGGTTGTAAACCTCTTTCAGCAGGGAAGAAGCGCAAGTGACGGTACCTGCAGAAGAAGCACCGGCTAACTACGTGCCAGCAGCCGCGGTAATACGTAGGGTGCGAGCGTTGTCCGGAATTATTGGGCGTAAAGAGCTCGTAGGCGGCCTGTCGCGTCGGATGTGAAAGCCCGGGGCTTAACCCCGGGTCTGCATTCGATACGGGCAGGCTAGAGTGTGGTAGGGGAGATCGGAATTCCTGGTGTAGCGGTGAAATGCGCAGATATCAGGAGGAACACCGGTGGCGAAGGCGGATCTCTGGGCCATTACTGACGCTGAGGAGCGAAAGCGTGGGGAGCGAACAGGATTAGATACCCTGGTAGTCCACGCCGTAAACGTTGGGAACTAGGTGTTGGCGACATTCCACGTCGTCGGTGCCGCAGCTAACGCATTAAGTTCCCCGCCTGGGGAGTACGGCCGCAAGGCTAAAACTCAAAGGAATTGACGGGGGCCCGCACAAGCAGCGGAGCATGTGGCTTAATTCGACGCAACGCGAAGAACCTTACCAAGGCTTGACATACGCCGGAAACGTCTAGAGATAGGCGCCCCCTTGTGGTCGGTGTACAGGTGGTGCATGGTTGTCGTCAGCTCGTGTCGTGAGATGTTGGGTTAAGTCCCGCAACGAGCGCAACCCTTGTTCTGTGTTGCCAGCATGCCTTTCGGGGTGATGGGGACTCACAGGAGACTGCCGGGGTCAACTCGGAGGAAGGTGGGGACGACGTCAAATCATCATGCCCCTTATGTCTTGGGCTGCACACGTGCTACAATGGTCGGTACAAAGGGCTGCGATGCCGCGAGGCGGAGCGAATCCCAAAAAGCCGGCCTCAGTTCGGATTGGGGTCTGCAACTCGACCCCATGAAGTTGGAGTTGCTAGTAATCGCAGATCAGCATGCTGCGGTGAATACGTTCCCGGGCCTTGTACACACCGCCCGTCACGTCACGAAAGTCGGTAACACCCGAAGCCGGTGGCCTAACCCTTGGGAGGGAGCCGTCGAAGGTGGGACCAGCGATTGGGACGAAGTCGTAACAAGGTAGCCGTACCGGAAGGTGCGGCTGGATCACCTCCTTTCTAAGGAGCACATAGCCGGTTGCGAGCGAATGTCTCGCACGGTTGCTCATGGGTGGAACGTTGACTATTCGGCACGGTCGGTGACGACTGCTAGTACTGCTCTTCGGGGCGTGGAACGTGGTGGTGATCCGGTCGGGTCGGGCACGCTGTTGGGTCCTGAGGGGACGGCCGTCTGGTCTGTTGCCTCTGGGTGCCGGCCTCACGTGACTGCACCGTTCGGTGTGGGAGGGTGGGTGTCTGGTCGTTGTTTGAGAACTGCACAGTGGACGCGAGCATCTGTAGGCCAAGTTTTTAAGGGCGCACGGTGGATGCCTTGGCACCAGGAACCGATGAAGGACGTGGGAGGCCGCGATAGGCCCCGGGGAGCTGTCAACCGAGCTTTGATCCGGGGGTGTCCGAATGGGGAAACCCGGCAGTTGTCATGGGCTGTCACCCATACCTGAACACATAGGGTATGTGGAGGGAACGCGGGGAAGTGAAACATCTCAGTACCCGCAGGAAGAGAAAACAACCGTGATTCCGGGAGTAGTGGCGAGCGAAACCGGATGAGGCCAAACCGGCATGGTGTGAGACCCGGCAGGGGTTGCCATGACGGGGTTGTGGGAAAGTTCTTCAGTCGTCTGCCGGCGGCTGGGCGAGTCAGAAACCGTATGGGTAGTCGAAGGACATGCGAAAGGTCCGGCGTAGAGGGTAAGACCCCCGTAGACGAAATCTGTACGGCTTGCTTGAGCTTCTCCCAAGTAGCACGGGGCCCGAGAAATCCCGTGTGAATCTGGCGGGACCACCCGCTAAGCCTAAATATTCCCTGGTGACCGATAGCGGATAGTACCGTGAGGGAATGGTGAAAAGTACCGCGGGAGCGGAGTGAAATAGTACCTGAAACCGTGTGCCTACAAGCCGTGGGGGCATCTCCTTGTGGGGTGTGACTGCGTGCCTTTTGAAGAATGAGCCTGCGAGTTTGCGGTGTGTAGCGAGGTTAACCCGTGTGGGGTAGCCGTAGCGAAAGCGAGTCCGAATAGGGCGGTCATAGTTGCATGCCCAAGACCCGAAGCGGAGTGATCTAGCCATGGGCAGGTTGAAGCGCGGGTAAGACCGTGTGGAGGACCGAACCCACCAGGGTTGAAAACCTGGGGGATGACCTGTGGTTAGGGGTGAAAGGCCAATCAAACTCCGTGATAGCTGGTTCTCCCCGAAATGCATTTAGGTGCAGCGTCGTGTGTTTCTTGCCGGAGGTAGAGCACTGGATAGGCGATGGGCCTCAACGGGTTACTGACCTTAGCCAAACTCCGAATGCCGGTAAGTGAGAGCGCGGCAGTGAGACTGTGGGGGATAAGCTCCATGGTCGAGAGGGAAACAGCCCAGAACACCGACTAAGGTCCCTAAGCGTGTGCTAAGTGGGAAAGGATGTGGAGTCGCAGAGACAACCAGGAGGTTGGCTTAGAAGCAGCCACCCTTGAAAGAGTGCGTAATAGCTCACTGGTCAAGTGATTCCGCGCCGACAATGTAGCGGGGCTCAAGCACACCACCGAAGTCGTGTCATTCACAGAATACGCCCAACGGCGCTGTGGATGGGTAGGGGAGCGTCGTGTGCCGGGTGAAGCAGCGGAGGAATCCAGTTGTGGACGGTTCACGAGTGAGAATGCAGGCATGAGTAGCGATACAAGAGTGGGAAACTCTTGCGCCGATTGACCAAGGGTTCCTGGGTCAAGCTGATCTGCCCAGGGTAAGTCGGGACCTAAGGCGAGGCCGACAGGCGTAGTCGATGGACAACGGGTTGATATTCCCGTACCCGCTTTGAAGCGCCAACGTCGAACCTCTTGATGCTAAGCCCGCGAAGCCGGCCCGGAGTCTTCGGACAATGGGACGTGGTGGAGCCGGTGACCCAACGGGGTAGTAGGTGAGCGATGGGGTGACGCAGGAAGGTAGTCCAGCCCGGGCGGTGGTAGTCCCGGGGTAAGGGTGTAGGCCGAACGGTAGGCAAATCCGCCGTTCATTGAGGCTGAGACCTGATGCCGAGCCGATTGTGGTGAAGTGGATGATCCTATGCTGTCGAGAAAAGCCTCTAGCGAGTTTCATGGCGGCCCGTACCCCAAACCGACTCAGGTGGTCAGGTAGAGAATACCGAGGCGTTCGGGTGAACTGTGGTTAAGGAACTCGGCAAAATGCCCCCGTAACTTCGGGAGAAGGGGGCCATTCCTGGTGATGAGTCTTGCACTCTGAGCTGGGGGTGGCCGCAGAGACCAGCGAGAAGCGACTGTTTACTAAAAACACAGGTCCGTGCGAAGCCGTAAGGCGATGTATACGGACTGACGCCTGCCCGGTGCTGGAACGTTAAGGGGACCGGTTAGTCCGATTTCGGTCGGGCGAAGCTGAGAACTTAAGCGCCAGTAAACGGCGGTGGTAACTATAACCATCCTAAGGTAGCGAAATTCCTTGTCGGGTAAGTTCCGACCTGCACGAATGGCGTAACGACTTCTCGACTGTCTCAACCACAGGCCCGGTGAAATTGCATTACGAGTAAAGATGCTCGTTTCGCGCAGCAGGACGGAAAGACCCCGGGACCTTTACTATAGCTTGATATTGGTGTTCGGTTCGGCTTGTGTAGGATAGGTGGGAGACTTTGAAGCCGTGACGCCAGTCATGGTGGAGTCGACGTTGAAATACCACTCTGGTCGTGCTGGATGTCTAACCTGGGTCCGTGATCCGGATCAGGGACAGTGTCTGGTGGGTAGTTTAACTGGGGCGGTTGCCTCCTAAAGAGTAACGGAGGCGCCCAAAGGTTCCCTCAGCCTGGTTGGCAATCAGGTGTTGAGTGTAAGTGCACAAGGGAGCTTGACTGTGAGACTGACGGGTCGAGCAGGTACGAAAGTAGGGACTAGTGATCCGGCGGTGGCTTGTGGAAGCGCCGTCGCTCAACGGATAAAAGGTACCCCGGGGATAACAGGCTGATCTTCCCCAAGAGTCCATATCGACGGGATGGTTTGGCACCTCGATGTCGGCTCGTCGCATCCTGGGGCTGGAGTAGGTCCCAAGGGTTGGGCTGTTCGCCCATTAAAGCGGTACGCGAGCTGGGTTTAGAACGTCGTGAGACAGTTCGGTCCCTATCCGCTGTGCGCGTAGGAGTGTTGAGAAGGGCTGTCCCTAGTACGAGAGGACCGGGACGGACGAACCTCTGGTGTGCCAGTTGTCCTGCCAAGGGCATGGCTGGTTGGCTACGTTCGGGAGGGATAACCGCTGAAAGCATCTAAGCGGGAAGCCTGCTTCGAGATGAGCACTCCCACCTCCTTGAGAGGGTAAGGCTCCCAGTAGACGACTGGGTTGATAGGCCGGATATGGAAGCCCTGTAAGGGGTGGAGTTGACCGGTACTAATAGGCCGAGGGCTTGTCCTCAGTTGCTCGCGTCCACTGTGTTGTTCTGAAACAACGACCCCCATCGCACCAGGCTGTGTCCTGAGTTCGCGGGTGGGTGGTGACAGTTTCATAGTGTTTCGGTGGTCATAGCGTGAGGGAAACGCCCGGTTACATTCCGAACCCGGAAGCTAAGCCTCGTAGCGCCGATGGTACTGCAGGGGGGACCCTGTGGGAGAGTAGGACGCCGCCGAACAATCATTCCAGTGAAGCCCCCTCCCGTCCGGGAGGGGGCTTCACTGCGTTTACGGCACACATTCACCGCGGAATGGGACCGGCCCTGGGACCAGTGCCGATGTCGGCCGATGTCGGTGGGTCAGGTCAGGTCAGGTCGCGAGGCCGGCGACGAGTTCCAGCTGTTCGTACTGGGCGGGGAGATCCAGGGCCCCCAGCCGGACGACGAGTCGGCGGGCGCCGGCGTCGCGGTACTGCCGGAGTCGGGCGGCCACCTGGTCGGCGGGGCCGGTGACGACGGCTTGGACCTGCTCCAGGTCTTCGAGCCCCAGGCCGTAGTTGGCGCGGGCGTAGACGTCCATGGCGCGCCGCCCGGAGGCTTCGTCGGCCGCCACCAGCACGGAGACGAAGAGGGCGGGGGTGATGCTCCCGGCGTGGCGTCCCGCGGCCGTGGCGGCCTCCTGGACGGCCGTCAGGCCCGTCCGGTAGTCGGCGGGGTCGGGCGGATAGGGGAGCCACCCGTCGTACAAGCGGCCGGCGCGGGCGAGGGCGGCCGGGGTGGCACCGCCCAGCCAGATCGGTGGCCCGCCCGGCTGGAACGGGCGGGTGGACGGCGGGACGTCGTCGAATCGGAGGATCTCGCCGTGGAACGAGGTCGGCCCGTTGGCGGTCCAGAGCTGCCGCCACAGGGCGACGGTCTCGTCGAGGCGCTTGAACCGCCGCTCCCACGGGACTTCGGAGAGTGCGTACAGCGGCTGCCCGAAGTGGCCGGGGAAGCCGGCGCCGACCGTCACGGCCAGGCGTCCGCCGGAGAGCAGGTCGATCGAGGCCAGTGCCTGGGCCGCCTGCACCGGGCGTCGGAGGAACGGCAGGAGGGCCCCGGTGCCGAGCGTCGCATGCCGGGTGACGGGGGCCAGGGCGGCCAGCATGGTGAGCGCCTCGATCCGGGGTGTCAGCAGCGAGTCGTTGACGAAGAGCGCGTCGTAGCCCAGCTGTTCGGCCCGCAGGGCGAACGGCACGAGCTCGCGGGGGTCGGCGCCCTGCCCCCACTGCGCGCTGCCGGTCGGGAGGAGGACGCCCAGGCCACGGTCGGTGGCCGGGTGGTTCGCGGGGCCGGTCTCGGTGTCGTTCTGCATGGGACGAGCCTGCGCCCGGCAGGGAAGGCTCTCAATTCCCTGGAGGGAATGGCGAGTGGGAGGGCCGGGGCCGAGACTGGCGGCGTGGACTTCTCCCGTGCACTGCGCGAACGTCGGACCCGCCACCGGGTGAGCCAGCTGGATCTGGCGTTACGGGCCGGCACGACCCAGCGGCACGTGAGCTTCATGGAGAGCGGCCGTTCGGCGCCCGGCCGGGCCATGGTGCTCCGGCTCGCGGAGTCGTTGCAGCTCGGGCTCCGCGACCGCAACGATCTTCTCCTGGCGGCGGGTTACGCACCGGCGTACCCGGAGAGCCGGCTGGACGGGGCCGCGTTGGCGCCCGTTCTGGACGCGCTGGAGCACGTGCTGGCCGGCCATCTGCCGTACCCGGCGGTCGTGGTGGACCGGTACGGCGTGCTGGTGGCGGCCAATGCGGCGTTCGCGCTGCTGACGGAGGGGGCGGCCGCCGAACTGTGCGCTCCCGGCGCCAACATGTACCGCCTCGCGCTGCACCCGCAGGGGCTCGCCCCGCGGATCCTCAACTTCCCCGAGTGGGCGCGGCACGTCGTCGAGCGGCTCACCCGGCGGGCCGAGTCGGAGGCGGACGACGGACTGGCCGAGCTGCACCGCGAGTTGGCGGGCTACCTCCCACCGGAGGAGCCCGCGGGGGCGCCGCTCGGCTTCGCCGTACCCCTGCGGCTGCGCTCCGGTCGGAGCGAGTTGAACCTGATCACCACGGTCACGACCTTCGCCACCGCGGTGGACGTCACGCTCTCCGAACTCCGGCTGGAGGCGTTCCTGCCCGCGGACGCGGAGACGGCGGAGCGGCTCGCTCAGAGCCGTCCGGCGGCCTTGAGGGCGAGGTAGGCGTCCGCGAGGGCCGGGGGCAGGGCAGCGGGCGGTGCGTCGAGCACGGTCACGCCGTGCCGGGTGAGGCGTTCGGCGGTGCTGCGGCGGTCGGCGCGGGTCTGCTCGGCCGCGGCGGCGCCGTAGACGGCGTCCAGGGTGCCGCGGCCTGCCGCGAGCTCCTCCAGCCGGGGGTCGGCGAGGGCGGCGAGGACGACCTCGTGGCGCTTGGTGAGCAGGGGCAGCTGCGGGAGCAGGCCCTCCTCGACGGCCCCGGACTCCAGGCCGGTCAGGAGCACGATCAGGGAGCGGTGCGGGGCCATCCGCAGCGCGGCGGCGGTGAGCGCGCGCAGGTCGGTCTCGACGAGCGCGGGCTCCAGCGTGGTCATGGCCTCGGTGAAGGCGGGCAGGACGTCGGCGGCGGATCGGCCGGCCACCGCGGTACGGCGGCGCCGGTCGTGGGCGAGGAGGTCGACCCGGTCGCCGGCCCGGGTGGCGAGGGCCGTGAGGAGCAGGGCGGCGTCGAGCGAGGCGTCCAGCCGGGGGGCGTCGCCGACCCGGCCGGCCGAGGTGCGTCCGGTGTCGAGGACGATCAGGATGTGCCGGTCGCGTTCGGGCCGCCAGGTGCGCACGGCGACGGTGTGGCGGCGCGCGCTGGCCCGCCAGTCGATGGACCGGACGTCGTCGCCGGGGAGGTACTCGCGGAGCGAGTCGAACTCCGTGCCCTGGCCGCGGGTCAGGACGGAGGTGCGGCCGTCGAGTTCGCGCAGCCGGGCGAGCCGCGACGGCAGGTGACGGCGGCTGGCGAACGGCGGCAGCGCCCGGACCGTCCACGGCACGCGGTGGGCCCCCTGCCGGGCGGCGAGGCCGAGCGGGCCGTACGAACGGATCGTCACCCGGTGCGTGTGGTGGTCGCCGCGGCGGGTTGGCCCCAGCACGGTGGTGAGCCTCCGTCGCTCCCCGGCGGGGACGGTGACGGAGTGCCGGGCGTTGTCGTACGAGCTGCCGGGGTGCCAGGCGGACGGGGGCCAGGCGTCCCTGACGAGGGAGCGGAGCGGGCGCCCGGACGGGTTGGTGACGGACAGCTCGACCTGCGCGGTCTCGCCGAGGCGGACGCGGGTGTCGCCGGACCGTTCGAGCAGCAGGCTGCGGACCGGGGCGGCGAGGACCAGGTCGGCGGTGACGGCGAGCAGGACGAGCAGGGCGGCCGCGCCGACCCCCACCCACGAGGGGACGACCAGGCCGACGACGAGCGCGCCCAGCGCGGCGAGCAGGGCGGTACGGCCGGTCAGGGCCATGGGCGGGGCTCCTTGGTGAAGTGGGGTCAGCGCGGGGCGGGCGTCTGCGACAGGACGGCCTGGACGACGGAGTCGGCGGTGACGCCCTCCATCTCGGCCTCGGCCCGCAGCTGGATCCGGTGACGCAGCGTCGGAAGGGCCAGGGCCTTGACGTCGTCGGGGGTGACGTAGTCGCGGCCGGCGAGCCAGGCCCAGGCGCGCGACGTGCCGAGCAGCGCGGTGGCCCCGCGGGGCGAGACGCCGATCGACAGCGACGGGGACTGCCGGGTGGCCCGGCACAGGTCGACGACGTACGCCAGCACCTCGGGGGCGACGACGACCTTGGCGATCTCCTCGCGGGCGGCCGCGATGTGCTCCGGACCGGCGACCGGGCGGACCCCGGCGGCGGCCAGGTCGCGCGGGTCGAACCCGGCCGCGTGCCGGGCCAGCACCTGGTACTCCTGGTCGCGGGTGGGCAGCGGCAGGACCAGCTTGAGCAGGAAGCGGTCGAGCTGGGCCTCGGGCAGGGGGTAGGTGCCCTCGTACTCGACCGGGTTCTGCGTGGCGGCGACGAGGAACGGCACCGGCAGGGCCCGCGGCTCGCCGTCGACGGTGACCTGGTGCTCCTCCATGGCCTCCAGCAGTGAGGCCTGCGTCTTCGGCGGGGTGCGGTTGATCTCGTCCGCGAGCAGCAGGTTGGTGAAGACCGGGCCGGGCTGGAACGAGAACTCCGCCGTGCGGGCGTCGTACACCAGCGAGCCGGTGACGTCGCCGGGCATGAGGTCCGGGGTGAACTGGATGCGCTTGGTCTCCAGGCTGAGCGCCGTCGACAGGGTGCGGACCAGCAGGGTCTTGGCGACGCCGGGCACGCCCTCCAGCAGCACGTGGCCGCCGCAGAGCAGGGCGACGACGAGGCCGGTGACGGCGGCGTCCTGGCCGACGACGGCCTTGCCGATCTCCTCGCGCAGTGCGGTGAGCGCTGCGCGGGCGTCGCCCGCGGGGAGCGGGCCGTCGGCCGGGCCGGTGCCGGGCTTCGTGAGGGTCGTGAGGGCGGCGGGTTGCTCGGTCACGGCTGTCGTACCTGCCTTTCCAGGGCGTCGAGGTCGTCGGCGAGCCGCAGCAGTGCGGCGTCGTCGGTGGGAGGCGCGCCGTACAGCAGCGCGTGCAGCTCGGCGGAGGGGCGGCCCAGGCGTCCGGCGGCGGCCGCCGCGAGGGTCGCGGGGTCGGCCTCCCCCCGGCTCACGGGCACGCCGAGCGAGGGTGCGAGCCGGTGGCGCGCGGCGCGGCGCAGTGCCTCGGCGGCGTGGCCGCGAGCGCGGGCCCGGCGGTACAGCCGGGCGCGGCCCTCGGTGGTCTCGGCGGCGCGGACCACGACCGGGAGGTCCTCGGAGACGACCGGGCCGAGTCGGCGGGCCCGCCAGGCGGCGGCGAGGCCGGCGGCGACCGCCAGCTGGAGCACGGCCCAGCGCCAGCCGTCCGGGACGTGGTCGAGGAGGCTGCGGCGGTCCTCGGTGGGCGTGGCGACCGGGGCCGTGTAGTCCGGGAGGAACCACACGAGGTGGGGACGGGAGCCGAGCAGGCCGAGGGCGAGCGCCGCGTTGCCGTCCGCCGTGGCGTGGGCGTTGGTGAGCGGCAGGCCGCTGCCGAGCACGGCGGTCTGCCGGCCGTCGGCGTCCTGGTGCAGGACGAGCGTCGGCTTTCCGTGGTGCGGATAGCAGGCGGTGTCGGCCGGGGCGGGGACGTAGAGCAGGCCGCCGAGTTCGGCGCTGCCGGCCCGGGTGGCCTCGGGGAGGGCGCAGTCGGGTGCGGTGGACGTCTCGACGACGTAGTCGGGGAGCCCGTCCGGCGCGGGTGAGGTGCGGACGCCGCCGGCGAACGCGTCGAGCTCGGCGTCGTCGGGGGCGACCAGCACGAGGCGGGAGCCGCGGCCGCGGTCGACCCCGGCGAGGGTGTCCAGCGCGTCCTCGTCGAGGAGGTAGGCGTCGGGGAGGACGACGGTGGTGTCCGGCTCGGCGAGGGCCGCCGCGAGCTCGGCCGGTCCGGCGGCGGTGCGGACGGTCACGCCCTGGCGTTCGAGCACGCGGACGACCGCGCGGGTGCCGTTCGGGTCGGGGGAGCGGGGGTCGAGCGGCGGCCAGGTGCTGCTGCCGCCGAGGCCACCGACCAGCAGGCCGACCAGGACGAGGAAGGCCGCGGCCAGCAGGTACCAGCGGACGCGGCGCGGCCGGCGGGGACGGCGCACGGCGGTGCCCTGCGGCGCGGGTGTCGGCTCCGCGCCGGGGGCGTCCGTGCCGGGGAGCTCCGCCGGCGCGGGAGGGACGGGCCGTGCGGGAGGGACGGGCCGTGCGGGAGGGACGGGCGGGGCGGTGGTCATGCGGCGCCTCCGCGGGCCGGGGCGAGGACGGGACGGCTCGCGCCGACCGAGCGGTCGAGCGCGAGCAGGCCCTCGTACGCGGCGCGGTCGGCGGCGCGTTCGCCGTACACGACGTCGTCGAAGGTGCGGGCGGCCGAGGCGAGGGCCCGGGCCTGGTCGGGGAGGACGCGGCCGGCCTCGGCGGCGGCCTCGTCCGCGGTGCGGCCCGGCCTGGTGTCGAGGAGGGTCCGCTCCTCCAGCGACCGGACGACGGCGCGCATCTGCTCGCGGACGGCCTGCGGCCACTCGCCCGCCGCGGCGTGCGCGGCGGCCGCGCGGCGGTGCTGCTCGGCGCTGCGCGGTCCGCGGTGCTCGAACAGCGCGCCGGTGCGGACGGTCTCCCGGCGAGGCGCGCCGAGGCGCCACCAGAGGGCGCCGACGACGAGGACGACCAGCAGCACGAGCAGCACGATGCCGGTGGCGTCACCCGCCATCGAGTGCCCGAGGTGTGCGAAGAGCTCGTCGAGGCGTTCTCCGAGCCAGTCCGTGGCGCGTTGGACGAGGCTGGGGTCGTGCCGGTGGTACGCCGGGTCGAACATCTCGTCGCGGAGGGCGTCGCGCGCCGGTCCGCGGGGGATGGTCACCGGCGCGCCGTCGGCGAGCAGACGGATGCCCGGGCCGTGCGTCCCCCCGTACGGCATCGGCTCAGGCTCCCGGAGGCGTCGGCCGGTCGGCCAGGTCCGCGGAGCCGTAGTCGGGCAGGCCCGCGGCGCGGGCGAGTTCGATGTCGAGGGCCTCGCGGCGGATGCGCTGGTCGATGTAGAGCAGCACGTTGACGGCGGCGCTGAGCGGGATGGTGAAGGTCGCCACGACGGTGCCGCCGATCGCCAGCACGAGCAGTCCCAGCGGGGGCAGGCCGACGAGAAACGGGTTGTCCCCGCCGACGTCGTCGCCACCGATCGAGAGGAAGCCCGCGACGGCGGTGACCGGTGCCATCACGATGGTGGAGGCGACCCCGATCAGCACGCGGGTGAGCACGTTGATGCCCAGCAGACGCCACCAGGAGCCCTTCACGAGCCGCCGCGAACGCGCCATCGAGGCGAGGACGCCCTGGCGTTCGAGGACGACGGCGGGTGCGGCGAGGCTCAGGTCGATCGCCAGCCAGATCGCGAACGGCGCGGCCGCCAGCAGCAGGATGGCGCCCAGCCCGAGCAGGCCCTCGTTCAGGCCGTCGGCGACCGCGACGATCAGCAGCACGGAGCCCGGCACGAACGGGGCGGCGATGATCAGCAGCGTCAGCAGGGTGAGACCGGTCAGGGGTACGAGCCGCGGCAGGGCGGCCTTCCACGCCTCGGAGACGGTCACCGGCTGCCCGAGGACGGCCCGGCTCACCACCATCGTCAGCATGCCCACCGCGATGACGCCCAGCAGCAGCTCGACGGGCAGCGGACCCAGCAGCGCCACGATCTCGGTGACCGTGCCGGGCCGCTCGTACGCCAGCCACTGGCCCAGCGCCTCCAGCACCTGCTGGAAGGCCGCGAGGCCCAGCGACAGGCCGAGGGCGGTGCGCCAGTGACGCCGCACGGTGGTCACGGCGCCGTCGAGGATCTCGCCCACGCCCAGCGGACGCAGCGGGATGATGCCCGGCTTCGGACTGAGCGGTACGCCCCAGCCGGCCTGCGGGGGGCCCTGCCAGCCGCCCTGGGGGCTGCCCGGACCCCAACCGCCCTGGGAGGGGCCCTGCGGGGCGACCGGGCCCCGGGCATCCTGGGGGCCGCCGTCCGGCGCCGACGCCCCGCCGTCCGGCCCCTGGCCCTGGCCGGGGATGCTGCCGTACGCTCCGCCGTACGGGCCGGGCCCGCCCGGTGTGTCGCCGGCGGAGCCGGCCGGCGGCCGGACATCGTCGCGGGGCGGCTCGGACGAACCGGGCGATGCCCAGCCCGGGGTGTCGGTCATCAAGGCTCCTTGTCGAGGGTCCGGGGCGCCGTGGACCCGGTGATCCGGGCCCGGAAGGGCGTCGGATCGGATACGGCCGGACGGCCGGAAGTCGCTGCTGCGCCGCCCATCGTGCCATGGTGGCGGCGACGGCCCCAGAGGTATTCCGCTGCTGATCGGCATCGGTCCGCGCTACCGCCCTGAGCTGTGCTTTTTCAGGCGAAATGCCCGTTTTCACGCCCGCAAGGGGCGGCGCGAGAGGGCGGGTGTGAAGCAGGTCACAATCGGGTGATGAGAAGATGGAGTCATGAAGGGACGCGTCCTCGTCGTTGATGACGACACCGCACTGGCCGAGATGCTCGGCATCGTGCTCCGTGGTGAAGGTTTCGAGCCGTTTTTCGTCGCCGACGGGGACAAGGCACTTGCCGCGTTCCGGGAGACCAAGCCGGATCTCGTACTGCTCGACCTGATGCTGCCCGGCAGGGACGGCATCGACGTCTGCCGGCAGATCCGGGCCGAATCCGGCATTCCGATCGTCATGCTCACGGCCAAGACCGACACGGTGGACATCGTGGTCGGTCTGGAGTCGGGGGCGGACGACTACGTCACCAAGCCGTTCAAGCCGAAGGAGCTGGTGGCGCGCGTGCGCGCCCGCCTGCGCCGGGCCGAGGAGCCCACGCCGGAACAGCTGACCATAGGCGACCTGGTGATCGACGTCGCAGGCCACTCCGTCAAGCGGGACGGCCGGGGCATCCCGCTGACCCCGCTGGAGTTCGACCTGCTCGTCGCGCTCGCCCGCAAGCCCTGGCAGGTGTTCACCCGCGAGGTGCTGCTGGAGCAGGTCTGGGGCTACCGGCACGCGGCCGACACCCGGCTGGTCAACGTGCACGTGCAGCGCCTGCGCTCCAAGATCGAGCGCGACCCCGAGCGCCCCGAGATCGTGGTGACCGTGCGCGGCGTCGGCTACAAGGCGGGGCCCAGCTGACGTGGTGCAGTACGAAACTGACGACTCCCCGTCGGGCGTGGACGCCGACGGGGAGGCTGCTGTGCGCGGTGACGTGCTGAGCTCGACCACGCGGGGCCGCCGGCGCCGCCGTGGTCCGGTGGCACTCGCCGCCTCGGTCGTGCGTCAGTTGCGGCGGCCGGTGAGCCGGCTCGTCGCGCTCTACCGGCGCTCCATCCAGCTGCGGGTGGTCGCCGCCACCCTCATGCTCTCCGTGGTCGTGGTCCTGGTGCTCGGCGTGGTCGTCGTGGCGCAGGTCCGCACGGGTCTGCTCGACACCAAGAAGCACTCCGCGCAGGGCCAGGCGCTCGGCGGGTTCCAGATCGAGCAGGACAAGATCAACGAGGCGATCAACCTGCAGGCCAAGGCCGGCACCGGCACCGACCCCTCGCGGGACGAGGTCGGCACCTGGCTGATCAAGCAGGTCTCCGACCTCGCCAGCGGCGGCAGCGGCGTCTACTCGGTCATCGCCCTGGTGCCGTCGACCGGTCAACAGGAGAGCGCACCGAGCGCCGCCCTGCGCGGCGCCTGGTACTCCGGCAACATCGTGCCCGACTCCATCAGCCAGGACCTGCGCGACGAGGTCGCCGCCGAGACCGGAACCCCGCACCAGCAGACCACCGAGATCCAGCGCACCGCCGACGACGGCAGCCCCTCGGGCAACGAGCCGGGCCTGGTCATCGGCAAGCAGTTCAACGGGCCGGACGGCACGCCGTACCAGCTCTACTACGTCTTCTCGTTCGGCCAGGAGAGCAAGACCCTCGGCCTGGTCACCACCACCCTGGCGACCGCCGGCGTGTTCGTGGTGGTGCTGCTGGGCGGCATCGCCTGGCTCGTCGTGCGCCAGGTGGTGACCCCGGTCCGGATGGCCGCGGGCATCTCCGAGCGGCTCGCCGCCGGCCACCTGGAGGAGCGGATGAAGGTCACCGGCACGGACGACATCGCCCGTCTCGGCGAGTCGTTCAACCGCATGGCCAACGCCCTGCAGGCGCAGATCCGGCAGCTGGAGGAGCTCTCGCGGGTGCAGCGCCGCTTCGTCTCGGACGTCTCGCACGAGCTGCGCACCCCGCTGACCACCGTCCGGATGGCCGCCGACCTGATCTACGACAGCCGCGAGGACCTCGACCCGATGGCGGCGCGCTCCGCCGAACTCCTGCAGGACCAGCTCGACCGCTTCGAGTCGCTGCTGGCCGACCTGCTGGAGATCAGCCGCTTCGACGCCGGCGCCGCGATCCTCGACGCCGAGCCCGTCGACCTGCGCGACATCGTGACCCGCGTGGTCGAGGCCGCCGACCCGCTGGCCCAGGCCAAGGGCAGCGCGGTGATCGTCCGCGGCGCGGAGAAGCCGGTGGTCGCCGAGGTCGACTCCCGGCGGATCGAACGCATCCTGCGCAACCTCGTCGTCAACGCCCTGGAGCACGGCGAGGGCCGCGACGTGGTCGTGCGGCTCGGCTCCGGCGACGGCGCCGTCGCCGTCGCCGTCCGCGACTACGGCATCGGCCTCAAGCCCGGCGAGGCCTCCCGGGTGTTCCACCGCTTCTGGCGGGCCGACCCCTCCCGGGTGCGGACCACCGGCGGCACCGGGCTCGGCCTCTCCATCGCGGTCGAGGACGCCCACCTGCACGGCGGCTGGCTCCAGGCCTGGGGCGAGCCCGGCGGGGGCTCGCACTTCCGGCTGACCCTGCCGCGCACCCGCGGCGGCGAGATCGCCCGGGCGCCCTTCCGGCTGGAACCCGAGGACTCCCGCCACAACCGCGGCCTCGCCGCCACCGGCGCGCCGTACCGCCGCGCCCTGCGCCCCGGCGGGTCGACCGCCTCGGCCGCGGGCGTCGATGCCGGCCAGCCCGACCAGGACGCCCCGGAGACCCCGGAGATCGGCTCCGTGGGCTTCGGCCCCGGGCTGGGCGGCGTGCTGTCCATCGGCCCGGGCCTCGGCCGACGGCAGGCAGCGCCGGTCGCCGACCCCTCGGACGTCCGTGCGGCGGCCGCCGGGTACGGTGCCACCGGGGCCCAGGTCGTCGTGGACCGCGGATCCGGCCGTCCGCCGGTGCCGTCGCAGGAGGGCCCGCGTACCGCCGACACCACCGGGAGGCCGCAGCGTGCGAAGGACGGGCAGCGTGAGGGCTGACCTGCGCTCCGCGCGGGCCGGCTGCGCCGCACTCGCCGTACTGCTCGCCGCGGGCTGCGCGGCGATGCCCGCGGACGGGCCGCCCGAGCGGGTCGGGCTGCCGCCCGGCCCCGGCGCGGAGAACCTCCAGGTGCGGGTCTTCCCGGTGCCGCCGCACAAGGGCGAGGACCCGCGCGACCTGCTGGCCGGCTTCCTCGCCGCCTCCAACGCCGACGAGGCGAAGGACTACGAGACCGCCCTCAAGTACCTGACCGCCGACGCGGGCAAGCGCTGGAACCCGCAGGCCGGGGTCGCGGTGCTGGCCACCACGCCGCACCGGGACGAGACCGTGGCCTCGCCCGAGGCGAAGACCATCACGGTGAGCGGCACGAAGGTCGCCGAGCTCGACGAGGGCGACTCCTACCGGGTGGTCTCCGACGCCTCGTACCAGCAGCAGTTCACCTTCGTGAAGGAGACCGACGGCCCCGACAAGGGCGAGTGGCGGATCGACCGCCTCCCCGACGGGCTGATCATCGACCAGACGAACTTCAAGAACGGCTACCGCGCCGTCCACCGGTACTTCTACGCGGCCTCCGACCCCTCGGCGGCCGGCGAGTCGCTCTCCGTCATGGTGCCGGACCCGATCTACCTGCGGCGCCGGACGGACCCGCTCACCGCGGCCGCCAGGGCGCTCGCCGCCGGCCCCTCCGGCTGGCTGGCACCCGCGGTGTACTCGGCGTTCGACGGGGTGCACATCCAGGATGCCGTGACCGTCGGCGACGACCGGACGGCCACCGTCCGGGTCGACGTGCCGGACTTCGCCGGACGCCAGACCAACTGCACGCAGATGGCGACGCAGCTCTTCCACACCCTGGCCGACCAGCAGGGCAAGGCGCAGATCGACCGGGTCGACCTGGCCGGCGAGAAGGGCGGGTGCTCGGTGAGCGCCACCCAGGCCGCCGCCTCCGCCCCCGGCCACCTGGTCGGCACGTCGGGCGCCGAGCAGTACTACCGGCTCGCCGACGGGCAGCTCCTCACGGTGCAGGGGGACGGGCCCGGCCGGGCCGTCCCCGGGCCCCTCGGCGGGCAGACGCAGCCGAAGGCCGGCGCCGTCGCCGTGCGCCGCGACGGCGCGGGCGCCGCCGCGGTGAGCGCCGACGGCGCCGCGCTGTACGTCACCGGCTTCCAGGAGTCCGACAAGCTGGGTGAGCCGCTGCTGACCAGCCACGTGCCCAAGCCCGGGCAGGGCCTCGCCTCGCCGAGCTGGGACGGCCGGCAGAACCTCTGGGTGGTCGACCGCGACCCGGCGGCGGGGAACGTCTACATGGTCCGCGGCCGCACGGTGGTGAAGGTCCAGGTCGACGGGCTGGGCGGCCGCACCGTGCAGGACGTCCGGGTCTCCTCCGACGGCACCCGGGTCGCCGTGGTGCTGCAGGACGCCGACGGCGCGCGCTCCCTGCGGATCGGGCTGATCCTGCACGAGGGCACCGCGAGCGCGCCGCGGGCGCGGATCACCGAGCTGCGGGCCGTCGCGCCGCTGCTCACCGACGTCGCCTCGGTCTCCTGGGCGGACACCGACCAGCTCCTCGTGCTCGGCAAGGAGCAGGGCAAGCTGCAGCTGCTGCACTACGTGGGTACCGACGGCTCGCAGTCCAGCGACTCGCCGCTGCAGGGCGGCGAGTCGATGACCTCGGTGTCGGCGTCGGAGAGCCGGACCGGCGAGACCGTGCCGCCGGTGCTGGCGCTCTCCAGCGACCACCGGATCTTCCGCCTCCAGGGCAACCAGTGGCGCGAGGTCGCCCTCCAGGGGCAGCAGGCCGCCTCCTTCGACTACCCGGGCTGACCGGCCCGGCGGCCGGGCCGGACGTGCCGTCCGGCGTGCCTCAGCGCGGGCGGCGGCGGGCCGTCGCGGCGACGGTGGCCGCGGCGTACGGCGGCCGGCCGGCCGCCTGCAGGGCCCGCACCGCCTCCGCCAGGCTGGCGCCGGTGGTCACCAGGTCGTCCACGACGACCGGCAGCCCGGCGTGCAGGACGTGCGCCCGCCGGACCGGCACCTCCAGCGCCCCGTGCAGGTTGCGGTGCCGGGCGGCCGCCGACAGCCCGGCCTGGTCGGCGACCCGGCGGGCGTGCCGCAGCACCGGGGCGACCCGGGCCGGCGTGCCCCGGCGCCGCAGCTCCCGGGCGGCGGCGCGGGCCAGCCGCAGCATCGGGTCGTGGCCGCGGTCCCGTACCGCCCGGCGGGTGGACGGCACCGGCACCAGCAGCAGGCGGCCGGGTGCACCGGGGGCGTGACCCAGGGGGGAGTGCGCCTCGACGGCGGAGCGCACGGCGGCGGCGAGCGCCCCACCGAGCGGTGCGGCGAGACGCAGCACCCCGCGCTCCTTGTGGGCGATCAGCAGATTCCGCACCGGTCCCGCGTACGGGGCTGCCGCGTGCACCGGGGGAAGCCCGGCGGGGGCGGGCGCCGGTCCTGCGGGGCCGGGCGCCGTGGTCGCGAGAACGTCGCGGCAGGCGCGGCACAGCTGGCGGCGGCCGGTGAGGCAGCCTGCGCACCGCGCGGGCAGGATCAGGTCGAGCAGGCCGGTGTCCGGGATGCGGAAGCTCGGCGGAGCGGTCACGCGGCACCTCCGGTGGGCCGGGACGTGGACCCCGCCGACGTGCACGAACGGCGACGGGGCACGGGATTTCGAGGGACTCCGACCCTTGCCGGGGTG
The DNA here is from genome assembly GCF_045040525.1 of Kitasatospora sp. NBC_01539. Lineage (NCBI taxonomy): Bacteria > Bacillati > Actinomycetota > Actinomycetes > Kitasatosporales > Streptomycetaceae > Kitasatospora > Kitasatospora sp. NBC_01539. The sequence goes on from NZ_CP109390.1 coordinate 5,402,583, forward strand.
CGGACTGAGCCATACGGTGGGCGCCCCGGCGCGTGTTGTCCAGCCGTTCACCGGTGTTTCACTCCGTAGGGGGTAGACAGTGGTGACAGCTGGGCAGCCGGCCCGGTCTCGCTCCGCTGTTCGACTGGGGAGGCGGAAACCCCGACTGAGGTGTTGCATGAAGCACACAGGGGGTTTCAAGTGCTCTCGGTGGGGAGGAAGTGAGGTGAGGGCCGGTCGAGTTCGCCGCTCCCGGTGGAGGCGGGGGGCTGGTGGTGGATCGGCTGGTCCGGCTGGGTCTCAGCCCGGTCCGGGTGCGTTCCGGATCGGCAACAGCACAAGGGATCGGAGTTCTGCGTGGACATCGTCGTCAAGGGCCGCAAGACCGAGGTGCCCAAGAGGTTCCGCGAGCACGTGGCCGAGAAGCTGGAGAAGGTCCAGAAGTTCGACGGCAAGGTGATCAGCCTCGACGTCGAGGTGTCCAAGGAGCACAACCCGCGTCAGGCCGAACGGTCCGAGCGGGTCGAGATCACCGTCCGCACCCGCGGCCCCGTCATCCGGGCCGAGGCCGCCGCGAGCGACCCGTACGCGGCCCTCGACCTGGCCTCGGCGAAGCTCGACGCGCAGCTGCGCAAGTCCGCCGACCGGCGACGGGTGCACAAGGGCGGCAACGGCCGCACCCCCGTCAGCGTCGCGGCGGCCACGGCGGCCCTCGCCGCCCTGCCCGCGACGGAGCCGGCCGAGCCGCCCGCCAACGGGGTGGCCCGCAAGACCATGATGGGATCGCTGGAGGTGGAGGGCGACGGCCCGCTCGTCGTCCGCGAGAAGACGCACCCCGCGGCGCCCATGTCGCTGGACCAGGCGCTGTACGAGATGGAGCTGGTCGGCCACGACTTCTTCCTCTTCGTGGAGAAGGACAGCGGACTGCCGAGCGTGGTGTACCGCCGGCACGGCTACCACTACGGCGTGATCCACCTGAAGGAGGACGCGACGGCTGCCGGCGGAGGAGCCGGCGGCGCGATCAACGGGCCCGACGAGGACTGATCCCGTCCACGTCCCGCCCGGACACGGCGATCGACCGGTGACCCCGGCGGCCTCGGCCGCCGGGGTCACCCAGCTGCGCGGTGCGGTCTCGGAGGGTGATCAACGGCCCCCTCGGTCGTGGAATGATGGGGTCGACATCGACCGGCGACCGGGGGAGGACCGGATGGGCGAGCCCATCGGCCGGAATGCGGAAGGCCGCCCCGGCGGCGGGGGGTCCGGTGGACCTCCCGACGACGGCTACGGGCCGCACCGCGCGGAGCCGATCCGGGTGCTCGTGGTCGACGACCACGCGCTCTTCCGCCGCGGCCTGGAGATCGTGCTGGCCGAGGAGCCCGACATCCGGGTGATCGGCGAGGCCGGGGACGGCGCCGAAGCCGTGCTCAAGGCCGCCGACCTGCTGCCGGACATCATCCTCATGGACGTCCGCATGCCGCGGCGCAGCGGGATCGAGGCCTGCACCGCCATCAAGGAGGTGGTGCCGAGCGCGAAGATCATCATGCTGACGATCAGCGACGAGGAGGCCGACCTCTACGAGGCGATCAAGGCCGGCGCCACCGGCTACCTCCTGAAGGAGATCTCCACCGACGAGGTCGCCACCGCGATCCGCGCGGTCGCCGACGGGCAGTCGCAGATCAGCCCGTCGATGGCCGCCAAGCTGCTCACCGAGTTCAAGTCGATGATCCAACGGCGTTCGGACGACCGGGACCTGCTGCCCGCGCCGCGGCTCACGGACCGCGAGCTGGAGGTGCTCAAGCTGGTGGCGACCGGGATGAACAACCGGGAGATCGCCAAGGAGCTCTTCATCAGCGAGAACACCGTGAAGAACCACGTGCGCAACATCCTGGAGAAGCTGCAGCTGCACTCCCGGATGGAGGCCGTGGTGTACGCGATGCGGGAGAAGATCCTCGAAATAGGGTGACCTGACGGCAGGTCAGAGCAGCTTCTCCAGTGCGGGGCGCAGCCGCTCGTCCGCCAGCTGCTCCACCCGCACCGCGTCGCACCCGACCCAGCCCGCCGCCTCGCGCAGCGCCTCGGCGAGCGGCTCGACGAACGCAGGTCCGGCCAGCGAGACCTGACGGGCCACCAGGGTGCGGCCCTCGCGCGCGGGATCGACCCGGCCGACGAGCCGGCCGCCAGCCAGCAGCGGCATCGCGAAGTAGCCGTGCACCCGCTTGTGCTTCGGGGTGTACGCCTCCAGCCGATGCGTCATCCCGAAGATCCGCTCGGTGCGGGCGCGGTCCCAGATCAGCGAGTCGAAGGGCGAGAGCAGGGTCGTGCGGTGCCGGCCGCGCGGCGCGGCCGCCAGCGCCGCCGGATCCGCCCAGGCGGGTGCCGCCCAGCCCTCGACCTGCACCGGCACCAGACCGGACGCGTCGAGCACGGAGTCGACCTGGGCGCTCTTGAGCCGGTGGTGGTCCATCAGGTCGGCGCGGGTCGCGACCCCCAGGGCGGCGCCCGACTGGGCGACGAGCCGGCGCAGGCACTCCTCGTCGGTGGGCTCCAGCCCGAACAGCTCCGCCGGAACGGCCTGCTCGGCCAGCGCGTACACCCGCTTCCAGCCGCGCCGCTCGGTGCAGACGACGTCGCCGAAGGCGAGCGCCCGCTCGACCGCGATCTTGGTGTCCGACCAGTCCCACCACTCGGCCGTCCGCTTGGCACCGCCCAGGCCGGTCGAGGTGAGCGGGCCCTCCGCGCGCAGCCTGTCCAGGACCTGCCGGTACGTGCCGGGTGACACCTGGTGGCCCCAGAGGTTGCCCCGGCCGCGGTAGGCCCGCCGCCGGAACGCGAACAGCGGCCACTCCTCCATCGGCAGGATGCACGCCGCGTGCGACCAGTACTCGAACGTCGTCTCCGCGCCCCAGTAGGCCTGCTCGACCGCCGGGCGCCCCACCGCACCGAGACGTGCGTACGGGACGAGCTCGTGCGAGCGGGCCAGCACGGAGATCGTGTCGAGCTGCACGGCGCCCAGGTGACGCAGCATGCCGCGGACGCCCGCACGGCGGTCGGGGGCGCCCAGGAGCCCCTGCGCGCGCAGGGCGATGCGGCGGGCCTGGTCGGCGGAGAGCATGACGGTCATGCCGGGCAGCGTAGGCCCTGCCACCGACAGCGGGACCGCCCGCAGAACGTGCCGGACGGACGGGAACCCCGGGGGCCGCTCGGGGGTTGTGCAGGGCACGGGGTCCGGGCCGGTGCCCGATTTGCCCGTCCGCTGGCGCTTCACAGTGCTTTGCCCGGGCGGGTGACACAGGAATACCGTGCTGACGGACCTCCCGGGGGCTCGGCCTCCTCGCATACGATGGCCCGTACGGTGGGGTAGGTCTCGCCGACTGTTATCCAGAGCCGATCCAGGCAAGGAGCCCGCTCACGTGTCCGTCTTCGACAAGATCCTGCGCGCAGGCGAAGGAAAGATCCTTCGCAAGCTGCAGCGGATTGCCGCCCAGGTAAACTCGATCGAAGAGGACTTCGTCAACCTCACCGACGACGAACTGCGCGCGCTGACCGACGAGTACAAGGCCCGCATCGCCGACGGCGAATCGCTGGACGACATCCTCCCCGAGGCCTTCGCCACCATCCGTGAGGCCGCCAAGCGCGTGCTCGGCCAGCGCCACTACGACGTCCAGATCATGGGCGGCGCGGCGCTGCACCTCGGCTTCGTGGCCGAGATGCGCACCGGTGAGGGCAAGACCCTGGTCGGCACCCTGCCCGCGTACCTCAACGCGCTGACCGGCAAGGGCGTCCACCTGATCACCGTCAACGACTACCTCGCCGAGCGCGACTCGGAGTGGATGGGCCGGGTGCACCGCTTCCTCGGCCTCGAGGTCGGCGTGATCCTGGCGAACATGTCGCCGGCCGAGCGCAAGCGCCAGTACGGCATGGACATCACGTACGGCACCAACAACGAGTTCGGCTTCGACTACCTCCGCGACAACATGGCCTGGGCGCAGGACGAACTCGTCCAGCGCGGCCACAACTTCGCGATCGTCGACGAGGTCGACTCGATCCTCATCGACGAGGCGCGCACGCCGCTCATCATCTCGGGTCCGGCCGACCAGGCCACCAAGTGGTACAGCGACTTCGCGAAGCTGGTCGTCCGCCTCAAGCGCGAGCGCGACTACGAGGTCGACGAGAAGAAGCGCACCGTCGGCGTGCTGGAGGAGGGCGTCGGCCGCGTCGAGGACTACCTCGGCATCGACAACCTCTACGAGTCGGTCAACACCCCGCTGGTGGGCTTCCTCAACAACGCCATCAAGGCGAAGGAGCTCTACAAGGCGGACAAGGACTACGTCGTCATCGACGGCGAGGTCATGATCGTCGACGAGCACACCGGCCGTATCCTCGCCGGCCGCCGCTACAACGAGGGCATGCACCAGGCGATCGAGGCGAAGGAGGGGGTGGAGGTCCAGAACGAGAACCAGACGCTGGCCACCATCACCCTGCAGAACTTCTTCCGCCTGTACGACAAGCTCTCGGGCATGACCGGTACCGGCACCACCGAGGCCGCCGAGTTCCACCAGATCTACAAGCTCGGCGTCGTGCCGATCCCGACCAACAAGTCGCCCAAGCGCATCGACCAGCCCGACCTCATCTACAAGTCGGAGCCGGCGAAGTTCGCGGCCGTCGTCGAGGACATCGCCGAGAAGCACGAGAAGGGCCAGCCGGTGCTGGTCGGCACCGTGTCGGTCGAGAAGTCCGAGTACCTCTCCCAGGAGCTGCGCAAGCGCGGCATCCCGCACGAGGTGCTGAACGCCAAGCAGCACGAGCGCGAGGCGCAGATCGTCGCGCAGGCCGGCCGCAAGGGCGCCGTCACCGTCGCCACCAACATGGCCGGCCGCGGCACCGACATCATGCTCGGCGGCAACCCCGACCACCTCGCGGCCGCCGAGCTGGCGCAGCGCGGCCTCACCCCGGAGGACACCCCGGAGGAGTACGAGTCGGCGTTCCCGAGCGCCCTCGACAAGGCCAAGGAGGCGGTCAAGGCCGAGCAGGAGGAGGTCCAGGGACTGGGCGGCCTCTACGTGCTCGGCACCGAGCGCCACGAGTCCCGCCGGATCGACAACCAGCTGCGCGGCCGCTCCGGCCGCCAGGGCGACCCGGGCGAGTCCCGCTTCTACCTGTCGCTCGGCGACGACCTGATGCGCCTCTTCAAGGCCGGCATGGTCGAGCGCGTCCTGTCGATGGCCAACGTGCCCGAGGACGTGCCGATCGAGTCGAAGATGGTCACCCGCGCGATCGCCTCCGCGCAGACCCAGGTCGAGCAGCAGAACTTCGAGATCCGCAAGAACGTCCTCAAGTACGACGAGGTCCTCAACCGCCAGCGCGAGGTCATCTACGGCGAGCGCCGCCGCGTCCTGGAGGGCGAGGACCTGCAGGAGCAGGTCGGCCACTTCATGGACGACACCGTCGAGGCGTACGTCACCGCCGCGACCGGCGAGGGCTTCGAGGACGACTGGGACCTCGAGAAGCTGTGGACGGCCCTGCGCCAGCTCTACCCCGTCACCCTCGACCTGGACGAGCTGGAGGAGGAGGCGGGCGGCCAGGCCGGCCTCACCCCCGAGTTCCTCACCAAGGTGCTCCAGGAGGACGTCCAGGCCCAGTACGGCGCCCGCGAGGACCAGCTCGGCGAGCAGATCATGCGGGAGCTGGAGCGCCGCGTCGTCCTGTCGGTGCTGGACCGCCGCTGGCGCGAGCACCTCTACGAGATGGACTACCTGCAGGAGGGCATCGCCCTGCGGGCCTACGCGCAGCGCGACCCGCTGGTCGAGTACCAGCGCGAGGGCTTCGACATGTTCTCCGCGATGATGGAGGGCATCAAGGAGGAGTCCGTCGGCTACCTGTTCAACCTGGAGGTCCAGGTCGAGCAGCAGGTCGAGGAGGTGCCCGTGCCCGAGGACGCGGTGCAGCTCGACAAGACCGACGCCCGCCCCGAGATCAAGGCCAAGGGCCTGGAGGCCCCCGTCCGGCAGCGGCTGCACTACACCGCGCCGACCGTCGACGGCGACGACACGGTCATCGAGGGCGACTTCGAGGACGGCGTCGCGGACGAGGGCGACGGCCTCACCCGCGCCGAGCGCCGCAAGGCCGCGAAGTCGACCAAGGGCCGCCGCCGCAAGGCCTGACCGGTCACGCACCACAGGGCGCCGCCACCCGCACCGGGTGGCGGCGCCCTGCCGTGTGCCGGGCCGCCGCGGCCGGACGTCAGCGGGACTCCACCGCCGCGCACTGCCACTGCTCGGTGCGCCGGTGCCGCTCCAGCCGGAACGCCACCATGTGGTGGCGCGGCCCGAACTCCACCCGGACGCACACCTCCAGCGCGCCGGGCCCCGGAGCGGAGTCGTACACCCGGCCCAGCCGGGTCCGCGGCGCCGAGCCGCGCGGGCGAAGCGGGCCGCCCCTGACGAGCGCGGTGAGCTGCTGGTAGGCCTGCAGCGTCGTGTGCCGCTGGAGCTGCCCGACCGGGCGGACCCCGGTGAGCACCTCCACGAGCCGGTGGGCGAACCGCGCCGCGACATCGCCCTGGCCGGCGCCGTGCGACGGCGCGCAACCGGCCCGCGGGTGCCGCGGCACCCGCGGTTCGAGCGCCGCCCGGTGGTACCGCGGGTGCCCCTGCCCCTGTCCCTGCCCCTGTTCGTGCCCGTGCCCGTGCCCGGATCCGTGTGCGGCCGGCCTGCGGCCCGGGTGCACGGCCCGGACCGGGCGACGCGGCTGCGGGCGGCCGGGGACGTGCACCAGCGGCCGGATCAGCGGCACCGCCCGGCCGGCCGCGGGCGCGATCTCGGCGGGCACGGCGATCTCGGCGGGTACGGCAGGGACGGCGGGGACGGGGGCGGGCAGGGGTGCGGGGGAGAGGGCGGTGGCGGTGGCGGGGATGCGGTGCTCGGCCATGGTCGACCGACCTCCTGTCGGGCTCGGCTGCTCCGGCGGGGCTGTCGTGCCCCTTGCTACCGGGGCTGTCCGCCGTCCTCAAGGACCGCCCGCAGGGCGTGGCGAGTCGTCGGCGATGTCACCTATCCGGGTGAAATTCGCTGGGGCGCCGGGCCGGTCGGACCGGTCCGGGTGGCGGTGCGTTGACGTGCGGGGCCGTCGGGAGGTGCACGAAGGGGTACGGACACGCCGGGAAAATTGTGCGTTGCGAGGCCGTTGCACGCCCCGCCCTACCCTCGGGTAGGGCGGAGGATCGCCTCCAGGTGACCCCAGGGAGGCGGCATGGCGACCGAAGTGTCCACCGGCGACGGACCGGTGGCCGCAGCCGGTGCGGACGGCCCGCGGCGCGGGCTGGTGCTCGGTGGCGGCGGCATGCTCGGCGCCGCGTGGACGGTGGGCGCGCTGTGCGCCATCGAGGAGGCCACCGGCTGGCGGCCCGGCGGCGCCGACGTCATCCTCGGGACGTCCGCGGGCGCGATCCTCGGCGCCCTGCTCGCCGCGGGTGCCGAGGCCGGACAGCTCAGGGACCACCAGAACGGCCTCCCGATCACCTCCGGCCCGCTGGCCGGGGTCGACTTCGACTACGCCACCGCCGCGGGCGGCGCCCTGCCGCCCCGGCCGGCCGCCGGCATCGGCTCGCCCGGCCTGCTGCGGGACGCCGTCCGGCATCCGCGCGACTACCCCTTCCTCACCATGGTCTCGGCGATGGTGCCGCCGGGCCGAGGCTCGGTCGCCGCGGTGGGCGACCTGGTGCGTGCGCTCTCCGAGGGGGACGGCTGGGCCGAGGACTCGCCGCTGCGGGTGGTCGCGGTGGACTACCGCAGCGGCCGCCGGGTGGCGTTCGGCGACGCCGGGGCGCCGCCCGCGGAGATGGCCGACGCGGTCATGGCGTCCTGTGCGATCCCCGGATGGTTCGCCCCGGTCGAGGTCGCGGGCGCGCCGTACGTCGACGGCGGCTGCTGGTCGGCCACCAACGCCGACCTGATGGCCGGCCGCGGCCTCGACGAGATCTACGTGCTCGCGCCGATGGCCCTGCGACTGCACCCGCCCGGGAGCACCGAGCCGGCCCGCGGCGCGGCGGCCGCCCTGCAGGAGTGGCGCCGGCGCGACCGCCCCCGCGGCATGCTGGCCCAGCTGGTCAGCCGCTACCGGCGCACGGTCACCCGGCAGATGATGCGGGAGGCCCGTGCGCTGCGCTCGGCCGGCACCCGGGTGCAGCTCTTCGCGCCGACGCCCGCCGACCTCGCGGTGATGGGGCCCAACATGATGGACCCGTCCCGCCGGCCGGAGGTCCTGGCGTCGGCGCTGCGCACCAGCCGGGCCGCGCTCGCCGCACTGCGCTGAGGCGGCGGGCGCGGCGCGGGTGACCGGTGCGGGCGCTGTCGCGGGGGCGGCCGGTGCGGCGCGGGTGACCGGTGGGGACGGTGCGCCCGGCCCTCGGCGGGGGCGGGCGGGGCCGCGGGCGGCGCGGGGCCGATCACCCGCCCCGTATCCTGGGGTCGCCGCGGGCGCGGCCCGACGGCCCGCACGACCGAGATCGGAGTGCCACCGATGCGTGTGTACGTGCCCACCACGTTGACCGGCCTGGCGGCGGCGCATCCCGGCGGTGTGCTGGAGCAGGTGGCGGCGTACGCCGTCACGCCCGCACTGCGCGAGTGGTACGTCAGTGACGACCTGGAGGAGCTGGAGTACGCGGCCCTCAACCGGGCCGGTCAGGCCTCGCTGCGGCTGATGGCGGCCGACCCGTCGGTGCCGCGCCGCCGGGTGGTGGTGGCGGTCGAGGTCGCCGACTCCGCGGTCGGCGCGTTCGCCGGTGACGAGTACCAGGACCAGGCCTCGCTCGGCCGGGTCGTGCTGCACGGCCCGGTGCCGCTCGTGAAGGCGGCCGCGGTGCACGCGGACGTCGCGGACGCCGACGTGGTGGCGGACATCGCCGCGGCCGCCGACGCGGTCGGCGCGGCCGACAAGGGCGACGAGGACGCACAGTTCGCCGTCGACGGCGCCGAGGACCACGAGCTGCTCTGGTTCGCGACGCAGGAGATCCCGGGCCTGCTGGCCTGAGTGTCGGCGGGGCCGGGTAGCGTGCCCGGATGCGCACGCACATCGTCTGGGACTGGAACGGCACGCTCTTCCACGACATGGAGGCCGTGCTGGGTGCCAGCAACGCCGCCTTCGCGACCGTCGGGCTGCAGCCGCTGAGCCTGCAGGAGTACCGGGAGCAGTACGAGATCCCGATCCCCCGCTTCTACCAGCGGCTGCTCGGCCGGGTGCCGAGCCAGGCCGAGTGGGAGGCCCTGGACGGCGCCTTCCACGACCGCTACACGCAGCTGAGCCCCGCCTGCGGGCTGACCGAGGGCGTGCCCGAACTGCTGACCGGCTGGAGCGCCGGGCCGGGCCGCAGCCAGTCGCTGCTGTCGATGTACGAGCACGAGCGGCTGGTGCCGGTGGTGGACGCCTTCGGGCTGACCCGGCACTTCCTCCGCGTGGACGGCCGCACCGGGGCGTCCGGCGGGCGCAAGGCCGGTTTCCTGGCGGCGCACCTGACGGCGCTCGGCCCCGGGCTCGACCCGGCCCGGACGGTGCTCATCGGCGATGCGGTCGACGACGCGGAGGCGGCGCTGGAGTCCGGCATCCACGCGGTGCTGTACGCGGGCGGCTCGCACACCCGGCAGAAGCTGGAGGCGGTCGGCGTGCCGGTGGCGGACTCGCTGGCGGAGGCCGTCGCACTGGCCGGGCAGCTCACCGGCTGAGGTGTTCCGCGTCGGCGGGGCCGGCCGGGCGGTCGGGGTGTCCCGTGCCCGCCGAGGGGGGTCGGCGGCCGGCGGATGACGTTCGCCGGCACGCAGGATGACGGGCGTGCAACACCTGACAGGCGCTGACACGAGCACGCCCGGCGGTTTGGACATGGTGTCCATTCGGGCGCGCGCTTCCTGCGGGATTGCTCCTCCGTGTCCCCTGACACCTTCGTTTCATGCGGTTAGGCTGACTGGCGTCGCCGGGTTCCTCCCGCGGGCCAAACGTCTTGTCGTACCCGGACGCAGGGCCGCTCATGCGTGGCACGAGCGGTTTTCGTCCGGGCGCTGCGGGAGGATTGCGGACGGACCCGGCGGTGCACACCAAGCCATCACCGAGTCACGCAACGGCGCGCGACAGGAGCCAAAGAAGCCATGCAGACCAAGCTGGACGCAGCCAAGGCCGAACTGCTCGCCAAGGCAGCAGCAGCCGCTGAGAACAGCCAGGTGGGGGGAGCGGCGCCGGGGGAGGGTCTGAGCAACGGAGCTCTGACCGCGTACCTGCACCACTACTACCTCCACACCGCGCCCGAGGACCTGGTCGACCGCGACCCGGTCGACGTGTACGGCGCGGCCGCCTCCCACTACCGGCTGGGACTCAAGCGGCCCCAGGGCACCGCCGAGGTGCGGGTGCACACCCCCTCCGTCGACGAGAACGGCTGGTCCTGCGGCCACACCGTGGTCGAGGTCGTCACCGACGACATGCCCTTCCTCGTCGACTCGGTCACCAACGAGCTGACCCGCCTCGACCGGGCGATCCACCTCGTCGTCCACCCCCAGCTCGCCGTCCGCCGTGACATCACCGGCAAGCTGCTGGAGATCCTCGACGTCGACGCCTGCTCCCGCAGCCAGGCCGGCGGCGCCGAGTGGCCCGCCGACGCCGTCGTCGAGTCGTGGATGCACATCGAGATCGACCGCGAGACCGACCGCGAGGACCTCCGCGCGATCGAGGCCAACCTGCGCCGCGTGCTCGGCGACGTCCGCGAGGTCGTCGAGGACTGGACGAAGATGCGCGACTCCGCGCTCCGTCTCGCCGACGAGCTCGCCGAGCAGCCCCCGGCCCACCTGCCCGAGCAGGAGGTCGGCGAGGCCTGGGAGCTCATGCGCTGGCTCGCCGGCGACCACTTCACCTTCCTCGGCTACCGCGAGTACGACCTCGTCGAGCACGAGGGCGAGGAGGTGCTCAAGGCCGTCGCCGGCACCGGCCTCGGCATCCTGCGGGCCGACCCGTTCAGCCACGACACCGACCACCACCCGGTCAGCGAGGCGTTCGGGCGGCTCTCCGCGCCCGTCCGCGCCAAGGCGCACGAGAAGAAGCTCCTCGTGCTCACCAAGGCCAACAGCCGGGCCACCGTGCACCGCCCCGCCTACCTCGACTACGTCGGCGTGAAGAAGTTCGACGCCAACGGCGAGGTCGTCGGCGAGCGCCGCTTCCTCGGGCTCTTCTCCTCCGCCGCGTACACCGAGTCGGTCACCCGCATCCCGGTCGTCCGCCGCAAGGTCCAGGAGGTCATCGTCACCTCGGGCTTCTCCGACGAGAGCCACGACGGCCGCGACCTGCTGCAGATCCTGGAGACCTTCCCCCGGGACGAGATGTTCCAGACCCCGGCCGCGGAACTCCTCACCATCGCCACCAACGTCCTCTACCTGCAGGAGCGCCGCCGGCTGCGGCTGTTCCTCCGCCAGGACGAGTACGGGCGGTACTTCTCCGCGCTCGTCTACCTGCCGCGCGACCGCTACACCACGCGGATCCGGCTGCGCCTGATGGACCTCCTCAAGGAGGAGCTCAACGGCGAGACGGTCGACTACACCGTCTACGCGACCGAGTCCGTCCTCACCCGCCTGCACTTCGTCGTGCGGGTCGCCCCCGGCACCCCGCTGCCGCAGCTCACCGACGCCGAGGTCGAGCGGATCGAGACCCGGCTCGCCGACGCCGCCCGCTTCTGGATGGACGGCTTCCACGACCAGCTGCACATCGAGCTCGGCGAGGAGCGCGCCGCCGAACTCTCCCACCGGTACGGCAACGCCTTCCCCGACGGCTACCGCGCCGACTTCACCGCGCGCACCGCCGTCGCCGACCTGAAGCAGATCGAGTCGCTGCACGGCGAGGGCGACTTCCGCCTCAACCTCTACCAGCCGGTCGGCGCGGGCGACGACGAGCGGCGCTTCAAGATCTACCGCGTCGGCGGCCCGATCTCGCTCACCGAGGTCCTGCCGGTGCTGCAGCGCCTCGGCGTCGAGGTGCTCGACGAGCACCCGTACGCGCTGAAGCGCTCCGACGGCACCACCGCCTGGGTGTACGACTTCGGCCTGCGGCTGCGCGAGGCCACCGGCCTCACCGACGAGGCCCGCGACCGCTTCCAGGAGGCGTTCTCCGCCACCTGGACCGGCCGCGCCGAGAACGACGGCTTCAACGGCCTGATCCTCACCGCCGGGCTGACCTGGCGCCAGGCCGTGGTGCTCCGCTCCTACGCCAAGTACCTGCGGCAGGCCGGCAGCACGTTCTCCCAGGACTACATGGAGGACGCGCTCCGCAACAACGCCCACACCACCCGGCTGCTGGTCAACCTCTTCGAGGCCCGGCTCAGCCCCAGCCACCGGCTCGGCTCCGCCGAGCTCACCGAGGGGCTGATGGAGGAGCTGGACGGCGCCCTCGACGAGGTCGCCTCGCTCGACGAGGACCGCATCCTGCGCTCCTTCCTGCACCTCATCAAGGCCACCCTGCGGACCAACTTCTTCCAGCACGCAGACGACGGCTCCTGGCACTCCTACGTGTCGATGAAGCTCGACCCGAAGGGCATCCCGGACCTGCCGGCGCCGCGCCCGGCGTTCGAGATCTGGGTGTACTCGCCGCGCGTCGAGGGCGTGCACCTGCGCTTCGGCAAGGTCGCCCGCGGCGGCCTGCGCTGGTCCGACCGCCGCGAGGACTTCCGCACCGAGATCCTCGGCCTGGTCAAGGCCCAGATGGTCAAGAACACCGTCATCGTGCCGGTCGGCGCCAAGGGCGGCTTCGTCGCCAAGCAGCTCCCCGACCCGTCCGTCGACCGGGACGCCTGGCTCGCCGAGGGCATCGCCTCGTACAAGACCTTCATCTCGGCGCTGCTCGACATCACCGACAACCTCAAGGGCGGCGAGGTCGTCCACCCCGTCGACGTCGTCCGCCACGACGAGGACGACACGTACCTCGTCGTCGCCGCCGACAAGGGCACCGCCACCTTCTCCGACATCGCCAACGGCGTCGCCGAGTCGTACGGCTTCTGGCTGGGCGACGCGTTCGCCTCCGGCGGCTCCGCGGGCTACGACCACAAGGGCATGGGCATCACCGCCCGCGGCGCCTGGGAGTCCGTCAAGCGCAACTTCCGCGAACTCGGCGTCGACACGCAGTCCGAGGACTTCACCGTCGTCGGCATCGGCGACATGTCCGGCGACGTCTTCGGCAACGGCATGCTGCTCAGCGAGCACATCCGCCTCGTCGCGGCCTTCGACCACCGGCACATCTTCCTCGACCCGAACCCGGACGCCGCCGTCTCGTACGCGGAGCGCCGCCGGCTCTTCGACCTGCCGCGCAGCTCCTGGGACGACTACGACCGCTCGCTGGTCTCCGCCGGCGGCGGCGTCTTCCCGCGGACGGCCAAGGCCATCCAGCTCTCCCCGCAGGTGCGCGAACGCCTCGGCATCGCCCAGGCCAAGATCACTCCGGCCGAGCTGATGAAGGCCGTCCTGCAGGCCCCCGTCGACCTGTTCTGGAACGGCGGCATCGGCACCTACGTCAAGGCGAGCACCGAGACCAACGCCGAGGTCGGCGACAAGGCCAACGACGCGATCCGCGTCAACGGCAGCGACGTCCGCGCCCGCGTCATCGGCGAGGGCGGCAACCTCGGCTGCACCCAGCTCGGCCGCATCGAGTTCGCCGCGGCCGGCGGCCCCGACCAGACCGGCGGCTGGATCAACACCGACGCCATCGACAACTCGGCCGGCGTCGACACCTCGGACCACGAGGTCAACATCAAGATCCTGCTCAACCAGGTCGTCGCCGACGGCGACATGACGGTCAAGCAGCGCAACGCCCTGCTCGCCGAGATGACCGACGAGGTCGGCCACCTCGTGCTGCGCAACAACTACGCGCAGAACGTCGTGCTCGCCAACGCCGTCGCCCAGGCCCCCAGCATGGTCAACGTGCACGCCCGCATGATCAACCGGCTGGAGGCCGCCGGACAGCTCGACCGGGCCCTGGAGTTCCTGCCTGCCGAGAAGCTCATCCGCGACCGCCAGCAGGCCGGCCGCGGGCTCTCCCAGCCCGAGCTGTCCGTGCTGCTCGCCTACACCAAGATCACCCTGGCCGACGAGCTGCTCGCCACCGGACTGCCCGACGACCCGTACTTCCGCGCCGCCCTCCACCAGTACTTCCCGACCGCCCTGCGGACCCGCTTCGCCGACGCGATCGACCAGCACCCGCTGCGCCGCGAGATCATCACCACCCTGATCGTCAACGACACGATCAACCGCGGCGGCTGCACCTTCGCCTTCCGGCTCCGCGAGGAGACCGGCGCGACCATGGAGGAGATCGCCCGCACCCACGCCGCGGCCCGCGCCGTCTTCGGCCTGGAACAGCTCTGGGACGACGTCGAGGCGCTCGACACCCGGGTGACCGCCCGGGTGCAGACCAAGATGCGGCTGCACGTGCGCCGCCTCGTCGAGCGCGCCACCCGCTGGATGCTCAACAACCGGCGCCAGCCGCTCGACATCGCCGGCACCATCGCGTTCTTCCACGACCGGGTCAACCAGGTCTGGGACTCCCTGCCCAAGCCGCTGCGCGGCGAGGACGCCGTCTGGTTCGAGTCGATCCACCGGGAGCTGGCCGCGGCCGGCGTCCCCGACGACCTGGCCACCCGCATCGCCGGCCTCTCCTCGGCCTTCCCGACCCTCGACATCGTCGGCGTCGCGGACCGCTCCGAGGCCGACGTCATGGAGGTCGCCGAGCTCTACTACGACCTCGCCGACCGCCTGCAGATCACCCACCTGCTGGACCGCATCATCGAGCTCCCCCGCACCGACCGGTGGTCCTCGATGGCCCGCGCGGCGATCCGCGAGGACCTCTTCGCGGCACACTCCGCACTGACCGCCGACGTCCTCGCCTGCGGCCCCGAGGGATCCTCCCCGGAGGACCGCTACCAGGCCTGGGCCGAGCTCAACGGCACCCTGCTGACCCGGGCGCGCACCACGCTCGACGACATAAGGGGTTCCGACACCTACGAGCTGTCCAGCCTCTCCGTCGCGATGCGGGTCATCCGGACCCTCCTGCGCGCCGGCCGCTGACCGGCCCCCCGCGAGGGCGGCACCGTCACCCGACGGTGCCGCCCTCGCGGCGTGCCGTGACCGGCCCTGCCGCCCCGGGCGGCGCCGTCACCCGACGGTGCCGCCCTCGCGGCGTGCCGTGACCGGCCCTGCCGCCCCGGGCGGCGGCCTCGGCGTCAGCCCTGGGCCGCGGCCCGCTGCAGCGCGCTCGCCAGCAGGGCGAGGTCGGTGGGCCCGTTGCCCAGCTCCCGGACCGGCCGGCGGGTCGGCGGGGCGCCGAGCTGCAGCGGGTCGATCGCGACGACGGTCGGACGCAGGGTGGACGTCCGCGGGATGCGGCCGCCGACCCGGGCGGACTGGAAGGCCGTGACACCGCCGTCCGGCCGCCGCAGGTAGCCGCGGCCGGGAGTGTCCTCCGGCACCGCGGCGGCGTCCGGCAGGTGGATGAGCTGGTCGGACTCGGCGGGCTGGTCGGTGCGGAGCGCGATCCGCAGCTGTGCCGCCTCGTCGATCTCCGTGCCGGAGGTGCGCTCGGGGGAGCCGGTCGCGGCGACCACGTGCATGCCGAGCCGCCCGCCGCGCTCCGCGACCGCGCCGAGGGCGCGGGCCAGCGGCCGCCCGGCGGGCGAGGTCGGGGCGTACAGCGCGTCCAGGTCGTCGACGATGACGATCATCCGGGCCGGGCCCGGACCGCCGCCGTGGTCGCCGCCGGGTGCGGCGGCACCGGGCAGGTCGGCCGGGTGGTCGGCGGCGCGCCGCTGCTCGCCTACCACCGCCGTGCGGGCGCCGGGTGCGGCGGGACCGCCGGCGGCGACCAGCGCCGGGGTCCTGCGGAGGATCCGGCCGGTGTGCCAGGCGGTGAAGTCCTGCCCGTCGAGGAGCGCCTCGCGGTGCGCCAGCTCGTCCAGCAGGGCCTCGGCGGTGAGCAGGGCCTGCCGGGGGTCGGCGGCGGCGTCGAGATGCGCGGTGACGTGCGGCAGGTCGGTGCAGCCGCGCAGGCCCGCCGCACCGTCCCCGCCGGCGGGGGAGCGCGACTCGATGACCGTGATCTCCAGCCGCTCGGGGCGTTCGGCGACGGCCAGGGAGGCGATCAGGGTGCGGAGCAGCTCGGTCTTGCCGGAGCCGGGCGCGCCACCGACGAGGAGGTGCGGGCCGTTCTGGGCGGGCTCGTCCGACCCGGCGAGGTCGAGGGTGAGCACGCCGTCGCGGCCGGTGCCGAGAAGCGCGGTGGCGCTGCCCGCGCCGTCGGGCAGGGCCGCCCAGCGGTCGGAGAGCTTCGTGGGGGTGACGGCCTCCAGGCGCAGCAGGTCGAGCAGGCGGAGGGCGTCGGGCAGCGGTCCGCGGGCGGCGGGGGCGGACTCGCGCAGCGGGGCGAGGGCGCGCGCCAGCCGCTCGGTCCAGGCGGCGGACACGGCGTCGAGGGCGACGTCCTCGATCCGCTCGCGGGCGCCGTCCACGGCGAGGTCGACGGTGAGGAGGGTGCCGACCTCGCCGGTCACGGTGGCGCGGGCGCCGGTGCCGTCGGGGAGGTCCTCGGGGTTCGCCGCGAGGCAGAGCGCGAAGACCCCGGCGGCGGGCCCCTGGCGCAGCAGCAGGCCGAGCGCGGCCCGGGCGGCGGGCGTGCCGGGGTCGCCGTCGACCAGGACGACGGTGGCGTCCGGGCCGTCCGCGGCGGCGGTCAGTTCGGTGAGCCGGGCCTCGGCCTGCTCGGTGTCGAAGGCGGTGAGCAGCCGGCAGTCCTGGCCGTGGCCGGGGCGCAGGTGCGGCAGCCACATCGTCCAGTGCCAGTCGGCGGCCCGCTGCTCGTCGGCGGCGACCACCACGAGGGCGAGGCCGCCGGGCGGGTGCAGCACGGCGAGCTGGGCGAGGACGGCCCGGGCGAGGCCGGTGAGCCGGTCGCGCGGGCCGGTGAGGCCGAGGCTGCCGGCGGCCTGCAGGTCGACGGTGACGGGCACGGCGGGCAGCAGCGTGCCCGGGGCGGTGCCGGGGCCGCCGGGCCGGTCGGCGGTGCCGAGCCGGACGGCGAGTGCGTCGGGGTGGGTGGGGGTGCGCTCCCACAGGCGGGGGCCGGGGCCGAGCGCGGTCAGCAGGAGCACCGCGGGGTCGGGCCAGCGCTCGCGCCGGGCGGCGGCCTGGTGGGCGCGGACGGCCGCGTGCCGGGCGGCCGCCTCGGGGGCGGGCTCGGCCGGGGCGGAGCGGCCGCGCCGCAGGGAGAGCAGCCCGCGGGTGCGGTGGCCGGGTGCCTGCGGTGCGGGCTCGGGTGCGGGCGGGGCGGCGGCGGGGGTGCGGGCGGTGGGGCGGTCGGGCAGCTGGAGGTGGCCGTCGCCGTCCGGTGCGGCGGTGCGGGGGGTGCCCGCGGCGGGCGCGGTACGGGGGCGGGCGATCTGCAGGGTGGACTCGCCGAGGTGGACGAGGTCGCCGTCGGGCAGGTCGGCGCTCTCGTCGCGCAGGTACCGGGTGTCCAGCCGGGTGCCGTTGGTGGAGCCGAGGTCGCGCACGGTGACGCCGTCGTCGGTGAGGTGCAGGGAGAGGTGGAGCCGGGAGACGTCCGGGTCGTCGAGGGGCACGTCGGCGTCGCTGGAGCGGCCGACGGTGATCTCCCGGCCGTGCAGGCGGTGCACGCCGCCGGCGGCGGGGCCGCCGACGATGCGCAGCTCGGCGCCGACGGGGAGGTCGGCGGGTTCGGTGTCCGGGTCGGGTTCGCCGAGGGAGAGGACGGCGCCGTCGAGCAGCGGCGGGTGGCCGAGCAGTGCCTGGTCGTCGACGAGCTCCGCCCCGGCGTAGAGCTGCACCTGGGCGGCGGACCGCGGCCCGCGCACGCCCGCGGCGCCCGCGAGCGCCCCGGCGACCGCGCCGAGCGCCGTCCCGGCGGGCGCGGTGACCAGCACGTCCGTGGACGACCCGGCACCGGACGCGCCGCCGCGCGGTCGAAGGACGGTCAGCCGGATCTGCATCTCGCCCGGGTCCCTTCTGCACGCGTGTGGTGCCTGCCATCCTGCCACCCTGGAGCGACAGTCCGGGCACGGTACCGGATTTGACGATCTTGCGATGATCCCGCCGGTGGAACCGACGGCACGTCACGGGGGTCTTCCCCGGTGGAACGGCCCGGAGAGTTCCGTCCAGCACGCCGGGTGATCGCCTCGGCAACGCGGCCGGGCACCGTTAGAGTTTCCGAAAACGTGGCCACCCTGCCCGACCACCGGGCAGCGGGGCGAGCGACCACAGGAGTCACAGGTGCGGCCCGTCGGCAGCAAATATCTGATCGAGGAGACCCTCGGGCGTGGGGCCACCGGCACGGTCTTCCGCGGCCGCGTGCGCGAGGACGCCGTCGTGCCCGGGATGGAACCGGGCCGCGCCGTGGCGGTCAAGGTGCTGCGCGAGGAGCTCGCCACCGACCCGGACGTCGTGATGCGCTTCCTGCGCGAGCGCTCGGTGCTGCTCCGGCTGTCCCACCCCAACATCGTGCGGGTCCGCGACCTCGTGGTGGAGGGCGAGCTCCTGGCGCTGGTCATGGACCTCGTGGAGGGCCCCGACCTCTACCGCTACCTGCGCTCGAACGGGCCGCTCAGCCCGATCGCCGGGTCGCTCCTGATGGCCCAGGTCGCCGACGCGCTGGCCGTCAGCCACGCCGACGGCGTCGTGCACCGCGACCTCAAGCCCGCGAACGTGCTGCTCGCCACCACGCTCACCGCGGACGGCGTCGAGCAGATGCACCCAATGCTCACCGACTTCGGCATCGCGCGGCTCGCCGACTCCCCGGGCATCACGCGCACGCACGAGTTCGTCGGCACGCCGACGTACGTCGCGCCGGAGTCCGCGGAGGGACGGCCGCAGACCGCCGCCGTCGACGTCTACGGCGCCGGCATCATGCTGTACGAGCTGGTCACCGGCCGTCCGCCGTTCCAGGGCGACGGGCCGCTGGCCGTGCTCCAGGCCCACCTGGCGCAGGAGCCGGAGCGGCCCCGCTCCATGCCGGAGCCGCTCTGGACGGTCATCGAGCGCTGCCTGCGCAAGAACCCCGCCGAGCGCCCGACCTCGACCTCGCTCGCCCGGGCGCTGCGCGTCGTCGCCGCCGGCGTCGGCGTGCACGCCTCCCCGGCGGCGGTGGAGGAGGCCCTCGCCGTCGGCGACCTGCTGCTGCCCGACCCGGCCCTGGCCGCAGCCGCCGCTGCTGCCGCGGCGTCCGCCGCCGTGCCGGCCGGCTCCGCGGACGCGACGCAGATGCTGCCCGCACGGGGCTTCGACCCCGGTTTCGACCCCGGCGCCGCGACCCAGGTCGTCCCCGGTGTCGGGGCGGGCTCCGAGGACCGCACGCAGATGATGCCGCAGGCGCCCGCGGCCGGTGGCGACCGCACCCGGGTGATGCCGCCGGTGCCGCCCGGCCCGCCGGCCGCGCCGGGCGCGGACCCGGAGGCGCCGCACCCGTGGCAGACCCAGATGCGGGCGGCCCGCGACCGCAACCAGCAGACGCAGATCGGCTACTACGACCCGGAGGAGCTGGACCGCCCGCAGGTGGCCCCGCAGCCGTACCAGGCCGGGCCCGGACGGCAGCAGCCCCAGCAGCCGCAGTACCCCCAGCCGCCGCACCGACAGCAGCCGCCGCCGCAGCCCCCGCAGGGCCGCGGGCAGGGCGGCTACGCCCAGCGGCCCCCGGTGGCCCCGCCGCCGTACCAGGCCCGGCAGCCGCAGCCCCAGCAGCCGCAGCCCCCGCAGGGCTACCGCCAGCCGCCGCAGCCCCAGCAGCCGCAGTACGGCCGGCAGCCGGCCGCGCCGCAGGCGTACCCGCCGCCGCAGCCCCAGCCGCCCGCCCCGGCGCGGCGCCAGGAGCCGGCCCCGCAGCGCCGGGCCGAGCCGCCCGCGCCGCAGCGCCGCGAGCCGGCCCCGGCCCGGGAGCCGCGCGGACGCAGCCGGAACCGGATGTACATCCCGGGCCTCGGCTGCCTCAAGGGCTGCCTGATGGTGCTGCTGATCCTGGCGATCGCCGCCGCGGCGCTCTGGAACTTCACCGACCTGCCCGTCTACTGGGAGAACGTGAAGGGCTGGTTCACCGAGGTGAGCGACTGGATCAACGGCCTGGGCGGCGGCGGTACGCCGTGACCGGCGCCGGTGCGCCGTGAACCGGCGGCCCGGCTGGCGGTCCGTCCGGCCGTGATTTTGGCGCTTTGTCGACAATTCACAAATTTTCCGTCATGCGACGTTCTCCCAGCGGCCTCCGGCGCCCCCCGGAGGCCGCCCGGGCGCGTAGGTTGGTCGCTGAGCACCGACCTACCGAGCCCACGGAGCAGCATTGGCACGCAAGATCGGCAGCCGCTACACCGTCCACCAGGTGATCGGCCGGGGATCGGCCGGCACCGTGTGGCTGGGCGAGGGCCCGGACGGGCCGGTGGCCGTCAAGTTGCTGCGCGAGGACCTCGCGTCCGACCAGGTGCTGGTCGGACGCTTCGTCCAGGAGCGCGCCGCCCTCACCGGCCTCGACCACCCGCGGGTCGTCGGCGTGCACGACATGGTCGTCGACGGCAGCGACCTCGCCCTCGTCATGGACCTCGTCAAGGGCACCGACCTGCGCACCCGGCTGGAGCGCGAGGGCGTCCTCGACCCGCTCGCCGCCGCCTCCGTCATCGCCGACGTCGCCGACGGCCTCGCGGCCGCCCACGCCGCCGGCATCGTGCACCGCGACGTCAAGCCCGAGAACGTCCTGCTCGACCTCGCCGCCCCGCCCGGCGTCGGCGGCGCACCCCGCGCCAAGCTCACCGACTTCGGCATCGCCCGCCTCGTCGACGCCCCCCGCCGCACCCGCGCCACCCGCATCATCGGCACCCCCGACTACCTCGCCCCCGAGATCATCGAGGGCCTGGAGCCCCGCGCCGCCGTCGACATCTACGCCCTCGCCACCGTGCTCTACGAGCTCCTCGCCGGGTTCACGCCCTTCGGCGGCGGGCACACCGGCGCGGTGCTGCGCCGGCACGTCACCGAGAGCGTCCCGCCGGTGCCCGGCATGCCCGACGGCCTCTGGCGGATCATCTCCGAGTGCCTGGCCAAGGCCCCCGCCTCCCGGCTGCGCGCCTCCGAGCTCGCCGCCCGGCTGCGCGAGCAGCTGCCCGTGCTGGCGGGGCTGCCGCCGCTCACCGTGCCCGCCCAGCGCAGTCCCGCCGACGACCTGCCGACCCCGGCCGAGGCCGTGTACGCCGAGGCCGACGCCGGGTCCGGGGCCCACCGCCGCCGGCGCGGCCCGGCCGTCCCGCTCGTGCCCGCCCCCACGCCGGACTCCACCCGGGACACCCACACCAGCCTGCGCCGCCCCTCCGCGCAGGAGCTCGCCTCGTACGCCGCGGAGTCCCGGGCCCAGCGTTCGGCCGCCCCCGTCACCAGCCACCGCCGCCGCCGGCTGGTGCGCCGCCGCCGCATGCTGGCGGTGCTGATCGCCACCGTGCTCCTGCTCGCCGGTGCGGCCGCCGCGTTCAGCGCGTTCGCCGCCGAGCCGGACGGGTCCGGCGGGTCCGGCACGTCCGCGGCGGCCGCCGGGTGGGCGCCCCCGCAGGACCCCGCGGCCCCCGGGGTGCCCCCGGTGTAGCCGAAGCGTCTCCGCGAACCATTACGCTGGAGGCGTGGCAGCCGTCGATCCTTCCGAAGAGCTCAAGAACCTCGAAACGACCATGGGGTCGATCGAGGCCGTCCTCGACCTGGACAAGATCCGGGCCGACCTCGCGCGCCTCGAGGAGGAGGCAGCGGCCCCCGACCTCTGGGACGACCTCGCGAACGCCCAGAAGGTCACGAGCCGGCTCTCCTTCCTCCAGGGCGAGCTGCGCCGGGTCGAGAACCTCCGCAGTCGCGTCGAGGACCTCGCGGTGCTCTTCGAGCTCGCCGAGGCCGAGTCCGACGCGGACACCCGCGCCGAGGCCGAGGGCGAGCTCGCGTCGGTCAAGAAGGCCGTCCAGGAGCTGGAGGTCCGCACCCTCCTGTCCGGTGAGTACGACGCCCGCGAGGCCCTCGTCAACATCCGCGCGGAGGCGGGCGGCGTCGACGCCGCCGACTTCGCCGAGCAGCTGATGCGCATGTACCTGCGCTGGGCCGAGCGCCACGGCTACCCGACCGAGGTCTACGACACCTCGTACGCGGAGGAGGCCGGCATCAAGTCGGCGACCTTCACCGTGAAGGCGCCGTACGCCTACGGCACGCTCTCCGTCGAGCAGGGCACCCACCGCCTCGTGCGGATCTCGCCGTTCGACAACCAGGGCCGGCGCCAGACGTCCTTCGCGGGCGTCGAGGTGCTGCCGGTCGTCGAGCAGTCCGACCACGTCGACATCGACGAGGGCGAGCTGCGCATCGACGTGTACCGCGCCTCCGGCCCCGGCGGCCAGGGCGTCAACACCACCGACTCGGCGGTGCGCATCACGCACCTCCCGACCGGCACCGTGGTGTCCTGCCAGAACGAGCGCTCGCAGATCCAGAACAAGGCGTCGGCGATGAACGTCCTCCAGGCCAAGCTCCTGGAGCTGCGCCGCAAGGAGGAGCGCGCCGCGATGGACGCGCTCAAGGACGGCGGCAGCTCCTGGGGCAACCAGATGCGCTCCTACGTGCTGCACCCGTACCAGATGGTGAAGGACCTGCGCACCGAGCACGAGGTGGGCAACCCGCAGAACGTGCTGGACGGCGACATCGACGGCTTCATCGAGGCCGGCATCCGCTGGCGCAAGCAGCGCGAGGCCGCGAGCTGAAGCCCGTCCGCGGGCCGGCCCCGGTGACCGTCGCGCACGGCACCGGAGGCGGCCCCGCCCGCACGGGCGACGCGGGGCGGTGAACCGGCCACCGCGGGACGGCACGACGAAAGGGCCCCGGAGCTTCGAGCTCCGGGGCCCTTCGAACGTCTCAGGCCAGCGCCTGCCGGGCGATGAGCACCACGGCGAACAGCCCGACCAGCAGGGCGAGCAGGGCAGCCGGGGTCAGTGCGGCGAACGGACCCTGCTGCTCCTGCAGCCGGGCCCGGTTGGCGCGGCACACCGGGCACCGGCCCTCGCTCACGCGGCCGTTGCAGTTGGCGCACACCAGATGGTCGCAGGTCATGCGATCTCCTCCTTGCTGTCACTGCCAACGCACCGGACGAGCCGATGGTTCCGGTCCGTCCCTCCACTGTGCCAGGTCCGCGGGCGCTCGGCGCCCGCAGTGGCGGGCTTCCCGGGGCCGACTGTGAGATCGGTCGCATCTCGCCGCCTCTCCTTTTCGGGACAGATCGGGTCAATCGCCTACGAAATCGCGGTCCGTACCCGACCGGGGACTGCAGGTCGGCATGTGGTTCGCGTATGGTCCCAGACCTGGAGCGGTGGGGGAGGATGCCGTTCCGACCGCCGCTCCCGGCCCGGGGCGCGGACGGACCCACCTAGGATGGCCTCCGTGATGCAGCCGTGATCAGATTCGACAACGTCTCCAAGATCTATCCCAAGCAGAACCGTCCTGCCCTGGACAACGTCTCGCTGGAGATCGAGAAGGGCGAGTTCGTCTTCCTCGTCGGCTCCTCAGGCTCGGGCAAGTCCACCTTCCTCCGGCTGTGCCTGCGCGAGGAGCGGCCGAGCACCGGTGCGGTGCACGTGCTCGGCAAGGACCTCGGCAAGCTCTCCAACTGGAAGGTGCCGCACATGCGGCGCCAGCTGGGCACCGTCTTCCAGGACTTCCGCCTGCTGCCGAACAAGACCGTGGCGCAGAACGTGGCGTTCGCCCTGGAGGTCATCGGCAAGCCGAAGAGCGCCATCGCCAAGGTGGTGCCCGAGGTGCTCGACCTGGTCGGCCTCGGCGGCAAGGAGGACCGCATGCCCGGCGAGCTCTCCGGTGGTGAGCAGCAGCGCGTGGCGATCGCCCGGGCCTTCGTGAACCGCCCGATGCTGCTGATCGCGGACGAGCCGACCGGAAACCTCGACCCGCAGAACTCCGTCGGCATCATGAAGCTTCTCGACCGCATCAACCGCACGGGCACCACCGTGCTGATGGCCACGCACGACCAGGCCATCGTCGACCAGATGCGCAAGCGCGTGATCGAGCTCGACAAGGGCCTGCTGGTCCGCGACCAGGCCCGCGGTGTGTACGGCTACCAGAACTAGTCGCCGCCGTAACGCCTGACCGCCCTGCCTGCATTGACCCTGGATTGAGAGAAGCATGCGCGCCCAGTTCGTCCTGTCGGAGATCGGCATCGGCCTTCGCCGCAACCTGACGATGACCATCGCGGTCATCGTCAGTGTCGCCCTCTCCCTCGCCCTCGCCGGTGGCAGCCTCCTGGTCCGCGACCAGGTCAACTCGATGAAGGGGTACTGGTACGACAAGGTCGAGGTCAGCATCTCCTTCTGCACCAAGTTCGACGGCGCGGCGTCCGCGCAGTGTGCGAGCGGGGCGGCCACCGCCGACCAGGTCACGGCCGTGAAGGCCCAGCTCGACAAGATGAAGCCGCTGGTGCAGCAGGCGACCCTGGAGTCCTCCTCCGAGGCGTACAAGCACTGGAAGGAGTCGAACCCGGACAACCCGCTGCTCGCGGCGGTCGGTCCGGAGGCGATGCCGCAGTCGTGGCGGGTCAAGCTCAGCGACCCGACCAAGTACGACGTCATCCAGAGCGCGTTCGCCGGCAAGCCCGGCGTGAAGTCGGTCGACGACCAGCGGCGCATCCTGGAGAACCTCTTCGGCCTGCTGAACGGCCTGCAGACGGCGGCGTTCGTGATCATGGTGCTGATGCTCTTCGTGGCACTGCTGCTGATCGTGAACACCGTCCGGGTGTCCGCGTTCAGCCGCCGCCGGGAGACCGGCATCATGCGTCTCGTCGGCGCCTCCAACTTCTACGTGCAGATGCCGTTCATCGCCGAGGCCGCGGTGTCCGCCCTGCTGGGTGCCGTGATGGCCTCCGGCCTGCTGCTGCTCGGGCACTTCTTCGTGCAGCACTGGCTGGCCAAGCGGGTGCTGTTCATCCAGTTCATCGGCCTCTCGTCGGTGCTCACGGTCATCCCGCTGCTGGTCGTGGTCGGCATGGTGATGGCCGGCGTCGCCGCCTTCTTCACCCTCCGCAAGTACCTGAAGGTCTGACGCCCCGACACGCCGCACGGCCCCGGACGGCACCCGCCGTCCGGGGCCGTGCGGCGTCCGGGCCGGGCATTTCGTCGCCCGCGCCGGGTGCCGCACCCTAGACTCCGGTGCATGCCGGGAAGTCGACGTCGGGTACGCCAGGGGGCCACGCTCACCCTGGTGTTCGGCGCCGTGCTGTTCACCGGCGCCGCCACCGGCGCCTGGGGCGAGCCCGCGGCCGTACCGGCCGCGCCGTCCATGGACGCGGCCGCCCAGCTGAAGGCCGGCCGCGACGTCACCGGCGCCGACCTCAGCCCGCAGCAGGCCGAGGCGCTCGTCGACGCCAGCGGCGACCGCTGGGCCGCCTACCTCAGCCCGCAGGAGTACGCGGAACTCCTCCGAGGCCGCTACCTCGGCGTCGGCCTGACGGTCGACCGCACCCGGGACGGCGCGACCTCGGTCACCGCCGTGCAGCCCGGCGGTCCCGCGGCGCAGGCCGGCATCGCCGTCGGCGACCGCCTGCTCAGCGTGGACGGCACCCAGGCCGACGGCCTGCCGGTGACCGAGGTGGTGGCCCGGCTGCGCGGCCGGGCGGCCGCGACGCCGACCGCCTCCCGCTCGGCGTCGCGGACGGTCGAGCTCACGGTGCGCCGGGGCGCCGACGCCCCGCGCGAGCTGGTGCTCGGCCGCGCGGTGCTCGCCGCCCAGGAGGTCTCCGTCGACCACCCCTCGCCCGGCGTCGTCCGGATCGCCGTGCACGGCTTCACCAGCGGCGTGGCCGCCCAGGTCGGGGCGGCGGCCCAGGGCGCGCAGGCGGTCGTCCTCGACCTGCGCGGCAACTCCGGCGGCCTGGTCGACGAGGCGGTGCGGACCGCCTCGATCTTCCTCGACGGCGGCGCGGTCGCCGCGTACGAGTCGCGCGGCGAGCGCCGCGAGCTGACCGCCCCCGCGGGCGGCGACACCGTGACACCGCTGGTGGTGCTCGTGGACGGCGGCACGATGAGCGCCGCCGAACTGCTCGCCGGCGCGCTGCAGGACCGCTGCCGGGCCGTCCTGGTGGGCGCGCGGACGTTCGGCAAGGGCACGGTGCAGCAGCCCAGCCGGCTCGCCGACGGCGGTGTGGTCGAGCTCACCGTCGGCCGCTACTACACGCCCGAGGGACGCTCCCCGGACGGCGTCGGCCTGCAGCCGGACGTCGCCGCGGCGCCGGGGGCCGCCGACGAGCTGGCCCTGCGCGTCCTGGCCGGCCTCGGGACGCGCCGCTGAGCCCCCGAGGCCAAAAGGACTGTCGACCACCGCGGCGGGATGCGACAATGTCGGCGCTATGGCAAAGGAAAAGGGCAACAAGCTCATCGCGCAGAACAAGAAGGCGCGGCACGAGTACACCATCGTCGACACCTACGAGTGCGGCATGGTGCTGACCGGCACCGAGGTGAAGTCGCTCCGCGAGGGCCGTGCCAACCTGGTCGACGGGTACGCGTACATCCAGGGCCACGAGGCCTGGATCGACAACGTGTTCATCCCGGAGTACACCCAGGGCACGTGGACCAACCACTCGGCCAAGCGGAAGCGCAAGCTCCTGCTGCACAAGCTGGAGATCCGCAAGCTGGAGTCCAAGGTGAAGGAGACCGGCCACACGCTCGTGCCGCTCTCCCTCTACTTCAAGGACGGCCGGGTCAAGCTGGAGCTCGCGCTCGCGGTCGGCAAGAAGCTGTACGACAAGCGGCAGACGCTGCGGGAGCAGCAGGACCGCCGCGAGTCGGACCGC
The DNA here is from genome assembly GCF_045040525.1 of Kitasatospora sp. NBC_01539. Classification (NCBI taxonomy): domain Bacteria; kingdom Bacillati; phylum Actinomycetota; class Actinomycetes; order Kitasatosporales; family Streptomycetaceae; genus Kitasatospora; species Kitasatospora sp. NBC_01539. The sequence goes on from NZ_CP109390.1 coordinate 5,429,418, forward strand.
GCCATCGCCGCGGCGCGCCGCAAGCAGCGGGCCGGCGGCGGCTGACCGCCGGGGGTACCCCCGCGCGCCGCCGTGCGGTAATGCGCTGGACCCTCCCGGGGCCGAGCGCGTACCATGGCTCTTGCACCGCCGGAGGGCCCGCCCTCCGGAGCTGTTTGTCAAATCAACATGGGGATGATCGGTTTCGACAGAGGTAGTCGAAACAGGAGAAGCGAGCCGAGGAACGCGGCAATGATCTCGATAACCACCTGCCGCAAAAAAATAATCGCCAACACCAAGCGCGATACCCCGCAGTTCGCTCTCGCTGCCTGATCAGCGAAGCGAATAGGGTGTCAGACCGGGGAGTTCCCGACCCGGACCCTGGCATAATCTAGGGAACTCAACCGTCCGCCCCGGCTGCGGGGGCGGAGGGGAAATAAAACAGCAGCTGGGCCCGTCGGCGGCTTGTCCGCGTGACTGCCGGGGCCGAGAAAAGCACAGCGGACTGCGCTCGGAGAAGTCCTGAATCCACTCCGCTGGACCCGGGTTCGATTCCCGGCATCTCCACAACCTCATGTGCACCGAAGGCCGTCCTCCACCACGGAGGGCGGCCTTCGTGCGTTTCCACCGCCTCACACGGCCGGCGCCCGGCGGGTGAGAGGACGGTTCCGCAGGCTTCACAGAGCACAACGAAGCGGAAACCCCGGACTTCTAACGTCGTTCACGACAGCACGGGCAGGGCAGGCACCGGCACGCAAGGGGAGACCGATGAGCGACACAGCCCAGCGCAGAACAGGCGGCCGCTGGATCCAGGAATGGCAGCCGGAGGACACGGAATTCTGGGAGAGCACCGGCCGCCGCGTGGCCAACCGCAACCTGATCTTCTCCGTCTTCTCCGAGCACATCGGCTTCTCCATCTGGAGCCTCTGGTCGGTCATGGTCCTGTTCATGGGCAAGGACTACGGCATCGACCCGGCCGGCAAGTTCTTCCTGGTGGCGATGCCGACCCTCGTCGGCTCCTTCGTCCGCATCCCCTACACCTTCGCGGTGGCCCGCTTCGGCGGCCGCAACTGGACGATCGTGTCGGCGCTGCTCCTCCTCGTACCGAGCCTCGCGGGGCTGTACGTCATGCACCCGGGCACCTCGTACACCACGTTCATGGTGGTCGCGGCGCTCACCGGCGTCGGCGGCGGCAACTTCGCCTCCTCGATGACCAACATCAACGCCTTCTTCCCGCTGCGCAAGAAGGGCTGGGCGCTCGGACTCAACGCGGGCGGCGGCAACATCGGCGTACCGGTCATCCAGCTCGTCGCGCTCGCCGTCATCACCTGGGCCGGCGCGACCCAGCCGAAGCTCGTGCTCGGCATCTACATCCCGCTGATCGTGGTCGCCGCGCTCTGCTCCGCGCTCTTCATGGACAACCTGGCCCCGCTGAGCAACGACACCGGCACCTTCGGCGCGATCCTCAAGGAGAAGCACACCTGGATCATGGCGGTGCTCTACATCGGCACCTTCGGATCCTTCATCGGCTTCTCGTTCGCCTTCGGTCTCGTCCTGCAGAACCAGTTCGGCCGTACCCCGCTGGAGGCCGCCCAGCTCACCTTCATCGGCCCCCTGCTCGGCTCGGTCATCCGCCCGGTCGGCGGCTGGCTGGCGGACCGCTGGGGCGGCTCCCGGATCACCTTCTGGAACTTCGTCGCGATGGCCGCGGCCGCCGGCCTGGTCACCTACGCCTCCTCGATCAAGTCCCTGTCGGTCTTCCTCGTCGGCTTCATCGGCCTCTTCGTCTTCGCCGGGCTCGGCAACGGCTCCACCTACAAGATGATCCCCGGCATCTTCGAGGCCAAGGCCCAGGACAGGATCGCCGCCGGCGACACCGCCGAGGAGGCGGCCGCCTGGTCCCGCCGGATGTCCGGCGCGGCGATCGGCGTGATCGGTGCGGTCGGCGCCCTCGGCGGCCTCTTCATCAACCTCGCCTTCCGCCAGTCCTTCCTCACCACCAAGAGCGGCACCCCCGCCTTCGTCTCCTTCCTGATCGCCTACGCGATCTGCTTCGTCCTCACCTGGGCCGCGTACCTGCGACGCCCCGCGGCCCCCTCCGTCGCGGCGAAGTCCCCCGCACTCGCCGAGGTCTGATCCGCACGAGGGCCGGTCCGCCGAGGCGGACCGGCCCTCACCTGCGAAACAAGCCGGAAATCCGACCGACCCGGTGGTGTGACCCCGGCGAGGGACGATGGCGGCCCACCCACCCAGCCCGCCGACCGCCGGACACCCTGCCGGGTGCAGGCGGGAGGCACCCGCCCCCGGGCCCGCCGACAGCCTCCGGGGCGCTCCACGAAGGACGTCTGCCCATGGCCGACACGACCGCAAGCGCGACCACCGCCCTCGTGCCGTCGCCCGACGCCGCCCCGCCGCTGGCGGGCTACACCATCGGCATCACCGCAGCCCGCCGCGCCGACGAGCTGGCCGCCCTCCTCCAGCGCCGCGGGGCGGCCGTCCTGCGGGCACCCGCCCTGCGGATCGTGCCGCTCGCCGACGACACCGAACTCCTCAACGCCACCCGCGCCCTCGTGGCCGACCCGCCGGACATCGCCGTCGCGACCACCGGCATCGGCTTCCGCGGCTGGATCGAGGCCGCCGAGGGCTGGGGCCTCTTCGACGACCTCGTCCGCGGCCTCGGCAAGGCCAGCGTGCTATCCCGCGGACCGAAGGCCAAGGGCGCCATCCGCGCCGCCGGCCTCCGGGAGGCGTGGTCCGCCGAGTCCGAGTCCTCCGTGGAGGTGCTGGAGCGCCTCCTGGAGCAGGGCGTCGACGGCCGGCGCATCGCCGTCCAGCTGCACGGCGCGCCGCTGCGCGACTTCGTCGAGTCGCTGCGCGCCGCCGGCGCCGAGGTCGTCGAGGTGCCCGTCTACCGCTGGCTCCCGCCGGTGGACCTGGCCCCCGTCGACCGCCTCCTCGACGCGTGTTGCAGCGGCTCCCTGGACGCCGTCACGTTCACCTCCGCCCCCGCCGCCATCAGCCTCCTCGACCGGGCCGCCGAACGCGGCCAGACCGCCGACCTGCTGCACGCCCTGCGCCGGGACGTCCTGCCGGTCTGCGTGGGGCCGGTCACGGCCGCCCCGCTGGAGGAGCTCGACATCGCCACCGTCTGGCCCGAGCGCATGCGGCTCGGCGCCATGGTGCAGACCCTCACCGCGCAGCTCCCGGAGCGCGCCCGCCGCCTCGCCGTCGCCGGGCACACCCTGGAGCTGCGCGGCCAGGCGGCCCTCGTCGACGGCGACCTGCGGCCCGTACCGCCCGCCGGCATGGCCCTCCTCCGCACCCTCGCCCGCCGCCCCGGCTGGGTCGTGCCCCGCGCCGAACTCCTGCGGGCGCTGCCCGGCAGCGGCGACGACGAGCACGCGGTGGAGACCGCGATGGCCCGGCTGCGCGCCGCGCTCGGTACCCCCCGCCTGATCGCCACCGTGGTCAAGCGCGGCTACCGCCTGGCCGTCGACCCGGTGGCCGAGCCGGCCGGCAAGTACGGCGAGGACGACTAGCCGCCACGCAGGACGGGACCGGCACCCGCCGGAGGGCCCGTCCCACCAGAACCCCCAGGGGCCGGAGCCGGTACTCCGGCCCCTGGGCCTGTTTTCGGCCGGTCCGCGTCCGAACGGCGGCCGGGGGAGGCCGGAGGGCCCGGTCAGGGAGTAGGATCTTCCGTCCGCCGCTTCCCCCGCGCCGTACCGACGAGGCCCATGCACACCACACCAGAGACCAACGATTCCGTCCGCGACCGCGAGGTCGCCGAGGAACAGCGCCACCTCGACACCGTCTACCGGCGTCTGGAGGAGAAGCTCGCCGAAGCCGAGTACATCCTCGAGGACGCCGCCAAGCGCGTGCAGGTGGGCACCCCCGGCGCGCTCGCCGAACGTGACGCCCAGGTCTACCGGGCCGGCGCCCACCTGCACCGGCTCAACAGCGAGTTCGAGGACTTCCTCTTCGGCCGCATCGACCTGCAGCAGGCCGACGCGCCGGAGGAGCACGGCATCCCGTCGCAGACACCGCTCGACCCGGACGACCCGGCCGTCGCCGAGACCCTCCACATCGGCCGTCTCGGCGTGCTCGACGCCGAGTACGGCCCGCTCGTCATCGACTGGCGGGCACCCGCCGCCGCGCCGTTCTACCGCGCCACGCCGCTGGAGCCCGGCCGGGTCGTCCGGCGCCGGGTGATCCGCTCCAAGGGCCGCCGGGTGATCGGCGTCGAGGACGACCTGCTGCGCCCCGACCTCGCGCCGACCCTGGACGGGCGCGAGCTCGCCGTGGTCGGCGACGGCGCGCTCATGGCCTCCCTCGGCCGTGCCCGCAGCCACACGATGCGCGACATCGTCTCTTCCATCCAGAAGGAGCAGGACGAGGTCATCCGGGCCGCCGCCGCGGGCGCGACCCTGGTCACCGGCGGCCCCGGCACGGGCAAGACCGCGGTCGCCCTGCACCGCGCGGCGTTCCTGCTGTACCAGGACCGCCGCCGCTACGCGGGCGGCATCCTGGTGGTCAGCCCCACCGCGCTGCTCGTGTCGTACACCGAGGGCGTGCTGCCCTCGCTCGGCGAGGAGGGCCAGGTCGCCATCCGCGCGGTCGGCAGCCTCGTCGACGGCATCGAGGCGGGCCGCTACGACACGCCCGAGACGGCCCGCATCAAGGGGTCGGGGCGGATGGTGCAGCTGCTGCGCCGGGCCGCCCGGGCCGCCCTGGAGTTCGGCGCGCCCACCGAGCTGAAGGTCTTCGCGCGCGGCGAGGCCCTGCGGCTCGACGCGGGCCGGCTGCGCGGGGTGCGCGCGAACGTCGTCGGCACCGGCGGCACGCCGCTCAACCTGCTGCGCCCGCGGGCCCGCCGTCTCCTGCTGGACGCCCTGTGGCAGGACATCACCCGGAACCTGCCGAAGCCGACCAGCCACTTCGAGCGCGAGCAGCGCCAGGACGAGCGGGAGGCCTTCGACGAGTACGTCTCCGACGAGGCCGTCTTCCTCGACTTCCTGGACGCCTGGTGGCCCCCGCTCACCCCGCGCCGGGTGCTGGCGACCCTGCGGCACCCGCGGCACACCAACCGGATCGCCCGCCGCGCCGTCACCCCGGAGGAGGCCCGGCTGCTGGGGTCCTCCTGGCGCCACCTCACCGAGCGCGGCGACGGCGACCTGTCGGCGCACGACGTCGCGCTGGTGGACGAGCTGCAGCTGCTGCTGGGCGAGCCGGCCCGGCCGCGGGTGCGCGAGGTCGACGCGGTCGACCTGCTCTCCGGTCTCGACGAGGTGACCACGTACGCCGACCGCAGCGCCCGGCAGCGCGAGCGGGTGCCGGTCGAGCGCACCGAGTACGCGCACGTGATCGTCGACGAGGCGCAGGACCTCACCCCGATGCAGTGGCGGATGATCGGCCGCCGCGCCCGGATGGCGACGTGGACGATCGTCGGCGACCCGGCGCAGTCCTCGTGGCCGTTCCCGGAGGAGGCGCAGGCCGCACTGGACGAGGTGCTGTCCGGCAAGCCGCGCCGCCGGCACACGCTGACGGTGAACTACCGCAACCCGGCGGAGATCGCCGAGGTCGCGGCGAAGGTGCTGGCGCTGGCCGCGCCCGGCACCCCGTCGCCGACGGCGGTGCGGTCGACGGGTGTCGTGCCGCGCTTCGCGGCCGTCCGCGAGCCGGGCGCCGAGGCGTTCGGCAAGGCCGCCCGGGCCGAGCTGGAGCGCCTCCTGGGCGAGGTGGACGGCACGGTCGCCGTGGTCGTGCCGATGGACCGCCGTGCGGAGGCGTCCGGCTGGGCGGCGGAGCTGGGCGACCGGGTGGTGGCGCTCGGCAGCCTGGAGGCGAAGGGCCTGGAGTACGACGCCACGGTCGTCGCCGACCCGACCGGCATCGCCGGCGAGTCCGAGGCGGGCCTGCGGGTGCTGTACGTGGCGCTGACCCGGGCCACCCAGCGGCTCACGGTGCTCTCGGGCCCGGACGACCTGCCGGACGCCGAGGGGGTGCCCGCCCTGCTGCACGGCTGACCGCCGCCGTGCGCGCCCGGCCCGGGCGCACGACGAAGGCCCCCACCCGGAGGTGGGGGCCTTCTCGTGTCGATGACGCCGACCCGCCATGCTCGCCTCGCGGCAAGTGGTCGCTCGAAGCGACGAAGGTTGGGCCCGGGGGCTTGGATCGGGCCGACGTCCCGTCCAATGTAACGCATCCGATCCGCGGGCCAAGGGTTCGGCGGCAGATTTTCGGCCGGACGCCCGATCGGCCGGAACGCCTTTGTGGGTTCCGCACACTCAATGAACGTTATTTCTGGCTACGACGCGGTAGGTGCGACGATCGAACTCCAAAACCCTCGGAAGCGTACGGAAGAAGGTCGTCGATGGCGACGGTGCCCAGTGTCTCCAACTCGATCACGGTGCGGCTGGAGGTCCCGGCACGGGGCAACGCCGTCAGTGCGATCACCACCGCGGTCGAGTCGTCCGGAGGCTCGGTCACGGGCCTCGACGTCACCGCGTCGGGGCTGGAGGCGCTCCGGATCGACGTCACCGTCGCCGCCGCCTCGGTGGCCCACGGCGAGGAGATCGTCGAGAAGCTCCGGACGATCGACGGGGTGAGCATCGGCAAGGTCTCCGACCGTACGTTCCTGATGCACCTCGGCGGCAAGATCGAGATGTCGTCGAAGCTGCCGATCCGCAACCGCGACGACCTGTCGATGATCTACACCCCGGGCGTGGCCCGGGTCTGCATGGCGATCGCCGAGAACCCCGAGGACGCCCGCCGGCTGACCATCAAGCGCAACAGCGTCGCCGTGGTCACCGACGGCTCGGCGGTGCTGGGTCTCGGCAACATCGGCCCGAAGGCCGCGCTGCCGGTGATGGAGGGCAAGGCGGCGCTGTTCAAGCGCTTCGCGGGCATCGACGCGTGGCCGCTCTGCCTGGACACCCAGGACGCCGACGAGATCGTCGCGATCGTGAAGGCCATCGCGCCCGGCTTCGCCGGCATCAACCTGGAGGACATCTCCGCGCCGCGCTGCTTCGAGATCGAGGCCCGGCTGCGGGAGGCCCTCGACATCCCGGTCTTCCACGACGACCAGCACGGCACCGCGATCGTCGTGCTGGCGGCGCTCACCAACGCGCTCAAGGTGGTCGGCAAGGAGATGTCCGCGATCCGGGTGGTGATGTCCGGCGCGGGTGCGGCCGGCACCGCCATCCTCAAGCTGCTGATGGCCGCCGGCGTCGAGCACGCGACCGTCGCCGACGTGCACGGTGTCGTCCACGAGGGCCGGGAGGGCCTCACCGACAGCCTGCGCTGGATCGCCCGGCACACCAACCGCTCGGGCCGCACCGGCACCCTCAAGGAGGCCGTGGCGGGCGCGGACGTCTTCATCGGGGTCTCGGCCCCGAACGTGCTGGACGGCGACGACCTGGCCACCATGGCGCCCGAGGCGATCGTCTTCGCGCTGGCCAACCCGGACCCGGAGGTCGACCCGGCCATCGCCCGGCAGACCGCCGCGGTGGTCGCCACCGGCCGCAGCGACTTCCCGAACCAGATCAACAACGTGCTGGTCTTCCCCGGCGTCTTCCGCGGCCTGCTCGACGCGCAGAGCCGGACGGTCGACACGGACATGATGCTCGCCGCGGCCCGGGCGCTGGCCACCACCGTCGCGGACGACCAGCTCAACGCCAACTACATCATCCCGAGCGTGTTCCACCCGGACGTCGCCAAGACCGTGGCCGCGGCCGTGCGGGAGGCGGCGGTGGCCGCGCGGGGCGGCCAGGAGCAGGCCCCCCCGCGGCCCACCGCGGGCATCGTCGGCACCCTCGACACGTCGTCCTTCCCGGCGGTCGGCATCTGACCGGGGTGTCGTTCGCGGCCGCTCCGGCGCGCGGACGGCGCCGCAGGCCGTCCGACCGGCCCCTTCTCCTTGCGACACAAGGGGAAGGGGTGTGTTTGGGCTTGTCGGTGCCAGGGCGTACGGTAGCCCTGCACGGGGGTGGCGTGTCCGACAAGTACGGAACGTCCCCCCGGGTGACCGGCGTGTCGTCCCGACCGCCGCCCGACTCCGGTGCACCGGGGTCGACGGAGCGTCATGCATCCGTCGGGAGGGCGTGGTTCGGGTCGGCCTCTCCGGTGCCCGATTGGCTTTCTCAGTGCCGGTCGGGGCAGGATTCGTACCCGGGCGGGCGGTTTGCGGCGCTTCGGGGCCCGAGCCCGGCCTCTGACCACCCCTCGCCTGAACGAGCACCAGTGTGCGGACCAGTGACCCGTCCGGTCTTCCCCGGACGGTGGCGCCGAGGTGCGCCGCACACCGCAAGCAACAGACCACAGGAGTACACATGAACCGCAGTGAGCTGGTGGCCGCGCTGGCCGAGCGCGCCGAGGTGACCCGCAAGGACGCCGACGCCGTTCTGGCCGCCTTCGCCGAGGTCGTCGGCGAGGTCGTCGCCAAGGGTGACGAGAAGGTCACCATCCCCGGCTTCCTGACCTTCGAGCGCACCCACCGCGCGGCTCGCACCGCGCGGAACCCGCAGACCGGTGACCCGATCCAGATCCCGGCCGGCTACAGCGCCAAGGTCAGCGCCGGTTCCAAGCTCAAGGAAGCCGCCAAGGGCGCCTGAGGCTTGTAGCAGCCTGAACAGACCGATGGCCGGTCTCCCCTCGGGGAGACCGGCCATCGGCCTTCGCGGGCGCCGTCAGACGGTGACCACGGCCTCGCTGGGCAGCTCGACGTGGGCGCCGAGGTCACGCAGCTTGGACATGAAGTTCTCGTAGCCGCGGTTGATCAGGTCGATGCCGTGGACCTTGGAGGTGCCCTCGGCCGCCAGTGCGGCGATCAGGTACGAGAAGCCGCCGCGCAGGTCCGGGATGACCAGCTCGGCGCCCATCAGCTTGGACGGGCCGGAGACCACCGCGGAGTGCTGGAAGTTGCGCGCACCGAACCGGCACGGCGTGCCGCCGAGGCACTCGCGGTACAGCTGGATGTGCGCACCCATCTGGTTGAGCGCGCCGGTGAAGCCGAGCCGCGACTCGTAGACCGTCTCGTGGACGATCGACAGGCCGGTGGCCTGGGTCAGCGCGACGACCAGCGGCTGCTGCCAGTCGGTCTGGAAGCCGGGGTGCACGTCCGTCTCCAGGGCGATCGCGCGGAGCTCGCCGCCCGGGTGCCAGAAGCGGATGCCCTCGTCGTCGACCTCGAACGCGCCGCCGACCTTCCGGAAGGTGTTGAGGAAGGTCATCATCTCCAGCTGGCGGGCGCCGCGGATGTAGATGTCGCCCTTCGTGGCCAGCGCCGCGCACGCCCACGAGGCCGCCTCCAGGCGGTCCGGCAGCGCGCGGTGGTTGTAGCCGCCCAGCTCGTCCACGCCGGTGATGAGGATCGTGCGGTCGGTGCCCATCGAGATGATCGCGCCCATCTTCTGCAGCACGCAGATGAGGTCGACGATCTCCGGCTCCACGGCCGCGTTGCGCAGCTCGGTGACGCCCTCGGCCAGGACGGCCGTCAGCAGCACCTGCTCGGTCGCGCCGACCGAGGGGTACGGCAGCTCGATCTTCGTGCCGTGCAGCCGCTGCGGGGCCACCAGGTAGGTGCCCTGCGGGTGCTTCTCGATGGTCGCACCGAACTGGCGCAGCACCTCGAAGTGGAAGTCGACCGGCCGGCCGCCGATGTCGCAGCCGCCGAGGCCGGGGATGAACGCGTGGCCGAGCCGGTGCAGCAGCGGGCCGCAGAACAGGATCGGGATGCGGGAGGAGCCGGCGTGCGCGTCGATGTCGGCGACGTTGGCGCTCTCGACGTGCGAGGGGTCGAGGATCAGCTCGCCGTCCTCGTCGCCGGTGCGCACCGTCACGCCGTGCAGCTGCAGGAGGCCGCGGACGACCTTGACGTCGCGGATGTCCGGGACGTTGCGCAGGCGGCTGGGCCCCTGGCCGAGCAGGGCGGCGACCATGGCCTTGGGCACCAGGTTCTTGGCACCGCGGATCTGGATCTCGCCTTCGAGGGGGTTACCGCCGTGGACCAGCAGGACGTCGTCGGTCATCGTTCTCGCAATCCGGGGTGCGCAGGGGGATTTTTCGGCTGCGGGGCAAGGGAAACGCGAGTGGAAGGATCTTCCACCACCAGCGAAAGGTCCTTCCACCATTCATAGATGGTAGAGGGTGGGCGATTGGTTCCCGTGTGCCCCTTTGGTGATCATGCTCCGCGGGGCCCGCACGGGCGCCCCGGGCGCCCTCCGGTACGGCCGACCGGGTGGTGCCGGCCACCCCCGCGGCCACCTGCGGGGCTGCGCCCCGGACGGCCGCGAACGGGTCGGGGAGGTTTCGTGTTGGACGCCCCTGCCGGGCCTTCCTGCGGGATCATGTGAGCATGACCACGGCCCTCTCCCACACCGGCCGACTGCTCGTCGCGACGCCCGTCCTCACGGACCCGAACTTCGCGCGGGCGGTGGTGCTGCTGCTCGACCACGACGAGCAGGGGGCGCTCGGCGTGGTGCTCAACCGGCCGACCCCGGTGGAGGTGGCGGCGGTGCTGGACGGCTGGGCCGGCCTCACCGGGCAGCCGTCCGTGGTCTTCCAGGGCGGCCCCGTCGCGCTCGACTCGGCGCTCGCCATCGCCGTCGTGCCGGGTGAGCCCGGTCACGGCGACGACCCGGTGGGCTGGCGCCGGGTGCACGGCGCGATCGGCCTCGTCGACCTGGAGGCGCCGCCCGAGGTGCTGGTCGGCGAGCTCGGCGCGCTGCGGGTCTTCGCCGGGTACTCGGGCTGGTCGCCGGGCCAGCTGGAGTCGGAGATCGCCGAGGGCGCCTGGTACCTCGTCGACTGCGAGCCCGGCGACGTGAGCAGCCCCGAGCCGGAGCGGCTCTGGCGTTCGGTGCTGCGCAGGCAGCGCGGTCCGCTGGCCATGCTGGCCACGTATCCGGACGATCCGACGCTCAACTGAGCCGTCCGCCCGTGCGCTACTGGCCCGCTTCCGAGCGGCGCCCATAGACTTGTCACCCATGAGCACTCTTGAGCCCGAGCGCGGACTCGGCACCGGCACCCTGGTCGAGCCCGTTCCCCAGGTGTCCCACGGGGACGGCGACCACGAGCGCTTCGCGCACTACGTCCAGAAGGACAAGATCATGGAGAGCGCCCTCTCGGGCTCTCCCGTGGTGGCCCTCTGCGGCAAGGTCTGGGTGCCGGGCCGCGACCCGAAGAAGTACCCGGTCTGTCCGATGTGCAAGGAGATCTTCGAGGGTCTCGGCCAGGGCGGCGAGGGCGGCGGGGACGACAAGAAGTAGCCCCGCGGATCTCCGACGCGATCCGGCAGTGGTCTGTACCACTGCCGGATGTCGGGGCAGGATGACCGCATGGACCTCATCCCCGCCCCCCGGAGCGTCGAGCTCCCCGCGCGCGACACCGGCCCGCGGAGCTTCCTGCTGGGACCCGACACCCGGATAGCGGCCGCCGACGGCACCGAGGGCGTCGCCGGCCTGCTGCGCGCCGAACTCTCCGCCGCGACCGGCTTCCCGTTCGACGCCCGCTCCCCGGGCGACGGCCGCCCGGCGGCCCCCGCCGTCTCGCTCGAACTCGACGACGACCTGCGGGCCGCCTCCGGCCCCGAGGCGTACCGGCTGACCGTCGACGCGCACGGCGTCCTCCTGCGCGGCGGCGGCCTCCCCGGCCTCCTCCACGCCGCCCGGACCCTGCGCCAGCTGCTCGGCCCGCAGGCGTACCGGCGGGCCCCGCTGCCCGGCTCGACGTGGGCGCTGCCCGCCGTCACCATCGACGACGCGCCGCGCTTCGGCTGGCGCGGTGTGCTCCTCGACGTCGCCCGGCACTTCCTGCCCAAGGCGGACGTGCTGCGCTTCCTCGACCTCATGGCCGCGCACAAGCTCAACGTGCTGCACCTGCACCTCACCGACGACCAGGGCTGGCGCGTCGAGATCGCGCGCCACCCGCGGCTCACCGGGGTAGGCGCCTGGCGCGAGCGCTCCATGGTCGGCTTCCGCAGCGGAGACCGCCGCGACGACCGCCCGCACGGCGGCTTCTACACCCGGGACGACCTGCGCGAGATCGTCGCGTACGCCGCCGCCCGGCAGATCACCGTCGTGCCGGAGATCGACCTGCCCGGCCACAACCAGGCCGCCATCGCCGCCTACCCCGAACTCGGCAACACCGACGTCGTCGACACCGCGGCCCTCGGCGTCTGGACCGACTGGGGCGTCAGCCCCCACGTGCTGAACGCCTCCGACGCCACCCTGCGCTTCTTCGAGGAGGTGCTGGAGGAGGTGCTCGACATCTTCCCGTCCGAGTTCGTGCACCTCGGCGGCGACGAGTGCCCCAAGGAGCAGTGGAAGGCCAGCCCGGCCGCGCAGGCCCGGATCGCCGAGCTCGGCCTCTCCGGCGAGGACGAGCTGCAGAGCTGGATCATCCGGCACTTCGACCGCTGGCTGGCCGACCGTGGGCGCCGCCTGATCGGCTGGGACGAGATCCTGGAGGGCGGGCTCGCCCCCGGCGCGGCCGTCTCCTCCTGGCGCGGCTACGAGGGCGGCATCGCCGCCGCCCGGGCCGGCCACGACGTCGTGATGTGCCCGGAGCAGCACGTCTACCTCGACCACCGGCAGGCGCCCGGCGAGGACGAGCCCATCCCGGTCGGCTACGTGCGCACCACGGAGGACGTCTACCGCTTCGAGCCCGTGCCGCCGGAGCTCGACCCGGCCGCGGCCGCGCACGTCATCGGCACCCAGGCCAACCTGTGGACGGAGTTCATGGCGAGCGCCCGGGACATCGACTACCGGGCGTTCCCCCGGCTCGCCGCCTTCGCCGAGGTCGCTTGGTCCGACCTGCCGCGCGACCCGGCGGCCCGCGACTGGTCCGACTTCGAGCGGCGGATGGCCGTCCACCTCGCGCGGCTGGACGCCCTCGGCGTCGAGTACCGGCCGCCGGGCGGCCCGCACCCGTGGCAGCGGTGGCCCGGGGTGGCGGGACGGCCCTCGGACGGCCCCTGAGGCGCCCCGGGGCCGGCCACGGCCCGCGTACGGCCCGCGCCGGGGCGGCCCGGTCCCGCCCCCGCCGGGCTCGCGCCCGGCTCCGCCCGGCTCCCGGCCGGGAGCCGGGAACCGGACGGCGGGCCGGTCCCGTCAACGCCGCGCCCCGGCCGGGTCGTCCGCCGGGGGAGCGGTGCCCCGGCCGGCACCCGGTAGGTCAAGTTCGGATGAACATCCGGCATCAGGGGTTCCGCTTACGACCGATCTGTGGCGTGATTTGTCCAGCATTGCCCTCGTAGGCCCGCCACTCGGCAAGTGATCACGGGGGATTGTGTGCCAGAGTTGCCCAACCCGGCCCTGTCGCCCGTACCCTACGGCCAGGCCGCACTGCCGGTGGGGAGGGGCAGGGCAGTTGATGAGCAAGTGGAGCACGGTGGAATCCAGGTGAACCGGACGATCATGCTGCCGGCCTCGGTCGACGAGGCCGTCGAAGCGCTGGCCGCGACCCCGGGCGCCGTCCCGGTCGCCGGCGCGACCGACCTCATGGAGTCGGTCAACGCCGGCCGGCTCCGGCCCGCCGCCCTCATCGGCCTCGGCCGGATCAGCGAACTCCGCGGCTGGCGCTACGAGGACGGCGGAACCGCCGTGCTCGGCGCCGGACTCACCCACGCCCGGATGGACCGCCCCGACTTCGCGGCGCTCATCCCGGCCCTCGCCGACGCCGCCCGCACCGCCGGACCCCCGCAGATCCGCAACGTCGGCACCCTCGGCGGCAACATCGCCACCGCCGCCCCCGCCGGCGACACCCTCCCCGTGCTCGCAGCCCTCGACGCCTCCGCCACGCTCACCCGCGCCGGAGCCAGCCGCGACGTGCCCGTCAGCCACCTGCTCACCGGCCTCGACCCGCTGCGACCCGGCGAACTCCTCACCTGGGTGCGGGTGCCCCTGCTGCACGCCCCGCAGGTCTTCCTCAAGAGCGGCGGACGCAGCGGCCCCGCCCGCGCCACCGCCTCCGTCGCCATCGTGCTCGACCCCGCCCGCCGCGCCGTCCGCTGCGCCGTCGGCGCCGTCGCCCCCGTGCCGCTGCGCCCGCTGGAGGCCGAGGCCTGGGTCGCCGGCTGCATCGACTGGGACGCCCGCGGCGAGGAGGGCGCGCAGGCCATCGACCCCGCCGCGCTCGCCGCGTTCGGCGAGTACACCGCCGCCGCCTGCATCCCCGACGCCGCCCTGGAATCCGCCGGCGAGGGGTCGGCCGCCGTCCTCGTGCGGCAGCGGCGTACCGTGGCGGTGCTGGCCCGCCGGGCACTGGGAAGGGCGCTGAAGTGACGGACGAACCCAACGGCCTCGGCGGCGACGTGCGGCCCTGCGCCTCGTACACGCTGCGCGTCAACGGGGCGGAACGGCCCGTCAACGACGCCTGGATCGGCGAGAGCCTCCTCTACGTGCTCCGCGAACGGCTCGGCCTCGCCGGCGCCAAGGACGGCTGCGAGCAGGGCGAGTGCGGAGCCTGCACCGTCCAGGTCGACGGCCAGCTCGTCGCCGGGTGTCTGGTGCCCGCCGCACTCGCCGCCGACAGCGAGATCTCCACCGTCGAAGGCCTCTCCGGCGCCGGCACCGCCAGCGACGTCCAGCAGGCCCTCGCCGACTCCGGCGCCGTCCAGTGCGGCTACTGCACGCCCGGCCTCGCCATGGCCGTCCACGACCTCCTGCAGCGCAACCACCGGCCCACCGAGGTCGAGGCCCGCCAGGCGCTCTGCGGCAACCTCTGCCGCTGCACCGGCTACCGCGGCGTGCTCGCCGCCGTGCAGAGCGTCGCCCAGGCCCGCGAGGCCGAGCTGGAGGCCGAACTCGACGCCGCCGCGGCCCAGGCCGCCGCCGCACAGGCCGTCCAGGCCGCGCCCGCATCCGAGGACGACGCACCCGCCGAGGGCGGCACCCCGTCCGGCGACACCGCCCCCGGGCAGCCCCGCCCCGCCGGCCGGCAGTCCGCCACCGACCTCCCGCTCGCCGGTGAGCTGCCGCTCTACGCCGACTCCGAACTCTGGGTCGAGGCCGACCAGTACGCCGCCGCCCGGCAGGCGCCCGCCGCCGAGCCGCGGCCGCACGCCACGGGCCACCCGGCCCCCGGCACCGCCCCGCAGCCCGGCGTCTACGAAGCCGGCTACTACCAGCCGCCGCAGCCCGCCGAGGGCTACCTCGGCCACGTGCCGGCCCCCGCCCGCGGCTACGAGCCCACCCCGTACGACACCGGCCTCTACGAGAGCACCCCGGCCCACGGCACCGCCCACGACGGCCCGGCGTACGACACCACGCCCGCCCACGGCACCCCGTACATCCCGACCCCCGCCCACGGCACGCCCTACGAGGGCACGCCCTACGGCACCACCCCCGCCCACGGCACCCCCGTGCCCGGGTACGACGGCGGCGCGGGCTACGACGGGGGCACGGGCTACGACGGCGGCGCGGTCTACGAGAACGGCCCCGCGTTCGTGCCCGGCCAGACCGACGACGGCACACCCGCGTTCGGCACGCCGGTGTACGGCTCGCCCGCCTACGGATACCAGGGCGCGCCCGGCCAACCCGGCACACCCGCCTACGACGACCCGTCCGGCTACGACGGCACGGTCTACGACGGCACCACCCCCGCCCACGGCATCAGGCTCCCCGAGGACGAGAACGCATGACCGCGCCCACCGAGCAGGAAGCACCGGCGCCCGAACCGTTCGGTCTCGGCAGCTCCCCCCTCCGCACCGACGCGCTCCCCAAGGCGCTGGGCATCTACCCCTACGCCGCCGACCTCTGGGCCGAGGGCCTCCTGTGGGGCGCCGTACTCCGCTCCCCGCACGCCCACGCCCGGATCGTCTCCGTCGACACCAGCGCGGCGCTCGCCCTGCCCGGCGTCCACGCCGTCGTCACCGCGGCCGACCTCGCCTCCTGCCCGGCCCCCGGCGACCGGCCGGTGCTCGCCTCCGAGGTCGTCCGCCACCACGGCGAGCCCGTCGCCGCCGTCGCCGCGGAGAACCCCGACACCGCACGCGTCGCCGCCGCCCTCGTCGCCGTCGAGTACGAGCTCCTCGAAGCCGTCACCGACCCCGAGGCCGCCTTCAACGCCGCGCCGCTGCACCCCGACGGCAACCTCTTCCGCCACCTCCCGCTGCGCACCGGCGACCCCGAGGCCACCGGCGAGATCATCGTCGAGGGCCTCTACCAGGTCGGCCGGCAGGACCCCGCCCACATCGGCGCCGAGGCCGGCCTCGCCGTGCCCCGCCCCGACGGCGGCGTCGAACTCCACCTCTCCACCACCGACCCGCACGGTGACCGCGACCGCACCGCCGCCTGCCTCGGCCTCGACCCCGACCGCGTGCGCACCGTCGTCACCGGCGTGCCCGGCGCCTCCACCGACCGCGAAGCACTCTCCTTCCAGGTCGTGCTCGCCCTGCTCGCGCTGCGCACCGGCCGCCCCGTGAAGATGACCCTCACCCGCGAGGAGTCCTTCCACA
This sequence comes from Kitasatospora sp. NBC_01539, assembly GCF_045040525.1. Taxonomy (NCBI): domain Bacteria; kingdom Bacillati; phylum Actinomycetota; class Actinomycetes; order Kitasatosporales; family Streptomycetaceae; genus Kitasatospora; species Kitasatospora sp. NBC_01539. Next base: position 5,445,853 of record NZ_CP109390.1, read on the forward strand.
CCCACACCTCCCGGCACCCCGCCCTGCTGCGCTACCGGCACCACGCCGACGCCGAGGGCAAGCTGGTCAAGGTCGAGGCGCAGATCCTCCTCGACGGCGGCGCCTACGCCGACGTGTCCTCCGAGGTGCTCGCCGCCGCCACCGCCTTCTCCGTCGGCCCCTACACCTGCCCCAACGTCTTCGTCGACGCCTGGGCCGTCCGCACCAACAACCCGCCCGCCGGCCGGATGCGCGGCGAGGGCGCCCTCCAGACCTGCTTCGCCTACGAGTCGCAGCTCGACCAGCTCGCCCTGCGCGTCGGCGTCGACCCCCTGGAGATCCGCCGCCGCAACGCCCTCGCCACCGGCGACCCGCTGCCCACCGGCCAGGCCGTCACCTGCCCCGCGCCGGTCGCCGCCCTGCTCGACGCCGTCACCGAACTCCCCCTCCCGGCACTGCCGGTGGACGACCCCGAAGCCGACTGGCTGCTCCCCGGCGGACCCGGCGGCGCGGGCGACCCCGCCGCCGTCCGGCGCGGCATCGGCTACGCGGTGGGCATGGTCCACATGCTCGGCGCCGAGGGCGAGGACGAGGTCTCCACCGCGACCGTCCGGGTCAGCGGCGACCACGCCACCGTCATCTGCTCCGCCGTCGACTCCGGACAGGGCTTCGCCACCCTCGCCCGCCAGATCGTGCAGAGCACCCTCGGCGTCTCCGAGGTCTACATCGCCCCCGTCGACAGCGACCAGTCGCCCGCCGGGCCGTCCGCCCGGGGCCGCCACACCTGGGTCTCCGGCGGCGCCGTCGAGAAGGCCGCGCTGATGGTCCGCCACCAGCTCCTGCAGCCCATCGCCGCCAACTTCGGCATGTCCGTCGAACTGCTCTCGATCGCCGACGGCAAGATCACCTCGTACGACGGCGTGCTCGGCATGCCCGTCAGCGAGGCCCTGGAGGGCAAGGAGCTCTGGGCGACCGCCCAGTGCCGGCCGCACCCCACCGAACCCCTCGACGAGAACGGCCACGGCGACGCGTTCGTCTCCATCGCCTTCTGCGCGATGCGGGCCGTCGTCGACGTCGACATCGAACTCGGGGCCGTCCGCGTCGTCGACGTCACCGTCGCCCAGGACGTCGGCCGCGCGCTCAACCCCCGCCAGATCGAGGACCGCATCGAGAGCGCCGTCGCCCACGGCGTCGGCCTCGCCCTGCTGGAGAACCTCCGCACCGAGGGCGGCCGGCTCGCCAACGCCTCCCTCAGCGGCTACCGGCTCCCCACCGCCCTCGACACCCCCGACATCCGCATCGCCGCCCTCGTCGAGGAGCGCGACGTCGTCGCCACCTTCGGCGCCAAGGCGGTCAGCGCCGTCCCCTCCGTCGTCGCACCCGCCGCGGTCGCCGCCGCCGTCCGCGCCGCCACCGGCATGCCCGTCGGCCGGCTCCCCATCCTGCCCGAGGACGCCATCGCGACGGGCTGACGCGCCGTCACATCCCGCGCCTCCGCCGCCACCCAGGGCGGCACCGCCCCCTCGCGCCGACCCCCGGCAGCGGGCGGGCCGAGCCTGAGTCCGTACACGCCGCACAGGCGATACGATCGAACAGCCCCGGGCGACGCGAGGCCGTCGGGCACAACGTACGGGCAGCAGAAGACAACTGACGGGGTAGTGATGACGCTGACCAGGGCCGTCCGCGCGCTTGGCGCCACGACACTGACAGGTGCACTGCTGATCGCAGGCGCCCCGACCGCCTCCGCCGACCAGGTGCGGGACGGCCAGTGGGCCAACGCCTACTTCGACCTCGACAAGGTCTGGTCCGTCAGCAAGGGCGACGGCGTCATCGTCGCCGTCATCGACAGCGGCGTCGACGCCACCCACCCCGACCTCACCGGCCAGGTCCTGCCGGGATACGACGAGAGCGGCAAAGGGCTCAACACGAAGCCGACGGACTCCCATGGCACCGGAATGGCGGGGCACATCGCGGGGCACGGGCACGGGAACGGCGCGGGAGTCGTCGGCCTGGCGCCCGGGGCGAAGATCCTCCCGATCTACAAGGGTGATGCCCAGGGGGCGGACGCTATTCCCCAGGGCGTTCGTTGGGCGGTCGACCACGGCGCCAAGGTCATCAACATCTCTCAGGGTTCCTCCATCGCAAACCCAGACATGCCGGGTGCAATCGCTTACGCGTACCAGCACGATGCGCTGATCGTCGTTGCTGCGGGAAACGATGGCGGCCCCGTTGACGATCCGGCGAATCAGCCCGGAGTGCTGGCCGTAGCCGCTTCCGACAAGAACCTCGGGATCTGGCCGGACTCCAACTTCGGTCCCGAGATTCGGATCTCCGGACCGGGAGTCGACATTGTCAGCGCCGGACAGTGCGGTTCGAGCCGATACTGCAAAGCGAGCGGCACCTCGGACGCCGCTGCCTATGTGTCCGCTGCCGCCGCCCTTGTTCGAGCCAAGTACCCTCAGCTGACGGCTGGACAGGTCGCCAACCGCCTGATCAAGTCGGCGGCAGTCCCTCCTTCCGGTGCGGCTTCGAGCCTGCCCGACCCACATTTCGGATACGGCGTGGTCCGCCCGTACCAGGCACTCACCTTGGAAATCCCGGCCGGGACCGAGCAGGGGCCGCTGGCCAAGCCGGAAGCCACATCCAATTCGGGAGCGCACCCGGCGGAGCCTGCGTCGGCAATCAAGCCTGCACAGTCCAAGGGGCTGTACGTCCTCGGTGGTGCGGCCGTTCTGGTGCTGCTGATCGTCGTGGTGATTGCCGTGGCGGTCCGCAGCCGGCGCCGACCGGCGGCCGGGCCCGTGCCTCCGCAGGGACCCGGCCCGTACGCGGCCGCGCCGTACGGGTCCGCGCCCAACTGGTCCCCGGCGCAGCAGCCCTACGGCAACCAGCCCCCTCCCGGGTACCCGCCGCCGCAGCAGCCCTACCAGAACCAGAATCCGTACCAGGGCGACGGAAGGCCGTAATGACGATGTGTCAGTACACGGTCTAGAGGCGATAGGATCGGACGCCCTGTCAGGGGCGCGACGTGCCCCGTCGGCCTGCGTTGAGCGGCGGGCGGGGAGCAGGACTCCAGGGGGAGGAGTGGCATGGCCGACGGATATCGCGTCAGCACCGGTGAGCTGGAAGCTGTCGTCAAGCGCCTTCGGGCGCTCCAGCAGGGGCTCAGTGAGTGCGGGAGCAAGGCGAAGTACAACACCGTGCTCGTGAGCGACGACTTCGGGGCGAACTTCGACGAGGCGGCGAAGCTTTTCGGCGCGCACGCCCAGATGCAGCAGTTCCTGAGCCGGCACATCCAGGAACTGGATTCGCTGATCAACGACTTCGGCGACAAGACCCACGCGGTCACCGCCGCCTATCAGGCCCGTGAGGACGAGTTCGTCGCTTCGGCGAGGACCATCGGATCCGGGGGAGCGTGAGATGACGGCTTTCGATCAGCACGACCTGATCCCGCTGAAGCGCATGGTCGAGCACTCCAGGCCCGAGCGCCTCCAGGAGGTCGGCGAGCACTGGACGAACGTCCAGAGGGAGCTGGAGCAGGCGGTCCGCGATCTTCAGGTCGCCGTCCAGCACGCCACCGCCAACTGGGAGGGCGACGCGGCCGACGGGTTCACCAAGCGGGCCGGTGTGCTCGGGACCAGCATGACCAACACGGCCGCCCACGCGCAGAACACCTCCTCCGCGATGAAGTTCGCCGGTGAGGCGCTCCAGCAGACCAAGGCGGCCATGACCCAGATCAAGGTGCCCAGCACCTTCGACAGTGGGCTCAAGCTCGTCGGCGACGCCTTCGACCGCTCGGACGCGCAGTTCAAGGCGGACGTGGCCGGCGGCATGGACCGGATCAGCGCGGTCAACAAGAACTACAGCGAGCTCTCCGCGACGGAGATCGCCCACCAGTACGCCATCGGGGTCATGGAGCACCTCGGGCCGCAGTACACGGAGGCGGCGGGCTATCTGAAGCCGCCGATGAAGGACGACCACCACGAGCCTGCTACCGCATACCCGCCCGAGCCCGAGAACCCCGTCCCGCCGTCCACCGTCCCGCGGCCTCCCGTGGCGCCGAAGTACCCGAACGGCGTGCCGGACGACCGGTCGTCGGGCGGGTCCGGGTCGGGGGATCCGCAGGGGCCGAGGCACAGTGACCCGTCGAGTCCGACGGTGCCCACCCCGGCGCCGCAGCCCGGGTATCCGACCGCGCCGAATCCCGACCTTCCGACGGGGCCCGTGCGGCCGCCGAGCACCGGCATCGACAGTCTGCCGCCGGTCGGCACTCTGCCGACGCCCGGCGGGACCGGTGTGCTGCCGGGTTCCGGTGGCGGCATCGGTGGCGGTGGGCTGGGCGGTGGCGGCGCTGGTGGCGGTGGCGTCGGCGGTGGGACGGGTCTGCCGCCCGGGGGTCTGCCTGTGGGCGGGTTCCCGCCCGGGCGTGGCGGTGCGGGGGCAGGTGCTGCGCGGCCGGGGGCGGCGGGTGGCGCGGGTGGCAAGGGCGGCTCGGCCGGCCGGCCCGGCGGCGCCGGTGGTGCGGGCGCGGCCGGTGGAGCGGCCGGGCAGGGCCGTGCGGGTGTGCCCGGTACGGGCGGCATGGCGGGTGCCGGTGGTGCCGGCGGCGGCAGGTCCGGTGCCGGCAAGGGCGGCAGTGGTCTGGTGCGTCGCGGTGGCGGTGCGGTCGGCGGTGCCAAGGGTGGTGCCGGGGGCCGGGCGTTCACCGAGGGCGGTTCCGGTATCGGCAAGGGCCGGGCGGGGCAGAACGGCGCCGCGGGTGCCGGTGGCCCGCACGGGGGGCCGTCGGCGGCGGGCAGGAAGAAGGACAAGGACAAGGGCGGGAGCCGTCCGGACTACCTGGTGGAGGACGAGGAGACCTGGCGCGGCGGATCGGCCAACCCGCCGGTGATCGAGTAGTCGGGTCCGGATCCGGTGCACGGTGCGGGGCGCTCCCGAGGGACGGGGGCGCCCCGCAGCCGTTCCCGGCACTGCTTTCCGTCTCCCTTTATCCGGGATTTTCAGGGGAAAGGAAAATGCCGAAAAACCGGGCGGCGTAATTCGCCGTCCGGTTGTTCGGAGGTGGAGGCCATGGCGGGAATCGAACCCACGTGCGCCGCTTTGCAGGCGGCTCCCTAAACCACTCGGGCACACGGCCGTGAGGTGACGAGGCCCGGCAGGGCCCGTCGGTCGAGCGTGGAGGAGGTGCGCGTATCAGGCGCAGCGTGTACAGCGACAGCCGGGGCGACAGGCGGCACAGGTGCGGGGCATTGCGGTCGCCACCGTCTTCCTGTTCATGGCCGACTCCTGTCGTCACTGTCGTGGTGGCGGGCCGCGTATTCGCCGGTCTGCCGTGCTGTTGAATTCATCTTATGGGGTGCGGGGCGGGTGCCGTCAATATCCGAGTATGAATTCCGTGTGTCGTGGTGTGTTACGTTCGATGGGAGAGGCGGCGTTGTCCGCCCCGGACGAGGTGCGTCGTACCCGGCACGACAAGACGACGCGGTACCTGTGACGGCAGCACGCAGAGCTGCCGTCCTCTTACTGCGGAGGTGTCGTCGTGGCCTGGCTGGTGCTGATCGTCGCGGGTGTGCTGGAGACCGTCTGGGTGGTGGCCCTGGAGGCGACCAAGGGGTTCTCGCGGCTGGTGCCGACGGTGGTGTTCGGGGTGGCGCTGGCGGCGTCGATGGCCGGTCTGGCGTACGCGCTGCGCAGCATCCCGCTCGGCACCGGGTACGCGGTGTGGGTGGGGATCGGCGCGGTGGGTACGGCGCTCTACGGGATGGCCGCGCTGGGTGATGCCGCGACGGCGGCCCGGCTGACGTGTCTGCTGCTGATCGTGGGCGGGGTGCTCGGCCTGAAGGTGTTGCACTGAGCGTCCGGCAGGGTCGGTCCGGGGCCGTCCGGAGGTGTCGGCGCCCGGGTCCTACGTCCTCGGACCGAGGTGATCACCGACCTCCGGTCAGGAGTGTGGTGGCCCTGAGCGCCTTACGATGTCTGCCATGACCACCACCTCATCGACGCCCGTCGACCGTGCCGCACCCCTGCCCGACACCGGTGGCGGGGTGCTGAGCGGCCCGTACCGGGCGTTGACGCTGGGCATCGTCTCGGTGGTGCTGCTGCTGGCGTTCGAGGCGACCGCGGTGAACACCGCGATGCCGGTCGCGGCCCGCAGCCTGGACGGCCTCGGGCTCTACGCCTTCGCGTTCTCCGGCTACTTCACGACGACGCTGTTCGCGCTCGTGGTGTCCGGCCAGTGGTGCGACCGGCGCGGCCCGCTGGAGCCGTTGTTCACCGGGATAGCGGTGTTCGCGGCCGGGCTCGTGGTGGCGGGCACGGCGGCGGGCATGTGGGCGTTCGTGGCGGGCCGGGCGGTCCAGGGCCTGGGCGGTGGCCTGGTCATCGTGGCCCTCTACGTCGTCGTGGGCCGGGCCTTTCCGGAGCGGCTGAGGCCGTCGGTGTTCGCGGCGTTCTCGGCGGCGTGGGTGCTGCCGTCGATCGTCGGCCCGCTGGTGTCGGGTGCGGTGACGCAGCACCTGGGCTGGCGGTGGGTGTTCCTCGCGGTCCCGGTGCTCGTCCTGCTGCCGGTGGCGGTGATGTGGCCGGCGCTGCGCCGTGCCGAGCGGGCGCAGCCGCCGCTGCACGCGGCGGCGTTCGACCGCGGCCGCACGTGGTGCGCGGCGCTGGCGGCGGCCGGCGCGGGGCTGCTGCAGTACGCGGGGCAGCGGCTCGACCTGCTGGGCCTGGTGCCGGCGGTGGCGGGTGCGGCGCTGCTGCTGCCGGCGGTGGTGCGGCTGCTGCCCGCGGGGACGCTGCGGGCGGCGCGCGGCCTGCCGACGGTGATCCTGCTGCGCGGGGTCGCGGCTGGCGCGTTCTTCGCGGCGGAGGCGTTCGTGCCGCTGATGATGGTGACGCAGCGGGACCTCTCGCCGACGCTGGCGGGTCTGACGCTGACCAGCGGCGGGCTGTCCTGGGCGTTCGGTTCGTGGCTGCAGGGCCGTCCGGGGGCGCAGCGGCACCGGGAGGCGATGATCCGGCTCGGGTTCGTGCTGACGGCGGTCGCGATCGCGGGTGCGGCGCTGGTGCTCGTCCCGTCCGTGCCGGCCTGGGTGGCGGCCGTGGCGTGGGCGGTCGGCGGTGTCGGCATGGGCCTGGCGGTGGCGAGCATCAGCGTGCTGATGATGAAGCTGTCGGCGGCGGAGGACACCGGGGCCAACTCGGCCGCGCTCCAGCTGAGCGACGCGCTGGGCAACGTGCTGCTGATCGGCCTGGCCGGGGTGCTCTTCTCCGGGCTGGGCGGCGGCTCGGCGGCCGCCGCCCAGGACGCCCCGGCTCCGGCGGGCGCGTTCGCGGTGATCTTCGCGGTGATGGCGGGGGTGGCGCTGCTCGGCGCGGTGGTGTCCGGCCGGACGGCGGCCGCCGGGGCGGGCGGCTGACCGCGGGGGACGCCGGCGGCGCCGGGGCGGCGCGGGTCAGGAGCCGGTCGCGGCCGGCCCGCCGAGGTAGGACGGCCAGCCGCCGGCGGGCGACTCGCCGGGGGCGAGGGCCTGGAGCTTGCGCAGCACCGCCGGGTCCTGCACCTCCAGCCACTCGACGAGCTGCCGGAACGACACCAGGCGGACCTCCGGCTTGCCGGCGACGGCCTTGAGGGTCTCCTCGACGGCGTTCATGTAGATGCCGCCGTTCCACTGCTCGAAGTGGTTGCCGATGATCATCGGCGCACGGTTGGTGTTGTACGCGCGTTCGAAGCCCGCCAGGTAGGAGTCGCGGGCCTGGATCTGCCAGGCGCCGTAGCGGGCGCTGTCGCCCTTGGTGCTGCTGCCGGACTGGTTGTACATGATGTTGTAGTCCATCGACAGCACCTGGAAGCTGTGCCCGGGGAACGGGATCGACTGCAGCGGGAGGTCCCACAGGGCGCCGCCCTGGAACTTCTGCGGCCACACCTGGAGCCCGCCGGGGCCGCTGCTGTCGTACTTCCAGCCGCGCTTGGCGGCGGTCGGGAGCAGGCCGCGCTGGCCTTCGAGGCAGGGCGTGCGGCCGCCGATCAGCTCCTTGCGGTAGTCGAACGGCAGGGCGGGCAGGTCGGTGAAGCCGGTGTTCGTCCGCCAGTTCATGACGAAGTCCATGGCCTGCTCGATCTCGCTGTCCCACTCCTCGGGCGACCAGCGGCCGCCGCCGGTGGGCCCGCAGAAGTGCCCGTTGAAGTGGGTGCCGATCTCGTGGCCCTCCAGCCACGCCTCGCCGACCTGACGGATGGTCTCGTGGACGTGTTCGTCGCTGAGGTAGCCGATGTCGGAGGCGCCGACGGGGTGCTGCGGCGGCCGGTACAGGTCCTTCTTCGCCTCCGGCAGGGTGTAGAGGCCGGAGAGGAAGAAGGTCATCCGGGCGTCGTGGTCCTGGGCGAGCTGCCGGAAGCGCCGGAACAACTGGTTGTCGAGCTCGCCGGCGCCGTCCCAGGAGAAGACGACGAACTGCGGGGGCCGCTGACCGAGCTCCAGGGGCACGGCTTCGGGCTGCTGCGGCTGGGGGCCGGTGTCGGAGGTCGAGCCGTCGCCGATCAGTGAGGCGGGCGGCTTGGGTGTCCCGTCGGCCGTCCCTCCCGAGTCCTGGACGGGTGCCGCCTCCTCGCCGTTCGGCGGGCGCGTGCCCGCGCAGCCGGCGGCGAGGGCCGCCGCCGTGGCGGCGCCACCGGCCAGCAGGGTCCTGCGGGAGAGAGCGTCCATGGTCGTCTCCGTTCGGGTCGAGTCCGTCCGCAACGGGGCCGGACGAGCTGACAGTCCGACAGTCCGACAGTCGGATCGAAGGTCCGGGGTGGGTGCGGCCCACAGCATGGCACGTCAGGGGGCTCGCACCCGGGATCGAAGGGTGAACCGCCGGGCACCGTGTTGACGCTCGCCCGTTCGGAGCATCGGGCAGGTCATCGGGTGGCGCGCACCTGCTGAGCCGTCGTCAGATGAAGGGATCGCACCCGCCGACCGGACGACCGGAGGTCTCGTACGCCATGTGGCAGTCGCTGCTCGACGCGTACCGGGAACGCATCGTCGACACCGGACGCGAGCCGCTCCTCCTCCTGCTGCTCGGGCTCGTCGGGTCGTTCCTGTTCATCCGCTTCAGCGTCCGGATGATCCGCCGCGGCACCAGCTGGTGGCCGGGCAACGTCGCCCCCGGCGGCCTGCACATCCATCACGTGGTGTTCGGCCAGGCCCTGCTGCTCGTCTGCGGCATCGGCGCCTTCACCGTCCGCGGCGACGGCGGGCCGCTCTGGAACGTCCTCGCCGCGGGCTTCGGCATCGGCGCGGGCCTCGTCCTCGACGAGTTCGCCCTGGTGCTGCACCTGGAGGACGTCTACTGGAGCAAGGAGGGCCGCAAGTCCGTCGACGCCGTGATCCTGACGGTGGCCGTCGTCGGACTGCTGATCGTGGGCGAACTGCCCCTCGGCGGCTTCAAGTCCCACCTGACGGCCGGGCAGCTCGTCGGGGCCGCGATCCTGCTGCTGTTCATCGCCGTCAGCCTCTTCAAGGGCAAGCTCTGGACCGGCCTGATCGGCGTGATGATCTGGCCGCTCGCCTTCGTCGGCGCGATCCGGCTGGCCCGCCCGGACAGCCCGTGGGCCCGCTGGCGCTACGCCTCGCGGCCGCGCCGGATGGCCCGGGCCGAACGCCGCGAGGCCCGCGTGCACCGGCGCGTCGTCGCCACCAAGACCTCCTTCTACAACGTCCTGGCCGGCGCCCCCGACGCGGACCCGGCCGTCGAGCCCGCTGTCGACACCGCCACCCCGGCCACTGCCCCGGCGCCCGCACCCACCGCGCCCGCACCCACCGCACCCGCCCCCACCGCGCCCGCACCCACCGCACCCGCCCCCACCGCCCCGCTTGCCCCTGAGCCCGCGGCCGCCCCCACCCCGGCCTCCGCGGCCGCCCCCACCGCCCCCACCGCACCGGCCCGCGAGCCCGCACCCGCACCGGCTCCGGCGCCGGAACCGTCCCGCGCTGCCCCGCCCGTACCCGCCTGGCGCCGCCGCTGCGCGACCGGAGCCGAGTGGTACACCCGCGTGGCCGCCCTCCTCAACCTGCTGGCCGGCCTGGTCGAGCCGTTCCGCGCGCAGGTCGAGCGGGCCGACCGCGGCGAGTACTTCACGCCCGTCCTGATCGCCGCCGGATTCACCGGGGCGCTGTTCGCCGGGCTCCTCGCGGTGATGCTGCGCCGCCGCAAGCGGGCCGCCTGGGTGGTCACCACCGTCCTGGTCGTCCTCTACGCCGCGGTCTTCGGGTACGCGCTGGCGTACCCCGAGTACCGCGCGCACCCCTTCAACTGGGTGTCGGCGGTGGTCACCGTGGCCGTGCTGGCCGCCCTGCTGGCCGGACGGCCGGTGTTCACCGCCCGCGGCGGGCGCGGCAACCCGGCGCGGGCCGCCGCCGTCCTGCTGGTCGGGGGAGCGCTGCTCACCGTCGTCGGCGCCGCGGTCGTCCGTGCCACCTACGCGCAATCCCCGCCCGACTGGGGCGACGCCATGCTGTACGTGCTGCTGCGGCTGGTCACGCTCTCCGGTGTCGTCGAGGTCTCCGACGTCGACGTGCCCGGCTGGGTCGACCTGGGCATCAACCTCGTCGGCGCCGCCCTGCTGCTCGCCGCGATGCGGCTGCTCTTCCGCGCCCCCCACGGCGAGCGGGCCCAGGGCCCCGGGGACGAACAGCGGCTGCGCGCCCTGCTCGCCCGGCACGGCGAGCGCGACTCCCTCGGCTACTTCGCGCTCCGCCGCGACAAGGCGGTCTGCTGGTCGCCGTCCGGCAAGGCCGCGGTGCTGCACCGCGTCGTCAACGGCGTCGCGCTCGCCTCCGGCGACCCGCTCGGCGACCCGGAGGCGTGGCCGCAGGCCATCGAGGTGTGGCACCGCGAGCTCCGCGCCCGCGGCTGGATCCCCGCCGTCACCGGCGCCGGCGAGCAGGCGGCCCTCGCCTACACCCGCGTCGCCGGGCTGCGGGCCATGGAGCTCGGCGACGAGGCGGTCGTGACGACGGCGGGCTTCAGCCTGGACGGCCGGCCGATGCGCCCCGTCCGGCAGGCGCACGGCAGGGTCCGCAAGGCGGGCTACCGCGCGGTCGTCCGCCGGCACCGCGAGATCCCGGCGGGCGAGCTGGCCGGCCTCGTGCGGCTCGCCGACGCCTGGCGCCACGGCCGCACCGAACGCGGCTTCTCCATGGCGCTCGGCCGGATCGGCGACCCCGAGGACGGCGACTGCCTGATGATCGAGTGCCGGGACGAGAACGACCGCACCTGCGCGCTGCTGAGCTTCGTCCCGTGGGGGGCCGACGGCCTCTCCCTCGACCTGATGCGGCGCGACCGGGAGTCCGACAACGGGCTCGTCGAGTTCATGGTCACCGAACTGCTGCTGCGCGCCGCGGCGGGCGAGATCCGGGTCGACCGGGTCTCGCTGAACTTCGCGATGTTCCGGGCCGTCTTCGAGGAGGGCGCCCGGCTCGGCGCCGGCCCCGTGCTGCGGCTGTGGCGCGGCACCCTGCGCTTCCTCTCCCGGTGGTGGCAGCTGGAGTCGCTCTACCGGGCCAACGCGAAGTACCGGCCCGCCTGGCAGCCGCGGTACGTGCTCTACGAGAAGCCCACCGAGCTGTTCGCGATCGGGCTCGCCAACGCCGTCGCCGAGGGCTTCGTCACCCGGCCGCGGCTGCCGGCCGTCCGACGGCAGCGGACGGCCGCCGACCCGGCCCCGGGCCCGGCCGCGGACCCCGCGGACGCCGCGCCCGCGGAGCAGCAGCCGTGAGCCGCCCTCCCCGCCGGGCCGGGGACGCGCGGCCGACGGGCCATCACGGGCACGGCCGGGCCCGGAGCCCCCGGCCCGGCACCGGCGACACACGGACGGGAGCACGGTGGGCAGGACACCCAAGAACCCCTGGCCCGGCACGCTGGCGGCCGGCGCCGCCCTGGTGCTCGGCGCCTGGATGCTGCACGGCGGGGGCCGCATCCTGCCCCCGCTGCCCACCGCCGAGCAGGGCTTCGACGCACTGGGCGCGCCCCTGGTCGCCGCCCCGCCGATGCCGCGCGCCACACCCGTCCGCATCCGCATCCCGGCGCTCTCCGTCGACGCACCGGTCACCGGCCTGGCCCTGGACGCCGACGGGCGGCTCGAACCGCCTCCGCCGGGCGACGCCAACCTCGCCGGCTGGTACCGGGCCGGCACCGCGCCCGGCGAGCGCGGCACCGCCGTCCTCGCCGGCCACGTCGACAACGACCGCGGACCCGCCGTCTTCTACCGCCTCGGCGCCCTGCACCGCGGCGACCGGGTGGCGGTCGTCCGCGACGACCGCTCCACCGCCTGGTTCGCCGTCGACGCCGTGGTCGTCCACCCCAAGGACGACTTCCCGGACCGGCAGGTCTACGGCGCCGCCGGCACCGCCCAGGTCCGCCTGATCACCTGCGGCGGCGACTTCAGCCGGCAGACCGGCTACGACGCGAACGTCGTCGTCTACGCCCACCTGGTCCGCGCGGCCTGACCCGGCGACCGTACGAGAGGAGCCCGATGGACCGGACGCCCCCGGGCGGCACCCGCCGCCGGACGCACCCCCACCCCGCCGCCCACCGCCGCGGCGGGCGGCCCGCCCGCCCGGCCGGGCAGCGGGGAGCGGTGCGATGACCGGCACCGCGACGGCCGACCCCGCCCCGGTCCGCCCCGGACCCGAGACCGGCAGCCCCGCCCTGCGCCTCCTCGCCCGGCTCGCCGCGCAGCTGCGCCGGGCGCCGTTCACCCTCGCCCTGATCGTCGCCTTGTGGGTCGTCGGCGCCGCCACCGGCAGCCTCGGCACCGGCCCGTCCGACCGGCTGCTGCCGGACGTCGGCGTCGGCCTGCCCAGCCTGGAGGCCGGCCACTGGTGGACCCCGGTCAGTTCGCTGCTCTGGTGCTCGGGCATCGGCGCGTACGTGGTGACCACCCTGCTGCTGGCGGTGCTCGGGCCGCTCGCCGAGGTGCGGTTCGGCACCGTGCCCACCGCGGCGCTGCTGGTGGCCGGGCAGGTCGCGGGCACCCTGCTCGGCACCGCCGTCGTCCGGCTCGGCGTCGCCGCGGACGTCGGCTGGATGCAGGCCATCCAGGACCAGATCGCGGTGGGCCCCACCATCGGCCTCTTCGCCGTTGCCGCCGTGCTCAGCTACCGGTTCACCGTGCTGTGGCGCCGCCGGCTGCGACTGCTCGTCGTGCTCGTCCCGCTCGTGATGATGCTCTACGTCGGCCACCTGCAAGGGGTGCAGCGGGTCGCCGCCGTGCTCGCCGGCCTCGCGGGCGGCGCCCTGTTCCACCGCCGCGGCGGCCGTCGCCCGCACCGCGCCTCGCACACCGAGACCCGGGTGCTCGTCGCCCTCACGCTCGCCGCGGCGGCGATCGGCCCGCTCGTCGCCTCGCTGTACCAGGACGCGATCGGCCCGTTCAGCACCCTCGGCGACCTGTACTTCTCGCACGTCCCCTCGGGCGGGGAGGTGGCCGCCGCCTGCCGGGAGTCCGCGCAGGCCTGCGCACGGGCCCGTTCGACCGTCCGCTTCTTCGACTCACCCGGCCGGCTCATGGCCGCCCTGGCGCCCGTCCTGCTGCTCGTGCTCGCCGAAGGACTGCGCCGCGGCCTGCGGCTCGCCTGGTGGATCACCGTGGTGACCGAGCTCGCCTGGGTCGCCGTGCTCTGGTGGCTCCTGGCGATCCACGGCGACGACCTCACGGGCGGCGGCGGCACCGGCCTGCTCGTCGAACTGATCGGCGAGTCCCTGCTGCTGCCGGTCGCGATGCTCGTGCTCCTGGTGCTGACCCGGCGCAGCTTCGACCAGCGGCTGCCCGAGCGGGTCGAGCGCCGACTGGCCGTCCTCGTCGGCGGCACGTTCGTGCTGTGCTGCGCCGCGTACGTCGGCATCGGGCTCCTGCTCACCCGGCAGTACCGGCCGCACGCCGACGCCGCCGGCCTGGCGGCGGGCCTCCCGGCCGAGTTCCTGCCGCCCTCCTACGACGAGCTGCTGCCGGACCGTCCGATCGCCGCGGGCGGCGGCGCGCAGGCCCTGGAGATCACCGTCGGCGTGCTGTTCTGGGCGGTGACCCTCGTCGCCCTGCTGGTGGCCTTCCGGAGGCCCGCCGTGCACACCGACGCCGAGGACACCGCCCGCGCCCGGGCGCTGCTCACCGGCACCGGCGGGTCGACGCTGTCGTTCCTGTCGACCTGGGACGGGAACCACTACTGGTTCGACGAGGAGGGCCGGGCGGCCGTGCCGTTCCGGGTCGTCGCCACCGTCGCCCTCACCACCGGCGACCCCTTCGGCGAGCCCGCGGCCAGGCGCCGGGCGGTCGCCGGCTTCGCCCGGCACTGCGACACCCGCGGCTGGACCCCCTGCTTCTACAGCGTCACCGCACTGGTGCAGGAGGAGGCCGAGGCCCTCGGCTGGCGCACCCTGCAGGTCGCCGAGGACACCGTGGTGGCCCTGCCCGACCTCGCCTTCACCGGCAAGAAGTGGCAGGACGTCCGGACCTCCCTGAACAAGGCCGGGAAGCAGGGCATCACCGCCGAGTGGTGGACCTACCGCGAGGCGCCGATCGCCGTCCGCGACCAGATCCGCTCCATCTCCGAGGAGTGGGTCTCCGACAAGGGCCTGCCCGAGATGGGCTTCACCCTCGGCGGCCTCGCCGAGCTCGACGACCCGGCGGTACGGCTGCTCGTCGCGGTCGACGCCGACCGCACGGTGCACGGCCTGACCAGCTGGATGCCGGTCTACGAGGACGGCGCCCCCGTCGGATGGACGCTCGACTTCATGCGCCGCCGGGCCGAGGGCTTCCGCGGCGTCATGGAGTTCCTCATCGCCTCGGCGGCCCTCGGCTTCAAGGAGGAGGGGGCGCGCTTCCTCAGCCTCTCCGGCGCGCCGCTGGCCCGGGCCGAGGGCGACGGACCGGCGACCCCGCTGCAGCGGATGCTCGACTGGATGGGCGGCGTCCTGGAGCCGGTGTACGGCTTCCGCTCGCTGCTCGCCTTCAAGGCGAAGTTCCAGCCCGAGTACCGGCCGATGTACATGGTCTATCCCGACCCGGCCGCGCTGCCCGCGATCACCCGCGCCATCGGCAAGGCGTACCTGCCGCACATGACGCCGGCGCAGGGCGTGCGGCTGATGCGGAAGCTGTCGGAGTAGCCGCCGGGAGGGGGCGGGGGCCGTCAGCCGAGGAGTTCGGCGAGCGCCCGGTCGGTGTCCAGGAGGAGGAACTCCTGCTCCTCGGGCACCGCCAGGAAGCTCCGCAGGAGGAACCGCCTCAGGTCGGCGGTGTCGAACTGGACGAGCGCGACCCCCTCGGCGGCCCGCAGCTCGACCATGGTGCGCCCGCCGATCAGCGGGCGGACGTGCACGTCGCCCAGGCCGCTGGGGAGGTCGAGGCCGCCCGCCAGCAGCCGGCGGGCGAACACCCACTCGACCTCGGGCGGGGCCTCCGGCAGGGCCTCGCCGTCGAGCGAGAACTCGGCGGGGAAGAGCATGCGGACGGCGAGCGGGTCGTCCGCGCGGTAGCGCAGCGTGACGCGCAGGGTGGCCGTGCGGTGGGTGGTGACGAAGAGCCGGGCCTGGACGGCCTGCTCGACGGTGAGGGGCGCTGCGGACATATCGGTTCCTCCCGGTGTCGTCCTGCCCCGGAGTTCGCGGACGGAACGTGTGACGTGTGTGGATTCTGTGACGGCTGGGGCGGGCGCCCCGGGGGAGGGGAGTCGGGCGACACGCCGTCCTTACCCGGGCGCTGCTGTGACCCGCCTCACAGCAGCCGTCGAAATCCGGTACCGCGGGGCGCCGCCCGGCCCGTACGGTCTGCGGATGACCGAGCAGGAGCAGGAGCAGGAGCAGGAGCAGGAGCACGGGCCGGCGCCGGGGTTTCCGCGGGAGGAGCCGGCGGGCGGGCGCCGGCCGGACGCCGCGGGGCGGGCCGGGGGTGTCCCGGAGGAGGTCCGCCGCCTCGGGGCGAAGTACGCGGACCGGCACGCCGAGCTGCTGAGGAGGCTGGGGGAGTGAGGTACCTCGACGTTCCCGAGCTGCTGGAACTCGCCGTGCTCGGCTGCCGGGGCCGCCCGGCCGAGGTGCGCGAGCCCGGGCTGCTCGACTCGGCCGCCCACCGGCCCGGCGCCGAGATGTTCGGCGTGCAGGCGTACGACGGGCTCTTCCCGAAGGCCGCGGCGCTGCTCCACTCGCTCGCCGCGAACCACCCGCTGGTGGACGGCAACAAGCGGACCGCCTGGATGGGCACGGTGGTTTTTCTCGACCTCAACGGCGCCGACATGGCGGACGTCGACCAGGACGCCGCATACGCGCTGGTGGTGGCCGTGGCGGCGGGCGAGATCGCCGACGTCGGCGTGATCGCGGAGCGCCTGCGGGCCCTGCACGGGGGTCGAGCCTGACCCGGTACCGTGACGGCGCCCGGTAGGCTGGGCTGGTTGTCCGACCGCCGCCCGACCGCGGGCTGGGGCCGAGAAAACCGCCCTGACCTGCGACGATCCCCTCCGGAGCCCGTGAGTACCGCCGCCGCTTCCCCGATGTCGCCGCTGTTCTCCGACGCCGCGCCCGCCGCGCCCGTCCGAGCCTCCGGCACGAGCAACGCCTCGCACCACCTGTCGCCCGCCTTCCCGGGCCGCGCCCCCTGGGGCACGGCCGGGAAGCTGCGCGCCTGGCAGCAGGGCGCGCTGGACGCGTACATCGAGAAGCAGCCGCGGGACTTCCTCGCGGTCGCGACGCCGGGCGCCGGCAAGACGACCTTCGCGCTCACCCTGGCCTCGTACCTCCTGCACAACCACCTGGTGCAGCAGATCACGGTCGTCGCGCCGACCGAGCACCTGAAGAAGCAGTGGGCGGAGGCGGCCGCGCGGATAGGCATCCGGCTCGACCCGGCGTACTCCTCGGGGCCGCTGTCGAAGGACTACCACGGCGTCGTCGTCACGTACGCGGGCGTCGGGGTCAACCCGATGCTGCACCGCAACCGCACCGAGGCCCGCAAGACCCTCGTCGTCATGGACGAGATCCACCACGCCGGTGACTCGAAGTCCTGGGGCGAGGCGTGCTTCGAGGCGTTCGAGCCGGCCACCCGGCGGCTCGCCCTGACCGGAACGCCCTTCCGCTCGGACACCAACCCGATCCCGTTCGTCGGCTACGAGGCCGACACCGACGGGCTCCGCAAGTCCGTCGCGGACTACACGTACGGGTACGGCCACGCGCTCGCCGACCACGTCGTGCGCCCCGTGATCTTCCTCTCGTACAGCGGCAGCATGCGGTGGCGCACCAAGGCCGGCGACGAGCTGGAGGCCCGCCTCGGCGAGCCGATGACCAAGGACCTCATCGCGCAGGCGTGGCGCACCGCGCTCTCCCCGCAGGGCGAGTGGATCCCGAGCGTGCTGCAGGCCGCCGACCGGCGCCTCACCGAGGTCCGCAAGGCCATCCCGGACGCCGGCGGCCTGGTCATCGCCACCGACCAGAACGTCGCCCGCGCCTACGCCAAGCTGCTGCGCGAGATCACCGGCGAGAAGGTCACCCTGGTGCTCTCCGACGAGAGCGAGGCCTCGCAGCGGATCTCCGACTTCGCGGCCGGCGACTCCCGCTGGATGGTCGCGGTGCGCATGGTGTCGGAGGGCGTCGACGTGCCCCGGCTGTGCGTCGGCGTGTACGCGACCTCGATCTCCACCCCGCTCTTCTTCGCGCAGGCCGTCGGCCGCTTCGTCCGCGCCCGCAAGCGCGGCGAGACGGCGTCCGTCTTCCTGCCGACCATCCCGATGCTGCTCGGCTTCGCCAACGAGATGGAGCTGCAGCGCGACCACGTGCTCGACCGGCCGAAGAAGGAGGGCGAGGGCCTCTTCGACGAGGAGGACCGGCTGCTCGCCGAGGCCGAGAAGGCCAACGACGGGGCGGACACGGGCGCCGAGGAGTTCTCCTACGAGGCGCTGGGCAGCGACGCGGTCTTCGACCGGGTGCTGTACAACGCCATGGAGTTCGGCATGCAGGCGCACCCGGGCAGCGAGGAGGAGGAGGAGTACCTCGGCATCCCGGGCCTCCTGGAGCCCGACCAGGTGCAGATGCTGCTGCAGAAGCGCCAGCACCGGCAGATCCAGCGCTCCAAGGCCAAGCCGGCCGAGGAGGCCGACCTGATCGAACTCCCCGCCGAGCAGCGCCCGGTGGTGACCCATCAGGAGCTGCGGGAGCTGCGCAAGGAGCTGAACGCGCTGGTGGCCGCCTGGCACCACCGCACCAGCCAGCCGCACGGGACGATCCACAACGAGCTGCGCCGCCAGTGCGGCGGACCGCTCACGGCGCAGGCCACGGCGAACCAGCTGAACGCGAGGATCGCCTGCATCCGGGAGTGGGCGAAGGCCTGAGGGCGCCTTCGGTCGGGTGGTGGACGAACGGTCCTTGGGCGAAGGGTCTCCGGGCGAAGTTTCACGTCTTGGCAAAGAAACTGTGGAGACACGGGGTCGGATGATCCGTTAATCTTCCGCGTGCCTGGTGGCGCTGCGCTCCGCACGGAGCTGCACATGCGTCCACCCGTCCCACATGCCGAGACTTCGCCGTCCCGAACGGTGAGTCGGCCATGCACTTCCAGAGGAGCCCCAGTGGCGTACAACGCCGACAACACCCAGCTGTCCGACAAGTCCAAGGTCGTCGCCGGCCTCCTGCAGATCTTCCTCGGCGGCTTCGGCATCGGCCGCTTCTACACCGGCCACGTCGGCATCGGCGTCGCCCAGCTCCTCACCTGCGGCGGCCTCGGCGTCTGGGCGCTGATCGACGGCATCATCTTCCTCGTCAGCGACACCCGCACCGACGCCCAGGGCCGGAAGCTCCGCGCCTGACCATGCGTCCGGCAGCGCGACGACACCCGCACCCCCGGCCCGGGAGCAGCACCCGGACCGGGGGTGCGGGGCGTGCCGCGGCAGCGCTCCGCCACCCCGCGGCCGGCCCGCTCGGCCTGCTCGCCGCCGGCCTCGCGGGCGCCGCGTACCTCCGCACCCGCGACCCCCACCTGCCCGGGCAGTTCCTGCCGTTCTGCCCCGTGCACCGGCTCACCGGCCTGCAGTGCCCCGGCTGCGGCGGCACCCGCATGGCGTACGACCTGCTGCACGGCGACCTCGCCGCTGCCTGGCACGACAACGCCGCACTGCTCCTCGTGCTCCCGCTCGTCGCCGCCTGGTACCTCGTGGCCCTGCGGCACGGACTGGCCGGCCGCCGCTGGAGGCCCGCGTCCAGGCCCGGCGCCGTCCCGGCGCTCCTCGTGGCGGCCGGCCTGTGGACGATCGGCCGCAACCTCTTCTGACTCCTCCGCCCGGCCCGTCGTCCACCGCCCGTCGCCGGGCGCCCGCTGTCGACCGCGGGCCGGCGACCCGGCGCTCGCGGGCCGGCGACCCGGCGCTCGCGGTGCCCCGTCGACGAGCCGGGCGGACGGGGGTGGTGTGAGCAGGTGGACGTGCGCCCCTGAACGGGTACGCGTGCGCCCCCACGGGAGGGCCGGCGGACCGCCCGACCGCCGCGGCCGACGCCCGGCCGGTGTCCGCACTCCGGTCAAATATCGAACACGCGAGCGGCACGGCCTTGTGATTTGGGCGCGATGTCATGATTTGGGCCACGACTTTTTGCTGATGTTGACCGAATTTTGGACAACTACTTCCGCAGCCCCGGCCGCGTTCACTACCTTTCCCCCACGCTCTCTCGAACGACCACCCACAGCCGAGACGGGCACCGCGGAGTTGTGCCCTCGTCGATGACGCCGAGACCTCCTCCGGCGCGGACAACCCCACCTGCGCGTGACACCCCCGTCCCGGCCCGCCTTCCGTCGGCGCCGGCGACGCCGCGGAAAGGATTTGCGCGTCGTGACTGCCGAAACATCCCAAACCCTGGACCGCGGTGTCCGGGTCCTGAAACTCCTCGCCGACTCCGAACGCGGGCTCACCGTCACCGAGCTCGCCGCCCGGCTCGCCGTCAACCGCACCGTGGTCTACCGCCTGCTCGCGACCCTGGAGCAGCACGGCCTCGTACGCCGCGACATCGGTGGCCGCGCCCGCGTCGGCCTCGGCGTCCTGCGCCTCGCGCACCGCGTCCACCCCCTGCTGCGCGAGGCCGCCCTGCCCGCCCTCCGCAGCCTCGCCGAGGACCTCGGCGCCACCGCCCACCTCACCCTCGTCGACGGCAACGAGGCCCTGGCCGTCGCCGTCGTCGAGCCCAGCTGGACGGACTTCCACGTCGCGTACCGCACGGGCCTGCGCCACCCGCTCGACGAGAGCGCGGCCGGCCGCGCCATCCTGGAGGCCCGCGGCTTCCCTAACCAGCGCCGCCCCGAGCAGGGCTTCGTGATCACCCGGGCGGAGGAGCAGTCCGGTGCCAGCGGCGCCGCGGCCGCGCTGCTCGGACTCAGCGGGATCGAGGGCAGCGTCGGCGTCGTGATGCTCAACGGGCTCGTGCCCGAGCGGGTCGGACCGCGGGTCGTCGAGGCCGCCACCGAGGTGGCCGACGCACTGCGCTGACCTGGGGCCCGTCCGGCGGTCGTGTCCCGGCGGTCCGGCGGTCGTGCCCGGCGGCCCCGGTGGTCCGGCGGTTGTCGTCCGGCGGCCGGGCGGTCGCCGACGCGCTGCGCCGACCGGGCCCGGCCGGCCGCGGGGCCGGCCGCCGGTGTGGTTCGATGCGGGTGTGTCTGACGCAAAGCTGCCCCCGGCCCTGACGGCCCCCCGGACCCGCGCCCTCACCCTGTGCGGCGGACTGGTGCTCGCGCTCTTCGGCGTGGCCGCGTTCGCGCCGCTGCCGTTCACGCTGACCCGGCCGGGCGTCACCGCGGACACCCTCGGCACCTACAACGGGGCCCCGGTCATCACCGTCACCGGCGTGCCCACCCGGACCACCAGCGGGCAACTGCGCGCCACCACCATCTCCGCCACCAACGCGGGCGAGGAGATCAGCTTCCGGACGGCCGTGGTGGCCTGGGTCCGCGGCGACGAGGCGGTGCTGCCGAGCGACGCCGTCTACCCCCAGACCGACCCGGGCGACGCGGAGAAGGAGACCGCGCACCAGATGACCGAGTCGCAGGACAGCGCCACCGCCGCGGCCCTCTCCTACCTCCACCTCTCGCCGTCGCAGGTGACCGTGAAGATCGACCTCGGCGACATCGGCGGCCCGAGCGCCGGACAGATGCTCAGCCTCGGCATCATCGACAAGCTCAACGGCAACGGCCACGGCGGCGACCTCACCGGCGGACGCGTCATCGCCGGCACCGGCACCATCGACGAACAGGGCGTCGTCGGCGCGGTCGGCGGCATCCCGCTCAAGACCCGCGCAGCGGCCCGCGACGGCGCCACCGTCTTCCTGGTGCCGAAGAGCGAGTGCTCCGATGCCAAGGTCGACACCCCGGACGGCCTCCGGCTCGTACCGGTCACCACGCTCGCGTCCGCCGTGGCCGCGCTCGACGCCCTCGACAAGGGCGGCGCCGTACCGTCCTGCTGACGGCGTGGCGCCCGGGCCGAGTCGCCCGGGCCCTGCGTACGAGGTGCCGACGGGCCGGCCCCGGTCACTCCCGGGCGGCCTGCTCCACCAGCGGGAGGATGCGGTACGACACCGGGTTCTCCAACGCGATCGCGGTCGAGGCCCGGACGATCCCGTCGAACCCCACCACCCGGTCGATCACCCGCTGGAGGTCCGCGTTGGAACGCGCCACGATCCGCACCAGCATGTCGCCCTGCCCGGTGATGGTGTGGAGCTCCAGCACCTCCGGCACCGCGGCCAGGTGCGCCCGGACGTCGGCCCCCTGACCTTGCGAGATCTCCAGCGTCGCGAAGGCCGTCACCGGGTAGCCGAGCGCCGCCGGGTCGACCTGCGGGCCGAACCCGCCGATGACCCCCCGCGCCTGCAGGCGGTCCAGCCGGGCCTGCACCGTGCCGCGGGCGACCTGCAGCCGGCGCGAGCACTCCAGCACGCCGATCCGCGGCTCCTCGCTGAGCAGGCGGATGAGCTTGCCGTCGAGCGGGTCGATGGCGTCGTTGGGGGAGTGCACGGCTGCTCCGTCCGGTGGGCGGGCCGACCGGGAGCCGGCGCCGGTGGGCAATCTGTCCAGTCGGTGCCGTCATTGTCGGCCCGTCCGGCACAGCTTGCCCAGGAGGAAACGGAACACTTGCGCAGCGGTGTGAGCCACGCCACTCTCCTGCACACCCCGCGGGCGGCCCCCGCACCGTCGCCGTACCGTCCCGGGGACGACCGGGGAGGCCCGCCATGCCCGAGCACGCCCACCGCTCCGACCACGTCCACGGCTTCGAACACCTGCATCAGGCCGAGCCCGTCCGCCGCACCGAGCCCGTCCGCCGCACCGGGCCGGTCCACCACGCCGGGCCGGTCCACCAGGCCGGGCCGGTCCACCAGGCCGGGCCCGTTCTTCCCGTCGGGCCCGCGGGCGGCTCCGGGCCCGCGTACGGCCCCGGGGAGGGAGACCACGGCGCGTACGCCCACGGGCCCACCTGCCTGACCGACGCCGTCGTGCTCGCCGTGCACGACGCCGACCGGGCGGCCCGGCACTACCGGACCGTGCTCGGCATGCGCGGCATCGCGTACGCCGGACCGGAGACCGGCAGTCCGCACCTGCGCTCGTACGTGCTGGAGTGCGGCGGCGCACGGTACGTCCTGAGCTCGGCCACCCGGCCCGGCGGGCGGCTCGCCCGCCATCTCGCCGACCACGGGGAGGGCGTCGTCGAGCTCGCCCTGCGCGTGCCCGACGCGTACTTCGCGTTCGACTACGCCGTCGACCGCGGCGCGGAGGCCGTCACCGAGCCGTACGAGCTGAGCGACCGTCACGGCACGGTGGTGATCGCGGTCATCGGCACGGCGGGCCCCATCCGCCACACCCTGGTCGACCGCACCCGCTACGCGGGGCCGTACCTGCCCGGCTACCTGCCCTTCCCGCCCGGGTAGCCGACCCGCCGGGACACTCCTGCCGGGGCTCAGCGGACGACGGTCTGCACGTCCGGTGCGTGGCCGTTCCAGGTGACGAAGACGGAGTTGGCGCTGTCGTCCTTCGAGAAGTCGATGCGCATCCAGTGGTCGCCGTTCCAGACCTGCATCTGCCAGCCGGCGTCCGGGGTCGCGGAGACGAGCTCGGCACGGTCGGGCCGGATGTCCAGCGCGACCCTGCCGCCCGGCACCAGGTAGCTGTGCACCGTCGTCGGCGTGCTCGGCTTCTTCGTCCGCGGCGGCTGCGTGGTCGCCGTGCGGATCGGGCTGGGCAGCGTCGGGCTGCCCGAGGGGGTCGGGGCCGACGGGGACGGCGACTGCGCAGCCGACGGGGACCCGTCTCCGGACGACGTCGCCGGCGGCAGGCTCAGCCCCGCCGCCGTCGGCAGCGGCACCGCCTGCGGCCGCTCCGACCCTGCCTCCGACAGCACGGCGTGCACGCCGCTCCAGGACAGGGCGACCGCCGCTCCGGTCGCCACCGCCCAGGCCCCGATCTGTACGATTCCGTTGCGCATTGTGCGGACATCCTGCCGTATCGGGCCCGGTCACGGGCGGGCGGGCCGGTCGATCCCGCCGACGCCGGGTGCAGCCCGCGCGGCGTGCCCGGCAGCACTGCGGCAAACCGTCACATTCCGTTCCCGGTACAGACCAATGGCGGCCCGATGCCGTACCGTGCAGGGCCATGGCAACAGTGCTCGTGGTCGAGGACGACCCCTTCGTACGCTCCGCGCTGATTCGACACCTGGCCGAGACCGGCCATGCGGTGCGCAGCGTCGGCACCGCGTTGGAGGCACTCCGCGAGGTCGCCCAGGTCGGCTGCGACCTGGTGATCCTCGACCTCGGCCTGCCCGACCTCGACGGCAGCGAGGCGCTGAAGATGATCCGCGGCCTCACCGACGTGCCG
Source organism: Kitasatospora sp. NBC_01539 (assembly GCF_045040525.1). Classification (NCBI taxonomy): domain Bacteria; kingdom Bacillati; phylum Actinomycetota; class Actinomycetes; order Kitasatosporales; family Streptomycetaceae; genus Kitasatospora; species Kitasatospora sp. NBC_01539. The sequence continues at coordinate 5,469,683 of NZ_CP109390.1, forward strand.
GTGATCATCTCCACGGCCCGTGACGACGAGGCCGAGATCGTCCGGCTGCTCAACGCCGGCGCCGACGACTACCTCGTCAAGCCGTTCTCCGGCGAACACCTGACCGCCCGCATGACCGCCGTGCTGCGCAGGCTCGGAGGCGGCAGCGCCCCCGCACCCCAGGTGCTGCGGGTCGGCGGCCTCGCGATCGACGTCCAGCGCCGCCAGGCCGCGCTCGACGGACGGGCGCTCGACCTGACCCGCCGTGAGTTCGACCTGCTCTCCTTCCTCGCCGCCCGGCCCGGCGTCGTCGTGCCGCGCAAGGAGATACTCGCCGAGGTCTGGCGCCAGACGTACGGCGGCGACCAGACCATCGACGTCCACCTCTCCTGGCTCCGCCGCAAGCTCGGCGAGACCGCCTCCAGCCCGCGCTACCTGCACACCGTGCGCGGTGTCGGTGTACGCCTGGAAGCGCCGCGGAGCACGGCCGCCGATCCGGTGGGCCTCCCGACATGAGTCCGCGTGGTGCCAGGCCGCCCGGCCGGACGGCCTCCGTCGCGCCGCCGCCGCCCGGGCCGGCGACCGGCAAGGCGTCGGGACAGGTGACCGGTACGACGTCCGGGCAGGGTGCCGGGCAGGCTCCCGGCCGGACGCGCTTCACCCGCTCGCTGCGGTGGGCCCTGATCAAGGCCGCCGTCGCCGGGACGACGATGGTCGCGCTGGCGTTCCTCATCCCGCTCGGCCTGATGGTGCAGCAGACCGCCAGCGACCGCGCCTTCACCGCTGCGGAACGCCAGGCCGCCGCCCTCGGCCCGGCCCTCGCCATCACCACCGACCAGGACCCGATCGCGCGCGCCGTCGCCTCGACCGACGCCGGCGCGCACGACCGCGTCGCCGTCCACCTGCCCTCCGGCGCGGTGGTCGGCGAAGGCCGGGCGACCTCCTCCGACATCGCCACCGCGGGCGGCGACGGGGGCGCCGGCACCGTCCGCTCCTTCACCGTGAGGGTCGCCGGGGGCTTCGCGCTGCTCCAGCCCGTCGCCGTCGAGAACGCCCGGGTCGCCGTCGTCGAGGTCTACGTCGCCGAAGCCGACCTCACCCACGGGGTCGGCACCGCCTGGCTGGTGCTCTCGCTCGTCGCCCTCGCCCTGGTGGCCATCGCCGTGCTCGTCGCCGACCGCACCGGCGCCCGGATCGTCGGCTCCGCCCGTCGGCTCGCCTCCGCCGCCCGGTCGCTCGGGTCCGGCAACCTGACCGTCCGCGTGCCCCTCGACGACGCCCGAGCCCAGGGCGCACCCGAGGAGCTCCGCGAGGCCGGGCGCGCCTTCAACACCATGGCCGACCGCGTCGTCCACCTCCTCGCCGCCGAACGCGAACTCGCCGCCGACCTCTCCCACCGGCTCCGCACCCCGCTCACCGTGCTCCGCCTCAACGCCGCCTCGCTCGGCGACGGCGACGCGGCCGACGCCACCCGGCACGCCGTCGCCCAACTGGAGCGCGAGGTCGACCAGATCATCAGATCGGCCCGGCGCGGCCGCGAGGAGACGCCCGCCGTCGTCCTCGGCTGCGATGCCGCCGAGGTCATCCGCGAACGGGTCGGGTTCTGGTCCGCCCTCGCCGAGGACGAGGGCCGGCCCTGGCAGCTCGCCGGGGCCGACGCTCCCGTCCAGGTGCCCGTGCAGCGCGGCGACCTCGCCGCCGCGATCGACGCCCTGCTCGGCAACGTCTTCCGCCACACCTCGATGGGCACTGCCTTCGCCGTGGACGTCCTGGCCACCGACACGTCCGTCATCGTGCTGGTCGGCGACGCCGGCCCCGGCTTCGACGACCCCGACGCCGCCATCGAACGCGGGGCCGGCCACGGCGGCGAGGGCTCCACCGGGCTCGGCCTGGACATCGCCCGCAAGCTCTCCGAGGCCACCGGCGGCGACCTCGCCCTCGGCCGCTCGGCCGGGCTCGGCGGCGCGGAGATCCGGATGCGGCTCCACACCGGCCCGGCCGAGGAACCCGCGCGCGCAGGGCGGCGCCGCGGCGTCCGGCCCGGCCGGCGTCGCGCGGCCCGGCTGTAGGCCCGGGTGCAGGCCCGGCTGACGTCCGCGGGCCGGGTATCGGCCCGGGTGCAGGCCCGCGGGTGGTACCGGCGGGTGCCGCCGGGGGGAGTTCCTTAACGGCACCCTAAGGGAGACCTACCCCTCTCTGAGCAGGGGGTTTGCGGCCGTTACGGGCCGGTAGCGTCTGCGGCGCCCGGGCTCGTCGAGACCCGGCCCGACCCTCTCAGCGGAGGTACGCAGACCATGCCGAGCCAGCCCACCCGACGTCAGGGCCACCGCCGTCGCAGCCGCAAGGGCACGATCATCGGTGCCTCCGCGATCGCCACCGTGATCGTCACCGGCGGTGTGGTCGCGCTCGCCACGTCGGCCGGAGCCGCCTCGCTCGGCGCGGTCTACAGCCGTACGAGCGCCTGGGAGACCGGCTACACCGGTCAGTACGTGGTCACCAACCCGGCCACCGCGCCCATCGACGGCTGGACCCTGAGCTTCGACCTGCCGGCCGGTGCCAAGATCTCCTCGCTCTGGAACGCCGGCTTCACCGTCTCCGGCCAGCACGTCACCGTCAAGCCGGAGGCGTGGAACAAGCGGATCGAGCCGGGCCGGACGGTCGACGTCGGCTTCGTCGTGCAGGGCTCCGGCGGCGCGCAGGCCGAACCCGCCCACTGCCTGATCAACGACGTCTCCTGCTCCACCGGCACCGGCCCGACGCCCACCCCCACCGGCCGCCCCACCACCCCCGCGCCGAGCCCCTCGGCCACCGCCACCACGGCGAAGCCGACCGTCACCGCCACGCCCACCCCCACGGCGACGACGCCCACCCCGACGCCCACCGCCACCGCCGACCCGTCCGCCGGCGGCCGCTTCGCCCCGTACGTCGACACCTCGCTCTACCCGGCGTTCGACCTCGTCGGCACCGCCAAGGCGACCGGGGTGAAGACCTACAACCTCGCCTTCCTCGTCTCCGGCGGCGGCTGCACCCCGAAGTGGGGCGGTGTCAGCGACCTCACCACCGACGCCGTCGCCGCGCAGATCGGCGCGCTCCGGGCCGCGGGCGGCGACGTCCGGGTCTCCTTCGGCGGCGCCAACGGCAGCGAGCTCGCCACCGCCTGCTCCTCCGCGACCGACCTCGCGGCCGCCTACCAGAAGGCCGTCGACGCCTACGGCCTCACCAAGGTCGACTTCGACATCGAGGGCGGCGCGCTCGCCGACACCGCCGCCAACACCCGGCGCGCCCAGGCCGTCGCCCAGCTCCAGCGCACCGCCGCCGGCAAGGGCCGCACCCTGGACGTCTCCTTCACCCTGCCCGCCCTGCCCACCGGCCTCACCCAGGACGGCATCAACCTCGTCGCCGGGGTGAAGAGCGCCGGCGTGAAGATCGGCGCCGTCAACATCATGGCGATGGACTTCGGCGACGGCGTCGCCCCGAACCCGCAGGGCCGCATGGGCAAGTACGCCATCGACGCCGCCACCGCCACCCAGGCCCAGGTGAAGAGCGTGCTGGCGCTGAGCGACGGCGCCGCATGGGCCGCGGTCGCCGTCACGCCCATGATCGGCGTCAACGACGTCGCCACGGAGGTCTTCACCGTGGCCGACGCCACCCAGCTCGCCGAGTTCGCGAAGACCAAGCACCTCGCCTGGCTCGCCATGTGGTCGGGCACCCGCGACAAGGCCTGCCCCGGTGGCGCCAAGGCCTACGCCGACGCCAGCTGCAGCAGCATCGACCAGCAGCCGCTCGCCTTCACCCGCGCCTTCGGCGCGTACACCGGCTGACGACCTCGCCCGGTGACGGGCGCGACCGCGGTGGCACCCTCCGGATCACGGGGCCGGAGGGTGCCACCGCGTCGTCGTCCGTCACCGGGCGCCGGTGCGGCAGTGCCCGGTGCCAGGCGGCCGGCCGACCGGCGGCGACTCGGCGACCGGGGAACCGGTGAGGGCTTCAGGTAGTGTCGCTAGCTGGTTCACCGGCGGACGGAGCAGAACGTGACAGCGGTGCGAGAGGCCGACCGGACACCCCGGCGGCAGCCCGGACACCCGCCCGAGCAGGCTCCCACCGGTGGCGGCCCGGCCTCCACCGCGCTGGTCCGGGCCCTCCGGGAGGCGCCCCGCAGGCCGCTCGCCGCGGCCGCTGCGGTGGCCCTGGTGTCGCTCCTCGCGTACGCGACGGTCCGGCACTTCGTCGGCACCTCGATGGTCGACATGATCGTCTACCGGGCGGAGGGCGCCGCCGTCGCCCACGGCGGCGACCTGTACGCCCTGCGGGTCACCGAGTGGAACCTGCCCGCCACCTACCCGCCGTTCGCCGCGATGCTGTTCGTGCCGACCACGTGGTTCGGCATCGGATTCCTCCGGATCGCCATCACGGCCGGCAACATCGTGCTGCTCGGCGTGCTCGCCCACCTCGCCTTCCGGCTGGTCGGCTGGCCGCGCCGCGAGGTCAGGCCGGTCGGCGTCGTCCTCGTCGCCGGCCTCGGCGTCTGGCTCGAACCCGTCTTCACCACGCTCCGGTACGGGCAGATCAACCTCGCCCTCGCCTGCCTCGTGCTCTGGGACCTCACCCGGGCCGACCACCGGACCGACGGCCCCGGCCGCCGATCCCTCCTCGGCCGTCTCCCCAGGGGCGTCGCGATCGGCATCGCCGCCGGCATCAAACTCACCCCGGGGCTGTTCGCGGTCTACCTGCTGATCACCGGACGCGTGCGAGCCGCGATCACCGCCGGGCTCACCTTCCTCGCCACCGTCGCGGTCGGCGCACTCGTCCTGCCCGACGCCACCTACGGCTTCTGGACGAAGTACCTCTACGACTCCACCCGGGTCGGCAAGACCGAGATCGTCGACAACCAGTCCGTACGCGGCGCGGTCGCCCGCCTGCTCCACTCGGCGGACCCGGGCACCCTCGCCACCCTGGCCGGGGCCGCCGTGGCCGTCGCCGGGCTCGCCGTCGCCGCCTGGGCCCACCGCAGCGCGCGGTGGCTGCCGCGCGGCGAGGCCTGGGGGATCTGTTGCGCAGCGGTCACCGCGGTGCTCATCTCGCCGATCAGCTGGACCCACCACTGGGTGTGGTGCGTGCCCGTGCTCGTCCTGCTCGCCGCCGAGGCCGCCCACGAACGCTCGCGACCGGCCGCCGTCCGACGGCTGCGGTGGCGGCCGATCCTCGCGGCGACGCTGCTGGCCTTCCTGTCGTTCGGCATGTGGGTCGTCCCGCACAAGGGCGACCTCGACCTGCACCTCTCGCCGCTGCACCAGCTGCCGGCAGCGGTGTACCCGCTGGTGGGTGCCGGCTTCCTCGCCGTCGCCGCGGCGCGGGTGGGCGCACGTCGACGGGCTGCCGGCGCGCCCATGCTCCGGCTGCCGCGGCAGCGGCTCGCCCCGGTGACCCGGGTGACCCGGGTGGCCCCGGTCGCCCCGGTGGCGGACGTGCCGGTGGGCGACGCGTCGGTGGTCGAAGGGCCGGTGGCCGACGCTCCGGCGTAGCGCGCTCCGGCGGTGGACGTCCGAGGGCGGGCGTACCGTTCGATCCGGGGAGCGGCCGCGCCCGGCCGGCAGTGGACGTTCACCGCCGCGTGAACGGTGACGCCGGTTCGGCGTTCACCCGAGGGCGGACGCTCACCGTGCGCCCGGCCCCCTGCCCGTCCTGCCCGCGCCGTCCGAACGGTTCGCCCGCCGACGGCGCGGCCTCATGCGAGCAGCTCGGCCAGACAGTGGTCCATATCCAGCGCGGCCAGTTCCCGGCCCGGCGGCACCAGCCGGTGCGCCCGCTCCAGCCAGCCGGCGACCACCGCCAGAGGGGCCTCCAGCAACGCGTCGCCGGCGGGCGAACTCAGCGCCAGGCACAGCACGCTGCGCCTCCCGGCCCGGGTCGGCCAGATCCGCACATCGCCCTGCCCGCAGGGCCTGAACGTGCCCTCCACCAGCAGTTCCCGAGAGAACACCCACGTCACCGGCGACCCCGTGTCCAGGTGGAAGGTGACGTGGACGGCGAACGGGTCGTGGCTGCCGTACGACAGTCGTGCCGGTACCGAGACGCTCCGCTCGGGGGACAGCACCAGCTCCACGTCAAGCTCCAGCTCGACCACGCTCGGGCTCTGTTCCATGACGGCATCCCTCTCCGCTCGCGTCCGGGCCGTTCCGGCCCTTCGGAAGGGGAGAGCGGCGCGGGCGGGCTCTCTTACACACCTTTCGGAACTTGTCATTTACGGACAACGCCCGAGGAGTCGACGGTCGAGGTACTACCCTTTGTGACTGCGTGGCGACTGTCCGCCTGCACATCCGAGCGCCTTCGGCGCGGCCACGAAAGAAGAACCGCATGACGGACCGGCCCCACGGCAGCGCGGACACCGCCGTCGGCCCCGTGCCGGGCTACTACCCGGACCCCTCCATCCCGGGTTTCGTCCGCTACTGGGGCGGAACCGCCTGGGTTCCGGGCACCACGCGCCCCGCTCCGGTGGAGGGCGAGGTGTTGGAACCTCCGCGGATGCGGAGCCGCCAGGCCGCCGCCCCGGCCGTGCCGATGCCCGTCGTCCCACCGGTGGCCGCGCCGCCCGCCACCCCTTCGGACGCCGCCCCGTCGGCCGCTGCCCGGTCGGACGCCGCCCCGTCGGCCGCGGCTTCGGGGAGCGACGGGAGGCCCGGTACGGGCCCGTCGCCTGAGCGTGCGCGCCCGGCAGGGGCTCCGGCGGAGGTTGAGGCAGCCGCGCACCCGGTCGTCGCCGGGCCTTCGTCCACGCCGCCGACGCCGTCCGGGCCGTCCGAGCCGCATGGGTCGGGGTCGGGATCAGGGCCGGAGACCCGGACCGGGCCGTCGTACTTCGACGAGACCTCGGGCGGCGCATCCTTCGTGATGGCGCCGCAGGGCGAGCTGGAGGTCCGGCCGCGCGCCGATGTCGAGCCGCTGCGGTCCGAGGCCGAGGCCCTTCGTCCGGTGCCGCCCGCAGACCTGCGTCCGGCGGACCTGCGCCCTGCGGCGGTCCCCGGAGCGAGGTCGATGCCGGGGGCGGTGTCGCAGGCCGGTCCGGCCGTAGCCACGGCGGGCGGCGCGCGGGTGGCTGCTCCCGCGCTCGGGTCGGGCTGGCAGGCGGACCCGCAGGCACAGCGAGGTCTGCTGGAGACGGGTGCCGCGCCGCGTTGGGTGTCGTGGGGTGTCCTCCCCGCGGCTGCCGGGGGTCCGGGGGCGATGGCGGCGGACGGCCGCCCGTCCGGCGCCGACCATCCGGCCGCGCCGCCGTCCTTCCCGGCCCCGGCGCCGGTGCGTGCCCTCCAGGCGGAGCCCGACCCCGGGCCGGAGCCCCGGACGGTCGGCGAGTCGGAGGACGAGGCCGTCCCCGAGGCCGGGGGTGGGTACGAGCCGACCGGCGTCAGGGCCGTGGGACCCGCCACTGCTCCGGCCGCCGGTCCTGCTCCGGCCGCCGTCGGTCCTGCGCCGAGCACCGTCGGGACTCTCGCGTCGGGTCAGGAGCGGTCTGGCTCCCGTACTGCCGGTGCCGGTGCCGGTGATGCCGGTGCCGGTGATGCCGGTGTCGGGTCCGGTGTGCACCGGACCGAGCGGGCGCCGAAGCCGGTGGACGCCGGGGCTGTGGAAGCCGGGGCGGGGAGCGCGCCCGCGTCCGCGGCGCCGGTGTCTGCGGCGCCGGTGTCCGCGGCGCCGGTGTCTGCGGCGCCGGTTGCCGCCGTACCCCTGGCCGCCGTTTCCGCGGCCTCCGCGCCCGCCGTCGAGCCTCCCGCCGCCGGATCCCCCGCTTCCGGGCCCACCGTCTCCGCGCCCCCTGCGCGGCTGCGCCCGACGGCCGCCCGCAGGACCGCCGGGGCGGCCGTCTCGGTATCCGGCTCGGCGCCGTCCCCGAAGGTCCCGCGGCCCGGCGTCGCCGGTACCGAGCGGGGGAAGCCGGCCCGCGGTCGAAGAAGCACCGAGCGGGAGCGTCCCGCGCCGCTGGTGTCCGCCGGGCTGGGGCGGCGGTGCGCGGCCCGGATCGTCGACATGCTGGTGTCGGCCGTGGTGGCTGCCGCAGCCGGGGTGCCGCTGGCCGCTTCGGCTGCCGCGCACGTGCGGGAGAAGGTCGAGCAGGCCCGAGCGGCGTCCACGCTGGCCGGCCGCGAGGTCACGGTGTGGCTGGTCGACGGCGTCGTGATCGGCAAGGTGGGGGTGCTGGTCGGCGTCCTCGTGGTGCTGGGCGTCCTGTACGAGGTGCTGCCGACCGCGCGCACCGGCCGGACGCTCGGCAAGCGGTTGGTGCGGATCCGGGTGGTGGACGTCCGCCGCCCGGGCGGCGGAGGTCGGCCACCGTCGTCGGGCCGGTCGTTGTGGCGGTGGATCGTCAGGCAGACGGCGGTGCTGCTGCTGCCGCTGGCGCTGCCGTGGGTGCTGCTGGACCGGCGTTCGCGCCGCGGCTGGCACGATCGCGCGGCGGGGACCCGTGTGGTGAAGGGCTGAGACGCCGTCATCCCGGGTGACGGCCCGTCCGCTCGTGACGGTGCCCGCGGGGCGCGCGGGGCCCGCGACAACGTATCGAAACGGTCCAGATGTCCCGATTTCGCGGCATTTGCAATGTTCTACTCGGTGCATGAGCACCCACGACCCCTCAGCCCAGGAGCCGGAAGGGGGCGGCACGCCCTCCTTCGACAAGCAGCCCCCGCCCGAGGGCACGCCGTCCGGTGCGCCGTCCGACCCGTACGGCACGCCTCCGCCTCCTCCCGCGTCCGGCAGCCCGTACGACGCCCCAGGTGACTACGACGCCGCGTACGGGGCCCCGCCGCCGTCCGGCTTCGGTGCGCCGCCCGGTGGCGCGGGTGGCGCGGGTGCTCCCGGTCCGGCGGGTGCGCCGGGAGCGGGACCGGGACCCGGTATGCCCCCGCTCGGCAGCTGGCCCAACCGCATCGTCGCGCAGATCGTCGACTACGTGCTGGTGCAGGCCGTCGCCGTGCTGGTGGTCCTGCCGTTCGCCAGTCTGGGCAAGCAGGACGGGTGGGTCAGCGCCACCTGGCTCGGCTACCTGCTCTACCTGGTCTACGACGGGCTGATGCTCAGCCGCGACGGGCAGACGCTCGGCAAGAAGCTGATGAAGGTCAGGGTGGCCATGCTGGTCGACGGAAGCGTCCCGACCCCTGCGGCCGCCTGGACCCGGTCCGCCACCTTCGTCGTGCCCGCGCTGATCTGCTGCGGCGCGCTGTGGTGGCCGATCGACGGCCTGTTCGGCGTCTTCGACAAGCCGTACCGCCAGTGCATCCACGACAAGGCGGCCAAGACCGTCGTCGTCTCGACGGCCTGACGGCCGACCGCCGACCGTCGCCGGAAGGCTGCCGCCGGAAGGCCGCGGGGAGGCGCCTGCCCGGTCCCGTGCGATGCGGCCCGGCGTCAGCGCCCGGCGTACTCGGGGCGCGGCCCCGGCACCCCGGCGCTTCCCGCGCCGGCACCGGCGCCCGCCGCGGCCGACGCGACGCGGGCGCCGGACCGTGTGGCACGCGCCAGCTGCCGCTGGCTGGAGAGCGTCATCAGCAACGCGGTCGCGAGTGAGCCGAGGGTCACCGCGAAGACCATCAGCACCACGACCTCGAACACGGACGTGGCGCCCGAGACGGCCAGCAGGGCGACGGCCGAGGCGACGACGGTGAAGGTGCCGGTGCAGAGCTGAGGGAGAGTCGGGCGCGGCATGGCATTCAGTCCTTCACACGGGGTCGGATGTCGGGTGTCCGCTCGGTGGGGATCCTGTGAGAGGTGTACCCAGCACGGAGGGCCTCTACGTCCAGCCTAATCCGGCATATGCGCCGCACGAGGGGCGCACGGGCTCACGGGCGGCCGCAGCCGACGCCACGGGGCTGCGCCCCTCCCGTCGTAGCCGCTCGGTACGGTGGCCCTCCGGACATGACGGGCCCGACACGACGGGCCCGGACACGACGTGACGCAGGGGGAGACGTGACCGTACCGGTGGACTGGCCCACCGACGAGGCCGCCGCCGTGGCCGAGCAGCTGCGCCTGCGGCCACGGGTGTCCACGGCCGGCCCCGCACCGGCCGCGGGATCGCTGGTGGCCGGGGTGGACGTCGCGTACGACGACGAGCGGGACGTCGTCGCGGCGGCGGCGGTGCTCCTCGACTGCGCCACCCTCGACGTCGTGCACGAGGCGACGGCCGTCAGCCCGGTCGCCTTCCCGTACCTGCCCGGGCTGCTGGCCTTCCGTGAACTGCCCGCCGTCCTCGCAGCCCTGGACGCCCTCCCGGTGGCGCCCGGTCTGGTGGTGTGCGACGGCTACGGCGTCGCCCATCCCCGCGGCCTCGGGCTCGCCAGCCACCTCGGCGTCCGAACCGGCCTGCGCACCCTGGGCGTCGCCAAGACCGCCTTCACGTTCGACCACGAGCCGCCCGCAGCGGAGCGCGGCGCGTACTCCCCGCTGCTCGACGGCGACGGCGCCGAGGTGGGCCGGGCCGTCCGCACCCGACAGGGCGTCAAGCCCGTGTTCGTCTCGGTCGGCCACCGCATCGGGCTGGACGAGGCGGTGGAGACCGTCCTCGCCCTCACCCCGTCCTACCGCCTCCCCGAGACGACCCGTCGCGCCGACTCGCTCTGCCGCCGCGCCCTGGCCCGGGCCGTCGCCTGACGGTCCGCCGTGAAAATGCCGCGGAGCAGCGGTGCAGGTCAGCCCCGGGGTCGCCGACCAGCCTGTGAGGGGCCGTTCTGGCCTGACGTGGCATGTGTTAGACATAAGGGTTAGACCTGGGACATGACGTGAGGACGTACGGGGGAGGCACGACGGACGTGAGCACGGGGAGCGGTTCGAGCGGGGGTTCCGGCGCCGGCTACCGCGTGGAAGTGGACAACCTGCGGGCGTTCGCCTCGCAGGTACGGGGATTGCTGGGCGAGTTCGAGGCGTCCGCGAATGGATCGCGGGTGCACGGACAGAGCGGTGTCGGCCGCTCGGCGTTCGGCACCTTCCCGGAAGCCGAGGCACTGCATGCCAAGTACGAGCTCATGCGGGACAACCTTCGCATCGTGCTGGACCAGATCCAAGGCACGATCGAGGCTGCTCAGCGGAAGGCCGAGCTGACGGCGACCAACTACGAGGACCAAGAGCACGAGACCTCGCGGACGCTGAAGGTGAACAGCGACGGTTGGTCGGTGGGCAATACGGCCACGCCGTCACCCGCCTCCTACAATCCGGCCGCCTCCAACCGGGCCGGTGGGCCGGCTGTCGGCCCCAAGGGGCCGACGGGTACCTCTCCGGCAGGCAGCGGCGATCCGCAACCGTCATGGTGACTGGGGTCGTCCTCTCAGGGAGGGCACTCAGGTGATGACGGGTTCGGGACGGGGACGGAGGGCCTCCACGCATGGGTAACCGGTACAGCAACTTCAACGACCACAGCCACGCGGCGATGATCGACATGGTGCAGTCCATGGACTCCGGCGGAGTCATGGCGGCCAGCGATCCCTGGCGCAACGCCGCGTCCACGCTCAAGCAGATCCGCACGGCGCTCAACACCGCTTCTGCCGACGCCACGTCGTCGTGGGAGGGTGCAACGAGCGATGCCTTCCACACGAAGATGACGAACCTGGCCGACGTGGTCAACAACGCCGCCGCGTACGCCAACGACGCCGCTGTCGCGCTGGAGATGATGTCCGAAGCCATCGACACCGCGAAGCGGGACATGCCGGAGGAGCCCGGCTTCTGGGACAAGGCCGGTGACGCGATCAGCGATACGGCCAAGTCCACCGTCGGCGTCGACGACGAGGACACCCGTACGGGTGTTGCGGACGAGAAGAAGGCCCAGGCGGTAGCCGTCATGGAGGTCCTGGCGACCAAGTACCGCGCCGCCACGACGTTCCTGAAGCCTCCCCGACCCGGCATCGACGATGAGATCACCGACCTTCCCCCGTCGGATTCGGGCGGCGCGGGTGCACTCGCCGGCCTGATCATGGGTGGAGGAATGGGCTTCGCCGGAGCCGGCCAGAGCTCGTCCGGCACTGCTGCGCGGGCGAGTTCCTCCCGGACGTCGCCCCAGGGTGCAGTGACCGCACCCAAGCAGTCGGCCGGACCCACGGACTCGGGGATCAAGGGCGGAACGGCGAATCCGACGCCTACCCCGAAGGCTCCGAGCGGTCCGGGCACCGGCATCGACGGCGTGGTGACCGGGGTCAAACCGGGTGCGCCGGGCAGCGGTACCGGTGCGGGCGGGCTCGTCAACGGTGCTGGTGACGGAGGCATCCACGGTGTCGGCGGCGTCAAGGGCGGGGGCGGTGCGACCGGTGTCACGATGACCGGACCGACGGGTGGCACCGGCCTGGTCCGAGGATCCGGTTCGACCACGGGTGGCACCGGCCTGGTCCGAGGATCCGGTTCGACCACGGGTGGTACGAACACCGGCGCCGGACGTGCCTTCGGCGCTTCCGGCATGGGTGAGGGCGGAGCAGGCGCAGGCAAGGGCGGTGCCGGCGGGCGTTCGGGTGCCGTCGGCCGTCGCGCCGGAGGCGTGATCGGCGAGGCCGGTGGTACGGGTCGTGGCGGCGGAGCCTTCACCGAGGGCGGGTCCGGTCTCGGGCGCGGCCGTGGAGCGGCCGGTCAGGGCGCGGCAGGCCAGGGCCACGGCGGTATGCCGGGCAGCTCCCAGGCCGGGAAGAAGGAGAAGAAGAAGGGCTCGGACCGTCCTGACTACCTGGTAGAGGACGAGGAGACCTGGGTGTCGGGGGACCGGGTCAATCCGAACGTGGTGGAATGAATCCGGCTCCCGTGGGCGCCAATTGACCGGCCGCCCCGCAAAGCAGACGAACCTGCCGAGCGGGGCGGCCGCCGACGAGTGGGGTGACGAAGGCTTGACGACCAGCCGACCGATGCGCGGTATGGCCGTGTTGGCCACCGGCGCTCTGCTGTGGGGTCTGAGTGCGTGGCCGGCGGCCGCGGACTCCGTGCGCGACGGCCAGTGGCCACTGAAGCGGTACAACGTCACGGCAGAGGTCTGGCCGATCAGCCAGGGCGAGAACGTCGTTGTCGGTCTGATCGACAGCGGTGTGAAGGCCGACCACCAGGACCTGGCAGGCCAGGTGCTGCCAGGCGCCGACTTCAGCGGGAACCAGAGCGACGGCCGCGTCGACACCCTTGGCCACGGGACGTCCATGGCCGGGATCATCGCGGGTCATGGCCACGGGGGATCGTCCGGCATCAGCGGACTCGCACCCAAGGCGAAGATCCTCCCGATCCGTATCGCCCTTGCCGTCGGCGGCGAGATCGACAGCGGGTCGAGCGAGCGTCTGCCGGAAGCCATCCGCTATGCGGTGGACCACGGCGCGAAGGTCATCAACATGTCCTTCGGCGGCGGCGCGGACGAGGACACTCGTGACGCGATCAAGTACGCGGTCGACAAGGATGTCGTTCTGGTCGCCGGGGCGGGGAACAACGGCGATCAGGGTCTCCCCGTCGAGTACCCCGCAGCAGTTCCCGGAGTGGTCGCGGTCAGCGCTGTCGACCAACAGGGCGCGAGCTGGGCGAAGTCGAACAAGGGGCCGGAGATCACCCTGGCAGGGCCAGGGGTCGGTATCTACGCGGTCGACTTCAAGTCCACCTCCTCGTACCACATGAGCAACGGCACCTCCGACGCCACCGCCTACGTCTCCGCCATCGCGGCCCTCGTGCGCTCGAAGTACCCGAACCTGTCGGCCGGGCAGGTCATCAACCGCATGATCAAGTCGGCCGTGGCCCCGCCCGACAAGTCGGCCGTTCCCAACGAGCGGTACGGGTACGGGATCGCCTCGGCGAAGGGCGCACTGGCGCCCAACCCTGAGGTCGACGGCGGGCCGAAGGAGAACCCGCTGCTGTCGCGGGCGGAGTCGCGGGGGCCCGGCGGCACGGACGCGCCGTCCTCGCCGGCCGCCTCCAAGCCCGCGGGTGGCGGGGATTCCACTGCGGTGGGTACCTCCTCCGGCAGCAGCGAGGGCGGCATCCCCGTCTTCGTCCTGATCGTCGTCGCCGTGCTCGCCGTGGTCGTGGTCGGCGGCATCATCGTGCTGGTCAAGCGGTCGCGCGGCAACGGCGACGGCGGCGGCCCCGGCGGTGGGGGCGGTGGCTTCGTGCCGCCGACCGCACCGCCGCCCTACGGGCCGGGCGCGCAGCACTTCCCATCGCAGGCGCAGCCGCCGTACACGGGGCAGGGGCAGGGCGCGCCGCAGCCCCCGCACGTGGGCCAGGGGCAGCCGCAGGCGTACGGGGCCGGCGGGCCCTACCAGCAGCAGCCGTACCAGCAGCAGTTCCCGCCGCAGCAGCCGCCTGCGGGCGGCGGTGGCGGCCAGTACCGCTGACACGCCTACGAACGGTGTACGATCCGCCGTTCCCGACGGCCCTTCAGGTAGTGATGGCTCATCCGCCACCACCGACCCGAAGGGCCGTCATGCTGAAGAAGTTCGCCTCCGTACTTGCCGTCGCCGCAGCCGTGACGCTGTTCTCCGCCCCTGCCCCTGCCTTCGCGGACGGGCCGAAGACCCCGGAGGAGGCGGCCGTGTGCAAGAGCCTGCTGGCCTCGCTCCTCCCGGGCCTCGGCTCCGCCGCGGTCGAGGCGGTCTGTGCGATCCAGGAGGATGCCGCCCGCTGACCGGGGCCTCCCCGGGCGCACTACGCTCGGCCCATGGAGTGCTACACCTGCGCCCGGACGGCCGAGACGGACGGCTCGGCGCCGCGCGACCTGATCGGTTCCGACGAGCACTGGCGGGCCGCGCACGCCTTCGGTACGGCACTGCCGGGCTGGCTGGTTCTCGTTCCGCGCCGGCATGTGACGGCCGTCGCCGAGCTGACGGACGACGAGGCCGCGGGCCTGGGACGCTGGCAGGTCCGGTTGTCCCGGGCGCTGGCCGAGGTGACGGGCTGCGCGAAGACGTATGTGGCGCAGTTCGCCGAGGCCGAGGGATTCGCCCACGTCCACTTCCACATCGTGCCCCGTGGAGTGGACCAGCCCGAATCACTGCGCGGGCCAAGGGTGTTCGCGCTGCTCGGAGTCGACGAGGAGTCGGCCGTGGCACCGGAGGCGATGGACGCGATCGCCCTTCGCCTCCGGGCTGCGCTGGACACCTCGTGATCCGTCCGCCGGGCGGTGCCTGACGCGCATCACCGCACGCCCGACGGCTGCGTCCCGACGGGCCTGACCCCCACCGCTCAGGCGAGATCCTTGGACAGCCAGACCTCGGCGTAGGGGTCGTCGCCGTACGGGGCGGTGGGACGGTATCCGAGACCGGTGTAGAGCGCGATGGCCTCGTGCAGGTCCTTACGCGTGTTGAGCAGCATCCGCCGTGCGCCGTGCTGCCGCGCTGCCTCCTCCGCGGCCCCGATCAGCCGCCGTCCCGCACCGCCGCGTCGGGCGGGCCCGGCGACGTAGACCCGGGTCAGTTCACCCACGTGGGGATCCAGCCAGCGGATTCCCGCACAGCCCACCGGGGTGCCGCCTGCTCGGGCGATCAGGAACGTGCCTCGTCCGTCACGCAGGTCGGCACTGCCGCCGGCCTCCTGGGCGATCTCCGCCTCCTCCGCAGGCCGTCCGAAGTACCGGCTGATCAACTCGTCCAGGTAGTCGTGCAGGAGGGACTTCGATGCGGCGTGGTCGACCGGTTCGGCCGCGACGGACCAGGTCTCGGGGGGTGGAACGTTCATGACGGGCATTCTGCGCGGCGACGGGGCCGGGTCGCCAGCCGATTCGGCGGTGCGGTGGTCCTGCGGCGGTGGACGGGCCCGGGCAGGGTTCGGGCGCCGGGCGGGGCGCGGCCCCTCGGGTGTCGCTCGTGGTTCCCGGTTCCCGGTTCGCCGTTCGCCAGGTGTGGATCGCCGGACGTCAGCTGTCGGGACGGATTCACCCGAAGGGGGGAGGAAATGCTGGACCCCCCGAGTTGTCCACAGGCAGGAGCAGGGCGCCCCGGCGCGGTGCGGACCCGTGTTCCCCTGGGGCCATGACCGAACAGCTCCTCCGTACGACCCTTAGCGGCTGCACGACCGTGCGGCGACCTCCCGCAGACCGGGCGGTGCCCGCCGTGCGGCCGCTCTCACTCGGCCTGCCGACGGCCCGTCCGCCGCCCGGCCTGGCCCTGCCCGTCCGTCTGCCCGTTCGCCCCTCCGCCCGTCCGCGCACCGGGCGGAGCCTGCGGTCCGTGGCTGTCAGGCCCACACGGCCACCTGCGCGCGATGGTGGGTCGGCCGCTCGACCTCGTCGACGACGGCGATCGCGAGGTCCGGGTGCGAGATGTGCCCGCCCCCCTCGGGCAGGACCGGACCGCCGATCCGGTACCTGCCCGTGCGGGCCCCGTCGTGGCCGAGGTCCATCGGCGGTGTGACCACCACCCAGTCCAGCGGCTGCGGGGCGTCGGACAGCACCTCCAGGGCCGCCTGGTGACCGAGCGAGAACGCGCGGTACTCGGACGGGAACTCGGGTCCGTCGTGCACGAGGACGCCTGGTGCGACCGCCAGCGTGGTGGCCACCCCGACGGTCACGAGCCGGGGGACACCCGCGCTCTGCAGCCCTGCGACGAGTGCGGAGGTGGTCGTGCGGTAGAACTCCGCGGCGGTGACGTCGGCGCGGTACAGCGCCGCTACGGCAACGGCGTGCCCCGCCGCGGTCCTGGCGACGGAGTCGGGGTCGCCCGCGTCGCCGGCCACCAGTTCCACCCCGGGGCCCGCCAGGTCGGCGTGCCGCTCCGGCGTGCGGACGACGGCCGTGACGGGCAGTCCGCGTGACACCGCCTCGGCGACGACGGCCCGCCCCACCCGCCCGCCTGCTCCGAACACCACAACACTCACCGGGACCACCCCATCGACACGTGGGGCCGATGCGCTCATCGGCCGCGATGCCGCGACGGTAGGACAGGAGGTGTCGGTTACTTCAACGGTACCGGCGGTACCCGCAGTACGTTCTGGACATGACCGGAATGCTCACCCCGCCCGCCTCGCCCCTCCCGCCGCTCGCCGCCGACTTCTTCGGCACGTGCGCGGACGGTGACCAGCGGCTGCCCGTCCGGGGCAGCGAGAAGTGGAGTTGGAAGATCATGCGGTGCCTGGAGGGCGGGCCCCGGCGCTTCACCGAGCTGAAGGTGCCGCTGGTCGGGATCACCCCCAAGGTCCTGGCGGAGTCCCTGCGCGCGATGGAGCGGGACGGGGTGGTCGCACGCACCGCCTACGCGGAGCAGCCTCCCCGGGTCGAGTACGCGCTCACCCCGCTGGGCCGCTCCCTGTTCGGCCCGATCGATGCGGCGTGCGCCTGGACCCGTGAGCACCTGGACGAGATTCGGGCCGCCCGGGCCTCGTACAGGGGACGGGAGGTCGCACCGGCAGATCGGTGACCTGCGTCCCGTGACGATCCCGGCACCCGGCACCTGGCATCCGGCATCCGGCACCCGGCGGGCGTCGATCGGTGGCGGGCGTCGGACGCGGGGGTGGCAGCATCTTGGCGGAGACTGGCGTTTCGTGGCCTGGTGAGGCCCGGTAGGGCGGCGGGATGCTGAGGGCATGATCATTCCTGATGCCAAGGACTGGACCTGGGTGCTCGAACGCCCCTGTAGCGACTGCGGGCTGAGCACCTCCGAAGTGGTGCGCGAGGACGTCGCCGGCATGGTCCGCGCGAACGCCGCCTCGTGGGTGACGCTGCTCGTGGGCGATCCGGTCGAGCTACGCCGCCGCCCGCAGCCGGACGTGTGGTCTCCGCTGGAGTACGCGTGCCATGTGCGGGACGTCTTCCGGATCTTCGACCTGCGGCTGGCCCTGATGCTCACGCAGGACGATCCGACCTTCCCCAACTGGAACCAGGACGAGACGGCGGTCGCGGAGCGGTACGGCGAGCAGGATCCGATGGTCGTGGGCCCGGAGCTCGCCGCCGCGGCGGAGCAGCTGGCGGCGGCGTTCGACCAGGTGTCGGGCAGCCGGTGGTCCCGTACGGGGCTGCGGAGCGACGGCGCACACTTCACGGTGGAGACCTTCGCGAGGTACCTGATCCATGACCCCGTGCACCACCTGTACGACGTCACCGGCACCCGCCCCTGAGCCACACGCACGTCAGGGCCAGGGGCCGGCACCGGCTGTTCGGACGGGGCGGTCGGGGCCGGACGCCCCCGGACGCCGCGCGCGGACTACCCTGCTCGCCGACCACCCCGCGTCCTGCCGCCGCGCGCCCTGTCGCCGTGCGTGCAACAACCACCCCGCGGTCGCGAGTGCGGCGGCTCCCGGACGGGCGTCCGGGTGGCCGGGCGGCGGAATGGAGCCGCCCGGCGCCTCCGTCAGACTGCGGCCGCGGCACCCCAGCCCGGTTCGGCAGGCCACGCGGGCAACCCGTGCGGGACTGCCGCGGCCGGCAGCCGGAGCGGCTCGACGCCCTTGCGGACGGTGAGGACGTAGGGGTGCTCCTGCCCGATCCTCCGGGGCTCGAAGGCGATGTGCGCGAACGGGGCGTCGTCTGTGGACGCCGCCGCCAACCGGTCCAGCTCCTGCTCCACAAGGGTCCACTCGTCGGCCGGCACGTACTGCCGCATGATCGAGTGCCACACCACCGTGAGTGTTCCGGGCGCGACGTCCACGCTGCGCAGGAAGGCTGCGGCACCGATCGGCTCGACCGTGGTGGGCAGCTCCTCGGCGAGCTGCAGCGCGCCCGCCAGGCGGGCTGCCCGGTCGGCCTGGTCCGGCCACACGTACGCCCGTAGGGCCAGCGCGCCGGAATCCGATCGCGGTTCGATCGGGGTGAGGTCGCAGCCTCGGCGTTCGGCGAAGACCAGCGGGGCGGGTTCCGCGGGCAGCCAGCCCGGCGGAGTGTCGCGCCAGGCCCCGGCGAGGTGCACGGGTGAGTCGGGCCGCCCGTACGCGTAGTCGGCGGACGTGCAGTGGAAGCGGTCGGCCAGCAGGTTGAGCCCGGCGCTCGCGCCGATTTCGAACAGGCGTACCGGGAGCCGCCGTTCACCGAGTGTGCACAGCAGGCCCGTGATCAGGAGGTTCGCCCGGCCCACCTCGTTGGTCTGCGGCGGGCGGGTCAGCCAGTCGCGGACCCAGGGCAGGTTGTCGGCGACCGTCGCGCGGAGCGCCGGCCAGGCGGCGTCCGGCCGGTGCGGGTCGAAGGTGCCACCGGCACTCGGGTAGTGGGCGGCGAGTCCGGGGGCCCGGCCCGTCAGTACGAGCGCGTGCACTCCGCCCAGGAGCCGCAGGGCGATGGCCTGCGGTCCCACGGCATCCTCGTGGCCCGCGATCGCGACCGCGATCGGGCCGCCCTCTCTGATGTCCGCTGCTGCCCGCCGGAGTACGGCTGCGTACAGCGGGGAGCCGAGTTCGGCGCAGGCGGTGGCCTGCTGTTCGAACATGGCGGCGGCGTGCTCGATGGACATGTGGATTCTCCGTCCGGTGACTGGAGATCATCATTCGCCGGTGGAGGCCGTCGCGTGCGCCGATCGGGCGGTGATTCGGATCACCGTCGGAAAAGGAGTCGTCCGGCGGGCCGGCCGCTGATCGACGGCGGCTGCCAGGTGACGGTGGCGGCTACGTGACGGTGACCGAAGGTGGCCGGCACGCGGCCGGTACTTACCGGCGGGTCACCACTCCTGGGGCATGCCGCGGAGCGCGTGCCGGAGCTGGCCGGCCACGCTCGCGGCCTCCGCACCGACCACGTCGGCGATCTCGGGGGCGGCCAGCCCGACCACGTAGTGCAGGATCGCGAGGTCTTCGTCGGCGGGGGAAGGGCGGTGCTCGACGATCGGTTCGGGCCGGGGGCGGTCGCACTCGGCCACCGTGCTCCGCAGGATCTGCCAGGCGATGGCGGCCGGGTTGGGGCTGCCGAGAACCTCCGGCCACACGTCGGCCAGCTTGCGGAACGCCTGGTCGACCACGCGCCCGGCACGGGTCGGGTCGTGGAACCAGACCCGCGCGTAGCTGAGGTAGCGGGGGCGGTGCAGTTCGCAGAAGGCGGTGAACTCGAGCGGCATGGCTGCTCTGGGCTCGTCGTCCGCAACGGGGAGGATCGATGCCGTGGCGGGGACATGACGATCAGTCACATCAGCCTCTCGATCTGGTTGCGTCGGAAGGGGCGCCCTGCGCTGCGCTCACTCTAGGCCCTCGCGCGGCTGCTTTGGGTGACAAGTCTTCTGAGATGCGCGGAACGGGCCTGATTGGTACGCAATGTGACGAACAGTCAGTCAGGTCCGGAGCCGGGTGCAGGTGCGAGGGTATCGCACCTGGTCACAGAGGGTGGAACGGCGGTGGCCGCAGCGGTGCTGATGTGCCACCGTGGGGCGCACGCCGGACCTGGCGCACCCATCCGCACACCCGCACCCGCATCCCGGCGACCACTCCTGCGGGCACGGGGGCCACTCTCACGGCGGCGCTCCTGACCGGCGCGCCGACCGACGCGCCGACCGCCGTGCCGCTCGGCCTGGCGTTCCTGCTCGGGCGTCGCGCTGCGAGCCGCAGTTGCACCTACGGGTTCGGGCGGGCCGAGGACCTGGCCGGGGTGGCGGTGGTGGGCGCGGTCGCGGTGTCGGTGGTGCCGACCGGTGTGACCGCCGTCGACCGCCTGCTCCATCCGCAGCTGGTGGGCATCTCTGGGCGGTCGCGGGTGCCCCCCTGGTCGGATGTGCGGGCAACGAGTGGGTGGCGCGGTTTCGTATCGCCACGGGCCGCCGGATCGGTTCGACGCCGCCGACATCCCGGAGGCCGCCGCCGAGGCCTCGGCGTGACAGTCCGTCAGGGTCGGTCTCGGGGGTCGCACCGGGGGCGTGTGGGGGTGCGGTCAGGGCTCTCACCGATGTCGGGGGCGCCGGTGCCCCCGGGAGGCTTGCCGTCATGGAAACCGAGACCTCGCCCCGCCCCGGCCGCCGTCCCCGTCGTGGTTCCGGCCGCCGGACGTTCCGCCTCCCGCTCGTCGCCGTTGCCGCGGCGGGCGTTCTGGCGGTCGCCTGTCCCGCCGAAGCGCTTGCGGCAGGCCCCGGCCCCTCGACGCCCGGCCCCTCGAAGCCCGGTCCCTCGGCTCCAGCCCTCACCCTGTCGGCCGCGCCGGCCGTTCCCGCGGTGCCGTCCGGGTCCGTGGCCGCGGGTGTCCCCGCCGCTGGTGCGGCCGTGACGCCCGAGGCCGAGCTCGCCGCCCTGGAACCCGGCTACGCGGACTGCCCGGCGCTCCCGGTCGGCGTCGACCCGGCCCGCTGGCGGTGCGAGGTGCACCTCGCCTCGCCGCGGCTGCGGATCGGCGCGGTCGACCTGCCCGCGGTGCGGCCGATCATGATGGTGCACGCGGAGGGGCCGATGGCGGACGGCACGCCCGGCCAGGCGTGGGGGGCGTGGCGCAGCGGCGGTCCGACAGCGGTGCCGGGCGGTCTGACCGGCACCGCGGCGGGTGGCCGCAGTCGCCTGCTCGGGCTGACGCTGGAGCCGGTGTACGGGGGCCGGGCGGACTTCTACACCGGCGTGCTGAGCCTGCGGTTCGCGCTGGCCGGCCCGGTGCTCCCGCGGGGGTGTGCGGTCGGAGCGAGTGTGCCGGTGGAGGTGCACCTGAAGCGGCCGGCACCCTCGGTGTGGGTCTCCCGGAATCCGCCGTTGGTGCACTTCTCGGCGTACGACGACGCGTTCACCGCTTCCGCGCCGGAGGGCTGCGGTCCGCTGTCGGGGCTGCTGGCCCGTCGGCTCGGCCTTCCGGCGACGAGCGGCAACGTCATCTCGTACGAAGCGAGTTACACGTTCAGGATGTACGACCGGCTGAACTGATCCCGCGGTCGGCGGCTCTTCGGCCGTGGGCGCCGGTGACTGCGGCGGGGGCCGGGTCGACAGCCGTCGACGGCGTACCCGTACCCGTATCCGCCCCCGTGCCCCTGTCCGTGGAGGCGGCAGCGGCAGTGGCCGCAGCCACCGCGGCGGCGGCGGCCGCGGCGGCGGCCAGGGGTGCGGCGGCCTCGCGGCGTGTCTGCCCGGGGAAGGCGACGGCGCCGGCGGCCGCCGTACCGGCCGCGGCCACGGCAGCGGTGTCGGCCTCGGAATCGCCGGTGAAGGTGTCGCCGTCGCGGGTCCGGGCGAGTTCCTCCATGGCCTCCCGGGCGGCCAGGTAGGCCTGGACCGCGGCGATGCCGTAGACCGGCTGGATCAGCTGGTGTCCTTTGAAGAAGGGCCGGGCCGGGGCGAAGCCGGCGGCCACGACCAGGTCGCGGATCTCGGCTATCTCGGCTTCCGTCCGGGCCGTGAAGCGGACCTCCCAGCCTTTCTTGTAGGTGTGGCCGTCCTCGCTCTTGCGGCGCGAGAGGTCGGGACGGCGGACATAGCCGGGTAGACGGCCGAGGCGCAGTTGGGCGGCGCGCAGACCGGGGATCTCGTCACGGGGCATGAGCCGATGTTAGGCAATCGGAGGAGTTGCGGTGGCGCGGGGGTGGTGCTTCACCGTGTGCTGTCGATCACTCTGGGTCAGATCGCGCTGATCGTGACGGTTCTCCCGGCCTCGTGGCGGTGATGTGCCGATTCGATGAAAAACGGATCGTCATGCCCTAAGTCCGATCTATTCCGGCATTGGAGTGAACGTCCGATACGTCGAACGGGTGAGGGTATGGGGACTTTAGTGCAGACCCGTCCCGGTTTGACGACGGTTGGGTAACAGGTCGTCAGGTCGTGCGTGCGGCCCGGTCGGCGTTGGGGAGGGTGTCGGCATGAGCTACCGGATTCCCTCCCAGCCGCTCTCCCTCGAAGAGCTGGCGCGGCGTCAGCAGAACGTCGTCACCGCGGGCCAACTGCGTGCCCGCGGCGTACCGTCCCGCGTCGTCACCGAGCACTGCCGGCGCGGCGGGCCCTGGCAGCGGATGCTGCCGCGGGTCTATCTCCTGCAGGGCGGGGACCCCACGCCCGAGCAGCGCATGTGGGCCGCCCTCCTCTACGCCGCCCAGAACGGCCGTGAGGAAGGCGGCCGTGAGGGCGCGGTGATCACGGGTGCCGCCGCCCTCGCCCTGTACGGCTTCGCCTCGGTGCCCCGCCTTCCCGCCGTGACCGGCGTGGACGTGCTGGTGCCGCGCCAGCGGCGGCTGAAGGACGCGGGTGCCGTGCGGATCCGCCGCACCGGACGCGAGCTGGAGGCCCGCTCGGTGCACGGCCTCGCGTGTGCGCCGGTGGCGCGCGCCGTCGCCGACGCGGTCCGTGAGTGGACGGACGCCGGCGCGTTCGAGAGCGGCGCGGTGCGGCCGGCCCTGCTGCGGGCGATGCTGCGTGAGGCGGTGTCGCGTACCGACGGCGGCTGCGGCCTGCGGGAGCTCGTCGGCGAGCTCGGCGAGGCCGGACTGCTGGGCGAGCCGCGGGTACGCGCGGCGGTGGACGAACTCCTCGCCGCCGAGAGGGAGTCGGTGCTCGCCCGGATCGGCGACCTGGTCGACGAGTGGCTGCTCCCGGTCCCGCTGGCCGGCCCGGAGCTGCGGATGCCCGGCGGCACCTACGTCGCCGTCCCGGACCTGTACTGGCCGGGCGCGGCCGTCGCCGTGGCCGTCGACTCCGACCTGCGCTGCGTGAGCGAGGGCGAGGAGTCGTGGGTGCGCGCCGAGCAGCACCGGATGGAGTTCCTGGGGGTGCGGGTGGTCTACGTCTCCGGTGCGCGGGTCGCCGCCGAGCCGGACGCGGTCGGCAGCGAACTGCGCGAGGCGTTCCGGGCGGGCGGGGAGGACGTCGTCGAGCTCCTGGTCACGGACCGGTAGCCGCCTCCCGGCCGCTCCGGCTCCCGTTCCCACCGGTCCCCGTTCCCACCCGTTCCCGTCCAGGGAACGCTGTCCGTCCGTGCCGGCCGGGGTGCGACGCCTGTCCGTTCCCGTCCGGGGTGCGGTGCCCGTCCGGTCAGCGGACCACCGGCGTGCCGGAGAGCTCGACTCCGGCGGCGGCGAGTTCGACCAGGGCGGCGTCGGTGGTGGCTGCGGCGACCCCGGCGGTGAGGTCGAGCAGCACCCGGGTCGAGAAGCCCTCGCGGGCGGCGTCCAGAGCGGTGGCCCGGATGCAGTGGTCGGTGGCGATGCCGACCACGTCGACCTCGGTGACGTCCCGGTCGCGGAGCCAGCCGGCGAGTGTCTCGCCGTTCTCGTCGACGCCTTCGAAGCCGCTGTACGCGGCGGAGTGGGCGCCCTTGTCGAAGACCGCCTCGATCGCGCCGGAGGTCACGGACGGGGCGAAGTTGGGGTGGAACCCGACGCCTTCCGTGCCGGCCACGCAGTGCGCCGGCCACGACGACACGTAGTCGGGTTCGGCGGCGAAGTGCGCGCCGGGGTCGATGTGGTGGTCGCGGGTGGCGACGATGTGGGTGTAGCCGGGGGAGGCGTCGGCGATCAGGTCGGTGATGGCGGCCGCCACCTCGGAACCTCCGGCGACGGCCAGGCTGCCGCCCTCGCAGAAGTCGTTCTGCACGTCGACGACGATCAGGGCCCGGTGCATGGCTCGCTTCTCTCGCTGTGGGTGATCCGCGCGCGGATCGAGGGGTCCGGGGGGCTGTGCGGTGCGCCGGTTCGCGCGGTGTGGCGATCGCTCCGGTGCCCCTCCGCGCCGCCGGTGGACGGCGGGTGTGCTGCGCCGCCGTGTCCTGCGGTGCCGTGCGGTGCGGTGGTGGCCCCGGTGCGGGGTGCTGGAGCGTGGGGGCGACTGCGAGTGCTGTCGAGAAGACTGTAGGGAGTGACGCGCGGAGGCGGAAGGCCCGCCGGTCGTCACCCCGCGGTGGTCGCGCCGCTCAGCAGCTCGGTCACGATCACGGGCTCGCCCTTCGACAGCTGGGTCGCGGACAGCGGCAGCCCGGCCAGGGCGCGAAGGTGCCGGTCGCGCGCTGCTTCGAGCGGTTCGCGCCCCACCACCTTGCCGGCGCGCACCAGCGGCACGTGCAGCAGGTGCGGCTCCAGTTCGGCGGGCACGGGCCCGGTGCCGACGACCTCGGCCTCGGCGGTGCCGTCGGCGTCGGGCCTGCGGGCGGCCCACTTGCGGCCGCCGGTGCTGGTCTTGCCTCCGGCGGAGCGCTTGGCCACGGGGACGAGCGGTCCGCCGGGCACGCTCTCGCGGGCGACCAGTTTGTAGACCATGGCGCAGGTCGGGTGGCCGCTGCCGGTGACGAGGCTGGTGCCGACGCCGTAGCCGTCGACCGGGGCGGCGGCGAGTGCCGCGATGGCGTACTCGTCGAGGTCGGAGGTGACGATGATCCGGGTCCGGTGGGCCCCGAGGTCGTCGAGCTGGCGGCGGACCCGGTGCGCGAGCAGGGTGAGGTCGCCGGAGTCGATGCGGACGGCGCCGAGCTCGGGCCCCGCGACCTCGACGGCGGTGCGGACGGCCTCCGCCAGGTCGTAGGTGTCGACCAGCAGCGTCGTGCCGCGGCCCATCGAGTCGATCTGGGCGGTGAAGGCGTCGAGCTCGCTGTCGTGGAGCAGGGTGAACGCGTGCGCGGCGGTGCCGGTCGTGGGGATGCCGTGGGTGAAGCCGGCCTCCAGGTCGGAGGTGGCGGAGAAGCCTGCGACGTACGCGGCGCGGGCCGCCGCGACGGCGGCGCCCTCGTGGGCCCGGCGGGCGCCCATCTCGATGACGGGCCGGCTGCCGGCGGCGGCGGTCATGCGGGAGGCGGCGGCGGCGATCGCCGAGTCGTGGTTGAGGATCGAGAGGATCACCGTCTCCAGGATCACCGCCTCGGCGAAGCTCCCCTCGACCGTCAGCAGCGGCGAGCCGGGAAAGTAGACGTCGCCCTCGGCGTAGCCGTGGATGTCGCCCTGGAAGCGGTAGTCGGCCAGGAAGCGCAGGGTGTCCTCGTCGACGACCCGCTGGTCGGCCAGCCAGTCGAGCTGGGGGCCGGTGAAGCGGAAGTTCTCCACCGCGTCGAGCACGCGGCCGGTGCCGGCGACGACGCCGTAGCGGCGGCCGTTCGGCAGACGACGGGTGAAGACCTCGAAGACCGAGCGGCGGTGTGCGGCACCGCTGCGCAGGGCGGCCTGGAGCATGGTGAGCTCGTAGCGGTCGGTGAGCAGCGCCGTGGAACGGTGCGCGGTGATGGCGTCCATGGTGATGATGCTACTACCACTTAGCGTCAAAGTGACGATTTCTCGCGCGACACGTCGACCCGGATTCGCCCGGACGTCCCCCGGATGGAAGCATGAGGAAGGGGCGGACGCGCCCTCACCCCGGTGAGCCGCAGAGGAGAGAGCCAGTCGTGAGTGTCGCGCCGGTCGAGATCGAGCGCCCGGAGATCGAGGGCCTGCCGTCGGTGCAGCCGGACACGCCGTGGGTCACCATCGTCCACAACGACCCGGTGAACCTGATGAGCTACGTCCAGTACGTGTTCCAGGCCTACTTCGGTTACCCGAAGGACAAGGCCCGCGAACTCATGATGGAAGTGCACACCAAGGGCCGCGCGGTGGTCTCCAGCGGCACGCGCGAGGAGATGGAGCGCGACGTCCAGGCGATGCACGGCTACGGCCTCTGGGCCACCCTGCAGCACGACTGACGCGAGGGCGGCGGACACGCGGGGCGACCCGCCGTCGCCGCCCGCCCCGGCCGGAGCCGCCCTCGGGCGCCACCGCCCACCCGGGCCGCACCCGGGACCCACGGACAGACAGACAGACGACAACGACGCAGACGGGCTGAATCCGAACTCATGGCTGGCTTCTTCGAGAGCGCCGGTGAGGGCGCCGCAGCGATCGCCCTCGACGAGGTGGAGGCGTCCATCCTCCGATCGCTGGAGGTGCAGATGCTGGAACTCATCGGCCCCGGCCCGGCGGGCCTCGCCGACGACCCGCTTGCCGCGCTCTTCGCCGAAGGGCCCACCGAGGCGCCCGCCGACCCGGCGCTGGCGCGGCTCTTCCCCGACGCGTACGGGGAGCCGGGCGAGCCCGACGACCCGCAGACCCGCGCCATGGCGGGCGAGTTCCGGCGGTACACCGAGCTCGACCTGCGGGCCCGCAAGCGGGAGGACGCGCTGGGCGTGGTCAAGGCGCTCGACGGCCTGGGCGGCAAGGGCGGCGTCGTCACGGTGCCCGCCGACGACTGCCCGCGCTGGCTCGGCGCCCTCAACGACCTGCGCCTCACGCTCGGCTCCCGGCTGGAGGTCTCCGAGGAGGACGAGCAGCAGCTCCACGGCCTGCCCGACGCCGACCCGCGCAAGCCGCTGGTGATGGCCTACCTCTGGCTCGGCGGCATGCAGGAGTCGCTGCTGGAGGCGATGACCGGCTGACCGCCGGGAGGGAGCGCCGCCGCCCCGGCCGCCCGGTCCCGCCCCGCCTGTCCTCATCCCGCTCCCGCCGCCCCGCCTGTCCGCATCCCGCATCCCGCTCCCGCCGAGCCGGCCGACCGTGCCCGGCGGGATGCGGATGCGTCGGGTGCCTGCCGACCGCCCCGGCCCTCGTCCGGATGACGGCCGAGGGGAGTGCGGCATTTCGGGCGTACCGTCCCAAGGCGGGCGTGCCATGCTCGGCCTGACGGCCGGATCGGCACCGGTGTCCGGACGGGGCCCGGCGTGCCCGCCGCCCTCCCGCGACCCAAGGACGGTCCGCCCCATGGCCGGTCAGCGCTACGACGAGGTGATCGACGCCGTTCCGGACGAGGAGGGCTACGTCCGAGGCCTCGGCAGCCGCCAGATCCAGATGATCGCCATCGGCGGGGCGATCGGCACCGGGCTCTTCCTCGGCGCCGGCACCGCCGTCTCCAAGGCGGGCCCCAGTCTGATCCTCGGCTACGCCGTGGCCGGCGTGGTGATCTTCGTCATCATGCGGGCGCTCGGCGAGCTCCTCACCTACCGGGCGGTGTCCGGCAGCTTCGCCGAGTACGCCAGGGAGTTCCTCGGCCCGTTCGCGGGCTTCGTCACCGGCTGGACGTACTGGCTGTTCTGGGTGGTCACGGGCATGGCCGAGACCACGGCGGCGGCCGTGTACGTCAGGTTCTGGCAGCCGGGCATCCCGCAGTGGGCGAGCGCCCTGGCCTTCCTGGTGCTCCTCTACGCGGCCAACCTGATCTCTGTGAAGCTCTTCGGCGAGATCGAGTTCTGGTTCTCCATGGTCAAGGTCACCGCCATCGTCGGCATGATCCTGCTCGGCCTCGGCGTGCTCCTCTTCGGCTTCACCGACGCCGGCGACACCGCCTCGGTCGGCCACCTCTGGAACAACGGCGGCTTCTTCCCCGCAGGCGTCGGCGCGACGGTGATGACCCTTCAGATCGTCATGTTCGCCTACCTCGGCGTGGAACTCGTCGGCGTCACGGCCGGGGAGAGCCGCGACCCCGCCCGCACCCTGCCGCGGGCCGTCAACACGCTGCCCTGGCGGATCGCGCTCTTCTACGTCGGGGCGCTGGTGATCATCCTCTCCCTGGTGCCGTGGCAGGAGTTCGCGCCCGGCGTCAGCCCGTTCGTCGCGGCCTTCGAGAAGATGGGCATCCCCGCCGGCGCTTCGATCATCAACGGCGTGGTGCTCACCGCCGCCCTGTCCTCCTGCAACTCCGGCATGTACTCCACCGGCCGCATGCTCCGCGACCTCGCGCTGTGCGGTCAGGCCCCCGGCCGGATGGCCGCGCTCAACGGCCGCCGCACCCCCGCCGTCGCCATCACCGCGTCCTGCCTGCTCATGGGCGTCGGCGTGCTGCTCAACTACCTCGCCCCGGCCAAGGCGTTCGAGTACATCACCTCCGTGGCCACCGTCTGCGGCCTGTGGACGTGGGCGGTGATCCTCGTCTGCCAGATCCGCTACCGGCGGGCCTGGCGCGGCACCCGCCTGCCGCCGCCGACCTTCAGGGCGCCCGGCGGGCTCTGGCCGAGCGGTGCCGCCCTGGCCTTCCTGTTCCTCGTCGTCGTGCTGATCGGCATCGACGACGACACCCGCATCTCGCTGTACGTGCTGCCCGTCTGGGCCGCCCTGCTCGCCCTCGGCTACGCGCTGCTCGCCCGCCGCCGCCCCGAGGCCCTGCGCGGCCCCGACCGCGACCCCCTGCGCGCGGAGGACGGCCACCTCTGACCGCCGCCCCGTCGCCGGCCGTCCCGCCCCGTCGCCGACCGCCCCGCCCCCGCGCCCGCCGTCCGGCAGGCGGGGACGGTGGCCTGTCCGGCAGCCCGTCCGGGGGCCGGTCCGGGCGCCGGAACGCCCGCCCCCGCTGGCTATCCTGGCCGCATGCTGACCATCACCCGAGAACTGCGCGACCGCATCGTGGCCCACGCCCGTGCCGACCACCCGGACGAGGCCTGCGGTGTGGTCGCCGGCCCCGAGGGCAGCGGACGCCCGGAGCGGTTCATCCCGATGCTCAACGCGGCCCGCTCACCCACCTTCTACGAGTTCGACTCCGGCGACCTGCTGAAGCTGTACCGCGAGATGGACGACCGCGACGAGGTGCCGGTCGTCGTCTACCACTCGCACACCGCGACCGAGGCGTACCCGTCCCGCACCGACGTCAGCTACGCCTCCGAGCCGGAGGCGCACTACGTCCTGGTGTCCACCGCCGAGGGCACCGGTGCGGACGATCCCTACGAATTCCGCTCGTTCCGCATCGTGGACGGCGTGATCACCGAGGAAGACGTCGAGGTCGTCGAGGTGTACCCCGCCTGACCCGGGGTCCGGTGCGGGGCCCGGAGGACGGCCCGAAACGGCCGCCCCGGGCCCTTGTCTCGCCAGGGGAAACGGAATGTCCCGCATCGCGAGACGTGGATGCCGTTGCGGGGGCGGGAATCTATACGATGAGTGCATGCGTTCCGTCGATGTGAGCAACCAGGCCCCAGGCATCCGCCTCGTGGCGCGCCTGCACGTCGACCTGTGCCGGCTCGCCAGTGCGATCTGTCCCGGTACCGCCGACGCCCACTGACTTCGGCACCGCCCGCCCCGGCACCCCGGGGCCCTCCACCCCTGCCGCGCCGCGTGCGGCGGCCCACCCGACCCACCTCCACAGGAGCGCAGCCATGGCCATCGAGGTCCGCATCCCGACCATCCTCCGCACGTACACCGACGGCGCCAAGGCCGTCGAGGGCGCCGGCGCCAACGTCGGGGAGCTCTTCCACGACCTGGACAGCCGCCACCCCGGCATCGCCGACCGCCTGCTCCAGAACGGCGAGCTGCGCCGCTTCGTCAACGTGTACCTGAACGACGAGGACGTGCGCTTCCTGGAGGGCATCGGCACCACCGTCGCCGACGGCGACAGCGTCACCATCCTCCCGGCCGTGGCCGGCGGCTCGAAGTAACGGTCGGCGCGGCCCGCAGCGCCCCGCCCCCGGCCCTCCGGCCGGGGGCGCGCGACCGCCACGGGGACGCCCGCGCAGGCTCCCGCTCCGCCCCCTCATCCGCCCCCCGAACGCCGGAGGCACCATGCGCTACGACAGCCCCCTGGAGGCCGTCGGCAACACCCCGCTCGTCCGGCTGCCGAGGCTCTCGGCCGACCTCCCCGGCAACGACGACGGGCGCGTGAGCCTGTGGGCGAAGCTGGAGGACCGCAACCCCACCGGCTCGATCAAGGACCGCCCGGCCCTGCACATGATCGAGACCGCCGAGGCCGAGGGGCGGCTCACCCCGGGCTGCACCATCCTGGAGCCCACCAGCGGCAACACCGGCATCTCGCTGGCCATGGCCGCCAAGCTCAAGGGCTACCGCATGGTGTGCGTCATGCCGGAGAACACCAGCGAGGAACGGCGCGAGCTGCTCCGCATGTGGGGTGCCGAGATCATCTCGTCGCCCGTCGCCGGCGGCTCCAACACGGCCGTGCGGATCGCCAAGGAGATCGCCGCCGAGCACCCGGACTGGGTCATGCTCTACCAGTACGGCAACCCCGGGAACGCCGCTGCGCACTACGCCGGCACCGGCCCGGAGATCCTCGCCGACCTGCCCACGGTCACCCACTTCGTCGCGGGCCTCGGCACCACCGGCACCCTCATGGGCGTCGGCCGGTACCTGCGGGAGAAGGTGCCCGGCGTGAAGATCGTCGCCGCCGAGCCCCGCTACGACGACCTCGTCTACGGCCTGCGCAACCTCGACGAGGGCTTCGTCCCCGAGCTGTACGACGCCGAGGTGCTCACCACGCGCTTCAGCGTGGGCTCCGCCGACGCCGTCCGCCGCACCCGTGACCTCCTCCAGCAGGAGGGCATCTTCGCGGGCGTCTCCACCGGCGCCGTCCTCCACGCCGCGATCGGCGTCGGCCGGAAGGCCGTGCAGGCCGGCGAACGCGCCGACGTGGTCTTCGTCGTCGCGGACGGCGGCTGGAAGTACCTGTCGACCGGCATCTACACGGCCGAGTCCACCGAGGCCGCCGTCGAGGCGCTCCAGGGGCAGCTCTGGGCCTGACGCCCGGGGGAGTACCGCCGAGGCGTGGCATCCGGACGGGTGCCACGCCTTCCGCACGCCGCCGCCGGCGCCCGCCCGTCGTGCTGTGACAATCGGGGATTTGTCCGTTCCGTGCTGCCGGCCCGTCACGGAACGGCGACGGCGCCCGGCCGCCGCCCGGCCGCCCCCGGCCCGGCCGCGAAGCTGATCGCGCACCGCACCCAGCGCGAAGGGCGAAGCCTGTGACGCACCCCGAGGACCTGTGGTCCTACCCGGAGATCGCCCGGCACATCGGCGTCCGGCCCGACACCGTCCGCAGCTACCGCCGCCACGGCCTCCTGCCCGACCCCGACACCGTCGACGCCGCCGGGCGCCCCCGCTGGCATCCCGACCGGATCCGCAGCTGGGCCCGCAACCGCCCCGGCCACCGCTGACCGGCGCCCGCCGCCACTCCCCGCAACCCTCCCGGCCCGTTCTGGTGATTCCAGCCACAGCGCGGCACGGAGACGGGGGCAAAGTGCCGCCCGCCCCTTACTCTCGACAACGCGAAGGCATCCACTACCGACAGGTAGGGCCCTGTCGGCGGACCATGACCCAGCGGGGCGGAGGGGCTCGGCATGAAACTGACCGTGGTGGGGTGCTCGGGAAGCTTCCCGTCGGCCGACTCCCCCTGCTCCAGCTACCTGGTCGAGGCCGACGGCTACCGCCTGGTGCTCGACCTCGGCAACGGCGCGCTCGGCGCGCTGCAGAAGTACACCGGCCTCTACGACGTCGACGCCGTGATGCTCAGCCACCTGCACGCCGACCACTGCGTCGACCTGTGCGCCTACTGGGTCGCCCGCAACTACCGCGTCGAGGGCTGCCCCGACCCGGTGCCCGTGTACGGGCCGCACGGCACCGCCGACCGCCTCGCCCGCGCGTACGACATGCCGGAGGAGCCCGGCATGAAGGAGGTCTTCGACTTCCGCCCGCTCGGCAACCGCACCTTCGACCTGGGGCCGTTCCGCGTCACCAGCGTCCTGGTCAACCACCTGGACACCGAGGCGTACGGCTTCCGGGTCGAGCACGGCGGCACGGCGCTCGTCTACTCCGGCGACACCGGCGAGTGCGCCGACCTCGTCGACCTCGCCCGCGGCGCCGACCTCTTCCTCTGCGAGGCCGCGTACACCGACGGCAAGGAGAGCTTCCGGGCGATCCACCTCAACGGCCGCGAGGCCGGCGAGCACGCCGCGGCCGCCGGGGTCGGCCGCCTGGTCCTCACCCACATCCCGCCGTGGACGGACGCCGAGAACAACCGCCGCGACGCCGCCGCGGCGTTCACGGGGCCCGTCGACCTCGCCCGCCCCGGCGCCGTCTACGAGCTCTGACCGGAGCCGTGCCCGACCCGGCTCCGGCCGGGCCCGGGGTGTCTCACAGCCGCGTCAGCCAGTGGGCGTACCGAGGGTTCTCCCCGGTCACCGCCGCCCGGTACGCGTCCGCCAGCCGCTCGGTCAATGTGCCCGGCGCGGTGGGGAGTTCGCGGTCGTCCAGCGAGCCGACCGGGGCGATCCCGGCCGCGGTGCCGCACACGAACACCTCGTCCGCCGCGTACAGGTCCGACCGCAGCAGCCGCTCCACCCGCACCTCCACCCCCAGATCCCGGGCCAGCGTCAGCACGGTGTCCTGGGTGAGGCCCTCCAGCGCGCCCGACGCCGCCGGGGGCGTGCGCAGCACCCCGTCGCGCACCGTGAAGACGTTCTCCGCACTGCACTCGCTCACCGAGCCGTCGGCTGCCAGCAGCAGCGCCTCGTCGTAGCCGGCATCCGTCGCCTCCCGTCGTGCCAGCACCGAGTTGAGGTACGGGCCGGTCGCCTTCGCCGCGGGGGGAACGGAGTTCGGGTCGTTCCGCCGCCAACTGCTGGTCTTCAGCCGCAGCGGCCGCGCCTCCACGGCCTCGGGCCAGTCCCACGACGCGATCACCGTCGTGGTGGGCACGCCCCGCATGTCGAGTCCCATCGAGCCGTACCCGAGGAACGCGAAGTGCCGCACGTAGCAGGACCGCTGCCCGTTCGCGCGGAGCATGTCCAGCGTGCCCGCCGCCAACTCCTCCACCCCGTACGGCAGCGGCAGCCGCAGCATGCCCGCGGACCGCACCAGCCGGCGCAGGTGGTCGTCCAGACGGAACACCGCCGCCCCGTCCGCCGTCCCGTGCACCCGGGTGCCCTCCAGCACGCCGGTGCCGTAGTGCAGCCCGTGCGTCAGCACGTGGACCTGCGCCTGCTGCCACGGCACCAGCGCGCCGTCGAACCAGATCGTCGAAGCCTCGGTCATCACCATGCCCGCCATCCTGGTGCCGCCCGCGCCGCCCCGTGCCGCCGCGGCGGCACCCTGAACCGGCCATGGCCGGGACCGGCGCCCCGGTCCCGCATGCTGGAATTCACCGTCCGGACGGCGGGCCGCTGACTATCGTCCCCGGGGTGGAGCACAGCACCGCCCTGTACCGCCGCCTGCTTGCCGACCCGGGCCGCCCCCTTCCCCTCCTGCGCGACGAACTCGGCTGGTCGCAGCACGAGTTCGACACCGCCGTCGCCGAGCTCCGGCTCCTCGGCCTGCTCCAGCCCACCGCCTCCACCGGCAGCGGCCTCGCCGCCGTCTCCGTCACCACCGCCGTCCGCCACCTGCTGGGGACCGCCGACGACCACCTCGCGGAGCTCTTCGCCGCCGTCCGGCACACCCGCGACTCCGTCGAGCACCTCCACGCCCGCTACCTTCCCCTCCAGGCGGACGGCCCCGGCGACGGCCCCGGCCACCACCTCGTCCACGGCGCCGACCGGATCGCCGCCCTCCTGGAGGACGCGGCCCGCGGCGCCCGCACCGAGGCCCTCTCGCTCCGGCCCGGCCAGGACCAGAGCCCCGGCGCCCTCGACGCCAAACTCGCCCGCGAGCGCATCGCCCTCGGCCACGGCGTACGGCTGCACACCGTCTACCCCGCCGCCGCCCTGCGCCACCCCGCGGTGCTGGCGCACGTCCAGCAGCTCACCGCCGCCGGCGCGGGCATCCGGGTCGCCCACAGCCTGCCGCTGTGGATGATCGTGGTCGACACCACCCTGGCCGTGCTGCCCGCGCCGGGCGGCGCACCCGACACCGCCCTGGTCGTTCGCGACACCGCGGTGCTCGCGGTCGTCCGCGAGCTCTTCGACTACTTCTGGACGGCCGCCTGGGTGCCGTCCGACCTGCTCGGCCGCGGCGTGCCCGACGACCGTCACCGCGAGGTGCTGCGCCTGCTGTCGGCCGGGCTGACCGACCAGGCGATCGCCCGGAAGCTGGAGATCTCCGAGCGCACGGTGCGGCGGCTGGTCTCGGACCTCACCACCGACCTCGGTGCGCAGAGCCGCTTCCAGGCGGGCGTGCACGCCGCCCGGCTCGGCTGGCTCTAGGCGGCGGTGCCGTCCGGGCCAGTCCGCCCGCTCGCGAGCGGCCGCCGGCGGTGGTGTCCGGCGTGAACGCGACGGACCCCGCCCGGAGCAGCCGGGCGGGGTCCGCGCGAGCGGGGGAGGAGTGTCAGGCCTTGGTGACGTCCTCGAGTTCGGTGTCGTCCTCGCGGCCGGGGGTCTTGAGGTTGAACTTGGTGATCGCGAAGCGGAACAGCACGTAGTACAGCGCCGCGAAGACCAGGCCGATCGGGATGATCAGCAGCGGGTGGGTGGCCTTGCTGAATCCGAGGCCGTAGTCGATCAGGCCGGCGGAGAAGGTGAAGCCGGCGTGCACGCCGAGCGCCCAGGTGACGGCCATCGAGACGGCGGTCAGCACGGCGTGGATGGCGAAGAGCACGGGGGCGATGAAGAGGAACGCGAACTCGATCGGCTCGGTGACACCGGTGACGAAGGAGGTCAGCGCGAGCGACATCATCATGCCCATGACGGCCTTGCGGCGCTCGGGGCGGGCGGCGTGGGCGATGGCCAGGGCCGCGGCGGGCAGCGCGAACATCATGATCGGGAAGAAGCCCGACATGAACTGTCCGGCGCTCGGGTCGCCGGCGAAGTAGCGGGTCAGGTCGCCGTGCACGACGGTGCCGTCGGCCTTGGTGAAGTCACCGGTCTGGAACCACGCGTACGAGTTCACGAACTGGTGCATGCCGACGGGCAGCAGGCCGCGGTTGATCAGGCCGAACGCACCCGCGCCGAGCGCGCCGGCACCGATGAGGGAGTCGTTCAGGCTGCTGATGGCGTCGCCGATCGGGCCCCAGGTGAGGGCGAAGACCACACCGACGGCGGTGCCGACGAACGCCATCATGATCGGGACGAGGCGGCGGCCGTTGAAGAAGCCCAGCCAGTCGACCAGCTTGGTGCGGTGGAACTTCTGCCAGAGCACGGCGCTCAGCAGGCCGATCACGATGCCGCCCAGCACACCGGGGTTCTGGAAGGTCGCGGCCTCGTCCTTGCCGGGGAGGATCTTGTACTCGGTGATCGGGAACGCGGTCAGCACGTTCTTGTACACCAGGTAGCCGACCAGGGCGGCGAGGGCGGTGGAGCCGTCGGCCTTCTTGGCGAATCCGATGGCGATGCCCACCGCGAACAGCAGCGGAAGGTTGTCGAACACCGCGCCACCGGCGGTGTTGAACACCGCGGCGACCTTGTCCCAGCCGAGGCCGTCCTTGCCGAAGACGTCGTCCTGGCCGAGGCGCAGGAGCAGGCCGGCGGCCGGCAGGACGGCGATCGGCAGCTGGAGGCTGCGGCCGATCTTCTGCAGGCCCTGGACGGTGCTCTGGCCGATCTTCCTGGCCGGGGAGGGTGCCGCGGCGGGCGCCGGTGCCTGCGCAGTCGTACTCATGGGGATGGTTCCTAACGACAGGGCGGGCCGGAGGGGTGCATCGGGGCCGACACGCCAAACTGGTCTACACCACGAGTGGTGTAGACCAGTTTCTAACACGCCCCCGACGGAGGGGGGAACCCTTGGAAGCGCCGCAGGTCGGAAGCGCTATGAAATCGAAACCTTCTTGCGGATCGACGATCTTGATTACCCGCGGTCACCGCGACTTTGGCGAGTGGCTCAACAAAACCTCACGCCTTCGTGACATCCACCTCGTCCGCCTCGTCCTCCCGGCCCGGCGTCTTCAGATTGAATTTCACGATCACGAACCGGAACACCGCGTAGTACACCGCCGCGAACGCCAGCCCGATCGGGATGATCAGCCACGGTTTCGTCGCCAGCCCCCAGTTGATGACGTAGTCGATCAGACCCGCCGAGAAACTGAAACCGTCGTGCACCCCCAGCGCCCACGTCACCCCCATCGACGCGCCCGTGAGCAGGGCGTGCACCACGAACAGCGCCGGCGCGATGTACGCGAACGAGTACTCGATGGGCTCCGTCACACCCGTCACGAAGCTCGTCAGACCCACCGACAGCATCAGCCCGTAGATCTCCTTGCGCCGGTGCGGCTTCGCGCAGTGCGCGATCGCCAGCGCGGCCGCCGGCAACGCGAACATCATGATCGGGAAGAAGCCCGAGGTGAACTGCCCCGCCGTCGGGTCCCCCGCCAGGAAGCGCGGGATGTCACCGTGCACCACCTCGTCCGTCCCCGGCTTCGTGTAGTCCCCGAACTGGAACCACACGAACGTGTTGATCAACTGGTGCATGCCGATCAGCAGCAGCAGGCGGTTCGCCAGACCGAAGATACCGGCCCCGCCCCAGCCCAGATCCGCCAGCCACTGCGAGAAGTCCGTCATGGCCGACCCGATCGGCGGCCACACCCACAGTGCCAGACACGCCAGCACCAGACCCGCCACGGCCGTGATCATCGGCACCAGCCGGCGCCCGTTGAAGAAGCCCAGCCAGTCCACCAGCTTCGTCCGGTGGAACCGCACCCACAGCCACGCCGACATCAGACCGATCAGGATCCCGCCCAGCACCCCCGGATTCTGGAACACCGCCGCACTCGACGTGTCCGCCGAGAAGTCGATGCACTGGTCACCCTGCAGCGTCCCCCCGCACTGGTCCCTGTCCGGGAACGCCCGCAGCACGTTGAAGTAGACGAGGTAGCCCACCACCGCCGCCAGTGCGGTCGAACCGTCCGCCTTCTTCGCCATCCCGATCGCCACGCCGATGCAGAACAGCAGCGGCAGCCCCAGGTTCGAGTTCAGCAGCGCGCCGCCCGCCGCGGCGAACACCTTCGCCACGTTGTCCCAGCCCAGACCGTCCTTGCCGAACACGTCGTCCTGGCCCAGCCGGTTCAGGATGCCCGCCGCCGGCAGCACCGCCACCGGCAGCTGCAGGCTCCGCCCCATCTTCTGCAGGCCCCCGTAGAAGGTCTGCCACCACGGCGAGGGTGGAACCGCTGCGCCCGCTGTGCTCATCCGTACCCTCCGAGTGCCGTCGCCGATGCCGAGGCCGCCCTGCACCGCCGCCGCCCTGCACGGTCGCGGCGGCGGTGCAGGGCGGCGGGGCCGAGGAACACCGGGGGTCCGTTCCGCGTTGTCCGTTGTGCACCTAATATTGGTGTAGACCACTTGGAGGCAGGCGGGAACCGGGCCCACGGCCCCGATGATCGCCATCCTCCGGCCCCGGCGCGCGGCCGTGCGCGCCGAAATGGGCCAAAAGTGAACTGACGTGGCAAATCACCCCGAAACGGGAAATGCTGGTCGCGCCACGGTGACACGGTGAACCCGCGTCACCACCACGGCACCACACGCACCAACGCAGGACGGCACCCGGCGGCACCACCGCCGCACCGCCGACACACAGGGAGACACACATGGCCAGCAAGGCAGAGAAGATCGTCGCCGGCCTCGGCGGAATCGACAACATCGAAGAGGTCGAAGGCTGCATCACCCGCCTGCGCACCGAGGTCGTCAACCCCGAGCTCGTCGACGAGGCCGCCCTCAAGGCCGCCGGCGCCCACGGCGTCGTCAAGATGGGCACCGCCATCCAGGTCGTCATCGGCACCGACGCGGACCCCATCGCCGGCGAGATCGAGGACATGATGGACTGACCCGCCCCGCACACCCCGCGGCCCGCCGACCACCCGGTCGGCGGGCCGCAGCCGTCCCCCCAACAGCTACGCTCGGTGCCTATGTCACGCATCGACGGCCGCACCCCCGACCAGCTCCGCCCCGTCACCATCGAACGAGGCTGGAGCAAGCACGCCGAAGGCTCCGTCCTCGTCTCCTTCGGCGACACCAAAGTCCTCTGCACCGCCAGCGTCACCGAAGGCGTTCCCCGCTGGCGCAAGGGCACCGGCGAAGGCTGGGTCACCGCCGAGTACTCCATGCTCCCCCGCGCCACCAACACCCGCGGCGACCGCGAAGCCGTCCGCGGCAAGATCGGCGGCCGCACCCACGAGATCAGCCGTCTCATCGGCCGCTCCCTCCGCGCCGTCATCGACCACCGCGCCCTCGCCGAGAACACCATCGTCCTCGACTGCGACGTCCTCCAGGCCGACGGCGGAACCCGCACCGCCGCCATCACCGGCGCCTACGTCGCCCTCGCCGACGCCATCGCCTGGGCCCGCGACAAGAAGATCCTCCGCGCCAAGGGCCAGCCCCTCACCAGCGGCGTCAGCGCCGTCAGCGTCGGCATCATCGACGGCACCCCCATGCTCGACCTCCGCTACGAGGAGGACGTCCGCGCCGGGACCGACATGAACATCGTCTGCACCAGCGACGGCCGCTTCGTCGAGGTCCAGGGCACCGCCGAAGGCGCCCCCTTCGACCGCGCCCTCCTCGACCAGCTCCTCGACCTCGGCACCCTCGGCTGCGCCGAACTCGACGAGATCCAGCGCAAGACCCTCGAACAGCTCCAGAACTGACCCGCCGCCGGGCCGCGGGCGCGCATCCTGTACACCGCGCGCCCGCAGCCCGTACCGTTCGGAACCGAGGACGTCCGACCCGCCGTCCTCACCACCGAAGCACCGAAGCACCGAAGCACCGAAGCACCGAAGCACCGAAGCACCGAAGCACCGAACCGACCGAGCGCCCACCCACCAGCGGAGGACCCCGATGCCGGACCGCCTCACCCGCTCCACCACCCTCGCCGTGGCCGGCCTCCTCCTCGTCCTCCCGCTCAGCGCCGTCAGCTGCTCCGCCGTCCAGCGCGCCGTCGACTGCGGCAACACCGCCATCCGCATCACCAACGACATCACCCAGGCGGGCGACGCCTTCAACAACGCCGCCAACGACCCCGCCGCCGCCGGACAGGCCCTCCAGCAGCTCAAGAACGACCTCGACCAGCTCGGCCGCAACTCCAGCGACACCGACGTCTCCCAGGCCGTCACCGACCTCCAGACCCAGGTCGACAACGCCCAGAAGGCCATCGACAACCAGCAGGTCCCCGACCTCAAGCCCCTCGCGGACGCCGCCGGCAACCTCACCAAAGCCTGCGCCTGAACCTCGCTAGGGTGGGCCGCATGACCACACGACGCCTCGTCCTCGCCACCCGGAACCGCCACAAGGTCGCCGAACTCCGCGACATCCTCGGCGACGCCGGACTCGACGTCGAACTCGTCGGAGCCGACGCCTACCCCGAGATCCCCGACGTCCCCGAAACCGGCATCACCTTCGCCGAGAACGCCCTCCTCAAGGCGCACGCTCTCGCCCGCGCCACCGGCCACCCCGCCGTCGCCGACGACTCCGGCCTCTGCGTCGACGTCCTCGGCGGCGCCCCCGGCATCCTCTCCGCCCGCTGGTCCGGCAAGCACGGCGACGACCGCGCCAACCTCGACCTCCTGCTCGCCCAGCTCTCCGACATCGCCGAACCCCACCGCGGCGCCCACTTCGCCTGCGCCGCCGCCTTCGCACTCCCCGACGGCACCGAACGCGTCGTCGAAGGCCGCCTCCTCGGCACGCTGCGCACCGCGCCGGCCGGCGACGGCGGCTTCGGCTACGACCCGATCCTCCAGCCCCTGGGCGAGAGCCGTACGTGTGCGGAGCTGACCCCGGTGGAGAAGAACGCCATCAGCCACCGCGGGCAGGCCTTCCGCGCCCTGGCGCCGGTGGTCCGCGAGCTGCTGGGCTGAGGACGAGCGAAGGCCCGCTCGGCGATCTTCGCCAGCGGGCCTTCGATTCTTAGGCTAGTGCGGCCGAAGGGATTCGAACCCTCACGGAGTTTCCTCCACTGGCACCTAAAACCAGCGCGGCTGCCCGTTACGCCACGGCCGCATGGCCACAGTCTAGGGGTACCCGCACGGGTGGTGGCAGTGTCGGTGCCGGGAGGCGCCGAGGCACTCAGTCCGTCCGGCGCGGGACCCTGTTCTTGTTCCGCCCGCAGTAGGTGTCCGTGACCGCGTGGCAGTTGGGGCAGAGCAGGCGGACGTTGCCGGGCCGGTTGTCCGACCAGTCGCCGTTGACGTGGTCGACCTCCAGCGCCAGGGGCCGGCCCTGCCAGACCGGGCCGGTGCCGCAGTCGGCGCACTCGTCCGGGTGGCCGAGTTCCAGCAGCGCCTGGCGGATCCTCTGGCCTGGCAGTCGCTTGGCGTCGGCCGGTCGACGGGTGAGCACCTGGCCGGGAGTCAGTCGTCGGATGCTCCGCTTTCCGCGGTTGTGAGCCTGTCCCACGAAGTGGGAGGTGTCGATCCCGAAAGCCTTGATGCGCCGCCCGATGTGAGCCTGGGTGCCACCGGCCGGACGCTGTTCGAGGTAGCGGACGACCCCGGCCACGGTGTCGCAGGCGGCCACGGCCTCTTCCAGTACCTCGCGCGTGTAGATCGTGCCCCGAGTGCGGAAGTGCGAGATGTCGATCGCGAGTTCCTTGATCCTGCGCCTGAGGTACTTGCGGTTGTACTGCTCCGGCTCCTTCCCGAACGTGCGCAGCATCTCGTCGAGCGACGAACTCCCGGCCGCCGTCTCGGCGAGGAGTTCGCGGGTGTATCTGACCTGCATGTGCTTCCCCCTGTGGGTCCCTGTGGGCAGTGCCCGTCCCCCTGTGGGGAGAACGAGTGTGCGGGTGGGGGGTCACGGGGGCGGTGGCAGGTTATTGGTACAGACCTATTGACCGAAGTGGTTCAGACCACATACCTTCGGGCCCAATCTGCGGTACGACGGCCGGGCGGTTGACGGGGCGTCGGCCGCGGTGCGTCCTACCCTCCCCCACTTGCACGTCCGCGCCCCAACCGGACGTGCCGACACTCTCTCCTGGAGGACCGAGTGTTGAACCGAAACCTGACGGTGCAGCGTCCCACCGCAGCAGGCCGTCGCGAGGGCTCCGGCCGCCGGACGGCGTTCGTCGCCTCGGCCGTGGCCGGCCTCGCGGGTCTGCTCGTGGCGACGCTCGGTGCGTCGCCCTCGCAGGCGGCCGTCGACAACCAGTCGTGTCGTCCCGACGGCATGTACAGCACGCCCGGCGTGAACGTCCCCTACTGCGACGTCTACGACACCGCGGGCCGCGAGAAGATGGGCGCGGACCACCAGCGCCGCATCATCGGCTACTTCACCGGTTGGCGCACCGGGCAGGACGGCACGCCGGCCTACCTGGTGAACAACATCCCGTGGGACAAGGTGACCCACCTCAACTACGCGTTCGCGCACGTCGGCAGCGACAACAAGGTGTCGGTCGGCACGGACTCCGCGACCAACGCGGCGACCGGGATGACCTTCCCCGGCGTGGCCGGTGCCGAGATGGACCCGAGCCTCCCGTACAAGGGCCACTTCAACCTGCTGACGAAGTTCAAGAAGCAGTACCCGAACGTCAAGACCCTCGTCTCGGTCGGCGGCTGGGCGGAGACCGGCGGCTACTTCGGCGACGACGGCAAGCGCGTCGGCTCCGGCGGCTTCTACTCGATGACGGTCAACGCGGACGGCTCGGTCAACCAGGCCGGCATCGACACCTTCGCGGACTCCGCGGTCGACTTCGTCAAGAAGTACGGCTTCAACGGCGTCGACATCGACTACGAGTACCCGACGTCGATGAAGGACGCGGGCAACCCGCTCGACGCCACGATCTCCAACGCCAAGCGCGGTTCGCTGGTCAAGGGCTACGCGGCGCTGATGAAGACGCTGCGCGAGAAGCTGGACCGCGCGGGCGCGACGGACAGCAAGTACTACATGCTGTCGGTCGCGGCGCCGTCCTCCGGCTACCTGCTGCGCGGCATGGAGACGTTCCAGGTGGCGCAGTACCTGGACTACGTCAACATCATGTCGTACGACCTGCACGGCGCCTGGAACAAGTACGTGGGCCCGAACGCCGCGCTGTACGACGACGGCAAGGACGGCGAGCTCGCCGCAGCCAACGTGTACGGCACCTCGCAGTACGGCGGCATCGGCTACCTGAACACCGACTGGGCGTACCACTACTTCCGCGGTGCGATGACGGCCGGCCGGGTCAACATCGGCCTGCCCTACTACACGCGCGGGTTCAAGAACGTCACGGGCGGCACCAACGGCCTGTGGGGCACGGCGTCGACGAGCACCTGCCCGGCGGGCGCGGGGCTGACGTCCTGCGGTGACGGCGCGGTCGGCATCGACAACCTGTGGCACGACCTGGACGACAACGGCAAGGAGGCCCCGGCGGGCTCCAACCCGATGTGGCACGCCAAGAACCTGGAGAAGGGCGTCGTCCCGGACTACCTCTCCAGGTACGGCCTGACCGACACCGCGCTGCAGGGCACCTACACCCGCAACTACAGCTCCTCGCTGGTGGCGCCGTGGCTGTGGAACGACGCCAAGAAGGTGTTCCTCTCCACCGAGGACGAGCAGTCGGTGGCCGCGAAGGCCGACTACGTGGTCGACCAGGGTGCCGGCGGCACGATGATCTGGGAGCTCGCGGGCGACTACAGGTGGGACGCCACCGCGAACGGCGGCAAGGGCGAGTACGTGCAGGGCTCGACCCTGACCTCGCTGATGTACGACAAGTTCAAGGCGGCGTCGGCGTACGGTGCGACCCGGTCGACGATCGCGCTGCCGCAGCAGACCCTGCCGATCGACG
Source organism: Kitasatospora sp. NBC_01539 (assembly GCF_045040525.1). Classification (NCBI taxonomy): domain Bacteria; kingdom Bacillati; phylum Actinomycetota; class Actinomycetes; order Kitasatosporales; family Streptomycetaceae; genus Kitasatospora; species Kitasatospora sp. NBC_01539. The sequence goes on from NZ_CP109390.1 coordinate 5,512,771, forward strand.
TGTCGTTCACCAACTTCGCGCTGGGCGACTCGAACTACCCGATCAACCCGAAGATCCACATCGTCAACAACTCGACGCTGACCCTGCCGGGCGGCACGGAGTTCCAGTTCGACTACGCGAACTCGGCCCCGGGCAACGCCAAGGACCAGTCGGGCTTCGGCCTGAGCGTGATCCGGCAGGACCACACCGCGGCGAACAACGTGGGCGGCCTGAAGGGCGTGTACAACCGCGTCTCGGTGAAGCTGCCGAGCTGGCAGTCGCTGGCGCCGGGTGCGTCGGTCGACATGGACTTCGTCTACTACCTGCCGGTCTCGACCCCGGCGAACTGGACGGTCAGCGTCAGCGGCACGCTGTACGGCCTGGCGGGCGACTTCACCCGCGGTGCGACCGGCTCCACGGCCTCGCCGAGTGCCTCGGCCTCCGCCTCGCAGTCGGCCTCGCCGAGCGCGAGCGCCTCGGCCAGCGCCAGCGCGTCCGCGTCGCCGAGCGCCTCGGCCAGTGCCTCCCCGAGCACCTCGGCGAGCCCGACCGGCGGCACCTGCACGCCGCCGAGCTGGAACGCGGCGACGGTCTACGCCACGACCACCACGGTCTCGTGGAAGGGCCGCAAATACAGCAACAAGTGGTGGACCCAGGGCGAGGACCCCTCGACCACCGGTCAGTGGGGTGTCTGGAACGACCTCGGTCCGTGCTGACTGACCTGAGGTGACGGACGGCGGTGGCGGTCGACCCGGTCGGGGGGTCGGCCGCCACCGCTGCCGTGTGCGGGGTGACCCGCCCCGCGGCGGCTCACTGCTCCAGGTCGGCCCGCATGGCGGCGAAGAGCTTCGCGGCCACCGCCGGGGTGGCGGCCGGGACGAGCGCGACGCCCGCGGTCGAGGAGTCGGCCCAGCCGCAGATCGCGTCCGCCCCCAGGGAGAGGCACTCCAGGCTGCCGCCCAGGGCCCCCGCGGCGTACGGGTTCGCGGTGGTGGGCTGACCGGTGGAGCCGTTGCCCTCGGCGTACTCGATGAGGCCGCGCCACAGGTGCTCGCGTCGCTTGCTGGTGTCCTCGGGCACGTTGTCGACGCCGACGAAGAGGATGCGGCGGCCGCCGGTCTGGCCCGCCCGCTGGTAGTTCTCGACGACGAGGTTCATGCCGTCGCGCATCTCGCCCGGGTCGACGGGCACGTCGGTGATCGCGCCGTCGCCGGTCGCCAGGGTCAGCCCGCCGGCGGTCTTCGCGGAGACGACGGTGTGCTTGCCGCCCGCCTTGGCCGTCGGGCTCGCCTTGGGCGTGGCAGGTCTGCTCGCGGCGGCGGTGGTCGGGGCGGCGGGCGCGGAGGCTGCGGGCGCCGAGGCTGCCGCCGGGGTGCCGGAACCGGCGGGCGGGAGCGCGTCGGGCTCGCCGTCCGGGTCGCACGCGGTCAGGGTGAGGGCGGCGGCGAGGGCGCCGGCGGCGAGGAGGGCGCGGGCGGTGCGGGATCCGGTGCTCGGCACGGTGTCTCCAGGGTTGTGGTGGGGCGCGGGCTGCTGGACCCGGTGACCGGAGACGCTAGCGGCCGGTGGAGTCGCGCGGTGGGGCCTTGTCCATCCCCGGACCCCATCGGAACGAGACGGTGACACGGTGACAGCCCGGGCCCGGCGCGGGGCTCCCCGGCCGGAACGCACCGCGGCGGGCACCGGGAGCGATCCCGGTGCCCGCCGCGGGCCGACGGAGGGTCAGGCGCCGATCTTCAGGTCGCGGAGCAGCTTCGCGACGTGGCCGGTGGCCTTGACGTTGTAGAGGGCGTGCTCGACCCGGCCCTCCTCGTCGACGACGACGGTGGAGCGGATCACGCCGACCACGGTCTTGCCGTAGAGCTTCTTCTCGCCGTAGGCGCCGTACGCCTCCAGGACGGACCTGTCCTCGTCGGCGAGCAGCGTGACCTTGAGGTTCTCGGTGTCGCGGAACTTCCCGAGCTTCTCCGGCTTGTCGGGCGAGATGCCGAGGACGTCGTAGCCGGCGCCGGCGAAGACCTCCAGGTTGTCCGTGAAGTCGCAGGCCTGTGTGGTGCAGCCGGGGGTGAGGGCGGCGGGGTAGAAGTAGACGATCACCTTGCGGCCGAGGTGGTCGGCGAGGGACACCTGGTTGCCGTCGGCATCGGGCAGGGTGAAGGCGGGGGCGGCGTCGCCGGCCTTGAGGCGCTCTCTCACGGTGGATCTCTCCTCGTGCTGGACGGGTGGTCGTACCCCGGTCAACCTACCCCTGTTGGTGGGTGGCGCTGCGCGAGGCGCCGGGCGAGCTGACAGACTGGACCCGTCGTACGGACAAGCATCGGTGATTGGGGTGGCACGAGTGGCCCAGGCGAGCACGAAGGACGGGGCGCCGCGGACGACGGCCCAGATCGAGGCGGACATCGCGCAGGCCCGCGAGCGGCTCGCGTCCACGCTGGACGAGCTGGCGATGCGGGTGCACCCGGCGACGGTCGTCGCGCAGACGAAGGCGCGGGTGCTCGGCGCCGTGGAGCAGAAGGCCGGCCGCGCGTACGTGGCGGCCAGCGGTGCGCTGGAGCAGGCGAAGGCCGGGTTCGTGGACGCCAAGGGCCGACCGCGTCCGGACCGCGTGGTGCCGGCGGTGCTGGTCGGTACGGGTGTGCTGCTGCTGGTCGCCGCCGCTCGCCGGCGCCGCCGGGGCTGACCGGCCTGGAGGACGGACGGAGGGTCGGGGCGCGCGGGGCGCGCACCGGCCCTTCCGCATGCCGGGCAGGGTGCGGGGCGACGTGCGCCGGGCGGGCGGGTACGGTCGGGGGCGTGAGCAAGAACGACGAGCACGGCGCGCAGCAGGACGAGACCCGGCACGACCGGCTGGGGGAGAAGCTGCCGATCAGGATGTTGCACGACCGGGTGCTGGTGCGCACGGAGGCGGGGGAGGGGGAGCGCCGGTCGACGGGCGGCATCCTCATCCCGGCGACGGCGGAGCTGTCGCGGCGCTGCGCCTGGGCGGAGGCGGTGGCGGTCGGCCAGAGCGTGCGGGCGGTGGAGCCGGGTGACCGGGTGCTCTACGACCCGGAGGACAAGCTGGAGGTGGAGGTCCGCGGGGCGACGTACGTGCTGCTGCGGGAGCGTGACCTGCACGCGGTGGCCGCGGAGCGGCTGAGCGGTGTGGAGGGTTCGACGGGCCTGTACCTGTGACGGCCCGCCGTCCTGACGGGCCGTGGACCTGACCGTCGGTGTTCTCGGCGGCACGTGCCGGTCCGTGCCGGTTCGTGTCGGTCCGTGTCGTCGTCGGGGGGCGGACGGCCGACTGCGGCGGCCCGCGGGTGCGGGTCGCCGCAGCGGTCCGTGACGGCGGTCAGGGCCGGCCGGGGGTGGGCCGGGGGGCCGGGGGCCGGACGGGTGCGGGTGGTGCGGCCGCGGCGGGCCGGGTGGCGACGGGGGGCCGGGGTGCGACCGGGCGCTTGATCGCCGGCGCGGTGGTCTTGGCCTTGGGCTTCGGCTTCGGCTTGGGCTTCGGCTTGGCGGGCTTGGGGGCCTTGGGGGCCTGGCTGACGGGCGTGGGCGGTTCGGTGTTGCCGGGGCCGGGCTGGAGGTCGAACTGGCCGACGGGGGTGCCGTTGAGGGCGCTGCCCATGTAGGCGGTCCAGATGCGGGCGGGGAAGGTGCCGCCGTTGATGCGTTCGTACCCGGCGGTGCCGGCCAGTGACTCCTTGGCGTGCGTCTTGACGTCCTCGCGGAACAGGCCGACGACGGAGGCGAGTTCGGGGGTGTATCCGGCGAACCAGGCGGAGCGGTTGTCGTCGGTGGTGCCGGTCTTGCCGGCGGCGGGGCGGCCGAGCGCCTGGGCGGTGGAGCCGGTGCCGTCGGGGCCCACGGTGTCCCGCAGCACGTCGGTGACGGCGTCGGCGCTGGCGCGGGTGACGGCGACGGTGGGTTCGTGCCCGGGCAGCGGGGGTGCCTCGCGGGTGCCGGGACGGGAGAGGGCGCTGACGGCCCAGGGGCGGATGGCCTGGCCGTGGTTGGCGAGGGCCGCGTAGACGGCGGCGAGGTCGAGGGCGCTGGGGGTGGCGGTGCCGAGGGTCATGGAGCTGTGGTCGGGGTTCATGCCCTGGAGGCTGTCGGGGAGGCCGAGCCGGATGGCGGTGCGGCGGACGTTGTCGAGTCCGGCGTCGATGCCGAGCTGGGCGTAGACGGAGTTGACGGACCGCATCATGGCGCGCCGCAGGGTGATGGGGCCGTGGTTCTCGTTGTCCTCGTTGGGCGGGGAGTACGGGCTGGGGCCGCCGACGACGGTGCGGCCGCTGGTGCCGTCGTAGAGGGTCTGGGTGGTGATGGGGTGGCCGTCCTGGGTGGTGCGGTCGCCTTCGAGCGCGGCGGCGAGGTCGACGGGCTTGAAGGTGGAGCCGACCTGGTTGTCCTGCCGGAGGGCGTCGTTGTAGGGCTGGACGGCGTAGTCGGGACCGCCGTACGCGGCGACGATGCGGCCGGTGGCGGGTTCGACGGAGGCGCCGGCGACGCGGACGTCGGTGTCGGTGCGGGGCCGGGCGGCGGGGTCGAGCTCGGCGGTGAGTTCGTGCTTGACCGCGTCGACGAAGGCGTCCTGGCGGGGCTTGTCGAAGGTGGTGGTGATGCGCCAGCCGCCGGCCTTGAGGGTGGCGGTGTCGAGGACGCCGGTCTGGGTGAGGTAGTCGTCGGCGATGTCGACGAGGTAGCCGGACTGTCCTTCGAGCCCTTGGGCGGCCTGGGGTTCGAGGGTGTCGGGGAAGGTGAGTCCGGCGCGGGTGCCGGGGTCGAGGAAGCCGAGGGTCACCATGCCGTCGAGGACGTAGTTCCAGCGGGCGACGGCCTTCTCGCGGTTGGCGGGGCTGGCGGTCTTCACGTCGTAGGCGCTGGGGGCCTGGAGGAGGGTGGCGAGGTAGGCGCCCTGGGCGAGGGTGAGGTGGGCGGCGTCGGTGCCGAAGTAGGCGCGGGCGGCGGTCTGGATGCCGTAGGCGTTGCGGCCGAAGTAGCTGGTGTTGAGGTAGCCCGCGAGGATGGTGTCCTTGGTGGAGCGGCGGTCGACCTTGAGGGAGATGAACAGCTCCCGGGCCTTGCGGGTGAGGGTCTGGTCCTGCGTCAGGTAGTAGTTCTTGACGTACTGCTGGGTGATGGTGGAGCCGCCCTGGAAGGCGCGGCCGGGGGCGCCGAGGTGGCTGACGTTCTGCCAGGCGGCGCGGACCATGCCTTTGAGGTCGACGCCCTGGTTGCGGTAGAAGGTGCGGTCCTCGGCGGAGACGACGGCGTTGCGGGTGTCGAGGGGGATCTCGGAGAGCGGGACGTCCTCGCGGTTGACGGCGCCGGTGCGGGCGATCTCGGTGGTGCCGTCGGCGTAGTAGTAGACGTTGCTCTGCGCGAGGGCGTGCGCGTTGGGGTCGGGCACGGGGACGGCGGCGTAGAGCGCACCGAAGGTCGCGCAGGCGAGGAGTACACCGCCGGCGAGGGTGCCCAGCAGCATGCGCCAGGTGGGGACGGCGCGGCGCCAGCGGGGGAGGGCGCGGCGGCGGACGCGGCGGGCCTCGCGTCGTCGTCGGCGGTCGTGGCCGGGGGCGCGGCGATGGCGGCGCCGGGGGCCGGGAGCGCCGGGGAGGGGTGGTTCCCCGGTGCGGCCGGGTGCGGCGTGCGGGCGGCGCTGGGCGGGCGGGTCGGTGCGCGTGGCGGTGTCCGGCCCGGGGCGGTGGTTCCGGTCGCCCGTGGGGTGGTTGGCTCGCTGCGCTCTGGTCATAGGGCGATTATGGGCGATTTGACCCGTAATCAGGTGTTTCTGCGGGTCGGCCCGGGCGTGCCGGAAATCGGCTGCGACGGCCGGGCGGCGGCGCTACGGTGAAAGGTGACAACCGCACAGCACCGCAGCACCGCCCGGCTCCGCCCGCCGCCCCGCACCCCCGGGGGTGCGCCGGTCGGGGCGGTTCCGGGCTGCCCGCGCGGGGGTGCGCGGGCCGCCGGGCCGTACCGGGCGCGTGCTGTCCGCCACCGTCCACCGATGTCCGCCGAAAAGTCGACAAGGAGACATTCGAGTGCCAGATCCGCAGCTCGGGCCGCCCCGGTCCGGCGCCCTCGCGGTCCACCGGGCCGTCGCCGCCGGCGCCTTCCGGCGCTACGCCACCTACCGCGCCGCCACCGCCGCGGGCGCCTTCACCAACACCGTCTTCGGCTTCATCCTCGCCTACACCTTCCTCGCGCTCTGGCACGCCAGGCCCGGCCTCGGCGGCTACGACACCACCCAGGCCGTCACCTACATCTGGATCAGCCAGGCCCTGCTGGTCACCGTCGCCGTCTGGGGCGGCGGCTTCCAGGACGACGTGCAGGAGCGCTTCCGCAGCGGCGACATCGCCGTCGACCTCTACCGGCCCGTCGACTTCCAGGCCTGGTGGCTCGCCACCGACCTCGGCCGGGCCGCCTTCCACCTGCTCACCCGCGGCGCCGTGCCCACCCTCGCCGGCGTGCTGGTCTTCCACATCCGGCTGCCCCGCTCGCCGCTGGTCTGGGCGGCCTTCCTGCTGTCCGTGCTGCTCGCGGTCGTCGTCAGCTTCGGGCTGCGCTTCCTCGTCTCGCTCACCGGCTTCTGGCTGCACGACTCCGAGGGCATCCGGGCCGTCACCCTCGCCGTCGCGATGTTCTTCTCCGGCATGCTGCTGCCCATCACGCTCTTCCCGGGCTTCCTGGGGCGCCTCGCCGCCGTGCTGCCCTGGGCCGCCCTGATCCAGATCCCGACCGACGTCCTCCTCGAACGCCGCACCGGGACCGCCCTCGCCACCGGCCTCGCCTTCCAGCTCGTCTGGGCGGCCGGGCTGTTCGCCGCCGGACGGGCGACGCTCGCGCTCGCCGTCCGCAAGGTGGTGGTGCAGGGTGGCTGAGACCCCGACCGCCCGCCCCGGCGGCCCCCAGGTCCTCGACGGTTCCGACGGTCCCGACGGCACGGTGCACCGCACGGGTCTCGCGGCCCGCGCCCGCTGGGCCGTCCGCGCCTGGTGGCTGATGGCCGGCATGTGGACGCGATCCCTGATGTCCTACCGCACCTCGTTCACCCTCATGATGATCGCCAACATCGCCGTCACCTCCCTCGACTTCGTCGTCGTCGTGCTGATGTTCCGCCACACCGACACCCTCGGCGGCTGGACCCTCCCCGAACTCGGCTTCCTCTACGGCACCTCCTCCCTCGCCCTCGGCACCGCCGACCTCTTCGTCGGCTCCGCCGACCTGCTCGGCGACCGCGTCCGCACCGGCACCCTCGACACCATGCTGGTGCGGCCCGCCCCCGTGCTCGCCCAGCTCTGCGCCGAACGCTTCTCGCTGCGCCGTCTCGGTCGCCCGGCGCAGGCCACGGCCGTCCTCGCCTGGTCGATCGGCGCACTGCCCGTGCACTGGACCGCCGACCGCGTGCTGCTCGTCCCCGTCCTGCTGCTCTCCGGCAGCGTCATCTTCGCGAGCGTCTTCATCGGCGGCGCCGCCCTGCAGTTCTGGTGGGGCGAGGCCAAGGAGTTCCAGAACTCCTTCACCTACGGCGGCGCCACCCTCCTGCAGTACCCGCCGACGATCTTCGCCAGGGAACTCGTCGCCGGCGCCGTCTTCGGCATCCCGCTCGCCTTCGTCAACTGGCTGCCCGCCCTGCACATCCTCGGCCGCCCCGACCCGCTCGGCCTGCCCACCGCCTTCCAGTACGCCTCCCCGCTCGCCGCGGTGCTCTGCGTGCTCGCCGCCGCCGTCGTCTGGCGGGCCGGCCTGCGCGCGTACCAGGGCACCGGCAGCTGACCCCGCCCCGGCGGCCGGCCTCCGACCGCCGACCCGCGCCGACCCGCGCCGGGCAGCCCCCCCGGCAGCCCCGCCGCCGCGGCCGAGCCCGGCCGCCGCATCCGGCCACGACCAAGGAGCACCCGCATGGCCCTCATCGAACTCGACGACGTCCGCCGCACCTTCACGATCCGCACCCGCGCCGGCCGGCTGCGCCGCGAGCGCCGCGAGGTGCACGCCGTCGACGGCCTGAGCTTCACCGTCGGCGCCGGCGAGTGCGTCGGCTACATCGGCCCCAACGGAGCCGGCAAGTCCACCACCATCAAGATGCTCACCGGCATCCTCGTCCCCACCTCCGGACGGCTCCGCGTCGCCGGTGTCGAACCCGCCCGCGACCGCACCGCCCTCGCCCGGCGGATCGGCGTCGTCTTCGGCCAGCGCACCACCCTCTGGTGGGACCTGCCGCTGCGCGACTCCTACGAGCTCGCGCGGCGCATCTACCGCATCCCCGACGCCCGCTACCGCGCCAACCTCGACCGCTGCGTCGAACTCCTCGACCTCGGCAGGCTGCTCGACACGCCCGTACGGCAGCTCTCCCTCGGCCAGCGGATGCGCGGCGACCTCGCCGCGGCCCTGCTCCACGACCCCGGCGTCCTCTACCTCGACGAACCCACCATCGGCCTCGACGTCGTCAGCAAGGCCAAGGTGCGGGCGTTCCTGCGCGAGGTCAACCGCACCCGGGGCACCACCGTGCTCCTCACCACCCACGACCTCGTCGACATCGAACAGCTCTGCGACCGCGTCATGGTCATCGACCACGGCCGGCTCGTCCACGACGGCGACCTCGCCGGTCTCCACGCCGCCGGGGAGAGCGAACGCACCCTCGTCGTCGACCTCGCCGAGTCCCGCCCGCCGATCGACGTGCCCGGCGCCCGCGTCGTCCGGACGGACGGCCCCCGCCAGTGGCTCGCCTTCCCCGCCCGCGAGAGCGCCGCGCCGATCGTCGCCGCCGTCGCCGCCCGCTACCCCCTCGTCGACCTGTCGGTCCGTGAACCCGCCATCGAGGACGTCATCGCACGGATGTACGCGGGCGTCGCCATCGGCTGACCGTCCCGCCGCGGCCCCGACACCCGCCCGGGCCGCGCCGCACCCCCGCCCGGGCCGTGCCGCACCCCCCGCCCGGCCGGGGCGGGTACCCGGGCCGGGCCGCCCGGCCCGTTGACGCGATACCGGCCCCGCACCCGGGGCAGACTGTGCGGGTGAGCGTCGAACAGAGCACCGGGACGGCCCCCCGACCCGCCGGCGGGGTCAGGTTCACCGAGGCCGATGAGCGCAAGCGCCGCGGCGTCCGGCGGATGAAGACCATCGCGACCGGCCTGCTGGCCGCCGCCACCGCCGTCTTCGCCCTCGCCACCTGGGCGGACGCCGCCGGCGCCGGTGCCTGGGCGGGCTACGTCGCCGCGGCGGCGGAGGCGGGCATGGTCGGCGCCCTCGCCGACTGGTTCGCCGTCACCGCGCTCTTCCGGCACCCCCTCGGCCTGCCGATCCCGCACACCGCGATCATCCCCACCAAGAAGGACGCCTTCGGCCAGTCGCTCGGCGACTTCGTCGGCGACAACTTCCTCTCCCCGACCGTCGTCCGCGCCCGCCTGGAGGCGATCGGCATCGCCCGCCGCCTCGGCGAGTGGCTCTCCGCCCCCGGCAGCGCCGAACGCGTCACCCGCGAGGCGTCGGCCGCCCTGCGCGGCGTCATCGCCGTGCTCCGCGACGAGGACGTGCAGGCCGTCGTCGCCGAGGCCGTCACCCGGCGCGCCGCCGCCACCCCCGTCGCCGAACCCGCCGGCCGGCTCCTCTCCAAGGTCGTCGCCGACGGCGGCCACCACGGCGTCGTCGACCTGATCGCCGTCCGCGTCCACCACTGGCTCACCGAGCACCACGAGGACGTCGTGCAGCGGATCACCAGCAAGACGCCCGGCTGGACACCGCGCTTCATCGACCACCAGGTCGGCGAACGCGTCCACAAGGAACTCATGCGGTTCGTCACCGACATCCGCGACGACCCGCACCACGCCGCGCGCGGCGCCATCGACAACTTCCTCGCCGACTTCGCCACCGAGCTCCAGCACGACCCCGACACCATCGCCCGCGTCGAGCACGCCAAGGCCGACCTGCTGGCCCGGCCCGAGGTGCAGGACCTCATCGCCTCCTCCTGGGACGCCGTCCGCACCCTCGTCCTCGACGCCGCCGAGGACGAGGACAGCGAGCTGCGCCGCCGCCTCCGCGACGGCCTGCGCTCCTTCGGCGAGCGCCTCGCCACCGACGGCCGGCTCCAGGCCAAGGCCGACGGCTGGCTCCAGGACGCCGCCGAGTACGTCGTCGGCACGTACCGCGAGGAGATCACCGCCCTGATCTCCGACACCGTCGCCGGCTGGGACGCCGACGAGGCCTCCCGCAAGATCGAGGCCAACGTCGGGCGCGACCTCCAGTTCATCCGCATCAACGGCACGGTCGTCGGCGCCGCCGCCGGACTCGTCATCCACAGCGTGGCCGTCGCACTCGGGGGCTGACATTACGATCGGGGACGCGGCCCGGTCCCGTCCCGGAGGACGGCGACCTGCCGCGATCCGCGCGAGTCGACCGAGAAGGAGCAGCACCGTGGCCGAAGGCACCAACGGCATCGAGGCGTTCATCGCCGGCATGCCCAAGGCGGAACTGCACGTGCACCACGTCGGCTCCGCGTCGCCGCGCGTCGTGGCCGAGCTCGCCGCCCGCCACGAGGGCCGCAGCAAGGTGCCCGTCGACCCGGTGGCGCTCGCCGAGTACTTCACCTTCACCGACTTCGCGCACTTCATCGAGGTGTACCTGAGCGTCGTCGACCTCGTCCGCGACGCCGAGGACGTCAGGGCGCTGACGTACGGCGTCGCCGAGGACATGGCCCGCCAGCAGATCCGGTACGCCGAGCTCACCGTCACCCCGTACTCGTCGGTGAGGCGGGGCATCCCCGACACGGCGTTCATGGAGGCCATCGAGGACGCGCGGATCTCCGCCGAGAAGGACCTCGGCATCGTGCTGCGCTGGTGCTTCGACATCCCCGGCGAGGCCGGCCTCGACGCCGCCGAGGAGACCGCCCGCCTCGCCCTCGACCTGGCCCCCGAAGGCCTGGTCAGCTTCGGCCTCGGCGGCCCGGAGATCGGCGTGCCGCGCCCGCAGTTCAAGCCGTACTTCGACCGGGCGCGGGCGGCCGGCCTCCACAGCGTGCCGCACGCCGGCGAGACCACCGGCCCGCAGACCGTGTGGGACGCGATCCGCGACCTCGGCGCCGAGCGGATCGGGCACGGCACGCAGTCCGTCCACGACCCGGCCCTCGTCGACCACCTCGGTGAGCACCGCATCCCGCTGGAGGTCTGCCCGACGTCCAACATCGCGACCCGGGCGGTCGCGCGCATGGAGGAGCACCCGATCCGGCAGATGGTCGACGCCGGCCTGCTCGTCACCGTCAACAGCGACGACCCGCCGATGTTCGGCACCGACCTCAACACCGAGTACGCCGTCGCGGCCCGCCTGCTCGACCTGGACGAGGCGGGCGTGGCGGCGCTCGCCCGGAACGCCGTCGAGGCCTCCTTCCTGGACACGGCGGGCAAGAAGCGGATCGGCGGCGAGATCGACGCCTACCTGGACGCCTGGTCGCGCCGCTAGGGCGTGTCTGACCATGCGCGGCGGATCGGCGCGCGGCGTCGGGAATGGTTCAGACACGTCCTAGGACCGGGCCGCCGCCGCGGCCGGTTCCGGCCCCGGCCGTGGCAGCGGGGAACAACCGCCCCGGGGAAGGGTGTTGTGGCGGAGAGGTGACGGGTACGTACCGATAGCGGCTTCACCGCACAGGGCCCCTGACGGCGCGTCGGGGGCGGCCGCTATGTTAAGGGTGGCGGCGGATGCCGCCCGTCGGTGCGTGAGCGTCCGATCCGAACGGTTAGAGCACCCGGCAGGGGAGCTCAGGAGAAGTGGTGGTACGGCGGGCCGCGGCGGGGCCAGGCCGTGCACGGGGGAGGTGGAACGGCGATGAGCGATGGCGGGACGTCCGGGATCTTCTACAACGTCGTCTCGACGGTGACGGCTGCGCAGACGGCGGCCATGGTCGCGCAGTCGCAGACCCTGGCCGGACAGGTCGGGGCCAGGGCGGTCAAGGTCGAGGTCGAGAACCTGCAGACCTTCAAGAGCAAGGTCGACGCGATCCTGAGCGACCTCGACGGCTCGCCCGCGAGTCACGGCGAGGTCTCCCAGCAGCAGCTGCAGGCCTGGCAGCTCGGCCAGAACTTCGGCCAGGCCGGCGACCTGATGTCGGCGTACACCACGGTGCACGCCAACCTGGAGCAGCTGTCGAGGACGCTCTCCCTCCAGATCGAGGCGATGAGCGCCAGCATCGACATGGCGGCCAAGGGCTACGACAACGCCGACGAGGAACAGCGCCAGAAGTTCCACTCGATCCTCAACCAGGCCGGCGCGCAGTCGCAGCTGCCGCCCGCCGGATCGTCCGCCGCCTACCGCGCGGCGGGCAGCGGCACGTACGCCCAGCCGGAGACCTACACACAGCCGGCCGCACAGCCCACGACCGGTACGCAGCAGGGGGCCTACTGATGACTGCTCCGACAGCGGAGAGGGGGAGCGAGGCATGACCGAGAAGCGATTCGTCCGTCGCCTCTACCAAGACGGCGACTTCGGCGCCAACACCCACGAGGATCTCGTGGCGATGGTCGACGGCGCCGACCCGGTGGCCGTCATGCAGATCGGTCAGCGCCTGCTGCTGGCCGCCCAGAAGATGGACGAGGTCAGCAACGAGCTGCACGCCCACATGGGCGGGCTCGACTGGCAGGGCGACGCGGCCGACAGCTTCAAGAACTGGGGCGGCAACGTCTCCAAGTCGACCATGGAACTCGCCTCGTACTCCCGGACCGCCGGCACCTACATGGCGACCGCCGGCGAGACGCTCAGCGAGGTCAAGTCGGGCATGCCCGGCGTGCCGACCGACGACATGGAGATCGTCCGCCGGTACGAGGCCCAGCCCAACACCGCCGTCACCGTGGGCGGTTTCATCGCCGGTGGCATGGCGCTGCCCGGCATCGGCACCGTGGTGGGCGGCTGGGCGGCCGGCAAGGTCGCCGACATGGTCGACTCCGACTGGGTGACCCCGGAGGAGGCGAACGCCGCGCAGACCCGCATCAACCAGGCCCACGCGGACGCCACCCAGCAGATGGCGAAGCTGGGGCAGTCGTACGACCAGTCCATCTCGCGGCTCAGCCAGGCGCAGCCCCCGATCTTCCCGCCGCCTCCCGGCGCGGACATCAGCCGCGGTGGCAGCGAGAACGTATCGGTCGGCGGTGGCTCGACCGGCGGTGGCACCGGTGGCTCGTTCAGCCCGGCGCAGATGCCGTCGTGGTCGCCCCCGAGCGGCTCGCAGCAGGTGCCGACGGGCTCGACGCACCCGACGCCCGTCACCCCGGGCCAGGTCACGCCCCTGCCGAACGTCGGCGTGAACATCCCGAGCACGGGGATCGACCACGTGCCGGCGTCGCCCACCCTGCCGAGCCCGTCCGGTCCGGGCCTTCCCGGCGGTGGCGTCGGTGGCGGCGGCCTCGGAACGGGCGGTGGCCTCGGCGGTGGTGGTGGTGGCGTCGGCGGTCTGCCCGGCGGCACGATCCCCGGTGGGCTCGGCGGCGGTCTGGGGGGCGGTCGGGGTGGAGCGGGCGGCCTCGGTGGCGGCCGCGGGGCCGGCAGCACGACCGGCGCCGGTGGCGCCGGCCGGGCGGGCGGCTCGGTCACCGGCGCCGGTGGCGCGGGTGCGGGTGCGCGGGCCGGTGGCACTGCGGGTGCCGCGGGCGCCGCGGGTGGAGCCCAGGCGGGTCGGTCCGGAGCCCCCGGCATGGGCGGCATGCCGCACGCCGGCGGCGCGGGCGGTGCCGGCGCCAAGGGGGGCGCGGGCGGTGCACGCGGCGGTGCCGGAGGCCTGGTCGGGCGCTCCGGTGGTGCGGTCGGCGGTCGCCGCGGGCCCTCCGCGGGTGGCGAGTTCACCCAGGGCGGCACCGGCCTGCGCGGCAGGGCGGAGCGCGGGACGGACGGGCGGGCCGGTCATGGCGGCATGGGCGCCGGCCACGGCGGTGCTGCCGGGCGGAAGGACAAGAACCGCGGTAACCGTCCCGACTACCTGACCGAGGACGAGGACACCTGGACGTCCGGTGGGGGCCCGGTCAATCCGGGCGTGATTGAGTAGCCATCAGCCTGCCTGCCCGGTCACGGGGTCGTGGACCCGGTGACCGGGCAGGTCTGTGTGGCAGGCCGGAACGGCTCTGGACGATGGATCGAAGGAGAGTGTGATGCGGCGAACGGGCAGGGGAGTGCGGGGGCGGCGGTTCGCCGCGTTGTCGGCGGTGGCCGCCGTGATGGTCGGGGTGGCCGCTGGTCCCGCCGCCGGAGCGGACTCGATCCGGGAGCAGCAGTGGCACCTGGACGCCATGAAGGCCCCGGAGATGTGGCGGACCAGCACCGGCACCGGAGTCACCGTCGCGGTGATCGACACCGGCGTGAAGGGTGATGCGCCTGACCTTCAGGGCCAGCTGGTGTCCGGCAAGGACTTCAGCGGGTTGCCGGGAGGGGTCACCACCGATCCGAACGGGCACGGCACCTCGATGGCGGCGAACATCGTCGGCAGCGGCAAGGGCCTGAACGGCAAGGGCGCGTACGGTCTGGCGCCCGGCGCGAAGGTCCTCCCGATCAAGGTCAACAGCAAGATCGGCGGCACGGACGGAACCGCCGCCGGTGCGCTGCAGCAGCTGGCCGACGGCATCGTCTACGGGTCCGACCACGGCGCCAAGATCATCAGCATCTCGCAGGGCATCGCCGCCGGCTACCTGAAGCCGGCGGACCTGGAGAAGCTGCGCGCGGCGGTCGACCACGCCACTGCGAAGGGCAGCCTGATCTTCGCCGCCGCGGGCAACAGCGGCAGCGGGAGCAACGTCGTCGAGTACCCCGCCGGCATGCCCGGGGTGGTCGGAGTGGCGGCGACCGACAGGAACGGCAAGTCGACCTCGGAGTCCGAGCACGGTCCGCAGGTGACCCTGTCCGCTCCCGGCTCCGACATCTACACCGCCTGCACCGGGCCGTCGGGGTACTGCAAGAGCCACGGAACGTCCGACGCGACCGCGCTGGCCTCCGCGTCGGCCGCGCTCGTCTGGTCCGTGCACCCGGAGTGGACCAACAACCAGGTCCTCCGGGTCCTCATCAACACCGCGGGCAAGGCCGCCGGTGAGACGGGCCGCAGCGACTACGTCGGCTACGGCGCCGTCCGTCCGCGGATCGCGCTGACCACGCCGGGCGACCCGGGTCCTGCGGACCAGAGCCCCCTCGCGGGTGCGTCCGCCCCCGCGCCGTCCGGTGAGGCGACGGCCGAGCCCGGCGGTGCGGCGAGTGCGCCGGCCTCGGCGCCCGCGCAGACGCCGTCCTCTCCGGCGGCCCCGGCGCCGTCCGACTCGGGGAGCCTGCCGCTGATCCTCGGCGCCGCGGGCGTCGTCGTGGTGCTGGTGGTGATCGTGATCGTGGTCGTCTCCCGGCGCAACCGCTCCGTGGCGGGGCCCGGACCGGTGCCGCCCGCGCCGTACGGCCAGCAGCCGCCGCAGCCCCAGCCCTCGTACCCGGCCGCCGGGTTCCCGGCGCAGCCGCCGGCTCCGGGTCCGTACGGGCAGCAGCCGCAGGCGCCGTACGGCCAGCCGCAGCCCTACGGGCAGCAGCCGCCCGCGCCGGGCGGTTTCCCGCCCGGGCAGGGCACGCCGCCGCCGTCCGGCGGGAACCCGTACGGCCGCTGAACGACCTGGATGACCCGTCGGGGCCGACCGCGCACTCGCGGTCGGCCCCGACGGCGTTCCCGGGCCCGGGTGGGCTGCGTCAGCCGAGCCGGACGGTGCTACCGGTGGCGGCGGAGCCGCGGGCGGCTTCGAGGACGGCGAGAGTGGCGACCGCGTCGCGCGGGTCGACGGGCGGCGGGGCGCCGGTGGCCAGTGAGGCGGCGACGCCGGCGTAGTAGGCCGGGTAGTCGCCGGGGTCGGTGGGGGTGCGGACCGCGCCGTCGTCGGTGCCGAGGGTGCCGTAGGAGGCCGGGTCGTCGGCTCCCCAGGGGCGCCCGTCGCCGGGGTGGCGTCCGGCCCTGAGGTCGTCCTCCTGCGGGTCCATGCCGAACTTCACGTAGCCGGCGGTGTCGCCGAGCACGCGCAGCCGGGGGCCGCCGAGCGGGGTGAGGGCGCTCGTCCACAGGTGCGAGCGGACTCCGGAGGCGTGCGTCAGGGCGACGAAGGCGTCGTCGTCGACGACCGCGCCGTCGCGCAGCGTCTCGATCTCCGCGTACACGCTCTCGACCGGGCCGAACAGGGTGATCGCCTGGTCGACGAGGTGACTGCCGAGGTCGTACAGGGTGCCGCCGACCTCGGCCGGGTCGGCGAGCTCGCGCCAGCCGGGCTTCGGCTTGGGACGGAAGCGTTCGAACCGCGACTCGAAGCGGTGCACCCGGCCGAGCACGCCCTGCTCCAGGAGGCGGCGTGCGGTCAGGAAGTCGCCGTCCCAGCGGCGGTTCTGGAAGACCGACAGCATCACGCCGGCCTGCTCGGCGAGGTCGCACAGCGCGGCGGCCTCGGCGGCGGTGCCGGCGAGCGGCTTGTCCACGACCACGGGGATGCCGGCGGCGACGGCGGCCCCGGCGATCGGCACGTGGGTGCGGTTGGGGGAGGCGACGACCACCAGGTCGAGCTCGTCGCCGCGGGCGAGGAGCTGTTCGGGGGTGTCGACGGGCTGCGCGTCCGGGTGCGCCCGGCGCAGCCGGTCGCGGCGGTCGGGGTTGGCGGTGACCACCGCGGCCAGCCGCAGTCCGGGGGTGGCGGCGATCAGCGGGGCGTGGAAGGCGGAGCCGGCCAGGCCGTAGCCGATCAGACCGACGCGGAAGGGGGGTCGGGGCACGCTGCTCATGTCCCTACTCAACCACGGCCGCGTCGGCCCGCCCGGCTGTCAGCGGGCGTGCGCGCCGCGGCGGTGACGGCGGCGCAGGACGGCCATCGCGGTGCCGGACAGGAGGAAGGCCGCGCCGACGGCGGCGATCAGGCCGGTCGACCGGCCGGTGCCGGTGCGGGCCAGCTGCTGCCCGGTGGCGGGGGCCGTGGCGGGCGTGGCGGGCGTGGTGGGGGTGACGGGCGCGGTCGTCGGTGCGGCGGCGGACGGTGTCGCGGGTGCGGCGGGTGCGGCGGGTGCGGCGGCGGGGACGGCCCTGGGGCCGGTCGGCGTCGAGGTCGGCGTCCCCGGCGTGGGAGCGGCCGAGTGCACGTGTTGCGTCCCGCTGCCGGCCGACGGCACGGGGGCGGTGCCCGTGACGGTGCCCGTGCCGTCGAACACCACGTCGGAGCAGGAGTAGAACGCCTCCGGACTGTCCGAGCGCTGCCAGATCGCGTAGATCAGCTGGCGGCCCTTCAGTCCGGACGGAACGGTGCCGGGCAGCACGTACTGGCCGTCCACCAACTGCGGGTCGGTGACGGTCAGGAACGGCGTGGACTGCAGGTTGGACCAACGCAGCGGCAGCGCCGGGTCGTACGTCGTGTTGGTGACGTACAGCCGGAACGTGCCGCGGTGCGGGGCGGTGGCGCGGAACCGGAAAGTGAAGGCGGCGCCGGCGGTCAGGCTGGTCGCGGGCCAGTCGGCGCGGGCGAGGTCCAGGCCGACGAACTCGGCGTTGTCGGCGCTGCAGAGCCGCCCGTCCGGGATGATCTCGCGGTGGCGGCCGCCGGCGTCGCCGATCCGGACACCGTTCCAGTCGTACATGGCCTGGGTGCCGCCGAGCGCGATCGCCGCCGCGCAGGCCGCCGACCTCGGGCTCTCCGGGCCCTCCAGGTAGCAGCCGGAGACCCGGCTCAACGGGTTCTGCATGGAGCCGTGGGCGGCGGCGGTCCCGGTGCCCAGCGTGCCGGACAGGGCGATCCCCGCGAGGGCGCCGGCCAGCACGGTGACCCGGCGTCGGCGGGAGGCGGACGGGCGAGCGGACATGGGGGAGCTCCTCGGGGGAGGGAGTGAGGGTGGGGGCGCTGCGTCATGCACGCTAGCCAGTGCGGACCTGTGGATTGACGGACGCCCAGCGCCGTTATGGGCCGCTTAAGGACGCCTTGAGGCAGCGGACCGCCCGGCAGACGGCCCCCGCGCGCCCGCCCGGGCCGGACCACACCACGGGCCCCCGAAGTCCGCAGGGCGGGACGTCCTCCCGTCGGCCAGGTGTGCGGATTAGGCTGGGCCCCGTTGGGGCAGCCGGCAGGACCCCCACACGTCGCGGTACGGCCCGCTGCGGGTCACCGGGCGGAGGGGTGCAGTTCAGAACGACCACCCGCACGATCTCGGGAGACACGCACGTGGCAGACCGCAAGCCCATCGAGTCCTGGCTGACCGACATGGACGGCGTCCTCATCCATGAGGGCACCCCGATCCCCGGGGCGGAGGAGTTCCTCCGCCGCCTGAGGGAGTCCGGCAAGCCGTTCCTGGTGCTCACCAACAACTCCATCTACACCCCGCGCGACCTCAGCGCCCGCCTCGCCGGCATGGGCCTGGAGGTGCCGGAGGAGTGCATCTGGACCTCCGCCCTGGCGACGGCGAACTTCCTCAAGAGCCAGCGCCCCGGCGGCACCGCGTACGTCATCGGCGAGGCCGGCCTGACGACCGCGCTCTACCAGGCCGGCTACGTGCTCACCGACAAGGACCCGGACTACGTGGTGCTGGGCGAGACCCGCACCTACAGCTTCGAGGCCCTCACCAAGGCGATTCGCCTGATCAACGGCGGTGCCCGCTTCATCTGCACCAACCCCGACGAGACCGGGCCGTCCACCGAGGGCGTGCTCCCGGCCACCGGCTCGGTCGCCGCCCTGATCACCAAGGCGACCGGCGTCGAGCCGTACTTCGTCGGCAAGCCCAACCCGCTGATGATGCGCGAGGCCCTCAACACGGCGGGCGCGCACTCGGAGTCCGCGGCGATGATCGGCGACCGCATGGACACCGACGTGGTGTCCGGCATGGAGGCCGGCATGGAGACCATCCTGGTGCTCACCGGCCTCACGGCCCCGGCCGACGTCGAGCGGTTCCCCTACCGGCCGACCCGCGTCGTGAAGTCGATCGCCGACCTGATCGACGAGATCTGACCGTCAGGAACCTCCGCAGCGCCCCTGCCGACGGGCTTCCGGCGGCAGGGGCGCTGCGTTTGCCAGAGGCGCCACGGGCACCTTCTCGAGGCCGGGCCGCCCGGGCTCCTCGGGCCCCCGTCCGGCGTCACCGCGTACCCCCCGCTGCGCACCCCACGCTGCGCAGCCCCGGGGCCGCGGGGCCGGCCCGGCGGCGGAGCCGGCCGGTGGGCGCGGGGTGTCGGTCCGGGTGTGTAGCGTTCAGGTTGTAGAAGTCGTACGTCGGAAGCGGCTGTTGCGGGATGCCGCGCGGTCGGTGGGAGGTTTGTCGTGACGGATCTGGCTGGGGCGGGCGTGGGCGCCGGTTTCGAGGTACCCGAGTCGTGGCAGGAGGCGCTCGCCGAGGAGACCGGCAAGCCGTACTTCGCCGAGCTCGCCGCCTTCCTGGCGACGGAACGGGCCGAGCACCAGGTCTTCCCGCCGAGCGGGCAGGAGTTCTCCGCCCTCGCGGCGACGCCCTACGACAAGGTGCGCGTGCTCGTCCTCGGCCAGGACCCGTACCACGACGACGGCCAGGCCCACGGCATGAGCTTCTCCGTGCTGCCCGGTACCAAGACCCCGCCGTCGCTGCGGAACATCTTCAAGGAGCTGGACGCCGACCTCGGCATCCCCGCCCCCGACAACGGCTACCTCATGCACTGGGCCGAGCAGGGAGTGCTGCTGCTCAACGCGGTGCTCACGGTGCGTGCGCACGAGGCCAACTCGCACAAGGCCAAGGGCTGGGAGAAGTTCACCGACGCGGTGATCAAGGCCGTCAGCGCCCGCGAGGAGCCCTGCGTCTTCGTCCTCTGGGGCAACTACGCGAAGAAGAAGCTGCCGCTGATCGACACGTCCCGCCACGCGGTGGTGCAGGGCGCGCACCCGTCGCCGCTCTCCGCGAAGCTCTTCTTCGGCAGCCGGCCGTTCTCGCAGATCAACACGGCGCTCTCGGAGGCCGGCGGCGAGCCGATCGACTGGACGATCCCGAACCTGAAGGACTGAGTCCGCGAGGTCCGGCGGATCCGGTGGTCCCGGCGACCGGGAGACGACCGGGGAGACGAGCGGTCGGGGACGACGGAGGCCGGCCGGGGCAGCGCGCGGGTGTGCGCGCTGCCCCGGCCGGCCTCCGTCGGGGTTCAGGCGGTTTCGTCGCCGAATCCCGCCGGCACCAGCAGCGGAGGCTCGCTGGCCGCCCGGACCTCCGCGACCGTGCGTCCCGGTGCCACCTCCACCAGCACGAGTCCCTCGGGCGTGACGTCCAGCACCGCGAGATCCGTGACGATCCGGTGGACCACGCCCCGGCCGGTGGCCGGCAGGGTGAGCTCGTTCACGATCTTCGGCGAGCCGTCGCGCGCGACGTGCTCCATCACGACGATCAGCCGGCGCGCCCCGTGCACCAGGTCCATCGCGCCGCCCATGCCCTTGACCATCTTGCCCGGGATCATCCAGTTGGCGAGGTCACCGCCGGCCGACACCTGCATCGCACCGAGCACCGACACGTCGATCCGGCCCGCCCGGATCATCCCGAACGAGAACGCCGAGTCGAAGTAGGCGGCGCCCGGACGGACGGTCACTGTCTCCTTCCCGGCGTTGACGAGGTCCGCGTGCTCCGTGCCGGCCTCCGGGTACGGGCCCACCCCGAGGATGCCGTTCTCGGAGTGCAGCACGACGTGCACACCGGGCGGCAGGTGGTCGGGGATCAGCGTCGGCAGGCCGATCCCGAGGTTCACGTACTGGCCGTCGCGCAGCTCGCGGGCCGCCCGCGCCGCGAGCACGTCGCGCGGGTCGGCGGTGGCGTCGGCGGCGGCGGCGTCGCGGGCGGCCGTGGTGGCCGTGGTGCCGGGAGTGGTGGTCGTGGTCGTGGGGGACATTTCAGGCCTCCTGGAGAGCCGGTCGGACGGTGCGCCGCTCGATCCTGCGGTCGGACGGGTCGGCCGCGACCACCCGGTCGACGTAGACCCCGGGCAGGTGCACCGCGTCCGGCGGCAGCTCACCCGCCTCGACGATCCGGTCGGCCTCCACGACGGTGATCCGTCCGGCCGCCGCGCACAGCGGGTTGAAGTTCCGGGCGGCGGCGTGGAACACGCAGTTGCCGTGACGGTCCGCCACCTCCGCACGGACCAGCGCGAAGTCGGCCGTGATCGCCTCCTCCAGCAGGTAGCGGCGGCCCCCGAACTCGCGGACCTCCTTCGCCGGCGAGCACACGGCCACCGAGCCGTCCGCCGCGTACCGCCACGGCAGCCCGCCCTCCTCGACCTGGGTGCCGACCCCGGCCGGGGTGAAGAAGGCCGGGATGCCCGCCCCACCGGCCCGGAGCCGTTCGGCCAGCGTGCCCTGCGGTGTGAGCTCGACCTCCAGCTCGCCGCTCAGGTACTGGCGGGCGAACTCCTTGTTCTCCCCGACGTACGAGGACGTCATACGGGCGATCCGCCCGGCGTGCAGGAGCAGGCCGAGGCCCCAGTCGTCCACGCCGCAGTTGTTGGAGACGACCTGCAGGCCGCCGGTGCCGGCTGCGGCGAGCGCGCCGAGCAGAGTGCTGGGGATACCGCACAGTCCGAAGCCGCCGACGGCGAGGACCGCGCCGTCGGGGATGTCCTCGACGGCGCGATCGGGGGAGTCAAGGACCTTGTCCAAGGGGTCACCTCACGGGGTTCGGGCTGGTGGGGCGGGCAGGGGCCGGCCGGTACGGGCAGACCCGGTCCGGCGGCCTGCCTGACGGTCCGTCCGGCGGTCGGTCCGGCGGTCGGTCCAGCGGTCGGTCCGGCGGGCGGTCCGGCGGCCTGCTCCGGTCGGCGGCGGACGGGCGGCCGTCGCGCCGGGGTGGTGCCGCCGGACCACCCTCACCGGGGAACAGCGCCCGTTCCATGGCGATGCGCGACAGCAGAACGGGCCGGCCGGTGTCGCCGGGCCACATGGGTGCACCGCAGACGCCCGGACATGGCCGAGACCCACACAGTGCGGGCCCCGGGTGCGTCGACCGGCGCCATGTCGCCGGCCCGGGCGCGCTCCTACGGTTCCGGCATCCACCCCGCAGCACCCTCAGGAGCCGGCCATCATGCGCAGCAGTCTCGTCACCAGTGTCAGAGCAGCCGGAACCACCGGGGATCCCGGGCAGCGGGGGCGTGCCGGCGACCCGGGCACGACCGGCCGGGCAGGACGCCCGGGGCGTGCCGTGCGCAAGGCGGCCATCCTCGCGGTGTGCGGTGTGCTCGCCGTCGGCTGTGCCAAGGCCGGCACCGCGGGAACGGCCGACGCGAAGAGCGCCGACGCGTCCGGCCCGGTGAAGGTCGGGCTGCTCTACTCCCGGACGGGACCGCTCGCCGCCTACGGCAAGCAGTACCTCGAAGGCTTCAAGGCGGGGCTCGACTATGCGACGAAGGGCACCGGCAAGGTCGACGGGCATCCGATCGAGTTCGTCGAGCAGGACGACGCGGGCGACCCCGCGAAGGCGGTCTCGGGGGCGAAGGAACTGATCGGCAAGGGGTACAAGATCCTCGCCGGTTCGACGGCCTCCGGTGTGGCCCTGCAGGTGGCGCCGTTCGCCGCGCAGAACAAGGTGCTCTTCATCAGCGGCCCGGCCGCCGCGGACAAGGTGACCGCGCTCAACACGTACACCTTCCGGTCCGGGCGCCAGTCGTACCAGGACACACTGACCGCCGCCTCCTTCATCGGTGAGGCGAAGGGCAGGAAGGTGACGGTGCTCGCCCAGGACAGCGCCTTCGGGCAGGCCAACGTCGCCGCGGTGCGGGCCGTGCTCGGGAAGGCCGGTGCGACCGTCGACGCCGTCCTCGCCCCGCCCAGCGCCACCGACCTCACCCCGTTCGCCACGCAGGCCAAGGCGTCCAAGCCCGACCTCCTGTTCGTCGCGTGGGCCGGCGAGACCGCCTCGGCCCTGTGGACGTCCCTCAACCAGCAGGACGTCTTCGCGGCGACCCGGGTCGTCACCGGCCTCGACCTGGCCGCCTCGTACCCGCTCTTCGGCCCGGCGGCCGAGAAGATCTCCTTCCTCAACCACTACTTCCCGGGTGCCGCCGGCACCGACGTCGAGCGCGCCATGACGGACTCCGTCGCCAAGGCGGGCGGCAAGGCCGACATCTTCACCCCGGACGGTTTCACCGCGGCCCAGATGATCGTCCACGCGATCGAGGCCAACCACGGGTCGGCCGACGACACCACGGCGCTGGTGAAGGCCCTGGAGGGCTGGAGCTTCGACGGCGTCAAGGGACGGCTCAGCATCCGCGCCGAGGACCACGCCCTGCTGCAGCCGATGTTCCAGGTGAAGCTCACCGGTACCGGTGCGGCGGCCAAGCCCACCGTGGAGAAGGTGCTCACCGCGGACCAGGTGGCGCCGCCCGTCACCGCGATGGCGGGCTGATCCTGATGCAGCCTCCCGTATCCGCGGCGGGACCGCAGGAGCCGGTGGCGGCAGCGGTGCCGGTGGCAGAGGTGTCGGTAGCAGAGGTGCCGGTGGCGCCGGGCGCTGCAGCAGCACCGGGCACACCGGTGCTGCGGCTCCGTGGGCTCGGCTGGTCGGTCCGCGGTGTGCCGATCCTGGAGGACGTCTCCTTCGCCGTGGACGAGGGCGAGTTCATCGCCTTCATCGGACCGAACGGTGCCGGGAAGACCTCCCTCTTCAACCTCGTCTCCGGGCTCCACCCGGCGACCCACGGCACAGTGGAGCTCGACGGCGTCGACGTCACCGCGCACGCCGTCCACGCCCGGGCCAGGCTCGGGCTCGGGCGCACCTTCCAGACCTCCTCCCTGTGGAACGGGATGACGGTCGCCGACCACGTCCGCCTGGCTGCCCAGGCCGCTGCCGGCCCGGTGGCCTCGTACCGGTTGTGGCGCCGTGCCGACCGGTACGACGCCCAGGTCGCCGGGACGCTGGAGCGCACCGAGCTCGGGCACCGCGCGGACACCCTGGCGGGCGCACTGTCCCACGGGGAGAAGCGCAAGCTGGAGCTTGCCGTGCTGCTCGTCGCGGACCCTCGGATCATCCTCCTAGACGAGCCCATGGCCGGTGTCAGCGCGGAGGAGGTGCCGGCGCTCACCGAGCTGATCCGCTCCGTGCACCGGGATTCGGGCCGGACGGTGCTGATGGTCGAGCACCACATGGACGTCCTGCTCGGCCTCGCGGACCGGGTCGCGGTGATGCACCACGGCACTCTTCTGGCACTGGACACTCCTGCCGCAGTGATGGCGGACGCCACCGTGCAGCAGGCCTACCTGGGTGAGGCGCTGTGAGCGACGACTCCTCTCGGACGGGACGGACAGTGGGACGGACGACGGGACGGACGGCGCGGTCGGCGCCACCGGAGGCGGACGGACACCGGGACGGCACCGGCACCGGCACCGGTGGTGCGGGTGGTGCCGGCGGCGACGGTGGCGCGGTGGTCGTGGAGCCGCTGCTCGCCGTCCGGGGGCTGCGGGTGGTGATCGACGGACTGCACATCCTCCACGGTGTGGACATCGATGTTGCGGCGACGGGCGTCACCGCACTCCTCGGGCGTAACGGTGCGGGCAAGACCACCACCGCCAAGGCGGTGATGGGACTCGTCCCACGGACGGGGAGCATCCGCTTCGACGGGGTCGAGCTCGTCGGCCTGCCCACCCACCAGGTGGTCCGGCAGGGCATCGGCTACGCCCCCGAGGACCGCGGCATCTTCGCCGGCCTCACCGTGGCGGAGAACCTCCGCCTGGCCGAGCGGGACGCCGAGCCCGCCTACGACCTGGTCCACGAGCTGTTCCCCGAACTGCGCACGCGGGCCCGGCAGCTCGCGGGGACGCTCTCGGGCGGCCAGCAGCAGATGGTGGCGATCGGCCGCACGCTGCTCAACCGCAACCGCCTGGTCATCGCGGACGAGCCCACGAAAGGCCTGGCTCCGAAGATCGTCTCCGAGGTGGCGGAGGTGCTCGCCAGAGCCGCCGAGCGGGTTCCGGTGCTCCTCGTCGAGCAGAACCTGGCGCTGGTGAGGCGACTGGCCGACCGGTGCGCCGTCCTGGCCGACGGCCGTACCGCCCACCAGGGTGCGGCCGCCGACCTGCTGGCCGACGAGGAGGCCGCCCGCCGCCTGCTCGGCGTGGGTGGCCGAAGGGCGGCGGGGCCGACGGCGCACCCGGCCGCAGCCGCGGCGTCCACCGGGGCCCTCCAGCGGGCCGCCGACCCCGATCCGACCGCATCCGTCACGGAGGTGATCTCCCCATGAGCACTGTTGTTCTCCTTGTCTGTACCGGTCTCGGGCTCGGTGCGCTGTACTTCCTGGTGGCCTCCGGCCTCTCGCTGATCTTCGGGCTGATGGACGTGCTGAACTTCGCCCACGGCGCGCTGCTGTCCGTGGGGGCCTACGCCTCCTGGTGGGCCGCGGCCGAGGCCGGGATGTCCTTCTGGCTCGCCGTCCTCTTCGGCACGGTGGTGGGCACTCTCGCCTCCGTCCTGCTCGAACTCGTGGTCATCCGGCCTCTCTACAGCCGTCCGCGGGACCAGATCCTGGCCACCGTCGGTGTCGGGCTCGCCCTGCCCGCGCTGCTCATGGGTGTGTGGGGCGCCGATGCCAGGCCCTTCCCGCAGCCCTCGGAACTCTCCGGCACCGTCGGCCTGTTCGGTGCGGTCGTGCCCGTCAACCGCTTCGTTCTCATGGGGGCGGCCCTGGCCGTCCTGTTCGCCCTGCGGCTCTTCCTCGCCCGCACCCGGTACGGGCTGATCGTCCGGGCCGGCGTCGAGGACCGTGCCATGGTGACGGCCCTGGGGATCGACGTCCGCCGTGCGTTCACTCTCGTCTTCGCCATCGGAGGCGCTGCCGCCGCTCTGGGCGGGGCCCTGGCCGGCCTCTACTTCGGGTCCGTGAACCCCGGTCAGGGCACGGATCTTCTGATCTTCGCCTTCGTCGTGGTCGTCATGGGAGGCATGGGCTCCGTCACCGGTGCCGCGGTGGCATCGGCCGCGGTCGGTCTCGTGCAGCAGTTCGCGAACTACTACACCGCCGCCGGTCTGGGTGATCTCTCCGTCGTCGTACTCCTGGCCGTGCTTCTCCTCGTACGGCCCCGCGGACTCACCGGGAGGCTCGCGTGAGCTCCAGCACCTCGACCACGAGCGCCGGAAGCCCGGACGGGATCGCCGATCCCACCCTCAGCAGTGTTCCTGACGGCCATTCTGGATCCGGCGGACGTGAACGCACCATCCCTCGAACAGGTGAATCATTCCGCCACGGCTCGACGCCGGGCCGACGGGCACTACGCTGGTGGCCGATCGCTCCGCTGATCCTGCTCCTTGTCGCCCCCTACAGTGCGCTTCCCCTCCCCGGGCTCCTCGACGGCCCGCTCGGCAGCCCCGGAAGCCTCCAACTCCTCGCCCTGTGCCTGGTCTACGGCGCCCTCGCGACCGGCTACGACCTTCTCCTCGGCCGCACGGGCCTGCTCTCCTTCGGCCACGCCCTCTACTTCGCCACGGGCCTCTACGTCACCGAGCTCGCCATGATCGAGCTCCGTCTCCCCTTCGCCGCCGCGGCCGCCGTCGGCACCGCCGCCGCGATCCTGCTTGCCCTCGCGCTCGGGGCGGTCAGCCTCCGGGTGACGGGCATCGGCTTCTCCATGGTCACGCTCGCCTTCGCCCAGGCCGGCGCCATCCTCGTGCAACGGAATCCCGGCGGCCTCACCGGCGGTGAGGAGGGCCGTGCCGCCCCGACGGACCTGCTGCCCACCTGGACGGTCGGCATCGGCAACACCGCCAACCTCTACTGGATCGCCCTCGCGTACCTCGTCGTGACGCTCGCGATCGTGCACCACGCCGTCAACTCGCCCACCGGACGCATCTGGGCCGGAATCCGGGAGAACGAGCGGCGCGTCGAGGTGCTGGGCCTGCGGCCCTACGGGTACAAGCTGATCGCCTTCGTCCTGGCCGGCGGCCTCGCCGGTGCGGGCGGTGTGGTCTACCTCCTGCTCACCGGCGGTGCCACCCCGCAGGCCGCCACCTCGGACGCCACCCTCGCCCTCCTCGTCATGGTCGTGCTGGGCGGCTCGGGCACCCGCTGGGGCCCGCTCCTCGGCGGGGTGATCTACACCTGGGCCGGTCACCGCCTGGGCGACCTGGCCAACTCCTCGGCGGTCGCCGACCTTCCCGCGGTCCTGAAGGTGCCGCTCTCCCAGCCGCTCTTCCTGCTGGGCGTACTCTTCGTGGTCGTGGTCTACCTGCTCCCCGGCGGTCTGGCCCGTCTCCCGGGCCGGATGCGGGCCGCCCGCGGCGGGTCGGCCGTCCCCGTACGCACCCGTGAGAGCGAGGCAACGTGAGCACTCCCGATGTCGCAGGCCACGTCGCAGGCCACGTCGCAGGTCACGTCGAAGGTCATGTCGCAGGTCAC
Organism: Kitasatospora sp. NBC_01539; assembly: GCF_045040525.1. Lineage (NCBI taxonomy): Bacteria > Bacillati > Actinomycetota > Actinomycetes > Kitasatosporales > Streptomycetaceae > Kitasatospora > Kitasatospora sp. NBC_01539. The sequence continues at coordinate 5,540,072 of NZ_CP109390.1, forward strand.
GAGGAACTGACCGTCGCTGTTCCCGGCGGAGACCTGACGGTGCTGCGCTGGCCGGCCCGGACGCCGCACGCGCCGACCGTGGTCGCCGTCCACGGCATCACCGCGAACGCACTCGCGTGGGGCACGGTCGCCGATCGCCTCGCCGGGCAGGCGGTGCTCGTCGCCCCCGACCTGCGCGGCCGGGCCGGCAGCCGCGAGGTCACCGGCCCGTTCGGCCTGGCCCGGCACGCCGACGACGTCGCGCAGGTCGTCCAGGCTCTCGGCCTCGGGCCCGCCCTTCTGCTCGGGCACTCCATGGGTGCCTGGGTCGGTGCGCTGACGGCCGTCCGGCATCCCGAGCTGGTGCGCCGCCTGATCCTCGTCGACGGTGCGCTGAGCTTCCCGCTCCCGGCCGGCGTCGACGAGGACGACGCCCTGGCCCATGTCCTCGGCCCCGCACTGGCGCGGCTGTCCATGACGTTTCCCGACCGAGCGGCGTACCGGGACTTCTGGCTGGCCCACCCGGCGTTCGCAGGTGCCTGGACCGACCGCTGGGACGCCTACACCCAGCGCGACCTGGTGGGAGAGGAACCGGAGCTCCGCTCCTCCTGCGTGCCGGACGCGATCCGGCAGGACGGGCGCGAGGTCCTGCTCGACGAGGACGCCGCGGCCGCGATCCACCGGCTGCCGTGTCGCGCCGAGCTGCTCTGGGCCGAGCGCGGCCTGCTCGACGAACCGCAGGGCCTGTACGACCCGGCCCGGATCGAACGCGCGGGCCTCGACGGCACCAGGGTCCCGGCCACGCGGGTGCCCGGCAGCAACCACTACTCGATCATCGGCGGCGCGGCCGGGGCGGACGCCGTCGTCGAACGGATCCTGGACGGCGGGTCCGCGGCCTGACACCACCGGGGCCGCCCCGGCCGAGCCCCCGGACGGCGGCGAGTGGCGGGCCTCAGCCCGCCGCCCCGAGGAAGGCCTGCCAGCCGTCGGCCGGGGCCTTGCCGACGCCGAGCGTCCGCAGCTTCCGCAGCATCGACTCGTCCTGCACGTCGAGCCATTCGACGAGCTGGCGGAAGGAGACCAGGCGGACGTCCGGCTTCGCGGCGATCTCCTTCAGGGTCTCCTCGACCGCGTCCATGTAGATCCCGCCGTTCCACTGCTCGAAGTGGTTGCCGATGAACAGCGGCGCCCGGTTCGTGGTGTAGGCCCGTTCGAAGCCGGCCATGTAGGCCCCCTTGGCCTGGGCGCGCCACTCGCCGTACCGTGCCGGGTCGCCCTTGGTCGTGCGCGACTGGTTGGCGAGCATGTTGTAGTCCATCGACAGCACCTGGAACGTGTGGCCGGGGAACGGGATCGCCTGCAGCGGGAAGTCCCAGATCTTGCCGTCCTGCACCTTCTGCGGCCAGATCTGCTGGCCGCCCGGCGAGCTGGCGTCGTACCTCCAGCCGAGCTTCGCGGCGGTGGGCAGCAGGGCCTTCTGGCCTTCGAGGCAGGGCGTACGGCCGCCGATGAGTTCCTTCCTGTAGTCGAAGGGCAGCGGCTCGACGTCGGTGAAGCCGGTGTTGGTCCGCCACCCGGTGACGAAGGAGATCGCCTGCTGGATCTCGCTCTCCCAGTCCTCGGGAGTCCACTTGTTGACGCCGTTGTGGTCGGAGCGGCTCGAGCAGAAGTGCCCGTTGAAGTGGGTGCCGATCTCGTGGCCGTCGAGCCAGGCCTGGCTGATCAGCTTGACCGTGTTCCGCACCGCGTTCCCGGACAGGAAGGGTATGTCCGACGCGCCCACGGAGTGCCGTGGCGGGTGGTAGAGGCTCGCCTTCTCCTTCGGCAGGGTGTAGATGCCGGAGAGGAAGAACGTCATGGCGGCCTTGTGCTCCTCGGCGATCTTGAGGAACCGGCCGAACTGCCCGTCGTCGGTCGCGCCGGCGCCGTCCCAGGAGAAGACGACGAACTGCGGCGGCTGCTCGCCCGGCTTCAGCTTCTCGGGCTTGGGCTGGTTCGGCTGGATCCCGGAGTCCGAGGTCGAGCCGTCTCCCAGCGGGGTCGCCTTGACGGGCTGCACCGTGGGCCGGGTTCCGGACGCGCTCGCCGTGCCGCCCTGCGCGTCTCCGGACGCTGATCCGCCGCCCGAACACGCCGTCACCACTCCGAGTGCCGCGGTGGCCGCACCGGCACTCAGCACGGTCCTGCGTGAGATGCTGCTCATGGTCTCCCCCTGGGCGTGGCACCGACGACGCGGCCGGCGCCCTGCCTCCGCGTGGCCGTCTGGGCGCACCGACATCGTCGGGCAATCGATCATGTGTGCTGTTCAAGGATGGCAGGTGCCCGCGGGAGTGCCGGGGCTCCGAATGCCACCGCTACCCATCACGCGTGGAGTCCCGTGACGGCTCCCGTTCCGGCCGACTGTTGCCGTCCTGAGACAGGACGGGCTTCGACCGCCCGGCGTCGGGTCCTGCGGACGCCCGGTGCGACGCCCGGTGGGACGCCCGGTGGGACGTCCGGGCGCCGCCGTGTCAGCAGGCGACGGCGCTCCGGCGCCGGCGCCTGATCAGCCGGGCGACCGAGGTGCTGATGAGGGTCGCCGCCGCGCACGAGACCGCGAGGCTCAGCCAGGCGGTGTCGAACCAGTGGCTGTTCAGCCAGCCGAGGCTCACGATGTACGTCGCCCAGATCACGGCCGCCAGGGCGGACCACCGCAGGAAGAGCCGGGAGGAGTCCGGCGAGTGCCCGACCGCGAGATCCAGGATGGTGCGCCCGGCGGGCACGAACCTCGCCACGATGACGATGACGGCCGCCGCCCGGCTGGTCTGCTGCGCGAGACCCGCCTGCACGCGTTCCACACTGGTGGCCAGCCCGGGCCGGCTTGCGAGCCGGCGCCGCACCGCGGGGGCCCCGCGGCGGGCCAACTGCAGGAGCAGCAGGTCGCCGAGGAAGGAGGCGACGGCCACGCCGGCGCCGAGCAGCAGCGGAGCGCCGTCGACCTCGGACGTTCGCAGAACCGCGAGGATCACCAGCGTGCCGCTGGGCAGGAAGGGTAGGAAGGCGTCACCGAGCACGGCGCACAGCGCCAGCGCGCAGATCCATGTCGGGCCGATGACGGCTGCGGCGTCCAAGGTCGAGCTCCCTCCAGACCGCCCGGGGGAGAGCAGTGCTGCAAGGAGTAACGCTAGCGACTCGACCTTTCATGCCGTGAAGCACCCCCTGTGCCGCGCTTCACAGCACCGGCCGGAACCATTCCGCGCGAACTTCCGTCACGCGCGACCGTGGGCGTGATGCGCGGGCCCGACCACCGGAGCGGGCCGCGCGGCGGAGCCCGTACGGCCGCGTGCTGCGGCCGCCGGTCCGGCGGGGTATCCGGTGCCCGGCGCCGCGGAAACGGGCACCCCGCCCGGACCGGACGCCGTCCGCGCGTGGACCTGTCCCGACACGGCACGAGCCCCCGGAACGGGGTGCCGTTCCGGGGGCTCGTGCAGACGGCGCGGCGCTGGTCCAGCCCGGCTGTCCTCGTCAGGAGCGCGGTCGCACATGCACCGCACTGGTGGGTAACTTTGCCCGATCCGATCCTCTGACGCGACCTCAGATGCTGGCGACTTCCGGCGCTGGCATGAAGTCGCCAGCGCCCTGCGGTCCAGGTCAGGCGGGGCGCCGGCCGGGCCCGCTCTGGCAGGCGGGCAGGTGCGCGGACGGGCTCCGCCCCGGTGGCCGGTGCGGGGCGGGGGCCGGCTGCGGGCCGGACGGCCGGGAACACCCGGGGCCGGTCCGGGGTTGTTGTCCCACTGTCCACCGGTCACGCGGTGGCGCCGGTGCAGCGGCATCGCAGACGGATCGCGGAGATCAGGAGGACGGGCGGCATGAGCAGCGAGGACCAGCGGCCGAGCGGGACCAACGGGGCGCAGGCCACCCCATCCGAGGACGCGAGCCGGTCGGAGGACGCCGTCCGGGGCCGGGCCCGGGGGTCCGCGCCCGCCCCGCTCTCCATCCTCGACCTCGCCACGGTCGGCGCCGGCCACACCCCGGCCGAGGCGCTCGCCGCCACGACCGAGCTCGCCCGCGGCGCGGAGGAGTGGGGCTACCACCGCTTCTGGGTCGCCGAGCACCACGGGATGCCAGGGGTGGCCAGTTCCAGCCCGGCCGTGCTCCTGGCGCACCTGGGCGCGCACACCACGACGCTCCGGCTCGGTTCGGGAGGCGTCATGCTGCCCAACCACGCGCCGCTGGCGATCGCCGAGCAGTTCGGGCTGCTGGAGGCGCTCCACCCGGGTCGGATCGACCTCGGCCTGGGGCGCGCCCCGGGCACGGACCAGGCCACCGCCCGGGCCCTGCGGCGCGGCCTCGCGGACGGCGCGGACGACTTCCCGCAGCTGCTGTCCGAGCTGACCCACTTCCTCGACGCGGACTTCCCCGCAGGGCACCCGTACGCACGGCTGACGGCCGTGCCCCAGGGTCCGGAGCGGCCGCCGATCTGGCTGCTCGGCTCGTCCGGCTTCAGCGCCCGGCTCGCGGGCCGGCTCGGTCTGCCCTTCGCCTTCGCCCACCACTTCAGCGCCGGCAACACGGAACCCGCCCTCGACCTGTACCGGAGCTCGTTCCAGCCCTCCGAGGTGCTCGCGGAGCCGTACGCGCTGATCGGTGTGAGCGCGGTGGCCGCCGACGACGAGGCCGCGGCGCTGTGGCTGTCCCGCTCGGCGGGGCTCGCCATGCTGCGGCTCCGGCAGGGACGGCCCGGCCCGATCCCGACCCCGGACGAGGCCGCCGCCCACCCCTACACCGAGGCGGAGGCGGACTTCCTCGCCACCTGGCTGGGCAACGTGGTGCTCGGCGCCCCGGGCGACGTGGCGGACGGCCTGGAGGCGCTGCGCAAGCGGGTCGGCGCGGACGAGCTGATGGTGACGTCGCACATCCACGGCCACGCGGCACGCCACCGCTCCTACCGGATGATCGCGGACGCCTACGGGCTCACCACCGACGGCTCCGCGGCTGCCGGACCGGTGGTCTGAGCCCGTCCCGAGCCGGCCTCGGCACCATCCCGCGAGCGCGCGGTGGTGCCGAGGCCGCCGCGCTCCGCCCCGCACCCCGCTCCGCCCCGCACCCCGCTCCGCCCCGCACCCCGCTCCGCCCCGCACCCCGCTCCGCCCCGCACCCCGCCCCGGCGGTACCCGTGCACCGCCCGTCGTGTCCCGCCACCGCGGGCGGGATCACCGCGAGCCGTTCTCGCGGAGCATCGCGGCCACCAGGTCCGCCGCGCCGGGCTTGGCGAAGTACCAGCCCTGGGCGGTGTCGCAGCCGGTGAGGCGGAGGCGTTCGGCCTGGGCCTCGTTCTCGATGCCCTCGGCGGTGACGGTGAGCCCCAAGGCGTGGGCGAGCTGCACCATCGCGCCGACGATCTGCTCGTCGGCCTCGGTGCGGCGGGCGCGCAGGCCGTCGGCCTCCCCGGCGGCCGGTCGGCCGCCGTCGGCGCGGCCGCCGACGGCCCCCGCGTCGCGGAAGCCCTCGACGAAGGTGCCGTCGAGCTTCAGCACGTGGACGGGGAGCCGGGAGAGGTAGGAGAGGTTGGAGTAGCCGGTGCCGAAGTCGTCGATGGCGATCCGGATGCCCATGTCGGCGAGCGCCTGCAGGGCCTGCAGCGGGCGTCCGCCGGGGCCGAGCAGGGCGCTCTCGGTGATCTCCAGCTGGAGGAGCCCGGCGGGCAGGCCGGTGCGTCGGAGCACCTCGGCGACGTCGGCGACGACGTCGGAGTCCCAGATCTGGCGTGCGGCGAGGTTGACGCTGACGAACGTGTCGGCGTCGGGGAACTCCGCCAGCCAGCGGCGGGCCTGACGGCACGACTCCTCCAGCACCCACTTGCCGAGCGGCACGATCGCCCCGGTCTCCTCCGCGAGCGGGATGAAGCGGTCGGGCGACAGCGTGCCGTAGCGAGGGTGGCGCCAGCGGACCAGCGCCTCGGCGCCGTGCACGAGGCCGTCCGACAGCCCGACGAGCGGCTGGTACTCGACGGTGAACTCGCCGCGTTCGAGGGCCGGCCGGAGTGCGGTGGAGAGCAGCTGCCGGGTCAGTTGGTGGGCGCCGCGCGCCGGGTCGTACAGCGTCCAGCGTGCCCGGCCGTCGGCCTTCGACCAGTAGAGCGTCGAGTCCGCGTCCTTGAGGAGGTCGGTCGGCGAGGTGCCCTCGACCGGCCGCTCCACGACGCCGACCGACGCCGTGACCACGAGCCGGTGCCCGGCGATCTCGAACGGCCGCTCCAGCGCGCCGAGCAGGCGGTCGGCCAGGGCCGTGAGCTGCGCCGCGCCCTCGCTGTCGGTGACCAGCACGGCGAACTCGTCCCCTCCGAGCCGGGCCACCAGCTGGCGGTCCCCGCGGGCGAAACCGTTCTCCAGCCGGGCGGCCACGGCGACCAGCAGCCGGTCCCCGATGTGGTGCCCCAGGGTCTCGTTGATCGCGGCGAAGCAGTCGAGGTCGAGGTAGCAGAGCCCGATCCGCTGGTGCTGCCCGTGCTCCGCGGCCGCGCGCCCGGGGCCGCCCGCCGACGTGCCGGCGGATCTGCCCGCGGCGCCCGTGCGGGCCGGACGAGCCGCTCCCGCGCGGGTCGAGCCGCCGGCCACCGCACCGGTGAAACCCGTCCGGCCCGCCGCGCCGTGTGCCCTCCGTCCGGCACCGCCACCCGCCGGGGCGGGCATGCCGGCCGGTGCGCCCCCGGGCATCCCGGTAGGCATTCCCATAGGCATCCCGGTAGGCATGGACGGCGGCGCGGCGGGAGGTACGGAGGCAGGGAGGGAGCCCGGCGCCGTCGGGGACGTGCCGGCCGGCCGGGACCGGTCCGCACCGGGGCGGGCCGGGAGGAACGCGGCTTCGAGGCGTTCGAAGAAGAGGGTCCGGTTGGGCAGCCGCGTCAGCGGGTCGTGCAGCGCCTGGTAGGCGAGCCGGTCGCCGAGCAGCCGCTGTTCGGTGACGTCCTCGACCATCGCGAGCGTGTAGAGGGGGTGCCCGGCGCTGTCCCTGATCAGGGAGATGGTCACCTTGCTCCACACCGACCGGCCGTCGCGGTGCTTGAGCCGCTTCTCGACCTTGATCCGGTCGCGCCTGCCGTCCACCAGTTCGCGGTAGAGGCGCTGCGGGGTGTCCTCGGGGTCGATGATGTCGTGGATGTGCGTGCGGCCGAGCTCGGAGGGCTCGCACCCGACCATGGCGGCGAAGGCCGGGTTCACCTCGATGATCCGGTCCTCGGGGTCGATCAGGGCCATGCCGATCCCGGCGTCGGCGAACACGGCGCGGAAGCGCGACTCGCTGGCCCGCAGCGCGGCGAGCAGGCGTTCGCTGCCACCGCCGATGCCGTTACCGCCGCTGCTCCTCGCGCCGCCGGCCGGGCCGGAACAGGCGGGACAGACGGTCTGCGGTTCCTCGACGGGCGGACCGTCGGCGGCACCGTGCGGAGTGTCGGCGGCACGCGGCTGCGCGGCCCGGTCCTGATCGGCCCGGTGCAGCTCCGACCGCGGCTGATCGGCGCGCCGTTGATCGGTGTGGCGCTGGTCGGGGTGGGGCGGGGGCGCGTGCGCCGGCTCCGGACGCCCCGGTCGTTCCCGGTGCAGCTCCTCGTACCGCACGACCGAGTGGTGTGCGTCGACCCCCTCGTTTCGGCCCGGCACGGCATGCTCCCGTCCGCTGCTCCCACTGTGATCCGGACGGTTGCCCGTGCTGCAGTGGTCCGTGTTTTCGGCGGTCCGCGCCCGCGGTCGATCGAACCCCTCGGGGCCGGGCCGTCGCCGCCGATCATAGGCGGCGCACGGAAGCGGAAGCGACTGCCGCGAGGGCGATTCGCCGGGTTTCTGACGAAGGGTGGGACTCCGTGCCCCGGACGCACCGGCGCCCCCGGTCCCGTCGGGTGACGGAAGCGGGGGCGCGGAGGGCGCGGGCAGGGCGCGTCGTCCGCCGGGGGCCCCGGTCGGCCCGGTCGACGGGGTGCCGTCGGACCTGCGGAGACCCGGGTCGGCCGACGGCCGGGCGCCTACGCGAGCTTGGCGGTCAGGGTGATCGTCGTACCGGTGAGCGCCTGGCTGACGGGGCAGTTGGCCTTGGCGTTCTCGGCGGCCTTGGTGAAGCCGTCCTCGTCCAGGCCGGGCACCTCACCGGTGACGGTGAGGTGGATGCCGGTGATGCCGGTGCCGGGCTGGAAGGTGACGTCCGCCTGGGTGTCCAGCTTGGTGGGCGGGGTGCCGGCGCCGGCCAGGCCGTGCGAGAGGGCCATGGAGAAGCACGCCGAGTGGGCGGCGGCGATCAGTTCCTCGGGGCTGGTCTTTCCGTTGGCCGCCTCGGCGCGGGCGGGCCAGGAGACCGGGAACTCGCCGATGCCGGACGAGGCGAAGGTCACCACGCCCTTGCCGTCGAGCAGATTGCCTTCCCACGCGGTGGTCGCGGTGCGGGTGGTTGCCACGGTCAGGTACCTCCTGGGCTCGGGAACTGGTGGACCATCAGGTCCGGTGGTGCCGGGCCCAGCCTACGGCCCGACCGGCCCCTGCCCGGGCGATCGGCCGCACCTGGCGCGCGGCGGCTGTCCGGATGCTGGACCAGGGGTCCGGAGGGTGGGGTTTCCCGGGGCGGCCCCTGTTAGATTTGCCGAGGCCCGCGCCGGTCACCGGCCGTTCGGGCATGTCCAGCCCGCGAGACCCGGAGCGATCATCCGATGACCGATCAGCCCATCGACCCCACCGTCGACGCGACGGGGAAGATCGCGGACGCCGTACTGGCCGAGCTGACCAGCCTGCGCGAGAGCATCGACAACATCGATGCGGCCGTGGTCCACATGCTGGCCGAGCGCTTCAAGGCCACGCAGAAGGTCGGCCGCCTCAAGGCGGCGCACAAGCTGCCCGCCGCGGACCAGGCCCGTGAGCGTGACCAGATCAAGCGGCTCCGCGAACTCGCTGCCGGGGCCCATCTCGACCCGGTCTTCGCGGAGAAGTTCCTGAACTTCATCATCGCCGAGGTGATCCGTCACCACGAAGCCATCGCGCGGGCCTGATCCGCGGCGGAGGCGCTGCGGCAGCGGTGCCGCAGCAGGAAACCCGTGCCGGGGCGGCCGGAGCCGGGCACCGGCACCGGGCGTCGGCAGCGCGCACGTCGACGCGGGATTCGCCACCGCCGCAGGGCGGCGCTAGCGTGCTGTCGTTCTTCGACCGGCGATATTCGACCCACCGGCGGGGCGCTGCCGGTGGGCCGTCGTGGCCGGTGGCCGCGCTGCGGTGGCGCGAGGAGTGGCAGCGCAGATGACCAGGTACGTGAGCACCCCGGGCGCGGACGCGGGTGCCGGCACCGCCGCCGGTCCCGAGCACGGCAGCGGGCCGGCCGAGGGGGCCGTCGCCGCCGGTGCGGCCGCCACCGGCACCCCGCCCGGCGCGATGCCGTCCGGTACGCCCTCCGACGCACCCCCCGGCGGCCTCCGCGCCCGGCTGCCGCGGATCGCCGGGCCGCGGCGCCCCGACGCCGGAACCACGCCCCCGGCCGGGGGCGGCGCCGGTGGCGGGGACGAGAACGCGGCCCGCGGCGGTGGCCGCCGCGGACGGCGACGGTGGCCGTGGTGGATGGAACTCCCGGTGATGGCCGCCGTCGGCCTGCTGGTGGCGCTGGTCGTGAAGACCTGCCTGTTCCAGGTCTTCACCATCCCGTCCGGTTCGATGGAGAACACGCTGCGGGTGCACGACCGGGTGGCGGTCAACAAGCTGGCCGTCCTCACCGGCTGGCAGCCGAAGCCCGGCGAGCCCGTGGTCTTCCGCGACCCGGGTGACTGGCTGCCGGCGCGGACGGCCTCCGGCGGTACGCTGCCCGGTGCCGTCGACAGCGTGCTGAGCTTCGTCGGCCTGCTGCCGCCGAAGGACGACAACTACCTGGTCAAGCGGGTGATCGCGGTCGGCGGGCAGACCGTCCAGTGCCGGGGCACGGAGCTGCGCGTCGACGGGCAGATCGTCGTCGAGCCCTACCTGCACGCCGGTGACGACTCCTGCGCGGGGCTGGACTTCGGGCCGGTCACGGTGCCGCGGGGCTACGTGTGGGTGGAGGGCGACCACCGCAGCAACTCGGCCGACTCGCGCTACCACCGGGAGGGCCCCGGCGACGGGGCCGTGCCGGTCGGGAACGTCGTCGGCCCGGCGGCGGCGGTCGTCTGGCCGCTCGGCCACGTCGACTGGTTCGGCTGGTCGGGCCGCTGACCGGCGCGGGTCCGGAGGCCCGGCCGCACGGCGCCTCGACCTGACCGCACCGCTACCCGACGGCCCGCTCGTCGGCGGTCCCGGTCGCCGTGGCGGCGGTCGGGACCGGGGCCGCGGACGGTGCCCGCTCGACGGCCCGCTCGGCAGGCGTGGCCGGGACCGGGGTCGCTGCCCGGTCGGCGGGCGGCCGACTGGTCTGTGCGGCGAAGGCGCCCGCCAGGACGAGGAATCCGCCGAGCAGCTGGGGCGTCCCGAGGTGTTCGCCGAGCAGCACCCAGGCCAGCACAGTGGCGACGACGGCCTCCAGGTTCGCCACCACCCCGGCCACCGGCGGCGACAGGTGCTGGACGGCGACGACGCCGGTCAGATAGGCCAGGACGGTTGCGACCAGCACCATCCAGGCGGCGGGCAGCAGGGCGGGGAGCTGGTGGCCGTTCATGGTCACCGAGCCGCCGAGGAGGCTCCAGTCCGCGTTCCAGGGCCGGGTGACGGCGGTCAGGACGACGGCGCCGACGAGCAGCCCGTACGCGCTGACCGCGATGGGGTCGATCGGGCGTTCGCCGCGGCGCCCGGCGTCCGCGAGCACGAAGTACCCGACCTGGCAGAAGGCCGCGCCGAGGGCGAACAGCACGCCCACGGCGTCGAAGCCCAGGCCGTTCCAGACCTCGACGACGCAGGCCAGACCGGTGACGGCGACGCCCGCGCCGATCACGGCGCCGCGCGAGACCGGGCGCCGCTGGACGAACCGGACGTAGCCCAGCAGCAGCGGCGGGCCGAGGTACTCGATCAGCAGCGCGACGCCCACCGGGATGCGTGAGATCGCCGCGAAGTAGCAGGCCTGCACGCCCGCCACGGCGAGGAGGCCGAAGCCGAGCAGCAGCCCGGGCCGCTGCCGTACGGCCGCCCGGTGCCGGTAGGCGAGGGGCAGCAGCACCACGGCTGCGCCGGTCACCCGGAGCCACACGACGTGGACCGGCGAGAGACCCGCCTCGATCAGCGGTTTGGCGGCCGTCCCGGAGCCGCCGAAGGCGACGGCGGAGAGCAGGGCGAGGGCTGGTCCGAGGGAGGCGGGGCGGCGGGGCGGCGAGGGCGGAGAGCTGTGCACCGCCGCATTGTGCCAGTTCGCGGACGTGCTACGTAAGGCGCCATCTTGAGGTTTGGTGCTGTTCTCTCCGGTGTGCGCCTGCGGAGCCCGCCCGGGCGGGGCTTCCGGCCCGGGCCCGGGCGGACCCGGCTACCCGCCGCCGCCCGGGGCGGCCCCGGTGCCGGTGTCGGAGCCCGATCCGGAGCCCCCGGTGCCGAGCAGGCCGCCGCCGGAGCCGCCCGTTCCGGTGCCGGTCCCGCCGCCCGTCCCGGAGCCGGTGCCCGTCCCGCCGCCTCCGCCGAGGACGCCGCCGGTACCGCCGGTACCGCCGGGCCGTCCCGCGCCGGGCGTCGCGCCCGGGCTGGACCGGGGCCGGCTGCTCTGCCCGGTCCCGTCGGAGCCGGCGTCGGGAGCGGTGGGCTCGGTGGAGGCCGGGGCGGACGGGCTGCCGGAGGGCGTGCCCGACGGGGTGCCGGTCGGCGCCGTCTCCACCGGCCTGGTGCGCACCTGCTTGGGCGCGGTGAACGCGGTGACCGGCTTGCCCGCCAGCGCGGACTTCATGTAGGCCGTCCAGATCTGCGTGGGGTAGCGGCCGCCCGCGGCCGAACCGGTGCCGCCGATGCCGTCGAGCGTGACCTGGGCGCCGGTCTTCGGGTCCTGGCCGAACAGCGCGACGGCGGTCACGAGGTCCGGGGTGTAGCCGACGAACCAGACCGACCGGGAGTCGTCGGTGGTGCCGGTCTTCCCCGCGGTGGGGCGCTTCAGCGCGGCGGCGCGGTACCCGGTGCCGCCGGGGTCGCCGACGACGCCCTGCAGGATGTCGGTGGTGGCGCGGGCCGCCTCGGTGCTGACGGCCTGGGTGGTGCCGTGCGCGGGCAGCGGCACCTGCTCGCCCTCGACCTCGACCGACTTCACCAGCCACGGGGTGATCTGCCTGCCGTCGTTGTCGAGCGCCGCGTACACCCCGGCCATCTGGAGCACGCTCGGGGTGGCGGCGCCGAGCGGGATGGACGGCACCGCGGAGAGGCCGGGGGTGTCCGCGGGCAGCCCGAGGGCGACGGCGGTCTTCCGGACGTTCTCCAGGCCGGTGTCCTGCGCGAGCTGCGCGTACACGGAGTTCACCGACCAGTCGGTGGCCTGCTGGAGGGTGACCTGCCCGTAGTCCTTGCCGCCCTCGTTGGGCGGGGCGTACGGCACGCCGGTGCCGCCGCGGACGGCGCGGCCACTGGTGCCGTCGTAGACGGTGTCGGCGCTGATCCGGCGGCCGGACTGCGTGGCCGCCCCGCTGTCGAGGGCGGCGGCGAGGGCGATGGCCTTGAAGGTGGAGCCGGCCTGGTAGTCCTGCCGGGTCGCGTTGTCGATCCAGTGCTCGGTGGCGTCGCTGCCGCCGTACAGGGCGATCACCGCGCCCGTCCTCGGGTCGACGGAGACGGCGCCGGCCTGCGCGTCGGCGTCCTTCTTCCGTGCGGCCGGGTCGAGGTTGTCGGTGAGCTGGGTGCGGACGGCGGCCTGCAGCTGCCGCTCGCGCTCGGGGTCGACGGTGAGGGTGATCGCGTAGCCGCCCTGGGCGAGCTGGGCGTCGGTGAGGATGTGCTGCGAGGTGAGGTAGTCGGTGGCGGCGGCGACGAGGTAGCCGGCCTGGCCGGAGAGCCCGGGGGCGTTCTTCGGCTCCTTCACCTCGGGGAAGGCGATCGCGGCGCGGTAGGCGGCGGAGAGCCAGTCCTCCTGCACCATGCCGTCCAGCACGTAGTTCCAGCGGTTCGTCGCGTTCTGCCTGCCCTGCGGGGTGGCGGTGGCCACGTCGTAGGCGCTCGGCGCGTTCAGCAGGGCGGCCAGGTAGGCGCCCTGCGCGGCGTCGAGCCCGTCGGCGTCGATGCCGAAGTACGCCTGGGCGGCGGCCTGGATCCCGTACGCCCCGCGCCCGTAGTACGAGGTGTTGAGGTAGCCGGCGAGGACGTCGTCCTTGCTCTCCGTCGCGTCCACCTTGATCGCGATGAAGAGCTCCTTCACCTTGCGGGTGACGCTCTGCTTCTGGCTCAGGTAGGTGTTCTTGACGTACTGCTGGGTGATGGTGGAGCCGCCCTGGGTGCTCTTCCCGGTGGCCGTGTTGAAGGCGGCGCGGGCCAGGCCCTGCAGGTTGACCGCGCCCTCGTGGTAGAAGTTCCGGTCCTCGGCGGCCAGCGCGGCGTGCCGGGCCTCGGGCGAGATCCCGTCGAGCGCCACGTTCTGCCGGTTCGTCCGGCCCGTCCGGGCGATCAGCGTGCCGTCCTGGTAGAGCCACGTGTTGCTCTGCGCCATGGCGGCGGCGTGGGCGTCCGGCACCTTCACCATCGTCAGGCCCAGGGTGAACAGACCCGCGCAGAGCACGACGACCACGACCGCACCCGCCAGCGTCATCCGCCAGGTGGGCAGCCACCGGCGCAGGCCGGTCCGCCGCCGGCGCGGCGGCTTTCCGGCGGGTGAGGGTCGGCCGTTCTGCTGTGGGGTACGGGGCACCGGGGGACCCTTCCTGCGAGCCCCGAAGCGGTTGCTCACGCGTCTGACGGCATGGACCGTCCCAGCCTGCCTGATCGACTTGTCAGGCGTTAGGGACTTATGTCCCATTTCTTCCTACCGCTCCTTTAATCCGGCAGGCCGCCCGGGCACCACCGGGCCCGGGGCTCCGCCCGCCGCGGCGCGGCGGGTATGGTGCCCCGACCCGCCGCACGAGGAGCACCATGGCCCGCCCGAGCATCCTGTACGTGACCGACCTCACCTATCCGGCCCGCGGCAGGCGGTACGGCGACGAGGACGTCCACCTCTCCGCGGAGCTGCGCACCGACTTCACCGTCGCCCTCTGCCACCCGCTGGATGCGGCCGGGCTGATGGACTCCTTCGACGGCGTCGTGGTCCGCAACAGCGGCCCGGTGCTGCACTACCAGGCGGAGTACGACGCCTTCCGGGCCGAGGCGCTGCGCCGCAGCACCCCGGTGTTCAACGAGCTGACCGGCCGTGCGGACATGGCCGGGAAGCAGTACCTGCTCGACCTCTCCGCCGCGGGCCACCCCGTCATACCGACCGTCGGCACGGCGGCCGACCTCGGCCGCCTGCCGGAGGCGCCGGAGTACGTGGTGAAGCCGATGCTGGGGGCGGACTCCATCGGTCTGGAGTTCGTCGCTCCCGAACGCCTGGCCGAGCACTGCGGAGCGGGAGGCGTCCTCGTCCAGCCGCGGATCGACTTCCGCTACGAGGTGTCCTTCTACTTCGTCGACCGCGAGTTCCAGTACGCGCTGCACACCCCCGACCGCGAGGTCCGCTGGGAGCTGGCGCCGTACCGGCCCGGCCGCGACGACCTGGCCTTCGCGCAGCACTTCGTCGACTGGAACACCATCGACCACGGCATCCAGCGCGTCGACGCGTGCCGTACCCCGGAGGGCGACCTGCTGCTCGTCGAGCTGGAGGACCTCAACCCGTACCTGTCCCTGGACCTGCTGGAGGCCGGGCAGCGCGAACGGTTCGCGGCCGCGACGAAGGACTCGCTCCGCCGGCTGCTCGCCCGCTGACCCCTCCCGACGGCCCCGGCGACTGCGACCCGGCGACTGGGTCCCGGCCCGTGCGGGGTCGGGCCCGTGCGGGGTCCGGTCCCGGGAACGCCGAAGGCCCCTCGCTCTCGCGAGGGGCCTTCGACCGTCTGTGCGCCGCCAGGGACTCGAACCCCGGACCCGCTGATTAAGAGTCAGCTGCTCTAACCAACTGAGCTAGCGGCGCGTGGTGACGGAGAGAACAATACACGTCCCGCCGGACCGTTCCGCACGGGCCCCGGCGACTGCGACCCGGTGACTGGGTCCCGGCCCGTGCGGGGTCCGGTCCCGGGAACGCCGAAGGCCCCCCGCTTCCGCGAGGGGCCTTCGACCGTCTGTGCGCCGCCAGGGACTCGAACCCCGGACCCGCTGATTAAGAGTCAGCTGCTCTAACCAACTGAGCTAGCGGCGCCTGCTGACCTGCGGAACATTACACGGCTGCGGGCGCCTGCCGGAAATCGTGAGGGCGCGGTCACCCTGCGCGTCCCCTGACGTGTCCCGCGGCGGGTGTCCGGGCCGGGTGTCCGGGTCGGCTGCCGGGGCCGCGCGCCGGCAGGCAGCGCGGTGATCACGAGGCTCGGCCGGCGTGCGGGGCGCAGCGGAGAACCGCCCCCGTGTTCCGTCCTCCGCCTTGACCTTCCGCGTTGCCCGCAGACCGCCCGTGTCGTCGTTCCACTCGGGAGGGAATCTAGCGGCCCGGCCGGGGCGTGCGGGGCAGCGCGCCGGGCACGGTCCCGGGAGCCGCGGTCCTGTCACCCGGTTCGCGCACTGCCGCGTCAACCGCGGGTGACGGCGGAGACCCCGTCGGGCCCGGCCGGCCGGGCCCGGGAGCGGAGGCGGGCGCTGAGGCGGGTGAGGAGGCGTGCGCGGAGGCGCGGGATGCGTGCGCGGGGCGCGCCGGAGTGCCAGGATCGCGGGGCAGATGCCGCACCGACCCTTCCCGAGGCGGGACCATGACCAGCGACGAGGCCAAGCACCCGGCCGGTGCGGCGACCACGCCGGCCCACCTCCAGCACCACCGGCCGGTCCGGCGGATGGCTCCGCGCCGGCCGGGGGAGGCGCATCGCACCGCGACCCCGCTGGAGCTCTTCTTCGACCTCTGCTTCGTCGTCGCCGTGGCCCAGGCGGGCGCGCAGCTCGCGCACGCCGTCGCGGAGGACCACCTCGCCACCGGGCTGTCCCGCTACCTCTTCGTCTTCTTCGCGATCTGGTGGGCCTGGATGAACTTCACCTGGTTCGCCTCCGCCTACGACGTGGACGACGTCCCGTACCGGCTCACCACCCTGGTGCAGATCACCGGTGTGCTCGTGCTGGCGGCCGGGGTGCCCCGGATGTTCGCCTCGCAGGACCTCGTCCTCTCCGTGGTCGGCTACGTGCTGATGCGGTTCGCGATGGTCACGCAGTGGCTGCGCGCGGCGGCCTGCGAGACGGGGCCGGCCCGGGCGGTGGCGCTGCGGTACGCGCTGGGCATCACCGTCTGCCAGATCGGCTGGGCACTGGTGCTGCTGGTGCCGCACAGCGCCTACGCCTACGTGCTGCCGCTCGGGGTGCTCGCCGAGCTGGCGGTGCCGGTGCTGGCCGAGCTGCCCGCGCGGACGACCTGGCACCCGCACCACATCGCGGAGCGCTACGGGCTGTTCACTCTGATCGTGCTGGGCGAGACCGTGGCGGCGGCGACCCTGGCGGTGCAGGCCGCGCTCGACGAGCACGAGGCGCTCGGCGAGCTCCTGCCGATCGCCGCGGGCGGTGTGCTGCTCTGCTTCTCCGCCTGGTGGATCTACTTCGCCGTGCCCGTCCACGGCCTGCTCCGCTCCAGCCGACAGGCGTTCCTGTGGGGGTACGGGCACTACCTGATCCTCGGTTCGGCGGCGGCGATCGGCGCCGGTCTGGAGGTCGCGGTGGAGCACGCGGTCGGCCAGGCGCACCTCTCGGCGGCGGCCGCGACCGCCGCCGTCACCGTGCCGGCGGCGCTCTACCTCCTCACGGTCTGGCTGCTGCACTCCCGGCACGTGAAGCGCGGCGCCGAGCAGGCGGTGCTGCCGGTCGCCGCGCTCGCGGTGCTGGCCTGCACCGCCGCGGGACGGTGGGGGGTGCCCGCCGCGGGGCTGGTGGCCTCGGCCGCGGTGGCGGTCGGCATCGCGCTGCACGCCCGCCGCGGAGCCTGACCCCTGACCCCCTCGTACCGCCGTCTCCGGCCGGGGATGTCGGTGCGCCCTGCCAGGATGGCCGGGGGCCGGCCCGCCCGGCTGCGCCGCCCGTCCGTCCAGCCGTCCGCCCCCGCGGGGCCCGCACCAGATCGGCCACCGACATGCCCGCCGTGCCCGCCGTTCCCGAGCAGCTCGCCGACCTGCCGTACGCCGACCTGCTGACCCCGCACCGCGGGGCGCTGCAGAGCGGTGCCCGCTACGACACGGTGCACTTCGAGGGCGAGGGCCCCACGGGCGGGGCGGCCGGGGCGAGCTTCCTGGAGTGCGCCTTCACCAACGTGGAGCTGCACGGCACGGTGCTGCGCACGGCCCGCTGGAACGAGGTCTGGCTGCAGGGCTGCCGCCTGGTGGCGGCCGACCTCGCGGAGTCGGAGTGGCAGGACGCGGTGGTGCTCGGCTCGGTCCTCGCCGGCATCTCCTGGTACGGCTCGCAGGTGCGCCGGACCGTGCTGCGCGGCTGCAAGCTGGAGTCGGTGAACCTGCGCGGCGCGGTGCTGCGCGACGTCGTGTTCGAGGACTGCCTGCTGCGGGACGTCGACCTCGGCGGCGCCAAGCTGACCGGTGTGTCGTTCCCCGGCTCGACCCTGGACGGCGTGCGGTTCGCCGGCGCCCGGATGGCGGACGTCGACCTGCGCGGCGCCGTCCGGCTCGGCCTGCCCGACGGCCACCAGGGGCTCTCCGGCGCGGTGCTCAACACGGGGCAGCTGTTCGAGCTGGCCCCGCAGTTCGCCCACGCGCTGGGCATCACGGTGAAGGACTGAGCGGTGAAGGACCGAGCGGTGAAGGGCTGAACGGTCCGGCCGGACGGCCGGGCGCGGTGCCCGTTCAGAGCCCGGTCAGCGCCGCGGCGATCGGCTGCCGGCCGGAGAGCAGCTCCAGGGTCAGGCCGGCGGCGGGGGCGGGCACGGTCAGCAGTGCGGCGAGCACGGCGGCGACGTCGCCGCGGGGCACCGAGCCGCGGCCGGTGTGCTCGGCGAGTGTCACCAGCCCGGTCGGCGGCGCGTCGGTGAGGCTGCCGGGCCGCAGCACCGTCCACTCCAGCCCGGGCCTGGCCCGCAGGTCGTCGTCGGCGGCGCCCTTGGCCCGCAGGTAGGCGCCGAAGACCGGGTCCGGCCCGTCGGGTGCGGCCGCGTCCGCGCCCATCGACGACACCATGACGTACCGGGGCACGCCGGCCCGTTCGGCGGCGTCGGCGAGCAGCACCGCCGCCGCCCGGTCGACGGTGTCCTTGCGGGCGGCGCCGCTGCCCGGCCCGGCGCCGGCCGCGAAGACCACGGCGTCGGCGCCGCCGAGCACGGCCGCGACCTCGGACGCGTCGGACGACTCCAGGTCCAGCACCACGGGTTCGGCGCCGCGCTGCCGCAGGTCGTCGGCCTGGCCGGCGTGGCGGATCAGCCCGACCGGGGTGTCTCCGCGATCGGTGAGGAGCTGTTCGAGGTCCAGGGCGATCCGGCCGTGTCCGCCGGCGATGACGATCCGCATGCCGACCACGCTATCCCCGTTCACCGGGCGGTCGCCGGGCGACGCGGCGGCGAACACTCCGTCAACCTTGCGTCCCGGCCATGGTCATGACGCCCGGCGCTGCGTGACGATTCTCCGCGGCCCGTTCTGCGGGCAACGTGTCCATACAACATCACCAGGCGTCATCACCGAAGGGACGGCGGCCCGATGGCTGAGCTCAGTCGTAGGAAGTTCATGGCACTGTCGGCGAGCGCCGCGGCGGGGGCCGCCGTGGCCGGTGCCGCGGGCGGCACCACCCGGGCCTCCGCGGCCGGGCTCGGCAGCACGGGCACGCTCGCCGACGCCCGGCACATCGTGGTCCTCATGCAGGAGAACCGCAGCTTCGACCACTACTTCGGCACGCTGAAGGGCGTCCGGGGCTTCGCCGACCGCAGCGCGATCCAGATCGCCGGCGGCTACAGCGTCTTCAACCAGCCGACCCTGCTGGGCGGCCGGCAGTACCCGTGGCAGTTCAGCGCGACCAAGCCGGCCGGCGGTGCCGACCCCGAGCGGCTCGCCCAGTGCAACGGCGACCTCGCGCACGCCTGGTCCGACCAGCACAAGGCGTGGAACGGCGGCAAGCTCGACTCCTGGGTCGCCGCCAAGGGCAACGTCCGCACCCTCGGCCACCTGACCCGCGCCGACCTGCCCTTCCACTACGCGCTGGCCGACAACTGGACCGTCAACGACGCGTACTTCTGTTCGGTGCTGAGCGCGACCGGCCCGAACCGCACCTATCACTGGTCCGGCACGATCGACCCCGCCGGCACCGCGGGCGGCCCGGCGTACGACGGCGGCGACGAGTCGGGCCTGCGCTGGCAGACGTACGCGGAGGCGTTGGAGACGGCCGGCGTCAGCTGGAAGGTCTACCAGAACGCCGCCGACAACTACGGCGACAACGCCCTCGCCTACTTCGACCGGTTCGCCAAGGCCCCGGCGGGCAGTGCCCTCGCCGCCAAGGGGATGGGCTCCGTGCCGAAGAAGACCGGCAGGACGCCCGACGACATCGCCGCCGCGATCCGCGCCGACGTGCTCGGCGGCACCCTCCCGCAGGTCTCCTGGATCGTCGCCGACCAGGCCTCCTCCGAGCACCCGTACGCCACCCCCGCCGACGGCGCGCACTTCGTGCACCTCGTGATGGACGCGCTCAACGCGGACCCGGACGTCTTCGACTCCACCGTCCTCTTCCTCAACTACGACGAGAACGACGGCTTCTTCGACCACGTGCCGCCGCCCGCGGCGCCGGCCGGCACGCCGGGCGAGTTCTACGACGGCACCAACATCGGCCTCGGCTTCCGCGTGCCGCTGATCGCGATATCCCCCTGGACCCGCGGCGGCTGGGTCAGCTCCGAGGTCTCCGACCACACCTCGGTGCTGCGCTTCCTGGAGCGCTGGACCTCGACCCTCGGCAAGCCCGCCGTCTGCCCGAACATCTCCGCCTGGCGCCGCAAGGTCTGCGGCGACCTCACCGGCATGTTCGACTTCGCGCACCCGGTGTACGGCATGCCCGCGCTGCCGAACACCGACGCGGTCATCGGCATGGCCGCGTGCGGCCCGCTGCCCAACCCGGCCCCCGTCGACAACGCGCTGCCCCGGCAGGAGGCCGGCACCCGACCGGCCCGCGCCCTGCCGTACCAGCCGGGAGGCGACCTCGACCACCTGGAGTTCGGCACCAACGGCGTCATGAAGGTCTGGCTCTCCATGACCAACCAGGGCACGTCCGCCGCGCACTTCGCCGCCTACGCCAACGCCCACCGCACCGGCGGGCCCTGGCAGTACACGGTGGACGCGGGCGGCCGGCAGACCGACTTCTTCAACTGCGGCACCGGTTACGGCAACGGCCCGTACGACCTCGGCGTGGTCGGCCCCAACCGCTTCCTGCGCCGCTTCAAGGGCGACGCCACCAAGCCCGGCAAGCTGGTGTCGGTCGCGACCTCGTACGCGACCGAGGCCGGCACCGGCAAGCTCGCCCTCCGGTTCGCGTTCACCAACGCCGGCAGCACCGCGGTGACCTTCACCGTCACCTCCACCAACTACCGCACCGACGGCCCCTGGACGTACCGGGTGCCGGCCGGCGGCTCGGCGGGCGACTACTTCAACGCCGTCGCCTACACCGACGGCTGGTACGACTTCACGGTCACCGTCGACTCGGACCCCACCTGGTCGCAGCGGTTCACCGGCCACCTGGAGACCGGCGCGGCCAGCGTCTCCGGCTGAGCCGACCGTGCGGACAGGGCCGACCGTGCGGACGGGCCGACCGTGCGGACCGTTCCGACCGGGCCCCGGGCCAGGTCCGGCACGCCCCCGGTGGCATCCCCGGCGGCGTAGTGTGACAGTGAGGGAAGCCCAGGTCGGACCGCACGCAAGGAGGAGGACATGGGCATCTTCGACAGGTTCCGGGGAAAGTCGCACGAGACGGCGAGTACGCCCGAGCGCGCCGCGCTCGCCCACGACGAGGCCGCCGACGCCTTCACCGACCCGGTCGGCCGGAGCGGGCCGGAGGAGTCGGCGGCACCGCAGTCCGTCCAGCTCGACGAGGACCACCGGGCCGCCGCCGACATGACCGCCGAGGGCGATCCCTGGGACTGATCACCGCAGCCGTACCCACGCCCGGAGGGGCGCAGCAGCCGACCGGCCGCTGCGCCCCTCCGGCGTTCCCCCGGCCGGACGAAGCCGCGCCCGCTGCCACGCTGCCGCGCCCGCCGTCGCGCTGCCGCGCCCGCCGTCAGGGCCGGGGCGGCAGCGGCGGACGCCGCAGGTCCGGCCGCGGTGCGTCGTGCGGCGGCGGTGCCGCGGCCGGCCGCTCCGCCAGCAGCTCCATCGCCAGCTCGACCGCGGCCGCGAGGTCGGTGTGCTCGCCGAGCGCCCAGCTGTGCGGGCTGCGCAGCACCTCCACGTCCGGTTCCACGCCGTGGTTCTCCACACCCCACCCGATGCCCTCGGTGAACCAGGAGGCGTTCTTCGGCACCGAGATCTGGGTGCCGTCGCCGAGCGTGTGCCGCCCGGTCATGCCGACCACGCCGCCCCACGTGCGGGTGCCGACGACCGGGCCGAGCCCGAGCACCTTGATCGCCGCGATGATGACGTCGCCGTCCGAGCTGGTGGCGTGGTCGGCGAGGGCGACCACCGGGCCGCGCGGGGCGTCGCGCGGCCAGCGCACCGGGTGCCGGCCGCGGGTGAAGTCCCAGGCGAGCACCCGGCGGCCGAGCTTCTCCAGCACCAGCTCGGAGACGTTGCCGCCGGCGTTGCCCCGGACGTCGAGGATGACGGCCGGTTTGGCGAGCTCGCTGCGCACGTCGCGGTTGAACTGCGCCCAGCCGGAGCCGCCGAGGTCCGGGATGTGCAGGTAGCCGCACCGGCCGTCGCTGAGCTCCTGGACGAGGCTGCGCCGCTTGACCACCCAGTCCTGGTAGCGGACCGGCCGTTCGTCGGTGAGCGGGGTGACGGCGATCCGGCGGATCCGGTCGGTCCCGCGGCAGCGCAGGGTGAGCTCCACGGTGGAGCCGCCGGTGCCGGCCAGCAGCGGCGCGGGTCCGCGGACGGGGTCGGGCGGGCGGCCGTCGACGGCGAGCAGTTCGTCGCCGTCCTGGATGCCGTAGCCGGCGAGCGGCGCGCGGGCCCGGGGGTCGGAGGACTCGCCGGGCAGGATGCGGTCGACCAGCCAGCGGCCGTCCGCGGCGCGGTGCGTGTTGGCGCCGAGCAGTCCGAGGGGCTGCTGGAGCAGCTGCGGGCCCTCGCCGCGCCGCGAGGGCGTGACGTAGGCGTGGGAGGTGCCGAGTTCGCCGAGGAGTTCGCGGAGCAGGTCGGCGAAGTCGTCGGGGCCGGCGATGCGCTCCAGCAGCGGCTCGTACTGCGCCACGAGGCCGGGCCAGTCGAGGCCGCACATGTCGCTGTCCCAGAACTGGTCGCGGACGATCCGGGCGGCCTCGTGGTAGGCCTGCCGCCACTCGGGTCCGGGGTGCACGGTGTGGGTGATGCGGCGCAGGTCGACGGTGACGGGGGAGCCGCCGGGCAGCGGGTGCAGCTTGAGGGCCCCGGCGGAGTACACCAGCACCGATCCGCCGTCGCCGGCGACCGCGTAGCCGTCGAGCTGGTCGACCACGGTGGTGCGGGTGCCGTGCGCGAGGTCGAAGTACTCCAGGGAGGGCCGGCCGGAGGTGTCCGCGGGGTTGGCGAAGGTCTGGCCGAGGGCGCCGGAGATCGGCCAGCGCAGCCAGAGCACCCCGCCGCGCACCGGCGCGGTGGCCGAGTACTTGGAGGCCGTCACCGGGAAGGGCACCAGCCGCTTGGTGAGCCCCTCGGGGTCGACGGTGACGGTGCCGTCGCCGCCGGTCGCGTCGGGGTCGACCCCGACCGCGGGCCGGCCCTCGACCGGCGCGGCGAACGGCGACGGGGTGTCCGCGGCGAGCGGGATGAGGTACGGGCGGCAGCCGAGCGGGAACGACATGTCGCCGGTGTGCACGTCGTGCACCGGGTCGAATCCGCGCCAGGAGAGGAAGACCAGGAAGCGGCCGTCCCGGGTGAAGACGGGGTGCTCGTCCTCGAAGCGGCCGCCGGTGACGTCGACGATCCGCTCGGAGGAGTCGACCCGGGCGAGCCGGATCGACCGCAGCGAGCGGCCCGCGACCGGCTGCGACCAGGTCAGCCAGCGGGAGTCGGGTGAGAACGCCGGGCTGCTGACCGGCCCGTAGTGGGAGGCGGCGACCTCCCGGACGTCGCCGTCCTCCGTGGTGACGAGCAGCAGGCGGCCGTCGGAGGCGGCGACGGCGAGGTGGCGGCCGTCCGGTGCGGCGGCGAGCTCCTGGACACAGCCGATCCGGCCGGCCGCGATCCGGCGGGAGGGGCCGCCGCCGTCGGTGCCGCGGGCGGGCAGCGGGGCGATCTCGACGGCGTCCTCGCCCTCGGCGTCGGTGATCCAGGCGACGTGGCCGCCGTGGGCGGGCAGCACGGGCAGCCGGGCCCGGACCCCGGGGGTGTCGGCGAGCACCCGCGCGGGGCCGTCGCGGTGGGTGAGCCAGTAGAGGCTGCCGCGCACGTTGATCACGCCGGCCCGGCCGGTGCCGTCGCAGACGAGGTCCTTGACGTTGAGCGCCGCCGACACGTGGTAGGCGCGGCGGCCGGCGCGGGCCCCGCCCAGCGGCACGTCCAGGCGGCGCGGGGCGGGGGCGTCGAGTCCGTCCAGCAGCCACAGGTCGCCGGCGTGCTGGTAGACGATGCGGGTGCCGTCGGAGGCCGCCTCGCGGGCGTAGTAGGAGGCGTGGTCGGTGTGGCGGCGCAGGTCGGTGCCGTCGGTGCGGCAGGAGTAGAGGTTGCCGATGCCCTCGTGGTCGGAGAGGAAGGCGACGCGCGGCCGGTCGGGCTCGCCGACCGGCATGGGGGAGGCCAGGTGGCCGGTGTGCCCGGGCAGCAGCTCGCCGTGGTCGAGCCAGAGGCGCCCGGTGGCGCCGCCGCGGTAGCGCTTCCAGGAGGACGGGTTGTGCGGGGCGGCGGCGGTCAGCAGCACGGTGTGGTCGACGCCGACCTGGGCGTCGTTGACGGGCCCCCAGGGCATCCGGCGGCCGGGGGCGCCGTCCGGCGGCAGCGCGTACGCCCAGGTGTAGTGGGCGAACGGCTCGTGGTACGAGGTCACGGCCAGGACGTCACCGGTGGGCAGCCAGCCGCGCACGCGGGTGTCGGGGCTGCCCCAGTGGGTGAGCCGGACGGCCTCGCCGCCCTCCACCGGGGCGGTCCACACCTCGGGGGTCAGGGCCTGCCAGCTCGTCCAGGCGACGGTGCGGCCGTCGGGGGAGAGCCGGGGGTGGCTGACCCGGACGCGGTCGGCCGTGACCCGCCAGGCCCGTCCGGTGCCGCCGTCCGGGCCGAGCGGGGCGACCCACACGTCGTCCTCGGCGGTGAAGGTGACGAGCCCGCCGCGGACGTGGGGGTACCTGAGATATCCGGACACTTCTCCATGGTTCGGCGCTCGCGGGGGGCCCGCAACCCGCCGCCCTACTGCGAACACCGCGACGGGCCCTGACGGTGCGCCGACTCCATTGACAGGCGCACGTGGATTCGATTCAGTGGTCTAGTCCAGGAATGGTCCAGTCCAATGCGGCGATGCTCCGCCGTGTCGGCGCGGCCGTGCCGGCCCCCACGCCGGTCCCGGACACCCTCCCCCACGTCTTACGGCAGGAGCATCCCCCACATGCGCGCTTCCTCAGGACCCGCCCACGCCGCACCGCCCGGCCGCCGCCTGCTGGCCGCCGCCACCGCCTGGACGGTCGCCGCGGCCGGCGCCGCGGCGCTGACCTTCGGCCTCGCCAACTCCGCCTCCGCGGGCGAGTTCCTCGCCAACGGCGGCTTCGAGAGCGGCGCCCTCGGCGCCTGGAGCTGCACCGGCGGCACCGGCAGCGTCGTCACGGGTCAGGCACACAGCGGCAGTTACGCCCTGGCGGGCGCCGCCTCGGCGAGCGACAACGCCCAGTGCACCCAGACCGTCACCGTCGCGCCCAACACGGCCTACACCCTCAGCGCGTACGTCAAGGGCGCCTACGTCTACCTCGGCGTCAACGGCGGCACCTCGACCTGGACCCCGAGCACCGGCGGCAGCTACCAGAAGCTCACCGTCAGCTTCACCACCGGCGCGAGCCAGACCAGCGCGACCGTTTTCACCCACGGCTGGTACGGCCAGGGCACCTACTACGCGGACGACGTCTCGCTGGACGGACCGGGCGGGCCCACGCAGCCGCCCACGTCCCAGCCGCCGACGTCGCAGCCGCCCACCTCGCAGCCCCCGACGTCGCAGCCGCCGACCTCCCAGCCGCCCACCTCGCAGCCCCCGACGTCCCAGCCGCCCACGACGCAGCCGCCCGGCGGCGGTCTGCCCGCGCACGCCCTGGTCGGCTACCTGCACGCGAGCTTCGCCAACGGCGCCGGCTACACCCGGATGGCCGACATCCCGGCCTCCTGGGACGTCATCAACCTCTCCTTCGGCGAGCCGACCTCGGTGACCTCCGGCGACATCCGGTTCAACCGCTGCCCGGCCACCGAGTGCCCGACCGTCGAGTCGGACGCCGACTTCAAGGCGGCCATCGCCGCCAAGCAGGCGCAGGGCAAGAAGGTGCTGATCTCGATCGGCGGCCAGAACGGCCAGGTCCAGCTCACCACCACCGCCGCCCGCGACGCGTTCGTCTCCTCGGTCTCCGCGATCATCGACAAGTGGGGCCTCAACGGCCTCGACATCGACTTCGAGGGCCACTCGCTGTCGCTCAACACCGGCGACACCGACTTCAAGAACCCGACCTCGCCGGTGATCGTCAACCTGATCTCCGCCCTGAAGACGCTCAAGGCCAAGTACGGCGCCGGCTTCGTGCTGACCATGGCCCCGGAGACCTTCTTCGTGCAGCTCGGCTACCAGTACTACGGCTCCGGCCCCTGGGGCGGGCAGGACCCGCGCGCCGGCGCCTACCTGCCGGTCATCTACGCGATGCGCGGCGACCTCACCCTGCTGCACGTCCAGGACTACAACTCGGGCTCGATCATGGGCCTGGACAACCAGTACCACTCGATGGGCGGCGCCGACTTCCACGTCGCGATGACCGACATGCTGCTCAAGGGCTTCCCGGTGGCCGGCAACACGGCCAACGTGTTCCCCGCCCTGGCCGCCTCGCAGGTCGCGATCGGCATGCCGGCCACCACCAACGCCGGCAACGGCTACGTCTCCCCGGCCGAGGTGAACAAGGCGCTCGACTGCCTCACCAAGGCCGCGAACTGCGGCAGCTACGTCCCGCGGGCCGGCGCCCAGCCGAACCTGCGCGGCCTGATGACCTGGTCGATCAACTGGGACCGCTTCGGCGGGCAGGAGTTCTCGAAGAACTTCGACTCCTACTTCGGCTGATCCGTCCGTCACCCCCGTCCGTCACCCCCGTCCGGCGGGTCCGGAGGCCGTCGGCCTCCGGACCCGCCGGTCGTTGACCGCCGTCCGGCGTGCGCCGATAGTGGGGTCACCGCGACGACGAGGAGACACCATGACCGGCCCGCTCGTCCTCGGCGTGGACGCCGGCGGCACCGGCAGCCGGGCCGTCGTCGCCGACCTGCACGGGCACGTGCACGGCAGCGCCCGCGGGGAGGGCGCCAACCCCGTGGCCCACGGCCTCGACGCCGCGGTGAAGACCGTCGGCGACACCGTGCGCGCCGCCCTCGCGGGCCTCGACCCGGCCGCCGTCACGGCCTGCGTGATCGGCCTCGCCGGCGCCCTCGTCACCGCACCCCCGCCCGAACTGCTGCGGGCCGCCGCCGGCCTGCCCGTCACCCCGCACACCACCGGCGACCTCGCGCTCGCGTACACCGCCGGCACCACCCGCCCGGACGGCGCCGTGCTGATCGCCGGCACCGGCGCGGTCGCCGCCCTGATCCGCGACCGCACCCTCGTCCGGCTCGCCGACGGCCACGGCTGGCTGCTCGGCGACCGCGGCTCCGGCCAGTGGCTCGGCCGGGAGGCCGTCCGGCTGGCCCTCGACGCCGTCGACGCGGGCCGGCCGCTCACCGGTGCCGCCGCCGCGGCCGCCGCACGTCTCACCGGGCGGAGCGACGGCGACGGGCTGCGGGCCGCCGTCCTGGCGGCGGTGTACGGCGAACCGCCCGCCCGGCTGGCGCGGCTCGCCCCGCTCGTCCTCGACGCCGCCACGGACGGCGACGCCGCCGCGCAGGCCGTCGTCGACCGGGCCGCCGGGCTGCTGGCCGACACGCTGGAGGCGGTCGGTCCGCCGGCCGCGGACGGGCCGGTGGTGCTGGCCGGCGGACTGCTCACGGCCGGCACCCCGCTCGCGGCGGCCGTCCGCGCGGAGCTGGCCCGCCGCCGGCCCGGGGCCGCGCTGCGGACGGCGGGCAGCGCGGCGGGCGCCGCGGCCTGGCTCGCCGCCCGCGCCGTCGCGCCCGGGGCGGCGTCCGCCGCACTCCACCGCGCGCTGGTCGCCGGCGGGCCGTGACGGGCAGGCCCCTGCCGGCCCCGGGAACGCCGAAGGCCCCCCGCTTCCGCGAGGGGCCTTCGACCGTCTGTGCGCCGCCAGGGACTCGAACCCCGGACCCGCTGATTAAGAGTCAGCTGCTCTAACCAACTGAGCTAGCGGCGCGCGCTGACGTGGACAACCATACACGCTCCCGCAGGTCGGACGCACATCCGTGCCCTCCGCGGCCGCGCCGGGCCGGTCGGCCCGGGCCTGCCGGGGAGTGCCCGGTGCGGCACCGGGACCGCTGACGGGAGATCAGCGCCGCGGGTCGCGGAGGGCCCGTCCGGCGAGCCGCAACAGGCGGGACCTTTGTCACATTTACGCTGCCCCGGTGGGTTCGGGGGCAGCCGGATCGTGGAGCCGTCCGCACCCGTGCGGACGCAACGGACGCAGGGAGTCGATCGGTGGCCCAGCTGTCACTGCTGTTCCTGGTGCTGCTGGTGTCGGTGGTGACGATGCCGCTGGCCCGCCGCATCCACGTGCCGCAGCCGGTGCTCATGACCCTGCTCGGCCTGGTGATGGCCCTGGTGCCGCAGATCCCGAACGTGACCGTGCCGCCCGGGCTGATCCTGCCGCTCGTACTGCCGCCGCTGATCTTCGCGGTGGCCCGCCGCTCCTCGGTGCGCTACTTCCGGGCCAACATCCGCTCCATCCTCCTGCTCGCCGTCGCCCTGGTCGTCGTCACCACCACGGTGGTCGCCGTCGTCTTCCGGTGGCTGGTGCCCGGCCTGCCGCTCGCCGCCGCCGTCGTGCTCGGCGCGGTCGTCTCGCCGCCCGACCCGGTGGCGGCGGTCGCCGTGGCCGGCTCGGTCGGCCTGCCGCGCCGACTGGTGGCCGTCCTGGAGAGCGAGGGCCTCTTCAACGACGTCACCGCGATCGTCATCTACTCGCTCGCGGTCGAGGCCGTCGTGAGCGGCGACTTCTCCGTGCCGCACGCGACCCTGCGGTTCGTGCTCTCCGCGGTGGTCGCCGTGGTCGTCGGCATCACGCTCGGCTGGCTCAACGCCCGCCTGGCCGGCTGGCTCGACGACCCCACCCAGCAGGTGGCCCTCAACCTGCTGGTGCCGTTCGCCGCCTACACCGTCGCGGAGGAGGCGCACGGCTCCGGCGTGCTGGCGGTCGTGATCTGCGCCCTCTACCTCGCCGACCGGGCCGCCGACGCGGACGACGTGTCGTTCCGGCTGGTCGGGAACGCCTTCTGGGAGATCGTCGAGATCCTCATCACCGGGGTGGCGTTCGGCCTGATCGGGCTGGAGCTCAGCACCGTGCTCGCCGACGTCCGCGGCAGCTGGGAGAGCATGGTCGGCGACACCGCCTGGGTGATCGCCACGGTCGTGCTCCTGCGGCTGCTGTGGCTGCTGCCCGCCGCCTGGCTGTCGCGGCGGGTCACCCACGGCACGGAGGACACGCCGATCAGCTGGCGGGAGACCGTCGTGCTCTGGTGGTCCGGGATGCGAGGCGTGGCCACCGTGGCGCTGGCCCTCGCGGTGCCGCTGACCGTGAACGGCGGTGGGGCGTTCCCGGCCCGCGGCGAGATCGTCTTCGTCGCGTTCTGCGTCGTGCTCTTCACCCTGCTGGTGCAAGGGCTCACCCTGCCGTGGGTGGCGCGGCTGACCGGGCTCAGGGACCACCCGGACGCCCACGAGGAGGCCGTCCGGCTGCTCTGGTGGCGGGCCGCGAAGGCGGGCCTGCACCGGCTCGCCGAGCTGGAGGACGAGCGCCACCTCCCCGCCGACCTCGTCGAGCGCCTCCGCGAGCGCCAGCACGACCGCCTCGCCCGGCTCCGCCCCGAACGGTACGAGGAGGAACGGGCCGCCGAGGCCAAGCGGACCTTCGCCGTGTGGAAGCAGGCCGCGGCCCTGGAGGAGGAGATGATCGCCGCATCGCGCCGCGAGGTGCTGACGGCGCGTGGGGAGCCCGGCGGCGTCCCCGAGGTCGCCGACGAGGTGCTCCGCCAGCTCGACCTCCGCTCGGCGCGCCGATGAGCGGGCCGCCCGGGGATAGGCTGGCCGCGGGCATGGCCGTCAACGGAGCCGGCGAACGCACCATCCTGCCGTCGGACCGAGCGCAACCCTCCCGCCGGGCCCTGCCGGTACTGCAATCCGGATGACTCAAGGAGCAACCGATGTCGGACAACCGCACCGGCGGTCGCACCCCCCTGGACCGCACGCCCCAGTGGGCCGCGCTGGGCAAGCACCGCGCGGAGCTGGGCGAGCAGCACCTGCGCGGTCTGTTCGCCGCGGACCCCGAGCGCGGCAGCCGCTACACCCTGTCCGTCGGCGACCTGCACGTGGACTACTCCAAGCAGCTGGTGACCGACGAGACGCTGGCGCTGCTGCGCGACCTCGCCGCCTCCGCCGGCGTCGCGGAACTGCGCGACGCCATGTTCCGCGGCGAGAAGATCAACATCACCGAGGACCGCGCCGTCCTGCACACCGCGCTGCGCGCCCCCCGGGGCGCCGTCGTCGAGGTCGACGGCGAGAACGTCGTGCCGGCCGTGCACGCCGTGCTCGACACGATGGCCGCCTTCGCCGACCGCGTCCGCAGCGGCGCCTGGACCGGCCACACCGGCAAGCGCATCCGATCGGTCGTCAACATCGGCATCGGCGGCTCCGACCTCGGCCCCGCGATGGCGTACGAGGTGCTGCGCTCCTACACCGACCGCGGCATCGACGTCCGCTTCGTCTCCAACGTGGACGGCGCCGACCTGCACGAGGCGCTCGTCGGCCTCGACGCCGCCGAGACGCTCTTCATCGTCGCGTCGAAGACCTTCACCACCATCGAGACCATCACCAACGCGGTCTCCGCCAAGAACTGGCTGCTCACCGAGCTCCGGGCCGATCAGGACGCGGTCGCCAAGCACTTCGTGGCGCTCTCCACCAACGCCGGCGGCGTCGCCGACTTCGGCATCGACGTCGCCAACATGTTCGAGTTCTGGGACTGGGTCGGCGGCCGCTACTCCTACGACTCCGCGATCGGCCTCTCGCTGATGATCGCCATCGGCCCGGAGCGGTTCCGCGAGATGCTGGACGGCTTCCACGTGGTCGACGAGCACTTCCGCACCGCGCCGCCGGAGCAGAACGTGCCGCTGCTGCTCGGCCTCCTCGGGGTCTGGTACGGCGCGTTCTTCGACGCGCAGTCGCACGCGGTGCTGCCGTACTCGCACTACCTGTCGAAGTTCACCGCGTACCTCCAGCAGCTCGACATGGAGTCCAACGGCAAGTCGGTGGACCGCGACGGCAACCCCGTCACCTGGCAGACCGGCCCGGTCGTGTGGGGCACCCCCGGCACCAACGGCCAGCACGCCTACTACCAGCTGCTGCACCAGGGCACCAAGGTCATCCCGGCCGACTTCATCGGCTTCGCCGCGCCGGTCGACGGCCTGCTGCCCGGCCTCGTCGCCCAGCACGACCTGCTGATGGCCAACTTCTTCGCCCAGACCCAGGCACTCGCCTTCGGCAAGACGCCGGAGGAGGTCGCGGCGGAGGGCGTGCCCGCCGAACTGGTCGCGCACAAGACCTTCCGCGGCAACCACCCCACCACCACGATCCTGGCCACCGAGCTCACCCCGTCGGTGCTCGGCCAGCTCGTGGCGCTGTACGAGCACAAGGTGTTCGTCCAGGGCGCGATCTGGAACATCGACTCCTTCGACCAGTGGGGCGTCGAGCTCGGCAAGGTGCTCGCCAAGCGCATCGAGCCCGTGCTGCTGACCGGCGAGGGCACGGAGGCGCTGGACAGCTCCACCGCCGCGCTCGTCGGCACCTACCGCAGCCTGCGCGGCCGCTGACCCGGCCCGGGTACCGCGGGGCCGTCCCTCCGGGGGCGGCCCCGCGGGCGTCCGGGGCGCGTCCGCGCCCGGTCCGTCCGTCAGCTCCGGCCGCGGGCCCGGGACATGCCGGTCAGTGGCCGGCCGCCGGTTCGGCCGGCCGGCGGTTCGATCAGCCGCCGGGCAGGACGGCGGGGCAGCAGGCGGCGGACCGCCCGCCGGACGCGGTGGGCACGGTGGGCGTGGTGGGCACGGTGGACGCGGACGGGGCGGGGCTCCCCGTCGGGTACGGCACGGGACGGTCGGTGCCGGAGCGGGGCAGCACCGCCAGGGCGGCGGCCAGGGCGAGCACCGTGAGCGGGATCAGCGCCACCAGCAGGCGCCGCCGTCGCCGTGCCGCGCGGTGCGCGCGCAGGGCGGACGCCTCCAGGCCGGAGAGCTCGGCGCGGAGCCACTCCTCCCAGCCCGGTGGTGTGCTGCGCGCGGGATCGTCGGGCGCCATGTCCGGGGAGGGTAGCAGTCGGCGAGGCTCCGGGAAATGCCGAAAGCCCCCCGCTTTCGCGAAGGGCTTCCGACCGTCTGTGCGCCGCCAGGGACTCGAACCCCGGACCCGCTGATTAAGAGTCAGCTGCTCTAACCAACTGAGCTAGCGGCGCCTGCTGACGTGGAAGACTCTAGCAGCGGCCCGCGGTGGAACCAAAACCGAAAACGGCGGGTGTGCTCACGCCGACGGCACCGGCTCCACGGACACCTCCAGGCCCGCACCCACGCCCGGCAGCCCGGCCGTCGCCGCCGCCCGGCCGCGGTGCTCGCCGCGCGCCGCCCGGACACACGCCCAGAGCACCACGGCGGCGCCCGGCAGCCAGGGCTCGCGGGTGTCCGGGGCGACGATCCAGCGGCCGCCGCCGAGCGCGGGGGAGTCGGGGGCGTCCACCATGCGCTGCAGCGGGGGCACGGTCACCGCGTCGCCCTGGCCGTGGCAGAGCAGCGGCGGCACGTCCCGCGCCCACTCCTCCCAGGCCAGCAGGGTGCGCAGCCGGGGCGCCGCACCCGGCTGCACGAAGAGCAGGGTGCGGCCGCGGTACGAGGCGACCGGGCCGCAGCCCGGACCGGACGACCACAGCTCGTCCAGCACCCGGCGGCCGAACAGCGCCGGCATGCTGATCACGTCGAAGGTGCGCCCGCACGGCAGCACGCTGGAAGCCCACGGGCGCGACTCCCACAGGGCGCGCATGGAGCGCGGGTACTCGCTGGCGGAGGCCAGCCAGGCCTCCCCGGCGACGGTGACGTACTCCACCGATTCATACGTCCAGATGTCCACCCCAGCAGGGTGGACCGGGCGGGGGCGGGCCGGGACGGAAAAGCCCGTTCACCGGACACCGCGGCGCGCCCCGGCGTACCCTTACCGGCCGCATATGCCAGAGGCCCGGTACGGGCAGGGTGCCGGGGCCGCGGACGGTCAGTGGTCGGTGCGGCGCTGCTGCTGCAGACCCCGGCCGTACTCGACCATGCGGGCCGCGTAGTCGGGTGTCCACTCGGCGCGGTCGGCGATCTCGGCGGGCGTCAGCGCGTCGAAACGGCGGGTGTCCGCGAGCTGCGCGGCGGCGATCGCCTGGAAGTCCGTCGCCCGCTCCGCCGCCGCCCGGAACGCCAGGGCCAGCTCGGTGGACCGGCGCAGCAGCTCGGCCGGGTCGTCGATCGACTCCAGGTCGAAGAACCGCTCGGGCTCCGGCTCCTCCGCCTGCGGCTCGAAGATCAGGTGGGCCGGTCGCAGCCGGCGGGGAGGACTGCCCGGGCCCGGGGCGGCCGGTGCGGGGACGCCGCTCTGGTCGGACGCCTGCGTGTGGGGATCGGGCATGGACGGACACCTCCGGAGGGCTGGTGGCGGGGTCGGCCGTCGTCCATTGTCGCGCGACGGCGGCCGGTAGCGGAACGGTGCACACCAGGTCGCTATTCCCATCACCGGGGCGCATCCCACCTGCGATCTGCCCCCGAAATTCCCGCGACCGGCGCCCCCGGGCCCCTCACCCGAGCGGCACCCGGTGCCGGGAGAGGTGCGCCAGCACCGCGTGGTTGGCCTCCCAGCCGTCCGGGAACTTCACCGCCACGCCGAGTTGCACCGGCTCCGCCGACGGGTGCTCGTCCAGCAGCTCGGGGATCCCCGCCCGGGCCACCACGATGCAGGCGTGCCGGTGCCGGGAGGCGAGCACGCACAGCCGCCCCGTCTCCAGGTGGAAGGCCGTCGCGTCGGGCCGCCCGGAGAGCGGGTGCAGCACCACGGTCACGTCGTACTCGCGGCCCTGCAGGCGGTTCGCCGTGTCGACCGTGACAGCTGGGCCGGACGCCGCGTCCACCGGCACACCCAGCGTGGCGAGCGCCGCGCGCACGGCGGCCGCCTGGTCCCGGTGGGCCGTGCCGACGGCCACCCGGCCCGGCGTGAGCGGCGTCGTGCCCTGCTCGGAGTGCGCGGACAGGCCGCGGTCCAGCAGGCGCCGGACGGTCGCCGCGACCGCCGCCACCGCCTGCGGGTCCGTCCGCACCGTGTGCCGGGCGGGCAGCTCCAGCAGCGCCCAGCCGTGCTCGACGGCCTCGTCGATCGCGGTGTCCACCGCGGAGCCGTCGGCCGCCGCGGACGCCGTCAGCCGGCGCTCGTCCGGCCCGGTGCCCGCCCGGAACGGCGTGTACGGGTAGAACGCGGCCGAGATCAGCGGCGCCGCACTCGCCGGCAGCCGCCACGACACCGGCAGCCGGTGCGGGCGGATCGCCGGGTTGTGCGCCAGCAGCGTCACCACCGCACTGCCCGACGGGTCGTACGACAGGCCCGCCCACTGGTCGGTGCCGACCACGGTGAACGGGTCCAGCTGGCCCGGATCCCCCACGAACAGCGCCCGCTCGAACAGCCGGGCCACCGCCAGCAGCGCGTCCGAGCGCATCTGGTACGCCTCGTCGACGATCGCGTGCCGCCACGGCGCCTCGGTCCTCACCCACTGCCACTTCGCCGCGGTGGAGATCACCACGTCCTGCTCCAGCAGGTCGGCGACCTTGTCCGAGGCCGTCACCCCGGGGTGCCGCAGTGCCTCCGGCGCCGGGCGGGTGTCGCTCGCGTGCAGCCGGCCGACGCTCAGCTCCGGCCCCTTCACGGCCAGGCGGTCCACCAGGTCGTCGACCTGGCTGTTCGTCTGCGCCACGATCATGAGCCGTTCGCCGGCCGCCACCAGCTCCCGCGCCGCCCGCACCACCAGGGTCGACTTGCCCGCACCGGGGGGCGAGTCCACCACCACCCCGCGCGGCGCCCCCACGGCGGGCCGCACGGCGGCGTCGAGGATCGCGGCCACGGCGGCGTCGGCCGCCGCACCCGGTGTCGGGTCGGGCGTACCGCTCGTCATTCCCACTCTTCCGTCCCGCCGGGCGCACCCGGCACACCACCCGGCCCGCCACTCGGCGGACCGCCGTGCGTCCACGGGGTGTCCTCCGGATCCGGCAGCGGCGCCGACTGGCGCGGCTGCAGCTCGAACAGCGTGAACACCACCCGCTCACCGACCTCCGGCAGACTGCCCGGCTCCGGCTCCCTGCGCCGACCCATGCCCGACACCACCCGCACCGTCACCGTGCCCTCCGCGGCGTCCGCGCCGACGACCACCCCGCGCTGCGCGGACGGCCCGTGCGCCCGGTGCACCTCCCGGCCCGGGTCGGCATGCGGACGGTCCGCGGTGCGCACCACCAGCAGCGGCCGCGGCTTCGGCGACCGCCCCGACGTGTCGTACTCCGGCACCAGCGCCACCACCTCGCCGGCGAAGGCCTCGCCCGCCAGTCGGTGCTCCGCCATCGCCAGCGGGTCGTCCAGCGCCTCCTGCACCTCCACCCGCACCTGCTCGCGCTCACGCTGCGCCAGCTTGCGGGCCGCGGTCACCGCGTCGTCCTGCCGGGGCTGCGGCGGCTCCCCGGCCGCCACCCGGTCCCGGTGGCCGGTGTACGACCAGCGGTCGCCCTCCCACCGCTCGGCGACGTGCGCGCCCGGCGGCAGCGCCCGCAGCAGGTCCAGGCCCCGCCAGACGTCCGCCCAGACCGGCAGCAGCACCTGCTCCAGCACGCCGTGCAGGTGCTCGGCGGCCTGCTTCACCACCAGCTCCGCGCGGGCCGCCGCCGCGGTGTCCCCGGCGTCCGCGGCGCCCCGCGCGGCGGCGAGCGCCGCGTCGTGCCGGGTGATCGCCGGGGCCAGCAGCACCTCGTCGAAGCTCGGATCGGTCGCCGGACCGGCCGGCGGGTGCAGCAGCTGCCCCCGCGCGTCGCGCGCGGTCTCGACGTACTCCGCGGCCTGCGCGCCCCCGGGGCCGTCGGTGCCGTCCGGCAGGCCGTGCCACGCCAGCCGGGCGGCCAGGTGCTGGTCCTCCAGGTGGCTCTGGCCGGTCGCCCAGTGCCGGGCCAGCAGCGAGGTCAGCGGCAGCAGCAGGCTGGAACCCGGCACCTGCGCGCGGTCGGTGACGTGCGTCAGCCAGCGCCCGAGCAGCGGCACCTGCGTCGGCGCCGGGTACGGCCCCGGGTCCGGATCCTCCGCGGTGCGACGGAACCGCGTCGAGCGGCCGATCAGCGCCAGGTGCCGGACGGCCCCCTGGTTGGGCACCACCAGCTGCGGCGCGTCCGCGCACAGCTCCCGGACGACCGGCACCTTCTCCCCGGACTCCGCGTCGCGCTCGGAGCCCTCGATGTGCTCGACGTCCTCGGCGAAGGACGCCATGTACGGCAGCAGGTCGGCACCGAAGCGGGCGAGGAAGTCGAAGCGCTGGGTGCGGTTCAGCGGCTGCGGCACGATGTGCAGGCGCGGGGCCTCCCGGTCGGTGCCCAGCATCACCGCCAGCGGCGCACCGGCCTCGCCCGCCGCGGCCAGCGGGATCACCACCATCGGCCGGTCCGACAGGTGCCGGTGCCGCACGGTCGCCAGCGGCTCGGCCCGGCCGCTGCGCACCGCCTGCAACCGCGCGAGCGTCCCGAGCAGGCTCATCGGCGGCATCCCCGGCCGCGGGCGCCCGCCATCAGGGCGTCCCCGCGAGGGCCTCGGCCCGCAGCGCCGCCGCGTGGCGCAGCCGTGCGGCCGCCTCGTCCGCCTCCGCGTCCGCGGCGCCCCCGCCGTCCCCCGGCGCCGCCTCCGCGGCGGCGAGCGCCCCGGTCACCGTGCGGATCGACCCCAGCTCCCCGCGCACGCCCCGGCCGAGCTGGTCGACGGAGTCGCCGCACCGGGCCTGGGCACGGCAGTGGAAGCCGAGCTCGCAGGCGGAGAGGCAGTCCGGGCTGTACGCCGCCGGCACCGTGCCGAGCGCCGCCTCCAGCTCCTCGGCGGGCCGGGTCGGGGCGCCCGCGTCGTCCGGCACCAGGTCGAAGCTCGTGCCCGCGGGGAGGGAGTCCACCAGGCTGCCGACGCCGGTCATCCGGGTCAGCTGGCGGCGGGTCGTGGCCAGCTCGCGACGGACGTCGACCACGGCGGCCGTCGGACGGTTGGAGAAGTCCTTCGGGCAGACGAGCAGCACGTCCGTGCGCGGGCTGCCGGGCAGCTCCTGCACCGCGTACGGGTCGGCCGCGGTCTCCCGCCCGGCCAGCGCGGCGGCCGTCTCCTGCAGCGCCAGCACGTACACCGCGGCCTGCCGCGCGGCCGCGCCGACCTTCGCGGGGTCGGCCGAACCGTCCAGCACCGGGAACGACTTGATCTCCACCACCGTGCAGCGGCCGCCGTGCACGAGCAGGGCGTCCGGCTCCAGGTAGGCGGGGCTGCCGGCCACGGTGAGCCGCAGCATCGGGTGGTCGAGCAGCGTCCAGGCGGAGGAGTCCGCCGCCGCGGCCGCGAGCACCTCCCGGGTGCGCTCGGCCCGCACCGCCGGTGACGACCTGCGCAGCAGGTCGGGCACGGCCGGCGGGGCGTCCGCCTCCTCCGGCAGCCCGAGGTGGCGGCGGAGCGGCTCCAGCAGGGCCGCGTAGCCGTCCTGTTTGAGCCGGGCCTCGAAGACGTTGCCGCGGGCCAGCGCGAACGGCGACTGGCCGAACGGCGCCGGACGCCCCAACCGGCGGGCGAGCGCGCCCTTGTCGACGCCTGCGGCGTCCAGCAGGGACCGGCGGCGACAGCCGGGATTGGCGGCGAGCGCGGCGAGCGCGCGGGCGTCGAGACTGCGCTGCGGCGCCCGGCCGCGCAGCTCGGAGAGCCGCTGCGCGAGCGGCTCTGACTGCCCCAGGTGCGAGACGTTCATGGTGCGGCCCAGTGTTGCATCCGGCACCGACAACCGGTGCCGCCTCCTGCGGATCACCACCCGCCCCCGCGACCGGGGCCCACGATCCGCAGCCGGCCCCCGGGTGCGGGATCATGGGGGAGTCGGCCCTCAATGGCGAGCCAGGCCGCCGCTCACCCCGTCTCGAGGAGTCCTCCCATGCCCGCCCGCATCGTGCTCGTCCGCCACGGCGAGACCGCCTGGTCGGCCACCGGCCGTCACACCGGCCGCACCGACGTGCCGCTCACCGAGGAGGGCCGCGCGATGGCCCGCGCCCTCGGGACCCGCCTCGCCCGCGCCCCCTGGAACGGCCTGAAGGACGCGGTCGTCCTCACCAGCCCGCTCTCCCGCGCCCGCGAGACCTGCGAACTCGCCGGCTTCGGCGACCGCGCCGCCGACTGCGACGCGCTGCTGGAGTGGGACTACGGCCGCTACGAGGGCCGCACCGGCCCCGACATCCGCGACACCGACCACCCCGGCTGGCTGATCTGGCGCGACGGCGTGCCCGGCGGCGAGAAGCTCGGCGAGGTCTCCGCCCGCGTCGACGGCCTCCTCGCCGAACTCAACGACACCCACGGCGTGCCGCACCCCGACACCACCACCATGCACTGCGCCGACCGCGACGTCGTGCTCTTCGCCCACGGCCACCTGCTGCGCATCCTCACCGCCCGCTGGCTCGGCCTGGCGCCCGAGTACGCGCAGCGCTTCAAGCTCGGCACCGCCGCCCTCTCCGTGCTCTCCTGGGAGTACGGCCTGCCCGCCGTCGAGTTCTGGAACGACCACAGCCACCTCGACTGACGGACGCTCAGGCGGCCCCCGTCACATCCGCGTAGGCGTCGAGGAAGTCCGCCACCTCCGGCACCGCCCGGTGCGCGCCCAGCCGCCCGGCGGTGCCGGCGAGCATGCCGCGGATCCGGGCCGACCGCACCTCGCCCAGCAGGACGACCGCCGCCGAGCCCTGCTCGGCGGCGCCCGCGGGGTCACCGAGGCCGAGCCGGTCGTGCGCCAGCTCCGCCGTGTACAGCACCCGGTTGCGGACGAAGTGCGGATCCTGCAGCGCTATCGCCCGCCCGGCCCGGTCCGCGGCCAGCTCCCACTCGCCCAGCGCCGACCAGCACTGCGCCTCCTGGCCGACGAGTTCGGCCTCCCCGAAGAACGACATCCACTCCGGGTCCGCCTCCGACGGCCCCCGGTCGAACAGCCCGGCCGCCCGCGCCAGCGCCCGCTCGCACGCGGCCCGGTCGTTCAACTGCGCCCAGCCCCCGGCCTCGCGCAGCGCCAGCAGCGCCAGCAGCCGCTCCGACCCGAGGCCGCGGGCCGCCGCCTGCCCGGCCTGCGCCGCCCGCAGCGCCTCGCGCG
The DNA here is from genome assembly GCF_045040525.1 of Kitasatospora sp. NBC_01539. NCBI lineage: Bacteria > Bacillati > Actinomycetota > Actinomycetes > Kitasatosporales > Streptomycetaceae > Kitasatospora > Kitasatospora sp. NBC_01539. The sequence goes on from NZ_CP109390.1 coordinate 5,578,955, forward strand.
GCCGGCCGGCGTCCCGGGCGAGGAACGCGCTGTTGCAGAAGACGTGCGCCTCCAGCCCGGCGTCGCCCGCCATCCGCGCGGTCGCGACCGCCTCCGCGTAGAACGAGCGGGCGTCCGCCAGCCGGTTCGAGTCGTGCGCCAGCCAGCCGACGGAGATGGCGAGTTCACCCGCACCGGCCTGCAGGCGGCGCTCGGTCGCCGCACTGTAGACGCCCTCGTTGAGCAGCACGTACGCGTGCCGCAGCGACTGCCCCGCCCGCTCGAAGAGCGCGTCGGCGCCGTGCGCGTCGTCCAGCAGCCGGATGTCGCGGACGGCGCGCTCGACCCCCTCGGCCTCGGCCGCACCGACCCTGCGCGGGGCCGGAACGGACCGCGCGGGCACGGTCGCGGCGGCGTCGGGAAGGCTCTCGCCGTCCAGGCCTAGCACGGCCGCCAGGGCGGTCGAGCCGCCGGTCAGGAACGTACGGCGGTGCACGTCGTCGTTCTCCTCGTCACGATGGTGCGGGTCGTCAACTGCCTTTGCCGGTGGTGATTCTGGCACCGGCAGTCGTGCCGCGGTGCCGGACCCCCTCCGCCGGGCCGCCGTCCGCGGCGCGAAACCGAGATCGGCCAGCGAACGGTCCGGCCACATGTGCCGGAACACCCGCTCGTACGCGTAGTTGGGACAGCGGATCTCACCGGCCTCCACCCGGCCGACGTACCGCGCGTCGCACGACACGTGTTCGCCGATCTCCCGCGCGGCCCGCCGCACCGCCGTGGCGAACTCGCCCGGCGAGCGGTCGCCGCGCAGCGCGCGCATCACCGGGTTGGGGGCGGCCGGTGCGGGCCTGGGTCCGCCGGGGCTCGTGGCTGCCATGGCTGCGCTCCGAGGGTCGTACAGGTGGTGCCGCGGCGACTGCCGCGCCGTGGCGCACCCGGCGGGGTGGCCGGGCGGCGCCGGGGCCGACAGTACCGCCAGTGACGGCCCGGATGCTCAGCGTGCCGGGAGAGATCCTGGACAATAGTGGACATTGCGGGCCGGGTTGGCGGGTTCTGCCATGAAATGCCATGTCTTGCCGCCGCCCTGCCCGTGGCCTTCCGACCCCCGTTCGCGTTGTCCTGATACGCGGAAGCCCCGCCGCCCACCCCCACACCTCCGGGCGGTGCCGGGCTCCCGACCTGACGAGGTGACAGGAGGTCCCCATGGCCACCCGAGTGTCGCAGTACCACCGGCCCGCCACCCCCGGGCTGCCGGCCGGAGTGGCCCCGGCCCTGCTGCCCGAAGGGACGGACGGCGGCGGACCGTCGGCCGGCGGCGGCTGCGGCGGCACCGGCGGCGGACCGGCCGCCACCGCCGCGGGGACACCCGGGACCGCGGACGGCCGCACACCCCCCGCAGCCCTCTACGACACGGTGACCGTCGCCGTCCGCCACGGGCTGGAGACCGTCGACATCCTCCGCCTCCGCCGGGCCTGCGGAGCCGTCCTGCAGAGCCGCGGAGGCGCCGCCGTCTCCTTCCTCGTCCCCGCCGGCACCGCACGCAGCTGGCACCTGCCCGGCAGCTCCTGTACACCCGGGGCCGTCCTCCTGCCCCCCACCGACCCGCGCTGGGTGATGCCGCCGACCGGCCCGCAGACCCCGGCCCGGCCCACCGATGCCTGGGTGCTGCGCTCCGCCCTCTGCGAGGCCGCCTGCACCCTGACCGCGGGCGGCCTCGGCCCCTTCTGAACCGGCCCGCCCGCCACCGGCCGCCGCACCCCTGCCGCACCGCCCGCCGCGGCAGCCCGCGGGACCCGCCGCCGGACCCGCCGATAATGGTCCCCATGGGACGCACCAACCGGGCCGGCAGGGCCCGTCCACCGGCCGAGCCGGACACCGCCGCGACGGACACCCCCGCCGACGGGCGCAGCCACCGGCAGGGCCCGCTCACCGCCGCCGTGGACTCCGGCACCGCCGAGCTGCGCCCCGACCGCGACCGCCCGCGCGCCTGGCAGCTCCTGCTCGACGGCGCACCGCAGTCCCTCGTCGACCTCGCCGATCCCACCCACCTCGGCTTCGAGTACCAGCGCAGGATCGGCCACCTGATCGACCTCGCCGGCCCGCCCGGCCGCCCGGTCACGGCCCTCCACCTCGGCGGCGGCGCGCTCACGCTGCCACGCTACGTCGCAGCCACCCGGCCGCGGTCCCGCCAGCAGGTCGCCGAGATCGACACCGCGCTCACCGAACTCGTGCGCATCCAGCTGCCGCTGGAACGCGGCTGGCAGATCAGGGTGCGCGGCGCGGACGCCCGCGCCGTGCTGGAACGCGCGCCCGAGGGCGGCGCCGACCTCGTGATCGCGGACGTCTTCTCCGGCGCCCGGGTGCCCGCGCACTGCGCCACCGTGGAGTTCGCCGCGCTGGCGGCCCGCGCGCTCGCCCCGGACGGCCGCCTGGTCGTCAACATCGCCGACGGCGCCGGGCTGGCCTTCGCCCGCGCGCAGGCGGCCACCCTGCGGGCGGTGTTCCCCGAGGTCTGCCTGGTGGCCGATCCGGCGGTGCTGCGCGGACGGCGCTTCGGCAACCTGGTGCTGGCGGCCGCCGTCCGGCCGCTGCCCCTGGACGAGCTCGGCCGCCGGGTCGCCTCCGACTCCGCCCTCGGACGGGTCGAGTACGGCCGCGGCCTCGCCGACTTCACCGCCGGGGCCGCCCCGGTCACCGACGCGGACGCGATGCCCTCCCCGGCGCCCCCGCCGGGGGTCTTCCGCTGAGACGCCCGACCCGCCGCGGGGGAATGGGCGGGGAGGGGGCCGGGGCCGCTCAGTGGCCGCGGGGCAGTCCGCGGTGCCGGTACGTCGCCAGGCCGGTGAGCAGCAGGCCGGCCGCGATCGGGGCGGCGACGGCCACCGTGCTGTGGCCGCCGGCCCGGACGACGGGCGCGGCGGACAGCGGGCCGGCGGGCCGGCCGTCGCCGGGGTCCGCGGCGGTGTCATCACCGGCCCCGGCCCGGGGGGCGAGGTGCGCCGCGGCCGTGGCTCCGGAGGTGCCGTCCGGGAGGCCGGCGGAGGCTGCCGCCGGTGCACCGTCAGCCGTGGTGCCGTCAGTCGCGATGCCGTCGGCCGAGGTGCCCGGGACGGTCATGCCCGGGACGGTGGTGCCGGTGCCCGGTGCCGGGTCGTCCCGGGCCGGCGGCAGGGGCTCCGCCGGCGCGGCCGCCGGGCGGGGCCCGGTGCCGGAGACGGAACCGCCGTCCCCCCGCGACGGCGGGGGGACGGCGGGGAGCAGGACGGAGGCGATGGCGAAGGCGTCCGGTACGGCCGCGGCCTGCCCGGGAAGGGGCAGGCCGTCGATCCTGATGCGGTCGCGCAGCAGCGCACCGACGGGTTCCGTCCGCCGGATCCGGCCGACGGGGAGCACCTCCCCGTCGGCCGGGACGAGCAGGGCCGGGACCCCGGCCCGGTCGAGCAGGCCGGGCCCCGGCCCGTCGACGGCACGGGCGTCGCAGACCCCCAGCCCAAACCCCCACAGCTGGGCAAGGATCGCGCCGCCTGCCGCCAGCACTGTCGGGCGCGGCCGCGCCGCGTGAATGGCTCGCACGTGAGAGGAACGAGCGAGGCCGGTCTTGGTCACGCGGGGCGGTCACGCACCGTGGTCAGTCACCCGGTCGGTCACTGCGGCGCGATGCCGTGCTCCAGGCTGTTGGTGCGGATGGCCTCGGAGTACCAGCGGGCGCTGGTCTTGGGGGTGCGGACCAGGGTGTCGTAGTCGACGTGGACGAGGCCGAAGCGCTTCTCGTAGCCGTAGGCCCACTCGAAGTTGTCCATGAGTGACCAGCAGTAGTAGCCGCGGACGTCGGCGCCGGCGGTGATGGCGTCGGCGACGGCGCCGAGGTGGCCCTTGATGTAGGCGGTGCGCTCGGGGTCGTGGACGGTGCCGTCCTCGGAGACGGTGTCCTCGAAGGCGGCGCCGTTCTCGGTGACGAGCAGCGGGAGGCCGAATTCGCGGTGCAGGCCGATGAGGGAGTCGGACAGGCCGGTGGGGTCGATGGGCCAGTTCATCGCGGTGACCTCGCCGGGGGCGAGGTGGAAGGCGACGTCGTCGGCGCCGGGCCAGGGGGAGTGCGAGCTGTCGCCGTGTCCGTCGTGGCGGGGGAGGTTCTTGGCGTTCTCCGCGGAGGAGACCAGTGTGGGGTTGTAGTAGTTCAGGCCGAGGAGGTCGAGCGGGCGGGAGATCTCGGCGAGGTCGCCGGGCTGGACCAGGGTGTCCCAGTCGACGAGGTGCGCGGTGTCGGCGATCAGGTCGTCGTCGTAGCGGCCCTTGAAGATGGGGCTGGTCCAGACGCGGTTGCCGACCGCCTCGATGCGGCGGGCGGCGTCGAGGTCGTCGGGGTGCGAGCTGTGCGGGCGCACGGCGTGCAGGTTGAGGGAGACGGCGACCTGGGCGGTGGCGGGCAGGGCGGCGCGCAGGGCGCCGACGGCGAGGCCGTGGCCGAGGTTGAGGTGGTGCGCGGCGCGCAGGGAGTCGCCCGGGTCGGTGCGGCCGGGGGCGTGGACGCCGGAGGCGTAGCCGAGGTAGGCGCTGCACCAGGGCTCGTTGAGGGTGATCCAGGTGCCGATCCGGTCGCCGAGGGCCTCGGCGGCGATGGCGGCGTACTCGGCGAAGCGGTACGCGGTCTCGCGTTGCGGCCAGCCGCCGGCGTCCTCCAGTTCCTGGGGCAGGTCCCAGTGGTAGAGGGTCGCGGCCGGGGTGATGCCGTTGGCGAGGAGTTCGTCGGTCAGGGCGCGGTAGAAGTCCAGGCCGCGTTCGACCGCGGGGCCGCGGCCGGTGGGCTGGATCCTCGGCCAGGACAGCGAGAAGCGGTAGGAGGTCAGGCCGAGGTCGGCCATCATCCGCACGTCCTCGCGGAAGCGGTGGTAGTGGTCGACCGCGGTGTCGCCGGTGTCGCCGTTCGCGACCTTGCCCGGGGTGTGGCTGAAGGTGTCCCAGATCGACGGGGTGCGCCCGTCCTCGGCGTGCGCGCCCTCGATCTGGTAGGCGGCGGTGGCCGCGCCCCAGGCGAATCCCGGCGGGAAGGCGGACCGGGCCGGGTCGGCGAGGTCGGCCGACGAGGTGGCCGTGGTGTGCGGATCGGTGACGGTCATACGGGAGCGCTCCCATAGGTGGGTGTGGGAAAGATGGTCACGGTCAGCTCTTCACCGCGCCGGCCGTGATACCGCCGACGATGTGCTTGCCCAGGACGGCGAAGATCAGCAGCAGCGGCAGGGTGCCCACCAGCGCGCCGGTCATGATCACTGCCTGGTTGATGTCGTGGCCGCTGCCGCCGCCGATGCCGGACAGCGCGACCTGGACGGTCGGGTTCTGCTGGGTGAGCACCACGAAGGGCCAGAAGAAGTCGTTCCAGGACTGCACGAACACCAGCATGCCCAGCACCGCCATGGCGGGACGCGCGATCGGCAGCACGACGTGCCAGATGATGCGCAGGCTGTGCGCGCCGTCCACCCGGGCGGCCTCGATCAGCTCCAGCGGCAGGGCCTCGCTGAGGAACTGGCGCATGAAGAACACGCCGAACGCGGCCACCAGCGAGGGCAGGATCACCGACTGGAGCTGGTTGCCCCATTCGAGCTTGGTGATGATCTGGTACAGCGGGATCACGCTGAGCTGCGGCGGGATCGTCATGGTCGCGACCACGAGGGTGAGCAGCGCGTTCCGCCCGCGGAACTCCAGCTTCGCGAAGGCGAAGCCGGCGAGCGTGGAGAACAGCACCGTGCTGAGCGAGACGCAGCCGGCCACGATCGTCGAGTTGAGGAGCGCCTTGCCCATGTCCGCCTGGCTCCAGGCGGTGGTGATGTTGGTCCAGAGCTGGTTGCCGGGCAGCAGCGGCGGCGGCGACAGGGCCACCCGCTCGCCGGTGTGGCTGGCCGCCACGAACGTCCAGTACAGCGGGAAGAGCGAGAGCAGCGCGGCGACGCCGAGGATCACGTACGTGACCGGGCCGGCCTTGTCCTGGTCGCCGGCGCCGGGCCGGAACCGCTTGCGCAGCGGCGCGGTGGAGATGACGGCCATGGTTCAGCCTCCCAGCTTGGTGCGGTTGCGACGGGCGACGAGCATCTGGATCAGCCCGATCAGCAGAAGGATCAGCAGCATCGTCCAGGCGACCGCCGAGGCGCGGCCCAGCTGACGGCTCGGCCAGCCGAGCTCGTACAGGTACAGGCTGAGGGTCTGGAACTGGTGCGCCGAACCGCCGCTGACGCCGACGCCGCCGCCGAACAGCATCGGCTCGCCGAAGAGCTGGGTGGCGCCGATGGTCGACACGATGATCGTGAACAGGATGGTCGGCTTGATCGACGGGATGGTGATCCGCGTGAACTGCTGCCAGCGCGAGGCGCCGTCGAGGCTCGCGGCCTCGTACAGGTCCTTCGGTACGGCCTGCATGGCGGCCAGGTAGATCAGGGCGTTGTAGCCCGTCCACCGCCAGGTCACGATGGTCGACACGGCGATCTGCGAGGGCCAGGTGTCGGAGTACCACTGCGTGTGGTCGACGCCCACCAGGCCCAGCAGCCAGTTGATCATGCCGTAGTCGGGGTTGAAGAGCTGGACGAAGACCAGCGTGGCCGCGGCGATCGAGGTCGCGTACGGCGCGAGGATCGCGACGCGGAGGAACCCGCGGCCGCGCATCCGGTAGTTGAGCAGGTGCGCCAGGCCGAGGGCCATCAGCAGCTGCGGGACGGTCGAGATCACCCCGATGGTGAAGGTGTTCCGCAGCGCCGTCCAGAACTGCTCGGTCTCCCAGAGACGGGTGTAGTTGTCGATGCCGCGCCACTCCGTGACATCCGGGGTGAGCAGGTCGACGCGGTGGAGCGACAGCCAGCCCGTCCAGATCAGCGGGAACAGGCCGAAGGCGGCGAAACAGATGAAGAACGGTGCGATGTACGCGTACGGCGAGGCCTTCAGGTCAAGGCGGTAGAGCTTGGAGCGCCAGGCCGGGCGCTGCGGTGGGGCGGAGGGGGTGGAGCGGTGCGGTGCCGTGGTCGGCGCCGAGCCGTCCTCGGCCGCGGCTCGGATGGAGGTGGCCACTGGGTTGTCCTTCCCGGGAGTGGCTGTCGGCTGCGTGCGGTGCCGCCCGGCCGGGCAGAGCCCGGCCGGGCGGGGGGATCACCGGTGAGGGGTCAGGTCCTCACCGGATCGGACCCTCGGGCTGATCAGCCTTCGACCTTGTCCTTGACGGTCTTGACGACGGTCTCCCAGGCCTTGGCCGGGTCGGTGCCGTGCTCCTCGATGTCGAGGATGCCGTTGTCGGTGATGATCGTCTTCACGGTGCCGTCCTGCTCGCCGATCGCCGACGGCTGGATGCCGGCCGCGGCGGCCGCGAAGATCTGGCCGGTCGGGGTGTCACCGAAGTAGTCGAGCTTGGCGCTCTGGACGGCGGGCAGCTGCAGGCCGGCCGTGGTCGAGGGCAGGTTGCCGACCTTGGTGAAGACCTTCGCCTGCTGCTCCGGGGCGGTCAGCCACGCGGCGAGCGCGGCGGCCTCCTTCTGGTGCTTGCCGGCCTTCGGGACGCTCAGGAACGCGCCGCCCCAGTTGGACGCGACCGGCGGGGCCGCGATGTCCCACTTGCCCTTGCCCGCGTCGCCGGAGTACTTGCTGATCAGGCCGGTCATCCAGGACGGGCAGACCACGGTGGCGAACTTGGCGTTCTGGAAGGCGGCGTTCCACGGGTCCTGGAACTGGCGCAGCTTGGCGCTGATGCCGGCCTTCGAGGCGGAGACGGCGGTGTCCCAGGCGGTCTTGACGCCGGTGCTCTTGTCGTAGATCAGCTTGCCGGAGTCGTCCGAGTACTGCTGGGTCTGCGCGGAGAGGACGGCGTTGAACAGGCCGCTCGCGGAGTCGGTGAAGAAGCTGCCGGCCGGGGCCTTGGCCTGGTACTGCTGGCCGGTGGTGACGAACTTCTGCCAGTCGCCCGCCCACAGCTTCGCGACCTCGGTGCGGTCGGTCGGCAGACCGGCCTGCTGGAAGAGGTCCTTGCGGTAGCAGATCGCCATCGGGCCGATGTCGGTGCCGAGGCCGACGAGCTCGCCCTTGGCGCTGGTGGCCTGCTTGCTCTTCCAGGGCAGCCACGCGCCGGCGTCGACGCCCTCGACCTTGCTCAGGTCGGTGAACTTGCTGGCCAGCGTGCCGGTGGCCTGCGCGATGTAGCCGACCTCGACCGCCTGGATGTCGGCCAGGCCGCTGCCCGAGGCGAGGTGCGTGGTCAGGGCGTCCCAGTACTTCTGGCCGTCCTGGGTGGTGTTCGCCTCGATCTTGATGTTCGGGTGGGCGGCCATGTACTCGGCGTACAGGCCGGCCTCGTTGTAGCCGAAGGTGCCGAAGTCACCGACGGTCAGCGTGATCTTCTCGCCCGCGGCCGAGGAGGCACCGTCCGAACCCTTGCTGCCACCGTCGCTGCTGCACGCGGTCAGCATGAGGGTGGAGGCGGCGAGGACGGCGGTGGCCACGACGGCTGCTCTGCGGGGACGGGAAGTGCTGCGCATTGCGTTCTCCTTGTTCCGGGTGGGGCATCGGGGTGGTGCTGCGCGGTCTGTGGAAGGTGGTGCTGTGACTGCTGCCTGAGTGTTGCCGGGGCGTTTCGGATTTCCTGGGTGTTACCGGTGCGGTGCTCGGTCCGTACGGGGGTGGTTCCGGGTGGTGCGGTCCGTGCGGGCGAGCGGCCGTTCCGGCCGTGGGAGGCCGGGGCCTCGGGCTGTTGAGCGGTGCTCGTCAGACCCTCTGCTCAGGCGCTGTTCCCAGGGGCATTTCGCCACTAGAGTGTGGGAGCGCTCCCACAGGGGGCATGCCGGAAGGTTCCTTCGTCGCAGGGTCGGGTGTCAAGGGTTGACGTCGTATCCGTTGCCGGAGCGTGTCCTGGGAGTCGCGAAACGGTGTCCTGGGGATACCGCGCGTCGACCTCCGCGGACACCGCGTACGGTCGGGGCCGCGGCCCGTACGGACGCCCGGATCGCAGGACGCGCAGCGTCCGGCGGGTTCCCCGGCGGCCGCAACCGGCCACAATGAGCAGGAATCGGGCCGCAAGGCGCCATGAGGAATTCCAAGAGGTGAGCGATGAGCCAGACCGCACAGCCCCCCGCAGGGCCGATGGGCGGCGCCGGGGCGGGCGGTAGGATCTCCGCGCGCCCCACGCTGGAGGAAGTGGCCGCCCTGGCCGGCGTCGGGCGCGGCACGGTGTCCCGGGTGATCAACGGCTCCCCGCGGGTCAGCGACAAGGCCCGCGAGGCCGTGCAGGCCGCCATCGTCGAGCTCGGCTACGTGCCCAACCGCGCCGCGCGCACCCTGGTGACCTCGCGCACGGACTCCGTCGCCCTGGTCGTGCCCGAAGCGGAGACCCGGCTCTTCTCCGAGCCGTACTTCTCCGACATCATCAGCGGCGTCTCCGCCGAGCTCGCCGAGACCGACATGCAGCTGCTGCTGATCCTCGTCCGCAACCAGCGCGAGCGGGAGCGACTTTCGGCCTATCTGACCGCCCAGCGCGTCGACGGCGTGCTCCTCGTCTCCGTGCACCAGGACGACCCGCTGCCGAGCATCCTGGAGAGCCTGGAGATCCCCTCCGTGCTCGCCGGCCGCCGCGGCGACCTCGAACCGCTCAGCTACGTGCACGCCGACAACGCCGGCGGCGCCAGGATGGCCGTACGGCACCTCCTGCGCCGTGGCTGCCAGCAGGTGGCCACCATCACCGGCCCGCTCGACATGGAGGTCGCCCAGGCCCGCCTGGGCGGCTACCGGCGGGCCCTGGAGGAGGCCGGCCGGACGTACGACGAGGGACTCGTCGGACTCGCCGACTTCACCGAGGAGGGCGGCCGGCTGGCGATGCGTGAACTGCTGGAGCGCCGACCCGACGTGGACGGCGTGTTCTGCGCCTCCGACCTGATGGCCGCCGGTGCCATGCAGGTGCTGCGCGCCGCCGGCCGACGGGTGCCCGACCAGGTCGCCGTGATCGGCTTCGACGACTCGATCGTCGCCCGGCACACCGACCCGCAGATGACCAGCGTGCGGCAGCCGATCGAGGAGATGGGCCGCACGATGGCGCGGCTGCTCCTCGACGAGATCTCCGAGCGGGGCCGGGCCCGCCGACAGGTGGTCCTGGCGACCGAGCTGGTGGTGCGCGACTCGGCGTGAGCGCGGAGGACGGCTCCGGGGGCCGGCTCAGGACGGTGGATGCCGGGCGGTGGGTGCCGGGCAGTGGGTGCCGGGCGCGCGGCCGAGGCCGTCCGCCGGGCCCCTGGACGGCGCCGTGCGGGCGTCCGGGCAGGTCGCCCGGGCCCTCCCTGCCCGGCGTCGCTCCGGGCCCGGACCGGGCCGTCCTCCGGGTACGCCGGTGGCCGCCCGCCGGGACGCCCCGGCCGACCGGGAGCGCCCCGGCGGACGGCCACCGGTGTGGTGCACGGGCCTGCGGGGACGGCCCGCGGGGGACGTGCCGCGGGGGACGTGCCGCGGGATCGGCCCGTACGGGTCAGGAGTTGGGGCGGAGCGTCCAGGTGATCGTCATCACGCCGGTGACGGCGCCGTCGGCCCGGGTGATCTCCACGGTGACGGGGAACTCGGGGCGCTCGCCCCGGTCGAGCTCGGCGACGATCTCCGCGGCGGGGCGCCCGAGCGTGGCCGTGGCCGTCACGGTGCCCATCGCCAGCTTCTTGTAGCCGATCTCGGCCTTGACCGCGAGCGGCACCGCGCGCGACAGCTGGTCGCCGAAGGCGGCCAGCACGATGCAGCCGCTCGCGGACTCGCCGAGGGTGAACATCGCGCCGGCGTGCGGGCCGGCCACGTGGTTGTGGAACTCCGGCTGGTCCGGCAGGCGCAGCACGGCCCGCTCGGGGCTCGTCTCCAGGTACTCCAGCTTGAGCGTGCGGGCCATGGGGACGGTGGAGTCGAGCAACTGCCCGATCGAGGGTGTGGTCGTCATGGCAGCATGTTACTGGCAGGTAGCTTCGGGTGGGAGGCCCGGGCGGCGCGGGGAGGCTCCGGTCGGCCCCGCCTTCCGTCCGGCCCCTCGGTGCGGCCTGGCGGTCCGACCCGTCGATCCGGTCGGCGGTGCCGCGTCGGCGGTCGGGTCGGCGGTGCCGCGTCGGCGGTCCGACAGTGCGCGGGAGGGTGGGGTGGAGTGGTCGTCGCGGTACTGCCTGCGGCGCGACGCGTACGGAAACGCCTGAGGCCCCGATCTCTTCAAGAGATCGGGGCCTCAGGCTTGTTGGGGTGAGTGACGGGACTTGAACCCGCGGCCACCTGGACCACAACCAGGTGCTCTACCAACTGAGCTACACCCACCATCTGTCCGGGGCGTTCCCGCTCCGACAGGAAGAACTCTACAGGATCCGAGAGGGTGCTCGCGCCAGGGTTTCGAGGTCGGGCGGGCCCCTGATGGTCCGGCGGGGGCCCGTGCCCGAGGAACGGGAACGGGCGCCGCGCGACGCGGCACCGGCGGGCGGGGACGGGCGCGGCACCGCCGGTCGGCCGGCCGCGGACCCGCCGTCGACCCGGCGCCCGCCCGGCCGGTCGCCCGGTCAGCCGTTCGGTCAGCCGTTCGGCAGCTGGTGCCGCGCGGCGATCTCGCGTGCGGTGTCCCCGTCCGGGCCCGGCTGCGGCACGAACACGGCCTCGCGGTAGTACCGGAGTTCGGCGATGCTCTCGCGGATGTCGGCCAGGGCCCGGTGGTTCCCGCCCTTCTGCGGGCTGTTGTAGTAGGCGCGCGGGTACCAGCGGCGGGCCAGCTCCTTGATCGAGGACACGTCCACGATCCGGTAGTGCAGGTGCCCTTCGAGCGCCGGCATGTCCCGGGAGAGGAAGCCCCGGTCGGTGGCCACCGAGTTGCCGCAGAGCGGGGTCTTGCCCGCCTCCGGGGCGTGCTCCCGGATGTAACCCAGCACCAGCTCCTCGGCCTCGGCCAGGGTCACGCCGGCCGCCAGCTCGTCGAGCAGGCCGGAAGCGGTGTGCATCGTGCGCACCACGTCCGGCATCCCCTCCAGGGACTCCGCGGGCGGGCGGATCACCACGTCCACACCCTCGCCGAGGATGTTCAGCTCGGAGTCCGTGACCAGCGCCGCGACCTCGATCAGGGCGTCCCTCCCGAGGTCGAGGCCGGTCATCTCACAGTCGATCCACACCAGACGGTCATTCACGCCACTCACCCTACGGCGCGATCGCGCGACGCGGACACCGGCCGGGCCGCCGATCCGGGAGGCACCGCCGCTCCGGACCTGCCCGCCGCGGTGCCGGACTGCCCGTCGGGACGCCCGGTCGGGCCCGCGGCGGCCTCGCGGTCCGGCTCGCGCGCGGCGGCACGGCCGCCACCCGCCTCGGACGGTGCGAGGTGCTCGACCCGGTGCCCCTGGCCCTGGTCGCGGGCGCTCGGCTGGTCGTTCCCGTCCTCGTCGGCGACGGCGTGCTCCACCGGCCGGTCGGCCCGTCCGTCCGTCCGGCGGTCCGCCGCCCGCTCGGCCCGGCGTGCGGGCGCAGGGTCGGCCGGCCGCTCCGCCACCGGCGGGCGCGGCCGACGGCCGGTCACCGGACCAGGCTGCGGCGGCACGACGGCACCGGGCCGCCGGCGACCGGCGCCACCGGGCACCGCACCGGAACCCTGGCCGGACGGCTGGGCCGCTCCCGGCGAGCCGTGGCCGGCGCCCGGCCCGTGCTGACCCGGGTGCCCGCCGTGGCCGGCGTGCCCCGCGGAGGCCTGCCCGGCGTGGCCGCCCGGATGCCCGGACCCGGGCTGGGTGCCCGGGGTGTGCGCCGACAGGGCGCCGGTGAAGCGGTCGGCCGGACCACCCTGCGACGGCACCGCCGCCGCTGCTGGCCGCCGTGCGCGGTAGCTCGTCCGGTACGCCGCGGGGGAGACCCCGAGCTGGCGGCGGAAGTGCCCGCGCAGCGCGACCGGCGAGCGGAAGCCGCAGCGCCGTGCGACGTCGTCGACGGAGAGGTCGGAGGTCTCGAGCAGCCGCTGGGCCTGCAGCACGCGCTGGGTGATGAGCCACTGCAGGGGCGCGCTGCCGGTCAGGGTCCGGAACCTGCGGTCGAAGGTGCGGCGGCTCATGTAGGCGCGGGCGGCGAGCACTTCGACGTCGAACTGCTGGTTGAGGTTCTCCAGGGCCCAGGTGACGACCTCGGCGAGGGGATCGTTGCCGATCTCCTCCGGTAAAGACTGGTCGATGTACTGGGCCTGTCCGCCGGCGCGCCGGTTGGGCACGACCAGCCGCCGCGCGAGCGCGTTCGCGGCCTCGGCGCCGTGGTCGGTGCGCACCACGTGCAGGCACAGGTCGATGCCTGCGGCCGTACCGGCGGAGGTCAGCACGTCACCGTCGTCCACGAACAGTTCGCGCGGGTCGACGTGCACGCGCGGGTAGCGCTTGGCGAGGGTCGGGGCGTACATCCAGTGGGTCGTCGCGGGCCGGCCGTCGAGGAGGCCCGCCGCGGCGAGCACGAACGCGCCGGTGCAGAGCCCGATGATCCGCGCACCCTCGTGGTGCGCCTTGCGCAGCGCGGCGATCGCCTCGACCGGCGGCGGCTGGGAGATCGACCGCCAGGCGGGCACGACGATCGTGCCCGCGCGGGACAGCGCCTCCAGCCCGTAGGGAGCGGTCAGGGTGAGGCCGCCCGTCGTGGCGAGCGGGCCCTCCTCGCCGGCGCACACGAGCAGGCGGTAGCGGGGCACCCCGGCGTCCTGCCGGTCGACGCCGAAGACCGACAGCGGGATCGAGCTCTCGAAGATCGGGGCGCCGCCGAAGATCAGGACGGCGACCGTCTCGCGCCGGCGACGACCGGACAGCTTGCGCTGCGTCGCGGCGACGTGCGCCGGTGCGAGGTGCGCCGGTGCGGCGGGGCCGCCTCCGGCGATGGCCTGAGGGAGGTGGCCGGAGGCCGAGGCGGAGGTCGAGGCGGAGGAGGGCGACGGGGCGGCGGGCGAGCCGTGCTCCGCACCGCCCGGCAGCGGCGGGCCCGCCTGGGCCTGGCCCGGGAGCGCGGTGAGGGGGCCGGCGCCGAGGTGATCGGAGGTCAGGAGTGTCGCGCGCGAGGGTGCGGGCGTACGGACTGTCGGCCCGTCAGCTCTGGCGGGACGGCCCGGGAGGCCGGTCGGCGGCTGGCCGCCGTCAGGACCCGCGTCGCTCCTGCTCACCCTGCTCAAGGCGCTCCAGCCCCCTCGGTGGTGTGGTGTGGTGGTGCGGCACTGCCCGCCAAGATCGAATCTACTGGGTGGACCGTTGCTGTTGTGACAAGTTCACCATTCGACGCTATGTCGACATGGCAATTTGGCGTGATGCATTCGATCACGAAGCGTGGCACCCGTCGACCTCTCTGGGAAGGGGGCGGGCGCAACGCTGGCTTGTTGTCGCACGACCGATCCCGAGGCCCCGCGGATCCGTGGAGCCTGCCGGCGGCCCTGGACTGCGAGTTTGGCCAACCGTCCGGGTGCGTAGCGAGATTGGCTGAAAACGGACGGTACGAAACGGGGCGCACGGAACGCTCCCGCGCGCCGTCGTGAGCCTGCCTGCGCAGGGCGGAAGCCGCCCGCGGGAGGGGCGCTGACGAACGGTTAGGGTCGCCGCATGGACACGCTCAGCCGGCTCGAACTGGCCAACGACAACGCCGCCGCGTTCTGGTTGGCCCAAGCCCGCTCCCGGGGCTGGGAGTTCGTACGCCGACCCGGGTTCGCCGCGGTCCGCTGCGACGGCGGGCCGGCCGACGTCCACCGGGTCGTGGTCACCCGGCCGTACACGGACCCGGAGCGGACGACGGCCGAGGTGGTCGCCGTCCTGCACGGATGGAGCACGACGGCACTCTGCCTGGAGGACCCGTACGGCGGTCTCGATCTCGCCCGGCGCGGCTGCGAGGCCGCCCTGGGGCAGGCGGTGATGACACGTCGGCCGGGCTCTATGGCGGACCCCGGGGCGGGCGGCGGTACGGGAGGTGGTACGGGAAGTGGTGAGGGCGGTACCGGACGCGTGACCGTGGCGGAGGCCCGCACTCCGGACGACCTCGCCGCGGTAGAGCGGACGGTCGTCGACGGCTTCCCGATGCCCGCCCGGATGGCCGGGGAACGCGGGGACATGCTGCCCCCCGTCCTGCTGGGCACCGCGGGCCTCCGCGCCTGGCTGGCGAGGGTCGACGGCCGGCCGGCCGGTGCCTGCCTGAGCTACGACGACGGGGAGGCCGTCGGCCTCTACTCCCTGGCGACCCTGCCCGAGTGCCGCTCGCGAGGGGTCGGGCGGGCGATGGTCGCCGCCGTGCTGGAGGCCCACCCGGACCGGGAGGCGACCCTCGTGTCGACGCTGCTGGGCGAGCCGCTCTACCGCCGCCTCGGCTTCGTCGAACAGGGTGTGAGCCGGTGGTGGCGCTACCCGGCGACGCCCTCGGCGATGACCGTGTAGCGCGCGGCGGCGCCCCGGAACCCCGAGGCAGGGGCTGCGGCCGGGGTCGGGGGCACGGCGAAGCGCGTCCGGCCGCCCGCGGCCGCGCCGGTCGGTGCGGCTGTGGCGGGCAGGGGCACGGCGGGCACGGACGCCGGGGCGGCGGCCGCTGCGGGCGCGTCGGCGGGGCCGGTGGGGCCGGTGGGGCCGGTTGACGGCGAGGCAGCTGCCGCCGCCGTTGCTGCCGCTGATGTTGCCGCCGCCGTGGCACCCGAACCGGCAACGGCACTGGTACCGGCGCCGGTGCCGGTACCGGCGGGTGCGGCCGCGCCGAGGCCCGGGGTCGGCCGGAAGAGTGCCGTGGGCGGCTGGGCGTCCGTCGTCCGGCCGACGGCACGGCGGGCCGCCGCCTGCTGGGTCACCGCGCGGCGCACCGCGGCCCGGCTGGCGGTGCCGACCGTGGGCGCGTTGCGCGCACCGAGCACCAGGCCGACCGCCTCCGGCAGTCCGGCGGCGCTGAGGGTCGGTCGGTAGCCGCGCTCCGCCCAGGGGCGGCCCTGGTGCAGCCACACGCTGCGCAGCCCGGCCAGCTCGGCGCCGGCGATGTCGGCCGGGGCGTGGTCACCGACCATCCAGGTGCCCGATTCCCAGCCCGCGCTCGGTGTGATGCCGCAGCGCCGGGCGGCGATCTCGAAGATGAGGGGGTCGGGCTTCACGCACTTGGCCTCCTCGGAGATCACCCACCCGTCGACGAGCGGGCCGAGGCCGGTCCGGCGGATCTTCTCCAGCTGGGGCCTGGTGCCGCCGTTGCTGACGATGCCGAGTGTCCAGCCGGAGGCGCGGGCCGTCCGGAGCGCCGCGACGTGGTCGGCCGGGCAGTGGATGTGGGCGTTGATGCCGCGCCGGTAGTGGGCGAGGAGGAGTTCGAGGGAGTGGTCGAGTCCGTAGCGGCGCTTCGCGGCGCCCAGTACGGTGCTGCGCGGCACGTAGCCGCTGCCGTCGATGGTGGTGAACCAGTCGATGTCGCCGGCGGGCAGCCGGTGTTCGTCCAGGAAGTCCTGGGCCCAGGCCCGGAAGGCGGCGTCCCTGGGCAGCAGGGTGTTGTCGAGGTCGAACAGGAGCAGCGGCATGCCGTGCATGCTGCCAGTGGCGGACGCCTATGCACCTGGCAAATGCCAATCGCCGACCTGTGGGCGACCGAAATGGCCGAATCCGGACGGTCACCGCACGGTCGCTCGCCGCTACGTCCGGCGGCGCGTGCCGCTCGACCCGCCGGCACCTGCTGCCGGACCGTGGGCAGGTCGCGGCAGCTTGCGGCAGCACCGTGAGCTGGCGGGTGTCCGCGCCGAGGCCGCGCCGGGCCCGCAGCGCGGCTGCGACGCGGTGCTCCGGGCGCCGTCGCGCCCGGTTCCCATGGTGTCGGGTGCCGGTCACGGCCCGTACATCCACCGATGACGGTCGGGTCACGTTGTGTCTACGGGCTGTTGCGCCGACGGCGGGTTGTCGGTCAAGCTCCTGGGAACCGCCGTGCCCGGCTGCCCTCGGGGCCGTTCGCGAGGGGGCTTGCACGTGGAGGTGCGCGCGGTCCGTCCGCGGGAACCTCGACGGATCGGGTTTCGATGGCTGGGCCGGGTTTCCTGCCCGTCGTACTCTGAGAGGGACAGGTCGCGTTCGGTGGTGCTCGGCGGAGAGCGTTTCGGTGCCGCGGATGGGTCTGCTGTCCAGGCAGCCCTGTCGTGTCCTGTCGGCCCGTGTGCTGCGAAGAGCTGTGAGCGATGGCTGGTTTTGAGCCTCCCCTGCCCGCCGGTGCGGATGCCGGTGGTGGCGGGTCGCTGTCGGTCGGCGAGTCCGCCGGAGGGCGCTGGCGTGCGCGCCGTGTCGCACTGCAGGCTGCCCGTGACGCAGCCCGCCGTGTGTGGCCCCGGTCGGGTCGGCACCGCGCGGACGAGGGTGACGTGCGAGGTGGAACTCCGCCCGGGGCGGTCGCGCCGGGCGACGGCGGTACGCGGGTCGGGCCGCAGCGTCCGGCGATGCGGCCCGACGACGGTTCAGATGGCGGGGGCGAGGCGTTGACCGATGGGCAGGGGGCGGCCACCGGCCGCACCGATGGTGACGGCGAGCCGATGCTGAAGGAACAGGTGTCGCCGGCGTGCGACCCGGTCTTCCAGCACGGGGTCGTCGTGGGTTTCGACGGGTCGCTGTCCAGCGAGCGCGCACTGGCGTACGCGGTCGGCATGGCGCGGCGGTCCCGCTGCGGGCTCGTGATCGTGCACGTGGCGAACCGGCTGCCCGCCACGGTGTGGGCCGGCTGTGAACCTCCTGTCTTCGTCGACATGCCGGATCACCGGACGGAGATCCTCGGCCTCGAACTTGCCTGTGCGGACTACCTGGCCGGTGTGCCGTGGGTCCTGGTCGAGCGGGGTGGCGACATCTGCCACGAGATCGAGGAGGTCGGCAGGGAGTACGCCGCCGACGCGATCGTGGTCGGCAGCACCCACGGCCTGCTCGGCAGGATCTTCGGCTCGGTGTCCGGTCGGCTCGCCCGCCGTGCCAACCGGCCCGTCATCGTCATTCCCTGACGGTCACCGGGTCGTACGGGCCGGGGTGGTGCGTCGGCCCGCACCACTCGGCCCGCACCACTCGGCCCGTACGACCCGGCCCCTACCCGTCCGAGGCGTCGTACCGCCTTCGGGGGCGCCTCAGGAGTTCACGCCGAGCTCTCGCGCGATGAGCATCCGCTGGACCTCCGAGGTGCCTTCACCGATTTCGAGGATCTTGCAGTCGCGCCAGAACCGGGCGACCGGGAACTCGTTCATGAAGCCGTACCCGCCGTGGATCTGGGTGGCCTCACGCGCGTTGTCCACGGCGGCCTCCGACGCGTACAGCTTGGCGATCGCAGCCTCCTTCTTGAACGGCTCGGCGTGCAGCAGCCGGGAGGCGGCGTCCCGCCAGGCCAGGCGGGAGGTGTGGGCGCGCATCTCCATGTCGGCGAGCTTGAACTGGATGACCTGGTTGGCGCCGATGGGCCGCCCGAAGGCGCGCCGCGTACCGGCGTAGGTGACGGACTGGTCGACGCATCCCTGGGCCAGGCCGGTGGCCAGGGCTGCGATGGCGATGCGCCCCTCGTCGAGGATGCGCAGGAACTGGGCGTACCCGCGGCCGCGGGTACCGAGCAGGTTGGCCGCCGGCACCCGGCAGTCGGTGAAAGAGAGTTCGCGAGTGTCCGAAGCGTTCCATCCGACCTTGGAGTATTTCTTCGACACCTGGAAGCCGGGCGTTCCGGCCGGCACGATGATCGAGGAGATCTCGCGGGTCGGCGCGAGCGCCCCGCCGCCCGTGCCCGATCCGCCCGTGCCCGATCCTGCCCTGGGCTCCGTCAGGGCGGTCACGGTGACCAGCCCCGTGATGTCGGTGCCGGAGTTGGTGATGAAGCACTTGGTGCCGTTGATCACCCACTCGTCGGTGGCCTCGTCGTAGCGTGCCGTGGTGCGGGTCGCACCCGCGTCGGTGCCGCCCTCCGGCTCGGTCAGGCCGAACGCGCCCAGCATCTCGCCGGAGGTCAGCCGCGGCAGCCAGGTGCGCTTCTGCTCGTCGGTGCCGAAGAGGTACACCGGCATCGCGCCGAGCGACACCGCCGCCTCCAGGGTGATCGCCACGGAGGAGTCGACCCGGGCCAGTTCCTCCAGGGCGATGCACAGGGCGAAGTAGTCGCCGCCCATGCCGCCGTACTCCTCGGGGAACGGCAGCCCGAAGAGCCCCATGCGCCCCATCTCGCGGACGATCTCGTACGGGAACTCGCCCTGCTCGTAGAACTCGCCGATCTTCGGTGCGACCAGGTCGTTCGCGAACTCCGCGACGGTGCGGCGCAGTTCTTCGTGCTCGGTGCTCAGCCGGTGGTCGAGCATGGGGTCCTCCTGGATAGCGGCGGGTGTGCCGGACGTTCGGCGGGGTGTGCCGGTGGTGCCTGGTGCGGGCCGTGTGCGCGGGTCGCGGGTGTGCGGCGGAGTGAGTGCGGCGGAGCGTGTGCGCCGGGATGTCCGGCGGGACGTACGGTGGGTCGGGTGAGGGGGATCCGGTGGCCGGGGGCTCCCGGCCCGGCGTCAGGCGGAGCCGCCCAGCAGGGCCCGGAGGGTCCGCGACGGGCTCGGTCGGCCGAGCTGTCCGGCCATCCAGCCGCTGGTAGCGGCGAGCGCGGCGAGGTCGACGCCGGTCTCGATGCCGAGGCCGTGGAGCATCCAGACGAGGTCCTCGGTGGCGAGGTTGCCGGTCGCGCTCTTGGCGTAGGGGCAGCCGCCGAGGCCGCCCGCCGAGGCGTCCACGACGGTCACGCCCGACCGCAGCGCGGCGAGCGTGTTGGCCAGCGCCTGGCCGTACGTGTCGTGGAAGTGCACCGCCAGCCGCGCCATCGGCACGCCGGCCCGGGCGAACCCCGCCAGCAGGGCGGTGACCTGGCCGGGCGTGGCCGTGCCGATGGTGTCGCCGAGGCTCAGCTCGGCGCAGCCCATCTCCAGCAGCCGCACCCCGAAGCCGATCACCTGCGCGGCCGGGACGGGCCCCTCCCACGGGTCGCCGAAGCACATCGACAGGTATCCGCGCACCGGCACGCCGGCCGCCGTCGCGCGGGCCACGACGGGGTCGAACATCGCCATCGCCTCGTCCGCGGAGCGGTTGAGGTTGCGGCGGGCGAACGTCTCGGTGGCGCTGGCGAACACCGCCACGTCCGTGGCGTGGTGCGCGAGCGCACGGTCGAGCCCGCGCTCGTTCGGGACGAGCACGGGGAGCCGCAGCCCGGGGTGGTGCCCGGTCAGTCCGGCCAGGCGGGGCATCAGGTCCTCGGCGTCGGCCAGCTGGGGCACCCATTTCGGGTGGACGAAACTGGTCGCCTCCACGGTGCGCAGTCCGGCCCCGGCGAGCCGCGCGACGAACTCCGCCTTGACCTCGACGGGTACGAGGGCGCTCTCGTTCTGCAGGCCGTCCCGCGGGCCGACCTCGTGGATCCGCACCCGCGCCGGAAGCGACGGGTCCGGCACCGGGTCGGGCAGCCCGAGGGCGAGCACGCCCGGTTCGGACGTACGGGTGGTGCGCGGGTCGCCGCTCACGGGGCCACCTCCGCCGTCGGGGCCGCCGCCTGGGCCGCCGTGCCGGAGCCGTCCGCGGGGGTGTCGGCGGGGGTGTCGGCGTCGGCGGTCACCACGGCGAGCACCTCGTCCATGGCGACGGTCGAGCCGGCGCGCGCCCGCAGTTCGGTGACGGTGCCGTCGTGCGGTGCCGCGATGACGTGCTCCATCTTCATGGCCTCCAGGACCAGCAGGGCCTGACCCCTGGTCACGCGTTCGCCGGATGCGGCCTTGACCACCGTCACGGTGCCCGGCATCGGTGCGGTCAGGGCGCCGTGGTGGGCGCCGCCCGCGGCGGTGCGCTCCGCGACGGGGTCGTGGGTGTGGACGGGCCAGGCGTCCCCGTCCGCGGCGAGCCAGTCGACGCGGCCGGTCGCCCGGTGGTCGGCGGTGTGGACGAACGTCGTCCGCAGGCCGTCGACGGAGACGTGCAGGCGGTCGCCGTCGCGCTCGGCGCGGGCCCGGCGCACCGGGCCGTCGCCGATCCGCACCTGCAGCTCGGGGGCCGCTCCTGACGGACTGTCAGTGGGGTCGGTTACGGTGCCGGGCACGACCGGTCGGACGAGCACGGTGACGGGCTCGCCTCCAACCGTCCGGAGGCGGTGGGCCGTCCAGGCGGCCTCGCCGCCCAGGCGCCATCCGGAGGGGAGGGAGTAGGGGTCGGTCCAGCCGCCGGGTGTGCCGGCGGGCGCGAGGTCGAGCTGCCGTGCGAGCGCGGCGGCGACGAGCAGCAGGTCCGGGGAGGCGGCCGGGTCCGCCCCGGTCCCGGCGGCATCGGTGCGGGTGTACGGCGAGCTCAGCAGGACGGGGGTCTCCTGAGCGACCCGTTCGACCAGCCCGGTGTCGAGCCGGCCCGCGGCGACGTCGGGGTGAGCGAGCAGGCGCCGCAGGAAGCCGGTGTTGGTGGTGACGCCGAGGATGCGGGTGTCGGCGAGTGCCGCCCGCAGGCGCCGCAGCGCGGTCGGGCGGTCGGGCCCGTACGCGATCACCTTCGCCAGCATCGGGTCGTAGAGGCTGCCGATGTCGGAGCCGGTGGCGACGCCCGAGTCGACCCGGACGCCCTCGCCCACGGGCTCGTCGAGGAGGAGGATGCGGCCGCCGGTGGGCAGGAAGTCGCGGTCCGGGTCCTCGGCGCAGATCCGGGCCTCGACGGCGTGGCCCTGGAAGGAGATGTCCGCCTGGGCGAAGGCCAGCGGTTCGCCGGCCGCGGCCCGCAGCTGCCACTCGACGAGGTCGAGCCGGTGCGCGTCGGGGGTGCCCGCGCCGACGGCGACGGCCATTTCGGTGACGGGGTGTTCCACCTGGAGCCGGGTGTTCATCTCCATGAAGAAGAAGTCCAGGACGCCTTCGGGGGTGGCCGCACCGGGTGCCAGGCCGGGCACGATGAACTCCACCGTGCCGGCCCCGGTGTAGCCGCACGCCTCGGCGGCGCGGACGGCGGCCGCGCCCATGGCGGCCCGGGTCGCCTCGTCGAGCAGGACGGAGGGTGCCTCCTCGATCAGCTTCTGGTGGCGGCGCTGCAGGCTGCACTCGCGTTCGCCGAGGTGCACCGTGGCGCCGTGGGCGTCCGCGAGCACCTGCACCTCGATGTGGCGCGGGCGGTCGACCCAGCGCTCCAGCAGCAGGGTGTCGTCGCCGAACGCGGTGCGGGCCACCCGGCGGGCCGCGGCGATCTCGGTCGGGAGGTGGGCGGGGTCCCGTACGAGGCGCATGCCCTTGCCGCCGCCGCCGGCGGACGGCTTGAGCAGCACCGGGTAGCCGATCTCGACGGCGGCGTCGACGAGTTCGGCGTCGGTCGGGGAGCCGCCCCGGCTGCCGGGCACCACCGGCACGCCGGCGGCGCGGACGGCCTCCTTGGCGTTGATCTTGTCGCCCATCAGCTCCACCGCGGCCGGCGGCGGGCCGATGAAGACGACTCCCGCGTCGGCGCACGCCCGGGCGAACGCCGGGTTCTCGGCGAGGAAGCCGTAGCCGGGGTGCACGGCCTGCGCGCCGGTGCGGCGGGCGGCGTCGAGCAGCAGGTCGGCGCGCAGGTAGGTGGCGGCGGCCGAGCTGTCGTCGCCCCCGTCCGGGCCCAGGCGGACGGCCAGGTCGGCGGCGCGGACGTGCGGTGCGTCCGCGTCGGCGTCGCTGTGGACGGCGACGGACCGGATGCCGAGCCGCCGCAGGGTGCGGATCACCCGCAGGGCGATCTCACCCCGGTTGGCGACCAGAACGGTGTCGAACATGGGAG
The DNA here is from genome assembly GCF_045040525.1 of Kitasatospora sp. NBC_01539. Taxonomy (NCBI): domain Bacteria; kingdom Bacillati; phylum Actinomycetota; class Actinomycetes; order Kitasatosporales; family Streptomycetaceae; genus Kitasatospora; species Kitasatospora sp. NBC_01539. The sequence continues at coordinate 5,601,646 of NZ_CP109390.1, forward strand.
GCGTTCCTCCGGATCGAGGGGGAGGTGGTGATGCCGGGCGCGTCCGGCGGCGGGTCGGTGGTGCCCGGCGCTGGGCCGGGCCCGTACGGGGGTCGGGCGGAGGGCGTCGGGCCCGCCGCCTCACATCCGGAAGACGCCGTACGGCCGGGGCTCGGCGAGGGGCGCGTTGGCGCAGGCGGTGAGGGCCAGACCGAGCGCGGTGCGGGTGTCGAGCGGGTCGATCACTCCGTCGTCCCAGAGGCGGGCGGTGGCGTAGTAGGCGCTGCCCTGGCGTTCGTACTGCTCGCGGACGGGCTTCTTGAAGGCGTCCTCGGCCTCGGCGGACCACTCCTCGCCCTGCGCCTCGTACTGGTCGCGTCGCACGGTGGCGAGCACGGACGCGGCCTGTTCGCCGCCCATGACGGAGATCTTGGCGCCCGGCCACATCCACAGGAAGCGGGGGGAGTAGGCGCGGCCGCACATCGAGTAGTTGCCCGCGCCGTAGGAGCCGCCGACGACGACGGTCAGCTTCGGGACACGGGTGCAGGCCACCGCGGTGACCATCTTGGCGCCGTGCTTGGCGATGCCGCCCGCCTCGTACTGGCGGCCGACCATGAAGCCGGTGATGTTCTGCAGGAAGAGGAGGGGGATGCCGCGCTGGTCGCACAGCTCGATGAAGTGCGCGCCCTTGAGGGCGGACTCGGCGAAGAGCACGCCGTTGTTGGCGACGATGCCGACCGGGTGTCCGTGGATCCGGGCGAAGCCGGTGACGAGCGTGGCACCGTACTCGGCCTTGAACTCGGCGAACCGGCTGCCGTCGACGATCCGGGCGATCACCTCGCGCACGTCGTACGGGGTGCGCGGGTCGACCGGCACCGCGCCGTAGAGGCCGGCCGGGTCGACGGCGGGCGCCTCGACGGGGGCGGGCGTCCAGGGTGCGGCCGCCCGCGGGCCGAGCCCGGCGACGATGGTCCGGACGATCGACAGGGCGTGGGCGTCGTCCTCGGCGAGGTGGTCGGTGACGCCGGAGGTGCGGGAGTGCAGGTCGCCGCCGCCGAGCTCCTCGGCGGTCACGACCTCGCCGGTGGCGGCCTTCACCAGCGGCGGGCCGCCGAGGAAGATCGTGCCCTGGTTGCGCACGATCACCGCCTGGTCGCTCATGGCGGGCACGTACGCGCCGCCGGCGGTGCAGGAGCCGAGCACGGCGGCGATCTGCGGGATGCCCGCGCCGGAGAGCCGGGCCTGGTTGTAGAAGATGCGGCCGAAGTGGTCGCGGTCGGGGAAGACCTCGTCCTGCATGGGCAGGAAGGCGCCGCCGGAGTCGACGAGGTAGATGCAGGGCAGCCGGTTCTCCAGGGCCACCTCCTGCGCCCGCAGGTGCTTCTTGACCGTCATCGGGTAGTACGTGCCGCCCTTGACGGTGGCGTCGTTGGCGACGACCACGACCTCGCGCCCCGCGACCCGGCCGATGCCGGCGATCACGCCCGCGGCGGGGGCGGCCCCGTCGTAGAGGCCGTCGGCGGCGAGCGGCGCGAGCTCCAGGAACGGCGAGCCTGGGTCGAGCAGGGTGTCCACGCGGTCGCGCGGGAGCAGTTTGCCGCGGGCGGTGTGCCGGGCCCGGGCCTTGGCCCCGCCGCCCTGGGCGGCGGTGGCGAGCTTCGCGCGCAGCTCGGCGACGAGTGCGCGGTGCGCGGCCTCGTTCGCACGGTAGGCGGCGGACGCGGGGTCGGCGGCGGACTCCAGCCGGGGGGCCGGTGCTGCGGCCGGGCCGGGCCCGGTGGTGCGCGGGCCGTGGCCGGCGGACGGCCCCGGGTGCGGGCCGCCTGCCGGTCCGGCGACGGATCCAGTGGATGTGAGGACCATCCGGAGAGCTCCCTTGCCCTCGGCGCCGAGCGGGCATGCGGACGGGTGAGCCCGCAACCCATGTTAATGAGCGTTAACTCCTGCGGCCAGGTTAACCATGGATAACCCGCCTGTCTACGATGGGCAGCATGCCGAACGTGCCAGCAGTCTCCGCGCTCCCACGCCGCGACCAGATCCGCAAGGAGGCCGCGCGACTCTTCGCCGCCCGCGGTTTCCTCGGCGTCGGAGTCGACGAGATCGGCAAGGCGGTCGGCATCAGCGGGCCCGGGCTCTACCGGCACTTCTCCGGCAAGGACGCGATGCTCGCCGACCTGCTGGTCGGCATCAGCGAGCGCCTGCTGGAGGAGGGGAGGCGCCGGGCCGGCGAGGCGGACGGTGCGTCCGGGCCGTCCGGCGCGCTCGACGCCCTGATCGGCGGCCACGTCGACTTCGCGCTCGACGACCGCGACCTGATCATCCTGCACGACCGCGAACTGCTCCATCTGAAGGAGGAGGACCGCCGGCGCGTCCGGCGCCTGCAGCGCGGCTACGTCGAGCTCTGGGTGGGCGTCGTCCGCGAGGCCTTCCCGCCGCTGGCCGGCCCCGGCGCCGAGCCGCTCGCCCGCGCCGCCGTCCACGCGGTCTTCGGGCTGCTCAACTCCACCCCGCACAGCGCCGCGCCGCACTCGGCGCAGGCCGACCGCTCCGGGCTGCCGCGCGACGCGATGGCCGTGCTGCTGCACAGCCTCGCCCAGGGAGCGTTCGCCGCGGCGGCGGCCTCCGCGGCCACTGCGGTCACCGCAGTCTGGGCGCCGGCCGGGGCGGCGGACCAGGCGGACCGGGCGGACTCGGCGGACCCGTACGGGCGGGGTGCCGCGGAGGGCGACCCGGGGGCCCGGGCCGCCGAGGCTGCCGAGGCTGCCGAGGACTGAGCTTCCGGGGGCGGTGCCCGGAGGGCCGGGGTCCGCGCCGCGGCGACGCAGGGGGCGCGTGGCGGCGGCAGGGCACCGGTCGGGTGCGCCGTGAACGGCTGCTGCGCCGTCGCGCGGTGCGGGTGCGCGCGCGGGTGAGTGTGCGGGTGCGGGTTCGCGCGGGTGCGATGGCGGGGTCGTGGGGCGGTGGGGCCCGTGCGGCCGGCGGGTTCCCGGTGGGCGTAGGGCGAAGGCCGCAGGGCGTCCCGGTCGTCCGCCCGGTGCGCGGGGGCGGGCCGTCGGCGACCCTGGAGAGCAGCGGGAAGGTTCCCCGGCCGCCGGTCGTTGAGCCTGCCGGGCGTCCGTCGAAACGCGATGGACGGTACACGTGCCGAATGGTTAGTATCCCTAAATATGCCTGAGACTCATGGTTCTACTGCGGAGCTGTCCCGGAACGCCGATCCTCAGCGCAACCGGCCGGGCAAGAAGTCCCGCCGCCGCTCGACGGACGGGGCGCGCGGATCCCGCACACCCGGCGGCACCGCACCCGGCCACGACACCGCCCCGGGCGCGGACGGATCCGGCTGGCTCCGCAGGCTCGGCGGCTACTCGTGGCGCTACCGCCGCAACGTCCTGCTCGCCTTCGGCGCCTCGCTCGTCGGCATGGCCGTCACCACGGTCGTCCCCCTGATCACCAAACTGATCATCGACGACGTCATCACCGCCCACAGCCGACCGCTCACCCCCTGGGCGATCGTGCTTCTGCTCGCCGCCGCGGTCGTCTTCCTCTGCGCGCAGATCCGCCGCTACTACGGCGGTCAGCTCGCGCTCGACGTCCAGCACGACCTGCGCGCCGACCTCTTCCGCTCCCTCACCCGGCTGGACGGCCGCCGCCAGGACGGGCTCGACACCGGGCAGGTCGTCGGCCGCGCCACCTCGGACCTGCAGCTCATCAACGGCCTGCTCTCCATGCTGCCGATGATGACCGGCTACCTCCTCATGTTCGGCATGTCCCTCGTGGTCATGCTCTGGCTCTCGCTGCCGCTCACCCTCATCGCCCTCGTGATGGCCCCCGCCCTGTGGTGGTGCGCCGCCCTCAGCCGCAAGCGGCTCTTCCCGGCGACCTGGGCCGCCCAGCAGGAGGCCGCGGCCGTCGCCGGGGTCGTCGACGCGGCGGTCGGCGGCGTCCGGGTCGTCAAGGGCTTCGGCCAGGAGGCGCAGGAGCGCGGCAAGCTGGAGCGGGTCTCACGCTCCCTCTTCGCGGCCAGGCTCCGGTCGATCCGCCTGAACAGCCGCTACACCCCCGCCATGCAGGCGATCCCCGCCCTCGCCCAGGTCGCCGTGCTCGCCCTCGGCGGCTGGCTGGCCGTCCGCGGCGAGGTGTCGCTCGGCACCTTCGTGGCGTTCTCGACGTACGTCGCCCAGATGACCGGACCCGTCCGGATGCTCGCCATGGTGATCACCGTCGCCCAGCAGGCCCGGGCCGGTGTGGAGCGCGTCCTCCAGCTGATCGACCAGCGCCCGCACGTCGAGGAGCGGCCGGACGCCCACGCCCTCACCCCCGCCGACACCGCCCCCGCGGCCGTCGCCGCCGGCACCGACGCCCTCACCCTCGACCGGGTCGACTTCCACTACGAGGGGCACGACGAGCCCGTCCCCGTCCTCGACGGCCTGAGCCTGCGCCTCGCCCCCGGCGAGACCCTCGCCCTCGTCGGCGCGTCCGGCTCCGGCAAGTCGACCGTCGCCCAGCTCGTCCCGCGCTTCTACGACCCGACCGCCGGCACGATCCGGCTGTACGGCCACGACCTGCGCGACCTCACCCTCGACTCGGTGCGCGCCGCCGTCGGCATCGTGCCCGAGGACAGCTTCCTCTTCTCCGAGAGCGTCAGCACCAACATCGCCTACGGCCACCCCGAGGCCACCGAGGCCCAGATCGAGGCCGCCGCCCGGGTCGCCCAGGCCGACGGCTTCATCCGGGAGCTCCCGGACGGCTACGGGACCAAGGTCGGCGAGCAGGGCCTCACCCTCTCCGGCGGCCAGCGCCAGCGGATCGCCCTCGCCCGCGCCATCCTCACCGACCCGCGCGTGCTGCTCCTCGACGACGCCACCTCCGCCGTCGACCCCCAGGTCGAGGCGGAGATCTTCGGCGCGCTCCGCTCCGTGATGGCCGGCCGCACCACGCTGCTGATCGCCCACCGGCGGTCCACCCTGCAGCTCGCCGACCGGATCGCCGTGCTGGAGCGCGGCCGGCTCGTCGACATCGGCACGCACGAGGAACTCGACGCCCGATGTCCCCTCTACCGGGCACTGATCACCGATCCCGACGCGGCCGACCGTACCGCCGCCGCCCCTGCCGACGGCCCGGCCGCCGGAACCGCCGACCGCCCCGCACCGGCGGACGGCACCCGGACACCCCCTGCGGCCGCACCCCCCGCGGCCGCGCCCAGCCCGGCCGCACCCCGCACGGCCGGCGACGACGCCGAACTCCTCGCCAAGGTCGCCTCCCTCCCGCCCGCGGCCGACAGCCCCGACGTCCGGGTCGCCGCGGCCGAGGCCGGAGACCCGAACTTCGGCCTCCGCACCCTGCTGGCACCCTTCAGGCGCCCGCTCGCCCTCGCCCTGCTGCTCGTCGCCCTGGACACCGCCGCCGGCCTCACCCTCCCGGTGCTGATCCGGCACGGCATCGACGACGGCGTCAGCAAGGCCGCCATGGCCGGTGTCGCCGTGGCCTCGCTCGCGGCCCTGGCCGTCGTCCTCGTCGACTGGCTCGTGCAGAGCGCCGAGACCAGGGTCAGCGGACGCACCGGCGAGCGTGTCCTGTACACCCTGCGGCTGAAGATCTTCGCGCACCTCAACCGGCTCGGACTCGACTACTACGAGCGCGAGCTCACCGGCCGGATCATGACCCGGATGACCACCGACGTCGACTCGATCTCCACGTTCCTCCAGACCGGCGTCGTCACCGCGGTGGTCAGCCTCCTCACCTTCTTCGGCATCTTCGCCGCCCTGCTCGTGCTCGACGCCGGGCTCGCCCTCGTGGTCTTCGCCGTGCTGCCGGTGCTCGTCGTCGCCACCCTGGTCTTCCGGCGCAAGTCCACCGTCCAGTACCAGATCTCCCGCGACCTGATCTCGACCGTCAACGCCGACCTCCAGGAGAACGTCGCGGGCATGCGGATCGTCCAGGCCTTCCGCCGCCAGGACGTCAACACCGCCCGGTTCGTCGCCCGCGGCCTGGAGTACCGCGACGCCCGCGCCCGGGCCCAGCTCTACATCTCGCTGTACTTCCCGTTCGTGCAGTTCCTGTCGAGCGTCGCCTCCGCCCTGGTGCTGATCGCCGGCGCGTCCCGCGTCGAAGCGGGCACCCTCACGATCGGCGCGCTGGTCGCCTACCTGCTCTACATCGACCTCTTCTTCGCACCCGTCAACCAGCTCTCGCAGGTCTTCGACGGCTACCAGCAGGCGAGCGTCAGCCTCGGCCGGATCCGCGAGCTGCTCCGCACCCCGACCAGCACCCCGGAGGCGGAGCCCAGCACCCCGGTCGACCGGCTCGGCGGCGAGATCCGCTTCGAGGACGTCAGCTTCGCCTACAACGGGGACGGCGAGCGCAGGCCCGACGTCCTCACCGGGATCGACCTGCACATCCCGGCAGGCCAGACGGTCGCCCTGGTCGGCGAGACCGGCGCCGGCAAGTCCACTCTCGTGAAGCTCGTCGCCCGGTTCTACGACGCCACCGGCGGAAGCGTCCGCATCGACGGCACCGACGTCACCCGGTACGACCTCGCCGGGTACCGCCACCGGCTCGGTGTCGTCCCGCAGGAGGCGTACCTCTTCGCCGGCACCGTCCACGAGGCCATCGCCTACGGCCGGCCCGACGCCACCCGCGCCGAGGTCGAGGCCGCAGCCCGGGCCGTCGGGGCGCACGACATGATCCTCGGCCTGACCGGCGGCTACGAACACCGGGTCGCCGCCCGCGGACGCAACCTCTCCGCAGGCCAGCGCCAGCTCGTCGCCCTCGCCCGCGCCGAACTCGTCGACCCCGACATCCTCCTGCTCGACGAGGCCACCGCAGCCCTCGACCTCGCCAGCGAGGCGGCCGTCAACGCGGCCGCCGACCGGCTCTCCGGCGGCCGCACCACCCTCGTCATCGCGCACCGGCTCACCACCGCCGAACGCGCCGACCGGATCGTCGTGCTCGACCGCGGCCGGATCGTCGAGGACGGCACCCACGACGACCTGCTCCTGCGCGGCGGCGCCTACCACCGGCTGTGGCAGGCCTTCGTGGCCGACGGCAGGTCCGCGCCGGTCGGCTGAGCCGGGCGTCGCCTGCCCGGGCCGGAGCCCAGACCCGGGCCCGGGCAGGCGGACGTCGCGGGCCGCGGCGGCCCGCAGCAGTGGTCGGTCGTGCCTCAGCGCGCCGGTGCGGACAGCAGAGCGGTGAGGAGCACCGTGAGGTCCGCCGTCCGGGACAGGCCGCTGACCTGCCCGTCCCCGACCTCGACCACCCGCCACTCCCCGTCGCCCGCCCGCTGCGCGAGATCGGTGGTGACGAACCGGCAGCCCAGCGCGGAGACCAGCGGGCGCACCGCCGAAAGATCGGGTGCGGGCACGTCCCCCGGTACGTCCGGGTGCGGGCCCACCAGCACCGGCTCGCCGTCCAGCCACCACACCCGGGCCTCCACCGCCCGCGCCGGACCCGAGCCGTCCGACCGCTGCACGAAGTCCTCGAAGCGGCGCAGCACCACACCCCCGGCGAGGTCGTCGCCCTGCAGCTCGACGAAGCGCGCCACGACCCGGCAGAGCGCGTCGGTGTCGGTGAGCTCGGGCACGAAGCAGGCCTCGTGCCACTCGTGCTTGCGCGACTTCACGTAGTCCTTGACGACCGCGGGGCCGGTGCCGAGCAGCCGCGCCGCCTCGGCGAGCGCGGCACGGCCCGGGAGGCCGGCCCCGGGCAACCACCGCGTGGCCGGTGTCGCACCCGCGAACACCTCGTACCAGCCGGGGAGTTCGTGCGCCCGCGCATAGTCGGCCGACGAGGTCTGCAGAGCGCCGCCGCGGGCCGCCAGCGCCTCGGCCAGCGCGTGGTAGGAGGCCGTGTCGACCATCCAGCCGCGGTACCAGAGCGGCCCGCAGCCCTCCGGCAGCAGCCGTACGGCGGCCTTCGCGTCGCCCGCGAGCAGCGCGTCGTGGTCGAGGAGCCGCCAGGTGCCGCCCGCCTCCCGGACGGCCTCGGCCTCCGGCAGGAAGTGCGGGTCCGGGCGGGGCCGCCGGACGGCGAGCGGGTCGAGCGGCAGGAGGACGGCCGGAGAGGTCATGGCCCACACGGTAGGTCCGGTGTCCGGGCGTTCGCATGGTGCCCCGCAAACCGTTCGACAGTCACGGGCCCCTGTGCCACGGTGATCCGATGCCGAATCTGCGACGGTTCCTCGGGCTGATCCCCTCCCGCGACGGGGGTTCCGGCCGAGCCCGCACCCCGCGCCGCGCGGCCAGGACAGCGGTGATCGCTCCCGACGGAGCCGTCCTCCTCCTCCGCTCGGACAACAGCGAGGTCGGCGTCCACTGGACGATGCCCGGCGGCGGCCTGGAGGCCGGCGAACTGCCCGCCGACGGCGCCCGCCGCGAGCTGGCCGAGGAGACCGGGTGGACCGACCTCGCCACCGGCCGCCTGCTCTGCACGTGGGAACACGACTTCACCTGGCACGGCATCCCCGTGCGCCAGCACGAGCACATCTTCGTGACGACCGGCCCCCGACGCGCCCTGGGCGGCGACGTGAGCGCCGCCCACGCGGCCGACCGCATCCTCGGCTGGCGCTGGTGGACCCCGGCCGACCTCGCCGACCCGGACGCCGACGCCCTGTGGCCTCCGCAGCTCCCCGCCCTGCTGGCCGCCCCCGAGGCTGCACCCGTCCACCTGGGGTACGTGCCCAACGGCAGCCCCAACAGCCGACCGGACGGCCCGTCGACCTGACCGCGACTCGACCGCGACCTGACCCTGTGCGGCCCCGACCCGGTGCGGCCCTGACCCGGTATGACCCCGACCCCGTGGCGGCCCTGACCGCGGCCGGCCCGGGCGCGCCTGCCGTGGCCGTCCGTGCGCGTCCGTCAGTCCTGCGGCGGCTCGACGCGCCAGCCGTGCAGCCGCAGGTCGCGGTCGTGCAGGGCGTCGGGATTGATCACCACGCTGAGGAGCGCGTCGGCCAGTTCGTCGGCGTGCAACCCGGTCGAGGTCAGGAGCTGTTCCGTCGGCACCGCGACGGCGATGGCCTCCCGCCAGGACGGCAGCACGACCAGGCACGTCCCGGACCTCCGCCGCACCAGTCGCGCCGCGACCCGTACCGCCCGCCCGGACGCCGCCACGGCCGCCTGCGCCGAGCCGCCGATCAGTATGCCCAGGGGCGGACCGTCGTCGGCCCCGGTCGCGGACTGCCCGGCCGCGAGACCCGGCGTCCGGCGTCCGTCCGGCCGATCGGCCTGCCGGGGATGGAAGCGCCGCAGCCTCCGCGACGGCGTCGGCCGGCGCACCCTCCGTACGTGCCGCGCAGTGGTGCCGTCCTCCGGGCCGGGCTCGTCGGGGCCCGCCGCGGTGTCCGTACCGTCGGCCGTGTCCGCGCCTGGTGCTGCCCCTGCGAGGACGTCCGGGCCGGGCTCCGCCGCTGCGCCGGAGAGCGGTGGCCCGCCGCCGTACCGTTCCGCGGACGACAGGTCGGCACCGGCCGCCGTCAGGAGTTGGCGCACCTCCGCCTCCGATCGGAGGCAGGCCGCCGCCAACCCGGCCGGCTCGGCCCCGTCCTCGTACGCGCTGCGCAGCCTCACGGCCAGCCCTGCCAGCAGGTTGGCCGTGGTCCGGTCACCGTCGGCCGTTTCGGCGGCGGTCCGTCCGCCGACAGCCCTTTCACCGGTGGCCCGTTCACCGGTTGCTCTTTCACCGGTGGCCCGGGCAGACGCGCTGCGGGTCGGGATTGTCATCCGGGTGGGGGCAGCCTGGTCGGTGCCGGTCCGGGCGGAGACCGTCCGACCGTCCGGCGGTCTGTCGAGCGAGGTCATGGGTGCGGACCCTTCCGTCTGCGGCATGAACGATCCTGCCGCACAGGACTCTTGGGAGCCGATTCGGTCCACGATGTGAGGGTGGCGGCGGGACCGGCGGCCCTGTTCGCCACACCCCTGCCCGGAGTCGGCGGCCGGAAATCGCTCCCGTTGCATGCCGGGTCCGCCCGGCGTCCGGGTGCGGACCGCAGCAACGGCCCTACCGGCGAGGGATCGGCCGCCCCGACGGCGGGGATACCGTGAGCGGGCGAACCAGTCACCAGGGGGAGGACCTGTCGATGAATCAGCTGCCCGACCGCACGGCACACCGCACCGTGCACCGCTCCGTCCCGGCCTCGGGCCCCGCCCGGCCCCGCCGCCTCCGCGCCGGGGACCGCGTCGCGCTCGTCGCCCCCAGCGGTCCCGTCGCCGCGGACCGCCTCGCCGCGGGCGAGGCCCTGATCCGCTCGTGGGGTCTGGAGGTCGTCCTCGGCGCGCACGTGCTCGACCGCCACCCCGTGCACGGCTACCTCGCCGGCACCGACCGCGACCGCGCCACCGACTTCGAACGGGCCTGGCTCGACCCCGCGGTCTCGGCCGTCATCTGCGCCCGCGGCGGCTACGGCATCCAGCGCATGGTCGACCTCGTCGACTGGGACGCCCTGCGCGGCGCACCCCCGAAGATCCTGATCGGCTTCAGCGACGTCACCGTCCTGCACGAGGCCGTCGCGGCCCGGCTCGCGCTCCCCACCCTCTACGGGCCGATGGGCAGCGCGGGGACCTTCCTGGACGATCCCTCCACTGCCGAACACCTCCGTCGGACCCTGTTCGACCCCGACAGCACGCGGACCCTGACCTCGCGCACCGCGACCGCCCTCGTCCCCGGCCGCGCGACGGGCATCACCGCGGGCGGCTGCGCCGCGCTGCTCGCCACCGACCTCGGCACCTCCACCGGCCGACCCTCGTACGCGGGGACGATCCTGCTCCTGGAGGACGTCAACGAGCAGCCGTACCGGCTCGACCGCTCGCTCACCCAACTGCTGCGCTCGGGTGCCCTCGACGGCGTCGCCGGCATCGCCCTCGGCTCCTGGGACGGCTGCGGACCGCTCGAACGCGTCCGCGAGGTCATGCTCGACCGGCTCGGCCCGCTCGGCGTGCCCGTCCTCTGGGAGCTGGGCTTCGGACACGGGCCCAGCAGCCTCACGGTGCCGTTGGGCGTCCGTGCCCTGCTCGACGCGGACGCGGGCACCCTGACCATCGAGGAACAGGTCCTCGCCGCGCCCGATGCGTGAGTAGGGTGCGGCCATGCACGTTGACGCACCACACGACCGGATCTCCGACGGCGGCGACGGGCCGGGCGGCGTCGGACGCCGCCCGGCCGGTCCTCACGAGGCCGCCGCCTCGACCGTGTCCGCGCAGGAACTGCTCACCCGAGCGCTGGGACTGCTCCGCGGACCGGGCAGCGCCACCGGCCGCACCGTCCTCGGGCTGGCCGGGCCGCCCGCCGCGGGGAAGTCGGCGGTCGCCCGCCACCTGGTGGACGGGATCGTGGCGAGCGAAGGGCCGGGTGCCGCCGCCTACCTCCCGCTCGACGGCTTCCACCTCTCCAACACCCAGTTGGACAGGCTCGGGCTGCGTGCACGGAAGGGCGCCCCGGAGACCTTCGACACCGCCGGATATCTCGCGCTCCTCGGGCGGGTCGCGAACGAGCGGTTCCACGACATCTACGCGCCGGACTTCGACCGGGCACTCGACGAGCCCGTCGCGGCGCGGCACGTCATCGCTCCGCACACGCGACTGGTCGTGACGGAGGGCAACTACCTCGCATCCGCGGACGCACCGTGGTCCGCCGTCCGCGGACTGCTCCGCGAGCTCTGGTACATCGACGCGGAGGACGACGTCCGCCGGGGCCGGCTCGTCGAGCGCCACACGCGGAACGGCCAGGACCGAGAGGCTGCCCACCTGCGGATCGTCGCGAACGACCACCCCAACGGCGAGTACGTGAAGGCCGGCCGGGCCGGGTGCCACTGGATCGTCCGGGTCTCCGGTTTGCCTCTGTCCCCCGAAGGGGCGTAGTGTTACCTGGTCGCTCGGCAGGGAGCACCGGACACGCATCTGCGCGGACGGTCCCGGGGCGGCCAATCCTCTGAACCACCACTTCCCGATTCCCGGGCAGGGCTGTGTCTTTGTCGCGCCCCTGTGCGAATTCGGTGTGCGCGTTTATATGGGTTGCGGTCGGATTCGCTTTTCGGAGCGGGGATCGGCTAAGGTTTGAAACGTCGGACAGGCCGTCAGGCCGGTTCCGGTGAAAGAAATCGAAAGCAAGTCGGGAAAGAGCACGAGCTCGGATCTGATAAGCTTGAGACACGAAAGAGCGAAACACCCGGAGGGTCCGCTGGAAGGCGGTCCGAAGGAAGTGTCCGTTCCTTGAGAACTCAACAGCGTGCCAAAAGTCAACGCCAGATATGTTGACATCCCCGGCCTCAGGATTTCCTGGGGTTGGAGATTCCTTTTGTAGTAAATAACACAGCGAGGACGCAGTGCGCGGGGCTCCCTATTCCGGGGGTTGCCGTGCCGCTCAACGCGGGTGTGAACCCGATGACGGGTAATCATTCACGGAGAGTTTGATCCTGGCTCAGGACGAACGCTGGCGGCGTGCTTAACACATGCAAGTCGAACGGTGAAGCCCTTCGGGGTGGATCAGTGGCGAACGGGTGAGTAACACGTGGGCAATCTGCCCTGCACTCTGGGACAAGCCCTGGAAACGGGGTCTAATACCGGATATGACCGTCTTCCGCATGGTTGACGGTGTAAAGCTCCGGCGGTGCAGGATGGGCCCGCGGCCTATCAGCTTGTTGGTGGGGTAATGGCCTACCAAGGCGACGACGGGTAGCCGGCCTGAGAGGGCGACCGGCCACACTGGGACTGAGACACGGCCCAGACTCCTACGGGAGGCAGCAGTGGGGAATATTGCACAATGGGCGAAAGCCTGATGCAGCGACGCCGCGTGAGGGATGACGGCCTTCGGGTTGTAAACCTCTTTCAGCAGGGAAGAAGCGCAAGTGACGGTACCTGCAGAAGAAGCACCGGCTAACTACGTGCCAGCAGCCGCGGTAATACGTAGGGTGCGAGCGTTGTCCGGAATTATTGGGCGTAAAGAGCTCGTAGGCGGCCTGTCGCGTCGGATGTGAAAGCCCGGGGCTTAACCCCGGGTCTGCATTCGATACGGGCAGGCTAGAGTGTGGTAGGGGAGATCGGAATTCCTGGTGTAGCGGTGAAATGCGCAGATATCAGGAGGAACACCGGTGGCGAAGGCGGATCTCTGGGCCATTACTGACGCTGAGGAGCGAAAGCGTGGGGAGCGAACAGGATTAGATACCCTGGTAGTCCACGCCGTAAACGTTGGGAACTAGGTGTTGGCGACATTCCACGTCGTCGGTGCCGCAGCTAACGCATTAAGTTCCCCGCCTGGGGAGTACGGCCGCAAGGCTAAAACTCAAAGGAATTGACGGGGGCCCGCACAAGCAGCGGAGCATGTGGCTTAATTCGACGCAACGCGAAGAACCTTACCAAGGCTTGACATACGCCGGAAACGTCTAGAGATAGGCGCCCCCTTGTGGTCGGTGTACAGGTGGTGCATGGTTGTCGTCAGCTCGTGTCGTGAGATGTTGGGTTAAGTCCCGCAACGAGCGCAACCCTTGTTCTGTGTTGCCAGCATGCCTTTCGGGGTGATGGGGACTCACAGGAGACTGCCGGGGTCAACTCGGAGGAAGGTGGGGACGACGTCAAATCATCATGCCCCTTATGTCTTGGGCTGCACACGTGCTACAATGGTCGGTACAAAGGGCTGCGATGCCGCGAGGCGGAGCGAATCCCAAAAAGCCGGCCTCAGTTCGGATTGGGGTCTGCAACTCGACCCCATGAAGTTGGAGTTGCTAGTAATCGCAGATCAGCATGCTGCGGTGAATACGTTCCCGGGCCTTGTACACACCGCCCGTCACGTCACGAAAGTCGGTAACACCCGAAGCCGGTGGCCTAACCCTTGGGAGGGAGCCGTCGAAGGTGGGACCAGCGATTGGGACGAAGTCGTAACAAGGTAGCCGTACCGGAAGGTGCGGCTGGATCACCTCCTTTCTAAGGAGCACATAGCCGGTTGCGAGCGAATGTCTCGCACGGTTGCTCATGGGTGGAACGTTGACTATTCGGCACATCGAGTACGGCTCTGTAAGTACTGCTTCGGCGTGGAAAACAGGGATACGGCTTGGTGGGTCGGGCACGCTGTTGGGTCCTGAGGGGACGGCCGTCTGGTCTGTTGCCTCTGGATGCCGGCCTCACGTGACTGCACCGTTCGGTGTGGGAGGGTGGGTGTCTGGTCGTTGTTTGAGAACTGCACAGTGGACGCGAGCATCTGTAGGCCAAGTTTTTAAGGGCGCACGGTGGATGCCTTGGCACCAGGAACCGATGAAGGACGTGGGAGGCCGCGATAGGCCCCGGGGAGCTGTCAACCGAGCTTTGATCCGGGGGTGTCCGAATGGGGAAACCCGGCAGTCGTCATGGGCTGTCACCCATACCTGAACACATAGGGTATGTGGAGGGAACGCGGGGAAGTGAAACATCTCAGTACCCGCAGGAAGAGAAAACAACCGTGATTCCGGGAGTAGTGGCGAGCGAAACCGGATGAGGCCAAACCGGCATGGTGTGAGACCCGGCAGGGGTTGCCATGACGGGGTTGTGGGAAAGTTCTTCAGTCGTCTGCCGGCGGCTGGGCGAGTCAGAAACCGTATGGGTAGTCGAAGGACATGCGAAAGGTCCGGCGTAGAGGGTAAGACCCCCGTAGACGAAATCTGTACGGCTTGCTTGAGCTTCTCCCAAGTAGCACGGGGCCCGAGAAATCCCGTGTGAATCTGGCGGGACCACCCGCTAAGCCTAAATATTCCCTGGTGACCGATAGCGGATAGTACCGTGAGGGAATGGTGAAAAGTACCGCGGGAGCGGAGTGAAATAGTACCTGAAACCGTGTGCCTACAAGCCGTGGGGGCATCTCCTTGTGGGGTGTGACTGCGTGCCTTTTGAAGAATGAGCCTGCGAGTTTGCGGTGTGTAGCGAGGTTAACCCGTGTGGGGTAGCCGTAGCGAAAGCGAGTCCGAATAGGGCGGTCATAGTTGCATGCCCAAGACCCGAAGCGGAGTGATCTAGCCATGGGCAGGTTGAAGCGCGGGTAAGACCGTGTGGAGGACCGAACCCACCAGGGTTGAAAACCTGGGGGATGACCTGTGGTTAGGGGTGAAAGGCCAATCAAACTCCGTGATAGCTGGTTCTCCCCGAAATGCATTTAGGTGCAGCGTCGTGTGTTTCTTGCCGGAGGTAGAGCACTGGATAGGCGATGGGCCTCAACGGGTTACTGACCTTAGCCAAACTCCGAATGCCGGTAAGTGAGAGCGCGGCAGTGAGACTGTGGGGGATAAGCTCCATGGTCGAGAGGGAAACAGCCCAGAACACCGACTAAGGTCCCTAAGCGTGTGCTAAGTGGGAAAGGATGTGGAGTCGCAGAGACAACCAGGAGGTTGGCTTAGAAGCAGCCACCCTTGAAAGAGTGCGTAATAGCTCACTGGTCAAGTGATTCCGCGCCGACAATGTAGCGGGGCTCAAGCACACCACCGAAGTCGTGTCATTCACAGAATACGCCCAACGGCGCTGTGGATGGGTAGGGGAGCGTCGTGTGCCGGGTGAAGCAGCGGAGGAATCCAGTTGTGGACGGTTCACGAGTGAGAATGCAGGCATGAGTAGCGATACAAGAGTGGGAAACTCTTGCGCCGATTGACCAAGGGTTCCTGGGTCAAGCTGATCTGCCCAGGGTAAGTCGGGACCTAAGGCGAGGCCGACAGGCGTAGTCGATGGACAACGGGTTGATATTCCCGTACCCGCTTTGAAGCGCCAACGTCGAACCTCTTGATGCTAAGCCCGCGAAGCCGGCCCGGAGTCTTCGGACAATGGGACGTGGTGGAGCCGGTGACCCAACGGGGTAGTAGGTGAGCGATGGGGTGACGCAGGAAGGTAGTCCAGCCCGGGCGGTGGTAGTCCCGGGGTAAGGGTGTAGGCCGAACGGTAGGCAAATCCGCCGTTCATTGAGGCTGAGACCTGATGCCGAGCCGATTGTGGTGAAGTGGATGATCCTATGCTGTCGAGAAAAGCCTCTAGCGAGTTTCATGGCGGCCCGTACCCCAAACCGACTCAGGTGGTCAGGTAGAGAATACCGAGGCGTTCGGGTGAACTGTGGTTAAGGAACTCGGCAAAATGCCCCCGTAACTTCGGGAGAAGGGGGCCATTCCTGGTGATGAGTCTTGCACTCTGAGCTGGGGGTGGCCGCAGAGACCAGCGAGAAGCGACTGTTTACTAAAAACACAGGTCCGTGCGAAGCCGTAAGGCGATGTATACGGACTGACGCCTGCCCGGTGCTGGAACGTTAAGGGGACCGGTTAGTCCGATTTCGGTCGGGCGAAGCTGAGAACTTAAGCGCCAGTAAACGGCGGTGGTAACTATAACCATCCTAAGGTAGCGAAATTCCTTGTCGGGTAAGTTCCGACCTGCACGAATGGCGTAACGACTTCTCGACTGTCTCAACCACAGGCCCGGTGAAATTGCATTACGAGTAAAGATGCTCGTTTCGCGCAGCAGGACGGAAAGACCCCGGGACCTTTACTATAGCTTGATATTGGTGTTCGGTTCGGCTTGTGTAGGATAGGTGGGAGACTTTGAAGCCGTGACGCCAGTCATGGTGGAGTCGACGTTGAAATACCACTCTGGTCGTGCTGGATGTCTAACCTGGGTCCGTGATCCGGATCAGGGACAGTGTCTGGTGGGTAGTTTAACTGGGGCGGTTGCCTCCTAAAGAGTAACGGAGGCGCCCAAAGGTTCCCTCAGCCTGGTTGGCAATCAGGTGTTGAGTGTAAGTGCACAAGGGAGCTTGACTGTGAGACTGACGGGTCGAGCAGGTACGAAAGTAGGGACTAGTGATCCGGCGGTGGCTTGTGGAAGCGCCGTCGCTCAACGGATAAAAGGTACCCCGGGGATAACAGGCTGATCTTCCCCAAGAGTCCATATCGACGGGATGGTTTGGCACCTCGATGTCGGCTCGTCGCATCCTGGGGCTGGAGTAGGTCCCAAGGGTTGGGCTGTTCGCCCATTAAAGCGGTACGCGAGCTGGGTTTAGAACGTCGTGAGACAGTTCGGTCCCTATCCGCTGTGCGCGTAGGAGTGTTGAGAAGGGCTGTCCCTAGTACGAGAGGACCGGGACGGACGAACCTCTGGTGTGCCAGTTGTCCTGCCAAGGGCATGGCTGGTTGGCTACGTTCGGGAGGGATAACCGCTGAAAGCATCTAAGCGGGAAGCCTGCTTCGAGATGAGCACTCCCACCTCCTTGAGAGGGTAAGGCTCCCAGTAGACGACTGGGTTGATAGGCCGGATATGGAAGCCCTGTAAGGGGTGGAGTTGACCGGTACTAATAGGCCGAGGGCTTGTCCTCAGTTGCTCGCGTCCACTGTGTTGTTCTGAAACAACGACCCCCATCGCACCAGGCTGTGTCCTGGTTCGCGGGTGGGTGGTGACAGTTTCATAGTGTTTCGGTGGTCATAGCGTGAGGGAAACGCCCGGTTACATTCCGAACCCGGAAGCTAAGCCTCGTAGCGCCGATGGTACTGCAGGGGGGACCCTGTGGGAGAGTAGGACGCCGCCGAACAATCATTCCAGTCAAGCCCCCTCCCGTCCGGGAGGGGGCTTGACTGCGTTTACGGCACACATTTCCCCCGGTACGGCTCGTCCGAATGTGCCCGGGGCTTGGTCCCGGCCGGGGCCGGGCCGGCTCGTGTTCGGCGGAGCGGCGTCGCAGGGTGGTGCTAGGTCCACCCCGGGAACGGGTCCCACAGCCAATGTGCCGCCAGGTGCCGGCACGCAACACTGGTCGCGTCGGACCTCGTACCCGGACGTCGATCCCAGGAGCAGCGCCATGACCTTCGCGAGTCCTTTCGGTGGCACGGATGTGGGAAGGGCGTGGTTGGGCAGGCTCCGCATGGGCGGTCAGGCGTCGGCGAGGGCGGCCGGAGCGACGGCCGGTGCCTTCTTCGCCGTCACGAGCCCGTTCTTCGTGGCCGGCCTCACGGGCGCGGTGACGGCGAACTGGCTCGAAGGGACGGATGTCTACCTGGTCGTGGCCCTGGCCGTAGGAGCTCTCACCTGGCTTGTCACGGCGCAGTGGTGTGCGCGACGGTCCGCCGGGTGGACCCGGACCCAGCTCGACCGCTGGTACGGCGTCGTCGTTCCGGCGCGGTACGCGCCCCTACCCGCGTTGGAGCGGGACGAGCGGGGCTACTGGTGGACAGGCTTCTCCTACCACCGGAGCCCCCGAACGGCCGGCGTCGCGAGGTTCGTGCACAGCACCGTGCGCGACCCTGCGACCAGGACGGACGCGGCCTGGTGGGTCCTCAATCCGCTCTCCGTGCTGTTCTTCATCGGCCCTGCGGCGGCGCTGGTGATCGGCGGCCTGGTCTTCGCGCTCTCCATGGCGGTGGACCCGCGTACCTACGGCCCGGTCCCGGCCGGGCACCCTGTCGGATACCTGATCTCGCTGACGATCAGCGCCTCGATCGTCGCGGTGGGGCTCCTCCTCATGCCGTACGGGCTTCGCGCGCACCTCGACACGGCGTGCCGGCTCCTCGCGGTCGGGCATCGCGGGACCGCGACCCAGCTCCGGCAGCGGGTCGAGGAGCTGACGCTGACCAGGGCCGACGCGGTCGGAAGCCAGGCGGCGGAACTCCGGCGGATCGAGCGCGACCTCCACGACGGCGCCCAGGCCCGGCTGGTGGCGATCGGGATGACACTCGGGACCATCGAGCACCTGCTGGAGACGGACCCGGCCGCGGCGAGGGAGCTCCTGGCGGAGGCGAGGCAGTCCTCGGCGAAGGCGCTCCAGGAGCTGCGCGATCTCGTCAGAGGCATCCATCCGCCGGTCCTGGCCGAACGCGGGCTGGGTGACGCGGTGCGGGCCCTGGCGTTGGACAGCCGACAGCCGACCGAGGTGACGGTCGCGATGCCGTCGAGGCCGGAGCCGTCCGTGGAGGCGGCGGCGTACTTCTGCGTCAGCGAGCTGCTGGCCAACGCGGCCAAGCACTCGGGCGCGCGGCAGGTGTGGGTGGACATCCTGTTCCGTGCCGGGCTGCTGCGGGTGATCGTCACGGACGACGGCTGCGGTGGTGCGCAGCCGGGGCGCGGGACGGGGCTGCGCGGGATCGAGCGCAGGTTGGGTACCTTCGACGGAACGCTCGCGCTGAGCAGCCCGCAGGGCGGACCGACGACGATCACCATGGAGCTACCGTGCGCGTTGTCCTCGCAGAGGACCTCTACCTCCTTCGACAAGGACTGATCAGGCTGTTGGAGGCCCACGGGTTCACCATCGCGGCAGCCGTCGAGACCGGGCCGGAGCTCTTGGAGGCACTGGTCACCGAGCGCCCCGACGTGGCGGTCGTGGACGTCAGGCTGCCGCCGACGCTGACCGACGAGGGCCTCCAGGCCGCGCTCCAGGCCCGCCGCGTGATCCCCGGCCTTCCGGTGCTCGTCCTTTCGCAGCACGTCCAGCAGCTCTACGCACGGGAGTTGCTGGCCGACGGGTCGGGAGGAGTGGGGTATCTGCTGAAGGACCGGGTGTTCAACGCCGAACAGTTCGTCGATGCCATCCGCCGTGTCGCGGCCGGCGGCACGGCCATGGACCCGGACGTGATCGCCAAGCTGCTGGAGAGCCAGGCCGGTTCGGGACCGCTGCGGCGGTTGTCGCCTCGGGAGCGCGAGGTGCTGGAGCTGATGGCCGAGGGCTGTTCCAACTCGGCCATCGCCGGTCGACTCACCGTCAGCGACGGTGCGGTGGCCAAACACATTGCCAATATCTTCACGAAACTGGACCTGGTGCCCGCGGATGATGCCAACCGCCGGGTCCTGGCGGTATTGGCCCATCTCAACGGGGCGCCGGAGCGCACGCCGGTGCCAGGGCGGGAGGCGTGATGAAACGCGCGTACGAGTAGTATCCGGTGGGCCGAGTCGGTCCACAGCACGGTGACCCCGTGTCGGGCCGAGGGTGGATTCGGCAGCAACGGTCGCTTGCGGCAGCAGCCGAGTCCCAGGGGTTGATTTTTCGAATGGCACGTCGCCCATCCCTCACCCGCACCCACCGAGTCCTGCTCGCTGTGGTCGCCGCCGGTGCCTGTCTGATTTCGGGCATCGGTTTCGCCGGGTCGTACAACGCAGTCCGAGACCTCGCGATGGAGAAGGGCTTCGGCGCCTTCTCGTACGCCTTTCCCATCGGTGTCGACGCGGGCATCGTGGTGCTGCTCGCGCTCGACCTGGTCCTGACCTGGCTCCGCATACCCTTCCCGCTCCTGCGGCAGACCGCATGGCTGCTGACGGCCGCCACCATCGCGTTCAACGCCGCCGCCTCCTGGGGCGACGCGCTGGGCATGGCGATGCACGCCGTGATTCCGGTGCTGTTCGTGGTGGTGGTCGAGGCGTCCCGGCACGCGGTCGGTCTGATCGCCGCCATCACCGCGGACCGGCACATGGAGTCCGTGCGCCTGATGCGCTGGCTGCTGTCGCCGGTGCCGACCTTTCGTCTCTGGCGGCGGATGAAGCTGTGGGAGCTCCGCTCGTACGACGAGACGGTCCGCCTGGAGCAGAACCGGCTCGTGTACCGGGCGCAGTTGCGGTTCCGCTACGGCCGGGGCTGGCGCCGGTCGGCGCCCTTCCAGGCGCTGCTGCCGCTGAAGCTCGCGAAGTACGGCGTGCCGCTCGATCCGAGCATCCTCGACCGCATCGACGGTCCGCTCGGCGTGACCAAGGGCGAGGGTGCGACGGCCGTGGCCCCGGTGTCGGCGGCCGTGGCAGTGCCGACGCTGGCCAAGCTCGCCGCGGTGCGGCTGCGGGACGCGCAGGAGCCCGGCGCCGCGTCCGAGGCCGCCGCCGTGTCGGAGCCCGAGGCGGCGGAGCTCAACGTGTGGATGACCAAGGCGGTGCGCGAGTACTCGCAGCAGGCGGGCGAGTCGGAGCCGCACGGTGCGCGGGTGCCCGGGCAGATGTCCCCGTGGTTCAAGCCGCCGCGGGTGGGGGCGCCTCGCCCTGCGGGTGTGCAGGAGCCCCGTGCCCCCGGGCAGGGCGCGCGTCGGCCGCAGCCGGCCCAGCCCGCGCCGGGCCGGCCGATTCCCGCCCAGGCGGCGGCCGGCCGCATCGGCCGACCCGTGCGGCTGGAGCAGTCGTTCGAGGCGGAGCAGGGCTTCGAACCCGACCAGCCGGGCGACGGGGCGCGCCGGGCGCAGCCGTACCGTGAGCAGTCGGTGGGCGCCGGGCAGGCGTTGCGTGGCGACGGCCCGGCGGTCGCGCCGACGCCCCTGGAGCAGCTCGACGCCGAGATGGAGTCCGCGATCGAGGCCGTGGCGGCGCAGTCCGGGCAGTCCGCGGCCGGGCGCCGTCCCGCGTCCGACCTCGACCCGGAGGTCTGCTTCGACGCCCTGATCGCGTACATCGACTCGTACGCGCAGCAGCCCGATCCGCAGACCCTGGCCGAGTTCCTGACCGTCGAGTACGGGGTCACCGGCTCGCGCCCGGACGGCTCGGTCAACCCCGCGGACGTCCACCGCATCTGGGCGCAGTTGCAGAACCGCTACGTCAGCTCGGGCCGGGAGTAGGCGACGGGAGCGGGTCACGGCAGCAGGCGGTCGGGCCGTCGGCGCCCGGTCGGCGTCGGCCGGGGAGCGACGGAGGAGGAGAGCGTCCGGGTGGCGGTCCGGCATTGACGCCTTGCCGCACCGAACACTACCTTCGCATCAACAATTTGTTGAAGCGCTGTCGCGGTGTCGGGGCGGTGCGTAGTGAAGGAGTGCCGATGGCGCAGGACGGACTGGACTCCACCACAGCGGTGCCCGGCGGTGCGGCACAGCCCGGGGCCGTCTTCTCCGGTGCCGCCCGCGCCGCCGTCGAGGCCCTGCTCGCACCGGTCGACGCCGAGCTGGCCCGCCGCTACCCGGGCGACTCGGGCACCCGCCAGCCCGTCCACACGGTCTACGTGCCGGCGGACGCCTTCGATGCCGACACCGTGCGGGACTGGGGCCGTCGCGCCGTCGAGGCCTTCGACACCCACGCCGCCACGCCCGGGCAGCTCGGGGAGGCCCTCGGCCTCCCCGACGACGCGCTCCTCGCGGACGTCCACGCCCGCGTCCGCGCCAAGCTGGAGCGGGAGCCCGTCGAGGACCTCAGGGTCGACTTCGAGGACGGCTACGGCCCCCGCCCCGACGACGAGGAGGACGCGGCCGCGATCCGGGTCGCCCGGCTCCTCGGCGAGGCGGTCGCGGCCGGAACGGCGCCGCCGTACGTCGGCGTCCGCATCAAGTGCATGGAGGCGGCCGTCCGGGAGCGCGGCATCCGGACCCTGGAGCTCTTCCTGGGCACGCTGCTCGCCGAGGGGGGCCTCCCGGACGGGCTGGTGCTCACGCTCCCGAAGGTCACCTACGCCGAGCAGGTGACGGCGCTGGTGCGGCTGCTGGACGACGTGGAGCGGCGCGCCGGTCTGCCGGCCGGCCGGCTCGGCTTCGAGATCCAGATCGAGACGACGCAGGCGATCCTCGGCCCCGACGGGCGGGCGACGGTGTCCCGCATGATCGACGCCGCCGAGGGCCGGGCGACCGGCCTGCACTACGGCACCTTCGACTACAGCGCGGCCTGCGGCGTCAGCGCCGCCTACCAGAGCATGGACCACCCGGTGGCGGACCATGCGAAGGCCGTCATGCAGGTGGCCGCCGCCGGTACCGGAGTGCGGCTGTCCGACGGCTCGACGAACGTCGTCCCCACCGGGACGACCGAGCAGGTGCACGCCGCGTGGCGGCTCCACCACGGCCTGGTCCGCCGCTCCCTCGCCCGCGCCTACTACCAGGGCTGGGACATGCACCCCGCCCACCTGCCCACCCGCTACGCGGCCGTCTACGCGTTCTACCGCGAGGGCCTCGAAACCGCCGCCGCGCGGCTGGCCGCCTACGTGGCCAAGGCCGGCGGCGACGTCATGGACGAGCCCGCGACCGCCCGGGCCCTCAGCGGTTACCTGCTGCGGGGGCTGGACTGCGGTGCGGTGGACACCGCCGAGGTGACCCGCCTGACCGGCCTCGACCGGCCGGGGCTGGACGCGCTGGCCGGGCGCTGACCCCCGCCGGCCGCGGCCCCGGGCCATCGGTCGGCGTGCGTCCGCGGGGCGTTAGGCTGGCGGCACGCGGCGCTACCGCGCGCCGACCGCGCCCGGTCGGCCCGGTACGGCGCTCGGCCACCCCACCCGGCCACCACCTTGCCATTCCACCCGGCCACCCCACCGGGCCGCCGCCAGCCGGGCGCCGCGCGCGCCGCAGCCAGGTCGCGCACGGCGGTCCGGACGGTGGCGTCCACCGCCCGCCGTCCCCCGGAGATCCGCCGCCGCCATGCCGGAAACCAGCCCCAACCCGCCGTCGTACCTGACCATCAGGCGTGCCGGCAGCCACGAGATCGAGATCAGGAAGTCCCGCTTCCTCTGCCATCTCGCGCGGGTCGCCGACGAGGACGAGGCCCAGGCCTTCATCGCCTCCGTCCGCAAGCGGTTCTGGGACGCCCGGCACAACTGCACCGCCTTCGTGGTCGGCGAGGAGCACCGGCGGGAGCGGTCGAGCGACGACGGCGAGCCGAGCGGCACGGCCGGCGTGCCGATGCTGGAGGTGCTGCGGCGGCGCGGACTGACGGACGTGGTCGCGGTCGTCACCCGGTACTTCGGGGGCGTCAAGCTCGGTGCGGGGGGTCTGGTGCGGGCGTACGGTTCCTCGGTGTCGGAGGCACTGGACACCGTCGGGCTGCTGGAACGCCGCCCGGTCGCGCTGTTCTCCGTCGTCGCCGACCACACCCGCGCCGGGCGGCTGGAGAACGACCTGAGGGCGGCCGGCCACAGCGTCCGCGACCTGGCCTACGAGGCCTCAGGCGTCCGGATCGAGGTCGGCGTGCCGGCAGCCGGGGTGACGGACTTTCACGCGTGGCTGGCCGAGGCCACCGGAGGTACCTCGGAGGCGGACCAGATGGGGTGGAGCCACGTCGAGGTACCCGTCGAGTAACACTCGAACGAATTAACCATGCCCGGAGTCGGAACTTCCGCTCCGGGCCTTTCCGTTTCCAGCACAAGGACGTCGGCCGACCCGGATCGGCCGACGCCGACCGCCAGCCCATCGATGGAGGACCGCAGACCCCACCACCGCACCACGGGAGGTACCGAGCATGACGTCCGACCACGCCCCGACCTCCGGCCGAACAGCCGACTCCCAGGGCCTGCTCAGCCAGGCCGCCCCCTCCGGCCGTGCCACTCCGTATCGGATGACGGCCCGCACATCACTGCCCTTCGACCATGCGCTCGCCCTGATCGACGAGGCCATCGCCGCCTGGCTCAAGCAGGAAGGCCATGACGAACCGCCGCCCGGCGACCGGGCCGCGCCGGCCGAGCGCTTCAGACTGGGCGACCGTGTCCTGCTCGACCGCGACCGCGGGCCTCTCCCGGTTCCCGCTGCCGCGGTGTGTCCCGCCGCCTCGGCAGGCGGCACGCCGGCAGCCACCGCCTCCGCCCCTCCTGGAAACGCCCCGCCCTCCGACCTGGCACCCCCTTCCACCTCCGGCCCACGTCCCCTCCCCGACGGCCCCGGTCCTGGCCCCGCGCCCGCCGGTGGGCGGTACGCCCGCCGCCGACTGCGGACGCCGCTGCCGCACGGCACCCAGCAGCTCACCCTCACCCTGGCCTCCGTCGACCCCACGGCCGACACCGCCGACCACACAGGCCGACCCACGGACGCCGTACCGCCCGACGGAACGGACAGGGGCCGGGCCGAGCACGTCATGCTCTGCCTGGAGTCGGACCACCTGGGTGCCGGATCACCGGTCCGCAGCCCCGCGCGGGTGCCCGTACCGGACCTCGCCCGCACCCTGGTCGCCCTGCTGGACGTGTGGGACGGCCCGGCCGAGCTCGCCGACCGGCCGCGTCTGATCACACCCGCCGAGGTGGACGACCTGATCGACCGCCTCTGCGACCCGGCCCGCAGGCTGGCCGCGATCGTGGTCAGCCCGCCGTCCGCGTCCGCGCCCGAGGGGTGGCTGACCGACCAGGTGCAGCCCGTGCTGCGCCAGCTCGTCGGCGTGGCCTCGCTGTTCGTGCTCGACCACGCCGCCCTGCCGCTCTTCAACGTGGCCTTCGAGTACCACAAGGTGTACGGCGGCGCCGTCCGCACGTACCTCCCGGAGGTCGACCCGGCCTCCCGGGCGGACTCGGCGCGCCACCACGTGCTGCCGCGGCAGCGGATGGAGGAGGACGTACGGCGTGCGGCGGCGCTGCTGGCCCGTGAACCGCGCCGGATCGCCGCCGAGCTGGCCCTCCCCGCACCGCTGGACGGCGTGCCGCCGATGACGCTGCCGCCCGAGGCTCGTCGACCCGCCCGGCCGCGGCCGTCGGCCGAGGCACAGCGTCCGCGGACCGAGGAGTCCCGGCGCGCTGCGCGCCACCGCACAGCCCGTCCGCCGGGCCGGCTCTGTGCGGCAGGCGGTCTCGTGGTGCCCGCGCCGGCCGGGGCGGACCGTCCGCCCGGTGCGCTTCTGACCGCCCCCGCCGAGGCGGAGTACGCCCGCCTGGCCCGGGACGTGGCAGCCGAGAAGGAACTGGTGCCGGGCAGTTTCGGTGAGCTCGTGCACCGGTTCGAGGAGTTCCCGCTCCTGGAGTTCACCGGTGACGAGAAGGAGACCCTGGCCCTCGACGGCCAGCCGGACGGCGCCGGCTGGGCACGCCTCACCTGGGACGGCCTGACGGCCCTTCAGGAGTACGCCCACGCGGCGGTCCAGGGGCAGGCGGGCGGCGACTTCAAGCAGTGGTGCGAACACACCCCGGCCGGCTGTCACCACTTCCCGCCCCGCAAGGCCGTCCGCTGGGAGTCGCGCACGGTCGAGAGCCACGCCAAGTGGAAGCGGGAGCGGATGCTGCCGGTGCCGTCGACGGTCGACGTGACGCGTCGCGCCTTCATGGGCGCCCACCTGCGCATCGGCGGAGGCTCCACCGCACCCCGGCTCCACTACCTCGACGACTGTTCCAGCAGCGGCCGAATCTACGTGGGCTACATCGGCCAGCACCTGACCAACACCCGTACCAACTGACCCCGACCCGCCCGTCCACCACTCCGGCCCACCACTCCGAATCCTGCACTCCGAATCCTGCATTCCGATCCTGCACTCCGATCCTCCACACGGGTCCGACCACGGGTCAGACCACCAGCCCGACCGGTCCGCCAGGTACGGCGGACCGGTCGGACGGACCGCATCGCACACTCGTGCAGCACTGCGTGCGCCACTCCGCGCGACGAGGACGCGTGCCGGTGAAGCACGCGGCACACCCGTCACCAACTCGCCCGGTTGGCTGACCTGTGCACCCGAACGGTGGACAATGCTGCCCAGGGGCCGTGGCCGAGCGGCCCCCGCGAGCGGGTGCGGTCCGGTCCGGGCCGGGTCCGGCGGGATCCGGGGCGCACCGGCCGCTCGCCGGACGTGCAGTGACCACTGGGGGATCGACCGCTGATGCAGCATTCACCCGACAGCCGCCCGGACGGCACCGCCCCGGCCCGGCCGTCCGGCGCCCGGCCGCCCCAGCAGACCACCGAATCGCTGCAGGCCGGCTTCCTCGCCACCCTCTTCCGCGACCTGGGGGCCGAGGACGCGGAGCAGGGACCCGCCCACCCCGGGACCGACCCCGAGGCCGCCGCCCACGGCCGGGCAGCCGCCCTGACGCACCACCGGACCCTCACCGTCCAGGCCGAGCACGAGCACCTCGCCGACCTGCTGCGCCGTGCGGCGCTCCCGGTCTCCGCCATGGACTTCGAGAGCCAGCTGCGCACCTACGAGCCGCGCCCCTTCCCCACCGACCCGGCAGCCCCGCCGGCCGAGGCCGAGCCGCGCTGGGCCGACTACGCCCCGGCGGAGCCGGCCACCGCAGGCCCGGAGGAGCCCCCCTCCCGTCGGCTCCTCGACTCCGGATTCCAGCGCGAGCTCGCCCAGGCACGGCTGCGGCACCAGCGCGACCTGCGTGAGTGGCGCACCCGGCAGGCGGACGGCGCCACCGTCGAGGCCCTGGCCGCTCGTACCTCCCACACCGAGGCTGAGCAGGCCCGCGCCCGGGCCGTCCGGGAGTACAACCAGAGCCTGGAGGAGTGCCGCCGGGCCTACCGGAAGTCCGAGCCCGCCGCGGTGGAGTCCCTGCTCGAACGCGCCCTGGCCGCGGCCGAGGGAGCCACCCAGGACCTGCCCGCGCCGTGCCGGGCACTCTTCCGTCCGCTGACCAGCACCGCGGTGCTCGACCTCGACCTTCCGCCCCTCGACGTCGTGCCCGCCCTCTCCGGCTACCGGCTCGCCCTGGACGGCAGCACCGAGCCGGTGACCCGGGCCCCGGCGGACCGCGCCTCCGACTACCTCCGGCTCGCGGCCCGCCTCGCCCTGCGCGCGCTGCAGGCCGCCGACGCGGTGGACACCGATGGCATCCTGGCCGGCGTCGTGCTGAACGGCTGGCTCCGGCTCCCCGGGGCCGACCCGGTCTGCCTGCTCAGCGTCGACGCCGACCGGGACGCGCTCGCCCGCACCCGCCTGCTCGCCGAACCGGACGCCGCGGTCGCGGCGGACCCCGACGACGAACCTGCCCAGGGCATCTACTCCGACGCCGAGCACGACGAGTCGCTCGTACGGCTGCGCCAGCTGTCGGCCGTGGTCAGCCCGGATCCGTACGGGCCGGTGCCGGTCACGCCGGTCGGTACGGCCGGTGCCGCGGTGCCGTCCGTCGCCGAGCTCTCGCCCATCGAGTTCGCGCACCTCGTGCGCGAACTGCTCACCCGCGGTGGCCTCGGCGCGTGGAGCGTGCGGCTGCGGGGCCCGGCCGGGCTCGTCGCCACCGCCGAGGGGGCGCAGCACAGCGCCCTGCCCGGCCGGTGGGTGGTGTGGGCGTCCCGCAACGCGGAGCCCGTGGCCGCGGAGGAACTGCGCACCCTCGCGGAGGCCGTCGGCGAGGAGGGGGCCGAACGCGGGCTGAGGCTCACCACCGGCCGGTTCGGCGAGGCGGCGCTCGACCTCGCCGCGGAGGAGCACTACCGCCGGATCCACCTGATCGACGGCGGCGGCGTCCAGGAGCTCTCCCGGACCCACCTCGGCCTGCCGCTCGCCCTCGGCGGCTGACCCGGGCGGCGGCCGTGCCCGGCCGAACGCGGCGGACCGCGCCGGGCCGGCCCGTCTCCGAACGGGTCGGCGGCGCCGCGCCCGGCCGCGCCGGCTGCACGGGCGGCGTATCCCTGTCAGGCTGGACGGATGGGAATCGGGTTCATGGACAGGTGGCGTGCGCGGCACGCCCGCCGCCCCGGTGGGATCCCGCCCCAGCCGGACGAGGCCACCATGGCCGAGCTGCTCGCCGAGTGCGGACTGCTGCGCGAGCTGGCCGGCGACGCAGGCGTGCAGCTCGACGACGGCGTGGCATCCCTGACGGCCCTCGACCAGCTGCTGCCGCGCTGGCGCGACGATCCGGAGGTCTCGGAGTGGCTGGGCAACGATGCCGGTCTGTACCTCGGCACGGTCCTGCACCGCACGGTGCCGGGGACGGCATGGCGGCTGGACGTGGAACGGGACCATCCGTTGCTCGTGCTGCCCGGCGACCGCGAGCTCGACGTCGCGGTGATCGGCCACAGCTGGGCGGACGAGGGTTCGCCGCAGCTCGCCGCCGCCTACCGCGCCGCCACCGACGGCTGACCGGTCACGACGTGACCACGGACCCGGGCACCACCGTCGCGGCGGGCGGTACCGGAGCAGCCGGTACCGGCGCCACCGGCACGCGTGCGGCCCGGCTCCGGCACGCGTGCGGCCCCGGGCGTCCGCAGGCCGTCCGGTGACCGCCGTCGCGGTCGCGGCGGCGGCCTTCCTGATGACGCTGATCGGCGGCTGGGTCGCCCAGCGCACCGGCGACCGCCGGCACCTGGTGCTCGGTTTCGCGGCCGGGCTGATGCTCGGCGTGGTGGCCTTCGACCTGCTGCCGGAGGCGTCGCGCGCGGCCCCGGACGAGATCCACGGCGTGCCGCAGGCCCTCCTGATGTTCGCCGCCGGATTCCTGACCATCCACATCATCGAGCGGGCGGTGGCCATCCACCGCAGCCACGAGTCCGAGTACGCCGAGCACACCCACGGGCACCACCGGCACGACCACGGACGCCAGGGCGTCGGCCTCACCGCGGCCGGAGCCCTGGTCGGGCACAGCCTGATGGACGGCTTCGCGATCGGCGCGGCCTTCCAGGCGGGCACCACGGTCGGCACCGTGGTGGCCATAGCGGTGGTGGCGCACGACTTCGCGGACGGCTTCAACACGTACACGATCACCCGCATGTACGGGAACGACCGCAGGCGGGCGATGACCCTGCTCGCCGCGGACGCCGTGGCGCCGGTGACGGGCGCGGCGATCACCCTGCTCTTCACCATCCCCGAGCACGTGCTCGGTCTCTACCTCGGCTTCTTCGCCGGATTCCTGCTGTATCTCGCGACCTCCGACATCCTGCCCGAGGCGCACAGCCCGCACCCCTCGCGCAGCACCCTGCTCTGCACCCTGCTGGGCGTCGGCTTCATGTGGCTCGTGATCGGCTTCGCCGACTGACCCGGGACGCCGAGCCGGTTCGGCGTCCCGCACCGGCTCGGCATCAGGGGACGTGCAGGCCGTCCGCCGACGGCGTCCCCACCAGGGCCCACTGCTCCCGCATCGCCCGCAGGGCTGCGGTGATCGCGGGGCGGCGGGACGCCTGGGTGCGCCACAGCGCGTACACGCGACGGGTCGGCTCGGGTGAGACGGTGCGCGCCACCACCCCGTCGGGCAGCGGCGCGCGGCCCAGGCGGGGGACCAGCCCGAGGCCCAGCCCCGCCTCGATCAGCGCGATCTGCGTCTCGAACTCGCCGACCTGGTAGAGCACGTCGGGCTCCTCGCCGACCTCGCGCAGGGTGAGGACCAGCCAGTCGTGGCAGATGTTGCCGGGCGGCACGCTGATCCAGCGCTGCCCGACCAGCCGGTCCACCGGCACACAGGGCAACGCGGCCAGCGGGTGCTCGGCCCGCAGCAGCAGGTCGACGGGATCCCGCCCGAGGTCCATCCGGGAGATGCCCTCCTGCACGGGCAGCGGCACGGTCGGCCAGTCCTGGACGAGCGCGAGGTCGACCTCGCCCCGGGCGACCAACTCGGCGGCGAGGTACGGGTCGGTCTCCAGCAGACGGACGTCGAGCTCCGGGCAGCGCTGCCGCAGGTCCGCGAGCGCCCCGGGCATCACCCCGCGTGCGCCGGTCGCGAAAGCCGCCACCAGGAGGCGTCCGACCGCCTGCCCGCGCTGCTCCTCCAGCGTCACCTCGGCCTGCTCGACGAGGGCCAGCAACTGCTGTGCCGTGCCGGCCAGCCGGGCGGCCGCGTCGGTGAGGACGACGCCGCGTCCCTGGCGTTCCAGGAGGACGGTGCGGGTCTCGCGTTCGAGTTTGGAGATCTGCTGGGAGACCGCCGAAGGGGTGAAGCCGAGCGCGGCGGCCGCGCCGCCCACCGAGCCGTGCACCGCGACGGCGTGCAGCGCCCGGAGTCTGCCGAGGTCCAACATGCCGCCATGCTAAAGCAGCACTGAACGGTTCGGTTCAGAAT
The DNA here is from genome assembly GCF_045040525.1 of Kitasatospora sp. NBC_01539. Lineage (NCBI taxonomy): Bacteria > Bacillati > Actinomycetota > Actinomycetes > Kitasatosporales > Streptomycetaceae > Kitasatospora > Kitasatospora sp. NBC_01539. The sequence continues at coordinate 5,632,150 of NZ_CP109390.1, forward strand.
TCATCGCTGGTGCTACACCGTCCGGGCCCGCCAGGCTCGACCCATGCCGACCACGTCCATCCCTGCCCCCGTCGCCGCCCCCGCCGCCATGACGCCCCGCCACATCGCCCTCGCCGTCCTCGTCGCCGCCGTCTGGGGCCTGAACTTCGTCCTGATCCACGTCGGGCTGGAGAACTTCCCGCCGCTGCTGTTCTGCGCCCTGCGCTTCGCCGTCGTCGCGGTGCCCGCCGTCTTCCTGGTGGGACCGCCGCGAGTGCCGTGGCGCTGGGTGGCCGCGGTCGGCTGCACCCTCGGGGTCGTGAAGTTCGGGCTGCTCTTCCTCGGGATGCACGCCGGCATGCCGGCCGGCCTCTCCTCGCTGGTGCTGCAGAGCCAGGCCGTCTTCACCGCCGTCCTCGCCGCCGGGATGCTGGGGGAGCGGCCGACCCTGCAGCGCGCCACCGGTCTCGCCGTGGCCTTCGCCGGTATCTGTGTGGCCGCCGCCGACCACGGCCTCGGCGGGCCGGTGGGGGCTTTCGTACTGGTCATCGCCGCCGCCGCGTTCTGGGGGCTGTCGAACGTGCTGACCCGCCGCGCCGCCCCGCCGGACGCCCTGCGCTGGATGGTGTGGGTGAGCGCCGTTCCCCCGCTGCCGCTGCTGGCCCTCTCCCTGCTGGTCGAGGGACCCGAGGCGGACCTGCGGGCGCTGGCCGGCATCGGCCTCGCCGGGGTCGGCGCCATCGCCTACGTCGGCCTCGTCTCCACGCTCTTCGGGTTCGTCGCCTGGAGTCACCTGCTGCGCTGCTACGACGCCTCCGCCGTGGCGCCCTACTCGCTGCTGGTGCCGGTCTTCGGGATGTCGTCCTCGTGGCTGCTGCTCGGCGAGCGGTTCAGCTGGGCGGCCGGTCTCGCGGCCGTCCTGGTGATCGCCGGGATCGGGCTCACCGCGCTGCGTCCCGGCCGGCCGGCTCGGCCTCGTACGCCTCCTCGGCGCGTCGCAGGGCGTGCAGCAGTGCGTCCTGGTCGGACCGGCTGAGCGGGCCGAAGTACTCCTGCGCGACCTCGTGCCGGACCCTGCCGATCCGCTCCAGCGCGCTGTGCCCCTCGGCGGTGAGCACCACCCGGACGGCCCGCCGGTCCTCCGGGTCCGGTGTACGGGTGACCAGCGCGGCCTCCTCCAGCGCGTCGACCACGGCGGTCGCCGACCGGGGGGCGATCCGCAGCCGTTCGGCCAGGTCGCTCAACCGCATCGGGGCCCGGACGTCCTCCGCGGGCCCGCCCGCCACCCCGGTGTCCTGGCGGCCGGCCGTCCCGGGAGCGGGAGCGGGAGCAGGAGCGGGAGCGGGAGCGGAGGCAGGAGTAGGCGCGGGAGCAGGGGCGGGGGAGTGCGCGAGCGTCCGCAGGGCGCGGGCCTGGGCGGGCGTGATGCCGTACGGCTCCAGGCGCTGCACGGTTCGTCGCCGGATGCGCTTCATCGCCCGGCTCAGCGCGTCGGCGAGCTCCGCGGCGGTGTCGGCGGACGGCGGCGTGGTCATGGCGGGCTCCCGGCTCGGGTGCCCCGGCCCGGGGCCGGGGAGGTGAGGCCAGGTTAGCGGGGGTGTGCCGGGCCGCCCGGCGCTGGCTGAGGCCGACTCACTTCCCGGCGCAGGGCCGGGCGGGTTCCCGCGGGAGGGCCTGCCGTCGCGGTCAGGGCGAACCGGGGGTGGCGCCGTCCGCCCTGGCGAGCAGCCGTGCGACGGCCCACAGGACCGTCCCGGCCAGGCACCAACTGGCGAGCACGTCCAGCAGCCAGTGGTAGTCGCTCCAGACCAGCCCGCCGCCGACGCCCAGGCACACCAGCACCGTGCCCCCGTACAGACGCTGCCGTGCGTCGACGCCCACCGTGCTGCCGAGCAGGAGTGCCGCCGTGCCGTAGGCGATCGCCGAGGTGGCGGTGTGCCCGGAGGGGTACCAGCCCCACTGGTCCGGAGCGAGCGGCAGCCCGTACGGGCCGGGCCGGGCGAACCACGCCTTGGCCGGGACGACCAGCAGGGGGATCAGCGCCGTGGCTGCGACCGCCACCGGCAGGGGCAGCCACCAGCGGCCCGTGGACGGGGTGCGGCGGCGGCGCACGGCCGCCGCCACGGCGGCCGCCATCAGGACCGGGATCGCCAGCACCGACCCGCCGAGGTCGGAGAACAGCGCGCCGACGTGGTTGATCAGGGTGCTGTGCAGTGCGTGCCGCACCTCGTGGACGGCGGTGCGGGTGCCCGTGTCGACGCCGAGCAGGGGTCCGTCGACCGCCACCTGCCAGGAGATGAGCGCCAGCACCGCGATCAACAGGGGCACGACAAGCGCATGAAGCCGCCCCGGAGCAGGGGGGAGAGCTCCGGGGCGGCCGAGGTGATCGCCGCTCCGCGCGGCCCGGGGGGTGTGGACCGGGCGGTCGGTCGATCGGTCTGGAGGTTCGACGGCCGGTGCCGCGGCTGCCGAAGGTGGTGCGCAGGGGCGCGGCTCGCTGTCCATCTGCGATGACACTACGTCAAAGGCCCTCCGGCGCAGTGGAGCGCAACCGGTTTCGCACAGCATCTTCACCACTCCGAGTACAACCTCCACGCGCCCACGGTCGTCCGCGTGCGTATCCCGCACGCCCGGGTCCGCGCGGGTCCGCCCGGGTCCGCGAGGGGGTGGACGGGAACGGCCGAGCGGCCCGACCCCACGGGGCCGGGCCGCTCGGTGCGGGACGCTGTCCACCGTCCCGGGTCCACCCCGTCCTGGGACCACCGTCCCGGTCCGTCAGGCGCGGGCGAAGGCACTCTCGATGATGTCCAGGCCCTCGGTCAGCAGGTGCTCCGGGATCACCAGCGGCGGCAGGAAGCGCAGCACGTTGCCGTAGGTGCCGGCGGTCAGGACCACCAGGCCCTCGGCGTGGCACGCCTTGGCGATCGCGGCGGTCACCTCGGCGTTCGGCTCCTTGCCACCCGGCTTCACGAGCTCGACCGCGATCATCGCGCCGCGGCCGCGGACCTCGCCGATCACGTCGAACTTCTCCTGCATCGTGCGCAGGCGGCCCAGCATCACCTCGCCGATGTGCTGCGCCCTGGCGTTGAGGTCCAGCTCCTTCATGGTCTGGATGGAGCCCAGCGCCGCGGCGCACGCCACCGGGTTGCCGCCGTACGTGCCGCCCAGGCCGCCCGCGTGGGCGGCGTCCATGATCTCGGCGCGGCCGGTGACGGCGGCCAGCGGCAGACCGCCCGCGATGCCCTTGGCCGTGGTGATCAGGTCCGGGACGACGCCCTCGTCCTCGCAGGCGAACCACTGACCGGTGCGGCAGAAGCCCGTCTGGATCTCGTCCGCGACGAACACGATGCCGTTCGCCTTCGCGTACTCCGCGATGGCGGGCAGGAAGCCCTTCGCCGGCTCGATGAAGCCGCCCTCGCCCTGGATCGGCTCGATGATGATCGCCGCGACGTTGTCCGCGCCGATCTGCTTGTTGATCATGTCGATGGCCTGCGCCGCGGCTTCGGGGGCGCAGTTCTCCGCACCCGTCAGCCAGCGGTACGGGTACGCGACCGGCACCCGGTAGATCTCGGGCGCGAACGGGCCGAAGCCCTGCTTGTACGGCATGTTCTTCGCCGTCAGGCCCATGGTCAGGTTGGTGCGGCCGTGGTACCCGTGGTCGAACACCACGACGGCGGTGCGCTTGGTGTACGCGCGGGCGACCTTCACCGCGTTCTCCACGGCCTCCGCGCCCGAGTTGAACAGCGCGGTGCGCTTCTCGTGGTCGCCCGGCGTCAGCTCGTTCAGCTGCTCCGCCACGGCGACGTAGCCCTCGTACGGCGTCACCATGAAACAGGTGTGCGTGAAGGCGGCCAACTGCTCGGACGCCTTGGCGACGACCGCCTCGGCGCTGTTGCCGACATTGGTGACGGCGATGCCGGAACCGAAGTCGATCAGCCGGTTGCCGTCCACGTCCTCCAGCACGCCGCCGCCGGCACGCGCGACGTACACGGGGAGGGTCGTGCCGACACCCGCCGCCACCGCGCCGAGCTTGCGGGCCTGCAGCTCCTGCGACTTCGGGCCGGGAATCGCGGTGACCAGGCGGCGCTCCTGCGGGAGCGGGGTTGCAGCGCTCATGGCGGGGATCTCCAAATCTCAAGGCGCGGTCCTCGAAGGCTACGGCCGGGCTCCCGGCCCCGGCATGCGCCACTCGGGAGCACTGGTCCTTCCGAATTGTGCTGACTGGCCAGCGCGCGGAGATCGCCGAACGCGCACCCGCGCTCCACTACATTGAGCGCGGGCGTGTCGCCGGGCCGGTGACACGGGTATGGCAATGCCGGTGGTGGGACAGGGAGCGGGGCCGGGATGGGACTGGACGGCACACAGGGGCAACGGGCCGCACAGGCCCACCGGACATCGGCCGTTCCGCCGCAACGGGCCCTCCCCTTCGACCTCGCCGCTTGGGCGGCCGAACCCCGCCCCGAGGCCGCGCCGGGCATCTTCCGCCTGGGCCACCGCCCCCAGGACGAGGCCCGCGCCGCGCACGCCGCCGTCCCGGCCGGCCCGCTCCTGCTGCGGGCGGCGTTGAACCTGGCTGTCGGCACCATCGTCTACCTCCAGGGTGTTCCGCTTGTCCAGGGGCTGCTCGGGATGGGCGGACTGACCAGTCCGAACTCCTTCGTGATCTCACTCTTCATCGCGCTCGCCGTGAATGTGGCGGTCCTGCTGGGTGTCGTCATGCTGTTCGGGCGCATGGGACGGTGGGCCGAGCTCTGGCGCCGCTGGCTTGCACCCGCGCTGGCCCGGACGGTCACCCGGGAGGAGACCGCGACCCCCGACCGTTCCCCGGGCACCGTCGACCCCTGGGACGAGGTGCGCCGCGCCGCCCCCACCGCCGCCCACCGGCTCGCCGGGGAGCCCGTCGGGGACGTCGACTACGTGCGGATCCGCCGGGCCTGGGGGACGGTGACCGCCGACCCCTCCCTCCTGCCCGCGTTCGAGGAGCAGGTGGCGGCGCGGGGGGCGGCGGCGTGCGCGCACCCGTCCGAGGTGCGTGATCTGCCGGGCCGGACGGGCCGGCACGACCTGTTGACCTCTCAGGTCCGGTTGGGGACGGCGCAGGACGTGGTGAAGAACCCGCCGGCGCACCGCACCGCGGGTTTCGCGCTGGATCCGGCTCTGCTCGGCACGTCGCTGCTGGCGGTCGGTCCGGCGGGGACGGGGAAGACGGCGCGGCTGGCGCGGCCGGTGGCGGAGGCGCTGTGCCTGCAGGCGCTGGCGGGGTCGGCCTGTGCGGTGGTGATCGGTGCGGCGGAGGCCGATCTGGGGCCCGACGCCTGGTACGACGTGGTGATCGCGCCGGGTGACCGCGCGACGCCGTACGGTCTGGACCTGTACGGGGCGGCGGCGGATCCGGACGAGGCGGCGGCGCGGCTGGCCGACGCGCTGCTGCCGGACGAGCTGGCGTCGCGTGCGGAGAGCGCCCGTTCGGCGCTGCAGCAGGTGGTGGGCCCGTACCACGCGGCGCACGGCCGCTACCCGGGGGTGGCCGAGCTGCGGGCGCTGCTGTCGGGCGATGCGGACGTGTGGGAGGCGCTGCGCAAGGTGCTGCGGACGGCCGGGGTGCTGGCGGTCCACGAGCCCGATCTGGTGCAGCGCGAGCGGCAGCGCGGCCGGGTGGACGATCCGGGCGGGCTGCTGGCGGACCGGCTGGCGCTGCTGGACCGTCCGGCGTTCGCGGGGTGCTTCCCCGGAGGGCCGGAGGCGCGTCCGGCGTTCGCGATGCGGGCGCTGGACCATCCGCTGCGGGTGCGGATCAAGCTGCCGGAGCGCAGCCATCCGGAGGCGGCCCGGATGCTGTCGCGGCTGGTGGTGGCGCAGTTCGTGCAGGCGGCGGTGGCCAGGGCGGACCGTTCGCTGTTCGCGGGCCTGGTGGTGGACGACGCGACGGCCGCGCTGGACACCCACACGGTGCGCGGCCTGCAGCGGATGAGGGGGGCGCACGCGGGGGCGGTGCTGGTGCTGCGCAGCCTGGTGGACCTGCCGGAGGCGCTGCGGGCGCCGCTGTTCGGGGCGGTCGGGTGCCGGATGGCGTTCCCGGGGATCGCGCCGTGGGACGGCAGGCTGTTCTCCGAGGCCTGGGGGACGCACCTGGTGACGGAGACCGCGGTCACGCACACCCCGGACACCTCGGGCGGCCTGGTGCGCAAGGCGGCCCGGGCGGGTCGCAAGGCGCTGTCGGGGACGACCGCGCAGACGGAGTCGGTGACGACCCGGGACGTCGAGCGGCACCGGTGGTCGCCGTCCGATCTGGCGCACGCGCTGCCGAGCGGGCACGCGGTGGTGTCGCTGACGACGGTCGACGGTGAGCAGGTGCCGCCGCTGCTGGTGGACCTGCGCAGCTGACCCGTGCCGGCACCGCGCGTCCGCACAGCGTGTCGGCACCGCACACCGACCACAGGCTTTCGGCGTTGCTCAGCTCCGCTCCGCAGCGGAGGATTCGGTGCTGCTGCTTGTCCGGGCCGTACATAATGGGGGTGAGCTCTCCGATCCCTCTCCCGCGCGGTCGCAACGGCGCGACCGGGTCGTACCAGCGAAGGTGCCATGCCCCCCACACTCGCCTCTGTCGTCCGCAACACCGCGCTCCACCTCACTGTCCTGGCGGGTGCGGACCACCTGGAGCGGCCGGTCCGCTGGGTGCACACCAGCGAGCTGGACGACCCGACGCCGTTCCTGGAGGGCGGCGAGCTGCTGCTGACGACGGGCATCAAGCTAGGCCGGAGCGCGTCCCGGCTGCAGGCGTACGTGCACCGGCTCGCGGACGCGGGGGTGGTGGGCCTGGGCCTCGGTGTGGGCCTGTCGCACGCGGAGGTGCCGCAGGCGCTGGTGGACGCGGCCGTGCAGCGCGGACTGCCGCTGCTGCGGGTGCCGGAGGCGACGCCGTTCATCGCGATCAGCAAGGCCGTGTCGGCGGCGCTGGCGGCGGAGCAGTACGAGGCGGTGACGACGAGTTTCGAGGCGCAGGAGGAGCTGACCCGCGCCGCGCTCGGCAAGGACGGCACGACCGCGGTGGTGCGCCGGCTCGCCGCGAGGCTGGGCGGGTGGGCGGCGCTGTACGACGGTTCGGGCGCGTTGTCGGCGGTGGCGCCGGACTGGGCGGCGCGGCGGGCGGGCCGGCTGGCGGCCGAGGTGGACCGGCTGCGCCGCCGTCCGGCCCCGTCGAGCGCGGCGCTGCAGGGCCGGGCGCCGGGGATCGACACGGCGGACGAGGACTACGTGGTCGTGCAGTCGCTGGGGGCCGACCGGCGCCCGCGCGGCTTCCTGGCGGTCGGTACCGAGGACCGCATCACGCCGACCGAGCGGTACGTGCTGAACGCGGCCGTGGCGCTGCTGACGCTGACCCTGGAGCGGTCGCGGGAGTTGCGGCAGGCCGAGGAACGGATGGGTGCGGCGCTGCTGCACATGATCCTCGCCGGCGAGGTGGCGACGGCCCGGAAGGTGTCGGCGGGCCTGTTCGGCGGACTGCCGGAGGGCATGGCGCGGGTGCTGGTGGCGGGGGCCGGTCCGGGGCCGGAGGCGGCCGAGGCGCTGGGCGAGCTCGGCGACCGGGCGGAGCAGGCGGGCGGCCGGGTCGGCGAGCGGCTGCTCGTCTCCCGCGAGGACGGTCCGCACGGGCCGCGGCTGCTGGTGCTGGCGGTGGACAACGGTGCGGCGCACCGGGCGTGCCTGGGGGCGGTGGAGGAGCAGGACGGGCTGTCGCTGGGGGTGTCGGCGCCGGCCACGCTGGAGGAGGCGGCGACGGCGTTCGCGCAGGCCGAGCGGGCGCTGGCGGTGGCGGTGCGGGGCGGCCGCCGGGCGGTCGACCACGAGGAGGTCGGTGCGGGGTCGCTGCTCCCGCTGCTGGGGGAGGAGGCGGTGACGGCGTTCGCCGAGGGCCTGCTGAGGCCGCTCCGGGACCACGACCGCACCGCGCGGGGTGATCTGGTGGCGAGCCTGCGGGCCTGGCTGTCGCGGCACGGCCAGTGGGACGCGGCCGCCGCCGATCTGGGCGTGCACCGGCACACCCTGCGGTACCGGATGCGGCGGGTGGAGGAGCTGCTGGGCCGCTCGCTCGACGACACGGACGTGCGGATGGAGCTGTGGCTGGCACTGCGGTCCGGCGAGGACTGAGCCCCGCCCGACCGCCCGAGGAGCACGGGCGAGAGCGAGGTCGCGAGTACGCGGGGCCGCGGGGCGGAGAGCGGGAGCGGAGAAGCGGGGGCGGAGCGCGGGAGCGGTGAGGGTCACGCGACCAGGTCACCGGCCCGTCGCCCGGCAATCCCGCCGTCCTGGAGCGGCGGCTCCGCGCACCCCTCCACACTGTCCAATCCGTTTGCCGCCCGCCGGGTCCTACCGTGAAGAACGGACCCCGCGACCGTGGGGCGGAGCAACGAGGAGAGGGCCGGTGCGACCGTGACCACCACCCATGAGTTCTGGCTGGCCGGCCGCCGGGCGAGCGGCGACACCGACTTCGAGGTCCGCCACTCGTACGACGGCAGCCTGGTCGGCAAGGTCGCCGTCCCCACCGACGCGCAGATCGAGGAGGCGGTGGCCGCCGCCGCGGCCGCCGCGCCCGCGTTCGCCGCGACCCCCGCGCACGTGCGCGCCGCGGCGCTCGACCACGTGTCGAAGCGTCTCGCCGAGCGCACCGAGGAGATCGCCCGCCTGATCACCGCCGAGAACGGCAAGCCGATCAAGTGGGCGCGCGGCGAGGTCGGCCGTGCCGTCTCGGTGTTCCGCTGGGCCGCCGAGGAGGCCCGCCGCACCAACGGCGAGACGATGCGCCTGGACACCGACCCGGGCGGCACCGGCCGCTTCGCGGTGGTGCGGCGCTTCCCCAAGGGCGTCGTGCTGGGCATCGCCCCGTTCAACTTCCCGCTGAACCTGGTCGCGCACAAGGTCGCCCCGGCGATCGCGGTCGGCGCCCCGATCATTCTCAAGCCGGCTCCGGCCACCCCGCTGTCGGCCCTCGTGCTCGGCGAGATCCTGGCCGAGACCGACCTGCCGGCCGGCTCGTGGAGCGTCCTCCCGGTGCCGAACGAGAAGATGCCGGCCCTCGTCCAGGACGTGCGGCTGCCGGTCATCTCCTTCACCGGTTCCGACAAGGTCGGCTACCAGATCATGGACTCGGTGCCGCGCAAGCACGTCACCCTGGAGCTCGGCGGCAACGCCGCGGCCGTGGTGCTCGCCGACTGGTCCTCCGAGGCCGACCTCGACTGGGCCGCGACGCGGATCGCGATGTTCTCGAACTACCAGGGCGGCCAGTCCTGCATCTCGGTGCAGCGGGTGATCGCCGACGCGAGCGTCTACGACGCGCTCGTGGAGAAGGTCGTCGCCAAGGTGCGGGCGCAGGTCACCGGCGACCCGGCGGACGACGCCGTCGACGTCGGCCCGCTCGTCGACGAGAACGCCGCGAAGCGCGTCGAGTCCTGGGTCGACGACGCCGTCGCCAAGGGCGCGAAGGTGCTGACCGGCGGCACCCGCGAGGGTGCGGCCTACGCGCCGACCGTGGTCGCCGACCTGCCCGCCGACGCGATCCTCGCCACCGCCGAGGTGTTCGGCCCGGTCCTGTCGCTGCACCGGGTCGACTCCACCGACGAGGCGTTCGCCGCCGTCAACGACTCGGCCTTCGGCCTGCAGGCCGGCGTCTTCACCCACGACGTGCAGACCGCCTTCCGCGCCCATCGCGAGCTGGAGGTCGGCGGCGTGGTCATCGGCGACGCCCCCTCCTACCGCGCGGACCAGATGCCGTACGGCGGCGTGAAGGACTCCGGCGTGGGCCGTGAGGGCGTCAAGTACGCGATGGCCGACTTCACCTACGAGAAGGTGCTGGTGCTCACCGGCCTGGACCTCTGACCCGGCGTCGCCCGGCCGACCCGACGCCCCGTCACCGACACCTGGTGGCGGGGCGTCGGCCTGCCACGACGGCGCCTGCCACGACGGAACCCCGCAGGGGCGGCACCCCGCCGCGACGGCCCCCACCCGGACCGGGCGGCGGCCGCGACAGGACGGAGCAGCGGCCGCGACAGGACAGAATGGGGGCATGAACTCGCTCGCCCACCCCCAGCTGCGTTTCACCCCCACGGTCGCCGACCCGGACGGCCCCCGGGAGCTGGTGATCCTCGGTTCGACCGGTTCGATCGGCACCCAGGCGATCGACGTGGTGCTGCGCAATCCCGACCGCTTCCGGGTGGTGGCGCTGTCCGCCAACGGCGGCCGGGTCGGCCTGCTCGCGGAGCAGGCGCTGCAGCTCGGCGTCCACACGGTGGCGGTGGCGCGGGAGGACGCCGTGCCCGCGCTGCGCGAGGCGCTCGCGGCCGGTGCCGCCGGGCGCCCGCTGCCGCGGATCGTCGCCGGGCCGGACGCCGCGACCGAGCTCGCCGCCCTGGAGTGCCACTCGGTGCTGAACGGCATCACCGGGTCGATCGGGCTGCGGCCCACCCTGGCGGCGCTGGAGGCCGGGCGGGTGCTGGTGCTGGCGAACAAGGAGTCGCTGATCGTCGGCGGCCCGCTGGTGAAGGCGGTGGCCCGGCCCGGGCAGATCGTGCCGGTCGACTCCGAGCACGCCGCGCTGTTCCAGGCGCTGGCCGGCGGCACCCGGGCGGAGGTCCGCAAGCTCGTCGTGACGGCCAGCGGCGGCCCGTTCCGCGGCCGCACCCGTGAGCAGCTCGCCGGGGTGACCCCGGACGACGCGCTGGCCCATCCGACCTGGGCGATGGGCCCGGTCGTGACGATCAACTCCGCGACCCTGGTCAACAAGGGCCTGGAGGTCATCGAGGCGCACCTGCTGTACGACGTGCCGTTCGACCGGATCGAGGTCGTCGTGCACCCCCAGTCGGTCGTCCACTCGATGGTCGAATTCACCGACGGCTCCACCCTGGCGCAGGCCAGCCCGCCGGACATGCGGATGCCGATCGCGCTGGGCCTCGGCTGGCCCGACCGGGTGCCGGACTCCGCCCCCGCCTGCGACTGGACGAAGGCCGCGACCTGGGAGTTCTTCCCGCTGGACGACGAGGCCTTCCCGGCCGTCTCGCTCGCCCGGGAGGTGGGTACGCTCGGCGGCACCGCCCCGGCGGTGTTCAACGCGGCCAATGAAGAGTGTGTGGAGGCCTTCCTCAACGGCAGGCTGCCGTTCACGGGGATCGTGGACACTGTGGCGAAGGTGGTCGCCGAGCACGGCACCCCCGCGCCGGGAACTTCGCTCACCGTGGCGGACGTCCTTCGTGCGGAGGACTGGGCGCGTGCCCGGGCCCGCGAGCTGGCGGCGGGCTGACCGGTACGGACGGCGGGCGGAGCGGCAGCGGCATGGCGGAGGGCGAGCGGTGAACAATCTGATGTGGGTGCTCGGCATCCTGATCTTCCTGGTCGGGCTGCTGTTCTCGATCGCGTGGCACGAGCTGGGGCACCTCTCCACCGCCAAGCTGTTCAAGATCCGCGTGCCGCAGTACATGGTCGGCTTCGGGCCGACCGTCTGGTCGCGCAAGAAGGGCGAGACCGAGTACGGCATCAAGGCGATCCCGCTCGGCGGCTACATCCGGATGATCGGGATGTTCCCGCCGGGCGCGGACGGCCGGGTCACCAAGCGCAGCAGTTCGCCCTGGCGGAGCATGATCGAGGACGCCCGGGAGGCCTCGTACGAGGAGCTGCAGGAGGGTGACGAGCACCGGCTCTTCTACACCCGCAAGCCCTGGCAGCGGGTCATCGTGATGTTCGCCGGGCCGTTCATGAACCTCATCCTGTCCGTGGTGCTGTTCCTGGCCCTCTTCATGGGCATCGGGCAGGAGGTCTCCACCCCGACGGTGCAGCAGGTCAGCGCGTGCGTCGTGAAGGCGGGCGAGCCGACCGACGTCTGCCCGGCCGGGGCGCCGGTCTCGCCCGCGAACGCGGCGGGGCTGCGCAACGGCGACACGGTGCTCTCCTTCGACGGCGATCGCATCGGCACCTACACGCAGCTCCAGGCGGACATCCGGGACTCGGCCGGCCGCACCGTGCCGATCGTCGTCGACCGGCACGGCGAGCAGGTCACGCTGAGCGCGACGATCGCCACCAACACGCTCCCGGCGGTCGACAAGGACGGTTACGCGGTCAAGGGCCGCACCGTCGAGGCGGGCTTCCTCGGCATCACCCCGGCCCGCGGCGTGCACCACCTGAGCCTGGGTGAGAGCGCCGACGAGATGGGCGCCATGGCGAAGCACGGCGTCTCCTCGCTGGTCGCCCTGCCCGGCAAGGTGCCGCACCTGTGGCACGCGGTCGTGGACGGCGCCCCGCGCTCCACCGACGACCCGATCGGCATGGTGGGCGCCGCCCGTCTCGGCGGCGACGTCGTCTCCATGGACCTCCCGGCCACCCAGCAGCTGGCGTTCTTCATCCAGCTGCTCGCCGGCATCAACCTGTCGCTGTTCCTGTTCAACATGCTGCCGCTGCTGCCGCTCGACGGCGGCCACATCGCCGGAGCCCTCTGGGAGTCGGTCCGCCGCCGCCTGGCGGGCCTGCTGAAGCGGCCCGACCCGGGTCCGTTCGACGTGGCGAAGCTGATGCCCTTCGCGTACGTGGTCGCGGGCGTCTTCATTTGCTTCACCGCGCTCGTCATGGCGGCCGACGTCGTCAACCCCGTCAAGCTGAACTAGCGCCGCGGCGGCCCGGCCGGATGTGCTCCGGCCGGGCGTCGTGCCGTACCGTTGAGGGCCGGGCGCGTCCTCGACGACCCGCCCGGCCCGGTCAGACCCACCGGCCGGCTCACCGACATCACTCAGGGGAACCCTGCGCACATGACCGCGATCTCGCTCGGTATTCCGTCCCTGCCGCTCAAGCCGCTCGCCAAGCGCCGCTACTCGCGTCAGATCATGGTCGGCAACGTTCCGGTCGGCGGCGACGCCCCGGTCTCGGTCCAGTCGATGACGACCACGCTGACCTCCGACATCAACGCCACCCTCCAGCAGATCGCGGAGCTCACCGCGTCGGGCTGCCAGATCGTCCGGGTCGCCGTCCCCTCGCAGGACGACGCCGACGCGCTGCCGATCATCGCGAAGAAGTCGCAGATCCCGGTGATCGCCGACATCCACTTCCAGCCGAAGTACGTCTTCGCCGCGATCGACGCCGGCTGTGCCGCCGTCCGTGTCAACCCGGGCAACATCAAGGCGTTCGACGACAAGGTCGGCGAGATCGCCAAGGCCGCCAAGGGCGCCGGCGTGCCGATCCGGATCGGCGTCAACGCCGGGTCGCTCGACAAGCGCCTGCTGGAGAAGTACGGCCGTGCCACCCCGGAGGCGCTGGTCGAGTCCGCGCTGTGGGAGTGCTCGCTGTTCGAGGAGCACGACTTCCGCGACATCAAGATCTCGGTCAAGCACAACGACCCGGTCGTGATGATCAACGCCTACCGCCAGCTCGCCGCCGCCTGCGACTACCCGCTGCACCTCGGCGTCACCGAGGCCGGCCCGTCGTTCCAGGGCACCATCAAGTCGGCCGTCGCCTTCGGCGCGCTGCTCGCCGAGGGCATCGGCGACACCATCCGCGTCTCGCTCTCCGCCCCACCCGCGGAGGAGATCAAGGTCGGCAACCAGATCCTGGAGTCGCTCGGCCTGCGCCAGCGCGGCCTGGAGATCGTCTCCTGCCCGTCCTGCGGCCGCGCCCAGGTCGACGTCTACAAGCTCGCGGAGGAGGTCACCGCCGGCCTGGAGGGCATGGAGGTGCCGCTGCGCGTCGCCGTCATGGGCTGCGTCGTCAACGGCCCCGGCGAGGCCCGTGAGGCCGACCTCGGCGTCGCCTCCGGCAACGGCAAGGGCCAGATCTTCGTGAAGGGCGAGGTGATCAAGACCGTTCCCGAGTCGAAGATCGTCGAGACCCTCATCGAGGAGGCGCTCAAGCTCGCCGAGCAGATGCAGGCCGAGGGCGTCGAGTCCGGCGCCCCGGTCGTCGTCGCCGCCGACTGACCCCGTCGAAGACCGGCCACGGGCCGTCCGCCACCCCTCCCGGGAGGGTGTACGGACGGCCCCCGTGGTCCCTGCCGCGACCGCCGGGGGAGTAGGGTGCGGCAGGAGTCCCCAAGTGAGGTGTCCGTGCTCGATCGAGGTGTGATGCTCCCCGGCCCCTTCCAGGTCGCGCGGGCCCTGGCGGCCACGCGGGTGCTCGACGCCTCCGACCTCGACGACGCCCTGGACGTGCTCCGCCGCGATCCGGTGGCCAACGCCTTCGTCGCCACCCGCGTGGAGGCCGTCGGGCTCGACCCGTGGCGCCTCGGCGGCGAGCTGTGGGGCTGGCACGACGAGGACGGCCGGCTGGAGTCGCTCTGCTACGCCGGCGCGAACCTCGTGCTCGTCGACGCGGGCCCGGAGGCCGTCCGGGCCTTCGCCGAGCGTGCCCGGCGCCAGGGCCGCCGCTGCTCCTCCATCGTGGGCCCGGCAGGGCCCACGGCGGCGCTCTGGGCGCTGCTGGAGCGCAGCTGGGGACCGGCCAGGGACGTCCGCGCGCACCAGCCGCTGATGGCCACCACCACGCCCTCCGCCGAGGTCGCGCCCGACCCGCTCGTCCGGCGGGTCCGCCGCAACGAGGTCGAGGCGGTGATGCCCGCCTGCGTGGCGATGTTCACCGAGGAGGTGGGGATCTCCCCGCTCGCCGGCGACGGCGGCCTGCTCTACCAGGCCCGGGTCGCCGAGCTCGTCTCCGCGGGCCGTTCCTTCGCCCGGTTCGGCGACGACGGTGAGGTTGTCTTCAAGGCCGAGATCGGCGCCGTCACGGCGGGTGCCTGCCAGATCCAGGGCGTGTGGGTCGCACCGGAGCACCGCGGCCGCGGCTTCTCCGAGGGCGGCATGGCCGCCGTGCTCGCCACCGCCCTCGCGGAGGTCGCGCCGGTGGTGTCGCTCTACGTCAACGACTTCAACCTGCGGGCCCGGGCCGCCTACCGCCGGGTGGGCTTCCGCGAGGTCGGGGCGTTCATGAGCGTGCTGTTCTGACTGCGGCGCCCTGCCGTGCGGCCGTTGCGGCGTCCGTGCGGCGCGTCAGGCGGGCGCCGGACGCGGGTAACGATCACTCGACGGGGCGCGGGGGAGTACATTCCCGCCATGGAGCAGCACACCGGGGTGACGATCGAGGCCATCGACCTGGCCGCCTGGGCGCCGTACGCGCTGGAGGTGCAGGCGGAGGCGTTCGGGCTGACGCCCGAGGAGGTGGCCGTCCGGCTGCACATCGTCGGACGGCACGCCCACCAGCCCGGCGTCAGGGCCCTCGGGGCCTTCGACTCCGGTCGGCTGGTCGGCTTCGGCTACGGCATGCCGAACGCCCGTGAGCACTGGTGGTCGACGGTGATCCAGCCGTACCTGGAGGCCGGCGGGTACGGCGACTGGCTGGACGGCGTCTTCGCCGTCACCGAGCTGCACGTCCTGCCCGCCTACCAGGGCCGGGGCCTCGGCAGTGCCCTCATCCGCGGCCTGTGCGACGCCTCGGGCAAGGACCGCAGCATCCTGTCGGCGATCGACGCCGAGACCCCGGCGCGGCGGCTCTACCGCGCACTCGGCTACCGGGACCTCGCCCGGGCGGTGCGCTTCCCCAACACGTTCCGCCCGTACGCGGTGATGGGCGCGACGCTGCCGCTGGCGGCCGCTCACAGCCCGGCGGCGAACTCCAGGTAGAGCTCGGCGGCCTCCCCGTCGCCGACGGACAGGCTCCACAGGCCGGCCGCGACGGTGCGGAAGAGCGTCCAGCCGCGCAGCCGGTCGCGGTCGACCCCGACGGCCTCCGACAGGCGTCCCAGGCGGCGCCGTGCGGCGGCGCGCGGGCCGGGCGAGCCGACGAGGGTGTCCATCCGGTCCTGGACGAGCCAGGCGAGGTCGTAGGCGCGCTCGCCGACCAGCGGCTTCGGGTCGATGGCCAGCCAGGGCGCGCGGTCGGCGGCGAGGACGTTGCCGTGGTGGAAGTCGCCGTGCAGCAGGAACCGCTCCGGCTCGGAGGCGGCGAGGCCCGCCGCGGTCTCCAGGGCCTCGTCGACGAGCGGGAGCACGTCCACGGCCCCGGGCAGGGCCCGGTGCTCCCGCAGGTGCGCCGACATCCCGGCGACGCGGTCCGGCACCGCCTGGAACGGGTGGCCGTCCGCCGGCGGCACCCACAGGTGCCGCAGCAGGCTCGCCGCCTCCAGCATGGCCTTGTCCTCGGCGAGCGAGCGCAGCGGGATGTCGCCGTGCAGCCGCTCCAGCAGGAGGACCCCCGCCGCCGGATCGGCGTCGAGCAGCAGGACGGCGCCGCGGCCGGCCCAGTGCCGCAGGGCGGCGTGCTCGTTCACCGTCTCCTCGGTGACGAGCCCGGCCTTGAGGACGGCGGGGGAGAGGTCGGTCTCCCGGTGCACGTGGCAGATCAGGCTGATCTGCCCGCCCGGGTCGCCGATCCGCTCCAGGGTGAGCCCCCAGCGGTCGAGGTGGGTGACGACGAGCTCCGGCAGGGTGGCCAGCCAGGCCCGGCCGGCCTCGCCCTCCCACGCCTGGACGGTGTCGGCGAGCCGCGCGGGGATGGTGATCTGCTGCCCTGGCATCGCCGACATGCTGGCCTCTCGCTCCGTGCGCCCGGGACGGGTCGCCCGCTCATTGTCGGGCATCGGCCGGGGGCCGCAGGTCAGGTGCGCGGCGAGGCGCTCGCGGACGTGTCCGCACCCGTGCCGGCGGTGGCGTCCGCGGCGGGGTCGGGCAGGCCCGGCAGGGCCGGGGGCACGGCACCCCAGTGCGCGGCGCGCAGGGCGCTCTCCCGCAGGGCCGCGGCCGCCGCCTGCCGGGCCTCGCCGGCCGTGGCGCCGACGGCGTCCGCGTAGACGGCGGTGAGGCGGGTCTCGATGTGGGCGGCGAGGCGTCCGGCGCCGGCCGCGTCGGTGACGGCGAAGGGCAGGCGGTAGCCCGCGGCGGCGGCGGCGGGCGAGACGCCCGTGCCGGTGATGCGGCGCTCCAGGCCGTCCCGCCGGGCCTGGTGCGCGGTGTAGGCGCTGCGGGCGTCGTCCCGCTGCGGGCCGGTGAGGCGGGCGCCGACCACGCCGTACCCGTAGACGGCTGCGTGCTCCGCGCCGAGGGCCGCCTGCAGTGCCTCGACCGCGGCGGTCGGCGCCGGCGCGGAGGCCGCGGCGGAGGAGCCTGCGGCGGCCGGTCCGGAGGCGGGCCGGGCCGTGGCGGAGCCCGAGGACGGGGACCAGGCCGGGGACCTGGACGGGGGTGCGGTCATTGACGTGGAGGGTGACGGGGACGGGGACGCCGCGGTCGGTGGGGTGACGGGGCCGGTGTCGCCCAGGGCCGCCGCGTGCAGGGCGCCGGAGGCGGAGACCGCGGCCAGCAGCTCCGCCAGGGCGGGGGAGGCGGCCTCCAGGTCGGCCAGCCGGGCGCCCGCGGTCCGGCGCTCGGCGGCGGCCAGCGCGGCGACGGTCGCCACCGCACCGCTCGCGGCGGGCGACGGCGAGGCGGGCGAGGGGGGAACGGGCGGCGATGCGGGGGCGGGGACGGATGCGGACGGCGATGCCGCGGGCAGTCCCTCGGCGAGCGCGGCCCGGTGCGCGGCGGTCTCCGCCCGCTGCCTCCGCAGGACGCCCGCCAGTGCCGCGTCCGGCCCCGCCCCCGCTGCGGCGACGGCGTCGTAGCCGGCGAGCAGGGTGTCGGTGGCGGCGACGGCCCGGGCCCGCAGCGGCAGGTCCGGATCGGGGCGGTCCGCACGGTCGGGGTCCCGGTGGTCGTCGGTGCAGCCGGACGCCAGCAGCGCGCCGGTCAGCGCACCGAGGGCCAGGACGGTCCGCCGGGTGGGGGACGGCATCGCAGGGCTCCCGCTCGCTCGGTGAGGGACGGCGCCCCCGGTCACGGTGCATCATGGCACCCGGCTCCGGCCGGTCCGCGGGCGCGGGGCGGGTCGTTCGGGTGTGACCTTGCTCTCGGCGGACGCTGTCACCCGGGCGGGCGGCACGGTCGGAATCGGCGGTTGCGGGGGTGACCGGATAGGCTGCGCGAGGAGTTAGCACCTGACAACAGCAGACGCGGCCGAGGAGTCACCCGGATGAGCACCCCCCAGACCGATCGGTTGCGTGCCCTGCTGGAACCGCTGGCCGCGGAGTCAGGCCTCGACCTGGAGGACGTCAAGGTCACCCAGGCGGGCAACCGCCGTCAGGTGCAGGTCGACGTGGACGCCGACGGCGGGGTGGACCTCGACGCGATCGCCGAGTTCAGCCGCCTGGTCGGACAGGCCCTGGACGACTCGGACCTCATGGGCAGTGGCGCCTACCTGCTGGAGGTCGGTTCGCCGGGCGCCGAGCGCCCCCTCCTGCAGCCGCGCCACTGGCTTCGCGCCGAGGGCCGGCTCGCCCTGATCCAGCTGGTGGAGGGCGGCGAGATCACCGCCCGCATCCTGGAGAGCGACGAGGACGGCGCGCTGGTCGAGGTGCAGCCCGTGAAGGGCCGCGGACGCCCGAAGGAGCGCCGCCTGGCCTTCACGGAGGTCGCGAAGGCCCGCGTGCAGGTCGAGTTCAACCGCAAGGACGAGGCGCTGCTCGACGAGGTCGCGGACGCCGACGACGACGCTGACGACGACGCGTAGTCCGTTCCCGACCCCGATCATGAACCTGAAGAGAGAAGAGGAGGCGTAGCTGTGGACATCGACATGAGCGCCCTGCGTGGGCTGGTTACCGAGAAGGGCGTTCCCTTCGAGCTGCTCGTCGAGTCGATCGAGTCGGCGCTCCTCATCGCGTACCACCGCACCGAGGGCTCGCGCCGCAGGGCGCGGGTGGAGCTGAACCGCAAGACCGGCCACGTGACCGTGTGGGCACTGGAGGACGCGGCCGAGCTGGACGAGGGCGTGGAGCCGAAGGAGTTCGACGACACCCCGAGCGGGTTCGGCCGGATCGCCGCGTCGACGGCCAAGCAGGTCATCCTGCAGCGCCTGCGCGACGCCGCCGACGACCAGACCTTCGGCGAGTACGCGGGCAAGGAGGGCGACATCGTCACCGGTGTCGTCCAGCAGGGCAACGACCCCAAGAACATCCTGGTCGACATCGGCAAGCTGGAGGCGATCCTGCCTCCGCAGGAGCAGGTGCCCGGCGAGGAGTACAAGCACGGCACCCGCCTGCGCTGCTACGTCGTCGGCGTGCGCCGCGGTGTCCGCGGCCCGTCGGTGACGCTGTCGCGGACCCACCCCAACCTGGTGAAGCGGCTCTTCGCGCTGGAGGTGCCGGAGATCGCCGACGGGTCGGTGGAGATCGCGGCGATCGCCCGTGAGGCCGGCCACCGCACCAAGATCGCGGTGTGGTCGCGCCGCCAGGGCCTGAACGCCAAGGGCGCCTGCATCGGCCCGAACGGCATGCGGGTGCGCGGCGTGATGGCCGAACTGCACGGCGAGAAGATCGACATCGTCGACTTCTCCGAGGACCCGGCCGAGATGGTCGCTGCCGCGCTGTCCCCCGCGAGGGTGACGAAGGTCGAGATCGTGGACTACGCGCAGCGCTCCGCGCGGGTGATCGTGCCCGACTACCAGCTCTCGCTGGCGATCGGCAAGGAGGGCCAGAACGCCCGCCTGGCCGCCCGCCTGACGGGCTGGCGGATCGACATCCGGCCCGACACCGAGGTGCTGGACGGGGAATCCGCAGCGCGCTGATCGGTGGTGCGCGAGTCCCGCCGTGATCGGCGGGGCGGCGCCATGTCCCTTCGGAGGGGTAGACTTGAGGTTGTCTGGCCGGACGCATGTCCGCGCATGCCCGGAACGCACCTGCGTGGGCTGCCGCAAGCGCGCGGCCAAGCACGAGCTGCTGCGTGTCGTGGTGGTCGAGGGCGCCTGCGTCCCCGACGTCCGCGGCGCACTGCCGGGTCGGGGTGCACATCTTCACCCCGAGCCCGCCTGCCTCGACCTCGCGGTCCGCCGCCGGGCGTTCCCCAGGGCCTTCCGGCTCCAGGGTCCGCTCGACACCGATGACCTGCGGGCCCATGTCGAACAGCGGGCGGGTGGTGTCCCGGCGTCCTGAGTCTCAGGCGCGGCGGAGCACCGCAGCAAGAACCGCACGGCACGCGTTGACGCGTGTGCGGTGCGAAACGTCAGGTACCTCGCGAGATGGAAGTAGGTCGAGATTGCGATGAGCACTCGATGAGTACGCGATGAGTACGCCCATGAAGTAGCGACGGTCCGGCGGACGATCACCCCGGACAGTTAGACAGGAGCGAAGTGGCTAAGGTCCGGGTATACGAGCTTGCCAAGGAGCTTGGCTTGGAGAGCAAGGCCGTCATGGCCAAGCTCACCGAGCTCGGTGAGTTCGTGCGGTCGGCGTCCTCGACGATTGAGGCGCCGGTCGTTCGCAAGTTGACTGACGCTTTGGGAGCGACGCCGCCTGCCGGCGGTTCCTCCGCGAAGCCTGGCCCGCGGAAGCCCGCGGCGCCCCAGCCCGCCGGTTCCGGCGCGGCCGCACCCAAGCCGGGTGCCCCCACCCCCGGCCCGCGTCCCACCGTGACGCCGGGCCCCCGTCCCACTACGCAGGCCCCGGCCGCCGCGGCACCCGCCGCTCCGGCCGCCCCCGCGGCACCGCGTTCCGCCGGTGCGCCGACCCCGGGCCCGCGCCCGGCGGCGCGCCCCGCTTCGCCTGCCGCGCCGGTGGCTCCGGCAGCTCCGGTGGCTCCGGCCGCCCCCGCTGCCGAGTTCTCCTCCCCGGCCCCGGCCGGCGAGGCCCGTGAGCCCCGTGAGTCCCGTCCGGCCGCTGCGCGTCCGGCCAACCCCGCGGCCCGTCCGGGCCCGCGTCCGGCCGGCCCGCGTCCGGGCAACAACCCGTTCACGTCCAGCAACACGGGCATGGCCCGTCCCGGCGGCGACCGCCGTCCCGGCGGTCCGGGTGCCGGTGGCGCCCCCCGTCCGGGTGGCGACCGTCCGCGTCCGGCCGGTGCTCCCGGTGCCGGTGGCGCCCCCCGTCCGGGTGGCGACCGTCCGCGTCCGGCCGGTGCTCCCGGTGCCGAGCGCGGTCCGCGTCCCGGTGGCGACCGTCCGCGTCCGGCCGGTGCCCCCGGTGCCGAGCGCGGTCCGCGTCCCGGTGGCGACCGTCCGCGTCCCGACGGGCTGCCCCGTCCGGCGTCCCCGCGTCCGGGTGGGCCGAGCCCGTCCGGCATGCCCCGTCCGAACCCCGGCATGATGCCGCAGCGTCCGGCCGGTCCCGGCCCGCGTCCGGGCCCGCGCCCGGGTGGCGGTCCCGGTGCCCGTCCGGCCGGTCCCGGCGGCGGCGGCGCACGTCCCGGCTTCGCCGGTCGTCCGGCCGGCCCGGGTTCGCGCCCGGCCGGTGGCGGCGGCTTCGGCGGCCCGCGTCCGGGTGGCGGCGGCGGTGGCGGCGGCTTCGGTGGCGGCGGTGGCCGTCCCGGCGGCTTCGGCGGCCGTCCCGGTGGTCCGGGTGCCCGTGGTGGCACGCAGGGCGCCTTCGGCCGTGGCCCCGGTGGCCGTCCGGCCCGTGGTCGCAAGTCGAAGCGGGCGAAGCGCCAGGAGTACGAGGCCATGCAGGCCCCGTCCGTCGGCGGTGTGATGCTGCCCCGTGGCAACGGGCAGACCGTCCGCCTGTCGCGTGGTGCCTCGCTGACGGACTTCGCGGAGAAGATCAACGCCAACCCGGCCGCGCTCGTCTCGGTGATGTTCAACCTCGGCGAGATGGTCACCGCGACCCAGTCGGTCTCCGACGCCACGCTCCAGCTGCTGGCCGACGAGATGGGCTTCGTCCTGGAGATCGTCAGCCGTGACGACGAGGACCGCGAGCTGCTCGAGTCGTTCGACATCGACTTCGGTGCCGACGAGGGCGACGAGGACATGCTGGAGGCGCGCCCGCCGGTCGTCACCGTCATGGGTCACGTCGACCACGGTAAGACCCGCCTGCTCGACGCCATCCGCAAGACCAACGTGGTGGCCGGCGAGGCCGGTGGCATCACCCAGCACATCGGTGCCTACCAGGTGTCGGCACAGGTGAACGGCGAAGAGCGTCCGATCACCTTCCTCGACACCCCCGGTCACGAGGCGTTCTCCGCCATGCGTGCCCGTGGTGCCAAGTCCACCGACATCGCGATCCTCGTGGTCGCGGCCAACGACGGTGTCATGCCGCAGACGATCGAGGCGCTCAACCACGCCAAGGCCGCCAACGTGCCGATCGTGGTCGCGGTCAACAAGATCGATGTCGAGGGTGCCGACCCGACGAAGGTCCGCGGCCAGCTGACCGAGTTCGGTCTGGTGGCCGAGGAGTACGGCGGCGACACCATGTTCGTCGACATCTCCGCGCGCCAGGGCCTGAACATCGACCAGCTGCTGGAGGCCGTGGTCCTGACCGCGGACGCCTCGCTGGACCTGCGGGCCAACCCGGAGCAGGACGCGCAGGGCATCGCCATCGAGGCGCACCTCGACAAGGGCCGCGGCGCCATGGCGACGCTGCTCGTCCAGCGCGGCACGCTCCGCGTCGGCGACTCGATCGTCGTGGGCGACGCCTACGGCCGAGTCCGCGCCATGCTCGACGAGAACGGCAACAGCCTCGCCGAGGCGGGTCCGTCCCGTCCGGTGCTGCTGCTCGGTCTCACCTCGGTGCCCCGCGCCGGCGACAGCTTCATCGTCGTCGACGAGGACCGCACGGCCCGCCAGATCGCCGAGAAGCGTGCCGCCCGCGACCGCAACGCGTCCTTCGCGCAGCGCCGCGTGCGTGTCTCGCTCGAAGGCTTCGAGGCGGCCCTGGCGGCCGGCAGCATCGAGAAGCTCAACCTCATCATCAAGGGTGACGTCTCCGGTTCCGTCGAAGCCCTCGAGGACGCCCTCGTCAAGCTCGACGTGGGCGAGGAGGTCGAGCTCCGGATCCTGCACCGCGGTGTGGGTGCCATCACCGAGTCCGACGTGGACCTGGCGATGGGTTCGGACGCCATCATCATCGGCTTCAACGTGCGCGCCGAGGGGCGTGCCCGTACCGCGGCCGAGCGCGAAGGCGTCGACATCCGGTACTACTCGGTCATCTACCAGGCGATCGAGGAGATCGAGGCGGCCCTCAAGGGCATGCTCAAGCCCGAGTACGAGGAGGTGCGCCTCGGCTCCGCGGAGATCCGCGAGGTGTTCCGTTCCTCCAAGTTCGGCAACATCGCCGGTGTGCTCGTCCGCGAGGGCGTCATCCGACGCAACACCAAGGCCCGCCTGCTGCGCGACGGCAAGGTCGTGGCGGAGAGCCTCAACATCGAGGGTCTGCGCCGCTTCAAGGACGACGCGACCGAGGTCCGCGAGGGCTTCGAGGCCGGTGTGACGCTGGGCTCGTTCAACGACATCAAGATCGACGATGTCATCGAGACCTACGAGATGCGCGAGAAGCCGCGCGCGTAACGGTGTCGGCCCGGGGCCGGTCGGCGGGAGGAAATTCCCGTCGACCGGCCCCGGTCTCGCTGTGTAGGGTCCAGGTGATCCACGGACCCTTCGAGGCCTTACAGGTCGGCGAGACCTGCCACACATGTTCGTAGGAACTCTCACCTTCGACCTCCTCCTCGGCGACGTCCACTCGCTGAAGGAGAAGCGCTCGATCGTGCGGCCCATCGTGGCCGAGCTGCAGCGCAAGTACGGCGTGTGCGCTGCCGAAGTCGGGAACCAGGACCTCCACCGCAGGGCCGAGATCGGCTGTGCGGTGGTGGCCGGTGACGCCGCGTACGTCACCGACGTCCTGGACAGCTGTGAGCGGCTCGTCGCAGGCCGCCCCGAGGTGATGCTGCTCTCCACCAGGAGGCGCCACCACCATGACGACGACGAATGAGGAGCGGCGGCCGCGGAAGTCGCGACCGTCACACCGATCAGGACCGAGAGCGCCCACAAGGCTGGGCGCGGGCAGGTACGTTGGGGCTGGGACCCCACCGGGCGCAGGAACGGCCCGGGTACCGGACCCATCGCACGAGGAGGCACAGTGACCGACACCGCAAGGGCGCGCAAGCTCGCCGACCGCATCCAGGTGGTCGTCGCCGAGACCCTGCAGCGCCGGATCAAGGACCCGCGACTGGGCTACGTGACCATCACGGACGCCCGGGTCACCGGCGATCTGCGCGAGGCCACCGTCTTCTACACCGTCTACGGTGACGAGACCGAGCGGGAGGCCAGCGCCGCGGCGCTGGAGAGCGCCAAGGGCGTCCTCCGCTCCGAGGTCGGCCGGCAGACCGGGGTCCGGTTCACACCGACCCTGACGTTCGTCGCGGACGCGCTGCCGGACAACGCCAAGAACATCGACGACCTGCTGGACAAGGCGCGGCAGTCCGACGCGGCGGTACGCACCGCCGCCGCGGGCGCCGCGTACGCGGGCGACGCGGACCCGTACCGCCAGCCCGGCGAGCGCGACGACGAGGACGAGTAGCCATGACCGGCGAGCCGACGGCGGCCGGTACCGCGGGGGCGGCTTCCACCAGCACGGTGGAGGCTGCCCTCGTGGCGCTTCCGGCCCCGCGCGCGGAGGCGCCCGGCCTGGAGCACGAGTGGCAGCGGGTGGTCGCGGCCGTCCGCCGGGCCGGCACGATCGACCTGATCTGCCACATCAACCCCGACGGCGACGCACTCGGCTCCGCGCTCGCCGCGGGCCTCGCGCTGCGCGCCCTCGGCCACGAGGTGCGGGTCTCCTTCGGGGACGACCCGCAGGTCGTCCCCGAGTCGCTCGCCTTCCTGCCCGGCCAGGAGCTGATCGTGCCCGCCGCCGCCGTCCCCGACGTGCCCGAGCTGGTGCTCTGCTTCGACGTGGCCTCCGAGAGCCGGCTCGGCCTGCTCCACGAGAAGGCCTTCGCCGCGCCGGTGCTGGTCGTCCTCGACCACCACGCCTCCAACCCCGGCTTCGGCACGCACCGGCTGATCGACCCGGGCGCCCCCGCGACCGCCGTGCTCGTCGACGAGCTGCTGCGCCGCCTCGGCGTACCGCTCGACCGGGACCTCGCCACCTGCCTGTACACCGGCGTCGCCACCGACACCGGCTCCTTCAAGTACGCCGCCACCACCCCGGCCACCCACGAGTTCGCCGCCCGGCTGCTGGCCACCGGCATCCGGCACGACCTCATCTCCCGCCGGCTGTGGGACACCTCCTCCTTCGGCTACCTCAAGGTCCTCGCGGGCGCCCTCGGGCGCGCGGTGTACGAGCCCGCCGCCGCCGGCGGCCTGGGCCTCGTCTGGACCTGGGTGCCGTACGAGGAACTCGTGCTGTACGGCGTGACCGTCGAGGAGATCGAGGGCCTGATCGACGTGCTGCGCCGCCCCGCCGAGGCCGAGGTGGCACTCGTGCTCAAGCAGGACCCCGACGGCACCCTGCGCGGCTCCTGCCGCGCGAAGGGCGCCGTCGACGTCGCCGCGGTCTGCGCCGAACTCGGCGGAGGCGGCCACGTCTACGCGGCCGGGTTCGCCGTCCGCGACGGCGTCGAGACCACCGTGGCGCGCTTCCGGGCCGCGCTGCCCTCCTGATCCGTCCATCTGCAGAGAGAACCGATGAAGCGCAAGGGAACCGGCCCCGACGGCCTGGTCGTCGTCGACAAGCCGGAGGGCATCACCTCGCACGGCGTGGTCGCGAAACTCCGGTGGCTCGCCGGCACCCGCAAGGTCGGCCACGCGGGCACCCTGGACCCGATGGCCACCGGCATCCTGGTGATCGGCGTCGAGCGGGCCACCCGCCTGCTCGGCCACCTGATGCTCACCAGCAAGACCTACGAGGCGACGGTCAGGCTCGGCCAGACCACGATCACCGACGACCGGGAGGGCGAGGTCACCGCCTCCGTCCCCGCCGACGCGGTGACGCGCGACGCGGTCGACGCCCAGGTCGCGCTGCTCACCGGCGAGATCATGCAGGTGCCGTCCAAGGTCTCCGCCATCAAGATCGACGGCAAGCGCTCCTACGCCCGCGTCCGCGAGGGCGAGGACTTCGAGCTGGCGGCCCGGCCGACCACGGTGCACTCCTTCACCGTGCACGCGCAGCGCACCGCCGTCGCGGAGGACGGCACCCCGGTGACCGACCTCGACGTGACCGTCGAGTGCTCCTCCGGCACGTACATCCGCGCCCTCGCCCGCGACCTCGGCGCCGCCCTCGGCGTCGGCGGCCACCTCACCGCGCTGCGCCGCACCAGGGTCGGCCCGTACGGGCTGGAGCACGCCCGCACCCTGGAGCAGCTGGAGGAGAAGCTGGAGGTGCTCCCGATCGCGGAGGCCGCGGCGGCCGCCTTCCCGCGCTGGGACGTCGACGCCGACCAGGCGCGGATGATCTCCACCGGCGTGAAGCTGCCGGCGCCCGGCCTCGGCGTGGACGGGCCCATCGCCGTCTTCGACCCGGACGGGCGCTTCCTCGCCCTGGTCGAGGAGCGCGGCGCCAGCGCGAAGCCGGTCGCGGTCTTCGTCGGCTGACGGCCGCCACCCCCGTCCCCTCCGGTCGGCTCGCCCGTTCGGGCGACACCGCTCCCCGGCGGACGTCCCTCCTCCGGGCGACGCCCGCCCTGCCCGCGTTCTCACCCGTACGGGCGAGCGCGCGAGGTGAACCGGCGTGGTGAACGGCGTGTGCGCGGTGGCCGACCCCTCACCCCGGGCACCCTCCCGGCGGCAGGTACGCGGCCGGACCCCCTCCCCCCGGCCCGCGGGAGGGGGCACCACCCATGGCGGGCAGGCACCAGTACGGCGGCACGGCGCACGGCGCGGGCGCTCCGCCCGGACCGCCCGGCTGGGCACCCGTCGCCGTCACCGACGCGCACGGGTACCCCACCGGCCTCGCCCTGCCCCTCGACCGGCACGGCACCCTGGCAGCCCCGCTGGAGGCCCTGACGGGCCCCGGCGGGCGCGTCCTGCACCTGCCCGGCGGCCGCACCGCCGTCCTCGCCCCCGGCGGCGTCCACGCCCTCGGCACGTCCGGCCTCGCCCTGCTGCACACCGCACCACCCGACCGGCCCGACGGGCCCGAGCAGCCCGAGCAGTCCGAGCGGCCCGGCCGCACCGACGGCCCGCACCCGGCGGTCGCCGCCCTCCGCGAGGACGCGGCCCTGGCCGTCCTGCACCGGCCCGCCCCGGACGCCGCCCCGGTCCTCCTGCCCTGCACCCCCGCCGGTCGGCTCCACGCCCCGGCCGCCGTACTGCTGCGGCTCCCCGCCACCGCCGTACCGCCCGCCGCCGGGGCACCCGTCGTCGACACCGCCACCGGCGCCGTCGTCGCCCTCCTCGCACCCGGCCTCACCGGCGCCCGCGCCGACACCGCCGCCGCCCTGCCGCTCGCCCACGTCCTGCCCGCCGACCTGCTGCTGCGCAACGCCGAGAGCGCCCCCGCCTTCGGCGCGGCCCTCAACCTCGGCGGGATCCTCGCGCTCGCCGCCACCGCCCTCGCCTCCGCCACCGCCGGGCCCTGCCCGGTCGCGGCACTCGCCGCCGACCGGGTCGAACGCCCCGACGGCCTCACCGGCGAGGAGCCCACCGCCACGGTCACCGTGCTGCAGGGCACCGCGGGCAGCGGACGCAGCACCGAACTCGCCGCCCTCGCCGCCCGCCGGTCCGCCCGGCCGCATCCCCTGCCGACGCTCTGGCTGCGCGGCGCCGACCTCGCGCCCGCGGACGGCTCCCTCGCCGAAGCCCTCCACCGCGCCCTCGCCGGCGCCGCCCGCACCCTCGGCGTCCCCGCCCCCGCCGCGGACGACACGGCCCGGCTCTGCGCCGCCGCCGACCGCCCCCTGCTGGTGCTGCTCGACGCCCCCGAGGAGGCGCCCGCACCGCCGACCGCCGCCTGGCACACCGCCACCCGGCACTGGCTCGCCGCCCACGGCGCACGGCTGCTGCTGGCGTGCCGCCCGGAGAGCCGCCCGGGCGGCCCCGGCCCCGTCCTCCACCTCGGCCCGCTGCCGCCCGACACCGCCCGGCAGGTCGCCCACCGGTGCGGTGCCGACCCCGCTCTGCTCCCGCCCGCCGACGCCGGCCACCCGCAGGCCCTGCGCACGGCCGGCGAGCTCCGCACGGCCGGGCTCACCGCCGCCCCCGCCGACCGCGACGCCCTCTACGCGGCCCACCTCGACCTCCAGTGCCTGCGCATCGCCCGCCGGACCACCGCCACCGACGACGACCGCCCCCGCGGCGCCCACCGCCGCGGCGCGCCCCCACCGCGCGGCGAGGACGCGAGCCGGCTGCGGCGCACCGCCGCCCGCGTCGCCGGACGCGTCCACGAGGCCGCCCGGCTGCTCCTCGCCACCGGCCACGCGGCGCTCACCGCCGAACAGTTCGACGGGCTGTTCCCCGCAGCCGGCGGCTGGCGGCGGGCCGTGCTCGCCGAAGGCCTGTTCACCCGCGCGGGCGACGGCTACCGGCTCGCCCGCGAGGACCACGCCGACCGGCTGCAGGGCCGGCACCTCGACGTGGACCGCGCGCTCGACCTGCTGCTCCCGCCCCCGGACGCCACCCCCGGCCCGGCCGCCGCGGACCGGCCCGGGGCGGCCTCCGCCGCCTGCCCCGCCGTGCCGCGGCACCGCCTCGCGACCGTGGCCGCCGCCCTGCGCCCGCCCGACCCCGCGGACGGCGGCGCCGCCCTCGCCGCCCGCCTCGACCGGCTCCGCCGCACCCTCGACACCGCCCCACCCGACGGCGCCGCCGCATGGTGGTCGGCGGCCCTCCTCACCGCCGTCCTGCCGGGCCTCCCCGACCCCGCCGTGCACCGCCCACTGCTCGACCACCTCACCCGGCACCCCGCCTTCGGGCCCGACTGGTGGGCCGCCCTGCCGCTCGCCCCGACCGACCGGTTCGCCCTGCTGCGCCGCCTCGTGCGCACCGACCCGCCCGGCCGCCCGTACCGGGCGGCCGCGGCGGCCCTGCTCACCGCCGACCCCCGCACCGCGATGCCGCTGCTCTGCGCGTGGTTCGCCGACGCCGGGCCGCTCGGCGACGGCACCGGCGCCACTGTCGCCGACCTCGCCCGCGACCTCCTGCACACCCACCGCCTGCTCGCCCTCGACGAGTTGACGGACACCCTGGTCGCCGCCGCCCATCCGCGGGCCGACGCGCTGCTCGCCGAACTCGCCGCCGACGAGCCGTCCGCGCTCTGCCGGGCCGCCGACCGCTGGAGCCACGACCCCCGGCCCGAACGCCACGTCGCCGCCGCCGTGCACGCGGTACGGGCCGCCCCGCACGCCGGCCCGGCCGGCCGCCGGCTGCTCCGCCACACCGCCCTCACCCTGCTCGCCCGCACCGAGGAGCCCGCCCTGCACGGCGCCGCGCTCGCCGTGCTCGTCCGGGACCCGGAGAGCCGGGCCGAGCACCTCCCACGCGCCCTGGCCGCGTACGCCGCCGACGACCCCTTCGTCGGCGCCGACGCCCTGGCGCCCGCCCTCGCCGACCACCCCGCGGCCGTGGTCGGCGCCGTACGGCGCAGGCTTGCGGGCCCCGGAGCGCCCGTCGCGGACGCGCTGCGCCTGCTCGCCGGTGCCCGCGATCCGCGGGTCGCCCGCCAGGGCGTCCTCGTCGCCGCCGACCAGCTGCGCGAACACCCCGAACGGGCCGGGCAGTTGGCGGCACACCTCGACGCGCTGCTGGCCGCCGGGCACGACGCGGGACCGCTCGTCGCCGCGGTCGTCACCGCGCAGGCCCCCGTCCGCAAGGTCTTCGCCCCGGTGCTCGCCACCGCCGACGACCCCGGCCGCGACCGGCTGCTGGACACCCTGCTCGCCGCCGAACGCGACCCCGGCGTGCTCGCCGCCGTGCTCGACCGGATCGCCGACACCTGCGCCGCCGCCCGCCCCGAACGCACCCGCGAGGTCGTCCGCCGGATCGCCGCCCGCTGGCCCGGCGCGGACACCGCACTGACCCGCACGGCCGACCGCGTCGCCGCCTTCTCCCGGCTGCTCGCCGAGTGGCCCGACACCGCCGCGCCGCTCCCCAACGGCCCGTACACCGCCCGCCGGCGGCCCCGCACGGCCTCCGGACGCGACCCGCAGCACCCCGTGGCCGGCCCCGGACCGGCCACGGACCGCGCCGAGGCCATTCCGGTGCCGGAGCAGGGACGGGCGCATGGCACGCTATAGGGGTTCGGGTTGAGTGTTCGAGTGCTCCTGCGGGGGCGCGGCAGAGGGACAAGGAGCGGTCAGGTGCAGCGCTGGCGTGGCCTGGAGGAGATCCCCGGGGACTGGGGGCGCAGCGTCGTCACCATCGGATCGTTCGACGGTGTGCACCGCGGCCACCAGCTCATCATCAGCCGGGTGGTCGAGCGCGCCCGCGAAGTCGGCGCCAAGTCCGTGGTGGTCACCTTCGACCCCCACCCGAGCGAGGTCGTGCGGCCCGGCAGCCATCCGCCGCTGCTCGCCCCGCAGCCCCGGCGGGCCGAACTGATCGAGGCCCTCGGCGTCGACGCGGTGCTGGTGCTGCCGTTCACCCTGGAGTTCTCCCAGGAGTCGCCGGAGTTCTTCGTGCAGCAGGTGCTCGTCGACGCGCTGCGCGCCAAGCGCGTCGTCGAGGGGCCGAACTTCCGCTTCGGACACCGCGCCGCGGGCAACGTCGCGCTGCTCGCCGAGCTCGGGGCCGCCGACGACTTCGACGTCGAGGTGCTCGACCTCCAGGTGACCGGCTCCGCGGGAGACGGCGAGGCGTTCTCCTCCAGCCTGTGCCGCCGGCTCGTCGCCGCCGGCGACCTCGGGGGGGTCGCCGAGGTGCTCGGCCGCCCGCACCGGGTCGAGGGCATCGTGGTGCGCGGCGCCCAGCGCGGCCGCGAGCTCGGATTCCCCACCGCCAACGTCGAGACGGTGCCGCACAGCGCGATCCCCGCCGACGGCGTGTACGCGGGCTGGCTCACCGCGGACGGCGAGCGCATGCCCGCCGCGATCTCGGTCGGCACCAACCCCACCTTCGACGGCACCGCGCGCACCGTCGAGGCGTACGCCATCGACCGGGTCGGCCTCGACCTGTACGGGATGCACGTGGCGGTCGACTTCCTCGCCTACCTGCGCGGCATGGAGAAGTTCGACTCCATCGACGCGCTCCTGGAGCGGATGGCCGACGACGTGAAGCAGGCCCGCGAGCTCACCGACCCCGCCGGCTGACCGGCCGCACGCACGCCGCAGGCCCCCGACGTCCGGCGTCGGGGGCCTGCGGCGTTCCGGTCAGTGCTGCGGCGGCGGGTAGCCGTACCCGGGCGGCGGGGGCTGGTGCCCCTCCTGCGGCGGGTAGCCGTAGCCCTGCTGACCGCCCTGCTGCCACTCCTGCGGCAGCTGCTGCCCGCCCGGCTGGGCCTGCGGCGGCGGCTGCTGGCCGTAGCCGGGCGGCGGGGCCTGGCCCGGCTGCGCCCACGGCGTGCCCGGTGCGGGCTGCCCCGTGTAGCCGCCCTGCTGCGGGTAGCCCTGCTGCGGCGGGTACGGCTGCTGCTGCTGCGGCATCGGCTGGTAGCCCTGCTGCTGCGCCCACGCGGCCTGCTGGGCGTGCTGGGCGCGGGCGATGTCCTCGCCGACCAGGGTGGCCAGCTCGAAGTAGGCGTCCCGCACCTTGGGCCGCATCATCACGAGGTTGACCTCGGCGCCGGCCGCCAGGCTCTCGTCGAACGGCACCACGACGACACCGCGGCAGCGGGTCTGGAAGTGCGCGACGATGTCCTCCACCTTGATCATCTTGCTGGTCTCGCGCACCCCGGACACCACCGTGATGCTGCGCTGCACCAGGTCGGCGTAGCCGTGCGCGGAGAGCCAGTCCAGCGTGGTGGAGGCGCTGGAGGCGCCGTCCACGCTCGGCGTGGAGACGACGATGAGCTGGTCGGCGAGGTCGAGCACACCGCGCATCGCGCTGTAGAGCAGACCGGTGCCGGAGTCCGTCAGGATGATCGGGTAGTGCTGGCCCAGCACCTGGATGACCTGGCGGTAGTCGGAGTCGTCGAAGGTCGTCGAGACCGCCGGGTCGACGTCGTTCGCCAGGATCTCCAGACCCGAGTTGAGGTCCTGCGAGGTGAACTGGCGGATGTCCATGTAGCTGCGCAGGTGCGGGATGGCGGTCACCAGGTCGCGGATGGTCGCACCGGTCTGGCGCTTCACCCGGCGGCCGAGCGTGCCGGCGTCCGGGTTGGCGTCGATCGCGATGACCTTGTCCTGGCGCTCGCTGGCGAGCGTCGCACCGAGGGCCGTCGTCGTCGTGGTCTTGCCGACACCGCCCTTGAGGCTGATCACCGCGATCCGGTAGCAGCTCATCACCGGCGTGCGGATGATCTCCAGCCGGCGCGCCCGGTCGGCCTGCGCCTGCTTGCCGCCGAACTGGAACCGCGGCTGCTGCCGCTGCACCTTCGGCTGGCCCTTCAGGAGCCGGTCCGAGGAGAGCTCCACCGCCGCGGTGTAGCCGAGCGCGGCGCCGTGCGCCGTCGACTGCTGCGGGCCGGGCTGCTGGAACGCCACCGGAGCCTGCGGAACCCCGCCCTGCTGCGGGTAGCCCTGCTGGTACGGCTGAGGCTGGGGCTGCTGCGGCTGCTGCGGCCAGCCGCCGGTCCGCGGGTCGACCGGCGGGCCGGGCGGGCCGGGCTGCACCGGCCCGGGCCCGGTGTTCGGGTAGGGCTGGGGCGGCCACGGACCGGGTTGCGGCTGCGGCTGCTGCTGGTACTGCTGGTACGGCGGCACCGGGCCCGGCGGCGGTGCGGGCGGGCCGGGCTGCTGCACGGGCGCGGGCTGCACGGGAGCCGGCTGGACCGGAGCGGCCTGCTGCACGGGAGCCGGCGCGGGCTGCACCGCCTGCTCCTGGGCGGGCGGCCAGGGCTGCGGCGCCGACTGCTCCTGCACCGGGGCGGGCTGTACGGCCTGCACCTCGACCGCGGGCGCGGGCTGCTCCGCCACCGGGACGGGCGCGGGCGCGGGAACCGGCGCCGGCTGCTCGACGGCGGGGGGCTGCTCGTGCACGGCGGGGGCCGGCGCGGCGACGACCGGCGCGGGAGCGGGCGCCGGGGCCGGGACGGGCGCGGGAGCCGGGACGGGCGCGGGAGCCGGGACGTGGCTCTGCACCGGCGCGGGAGCGGGCGCCGGTACAGGAGCAGGCCCGGGAGCCGGGGTCGGCGGAGGTGCCGTCGAGTTCTGCGGCACGGCGGGCGGCGGCACCGGCGCCGGAGCGGCCTGCTCGGGTGCACCCGCGCTCTGCGTGTACCAGGACGGGGGAGCGTAGTCGGGCTCGTCGGACCAGTCGTCGTCGTCCTCCGCCGCGTTGTCGCCGACGTAGACGCCGTCCCGATCGCTGCTCACTGGGGCTCCCTCGTTTTCGTCGCCGCTGTTCGCGGTGGGTCGGGCACCAAGACTAGGACGTGATCCGCGGTCACCTGTAGGCGGTACCGGATGCGGTACCGCTGCGGGCACGGCGGTGCACCGCCCGCGGAACCACCCGAAGGGTGAACGCCGGGGCGTCCGCCCTCTCTTCCCCGTCCCCTGCGCGGGCGGCCCGAAACGGGCGGTCACGGACACGGGCCCGCGGCGGCAGCTGCCGGCCGCGGACCCGTCGGCCTCGGGGTGGTGCTCAGTCCATGCGGCGGGGGCCGCCCAGCACCTGGGCCTCGGCCTCGCCGGGGTTGGTCATCACGTACTGGCGCTGCATGCGGGTCGCCCACAGGGTGATGTTCTCGCCGAGCGTGGGCAGCGCCGCGACCTCGTGGTCGCCGAGCGACAGGATGCGGGCGACGATCTCCGTCTCCTGGGGGGAGATCCGCTGCACGCCGACCAGGTCGGCGGCGTTGAGCACCCGGCCGGCGTTGGGGCCGAGGTACGGCAGCAGGGTCAGCGTGGTCTGCCACGGGGCGGCGGAGAGCCGGCTGCGCGGCGGACGTGCGCCGAGGTCGCGGACGACCAGCACCGGCGAGGCGACCGAGGCGCCCTGCGGTCCGAGCCGGCCGGCCTGGTGCACGGTCACGCACGGCTGGCCGCCGCCGGCGGCCTGCGCCATCGGCGCCCACGCCTGGGGCCGGCCGGTCTCGACGGCCACCCGGGCGCCGGTCGCGGCCGCGCGCAGGGCGATGACCTGGGCCGTCCACATGCCGCCGATCAGCACCACGTCGTACGGGCTCGGCCGGAAGAGGCCGATCACGGCGGGCTGCTGTTGCGGGTCGACGCCGATGACCACGCCGTCGTCACCGACGGGGAAGGACAGTGCGCCGAGGTCCTCCGCGGTGAGCACGTGCTTCTCGCGGCGCGGGCCGCGCAGGCCGAAGCCGGGCCGTACACGGGCCGGGCGGGCCGGTTCGGCGGCGGGCTGCGGGGCCTGGGTGGGGTAGGACTGATAGGCCATCAGGAAGTCCCTCCCAGGGGCAGCGTGGCGAGCAGGCCGGGTGCCTGCTCCTGGTCGAGCCGGGTCAGACCGATCCCGGCGTGGTGTGCGCGCGACTCCACGAGCCGTCCGACCTGGGCGAGCTCGCTCTCGCTGCGGCCGGTGACCCGCACGTGGCCGCTGACGGCGACCGAGCCGCCGGTGCCGCGGCTCGCGGTCAGGCTGAAGGTGCTGGCCAGCGCGGGCGTGCCGGTGACCAGGTTGACGAGGTCGGGCGCGGAGATCCGGCCCGCTGCCCCGCCCGGCCGGCTGAGCTGCGGCCACTTGGAGATCCAGAACGTGCTGTGCCAGCGGTCGTCGATCCGCCAGAACTTGCTGCTCTCCTGGGTACGGCGGGCAGCGGCCGCGCCGCCGCCTCCGCTGCCCTGGCGGCCGGCCACGGCCACAGGGTTGGCGCAGATCGAGATCGCCAGGGCGGCGATCAGCTCGCGCTCGTCGAGCACGGTGGCGGTGAACCCGGCGGCGTTCAGCCGGCCGGCGAGCTGGTCGGTGACGCGCTGCAGGGTCTTGCGGGCGCCCTCCTCGCCGCCGCCGCGGGCGAGCACCGCCGTGGTCGCGGTCTCCGGGTTCAGCTTGAGCGCCACCCAGGTCAGCCGGAGCGCCGGGGTGGCGGGGCCGTCCTGGAGCTGGTGGTAGGCGCGGGCCGCGAGCGACTGGTCCGGCAGGTGCGGCGCCGGGGCGGGCTGGGTGTGCTGCACGAGCTGCACGGACTCCAGCCCGATGTCGTCGACCTGGAGTGCGGAGCAGATCACGTCGAGCGGCAGCGGCAGGGCGGTGCGGACGGGCCGCAGCGGGAGGTCCTTGGCCTGCACGAGCAGCACCGAGGTGAAGAAGGTGCCGTCGCCGACCATGCCGGTCTCGCGGCGGATCGGCCGGCCGTCGCCGAGGTCGGTCTCGGTGACGTGGGTGCACGTGCGCAGTGCGGGCTCGACCTCCAGCGCGGGTGCCAGGGCGGGGTCGGTGCCGGGCGGGGGCACGTTGTACTGGGCCTCGCGGCGCCGGGCCTTCATCGCCGAGCGCACCCGCATGGCCCCCGGCAGGGTGTGGCCGCGCATCGGCACGAGGCCGACGATCACCAGGAGGGCGGCGGGTACGGCGAACGCTCCGGCCACGGCCGGGCCGATCGTCCAGCCGACCGCGACGAGTGCCGCGGCGACCTCCAGCAGCACCAGCTGCTGCAGCCGCAGGCGCTTGCCGAGCAGGCCGGGCCGGGGGTGCACCTTCACGGACACCGGCGAGGCGGGTGCGGGACGGCCGCGGCGTCCGTCCGGGTCGGGGCGCCGTCCGCCGGCCCTGCGGCCGTGCGGAGCGCTGCGTCGGGCTGGAGCGGTCTGGCTTGGCATCCCCCGATGGACCTCTCTGCTGTGATGTCACGGCCCGGTTGGCCGGTCGGCGTACCGTACCCGTTACCGTACTCACCGTCTGCTGCCGCATCGTAGAGGGTTGAGTGCGTCCGGTGCCCTCGGGGGTGCCCCGGCCCGGGGCCGGGGGAGGCTGGCAGACTCGCGCACGGCGAACGTGCGCTGACGGTCGGACAGGCGCGGTCACACAGGGGAGACGGGGACGAGCATGGCATCACGCAGGGACGAGCTGAACGCGTACAACTTCGCCCGCAAGCGGACGGTCGGTGCGTTCCTCCAGCCCGGCGGCGGTGGCAACGACGAGGACGCGCCGCGTCCGGTGCGCGCGGTGCTGCCGAGCTTCGTGGTGGCGGCCGTGGTGGTCGCGGGCTTCGGCATGTGGGGCGTCATCAAGCCCAGCGCGCCGCTCAACTGGGACGACGGCAAGAACATCATCCAGGGCAAGGACTCCACCACCCGCTACGTCGTGCTGGAGGACCCGGAGACCCACGAGAAGGTGCTGCACCAGGTCCTGAACATGTCCTCGGCCCGGCTGCTGCTGCCCGCGGGCTCCAAGGTGGTGCCGGTCGCCGACAAGGTGCTCGACAACTACAAGAACCACGGCGCGACGATCGGCATCCCGTACGCGCCGGACAAGCTGCCGTCCGCCGCCGACGCGGGCGAGACGAAGAGGTGGTCGGTCTGCGACCGCCCGGGCGCCGAGGGCACCCAGGCCGGCATCAACCAGGCCGTCTTCATCGCCGCGGGCGACGAGGCTAAGGAGCTGGAGCGCAAGGACCTGGTGCTGCAGGAGGGCCAGGGCCTCTACGTGCAGGCGCCGCCGGTGAGCAAGGGCGACGTCGGCAGCAAGTTCCTGGTCGACATGAACGGCGTGAAGCATGCCGTCGGTCAGACCGACATGAAGGGCATCGAACGGTCCGCGCTGGAGTCGGGGCTGTTCGGCGACAAGGTGCAGCCGCAGCAGGTCACCAAGGACTGGCTGGACACGCTGGAGGCCGGCGAGGTCATCGTCTTCCCGGAGATCAAGGACCTCGGCAGCGCGAAGGTCAGGTCGAACGTCGCCCTGACCGACAAGAAGCAGGCGTACGTGGGCCGGCTGATGTTCTTCCAGAACACCTACTACGTGGTGGGCAAGGACGTGCTGTACGCGGTGACGCCGTTCCAGGCCGAGGTGATCCGCAACGACCCCAGGCTGAAGGTGCCGTACGACGGTGCCACGCCGAAGGCCGCCGAGCTGTCGCCCGCCGAGAACGCGGAGCTGGCCGGCAAGGTCGACACGACCATGCTCGACAAGGGCGACCTGCCCGACGCCAAGCCCGCGCTGCCGCTCAACACCGGCCCCAAGGGCACCCGTTCGGTGATCTGCAGCACCTTCGAGGGGTATGTCGAGGGCGCGGTGAAGCGCACCGTGTGGGCGCACACCGAATACCCGGCGAAGGTGTCGCTGGGGTCGGCCTCGGCCCATGTGACGCCCGGGCACGGCCTGTTGTACCGCGCCGTGGACGGCCAGACCGCCCCCGGCGAGCAGGACACCTCCGGCACGACGTTCCTCATCACCGAGACCGGGCTGCGCTACTCGCTGCAGGCCAACGGGGACGGCGGCACCGGCGCCTCCCCGGCGCCCACGGCGGGTCAGCAGCAGGCGGCTGCGGAGGACGCCGGTGCGCAGGCCCGTCTCGGCTACAAGTCGGTGACGCCGGGCAGGGTTCCGCTGGCGTGGTCGGTGCTCGTGCCGGCCGGCGGGGCGCTGAGCACGAAGGCCGCGGAGACCGCGCAGACCGCGTGACGATCAGTCAGAACGCGCTCTTCGCCGCACTGTCATGGTCTGGTAACTGTACGACGCCCGGTGTTGGGCGACTTGCGGGTGGCGGCTACAGTGCTGGGGGACACCGCATCGCGGCGTTCCCGGGTAGGCCGTGTCAGGACTATCCGAACACAAATGTCTGTCTCATGGGGGATGGTGGATCATGGCTGGTCAGTTCAGGACTACCGCTGAGGAAATGAGCTCCTTCGCCAACCGCATCGGCGAGGTGAACGCTCAGGTTCAGGGCGAGATCCAGCGACTCAACTCGCTGGTCGACTCGATCAAGGCGGGGTGGCAGGGTCAGGCCGCGCAGGCCTACGGCCAGATGCAGACCCGTTTCAACGAGGACGCCACGGCGCTCAACCGGGTGCTCGACGAGATCAAGCAGGCGATCGAGGCGACCACCAAGCTGTACGCGCAGACCGAGCAGGACCAGCAGTCCTCGATGTCCGGTCTCGGCGGCTCTTTCTGATCCTCGCGGGTTCGTAGGCCGCAGCCGATTCGGGCCCGCAGGGCGGGCCTTGGCGATTCCATCGACAAGGAGACATCATGTCCGACCACATTCTCGTCAATTTCTCCACCATTACGGACGCGTCCTCGGAGATCCGTCAGACCGCGCAGCGCATCCAGTCGCAGCTCGACGAGCTGAAGGCCGGCGTGCAGCGCATCGCCTCCAGCTGGGAAGGTGCCGCGCAGGAGGGCTACCGCGCCCGCCAGACCGAGTGGGACGCGAAGGCCGCCGACCTGCAGCAGGTCCTGGGTCAGATCTCGACCTCGCTCGACAACGCGGCGCAGAGCTACCAGTCCACCGAGCAGAAGAACACCAGCGTCTGGAGCTGAGCCGGTCGCCGCGCGGCACGGTTCTTCCGAGAGGGGCGGGCGTCCGGGGGCGCCCGCCCTCCGCGCGTCACCGACGCGCACGGCATCCGGGGATCAGAGGGGAAGTTCAGGTGTCGTTGGGTACGTTCCGCGGGGCAGCCGCGGTGTCCGTCGTGCTGGGGGTGGTCGGGTCGCTCGCCGCAGCCCCGGCGTACGCGGCGTCGCCGTCCGCCTCGCCGTCCGGTGCGGACGGCTCCGCGCACTGGTCGCCCATCGGTATCGCCGCGGCCGGTGAGTGCACCTTCCCGTCGGCCAACGTGCAGGGCATGCCCTGGGCGCTCCAGCGGGTGCTGCTGACCGAGCTGTGGAAGGAAGGCCGCACCGGCAGGTTCGCCAAGGACGTGCCGGGGCGGAAGAAGGACACACCGGTCAAGGTGGCGGTGATCGACACCGGCGTGGACGACCGCAACGCGCAGCTGCGCGACAAGGTCGAGGACGGCGGCTCGTACCTCGCGAGCCCGCCGGGCGGGGAGAAGGACAGCGGGCGGAAGGACACCGTCGGCCACGGCACCAAGGTCGCCGGCATCATCGCGGCCCGGGCGATCAACGGCACGGGCTTCGTCGGCCTCGCGCCGGACGCGGTCATCCTCTCGCTGAAGCAGAACGACGACCAGGGCAGCGGATCCGTCGACAGCCTGATCCGGGCGATCGACGACGCGCTGGACAAGCACGCCGACGTCATCAACATCTCGCAGGACGTCCGGGCGGACGGCGACCAGGCCGACTTCCCGAAGAAGAAGGAGCTGCAGGCGGCCGTCGACCGCGCCGAGGAGCGCGGGGTGGTGATCGTCGCCTCCTCCGGCAACGACGGGCGCGAGGGCGACACGTTCCCGGCGGCCTTCCGCACCGTGCTGGCCGTCGGCGCCTCGGACCGCAACAACGAGCGGGCGCCGTTCTCCGAGTACGGCGCCTTCGTCAAAGTCGCGGCACCGGGCGTCGACATGCTCTCGACCGTGCCGGCCGGCGGGCAGTGCGTCGACAACGGCACGAGCTTCTCGTCGCCGTACGTGGCCGGGGTGGCCGCCCTGCTGAAGGGCGCCTACCCGGAGTGGACGCCGGCGCAGATCCGGGCGCGCATCATGCAGACCGCGCAGCGTACCCAGCGCGGCCCGGACAAGTTCATCGGCTGGGGTGTCGTCGACCCGGTGAAGGCCGTGCAGGGCGGCGCGGAGCAGGACGACGAGCCGCACGAGGACGCGAAGGTCACGATCGACCGGGTGCCCGTCGTCGCGCAGCCGCTCGGCCTCGCCGAGACCCAGGCCGACCGCGACCGCCGTACCGGCACGTTCGTGCTGGGCGGCGGTGCGCTCACCGTGGCGGCGCTGGCGGGCGGGTCGGTGGTGCTGCGGGACTTCCGCCGCCGCCGCGAGGACTGAGCGGTCCGGCAGGACGGCCGAGGCCCGGCACCCCCCTCGGGGTGCCGGGCCTCCTGCGTGGGCGGGTCAGACCTGCTCGTCCTCGGGCAGGGTGATCACCCAGCGGGTGTCCTGCCGGGGGCGGAGGTACAGCAGCCAGTAGAGGCCGGCCGCGGCGGTGATGCCGGCGGTCCACAGCAGCGCGGTGACGTCGAGCTGGGTCAGCAGGTAGGCGAGGCCGACGATCAGCAGGACCGGCAGGACGGGCCAGATCGGCTGGCGCCAGGCCGGGGCGTGCTTGTGGTGGCCCTTGCGGGAGAACAGCGCGGCGACGGCGACCAGCAGGTACAGCGCGGCGACGGCGACACCGGTGATGTTGGTCAGCTGGTCCTGCGGGACGAAGCAGAGCACCGCGCCGGGGACGCCGACGGCCAGGGTGGAGACCCAGGGGGCGTTGTACCGGTTCAGGGTGCCGAAGGCCTTGTTGACCGGCTCGGGCCATGCCTTGTCGCGGCCGGAGGCGAAGAGCACCCGGGAGTTCTGGATGACCATGACGATGCCCGCGTTGACGATGGCCAGCGCGATGCAGAGGCTGATGAAGGTGCCGACGGCGGTGTTGCTCCAGCCGGCGACGAGGGCGGAGATGTCGCCGGCGCTCAGCGCGGCGAGGTCGGGGGCGCCCACGGTGATCGCGACGACCGGCACGAGGATGACGACGACCGACAGGCCGAGGGTCCACAGCACGGTGCGGGCGACGTTGCGGCGGGGGTTCTCCAGCTCCTCGGAGAGGTAGATGGCGGTGGAGAAGCCCTGGGTGACGAAGAGCGCGGTGCCCATCGCGGCGAGCATCGCGGCGATCCCGACGCCGCTGGTCGCGCCGTCCGTGACGACGGAGCCGTGCAGCATGCTGCCGACGCCGCGCTCGGCGTGGCCGAAGCCCAGGAAGGCGACCACGGCGGAGGCGATGACCTCCAGGACGAGGAAGACGCCGGTGATCCAGGCGTTGGCGCGCAGGTCGAGGAGGCCGGCCACGGTGGCGGCGAGCATCACCGCGGCGCCGGCCCAGCGGGCGTCGACGTGCACGATGGGCGCCAGGTAGTCGGCCGTGCCGATGGCGATCAGCGAGGGCACGATCATGACGACGATCAGGGACTGGATGAACACCAGCCAGCCGGCGAAGCGGCCGGCGAGGGTGCCGACCATCGCGTACTCGCCGCCGGCGCTGGGGACGAGCGTGCCGAGCTCGGAGTAGCAGAACGCCACCGCGATGCAGATGAGCGCGCCGATCGCGATCGACAGGGCCGTGAAGGTGCCGATGGTGGAGAAGAGGTCCGGCACGATCACGAACAGCGAGGACGCCGGCGTGACACAGGAGAGGGTGAGCAGCGTGCCGCCCACGACACCGATCGAACGGGTGAGCTTCTTGGGAGTGCCCGTACCTGCCGTGGTCTCGGCTACGGCGAGTGGCGGGCGAAGCGTGTCGGTCATGGGAATCCGATCGGCTGTGCGGAGCTTTGGGGGAGGGAGCGGTATCGCCTCCGATGGGCGTTGACGGGCATGGTGTTCGATCGCTCCCGAGTGGCCATGCAACCGTGGCGATTTGCCCACGTCAACGCGTGATCTGCTTCGGAATCCGTTGCGCTCCGGCGCATGGGCATGCGATCCGATGGTCACCTGCGGCAATATTCGCCTTTGTCCGTCTTGTCAACTCCGGCCGGTCGGGCTTGATTCCAAGGTGAACTCCGGTGAACGGCATGTGTATCGAAGGAGGCGTGTCGATTCACCAGATGGGGTGCAGGTGGCCCTCCGCGGGCCGCAGGGCGGGCCGGGGGCCTACGGGAACCGCAGCCGACGGCGGAAAAAACACAGGTAACGTTCTGGCACCGTCCACGGCCTGGGATGCGCCAAGGGCCGGACTCCGAGGAGTCCGGCCCTTGGCGTCACGCACGGTCACCGTTACAGGGTGGGCAGCCAGCCCGTCTGCACCGTCTGGCCCGCCGCGATCCGGCGGGAGACGAACACGCCGCGGCCCGGCGGCAGCGGCTGCGGCTTGACGGTGCCGAGCAGGGCGCCCTCGTTCTTGTCGCCCGAGAGCAGCAGGCCCTGACCGCCGAGCTCGCGCATGCGCTGCATGACCGGCTCGAACAGCGACCGGCCGGCACCGCCGGCGTTGCGGGCGATGATGACGCGCAGGCCGATGTCGCGCGCGAACGGCAGGAACTCCGCCAGCGGCGCCATCGGGTTGCCCGAACCGGTGGCGACCAGCTCGTAGTCGTCCACGATCACGAACATGTCCTTGCCGCTGTACCAGCTGCGGTTGCGCAGCTGCTCCGGCGTGACGTCCGGACCGGGCAGGCGCCGCGAGCAGGCGCCGCGGAGCATCTCGATGATCGCCGTCATGGCGGGTGCGGCCGCCGCGTACTCGACCAGGTACTCCTGCGGCACCACGCCGAGCAGCGAGCGGCGGAAGTCGCCGACCACGATGCCGGCCTGCTCCGGGGTGTACCGCTCGGTGATCTGCTTGATGAGCAGCCGCAGCATCGCCGACTTACCGGACTCGCTCTCGCCGAAGACGATGAAGAGCGGGTCGGTCTCGAAGTTGACGAAGACCGGGGCCAGCTCGACCTCGTCCACACCGAAGGAGACGCCGAGCTCGGGGTGCTCGAAGCCCTTCGGCAGGGCCTGGCCGTCGAGGACGGCGGGGAGCATGCGCACCTGCGGGGCGCGCGGGCCCGTCCACGCCGCGTCGATCTGGGCGACCAGGTCGGCGACGCCGTCCGCGAGGTCGACGGTGGACGAGGAGCCGTCCAGGCGGGGCAGGCCGGAGAGGAAGTGCAGCTTGCCCGCGGTGATGCCGCGGCCCGGCGAGCCGGCCGGCACGTTCACCGCGACCTTGCGGTCGATCTCCGACTCCATCGAGTCGCCGAGCCGCAGCTCGGTGCGGTTCTGCAGCAGGTCCTTGAGCGCGGGCCGCACCTCCGCGTACCGCGCGGCGGTGACGACGACGTGCACGCCGTACGTCAGACCGCGCTGCGCGATGTCGGAGATGACCGGCTCCAGGACCTCGTACTCCTGCTTGAAGGTCAGCCAGCCGTCGATGATCAGGAACACGTCGCCGAACTGCTCGTCCGGCAGCTGGCCCGCCGCGCGGCGGGTGCGGTAGGTGGTGACGGTGTCGATGCCGGTGGCCCGGAAGAGCTCCTCGCGGCGGTTGAGGACGCCGTGGACCTCGCTGACCATGCGGCGGACCTTCTCGACGTCCAGGCGTCCGGCGACCCCGCCGACGTGCGGCAGGCCGGCGAGCGCGCCGAACGCGCCACCGCCGAAGTCGAGCAGGTAGAACTGCGTCTCGACCGGGGTGTGCGTGACCGCGAAGCCCGAGACCAGGGCCCGGACCATGTTCGACTTGCCGGACTGCGGACCGCCGACGATCAGGCCGTGGCCGGCCGCACCCGAGTAGTCCTGGTAGAGCACGTCGCGGCGCTGGTCGCGCGGCTTGTCGACGATGCCGACCGGCACCACCAGGCGGCCCAGGGCGCCGTACTCCGGCGAGGTCAGACCGCGCTCGGCGGTGGCCTGCAGCGGCGGCACCAGGCCGTCGATGCTCGGCGCCTCCTCCAGCGGGGGCAGCCACACCTGGTGGGCCGGCGGGCCCTGGCCGATCATGCGGTGCACGAAGGTGTCGAGCATGGTGTCGAGCAGCGAGTCGTCGATCTCCTCGACCTCCTCGTACACCTCCTCGACGACGGGCTCGACGATCGCGACCTCGGCGGCGGTGAAGAGCACCGGCTGCGCGGTGATGACCTGGCCGC
Source organism: Kitasatospora sp. NBC_01539 (assembly GCF_045040525.1). NCBI lineage: Bacteria > Bacillati > Actinomycetota > Actinomycetes > Kitasatosporales > Streptomycetaceae > Kitasatospora > Kitasatospora sp. NBC_01539. Next base: position 5,675,570 of record NZ_CP109390.1, read on the forward strand.
CGCTGGTGCGCTGCTGGCCCGGCGGCCGGTACGGGCCGGAGACGTACGCGGCCCGGAACCGCTCCATGACGTCGGAGCCGAACTTCAGGTAGCCGACGCCGGGGATGGGCGGCAGGTGGTAGGCGTCGGGGACGCCGATCGCGGCGCGCGACTCGGCCGCGGAGAAGGTGCGCAGACCGAGACGGTAGGAGAGGAAGGTGTCCAGGCCGCGGAGCTTGCCCTCCTCCAGGCGCTGCGAGGCGAGCAGCATGTGCATGCCGAGCGAACGGCCGATGCGGCCGATCTGGATGAACAGGTCGATGAAGTCCGGCTTCGCCGTGAGCAGTTCGGAGAACTCGTCGATGATCATCAGGAGCGAGGGCAGCGGGTCGAGCGCCGCACCGGCGGCGCGGGCCCGCTCGTACTCGTTGATGTTCGCGTAGTTGCCCGCCGCGCGCAGGAGCTCCTGGCGGCGGTTCATCTCGCCCTCGATCGCGTCGCGCATGCGGTCGATGAGGGTGGCTTCGCCCTCCAGGTTGGTGATGACGGCCGCCGTGTGCGGCATCTCCGACATGCCGGCGAAGGTGGCGCCACCCTTGAAGTCGGCGAGCACGAGGTTGAGCACCTCGGAGGAGTGCGTCACCGCGAGGGCCAGCACGATGGTGCGCAGCACCTCGGACTTGCCGGAGCCGGTCGCGCCGACACACATGCCGTGCGGGCCCATGCCCTGCAGCGACGCTTCCTTGATGTCCAGCCAGACGTACTCGCCGTTGGTGCCGACGCCGAGCGGCACGCGCAGCTTCTCCGCCATCGGGCGGGGCCGCCAGTGCCGGGCCGGGTCGAAGGAGCCCGGGTCGCCGGTGTTCATCATCTCGGTGAAGTCCATCGAGACGAGCGACGGGTCGCCGTCGTCGCCGCCCGCCGACACCCGGAACGGGGCCAGCTGGCGGGCGAGCGCCTCGGACTGCCAGGACGACAGGGTGTCCGGCTTGCCCGAGTAGGAGGCGCCGGAGGCGGACTCCAGCAGCAGGTCGTCCTTGCCGACGGTGATGACCAGGTGGCCGCTGGGCTCGTCGAGGTCACCGGGCACCACCTCGATGACGGTGACGCCCTCGACGCCCTCCGCGCCGGCCAGCACCGAGTCCTGCGGCACCGCGGCGCCGTCCATGACGACGATCAGGTGCGGCTTGTCGGCGCTCGGCACGTTGTCGCGGGAGAAGCCCTTGCGGCCCTCCAGCTCCTTGGCGAGCAGTTCCTCCAGCTCGCCCAGCCCGGCGGCGATCAGACGGCGCGCACCGGCGCCGTCGTTCTCCTTGCGGTGCTGGGTGTGGGGCAGCCACTTCGCCCACTCCCACTCGTCGATCGCGCCGGGGGCGGCGGCGACGCCGACCATCAGGTCGTCGGGGGAGTGGAGCGTCGTCAGCTGGGCGATCATCGCCCGGACGGTGCCGTACACGGTGTCGGGATCGCCGCACACGGTGATGTGGTAGAAGGCGCGCAGCGAGACCGCGAGCGGCAGGTCCTGCAGGGTGCCGTGCGCCTTGATGAAGGTGCCCATGGCCTCCGCGGCCAGCGGCTCCAGCTCGTCCATCGGCGCGGTCTGCGGCGCGACGATCGGTGTCGACAGCTGCTGCGGCCCGCGGCCGAGCCGCACCTGGGCGAAGTCGTTGTCGGTCGGGCGGCGCTCCCACAGCCGTCGGCCCTCGGCGACGATCGACCACAGCTGGTCGGGCTCGGGGTGGGTGAACAGCAGGGCGCCGCGCTGGCGTTCGGCGGTCCGGCGGACCTGTCGGCGCATCTGCTGCAGGTACTTCAGATAGTCGCGGCGCTCGTCGGCGGTGCCGGCGCTGCCGCCGCGGCGGGCCTTCACGATCTGGGCGACCGCCATGCCCGCCGTGGAGGCGACCATCAGCACACCCATGATCTTCATCGGGCCCTGCGCGCCCGGGGAGAAGAAGAACGCCGCCGAACCGCCCATGCCCAGCAGCGGCAGCAGGGACATCATCCAGTCCTCGCCGCCCGACCGCGGGAGTTCGGGCGGGGGCACCAGCTCCACCGGTTCGTCCGGCACCGCGGGCGGATATGCCCGCGCCGGACGCTTCACCGTCACCACACTCATGCGACCGCCTCTTCCCCGTCCGTCGCTGTCAGGACGCGAGCCCGCCGCTCGGCGGCCGCTGCGCGAAACACGCACCTCTTGACGGTTCGCTCCGCCCGCTCGCTCACTGGCACCAACCCTCACGCAACCGAATACGTCCACGGGTCCGGGCGCTCCGATGGATGACGCCGCCCCCGCTCCGCCGACCGCAGGCGCGGGGGCCGCCGCATCGTGCCCGCCCCCGTGCGCCTTGCGCAAGCGCCGATCCTACTGGTCCGGTTGGACGGTTCGGGGACGAGGGTTGGCTTTGCGGCGGCCACGGATCGGCGGGCTCCCGGCGTACGGGCGGGGCCGCCGCCCCCGCACACCGGCGAACACCCGTGCGATCGACCCGGCGGTGCGGAGCCGCGTGATGACGCGGCATCAGCGGCACCGGCGCCGTCGGAGGCCGGACCGCCCCACGGCCGGGGCCGCCCCGACGCGCCGGACCCCGCCCGCCGCGCCATCCTGGAGACTGGGCCCCGGCCGGCCCCGGCCCGCCGTCCCGTACCCGCCCGCACCGCAGCCGGAGGACCCCGATGACCCAGGCGGACCCCCGCACGGCCGACCTCGCCCGCGAGCTGGCCGCCACCCTGCGGGGCGAGGCCAGGTTCGGCACCGCCGAACGCGTCGTGTACGCCTACGACGCGTCGAACTACCGCCAACTCCCCGCCGGCGTCGTGCACCCGGCCGACCTCGACGACGTCCGGACGACCGTCGCCCTGTGCCGGGAGGCCGGAGTGCCGCTGGTGCCGCGCGGGGCGGGCACCAGCATCGGCGGCCAGGCGATCGGCCCCGGCGCCGTCGTGATCGACTTCCGCCGCCACCTGGGCCGGGTGCTGTCCGTCGACCCCGACGCCCGCACCGCCGCCGTCGAACCCGGCACCGTCCTCGACGACCTGCAGCGCGCCGCCCGCCCCTACGGCCTGCGCTTCGGCCCCGACCCGTCCACGCACAGCCGCTGCACCCTCGGCGGCATGATCGGCAACGACGCCTGCGGCTCCCACTCCGTCGCCTGGGGACGCACCGGCGACAACGTCCGCACCCTCGACCTCCTCCTCGCCGACGGCACCGAACTCACCGCCGGCGGACCGCTCGACGCCGCCGCCCGAGCCCGCCTGCGCACCCTCCCCGGCCGCGCGGGCGAACTCCACCGCGCCCTCCAGGACCTCGCCGGAGACCACCTGGCCCTGCTCCGCCGCGCCATGCCCGACCTGCCGCGGCGCGGCTCCGGCTACGCCCTCGACGCGCTGCTCCCCGAACACGGCCACCACCTCGCCCGCGCCCTCACCGGCACCGAGGGCACCTGCGCGGTCCTCCTGGGCGCCACCGTCCGCCTCGTCCCCGAACCCGCGGCCCGCGCCCTCGTCGTCGCCGGCTACCCCGACGAGAGCGCCGCCGCCGACGCCGTCCCCGGACTCCTGCCGCTGCGCCCGCTCACCGTCGAGGGCATGGCCGCCGACCTCGTCGCGGCGCTCCTCGCCGCCGGCCCCCGCCCCGCCGCCCTCGACCACCTCCCCGACGGAGCCTGCTGGCTCTTCCTGGAGGTCGGCGGCGACACCCCCCGCGAGGCCCTCGACGCCGCCCACGACCTCGCCGCCACCGCCCGCCGCCAGGCCCGCGCCGCGACCTCCGTCGTCACCGACCCCGCCGAACAGCGCGGGCTCTGGGCCGTCCGTGAGGCCGGCGCGGGCATCGCCACCCGCCTCCCCGACGGCACCCGGGCATGGCCCGGCTGGGAGGACTCCGCCGTCCCCGTCGAACACCTCGGCGACTACCTGCGCGACCTGCGCCGCCTGCTCGGCCGGCACGGCCTGCGCGGCATCCCCTACGGACACTTCGGCGAGGGCTGCGTCCACCTGCGCCTCGACCTCCCCCTCACCGACCCGCAGCGCCTCCCGGAGTTCCGCGCCTTCATGGAACAGGCCGCCGACCTCGCCGTCTCCCACGGTGGCTCGCTCTCCGGCGAACACGGCGACGGCCAGGCCCGCGCCGAACTCCTGCCCCGCATGTACCCCCCGGAGATCATCGACCTCTTCGCCCGCTTCAAGCGGATCCTCGACCCCGGCAACCTCCTCAACCCCGGCAACCTCGTCGACCCGCGCCCCCTCGACGCCGACCTCCGCTTCACCGGCCGCGACCTCCTGCCCCTCGCCCAGCCCTACGACGACGACCGGGGCAGCCTCCTCCACGCCGTCCACCGCTGCGTCGGCGTCGCCAAGTGCACCGACACCACCACCGGCGTCATGTGCCCCAGCTACATGGCCACCGGCGAGGAACGCCACTCCACCCGCGGCCGCGCCCGACTCCTCGCCGACATGCTCCGCGGCGAGGCCGTCACCGACGGCTGGCGGTCCGAGGAGGTCCGCGAGGCCCTCGACCTCTGCCTCGGCTGCAAGGGCTGCGCCAGCGACTGCCCCACCCACGTCGACATGGCCACCTACCGCACCGAGTTCCTCCACCAGCACTACCGCCACCGGCTGCGCCCCGCCTCCCACTGGTCCATGGGCTGGCTGCCGCTCTGGCTGCGCGCCGCCGCGCTCGCCCCGCGGCCGGCCGGCGCCCTGCTGCGGCTGCGCCCCGCGGCGGCCCTGCTGAAGCGCCTCGGCGGCATCGACCCCCGCCGCGACCTCCCCGCCCTGCCCGCCGAGACCTTCACCGCGTGGTTCCGGCGCCACCGGGCCGCCCGCCCGGCCCGGCCGGGCGCCACCCCGGTGATCCTCTGGCCGGACACGTTCTCCGCCTACCTGCAGCCGGACGCCGCCCGGGCGGCCGTCGAGGTGCTGGAGCGCCTCGGCCACGACGTACGGCTCCCCGACGGGCCGGTCTGCTGCGGCCTCACCTGGATCTCCACCGGCCAGCTCGGCGTCGCCCGCGCCGTCGCCCGCCGCAGCCTGGCCGCCCTGCCGCCCGGAGTGCCGGTCGTCGGACTCGAACCCAGCTGCACCGCCGCGCTCCGCGAGGAGTGGCCCCGCCTCCTCGGCACCACCGACCCGGCCGCCCGCGAACTCGCCACCCGGGTCAGGACGTTCGCCGAGTTCCTGGACGAGGACGGCACCGACCTGCCCCACCTCGGCGGCCGCGCCGTCACCCAGGTCCACTGCCACCAGCACGCCGTGCTCGGCACCGCCGCCGACCGCCGCATCGAGGCCGCCCTCGGCCTCGACAACACCGTCCTCGACTCCGGCTGCTGCGGCCTCGCTGGCAACTTCGGCTTCGAGCAGGGCCACTACGACGTCTCGGTGGCCGCCGCCGAACGCGTCCTGATGCCCGCCGTCCGGGCCGCCGCCCCCGACACCACCGTCCTCGCCGACGGCTACGGCTGCCGCATCCAGATCGCCCAACTCGGCGACGGCCGACGCGCGGTGCACCTGGCCCAGGTCGTCCGCGACGGCCTCGACCGCCACGACCCCCTCGACCGCACAGCCGCCACCGACCGCTGAACCGGAAGCGGCGCAGGCCGCGCCCGGTCGGCCGGACCCGGACGACCCGCCGCCCGCACCGCCCGGACGCCCCCGCCCCCGGCGCACCCGCCACCCCCGGCGGGCGGTAGGGTAACGCCGCGCCGCCTGTCGGCCGGATCGTGTCGGTCCCGATCCGTACAGCGGCGCACAGCAGAACAGAAGCTGACGAACAGGCACATCCAACGAGGGGGAGCGCCGGTGAGCGAGCGTAGCGAGCGGACAGGGACGGGGCGCGCCCTACGGGGAGCACCCGCCGACCGGTGCGAGGTGGCCGCATGAGCGCCAACGCGACCACCGGCTTCTGCCGCGTCACCGTGGTGGCACCGGACAGCCGGATCGACGTCGCCCTGCCGGAGGACGTCCCGCTCGCCGACATCTACCCCGAGGTGCTGCGCCTGACCGGCCAGACCCAGGTCGACGGCACGCCCACCGGCTTCCACCTGGTGCGCCGCGACGGCACCGTGCTCGACAGCGGCATGCCGCTGGCCGCCCAGCAGGTCCGCGACGGCGACCTGCTGAGCCTGCGCCCGTTCTCCGAGTCGCTCCCGCCGGCCGTCTACGACGACGTCGCGGACGCCATCGCGAGCGCCGTCGAGGCCGACCGCCGCTTCTGGAGCCCCGACCTGATGCGGGCCTTCGGCCTCATCGGCGCCGCCGTGCTGCTCACCCTGCTCGGCTTCGCCCTCTGGTACTCCGACCTGCGGCACGACATGCACGGCCTGCCCGGCATCCTCTCCGGCGTCACCGCGATCGTGCTGGTCACCTTCGCCGGCGTCCGCGCCCGGGTGTACGGCGACCACGCAGCCGGCCTCGCCCTGGGCCTCGGCGCCCTCCCGCACGCGCTGATCGCGGGCTCCGGCGCCGTGCCGGTCGCCCTCGGCGACGGTCCGGGCCGCCTGCAGTTCCTCGTGGGCTGCGTCGCGGCGCTCGTCGCGTCCGTGCTGCTCGTCGGCCTGCTCCCGGAGAAGGACTCGGTCTTCGTCGCCTCCTCCTTCCTGGCCGCCGCCGGCACCCTCTCGACCTTCGCCGCCGTCCTCCTCGACGGCACGCCGGCCACCCACATCGCGGCCGTCACCGGCGTCGCCGCCGTCGCCGTGGTCGGCTTCCTGCCCGCCCTGTCGGCGCGGTTCGCCCGACTGCCCGTCGGCTTCAGCGCCCCCGGCCAGACCCGCACCCGCGGCAGCGGCTACGGCGAGGAGACCAGCCGCGCCGAGGCCGTCCAGTATGAGCGGATCGCCCACCAGGCCCGCCGCGGCCACGAGGTCCTCGTCGGCCTCGTCGGCGGTTGCGCGGCCACCGTCGTCGGCGCCTGCGCCGTCCTCGGCTTCAGCGACTCCGTCCCCGCCGAGCTGCTCGCGCTCGCCGTGGGCATCTCGACCATGCTGCGGGCCCGGCTGTTCCGCTACACCGCGCAGGTCTTCAGCCTGACGATCGCCGGCCTCGCCGGCCTCGCCCTGCTCGTCCTCGGCCTGTCGCTGCACACCCCGCTGTTCATCCTGGAGCAGCTGCAGCAGGGCGGCGCCGGCAGCTCGCTCGACCTGCGCACCGTCTGGCTGTCGGCGTCCATCGCGGCCGGCGCGGCGCTGCTGACGGCGATCGCGCTGATCGTCCCGCGGGTCGGCGTCTCCCCGTTCTGGGGCCGCATCCTGGACATGGTCGACAGCCTCATGCTGATGTCGCTCGTCCCGCTGGCCCTGGCCGTGCTGAACATCTACGCCCTGGTCCGCGGCATCACCAGCTGACCCCCGCGCACCCCTCCGCCGCCCGCCCGCGCCCCCGTGACAGGGGACGCCGGCGGGCGCTGGTACGCTTGGACAGTCCGAGTTCTGTCAGATCCTGTGTCGTCTACCGGGATCGCTCGGCCACCCCTGAAGGAGATGCCGTGGCTCTCGCCGCCGACGTCAAGAAGCAGATTTTCGCCGAGTTCGGCCAGAAGGAGGGCGACACCGGTTCCCCCGAGGTCCAGGTGGCCATGCTCTCCCGCCGCATCTCGGACCTGACCGAGCACCTCAAGGCCCACAAGCACGACCACCACTCGCGTCGTGGCCTGCTCATCCTGGTCGGCCAGCGCCGCCGGCTGCTGCAGTACCTGGCCAAGAAGGACATCGAGCGTTTCCGTACCCTCGTCGACCGCCTCGGCATCCGCCGCGGCGCCGCGGGCGGCGCTCGCTGACACCGCTCCGTGGGGCGGCTCCCCCGCTCGGGGGAGCCGCCCTTCGGCGCATCCGCCGCGGCCACGAAGCCGCGGCGACGCCCCACAGGAGATAACCGCAGCCACACGCGTGGTAATGGCGCGCTCTGTAGGGTGTGAATTTGTAAGGTGGAGGGCATGCCCGGGTTGATGCCCGACCGCGCGTCTCGCGGACGGCACCGGGCAGCACCCACACCACGCGCGGGCCGCAGGCTTCAAACGGAGGCCGCCCGCATCCGGGGGAGCGTCCACACGCGACCGCCGACCAGGCAGCCGAAAGGCGCCGGTCCTCGGTAGTGGCCGCCGGGAGTCCACGACGACACCCGGAGGCTTCGATCGAAGACCGGCCCGCAGGGCCGGGCAGGCAGACGCAGGGGACGCTCCACCGGACACGTACGAAAGAGGAGATCTTCCAGGTGGAAGAGAACGTGTTCTACGCCGAGGCCGTCATCGACAACGGCAGCTTCGGCACCCGTACCATCCGCTTCGAGACCGGCCGCCTGGCCCGTCAGGCCGCCGGCTCCGCCGTGGCCTACCTGGACGACGACACCATGGTGCTGTCGGCCACCAGCGCCTCCAAGCAGCCGAAGGAGCACTTCGACTTCTTCCCGCTGACGGTCGACGTCGAGGAGCGCATGTACGCCGCGGGCCGGATCCCCGGCTCGTTCTTCCGTCGCGAGGGCCGGCCCTCCGAGGACGCCATCCTCACCTGCCGCCTCATCGACCGCCCGCTGCGCCCGTCCTTCGTCAAGGGCCTGCGCAACGAGATCCAGGTCGTCGTCACCGTGATGGCGCTCAACCCCGACCACCTGTACGACGTCGTGGCGATCAACGCCGCGTCCGCGTCCACCCAGCTGGCCGGCCTGCCCTTCTCCGGCCCGATCGGCGGCGTCCGCGTCGCGCTGATCAAGGGCCAGTGGGTCGCGTTCCCGACCCACAGCGAGCTCGAGGACGCCGTCTTCGACATGGTCGTCGCCGGCCGCGCGCTGCCGGACGGCGACGTCGCGATCATGATGGTCGAGGCCGAGGCCACCACGAAGACCATCTCGCTGGTCGCCGACGGCGCCGAGGCCCCCACCGAGGAGATCGTCGCCGCGGGCCTCGAAGCCTCGAAGCCGTTCATCACCGTGCTCTGCGCCGCCCAGGCCCAGCTGGCCGCCCAGGCCGCCAAGCCCACCGGCGAGTTCCCGGTCTTCCTGGAGTACCAGGACGACGTGCTCGGCGCCCTGACCTCCGCGGTCAAGGACGAGCTCGCCCAGGCGCTCACCATCGCCGGCAAGCAGGAGCGCAACAACGAGATCGACCGCGTCAAGGCGATCGCCGCCGACAAGCTGCTCCCGGAGTTCGAGGGCCGCGAGAAGGAGATCGGCGCCGCCTACAACGCGCTGACCAAGAAGATCATCCGCGAGCGCGTCATCAAGGACAAGGTCCGCATCGACGGCCGCGGTGTCACCGACATCCGCACCCTGGCCGCCGAGGTCGAGGCCATCCCGCGCGTCCACGGCTCGGCCCTCTTCGAGCGCGGCGAGACCCAGATCCTGGGTGTCACCACGCTCAACATGCTCCGCATGGAGCAGCAGCTCGACACGCTCGCCCCCGAGACGCGTCGCCGCTACATGCACAACTACAACTTCCCGCCGTACTCGGTCGGCGAGACCGGCCGCGTGGGTTCGCCCAAGCGCCGCGAGATCGGCCACGGCGCGCTGGCCGAGCGGGCGATCCTGCCCGTGCTGCCGAGCCGCGAGGACTTCCCCTACGCGATCCGCCAGGTCTCCGAGGCGCTGAGCTCCAACGGCTCCACCTCGATGGGCTCGGTCTGCGCCTCCACCATGTCGCTGCTGAACGCCGGTGTGCCGCTCAAGGCCGCCGTCGCCGGCATCGCGATGGGCCTCATCTCGCAGGAGATCGACGGCGAGACGCACTACGTCACGCTGACCGACATCCTCGGCGCCGAGGACGCGTTCGGCGACATGGACTTCAAGGTCGCCGGTACCCGCAACTTCATCACCGCCCTCCAGCTCGACACCAAGCTGAACGGCATCCCGGCGTCGGTGCTCGCCGCCGCGCTGAAGCAGGCCAAGGACGCCCGCCTGCACATCCTCGACGTGATGAACGAGGCCATCGACACCCCGGACGAGATGTCGCAGTACGCGCCGCGCATCATCACCATCAAGATCCCGGTGGACAAGATCGGCGAGGTCATCGGCCCCAAGGGCAAGATGATCAACCAGATCCAGGAGGACACCGGCGCCGAGATCACGATCGAGGACGACGGCACCATCTACATCGGTGCCTCCGACGGTCCGGCCGCCGAGGCCGCCCGCACCACGATCAACCAGATCGCCAACCCGACCATGCCGGAGGTCGGCGAGCGCTACCTGGGCACCGTGGTGAAGACCACGACCTTCGGCGCGTTCGTGTCGCTCATGCCCGGCAAGGACGGTCTGCTGCACATCTCGCAGATCCGCAAGCTCGCCGGTGGCAAGCGCGTGGAGAACGTCGAGGACGTGCTCGCGGTCGGCGCCAAGGTGCAGGTCGAGATCGCCGAGATCGACCCGCGCGGCAAGCTCTCCCTGATCCCCGTGGTCGAGGGCGAGGAGGGCGGCGACGCCGCCGCGTCCGAGTGACGCACTAGGTCAGCCCGCGGCCCGCACGCCCCTCGCGGCGTGCGGGCCGCACCCTGTTCTTCCCCGATCTGAGAGGTACACCTGGTGGCTCAGGCCCCCGCGGCGAAGCAGCGCCCCGGCACGACCCGGACCCTGCTGAAGGGCGTCGACGGCGCCGGCACCGTCCGCCGCACCGTCCTCCCCGGCGGCCTGCGGGTCGTCACCGAGACCCTCCCGACGGTCCGCTCCGCAACCTTCGGCATCTGGGTCGGCGTCGGCTCCCGGGACGAGACACCGGTCCTCAACGGCGCGACCCACTACCTGGAGCACCTGCTCTTCAAGGGCACCGCCCGGCGCAGCGCCCTGGAGATCTCGGCCGCGCTCGACGCGGTCGGCGGCGAGATGAACGCGTTCACCGCCAAGGAGAACACCTGCTACTACGCGCGGGTGCTCGACACCGACCTCCCGCTCGCCATCGACGTGGTCTGCGACATGCTCACCGGCTCGCTGATCCGCCCCGAGGACGTCGACGCCGAGCGCGGCGTCATCCTCGAGGAGATGGCGATGGCCGAGGACGACCCGGGCGACGTCGTGCACGACCTCTTCGCCAAGGTGATCTACGGCACCGGCCCGCTCGGCCGCCCCATCCTGGGCACCGAGGAGACCGTCACCAACCTCACCCGCGACCAGATCGCCGGCTTCTACCGCCGCCGCTACAAGCCGGAGCACCTGGTCGTCGCCGCCGCCGGCAACCTCGACCACCGCAAGGTCGTCAAGCTCGTCGAGGAGGCGTTCGCCGCCGTCCTCGCGAAGTCCGAGGGACACCCCGCCGAGGTGCGCCGCGGCGTCAAGACCGTGCGCACGGCGGGCCGCACCGAGGTGCTCAACCGGCCCACCGAGCAGGCCCACCTCGTGCTCGGCGTCCCCGGCGTGCCCCGGCACGACGAGCGCCGCTGGGCCATGGGCGTCCTCAACGCCGCCCTGGGCGGCGGCATGAGCTCCCGGCTCTTCCAGGAGGTCCGGGAGAAGCGCGGCCTCGCGTACTCGGTCTACTCCTACTCGTCCTCGTACGCCGACAGCGGCATCTTCGGCATCTACGCCGGCTGCCAGCCCAAGCGGGTCGAGGAGGTGCTCGGCATCTGCCGCCGGGAGCTGGCCAAGGTCGTCGCCGACGGCATCACCGAGGAGGAGCTGCACCGCGCCATCGGTCAGATCTCCGGTTCCACCGTGCTCGGCATGGAGGACACCGGCTCGCTGATGAACCGCATCGGCAAGGCCGAGATCGCCTACGGCACCCACCTCTCCGTCGACGAGATGCTCGGGCGGATAGCGGCGGTGACTCTGGAGGACGTCCACGCGGTGGCCCGTGATGTGCTGGGGGCGTACCGGCCGTCGCTCGCGCTGATCGGCCCGGTCAACGACAAGCGGGCGGCGGCGATCGCCGCCCAGCTCGCCCAGGAGGAAACCGCATGACTCTGCGCGTCGCCGTGATCGGCGCCACCGGGAGGATCGGCTCGGAGGCCGTCAGGGCCGTCGAGGCCGCCGCCGACCTGGAGCTGGTCGCCGCACTGAACAGCAAGTCCGAGCTCACCGAGCTCACCGGGGCGGGGGCGCAGGTCGTCGTCGAGCTGACCCACCCCGACGCGGTGATGGGCAACCTGGACTTCTGCCTCCGCAACGGCCTGCACGTCGTCACCGGCACCACCGGCTGGACGGACGAGCGCCTCGCGACCGTGCGAGCCCTGCTCGCCGACGCGCCCGGCACGGGCCTCCTGATCGCCCCGAACTTCTCCATCGGCGCCGTGCTGTCGATGCAGTTCGCCCAGGCGGCCGCGAAGTACTTCGAGACCGTCGAGGTCGTCGAGCTGCACCACAACAACAAGGCCGACGCCCCCAGCGGCACCGCGACCCGCACCGCCCAGCTCATCGCCGCCGCCCGCGACGCCGCCGGCCTGCCCCGGCAGACCGACCCCACCACCCACGGTCTCGACGGCGCCCGCGGCGCCGACGTGGACGGCGTCCCGGTGCACTCCGTACGGCTGCGCGGCCTCCTCGCGCACCAGGAGGTGCTGCTGGGCGACGCCGGCGAGACGCTCACCATCCGGCACGACTCGCTGCACCACAGCTGCTTCATGCCCGGCATCCTGCTCGGTGTCCGCAAGGTCGTCGACACACCCGGGCTCACCCTCGGCCTCGAACACTTCCTGGACCTGTGAGCCCCGCATGACCTCCCGTACCGGCTTCTTCCTGCTCGCCGCGGCCCTGCTGCTGGTCTCCCTGCTCTGCGTGGGCGAGGGCGTCCAGCTCATCGCGACCGGCAAGCCGCTCGGCATCGGCATGGGCGTGTGCGCCTTCGTCATCCCGCCGATCGGGGTCTGGTTCCTCCTCCAGACCGTCCGCTTCGGCCGGGCGAGCGAGCAGCTCGCCCGCGAGCTGGAGGCCGAGGGCGGCCTCCCCGTGGACGAGCTCCGCCGCACCACCGGCGGCCGCATCGACCGGGCCTCCGCCGACGAGGTCTTCGCCCGCCGCAAGACCGAGGCGGAGGCCGCCCCCGGGGACTGGCGGGTCTTCTTCCGCCTCGCCGTGGCCTACGCCGACGCCGGGGACACCCCGCGCGCCCGCAAGGCCATGCACCACGCCATCAAGCTGCACAGCACCACTCTCGACACGAGGAGCACCGCGTGACCGACGGCACCGCCCCCACGTTCCGCAGCGACGTCACGGTCGAACTCGTCCGAAGCGCCGCCACCGACACCGACGTGCTCTGGGCGGCCCGGGTCTCCACCGCGGGCGAGCAGTCCATCGAGGCCGTCGGCCAGGACCCGGCGCGCTCGGAAGGCCTCATCAACTACCTGATGCGCGACCGCCACGGCACCCCGTTCGAGCACAACTCGATGACCTTCCTGATCAGCGCGCCGATCTTCGTGTTCCGCGAGTTCCACCGCCACCGCAGCGGATGGTCGTACAACGAGGAGTCCGGCCGCTACCGCGAGCTGCAGCCGGTCTTCTACGTGCCGGACGCCGGGCGCAAGCTCGTCCAGCAGGGCCGTCCCGGCAGGTACGAGTTCGTGGAGGGCACCCCCGAGCAGCACCGGGTGACCACCGCGGCGATGGAGGAGTCGTACCGCGCCTCCTACCGGGCGTACCAGGAGATGCTCGACGCCGGCGTGGCCCGCGAGGTCGCCCGCGCCGTGCTCCCCGTCGGCCTGTTCTCGTCGATGTACGCGACCTGCAACGCTCGCTCGCTGATGCACTTCCTCTCGCTCCGCACCAAGCGGGACAACGCGACGGTGCCGTCCTTCCCGCAGCGGGAGATCGAGATGGTCGCCGAGCGGATGGAGGCGAAGTGGGCCGAGCTCATGCCGCTCACCCATGCGGCCTTCGAGAAGCACGGCCGGGTCGCCCCCTGACCTGGGACGACAGGCATACGGGCGGTGCGCCCGAGATGTCCGGATTGCGGGCGTTCCGGGCGCTCCCTACGCTCGGAACACGGATCCCGGTGCTGCCCGAACCCCCGAGCGGGCAGCACCGGAATCCCATGCTCGGCTCCCTCCGGCCCGCCGCCGGCCGCCCCGGATTCTGTCCGAACCGTGGACCGGCGTGACCGCCCCCCAGTGGCCTACGAGTAGTTTTGGACACATGGCTCCGACCTCCACCCCCCAGACGCCCTTCGGCCGGGTCCTGACCGCGATGGTCACCCCGTTCACCGCCGACGGTGGCCTCGACCTCGACGGCGCGCAGCGCCTCGCCGCCCACCTCGTGGATGCCGGCAACGACGGTCTCGTGCTCAACGGCACCACCGGCGAGTCCCCGACCACCAGCGACGCCGAGAAGGCCCAGCTGGTCCGTGCCGTGGTGGAGGCGGTCGGGGACCGCGCGCACATCATCGCCGGCGTCGGCACCAACGACACCCGCCACAGCGTCGAGCTGGCCCGCCAGGCCGAGGCCGCCGGCGCCCACGGCCTGCTCTCGGTCACGCCGTACTACAGCAAGCCCCCGCAGGAGGGCCTGTACCGGCACACCGTCGCCCTCGCGGACGCCACCGGCCTGCCGGTCATGCTGTACGACATCCCGGGCCGCAGCGGTGTCGCGCTGAGCCACGAGACGCTGGTCCGGCTCGGCGAGCACCCCCGGATCGTCGCCAACAAGGACGCCAAGGGCGACGTCGGCGCCGCCTCCTGGGCGATCGCGCGTTCCGGGCTCGCCTGGTACTCCGGCGACGACATCCTGACCCTGCCGCTCCTCTCGGTCGGAGCCGTCGGCGTGGTCAGCGTGGTCAGCCACCTCGTCACCCCCGAGCTGAGGGCCCTGGTCGACGCCTTCACCGCGGGCGACACCGCCAAGGCCACCGCCGTCCACCAGAGCCTGCTGCCCGTCTTCAGCGGTATCTTCCGCACCCAGGGCGTGATCCTCACCAAGGCCGCACTCGAGCTGCTGGGACACCCCGTCGGCCCGCTGCGCCTGCCGCTGGTGTCCGCCACGCCCGAGGAGATTGCGCGACTGAAGCAGGATCTGGCCGACGGCGGGGTACACCTGTAGCAGACAGAGACGTGCGCGCCCCGGCTCGCCGGGCCCCCGAGGGCCTGCCGCTGGACCGGACCGAAGGCGCGGAGGCACCTGGTACGTAGGAAACCGACGATGGATGCACGCCATATGTCTCCGGGGGAGGTCCTTCCGGGCATGTGGCGTGCGTCGTGAGGAGAGTCTTTTGAGCCACCCGCATCCCGAACTCGGCGCGCCCCCTGCCCTGAAGCAGGGCGCCCTCCGCATCACCCCGCTCGGCGGCCTCGGGGAGATCGGCCGCAACATGACCGTCTTCGAGTACGGCGACCGGATCCTGATCGTCGACTGCGGCGTCCTCTTCCCCGAGGACGAGCAGCCCGGCGTCGACCTGATCCTCCCGGACTTCACGTACATCCGGGACCGCCTCGACAAGATCGACGGCATCGTCCTGACCCACGGGCACGAGGACCACATCGGCGCCGTCCCGTACCTGCTCCGGGAGAACCCGGACATCCCGCTGATCGGCTCGAAGCTCACCCTCGCCCTGATCGAGGCCAAGCTCGCCGAACACCGGATCCGCCCGTACGTGCTGGAGGTCAAGGAGGGCGAGCGCGAGCGCATCGGCCCCTTCGACTGCGAGTTCATCGCGGTCAACCACTCCATCCCGGACGCCCTGGCCGTCGCCGTCCGCACGCCCGCGGGCATGGTCGTCGCCACCGGCGACTTCAAGATGGACCAGCTGCCGCTGGACGGCCGGCTCACCGACCTCCCCGCCTTCGCCAGGCTGGCGGAGGAGGGCATGGACCTGCTGCTGGTGGACTCCACCAACGCCGAGGTGCCCGGCTTCATCCCGCACGAGCGGGACATCTCCGCCGCGCTGGGCAACGTCTTCGGCACCGCGAAGCGCCGGATCATCGTCGCCTCGTTCGCGAGCCACGTGCACCGCATCCAGCAGGTGCTGGACGCCGCCCACAAGCACAACCGCAAGGTGGCGTTCGTCGGCCGCTCGATGGTCCGCAACATGGGCATCGCCCGCGACCTCGGCTACCTCAAGGTGCCCGGCAACCTCGTCGTCGACGTGAAGACGCTGGACGACCTGCCGGACGACAAGGTCGTGCTCGTCTGTACCGGCTCGCAGGGCGAGCCGATGGCCGCCCTGTCGCGGATGGCCAACCGGGAGCACCAGATCCGCATCGTCGAGGGCGACACCGTCGTCCTCGCGTCCTCGCTGATCCCCGGCAACGAGACCGCGATCTACCGCGTGATCAACGGCCTGACCCGCTGGGGCGCCAACGTCGTGCACAAGGGCAACGCCAAGGTGCACGTCTCCGGCCACGCCTCGGCCGGCGAGCTCCTGTACTTCTTCAACATCTGCCGTCCGCGCAACCTGATGCCCGTGCACGGCGAGTGGCGCCACCTGCGGGCCGCCGCCGACCTCGGCATCAAGACCGGCATCCCGAAGGAGCGCACGGTCATCGCCGAGGACGGCGTCTGCGTCGACCTGGAGAACGGTGTCGCGCGGATCGTCGGCAAGGTGCAGGCCGGCTACGTCTACGTCGACGGCTCGTCGGTCGGCGACATCACCGAGGCCTCGCTCAAGGACCGCCGCATCCTCGGTGAGGAGGGCTTCATCTCGGTCTTCGTGGTGGTGGACTCCACCAACGGCAAGATCGTGAGCGGCCCGACGATCCAGGCCCGCGGCTCCGGCATCGACGACAGCGCGTTCGTGCCCGTCGTCGCCAAGCTGGAGGAGGCGCTCACGCGCTCCGCCGGCGACGGCGTGCTGGAGGTCCGCCAGGTGCAGCAGATGGTGCGCCGGGTCATCGGCAAGTGGGTGGCGGACAACTACCGCCGCCGGCCGATGATCCTGCCGGTCGTCGTCGAGGTCTGACGCCCGCCCGGCCCCGGTTTGACGTGGGGCGACTCGGTGCGTAATGTTCTCCGAGTTGCCCCACCGCCGGGCAGACCTCCTCCGAATTCAGTTCGGAGCGGGAAATGCGGCGGAGAAACTCTGCTAGAGTTCGGGAGCGCCGAAAGGCAAAAGCAAATCCGATGAAAGAGTCCCCGGAAAACGGGGCGGAAAACATCTGATAAGCTGGAAACACGAAAGAGCGAAACACCCGGAGGGTCCGCTGGAAGGCGGTCCGAAGGAAGTGTCCGTTCCTTGAGAACTCAACAGCGTGCCAAAAGTCAACGCCAGATATGTTGACATCCCCGGCCTCGGACTTGTTCCGGGGTTGGAGATTCCTTTTGTAGTAAATAACACAGCGAGGACGCAGTGCGCGGGGCTCCCTATTCCGGGGGTTGCCGTGCCGCTCAACGCGGGTGTGAACCCGATGACGGGTAATCATTCACGGAGAGTTTGATCCTGGCTCAGGACGAACGCTGGCGGCGTGCTTAACACATGCAAGTCGAACGGTGAAGCCCTTCGGGGTGGATCAGTGGCGAACGGGTGAGTAACACGTGGGCAATCTGCCCTGCACTCTGGGACAAGCCCTGGAAACGGGGTCTAATACCGGATATGACCGTCTTCCGCATGGTTGACGGTGTAAAGCTCCGGCGGTGCAGGATGGGCCCGCGGCCTATCAGCTTGTTGGTGGGGTAATGGCCTACCAAGGCGACGACGGGTAGCCGGCCTGAGAGGGCGACCGGCCACACTGGGACTGAGACACGGCCCAGACTCCTACGGGAGGCAGCAGTGGGGAATATTGCACAATGGGCGAAAGCCTGATGCAGCGACGCCGCGTGAGGGATGACGGCCTTCGGGTTGTAAACCTCTTTCAGCAGGGAAGAAGCGCAAGTGACGGTACCTGCAGAAGAAGCACCGGCTAACTACGTGCCAGCAGCCGCGGTAATACGTAGGGTGCGAGCGTTGTCCGGAATTATTGGGCGTAAAGAGCTCGTAGGCGGCCTGTCGCGTCGGATGTGAAAGCCCGGGGCTTAACCCCGGGTCTGCATTCGATACGGGCAGGCTAGAGTGTGGTAGGGGAGATCGGAATTCCTGGTGTAGCGGTGAAATGCGCAGATATCAGGAGGAACACCGGTGGCGAAGGCGGATCTCTGGGCCATTACTGACGCTGAGGAGCGAAAGCGTGGGGAGCGAACAGGATTAGATACCCTGGTAGTCCACGCCGTAAACGTTGGGAACTAGGTGTTGGCGACATTCCACGTCGTCGGTGCCGCAGCTAACGCATTAAGTTCCCCGCCTGGGGAGTACGGCCGCAAGGCTAAAACTCAAAGGAATTGACGGGGGCCCGCACAAGCAGCGGAGCATGTGGCTTAATTCGACGCAACGCGAAGAACCTTACCAAGGCTTGACATACGCCGGAAACGTCTAGAGATAGGCGCCCCCTTGTGGTCGGTGTACAGGTGGTGCATGGTTGTCGTCAGCTCGTGTCGTGAGATGTTGGGTTAAGTCCCGCAACGAGCGCAACCCTTGTTCTGTGTTGCCAGCATGCCTTTCGGGGTGATGGGGACTCACAGGAGACTGCCGGGGTCAACTCGGAGGAAGGTGGGGACGACGTCAAATCATCATGCCCCTTATGTCTTGGGCTGCACACGTGCTACAATGGTCGGTACAAAGGGCTGCGATGCCGCGAGGCGGAGCGAATCCCAAAAAGCCGGCCTCAGTTCGGATTGGGGTCTGCAACTCGACCCCATGAAGTTGGAGTTGCTAGTAATCGCAGATCAGCATGCTGCGGTGAATACGTTCCCGGGCCTTGTACACACCGCCCGTCACGTCACGAAAGTCGGTAACACCCGAAGCCGGTGGCCTAACCCTTGGGAGGGAGCCGTCGAAGGTGGGACCAGCGATTGGGACGAAGTCGTAACAAGGTAGCCGTACCGGAAGGTGCGGCTGGATCACCTCCTTTCTAAGGAGCACATAGCCGCTTGCGAGCGAATGTCTCGCACGGTTGCTCATGGGTGGAACGTTGACTATTCGGCACGGTCGGTGACGACTGCTAGTACTGCTCTTCGGGGCGTGGAACGTGGTGGTGATCCGGTCGGGTCGGGCACGCTGTTGGGTCCTGAGGGGACGGCCGTTTGGCTGTTGCCTCTGGGTGCCGGCCTCACGTGACTGCACCGTTCGGTGTGGGAGGGTGGGTGTCTGGTCGTTGTTTGAGAACTGCACAGTGGACGCGAGCATCTGTAGGCCAAGTTTTTAAGGGCGCACGGTGGATGCCTTGGCACCAGGAACCGATGAAGGACGTGGGAGGCCGCGATAGGCCCCGGGGAGCTGTCAACCGAGCTTTGATCCGGGGGTGTCCGAATGGGGAAACCCGGCAGTCGTCATGGGCTGTCACCCATACCTGAACACATAGGGTATGTGGAGGGAACGCGGGGAAGTGAAACATCTCAGTACCCGCAGGAAGAGAAAACAACCGTGATTCCGGGAGTAGTGGCGAGCGAAACCGGATGAGGCCAAACCGGCATGGTGTGAGACCCGGCAGGGGTTGCCATGACGGGGTTGTGGGAAAGTTCTTCAGTCGTCTGCCGGCGGCTGGGCGAGTCAGAAACCGTATGGGTAGTCGAAGGACATGCGAAAGGTCCGGCGTAGAGGGTAAGACCCCCGTAGACGAAATCTGTACGGCTTGCTTGAGCTTCTCCCAAGTAGCACGGGGCCCGAGAAATCCCGTGTGAATCTGGCGGGACCACCCGCTAAGCCTAAATATTCCCTGGTGACCGATAGCGGATAGTACCGTGAGGGAATGGTGAAAAGTACCGCGGGAGCGGAGTGAAATAGTACCTGAAACCGTGTGCCTACAAGCCGTGGGGGCATCTCCTTGTGGGGTGTGACTGCGTGCCTTTTGAAGAATGAGCCTGCGAGTTTGCGGTGTGTAGCGAGGTTAACCCGTGTGGGGTAGCCGTAGCGAAAGCGAGTCCGAATAGGGCGGTCATAGTTGCATGCCCAAGACCCGAAGCGGAGTGATCTAGCCATGGGCAGGTTGAAGCGCGGGTAAGACCGTGTGGAGGACCGAACCCACCAGGGTTGAAAACCTGGGGGATGACCTGTGGTTAGGGGTGAAAGGCCAATCAAACTCCGTGATAGCTGGTTCTCCCCGAAATGCATTTAGGTGCAGCGTCGTGTGTTTCTTGCCGGAGGTAGAGCACTGGATAGGCGATGGGCCTCAACGGGTTACTGACCTTAGCCAAACTCCGAATGCCGGTAAGTGAGAGCGCGGCAGTGAGACTGTGGGGGATAAGCTCCATGGTCGAGAGGGAAACAGCCCAGAACACCGACTAAGGTCCCTAAGCGTGTGCTAAGTGGGAAAGGATGTGGAGTCGCAGAGACAACCAGGAGGTTGGCTTAGAAGCAGCCACCCTTGAAAGAGTGCGTAATAGCTCACTGGTCAAGTGATTCCGCGCCGACAATGTAGCGGGGCTCAAGCACACCACCGAAGTCGTGTCATTCACAGAATACGCCCAACGGCGCTGTGGATGGGTAGGGGAGCGTCGTGTGCCGGGTGAAGCAGCGGAGGAATCCAGTTGTGGACGGTTCACGAGTGAGAATGCAGGCATGAGTAGCGATACAAGAGTGGGAAACTCTTGCGCCGATTGACCAAGGGTTCCTGGGTCAAGCTGATCTGCCCAGGGTAAGTCGGGACCTAAGGCGAGGCCGACAGGCGTAGTCGATGGACAACGGGTTGATATTCCCGTACCCGCTTTGAAGCGCCAACGTCGAACCTCTTGATGCTAAGCCCGCGAAGCCGGCCCGGAGTCTTCGGACAATGGGACGTGGTGGAGCCGGTGACCCAACGGGGTAGTAGGTGAGCGATGGGGTGACGCAGGAAGGTAGTCCAGCCCGGGCGGTGGTAGTCCCGGGGTAAGGGTGTAGGCCGAACGGTAGGCAAATCCGCCGTTCATTAAGGCTGAGACCTGATGCCGAGCCGATTGTGGTGAAGTGGATGATCCTATGCTGTCGAGAAAAGCCTCTAGCGAGTTTCATGGCGGCCCGTACCCCAAACCGACTCAGGTGGTCAGGTAGAGAATACCGAGGCGTTCGGGTGAACTGTGGTTAAGGAACTCGGCAAAATGCCCCCGTAACTTCGGGAGAAGGGGGCCATTCCTGGTGATGAGTCTTGCACTCTGAGCTGGGGGTGGCCGCAGAGACCAGCGAGAAGCGACTGTTTACTAAAAACACAGGTCCGTGCGAAGCCGTAAGGCGATGTATACGGACTGACGCCTGCCCGGTGCTGGAACGTTAAGGGGACCGGTTAGTCCGATTTCGGTCGGGCGAAGCTGAGAACTTAAGCGCCAGTAAACGGCGGTGGTAACTATAACCATCCTAAGGTAGCGAAATTCCTTGTCGGGTAAGTTCCGACCTGCACGAATGGCGTAACGACTTCTCGACTGTCTCAACCACAGGCCCGGTGAAATTGCATTACGAGTAAAGATGCTCGTTTCGCGCAGCAGGACGGAAAGACCCCGGGACCTTTACTATAGCTTGATATTGGTGTTCGGTTCGGCTTGTGTAGGATAGGTGGGAGACTTTGAAGCCGTGACGCCAGTCATGGTGGAGTCGACGTTGAAATACCACTCTGGTCGTGCTGGATGTCTAACCTGGGTCCGTGATCCGGATCAGGGACAGTGTCTGGTGGGTAGTTTAACTGGGGCGGTTGCCTCCTAAAGAGTAACGGAGGCGCCCAAAGGTTCCCTCAGCCTGGTTGGCAATCAGGTGTTGAGTGTAAGTGCACAAGGGAGCTTGACTGTGAGACTGACGGGTCGAGCAGGTACGAAAGTAGGGACTAGTGATCCGGCGGTGGCTTGTGGAAGCGCCGTCGCTCAACGGATAAAAGGTACCCCGGGGATAACAGGCTGATCTTCCCCAAGAGTCCATATCGACGGGATGGTTTGGCACCTCGATGTCGGCTCGTCGCATCCTGGGGCTGGAGTAGGTCCCAAGGGTTGGGCTGTTCGCCCATTAAAGCGGTACGCGAGCTGGGTTTAGAACGTCGTGAGACAGTTCGGTCCCTATCCGCTGTGCGCGTAGGAGTGTTGAGAAGGGCTGTCCCTAGTACGAGAGGACCGGGACGGACGAACCTCTGGTGTGCCAGTTGTCCTGCCAAGGGCATGGCTGGTTGGCTACGTTCGGGAGGGATAACCGCTGAAAGCATCTAAGCGGGAAGCCTGCTTCGAGATGAGCACTCCCACCTCCTTGAGAGGGTAAGGCTCCCAGTAGACGACTGGGTTGATAGGCCGGATATGGAAGCCCTGTAAGGGGTGGAGTTGACCGGTACTAATAGGCCGAGGGCTTGTCCTCAGTTGCTCGCGTCCACTGTGTTGTTCTGAAACAACGACCCCCATCGCACCAGGCTGTGTCCTGAGTTCGCGGGTGGGTGGTGACAGTTTCATAGTGTTTCGGTGGTCATAGCGTGAGGGAAACGCCCGGTTACATTCCGAACCCGGAAGCTAAGCCTCGTAGCGCCGATGGTACTGCAGGGGGGACCCTGTGGGAGAGTAGGACGCCGCCGAACAATCATTCCAGTCAAGCCCCCTCCCGTCCGGGAGGGGGCTTCACTGCGTTTACGGCACGTTTCTGCCGGCGGGGCACGGTATTGCGCGGCATTGCACGGCGTGCCATGGCCGAGGGCCGGCGGCCCGCCGCAGGAGCCGAGTACTGCCCGGGTGTTTCCCCCGACGACAGGTTTCTTGCAGGCCGGGAACATTCGTTGACCCGGTACCCGGCGGCTGGAACGCTGGGAGCGTGAGCCAGTCCGAGAGCCTTGTGGGCCGCCTGTACGTCGATCTGCGACGTCACGCGAGCGCGATCTGTGCCGTCTGTCGTTGACGGCCCTCGCGCCGCCGCGTCGCCCTGCTCCCCTCACCATCCGCGCTGACCGCCGCCCCGCCCGGGCCGTCCCTTCGACGGCTTAGCCCGGGTCGGTACCGCGCACCCCGTCACGCGTCATCTCTCCTGCCCGTCGGCCGGTCCCCTCCCCGTGCACGTTCTGCGGGCGCCGCTGCCGACCGGGAGTCTCTCCTGCCGCCCCGCAAAGGATCCGCCATGTCCGCGACCTCCCGCCGCTCGTTCCTCGCCCTCGCCGCCGTCGGGGCGGCCGCCGCCGCCTGCGGGCGGGCCACCGCGTCGGGGGGCGGCACGGGCGAGACGCGCAAGCTCCGCTACCAGGGCTGGGCCGGCCAGGTCACCCTGCCCGAACTCGCCGAGGACCTCGGGTACTTCGGCGATGTGAAGCTGGAGTGGGTCGGCAACACGATCAGCGGCCCGCAGGACATCCAGTCGGCGGCGACAGGTCAGATCGACTTCGGTGGCGCCTTCAACGGCGCTGTCGTGAAGCTGATCGCCGCAGGGGCCCCGGTGAAGGCCGTGATCAGCTACTACGGCGTCGACGAGGCCGCGTACAACGGCTACTACGTGCTGCAGGACAGTCCGATCCACTCCGCCCACGACCTGCTCGGCAAGAAGGTCGGGATGAACACGCTGGGCGCCCACGCCGAGGCCGTGCTGGACATCTACCTCCAGCGCAACGGGCTGACGGCGGGGGAGATCGGCAAGGTGGAGCCGATCGTGGTGCCGCCGGTGAACACCGAACAGGCGCTGCGGCAGCGGCAGATCGAGGTCGGCGTGCTCGGCGGCGTCCTGCGCGACAAGGCGCTCGCCACGGGCGGGATCCGTCCGCTCTTCAGCGACTTCGACCTGCTGGGCAAGTTCAGCGCCGGCACCTACGTGATCACCAAGCGCTTCCTCAAGGAGAACCCCACCACCGCGCGGGCCTTCGTGACGGGTGTCGCCAAGGCGATCGAGTGGACGAGGACGACCCCCCGCGAGGAGGTCATCGCCCGGAGCGTCGAGATCGTCAAGAAGCGCGGCCGCAACGAGGACACCGCGACGCTGAAGTACTGGAAGTCCGCCGGCGTCGCCGAGACCGGCGGCCGGGTCACCGACGCGGAGTTCGCGACCTGGATCGACTGGCTGGTGGCGCACGGCGACATCAAGGCCGGTCAGGTGAAGGCGTCCGACCTGTACACCAACGAGTTCAACGGCTACTCCGCAGCCGCTGCCACCTCCCCGTCTCCCAGCAGGAGTTGAGCGATGAGCACCGGAATCTCCTTCCGTTCCGTCAGCAAGACCTTCACCGTCCGCGGGGGTGGCGAGTTCACCGCCCTGGACGCCGTCGACCTCGACATCGCGCCGGGCGAGTTCGCGGTGATCGTGGGGCCCAGCGGCTGCGGCAAGTCCACCCTGCTCGACCTGCTGGGCGGCCTGACCAAGCCGGACGGCGGCGAGATCCTGCTCGACGGCCGCCCGGTCACGGGGCCCGGCCCGGACCGGTCCACCGTGTTCCAGCAGTACGCGCTGCTGCCGTGGCGTACGGCGCAGGGCAACGTCGAGTTCGGCCTGGAGTCGATCGGCGTGCCGCGCCGGAAGCGGGCCGCGCGGGCCAGGGAGTACCTGGAGCTCGTGGGCCTGCACGGCTTCGAGGACCGCCACCCGCACGAGCTCTCCGGCGGCATGAAGCAGCGCGTGGCGATCGCCCGCAGCCTTGCCTACGACCCCGAAGTGCTGCTGATGGACGAGCCGTTCGCGGCACTCGACGCGCAGACCCGGGAGTCGCTGCAGGACGAGCTGCGGCGGATCTGGGAGCGCACCGGCAAGACCGTCGTCTTCATCACCCACGGCATCGAGGAGGCCGTCTACCTCGGGCAGCGGGTGGCGGTGCTGACCTCCCGGCCCGGACGGGTCAAGGAGGTCGTGCCGATCGACCTGGGCGACCGCGGCGCGGTCCACGACCTGCGCTCCAGCCCCGAGTTCGCCCGCTACCGGCACGAGATCTGGAACCTGCTGCACGACGAGGTCAGCAGGGCCCAGCAGTTGGAGAAAGAGGTCAGCGCCGCATGAGCACCGACGTCAGTCCGCCCGCTCCGTCCGTCCTGGCGAGGCCGAAGGCGCCCGCCGTTCCCGCCCGGTCCGGCCCGACCGCCGACGCGGTGCCTCCGACCTCCGCAGCCTCAACCGCCGCCGTCCCGGCGCCCCGGGCCGCCGCGCAGCCCCTGGCGTCCCCTGCGGCACGGTTCCGCCGCCTGCGCCGCCTGCGGGCGGTGCTGCTGACCGGGCTCACCAAGAGCCTGGCGATCGCCCTGCTGCTGGGGCTGTGGGAGATCGCGCCGCGCCTGGAACTCGTCGACCCGACGTTCCTGCCGCCGTTCAGCGAGGTGGTCGTCGCATGGACCGGCCTCCTCGGCAACGGGCAACTGGTCGCCAACACGCAGGCCAGCCTGACGCGTTCGCTGAGCGGCTTCGGCCTCTCCGTGCTGATCGGGGTACCGCTCGGCCTGCTGATCGGCTGGTACAAGCCGGTCGCGAACCTGCTGAGCCCGCTGCTCGAACTGTTCCGCAACACCGCGGCGCTGGCCCTGCTGCCGGTGTTCGTCCTGATCCTCGGGATCGGCGAGACGTCCAAGATCTCCATCGTGCTGTACGCGTGCATCTGGCCGGTGCTGCTGAACACCATCAGCGCGGTCCGCACGGTCGATCCGACCCTGCTGCGGCTGGCCCGTTCGCTCAACCTGTCGCCGCTGCGGCTGTTCCAGAAGGTGATCCTGCCGGCGTCCGTGCCGACGGTGTTCACCGGCATCCGGCTGGCAGGGGCGGTCTCCATCCTCGTCCTGGTGGCGGCCGAGATGGTCGGCGCCAAGGCGGGCCTGGGCTACCTGATCAACGCGTCGCAGTACAACTTCGCGATCCCGGAGATGTACGCCGGCATCGTCACGATCTCCCTGATCGGCGTCGCCTTCAACCAGTTGCTCGTCGGGCTTGAGCGCAGGTTCACGGCCTGGCGCGCACCGGTGAACGGCTGAGTGGCCCGGTGACCGCCGAAACGGCCGAACTCACCGCGGACGTCCTGGTGGTGGGCGGCGGACCGGCCGCCACCTGGGCGGCGCTCGACGCGGCACGGGCCGGCGCCGACGTCGTCCTCGCCGACAAGGGCTACTGCGGCACCAGCGGGGCGACCGCCGCCGGAGGCACCGGTGTCTGGTACGTCGCCCCCGAACCCGCCGCCCGCGAGGCCGCGATGGCGAGCCGGGAGGAGCTCGGCGGGTACCTCGCCGATCGCGGCTGGATGGGCCGGGTGCTCGACCGGACGTTCGCCAACATCAACGAGCTCGCGGAGAGCGGAGGTTACCGGTTCCCCACCGGCCCGGACGGACGCCCGCTGCGCAACGGCCTCCAGGGCCCGGCGTACATGCGCGGCATGCGCATCAGGGTCCGCCGTGCCGGTGTACGGATCCTCGACCACAGTCCGGTCACCGAACTCCTCACCGCCACCGACGGATCGGTGGCCGGCGCGGCCGGCTACCGCCGCCAGGCCGGGCACGCGTACCGGGTGCGCGCCCGTGCCGTCGTGCTGGCGACCGGCGGCTGCGCGTTCCTCAGCAAGGCCCTCGGCACGGACACCGACACCGGCGACGGTGCGCTGTACGCCGCCGAGGTCGGCGCGGAGCTCTCCGGCATGGAGTTCTCCAACGCCTACGGCATCGCCCCCGAGCACACCTCCGTCACCAAGACCGCCTTCTACTCCTTCGCCACCTTCCACCGGGAGGACGGCACGGTGCTGGAGGGCGCCGCCAGCCAGGGCGGCCGCTCCGTGATCGCCCGGGAGCTGCTGACCGGCCGGGTGTACTGCACCCTCGACCGCGCGGACGCCTCCGCGCGGCAGGCGATGCGCCTCGCCCAGCCGAACTTCTTCCTCACCTTCGACCGGCTCGGGATCGACCCGTTCACCGAGCGGTTCCCGGTGACACTGCTCGCCGAGGGCACCGTGCGCGGCACGGGCGGCATCCGGATCGCGGGCGAGGACTGCCGAACCACGGTGCCCGGCCTGTACGCGGCGGGTGACGCCGCCACCCGCGAGCTGATCTGCGGCGGCTTCACCGGCGGCGGCAGCCACAACGCGGCCTGGGCGATGTCGTCCGGCACGTGGGCCGGGCAGGGCGCCGCCCGCCACGCGGCCGGGCTCGGCGCCAGGGCCGCCACGCGGCCGGTGCGGGGCACGGGCGGCGCCGGACTGCGGCCCACCGGCCCGGCCGGCCGGATCGACCACCGCGAGCTGATCACGACCGTGCAGGGCGAGGTGCTGCCGTACGACAAGAACTACCTGCGGCACGGCGACACCCTCACCGCCGCACTGGACGTGCTGGACGACGCCTGGCGATCGGCCCGGGCCGGGCTGTCCGGCAGTGGCCGCGACGCCGTCCGGGCCCGCGAGGCGGCTGCGCTCGCCGCGAACGCCCGCTGGATGTACCGCTCCGCGCTGGCCCGCACCGAGAGCCGGGGCATGGCACGCCGCCTGGACTTCCCCGCGCAGGACCCGGCCCAGCACCACCGGATCGCCACCGGCGGCCTCGACGAGGTGTGGACCCGACCCCTGAAGGAGCCCGCGTGATCGAACTCGTCTCCGCCGACCGCTGCATCGCCTGCGACCGCTGCATCAAGGTCTGTCCGACCGACGTCTTCGACCGCGGCCCGGACGGCATCCCGGTCATCGCCCGGCACGCCGACTGCCAGACCTGCTTCCACTGCGAGGCCAACTGCCCCGTGGACGCGCTGTTCGTCGCACCCACCACCCACCGCAGTCCGCAGGACGAGCAGCAACTCGCCGACGCCGGACTGCTCGGCAGCTACCGCGCCCTGATCGGCTGGGGACACGGCCGCACCCCGGGCTCGCTGCTCGCCGTCGGGCCGACCCTCGGCACCGCACCCATCACGTCCTGAAGCCCCACCTCCCGCGACTCCTGAGAGAGGCACACCGTGACCGCATTCGAGATCCACAAGGTCGGCGGCCGGATCGGCGCCGAGATCACCGGCCTCGACCTCGCCGCCCCGCTCGACACCGCCACCGTGGCGGCGCTGAACGACGCGCTGGTGGCCCACAAGGCGCTCTTCTTCCGCGGCCAGCACCTCGACGACGAGGGGCAGACCCGGTTCGCCGGCCACTTCGGGCCGCTCACCACCGCCCACCCGACCGTCCCCTCGCTCGACGGGCAGCCGCACGTGCTCGCCGTCGACAGCGAGGACGGCGGCCGTGCCAACCAGTGGCACACCGACGTCACGTTCGTCCGCACGCCGCCGAAGGCGTCCACGCTGCGCAGCCTCGTCGTCCCGCCGTACGGCGGCAACACGCTGATCGCCAACACCCAGACCGCCTACCAGGACCTCCCGGACGCCCTGCGCGACCTGGCCGACCGGCTGTGGGCCGTGCACACCAACGACTACGACTACGCCCAGGGCAAGGAGCTCGACGACGCGGAGGCCGAGCGCCGCCGGGTCTTCACGTCGCGCACCTACCGCACGGCCCACCCGGTCGTGCGGGTCCACCCGGAGAGCGGCGAGCGGGGCCTGTTCGTCGGCGGGTTCGCGGAGCGGATCCTCGGCCTGCCCTCCGGTGCCTCGCTCGACCTGCTGCGCACCCTGCAGTCGTACGTCACCCGGCCGGAGAACGTGGTGCGGTGGCGCTGGGCCGTGGGCGACGTGGTGCTCTTCGACAACCGCTCGACCCAGCACTACGCGCCGGACGACTACGACGACCTGCCGCGCCGCCTGCACCGGGTGACCGTCGCGGGCGACGTGCCGGTCGCCGTGTCGGGCGAGCCGAGCTACGTCGTCGAGGGCGACGACGCGGCGCACTACACGGGCTGACGCCCGGGTCGGGTGCCGACGCAGGTGCGCCGCAGGGCTTGCTGCCCTGCGGCGCACCGCCACGTCCGGGACCCGGTGGCGGTCACCCGGCGGCGATTACCTGGCGAGGGCGGTCAGCCCTGCCAGATCTCCCGGGCCTCGGCGGCGATCCCGCGGCCCTGGGCGAGCCCGGCCCGGGCGGCGGGGGTGCGGACCGCCGGGTCCAGCGGGTTCGCCCCGAAGGCCGCCGCGGAGGCCTCGTCCGGGGTGACGGGGAGCACCCGGGCACCGCCGGCGACGAGCCCGGCGAGCTGCCCGGCGAGGGCCTCGTCCGGCAGGGGCGCGAGTACCAGCACCCGGTCGCCGTCGGCCAGGTCGGCGTTGACGGAGCTGCGGACCCCGCCGTCGACGTAGCGGCCGGCGCCGATCGTGACGGGCGGCCAGACCCCGGGGACGGCGCAGCTGGCGGCCACGGCGTCGACCAGGCCGACCCCGGACGTCCGGTCGAGGAGGACGACCTCGCCCGAGTGGGCGTCGACGGTGACGAGCACGAGCCTGCCGTCCGGCCAGGTGTGCGCGGGCAGCCGGTCGGCGATCACCGCGCGGCGGGCCTCCTCGGGGACGGTGTCCGCGGCGAGCGCCAGTCCGCCGACGCGGCGGCGGGCCTCGGCCGGGTCGGTGGTGTCGGCGAGGATCGCCGCCCAGGTTTCCATCAGCGCGGCCGCGTCGAAGGCCGCCGGTGCGAGTTCGGTGTTCTGCAGGGAGGGTTCGGCCTGCCGGCGGTAGAGCTCGGGCAGGCCGAGGCCGCTCGCGAGCTGTGCGGCCACCGTGGCGCCCGCCGAGGTGCCGACCGTGAGGTCGGCCCCGGACGTCACCGTGAGCCCCTCCTCCGCGAGAGCGGCGAGCACGCCCGTCTGCCAGGCGATGCCCGCCAGGCCGCCGCCGCCCAGCACCAGGGACCGTCGTACCGTCATGCGCCGCCACCCTCCTCGCGCGGCCCGGCGCCGCGCCACGGACGGTCAACGTGCGGGCCGCGCAGGGGATTCCACGGCGCTCGTGCCGCTCGTGCCGTCCGTGCCGTCCGTGCCGTCCGTGCCGTCCGTGTGCGCCCGGACGGCCGGGGCGGGCCGGCCGGGCGCGGGCATGCCGCAGGGCGGTGCGGTCCCGGTGGCCGCACCGCCCCGGACGGCGCGGGTCACGCCGCGGCGGTGTACCGGCCGGCCGGGCGCGGCAGGCCGTAGTGCTCGCGGAGCGTGCGGCCGGTGTACCCCTCGCGGAAGAGCCCGCGCTTGCGCAGGATCGGCAGCACCTGCTCGACGAAGTCGGTGAGGCCGTCGGGGAGGATCGGCGGCATCACGTTGAAGCCGTCCGCGGCGCCCTGCGTGAACCAGGTCTCGATGTGGTCGGCGACCTGCTCGGGTGTGCCGACGGCCACCTGGTGGCCGCGGCCGCCGCCGAGCCGGCCGATGAGCTGCCGGAGCGTCAGGCCGTCGCGCTCGGCGAGGTCGCGGATGAGTTCGAAGCGGCTCTTGGCGCCGTTGATCGCGGTGACGGGCGGGAGGGGCGGCAGCGGCGCGTCCAGGGGGTGGTCGCCGAGGTCGACGCCGAGCACGCCGGAGAGCACCGAGACGGCGCGGTCGGGGCTGATCAGGCCGTCGAGCTCCTCGTCGAGGCGGCGGGCCTCGGCCTCGGTGGAGCCGATGACGGGCACCACGCCGGGGAGGATCTTGACGAGGTTCGGGTCGCGTCCGGCGGCGGCCGCCCGGCGCTTGAGGTCGCCGTAGAAGGACTGCCCCTCGGCGAGCGTCTGCTGGGCGGTGAACACGGCCTCCGCCCAGCGGGCGGCGAAGCCGCGGCCGTTCTCGGAGGAGCCGGCCTGGACGAGCAGCGGGTGGCCCTGCGGGCTGCGCGGGATGTTCAGCGGCCCCCGGACGCGGAAGTGCTCGCCGGTGTGGTCGATCTCGTGCACGCGACCGGCGTCGGCGAAGGCGCCGGACGCCCGGTCGAGCAGCAGCGCGTCGTCCTCCCAGCTGTCCCACAGGGCGGTGACGACGTCGAGGAACTCCTCGGCCCGCCGGTAGCGGACGGCGTGCTCCTGGTTGGCGTCGCGGCCGAAGTTCTGGGCGGCGCGGTCGCCGGCGGAGGTGACGATGTTCCAGCCGGCGCGTCCGCGGCTGATGTGGTCGAGGGACGCGAACTGCCGGGCCAGGTTGTAGGGCTCGGAGAAGCCGGTGGAGACGGTGCCGATGAGGCCGATCCGCTCGGTCACCACGGCGAGGGCGGTCAGCAGGGTGAACGGTTCGAAGTGGCTGATCAGGCCCCAGCCGCCGTCCGAACGGGCCTCGACGCCGTCGGCGAGGAACACGGAGTCGAAGGACGCCGCCTCGGCCTGCCGGGCGAGGTTCTGGAAGTGCGTGACGTCGGCGGCCTGCGCGGGGTCGGTACGGGGGTGGCGCCAGGCGGCCTCGTGGTGGCCGACGCCCATGAGGAAGAGGTTGAAGTGCAGGTGGCGGTCGTTCTCGGGCATGGCGGAGGGCTCCGGCTCGGAGGAGGAGGGGAAGGATTCCTGCCATCCTCCGGGCCGTGCGTGCGGCGGACAACGATTCGCGGGGCGGGGGAATTAATGCGGCGTTGACCCGGCCGCGACGTCCCCCTGCCGGTCAGGAGGCCCGTGCCGTCCGCAGCTCCATGGGCCGCCGGTAGGCGCTGTCGAGCACGCCGGCGCAGGCGGCGACGGCCAGCAGGTCGAGGCCGAAGGAACCGGGGGCGACGAGCGGCGCCGGTTCGGGCCGCGAGTGGGCGAGGACCTGGGCGTGGAGGGTGCGGCCGAGCTCGGGCGCGACGGCCAGGCCGGCCTCGCTGACGACGAGGACCTCCGGGTTGAGGACGTTCAGCAGGAGGGCGGCGGCGGGTGCGATCAGCCGCAGCCGTTCGTCGAACAGCCGGAGCGCGGACCGGTCGCCGACGGCGGCGCGGGCGATCAGCAGGTCGAGGTCGGGCCGCGGGACGATGCCCTGCTCGTACGCGCGGCGGGCGAGGGTGCGGTCGGAGACGGTGGCCTGGAGGCAGCCGGTGCGGCCGCAGAGGCACGGCTCGGTGGAGCCGGGCACGGGCAGGTGGCCGATGTCGCCGGCCCGGGAGCGCGGGCCGCGCAGCACCTCGCCGCCGGTGGCGATGGCGGCGTCGACGACGTTGCCGACGAAGAGCTGCACGAGGTCGGTGGCCTCGCGGCCGGCTCCGAAGAGCAGCTCGGCGCGGGCGAGGGCGCGGGCGTGGCCGTCGACGTGCACGGGCAGCCGGGTGACCCCGGCGAGCCGTTCGCGGACGGGGACGTCGTGCCAGCCGAGCGGGCCGTGTTCGACGACGACGCCGCGCTCGGGGTCGACCCAGCCGCCGGTGACGACGCCGACGCCGAGCAGGGAGCGGCCGGCGGCGCGGCGGGCGGCGAAGCCGGGGAGGTGGGCCCGGACGGCGCGCAGGACCTCGTCGGCGTCGCCCTGGCGGGGGATGCGTTCGTGGGCGACGACCCGGCCGCGCAGGTCGAGCAGGGCGAAGGTGAGCCAGGGCACGCCGATGTGCACGCCGCAGGCGAGGTGGTGGCGGGTGTCGATGCCGAGGGGGAGCCGTGGGCGGCCGGCGCGGGGCGGGCCGTCGGGCGGGGGGAGTTCGCGCAGCAGGCCGAGGGCGATGAGGTCGGCGGTGTGCCGGGAGACGGCGGCCGGGCTGAGCCCGGCGGCCAGGCCGACCGCGGGGCGGGTCATCGGCCCTCCGGCGAGGACCTGCCGCAGCACCGCGCCCGCGCCGCCGCCCTCGGCGGGCAGCGCGGTGCGTCCGAACGTGGGGGAGGCGACCAGGGAGAGCATGCGGTCGATGGTCCCAGCGGGGTGTTGCACGGGCGTGGCGGCGGCGTGAAGCGGCCCGGGCGGACGGCGGTGGCGCCGCCGTGGCCGCTGTGACCTGCGACCCTGCCGCCGGGGGCCCGCCACCCGGTACCCTTCCGACATGAGTGGTGACATCCGCAGCGATCAGCCGCAGGGCCGCTTCCGACGCATGATCAACCGCCTGACGTCCTCCTCGGAGGAGCTGGAGGCGGAGGAACTGCGCCAGGACACGGCCGAGTCGGGATGCACACCGATCGCCAGCTGCGGTGACCGTGAGGTGGTCACCGTGGCGGGGACGCTGCGCACCGTGACACTCCGCCCCCGGGCGGGTGTGCCGGCCCTGGAGGCCGAGCTGTTCGACGGTACGGACGCGCTGGACGTGGTCTGGCTCGGCCGCCGCTCGATCGTGGGCATAGAGACCGGCCGGCGGTTGATCGCCACCGGTCGGATCAGTCACGCACGCGGGCGCCGCGTGCTGTTCAACCCCCGCTATGAGCTGCGTCCGGTCGGACACGGGAGCGAATCCGCGTGAGCAACCTGCCCGGCGGCGAGTCCGCCGCCCCCACCGTCGGCGTGGCCGACGGGATCGATCCGGCCCAGGCCGGCCCCGGTACGGCCGAGCCCGGTCCCGGTTCGGCCGAGGAGGCCGCGGCGCGGGACGCCGCCGCCTCCAAGGAGGCGGCCGAGACGGTCCTGAAGGCCTTCGGCGGTGTCCGCGGCATGGTCGACATGACCCTGCCCGGCCTGGTCTTCATCGTGGCGTTCAACCTGACGCACGTGGTGGCCACGGCGGCGTGGTCGGCGCTCGGTCTGAGTGCGCTGTTCGTGGTGATCCGGCTGTTCAAGCGGGAGACGATCCAGCACGCGTTCGGAGGCGTCTTCGGTGTCGCGATCGGCGCGTGGATCTCGATGAAGACCGGCAAGGCGGAGAACTTCTACCTGCCCGGCCTGCTCTACAGCGTCGGCTACTGCGTGACGCTGGCGGTGTCGGCGCTGGTCCGCTGGCCGCTGGTCGGCGTGATCCTGGGCCCGCCCACCGGCGAGATGTTCACCTGGCGCCGGCAGAACCCGGGCCGGCTCGCGGCGTACACCAAGGCGACCTGGGCGTGGGTGGCGATCATGGGCGTCAAGCCGTTGATCCTCTTCCCGCTGTACTTCACGGGCAACGTCAACCTGCTGGGCTGGCTGAAGGTCGCGCTCGGCATCCCGCCGATGCTGCTGGCGATGTGGGTGACCTGGCAGATCCTGCTGAAGGCGCCGCCGCCGATCAAGGCGGAGATCGCCGAGGACGAGTGACGGCGGAGGACGAACGACGCGAGGGCCGTACCCGGCGGGTACGGCCCTCGCGCGTGTGCGCTACTGGGCGCCGGAGCCTGCGGACAGCAGGTTCTCCAGCTCCTCCTCGCGCTCCTGGGCGGCGACGAAGAGCAGCTCGTCGCCGGCCTCCAGGGTGTCGTTCTTGCCCGGCACCAGCACCCGGCCCTCACGGATGATCGTCACCAGGGCGGTGTCGTCGGGCCAGGGCACGTCGGCGACCCGGGTGCCGACCAGTTCGGTGTCGGGGGCGAGGGTCAGCTCGACGAGGTTGGCGTTGCCCTGGCTGAAGCGCATCAGCCGCACGAGGTCGCCGACGCTGACGGCCTCCTCGACCAGGGCCGACATCAGGCGCGGGGTGGAGACGGCGACGTCCACGCCCCAGGACTCGTTGAACAGCCACTCGTTCTTCGGGTTGTTCACCCGGGCGACGACCCGGGGCACGCCGTACTCGGTCTTGGCGAGGAGCGAGACGACCAGGTTGACCTTGTCGTCACCGGTGGCGGCGATCACCACGTGGCAGCGCTGCAGGGCGGCCTCGTCGAGCGAGGTGATCTCACAGGCGTCGGCCAGCAGCCACTCGGCCATCGGCACGCGCTCCACCGAGATGGAGTTGGGGTTCTTGTCGATCAGGAGGACGTCGTGGCCGTTCTCCAGCAGCTCGCCCGCGATCGAGCGGCCGACGGCACCGGCCCCGGCAATGGCGACTCGCATCAGTGACCCTCCTCCTCGGGGCCCTTGGCGAACGCGGCCTCGACCGCGTCCAGCTCGGCCCGGCGCAGGGTCACGTGGACGAGGTCGCCCTCCTGCACCACCATGTGCGGCGTCGGGAGGACGCCCTCGCCGAGCCGCGTGAGAAACGCCACGCGCACGCCCGCGGCCTCCTCCATCGCGGTCAGCTTGTGCCCGATCCACGTCGGCGCGTACGCGACCTCGGCGAGCTGGACACTGCCGGACGGGTCCTGCCACAGCGGCTCGGCGCCGCTCGGCAGCAGCTGGCGCAGCATCTGGTCGGCGGTCCAGCGCACGGTGGCGACGGTCGGGATGCCCAGACGCTGGTAGACCTCGGCGCGGCGCGGGTCGTAGATCCGGGCGGCGACGTTCTCGACGCCGAAGTTCTCGCGGGCGACGCGGGCGGCGATGATGTTGGAGTTGTCACCGCTGGAGACCGCGGCGAACGCACCGGCCTCCTCGATGCCCGCTTCGCGCAGGGTGTCCTGGTCGAAGCCCACGCCGGTGACGCGTCGGCCGTTGAACCCGGCGCCGAGCCGGCGGAAGGCGGTCGGATCCTGGTCCACGACGGCGACCGAGTGGCCCTGTTTCTCCAGGGCTCTCGCGAGGGCCGAGCCCACGCGTCCGCAGCCCATGATGACGATGTGCACGGGACGCTACCTCACCCGATCCGTTGGGGTCATGACCTGCGCAAACACCGCTCATCATCCTTCCGCACCCCCGCTTTCGGGGGTGGATCGTCATCCGCGCCTTCAACCCCGGCGCACCGGGCAACCGGGTGTTGCCCGCAAATCCTTCATCCGACACGCTAGCCGGTCCGCCGAACACAGTCTCGACGGAGGGGGCACCGGTCGTCGGCACATCCGGTGGTAGCCCCTACGATTCCTTGATGTGCCTATGCCTGCCGATCTCCCGAAACGCATCCTGATCGGGCGAGCGCTCCGCAGCGACAAGCTGGGGGAGACTCTTCTCTCCAAGCGCATCGCGCTGCCCGTGTTCGCCTCGGACGCGCTGTCCTCCGTCGCCTACGCCCCCGAGGAGATCCTCCTCACGCTGTCCGTCGCCGGGGCGTCCGCGATCCACTTCTCGTGGCAGATCGGGCTGGTCGTCGCCGTCGTGATGCTCGCGGTGGTCGCCTCCTACCGGCAGAACGTGCACGCGTACCCCAGCGGCGGCGGCGACTACGAGGTCGCGACCGTGAACCACGGCCCGAACTCGGGCCTCGTGGTGGCCAGCGCCCTGCTGGTCGACTACGTGCTCACCGTGGCCGTCTCCACCACCTCGGGCGTGGCCAACGTGGTGTCGGCCGTGCCGTCGCTGCGCGGCCACGAGCTGGTGCTGTCCGTGATCGTCGTCATCCTGCTGATGGGCGTGAACCTGCGCGGCGTGCGGGAGTCCGGCAGCGCGTTCGCCATCCCCACCTACGCCTTCATCGTCGGTGTGATGGGCATGGTCGTGTGGGGCGCGTTCCGCTACTTCGGCCTCGGCCAGGACATGAACGCCGAGAGCGCCGGCTTCCACCTGCAGGCCACGCCCGGCAACGACTCGCTGGCCGGCTTCGCCATGGTCTTCCTCCTGCTGAAGGCGTTCTCCTCGGGCTGCGCCGCGCTGACCGGTGTGGAGGCCATCTCCAACGGCGTGCCCGCGTTCCGCAAGCCGAAGAGCAAGAACGCCGCCACCACCCTGCTGCTGATGGCGAGCATCGCCGTCGTGATGTTCATGGGCATCATCTGGCTGGCCCGCCTGACCGGCGTGCAGATGGCCGAGGACCCGGCCGAGCAGCTCGTCGGCGCCGGTCCCGGCTACCACCAGAAGACCGCGCTGGCCCAGATCAGCGAGGCCGTGTTCTCGAACTTCACGCCCGGCTTCTACTTCGTCGCCGCGGTGACCGGCCTCATCCTGGTGCTCGCCGCCAACACCGCCTTCAACGGCTTCCCGGTGCTCGGCTCGATCCTCGCGCAGGACCGCTACCTGCCCCGCCAGCTGCACACCCGCGGCGACCGCCTCGCGTTCTCCAACGGCATCATGCTGCTGGCCGGTGTGGCGGTCCTCTTCATCGTCGCGTTCGACGCCGACCCGACCCGGCTCATCCAGCTGTACATCGTCGGCGTCTTCGTGTCGTTCAACATGAGCCAGTCCGGCATGATCCGGCACTGGACGCGCCTGCTGCGCAGCGAGACCGACCCGAAGAAGCGCGCGCACATGCAGCGCAGCCGGGCCATCAACACCTTCGGCCTGGTCATGACGATGGCCGTGCTCATCGTGGTGCTCGTCACCAAGATCAGCCACGCCTGGATCGCCATCGCCACGATGGTCGTGCTCTTCGTGCTGATGAAGGCGATCCGCCGCCACTACGAGCGGGTCTCCCACGAGCTCGTCGCCGCCGAGGAGCCCGACGACGTCGCCCCGCCGACCCGGGTGCACGCCATCGTGCTGGTCTCCAAGCTGCACAAGCCGGCCCTGCGCGCCCTCGCCTACGCCAGGCTGGCCCGCGCGCACACCCTGGAGGCCGTCACCGTCAACGTCGACCTCGCCGACACCGAGGCCCTCCGCCA
This sequence comes from Kitasatospora sp. NBC_01539, assembly GCF_045040525.1. NCBI lineage: Bacteria > Bacillati > Actinomycetota > Actinomycetes > Kitasatosporales > Streptomycetaceae > Kitasatospora > Kitasatospora sp. NBC_01539. The sequence goes on from NZ_CP109390.1 coordinate 5,712,568, forward strand.
GGACTGGGACGCCCGAGGCATCGACGTCCCGCTGAAGGTCCTCGACTCGCCGTTCCGCGAGATCACCGGACCGGTCCTCGACTACGTCAAGAACCTGCGCCGCAGCAGCCCCCGCGACGTCGTCTCCGTCTACATCCCCGAGTACGTCGTCGGCCACTGGTACGAGCACCTGCTGCACAACCAGAGCGCGCTCCGGCTCAAGGGCCGCCTGCTCTTCAAGCCCGGGGTGATGGTGACGTCCGTACCCTGGCAGCTGGAGTCCTCCGAGCGGCGCAAGCCGCAGAAGGCATGGTCGGCACCGGGCGCCGTCCGACGCGGCGAGCCCCGGCACCAGGTCAACCGGGCCTTCGAGACCTCAGACTCCGCACAGTCCAGCAGCAAGGACGGATCACCGTGACCCGCAACAACCCGCCCCGATCGGGCGGCAAGTCCGGCAAGGCCGGCAAGACCGGCAAGGCCGGCAAGTCCGGCGCGAGGCCGGGACAGGTCGCCCACCCGCGCTGGAGCAACCGGGCCGCCCGCCCGGCCGCCACCGACCGCGAGGGCTACACCGCCCAGACCGCGCCCCTCGCGCCCCGCGAGACCGCCCCGGCCGACGAGCCCCGGGCCCGGCGTGCCCGCGAGGACCGCGCGGACGCTCCCCGGCAGCAGCAGGGCCGGGCACAGGGCGGCACGGACCGGCCGAAGGGCCGCACGGCGGCCAAGCAGGCCGTCCGCCCGCCCAAGGCGCTGCGCACCGCCGAGAGCGCCCCGCGTGCGTCGAAGTCCCCCAAGGCGCCGAAGGCCCCGGTGGCGCCCAAGGTGCCCAGCGGCGACTCGCTGGTGGGCGAGCGCTACGAGGTCGAGGTCGGCCCGGTCGCGCACGGCGGCGGGCACTGCGTGGCCCGGCACGAGGGCCGGGTGCTCTTCGTGCGGCACACGCTGCCCGGCGAGCGCGTGATCGCCGAGATCACCGACGGCACCACCACCTCGCGCTTCCTGCGGGCCGACGCCGTCGAGGTCCTCGACGCCGCCAAGGACCGCATCGCCGCGCCGTGCCCGTTCTCCGGCCCCGGCCTGTGCGGCGGCTGCGACTGGCAGCACGTCACCCCGGGCGGCCAGCGCAAGCTCAAGGGCCAGGTGCTCACCGAGCAGCTGGCCAAGCTCGCCGGCCTGACCCCGGCCGAGGCCGGCTGGGACGGTTCGGTGGAGCCGGTGGGCGGCAAGCTCCCGGCCGGCGAGGTGCCGGCCTGGCGGACCCGCGTCCAGTACGCGGTCGACCGGGAGAGCGGCAGCGTCGGCCTGCGCAAGCACCGCTCGCACGACATCCAGCCGATCGACCGCTGCCTGATCGCCGCCGAGGGCGTCACCGAGCTCGGCATCGAGTCGCGCGACTGGACGGGCCTCGTCTCGGTCGACGCGATCGCCGCGTCCGGCTCCTCGGACCGGCAGGTCATCCTGCGGCCCGCCCCGGGCGAGCAGCTGCCGCTGGTCGAGCTCGACAAGCCGGTGTCGATCACCCGCGTCGACGAGCAGGACCTCTTCCACCGGGTGCACGGCCGCACCTTCGTCCGCGAGCGCGCCGCAGGCCGCACCTGGCGCGTCTCCGACGGCGGTTTCTGGCAGATCCACCCCGAGGCCCCGGACACCCTGGTCGACGCGGTGCTGGACGGCCTCGACCCGCAGTGGGGCGAGATGGCGCTCGACCTGTACTGCGGCGTCGGGCTGTTCGCCGGTGCGCTCGCCGACCGGGTCGGAGAGGAGGGCGCGGTGCTCGGCATCGAGTCGTCCAAGCGGGCCGTCGAGGACGCCCGGCACAACCTCGCCGCGCTGGAGAACGTCCGGATCGAGTGCGACCGGGTGGAGACGCTCCTCCCGCGGACCGGCATCACCGCCACCGACCTCATCGTCCTCGACCCGCCGCGTGCCGGTGCGGGCCGGGAGACCGTGGCGCACCTGGCGGGCCTGGAGGCGCGGCGCATCGCGTACGTCGCCTGCGACCCGGCGGCGCTCGCGCGCGACCTGGCGTTCTTCCGCGAGGGCGGCTACCGGCCGGTCTCGCTGCGGGCGTTCGACCTGTTCCCGATGACGCACCACTTCGAGTGCGTGGCGATCCTGGAGCCGGTCGGCGCGCAGTAGCCGAGGCCACCACCCGGACGGCGGGTACGGGAGGAACGGCTCCCGTACCCGCCGTCCGCCGTGGCGCGGCCGGGTCCGTGCGCCGGGTGGCTGGTTTCCGACGGGGCGTGAACGGACATCTGAGGGGAGCGGGGGCGGAGAGGCGGCCGGAAAGCGCCCTTGCTGTGCTAGCACCTCGGCGCTAGCTTGAATGCATGGCCAAGAAACAACTCAACGTCCGGGTGGACGCCACCACCGCCGAGATGGCCCGCGAAAGGGCCGAACAGCAGGGGATCAGCATGAACCAGTACATCGAACGCCTCGTGCAGCAGGACATGGGAGAGGCCGGTCGCCTCTTCGTCGACACCGCCGCGCAGTTCATGAAGGAGTACGAGACCGCCTTCCTGGCCGAGTTCGGAGAGCCCGGCGCGCAGGACGTGCGCCGTTGAAACTTGAGGTCGACCTCTCGTGGCTGCTCATGACCGCTGAGCAGTACACCCCGGGCGACCCCCAGGTCACCGACTACGGGTCGCTCCTGGCCGCGGTCGCCCGGCACCAGGCCGAGATCTTCGACATCGCCGTCTACCCCGAACCCTACGACCGGGCCGCGGCCCTGATGCACCAGCTGATCCGCATCCCCTCGCTGGAGCGGAACAACGAGCTGTTCGCCACCGCCGTCGCCTACGCCTACCTCGTCGCCAGCGGCTGCACCGTCGCCACCACCGCGCGCGAGGTCCGCAGCCTCGCCCGCGCCATCCGCGAAGGGAAGATCGGCGTCAGCGGGGTCGCCGAACGCCTCGCCGCCTGGGTCGTCGACGAACCCGAGGAGGAGGAAGTCAGCGGGGAGGACGACGAAGGAACCGACACCGACTGACTCGTTAGGCTGGGAGCCCACCCCCGAGCCCGAGGAACGCGACGTTGCTGCAGGACATCGAGCACCATCTGGCCTGCCCCCACTGCGCGCGGCACCTCACCCTCGACGGGCGCACCCTCCGCTGCCCCGCCGGGCACAGCTTCGACCAGGCCCGGCAGGGCTACGTCAGCCTGCTCGCCGGCGACGCCCACACCGGCACCGGCGACACCGCCCCCATGGTCGCCGCCCGCGCCGACTTCCTCGCCGCCGGGCACTACCGTCCGATCGCCGACGCACTCGCCCACGCAGCCGGGACCGTCCCCCACGACGGCCTGGTCGCCGACCTCGGCGCCGGCACCGGCTACTACCTCGCCCACGTCCTCGACCGCCTCGCCGGCCCCGCCGGCGCCGCCCTCGACATCTCCAAGTACGCACTGCGCCGCGCCGCCAGGGCCCACCCGCGGATCGGCGCCGTCGTCTGCGACGCCTGGCGCCCGCTGCCGCTCCGCGACGGCTGCGCCGACCTCGTCCTCAACGTCTTCGCCCCGCGCAACGGCCCCGAGATCCGCCGCGTGCTGCGCCCCGGCGGCCGCCTGCTGCTCGTCGCCCCCACCGGCCGCCACCTGCGCGAACTCGTCGACGGCCTCGGCCTGCTGTCCGTGGACGACGAGAAGGAACGCCGCATCGACGAGAAGCTCAACCCCTGGCTGCAGCCCCTCGACCGGACGGAGGTGGAGTTCACGCTCCGCCTCTCCCACAGCGACGCGGCGGCCGTCGTCGGCATGGGCCCCAACGCCTGGCACACCGCGCCCGACCGGCTCGCCGCGGCCCTCGCCGAACTCCCGGACCCCGTCGAGGTGACCGGCTCCGTGCGGCTGTCGGTCTACGGCTGAGGCCGGGCCGACCGGGCCGTCACTCCGTCCTGTCCCTCCGCCGGGCCCTTCCGTCCGGCGTCTTCGTCCCGTGCCCCCGTTCGCCTCCTTCCGCCTCTCTTGCCTGTCCTGCGTGCGGGCCGCGCGCCGTGGTCCGGCGACGGGTGGCGGCCGGCGTCCTTCGGGGCAGGGGGTGCGCGGCGCCGCGGGCGCTGAGCCGTTCGTGTGAACCCGCCCGAGCAGGTACGTTTCACCTGCCAGGACGGCCGCTAAGGTCCCGGAGTGACCAGCGAAGCCGCCGTGACCGCCGCCCCGGTCACCCGAACCGCCATCCGCCGCCCCGCCGTCGAGGAACTACGGCTCACCTCTTTCAAGTCGTACCGCCGCACCACCCTGCCGCTCACCGCGCTGACGGTGCTCCACGGGCCCTCCGGCGTCGGCAAGTCGAACGCGCTGGATGCCCTCGCCGTCCTCTCCCGGCTCGCCCTCGGCGAGGAGATCGGCCTCTCGCTCGACGGTCTCGGCGGCACCTCCGGGCCGCTGGCCGCACCCATCCGCGGCGGGCTGGCAGGCTGCGTCCCGCACGGCCGGAACGCGATCATCCTCGGCTGCACCGTCCGCTCCGACGCCGGCCCGATCCGGCTGGAACTCGTCGTCCGCACCGACGGCCGCGTCCGCGTCGCCCGCGAGTGGCTGACCCTCGCCGGCGAGACCCTGGTGGAGACCGGCGAACAGGACACCACCCACGGCCGGGTGAACGTCACCTGGCACAACGACACCCGGCAGGGCGACATCCGCGCGCCCTTCCCCAGCGACAGCCTGATCACCGCCCAGATCCCCCTGCGCGTGGCCGGGTCGTCGCCGGGCGAGCGCAAGGTGCTGGCCGCCGCCGAACACCTGCTCACCGCGCTGCGCGAGGTCTTCCCGCTGCACCCGGTGCCCGCGGCGATGCGCAGCTGGACCCGGCCCGAGACGCAGGCCCGACTCGTCGGCACCGCCTCCAACATCTCCGCCGTGCTCGCCCGGCTGGAACGGGAGTGCAGCCGCCGCTACGGGCGCCTCCTCAAAGCCGTCCAGGCGGCCGCCCCGCACCCCCTGCTCGGACTGCAGGTCGCCCGGCGCGGCGCGGACACGCAGGAGCGCCTCATGGCGGTCTTCGACGAAGGCGTCCTCGGCCGCACCGGCGCCGACCAGGCCTCCGACGGCATGCTGCGACTGCTGGCCTTCGCCGCCGTACTCCTCACCGGAGCCGGAGTGCTCGACGTCGACGCGGCCGCCGAGGTGCCCTCCGCGCACCGGCAGCTCACCGTGCTCGCCGAGGACCTCGGCGCCGGCCTCGGCACCGAACAGACCGCCTCACTGCTCCGGGTCGCCCGGGACGTCTGCGCGAAGGAGGACGTCAGGGTGCTCGCCGCCCTCCAGGAGCCCGCGGCGGCCCACGAGGTGGAGGGCGTCGAACTGGTCGAGTGCCGCCGGGATCCGGCCACCGGCCACAGCGTCCTGGTGCCGCCGGACCGTCCGCGCGTGCCCCCGCAGGGCGGGCGGGTCGGTGGTGATGGGGTAGACCTGGGGGCGTGAGCGACGACGACACCCGCACCCCCGCCCCGCACTCGGCCGCACCCGGGCCCGGGCCCGGCTTTGGCCCCGGGCCCGGACCGGAACCCGGACCGGAACCCGGGCCTGGCCCCGGGCCCGACGCCCTGGAAGTGCTCCGGCACCGGCTCACCGCGTTCGCGGCCGCCCGGCGCTGGCAGCCCTTCCACACGCCGAAGAACCTCGCGGCGGCGCTCAGCGTGGAGGCGGCCGAACTGCTGGAGATCTTCCAGTGGCTGACACCCGAACAGGCCGACGCGGTGATGTCCGACCCCGATCGGGCCCACCGGGTACGCGACGAGGTCGCGGACGTCCTCGCCTACCTGCTGCAGTTCTGCACGGCGGTGGGCGTGGACCCGGCGGAGGCCCTGGCGGCGAAGATCGAACGGAACGAGACGCGCTTCCCCGTCCCGGGTGGCGACGCCGTGCCGGGGTCGGGTGACGATGCGGGATCGGGTGACGATGCAGGGTCGGGGTCGGGGTCGAGGTCGGGGCGGGGGCCGGGGCCTGGTGACGACGCGGCGGTGGGCGGGTCCGCCGTCGGGTGACGGGCCGTGTGCTCCCGCCCCTTCTCCCTCCTCTCCTGTCTCTCCCTCTCTGTTTCTCGTTCCGCCTGTCCACCGTGCGGGTGACGGTTTTCCGCCGTGTGGGGGACCTCGGTTGTCCACAGGCGGGGTTTGTCCACAGGGCGTCCGGGCCGGAAGGCCGTGGTCCGGCACCGCGGGCACCCTTGCGTCGTGACACACCGCCGGCGACGGCGGACGGACACGAGCGAAGGGAGTGGCGGCATGGACGCACTGCGACTGATCAAGACCGCCCGGCACACGCTGGCCCAGGCCAGGACGGCGTCCGACGTACTGGAGGAGGCCCGGCAGACGGTGCTGCTCATCGAGGCCGTGGGCATCCGGATCGCCCACCGGGAGACCGGTGAGATCGGCGCACTCGGACAACTGCTGCGCGACGCAGGATCCCACGCGGTCGCCTGCCTGGCCCGGCCGCCGGACGACACGGAGGAGGCCGGCCCCAGGAAGGACCACGCCGGGGATCCCCACGATCGGTCGGCCGGCGGAGCCCGTGTCGAACGGCCCTCCGCGGACCGGACCGCAGGTGTCAGGGCCGAGCGCCTCGACGGCCTCGGGGAGCTGGAACCGCTGCTCCACGAACTCGGCAGCCTGCTGCACGAGGTGGCCGAGGCCCTCGTCGTGCTCGCCTGCGGCGCCGACGCCGAGACCGTGTACTGGCAGTGCATCGACGGTGTCGACGCCGGCGCGGAGTGCAAGGACCTCGTGGCCGAGCTGCTCCGCACCGTCCGCCGCGACAGCGGTGCGGCGCCGCAGGACGCGGGCGAGGCCGACGACGACCGGCCCCCGGCGGCGGGTCCCGGCACGGCGGGCCCGTCCGACGTGTCCGCGCAGCCCGGCCCGTCCGATCTGCCGGTGCAGGCCGGTGCGCCGGGGGTGTCCGGCCTGCCCGACCCGCTCGCGGCGCGACCGCTGGACCGCCGACAGTCAGCATCCGGGACGGCCGCAGCTCCGGCGTGCCGCGGCCGGGGCCTCCGCGCCGGTGTGCGGCCACCCGCCGCGGCCGGGGCGCACGGATCCCCGACCGGGGTTCAGCGGTGAGCGCCGGCCTCCGGAGCCTCGTCCTCCGGGTCGTCGGTCCGGGTGACACTCGAGGAGCGCAGGTCGGCGCCGAGCCCGGCCAGGTTGGCGCTCACCGTCGCCAGCAGCTCCTCCATCTGCTGGAGGAGGCCCTTCGACGCCACGGCCGCGGACAGGTCGTACGAGAGCGACTGCGAGGCTTCGGGATTCGGCTCGGACGTGCGATCGGACATGAGAGTGCCCTTCCGACTCGGTGGTGCGGTGTGCGGCGCCGGACACCGGCGCCCACCCTCCAACGACCCCCGCACGCCGGCGGTCACCTCGCACCACCCGTTGAGGTCCAACCGTGTTCGGCCGTCAGCCCCAGGAGTGAGGCCGGGTTGCGCGCCGGTCCGCGTTCCGCCATACGCGGGAACCGGGCCCGACGCCCCTCCGCCCGGAGCCTGGGTCCGGGCCTGGGTCCGGACCCGACATCGCGGTCGCGGTCCCGGTCCCGGTCGGGTTCGCGGTCGGGTTCGCGGTCCTGGCCCGCCCGTCGGCAGAGCCGCGGTCCCGTCCCGGCACGACGGCGGGCCCGGCTCGCGTACGGTCCGTACGCGAGCCGGGCCCGCCGGCAGCACAGAGGATCAGTTGTGCGCGTGCAGCTCCGCGTTCAGGCCGCCCCACGAGCCGGACCGCGCGATCACCTCGACCGCGCCGCTCTGGGAGTTGCGGCGGAACAGCAGGTTGTCCTGGCCGGACAGCTCCACCGCCTTGGCGATCTTGCCGTCGGGGGTGGTGACCCGGGTGCCGGCGGTCACGTACAGACCGGCCTCCACCACGCAGTCGCTGCCCAGCGAGATGCCGATGCCCGCGTTGGCGCCGAGCAGGCAGCGCTCGCCGACCGACACGGTCTGCTTGCCGCCGCCCGACAACGTGCCCATGATCGACGCGCCGCCGCCGATGTCGCTGTGGTCGCCCACCACGACACCCGCGCTGATCCGGCCCTCGACCATCGAGGTGCCGAGCGTGCCGGCGTTGAAGTTCACGAAGCCCTCGTGCATCACCGTGGTGCCCTCGGCCAGGTGGGCACCGAGGCGGACGCGGTCCGCGTGGGCGATCCGGACGCCGCTCGGCGCGACGTAGTCGGTCATCCGCGGGAACTTGTCGATGCCGTACACGGCGAGCTGGCCGCCCTGCGAGCGGACCGCGAGGCGGGCCTGCTCCACACCGGCGACCGGCACCGGCCCGATGCTCGTCCACGCCACGTTGGCCAGCAGCCCGAAGATGCCGTCCAGGTTCTGCCCGTGCGGCTTCACCAGACGGTGGCTCAGCAGGTGCAGCCGCAGGTACGCGTCGTGCGCGTCCAGCGGCTTGTCCTCCAGCGAGGAGATGGCGGTCCGTACCGCGACGACCTCGACGCCGCGGCGGGCGTCGACGCGCAGTGCTTCCGCGGCGCCGCTCCCCAGCGCGGCCTCGGCCTGCTCGGCGGTGAGCCGGACTGTTCCGGCCGGGCCGGGCGCGGCGGTCAGTTCGGGAGCGGGGAACCAGGTGTCGAGCACGGTGCCGTCGGCGGCGATCGTCGCCAGGCCGACGGCGACGGCGCCGGGGAGGGAGGAGGTTTCAGCAGTCACATCGAGCACGTTAACGAATCGGGGGAGGCACTGCCGAACGCGCTCACCGTCCGGACGCCGTCGGCCGCGCTGACAGGCCAAAATGCGATGACCTGCCGATCCCCGATCGGCCATACTCGGCCGGGTGTTCATCTCGATCTCCACCACGGCCACCGCGGACGGTCCCGCCACCGACCTGGGTTTCCTGCTGCACAAGCACCCCGACAAGGTGCAGCGCTTCTCGACCGCCCACGGCGTGGCGCACGTCTTCTACCCCGAGGCGACCGACGAGGCCTGCACCGCCGCACTGCTGCTGGACATCGACCCGGTCGCCCTCGTCCGTCAGAACCGCGGCAAGGGCGGCCGCGGCGGTTCGCCGGACCTCACGCTCGCGCAGTACGTGAACGACCGCCCCTACGCGGCGTCCTCACTGCTGGCCGTCGCCCTCCGTACGGTCTTCCGGACGGCGATGAAGGGCGACTGCGAGAAGCTGCCCGGTCGGGCCGACCTCCCGCTGCCGCTGCGGATCGCGCTGCCCGCGGTGCCGGCCAACGGCGGTGGCGACGGCGGCGGCGGGCCCGCCATGGTCCGGAGGCTCTTCGCGCCGCTCGGGTGGCAGGTCGAGGCCACCGCGGTGCCGCTGGACGAGGTGTTCCCCGCATGGGGCGACAGCCGCTACGTACGGCTGCGGCTCACCGGCGAACTGCGGCTCGCCGACGCGCTGCAGCACCTCTACGTGCTGCTGCCGGTCCTCGACGGGTCCAAGCACTACTGGGTCGCCCCGGACGAGGTCGACAAGCTGCTGGCCGCCGGCGACGGATGGCTCGCCGGGCACCCCGAGCGGGCACTGATCACCCGTCGCTACCTGGCCCGTCGCTGGTCGCTCACCCGGCTCGCCATGGAACGGCTGGCGCTGGCCCGCCTCGCCGAGGCGGACGACCAGGAGGCGGAGGAGCTGGACAACGCCGTGTCCGACGACGAGCCCGAGGCGTCCGGCGCGGCCGAGGACGTCCACGCATCCGGAGAGCCCCGGGCATCCGGCACGGCCGAGGCATCCGGCACGACCCGTGCGTCCGACGCGCCTGTCGCCGATGCCGCCGGGGTCGCCGGCGGTCCGCCGGCATCCGACGACGCCCGAGCGGGCCGTTCCCGACCGCTCGCCGAGCTGCGCCGGGAGGCGATCCTCGCCGCCCTCGCGGAGACCGGTGCGGCGCGGGTGCTCGACCTCGGCTGCGGCCAGGGCGAGCTGGTCGGTGCGCTGCTGAAGGACACCCGTGTGAAGGAGGTGCTCGGTGTCGACGTCTCCTCCCGCGCCCTGGCCGCCGCCGCGCGCCGACTGCGGCTGGACCGCATGTCGGAGCGCCAGGCCGCGCGGGTGCAGCTGGTGCAGGGTGCGCTCACCTACACCGACGCCCGGCTCAAGGGCTACGACGCCGCGGTGCTCTCCGAGGTCGTCGAGCACCTCGACCTGCCGCGACTGCCCGCCCTGGAGTACGCGGTCTTCGGCGCCGCCCGCCCTCGGGCGGTCGTCGTGACCACCCCCAACGTGGAGTACAACGTCCGCTGGGAGAGCCTCCCGGCGGGCCACGTACGGCACGCGGACCACCGCTTCGAATGGACGCGGGCGGAGTTCCGAGCCTGGGCCGAACAGGTCGCCCGCACGTACGGGTACACCGTCGACCTCCGGCCCGTCGGCCCGTCGGACGAGGAGGTCGGGGCGCCGACCCAGCTCGCCCTGTTCCTCGCGTCCGGCGGCGCCACGACCGACCAGGCCCCCGAAGGGAGCGTGACCCGATGACGACCGACGACCGCAGTGCCGCCGACGGGACGACCGCCGACGACACCCCCCACACCGCCCCCGCCCCCGGCTCCGTCCCCGGCTCGGTCCCCGTCCCTGCCCTCGGCTCCGCCGACCCGGCCCCGGCCCCCGCACCGTCCGGCACGCCCGCCGACGTGCCCGCCGTGGCGCAGCCCGTCCGGCGGCTGCCCGTCACCGACGTGTCCCTGGTCGTGCTGATCGGCACGAGCGGCTCCGGGAAGTCGACCTTCGCCCGTTCCCGTTTCAAGCCCACGCAGGTCGTCTCCTCCGACTACTGCCGCGGTCTCGTCTCCGACGACGAGAACGACCAGTCGGCCTCCGCCGACGCGTTCGACGTGCTCCACTACATCGTCGGCAAGCGGCTGGCGGCCGGCCGGCTGACCGTCGTCGACGCCACCAACGTGCAGCCCGAGTCCCGCAAGGCCCTCGTCCGGCTCGCCCGGGAGCACGACATCCTGCCGATCGCGATCGTCCTGGACGTCCCGCTCGCGGTGTGCGCCGAGCGCAACCGCCACCGCCCGGACCGGCAGCTGCCCGACCACGTGCTGCCGCGCCAGCAGCGCGAGCTCCGGCGTTCCTTGAAGGGGCTGGAACGCGAGGGCTTCCGCAAGGTGCACCTCCTGCGCGGCGAGCAGGAGGTCGCCACCGCCGAGATCGTCACGGAGAAGCGGTACAACGACCTGCGGCACCTCACCGGCCCCTTCGACATCGTCGGCGACATCCACGGCTGCCGCTCCGAGCTGGAGACGCTGCTCGCCCGCCTCGGCTACGACCTGGCCCGCGACGCCCGGGGCCGGGCGGTCGACGCCGCCCACCCGGACGGCCGTACCGCGGTGTTCGTCGGCGACCTGGTCGACCGCGGCCCGGACACGCCGGGCGTGCTGCGCCTGGTGATGGGCATGGTCGCAGCCGGCCACGCGGTCTGCGTGCCGGGCAACCACGAGAACAAGCTCGGCCGGCACATGGACGGCCGCAAGGTCACGGTCGCGTACGGCCTGCAGGAGTCGATCGACCAGCTGGCCGCCGAGTCCGAGGAGTTCCGGGACGAGGTCCGCACCTTCATGCGGGGCCTGGTCAGCCACTACCTGCTCGACGGCGGTGCCCTGGTGGTCTGCCACGCCGGTCTGCCGGAGAGGTACCACGGCCGCAACTCCGGCCGGGTCCGCTCGCACGCGCTGTACGGCGACACGACGGGCGAGACGGACGAGTACGGCCTGCCGGTCCGCTACCCGTGGGCGGAGGAGTACCGGGGCAAGGCGCTGGTGGTCTACGGCCACACCCCGGTGCCCGCGGCGAGCTTCGTCAACAACACGATCTGCCTGGACACCGGCTGCGTGTTCGGCGGCAGCCTGACCGCGCTGCGCTACCCCGAGCGCGAGCTCGTCTCCGTCCCGGCGGAGCAGGAGTGGTACGCCCCCTCGCGGCCGCTGCACACGGACGCGCCGGGCGGCCGCGAGGGCCGTCCGCTCGACCTCGCCGACGTCTCCGGACGGCGGATCGTGGAGACCGCGCACCACGGCCGGGTCGCCGTCCGGGAGGAGAACGCCGCCGCGGCGCTGGAGGTGATGAGCCGCTTCGCGCTCGACCCGCGGCTGCTCGCCTACCTGCCGCCGACGATGGCCCCGTCCGCGACCTCGCGGCGCGAGGGCTATCTGGAGCACCCGGAGGAGGCGTTCCTGGCGTACCGCCACGACGGTGTGCAGCACGTGGTCTGCGAGGAGAAGCACATGGGCTCCCGGGCCGTCGTGCTGGTCGCCCGGGACGAGGCCGCGCTGGAGAAGAGGTTCGGCCTCTCCGGCCCGGGCGCGATCTGGACCCGTACCGGTCGGGCCTTCCTCGGCGACGACGAGCTCACCGGGGCCGTGCTCGGCCGGGTCAGGACGGCCGCCGAGCGGGCCGGGCTCTTCGACGAGCTCGGCACCGGCTGGCTGCTCCTGGACGCCGAGCTGATGCCGTGGTCCCTGAAGGCGGCCGAGCTGCTGCGCCGCCAGTACGCCGCGGTCGGTGCGGCCGCGGGCGCCGCGCTGCCGCAGGTGGTGGACGCGCTGGAGCGCGCCGCCGCGCGCGGGCTGGACGTCGCCGACCTGACGGCCCGGCAGCGCCGCCGCGCCCTGGACGCGGAGGCGTTCACGGCCGCGTACCGGCGCTACTGCTGGCCCACCGAAGGGCTCAGCGGCATCCGGCTGGCGCCGTTCCAACTGCTCGCCGCCGAGGGGGCCAACCTCGCGGTGCTCCCGCACGACCGGCACCTCGGCTGGATCGACCGGCTGGTCGCCGCCGACGACGCGGCGGAGCCGGTGCTGCAGGGCACCGGCCGCCTGCTGGTGGACACCACCGACGACGCGTCCGTGGCCGTCGGCATCGCTTGGTGGGAGGAGATCACCGGAGCGGGCGGTGAGGGCATGGTCGTCAAACCGGTGGCCTCCCTCGTGCGCGACGCCGCGGGCCGGCTGGTGCAGCCGGGAGTGAAGGTCCGCGGTCGCGAGTACCTGCGGATCATCTACGGCCCGGACTACACCGAGTCGCTGGACGTGCTGCGGCAGCGGTTCCTCGGCCACAAGCGCTCGCTCGCCCTCCGCGAGTACGCGCTCGGCCTGGAGGCGCTCGACCGGCTGGCGGCGAACGAGCCCCTGTGGCGGGTCCACGAGCCGGTCTTCGCGGTGCTCGCGCTGGAGTCGGAGCCGGTCGACCCGCGGCTCTGATCGGAGGTCCGGCCCTGCCGCGAGCGGCGGGGCCGGACCCGGCGCCTCCGAGCGGACCCGGCCGGGCCCGACCGGGCCAGGCCATGCCGACCGCGGTCCGGCAGGGTCCGGGTGGACCCGGCGGTGTCGGACACGCCCGGCGGTGTCCCCGTGGAGCCGGTGGGACGCGGTGCGGAGTCGGCCGCCGCCATCTGCATACAAATTCGGGCTGTCGTATACACTTCCCATTCAAGTATCCGATGACCCAGGAGCCCGGCATGGCGTTCAACCTCCGGAACAGGCACTTCCTCAAGGAGCTCGACTTCACTCCCCAGGAGTTCCGCTTCCTGGTGGACCTCGCCGCGCAGCTGAAGGCCGCCAAGTACGCCGGTACCGAGCAGCCCCGGCTCCGGGGCAAGAACATCGCGCTGATCTTCGAGAAGACGTCGACCCGCACCCGGTGCGCCTTCGAGGTGGCCGCGCACGACCAGGGAGCCACCACCACCTACCTCGACCCGGCGGGCTCCCAGATCGGCCACAAGGAGTCGATCAAGGACTCGGCGCGGGTCCTCGGCCGGATGTTCGACGGGATCGAGTACCGGGGCCACGGCCAGCACATCGTCGAGGAGCTGGCCGCGAACGCCGGGGTGCCGGTGTGGAACGGGCTGACCGACGAGTGGCACCCGACCCAGATGCTCGCCGACGTGCTGACCGTGCGGGAGCACTGCGCCAAGCCCTTCTCCGAGGTCGCCCTGGCCTACCTCGGCGACGCCCGCAACAACATGGGCAACTCGCTCCTCATCACCGGCGCCCTCCTCGGCATGGACGTCCGGATCGTCGCGCCGGAGCAGCTCTGGCCCGCCGCGGAGGTGCAGAAGGCCGCCCAGGCCCTCGCCGAGACCTCCGGCGCCCGGATCACCCTGACCGAGTCCGTGGCCGACGGCGTGGCCGGCGCCGACTTCCTCTACACCGACGTCTGGGTCTCGATGGGGGAGCCCAAGGAGGTCTGGGCGGAGCGCATCGAGATGCTCAGGCCGTACCAGGTGTCGATGGACACCGTCCGTGCGACGGGCAACCCGGCCGTCCGCTTCCTGCACTGCCTGCCCGCGTACCACGACCTCGGTACCGAGATCGGGCGGCAGATGCACGAGGCGACCGGCATGGCCGAGCTGGAGTGCACGGACGAGCTGTTCGAGTCGGCGCACTCGGTGGTCTTCGACCAGGCGGAGAACCGGCTGCACACCATCAAGGCCGTCATGGTCGCGACGCTCGGCTCCTGACACCCACCCACCCACCTCCCGGCACCGGCACCGGGCACCGGCGCCGAACCCGGTCCGCCGCCGTGCCGCTGACCCGCCGTGCCGCCGTGCCGCTGTGCCGCCGTGCCGCTGTGCCGCCGTGCCGCCGTGCCGCTGTGCCGCCGTGCCGCTGTGCCGCCGTGCCGCTGTGCCTGCGGGTCAGAGGTCGACGTCGACGCACGCGATGCGTTCGCCCGCCGGATGGGCGCCGCTCCGCCGGCCGGTGTGCAGCACCAGGGAGTGTGCCTCACCGGGGCGGAAGGCGAAGCCCACCGCCGTCCGCGCGGCGGCCTGCCCGGTGTCGTCGGTGCGGAGTGCCAGCCTGACCTCGTTGCGGTCGTTGGCGTAGGCCGGGTCGGTCGAGGGCTGCACCGGGTCCGGCACGTGCTGGTAGTGCGGTCCGGAGGCGGCCGGGTCGGCGCCGCAGCGGCCGGTGTGCACGTGTGCGGCGAGGTCGAGCGAGGGGGCCAGGCCGCGCAGTTCCAGAGCGACCGTGGAGGCGCCCGGTGCCCGGGTGACGGTGAGCCGGACATGGCCCCCGTAGGGCACCAGGTCGGGTACGTGGCTGATGGCGGTCGGCCGGACGAAGGCGGACGCGGGGTCGAAGTCCGCGTCCACGACGGTGGCCGGTGCCGCCAGCGCGGGCAGGAGGAGCAGCGCGGGCAGGGCGGGGGCGAACGGCACGGGCATCGGGGGCCTCTCGTCGGGCGGGCCCGCCACGGCTCGGGTGGGCCGTCCCACGGTGGCGTCCGGCCGGGCGGCCGGCGCGGCGGCGTGCCGCGGCGTCACCCGGACGGGGTGGTCCGGCCTGCCACGGTGTTGCCGGCCGCGTCGATGCCGCGGATCTCGCAGCGGGGGCCGCTGGCCCGCATCAGCCGCAGGTCGGCGGTGACAAGGGGTGCGCCGAGCTGTTCGGCGACCGCCACGTACGCGGCGTCGTCCGGGGTGAGGTTGTCCTTGAGTTCCCAGACGCGTCGGAGCAGCGGGGCCACGTCGATCCGCCGGATCGGCAGTGCGGGCAGCCGTTCGGCGAGTTCGGTGACGCGTTCGGCGGTGACCTGGCGGGCGAGGAGCAGGCCGCGCAGCGACTGCATGCACTCGATGAGGACGTGGTCGGGTGCCGCCCATGCGGTGTCGCGGGCGAGTTCGGCGCGGGCTCCGTCGCCGCGCGGGCCGTCGTCGGCCAGGGCGAGGACGAGGGCGGATGCGTCGACGACGATCACGGGCGGGCTCCTCGGCGGTGGGGCCGTCGTCCCGCGAGGCTGCTCGTGCGCGGCGCGGACGTGGGCGGTCGCGGGGCGAACGGGCCGCGACGGCGGCTCGGGTGGGTGCTCGAACGGGGCTCGGGCGGGGTTCCGGACACCCTAGCCGCGGCGCGCGTCCGGCCCGTCGCCGGGACGCGTGCCGGGACGCCTGAGGGGCGTGTTCCGGGGCGTGTTCAGGGCTTCCGGTGTGCGCGCGCACTTGCGCCGCACGGGCGGCGGGTGAAGTTTGGGAGGGGTGCCGTGGCGCGTCCCGGAAGGGCCCTGCCTGAGGTGATGGCGTGCGCGGGCATGCACTATGGTTTATCTCGACATCGAGATAAGTTCACACTATGATTTATCTTGACATCAAGATAGTTGCCGAGAGCCGCACGCCTTCCGCATCGGCGAGGTGGGCTTAGCTAAGGCTTACCTTACCATCGGGTGGACCCAGAAGGAGTCAGTCGTGTCCGCGAACAGCTTCGACGCCCGCAGCTCGCTGCAGGTGGGCGACGAGTCGTACGAGATCTTCAAGCTCTCCGCCGTCGAGGGTTCCGAGCGGCTGCCGTACAGCCTCAAGGTCCTGCTGGAGAACCTCCTCCGCACCGAGGACGGCGCCAACATCACCGCCGACCACATCCGCGCCCTGGGCAACTGGGACGCCGCGGCGGAGCCGAGCGAGGAGATCCAGTTCACGCCCGCCCGCGTGATCATGCAGGACTTCACCGGTGTCCCCTGCGTCGTCGACCTCGCCACCATGCGCGAGGCCGTCAAGGACCTCGGCGGCGACCCGGCGAAGATCAACCCGCTGGCGCCGGCCGAGCTGGTCATCGACCACTCCGTCATCGCCGACAAGTTCGGCACGCCGGACGCCTTCGTCCAGAACGTCGAGATCGAGTACGGCCGCAACAAGGAGCGCTACCAGTTCCTGCGCTGGGGCCAGACCGCGTTCGACGAGTTCAAGGTCGTCCCGCCCGGCACCGGCATCGTGCACCAGGTCAACATCGAGCACCTGGCCCGCACCGTCATGGTCCGCAACGGCCAGGCGTACCCCGACACCTGTGTCGGCACCGACTCGCACACCACGATGGTCAACGGCCTGGGCGTGCTGGGCTGGGGCGTCGGCGGCATCGAGGCCGAGGCCGCGATGCTCGGCCAGCCGGTCTCCATGCTGATCCCGCGCGTGGTCGGCTTCAAGCTCAACGGCCAGCTCCCGGCCGGCACCACCGCCACCGACCTGGTGCTCACCATCACCGAGATGCTGCGCAAGCACGGTGTGGTCGGCAAGTTCGTCGAGTTCTACGGCGAGGGCGTCACCGCGATCCCGCTGGCGAACCGCGCCACCATCGGCAACATGTCGCCGGAGTTCGGCTCGACCTGTGCGATCTTCCCGATCGACGCCGAGACCATCAACTACCTCAAGCTCACCGGCCGCGACGAGCAGCAGCTCGCCCTGGTCGAGGCGTATGCCAAGGAGCAGGGCCTCTGGCACGACCCGTCGGTCGAGCCGGTCTTCTCCGAGTACCTGGAGCTGGACGTCTCCACCGTCGTCCCGTCGATCTCCGGCCCGAAGCGCCCGCAGGACCGCGTGATCCTGGCCGAGGCCGCCGACAGGTTCGCCGAGGCGCTGCCGACGTACTCCGCCGAGGCCTCGAAGCCGACCGCCGTCACCGCCCCCGACGGCTCGTCCTACGAGATCGACAACGGCGCGGTCGTGATCGCCTCGATCACCTCCTGCACCAACACCTCCAACCCCTCCGTCATGCTGGGCGCCGCCCTGCTGGCGAAGAAGGCCGTGGAGAAGGGCCTCACGGTCAAGCCGTGGGTCAAGACCACCCTGGCCCCCGGGTCCAAGGTCGTCATGGACTACTACGAGAAGGCCGGCCTCCTCCCGTACATGGAGAAGCTGGGCTTCAACCTGGTCGGCTACGGCTGCGTCACCTGCATCGGCAACTCGGGCCCGCTGCCCGAGGAGGTCTCGGCCGCCGTCAACGAGGCCGACCTCGCCGTCGTCTCGGTGCTCTCCGGCAACCGCAACTTCGAGGGCCGGATCAACCCCGACGTCAAGATGAACTACCTGGCGTCCCCGCCGCTGGTGGTCGCGTACGCCCTCGCCGGCAACATGAACGTCGACATCACCCGTGACGCGCTGGGCCAGGACGCCGACGGCAACGACGTCTTCCTCGCCGACATCTGGCCGTCCGAGCGGGAGGTCGCCGACACCGTCGCCGGCTCCATCGACGAGGCCATGTTCGACAAGGGCTACCAGGACGTCTTCGCGGGCGACCACCGCTGGCAGTCGCTGCCCGTGCCGACCGGCAACACCTTCGAGTGGGACGCCGAGTCGACCTACGTCCGCAAGCCCCCGTACTTCGAGGGCATGGCCAAGACCCCGAGCCCGGTGACCGACATCGCCGGTGCCCGCGTGCTGGCCAAGCTGGGCGACTCGGTCACCACCGACCACATCTCCCCGGCCGGCAACATCAAGCCGGGCACCCCGGCGGCGCAGTACCTCACCGAGCACGGTGTGGAGAAGCGTGACTTCAACTCCTACGGCTCGCGCCGTGGCAACCACGAGGTCATGATCCGCGGCACCTTCGCGAACATCCGCCTGCGGAACCAGATCGCGGCGGGCACCGAGGGCGGCTACACCCGCGACTTCACCCAGGCCGACGGCCCGGTGTCGTTCATCTACGACGCCTCGCAGAACTACCAGGCCGCCGGCACCCCGCTGGTCGTCCTGGCGGGCAAGGAGTACGGCTCCGGCTCGTCCCGTGACTGGGCGGCCAAGGGCACCGCGCTCCTGGGCGTCAAGGCCGTCATCGCCGAGTCGTACGAGCGCATCCACCGCTCGAACCTGATCGGCATGGGCGTCCTGCCGCTGCAGTTCCCGGCCGGCCAGACCGCCGACTCGCTGGGCCTCACCGGCGAGGAGACCTTCTCCTTCTCCGGCGTGACCGAGCTCAACGAGGGCCGCACCCCGAAGACCGTCAAGGTCACCGCGGGTGACGTCACCTTCGACGCGGTCGTGCGCATCGACACCCCCGGCGAGGCGGACTACTACCGCAACGGCGGCATCCTGCAGTACGTGCTGCGCAGCCTGATCGGCTGAGCTCCGCAGTGACCCGGAGGCCGGGCCGCACCCCCTGACACCAGGGGGTGCGGCCCGGCCCTCGTCGTAGTACGACGGAGGCATGGCGACACCGCGCGATCCCTGGCCCGTGATCCATGCCGAGCGGCGGGCGCTGCTGGCCGACGTCGAGCGGCTGTCGCCCGGGCAGTGGGCCACGCCCTCGCTCTGCGCCGGGCGCACGGTGCAGGAGACCCTGGCGCACATGGCGGCGACGGCCGCGACGACGCCGGCGCGCTTCGCGGTGCGGATGGCCGGGTCGGGGTTCCGCTTCGAGGCGATGGCGGCCCGCGACATCGCCGCGCTGACCGCCGACGGCCCGGCGGGCACGCTCGCCGCGTTCGCGGCCCGGCTGGAGTCGGTGCGGCACCCGCCGGGGCCGCTGGACAGCTGGCTGGGAGAGACGGTGGTGCACGCGGAGGACATCCGGCGGCCGCTGGGCGTCGTCCACCCGTACCCGATGGCGGCGCTCACCCGGTGTGCGGACTTCTACCGCCGCTCGAACCTGCTGATCGGCGGTCGGCGCCGGATCGACGGGCTCGCCCTGCGGGCCACCGACACCGACTGGTCGGCGGGCACCGGCCCGGAGGTGGCCGGGCCGATGCTGGCCCTCCTGATGGCGCTCACGGGGCGGCAGGAGGCGCTCGGCGAGCTGGCGGGCGCCGGGGTGCCGACGCTGGCGTCACGCGGCTGACGGCGGGCCGCAGGCCGCTCGCGCGGCCCGCTCGTACGGCGGTCCGCGGGCCTCTCGCACGGCCCGCTCGTACGGCGGTCCGCGGGCCTTCCGCGGGCCTTCCGCGGGCCTTCCGCGGGCCTTCCGGGGGTCGCTCGCGGGGCGGTCCGGGGGTCCGGCGTTGTGCCGGCGGGCGGTTGACGGTGCGTCGGCCCCCTTGTGCGCTGCCCGGCCGATGGACTAAACCTCTGTCTCAGCTTGGTCCAGACCATTTGATGCTGACTCGGAGAAGGTCACGGGCATGCCCAGACGCACCTCAGCAGTCCTCGCGGTGGCACTGGCCACCGTGCTCGCCGCACCGGCGGCCGCACAGGCCCACGACCACCCCGCCCCCCGGCTGAAGGGCCAGCGGGTCGGCTACTTCACCCAGTGGGGCGTCTACAGCGGCGCCACCGCGCGCAAGGTCCAGGAGTCCGGCCAGGCCGGCAAGCTCACCGTGATCAACTACGCCTTCGGCAACGTCTCCGCCGACGGCACCTGCTTCGAGGCCAACGCCGCCGGCGTCGGCGACGCCTGGGCCGACTACCAGCGGCCCGTCGGCGCGGAGGAGTCGGTGGACGGCGTCGCCGACACCGCCGAGCAGCCGCTGAAGGGCAACTTCAACCAGCTGCGCAAGCTGAAGGCGAAGAACCCCCAGCTCAAGGCCGTGATCTCGCTCGGCGGCTGGACCTGGTCGAAGTACTTCTCGGACGCCGCGGCCACCGACGCCGCCCGCAAGAAGTTCGTCGCCTCCTGCATCGACCTGTACGTGAAGGGCGACCTGCCGCAGCTCGGCTCCGCCGAGGGCGGGGCCGGTGCGGGGGCCGGGGTCTTCGACGGCATCGACATCGACTGGGAGTACCCGGGCGGCGGCGGCGACCCGGGCAACGTCGTCCGTCCGGAGGACGGCCGCAACTACACGCTGCTGATGCAGGAGTTCCGCCGCCAGCTCGACGCGCTGGGCGGCAAGCGGCACAGCCACTACCTGCTGACGGCGGCCGTCCCGGCGGGGGAGGCCAAGGCCGACCAGCTGGAGATCGGCAGGGTCGCCCGTTCGGTCGACTGGCTCAACCTGATGACGTACGACCTGCACGGCCCGTGGGAGGCGCAGGGGCCGACCAACCACCAGGCCAACCTGTTCTCCGACCGGGCCGACCCGTCGCCGCAGAACGCCGGCTACAGCGCGGACCGCGTGGTGCGCCACTACCTGTCCAGGGGCCTCCCCGCGGAGAAGGCGGTGCTCGGCGTGCCGTTCTACGGCTACGGCTGGACGGGCGTGGCGGACGGCGGCACGGCGGGCCTCTACCAGCCGGCGACCGGCCTCGCGCAGGGCGGCAACCTGCCCTACCGCCTGATCAAGGACCTGCCCGGCGCGGTCCACGACGACCGGTTGCACGGCGCGACCTGGAAGTACGACGGGACGGAGTTCTGGACGTACGACACGCCCGAGCTGCTGACCCGCAAGGCGCGCTACGTCCGGGCGCTCGGGCTCGGCGGGGTGATGGCCTGGTCGCTGGACAACGACGACGCCCAGGGCTCCCTGGTGTCGGCCCTCGACAGCGGCCTGCAGGGCGGCTTCGGGCGGCCGTGACCCGACGGGGGGCGTGCCGGTCCTGGCGCGCCCCCCTGCCCCCGCTCTCCCACGCGCAGCGTCTCGCATCACGATTTTGATCGCTGATGCGCGAAGCTGCGCGTTTCTGTGTCTAAACGAGCATCAACGCGCTATCTTCTCGGTGTCCGGGCGGTCTGTCGGCTATCGGGCAGGCTCCCTGCGCATTGCACATGCTGCACCGCCCGCAACGCTTTGACTCCCAACGTGACCCATCCAGCGGCCCTGCTATTGCCGCAGGATGAACAGTGGACTATACCTTTGCGCATCGACCGCACGCCTTTGACCGGCGCACTTGCCGCCAGGCGGGCCTTTATCAACGGGAATTGACATCTCGTCATACCCCGGGGCATCACCCATCTTCTTGGACATCGAGGGGCTAGGGGCACTCATGGGCTCTGCAACCGAGTACAACCGGCGTGACATCTTCAAGCGCGCCGCAGGCATCGCCGTGCTGGCCGCCACCGGCGGGTCCCTGCTCACCGCGTGTGCCGGCGGCACCGGCGGCAGCAGTGACAAGGGCGACAAGGCGGCCGGCGGCTACAACCTGACCGACGCCAAGAACCCGTTCGGCGTCAAGGACGCCGACGGCCTTGAGGTCTTCATCTTCAACGGCGGCTACGGCAGCGACTACGCCAAGGCCTTCGAGGCCATCTACTCGAAGAGCTACCCCGGCGCCAAGATCAACCACCAGGCCGACCAGGACGTCACCGGCAAGCTGCAGCCGCGCTTCAACGCCGGCTCCCCGCCGGACGTCATCGACGACTCGGGCAACAAGCAGATCAAGCTCGACGTGCTGGCCGACTCCAACCAGCTCACCGACCTGCAGCCGCTCCTCGACGCGCCGTACATCGACGACCCGTCGAAGAAGATCCGCGACGTCCTGATGCCCGGCACCATCGAGTCCGGCACGGTCAAGGGCAAGGTCTACAACCTGTCCTACGTCTACACCGTCTGGGGCTTCTGGTACTCCGGCAAGCTCTTCAAGGACAACGGCTGGACGGCCCCGAAGACCTGGGCCGAGTTCATCGAGCTCTGCGGCAAGATCAAGGCCAAGGGCATCGCGCCCCTCGCCCACCAGGGCAAGTACCCCTACTACATCAACGTCGCGCTCCTGGACATGATCGCCAAGCAGGGCGGCCTCGACCTGATGAAGCGCATCGACGCCCTCGACGCCACCGCCTGGGACGACCCGGCCGTCAAGACCGTCGTCGAGGCGTTCTACCAGATCGTCGAGAAGGACTTCCTCCTCCCCGGCACCAACGGCATGACGCACACCGAGTCGCAGACCGCCTGGAACCAGTACAAGGCCGCGTTCATCCCGTCCGGCTCCTGGCTGGAGAACGAGCAGCTGGCCACCACCCCGGCCGACTTCGACATGGTCTTCCTGCCCATGCCGTCGCTGCCCGGCGACAAGCTGCCCTTCGAGGCGATCCGCGCCGGTGCGGGCGAGCCCTTCATCGTCCCGTCCAAGGCCAAGAACGTGGCCGGCGGCCTCGAGTTCCTCCGGATGATGCTGACCAAGGAGGCCTCGGGCAAGTTCGCCCAGACCGCCAACAGCCTCACCTGCCTGAAGGACGGCGTCGGCCCCGAGGTCAAGCTCAAGCCGGGCACCGCCTCCACCGTCGTCTCCCTCACGGCCGCCGGTGCGAACACCTTCAACTACCAGTACCCGAACACCGCATCGAAGTTCGACGAGGACCTGCAGAACGCCTCGGGCGAGCTGATGGCCAAGCGCATCACTCCGGCGGAGTGGATCAAGCGCGCCAAGGAGTCGGCCGCCAAGAACAAGACCGCCTGACCGGCGGAGGAACAGGACGCACCGGGGGCCCCGAACCGCCCCCGGTGCGTCACCCTGACGGACAGGAGAAGTGACCCATGCGTCACGGCAAGTACCCCTTCATCGTGGGGTTCCTCTTTCTCCCGATCGTGCTGTACGTGGGGCTGGTGCTCTGGCCGTACGCGCAGACCTTCGGGTACTCCCTGACCGACTGGTCGGGGCAGAGCCAGGAGATGAACTTCGTCGGCCTGGACAACTACACGAAACTCTTCGGTGACGAGGTCTTCCTCGGCGCGCTGTGGCACAACCTCCTGCTGCTCGCGGTGCTGCCGGTCGCGACGATCCTGATCGCGCTCTTCTTCGCCTTCATGCTCAACGTCGGCGGCAAGGGCGGCACCGGCGGCGTGCAGGGCGTCCGCGGCGCCGCCTTCTACAAGGTCGTGTTCTTCTTCCCGCAGGTGCTCTCCATCGCGATCCTCGCGGTGCTCTGGCAGGCCGTGTACCGCACGGACGCCAGCGGTCTCTTCAACGGCGTGCTGATCAAGGCCGGCCTGGTCGACGCCCAGCACCCGGTGGCCTGGCTCTCCGACCCCGACCTGGTGCTCTGGTGCATCCTGGGCATCCTCGTCTGGGGCGGCGTCGGCTTCTACCTCGTGCTCTTCTCGGCGGCCATGCAGTCGATCCCCAAGGACATCTACGAGGCGGCGCTGCTCGACGGCGCCAAGCGCGGCCAGACGTTCTTCACGATCACCCTGCCGCTGCTGTGGGAGACCGTGCAGACGGCCTGGGTCTACCTCGCGATCGTCGCGATGGACGCCTTCGCCCTGGTGGCCAGCATGACCCCGGGCCGCACCTACGGCGGCGGCCCAGACCACCACAGCGAGCTGATGTCGACGTATCTGATGCGCAACTTCCTCGCCTTCGGCGAGGCCGGCTACGCCTGCGCGATGGGTGTCGTGATCTTCTTCTTCACCCTCATCCTGTCCGTCGTCTCGCTGCGCGTCACCCGGCGCGAGCGGATCGAGTACTGAGCGGGGCCTGGCCATGAGCACCAGCATCGACAAGTCCACCGCCGTACCGGCCCAGCGCAGCCGTCCGGCCGGCCGGACGGAGCGCTTCGCCGAGAGCGGCGGCATCCTCAACGTCTTCTCGCACGGCTTCCTCGCACTCTGGGCCGTGATGATCCTCTTCCCGCTGGCCTGGGTCGTGCTCGGCGCGTTCAAGACCGACTCGCAGATCAACGGCTCCGCCTGGAGCTGGCCGACGCACTGGGGCTTCGACTCCTTCACCCGGGCGTGGTCCAAGGGCATCGGCGGGTTCTTCGCCAACACCCTCATCGTGCTGGCGGGTTCGCTCACCCTCACCATGCTGCTCGGCGCGATGGCGGCCTACGTGCTCGCCCGCTACGAGTTCCGCGGCAACCGGGTGATCTACTTCTCGTTCGTGGCCGGTGCGATGTTCCCGGTCTACCTGGCCCTCGTGCCGCTGTTCTTCATGGTCCGCAACCTCGGTGAGATCTCGCCGTACCTCGGCCTGAACAGCTACCTCGGCCTGATCCTGGTGTACGTCGCGTACTCGCTGCCGTTCACCGTGTTCTTCCTGCACTCGTTCTTCCGCACCCTGCCGACCGCCATCCACGAGGCGGCGATGCTGGACGGCTGCTCGCACACCCGGGCGTTCTTCCGGATCATGGTGCCGATGGCCAAGCCCGGCCTGATCAGCGTGGGCATCTTCAACGTGCTCGGCCAGTGGAACCAGTACATCCTGCCGGTCACCCTGATGCAGCCGACCACGGCCGGCGAGGCCGACCACTCGATGCTCGCCCAGGGCCTGGTCAACCTCGCCCTGCAGTCCGGCTACAAGAGCGACGCCCCGGCCCTCTTCGCCGGCATGACGATCGCCATGCTGCCGGTGCTGGTGGTGTACCTGTCCTTCCAGCGCCAGGTGCAGTCCGGCCTCACCTCGGCCACGCTCAAGTAGCAGCGGCCCGGAACGCCGACGGCCCCCCTGCCCTTCCGGGCCGGGGGGCCGCATCCGTGTCGGGCCGCATCCGGGTCAGCGGGCCGCGGCCGTTCCGGCCGTCAGGCCCGGTCGCACTCCTGCGCGCGCAGCGCCCGGGCGAGGTCGTCACGGCACTCCGTCACCAGGCGGCGCAGGGCCGGCGCGGCCCCCGGGTGCCCGTCCAGCCACTCGTCCGTCGCCGCGAGCACGGCCGGCTCGGTCTGGTGACGGGGGAAGAACCCGCCGACGATCCGCATCGCGATCTCGATCGACCGCTGCTCCCAGACCTTCTCCAGCACCGCGAAGTACGGCGCGGTGAAGCCCGCCGTCAGGTCCCGCCGGCCGGCCTGGGCGAAGCCCGCGATCTCCGCCTCCACCAGGGCGTTCGGCAGTTCGTCGGAGTCGACGACGGCCGACCACGCGGCGGCCTTCGCCTCCGGGGTGGGGCGGGCGGCCAGGCACTGCACGAGCTGGCGGCGGCCGCTGGCGGTGTTGTCCCGCTGCAGCTCCCGCTCGATCTCCGGGCCCTCCGCGGCCCCGCCGGCGGCGAGCGCCAGCCAGAGCGTCCAGCGCAGCTCCTGGTCGACGTCGAGGCCGTCGATGCGTGCGGTGCCCTCCAGCAGGCCGCGCACCAGCTGCAACTCCTCCGGGCCGTCGGCCGCGGTGGCGACGAAGCGGGCCCACGCCAGCTGGTGGTCGCTGCCCGGCTCGGCGGCCCGCAGCTCGCGCACCGCGCCCTCGGCGAGCAGCCGGCCGCCCGCGGCCCGCCACGCCGGGTCGGCGTACAGGTCGAGCGCGGTCTTCGCCTGCAGGTGCAGCGACTGCAGCACACCGATGTCGGACTCGCGGCCGCCGAAGCGCAGCACCAGGTCGAGGTAGTCCCGGGCGGGCATCAGGCCGTCGCGGGTGAGGTTCCACACCGCGGACCACGCGAGCGCCCGGGCCAGGTCGTCGCGGATCTCGCCGAGCGAGGCGCGCAGCGTCTCCAGCGAGCCCTCGTCGAAGCGGACCTTGCAGTACGTCAGGTCGTCGTCGTTGACCAGCACGAGTGCGGGCCGCGGCCGCCCGGCGGCCTCGGCGACCACCGTGCGGGTGCCGGTCACGTCCAGCTCGATCCGTGCGGTGCGCACGAGGCCGCCGTCGGTGTCCTGGTCGAACAGGCCGACCGCGACGCGGTGCGGGCGCGGCACCGAGCCGTCCTGGACGATCGCGAGCTCCGTGATGCGTCCCTCGGAGTCCACCGTGACCTGCGGGGTCAGCACGTTGACGCCGGAGGTCTGCAGCCAGGCGGCGGCCCAGGCGGTGAGGTCGCGGCCGCTGGTCGCCTCCAGCGCCTCCAGCAGGTCGGCGAGCCGGGTGTTGCCGTACGCGTGCCGCTGGAAGTACTGCCGGGCACCCGCGAGGAACGGCTCCCGGCCGACGTACGCCACCAGCTGCTTGAGGACGGAGGCGCCCTTCGCGTAGGTGATGCCGTCGAAGT
Source organism: Kitasatospora sp. NBC_01539 (assembly GCF_045040525.1). Taxonomy (NCBI): domain Bacteria; kingdom Bacillati; phylum Actinomycetota; class Actinomycetes; order Kitasatosporales; family Streptomycetaceae; genus Kitasatospora; species Kitasatospora sp. NBC_01539. The sequence continues at coordinate 5,738,927 of NZ_CP109390.1, forward strand.
TGAGCTTCGCGTCCTCCAGGTCGCGGATGTCCGCGGTGATCGGGTGCGTCGTCGGGAACTGGTCCTGCCGGTACGCCCACGCCTTGCGGCGGTTGGCGAAGGTGATCCACACCGCCCGGTACCCGGTCGCCTCGTGCTGCGACAGCGAGCCCATGTAGTCGGCGAACGACTCCTTCAGCCACAGGTCGTCCCACCACTTCATGGTGACGAGGTCGCCGAACCACATGTGCGCCATCTCGTGCAGCACGACGTTGGCCCGGCCCTCGTACGCGGCCTCGGTGACCTTCGAGCGGAAGACGTACTCCTCGCGGAACGTCACGCAGCCCGGGTTCTCCATGGCGCCGATGTTGTACTCCGGCACGAAGCACTGGTCGTACTTGCCGAAGGGGTACGGGTAGTCGAACTCCTGGTGGAAGAAGTCCAGGCCCTGCTTGGTGACGGTGAAGATCTCGTCCGAGTCGAAGTGCGGGGCCAGCGAGCGGCGGCAGGTCGCGGCGAGCGGGATCTCCAGCACGCCGCCGTCCGGCAGCTCGCGGCTGTAGTGGTCGCGGGCCACGTGGTACGGCCCGGCGACCACCGCCGTGAGGTAGGTGGAGATCGGCTTCGTCGGGGCGAACCGCCAGGTGCGGGCCGCGCCGTCCGCCGTGATCTCCTCGTGCACCGCGTTCGCGTACACGTCCCACGCCGCCGGGGCGGTCACCGACACGGTGAACGGCGCCTTCAGGTCGGGCTGCTCGAAGTTCGCGAACACCCGGCGGGCGTCGGCCGGCTCGAAGTGCGTGTACAGGTAGGTCTCGTCGTCCGCCGGGTCGACGAACCGGTGCAGGCCCTCGCCGGTGCGGCTGTACGCGCAGTCGGCGACGACGGTCAGCTCGTTGTGCGCGGCCAGGCCGGGCAGGGCCACCCGGACCCCGTCGAAGACCTCGGCCGGGTCGAGCGCGCGGCCGTTGAGGGTGACCGCGTGCACCCGCGGCGCCAGCAGGTCCGCGAAGGTGTCGGTGCCCGGCGCGGAGCAGCGGAACACGACGGTCGTGGTGGAGCGGAAGGTGGCGGCCGCCGGGTCGGGCGCGGAGGTCACGTCGAGATGGATGCGGTAGCTCTCCACCCCGATCGCCTCGGCCCGCTGCTGCGCTTCTTCGCGGCTCAGGTTCTTGCCCGGCACGGCGGTACTCCTTTGTCCGGATCGCACGCTGTGAGGTGATGCGGTGGCCGGACCGGTGGGCCCGGCCTGGGGCATCCTTTCACGGCGGGTCCGCCCGGCCCCGGCACGGACCCGGGTGGTGCGCACGGAATCAACCGCAGGGGCGCGCTGTTGCCATCCGCGGGACCGGGGCACGCCCCGGGAGTCCCGTACCGACCCCTCGACCGAAGGACGCCGTCCGTGACGACTGCCGACTCCCGCAAGATCGCCGACTTCTGGTTCGACCCGATCTGCCCCTGGGCCTGGATGACCTCCCGCTGGATGCTGGAGGTCGAGCAGGTGCGCCCGGTGGACACCCGCTGGCACGTCATGAGCCTGTCGGTGCTCAACGAGGGCCGTGACCTGCCCGAGAAGTACCGCGAGCTGCTGGACCAGGGCTGGGGCCCGGTCCGGGTGCTGATCGCCGCCGCGCAGGCGCACGGCGACAAGGTGCTCGGCCGGCTCTACACCGAGCTCGGCCTGCGCTTCCACAACCAGGGCCTGCCGAACGAGCGCGCCACCATCGAGGCCGCCCTGGAGGCCGCCGGCCTGCCGGTCGAGCTCGCCGACGCCGCCGACACCGACGCCTACGACGAGGCCCTGCGCGCCTCCCACCGGGAGGGCATCACGCTGGTCGGCGAGGACGTCGGCACCCCGGTCATCGCCGTGGACGGCCCCGACGGCGACCGGGTCGCCTTCTTCGGCCCGGTCGTCACCCCCGCCCCGCGCGGCGAGGCCGCCGCCCGCCTGTGGGACGGCACGGTGCTCGTCGCCTCCACCCCGGGCTTCTACGAGATCAAGCGCACCCGCACCGCAGGCCCGTCCTTCGAGTGACGGCACGGCGAGGGGCCCGGCGGGTTCTCCCGCGCCGGGCCCCTCGCCGTACCCGCCGCCGGGTCAGGCGGCCTGCCGCCGGCCGCGGACCAGTCCGGTCACGGCCAGCACCGCGGCCAGACCGGCGGTGAACCACAGCTGCACCCGGTTGTCCTCGTCGAGCAGCATCAGCCCGAGCACCGCCAGGATGCCCGCCAGCGCGACCCACGTCAGGTACGGGAAGCCCCACATCCGCACGGTCAGCTGCTCCGGCGCCTCGCGCTCCAGCCGGCGGCGCATCCGCAGCTGCGCGACCGCGATGAACGCCCACACGACCAGCACCGCGGCGCCGACCGTGTTGAGCAGCCAGGTGAAGACGGTGTCCGGCCACCGGTAGCTGAGGAGCACGGCGAGGAAGCCGAAGGCCGAGGAGGCCAGCACGGCCCGGCGGGGCACCCCGCCGTGCGTCCGCGCCAGCGCCTTCGGGCCCTGGCCGCGCTGCACCAGCGAGTACGCCATCCGCGAGGAGCCGTAGATGTTGGCGTTCATCGCGGACAGCAGGGCGATCAGCACGACGACGTTCATCACCTGGCCGGCGCCCGGGATGCCCAGCGTGTCCAGCACCGCGACGTACGGGCCGGGCTCGCGCACGGAAGGGTCGTCCCACGGCACCAGGGTGACGATGACCGCCATCGAGCCGACGTAGAACAGCGCGATCCGCCACATCGCGGTGCGCACCGCGACGGCGACGCTGCGCCGGGGATCCTTCGACTCGGCGGCCGCGATGGTGACGGTCTCCAGGCCGCCGTACGCGAAGACGGACGCGAGCAGGCCGGTGACCAGGCCGGTCGTGCCGTTCGGCAGGAAGCCGCCGTGGCCGGTGAGGTGCGCCGTGCCGGGGCTGTCGCTGCCGGGCAGCAGGCCCAGCACGGCCAGCACGCCGATCACCAGGAACGCGGCGATCGCGGTGACCTTCACCGCGGCGAACCAGAACTCGAACTCGCCGAAGTTCTTCACCGCGGCGAGGTTGCTGCCGCAGAAGAAGGCCATGAAGACGGCCACCCACACCCAGAGCGGCACCCCGGGGAACCAGCCCTGCATCACCTTCGAGGCGCCGATCGCCTCGGCGGCGACGCCCACGCACAGGAGCGTCCAGAACATCCAGCCGACGGTGAGCCCGGCCCACGGGCCGATCTCGCGCTCCGCGTGCACGGAGAAGGAACCGCTGGCGGGTTGGGCCGCCGACATCTCGCCGAGCATCCGCATGACCAGCATGACGAGCACCCCGGAGAGCGCGAAGGCCAGCACGATCGACGGTCCGGCGGCCGCGATGCCGGCGCCGGAGCCGACGAAGAGGCCGGCGCCGATGACGCCGCCGAGCGCGATCATGGACAGATGGCGCGGCTTGAGGCCCGGTGCCAGCCGGCCTTCGTCGGCGGGCGCTCCGGCCGGCCGCTCCAGGGTGGGCGTGGGGGAGGGGGTCGTCATCAGGCGTGTCCCGTGGTCGTCGGATTCCGGAGAGAGTCGTCCACTATTCGGCATGGGCGATGGACACGCCAAGGCGATCCGGCCCGGGCTCGAAATCCGGACACGTCCGTCACGCGCGGTGCCTACACCCTCACCCGTGCACCCGTCGATGTGGGCTTCGTCGCAGGCCGGACCCCACAACACCCGCCCCTGACGCTTTGTCGCATGCGGAGACCGCCCCGCCCGGTGACGCGGCGTAGGTTCACGAGTGATCACCCGACCGCGCCACGCCGCCGTGCGCGCCGAGCCCGAAGCGGAGCCCCCGATGGCCACTGCCACGCCGATCACCGGCACCCCCGTCCTCGCCGACCTGCTGCCCCGCGCCACCACCCGCCTCGGCGGCCAGGCCCGCGAACTCGCCCTCGTCGCCGGCGGCGCCGCCCTCACCGGCCTCGCAGCCCAGCTCTCCGTGCCCGTCCCCGGATCGCCCGTCCCGGTCACCGGCCAGACCTTCGCCGCCCTGCTCGTCGGCACCGCCCTCGGCACCCGCCGCGGCGCCGCCTCGCTCGGCCTCTACCTCCTGGCCGGCATGGCGGGCCTGCCCTGGTTCGCCGAGGGCACCTCCGGCTGGTCCGCCCCCAGCCTCGGCTACGTCATCGGCTTCGTCCTCGCCGCCGCCCTCACCGGCGCCCTCGCCCGCCGCGGCGCCGACCGCAGCCCGCTGCGCACCGCCGGCGCCATGGTGCTGGGCACCCTCGCCATCTACGCCGTCGGCGTCCCCTACCTGGCCGCCTCGCTGGACGTGTCGCCGGCCACGGCAGCCCACCTCGGCCTCTACCCGTACCTGGTCGGCGACGCCCTCAAGGCCCTGCTCGCCATGGGCGCCCTGCCCCTGGCCTGGAAGCTCGCGGGCCGCCGCTGACCCATCGTCGGCCCGCCGCGCCGACCGCCTCCGGCCCCCTCCCGCGGGCCCGTGCACGCGCATGCCACACTCATGGTCATGCGCGTGTACCTGGGCTCCGACCATGCCGGATACGAACTGAAGAACCACCTCGTCGAGTGGCTGAAGGGAGCAGGCCACGAGCCGGTCGACTGCGGCCCGCACATCTACGACGCCGAGGACGACTACCCGCCGTTCTGCCTCCGCGCCGCCGAGCGCACCGCCGCCGACCCGGAGGCGCTGGGCGTCGTCATCGGCGGCTCCGGCAACGGTGAGGCGATCGCCGCCAACAAGGTCAAGGGCGTCCGTGCCGCGCTCGCCTGGAGCGAGCAGACCGCCGCTCTCGGCCGCGAGCACAACAACGCCAACGTCATCTCGGTCGGCGGCCGGATGCACACCACCGACGAGGCCACCAAGTTCGTCGAGATCTTCCTCAACACCCCTTACAGCGGCGAGACCCGGCACACCCGCCGGATCGACATGCTGAGCGAGTACGAGACCACCGGCGAGCTCCCGCCGATCCCGGCCCACCACCCCCAGGGCTGATCCCTCCGACCCGTTGCCGCACGGCCCGCAGAGGGCCGTGCGGCAGCAACGACCGCGCACCACCGCCGGACCGCGTCCGGACGGCCGTGAGCACTCCGGCCGCGCCCCCTCTCCCTCACCCGGCACCCGGCCGTGCCGCCCTTCCCCGCCGCCCCGGCCCGGCCCGCCCGGCGCGCAGCGCCCCGCGCACGCCCCGGGACGCTCCACGGGAGCCCACGGCGCACCCGGCCGAAACCCGCCCCGCCCGGTGCGACCGCGCACCCCACCCCGGCAGGGGCGTCGACGCCGGACCGCACCGGTGGATAAGGTCGGGCCCCATGGCTGGCAGCACGCAGGGCGCGACGCCCGGGAGCACTGCGACGGGCCCCACCGCGAACGCGGCCGGGGATCCCGTGACGGCCCGGCTGCGGGCGAGGCTCCGCCGGGCCCGCCGCACCCTGCGCAGGACCGGCGTGGACTACTTCCGCGGCGCCGCCCCCGACTGGCTCGCCTTCGCCCTCTTCCTCGCCGCCGTCCCGCTGCTGGTCGTCCTCAACATCTGGATCCCGGCCTGGGTGCCGCCCACCGCCCTGGTGCTCCCGGTGCTCGCCGGCTCCCTGCTGCTGCGCCCCGCCACCCTCGTCCTGCTCTACGCGGCCGCCGCACTCGGACTCTCCGCCGAATCGCTCGTCCACACCGGCGAGCGGATCGCCAGCGACAACCCCGACGCCTACGTCTACGGCGTCACCCCCGGCGCCGCCCTGGTGGTCGGCGCGGTCGGGGTGGCCGGCCTGCTGCTCGCCCAGTTCCGCAGCCGCGTCGGCGTGCCCTGGCGCGGCGGCGGCACCATGCTGTTCGACCTCCGCGAGCGGCTGCGCGTCCAGAGCCAGGTGCCACAGCTCCCCGACGGCTGGTCCGCCGACATGGCGCTGCGCCCGGCCGGCGGCCAGTCGTTCTCCGGCGACTTCGTCGTCGCCACCCGCACCGGCCCCGGCGGCCGGGTGCTGGAGGTCGTGCTCGCCGACGTCTCCGGCAAGGGGATGGACGCCGGCTCCCGCGCCCTGCTCCTCTCCGGCGCGTTCGGCGGCCTCCTCGGATCGCTGCCCGCCCACGACTTCCTGCCCGCCGCCAACGGCTACCTGCTGCGCCAGGACTGGGCGGAGGGCTTCGCGACCGCCGTCCACCTCGTGCTCGACCTCGACACCGGGCAGTACGAACTCCTGTCGGCGGGACACCTGCCGGGCATGCAGCGCCTCGGCGGTGCGGGGCGCTGGGACGTCAAGGAGTCGCAGGAGGGGCCGCTCCTCGGCATCTACGACGGTGCGAAGTTCGAGGCGGTGCGCGGCCAGCTCGACCGCGGCGACCTCCTGATGCTCTGCACCGACGGCATGGTCGAGATCCCCGGGCGGGACCTCTCCGAGGGCATGGACCGGCTGATGGGCGAGGCCGACCGGCTGGTGGTGAAGGGCTTCCGCGGTGCGGCCGGCCGGCTCATCGAGACGGTCGCCAAGGACGTCAACGACGACCGCGCCGTGCTGCTGGTGTGGCGGCAGTAGCGCCTGTCAACCCCTGGGAGGTGATCTTCGGCCATTCTGGCGGAGCCTCCCCCGGATGGATCACACCGCCCGGGCCTGCCCGTAGGCCGATTCGGCGTGTTCATCCGACCCCCGCGGACGGTTCGTCAGAAGGCTTCCGCTATCGTCTCGGTCGGCGGAAATTCGTCTCACATGGCAGGATCCGGGCCCCGTGCTTCCGGCAAGTCCTTTACGCAGGCAGCACGAACGACCACACTGAGTCCGGGTGGGCTGGTCGAAGCTCGGGGGATGGGGGGCGGCACGTGCGGCAGGCAACAGGCGGTCGGGTCCCGCAGGGCACCTCCATGGCGACGGGATCGGCCGACTCGTGCCAGGGACGGTCGGCGCAGGCCGCGGTCCGGCTTCGACACGGGGTTCCAGCAAGAACCCCCGCCACAGATTGAGGAAGTGAGTCCGGGTGGCCTTCTCCGTCTCCGCGTTGTTCCTGTTCGGCGTGATCGTCGTGATCTTCATCCGCAACAAGCAGCTGAAGACCAGTCACGCGATCCTCGCAGCACTCTTCGGCTTCATGGTGAGCCAGTCCACGGCGGCCAAGCCGATCCAGGACTTCCTCAGCCAGCTCGCGAAGACGATCTCCTCCGTGGCCAGCTGACCGCAGCGCCGACCCGGCCGCCGCTTCCGCGCGGCCAGGTCAGCGCCCCGGCCTCGCCTGCCGCCAGCGCGCGAGCAGGCCGCGCCGCAGCACCCCCGGGCCGCCCTGTGTCGCCCCGGGGGCCGGAGCCGAACCGGCGGGCACCGCCTGCGCCTCCTGCTCGTCGGGGACCAGCAGGACGAACAGCCGTGCCCAGCACAGGCGTTCGCCGCGCGGCCAGCCGAGGGCGCGCAGCGCGGCCGAGGCCGGGTCCGACACGGCGCCGTCGACCCGCACCTCGGCGACCTCCTCACCGGCCCGGCCGCCGAGGAACACCTTCACCCCGGTGACCCCGGTCGGCGACAGCCCCGGGCGCAGGGCGTCCGCCAGCGCGGGCAGCAGCCGGTTGTCGGCCAGCCACTCCGCCAGCCGGTCGCTCCCGAAACCGAACACCGCCGCCGGGCCCTGCACCGCGTGCCACCCGGGCAGCTCCACGGGCCGCACGTGGTCGCCGTGCTCGCCGCGGCGCTCCTGCATCTCCACCACGGCGGCCGCGGTGGTCGTCGCCCACATGCGCACGGCGCTGTCGAGCTTCTCCTCCTCCGTGCGGCCGCGCCCGGCGGTGCAGTCCCAGATCACCGGACCGTCCGCCTGCCCCAGCCGCAGGACGAAGCCCAGGTCGACGTGGCCGGCGGAGCCGTCCTCGCCCGGGTGCTCGCGGACCGCCACCGCCGTCGTGCCGGGCCCGCGCAGCACGCGGCCGTCCACCGTGAACCGCTGCCCGTACCGGGCCATCTCCCGGATCACGCTGCGCTGGACCGTCTCCAGCCTGGCCTGCGCCCGCAAGAGGGCTCCTCGCTCGAAAAGGGGTCGAACATCGCTCGCGAGCGAGGCTATCGGCCGGGCGCCCGCCCGGTGACACCGGTCCGCGGGCGCGGTTGCCCTGACGTCCGGTGAACCCGGAAAAGGGCCTCCGGGAGGCTCTCGTGACCAGGGTCACCGGGCCGTGCATGATCCGTGCCCCGCCGCGACCGGCCGGCCACGCGGGGTGCGGAATCTCCCGCGCGGACATGATCCGGATACGCACGGTCACTGCGGCGACTGCGCTACGCCCACCTCGCCCCGGCGGAGAGTGACCGCCCGGAGGGCCCCTGACGGCCCCTCGGAGGGGGCGGCTTGCCAGCGGAGCGGTCCATAGGTTTTTCTCATGGTCTGCCCGGCCACCGACCGGGCGGGCCACCGGGCGGAACGCCGAGTCCTGCCGCTGCCCGGGGTCACGCACCATCTGTGCACGGCAGGAGCGGGGGACCCAAGGTAAGTGCCGCGTCCGGTAGTTCCGGGACGGCTTGGGGTGAAGTCGCGTCATTTTCCGCGACCGGGCGATCTCCCCGCCCGAACCCGACAGCTCACCTCGTAGGCGTAGGAGAGGAACAACTCCATGTCCGTTCTGGGCACCCGTCTGTCCCGCGTCGCCGTCGCCACCGGTGTGGCCGCCGCTGCGATCGCCATCCCCGTCACCGCTGCCAGCGCCCACAGCGCCGGCACCCCGGCCGCGGCCCCCGTCGCCGCCGTTCAGGCCGCGGCCCCGGCCGCCGCTCCGGCGCAGGCCGCCTCGTACCAGGTCGTCCACGGCGACACCCTGTCCAAGATCGCCGGTGCGCAGCACGTCGACGGCGGCTGGAAGAAGCTGTACGACGACAACCGCCAGGTCATCGGCGGCAACCCGAACCTCATCCTCCCGGGCCAGAAGCTCTCCGTCTCCGGTCAGGCCGCCGCGGCCGCGCCGCAGGCCGAGACCAAGAAGGCCGACTCGGCTGCGGCCTCCCGCTCCGAGCACCGCGCCCCGGTCGCGAGCACCCCGAAGCCGGCTGCCCCGACCACCGAGGCCGCCAAGCCCGCCGCGCCCAAGACCGAGGCCGCGAAGCCCGCCGCGCCCAAGACCGAGGCCGCGAAGCCCGCCGCCCCGACCACCGAGGCCAAGGCGCCCGCCGCCGCCTCGGGTTACGTCGCGCCGGTCTCCTCCGGCCTCGGCACCCCGTACCACAAGGCCGGTTCCAACTGGTCCAGCGGCTACCACACCGGCGTCGACTTCGCGGTCAGCACCGGCACCTCGATCCACGCCATCGCGGCGGGCACCGTCGTCGAGGCCGGCTGGGGCGGCGCCTACGGCAACAACGTCGTCATCAAGCACGCCGACGGCAAGTACTCCCAGTACGCGCACTTCTCGGCGCTGAAGGTCTCGGTCGGCCAGACCGTCACCGCCGGCCAGGTCATCGGCCTCTCCGGTGCCACCGGCAACGTGACCGGCCCGCACCTGCACTTCGAGGTCCGCACCACCCCGTCGTACGGCTCGGACATCGACCCGGTGGCGTACCTCGCCGCCCACGGCGTCCGCGTCTGACGCACCCCGCGCCACCCGAAGGCCCGGCCGGAGATCCACGGATCCCCGGCCGGGCCTCGGCCTTTCCCGTCCGCCTTTCCCGTCCGCCTTTCCCGCGCCGGCTCCTCCCGCGCCGGCTCCTCCCGCGCCGGCTCCTCCGCGCGGCCTCCTCCCGCGTCGGGGCGTGCGGCGTCAACACGCCACCGACCGGCCGAACGTCCCCGGAGCCGCGTCCCCTTCCTTCTACTGTCGCAGCCACGACAAACCCCGTCGTGGAACGTGGAAGGGAACCCCTCATGACCCGAGCACTCCGCCGCGCCGCCGTTCTCCTGGCCGTCACCGGAGCCGTCTGCCTGCCGGCCGCGTCCGCGGTCGCCGACAGCGACGACTTCAACCCGACGATCGTGATCGGCAACCACAACCAGCTCGCGGGCGACGACATCTTCAACGCCGGCCAGGACAACACCGTGGGTTCCAACGACGGCGGCTCCGACTCCGCCCGCGCGGGCATGCTCGACACCGACGTGTACGCCTCCCGCGTGGTCCGTCACTACCTGGGCTGACCTCGGCCGCGGCACGGCAACGGCCCCGGGCCGGCGGTTCACCCGCCGGCCCGGGGCCGTCTCCGTCGGGCCGTCTCCGTCGGGCCGTCTCCGTCGGGCCGTCTCCGTCGGGCCGTCTCCGTCGGGCCGTCTCCGTCGGGCCGTCTCCGTCGGGCCGTGCCCGGCGGGTCCGGCCGGGTCCGGGGAGCGTCACCCGTCCCGGGGACGGGTGACGGGAACCGGCGGCAGACCGTGTGACCGCGCGTACGCCGGGGGTGCAACGGCGTCCCCGCCCGCCGGTGCGGCCTCCCGCGCGCCCCGGTGCTCCTGGGAGAAGGAGAGGAGCCGGGGCGGGACCGCGGCCGGTCCGACCTGGCGCTGGCACGGACCGGCCGCGCCGCCCTGACGGGCCCTCGAACGACGACGGCCCCAGCTCCGCGATCATGTCGCTGAGCTGGGGCCGGGACGGATGGAGCGGGCGACGAGAATCGAACTCGCGTGGCCAGTTTGGAAGACTGGGGCTCTACCATTGAGCTACGCCCGCACACGTGCGTTGACGGCACGTCGCCCCGGGGCCGGGGTCGGCCGCGAGGACGTTGGCCAGCCTACCTGGTCGGGTCGGCGAAATGCACACCGCTTTCGCCCGGGCGGGCTCCGATATTTGCGCGGAGGGGCCCCGGACCGGCGTGTACTCTTCCTCTCGGCACTACGGGGTGTGGCGCAGTTTGGTAGCGCGTCCGCTTTGGGAGCGGAAGGCCGTCGGTTCGAATCCGGCCACCCCGACAGTTTCGGCAGGGTCTCGTCAGGCGGGCGGGGCCCTGTTGCTTTCGTGGTACCGGTAGGATGGACCGCTGGCGGTGGTGCCTGTGGCGATTACACGGACCGCGACCGCCCGAGGGCGAGGAGTCACGCTCACCGTCCACCCCCCGTACGGGAGATGCAGCCCCAACCGCCCATCGCCCGTCTCGCCCGATCGGCCTTCCGGCCGACGACCTCGGGCGGAGACAACCTGACCGCAAGCCCAATAGGAGACCTAACCGTGAAGAGCGCCGTCGAGACTCTGAACCCGACCCGGGTTCGACTCACCGTCGAGGTGCCCTTCGAGGAGCTCAAGCCCAGCCTCGACGCGGCGTACAAGAAGATCAACCAGCAGGTCTCGGTCCCGGGCTTCCGCAAGGGCAAGATTCCGGCTCGTGTCATCGACCAGCGCTTCGGCCGTGCCGCCGTGCTGGAGGAGGCGGTGAACGACGCCCTGCCGCGCTTCTACACGCAGGCCGTCGACGAGATCAAGATCGACGTCCTCGGCCAGCCCGACATCACGGACATCGAGGGTGTCGAGCGGATCGCCGACGGTGGTGACCTCAAGTTCACCGCCGAGGTCGACGTCCGCCCCGAGATCACGCTGCCGGACTTCTCGGAGATCTCCGTCACCGTCGACGCCATCGAGGTGTCGGACGAGGACGTCGCCAAGTCGCTGGAGCAGCTCCGCGAGCGCTTCTCCTCCGTCAAGGACGTCGAGCGCGCCGCCGCCGAGGGCGACGTCGTAGTCGTCGACCTGGAGGCCAAGGTCGACGGTGAGGTGCCGGAGGACGGCACCGCCACCGGCGTGAGCTACGAGATCGGCTCCGGCCGCCTGCTGGACGGCATCGACGAGGCCGTCGTCGGCCTGTCGGCCGGCGAGTCCAAGACCTTCACCACCGAGCTCAAGGGTGGCACCGAGGCCGGCAAGGAGTCGGAGGTCACCGTCACCGTGACCGCCGTCCAGGAGAAGGAGCTCCCCGAGCTGGACGACGAGTTCGCCCAGCTGGCGAGCGAGTTCGACACGCTGGAGGAGCTGAAGGCCGACTCCACCAAGCGCCTGGAGCGCATGAAGGAGTTCGACCAGGCCACCCAGGCCCAGGAGAAGGTCCTCGACGAGCTGCTGACCCGGGTGGAGATGGAGTACCCGGAGAAGCTCCTCAAGGACGAGGTCGAGACCCGCAAGCACAACCTGGAGCACCACCAGCTGGAGCCGATGGGCCTGACCATCGAGGCCTACCTGGCCACCCAGGACAAGTCCGTCGAGGACTACGAGCAGGAGACCGCGGACCAGGCGAAGAAGGGCATCAAGACCCAGTTCGTCCTGGACGAGATCGTGGCCAAGCAGGAGCTCAACGTCTCCCAGGAGGAGCTGACCGAGCACCTCATCCGCCGTGCCGCCGGCTCGGGTCTCACCCCGGACCAGTTCGCGCAGCAGATCGTCCAGGGCGGTCAGGTTCCGCTGCTGGTCGGCGAGGTCGCCCGTGGCAAGGCGCTGGCGCTGGTCGTCGAGGCCGCCAAGGTGACCGACAGCAACGGTGAGGCCGTCTCCTTCGAGGACGACGAGGACGAGACCGAGGCGTCCGACGCCGTCGAGACCGTCGAGGTCGCGGACGAGGCCTGATCCTCCCCGCGCCGATCCCGCCGATCGGCCTCCAGTGGCCCGGACACCGCACGGTGTCCGGGCCGCTGCCGTATTCCCGCGTGCACCCTGCGCTCACAGCGAACAGTTCTGCGTGGGGGATTCTGCGGCCCGGCCTGCGCGTTAGGGTCGATGGACAGCGACACACACGCAGATCGACTGAGCAGGTGGCTAAGTGACGTTCCCGCAGATGCAGATGGATGGCCTGACGGCGCCCCGCGCCGCCGCCGGTGACGTGCTCGGCGGCCTGGGCGACCAGGTCTACAACCGGCTGCTCAACGAGCGCATCATCTTCCTCGGCCAGCAGGTCGACGACGACATCGCCAACAAGATCACCGCGCAGCTCCTCCTCCTGGCCGCAGACCCGGAGAAGGACATCTTCCTGTACATCAACTCGCCGGGCGGCTCCATCACGGCCGGCATGGCGATCTACGACACCATGCAGTACATCAAGAACGACGTGGTCACCATCGCGATGGGCATGGCGGCCTCCATGGGCCAGTTCCTGCTGACCGCGGGTGCCAAGGGCAAGCGCTTCTCGCTGCCCAACGCCAACATCCTGATGCACCAGCCCTCGGCCGGCCTCGGCGGCTCGGCCTCCGACATCCGGATCCAGGCGGAGCAGCTGCTCCGCACCAAGAAGCGGATGTCCGAGCTGATCGCGCACCACAGCGGTCAGACCTTCGATCGGGTCACCGCGGACTCGGACCGCGACCGGTGGTTCACCCCGGAGGAGGCCAAGGCGTACGGCCTCATCGACGAGATCATGCACAGTGCCGCGGACGTCCCGGGCGGCGGCGGCACCGGCGGCGGAGCGTCCTGACCGCTCCCGGCACAGACCCCCAGACCGTACGCTTCGGAGGACCCAACACCCCATGAACACTCCATACACGCCGCGCGGCGAGTTCCAGGGCGCCCGTGCCGAGGGCCGCTACATCGTCCCGCGCTTCGTCGAGCGCACCTCGCAGGGCATCCGCGAGTACGACCCGTACGCCAAGCTGTTCGAGGAGCGCATCATCTTCCTCGGCTCGCAGGTGGACGACGTCTCGGCCAACGACATCATGGCGCAGCTGCTGTGCCTGGAGTCGATGGACCCGGACCGCGAGATCCAGATGTACATCAACTCGCCCGGCGGCTCGTTCACGGCGCTGACCGCCATCTACGACACCATGCAGTACGTCAAGCCCGACATCACCACCGTCTGCATGGGCCAGGCGGCGTCCGCCGCCGCGGTGCTGCTGGCGGCCGGTACGCCGGGCAAGCGCATGGCGCTCCCGAACGCCCGCATCCTGATCCACCAGCCGTACACCGAGACGGGCCGCGGTCAGGTGTCCGACCTGGAGATCCAGGCCAAGGAGATCTTCCGGATGCGCGAGCAGCTGGAGGAGATGCTGGCCAAGCACTCCAACAAGCCGGTCGAGACCGTCCGTGAGGACATCGAGCGCGACAAGATCCTCACGGCCGAGGAGGCCCTGGAGTACGGGCTGATCGACCAGATCATCTCCACGCGCAAGTCGTCGCTCACGGCCTGAGCACGGAGCAGTCGGGGGCGGGGTGGTACAACGGTGCACACGGCACCGTGACGTACGCCCCGCCCCGATCCGTTCCGGTCGGGGTGGTCGGACGGGCACAATGCAGTAGACGGGCCCATGCCCGGGAGACGGCTTCTGTTCGGTATCAATTCGCCCAGGGCGTAGGGCAGAGCTGCCGAAGTCGGCGGAATTGCCGCCGCGGCAGAGTACCGTCGGATAGCGAGACCGACCGCCGATGGCGCAGCCGGTCCACAGCACCAGGCCCCGGACCGCTGCGGGGCCCCTGGCGAAGGGGAAGCACCTCGTGGCACGCATCGGAGACGGTGGCGACCTGCTCAAGTGCTCGTTCTGCGGCAAGTCGCAGAAGCAGGTGAAGAAACTGATCGCCGGGCCTGGCGTGTACATCTGCGACGAGTGCATCGACCTGTGCAACGAGATCATCGAGGAGGAGCTCGCCGAGTCCTCGGAGGTCCGTTTCGAGGAGCTGCCGAAGCCCCGCGAGATCTACGAGTTCCTCGACCAGTACGTGGTGGGCCAGGACCTGGCGAAGAAGGCGCTGTCCGTCGCCGTCTACAACCACTACAAGCGCGTGCAGGCCGGCGAGAGCAGCCGCACCGGCGCGGGTCGCGAGGACGCGATCGAGCTCGCCAAGTCGAACATCCTGCTGCTCGGCCCGACCGGCTCCGGCAAGACGCTGCTCGCGCAGACGCTGGCCCGGATGCTGAACGTGCCCTTCGCGATCGCGGACGCCACCGCGCTGACCGAGGCCGGCTACGTCGGCGAGGACGTCGAGAACATCCTGCTCAAGCTGATCCAGGCGGCGGACTACGACGTCAAGAAGGCCGAGACCGGGATCATCTACATCGACGAGATCGACAAGGTCGCCCGCAAGAGCGAGAACCCGTCGATCACGCGTGACGTCTCCGGCGAGGGCGTGCAGCAGGCGCTGCTGAAGATCCTGGAGGGCACCACCGCCTCGGTGCCGCCGCAGGGCGGCCGCAAGCACCCGCACCAGGAGTTCATCCAGATCGACACCACCAACGTGCTGTTCATCGTGGGCGGTGCGTTCGCGGGTCTGGAGCGGATCATCGAGGGCCGCGCGGGTGCCAAGGGCATCGGCTTCGGTGCGACGATCCGCTCGAAGCGCGAGTCCGACTCCAGCGACCACTTCCGGCAGGTCATGCCGGAGGACCTGGTGAAGTTCGGCATGATCCCCGAGTTCATCGGCCGTCTGCCCGTGATCACCAGCGTGCACAACCTCGACCGCGAGGCGCTGCTGCAGATCCTGACCGAGCCGAAGAACGCCCTGGTCAAGCAGTACCGCAAGCTGTTCGAGCTGGACGGTGTCGAGCTGGAGTTCACGCGGGACGCCCTGGAGGCCATCGCCGACCAGGCGATCCTGCGCGGCACCGGTGCCCGTGGCCTGCGCGCCATCATGGAGGAGGTGCTGATGTCCGTGATGTACGAGGTGCCGTCGCGTCAGGACGTCGCCCGCGTGGTCGTGACCGGGGACGTCGTCTCCAAGCACGCGATCCCGACCCTCGTCCCGCGGGACATGATCAAGCGGGAGCGGCGCGAGAAGAGCGCCTGACCGTCGCCCGACCTGTAGACGGCGAAGGCCCCCGCGGACCGGATGGTCCGCGGGGGCCTTCGCCGTACGTGCGGGGCTACTTGGGGACTTCGGCGATCCTGCGCATCTCCAGCGCGGCGGCCGCGGCCTCGTCGAGGTCGACCTCACCGTCCGGGTCGACCTCGCCGGTGAGCATCGCGACGAACGTCGAGCCGTCGGCCCAGGTGCAGAGGCTGTCGTCCTCGGCCGGGGCGTGCATGATCTCGCAGGTGAGCCGTCCGCCGAGCGGGCCCGGGTCGAAGTCCCGGCGGTCGCTGAACGTCGTGCCCTGGCTGCGGGCGCCTTCCTCGAAGTTGACGTAGAAGTCGTCGATCTGGCTGCGGGGGGAGAGCACGGTGCCGTAGCCGCCGAAGACCGCGACGACCTTCTGCCGATCGGTGTACACCGTGCTGACCGGCGTCGGCGACCAGGCGTTCTCGCCCTTGCCGAGGGAGTCCTCCAGGCCTGATTCGAGCTTCTGCGCGAGGGGGTTGGAGTCGTCCCGCGGGAGCCCCTGGAACGACGAGGGCAGCGCGATGGTGTACTTCGACGTCGTCGAGGTCACGCCGTAGACGAAGTACCCCAGCAGTCCGGCGCCGACGAGGATCGCGCCGCCCACGCAGCCCAGCAGGATCCAGAGCCCGCGCCGCGACTTCTGCGGCGGCGGCACGACCCCGCCGCCCCACGGCTGTTGCTGAGGGACGCCGAAACCCGCGGCCGGGGCGCCGTAGGGCGGTGCCGGCTGCTGCGGATATCCGTACGCCGGAGGCTGGGGCGGGCCGAACGCGGGAGGCGGGGCCCCGTACGGCTGGGGCTGCGGGGGTGGGGCACCGTACGGGTTCTGCTCGGACACCGGACGTCCTTTCGACGAGGGGATCGAGGAGCCTGGCTGCCTGCGGCGGCTGCCGGCGGGCTCACTTCTTGACGAGGACGGCCTCGCGGATCGAGGCGGTCTTCTCGGCGGCCTCGGCGGGCGTGAGCGGCTTGCCGGTCGGGATCAGGTCGCCGAAGACCACCTCGGCGGCGGTCGAGCGGTCGGCCCAGAAGCAGACGGTGGTGCCCCCGGCGGCGGCCTTGGTGGCGGACGAGCTGATGACGCCGCACTTGAGCTTCGCGCCGGAGCTGTTCGTCCGGCCCACGGGGTACTCGGTCGGCTTGCGGAGCCAGCTGGACGTGATGGTGGTGGTGCCGATCTTCTTGGGCGTGACGATCTCGGCCTCCAGCGCGGCCATCACGAGGGACGGGCTCGCGACCGATCCGTAGCAGCCGACGACCTGCAGCATGCTGGTCTGCTGCTTGGTGTAACTGCCCGCGACGGCGGTGCCGTTGCTGCAGGCCGGCGGCTTGCCGTCGGGGCCGGGCGTGGCCGGTACGGCGGTGGCCTGCTGCTGCCCGTAGCCGTCGAGCAGGGTCGCGGGCAGGTCGAGCTTGTAGGCGGCGTTCGTGGTGCCACCCCCGCCGCCGGTGGTGCCCCCGGTGCTGCCGGTGCCGCCGGTGCTCCCCGCGGTGGTGCCGGTGCCGGTGCCGGTGTCGTCCCCGCTCGACAGGCCCCAGACCGCGAGTCCGCCGCCGACCAGCACGACGGCGCCGATCACCAGCGCGATCACCAGACCGCTGCTGCTCCTGCGCGGCGCGGGCGGCGGGTAGCCGCCGGGCGCGCCGTACGGCTGCTGCTGCGGCACCGGCGCCTGCGGGTAGCCGGGCGGGCCGCCGTAGGGGGCGGCGGGCTGCTGCTGCGGGTAGCCGTACCCGGGCTGCTGCTGCGGGGCGCCGTACGCCGGGGGCTGCTGGGGCGCGTTGTACGGTGGTGCGGGCTGCTGCTGCGGGTAGCCGTACCCGGGCTGCTGCTGCGGGGCGCCGTACGGGGGCTGCCCGTACGGTGGCTGCTGGGGCGGCTGTTGCGGCTGTTGCGGTTTGTCCTGCGGGTACTGCTGACCCTGGCCGTACATGGAAGACCCGTCCCCCCGCCACGGTGTCACCGCGGCCTGCCGTCGTGCGCTTCTCGTCCGTGTCCGTACGGTCACCCGTACGAGTATCCGGGCACGCTACCGCACGGTCGTCCGCACCGGGCCGGGCGGTCCGCGGCCTATCGGTTCGTAACGAGGCCCCCCTCGTACGTAAACTGTGCGTCGTGACCGACACGACGAACCAGCGCCCCGAGAAGTCCTACCCCGGGGACGACGCAGCCACCCTCCCGACGACCTACGCCCCGGCGGAGGTAGAGGGCGCGCTGTACGAGCGCTGGGTGGAACGCGGTTACTTCACCGCGGACGCGAAGAGCGACAAGCCCGCGTACACGATCGTCATCCCGCCGCCGAACGTCACCGGTGCCCTGCACCTGGGTCACGCCTTCCAGCACACGCTGATGGACGCCCTGACGCGCCGCAAGCGCATGCTCGGCTTCGAGGCGCTGTGGCTGCCCGGCATGGACCACGCCGGCATCGCCACCCAGAACAAGGTGGAGCAGCAGCTCGCCGAGTCCGGCCTCTCCCGGCACGACCTGGGCCGCGAGGCCTTCGTCGAGAAGGTCTGGGAGTGGAAGGAGAGCTACGGCGGGAAGATCCTCGGGCAGATGCGCCGCCTCGGCGACGGCGTCGACTGGTCGCGCGAGCGCTTCACCATGGACGAGGGCCTGTCGCAGGCCGTCCAGACCATCTTCAAGAAGCTGTTCGACGACGGCCTGATCTACCGCGCCGAGCGCATCATCAACTGGTGTCCGCGCTGCCTCACCGCGCTCTCCGACATCGAGGTCGAGCACAAGGAGCGTCCCGGCGAGCTGGTCTCGATCCGCTACGGCGACGGCGACGACTCGATCGTGGTCGCCACCACCCGCGCCGAGACGATGCTCGGCGACACCGCCGTCGCGGTCCACCCCGAGGACGAGCGGTACCGGCACCTGGTCGGCCGCACCATCAAGCTGCCGCTGACGGACCGGGAGATCCCGGTCGTCGCGGACGAGCACGTCGATCCGGAGTTCGGCACCGGCGCCGTCAAGGTGACGCCCGCGCACGACCCGAACGACTTCGCCATCGGCCAGCGCCACGGCCTGCCCAACCTGACCGTGATGGACGAGCACGGCGCGATCACCGTGCACGGCCCCTTCCTCGGCCTGGACCGCTTCGAGGCCCGCTCGGCCGTCGTCGGCGCGCTGCGCGAGCAGGGCCGGATCGTCGCCGAGAAGCGCCCGTACGAGCACGCCGTGGGCCACTGCTCGCGTTGCCACACGGTCGTCGAGCCGCGGCTCTCCCTGCAGTGGTGGGTCAAGGTCGAGCCGCTGGCCAAGGAGGCCGGCGACGCCGTCCGCGACGGCCGGGTGCAGATCCACCCGAAGGCGCTGGAGGGCCGCTACTTCGACTGGGTCGACAACATGTACGACTGGTGCATCTCGCGCCAGCTCTGGTGGGGCCACCGGATCCCGGTCTGGTACGGCCCCGAGGGCCAGGTCGTCTGCGTCGGCCCGAACGAGGAGCCGCCGACCGGCGAGGGCTGGCACCAGGACCCGGACGTCCTCGACACCTGGTTCTCCAGCGGTCTGTGGCCGTTCTCCACGCTCGGCTGGCCCGAGCGGACCACAGACCTGGAGAAGTTCTACTCCACCGACGTGCTGCTGACCGGCCACGACATCATCTTCTTCTGGGTCGCCCGGATGATGATGTTCGGCCTGTACGCGATGGACGGGCAGGTGCCGTTCAAGACGATCGCGCTGACCGGCCTGGTCCGTGACGAGTTCGGCAAGAAGATGTCGAAGTCGTCCGGCACGGCCGTCGACCCGCTGGACTGGATGGACGCTTACGGCGCCGACGCCGTCCGCTTCACCCTGGCCCGCGGCGCCAACCCCGGTGCGGACGTGCCGATCGGCGAGGACTGGGTCAAGGGCTCCCGGAACTTCTGCAACAAGATCTGGAACGCCACCCGGTTCGCCCTGATGAACGGCGCCACCGTCGAGGGCCCGCTGCCGCCCGCGGAGGAGCTCACCGCGGTCGACCGCTGGATCCTGTCGCGTCTGGACGCGACCGTGGCCGAGGTCGACGCGCTGTACGAGGACTACGAGTTCGCGAAGGTCTCGGACGCGCTCTACCACTTCGCGTGGGACGAGGTCTTCGACTGGTACGTCGAGCTCTCCAAGACCACCCTGGCGAAGGGCGGCGCGCAGGCCGACGCCTCGCGCCGGGTGCTCGGCGAGGTCCTCGACGTCACGCTGCGGCTGCTGCACCCGATCGTGCCGTTCGTCACCGACACCCTGTGGACGACGCTGACCGGCGCCGAGTCGCTGGTGGTCACCGCCTGGCCGACGGCGGACGGCTCCCGCCGCGACGCCGCCGCCGAGGCCGAGATCGCCACCCTCCAGCAGGTGGTGACCGAGGTGCGCCGGTTCCGCTCCGACCAGGGCCTGCAGCCCGCGCAGAAGGTGCCGGCCCGGCTCGACCTCGCGGGCACCGTGCTCGCCGTCCACGAGGACGCGATCCGCTCGCTGCTGCGGCTGACCGTCCCGGCGGAGGACTTCTCGGCCACCGCCTCGCTGCCGGTCGCCGGTGCCACCGTCGCACTGGACCTCTCCGGCACCATCGACGTGGCCGCGGAGCGCAAGCGCCTGCAGAAGGACCTCACGGCCGCCGAGAAGGAGAAGGCGCAGACCACGGCCAAGCTCGGCAACGAGGCCTTCCTCGCGAAGGCGCCGGACGAGGTCGTCGCCAAGATCCGCACCCGCCAGGAGGCCGCCGGGGCCGACATCGCGCGGATCACCGCCCAGCTGGCGGGCCTGCCGCAGGCCTGACCCGCCGTACGACGGACGCACCGACGCCCGGCCGGGAGACCCGGCCGGGCGTCGGCGTGCCGGGTGGCGGTCCCGGGTCCCACCGCGGGCGCAGGCCCTGCCGCGGCGCGGACCGGTACCTGGTGCGGAGTCGCCGGAAATCGCGTATTCGGCGCAGTCGGACGTGTTCTTGATAGACCGTTCGGCGGTATTTCCCCGTGCGCGTCCGAGGTGCACCCGGTGAAACACCGTGATCGATGTCCGGTGAATTCCATCCGTTTCTGCCTGCGCGCGTTCACCTGGTGTTCCGAGGTGGGATGTGTACGGTGGGCAGACGTCGCCATTCGGGTGCGCGACTGACGGGAGGACACGTCATGCCGGCAACCAGGGAGTTGGCCGACGAACTGCCCCTGCGCGAGGTCGAGGCGGCCAAAGCCCGGGCAGCGGCACTTCTGCTGGCATTCCGGCACGGCAACCAGCTGTCCTTCGACGACCAGCTGG
The DNA here is from genome assembly GCF_045040525.1 of Kitasatospora sp. NBC_01539. NCBI lineage: Bacteria > Bacillati > Actinomycetota > Actinomycetes > Kitasatosporales > Streptomycetaceae > Kitasatospora > Kitasatospora sp. NBC_01539. The sequence goes on from NZ_CP109390.1 coordinate 5,759,775, forward strand.
ACCGGCTCCTCGCCGAGAACGTCGAACGCGAGGTCGCCACCCTGCTGGTCTGGATCGCCGCCGAGGCCGTGCGCAAGGCGTACGCCCCCGAGGCCGCCGACCGGGTGCTGCGCGGGCTCGCCCGGCGGGTGCCGGCCGACACCTCCGGCGTGCTGCTCGACGAGGACGCGGCCGACCCGGCCCGCCTGATCGAGGCGGTGGACGCGGGCGACGTCCCCACGGTCCGCGCCCTGATCGCCGCCACGCCCGACACCACGTACCTGGTGGGCGGGCTGCTGCAGGCCGTCGCGATGATGCTGCCGCTGCTCCCGGAGGGCGAGGGCGCGGAGATCGCCGCCGAGTTGCGGCGCCGGCACGGCGGCCGCCGGGTGCACGTGCCCGTGGCCCGCCACGCCTGACGGAGCCGGGGGAGGCGCGCGGCGCGGCGCGTTCGGCGCCGGGTTGTGGCATGCACGCTACTAGGCAGAGTGTCAGCAAGCGTCCTACCGTCGGGTAGCGCAGCACAGCGCAGCACCGCAGCCGCAACTCGACCGAGGAGCCGGTATGCAACGACGCCCCCGTGCACCCAGGTTCGCCGCCGCCACCCTCGCGGCAGCCCTGATCGCCGCCTTCGCCCCCACCGCCTCGCCGCCCGCCGCAGCCGCCCCCGTCCCCGCCACGGCCGCGGCCGTGGCCGGAGACCTCTGCGCCGGCCGGTGCCTCGACATCCTGCCGCCCGGCGAGAACGGCAACGCCACGCTCTCCGAGATCCTGCTCCACAAGGTCTTCGGCAGCCGCCCCGCCCACACCGACGACCAGCTCGGCCCCTACGCCGCCCTCGCCGGCGCCTACCCGCAACTGACCGAGGCCGGGTTGAGGAGTTTCTTCAACGACGCCTCCTTCGGTGTCCCCGCCGACCAGGTCGCCTCCACCACCCGCCCGCGGGCCGACGTCGCCATCGTCCGCGACAAGGCCACCGGCGTCCCCCACATCACCGGCACCACCCGGTACGGCACCGAGTTCGGCGCAGGCTACGCCGCCGCCCAGGACCGGCTCTGGGTCATGGACCTCTTCCGGCACGTCGGCCGCGGCAAGCTCTCCGGCTTCGCCGGCGGCGCCGCCGCCAACCGCCAGCTGGAGCAGAGCTTCTGGCAGGCCGCCCCCTACACCGAGGCCGAACTCCAGCAGCAGATCGACGCCATCGCCGGCCAGGGCGACCGCGCCCGGCAGGCCCTCGCCGACGCCGGCGCCTACCTCGACGGCATCAACCAGTACATCCGCGAGGCCTACAGCGGCCGCTGGTTCCCCGGCGAGTACGACCTCACCGGCCACATCGACGCCATCACCAACGCCGGCACCATCGACCCGTTCGAACTCACCGACCTCGTCGCCCTCGCCTCCGTCGTCGGCGCCCTCTTCGGCTCCGGCGGCGGCGGCGAACTCGCCTCCGCCCAGGTCAAACTCGCCGCCGAGGCACGCTACGGCCAGGCCGAGGGCGACCGCGTCTGGTCGTCCCTGCGCGAGTCCGACGACCCGGAGGCCGTGCTCACCCTCCACGACGGGCAGCGCTTCCCGTACGCGCAGCCGCCGCAGGACCCGCAGGGCACCGCCCTGCCGGACGCGGGGTCGGTCGTCCCCGAACCCCTCGTCCGCGACGCCACCGGCACCGGCGGCCAGACCGTCACCGCCGCACCCGGCCTGCTGCCCGGCAACCTCCTCACCGCCAAGCACGGCATGTCGAACGCCCTCCTGGTCTCCGGCAGCCACACCGACGACGGCCACCCCGTCGCCGTCTTCGGCCCGCAGACCGGCTACTTCGCCCCCCAGCTGCTCATGCTGGAGGAGATCCAGGGCCCCGGCATCAGCGCCCGCGGCGCCGCGTTCGCCGGCCTCAGCTTCTACGTGCAGCTCGGACGCGGCCAGGACTACGCGTGGAGCGCCACCTCCGCCGGCCAGGACATCACCGACACGTACGCCGTGCCGCTCTGCACCACCGACGGCAGCCCCGCCACCACCGCCGCCGACCACTACCTCTGGCACGGGCAGTGCCTCCCGCTGGAGCGCCTCGAACAGAAGAACACCTGGAAGCCCACCACCGCCGACCCCACCGGCGCCGGCTCCTACACGCTGGTGATGAACCGCACGAAGTACGGCCTCGTCACCGCCCGCGGCACCGTCGGCGGACAACCCGTCGCCTTCACCTCGCTGCGCTCCACCTACCGGCACGAGGCCGACTCCATCATCGGCTTCCAGATGCTCAACGACCCCGGAGCGGTGCACGACGCCGCGAGCTTCCAGCAGGCCGCGCAGAGCATCAACTACACGTTCAACTGGTTCTACGCCGACTCCCGGGACATCGCGTACTACAACTCCGGCACCAACCCGGTGCGCGCCCCCGGCGTCGACCCCGGCCTGCCCACCCGCGGCGAACCCGCCTACGAGTGGCTGGACTTCGACCCCGTCGCGAACACCGCCCGCTACACCCCGCCCGCCGGGCACCCGCAGTCCGTCAACCAGGACTACTACATCTCCTGGAACAACAGGCAGGCCGCCGGCTTCGCCGCCGCGGGCTTCGGCAACGGCTCCGTGCACCGCGGCAACCTCCTCGACGACCGCGTCAGGGCGCTCCTCGCCGGCGGCGGCCGGGCGAGCCGGGTCTCGCTCACCCAGGCCATGGAGAGCGCGGCCCTCGCCGACCTGCGCGCCGAGGACGTGCTGCCCGAACTCCTCCGGGTGATCCGCTCCGCACCCGTCACCGACCCCGCCCTCGCCACCGCCGTCCAGCGGCTGGAGACCTGGCGGGCCGCCGGGTCGCCGCGCCGCGAGACCTCCCCCGGCAGCCACCGCTACGCCGACGCGGACGCCGTCCGCACCCTCGACGCCTGGTGGCCGCTGCTCGCCGACGCCGTCCTGCGGCCCGGCCTCGGCGACCCGCTCTTCACCGCACTCACCGGCGCCCTCCAGATCAACGAGTCGCCCTCCGGCGGGCAGACCGGCCCCTCCGGCGGCCCGGTCAGCGCCAACGAGTCCATCCCGCACAAGGGCTCCGCCTTCCAGTACGGCTGGTGGAGCTACCTCGACAAGGACCTGCGCGGTGTCCTCGGCGACCCGGTCGCGGGCCCGCTCGCCCGGCCGTACTGCGGCGGGGGAGACCTCGCGGCCTGCCGGGGCGTGCTCCTCGACAGCCTGGGGAGGGCCGCCGCACAGACCGCCGCCCAGGTCTACCCCGGCGACGCGGACTGCGCCGCCGGCGACCAGTGGTGCGCCGACACGATCGTCCAGCGCCCGCTCGGCGGCGTCACCGACGCGAAGACCACCTGGCAGAACCGGCCCACCTACCAGCAGGTCGTGCAGTTCCCCTCGCACCGCTGACCCCGCGCTCCGGCGCCGGCGCCCCGCCCGGGGTGCCCGCGCCGGAGCAGGGCGCCGCGCTCCGTAGACTGACCCTGTGAGCGACAAGGCCGAGCAGAACCCGTACACCTCCCGCCCCTCCGACGCGGCGGCCGCCGGCCCGGAGGCCGAGCTGCGCGCCGTCGAGACCGAGCTCTCCGGCCGCTGGCCCGAGAACAAGCTGGAGCCCTCGCTCGACCGGATCAGCGCCCTGATGGACATCCTCGGCCAGCCGCAGCGCTCGTACCCGTCGATCCACATCACCGGCACCAACGGCAAGACCTCCACCGCCCGCATGGTCGAGCAGCTGCTCGGCACCTTCGAGCTGCGCACCGGCCGGTACACCAGCCCGCACGTGGAGTCCGTCACCGAGCGGATCAGCCTGGACGGCGTGCCGATCAGCCCCGAGCGCTTCGTCGAGACCTACCGCGACATCGAGCCGTACGTGCGGATGGTCGACGAGCGGCAGCCCGTCGCGATGTCGTTCTTCGAGGTGCTGACCGGCATGGCGTACGCGGCCTTCGCCGACGCCCCGGTGGACGTCGCCGTCGTCGAGGTCGGCATGGGCGGCTCCTGGGACGCCACCAACGTCATCGACGGGACGGTCGCCGTCATCACCCCGATCGGCCTCGACCACACGGACAAGCTCGGCTCGACGCCGGGCGAGATCGCGGTGGAGAAGTCCGGCATCGTCAAGCCCGGCGCCGTCGCCGTCGTCGCCCAGCAGCCGGTCGACGCCGCGCAGACCATCCTCGGACGCGCCGTCGAGGTCGACGCGACCGTCGCCCGCGAGGGCATGGAGTTCGGCGTGATCCGCCGCGAGGTCGCGATCGGCGGCCAGCTCGTCACCCTGCGCGGCCTCGGCGGCGCGGAGTACGAGGACGTCTTCCTCCCGCTGCACGGCGCCCACCAGGCCCACAACGCCGTCCTGGCGCTGGCCGCGGTCGAGGCGTTCTTCGGCGTCGGCGCGGGCGGCGGCGGACAGCTCGACGTCGACAAGGTGCGCCAGGCGTTCTCCGGCGTCTCCTCGCCGGGCCGGCTGGAGGTCGTCCGCCGCGGCCCGACCGTCATCCTGGACGCCGCGCACAACCCGCACGGCGCCGAGGCGGTGGTCGCCGCGATCGGCGAGGCCTTCGCCTTCACCAAGCTCGTCGGCGTGATCGCCACGAGCGGCGACAAGGACGTGGCCGGGCTGCTGGAGGTCTTCGAGCCGGTCCTCGCCGAGGTCGTCATCACCCAGAACTCCACCCACCGCGCGATGGCGGTCGACGACCTGGCCTCGATCGCCGTGGAGATCTTCGGCGAGGACCGCGTGCGGGTCGAGCGCCGTCTCGACGACGCCATCGAGGCGGCCGTCACCCTCGCGGAGGAGGAGGACCTCGGCGGCGCCGGCGTCCTCGTCACCGGCTCGGTCATCACGGTGGGCGAGGCACGCCTGCTGTTCGGAAGGAAGTAGTGCCCCGATGCGGATCCTGTGCTCCTCGACGCTGATCGGCGAGGCCCTGCTCATCCTGTTCGCCGGCCTGGTGGCGATGCAGGTGTCCGACGTGTCCACCGGCACCATCTGGACGGTCAGCGGAATCGCCATGCTGCTCTGCGTGCTGCTCTGCGGGGTCATCGAGCGCCCGGGCGCCGTGACCGTCGGCTGGGCGCTGCAGATCGGACTGATCGCCAGCGGCCTCGTCCTCCCGACGATGTACGGCCTCGGCGCGGTCTTCGCCGCCCTCTGGTGGTGCTCGGTGCGGTACGGCCGCCGGATCGACGAGATCAAGGCCGCCAGGGCCGCCGCCGCCGCCGCACCCTCCGCGGGCACTCCCGCCGCGGCGCCCGCAGCCACCGCCTGACCCCCGCTGAGCGGCCCGTTCCTCCCGACGGCCCGCGCACGCAGGGTAGTGTCTGACGTGGCGTATACACCACGTCGAAGCCGATCCTCTGGAGCCGCACCGTGTCCCAGCGCACTCTCGTCCTGCTCAAGCCCGACGCCGTCGAGCGCGGCCTGGCCGGCGAGATCATCAGCCGTATCGAGCGCAAGGCCAACTGGCGGCTCGCCGCCGTCGAACTGCGCACCTTCGACCGTGCCACGCTGGAGCAGCACTACGCCGAGCACGTCGGCCGGCCCTTCTACGAGCCGCTGCTGGAGTTCATGACCTCCGGCCCGTCGCTCGCCCTGATCGTCGAGGGCGAGAACGTCGTGCCCGGCATCCGCGCGCTGGCCGGTGCGACCGACCCGCTGCAGGCCGGCCCCGGCACCATCCGCGGCGACTTCGCCACGATCACCCGCGAGAACCTGATCCACGCCTCCGACTCGGCCGAGTCGGCCGAGCGCGAGATCAAGATCTTCTTCCCCGCCCACGTCTGACCCGCCCACGTCCGACCCGCCCACGTCCGACCAGGGCACGTCCGGCCCGCACACGTCCGACCAGGGCACCCGGATCCCCGCGCACGCCCCACCCCGCGCATGCCTGACGATCCGGTGTCGCACGCGGCGGACCCCCGGGCCGGGCCGGGTGCAACCCGGCCTGGCCCGACCAGGTGAGTTCCACGAAATCCTCACCGGAACGCGCAACCCGGACCGCCGACACGGCGTCCCAATCCCGTGAGTAGCACATCCTCCGTCTAAGAATGGCCAGCATGCCGTACCTCGCGGTCCGCGGTGAACAGGCCTGGCTACGATGGTCGCAACTCAAGGGCCCGGTACCGCTCCTCAGCTGATGTCAGCCCTGTCGTGGGCGCGCGCGATCGGCCCACCCCCCGCACATGCACACCGAGCTCGGGAAGGCACTGCACACCCCATGGCCAACAATCTGTCGTTCATCGGCCGTGACATGGCGATCGACCTCGGCACTGCCAACACGCTGGTGTACGTCAGGGGCAAGGGGATCGTCCTCAACGAACCTTCCGTCGTGGCGGTCAACACCAACACGGGCGGCATCCTCGCGGTCGGCGCCGAGGCGAAGAAGATGATCGGGCGCACCCCGGGCAACATCGTCGCCATCCGGCCCCTCAAGGACGGCGTCATCGCCGACTTCGAGATCACCGAGCGGATGCTCCGCTACTTCATCCTCAAGATCCACCGGCGCCGCTACCTCGCCCGCCCCCGGGTCGTCGTCTGCGTGCCCTCCGGCATCACGGGGGTCGAGCGCCGCGCCGTCATCGAGGCCAGCGCCCAGGCCGGTGCCCGCCAGGTGCACATCATCGAGGAGCCGATGGCCGCGGCGATCGGCGCCGGCCTGCCCGTCCACGAGCCCACCGGCAACATGGTGATCGACATCGGCGGCGGCACCACCGAGGTCGCCGTGATCTCCCTCGGAGGCATCGTCACCGCGCAGTCCCTGCGCGTCGCCGGCGACGAGCTGGACAACGCGATCGTCCAGCACATCAAGAAGGAGTACAGCCTCCTCCTGGGCGAGCGCAGCGCCGAGCAGATCAAGATGTCGATCGGCTCCGCCTTCGCGCTGGAGGGCGAGAAGGACGAGCACGCCGAGATCCGCGGCCGCGATCTCGTCAGCGGCCTGCCCAAGACCGTCGTGATCTCCGCGGCCGAGGTCCGCGAGGCCATCGACGAGCCGGTGAACTCGATCATCGACTCCGTCAAGACCACGCTCGACCAGTGCCCGCCGGAGCTCGCCGGCGACGTCATGGACCGCGGCATCGTGCTCACCGGCGGCGGCGCCCTGCTGCGCGGCCTCGACGAGCGGCTGCGCCGCGAGACGGGCATGCCCATCCACATCGCCGAGAACCCGCTCGACTCGGTGGCGCTCGGGGCGGGCAAGTGCGTCGAGGAGTTCGAGGCACTCCAGCAGGTGCTGGACGCCCAGCCGCGGCGCTGACCCACCACGTGCGGCGGCAGCCCGCCGCCGCACCACCGCGGCCCGGGCCCGCCGCACACGCGGCACCCGCGCGCCGCACCCATCCAACTGAACAACCGGTACCAGGGAACGAAGGGGCGCTCCAGCACCGTGAGGGACACTCGAGAGAGCCGACTACTGCTCATCCTGCTGGTCGCGGTCGCCTTCGCCCTGATCACCGTCGACATCAAGGGCGGCGAGGACTCGCCGCTCGGCGGGGTCCGCCGGGTGGCGGCCGAGGCCCTCGGCCCGGTCGAGCGTGCCGCCTCCGGCGTGGTCGACCCGGTCGCCGGCACCGTCCGCGCCGTCCGCGACGCCTCGACGCACCAGCAGCGCCTCGACCAGATCACCAAGGAGAACACCGAGCTGCGCCAGTGGCTCGCCTCCTCCGACACCGCCGCCGGCCGCACCAAGCAGCTCGACGACCTGCTCGGCACCGCCGGCAAGGGCGGTTACACCATCAAGGCCGCCCAGGTCATCGCGTTCGGCGCCGCCCAGGGCTTCTCCTGGACGATCACCATCGACGCCGGCAGCGACGACGGCCTCACCCGCGACATGACCGTCATCAACGGCCAGGGCATGGTCGGCCGGGTCACCACGGTCGCCCCGACCACCGCCACGGTGCTGCTCGCCTCCGACCCCGGCTTCACCGCGGGCACCCGGATGGAGGGCAGCGACGAGATCGGCTTCGCCGCCGGCCAGGGCACCGCGCCGATGAAGGTGCAGCTGCTCAACGGCAAGGCCCAGGTCAAGACCGGCGACCGGGTCGTCTCCTTCGGCTCCCGCAGCGGACGCCCGTTCGTGCCCGGCGTGCCCATCGGCCGCGTCGTCGAGGTCCAGGCGACGCCCGGGCAGCTCACCAAGACCGTCCTCGTCGAGCCGTACGTGCAGTTCACCCGGCTCGACCTGGTCGGCGTCGTCGTGGTGCCGCCGCGCAGCGACCCGCGCGACGAGGTGCTGCCGCCGAAGCCCACCGCCGCGGCGAACGCCCCCGCCGCCGCCCCGGCGCAGCCGTCCACCACGTCCGCCACACCTGCCGGGGGGAACTGACCGTGCGTGTGAACCGCATCCTGCTCTCCGCCGTCCTGCTGCTGCTCGGCCTGGTCGTCCAGGTCAGCGTGCTCGGCCGGCTCCAGTTGCCGGGAGCCACCCCGGACCTCCTCATGCTCGTCGTCGTCGGCCTCGCGCTCGTCTACGGCCCCGCCGGCGGCTGCCTGGCCGGCTTCGCCGCGGGCCTGCTCGCCGACCTCGCCCCGCCGTCCGACCACGCCGTCGGCCGGTTCGCCCTCGTGCTCTGCCTCGTCGGCTACGCCGCCGGGCTCCTCCGCCCCGAGGGCGGGCGGCAGCGGTCCGCGGTCAGCGCCCTGCTGGTCGTGGCCTGCGCCGCCGTCGTCTCCACCGGGCTGTACGCCTCCGTGGGTGCCCTCGTCGGCGACACGGCGGCCCGTCACGTCGGGCTCGGCGGGCTCGTGTTCAGCGCCCTGCTGTACGACGTCCTGCTGGCCCCCTTCGTGGTGCCCGCGGTGATGTTCCTCGCCAGGCGCTTCGAGCGCGGCGCGGGCAGTACCGAGACGGAGGACCCGGGCGGCTCCGGGCTCGGCAGCCTCGCCCGCTACAAGACCACCCGGGAGTCCTCGCCGATGCCGGCCGGCCCGCGCAAGCGCCGCGTCCTCGGCCTCGCCCGCCGCCCCTGAGGCGCCGGCCCCACCTCCCGACACCGCAGACCTCCGAGGAGGAGTCCCCCCAGTGAGCAACATCCCGGAGACCGGACGCACCCAACGGGTGACGATCCGTCTCGTGGTGCTGCAGATCCTGGTGCTGTCGCTGCTCGCCACCCTCGGCGGGCGGCTCTGGTACCTGCAGATCCGCACGGGCAGCCAGTACGCCGCGCAGGCGCAGGGCAACCACATCCGGGAGGTCGTGGAGCCCGCCGTGCGCGGCGAGATCCTCGACGCCTCCGGCCGGGTGCTCGCCGGCAACGAGACCAAGCTCGTCGTCTCCGTCAGCCGCACCTCCCTGCTCCAGCAGAAGGACCGCGGCAAGGCCGTGCTCGGCCGCCTCGCCGAGGTGCTCGGACTTCCCGCCAAGGACGTCCAGGCCAAGGTGCGGCTGTGCGACGCCAAGACGCCCAAGCCCTGCTGGAACGGCTCGCCCTACCAGCCGATCCCGGTCACGCAGCAGGCCACCACGCAGCAGGCCATGCAGATCATGGAGCGCCGCGAGGACTTCCCCGGCGTCACCGCCCAGCCCACGGCCGTCCGCCGCTACACCGGCGCCGAGGGCGCCAGCGCCGCCCAGGTGCTCGGCTACCTCTCGCCGGTCACCGACGACGAGGTCACCAAGAGCGCCGACCTGGAGGGCCGCGAACGCCGCCTGCCGTCCGACCAGATCGGCCGGGCCGGCCTCGAATCCGTCTACGACGACGACCTGCGCGGCACCACCGGCGTCGACCGGCTGGAGGTCGACAACCTCGGACGGGTCATCGGCAGCGCCGGCACCACCCCCGCCCAGCCCGGCAACAACCTCGTCACCAGCATCGACGCCAAGGTCCAGAAGGTCGTCGAGGACCAGCTCGCGCGCGCCATGACCGACGCCCGCAAGGTCTACGACAAGGAGACCCACAAGAACTACGAGGCCGACTCGGGTGCCGCGGTCGTCATGGACGTCCACACCGGCCGGATCGTCGCCATGGCCAGCGCCCCGACCTTCGACCCCAACCTGTGGGTCGGCGGGATCTCCGCGGGCGACTACCAGGCGCTCACCGACAAGGACTCCAACTACCCGCTGATCAACCGGGCGATCCAGGGGCTCTCCGCGCCCGGCTCGACCTTCAAGGTCATCTCCACCACCGCCGCCGTCCAGGCCGGCTACTCGCTCGACGGCCACTACCCCTGCCCGCCGAGCATGACCATCGGCGGCCGCGTCTTCAACAACTTCGAGGGCGAGAGCTTCGGCGACATCTCCCTGGAGAAGGCGCTGGAGATCTCCTGCGACACCGTCTTCTACCACCTCTCCTACGACCAGTGGCTGAAGGACGGCGGCATCAAGCCGAAGAACCCGGCCGACTGGTTCACCAAGACCGCCCACCAGTACGGCCTCGGCGCCAAGACCGGCGTCGACCTCCCGAGCGAGGTCGCCGGCCGGGTGCCCGACCGGCAGTGGAAGCAGGCCTTCTACGACGCCAACAAGACCTCCTGGTGCGAGCAGGCCGCGAAGGGCGGCAAGGAGTACGCCGACCTCATCGCCCGCGAGAACTGCCAGGACGGCAACGTCATGCGCGCCGGTGACGCCGTCAACTTCGCCATCGGCCAGGGCGACACCCTCGTCACCCCGCTCCAGATGGCCCGCATCTACTCCGCCCTCGCCAACGGCGGCACGCTCTACCGCCCCAGCGTCGGCAAGGCGATCATGAGCCCGGACGGCAAGCTCGTCCGCGACATCGCCCCGCACGAGGACGGCAAGATCCCCGCCCAGGGCAAGCTGCTGCAGTACATCGACCAGGCCACCGCCGGCGTCGTCGTCAGCGGCACCGCCGCCTGGAAGTTCACCGGCGCGGGCTGGCCCCAGAACAAGATCCAGCTGCACGCCAAGACCGGCACCGCCGAGGTCAACGGCAAGCAGACCACCTCGTGGCTCACGACCTACAGCGACGACTACGCGGTCGTGATGACGATAAGCCAGGGCGGCACCGGCTCCGGAGGCTCCGGCGACTCGGTGCGACGCATCTACCAGGCGCTCTACGGCGTCGACGACAAGGGCAACGTCGACGGGGGCAAGGCCCTGCTGCCCAAGCCGCAGGCCGAGCTCCCCAAGTTCAACCCCGACGGCACCGCCATCCTCCAGGCCGCGTACTCCGGCACCCGCGCCTTCCTCGACCCCACCCCCGCCACCGGCGGCGCAGGCGGCACCACCACCCTGGCCCTCGCCGCCCTGGAACCCGCCCGCACCCCCGGAAGGAGCCGCGGATGACCTCCTACGGCTCGTACCGCAACGTGCGGCTCGCCCCGCCCCGCGGCTCGATCTCCCGGGTCCTCGCGAAGGACGCGCCGCTGCGCCGGATGGACTGGATCATGGTCCTGGCCGCGCTGGCGCTCTCCCTCGGGAGTTCCCTGCTCGTCTGGTCCGCCACCCGGGGCCGCGACGCCCTCACCCACGGCGACCCGCAGTACTTCCTCTACCGCCACCTCACCAACACCCTCATCGGCGTCGCCCTGTGCGCCGTCACCGTCGCCATAGGGACACGCCGGCTGCGCACGGCCGTGCCGTTCGTCTACATCGGCGTCCTGCTGCTGCTCGTCGCCACCCTCACGCCGCTCGGCTCGACCATCAACGGCGCGCACTCCTGGATCCAGTTCGGCGGCGGCTTCTCGCTGCAGCCCGCCGAGTTCGCCAAGCTCTCCATCGTGATGGGCATGGCCGTCGTGCTCTCCGCCCGCGTCGACGCGGGGGAGCGGGAGTTCCCCTCCTCGCGCAGCGTGATCCAGGCGCTCGCCATCGCCGCCCTCCCGATGGCCGTCATCATGCTGATGCCCGACCTCGGCTCGGTCATGGTGATGGGCGTCATCATCATGGGCATCCTGCTCGCCTCCGGCGCCGCCCGGCGCTGGGTCTTCGGCCTCATCGCGGCCGGCGGCGCCGGAGCACTCCTGGTGTGGAAGCTCGGCGTCCTGAGCAAGTACCAGATCGACCGCTTCGCCGCCTTCGCCAACCCCACCCTCGACCCCGGCGGCGTCGGCTACAACACCGCGCAGGCCCGCATCGCCATCGGCTCCGGCGGACTCACCGGCATGGGCCTGTTCCACGGCTTCCAGACCACCGGCCAGTTCGTCCCCGAGCAGCAGACCGACTTCGTCTTCAGCGTCGCCGGCGAGGAGCTCGGGTTCGTCGGCGGCATCGCCCTCCTCGCCCTGCTCGGCGTCGTGCTCTGGCGCGGCTGCAGGATCGCCCGGCAGGCCACCGACCTCTACGGCACCGTGCTGGCCGCCGGCGTCATCACCTGGTTCGCCTTCCAGGCCTTCGAGAACATCGGCATGAACCTCGGCATCATGCCCGTCGCGGGCATCCCGCTGCCGTTCGTCTCCTACGGCGGCTCCTCGATGTTCGCCGTCTGGATCGGCATAGGGCTCCTGCAGTCCGTCCGCTCCCAGCGGCCGATAGGGATCTGACCAGCGGTCCCCGCCCCGCACGACCCGCCCGCCCCGCCCGTCCGGACCCGTTCCGGACGGGCGGCGGCGTTCGGGCGAGAAATCGCACCGGCCGGTTCGGCTACCCTTGAGGATCACCCCGTCCACGTCTCAAAGGGCTCACCGCATGCCAGTCGAATCGGTCTTCCCACGCCTGGAGGCCCTCCTCCCGCACGTCCAGAAGCCGATCCAGTACGTCGGCGGCGAGCTCAACTCGACCGTCAAGGACTGGGACGCCTGCGACGTGCGCTGGGCCCTGATGTACCCCGACGCCTACGAGGTCGGCCTGCCCAACCAGGGCGTCATGATCCTCTACGAGGTGCTGAACGAGCGCGAGGGCGTCCTCGCCGAGCGCACCTACAGCGTCTGGCCCGACCTCGAAGCGCTCATGCGCGAGCACGCCGTGCCGCAGTTCACCGTCGACGGCCACCGGCCGGTCAAGTCCTTCGACGTGTTCGGCCTGTCGTTCTCCACCGAGCTCGGCTACACCAACATGCTGACCGCGCTCGACCTCGCCGGCATCCCGATGGAGTCGAAGGACCGCACCCTCGACGACCCGATCGTGCTCGCCGGCGGCCACGCCGCGTTCAACCCCGAGCCCGTCGCGGACTTCCTGGACTGCGCCGTCGTCGGCGACGGCGAGCAGGCCGTCCTCGACATGACGGAGATCATCCGCGCCTGGAAGGCCGAAGGACGCCCCGGCGGCCGCGACGAGGTGCTGCTGCGCCTCGCCCGGACCGGCGGCTTCTACGTGCCGCGCTTCTACGACGTCGAGTACCTGCCGGACGGCCGCATCGCCCGCGTGGTGCCCAACCGCCCCGGCGTGCCGTGGCGGGTCAGCAAGCACACCGTCATGGACCTCGACGAGTGGCCCTACCCGAAGCAGCCCCTCGTGCCGCTCGCCGAGACGGTGCACGAGCGCATGTCCGTGGAGATCTTCCGCGGCTGCACCCGCGGCTGCCGCTTCTGCCAGGCCGGCATGATCACGCGCCCCGTGCGGGAGCGAAGCATCACCGGCATCGGCGAGATGGTCGAGCGCGGCCTCAAGGCCACCGGCTTCGAGGAGGTCGGCCTGCTGTCGCTCTCCTCCGCCGACCACTCGGAGATCGCCGACATCACCAAGGGCCTCGCCGACCGCTACGCCGAGGACAAGGTCGGCCTGTCGCTGCCCTCGACCCGCGTCGACGCGTTCAACATCGACCTGGCCAACGAGCTCTCGCGCAACGGCCGCCGCTCCGGCCTCACCTTCGCCCCCGAGGGCGGCAGCGAGCGCATCCGCAAGGTCATCAACAAGATGGTGTCCGAAGAGGACCTCATCAACACCGTCGCCACCGCCTACGGCAACGGCTGGCGCCAGGTGAAGCTGTACTTCATGTGCGGCCTGCCGACCGAGACCGACGACGACGTGCTCCAGATCGGCACCATGGCGAAGAACGTCATCGCCAAGGGCCGCGAGGTCACCGGCACCAACGACATCCGCTGCACCGTCTCCATCGGCGGATTCGTGCCCAAGCCGCACACCCCGTTCCAGTGGGCGCCGCAGCTCTCCGCCGAGGACACCGACGCACGCCTCACCAAGCTGCGCGACTCGATCCGCAACGACCGCAAGTTCGGCAAGAACATCGGCTTCCGCTACCACGACGGCAAGCCCGGCATCATCGAGGGCCTGCTCTCCCGCGGCGACCGCCGGATCGGCGCCGTCATCCGCGCGGCCTACGAGGACGGCGGCCGCTTCGACGGCTGGCGCGAGCACTTCTCGTACGACCGCTGGATCGCCAGCGCGGAGAAGGGCCTCGCCGGCACCGGCGTCGACGTCGACTGGTACACCACCCGCGAGCGCACCTACGAGGAGGTGCTGCCCTGGGACCACCTGGACAGCGGCCTCGACAAGGACTGGCTCTGGGAGGACTGGCAGGACGCCCTGGAGGAGGTCGAGGTCGAGGACTGCCGCTGGACCCCGTGCTTCGACTGCGGCGTCTGCCCGCAGATGGACACCCACATCCAGGTCGGCCCGACCGGACAGAAGCTGCTGCCGCTGAGCGTGGTCAAGCCCTAGCACCGTCACGCAACCTCCAGGCCCTCCCCGGCGTGTTCGCCGGGGAGGGCCGCTGCGTGACGAGGAGACCGATGGAGAAGGAACGACCCGCCGAGGGCTGCCTGGTGGCCTGCATCCGGGTGCCCGCACGGATCTTCGCGCTGCTCGTGGTGGTGCCGCTGCGCTTCGCGGGGGAACTGCTGCTCGTCGTGCTGCGCCCGCTGGGCGCGGCCCTGCTGTGGTGCCTGCGGGTGCTGGTGGTCGTGCCGGCCGGGTGGGTCTGCCGCCGGGTGCTGGTGCCCCTCGTACGGGCCCTGGTGGCGGCCGTGCGGGCCGTGGGCGTGGCGCTGACCCTCCTGGGCCGGGTGCTGGTCGTGGAGCCCGCGGTGTGGGCGTACCGGTGGATCCTGGCGCCGCTCGGCCGGGTGCTGGTACTCCTGCCGCTGCTCTGGCTGGGGGAGTGGGTGCTGAGCCCGTTCGGGCGCGCGCTGCTGTGGTGTCTGCGGGTGCTGGGTGCGGCGCTGGCCTGGTGCTGGCGGGTGCTGGTGGTGGCGCCGCTGCTCTGGCTGGCGAGGTGGGTGCTGCGCCCGCTGGGTGCGGCGCTGCTGTGGTGTCTGCGGGTGCTGGGTGCGGCGCTGGCGTGGTGCTGGCGGGTGGTGCTGTACCCGGTGCTCCGGGAGACCGGGCGGGCGATCGTCCGGGCGTGGCGGATCGGCGGACGGCTCTGGCGGTTCCTCGTGGTCCGGCCGTGCCGCTGGGTGCGGCGCGAGGTGTGGTGGCCGGTGAAGGTGGAGATCCAGGGCGTGGTGCGCGAGGTGCGGCGGGTCCTTCTGGGGTGACCCGGTCGGGGCGGCGGGCCCGGGCGCGTACCCTTGTCCTGACAGACACCCGGCCGCCCGCGGCCGGACGGGACACCGACATAAGGACTGAGCAGCCCTGGCACGCCGCACGCCCGACGGTCCGCCGCCCGCGCCGACGGTGCAGCGCATCCGTCTCCGCTACACCAAGCGCGGCCGTCTGCGCTTCACCAGCCACCGGGACTTCCAGCGGGCGTTCGAGCGCGCGCTCCGCCGTTCGGCCGTCCCCATGGCGTACTCGGCCGGCTTCACGCCGCACCCCAAGGTCAGCTACGCCAACGCCGCACCGACCGGGGTCGCCAGCGAGGCGGAGTACCTGGAGATCGGTCTCACCGAGGTGCTGGACCCGGAGGCGCTCCGTGCCCGGCTGGACGCCTCCCTGCCGCCCGGCCTGGACGTCATCGACGCCGTCGAGGTGCGCACCGCCCACTTCGTCGAGCGCCTGGAGGCCTCCGAGTGGCAGCTCCGGCTGGTCGGTGTCGAGCCCGCCGAGGCGGCCCGTGCGGTGGCCGAGTTCCTTGCGGCGGAGCAGGTCGAGGTGAAGCGTCTGACCAAGAACGGTATGCGGGTGTTCGACGCCCGTGGGGCCGTGGCGGCGCTCGCCGTCCTCCCGCCGCAGGTCGGCGATGGTAACGACACTGCCACAGACAGTGCCGACGATGTTCGTCAGGGCGCAGCCTGTGCGATACTGCGGCTGGTAGTACGACACGCCACACCCGCCGTACGACCCGACGACGTTTTGTCCGGTCTCCGTGCAACGGCCGACCTGGCGCCGCCGGTCCCCGCTGAGGTGACCAGGCTGGCGCAGGGGCCGCTCGACGAGGAGTCCGGCACGGTGACCGACCCGCTGGCGCTCGATCGCGCTGCGGCCCCGGCAGGCCTCTGACGGCCGCAGGGCCGTACGCCTTCGCCGACCGCCGAGCGGGCAGGGAACCAGGGCCCGCCACCGGGCCGTGGCTCCACAGGTCCCCGCGGCTTCCCAGGGGAGCGAGCGTCGTCGTACGCAGACGGGCCCCGAGGCCCGGCCTTGACAACAGAGAACAACTGGTCAGACCAGAAGACTTTCGACATCCCGCACCGTGCGGGACGCCGAGCGAGACTACGAGCTCCTGTGCGGCCTCGCGTCCGCACGGCGGCACCGTGGGAGTTGGCCCGCCATTTCCGTGGCCGACCGTGACCCAGGTGTCGAGCCGTGCCCGGATGCGGAGCCCGGGGGCCTGACGGGAGATCCACCCGCATGCTCGAGAACACCGAACCGCAGTCTGCTGCGGAACCGGCCGACAACCCCGCCGAAGGCGGTTCCGCCGCCCCGCCGCGCCGCCGGCGCCGCGCGGTGTCCCGCCCGGCCGGCGCACCCCAGGGTGCCGCCGCCGAGAGCGCGGAGACCGTCGTCCCGGCCGACGCACCCGCCGAGGAGGCGCCCGCCGCTGCGGCCGCCGAGGCCGAGGCGCCCGCCGAGAAGCCCGTCCGGGCCCGGCGGACCCGCAAGCGCGTCGAGGCCCCGGCCGGTGCGCCGGATGCCACACCGATCGTCGTGACCGAGGCCGAGGCCCCGGTCGGGGAGGCGCCCGCCGCTGCGGCCGCCGAGGCCGAGGCGCCCGCCGAGAAGCCCGTCCGGGCCCGCCGGGCCCGCAAGCGTGCCGAGGCCCCGGCCGGTGCACCCGCCGCGGAGGCCGAGACCCCCGTCGAGGCGCCCGTCGTCGCGGTCGAGCCCGCCCCCGCCGCCGAGGCAGTCGAGACCGCCGAGGCCGTCGCGGAGGAGCCGGCCGCCCCGGCCCGCCGTGCCCGCCGCCGCCGCGTCGTCGAGCAGGCCCCCGTGGTGCCCGAGCCGGTCGCCGAGGAGGCCGAGGAGGAGCCCGAGGCCGTCGCCGAGGAGCCGAAGGCCGTCCCGGCCGAGGCCGCGCCGCCGGCGCCCGCCGCCGAGCCGGAGCCCACGCAGCGGGTCCGCCGCCGTGCGGTCCGCCCGTCCACCGCGATCTTCCAGGCGCCGGTCTTCCAGGAGCCCGCGCCCTACACCGCGCCCGCCGCGGCCGCTGCCGCCGCACCGGCGGTGAAGCCGGCAGAGAAGGCGGCGGAGAAGGCGGCGGAGAAGGCGGCCCCGGCCGCCGCCCCCTCCTCGTCCGGGACGGAGGAGGAGTTCGAGTACAGCGGTGTCGGCCGCCGCCGCCGGGTCCGTACGCCCGTCCGGGTCCAGACGCCCGCCCGGACCCGCCAGCAGCCGGCCCGTGCCGCGGCCGAGCCCGCCGCCGCACCCGCCCCCGTCGCCGCACCCGCCCCGGTCGCCGCCCCCGCTCCCGTGGCCCGCCCGCAGGAGCCCGTCGCGGTGCAGGAGCCGGTCGAGGCCCCCGAGAGCGGCCCCGAGCAGGAGGGCGACTGGGAGGACGACCGTCCGTCCCGCCGCCGCCGCCGGGGCGGCCGTCGCCGCCGCCGCGGGGAGTCCGAGGAGCCGGAGGCCGTCGAGGCTGCGGGCGCCGAGCAGCCGCAGGCCGAGGACGAGGGCGCTGACGAGGAGCCGGAGGACGACGAGGACGACCTCGCCGCCGGCCTGTCCTCCTCGCGCCGCCGCCGGCGTCGCCGTCGCCGTGGTGGCGAGGGCGGCTCCGAGCCGGCCGAGAGCACCGAGGACGGCGTCCGCACGGTCGTGAAGGTGCGCGAGCCGCGCCGCCGCTCCACCGAGCCGTCGTTCGACCCGGACGAGGTGCAGTCCATCAAGGGCTCCACCCGTCTGGAGGCCAAGAAGCAGCGCCGCCGTGAGGGCCGCGAGCTGGGCCGCCGCCGGGTACCGATCATCACCGAGGCCGAGTTCCTGGCCCGCCGCGAGTCGGTCGAGCGCGTCATGGTCGTCCGTCAGAACGGCGAGCGCACCCAGATCGGCGTCCTGGAGGACGGCGTGCTCGTCGAGCACTACGTCAACAAGGAGCAGGCGACCTCGTACGTCGGCAACGTGTACCTGGGCAAGGTGCAGAACGTGCTGCCGTCGATGGAGGCCGCGTTCGTCGACATCGGCAAGGGCCGCAACGCGGTGCTGTACGCCGGTGAGGTCAACTTCGGCGCGCTCGGCGGCCACGGCGGCCCGCGCCGGATCGAGTCGGTCCTCAAGTCGGGCCAGTCCGTGCTGGTGCAGGTCTCCAAGGACCCGATCGGCCACAAGGGCGCCCGCCTGACCAGCCAGATCTCGCTGCCCGGCCGCTACCTGGTCTACGTGCCCGAGGGCTCGATGACCGGCATCAGCCGCAAGCTGCCCGAGAACGAGCGGGCCCGCCTCAAGCAGATCCTCAAGAAGATCGTCCCGGACGACGCGGGCGTCATCGTGCGCACCGCCGCCGAGGGCGCCAGCGAGGACGAGCTGACCCGGGACGTCCAGCGGCTGCAGCAGCAGTGGGAGGACATCCAGAAGAGGGTCGCCACCGGCAACGCCCCGGTGCTGCTCTACGGCGAGCCGGACATGACCGTCCGGGTCGTCCGCGACATCTTCAACGAGGACTTCACCAAGGTCATCGTCAGCGGCTCCGACGCGTGGAACACCATCCACGACTACGTCTCCCACGTGGCCCCCGACCTCACCGAGCGGCTCCAGAAGTGGACCTCGGACGTCGACGTGTTCGCCACGTACCGCATCGACGAGCAGCTCATGAAGGCGCTGGACCGCAAGGTCTGGCTGCCGAGCGGCGGTTCGCTGGTCATCGACCGCACCGAGGCGATGATCGTGGTCGACGTCAACACCGGCAAGTTCGTCGGCCAGGGCGGCAACCTCGAGGAGACCGTCACCCGCAACAACATCGAGGCGGCCGAGGAGATCGTCCGCCAGCTGCGGCTGCGCGACCTCGGCGGCATCATCGTGATCGACTTCATCGACATGGTGCTGGAGTCCAACCGCGACCTCGTGCTGCGCCGCCTGCTGGAGTGCCTGGGCCGCGACCGCACCAAGCACCAGGTGGCCGAGGTCACCTCGCTCGGTCTGGTGCAGATGACCCGCAAGCGGGTCGGCCAGGGCCTGCTGGAGTCGTTCTCCGAGTCGTGCGTGCACTGCAACGGGCGCGGCGTCATCGTGCACATGGACCAGCCGCACAGCCACGGCGGCGGCGGTGGCGGCACCCCCGCCTCCGGCGAGCCGACCGGCAGCAGCAAGCGCCGCCGGCGCGGCAAGGGCGGTTCCCAGAGCGAGGCCCAGATCGAGATCCTCTCCGAGGACGAGCACCCGGAGGAGCCGGAGACGGCCGAGGAGGAGCTGGAGTTCGTCGAGACGGCCACCCCGGCCGCCGAGGCCACCCCGGTCGTCGAGGCCGTCGAGCCGGAGGCCGTCGTGCAGGCCGAGCCCGCTGCGGCCGCCGTCGTGGAGGCCGCCGAGGCCGCCACCGCGCCGTCCGCCGCCGCGCCCGTCGCGGGCCGTCCGCGCCGCCGTGCGGTGCGCAAGGCGACCGCGCCGAGCGGGGCGCCCGCCGAGGCCGAGATCGTCGTGCTGCGCGCCCGTGCCGAGGCGGCCATGGAGGCGGCGCTGACGGCCGCCGAGGTGGCCCCCGAGCCGGTGGCGGAGCCCGCCGCCGAGGAGGCCCCGCAGACCGAGGTAGCCGAGGCCGCCGTGACCGTGTCCGAGGAGGCCGCCCCCGAGGAAGCCGCCGCGGAGGCGCCGGTGTCCGGGGACGAGGCGGAGGCCGAGGCCGAGGCGCCCGCGCCGAAGAAGCGGGCCCCCCGCAAGGCCGCCGCCAAGAAGACCACCGTCGCCAAGAAGACGACGGCGGCGGCGAAGAAGACCACCGCCCGCAAGACCGCCACCAAGCGGACGAGCGCGGCGGCCAAGAAGGCCGCGGCCGCCGAAGGTGACGGCGCCGCCGAGTAACGCCCCGGGGCCCGGGACGGCACGCGCCGCCCCGGGCCCGGTCGGTCCGGTTTGCCCCCAGGGGCGCCGGTCCGTATTCTTGACCCTCGGCGTGTTGACGCCACTGCTCCCGAGCATCTCACCTCCCGAATCGCGGCCCGCAAGCCCGGATCGGGGGAGGCTCCTGTGTCCGTACCCAGGTAGCTGGCATCGGTGAGCTCCGACCGAGTACAGAAAGCAGGTACCGCATGTACGCGATCGTTCGCGCAGGCGGCCGCCAGCACAAGGTCGCCGTCGGCGACGTGCTGGAGATTGACCGCATCGAGGCCAAGCCGGGTGACTCGGTCGAGCTGTCGACCATCCTGGTCGTCGACGGTGACGCCGTCACCTCCGACCCGTGGGTGCTCGGCGGCGTGAAGGCGCACGCCGAGGTGGTCGAGGAGACCAAGGGCGAGAAGATCGTCATCCTCCGCTACAAGAACAAGACGGGTTACCGCCGTCGTCAGGGTCACCGCCAGAAGTACACCGCGGTGCGCATCACGAGCATCGACTCCGTCAGCAAGTAAGGGGATAGCGAGATGGCACACAAGAAGGGCGCAAGCTCTACCCGGAACGGCCGCGACTCGAACGCCCAGCGCCTCGGCGTGAAGCGCTTCGGCGGCCAGGTCGTCAGCGCCGGCGAGATCATCGTCCGCCAGCGCGGCACCCACTTCCACCCGGGTGCCAACGTCGGCCGTGGCGGCGACGACACCCTGTTCGCGCTCAGCGCCGGTGCCGTGCAGTTCGGCAACCGTCGCGGCCGCAAGGTCGTCAACATCGTGGCCGTCGAGGCCTGAGTCTCCTGACCTTGCGTCAAGACTCACTGTGAAGGGTGGGCCGGGATGATCCGGTCCACCCTTCCTGTTTTACCTGCAGGACCATACTTTCTTCGCACTGGAGGCACATCCCATGACCACCTTCGTGGACCGCGTCGAGCTGTACGTCGCCGCGGGTAACGGGGGCCACGGCTGCGCCTCCGTGCACCGGGAGAAGTTCAAGCCGCTCGGCGGACCCGACGGCGGCAACGGCGGTGAGGGCGGCAGCGTCACCCTCGTCGTCGACGCCCAGGTCACCACCCTGCTGGAGTACCACCACTCGCCCAAGCGCAAGGCCACCAACGGCAAGCCGGGCGCGGGCGGTCACCGCACCGGCGCCGACGGCCACAACCTCGTCCTGCCCGTGCCGGACGGCACCGTGGTGCTCGACAAGCAGGGCAACGTGCTCGCCGACCTGGTCGGCCACGGCACCACCTTCGTCGCCGCCGCCGGCGGCCGCGGCGGCCTCGGCAACTCCGCGCTCGCCTCGGCCCGCCGCAAGGCGCCCGGCTTCGCCCTGCTCGGCGAGCCCGGCGAGGCCCGCGACATCGTGATGGAACTCAAGTCCGTCGCCGACGTCGCCCTGGTCGGCTACCCGAGCGCCGGCAAGTCGTCGCTCATCTCGGTGCTCTCGGCCGCCAAGCCGAAGATCGCCGACTACCCCTTCACCACCCTGATCCCCAACCTGGGCGTCGTCACCGCCGGCGAGACCGTCTACACCATCGCCGACGTGCCCGGCCTCATCCCCGGCGCCAGCCAGGGCAAGGGCCTCGGCCTGGAGTTCCTGCGCCACGTCGAGCGCTGCGAGGTGCTGGTGCACGTCCTCGACTGCGCCACCCTGGAGCCCGGCCGCGACCCGCTCACCGACCTGGAGACCATCGAGGCCGAGCTGTCGCAGTACGGCGGCCTGGAGAACCGGCCCCGCCTCGTCGCGCTCAACAAGGTCGACGTGCCGGACGGCCAGGACATCGCCGACCTCACCCGCACCTCCCTGGAGGAGCGCGGCTACCGCGTCTTCGAGGTCTCCGCGCTCGCCCACAAGGGCCTCCGCGAACTGAGCTACGCCCTCGCTCAGATCGTCTCCGAGGCACGCGCCGCGAAGCCCCTGGAGGAGTCGACCCGCATCGTGCTCCGCCCGACCGCGGTCGACGACGCCGGCTTCACCGTCACCGAGGAGGACGGCGCCTACCGCATCCGCGGCATCAAGCCGGAGCGCTGGGTCCGCCAGACCGACTTCGCCAACGACGAGGCCGTCGGCTACCTCGCGGACCGGCTCGCCCGCCTCGGCATCGAGCAGCAGCTGTGGAAGGTCGGCGCCAAGGAGGGCGACACCGTCATCATCGGCCCCGAGGACAACGCCGTCGTCTTCGACTGGGAGCCGACCATGGCGTCCGGCGCCGAGATGCTCGGCCGCCGCGGCGAGGACCACCGCTTCGAGACGCAGCGGCCCGCCGTCGACCGCCGCCGCGACCGCCAGCGCGGCCGCGACGTCGCGGACGAGGAGTACCGCGCGTTCGAGGCGCTCTCCTCAGGCCGCCCCGCCATCGACGGCGACGACGGCGACGGCGACGAGGAGTACTAGGGCGTGCCCTAGCCGCCGCTGCGCCGGACCCCGGCCCGCCCCGGCCCCTACCTCTCCGGCGACCACCGGGCGGGACGGGGACCGCCGCGCCCCGGTCACGACGTCCGCCAGCTGATATCCCGACGGGCCCGCCGCTCGGATCGCGTAGATTGCGGTCGAGCGGCGGGCTCGATCCATGACACCGGAGGGCACTGATGACGGATCAGACACTGCGGCAGGACGTCCTCGCCGCGCGGCGGATCGTCGTCAAGGTCGGATCGTCGTCCCTGACCACCGCCGCCGGGGGCCTGGACGCCGACCGGGTCGACGCGCTCGTCGACGCGATCGCCAAGGTGCGCGCCCGCCCCGACGCCCCCGACGTGGTGCTCGTCTCCTCCGGCGCCATCGCGGCGGGCCTGTCCCCGCTCGGCCTGGACAAGCGCCCCAAGGACCTCGCCCGGCAGCAGGCCGCCGCCAGCGTCGGCCAGGGCCTGCTCGTCGCCCGCTACACGGCCTCCTTCGCCCGGTACGGCATCCGGGTCGGCCAGGTGCTGCTCACCGCCGAGGACGCCAGCCGCCGCGCGCACTACCGCAACGCCTACCGCACCCTCGACCAGCTCCTCGCCATGGGCGCCATGCCGGTCGTCAACGAGAACGACACCGTGGCCACCGCCGAAATCAGGTTCGGGGACAACGACCGGCTGGCCGCGCTCGTCGCCCACCTCGTCCGGGCCGACCTGCTGCTCCTGCTGTCGGACGTCGACGGCCTGTACGACGGCGACCCGGCGAAGCCCGGCACCAGCCGGATCGAGACCGTGCGCGGCCCGCACGACCTCGACGGCATCGAGATCGGCAGCGTCGGCAAGGCCGGTGTCGGCACCGGCGGCATGGTCACGAAGGTCGAGGCCGCCCGGATCGCCACCGGCGCCGGCATCCCGGTCGTCCTGACCGCCTCCAGCCACGCCGCCGACGCCCTCGCGGGCCGGCCCACCGGCACGCTCTTCCAGCGGACCGGCAGCCGCTCCGCGGACCGGCTGCTCTGGCTGGAGCACGCCTCCACCCCGCGCGGTGCCCTGCACCTGGACGCCGGGGCGGTCGACGCGGTGGTGCACGGCGGCAAGTCCCTGCTGCCCGCCGGGGTGACCAAGGCGGAAGGCGACTTCACCGCGGGTGATCCCGTCGACCTTCTTGGCGAAAACGGCCACATCGTGGCCCGCGGACTGGTCAACTTTGATGCGAGGGAGCTGCCCCGTCTGCTCGGCCGGTCCACGCGGGAGCTGGCCCGGGAGCTCGGTGCCGCGTACGAGCGCGAGGTCGTCCACCGCGACGACCTGGTCGTCCTGCGCGGCTGACGGGGCCCCGGGCACCGGCAGGGCGGCCGGTGCCGGAGCAGCAGCACGTCGCCGAACAGGAGGCTGCCGATGGCAAGCAGGCGCCCGGGAACACTGCCCGGCGAGACGCCCGAACGCAGGCTCACCAGCATCTCCGGGGGCCGCGCGGGGGACGACCGGCCCGACGGGCCGCCACCCGCCGTGACCGAGCTGAGGCCGCGGCCGGACGCCGGTGAACGGGCCGGTGAACGGGTCGAGGAGCAGGCCAGGCTGTGGCACGTCGTGCTGTCGGTGGCCGGCCGGACCACCCCGCTCACCGAACTCAGGTCCGGGCTGGAGCAGTTGGCGCACGACCACTCGTTCTTCCTGACGGCGCGCTACGCAGCGGACCACGCCGAGATCCGCTACTGGGAGCAGGCCCGCGACCTGCACGACGCCGCCGCGGTCGCGCTCCGGTTGTGGGGCGAGCACAAGGCGTCCGCGAACTTACCGCCGTGGGAGATCGTCGGCCTGGAGGTCGTCGACCGGGCGACGTACCACCAGCGGATGGCCGAGGGCTTCGGCGACCCGCCGCCGCAGCTCGGCGGGGTGCACCCGTACTAGGCCGGGTGCCCGTGCGGTCCGCGGACGCACGGGCACCCGGCCCGTCTCAGCGGGCGAAAAGGGGGCCGGGCGGGGTGCGCCGACTCGCTACCCTTCAGGCATGACCAGCGACCTCGCCACCACCGACAGCCCCGTCCTCGCCGTCGCGCGCCGCGCCCGTGAGGCGGCCGCCGTGCTCGCCCCGGTGCCGCGCAGCGCCAAGGACGCGGCGCTGCTGGCCATCGCGGACGCCCTGGTCGCCCGGAGCGCGGAGATCACCGCGGCCAACGCGGAGGACGTCGACCGGGCCCGCGCGGCGGGCACCGCGGAGTCGGTGATCGACCGGCTCAGCCTCACCGACGAGCGCATCGCGGCGATCGCCGCCGACGTGCGGTCCGTGGTCGGCCTGCCCGACCCCGTCGGCGAGGTGGTGCGCGGTTACACGCTGCCCAACGGCCTGGACGTCCGGCAGGTGCGGGTGCCGCTCGGCGTGGTCGGCATCATCTACGAGGCCCGTCCCAACGTGACGGTCGACGCGGCGGCGCTCTGCCTGAAGTCCGGCAACGCGGTGCTGCTGCGCGGCTCCGCCTCCGCGTACCGCTCCAACACGGCGCTGGTCGCCGTGCTGCGCGACGCGGTGGAGGCCGCGGGGCTGCCCGCCGACGCGGTGCAGCTGGTGCCGGGCGAGAGCCGGGAGTCGGTGCAGGAGCTGATGCGCGCCCGCGGCTACGTGGACGTGCTCATCCCGCGCGGCGGGGCGTCGCTCATCCGGACGGTCGTCGAAGGTTCCACCGTGCCGGTGATCGAGACCGGCACCGGCAACTGCCACGTCTACGTCGACGCGCAGGCCGACCTGGCGATGGCGGTCGGCATCCTGCTCAACTCCAAGGCGCAGCGTGTGAGCGTCTGCAACTCGGCGGAGACCCTGCTCGTCCACCAGGACATCGCGGACGACTTCCTGCCGCTCGCCCTGGAGGCGCTGGCCGCCGCCGGCGTGACCGTGCACGGCGACGACGCGGTGCTGAAGGCCGCCGAGGGCACCGCGGCCACCGTCGTGCCGGCGACCGACGAGGACTGGGCGGCCGAGTACCTGTCGTACGACATCGCGGCGGCCGTGGTGCCGTCGCTGGACGGTGCGGTCGCGCACATCCGCCGATGGTCCTCGGGTCACACCGAGGCGATCGTGACGGCCTCGCAGGCCGCGGCGCGCCGCTTCACCCAGCTGGTCGACTCGACCACGGTGGCCGTCAACGCCTCGACCCGGTTCACCGACGGGGGTGAGTTCGGCTTCGGCGCGGAGATCGGCATCTCCACCCAGAAGCTGCACGCCCGCGGGCCGATGGGCCTGCCCGAGCTGACCTCCACCAAGTACATCGTCACTGGTGACGGCCACGTGCGAGGCGAGGCCACCCAGACCGTGGGGTCCTGACGGGGCCGCCGGTCACCGCGGGTGGGCGGGGCAGATGCGAGGAGCCACAGACAAAAGGGCCGCCCGGTAATACGCTGAATCCCGTGGCTGAGGATGTGGGGGGCTCACCGAACCCCGACGGCTCCGACCACGGTGGTGCGGACGACGAGTTCGCCACCGTGGTGTTCGACGAGGCTTTCGTCCGCTCTGCGGCCGTGCACGAGCCGAGCGCCCTGGAGCGGCAGCTCGCCGCGGCCGAGGCGCGGTTCGAGCCCGAGACCGCGGGACCGGCCCGGCCCTACGACCTGGCGGTCCCGGAGATGACGGGCACCGGCGACGTCCTGCCGCTGGAGCTGCGTCCGCACCCGGGGGGCCTGGACGACGACCACCACTACCCCGACCCGTGGTCCGGCACCGACCGGGTGCGTCGCCGTGCCCGCTGGGCGCGGACGCCCCGCTGGGATCCGCTCGGCTACGACGGCCGGTACGTGGCGCAGCAGCGCTGGCACCGGCCGGTCGCCTGGGTGCTCGCCGTGGTGATGGGCGTCGGTCTGGTGGCCGTGGCCGTGGCGGCGATCTACCGGGGTGCCGGCGGCGTGGGGGAGTCCCCGCACCGGCCCGAGGTGGGCTCCAGCAGCACGCCGGGGGTGCCTTCGGTGTCGCCGCTGCCCACGGCGGTGGCGCTGGTGGGCGGCTGACCGGGTCCGCGGGGGCGGCGCGGTTCGCGTGGTCCGTCCGGGCCGTGCCGGGTGCGGCCCCTCGAACCTTGCGCGTTCCGGTTCTACCCTTGTCCTATGGGTGACCCGCGTGAGCCTCCGGAGGGTGCGCCCGACGGTGGTTCCGGCAGCGACGACGAGTTCCGGTCCGTCGTCTTCGACGAGTCCTTCGTGCGGGCTGCCCGGATCCAGGAGCTGTCGGCGCGCGAGCGGCTGGCCGGTACGGACCGGGCGATCCGGACGCGCATCGGGCTGGGCCCGTTCGGGACGCTGCCCCGGCAGGCGGTGGCCCTGCTGCTGGTGGTGCTGCTGGCCTTCGCCGCGGCCGTGTACTTCGGGGTCAGTGCGCCGCACCGGCAGGCCTCGCCGCCGTTCGGCCACCAGCTGACCACCGGCCTGGTGGCGCTCGGCCCGGCGGCGCCGGTCGCCGCGGTGCCGGATCCCGCGCACCCGTTCGCGGCGCTGCCCGCCGGCTACGCGGAGGGGGCGGCCGGTCTCGCACTGCCTGCGGGGAGCGCGACCGCGCACTTCACGCGCACGGAGGTCGGCCGGGCGCTGTCCGTCGTGCACCGGTACCTGGTGGCGTCCGCGCTGGCCCCGGCCACGCTGGTGCGGAGCGGGTCGGCGGAGGCGCGGGCCCTGCTCACCCCGGGCGAGCAGGGGCAGTACGACGAGAGCATCCGGCATCCGCTGGACGACCGGCACCATGCGGCGACGGGCTGGCTGGTCCGGTTCGACCCGGGGCAGGTGGCGCTGGCGACCGACACGGTGCAGGCGGCCGGCACGGTGCGGATCGGCGAGGCGGGCGGCGACACCCTGGTGATCGACACCGACCACACGTTCGTCTACGCGGTCCGGGCCGCCGGGACGGCGGAGGGGCCGGTCAGCCTGTACACCGTCCGGCGCGACCTGCGGTTCGAGTTCGACCGGCTGGATCTGGGTTCGGACCGGCTGCGGCTGGTCGACGCGGTGGTGCAGGCGGGGCCCACGGCGTGCGGCGCCCCCATGGGCGGCTATCTGCAGCCGTTGCTGGCGGGCGGCGGCGCGGCCGCGGCGGGCGCCGTCGACCCGGGTGACCGCAGCCGTCCGGCCTGGCAGCTGTGCGGGGTGCTCGGGCCGATCACCCGGCCGTGACCGGACGGCCCGGGCACCCCGCGGGGTGCTACTCGGCGGGGCCGGAGCCGTTGCCCTCGTTGCTGCTGCCGTTGGAACCGCCGTTGGTGCCGCCCGACGCGCGTCCGGCGGCGGCGAAGGTGTCGCGCAGCCGTCCGCCGACCGTGCCGACCCCGCCGGCCACGTCGCGGAGCAGGCCCATCAGCGGGTCCTTGGACTCCTTGACCGACTGCGAGTACGAATCGGCGGCGGCCTTCCACTGGGCGCCGACCGAGGCGTCCGGGTCGTCGCCGCGGCGCGGGTAGGCGCCGGCCAGGATCGAACGGTACTCGTCGCTCTCCGCCCACTTCTTCAGCTTGGCGACGCGCACCACGGCGAAGGGGTGGGTCTGCGGCAGCACCTGCAGCAGCTTGAGCACACCGTCACGCAGGTCGCCGGCCCTGTCGTACTCCTCGGCCTGCTCCAGGAAGGCGTCGACGTTCATCTCCGCCAGGTCGTGGCCGCCGGCGAGCTTCATCAGCCCACGCATGGACGCCTGCAGGTCCTGCCCGGCGAGCAGGCCGGCCCGGTCGCAGGAGAGCTCCGCCTTGCGGAACCACTCCTTGAGCGCGGTGATGACGCCCATGATGGCGAGGCTGCCCAGCGGCAGCCAGGCGATCCGGGCGGCGATGTTGGTGAGGATCAGCAGCATCGTCCGGTACACGGCGTGCCCGGACATCGCGTGGCCGACCTCGTGACCGACGACGGCGCGCAGCTCCTCCTCGTCGAGCAGGTCGACGAGGCCGCTGGTGAGCACGATGATCGGCGACTCCATGCCGATGCACATGGCGTTCACGGTCGGGTCCTGCGTGACGTACAGGTCCGGCACCCGGTCGAGGTCGAGCACGTACGCGGCGTCCCGCACCATGGCGTGCAGCTCGGGGAACTGACGCTCCGACGTCTTCACCGCGGTGGCCAGGAACATCAGCCGCACGCTGCGCTCGGAGACGAGCCCGGCCAGCTTCCTGAGCACGTCGTCGAAACCGCTGAGCCTGCGCAGCGCCACGAGCGCCGAGCGGTCCGCCGGGTGCTCCCAGGCCCGGGTGGAGATCTCCGGGAAACGCTGCCGGCGACGGCTCGGGGTGCTGCTGCCGTCCTTGGACATGTCGGTCATGTGTCGAGTACCTCCTGGTGGTCGCCGGCACCGGCTGACAGCCGGCCCCCGCTGCTGTTGGCTCCAACGTCCGTGCGTGCGTACTCGTCCCCGCGCACACGGTACGCCGCCCCGGGGGGCGGTGGAGGGTGTCCGGTACGCCCCGGTCTACGCTGGTCGTCCGGAGCGAGAGGAGCACCGCCGATGTCCCCCGAAACCCTGGCCCACCTGGCCGGACCGATCTCCACCGAGAACGGCCCGGGCCTGTTCCTGCGGATCATCGTGGTCGGCTCCCTCGTGGGTGTCGCCCTGCTGGCGTGGATCCTGCTGCGGGCAGGACGCGACAACTGACGAGCCGGGTGCCTGTCGCGCGGGGCCCGCTACGAGGAATCAGACGCGGTGGGCCGCCGCGCGGTTGCGAGGCGGCCACCCGTACGATGAGGCCGCAGGCCGTACGGCCCGCAGCCTCGTCCGCCCCCGAGCCGAGAAGGTCCTGCCGACCATGAGCACTGCTGCACTGCCCGCCCTGACCCAGCTCGCCGAGGGCGGCAACCACGAGAGCCTCAACCCGTACCTGACCGGCGGCTCCGCACTGTTCATCCTGCTGCTGCTGGCGTTCATCACCACCCGCTTCAACCGCGACCGCTGAGTCGGCCGGGCCGCGGGGGAGCGCCTGCACAGAAGCTGCGCGCTCCCTCCCGCGGACCTCTTCAGGTGGCTTGCGGGGCCGCGACACGCGTCGCGTAAGGTGTGGCGGCATGGGACAGCAGGCCGATTCCGCAGGCACGGGCGGGGCGGGGAAGCGCATCGGCGTCATGGGCGGCACCTTCGACCCGATCCACCACGGGCACCTGGTCGCCGCCAGTGAGGTGGCGAGCGCCTTCCGCCTCGACGAAGTGATCTTCGTGCCGACCGGGCAGCCCTGGCAGAAGTCCGACCGCCGCGTCACCCCCGCCGAGGACCGCTACCTCATGACGGTCATCGCCACCGCGGAGAACCCCCAGTTCTCGGTGAGCCGGATCGACATCGACCGGCAGGGCCCGACCTTCACCGTCGACACCCTGCGCGACCTGCGCGACCTGCACCCCGACGCCGAGCTGTTCTTCATCACCGGCGCCGACGCCCTCGCCCAGATCCTCTCGTGGCGGGACTCCGAGGAACTCTTCGCGCTCGCCCACTTCATCGGATGCACCCGGCCGGGGCACACTCTGTCGGACGCCGGTCTTCCGGCCGGCGGCGTCTCCCTGGTCGAGGTGCCCGCACTGGCCATCTCCTCCACGGACTGCCGCAACCGGGTCGCCAAGGGCGAGCCGGTCTGGTACCTCGTCCCGGACGGCGTGGTCCGTTACATCGACAAGCGGGCGCTCTACGCGCCGGCCCAGCCTTGATCCCGGGAGGGACGGCGTGACCGGAACGGCAGACCGCGGCGGACCGCAGGGGTACCCGTACGACCCGTACGACCCCTACGCCCAGAACGGGCAGGACCCCTACGGGCGGCCCGAGCACTCGCAGCAGGGTTACGCCCACGACGGCCGGGACGGCCACGACGCGTACGGCCACCAGCAGCCCCGCGACCCGTACACGGGCGGCTACCCGCAGGAGCCGTACGCGCAGGAGTCGTACCCGCAGGACCCGTACGGGCAGGTCGCCCACCAGCAGCAGGGCTACCCGCAGCAGGGCTACTACCAGCAGGCGGCCCCGCAGCAGGCGCCCGCGCCGCAGCAGGGCGGGTACCCGCAGGGCTACCAGCAGCAGGGGTACCCGCAGCAGGCCCAGCCGCAGCAGCCGCAGCAGGGTCAGCAGGGTCAGCAGCAGGGCTACTACCAGCAGCAGCCGGTCGGCGGGCAGGACCCGTACGCCGGCCACGGCGGGCAGCAGGCCTACGTCCAGGACCCGTACCAGCAGCCGTCCGTGCCGGTGCAGCCGGTGCGGCAGCCGCCCGTGCCACAGCCGCCGCTGCAGCACGTCGCGCCGGTCGCCGCGCCGCCCCGGCCCCGACCCGCCCCCGCCCCGGCCCCGGCCGCGCAGCCGTCCGAGCAGGTCGGCGGCGGACGCGAGGCCCGCCGGCAGGCCGGCGACCCGAACTACGAGACGGGCGAGTTCACCTTCGTCGACGAGGAGGCGGAGGAGTCCGAGGACGTCATCGACTGGCTGAAGTTCGCCGAGTCGCGCAGCGAGGTGCGGGCCGAACGCCGCCGCAAGCTCCGCAACCGGCTCGTGGCGCTCGCCGTCACGGTCGCCGTGGCGGGCGGCGGCGTCGGCGGCTACGTCTGGTGGACCGGCCGCGACAGCGGCGCCGGAGCGGCCGCCGCGGCAGCCGGCGGCCGGCAGGTCAACGTGGTGCACCTGCGCGACCTCAAGGGCAAGGTCAGCACCGCCCTGCTCGTCGACGACGTCTCCGGGCACAAGGGCACCGTGCTGCTCCTCCCGGACACCCTCAAGCTGCCCGGCGGCGAGAGCGGCACCACCAGCACCGGCACGGCCCTCGACGACCTCGGCCCGTCCGGCACCCGGGAGGGCCTCGCCGCGGTGCTCGGCGCCCCCGTCGCCGGCACCTGGCGCCTCGACACCCCGTACCTGACGCTGCTCGTGGCCCAGCTCGGCGGCATCACCGTGGACACGAACGCCGAGGTGAAGGACGCCGACGGCAAGGTGCTCGCCGCCGCCGGCAAGGGCACCGCGCTGAACGGCCAGGCCGCCGTGGCGTACGCCACCCTGCAGGGCCCGGACGAGGGGCGGGACGTCCAGCTGGCCCGCTTCGGACAGGTCATGGCGGCCGTGCTGCACGCCATGCCCACCGACCTCACCGAGGCCACGGACGACGTGCACCGGATGAACGCGGTACTCGACCCCTCCCTGCCGGAGAAGGCGCTCGCCGGGGTGCTCGCCCAGCTCGCCAAGCAGGCCGACGCCGGCCACCTCGGCACTCAGACGCTGAAGGCCGCCGCCGACGGCACGCTCGACCAGACCGCCGGTCAGCAGGTCAAGGACGTGCTCGGCGGCACCGTGAAGAACGCCACCTCCACCGGCGGCGCCCCCCGGGTCTCCTTCCTGAACGCCTCGGGCACCAATACCGCGGTGGACGCCGCCTCGGTGCAGGCCAAGAACGCGGGCATGGACATCGTGCCCGGCAGCACCAAGCCCGGCACCGCGCAGGCCGCCAGTGAGGTGCGTTACACCGACGACGCCCGCGCCGAGGCCGCCCGCACGCTGGCCGGGGCGCTCGGACTCCAGCCGGAGGCCGCGAAGAAGGTGGCAGGTCCGCAGAGCACCGACCTCGTCGTCGTGCTGGGCAAGGACTACAAGGGCCTGCCCGACGAGGACGACTGACCGCCGCGCCCCCGCGGCCGCCCGGCCCTCCCGCACAGGCCCCCTGCCGTAACCGGCCGGGGGCCCGGGGCGTTCGTGAGATCCTGGTGGGGTAACCACACAGACGAGCCGGAAGAGCACCGTGACTGCCACTGCCCACAGCCAGGAACTGATCAACGTCGCCGCACAGGCGGCGGCGGACAAGCTGGCGCACGACGTCATCGCCTTCGACGTCAGCGACGTCCTGTCGATCACCGACGCCTTCGTCATCGCCTCCGCGGCCAACGACCGCCAGGTGCGGGCGATCGCCGAGGAGATCGAGGACCAGCTGCGCGAGCAGCTCGACGTCAAGCCCGTACGCCGCGAGGGCGAGCGCGAGGGCCGCTGGATCCTCCTCGACTACCTGGACATCGTCGTGCACGTCCAGCACTCCGAGGAGCGCTCCTTCTACTCCCTCGACCGGCTCTGGAAGGACTGCCCCGAGCTGCCGCTGCCCGCCGACGCCGTGGCCACCCGCAACCGCCCCGACGGTGCCCTGACCGACGCCGCCGGCAACGCGACCGCCGGAGACGAGAGCTGAGCCGCGCCGCGCGGGGGCCGCGCATCGTCTTCTGGCGGCACGGCCAGACCGCCTGGAACCTCGAATCCCGGTTCCAGGGGTCCACCGACATCCCGCTCACCGACCAGGGCGTCTTCCAGGCGCAGCGGGCCGCCCGGCTGCTCGCCGGCCTGAAGCCCGACCTCCTGGTCTCCTCCGACCTGCAGCGCGCCGCCCGCACCGCCGCCGAACTGGCCAGGGTGACCGGGCTGGACGTGCAGCACCACGAGGGCCTGCGC
Organism: Kitasatospora sp. NBC_01539; assembly: GCF_045040525.1. Classification (NCBI taxonomy): domain Bacteria; kingdom Bacillati; phylum Actinomycetota; class Actinomycetes; order Kitasatosporales; family Streptomycetaceae; genus Kitasatospora; species Kitasatospora sp. NBC_01539. The sequence goes on from NZ_CP109390.1 coordinate 5,792,726, forward strand.
GAGACCTACGCCGGGGAGTGGCAGGGCCTCACCAACGCCGAGATCCGGGAGCGGTACGCCGAGGAGTACGAGGCCTGGGCGCAGGGCCACCCGGTGCGCCGCGGCGGCGGCGAGCTGGCGACCGAGGTGGCCGACCGGGCCGTACCGGTGGTGCTGGCCGCGGCCGAGAAGCTGCCCGAGGACGGCACCCTCGTGGTGGTGAGCCACGGCGGGACGATCCGCACCATGATCGGACGGCTGCTCGACATCGACCCGGTGCTGTGGGAGCGGTTCGGCGGCCTGTCGAACTGCTGCTGGTCGGTGCTCGGACAGGGCGCGCGCGGGTGGCGGCTGCTGGAGCACAACGCCGGCACGCTGCCGCAGCCGGTCATCGGCGACGAGACCTGAGCCCGGCCCGGGAGGCGATTTCGCAGTTCCGGGCCGGACCGGCTAGAGTCTTCCTCGTTCGCAGCGAGGAGCGCAGACCGACAGGGAAGCGCCAATCCGGGACTGCGGGGCTGTAGCTCAGTTGGTAGAGCGCTTGCATGGCATGCAAGAGGTCCGGGGTTCGATTCCCCGTAGCTCCACTCCGCACCAGTGGCCGTATCGCGCAGGCCGCACGTGTCGCGGGGCTGTAGCTCAGTTGGTAGAGCGCTTGCATGGCATGCAAGAGGTCCGGGGTTCAATTCCCCGTAGCTCCACAGTGGTTCCGAAGGCCGCCATCCGATCAGGATGGCGGCCTTCGGCGTTCCCGGCGTTCCCTGTGCGTGCGGGACGGCTGCCGCGAGCCCGCCTGTGGGTCCGGAGGGCGGTGCGGGGGGACGCGTGGGGCGCGGGAGGCCGCGCGCAGCCCGCGGAGGGCCCCGGAGGCGGCGCGGCGGGCGCGGCGGGCACGGGGGTCGGGGGCCCGCCCGGTCGGGCCGTGGCGGTCCGTCCCGCGCGGTGCCGTCGGGGCGGCCCCGACGATCGCCGGGCCTGTCGCCGGCGTCCGGGCAGCGGCGGTCCGGGGGTCCTTCCCCGCGCGGCCGTCCCCGGTGCGGCCCTGGTCAGGTCGGTGCGAGCCCGCCGTGGACCGCGGCGGCCCGCCCCGGGGAACTGATTAGGGAGCACCCCCGCGACCGTGTAAAGTGGTCGATGTCGCCGGGGGAAACAGCCGGTGACCACCGCGCGGGGCTGTAGCTCAGTTGGTAGAGCGCTTGCATGGCATGCAAGAGGTCCGGGGTTCAATTCCCCGTAGCTCCACAGGAAGTGAAGGGTCGTCCTCCTCCGGGAGGGCGGCCCTTCCGTCGTTGCGCCGACCGCCTACCCCCGCCCGCGGCCCGCCCGCTACCGTCGGGGTATGGCCGACCTGGTGCGCAAGCGGAACGAAGAGCTCGCCCGGATCCTCCACCAGCTCGGGTGGAGCCCCGAGCGGCTCGCCCGTGAGGTGAACACCGGGCTCCCGCCGGGCCTCGCGATCAGCTCCACCGCGCCCTACAAGTGGCGCGACCGCGGCATGGTGCCGCGCGCCCCGCACGACCAGACCGTCTGCGAGGTGCTCGGCCGGGCCGTCGGCATAGCGGTCACCTACGAGCAGCTGTGGGGCCGCATGGGCAGCGGCCGCGGTGCGAAGGTCCTCTCGCCGCGCCTGCTCACCGACCCGTGGACGGCCGACACCGCCCAGACCGCACTCCGCGAGGCCGGCGCCGACGCGGCACCCGTCCGGCTGACCGACCTCTTCCGCGGCGACGAGCTCGAACAGGCCGCCCGGCACTGGGCGTCCCCGCCGCCCGAGGTCACCGGCGGCTCGGGCGCCCTGCTCGTCGCCCCCGAGCAGCTCGGCGACCTCCGGCTCTCCCACGACAGCAAACGCCGCCTCGAACGCGCCTTCGGCGGCGGCCTGATCCTCGACCCCGCCAAGGCCGAACTCGCCATGGTCGGCAAGCTCCTGGAGCTCGGCGCGTACGACGAGCAGCTCGGCCGACAGCTCTACGGCGCCGCCGGACGCATCGCCCGGCTCGTCGGATGGGCCAACTACGACATGGGCAACGACGCCGCGGCGCAGCGCGCCTTCGTCGCCGCCCTGCGCGCCGCCCACGTCTCCGGCGAACCCCGGCTCGGCGTGAGCGTGGTCGGCTGCCTCGCCGTGCAGGCGACGTACAACTCGGGCGGGCGCGGCCTGGACGCCGTCGCCATGCTCTCCACCGCGCTGCGCGCCGCGGACGAGGTGCTGACCCCGCGTGAACGCGCCCTCCAACTCGGCCGGATCGCCCGCGCCCACGGCCGCAAGGGCGAGCAGATCAGTGCCGAGGCCGTCGCAGAACGCGCCTTCCAGGCCCTCGACGGCGAGGAGGAGCACGTGCAGGAACGCGCCGACCTCGCCGGCATGATCGGCGAGGCGCACCTCTTCCTCGGCGAGTACGAGCGCGCCCAGCGCATGCTGGCCGACGCGGTCGCCGCGCTCCCGCCGGAACGGGCCCGCGCCCGGGCGCTGTTGATGGTGCGCCTCGCCGACGCGTACCGGCGCACCGGCGCCCACGAGGAGGCGGCCCGCACCGCGGACCGGGCCCGGCACCTGGCGTCCGGCATGCAGTCCGCCCGGGTGGCCCGGGCCCTGCGCGACTTCGACGCGGCCTCCCGCGAGCAGGACGGCACCGCCGCGGGCGCCCGCTAGAACCCGCCGCCCCTCGGGCCGGCACCCCGGTGCGCGTACGGGGGAAATGCGCACCGGAGGGCGAGGGCCCTTGCGGTACCCTGAGCCCATGCGAACCGTGCGCCTGCTCCTTAGCCGGCCGCGCTGACGAGGACCGGCCCATGGCCGGAGTCGGCGTGGCGACCCCTCCTGTGAGGGGTTTTTTGCTTTTCGAGGACGGCCCGGGCGCGTCGAGCGCGCGCCGGGTGTACGGCGCAGGTCCGCTGACTGATGACGATGGAGCCCCAAGGACCATGAGCGAGACGACGACCCCTGCTTCCGGCGCGGCCGAGGCCGCCTCCGAGCCCTTCCGCTACGGCGCGGCGCTGGCCGCCGAGATCGAGTCCCGCTGGCAGGACCTGTGGGAGAAGGAGGGGACGTTCAACGCCCCCAACCCGTCCGGCCCGCTGGCCGACGGCGCGGCCGGCGACGTCGCCGCGAAGCCGCACAGCTTCATCATGGACATGTTCCCGTACCCCTCCGGCTCCGGCCTGCACGTCGGCCACCCGCTGGGCTACATCGCCACCGACGTGTACGCCCGCTACCAGCGGATGACCGGGCACAACGTGCTGCACACGCTGGGCTACGACGCGTTCGGCCTGCCCGCCGAGCAGCACGCCGTCGCGACCGGCGAGCACCCCCGCATCACCACCGAGGCGGCCATCGCCAACATGCGCCGCCAGCTGCGGCGCCTGGGCCTGGGCCACGACGCGCGGCGCTCCATCGCCACGATCGACCCGGACTACTACCGCTGGACGCAGTGGATCTTCCTGCAGATCTTCGACTCCTGGTACGACGAGACGGCCGGCCGGGCCCGCCCGATCGCCGAACTGGTCGCGCAGTTCACCGATGGCTCGCGCGAGGTGCCGGGCGGCCGCGCCTGGTCCGAACTGTCCGCGGTCGAGCGCGACGACGTGCTGGGCGAGTACCGGCTGGCGTACTCCAAGGAGGTGCCGGTCAACTGGTGCCCCGGGCTGGGCACGGTGCTGGCCAACGAGGAGGTCACCGCGGACGGCCGCTCCGAGCGCGGCAACTTCCCGGTGTTCAAGTCGAAGCTGCGCCAGTGGATGATGCGCATCACCGCGTACTCCGACCGCCTGATCGCCGACCTGGACCTGCTGGACTGGCCCGAGGCCATCAAGCTGCAGCAGCGCAACTGGATCGGCCGCTCCGAGGGCGCCCGCGTCGACTTCGCCGTCGCCGGCGGCGAGGCGATCACCGTCTTCACCACCCGCCCCGACACGCTGTTCGGCGCCACCTACATGGTGCTGGCCCCCGAGCACGCCCTGGTCGACACCATCGCCCCCGCCGCGTGGCCGGCCGGCGTTCGCGCCGACTGGACGGGCGGCGCCGCCACCCCCGCCGAGGCGATCGCCGCCTACCGCGCCGAGGCCGCCGCCAAGTCCGACGTCGAACGCCAGGTCGACGCCAAGATCAAGACCGGCGTCTTCACCGGCGCGTACGCGACCAACCCGGTGAGCGGCGAGCAGGTGCCCGTCTTCATCGCCGACTACGTACTGATGGGCTACGGCACCGGCGCCATCATGGCCGTGCCCGCCCACGACCACCGCGACTTCGCGTTCGCCCGCGCCTTCGGCCTGCCGATCCGCTGCGTCGTCGAGCCCACCGACGGCCGCGACCAGGACACGTCCGCGTGGGACGACGCCTTCGCCTCCTACGACGCCGCGATCGTCGACTCCGCGCACGGCGACCTGTCGCTGAACGGCCTGGGCGTCGTCGACGCCAAGGCCCGCGTCACCGAGTGGCTGGCCGCCCGCGGCATCGGCGAGGGCACCGTCAACTACCGCCTGCGCGACTGGCTGTTCAGCCGCCAGCGGTACTGGGGCGAGCCCTTCCCGATCGTCTACGGCGAGGACGGCGCCATGCACGCGCTGCCCGAGTCGATGCTGCCCGTCGAGGTGCCGCAGGTCGAGGACTACTCGCCGCACACCTACGACCCGAACGACGCCGCCTCCACCCCGAAGACCCCGCTGTCGCGCAACGCGGACTGGGTCACCGTCGAGCTGGACCTGGGCGACGGTGTGAAGACCTACCGCCGCGAGACCAACACCATGCCCAACTGGGCGGGTTCGTGCTGGTACGAGCTGCGCTACATCGACCCCGTCAACTCCGCGAAGGTCGTCGACCCCGCCAACGAGGCCTACTGGATGGGCCCGACGGCCGACAAGCCGGCCGGCGGCGTCGACCTGTACGTCGGCGGTGCCGAGCACGCGGTGCTGCACCTGCTGTACGCCCGCTTCTGGCACAAGGTGCTGCACGACCTGGGCCACGTCTCCTCGGTCGAGCCGTTCCACAAGCTGTTCAACCAGGGCATGATCACCGCCGACGTCTACCGCGACGAGCGGGGCTTCCCGGTGCCCGCCGCCGAGGTCGAGGAGATCGACGGCGCCTTCTTCTGGGAGGGCGAGCAGGTCCGCCGCGAGGCGGGCAAGATGGGCAAGTCCCTGAAGAACGCCATCGCCCCCGACGAGTTCGCCGACCAGTACGGCGCCGACACGCTGCGCCTGTACGAGATGTCGATGGGCCCGCTGGACGTCTCCCGCCCCTGGGACGACCGCGCCGTCGTCGGCTCGTACCGCTTCCTGCAGCGCCTGTGGCGCAACATCGTCTCCGAGGCCACCGGTGAGCTGGTCGTCACCGACGACGAGCCCGACGAGGCCACCCTGCGCGCCCTGCACAAGGCCATCGACGGCATCCGCGGCGACATGGCCGGCCTGCGGTTCAACACGGCCGTCGCCAAGGCCATCGAGCTGAACAACTTCCTGGTCAAGCGCGGCTCCACCCCGCGGCCGATCGCCGAGCAGATCGTCCTGCTGATCGCCCCGCTGGCCCCGCACGTCGCCGAGGAGCTGTGGCACCGCCTGGGCCACGCCGACTCGCTGGCCTTCGCCGACTACCCGGTGGCCGACCCGGCCTACGTCGTCGACGAGACCGTCACCTGCGTCGTGCAGATCAAGGGCAAGGTCAAGGCCCGCCTGGAGGTCGCGCCCGACATCTCCGACGCCGACCTGGAGGTTCTGGCCCTGGCCGAGCCGCTGATCGTCGCCGCCATCGGCGACGCACCGGTGCGCAAGGTCATCGCGCGGGCCCCGAAGCTGGTCAACATCGTCACCGGCTGACGCCCGCAGCGGCCGCCCCGCGCGGACGGCTGCCGCGGACCGCACGACGGGCCGGGCGCTCCCCTGGGGGTGCCCGGCCTGTCGGCCGTTCTGCGGCGGTGCGGTGCGGTGTGGTGTGGGCCGGTGCGGTTCTGCGGCGGTGCGGTGCGGGCCGGTGTGGTGTGGTTCTGCGCCGCCCCGCGGCCCCGATCAAGCCCTGAGAGGTCCCTGAGCTCACCCTGATCTCTGCCGTCCGCAGGCCGCGGAGGCTCCGCACCGGGCGCCCCGGAGGCTACGGTGGAGGTTCCAGGGCGGCCGCGCGGGCCGCACCGGCGACCGGGCCCCGGCGGGCACCGGGGAAGTGGGGTAGGGATGGACGCGCTCGGCGTGGTGATCGCCCTGGTAGTGCTGTTCGTCGTGGCGGGTGCCGTCATGGCCGTGGTCGGCACGGTCAAGGCCGCGAAGGCCGTCGCGGCCAAGGTGGAACGGCACGAGGCCCAAGCCCGGCGCGCCGTCGAGAACGCCGCCCTGCGGGCCAAGTCCTTTGCCAAGCCCGGCTCGCAGGGGCAGCTCGCCTCCGCCCGCCTGTCGCTGCGCACCTCGCTCGACGCGACCCGGCAGGTGCTCGAAGCCGGCGTGGCCGAGGACTCCCAGCTCTCCGAGTCCCTCCAGCTGCTGGCCCGCCTCGACGCGCACGCCGTCGAACTCGACCGCGAGATGCGCGCCCTGGAACGCGAGCCGGACCCCGGCCGCGTCGTCGCCCGGCTGCCCGAGCTGAAGGAGCGTGCCGGGCGGATCACCCACTCCGCGGAGGCCATGCGCTGGGCCGCCCAGGACCGGATGCGGCGCTTCGCCGACGACGAACTGGCCAGGCTCGGCCGGGAGTGCGAGGACGAGGCCGGTGCGCTCCGGCACTGGGACCGCGTCGCGGGCCCGGACACGGCTTCGGGAGCCGCGTCTGCCGCGTCGGCCGCGTCCGCAGCCGGGGACGGGCCGAAGGGGCTCGGCACCGGCGGACGCCTGCGGGCCGAGGACGTCCTCGGGCTCGGCGAGCCGCTGAACCGGCTGGCCGACCGCTTGCGCAAGCCGCACGCGGGTGGTGCGTAGACAGGCACCACCGGACATCCCCTCCGCACCGGCCGCCCTGTCGGAAGGTGGCGCGGCGTCAGGCCCGGTGCCAGGCCTGGTGCCAGGACCGGCGCCAGGACCGGCGCCAGGACGGTGCGGTCCGCTCGGCGGCGGCGCGTCCCTGCCGACCGGCGGGGGCGGCCCCCGGGACCCGGGGCGGCGCACGGCCGTCCGGGGGAGGGCGGCCGCTGTCATCTGCGCCGGGCGCGGAGTAACCTCCGGCTCATGCCCGGCCACCTCGCCCTCGTCACCGATTCCACGGCCTACCTCCCCCAGGACGCCGTCGACCGGCACCGGATCGAGGTAGTGCCCCTCAGCGTCGCCGTCGGGGACGAGGTCCTCACCGAAGGTGTCGAGATCTCACCGAAGGACGTCGCCGAGGCCCTGCGGGCCAAGCGGCGGGTGACGACGTCCCGTCCCAGCCCCGAGACCTTCGCCGGCGCCTACCGCGCAGCGGCCGAGGCCGGGGCCACCGGAGTCGTGTCGGTGCACCTGTCGTCCGAGCTCTCGGGCACGTACGAGGCGGCCGTGCTGGCCGCCGCGGAGGCGGACATCCCGGTCGAGGTCGTCGACAGCCGCCTGGTCGGCATGGCGCTCGGCCACTGCGTCCTGACGGCCGCCCAGGCTGCGGAGGCCGGACTCGGCCCGGCCGAGGCCGCGGCGGCCGCCGTCCGCCGGTCCGCCGCCTGCAGCGGCTTCTTCTACGTCGACACCCTCGAACACCTGCGGCGCGGCGGCCGGATCGGCGCCGCCCGGGCCCTGGTCGGTTCGGCCCTCGCCGTCAAGCCGCTGCTCCACCTCTCGGGCGGCCGCATCGAACCGCTGGAGAAGGTGCGCACGGCCTCCCGCGCGATCGCCCGGCTGGAGGAGATCGCGGTGGAACGCGCGGGTGACGCGGAGGTGGACATCGCCGTCCACCACCTGGCCGCCGCCGAACGCGCCGAACCGCTCGCCGAACGCCTGCGGCAGCGCGTGCCCGGCCTCCGCGACCTGTACGTGGGCGAGGTCGGCGCCGTCATCGGTGCGCACGTCGGCCCCGGACTGCTGGCGGTGGTGGTCTCGCCGCGCTGCTGAGCGGCGGCCGACGGGTTCCCTCCTGCACGGTTCTCACCCGTTCGGACGCGGTTCTCACCCGCCCGGGTGACACGCGTTGTCCACAGGGCCGAGTTGTCCACAGGCGGATCGCGATGCCCGAGGGCGGCCGGGGCGGATCCGTACCGTCCTCGGCATGAGGACGATCATCCCGGGCGCCGCACGGCGCCGAGAGACCACCGAGACGGTCCGGCGCAGGCTGGCCGTCCTGCTCACCTCCGCCCTGCGCGGCAGCCCCGCTGCTGCTGACGGCCGCCCCTTCAGACCGCCGCCGGACACGTCCGACGGCGGTGCGGCACCCGGCAGTGCCGGGCCGACCGCCCAGCGTCCGCAGGGGCCGGGCAGCAGCGGCCGTCCGGGCACGGGCGACGGCCGACCGCCGCCCGCCCCACCACGCGTGCGGAGGTCCGTGCGCGGCCGCCGCCACGTCCGGGACGGCCCGCCGGCCACGCACGGTGCCGGGCCGCCGCCCGACCTCGGCTCGCCGTTCGGCGAGGCCACCGCTCCCGGGCCGGCCGACGTCCCGCGGTCGGCCCAGGCACGACGACTCGCCTTCGCCCTTCCGCCCGGCCTCAGCCTCGACCGGCGGGCGGCCCTCGGCCTCGCCGCTCTGCTCCTGCTCGCCGTCGGCTACGCCGTCCAGCACTTCTGGCTGAACCGGCCCGAAGCGGTGGCCGTCCCGGCCTCGGTGGGCAGCAGCGCACCGGCGGCCACCCACGGCACCACCGGCCCGCCCGGCTCACCGGCCCCCACCGTCGTCGTGGACGTCGCGGGGAAGGTCGAACACCCGGGCCTCCGCACCCTCCCCACCGGATCCCGGGTGGCCGACGCCCTGCGCGCCGCCGGGGGAGCCCTGGCCGGTACGGACACCGACGGGCTCAACCTCGCCCGCGTGCTCAGCGACGGCGAACAGATCCTCGTCGGCGCCCCTGCGGGCCAGGCCGTCACGGCCCCCGGCCGGGCAGCCCTGGTCAGCCTCAACCAGGCGACCGCGGCCCAACTGGACACCCTGCCCGGGGTCGGCCCGACGCTGGCGCAGCGGATCCTCCTGTACCGCCAGGAGCACGGGCCGTTCCGCTCGATCGACCAGCTCAGACAGGTGCCTGGCATCGGTGAGAAGAAGTTCTCCGAGATCAGGAGCCTGCTCACGCTCTGACGGCCCGGGCCCCGGCCGGCCCGGCCCTGCGGTCGCACATCCCTGCTGCGCACCCCTGGTCCGCGAGCCCGCTACGACACGAGTCGCTTACGACACGAGTCGCTTACGGCGCGAGCCGAGAGTTCGACGCGAGCCCCGACTCCGACGGAGGGAACGACCATGACGACCACCCGCACCCGTACCGCGAGCCCCGCATGGTCGGCGCGCCCGGAGCGGCGCGACCACGCCCCGCCCGACCCCGGTGAGCCCCGGCCCGATCTGCGCCTGCTGGTGCCCGCCCTCACGGCGTGGGCGGTGACCTCGGCCGTCCTCGGCGTGGCACCACGGCACCAGCCGCTGCTCGTCGCCGCCGCGCTGCTGGCCACGGGCACGGCCGTCCTGCTGCTTCGGCGGCCCGCGGACCGCCCCGCGGGCGTACGCCGGCTGCCGGCCCGCACGCTGCCCCTGACGGCCGCCGTCCTCCTCACCGCGGCGGCGGCCACCCTGACCACTGTCCTGCACACCGCGGACCTCCACCGGGGGCCGGTCCCGGAGCTGGCCCGGCCGCTGCCTCCGCCGTCACCCGCCCACGGCTCTGCCACGCCGTCACCGCCGTCACCGCCGTCGACCCAGGCCCCGGCCGTCCGGCTGTCGGTCGACCTCACCGTCGCCGGCGACCCGACGGCCCAGACCGGCCGGGTGCGCGGCACCGTCCCCGGCCAGACCACGGTGACCTTCGACGCCGTCGTGGAGCGCGTCCGCTTCCCGGGCGAGCCCGACCGGCCCGCCGTCACCGTCCACACCCCCGTGCAGGTCGTCGTCCGCGCCCCGGACATCGCCCCGTGGCAGGCGCTCGTACCGTCGACCAGGGTCGCTGCGGACGTCACCCTTCCCGCCATCGGGACAGCGGCCCGCCCGGACAGCGCGGCGCGCCTCACCGTCCACGGACCGCCCCGGCAGCTGTCCGGGCCGAACCTGCCGCAGCAGGCCGCAGCCCGGCTCCGCGCCGGGCTCCGCACGGCGGCCGACCACCTCCCGCCGGACACCCGTGGGCTGCTCCCCGGCCTGGTCGTCGGCGACACCTCCAGGCTCCCCGACGACCTCCGCGAGGCATTCCGCGCCACCGACCTCGGCCATTTGACCTCGGTCAGCGGCGCGAACCTCGCCATCGTGATGGCCGTCCTGATCGGCGCACCACGCCGACCCGGTGAGGCCGGCCGCGGCGGCCTGGCCGGCCTCCTCGGACTCCGAACCCGCACGACCGTCCTCTGCGGCGCCGCCCTCACGCTGGCCTTCGTCACCGTGTGCCGTCCGGAACCCAGCGTCCTCCGGGCCGCCGCCACCGGCCTCATCGGTCTGCTGGCCCTCGCCACCGGCCGCCCCCGGCAGGGCGTCCCGGCCCTGTCCGGTGCCGTGCTGCTGCTGGTCCTCCTCGATCCCCAGCTCTCCCGCTCCTACGGCTTCCTGCTGTCCACGCTCGCCACCGCGGGCCTGCTCACCCTCGCGCCGCGCTGGGCCGACGCCCTCCGCCGCCGCGGCTGGCCCGGCTTCCTCGCCACCGCCGTCGCGGCCACCGCCGCCGCCCAGGCGTGCTGTGCACCCGTCACCATCCTGCTCGCGCCCCGGGTCAGCCTGGTGGCCGTCCCCTGCAACCTGCTCGCCGAGGCGGCCGTCGCCCCCGCCACCCTGCTCGGCTTCGCCGCCCTCGCCGTGGCCCCGGTGGCACCGTCCGCAGCCCGGCTGCTCGTCGACCTCGCGGCGCTGCCCACCGGCTGGCTGGCGGCCGTCGCCCGCCACGGCGCGGCCCTGCCGGGCGCGCTGTTCGGCTGGCCCACCGGGCCCACCGGCGCCGCGCTGCTCGCCGGCGTCACGCTCGCCCTCTGCTGGGCACTCCCGCCGCTCCTGGCCGCCGGCCGCACCGCCCCGCTACGGGCCAGGGCAGCTCTGGCGGTGGGCGTCGCCCTGGTGCTCGGCGCCGTGCTGCTGCGCCCACCCGCCCTGGTCCGGATCGCCACCGGCTGGCCGCCGCCCGGCTGGCGACTCGCGATGTGCGACGTCGGCCAGGGCGACATGACGGTGCTTCCGGTCGCCCCACGGACCGCCGTGGTCGTGGACGCCGGGCCCGATCCCGCGGCCGCCGACGCCTGCCTGCGCCGCCTGGGCGTCACCCGCATCCCGCTGCTGATCCTCAGCCACTTCCACGCCGACCACGTCGAGGGTGTGCCCGGCGTCGTGCGCGGGCGGAGCGTCGGGGCACTCCAGGTGACGCTCCTCGGCTCGCCTCCGGGCGAACAGGCCCGCGTGCTGCGCTGGGCGAGCGCCGCCCGCATCCCGGTGCTCCGCGCCGACCGCGGCGAGCACCGGACGGCCGGCCCGGCGCTGTCCTGGGACGTGCTCTGGCCGGACGACACGCTCGGCCCGGCCACCCCGGGGGCGAACAACGCCAGCATCGCCCTGATCGCCACCGTCGGGCCGCCCGGCGACAGGCTGCGGATGGCCCTGCTGGGCGACCTCGAACCACCGGCCCAGGCCGCCCTGCTCAGGGCGGGTCCACCACCCGCCCGCGTCGACATCCTCAAGGTGGCGCACCACGGCTCGGCCCACCAGGACTGGGAGCTGGCCGGTGCGCTCCACCCGCGGCTCGCCCTCATCTCGTGCGGCCGGCAGAACCCGTACGGCCATCCGGCGGCCCGGACGGTGGACCGGCTCACCGCGCTCGGGGCGACCGTCCTGCGGACCGACCGGGCCGGGGACATCGCCGTCGTGGGCGGCCCGGACCGGCTCGGGGTCGCCACGGGACGGCATGAGTGAGACCCGCCCCGGCCCCGTCCCTGCCTGGGACCGGGCCCGCCCCGGGTGCGCGGTGAGGAGTCAGTCCTCCTCCCGCCATCCCTCCTGCGCGCGGGCCACCGCGTCGAGTTCGGCGAGCTGCGCAGCCGTCCAGCCGTCCTCCGGCGGTTCCACGACGAGCAGCCACTGGGCGTCCTCGGCGTCGTCCTCCCCGGCGAGCGCGTCGCGCACCAGCTCGGGGTCGTCGAGATCGGGGAAGCGGGTCGCCAGTTCCTCCAGCACCTCCTCGGCGGCATCGCGGTCGGGCAGGACGAGCAGTTGGCGGGTGAGGTTCTCGGTCACGGCACCATTCTCCAACCGCCCCTGCGGCGTTACGGTCCGGGGGTGTCCGCGGCCCGTGCGATCCTGGTACGCGATGGCCAGGAAGAGTGCACCCGACGACCTGCTCGCCCCGCTGACCCTCGCGGTCGGCCAGGAGGAGCTGCTGCTCGACCGCGCGGTGGCCGAGGTGGTGGCGGCCGCACGGGCGGCCGACCCGGACACCGACGTGCGGGACCTCGCCCCCGGGGCGCTGCAGCCCGGAAGCCTCGCCGAGCTGACCACGCCCTCCCTCTTCGCCGAGCGCAAGGTGATCGTCGTCCGCGCCGCGCAGGACCTCTCCGCGGAGTCGGTCAAGGAGGTCAAGGCGTACCTCGACGCGCCGGTGGAGGAGGTCATCATGATCCTCGTGCACGCCGGCGGGGCCAAGGGCAAGGGCCTGCTGGACGCGGCGAAGAAGGCCGGCGGCCGCGAGGTTCTGTGCGCCAAGCTCACGAAAGCCGGCGACAAGCTCGCCTTCGTGCGCAACGAGTTCCGGCAGCTGGGCAGGGCGGCCGGGCAGGAGGCGTGCCAGGCGCTCCTCGACGCGCTCGGCAGCGACCTCCGCGAGCTCGCCGCCGCCTGCAGCCAGCTCACCGCCGACGTCGAGGGCACCATCGACGAGGCCGCCGTGGCCCGCTACTACAGCGGCCGTGCCGAGGCCACCGGCTTCGAGGTCGCCGACCTCGCGGTCACGGGCCGCGCCGCCGAGGCGCTGGAACGGCTGCGCTGGGCCCTGGCGGTCGGGCAGCCGCCCACCGGCATCACCTACGCGCTCGCCTCGGGCGTACGGAGCATCGGCCGCCTGGCGACGGCGGGACGCTCCATGCGTCCGGCCGATCTCGCCCGGGAGCTGGGCATGCCGCCGTGGAAGGTCGACCGGGTGCGCCAGCAGATGCGCGGCTGGACGGGCGACGGCGTCGCGGCCGCCCTCACGGCCGTCGCGCAGGCGGACGCCGCGGTCAAGGGCGGTTCCGACGACCCGGCGTACGCGCTGGAGCGGGCGGTCGTCGCCGTCGCCCGCGCGGCCCGTTCCGGGTCCCGCTCGTACTGAGCCGCCTGCCCGGCCGACCCCGACACTCTGACCCCGTCCCCGTCCCCGTCCCCGTCCCCGCCCCAGACCCCGAACGCCCGGTCCCGGCGGAGGTGGAGTCAGCCGTCGAGCGCGTGCATCAGGTCGCGGCCGTCGATGACGAGGGCCTGCCGGATCTGCTCCCGGTCCGGCGCGCTCGTCTTGCCGTCCTGGAACGACCCGGACCAGCTCAGGTAGTACGTCAGCCCCCGGTCGCGGACGTACAGCACGTGCGTGATGTAGTGCCATGTCGCGTCGGAGGTGCTCGGGTCGTCCAGGTAACCGAGGTAGGCGTCCTGGCCCAGGTCCGGCACCGAGGTGATCTGGTACTTCCGCTGCAGGAGCCCGGCCCGCTGAGCCTCGAACTCCGGCTGCGGGTCGGTGGCCTTGTGCAACTGCGCCTGGATGTACAGCGAGACGTAGTCGGTGTCGGCCCCGGTCTTCTTCAGGTACTGGCTGCAGTACATGTCGTCGAGCGCGGGATGCCGCGTCGCGTAGTGGTAGGGCTTGCCGTACTCCGAGGGGTAGAGCTGCCCGAAGGTCGTGAGCGGTGCCGTCGCGCAGATGTCGTCGACGAGCCGGTACGGCCCGGCACCCGGCGCGGGACGGCCGGTGGCCACCAGTTGCGGCACGGTCAGCACCGCGGTGGCCCACACGGCGGAGGCGGCCAGCACTCCGCCCACGCCCCACAGCAGGCCGCGCGCCCGTCCGGACCGGCCGGTGCCGGGCCCGCCGCCCGTGCCGGGTGCCGGGCCGTCGCTGACGGTTCCGCCGTGTCCCGGCGTCGGGACCTGACCCGGTGTCGGCAACTGCCCCGGGACCATCCCCGCTCCCGCTCCCGCTACGGGTACCGGGACGTGTCCGTGTCCGGTGCGGGGGTCGGTCGGCGGCCTGCCCGGGCCACCGTTGCCGAGGTGGCCGGCCGGTCCGGTCCCGGTGAGCGGTCCCGGCCCGTAACCACCGGGCACCGGACCGGGGCCGTACCCGGTCGGCGCTGCGCCTCGGGCCGGTGCCGTATGCGGGGGTGGCGGCGTGGGTGTCGACATCGGAGCCCCCAAGTGGCCGTCCGGCGGAGTGGTAGCACCGAACCATACCGGTGAAGGCGCCATGACAGAGAGTCACAGGATAATCGGCCGAGGTCACCGCCTCTCCGGGCCGGCCGCCCGGCCCGGTCCTGAGCCGGCCCCCACCGTGAGCCGCCCCACCGTGCACCGTGCGGCGGGACGGGCCGGAAACGCCGACTGCCCGCCCGGTCGAGACCGGGCGGGCAGTCGGCGGGGCGCCTGTGATCAGGCGCTCCGGTGGTGCTGTGTACCGCACCCGCGTGGCGAACGCAGGCCGCGTGCGGTACGGAGTCGAGCGTCTCGGGGCTCCGGGTAGAGGGCCGGTGCTGCTCCGAGAAGGGGTGGACGGCGGGCGCGGGTAGAGGGCCGCTGCCGAGCCGTCCGGTCCGGGCCGGGCCCGGGGGTCGTCACCGGGATCGGTGCCGACGTGTCACCGTCGATCAGACGGTGGCGTTGACCTGCTTGGTGATCGCCGACTTCTTGTTGGCGGCCTGGTTCTTGTGGATGACGCCCTTGCTGACGGCCTTGTCGAGAGCCTTGGAGGCCTCGCGGGCCAGCACGGTGGCCTTGGCGGAGTCGCCGGAAGCGGCGGCCTCGCGGGCCTTGCGGAGCGCGGTCTTCAGCGAGGACTTGACGGCCTTGTTGCGCAGGCGCGCCTTCTCGTTGGTCTTGTTGCGCTTGATCTGGGACTTGATGTTCGCCACGAAGAGCCTCAGTCTGTCTTGATCGGTCTTGACGGGTTGCACCCCAGGGTCCCGTGACCTGCTGAGAGGGCATGCCGAAGGCGGGGTGCAGCGCCCCACGCTACCAGGGGCGGTCGGCCGCCCCCAAACCGGCCGCGCCCGTGGCAGGCGGCCGACCCGGCCCGCGTACCCGGCCCCCGTAGCCGGTCCGCGTACCCGGTCCGCGCGCCCGTCCTGCGTCCGCACCCGCTCGTGCACCGAGTGGGCCGTGCAGCCGACCGCCCGCCCTGCTCGGAGCCGCCAGTCCCCGCCGATCCCCGTCGATCTCCGCGTAGCCCCGCCGGGCCCCGCGGAGGCGGGGGAGCGGCGGTCCTTCCGTGCCCGTCCGGTCGGGCGGAAGAGCTGGCCGCCACGGTGCCCCGGGCTCGTGGGAGGATGGGGGGAGCCATACATCGATCGGACGAGCCCGTCCGGTCCCCGGGAAGCCGGTCAGCGATGACCCGGACACCCCGGCCCCCGGACCACACGGAGAATCGGACCAAGGTGCCCGCGACCCCCAGCAATGTGCCACAGCCCAGCCGGACCGACCCGGCGGTGATCCGCAACTTCTGCATCATCGCCCACATCGACCACGGCAAGTCGACGCTCGCCGACCGGATGCTGCAGATCACCGGTGTCGTCGACCCCCGGCAGATGCGCGCCCAGTACCTCGACCGCATGGACATCGAGCGTGAGCGCGGCATCACCATCAAGTCGCAGGCGGTCCGCCTCCCGTGGGCCCCGCTGACCGGTGCCAACACCGGGAACACGCACATCCTGAACATGATCGACACCCCGGGTCACGTCGACTTCACGTACGAGGTGTCCCGTTCGCTGGCCGCCTGCGAGGGCACCGTCCTCGTGGTCGACGCGGCGCAGGGCATCGAGGCGCAGACCCTCGCCAACCTGTACCTGGCGCTGGAGAACGACCTCACGATCATCCCGGTCCTGAACAAGATCGACCTGCCGGCCGCCCAGCCGGAGAAGTACGCCGCGGAGATCGCGCACATCATCGGCTGCGACCCGTCGGACGTCCTCAAGGTCAGCGCCAAGACCGGCCTGGGCGTCGAGGACCTCCTCGACCACATCGTCGACAACATCCCGGCCCCGGTCGGCGTCAAGGACGCCCCGGCCCGCGCGATGATCTTCGACTCGGTCTACGACTCCTACCGCGGCGTGGTCACCTACGTCCGTGTCGTCGACGGCCAGCTCACCAAGCGCGAGCGCATCGCGATGATGTCGACCGGCGCGACGCACGAACTGCTGGAGATCGGCGTCATCTCGCCGGAGCCCAAGGTCGCGGACGGCCTCGGCGTCGGCGAGGTGGGCTACATCATCACCGGCGTGAAGGACGTCCGGCAGTCCAAGGTCGGTGACACGATCACCTCGATGCACAAGGGTGCGACCGAGGCGCTGGGCGGCTACAAGGACCCGCGTCCGATGGTGTTCTCGGGCCTGTACCCGCTGGACGGCTCGGACTACCCGCTGCTGCGCGACGCCCTCGACAAGCTGCGTCTGAACGACGCCGCGCTCGTCTACGAGCCGGAGACCTCGGTCGCGCTCGGCTTCGGCTACCGCTGCGGCTTCCTCGGCCTGCTGCACCTGGAGATCATCCGGGAGCGGCTGGAGCGCGAGTTCAACCTCGACCTGATCTCCACCGCCCCGAACGTGATCTACCGGGTGGTGATGGAGGACGGCACCGAGCACACCGTCACCAACCCGAGCGAGTTCCCGACCGGCAAGATCTCCGAGGTCCACGAGCCGGTGGTGCGCGGCACCATCCTGGCGCCGAACGAGTTCGTCGGCGCGATCATGGAGCTCTGCCAGGGCCGCCGCGGCAACCTCCAGGGCATGGACTACCTCTCCGAGGACCGTGTGGAGCTGCGCTACACCCTTCCGCTCGCGGAGATCGTCTTCGACTTCTTCGACCACCTGAAGTCCAAGACCCGCGGCTACGGCTCCTTCGACTACGAGCCGATCGGCGAGCAGTCGGCCGACCTCGTCAAGGTCGACATCCTGCTGCACGGCGACGCGGTCGACGCGTTCTCCGCGATCGTGCACAAGGACAAGGCGTACAACTACGGCGTGATGATGGCCGGCAAGCTGCAGAAGCTGATTCCGCGGCAGCAGTTCGAGGTGCCGATCCAGGCGGCCATCGGCTCCCGGGTCATCGCCCGTGAGACCGTCCGCGCCATCCGCAAGGACGTCCTCGCCAAGTGCTACGGCGGTGACATCTCCCGTAAGCGGAAGCTGCTGGAGAAGCAGAAGGAGGGCAAGAAGCGGATGAAGATGGTCGGCCGCGTGGAGGTCCCGCAGGAGGCCTTCATCGCCGCGCTGTCCACCGACGCCGAGACCCCCAAGGGCGAGAAGAAGTAGCGCCCGTCCGGTGACCGCGAGGGCCGCCGCACCCGCACGTCGGAGTCGATCCGATCTGCCCGGTGCGGCGGCCCTCCGCCGTTCCGTGGACGAGGAGCCACCCGAGCCCCGCCGCGCCCCACCGGCCGGGCCGCCCGTCGCCCCCGGCGCCCGCCCCCGCCCGCCGCTCAGCGCAGCCCGGTCACCACGGCCCCGGGGACGCCGTGGAAGGCGGTGCGGCTGCCGAGGGCGTACACGAGGGTGTCGTACGCGAGGAGGGGTGCGCCGGAGCCGAGGACCACCGTGCGGGCGGTCAGGTCGATCTCGGTGGCGCGGGCCTGCCGGTGGGTCACCCGGCGTCCGCGGAGCACGTGGCGCAGCAGGCGCGACTGCGACCGTGATCCGCGCCGCAGTCGCGTCCGGGCACGTACGCGGTGGGAGCGGCCGGTCACACCAGGTGGGAGAGCTTCTCCGGGTTGACGACGATGTACGCCTCGGCGATCCGGCCGTCCGTCACGGTGAAGGCCATCACGCCGTCGACCCGGCCGGGGGCGGAGAGGAGGACGAGGCCGGGTTCGCCGTTGACCAGCACGTGCGCGTAGGACGACTCCGGGGTGTACCACCGGGTGACCAGGCCGGCGACGAGGCGGGAGACCTTGTCGGCGCCGTACACGGGACGGGCGCCGGCGGAGACGACGCCGCCGCCGTCGGAGTGCCAGACGACGTCCGGGTCGAGGACGGCGAGCAGGGCCTGGAGGTCGCCGCGGGCGGTCGCGGCGGCGAAGGCGGTGACGGCCTGCCGGTGTTCGGCGGGGTCGACGGCGGCGCGGCGGCCGCCCTCGCGGATCCGGCGCCGGGCGCGCGAGGCGAGCTGCCGGGCGGCCTGCGGGGTGCGGTCGAGGGTGGTGGCGATCTCGTCGAAGCCGACCGAGAAGACGTCGTGCAGCACGAACGCGGCGCGTTCGGCGGGGGAGAGCTGTTCCATGACGGCGAGCACGGCCAGCGAGACCGATTCGCCGAGTTCGGCGAGCTCGTCGGGGGTGGCGTCGGTGGAGACGACCGGTTCGGGCAGCCACTCGCCGACGTATGCCTCGCGGCGGGCCCGGGCGGAGCCGAGCTGGTCGTAGCAGAGCCGCGTGACGACGGTGGTGAGGTAGGCGCGCGGGTCGTCGACGCCGGCCCGGTCGACGCCCTGCCAGCGCAGCCAGGCCTCCTGGAGTACGTCCTGGGCGTCGGCGAGGGAGCCCAGCAGCCGGTACGCCACGGCGCCGAGGTAGCGGCGCTGGGCCTCGAAGGCGTCGATGGCGGTCTGGTCGACGTCGGTCACCCGACCACGGTAGCGCGGCCCGGCACGCGGGAGGGGGGAGGCCGGACGGACCGGACCTCCCCCCTCCTGTACGCGGCGGGGCGGTCAGTCGACCTCGGCCACGGCCTCGGCGAACTGCGCCTGGTACAGCCGGTCGTAGGCGCCCTCGGCGCTGATCAGCTCGTCGTGCGTGCCCTGCTCGACGATCGAGCCGTTCTCCATCACCAGGATGACGTCGGCGTCGCGGATGGTGGAGAGCCGGTGGGCGATGACGAAGCTGGTCCGCCCGGTGCGCAGGCGGGCCATGGCGCGCTGGATCAGCACCTCGGTGCGGGTGTCGACCGAGCTGGTCGCCTCGTCCAGCACGAGGATGCTGGGCTGGGCGAGGAACGCGCGGGCGATGGTGATCAGCTGCTTCTCGCCGGTGCTGACGCCGGTGCCCTCGTCGTCGATGACCGTGTCGTACCCGTCGGGCAGGGTGCGCACGAAGCGGTCGACGTGGGCGGCCTTCGCGGCCTCGACGACCTGTTCGCGGGTGGCGCCGTCGGCGCCGTAGGCGATGTTGTCGGCGATGCTGCCGCCGAACAGCCAGGTGTCCTGGAGCACCATGCCGATGCCGGAGCGGAGCTCCTCGCGGGACATCGCGGCGACGTCGACGCCGTCGAGGGTGATCCGGCCGGCGCTGACCTCGTAGAAGCGCATCAGCAGGTTGACCATGGTGGTCTTGCCGGCGCCGGTGGGTCCGACGATGGCGACGGTCTGGCCGGGCTCGACCTTCAGCGACAGGTTGTCGATGAGCGGCTTGTCGGGCTCGTACCGGAAGGACACGTCCTCGAAGGCGACCCGGCCGGAGAGCTCGGCGGGGCGTTCCGGCATGGCCGGCTCGGCGCTCTGCTCCGGGGCGTCGAGGAGTTCGAAGACGCGCTCGGCGGAGGCCACGCCGGACTGCACCAGGTTGGCCATGGAGGCGACCTGGGTGAGCGGCTGGCTGAACTGCCGGGAGTACTGGATGAACGCCTGCACGTCGCCGATCGACAGCGCGCCGCTGGCCACCCGCAGGCCGCCGACCACGGCGACCAGCACGTAGTTGAGGTTGCCGATCAGCATCATGGCCGGCTGGATGATGCCGGAGATGAACTGCGCGCGGTAGCTGGACTCGAACAGCGCCTCGTTCTCCACGGCGAAGACCCTCGCGGCCTCCTCCTGGCGGCCGAAGACCTTCACCAGCGCGTGGCCGGTGTACATCTCCTCGATGTGCGCGTTGAGCGCTCCGGTGGTCTTCCACTGGGCGACGAACTGCGGCTGCGCCCGCTTGCCGACCCGGGCGGCCACGACGACCGACAGCGGCACGGAGATCAGGGCGATCAGCGCCAGCAGCGGGGAGATCCAGAACATCATCGCGAGCACGCCGACGATGGTCAGCAGCGAGTTCACGACCTGGCCCATGGTCTGCTGCATGGACTGGCCGATGTTGTCGATGTCGTTGGTGACCCGGCTGAGCACCTCGCCGCGCGGCTGCTTGTCGAAGTAGCTGAGCGGCAGCCGGGCGATCTTCGACTCGACGTCCTGGCGGATCCGGTAGACGGTGCGCTGGATGGCGGTGGTGGCCAGCCGCCCTTGGAAGATGCCGAAGACGGCGGAGACGACGTAGATGCCCAGCACCCAGAGCAGCACCGTGCCGATGGCGTCGAAGTCCATGCCCTGGCCGGGCGTGAACGGCACGGTGGAGAGCATGTCGGCGACGGCGCCGTCGCCGCGCTGCTGCAGGCTCTCCAGGACCTGCTGCTTGCTGACGCCGGCCGGGCTCTGCGCGCCGACCACGCCGGCGAAGATCAGGTCGGTGGCGCGGCCGAGGACGTACGGGCCGGCCACGGCGCAGCCGACGCTGACGATGCCGAGGGCGAGGACGCCGTAGAGCAGGGTGCGCTGCGGCCGGAGCATGGCGAGCAGGCGCCTGCTGGAGCTCTTGAAGTCCATGGACTTCTCGGTGCCCTGGCCGCCCATGAACCGGCCGGGGCCGGCCGGGCCGCGGCGGGCGGCGGCCTCCTGCGAGGCGCTGGGCTTCGCGGGCTTGCCGGGGCTGGTCACGCCGCCTCCTGTTCGGTGAGCTGGGAGAGGACGATCTCCCGGTAGGTCGGGTTGTCGGCCATGAGTTCCTGGTGGGTGCCGGTGCCGACGACCGCGCCCTCGTCGAGGACGATGATGCGGTCGGCGTCGCGGATGGTGGAGACGCGCTGGGCGACGATCACCACGGTGGCGTCGGAGGTCTCCGCGGCCAGGGCCCGGCGCAGCTTGGCGTCGGTGGCGTAGTCGAGCGCGGAGAACGAGTCGTCGAAGAGGTAGATCTCGGGCCTGCGGACGAGCGCGCGGGCGATGGCGAGGCGCTGGCGCTGGCCGCCGGAGACGTTGGTGCCGCCCTGGGCGATCGGGGCGTCGAGGCCCTCGGGGAGCTTCTCGACGAAGTCCTTGGCCTGGGCGGTCGTGAGGGCCTGCCACAGCTCCTCGTCGGTGGCGTCGGGCCGGCCGTGGCGCAGGTTGCTGGCGACGGTGCCGGAGAAGAGGTACGGCTTCTGGGGGACGAAGCCGATGACGCCGGAGAGGGTGAGCGGGTCGATCTCGCGGACGTCGACGCCGTTGACGAGCACCTGGCCGCCGGTGGCGTCGAAGAGCCGCGGGACGAGCCCGAGCAGGGTCGACTTGCCGGAGCCGGTGGAGCCGATGACGGCGGTGGTCTCGCCGGGCCGTGCGTGGATGTCGATGCCGCGGAGCACGGGGACCTCCGCGCCGGGGTAGCGGAACTCGACGCCGCGCAGTTCGAGCCGGCCGTGCCGCTCCAGGACGGTGACGGGGTGGGCCGGGGGCGTGACGCTGGTCTCGGTGGTCAGGACGTCCTGGATGCGCTCGGCGCAGACCTCGGCGCGCGGCACCATCATGAACATGAAGGTGGCCATCATGACGCTCATGAGGATCTGCATGAGGTAGGACAGGAACGCCGTCAGCGCGCCGATCTGCATGCCGCCGCTGTCGATCCGGTGGGCGCCGAACCAGAGCACCGCGACGCTGGAGACGTTCACCACGGACATCACGGCGGGGAACATGAAGGCCATGAGGCGGCCGACCCGCAGGGAGACGTCGGCGAGGTCCCGGTTGGCGGAGGCGAAGCGCTCCTGCTCGTGGCCGTCCTTGACGAACGCCCGGATGACGCGGATGCCGGTGATCTGCTCGCGCAGGATCCGGTTGACGCCGTCGATGCGCTCCTGCATCCCGCGGAACTGCGGGCGGAGGCGGCGGACGAGCAGCACCACGACGATGCCGAGGATCGGGACGACGGCGAGCAGCAGCCCGGAGAGCTGCACGTCCTGGTTGAGCGCCATGACGACGCCGCCGACGCACATGATGGGCGCCGCCACCATCAGGGTGAACGCCATCAGCACCAGCATCTGGACCTGCTGGACGTCGTTGGTGGTCCGGGTGATCAGCGAGGGCGCGCCGAACTGGCCGAGTTCGCGGGCGGAGAAGCTCTGCACCCGGTCGAAGACGGTGGCGCGGATGTCGCGCCCGACGGCCATCGCGGTGCGGGCGCCGTAGTACACGGCGCCGACCGAGCAGACGGCCTGGGCGAGGGCGACGCCGATCATCACGCCGCCGAGGCGCAGGATGACTCCGGTGTCGCCCTTGATCACGCCGTCGTCGATGATGTCGGCGTTCAGCGTGGGCAGGTAGAGGGCCCCGATGGTGGAGATGAGCTGGAGCAGCACCAGCAGGGAGATCGGTTGGCGGTAGGGCCGTAGGTGGGCCCGCAACAGTCTGATCAGCACCGTGACACTCTCGTCGTCGCCGGGGATGCGCGCATCCTCTTTTGGGTCTACTCGCGACTGGGTATTTCGTGCTAGGACCACATCAGTCGCCGGTGTGGTCCGCAACCGCAGGGCGCCCTGCACTGCAGGTCCGATGCCGTGCCAGGTGTCCTGACCCTCTTACGGAACTGCTGCGCACCCCCTAGGCTGCTGCTTGGCTCTTGTTACTTGCTGGTTAACAAGGCGGGTCGGTCGGCTGCCCCCACGGCCGCCGTCCTCCCTCACCCTCGACCACCCGCCCCCCGGAGGTCCTCGTTGAGTTCCGTGCAGTCCATGATCGAGCGCCGTCCGCCCTCCGTGGCCCATCTGTTCCTCAGCAGGGTAAACGCCACGCCCGACGTGGAGGCGTACCGCTACCCGGTGCCGGTCGACGAGCATGCCGCGGACGGCGCTCCCGGGGCCGAGCAGTGGCGCTCGCTGACGTGGGCGCAGACCGCGGAGCGCGTCAAGGCGGTCGCGGCGGGCCTGATGTCGCTCGGGATCGAGTCCGAGGACCGGGTCGCGCTCTCCTCGGCCACCCGGGTCGAGTGGATCATCGCCGACCTGGGCAACATGTGTGCCGGTGCGGCCACCACGACGGTGTACCCCAGCACCAACGCGGACGAGACCGCGTTCATCCTGGCCAACTCCGGCAGCCGGGCGCTGTTCGCCGAGAACGCCAAGCAGCTCGCCAAGGTCGTCGAGACGAAGGCGCAGCTGCCGGGGCTTGACACCGTGATCCTCTTCGACGCGCCCGACGGGCTGCCGGAGGCCGACGGCCTGACCGTGCTGACCCTGGCCGAGCTGGAGGAGCGCGGCGCCGCCTGGCTGGTGGACCACCCGGACGCCGTCGAGAAGTCCGTCGACTCGCTGCAGCCCGAGCAACTCGCCACCCTCATCTACACCTCCGGCACGACCGGCCGCCCGAAGGGCGTGCGGCTGGTGCACGACTGCTGGGCGTACGAGGCGGTGGCGCAGGAGGAGAGCGGGCTGCTGCGCGCGGACGACGTGCAGTTCATGTGGCTGCCGCTGTCGCACGTGTTCGGCAAGACGCTGATCTCCGGGCAGATCGCCACCGGCCACGTGATGGCCGTGGACGGCCGGGTCGACCGCATCATCCACAACCTGCCGGCGATCCGCCCGACCCTGATGGCGTCCGCGCCGCGGATCTTCGAGAAGGTCTACAACGGCATCGCGGGCAAGGCCCGGGCCGAGGGCGGCGCCAAGTACAAGATCTTCCAGTGGGCCGCGGGCGTGGCGCGCGACCACGCGCGCACCACCCAGGCCAACGAGATCGCGACCGGCCGCGCGACCGCCCCGCTGGGGCTGAGGGTGCAGCACGCGATCGCCGACAAGCTGGTCTACGCGAAGATCCGGGGCGCGTTCGGCGGCCGGATGCGCGGCTCGGTCTCCGGCAGTGCCGCGCTGGCGCCCGAGATCGGCTTCTTCTTCATGGGTGCGGGCGTGCCGATCCTGGAGGGCTACGGCCTCACCGAGACCTCGGCCGGCTCCACCGTGAACCGGGAGGGCCACGTGCGGGTCGGCACGGTCGGCCTGCCGCTGCCCGGCACCGAGGTGCGGATCGCCGAGGACGGCGAGATCCTGCTGCGCGGCCCCGGCGTGATGCGCGGCTACCACGACATGCCCGAGCAGACCGCCGAGGTGCTGGAGAGCGACGGCTGGTTCCACACCGGCGACATCGGCGAGCTCGACAAGGACGGCTACCTGCGGATCACCGACCGCAAGAAGGACATGTTCAAGACCTCCGGCGGCAAGTACGTCGCGCCGAGCGAGGTCGAGGGCAAGTTCAAGGCGGTCTGCCCGTTCGTCAGCAACATCCTGGTCATCGGCAACCAGCGGAACTTCTGCACCGCGCTGATCGGCCTCGACGAGAGCGTGATCATGCCGTGGGCCGCCGAGCACGGCCTGGCCGGCAAGTCGTACGCCGAGGTCGTCGGTGCCCCCGAGACGCACGAGCTGATCGCGGGCTTCGTGCAGCGCCTCAACGGCGACCTGCAGCGCTGGCAGACGATCAAGAAGTTCACGCTGCTCCCGCGGGACCTCGACATCGAGCACGGCGAGCTCACGCCCAGCCTCAAGATCAAGCGCCCGGTCGTCGAGCGCACCTACGCCGACGCCATCACCGGGATGTACGCCGGCGCCAACGAGGCCTGACCCGCCCCGGTCCCGTACGGCTCCGGGGCAACCCGAGCCGTACGGGACAATGGGGTCATGCCCTCCGCACTCCCCGACGGCGAACCCGTGCCGTCCGACGGTTCGCTGCCCTCCTCCGCTCTCGCCGGGCTCGGCAGCCGGCCGTTCGGCTTCTACCTGCACGTGCCGTACTGCGCCAGCCGCTGCGGTTACTGCGACTTCAACACGTACACCGCCACCGAGCTGCGCGGCTCCGGCGCCGTCGCCTCGCAGGAGACGTACGCCGACAACGTGATCGCCGAGATCCGGCACGCCCGCACGGTGCTCGGCGACACCGACCTGCCCGTGCAGACCGTCTTCCTCGGCGGCGGCACGCCCACCCTGCTGCCCGCCGGTGACCTGGTGCGGATGCTCGCCGCCCTGCGCGAGGAGTTCGGCCTCGCCGAGGGCGCGGAGGTCACGACCGAGGCCAACCCCGAGTCTGTCGGCCCGGCCTACCTGGAGGAGCTCCGGGCGGGCGGCTACAACCGGGTCTCCTTCGGCATGCAGTCGGCCCGTCGCCACGTGCTGCAGGTGCTCGACCGCCACCACACGCCGGGCCGCCCGGAGGCCTGCGTCGCCGAGGCCCGCGCGGCCGGCTTCGACCACGTCAACCTCGACCTGATCTACGGCACGCCCGGCGAGTCCGACGACGACTGGCGGGCCTCCCTCGACGCCGCGATCGGCGCCGGTCCGGACCACGTCTCCGCCTACTCCCTCATCGTCGAGGACGGCACCCGCCTCGCCGCCCGCGTGAAGCGCGGCGAGCTGCCGACGATCGACGACGACGTGCACGCCGACCGCTACCTCATCGCCGAGCAGGCGCTCTCCGCGGCCGGCTACGCCTGGTACGAGGTCTCCAACTGGGCCACCACGCCCGAGGGCCGCTGCCGCCACAACGAGCTCTACTGGACGGGCGCCGACTGGTGGGGCGCCGGGCCGGGCGCCCACAGCCACGTGGGCGGCGTCCGCTGGTGGAACGCCAAGCACCCCGCGGCGTACGCGCAGGCCCTCGCCGAGGGCCGCACCCCCGCCCTGGGCCGGGAGGTCCTCGCCGGCGAGGACCGCCGCGTCGAGCGCATCCTGCTGGAACTGCGCCTCGTCGACGGCTGCCCGCTCGACCTGCTCACCGACACCGGCCGCAAGGCCGCCGCCACCGCCCTCGCCGACGGCCTGCTCGACCCCGCCGCCCACGCCGACGGCCGCGCCGCCCTCACCCTGCGCGGGCGGCTGCTGGCCGACGCCGTGGTACGTGACCTCGTCGACTGACGGCCGTTACCTTGGTAGCAGCCGTCCGAGGGAGCGAGTGATGACTGCCGTTGACGACCGGGTGAGTGCGATCTACGAGAGCCTCGACGTCCCGGAAGGCTTCAAGGCCGAGCTCATTCGGGGGGAAATCGTGATGACGGCGGGGCCGGACATGGTCCACAACGTGATCGTCGCCGCGATCCAGCACCAGGTGCCGTACGCGCACTGGCGCGCCCTCACGACACAGGACCTCTCGATCCCAGGTGAGCCGAGTGAGCCGCAGCCCGACCTGGTGGTCTTCGAGCGGGGAGCCGTCCGGGAGTCCGGTCGGCTCCTTCCGTCGGGCGCCGTGACGCTGGTCGTGGAGGTCGTCTCCAAGACCAGCGGCGATCGCGACTACCGCACCAAGCGCGGGATGTACGCTGCCGGACGGATCCCCGCCTACCTCCTCGTCGACCCGACGGAGGGTGTCTGCGTGCTCTTCACCGAACCGGTCGAGGAGAATGCCAAGGGCCTTCCCGACTACCGGTCCGAGCGGACCAGCGGCTTCGGTGAGCCCGTGGCCGTGGACGTGCTCGGCATCACCCTCGACACCACCGATTTCCAGGCCCTCGACTGACGGGCCCGGACCGCTCAGCCCGGCTGCGTGACGAAGTCGATCAGCTCCTCGACCCGGCCCAGCAGGGCCGGGTCGAGGTCGCGGTAGGAGCGCACCGAGGCGAGGATGCGCCGCCAGGCGGCAGGCGGGTCCACGGGCCAGCCCAGGCGGCGGCAGACGCCCTCCTTCCAGACCTCCCCGCGCGGCACCTCCGGCCAGCCGGGGATGCCCACGCTGGACGGCTTCACGGCCTGCCACACGTCGATGTACGGGTGGCCCACCACCAGCACCGACGAGCCGGTCACCCGCGCGGCGATCCGGTGCTCCTTGGTGCCCGGCAGCAGGTGGTCGACGAGCACGCCGAGCCGCCGCCCCGGGCCGGGCGCGAACCCGTCGACGATCGCCGGCAGGTCGTCCACGCCCTCCAGGTACTCGACGACCACGCCCTCGATCCGCAGGTCGTCGCCCCAGACCCGCTCGACCAGCTCGGCGTCGTGCCGGCCCTCCACGTAGATCCGCGACTCCCGGGCCACCCGGGCCCGCGCCCCCGGCACCGCGACCGACCCGGAGGCCGTCCGGGCGGGACCGGCCGCGGGGGCCGCGGCGGCGGGGCGGACGAGCGTCACCACCCGCCCCTCCAGCAGGAAACCCCGCGGCACCAGCGGGAACACCCGGTGCCTGCCGAAACGGTCCTCCAGGGTCACGGTGAACCCCTCGGCCGTCCGCTCGCACCGCACGACCGCCCCGCAGTACCCGGTGGCCGCGTCCTCCACCACCAGGTCGCGCTCGGCGGCCACCTCCGGCGCGGGCTGCTGCCGCTTCCACGGCGGGGTCAGATCGGGCCCGTACTCCCTGCTGCGCATGGACGGGAGTCTACGAGCCGTGACACGCCGCCGGCGGGCCCGCCCGGCGGGTGTCACGGCTCGCGGCTACAGCCCCGGGGCGCCCCACACCGGGAACCAGCGCGACAGGTCCGACTCGATCCGCAGGTCGTTCGGCAGCATCGCCTTCACCTGCAGCTCCACCGGGCTGTTGCGCCTCTCGCCGCCGCCCGGCATCGGCGCGAACGGGTAGAACGTGCCGCGCTTGTACAGGTAGACCAGGCCCAGCGGCTGCCCTGCCGCGTTGCGGAAGCCCACGATCGAGCAGAGCAGCTGCGGGCCGAAGCCGTGCGCCTCCAGCTCGCTGTTGACCGCGTGCAGGTCGTTGACCAGGTCGGGCAGCTCCTCCGGGGTGTGCCGGGCGAGGAGCCAGGAGTAGCCGTACGCGTCCCGGGACGCCTCGACGGGCACCCCGCCGCGGCCGGTGTCGGCGTCCAGCAGGGCCTGCACCTGTTGCTGCACCTCCTCGAAGGCGCCGCCCTCGACGGCCGCGAAGCACACCGCACCGAGCCCGGTCGGCCGGAAGCCCGCCGCGGCCTCCAGGGTGAGCGCCGCGGACGGGATGCCGAAGAGCTGGTCCAGATCGGGCTCGACGGGCTTGGTGCGGCCCAGCAGGGAGTCCAGGAAACCCACGGTGCGGTCCTCTCACCGGCCGAGCTCGGCGGAGATCCGCGCCAGCTGCTCCAGCCGCTGCTCCAGCGACGGGTGGGTGGAGAACAGCTGCGAGGCGGTCTCCCGCGCGCTCAGCGCCGGGGCGAAGTAGAAGGCGTTGTACGGCTGCGACCTGCGCAGGTCCTCGGTGGGGATGGCGGCGATCTGCCCGGTCACCTTCGTCAGCGCGGAGGCGAGCGCGCTGGGCCGGCCGGTCAGCTGGGCGGCGGCCCGGTCGGCGGCGAGCTCGCGGTAGCGGGAGAGCAGCCGGGTCAGCAGGAAGCTGAGGGCGTACACGAGCATGCTGACCAGCGGGACGAGGATCAGCGCGATCGCGGCGTTGGGGTCGTTGCTGTTGCGGTTGCCGCCGCTCATGAAGCCGCCGTACAGCGCCATGCGGGTGATCAGCCCGGCGAGCACGCCGAGGAACCCCGCGACGGTCATGACGGCCACGTCGCGGTGCGCGACGTGCGACAGCTCGTGGGCGAGCACCCCCTCCAGCTCCTCCGGTTCCAGGCGGCGCAGCAGGCCGGTGGTCACGCACACCACGGCCTTCTGCTGGTTGCGCCCGGTGGCGAAGGCGTTCGGCATGTCGTTGTGGGCCACGGCGATCCGCGGTTTCGGCATGTCGGCGAGGGCGCACAGCCGGTCGACGGTGCCGTGCAGCTGCGGGTACTCCTCGGGGGTCACCGGCCGGGCGCCCATCGCCCGCTCGGTGATCCGGTCGCTGAACCAGAACTGCGCGACGAACAGGCCGCCGGAGATCAGCAGGACGATCGGCCAGGCGCCGCGCAGCAGCACGATCAGCACGCCGGTGAAGCCGACGTACACCAGGCCGATCAGGAACATCGTGAGGACCATCCGGCCGGTCAGGCCGCGGTCGGGTGCGAAGCGGGAGTGCTGCCGTGACGACGACATCGCTGCTCCTTCGGTAGCTCGCTCGCCTTCGATGCTGCCACCAGGAGGCGGGGGCGGCGCGGCCCGCGGCCCCGACAATCGGTCGAGGATCACGTGGGCGGCCCGTTCCTGCCGCCGGGGGAGGGCCCTACACTGGCAGGTACGGTCCTGGCACTCTGCCTTCCAGAGTGCCAAAGGGCCGGACGGGCCGCCAGGTCCGACGGGCGAAGACGGAGGTGCGTGCCCCGTGGTCAACGAGCGCAGGGTCGACGAGCGCCTGATCGACACGCGTGCCGCCGTGCGCCCGCTCGACGAGCGCAGGCTCGCCGTGCTGCGGGCCATCGTCCAGGACTACGTGGGAACCGAGGAGCCGGTCGGCTCCAAGGCCCTCGTGGAGCGCCACAACCTCGGGGTCTCCCCGGCGACGGTGCGCAACGACATGGCCGCCCTGGAGGAGGACGGCTTCATCCACCAGCCGCACACCAGCGCCGGACGCATCCCCACCGACAAGGGGTACCGGCTCTTCGTGGACCGGCTGGCCGAGGTGAAGCCGATGACGCCCCCGGAGCGGCGGGCGATCCGGCACTTCCTGGAGGGCGCGGTCGACCTCGACGACGTCGTCGCCCGGACGGTGCGCCTGCTCGCCCAGCTGACCCGGCAGGTCGCCGTGGTGCAGTACCCCTCCCTGACCCGCTCCACCGTGCGGCACGTCGAACTGGTCGCGCTGGCACCCGCGAAGGTGATGCTCGTCCTGATCACCAACACCGGACGGGTGGAGCAGCGGATCGTCGACTGTCCCGGCTCGGTCGGCGAGACCGTCCTGGCCGACCTGCGCGCCAAGCTCAACGCCCACGCGTGCGGGCAGCGGCTGCCGGACGTCCCGGAGCTCCTGGAGGACCTGCCCGGGTCGTTCGAGCCCGCCGACCGGCCCGCCGTCTCCACCGTGCTCGCCACGCTCTTCGAGACGCTCGCCGAGCAGAACGAGGAGCGCATCATGCTGGCCGGCACGGCCAACCTGACGCGCTTCGGCCACGACTTCCCGCTGACCATCCAGCCGGTGCTCGAAGCGCTGGAGGAGCAGGTGGTGCTGCTGCGCCTGCTGGGGGAGACCGCGGAGTCCGGCATGACCGTCCGGATCGGCCGGGAGAACGCGTACGAGGGACTCAATTCCACGTCCGTGGTCTCCGTCGGTTACGGTTCGGGCGACCAGAGCGTGGCAAAGCTGGGAGTGATCGGTCCGACCCGGATGGATTACCCGGGCACAATGGGGGCGGTGCGAGCGGTTGCACGGTACGTGGGCCAGATCCTGGCCGAGTCGTAACAACGGCGGCGCGGGCACCGCGCGGCCGGTCGGGCGCAAGCACTTCTAGAGGCGGAACAAGCGGAGCATTTGGTGGCCACGGACTACTACGCGGTACTCGGCGTCCGACGGGATGCGGGGCAGGACGAGATCAAGAAGGCGTTCCGGCGCCTCGCGCGTGAACTGCACCCGGACGTCAACCCGGACCCCAAGACCCAGGAGCGGTTCAAGGAGATCAACGCCGCCTACGAGGTGCTGTCGGACCCGGCCAAGCGCCAGGTCTACGACCTCGGCGGCGACCCGCTCTCCCCGAACGGCGGAGGCGGTGGCGCGGGCGGCTTCGGCGCCGCGGGCTTCGGCTTCTCCGACATCATGGACGCCTTCTTCGGCGCGGCCGGGGGCCAGCGCGGACCGCGCTCGCGGACCCGCCGCGGCCAGGACGCCATGATCCGACTGGAGATCACCCTGGAGGAGGCCGCGTTCGGCACCACCAAGGAGCTCCAGGTCGACACGGCCGTCACCTGTACGACCTGCTCCGGCGAGGGCGCCGCACCCGGCACCTCCGCGCAGACCTGCGACATGTGCCGCGGCAAGGGCGAGGTCTCCCAGGTCACCCGGTCGTTCCTCGGCCAGGTCATGACCTCGCGCCCCTGCCCGCAGTGCCAGGGCTTCGGCACCGTCGTGCCGACCCCGTGCCCGGAGTGCGCCGGCGACGGCCGCGTACGGGCCCGCCGCACCCTCACCGTCAAGATCCCCGCCGGTGTCGACAACGGCACCCGCATCCAGCTGGCCGGCGAGGGCGAGGTCGGCCCCGGCGGCGGCCCGGCCGGCGACCTGTACGTCGAGATCGCCGAGTCGTCGCACCCGACGTTCCAGCGGCGCGGCGACGACCTGCACTGCACGGTCACCATCCCGATGACGGCGGCCTCGCTCGGCACCCAGGTGCCGCTGCAGACGCTCGACGGGATGGAGGAGGTCGACATCCGGCCCGGCACGCAGTCCGGCCAGTCGATCCCGCTGCACGGCCGCGGCATCACGCACCTGCGCGGGGGCGGCCGGGGCGACCTGATAGTGCACGTCGAGGTGCAGACGCCGACCAAGCTCGACCCCGAGCAGGAGGACCTGCTGCGGCGGCTCGCCGTGCTGCGCGGCGAGGAACGGCCGTCCGGCCACTTCTCGCCCGGCCAGCAGGGCCTGTTCTCGCGGCTCAAGGACGCCTTCAACGGCCGCTAGGCCGTCGCCTGCACCGAAGCGCGGGGCCCGGCCGACCGGCCGGGCCCCGCGCTCGTGCAGCACCCCCGTACCCCGCCTCCCCGTACCGCCGGGGGAGCCCCGCACACCAGGAGTGGAGCCGCTGTGACCGCGCCCGTGTTCGTCGTCGAGACCGCGCTGCTGGCCGGGGCCGCCCCGGGGACGGTCGTCCGCCTCGACGGGCCGGAGGGCCGCCACGCCGCCGCGGTGAAACGGCTGGCGGCCGGCGAGGCCGTCACCCTCGCCGACGGCCACGGCCTGGGCGTCGACGGCACCGTCGCCGCGGTGCACGGCAAGGACGCGCTGGACGTCACCGTCGTCACCGTCCGCACCGAGCCGGAGCCGGCCCCCCGCATCGTCGTCGTCCAGGCGCTCCCCAAGGGCGACCGCGGCGAACTCGCCGTGGAGACCATGACCGAGGCCGGCGTCGACGCCGTGATCCCCTGGGCGGCGTCCCGCTGCATCACCCAGTGGAAGGGCGACCGGGGCGCCAAGGCGCTCGCCAAGTGGCGCGCCACCGCCCGCGAGGCCGGCAAGCAGTCCCGCCGGCTGCGCTTCCCCGAGGTGCACGACCTCGTGACCACCCGTCAGCTGACCCCGCTGCTGGCCCGGGCGGCGTTCGCCGCCGTCCTGCACGAGGACGGCGCCCGGCCGCTCGCCACCGCCGAACTGCCCGTCGGCGGCGACATCGTGCTCGTCGTCGGCCCCGAGGGCGGCGTCTCCCCGGACGAGCTCGCCGCCTTCGCCGAGGCCGGCGCGGCCCCCCACCGGCTCGGCCCGACGGTGCTGCGCACCTCCACCGCGGGGGTGGCGGCCGGCGCGCTGCTGCTCGGCCGCACCGGCCGCTGGTCCTGACGCGGCGTCCGGGCCCGGCCCGTACGCCGCTCCGGCAGGGTCCGTGCGACCCGTTCGTACGCTCCTGAAGAAACCGCCTGCGTCGGCGCCGGGCCGTGCCTAGGGTGCTGCCTGTGACCGAACCGCAGAGCACCTCCCACGGCGCCTACCTGCGCCACCCCCACCTGCACGGCGACCTCGTCGCCTTCGTCGCGGAGGACGACGTCTGGCTGGCGCCGCTGGACGGCGGCCGGGCCTGGCGGCTGACGGCGGACCAGACCCCGGCCTCCCACCCGCGCTTCTCCCCGGACGGCGCGCACGTCGCCTGGACCTCGACCCGCGACGGGGCGCCGGAGATCCACGTCGCCCCCGCCGAGGGCGGTCCCGCCCGCCGCCTCACCCACTGGGGCAGCGCCCGCACCCAGCTGCGCGGCTGGACGGCCGACGGCCGCCCGATCGCCGTCACCACCGCCGGGCAGGCCACCCTGCGCCGCAGCTGGGCGTTCGCGATCCCGCTCGACGGCGGCGAGGCGACCCGCCTGCCGTACGGGCCGGTCGGCGGCCTCGCCCTGGAGCCGGGCGGCGACCGGGTGCTGCTGCTGTCGGCGTTCAGCCGCGAGCCCGCGCACTGGAAGCGCTACCGCGGCGGCACCGCCGGGAAGCTGTGGATCGGCACGCGCGACTTCACCCGCGTGCACGCCGACCTCGGCGGCAACATCGAGTCGCCCCTGTGGGTCGGCGGCCGGATCGCCTTCCTCTCCGACCACGAGGGCAGCGGCCGGCTCTACTCCAGCCTCCCCGACGGCACCGACCTGCGGCGACACAGCGACGGCCCGTTCTACGCCCGCAACGCCACCACCGACGGCACCCGCGTCGTCTGGCACAGCGGCGGCGACCTGTGGCTGCTCGACGACCTCGACGGCGCCGAGCCCCGCCGCCTGGACATCCGCCTCGCCGGGCCGCGCACCCGCCGCCAGCCGCACCCGGTCGCCGCCTCCGGCCACCTCGACGGCGTCGCCCCCGACCGCACCGGCCGGGCCGGCGCGGCCGTCGTCCGCGGCACCGTGCACTGGCTGACGCACCGTGAGGGCCCCGCCCGGGTGCTCGACGACACCCCCGGCGCGCGCGCCCGCCTGGCCCGCGTCGTGCCCGGCGCGGACGGCGCGCAGGGCGTCGTCTGGGTGACCGACGCGGAGGGCGACGACGCCCTGGAGTACGCGCCCGCCGTGCTGGAGCCCGGGCGCCGCCGCCTCGCCGCCGGGCAGCTCGGCCGGGTGCTCGACCTCGTCGCCTCCCCGGACGGCAAGCAGCTCGCCGTGGCCTCCCACGACGGCCGGGTGCTGCTCGTCGCGCTCTCCGACGGCACCGTGCACGAGCTCGCCCGCAGCGAGAACGGCGAGGTCACCGGCCTCGCCTTCAGCCCCGACTCGGGCCGGCTCGCGTGGTCCAGCCCGGTGCTCGGCGCCTGGTCGCTGCGCCAGATCATGCTGGCCGACCTGACCTCCCGCACCGTCAGCGAGGCCACCCAGCAGCGCTTCGTCGACTACTCGCCGGCCTTCACCTCGGACGGCAGGCACCTGGCGTTCCTGTCGGTGCGCAACTTCGACCCGGTCTACGACGTGCACTCCTTCGACCTGTCGTTCCCGACCGGCACCCGGCCGTACCTGATCACGCTCGCCGCGGACACCCCGTCGCCGTTCGGCCCGCAGCGGGCCGGCCGGCCCGTCGGCGGCGAGGACGAGGACGCCAAGCCCGCCGGGAAGGACGCCGAGAAGGCCGAGGACACCGCGCCCGAGCCCACCCGGGTCGACCTGGAGGGCATCGCCGACCGCATCCTGGCGTTCCCGGTGGAGGGCGGCTCCTTCGGCAGCCTGCGGGCCGTCAAGGACGGCGTGGTGTGGACCCGCCTGCCGCTCGTCGGCGAGCTGGGCGACAACGCCGCCTCCCTGGAGGACGACCACCCGCGTCCGGTGCTGGAGCACTTCGACCTCGGCAAGCGCCGCGCCCAGGAGATCGTCGCCGGCCTCGACGGCTACGCGGTCAGCGGGGACGGCACCCGCCTCGCGGTCCGCGACGGCGGCGCGCTGAAGATCGTCCCGGCCGACCGCAAGGCCGGCGAGGACGACGAGGTCGACGTCGACCTCGGCCGCCTGCGCGTCACCGTCGACCCGGCCGCCGAGTGGCGCCAGATGTTCGACGAGAACGGCCGCCTGATGCGCGACAACTACTGGCGCGCCGACATGAACGGCGTCGACTGGGCGGGCGTCCTCGACCGCTACCGGCCGCTGGTGGACCGGGCCGGCACGCACGACGACCTCGTCGACCTGCTCTGGGAGACCGTCGGCGAGCTCGGCACCTCCCACGCGTACGTCACCCCGCCCGGCCGCGGCCCGGAGGCCGCCCGCCGGCAGGGCCTGCTCGGTGCCGACCTCGTCCGCGACGGCGACGTCTGGCGCGTCGACCGCGTCCTGCCCGGCGAGTCGTCCGACCCGCGGGCCCGCTCGCCGCTGGCCGCGCCGGGCGTCGCCGTCCGGTCGGGCGACGCGATCCTCGCGGTGGACGGCCGCCCGGTCGACCCCGTCACCGGCCCGGCGCCGCTGCTCGCCGGCACCGCCGGCCGGCCGGTCGAGCTGACCGTCGCCGGCAAGGACGGCACGGCGCGCCACCCCGTGGTCGTGCCGCTCGCCGACGAGGAGCCGCTGCGCTACCACGACTGGGTGGCGGGCCGCCGCGCCGAGGTGCGCGAGCGCTCCGGCGGCCGGCTCGGCTACCTCCACGTGCCCGACATGATCAGCTCCGGCTGGGCGCAGCTCCACCGCGACCTGCGGGTCGAGCTGGCCCGCGAGGGCGTCGTCGTCGACCTGCGGGAGAACCGCGGCGGCCACACCTCGCAGCTCGTCATCGAGAAGCTCAACCGGAAGATCATCGGCTGGGACCGGGCCCGTGACATCGCCAACCCCGACCCGTACCCGGGCGACGCCCCGCGCGGTCCGGTGGTGGCGCTGGCCGACGCGTTCTCCGGGTCCGACGGCGACATCGTCAACGCCGCCATCCAGGCGCTCGGCATCGGCCCGGTCGTCGGCACCCGCACCTGGGGCGGCGTGATCGGCATCGACGGCAAGTACGCGCTCGTCGACGGCACCGCCGTCACCCAGCCCAAGTACGCCTTCTGGCTGGAGGGCTACGGCTGGGGCGTGGAGAACCACGGCGTCGACCCGGACGTCGTCGTGGAGATCGCCCCGCAGGACTGGGCGGCGGGCCGCGACACCCAGCTCGCCGAGGGCGTCCGCCTCGCGCTCGCCGCCCTCGCCGAGCAGCCCGCCCGTACGCCCCCGGCGCTGCCCGAGCTGTAGCGCGCCCGCGGGCGGGGGCGGCCGCCGTGCCGTCCCCGCCCCCGGCCGCGGTCTGCCCGGGGGACGCCTCGGCTAGGCTGCGGACCGTCAGTGACGATCACCAGAGCTCATGACCGAGGAGACCGCTCATGGCCGGCGAGGCCCAGCCCGACTGCCTGTTCTGCAAGATCGTGGCGGGTGACATCCCGGCGACGCTCGTCCGGGAGACCGGGAACACCGTCGCGTTCCGCGACATCAACCCGCAGGCGCCGACCCACGTGCTGGTCATCCCGAAGGTGCACTACCCGAACGCCGCCGCGCTCGCCGCCGCCGAGCCCGCGATCACCGCCGAACTCCTCACCGAGGCCGGCGAGGTCGCCGCCGACGAGAAGATCGACGGCTCCGGCTACCGCATGATCTTCAACACCGGCGCGGGCGCCGGCCAGACGGTCTTCCACGCGCACGTGCACGTCCTCGGCGGCACTCCGCTCCGCGAGGGCCTGGTCTGACGTGTCACAGCGCGAACTCGTCGTCCTCGGCACCGCCAGCCAGGTGCCCACCCGGCACCGCAACCACAACGGCTACCTGCTGCGCTGGGACGGCGAGGGCATCCTGTTCGACCCGGGCGAGGGCACCCAGCGGCAGATGCTGCACGCCGGGGTGTCCGCCACCCAGATCACCCGGATCGCGGTCACCCACTTCCACGGCGACCACTGCCTCGGCCTGTCCGGCGTGATCCAGCGGATCAGCCTGGACCGCGTCCCGCACCCGGTCGACGCCTACTACCCCGCCTCCGGCCAGGTCTTCTTCGACCGGCTGCGGTACTCCTCCGCCTACCACGAGAGCGCCGAGCTGCGGCCCCGGCCGATCCTCGAACCCGGCCCGCTGCCGGCGCCCGGCGCGGCGTTCGAACTCTCCGCGGTACGGCTCTCGCACCCGGTCGAGTCGTTCGGCTACCGCCTCACCGAGCCCGACAGCCGCCGCATGATCCCGGAGCGCCTGGCCGCCCTCGGCCTGCGCGGCCCCGCCGTCGGCACCCTCCTGCAGGACGGCCGGATCGAGGCCGGCGGCCGCACGGTCACCCTCGACGAGGTCAGCGAGACCCGGCCCGGGCAGCGCTTCGCCTTCGTCATGGACACCCGCCTGTGCGACGGCGTCGCGGAGCTCGCCGACGGTGCGGACCTGCTCGTCGCCGAGGCCACCTTCGCCGACGCCGACGCCCACCTGGCCCGCGAGCACGGCCACCTCACCGCCGGGCAGGCCGGTGCGGTCGCCGCCGAGGCGGGCGTGCGGACCCTCGTCCTCACCCATTTCTCGCAGCGCTACCCGGTGCTCGACCAGCACCTCGCCGAGGCCCGCAAGCAGTTCGACGGCGAGATCGTCGTCGCCGAGGACCTGGCCAGGATCCCGGTGCCGAAGCGCCGGACGTAGCACGGCGGACGAAAACCACTCGCGCAGCCCCGCGCGGTGGCCCACCATCGAACCCGCCGGGCGGTGCCGCGCCGACCCGGTGCCCTGCCCTCCGGGAGAGGGCGCGCGCGGCGTACCCTGGTGACCTCGGACACCTCCGAGCTGCACCCCGAGACGACGAATGGGGATGAGGCAGGCCGCTGTGCCGACCCATGAGTGACACACCGCAGACCCGTACCAACGGACAGCCGCGACGCGACGCGGAGGCCAGCACCCGGATCGTGATCCCGGAGAAGCATCCCATGGTGACTCTCCTCGGTGCGGCGGACTCCCTCCTGCGCGTGATCGAGCAGGGCTTCCCGCAGACCGACATCCACGTGCGCGGCAACGAGGTCACCGCCACCGGCGACCGCGCCGAGATCCGGATCGTCGAGCAGCTCTTCAACGAGATGATGCTGGTGCTCCGCACCGGCCAACCCCTGACGGAGGACGCCGTGGAGCGCTCCATCGCCATGCTCAGGAGCGCCGCCGACCACCCGGACCACCCGGCGCCCTCCGAGGTGTTCACCGCGAACATCCTCTCCAACCGGGGCCGCACCATCCGCCCCAAGACCCTCAACCAGCAGCGCTACGTCGACGCGATCGACAAGCACACGATCGTCTTCGGCCTCGGCCCGGCGGGCACCGGCAAGACCTACCTGGCGATGGCCAAGGCCGTGCAGGCCCTCCAGGCCAAGGAGGTCAACCGGATCATCCTGACCCGGCCCGCCGTCGAGGCGGGGGAGCGGCTGGGCTTCCTGCCCGGCACCCTCTACGAGAAGATCGATCCGTACCTGCGCCCGCTCTACGACGCGCTGCACGACATGATGGACCCGGATTCCATCCCCCGGCTGATGGCCGCCGGAACGATCGAGGTCGCACCGCTCGCGTACATGCGCGGCCGCACCCTCAACGACGCCTTCATCATCCTCGACGAGGCGCAGAACACCTCGCCCGAGCAGATGAAGATGTTCCTGACCCGGCTCGGCTTCAACTCCCGGGTGGTCGTCACCGGTGACACCAGCCAGATCGACCTGCCGGGCAGCACCCGCAGCGGCCTCAAGGTCGTCCAGGAGATCCTCGCGGACGTACCCGACATCCACTTCTCGGTGCTGACCAGCACCGACGTCGTCCGGCACAAGCTGGTCGGCCGGATCGTCGACGCGTACGAACGCTGGGACGCCCTCCAGGAGGCCGACGAGGCCCCCGCCCGCAAACCCGTCCAGCGCCGGGGCGCCCGTGCCCCGCGCCAGTCCCATCGCACCGAAAGCTGAGTCACAAGCCCTCCATGTCGATCGACATCGCCAACGAGTCCGGGTGGGACGCCGACGAGGAAGCCATCCTCGACATCGCCCGCTACGCCCTCGACAAGATGCGGATCCACCCGCAGTCCGAGCTCTCCGTGATCCTGGTCGACAGCGACGCCATGTCGGAGCTGCACGTCCAGTGGATGGACCTGCCGGGCCCCACCGACGTGATGTCCTTCCCGATGGACGAGCTCCGTCCCGGCAAGGAGGGCGAGGAGCTGCCGCAGGGACTCCTGGGTGACATCGTGCTCTGCCCCGAGGTCGCCCGGGAGCAGGGCGAGGCCGCGCCGTCGAAGCACTCCATGGACGAGGAGCTGCAGCTCCTCACCGTGCACGGGGTGCTGCACGTGCTCGGCTACGACCACGAGGAGCCGGACGAGGAGCAGGAGATGTTCGGGCTGCAGAAGCGCATCCTGGACGACTGGCGCTCCGGCCGCGGCCTGTCGGGGATCTCCCCGGCGCCGACCACCCACTGAGGGCCGGCCCCCTGTGAGTGGTGAGAGTACGAGCCTGCTGGTCGGGGCCCTGCTGCTGGTCGTCCTCGGCTGGCTGGCGGCCTGCGCGGAGGCGGGCATCTCCCGGGTGTCCCGCTTCCGGGCGGAGGAGGCCGTCCGGGCCGGCCGCAAGGGCTCGGCCCGGCTGCTGACCCTGGCCACCGACCCGATCCGCTACCTCAACCTGGCCACCCTGATCCGGGTGGCCAGCGAGATGGCGGCGGGCGTCCTGGTGACCGTGGTCTGCATCAGCAGTTTCGACCGCACCTGGCAGGCCGTGCTGGTGGCCGTCGGCGTGATGGTGCTGGTGTCGTTCGTCGCGGTGGGCGTCTCCCCCCGCACGATCGGCCGGCAGCACCCGCTCACCACGGCGACCACCGCCTCCTTCGTGCTGCTGCCGCTGGCCCGGATCCTCGGGCCGATCCCGCGGCTGCTGATCCTGCTGGGCAACGCGCTGACCCCCGGCAAGGGCTACAAGGAGGGGCCGTTCGCCTCCGAGGCCGAGCTGCGGGCCCTCGTCGACCTCGCCGAGAAGGACGACCTCATCGAGGACGAGGAGCGCCGCATGGTGCACTCCGTCTTCGAGCTCGGCGACACCATCGTCCGCGAGGTGATGGTGCCGCGCACCGACCTGGTGATGATCGAGCGGCACAAGACCGTCCGGCAGGCGCTGACCCTGGCGCTGCGCTCCGGCTTCTCCCGGATGCCGGTGGTCGGCGACAACGAGGACGACGTGGTCGGCATCGTCTACCTCAAGGACCTGGTGCGCCGTACCCACGTCAACCGGGAGTCGGAGTCCGAGCCGGTCGGCCAGGTGATGCGCCCGGCCGTGTTCGTGCCGGACTCCAAGCCCGCGGGCGACCTGCTGCGCGAGATGCAGCAGATGCGGTCGCACGTGGCGATCGTGATCGACGAGTACGGCGGCACCGCCGGCCTGGTCACCATCGAGGACGTCCTGGAGGAGATCGTCGGGGAGATCACCGACGAGTACGACCGGGAGATCGCCCCGGTCGAGGACCTCGGCGACGGCTCGTACCGGATCACCGCCCGGCTGCTGGTCGAGGACCTCGGCGAGCTGTTCGGGCTGGAGCTGGAGGACGAGGACGTCGAGACCGTCGGCGGCCTGCTCGCCAAGCACCTGGGGCGGGTGCCGATCCCCGGCTCGTCCTGCGACATCCCGGTGCCCGACGAGGACGCCACCGACCTGGTGGCGATCCGGCTGAGCGCGGAGAGTTCGGCGGGCCGCCGCAACCGCATCGGCACGATCGTCGCCGCGCCCGTGCGGCAGCCCGCCGACAGCGAGGCCGTCGACGCGCCGTAGCGCCGGTACGTGTGCGACCGGCCCCTCCCGGTGAGGGGCCGTTCGCGTTTGCCGAGGACGGCTGAGCGCGCGCACCCTGGAGGTATGACGCATCAACTGCGCGCGGAGTACGGCCCGGCCGGGCGGTCCGGCGAGGTCAGGAGATGGCACATCGTCCGGACCGCCGGTGCCGACGAGGGCATGTGCGGCGCCAAGATCGAACCCGATGCCGAGACCAGGCCCGAGACGGACTGGGGCAGAGGACTGCGCACCTGCCAGCAGTGCGGGTCGCTCTACCTGCACGAGGTCCCCTTCCACCGGTCGGAGCACGG
Source organism: Kitasatospora sp. NBC_01539 (assembly GCF_045040525.1). NCBI lineage: Bacteria > Bacillati > Actinomycetota > Actinomycetes > Kitasatosporales > Streptomycetaceae > Kitasatospora > Kitasatospora sp. NBC_01539. Next base: position 5,833,419 of record NZ_CP109390.1, read on the forward strand.
CTGACGCGCGGCGGAGGCAGCGATGAAACTGCAAGACGAACTCCCCGTCGACCACCGGCTGGCGACCGTCTACCGGTACGGAGCCGGTCTCGGCGGCGTCTTCCTGCTGGTCTTCGGCATTCTCGGTCTGTTCGACCACACGGGCTTCCTGGACACCAGCGGCAAGGACACCCTGGGACTGTCCAGCAACGGCGCGCTCAGCGTGCTGTCGATCGTGGTCGGCGCGATCCTCGTCCTCGGCGCGGTGATCGGAGGGAACTTCGCGTCGAACCTCAACATGATCGTCGGCGTGGTGTTCGTCCTCGCCGGCTTCGTCGGCCTGATGGTGCTCGACGGCAGCGCCAACCGGCTGGCGTTCCAGATCCCGAACGTACTCTTCAGCTTCGTCTTCGGGTTCGTGGTCCTGACGTTCGGCATGTACGGCAGGGTGAGCAGCCACCTGCCGCACGACAACCCGTACTGGCGCGATCGCCACAGCGGGCCTGTGACGCAGCCGTCCGGGCCGGAGACCCTCGTCAAGGTGCTGAAGCCCGGCCCGCCGAGACCCGTCGGGCACTGACCGGCACCACCCTCCCGCGAGACCCGGACGCGTGTCCGGGTCCCGCGTTGCGGGCGGTTTTGACGCACCGTCAGGTCGCGGTGCAGAGTGGGACCGTTCTGGACCCCACCCTGAGGAGTGCCCCGATGAGCCAGCGCCTGCTCGGCGGACTGCCCACGGCACCGGTCGGCTACGGGGCGATGGTGCTGTCGCCCGGCGTGTACGGCGAGATCGACGACGCCCGCGGCGTCGCGGCCCTGCACGCCGCCCTGGACGCCGGCGCCACGATGATCGACACCTCCGACGGCTACGGCGCCGACGGCCACAACGAGCAGCTCGTCGGCCGGGCGGTCGCCGGGCGGCGCGACGAGGTCGTGATCGCCACCAAGTTCGGCTTCCGCGTCCCCGACGGCGCCAAGCCGCACACCTTCCCGGTCACGTACTCCTTCGGCGAGCTCGCCGTCAACGCCGAGCCGCAGTACGTCCGCGGCTACGCGGAGCAGTCGCTGCGCAACCTCGGCACCGACGTCATCGACCTGTACTACCCGCACTTCCCGGACCCGGAGGTGCCCTTCGAGGACACCGTCGGCGCCGTCGCCGAGCTGGTCGCCGCCGGGCTCGTCCGGCACCTGGGCCTCTCCAACGTCACGGCCGACCAGCTGCGCGCCGCGCACGCCGTCCACCCCGTGGCCGCCGTGCAGACGCAGTGGTCGATGTGGCAGCCGGTGGACCCCGCGCTGCTCGCCGCCGCCCGGGAGCTCGGGGTGGGCCTGGTGGCGTGGAGCCCGCTCGGCGGCGGCTTCCTCACCGGCACCGTCCAGCAGGTCGCCGACGGTGACTTCCGGCAGCACATGCCGCGCTTCGACGCCGCCAACCTCGCCGCCAACAACGACCGCTACGCCCCGCTGCGGGGCATCGCCGCGGATCTCGGCCTCGCCCCGGGGCAGCTCGCGCTGGCCTGGCTGCTGCACCAGGACGAGCACGTCGTGCCGATCCCCGGCAGCCGCACCCCGGCGCACATCGAGGAGAACCAGGCCGCCGCGGACATCGAGCTCGACGCGGGTGTCCTGGCCCGGATCGACGAGGCCCTGGCCTCCTTCGCGCCGGCGGGCGAGGGCGCCCTGCTGTCCGGTGCCGACAGGGCCTGAGCACCCCTGCCGAGAGGGCCTGGGCACCCCTGCCGAGGGGGCCTGGCCACCCCTGCCGGGCCGGCCGCCCGCCCGGCGGCGGACGCCCCGGCGCGTGATCGCCACGGGCGCCTATGCTCAGGCCTCATGACTGAGCTCACCGAACTGGACCCCGAGGACAAGAAGATCATCACCCTGGCCCGCTCCGTCCGCGCCCGCAACGGCGTGCCGGAGGGGGCCGCGGTGCGCGACGAGACCGGCCGCACCTACGTCGCCGGCAGCGTGGCCCTGGAGTCGCTGCGGCTCAGCGCCCTGCAGACCGCCGTCGCCATGGCCGTCGCCAGCGGCGCACAGGGCCTGGAGGCCGCCGCGGTGGTCAGCGACGCCGCCGAACCCGCCGAGGCCGACCTGGCCGCCGTCCGCGACCTCGGCGGGGCCGGGACGCCCGTGCTGCTGGCCGGGGCCGACGGCGCCCTGCGGCTGCGCGCCGAGGCCCGCTGAGGCCACCCGGTGCCGTCGGCGGCCCGCGTCCGGGCCCGCCGACGGCGGCCGGAACCCGGCGGTCCGGCCGTCCCGCGCTCCCCGCCTCCCCACCCGGACGGATAGTCTGAACATCCGTTCGTCAGGGGGAGGGGAGATGGGCGTCCTCGCGTTCTTCGCAGGGCTGCTGCTCACCGTCATGGGCTTCGGCCGCTGGCGCGAGACCGGCTCGCCGTACTGGCTGATCGGCTCGCTCGTGCTGCTGCTGTTCGTGCTGGTGGGCGCCGTGACCGGCAAGAAGAAGGCCGGCTGAGGGCGGCGGTCCGCCCGGCCCCCGGTGATCAGGGAGAATGGGGCGCATGAATGCCCCTTCCTCCCCGTACCGCTCCGGGTTCGCGTGCTTCGTCGGCCGTCCCAACGCGGGCAAGTCGACCCTGACCAACGCGCTGGTCGGGACGAAGGTCGCGATCACCTCCGACCGTCCGCAGACCACCCGGCACACCGTGCGCGGCATCGTGCACCGCCCGGACGCGCAGCTCGTCCTGGTCGACACGCCAGGCCTGCACAAGCCGCGGACCCTGCTCGGCGAGCGGCTCAACGACCTCGTCCGCTCCACCTGGGCGGAGGTCGACGTGATCGGCTTCTGCCTGCCCGCCGACCAGAAGCTCGGCCCCGGTGACAAGTTCATCGCCAAGGAGCTCGCCGGGATCAAGAAGACCCCGAAGGTCGCGATCGTCACCAAGACCGACCTCGTCGACTCCAAGCGGCTCGCCGAACAACTCATCGCGGTGCACCAGCTCGGGCTGGAGCTCGGCTTCGAATGGGCCGAGATCATCCCGGTCTCCGCCGTCGGCGACCAGCAGGTCGGCCTGGCCGCCGACCTCATCAGCAAGCTCCTCCCCGAGGGCCAGCCGCTCTACCCGGACGGCGACCTCACCGACGAGCCCGAGCAGATCATGGTCGCGGAGCTCATCCGCGAGGCCGCCCTGGAGGGCGTCCGCGACGAGCTGCCGCACTCGCTGGCCGTGGTCGTCGAGGAGATGCTGCCCCGCGAGGGCCGGCCGGCGGACCGCCCGCTGCTCGACATCCACGCCAACGTCTACATCGAGCGGCAGAGCCAGAAGGCGATCGTCATCGGCGCCAAGGGCTCCCGGCTCAAGCACGTCGGCACCACCGCCCGCAAGCACATCGAGGCGCTGCTCGGCACGCCGGTCTACCTCGACCTGCACGTCAAGGTCGCCAAGGACTGGCAGCGCGACCCCAAGCAGCTGCGCAAGCTCGGTTTCTGAGCCCGCACCGCCAGGGCCCGCCGGCACCCGCCCGGCGGGCCCTTCGCGTGCCCGGCGGCGGCGATCGGGTGCTCGGAGGCGTGCTCCAGGGCGCCCGCGAGGCGCAGTGCCTGCCGGGGTCGCCGCAGGGGCGTGCGACGTGACGCCCGTAGAGTGTGTACGGACGGTGAGTGAGTCGTGGAGAACTCGCGCACCACCCGTTCACATCCGCCGTGTCCGGCGTTCATGCCGCGGCATCCGGTCATCCTCCGGCACCCGAGACGGTCTCTTCCGGCCACAGTGCGCTCCGGAAGGCGAATACCGGCATGGGACAGCCGCGGTTCCTGATCGTCAGCAGACCCGCGACGGCGGACCCCCAGCGGGACACCACCGTCTGGCGGCTGCTCGGGGCGAACAACCGTCACCTCGGGCAGAGCGGCGAGGACTTCACGTCCGTCCCCGCCTGCCTGCACGCCATCGAACAGCTCCGCCGCGGTCTGGACCGCGGCCGGCCCTCCATCGGCTCCGTCCAGCACGGACAGCAGTGGCGCTGGCGGCTGGAAGTCGACGGCCGCACCGTCGCCTGCTCCACCCGCGCCTACCGCCGCCAGCGCGAGTGCCAGTACAACCTGGCCCGCTTCCTGGCCGGGGCCCGCTGCGTCGACGACGGCCCGCTCGGCCGTCCGGCCCCCGTGGTGCGGCTCCGCGGCGGCGGCGCATGACCGCCCCCGCCCCCGTCCCCGTCCCCGTCCCCGCGACCGGGACCGGGACCTCCGACACCCCCCGGGTGCTGCGCACCGACGCCGGCCTCGCCGACCGGATCTTCCTCGCCTGGGCCCGCGGCAGCGGCGCCCTCGTGCTGGTCGTCATGCTCTCCGTCGGCGGCTACCTCGCCGTGCGGGCGAGCACCGCCCTGCGCACCGCCGGCCTGTCCTTCCTCACCGTGCAGGACTGGAACCCCGACGGCGGGCACGGCCAGTTCGGCATCGCCGCGGTGATCACCGGCACCGTCCTGATCGGCGGCATCGCGGTCTGCCTGGCCGTGCCGCTCGCCCTCGGCTGCGCGCTGTACATCAGCGAGTACGCGCCGCGCGGCCTGCGCCGCACCCTGGTCGGCCTGGTCGACCTGATGGCGGCGGTGCCCAGCGTCGTGTACGGCGTCTGGGGCTTCGTGCTGCTGCAGTACGAGCTCGCGGGCACGGCCCGCTGGCTCTCCACGTACCTCGGCTGGATCCCGCTGCTGCACGTCGACGGCGTCGACCCGGACGACCCGCTCACCCCGCCGCTGGTCTACACGGCGTCCAGCCTGATGGCCGGCACCGTCGTGGCCTTCATGATCACGCCGATCATGTGCTCGATCATGCGGGAGGTCTTCGACCAGGCCCCGGCGGCGGAGCGCGAGGGCGCCTACGCGCTCGGCTCCACCCGCTGGGGGATGATCCGCACGGTCGTGCTGCCGTTCGGCCGCGGCGGCATCATCGGCGGCACCATGCTCGGCCTGGGCCGCGCCCTCGGCGAGACGATCACCGTCTACCTGATCCTCTCCATGCACTTCGAGATCCAGCCGCACGTCCTGCAGACCGGCGGCAGCGCGGTCGCCCCGCTGATCGCCCTGCGCTACGGCGACTCCAGCCCGTTCTCGGTCTCCGCACTGATGGCCGCCGGCCTCGCCCTCTTCCTGCTCACCCTCGTGGTGAACTTCGCCGCGGCCGCCGTGGTCGCCCGCAGCCGATCGGGGGCCGGCTCGTGACCGACCGCACCGCCGCCACCACCACCGCCACCGCCACCGCCGTCACCCTGCCCCGGGCCCCGCGCACCACCGTCGTGCCGCCCGCCGGGCCCGCGGGCGGCCCCCCGCCGGTACGCCGCCGCACCGGCGGGGGCAGGCCCGGCGACCGCTGGGCACTCGGGGGCAGCCTGGCCGGCGCACTCGCGCTCGGCGCGCTGGTCTTCCAGCGGTTCGCACCGTTCAGCGGCGCCGTCGGCTTCGCCGTGTGCACCTGGCTCGCGTTCCTCGGGCTGTACGCGCTCGTGGTCTCCCGCGACGAGAACGGCCTCGTCGTCCGCGACCGGCTCGCCGCCGCCGTCGTGCACTCCCTCGCCGCGCTCGTCCTGGCGGTCCTCGTGTGGACCGTCGGCTACGTCTTCTGGAACGGCTTCGACGCGCTCCGGCACACCAACTTCTACACCCAGGACCTCTCCGCGGCCGGCCCCGCCGACCCGCTCACCGGCGGCGGCGCCCTGCACGCCGTCGTCGGCACCCTCACCCAGATCACCATCTCGCTGGCGGTCACCATCCCGCTCGGCATCAGCTGCGCCGTGTTCCTCGGCGAGGTGCCGGGCCGCTTCGCGCGGCTGGTGCGCACCCTCGTCGAGGCGATGACCGCGCTGCCCTCCATCCTCGCGGGCCTGTTCGTCTACGCGGTGTGGGTGGTCACCCTCGACTGGCCGCGCTCGGGCCTGGCCGCGAGCATCGCCCTGTCGGTGATGATGCTGCCGATCCTCGTCCGCGCCGCCGACGTGGTGCTCCGGCTCGTGCCCGCCTCCCTCAAGGAGGCGTCGTACGCGCTCGGCGCGAGCCGCTGGCGCACCGTGTGGACGGTCACCCTGCCGAGCGCCCGCTCCGGGCTCGCCACCGCCGTCATCCTCGGCGCGGCCCGCGGCATCGGCGAGACCTCCCCGGTGCTGCTCTGCTCCGGCTACACCAAGAACCTCAACCTCAGCCCGATCGACGGCCGCCAGGCCTCCCTGCCGCTCATGGCCTTCACCCTGGTCAAGTTCCCCAGCGAGCTGCAGGTGGCGCGGGCCTTCGGCGCCGCGGCGGTGCTGCTGGCCCTGGTGCTGCTGCTGTTCCTGCTGGCCCGCGCGGTCGGCGGACGCGGACCCGGCGAGCTGTCGAGGCGCCGGTCCGCCGCCCGGACGCGGCGGTCCGCCGCGGACGCGGCCCGGATGCGGCGGACCTCCGCGCCGCATCCCACAGAACCCCGAAAGGCCCCCGTGCACCGCCGAGCCCTCGCCCGCACCCTCACCCTGCTCACCGCGCTCGCCCTGTGCGGCACCTCGCTGCTCACCGGAGCGCCCCGGGCCGCCGCGGAGGACTACCGCCGGATCGGCGGTGCCGGGTCGACCTGGAGCCAGAACGCGGTCGACTCCTGGATCAGCAACGTCAAGCAGTACGGCATGACCATCGACTTCGACGGCCAGGGCTCCAGCTACGGCCGCAACCAGTTCAAGAACGGCGCCGCGGACTTCGCGGTCTCCGAGATCCCGTACGGCCTCACCGACGGCGGGCAGGTCGACGCGCCGCCGCCGGTGCCGTTCGCCTACCTGCCGATCGTGGCCGGCGGCACCTCGTTCATGTACAACCTGAAGATCGGCGGCAACCGGGTCACCAACCTGCGGCTCTCCGGGGACACCGTCGCGAAGATCTTCACCGGGAAGATCGTCCGCTGGAACGACCCCGCCGTCCAGGCCGAGAACCCGGGCCTCAAGATGCCGGACGTCGCGGTGCGGCCGATCGTCCGCTCCGACGGCTCCGGCACCACCGCGCAGCTCACCACCTGGATGAGCAAGCGCCAGCAGGGCGTCTGGGACGACTACTGCCGGTCCACCTCGCGTCGCGCCCCCTGCGGCATGACCTCGTTCTACCCGTTGAGGAGCGGCTCCACCTGGCAGGCGCTCGGCACCTCCGTGGCCGTCGCCAACGCCGTCGCCAACGAGGCCAACGTCGGCGCCATCACCTACGTCGAGTACTCGTACGCGCTCAACAGCCACTTCCCGGTCGTCAAGATGCTCAACAGCGCCGGCTACTACACCGAGCCCAACGGCAGGAACGTCTCGGTGGCCCTCAAACGGGCGAGGATCAACCCGGCCGACCTCACCCAGCAGCTCGACGAGGTCTACGACAGCCCGGACCGCAGCGCGTATCCGCTCTCCAGCTACAGCTACATGGTCGTCCACACCAGCGCGGCCGGGACGTTCAGCGCGGAGAAGGGCCGCACCCTCGCCGCCTTCGGCTACTACTTCCTCTGCGAGGGCCAGAAACAGGCCGACGGACTCGGCTACTCCCCGCTCACCGCGAACCTCGTGCAGTCCGCCTTCGAACAGCTCGCGAAGGTGCCCGGCAGCGAACGGCGGGCCTTCGACGCCGGGAAGTGCGCAAACCCGACCTTCGGCTCCGGCGGCCGCAACCCGTACGCCGACAGCGCCGCCCCGCCGCAGGACTGCGACAGGAAGGGCTCGGCCACCCAGTGCGCCGCCGGCACCGGCGGCGCCCGCCAGACCACCCCGACCGGCACCGGGGGCACGGGCGGCGCCTCCGGCGGCACCACGGGCGGAACGGCCGGAGCCGCGGGAACCACCGGAGGCACGGGCGGCAGCGGCGGCAGCGGCGGGACGAGCGGCGCGGCGGACGGCACCGGCACCCCCGGGGCGGACCCCGCCGTGGACGGCGGCGCCGCCGCCACCGGCGGCACCGGCCAGCAGCTCACCGGCGACTCCGTCGCCATCGCCGCCGGCTCCGGCACCGGCCTGCGGCACGCCCTCATGCTGATCGCCGGCGTGCTGCTCGGCGCCGTCATCGTGCTGCCGCCGCTGGTCGCCGGCCGCGCCGCCCGACGGGAGGCCCGGCGATGAGCGCCCGCACCCTCCGCACCGGCGCCCGGCGGGCGCTGCGCACCGGCGCCGTCCTCGCCCTGCTGCTCGGCACCGCCGCCGGGGCCTCGCTCTCCACCGGCACCGGGCCGGCCCCCGTCCCCGCCGCGGCGGCCGGGACGGCCTCCCCGCAGATCCCGGTCGACCCGGTCACCGGCGCCCCGGTGCCGATCGACGGCCCCGCCACGGCCCCGGCGGCTGGCCCGGCCGCCACCCCCGCCCCGGCGGGCACGCAGACCGGCCGCGACCTCGGCCGGGCGCCCGGCGCCGCCCGGTTCGCGCCCGCCGCCACCGGGGCCGCCACCGCCGCCGACCCCGTGACGGTCACCGGCAGCGGTGACTTCGCCGGGCTGACGGTGACGGTCGGCCAGACCGGCCACCTCGTCAACCAGGTGGTCGCCGTCACCTGGTCGGGCGGCCGCCCGACCGAGCCCAGCCCCATGGTCTTCGCCCGCAACTACCTGGAGATCATGCAGTGCTGGGGTGACGAGGACACCGGCCCCGACCGCTCCCAGTGCCAGTACGGCGCGACCAGGGGCGACAGCCGCGGCGGCGCCTTCGTACCCAGCCGCCAGCTCAACTACGGCCGCACGCTCACCGACCCGGCCGAGACCGTGCGGCCCGCGAAGGAGAACGAGAACGCGTACGTGCCGTTCCGGCCCGCCACCGGCGACCCGGCCGAGACCGGCGGCAGCAGCCAGTACTTCGACATCCAGTCGACCAACGAGGTGCCCTTCGCGCCGACCCGCGCCGACGGCACCGGCCAGGTCTACTTCGAGGTGCAGACCGGCTCCCAGGCCCCGGGCCTCGGCTGCGGGCAGACGCCCGAGGGCCAGGCCGGGCCGTTCACCGAGGGCCGCCGCTGCTGGCTGGTGATCGTGCCGCGCGGCGACAAGGAGGTCGACGGGCAGGCCCCCAGCGGGCAGTCCGGGCAGCTGCAGTCGTCCCCGCTGTCCGCCACCAACTGGCGGCAGCGCCTCGTCGTGCCGCTGCACTTCGAACCGGTCGGCATCTCCTGTCCGATCGGCAGCCCCGAGCGGCCCACCCTCGGCACCGAACTCGCCGAGGAGATGATCGCCCGCTGGCAGCCCGTGCTCTGCCGGCAGGCCGGCGGCATCTTCAGCTTCACCCGGCTCACCGACGACCGGGCCCGTGCCAGGCTCCAGGACGGCGACCCCGGCCTCGTCTACGTCGGCGCCCCGCTCGCACCGACCGAGCAGACCCCGGGCCGCGACCCCGTCTACGCGCCGATCGCCGTCTCGGGGCTCACCATCGCCTTCGACATCGAGAGCCAGTCGTACTCCCGCACCCCGCCCGAGGTCCGGCAGCGGGACGGCGAACGCCTCACCGACCTCAGCCTCACCCCGCGCCTGGTGGCCAAACTCCTCACCCAGAGCTACCGGTTCGCCGCCAACCCGGGCGACCCGGACATCCCCGCGGACAACCCCGCCGACCTCACCTCGGACCCGGAGTTCCTGGCGATCAACCCACAGTTCAAGGACCTCTACTTCCCGTCCCGGATCCCCGACCTGCTGCTGCCCTCCGGCGAGGGCGACGGCCCCCTGCTGGTCTGGCGGTGGCTGTTCGCCGACCCCGACGCGCGGGACTTCCTCGCCGGACGGCCGAGCCCCACCTGGCACGACTCCGTCAACAAGCGGTACCTGGCCACGCCCGTCACCGCGCCGAAGTCGAACTACTCCAAGGTCGACGACTACTGCCTGCCCTTCGAGGACGACGGGACCGGCCGGCCCCCCTGGTGCAACTTCGACTCCCACCCCTTCGCCAACAGCATGAGCGAGGGCGCCCGCGCCGCCGCCCGCGGCGACACCCTCGCGAAGTCCGTGTGGGACGCCACCACCACCCCCGGCTCGCTCAGGAAGGCGCCCCCGCAGGCCCAGGGCCTGCGCGGCGTACTCGTCCTGACCACCACGGCGCTCGCCGACCGGTACGGCCTCGACACCGCGAAACTCCGCAACGCCGCCGGTGGGTTCGTCGCACCGACCAGCGACTCCCTGCTCGCCGCGGCCGCGGCCGCCACCCCCGGCGAGGTGGCCGGGGTGCCGGTCGTCGACCCGGCGGCCAGGACCGCCGGCGCCTACCCGCTGACCTCCGTCACGTACGCGGCGACCGTGCCCGCCGCCCTCGACCGGGAGAGCGGCGCCGCGTACGCCTCGCTGCTGCGCTACGCGGCCGGCGACGGCCAGACCCCGGGCGTCGCGGCCGGCCGGCTCCCCGCCGGCTACGCCCGGCTACCCGACGCCCTGCGCCGGCAGGCCCTCGCGGCCGCCGACCGCATCGCGGCCGGTGCGGGTGCGGCGACCCCCGCGCCCACGGGCACCGGCACCCCCGGCACCGCCGGCCCGGCCGGCGCCCGCGGCGGCTCCGGCGGCTCCGGCGGCTCCTCCGGCACCGGCTCCTCCGGCGCCGGCCCGGCCGCCCCGGCGCCCGCGCACAGCCCGGTCACGCTGGCCCCGGCCGCCGACGCGGCCCCCGCCGCCCGCACCGCGCGGACGGAGGTCGGCCCGCTGCGGTACGTGGTGCTCGCCGCCCTGGTCGCCGGTCTGGCCGCAGTCGGCGCGGGCGTGTACGTCCCGCGGCTGCTGCGCCGCCGACGGCCCTGACCCGAAGACCTCCTGCCCTCCGCTCCACCGACGCAGGTGCGCCACCACCCGGCCGGGGCTCTCCGGCCGGGTGTCCAGAACGCCGTTTCCAGCCGTTTCCAGGGGAGAACCCGTGCACACGTCCAGCAAGCGCACGTTCGCCAAGTGCGTCACCGTCCTCAGCGGCCTCGGCCTGCTCGTGGCCGGCACCGGCACCGCCCACGCCGACCCGTCCGGCACGCCGGTCCACCGCCCGCTCGCCGGCGTCGGCTCGGACACCACCCAGGGCGTCATGAACGCGCTGTCGAACGTGGTCACCGTCAACGGCCAGAAGGTCATCGGCTCGTACGACGCGGTCGGCTCGGCCACCATCAGCCCCCAGGCCGCCGCGGCCTGCCAGGGCCTCAACCGGCCGAACGGCTCCGGCGCCGGTCGCACCACCCTGCTCAACGAGCTCAACAAGGGCAACAACTGCCTGCAGTTCTCCCGCTCCTCCAGCCTCAACCTGGCGGCCGCCACCCCCGGTCTCACCTACGTGCCGTTCGCGGTCGACGGTGTCACCTACGCCGTCAGCGCGGGCAGTTCCCTGCCGCTCGACCTCTCCACCGCCGACCTGCACGCCATCTACAGCTGCGACCCCGGCTACGTCGGCACCGGCCCGACCTACCTGGTGCACCCGATGCTGCCGCAGGCGGGCTCCGGCACCCGCAGCTTCTGGGAGTCGACGGTCGGCATCACCGAGGCCGACGTCGTGGCGGGCAAGTACCCGTGCGTCACCGACACCAAGGGCGGCAAGAAGATCGAGGAGCACGACGGCCGCGTCCTCGACCCCAACTCCCTGGTGCCGTTCTCCATCGCCCAGTACATCGCGCAGAGCTCCGGCACCATCGCCGACCTCCGCGGCACCGCCCAGCTCGGCAACATCAACGGCGTGCCCTCGGTGCTGCTCAACACCGGCGCCGCGGCCACCCGCGACGTCTACAACGTGATCCCGACGTCCAAGGTCGGGACGAGCCCGTGGAGCGACGTCTTCGTCGGCGGCGGCTCGGCGATCTGCCAGCAGCCCGCCCTCATCAAGCAGTACGGCTTCGGCACCAACGCCAACTGCGGCGACACGTCCCGCACCACCGGCTGACGCACGCCCACCACCCTCCGAGCAAAGGCTGTTGACACCGTGAAGACCCTCCGTATCCAGCGCACCGTCGCGCTCGGCGCGGCCACCCTGCTGGCCGCCGCCTCCGCCACCGTGCTCGGCGCCGCCACCGCGTACGCCGACGACGCCAGCCCCACCATCGGCACCCTGACCGTCAACCCCGCCACCGGCGCGGACGACGAGCTCATGAGCGTCGTCTCCTCCGGCAGCTGCCCCGGCGGCACCAACCTGCAGCTGCTCGTCCTCGGCCAGGGCTTCCCGGCCGAGGGCTACGGCGCCTCCCTCAACCAGGCCCAGTCGGTCTTCCCGCCCGACGCGCAGGGCCGGATGACCGTGCCGCTGAACGACACCATGCGCAGCTTCGCGCAGAAGAACGGCTTCTCCACGCTGACCGGCACGTACGAGTTCCACCTGCGCTGCCGTAACAAGATCGGCGTGACGTACTTCGGCGACTTCGTCGGCTCGGTCCGGTTCACCAGCCCCACCGCCTACACCTCGACCGACCCGAACGCCCCGGCGGCCGTCGCCACCACCACCACGCTCACCGTCACCCCGGGCTCCTCGGCCACCGTCGGCTCGGACGTCAAGCTGACCGCCGCGGTCTCCCCGGCCGCCGCCGGCACCGTGCAGTTCCTCGACGGCACCACCCCGGTCGGCTCCCCGGTCGCGGTGGCCTCCGGCCAGGCCGAGCTGACCGTCTCCACCCTCGCCCAGGGCGCGCACAGCCTGTCGGCCGTCTTCACCTCCACCGACGCGCACTACCTCGGCTCGGCGTCGGCGGCCACCGCCTACACCGTCAGCCCGCAGGGGGCGACCGCCACCACCACGGCGCTCGCGATCAGCCCGTCCGGCTCGGCCGCCAAGGGCAGCCCCGTGCAGCTCACCGCCACGGTCTCGCCGAACGCCCCGGGCACCGTGCAGTTCGCCGACCACGGCACCCCGCTCGGCTCCCCGGTCGCCGTCTCCGGCGGCACCGCCTCGGCGACCGTGAGCGACCTCGCCGAGGGGGACCACGCCGTCACCGCCGCCTTCACCCCGTCCGACGCCGCGCAGTTCGCCGCCTCGGCGTCCGCCGCGGTGCCGTTCACCGTCACCGCGGTCGTCACCCCGCCGAACCCCGGCGACCCGACCGCGCCCGCCCCGGTCTCCGAGACCATCACCACCACCGTCGCCCCGGGCGCCCTGGTGATCAGCGTGGCCGGCGGCAACGTCACCCTGCCGCCGCTCGCGCTGAACTCCACCAGCACGCTGTACTCGGCGGCCGGCCCGATCCAGGCCGTCACCGTCACCGACACCCGCGCCGGCGCCCCCGGCTGGTCGGTCAGCGGCCAGGTCGCGCAGTTCACCTCCGGCGGCAACGCCATCAACGCGCAGAACCTCGGCTGGGCACCGGCCCTGGTCTCCAAGGGCGACGGCCTCAAGGTCACCCTCGGCGGGCAGGTCGCCCCGGCCAACGCGGTCGAGGCGAACGACGCCGGTGCGCTCGGCCTGAAGTCCTCCCGGACCCTGGCCACCGCCACCGGCCTCGGCACCGCCAAGCTCGGCGCCGACCTCACCCTGCTCGCGCCGACCTCGACCCTGGCAGGCACCTACCAGGGCGTGCTCACCCTGACCGCGATCTGACCCCAGGTCAGCCGGTCCTGCCGGGCCGCCCCCACCGGGCGGCCCGGCCCCCGATCCGAACCCCGCACCCGAGGATGATGCCGCCGATGCGCCGCTGGCTCCTGCTCCTGGCCCCCGTCCTGCTGGCCCTGCTGCCGCTCGGCCCGACCGCCCGTGCCGCCGACGGGGGCGCGCCGCAGCCCGTACAGGCGCAGACCTTCGGCATCCAGCCGGCCTCCGCCACCGCCCCCGACACCCGCGGCTCGTTCTCGTACGGCGCCACGCCCGGCGCCGTCGTCAAGGACCACGTGGCGGTGTGGAACTACGGCGACCGCCCCGTCACCGTGCGGATCTACCCCGCGGACGCCTTCAACACCGACACCGGCGGCTACGACGTCCTCCCCGAGGGCCGGCCGTCCACGCAGGCCGGCTCGTGGCTGCGCACCGCGGCCACCTCGCTCACGCTGCCCGCCCGCAGCCGGCAGATCGTGCCGTTCACGCTCGCCGTGCCCGTCGCCGCGACCCCCGGCGACCACGCGGCCGGGATCGTCGCCGCGCTGCGGCAGGAGACGAAGGACGCCCAGGGCAACACCGTCACCGTCGACCAGCGGGTCGGCGCCCGGGTGCACGTGCGGGTGGCGGGCGACCTGAAGGCCGAACTCACCGTCGAGGACGTGCACTCCGTCTACCACCCGAGCGTCAACCCGCTCGCCACCGGCCGCACCACGGTCACCTACACCGTCCGCAACACCGGCAACGTCCGGCTCGCGGGCCGTCAGGCCGTCCGGGTCGCCAACGTGTTCGGCACGGTCGCCACCGGTACGGCGCCCGCCGCACTGGCGGAGCTGCTGCCGGGCAACGCGGTCGCCCACCGCGTCGAGGTCACCGGTGCCTACCCGACCCTGTGGGGCACCGCCGGCATCACCGTCGACCCGCTGCCGGTCCCCGGCGACAAGGACCCCGACCTCGCCGGGAGCGTCCGCAAGCAGCGCTTCGCGTCCGTGCCGTGGGCGCTGCTCGCGGTGCTGCTGCCCGCGGGGCTGATCGCCGGCCGGTGGTGGCGCCGCCGCGGCGCGCCGCCCGCGCGGCCCGCCGCGCCCGCCGCCGCCGTGCCGGTGGTTGCCGGTGCGGTGGCGCTCGCCGTCCTGCTGCTGGCGGGCCAGTTCGCGGCCGCCCCGGTCGCCCGGGCCGCCGGCACCGGCACCCTCGCGTTCGACTACGCGACCGGCCACGACGACGACGCCATCGACGTCGTCACCTCCGGGCTCTGCCCGAACCCGGCCGCCGACTACCTGACCGTCCGGATCACCGGTGCCGGCTTCCCCGCCGAAGGCGCCGCGCTGACCGGCACCGTCGCGGCCGCCGTCTACCGGCCGGCCGCCAACGGCGGGTACGTCGTGCCGCTCGGCAACACCCTGCGGGTGGTCGCCAACCGGGCCGGCGCCGCCCCGCTGCACGGCGCGTACACCGTCACCGCCAGCTGCCGGAACAAGGTCAACCCCACCGCGCTGCGCGACTTCGCCGGGGTGCTGACCTTCTCCTCGCCGACCACGTGGCAGGCGGCCACCGTCGCCCCGGAGGGCCTCGTGCACGCCGCCGCGGCCGACCCGGCGGCGCAGCCGCCCGTCCCGGCCGGGCAGGCCGCCGCGGCCGCCGAGCCGGGCGGCGGCCCGTCGGCCGCCGCGTGGGCGATCGGCGCCGGCGTGCTGGTGCTCGGCGCGGCCGGCGGCGGCCTGGTGCGCCGCCGCCTCGCCCGCCGCGGCGGCGCCGCGGAGGCCCGCGCATGACCCTCACCGAGGCGCCTCCCGTGCCGCCCGCCGTCCCGCTCCCCACCCCGCCCGCCGTCCCGCCCGCACGGCCGGAGCGGCGGCCGCCCCTCCCGGACGGCCCGCAGCTGGTCGGCGCCGCCCTCGTCATCACCGCCGCCCTGCTGCTCGGGCTGCTGCTCGAACTCGGCCCGCTCGGCGGCCTGCGCCACCTGCGCGACGCGGAGACCGGCTACGCGCAGCTGCGCGAGAGCCTGGCGCTCGGCACCGCCCCCATCGGACAGCTCGGGCACGACGGCACACCCGTCGTGCCCGGCACCCCGGTCGCCCTGCTGGAGATCCCGCAGCTCGGCCTGCGCGAGGTCGTGCGGGAGGGCACCGCCGGAGGCGTGCTGGAGTACGGCCCCGGACACCGGCGGGACACCCCGATGCCCGGCCAGGCCGGCACCAGCGTGCTGCTCGGCCGACAGAGCGGCTACGGCGGCCCGTTCGGCACGCTGGCGCAGCTGCGCACCGGTGAGACGTTCACCGTCACCACCGGGCAGGGCACGCACCGCTTCCGGGTGGTGGCGGTGCGGCGGGCCGGTGATCCGATGCCGCCCGCGGTGAAGGCCGGTGCCGGGCGGATCGTCCTGGTGACGGGGGCGGGCCCGCGCTACGCCCCGTCCGGCACGCTGCTGGTCGACGCCGACCAGATGACCGCGGTGAAACCGGCGAACGCCCGCCCGCTGACCCCGGCCGCGCTGCCCGCGGGGGAGAAGGCGATGGGGCGGGACGACGGCGCGTGGGTGCCGCTGGTGCTGTGGGGCGAGGGGCTGCTGCTCGCCGCCGTCGCCCTGGCCGCGGCGTGGGCGGGCTGGGGGCGGCGCCAGGCCTGGCTCGTCGGGGTGCCGGTGCTCTCCGCCCTGGCCCTGGCGGTCGCCGACGAGGTCGCCCGGCTGCTGCCCAACCTGATCTGACGTACCGCCACTCGGAAGGAACCTGCACCATGACCGTCACCGACCGGACCGACCTGCGGCCCGACACCGCCCTGCCGAGCGCGGCGGGCACCCTGGACGCGCGTGCGGTGTCGGCCTGGTTCGGCGACCGCCGGGTGCTGGAGCAGGTGTCCCTCACCATGCCTGCCGGGCAGGTCACCGCGCTGATCGGCCCGTCCGGTTGCGGCAAGTCGACGTTCCTGCGCATCCTCAACCGGATGCACGAGCTGATCCCCGGGGCCGCGCTGGCGGGCGAGGTGCTGCTCGACGGCGAGGACGTGTACGCGGCGGGCAAGCGGCTCACGGCGGCCCGCCGCGACATCGGCATGGTCTTCCAGAAGCCGAACCCGTTCCCGGCCATGTCGATCTACGACAACGTGGTGGCCGGGCTCCGGCTGACGGGCCTGCGGGCGTCCCGGTCGGAGAAGGACCACCTGGTGGAGGAGTGCCTGACCAAGGCGGGCCTGTGGAAGGAGGTGGCGGACCGGCTGCGGCAGCCGGGCGGTGCGCTCTCCGGCGGCCAGCAGCAGCGCCTGTGCATCGCCCGTTCGCTGGCGGTGCGGCCGAAGGTGCTGCTGATGGACGAGCCGTGCTCGGCGCTCGACCCGACGTCGACCCGCCGGATCGAGCGGACCATCCGGGAGCTGGTCGACGAGGTGACGATCGTGATCGTCACCCACAACATGCAGCAGGCCCAGCGGGTCTCCGACCGGTGCGCGTTCTTCCTCGCGGAGCAGGGCACCCCGGGGGCGATCGTGGAGCACGGGCCGACGGACGCGATGTTCGGTGCCCCGGCGGACTCCCGGACGGAGGACTACGTCAACGGCCGCTTCGGCTGAGCGGGCGGCGTCGGCGGAGGGGCGGCGGGGAGGTCGGCGGGGCGGCAGGCGGGGTGGGCGGACCGTCATCGAATCGTCATGCGGAGGTCAAGGAATCCCATCGTATGATCGCCCGATGAATCGCGAGGTCATCGACGGTGTGCCCGTCCTCTGGGCGGAAGCGCCCGGCCCCCTGGAAGCCGTCCTCATGGTCGGGTGCGGCGTGCGGGACGAGACGCTGCGCACCGCCGGCGTGACGCATCTCGTCGAACACCTCGCGATGAGCACGCTGCCCCGGCTGCACCACGAGCACAACGCCTCGGTCGACCTCGCGACCACGCAGTTCACCTGCTCCGGCCGCCCGGAGCAGGTCACCGCCTTCCTCGCCGCGGTCTGCGAGGCGCTCGCCGACCTGCCGCTGGACCGCATCGACCGCGAGGCAGGCGTCCTCGCCGCCGAGGAGGGCCGCGTCGCCGACCCCGTCACGGCCGAACTGCTCTCCGGCCGCTACGGTGTGCAGGGGCCCGGCCTCGCCGCGTACACCGGGCCCGGCGCGGACCGCATCCCGGTCGAGGCCGTCCGCGACACCGTCTCCCGGCACTTCCACCGCGGCAACGCCGTCCTGCTGCTCACCGGGCCGCCACCGGCCGGCCTGCGGCTGCCCCTGCCGGACGGTGTGCGCCCCGACCGCACGGCCGCCCCCGAGGTCCTGCTCCCCGGCCCCGCCTGGTGGCAGGAGGACCTCCCCGGCCTCGGCCTCACGCTGCGCGGCGATCTCGACGACCCCGCCCTGCTGCTCGCCTTCACCGTGCTCTCCGAGCGCCTGCGCCGCACCGTCCGCCACGAGCACGGCCTCTCCTACGACGTCGGCGGCGACAACGTCTTCACCGGGCCCGGCTCCGGCGAGCGCACCGTGTGCCTGGACGCCCGGGACGGCCAGGAGCAGCGGGTCGCCGAGCTCCTCTGGCAGGAGGTGCTGAAGGTCGCCCGGGACGGCGTCACCGACGCCGAGCTCGCCGACGAGGTGGAGGGCCTCCGGGAGGCCCTGCTGGACCCGCGGGCCGTGCTCGGCGGGCTCGGCGAGGCCGCCGGGGCGCTGCTGTTCGACGACGTCTTCCAGGAGGCGGAGCCCCGCCTCGCGGCCCTGGGGGAGACCACGCCCGAGGAGGTCAGGGCGGCCTTCGCGGCCGCCCTGGAGACGGTCCTCGTGGTCGTCCCCTGCGGCGTCGAGCTGGACGTCCGGCTGCCGGACGGCCGGCCGCTTCCGAAGCACTCCTGCATCGTGGGCCGCGAACTCCCGGCTGGCGCGCAGGTGTTCCGCCCCTCGCTGACGGACCGCCTGCTCTCCTCCGCGGCCCGGCGGGTCAGGCTCGGCGTGGACGCGCACGGCGTGTGGCTGCGCGGCCCGGACGGTGAGGTGCACGGCGTGCCCTTCGCCGAGGTCGTCGGCGTGGAGATGCGCGGCCCGGGCCGGGTCGTGTTCGGCCGCAGCACCTGCTCGGTGCCGGTCCTGCCGGACTTCTTCGCCGGGATCGGCCCGGCCGTCGCCGCCATCGACGCCGCCGTGCCGGCCGCGCTGCGCTACCCGGCCTCGGCCTTCCGCCCCGCCGACTGAGCGCGCCGCTCCGCCCCGCACGCCCCGACCGACTGGAACCGCCGTGCCCACGTACGCCGCCGTCACCGCCGCCCCCGCCGAGCCCGTCCTCACCGCGCTCCGGCGCTCCAGGGTGGGCGGCTACCTCTACTCCGGCGGGCCCGCCGGTGGGACGTCCCTGCTCTTCGACCCGCCCAGGGCGCGGTTCGGCCGGATCTCCCAGCAGCGCCTGCTGAACCCGGCCTGGGACCTCGCCTTCGAGCTGAAGGCCGCCGTCTGGCTGTTGCAGGACGACGGCCGGTGCGCCTTCGCCACCGCCTGCTTCGCCGGGGGCGGCTGCCACGAGCTGGGCTGGGCCGCCGACTGGACGCCGCCCGCCGACCCGGCGGGGCTGGCCGCGCACCGGGCCGACTGGGACGCGTACTGCGCGAAGATCGCCGGGAAGGCCGGGCTGCGCGATCCGGCCGCGCTGGCGGAGGTGCGCAACGACCCGGCGCCGGACGGCACCCGGCCGAGCGGCACGGACGTGCTGCGCCGGATGTGCGCGCTGGTGGGTGCGCCGGACGCAGTGGTCGGCCAGTCGCTGCTGGCGCAGGCGGGGCCCGGCGGGCGGGAGTTCGTGCGCTTCGAGGCGAAGGGGCGCTGACCCGGCCGCCGCCCGGGTCGCGGCCCGGTGCTCACGCCCCTTCGCGGAGCACCAGGCCGACGAGCTCCCGCTGGGAGTCGCTGAGCTTCGGGTCGGCGCAGTAGACCGTGCGGCCGTCGACGGTGATCTCGTAGTGGAAGCCGTCGGGCACGCCGTACGAGGGGGCGCGGAGTCCGCCGGCCACCGCCTCGCGGGCCAGCGCGTGCACGTGCGGCGCGTCGGGGCGTTCGGCGGTGTCCAGCTCGGCGTGCGCGACGAGGCCGGCGAAACCGCCGGTCCGGGTGACCTGGATACGCATGGTTGTCAGTGTGCTACGCAGGGCTGGGCTTTGCCGAGATCTTTCACAGACTCCACCCGTCCGTCAGTCGGTGTCGACCCCGACCTGTGACCAGGCGTCGGCGACGGCGTCGGCGACACCGGTGTAGCCGGGGTTGTGCGAGCTCGCGGTGGCCACGGTGGCGCGGGCGAAGGCGGCGAAGCCGCTGGAGGGGGAGAGCAGGCCGCCGGTGAGGGTGTCGTACCAGATCCGGCCGGCGCCCTGCCAGGCGTGGCCGCCGAGGGCCTGCGCCGCGAGGTAGAAGGCGTGGTTGGGGATGCCGGAGTTGATGTGCACGCCGCCGCCGTCGCGGGTGGTGTGCACGAAGCCGTCCATGTGGGAGGGCTGCGGGTCGGTGCCGAGGCGTTCGTCGTCGTAGGCGGTGCCGGGGGCCTTCATCGAGCGCAGGGCGGTGCCGTGGATGCCGGGGGCGAGCAGGCCGGCGCCTATGAGCCAGTCGGCCTCGGCGGCGGTCTGCCCGAGGGCGTACTGCTTGACGAGGGAGCCGAAGACGTCGGAGAGCGATTCGTTGAGGGCGCCCGACTGGTTGCGGTACTCCAGCTCGGCGGTGAACTGCGTGATGCCGTGGGTGAGTTCGTGGCCTATGACGTCGAGGCAGCCGGTGAAGTCGGTGAAGATCTCGCCGTCGCCGTCGCCGAAGACCATGCGCTCGCCGTTCCAGAAGGCGTTGTCGTAGCGCTCGCCGTAGTGCACGGTGGCGTCGAGCGGCAGCCAGGCGTCGTCGATCGAGGCGCGGCCGTAGACCTCGCGGAACAGCGCGAAGGTGGCGCCGAGCCCGTCGTAGGCGCGGTCGACGGAGGCGTCCGCGCCGGCCGGGCCGCCCTCGCGGCGGACGGTGCGGCCGGGCAGCGTCTCGGTGTGCCGGGCGTCGGCGACGGTGCGGGTGAGGTGCTGCGTCGCGGCGACCGGCGGGGCCGCGGTGAGGCGCTGTTCGCGCAGGCCGGTGTCGAGGGCGAGGGAGCGCCGTGCGGGGCCGTGGCCCCGGTCGGCGAGCCGTCGCAGGATGTGCGGCGGCACGATGGCGCAGCGCGGGGGAGGGGGCGGCGGAGGGGGCGTCTGGAGGTGCGCGGAGGTCGCTGCCATGTCGCCCAGGGTGACGCATCCATGACGAATTGTCACCACCCCTGCGGTGTTCCGTCCGTCTCAGTGGGTGGAATCGCCGCCGGACCCGCTTCGTATGCTCCGGCGGCTGGGTTACGCTGGTGCACATCATGCGTTACGGGCTGCTTCTTCTTAGCTGCCGCGGCGAGGGCCTGTAGTCCATCGAGGCCGGCTCCCTTGCCGCGGGGAGCCGTGTTGCGCCCTTTCTGGATGCGGCACACCAGTCGGCCGAGTTCGGGTGTCCAAGCCCCCGATCAGCCCGCAATCGACATGGAAGCCGAGAGTCACCCATGACCGAGCAGTCGTCCGTCGCCCGCGCGTTCATCGACCGCCCCACCCCGATCACGGCGCACACGGTGCGGCAGCAGCCCTCCGGGATGCCGTTCCACCGCTACGTACCCTTCGGCACCGTCGACCTGCCGGACCGCACCTGGCCGTCCAAGGTCATCGCGCAGGCCCCGCGCTGGCTCTCCACCGATCTGCGCGACGGCAACCAGGCCCTGATCGACCCCATGTCGCCGGCCCGCAAGCGCAAGATGTTCGACCTGCTGGTGCGCATGGGCTACAAGGAGATCGAGGTCGGCTTCCCGTCCTCCGGCGCCACGGACTTCAACTTCGTCCGCTCGCTGATCGAGGAGGGCGCGATCCCGGCGGACGTCACCATCTCGGTGCTGACCCAGGCCCGCGAGGACCTGATCGAGCGCACCGTGGAGTCGCTGAAGGGCGCGCCGCGGGCCACCGTGCACCTGTACAACGCCACCTCGCCGCTGTTCCGCCGGGTGGTCTTCAAGGGCAGCAGGGACGACATCAAGGCGATCGCCGTGGACGGCACCCGCCTGGTGATGGAGTACGCGGAGAAGATCCTGGGCGACGAGACCGTCCTGGGCTACGAGTACTCGCCCGAGATCTTCATCGACACCGAGCTGGACTTCGCCCTGGAGGTCTGCGAGGCGGTCATGGACGTCTGGCAGCCCGGTGAGGGCCGCGAGATCATCCTGAACCTGCCGACCACCGTCGAGCGGTCCACCCCGAACGTCTACGCCGACAAGATCGAGTGGATGTCGCGGAACCTGTCCCGCCGCGAGTTCGTCTGCCTGTCGACCCACCCGCACAACGACCGCGGCACCGGCGTGGCCTCCGCCGAGCTGGCCGTGATGGCCGGCGCCGACCGCGTCGAGGGCTGTCTGTTCGGCCAGGGCGAGCGCACCGGCAACCTGGACCTGGTCAACGTCGGCATGAACCTCTTCTCGCAGGGCGTCGACCCGATGATCGACTTCTCGGACATCGACGAGATCCGCCGCACCGCCGAGTACTGCAACCAGATGGGCGTCGCCGAGCGCCACCCGTACGCGGGCGACCTGGTCTACACGTCGTTCTCCGGCTCCCACCAGGACGCCATCAAGAAGGGCTTCGACGCGCTGGAGGCCGACGCCGCCGCCGCCGGGGTGCCGGTCGGCGAGCACACCTGGGGCGTGCCGTACCTGCCGATCGACCCGAAGGACGTCGGCCGCTCGTACGAGGCCGTCATCCGGGTCAACAGCCAGTCCGGCAAGGGCGGCATCGCCTACGTCCTGAAGAACGACCACAAGCTGGACCTGCCGCGCCGGATGCAGATCGAGTTCTCGCGGACCATCCAGTCGAAGACCGACGCCGAGGGCGGCGAGGTCACCCCGGCCGAGATCTGGGCCGTCTTCCAGGACGAGTACCTGCCCACCCCGGCCAACCCGTGGGGCCGGATCTCCCTGGACGGCCCGCGCAGCCTGACCACCGAGGACGGCCGTGACGTGCTGTCCGCCGAGGCCGTCGTCGACGGCGAGCGGGTCACCCTGACCGGCTCCGGCAACGGCCCGGTCTCCGCGTTCGTCGACGCGCTGGCCGGCGTCGGCCAGGACGTCCGCGTGCTGGACTACGCCGAGCACGCCCTGAGCGAGGGCGGCGACGCCCAGGCCGCCGCGTACGTCGAGTGCGCCGTCGACGGCAAGGTGCTGTGGGGCGTCGGCATCGACGGCAACACCGTGCTGGCCTCCCTGAAGGCTCTGGTCAGTGCCGTCAACCGGGCGCAGCGCGGCTGACCCCCCGTACCGTCCGCACACGAGGGGCCGCCCGGGAGGGCGGCTCCTCGCCGTTCGGACACCCGGTGTGGCCTGCGCCACATTTTTTCCTCGCGGCACCCGTTCGGGGTGCTGACACGTGCCCGTAACCGTGGCAACATCGACGCACCGGAACCGGGGTCGGTGGGACGCCCGCGGAGTCCGGTCGCGTGACCTGCCCGCAGATGTGCAGGCCGCCTGCCATGTCTGGGGAGTGGCGCCGTGACAGGGTTGTGGGGTGTCCGTCCTCGCTGGCGGACTGACGTCCTCGGTGACTTCTTCTGCCCGGGCTGCGGTGGCGACCGCAACTACCGCCGGCAGCACGGCCGACGGTGGCTGCGGCTGCTCGGCACCCCGGTGCTCCCGCTCGGTCCGGTCATCGGCAGTGTCCAGTGCACCAGCTGCCACGGCCGGTACGGCGTCGAGACGCTGGAGCAGCTCACCAGCGTGCGCCTCGCCGCGATGCTCCGCGACGCGCAGTACACGATCGCGCTCGCCGTGCTCGCCGCCGGCGGCGCCGGCAGCCGGGCCGGCCGGGACGCCGCCTGCGGGCTGATCCGCGAGGCCGGCTTCGACGACTGCGGCGAGGCGCAGGTGCTCGCCGCGCTCGCCGCCCTCACCGGGTGCAGCGGCGGCGCGCCGCAGGACGTCGACGACGGCACCGCCGCCGGTGCCGGCGGCCTCGCCATCGAGCTCCACGCGGCCCTCGAACCGCTCGCCCCGCACCTCGCCCCGGGCGGCCGCGAGCGGCTCCTCCTGCAGGGCGCCTGGATCGCCCTCGCCGACGGCCGCTACCTGCCGCAGGAGCGGGCCGCGCTCGCCGCCGTCGGGCGGTGCCTGCGGCTCGGCGCCCCGCAGGTCGACGACCTGCTGGAGGCCGCCACCCGCGCGCCCCGCTGACGGCGGCGCCCCGATCCGGGCCCGACTCCCCCCTCCCGGGCCCCGCCGTGACCCGCACCGACCGGGCAATCCCCCCTGCCCCGGGTGCGGGTTCACGGCTGCCCGCCCGCCCGCGGCGTTCCTGTCACCGCCGTACGCGACAATGGGGGGATGCCCATCACGTCCGCCCGGAGCGCCGCCGCATGAGCCTGTACCGCGACGACGGCGTGGTGCTGCGCACCCAGAAGCTCGGCGAGGCCGACCGCATCATCACGCTGCTCACCCGCCAGCACGGCAGGGTCCGCGCGGTGGCCCGCGGCGTGCGCCGCACGAAGTCGAAGTTCGGGGCCCGGCTGGAGCCGTTCTCCCACGTCGACGTGCAGTTCTTCAGCCGCGGCAGCGACCTCGTCGGCCGTACCCTGCCGCTGTGCACGCAGGTCGAGACCATCGCCCCGTACGGCGGTCGGATCGTCACCGACTACGGCCGCTACACCGCCGGCACCGCGATGCTGGAGACCGCCGAGCGTTTCGCCGAGAACGAGGGCGAGCCCGCCGTGCAGCAGTACCTGCTGCTCGTCGGCGGCCTGCGCACGCTCGCCGAGGGCACCCACCAGGCCCACCTCGTGCTGGACGCCTTCCTGCTGCGCTCGCTCGCCGTCAACGGCTACGGCGCGAGCTTCACCGACTGCGCCAAGTGCGGCCTGCCGGGACCCAACCGGTTCTTCTCGCTGCAGGCGGGCGGCGTGCTCTGCCACGACTGCCGGGTGCCCGGAAGTGCCGTACCCTCCCCTGAGACACTGGTACTGCTCGGCGCACTGCTCTCCGGGGACTGGCGGACGGCGGACGCCTGCGCGCCGCGGTACTGGCGCGAGGGCAGCGGGCTGGTGGCCGCCTATCTGCAGTGGCACCTGGAGCGGGGTATCCGCTCGATGAGATACGTGGAGAAATGAGCATGGCAGCGCGACGGCTCTTCGGCAGCAAGCAGCGGGACTACCAGGTCCCGGCCCCTCACCCGAGCGGCGCCCGGCCGCCGAGGATCCCGGCCGACCTGGTGCCGAACCACGTCGCCTGCGTGATGGACGGCAACGGCCGCTGGGCGAAGGAGCGGGGCCTGCCGCGCACCGAGGGCCACCGGGTCGGCGAGGCGGTCGTCCTCGACGTCCTGCGCGGCTGCCTGGAGGTCGGCGTCAAGAACCTCTCGCTCTACGCCTTCTCCACCGAGAACTGGAAGCGCTCCCCGGACGAGGTGAAGTTCCTCATGAACTTCAACCGGGACGTCATCCGCCGCCGCCGCGACGAGATGGACGCCATGGGCATCCGCATCCGCTGGGCCGGCCGGATGCCGCGCATGTGGAAGAGCGTCGTGCAGGAGCTGCAGGTCGCCCAGGAGCAGACCAAGGGCAACGACGCGATGACGCTGTACTTCTGCGTCAACTACGGCGGCCGCGCGGAGATCGCCGACGCCGCCCTGGCCATCGCCCGCGACGTCGCCGCCGGCAGGCTCAACCCGGAGAAGGTCAACGAGAAGACCTTCGCCAAGTACCTGTACTACCCGGACATGCCGGACGTCGACCTCTTCCTGCGCCCCAGCGGCGAGCAGCGCACGTCGAACTTCCTGGCCTGGCAGTCGGCCTACGCCGAGCTGGTCTTCCAGGACGTGCTGTGGCCGGACTTCGACCGCCGCGACCTGTGGCGCGCCTGCGAGCAGTTCGCGATGCGCGACCGCCGCTTCGGCGGCGCCAAGCCCAACGAGGTCACCGACCAGGACGGCGACGAGGTCACCGACCAGGACGGCGACGAGGTCACCGACCAGGACGCGGCCGAGCTGCCCGCGCAGCGCTGACCCCCGTGCGCGCGTGAGGCCCGGGTCGACGACCCGGGCCTCACGCGCGCACGTCTCACACCTTCGCGGCGCACGCCCCGCAGGTGCCGAAGATCTCCAGCGTGTGCGCGATGTCGCTGAACCCGTGCTCGGCGGCGACGGCGTTGGCCCACCGCTCCACCGCGGGGCCCTCGACCTCGACGGTCGCACCGCAGTGCCGGCACACCAGGTGGTGGTGGTGCCCGCTGCTGCACCGGCGGTAGGCCGCCTCACCGTCGGCGGTGCGCAGCACGTCGACCTCGCCGGCCTCGGCGAGCGACTGCAGCGTCCGGTAGACGGTCGTCAGACCGACCGAGTCGCCCCGGTGCTTGAGCATGTCGTGCAGCTCCTGCGCGCTCCGGAAGTCCTCGATCTCGTCCAGGACCGCCGAGACGGCGGCTCGCTGCCGAGTGGATCGGGCGCGCGGCGTCGGGCCTGCGGTCGTCACCGTGGGTCCTCCTGGGAATGGGGTGGTGTCGCACCTCATTGTGCCAGCCCCTGACCCGCGGGGACCTCGCTCTCCCCGTCCCGCGCCTGGGCGGGCAGCACGACGTCGCACACCGCCGGACCCGTGTCCGGGGCGATCCGGTGCCGGCGCGCGGCCAGCGGCCCGGCGACCGCGCCGAGGATCCCGAACGCGGCGATCGCGAGCAGCACGATCGCCGGCCCGGACGGCACGTCGGCCTGGTACGAACCGGCCACGCCCAGCACGGCGACGCCGATGCCGAGCCCGACCGCCGCGGTCTGGGTGGCCCGGAACGACCGGGTCAGCTGCTGCGCCGCCGCGACCGGCACCACCATCAGGGCGCTCACCAGGAGCAGCCCCACGACCCGCATCGCGACCGTGACGGTGACCGCGGCCATCACCGCGAGCAGCAGGTTGAGCAGCCGGACGGGGATGCCGGTGACCCGGGCGAACTCCTCGTCCTGGCAGATCGCGAAGAGCTGGCGGCGGAGTCCGAAGGTGACCGCCACGACGGTGCCGGCGAGGACGGCGATGGTGGCGAGGTCGGACGGCGAGACGGTCAGGATGGAGCCCCACAGGTAGCTCTCCAGGCTGCCGCTGCCCGCCTCGGCGCTCACGCTGACCAGCAGTTTGCCGCAGGCCATGCCGCCGTAGAAGAGCATGGCGAGCGCGATGTCGCCGCGCTGGTTGCCGCGCGAGCGGACGAGCTCCATCAGCACCGCGCCGACCACGCAGACCAGCACGGCCATCCAGACCGGGCTGGTCTGGAAGAGGAAGCCCAGGCCGACGCCGGTGAGCGCGATGTGGCCGATGCCGTCGCCCATCAGGGCCTGGCGCCGCTGCACGAGGTAGACGCCGACCGCGGGAGCGGTGATGCCGACCAGCACGGCGGCGATCAGCGCCCGCTGCATGAAGTCGTACTGCAGCATCTCGATCATGCGAGGAGTCCCTGGGTGCGGTGGTCGTCGGCGTGCGGGTGCACGTGGTCGTGGCCGGGCAGGGCGTGCTGCCCGACGCCGCGCGGCGGCGGGCCGTCGTGGGCGACGCAGCCGTCGCGCAGCACCACGGCCCGGTCGATCAGCGGCTCCAGCGGCCCGAGTTCGTGCAGGACGAGCAGGACGGCGCAGCCGCGTCCGGCCTCCCGGCGGAGGATGTCGGCGAGCACCTGCTGGCTGGCCACGTCGACGCCGGCCATCGGCTCGTCCATGATCAGCAGGTCGGGCGCGCCGACCAGGGCGCGGGCGATCAGCACCCGCTGGTGCTGGCCGCCGGAGAGGCCGGCCACGCCGTCCTCGGCGCGGTCCGCCATGCCGACGGCGGCCAGCGCCCGGTCGACGGCCTCGCGGTCGCCGCGGCGGAAGGGCCGCAGCCGGTGCTGCGGCAGCCGTCCGGTGGAGACGATCTCGCGGACGGTCGCCGGCACGCCGCCCGCGGCGGTGGTGCGCTGCGGCACGTACCCGATGCGCCGCCAGTCGCGGAACGCCCCGTACGGCGTGCCGAACAGCTCCAGGCTGCCGCCGTCGAGCCGGACGCCGCCGATGACGGCCTTGACGGTGGTGGACTTGCCGGAGCCGTTGGCGCCGAGCAGCGCGACGACCTCGCCGGGGCGCACGGTGAGGTCGACGCCGCGCAGCACCGGCCGGCCGCCGACCGCGGCGACCGCGTCGCGCAGCAGGACGGCGGCGGGCCGGTCGGGGCCGTCGGGGGCAGGGGTCGCGGCGGTGCGTCGCCGGGGGATGACTGAGCTCATGGGGTGTCCCGTCAGCTGGTGGTGCCGAGCGCGGTCCGCAGGTGGGCGAGGTTCTGCCGCATGACCGAGAAGTAGTCGCCCTTGCCGCCCTTGATGCCCTCGATCGGGTCGAGGACGGCGGTCTTCAGCTTGAGGTCGTTCGCGACGCTGTCCGCCAGGGCGGGGCTCACCAGGCTCTCGAAGAAGACCGTGGTGATGCCGTGCCGGTCGGCGGCCCGGTGGATGGCGGCGAGCCGGGCCGGGGTGGGCTCGGCCTCGGGGTCGACGCCGCTGATGGCGATCTGCTGGAGGCCGTAGTGGTCGGCCAGGTAGCCGAAGGCGGCGTGGCTGGTGACGAACACCTTCTGCTTGGTGCCCTGCAGGCCGGTGCGGAACTCCTCGTCCAGCGCGGCGAGCCGGCCGACGAGGTCGGCGGTGTTCTTCTCGTAGTCGGCTGCGTGGGCGGGGTCGGCCTTCGCGAACTCGGCGCCGACGGCCTGGGCGACCGTCGCGTAGCGGGTCGGGTCGAGCCATATGTGCGGGTCGCCGGTGCCCTCGGCGGGCGCGTGCCCGTCGTGCTCGCCGGTGTCCTCGTCGAGGTGGTGGTCGACCAGGGGGGAGGCCGCGGCAGCGTCGACCACGTGCTTCGAGCGGGACTGCCCGACGGCCTTGTCGACGGTGGGCTGCAGGCCCCTGAGGTACACGACGGCGCCGGCCCTCTGCACGGAGCCGACCTGCTTGGCGGTCAGTTCGAGGTCGTGCGGTTCGACGCCGGGGGCGGTGAGTCCGGTGACCTTCACGTGGTCACCGCCGACCTGCGCGGCCAGGTACTGCATCGGATAGAACGACGCGACCACGGACAGCCGGCCGCCGGAGTCCTCGGCGCCGCCGCTCCCGCCGCAGGCGGTGAGCGTGAGGGCGGTGAGCGTGAGGGCGGTGAGCGTGAGGGCGGTGGCGGCGAAGGCTCTCGGGGTGGTGGGCCGGCGGGTGCTCCCGGGGCGTCGTCGGATCTTCATGACAACCATTCTCATCTTATGTGGAAATGATTGTCAACTCACCCGATCGGGTGACCACGCCGTCCGCCGTCCGGCCCCCGGCCGCCCGCCGGACGGGGGGCCCGCGGCCACAATCGATTTGAACCCCGTACCCGGGGGCCCGGTAACCTGAGGTATTCGGGTGCGTGCAACCAGCCGTGCCCTGACCGTGCCGTCGTTATGAAGAGAGCACTGTGGCCGCCGACAAGATCGAAACGATCGTCAGCCTGAGCAAGCGCCGTGGCTTCGTCTACCCCTGCAGCGAGATCTACGGCGGTACCCGCGCCGCCTGGGACTACGGTCCACTGGGCGTCGAGCTCAAGGAGAACATCAAGCGCCAGTGGTGGCGTGCGATGGTCACCGCGCGGGAGGACGTCGTCGGCCTCGACTCGTCGGTGATCCTCGCGCGCGAGGTGTGGGAGGCCTCCGGCCACGTCGCCACCTTCAACGACCCGCTCACCGAGTGTCTCTCGTGTCACAAGCGGTTCCGCGCCGACCACCTCGAAGAGGCGTACGAGGCCAAGCACGGCCGGCTGCCGGCGAACGGCCTGGCCGACCTCAACTGCCCGAACTGCGGCAACAAGGGCGCCTTCACGGAGCCCAAGGAGTTCTCGGGCATGCTGAAGACGCACCTCGGTGTCACCGAGGACGCGTCCGGCCTGGCCTACCTGCGCCCCGAGACCGCGCAGGGCATCTTCACCAACTTCAAGGCCGTGCAGACGACCTCGCGCAAGAAGCCGCCGTTCGGCATCGCCCAGGTGGGCAAGAGCTTCCGCAACGAGATCACCCCCGGCAACTTCATCTTCCGCACCCGCGAGTTCGAGCAGATGGAGATGGAGTTCTTCGTCAAGCCGGGCGACGACGAGACCTGGCACGAGTACTGGCTCGAGCAGCGCTGGAACTGGTACCGCGACCTCGGCCTGCGCGAGGAGAACATGCGCTTCTTCGAGCACCCGAAGGAGAAGCTCTCCCACTACGCCAAGCGCACGGTCGACATCGAGTACCGCTTCAACTTCGGCGGCACCGAGTACTCCGAGCTGGAGGGCGTCGCCAACCGCACGGACTACGACCTCGCCGTGCACAGCGAGCACTCCGGCCAGGACCTCAAGTACTTCGACCAGGAGTCCGGCGACCGCTACTTCCCGTACGTCATCGAGCCGGCGGCCGGCCTCAACCGCGCCATGCTCGCCTTCCTGCTCGACGCGTACTTCGAGGACGAGGCGCCCAACGCCAAGGGCGTCATGGAGAAGCGCGTCGGCATGCGGCTCGACCCGCGCCTGGCCCCGGTCAAGGTCGCGGTGCTGCCGCTCTCGCGCAACGCCGACCTCTCGCCCAAGGCCCGCGGCCTCGCCGCCGACCTGCGCACCGCGTGGAACGTCGAGTTCGACGACGCCGGCGCGATCGGCAAGCGCTACCGCCGCCAGGACGAGATCGGCACGCCGTTCTGCGTCACCGTCGACTTCGACACCCTCGAGGACGACGCGGTGACCGTCCGCGACCGCGACACCATGGCCCAGGAGCGCGTCTCCCTGGACCAGGTCAAGGCGTACCTGGGCGCGCGCCTCATCGGCTGCTGACACCCCGCCGACCCCGACCGGGCCCCCTCCGCCGTCCTCGGCCGAGGGGGCCCGGCCGTTCCCCGGCCACCCCGCACCCGCCCGCCGTGCCGTCAGGCCTCCCGCCCGACCTGCCGCTCACCCCGCCGCTCAGCGGCGACCGCGCGAACGGCCCGCCGCAGCGGTCGGCACGGTCGGCAGACCGACCGAGCGCAGCGCGGCCAGCGCCGACCGCGTCCGGCTCTCGTCCAGCACGGCGATCCCCGCCAGCAGCGCCCCGTACAGCACCGGCC
This sequence comes from Kitasatospora sp. NBC_01539, assembly GCF_045040525.1. Classification (NCBI taxonomy): domain Bacteria; kingdom Bacillati; phylum Actinomycetota; class Actinomycetes; order Kitasatosporales; family Streptomycetaceae; genus Kitasatospora; species Kitasatospora sp. NBC_01539. The sequence continues at coordinate 5,863,987 of NZ_CP109390.1, forward strand.
ACCGCACGAGGGCCGCACCCAGCTCCGCGAGGTCCGCGGCCGACCGCAGTGCCGTCACCTCCCCGACCAGCGCGAGCGCCAGCTGCGCCCCCTCCGGGCCGCCCGCCGCGGAGCCGAGCTCCCCGACGGCGGCCACCACGTCGGCGACCGGCCGCCCGGCCGTCTGGCGCAGCAGCCCGAACACGTCGCCGGTGCGCCCGGCGGCCGACAACCGGGCAGCCAGCGAGGCGAGTTCGGCCGGGGGAGCGGAGGCCCACTCCCACAGCAGGGTGTGCCCGTCGGCCGCCTGGCCGGTCGCCTCCAACGCGGCCAGCAGCTCCGGCAGCGCTGCCGCCGGCAGCCTCCACAGGGCGTGGAACAGCTCCGCGGCCTCGTCCGTCAGCCCGGTGCGCCGCAGCTCCGCGAGCGTGTCGGCGGCCTGCCGGGCCGGGCCGTGCGCGGCCGCCCGGGCCAGGTAGCCCGCCGAGCCGTGCGGGCCGCGCGAGCGCAGGGCCGCCGCCAGCCGGGCCACGTCCTGCGGGGCCAGCGTCACCGCCGCCTGCGCCGCGACCGCCGCCGACTCGTGCGTCGAGCCCCGCCGGTGCAGCTCGCCGATCCGCTGGGCGAGCCCCGCGAGCTCCTCGGCACTGCGCGGCGCGGGAGCGGCGGCTTCCACGGGCGGCGGACTCTGCGGCGCCGGCTCCGGCGCGGGGTCGGCGGTGGGCCGTACCCCGCCGAAGCGGGCCCCGCGGGCCGGTGCCACCGGAGCGGCCACCGGCACCGCCATGGCTGCGGGGGCCTCCTGGGCCTCCTCGTCCTCGTACACTCCGCCGAACCGGGCGCCGGTCGGACGCCTGCGCCGCGGGCCGGCCGCGGCGCGCTGGGCGGGGGGCCGGTCGGCGGCCGGTCGCTCGGGCACCGCCTCCGGCACCCCGGCCTCGTGCCGCCCGTCCGCCCACGCGGCGTCGCGCTGCCGCAGGCCGTCCTCCAGCGCCAGCAGGCGCTCGCTCAGTTCCAGGCAGCGCACGCCCAGGCCCTCGCGGAGGGTCCGGGCCTGCGCCAGCTGCCGCAGCAGCTCGGGGTCGGGGTACCGCTGCGGCTGGGCGTAGCCGTGCGCGCGGTCCGGCTCGCGGGCGGCGCCGACCGCCTCGGTGAGGCGGCGTTCGCGCTGTGCGGCGTACTGCCGCGCCCGGAGCAGTTCGTCCAGCTCCGTCCGCAGCAGCCGGACATCCCCTGCCGTGGGCCCCAGCTCCTGTACCGTCATCGCGCGCGACCGGCCCTCTCCGCCCCGGGGCCTCTCGGCCGGCCCCCGGCACTGACTGCGGGCCATCCTTGCCAAGCGATACGGCGTCCGTGTTACGGACAGGAGACGTCCGGTTTTCGTCCGCATCAGATATCGGGCGTGAACACCCTTGCGGGTGGCGGACGTTCGCGCGCCCGCCGGTCCGGCCCCGGTCAGCCCGCGAGGCGGGCGCGGGCCTCCATCAGGGCGAACCCCAGCAGGTTGAGGCCCGGCCAGTGCTGCGGGCGGGTGGCGTCGTCGCTGTCGGCCGCCAGGCCGATGCCCCACACCCGGTCGAGCGGGCTCGCCTCCACGAGCACCCGGTGGCCGGTGCCCAGCAGGTAGGACCGCAGGGCGGCGTCCTGCCCGAACTTCTCGACGTTGCCGCGCACCACGAGCTCGAACCGCTCGGCCGCCCACCGCTTCTCGTCGAAGCCGCGGACGAGCCGGCCGAGCTTCTTCGCCTCGCCCGGCGTGCGGGAGGCCAGCACCTGCGCCCGGACGCCCTCGTCGCCGAACAGCCGGGCCTTGCCCGCCATCATCCAGTGCTCCGCGGTGCGGTAGGTCTCGCCGTCGACGGTGATGTCGCCGGGCCACCACTGGCTGAGCGACCCCGCGCCGATCCGGCCGTCCCGCTCCGGCCGGTGCCCCCAGAAGAGCAGGTAGCGCGGCCGGGCCCCGGCCGCCACCAGGGCGGCCAGCTGCTCACGGCTGCGGGCGTCGGTCGGCAGGGTGGGCCCGGTGGTCGTCATGGCGCCATGGTCCCATCCGCCGCCGGGCGTCCGCCGCCGGTTTTCGGCCGCCGGTCCCGTCCGGCGCCGTCCCGTCCTGGCCTGTCCCGTCGCCGCGCCCGTCCCGTCACCCCGCCGGTGCCCTCACCGCGCCGGGCCCGTCACCCCGCCGGGACGGGACCGGCCGGGTGACGGGCCCGCCGGGCCCGGGTGCACTCACCCGACCGAGCGCGGCAGACGGGCGCTCAGCAGCACGATCGCGGCCGAGCCGACGAGTTGCAGGGCCAGCACGAGGGCCAGCGCCCGGTCGAGGCCCTGGCTCGGCGCCAGCGCGAGGAACAGCGTGCCGAGGGTCGCCACGCCCAGGGCCAGGCTCGACTGCTGAGCCGTCGCCAGCACGCCGCTGCCCACCCCGGCGCGCCCGGCCGGCACGGTGGAGAGGACCACCCGGAAGAGCGGCGTGCCCACCAGTCCCTGGCCGATGCCCGCGAGGGCGACCCCGGGCAGCATGCGCAGCGGCGAGAGGTGCGCCCCGTCGGCGAGGACGGTCGCGATCAGGGTGAGGAGGCCCAGCCCCTGGACGACGCCGCCGGCCGTGATGACGCGGCTGCCGAACCGTCCGATCAGCCGGGGACCGGAGAGCGAGGCGGCGAAGTAGCCGACGGCCATCGGCACGAGCGCCCAGCCGGCCGCGACCGGGCCCAGGTGCAGGCCCTGCTGCAGCATGATCGCGACGACGAACATGAAGCCGCCGAACCCGGTGAAGTACGGCAGGGCGATGCCCAGCCCGCGCCGCATCTCCGGGACGCGCAGCAGCGAGAGCGGTACGAGCGGGGTGCGGCCGACCTGTTCGGCCCGCCGCTCGACGGCGGCGAAGGCGGCCGCGAGCAGCGGGAAGGAGCCGAGCAGCAGCCACGTCCACAGCGGCCACCCCACCGCCCTGCCCTCCATGAGGGGGACGAACAGGGCCAGCAGGGCCGCCGTGAGCAGCGCGGTGCCCGGCAGGTCGACGCCGGCCGCCCGCGGTGCCCGGGTCTCGGGCACGTACCGGACGGCGAGCACGGCGGTCAGCAGCGCGAACGGCACGTTGACGAGGAACACCGCGCGCCAGCCCGTGCCGAACAGGTCGGCGGCGACGAGCAGGCCGCCCAGCACCTGCCCGATCACCACGGAGATCCCGCCGACGGCGCCGTAGATGCTCAGGGCCCGGGCCCGCTGCGCACCGGTGCCTGTCGCGGTGATGGTGGCGAGCACCTGCGGCAGCAGCAGGGCCGCGGCGGCGCCCTGCGCGACCCTGGCCGCGACGAGGGTCCACGCGGTGGGGGCGATGCCGCAGGCGAGCGAGGTCAGGGCGAACGCGACGGCGCCCGCGACGAGCAGCCGGCGCCGGCCCAGGGCGTCGCCGAGCCTGCCGCCGAGCACGAGGAGCACGGCGAAGGCGATGCCGTACCCGGCGGCGACGAGCTCCAGCACGGCCGGGCCTGCCGCCAGGTCGTGGTCGACGGTGGGCAGGGCGACGTTGACGATGAAGAAGTCGAGCATCGGGAGGAAGGCGCCGAGCAGGACGGTCACGAGGCCGGCGGTGCCCAGGGGGACGGGGGCCGGGGCCGTCCCGGGGGCGGCGGCGGAGGAAGGGGTCCGCGAGAGCGTCGGTTGCTGAGTCACGGGTCCTACGATCCGCGCCTGCGCACCCTGGTACCAGACAGGGTTTATCCAGGTATACCGAACACCTGGCACCGGGATCACCGGAGGGGCATGCTGGTGCCATGGCTTCCACCACCCTGTCCGCCCGGCCGGCCCCGGCCCCGGCCCCGGCCGCTCCCGCCCCCGCAGCTCTCGCGGCGCCGGCCGCCCGGCAGCCCGCGGCCGCCCGCCGCCGGGAGCTGGCCGCCTTCCTGCGGAGCCGCCGGGAGCGGATCTCGCCCGAGCAGGTGGGCCTGCCCGAGACCGGGCGCCGCCGCACCCCGGGGCTGCGCCGCGAGGAGGTGGCGCAGCTGGCCACCGTGGGGGTCACCTGGTACACGTGGCTGGAGCAGGGCCGGGACATCCAGGTGTCGGCGCAGGTGCTGGGCTCGGTGGCCCGTGCGCTGCGGCTCGACCCGACCGAGCGGGCCCACCTCTTCGTCCTGGCCGGCGCGGACGACCCGGCCCCGGTCGTCGAGTGCGCCACGGTGACCCCGGCCGTGCGGGCGCTGCTGGCGCAGTTGGAGCCGCTGCCCGCGGCCGTGCTCAACAGCCGGTACGACGTCCTCGCGCACAACCGCGCCTACACCTGGATCGCGGGCGACCTCGACGCCCTGCCGCCGGAGGAGCGCAACCTCATGTGGCTGGCGTTCACCGACTCCGTGTTCCGCCGCACGCTGGTCGACGTCGACGAGGCGCACCCCGACATGGTCGCGCGGTTCCGGGCGGCGATGGCCGACCACGGGTCCGAGCCGGCCTGGAAGTCGCTGCTGACCCGGCTGCGCCGGGCGTCGCCGGAGTTCGAGGCGGCGTGGGAGCGGCACGAGGTGGCGGGTCTGGGCAACGGGCTGAAGCGGTTCCTGCTGCCGGAGGCGGGCCTGCTGCGCTTCGAGTACACCAATCTCTGGCTGGGCCCGCGGCCCGGACCGCGGCTGGTCGCCTACACCCCGCAGGACGCGGAGACCCGGCAGGCGCTGGACCGCCTGGCGGCCGGCGGCTGACCGGCCCGGGGCCGGGCGGGCCGGCCTGCCGCGAGGGTGGGGGACAATGGGGAGTCCCGATTCCCCTCTGCCGAGGACCTGCCGCGCATGACCAGCACGCTCAGCACCTCCGACACCGACACCGCCGCCGCACCGGGCGCCGTGCCGTCCGCCGCACCGCCCCCGGCGCCGGGCGACCTGCCCGGTGCCGCTCCCTCGGAGTTCGCACCGCTGTCGATCGGCCCGCTGGAGGTGTGGCCACCGGTGGTGCTGGCACCGATGGCGGGGATCACCAACGCGCCGTTCCGTACGCTCTGCCGCGAGCAGAGCGGCGGCAAGGGCCTGTACGTCTCCGAGATGATCACCACCCGGGCGCTGGTCGAGCGGAACGCCAAGACCATGCAGCTGATCAGGTTCGACCCGAGCGAGAAGCCCCGGTCGATCCAGCTGTACGGCGTCGACCCGGTGACGGTCGGCCGGGCGGCCCGGATGATCGCGGACGAGGGCCTGGCGGACCACATCGACCTGAACTTCGGCTGCCCGGTGCCGAAGGTGACCCGCAAGGGCGGTGGTTCGGCCCTCCCCTACAAGCGGAACCTGCTGCGGGACATCCTGCGGGAGGCGGTCGCCAACGCGGGCGCCCTGCCGGTGACGATGAAGATGCGCAAGGGCATCGACGACGACCACCTGACCTTCCTCGACGCGGGCCGGATCGGCGCCGAGGAGGGGGTCTCGGCGATCGCCCTGCACGGCCGTACCGCCGCCCAGCACTACGGCGGCACCGCGGACTGGTCGGCGATCGCCCGGCTGCGCGAGGCGGTGCCGGCGGGGATCCCGGTGCTGGGCAACGGCGACATCTGGTCGGCGGGCGACGCCCTCCGCATGATGCGCGAGACCGGGTGCGACGGCGTGGTGGTGGGCCGTGGCTGCCTGGGCCGCCCCTGGCTGTTCAGGGACCTGGTCGCCGTCTTCGAGGGGGACACCGGTCCGGTCCGCCCGGCGTTCGCCGAGGTGGCGCGGGCGATGGTGCGGCACGCCCAACTGCTCGGCGAGTGGCTGGGGGACGAGGCCCGCGGCGTGATCGACTTCCGCAAGCACGTGGCCTGGTACACCAAGGGCTTCTCGGTCGGCTCGGAGCTGCGGGTGCGGCTGGCGAACTCCGGCTCGCTGGCCGAGCTGGCGGAGCTGCTGGCCCAGGTCGACCAGGAGCAGCTCTGGCCGGCGGGGGCGGACGGCCCGCGCGGCCGGACCAGCGGCAACAACCGCGTGGTGCTGCCCGAGGGCTGGCTGGACGATCCGTACGACTGCGCCCGGCCCTCGGTTGACGCCGAATCGGACACATCCGGCGGATGACCGCTCCATTCCGGCGAAGTTCGGCCGGACCGGCGCCCTGCCGGTGCGGCGGAGCCCTCTTGGACCATCTGGCCAAGAGGGCTCCTTTGCGGCAGATCCCGGTGACGCTCCGGTGATGAATGAACAGCGGAGAGTGCCGATCTTCGGCGGAGCGGCCGTTCGAAGCCTGAGATGCGGCCGTGACGCTTGCCACATAGCGTGGGGTGTTGACGGCCGGTCAGGTGGCCGCGGGGCGCCCGGAGCGTGAATCGCTTCCCGAAGGGGGTGTCCGCCGGATCGGTACACCTGGCTGCAGGAAATCAAACCGGGGAAACGCGGGCGGCGATCGACCGCTGCTCCGTGTCCGGTTCCTGTGATCCTGGGGTTTCCGTGCGTTCACTACTTGAACGTTTGCTCGCGTCATGTGGACGATTTCCGCACCAGAGGTGAACGTCACTCCGGGCATTCGATCTGCCGGGTCCTGACGGTTCATCGAGCTCGTACGGCCTATTGGCGGCACGGAAGCGCCTTTGAAATGGGTATGTTCTCCGGCGTCAGGGCAACCGTGTGCGAGGAGACGACCCGTGGCGGCGAAGCAGAAGTTTGTTTACTCCTTCACCGAAGGAAACAAGGACCTCAAGGATCTTCTGGGCGGGAAGGGTGCCAACCTCGCCGAGATGACCAACCTGGGCCTTCCCGTCCCTCCGGGGTTCACCATCACCACGGAGGCCTGCAAGGTCTTCCTGGAGACGGGCAGCGAGCCCTCCTCGCTGCACAAGGAGATCAGCAGCCACCTGACGGCCCTCGAAGCGGCGATGGGCAAGAAGCTCGGCCAGGCCGACGACCCGCTGCTGGTGTCCGTCCGGTCCGGTGCCAAGTTCTCCATGCCCGGCATGATGGACACCGTGCTCAACATCGGCCTCTCCGACGCCTCGGTGGCCGGCCTCGCCGCCCAGTCCGGCAACGAGCGCTTCGCGTGGGACTCCTACCGCCGCCTGGTCCAGATGTTCGGCAAGACCGTGCTGGGCGTCGACGGCGAGCTCTTCGAGGAGGCCCTCGACGAGGCCAAGCACGCCAAGGGCACCGCCAGCGACCTCGACCTGACCGCCGACGACTTGCGCACCCTGGTCGGCACCTTCAAGGCGATCGTCGCCCGCGAGACCGGCCGGGACTTCCCGCAGGACCCGCGCGAGCAGATGGACCTCGCCATCCACGCCGTCTTCCACTCGTGGAACGGCGACCGCGCCCGCCTGTACCGCCGTCAGGAGCGCATCCCCAACGACCTGGGCACCGCGGTCAACGTCTGCAGCATGGTCTTCGGCAACCTCGGCGAGGACTCCGGCACCGGCGTCGCCTTCACCCGCGACCCCTCGACCGGCGCCGTCGGCGTGTACGGCGACTACCTCTCCAACGCGCAGGGCGAGGACGTCGTCGCCGGCATCCGCAACACCCTGCAGCTGGCCGAGCTGGAGAACCTCGACAAGAAGTCGTACGACGAGCTGATGGCGATCATGCAGAAGCTCGAACTGCACTACCGCGACCTCTGCGACATCGAGTTCACCATCGAGCGCGGCAAGCTCTGGATGCTGCAGACCCGCATCGGCAAGCGCACCGCCGCGGCCGCCTTCCGGATCGCCGTGCAGCTCGTCGACCAGGGCCTGATCGACCTGGACGAGGCGCTCCACCGCGTCAACGGCAGCCAGCTCGCCCAGCTGATGTTCCCGCGGTTCGCCCCCGACGCCACGTCCAAGCAGGTCGCCTGGGGCCTCGCAGCCTCGCCCGGCGCGGCCATCGGCAAGGTCGTCTTCGACTCGTACACGGCCGTCAAGTGGTCGCGCTCCGGCGAGAAGGTCATCCTCGTCCGCCGCGAGACCAACCCCGACGACCTGGACGGCATGATCGCCGCCGAGGGCATCCTCACCTCGCGCGGCGGCAAGACCTCGCACGCGGCCGTCGTGGCCCGCGGCATGGGCAAGACCTGCGTCTGCGGCGCGGAGGAGCTGGAGGTCGACACCAAGCGCCGCCGCTTCACCACCGCCGCCGGGCAGGTCGTGGAGGAGGGCGACGTCGTCTCGATCGACGGCGCGACCGGCAAGGTCTACCTCGGCGAGGTACCGGTGCTGCCGTCCCCGGTGGTCGAGTACTTCGAGGGCACCCTGCACGCCGGCGCCGACGTCCAGGGCGGCCTCGTCCAGGCGGTGCACCGGCTGATGTCGCACGCCGACGTCCGCCGCCGCCTCGCGGTGCGCGCCAACGCCGACAACGCCGAGGACGGCGGGCGCGCCCGCCGCTACGGCGCCCAGGGCATCGGCCTGTGCCGCACCGAGCACATGTTCCTCGGCGAGGAGCGCCGCAAGGAGGTCGAGCACCTCATCCTGGCCGACAACGACAAGGACCGGGAGCTCGCCCTCTCCACCCTCCTCCCGCTGCAGAAGAGCGACTTCGTCGAGCTCTTCCAGGCGATGGACGGACTGCCGGTCACCGTCCGGCTGCTCGACCCGCCGCTGCACGAGTTCCTGCCCGACATCACCGAGCTCTCGGTGCGCGTCGCCCTCGCCGAGGCCCGCAAGGACCCGAACGAGAACGACCTGCGCCTGCTCCAGGCCGTGCACCGGCTGCACGAGCAGAACCCGATGCTCGGCCTGCGCGGCGTACGCCTCGGCCTCGTCATCCCCGGCCTGTTCGGCATGCAGGTGCGGGCGATCGCGGAGGCCGCGGCCGAGCGCCGGCTGGCCGGCGCCGACCCGCGTCCCGAGGTGATGATCCCGCTGGTCGGCACCGTCCAGGAGCTGGAACTGGTGCGCGACGAGTGCGAGCGGGTGCTCGCCGAGGTCGTGAGGTCCACCGGGGTGCAGCTCGACATCAAGCTCGGCACCATGATCGAGCTGCCGCGCGCCGCCGTGACCGCCGGTCAGATCGCCGAGGCCGCCGAGTTCTTCTCCTTCGGCACCAACGACCTGACGCAGACCGTGTGGGGCTTCTCCCGCGACGACGTCGAGGCGAGCTTCTTCACCGCGTACCTGGAGAAGGGTATCTTCGGGGTCAGCCCGTTCGAGACCATCGACCGCGACGGTGTCGGCGCGCTCGTCCGGCACGCCGTCGAGGCGGGCCGGGCCACCCGCCCCGACCTGAAGCTCGGCGTGTGCGGCGAGCACGGCGGAGACCCCGAATCGGTGCACTTCTTCCACGAGGTGGGGCTGGACTACGTATCCTGCTCTCCCTTCCGCATCCCGGTGGCGCGTCTGGAAGCAGGCCGCGCCGCCCTTGAGACGGCGGGCAGCGACGCGCGCTGACCGGGGGAGACCCCGCAGCGCGGCCCATCGCTGACCGCACCCCTCCATCGGGGAGGGGCGTTCGACGGAGCTCGGCGCAGGAGAGCCGTCGGACGTGACAGCCGGGGCGGGTACGGACAACGGCGTCCGTACCCGCCCCGGCGGTGTTTCCCCCGGACCCTCCCGCCGAACCCGCCTGACCCGCCGCACCGCCCACCGATGCTCCGGGTGCGTCCGAACGGGTGAGAAGAGGGCGCAGCGCGGCCCGGCGCGCTCCGCCGACCGGGCAAGCTGTGCGCCATGAGCAGCCGAAGCCGTTCGATCGCCGTCGCCGTCCTGCTGGTGTGCGGGATCGTCGTCGCCGCCGCGTACGCCCTGTACGACCGCAGCCCCGCACCGGCCCCGACCGCACAGCCGCCCGTGACCACCCCGGCCGCCGCCGGCTCGCCCCGCAGCTCCCCGGCCGGCCCCGCCGCCGTCTGGATTCCGGACGACCCCGCCGTCGCGGACGTCTGCCGCACCCGCCTCCCCGTCCAGGCCGACACCACCCTCGTCCTGATCACCCGGGGCGGCCCCTACCCCTACCGCTCCGACGGCATCGTCTTCGAGAACCGCGAGGGCCTGCTGCCGCGGCACGGCTCCGGCTACTACCACGAGTACACCGTCGTCACCCCGGGCTCCGGCGACCGCGGCACCCGGCGCATCGTCACCGGCGGCGCGGGGGAGCAGTACTGGACGGCCGACCACTACGCGAGCTTCCGCGAGATCGACCCCCGCTGCTGACCGGACCGGGGCCGGAATCCTCCTGGCCCGGCCCCCGGCCCGGCTGCCAGGATGGTCCGCGATGACACCCACCACCCCGACCGGTCCCGGCCCCACCACTCCCGCCTCCGACTCCCTGCAGGGCCTGTCCGTCGGCGACGCCCTCGGAGCCCAGTTCTTCGTCCCCGCCAACCGCCCGTACCTCGGGCGCCGCCAGGACCCGCCCGGCACCTGGCCCTGGACCGACGACACCGAGATGGCCTGCTCCGTGTACGCGGCCCGCACCGAACGCGGCCGCATCGACACCTTCGACCTCACCCACGCCTTCGCCCGCCGCCACGACTTCGACCGCGGCTACGGGCCCGCCGCCAACCGCATGCTCCGGCTGGTCCGCGAGGGCGGCGACGCCCGCAGGCTCGCCGCGGAACTCTTCGACGGCCAGGGCTCGTACGGCAACGGCGCGGCCATGCGGGTCGCCCCGCTCGGTGCCGCCCACGCCGCCGACCCGGCGGGCGCCGTCCGTCCGGCCGCCGACACCGCGGTCGTCACCCACACCCACCCGCAGGCGGTGGACGGCGCCATCGCCGTCGCGGTGGCCGCGGCACTCGCCGCCGCCACCCGCGGCACGGCGCCGGCCCCGGCGGACCTCCTCGCCGAGGTCCGCCGGCTCACTCCGCACGGCGCCGTCCGCCGCGGCCTCGGCGAGGCCCTGGCCCTGCTCGGCACCGACGACCCGCACGCGGTGGCCGCGGTGCTCGGCAACGGCAGCCGGGTCAGCGCCGCCGACACCGTGCCCTTCGCGCTCTGGGCCGCCGCCCGGCACCTCGGCGACTTCCGGCGCGCGATCTGGGACACCGTCACCGCGGGCGGCGACGTCGACACCACGGCCGCCATCGTCGGCGGCGTCGTCGCGGCGCACACCGGCACCGCGGGCATCCCCGCCGCCTGGCTGGCCGCCCGCGAACCGCTGCCCCGCTGGGCCGCTCCCGCACCGGGCGGCGTCACCGGCCCGGGGCACCCGCCGGGCACGCCGATCCTGCTGCCCCGGCCGGTCGACCCGCCCGACCTGCGCTGGACGGACGAGGACTGGCAGCGCATCAGGACGGCCGGCCGCGACCCCGGCCCGGACCACCACGCGTACACCGCCGAGGGGGTGCTCCACCTGACCGACCGCCGCACCGGGTACGGGCTGCTCGACGTCGAGGTGGCCGCGCTGCCCCGCACCGGCTGGCGCCCGGTGTCCGCGGTGGCCGAGGCCCATCCGGCGCGCTGCACCACCGACCCGGCGGATCTCCTGGCCGCACTGCGCCGGCTCTGAGCCCCCCGCCGGGTGGCGGCGACCGGGGGACGGTTGTCGGGAAAACCACTGGGCGGCGCGGCCCGCCGCGCCTACGCTGCGCGCATGCCTCTGCTGCTCTCCGTCAACATCGGCCGCCCCCGCCCCAACCCCGCCAAGCCGGACACGGCCGGCACGGGGATCGACAAGCGTCCGGTCGACCATCCCGTGCGGCTGCGCGCGCCCGGCCCCAAGGGCACGGGCCTGCACAGCGGCCTCGTCGGCGACGCCGTGCTCGACACCCGCCACCACGGCGGCGACGACCAGGCGGTCTACGCGTACGGCCGGGAGGTGCTCGACCGCTGGGAGCGGGAACTCGGCCGCACCCTGTCGAACGGCAGCTTCGGCGAGAACCTCACCACCTCCGGCCTCGACGTCGACGGTGCGCTGATCGGCGAGCGCTGGCGGATCGGCGAGGAGGTGCTGCTGGAGGTGTCGGTACCGCGCATCCCGTGCGCGACCTTCGCCGCCTGGCTGGACGAGCGCCGCTGGATGCACAGGTTCACGGCGGCCGCCGTGCCCGGCGCGTACCTGCGGATCATCGAGCCCGGCGAGATCCGCGGCGGCGACCCGATCACCGTGGAGCACCGGCCGGCGCACGACGTGACCGTCGAGCGCTGCTTCCGGGCGCTCACCCTCGACGCGGGCCTGCTGCCCGGGCTCGTCGACGTCGCCGAGCTGCCGGAGGACGTCCGGGAGCTGGCACGGCGGCGCACCGGCGCGGGCCCGGCCCCGTACGCCCCGGGGGACGACGAGGCCTGACCGCGGCCGTGCCACGTGCGGGCCCGTGCCGGTGCGGCACGGGCCCGGGGCGCCGGGGCGCCGAGGCCCGGCGCTCAGGCGGGGATCAGCGGGCCGCCGTGTCTGAGGCACTCCTGGGTGCGGGCCGGGTCGGGGGCGCTCGGCGAGGTGGCGGCGGCGATCCGCAGCTCGACGATGTCGCGGACGGCCGGCCACTCCTCGTCGAGGATCGAGTAGAAGGCCGTCGACCGGACGACGCCGTCCAGCCCGCGCGAGTGGGCCCGCCGGACGCCCTCGCAGGTCGCGCCGAGCCGTTCGATCGCCGCGCGGGAGCGCTGGTTGCGGGCGTCGGCGCGCAGCGAGATCCGCTGCACCCCCCAGCCCTCGAAGGCGTGGCGCAGCATCAGGAGCTTGGCCTCGGTGTTGATGCCGGTGCCCTGCGCGCGGGGGGAGAGCCAGGTGTTGCCGATCTCGGCGGCGTCCGGCACGGCGTCCCGGGGGTCGCCGAACGGCACGCCGGGCACCGGCGGCCAGACGAGCGGGCCCTGCCAGTAGTCGAGTTCGAGGAAGCGGGTCGAACCGACCACCCGGCCGTCGGCGGTGCCGACGGTCGCGAACGGCAGGGACCGGCCGGCGGCCTGGTCGGCTAGTGCCCTCGCGATGTACGCGCGGGCCGCTTCGAGCCCGTGCGGCACGGGGGTGAAGGCGTAGGTCGAACGGTCCTCTGCACCTGCCTCGGCCAGTGCCTCCGCGTGGTGCTCGGCGAGGGGCTCCAGCCGCACGGTGCGGCCGACGAGGGTGACGGGTACGGGCACGGATCCTTCGGTCCTTCGGCGATCGGAGGGACCCCCGGCCTTGGGTGCGGCGGCGAGGGCGGGGTGTTTCGCCCCGCTCGGGGGCCCGGCGCCCGTTCCCGCGCAGGCCTGGGGAGGCCGGGTGCGGTGGGGCGACGGCCCTGGAAGCGGGCAGCGCGGTGCCGGAACGGGCACGGGTCGACGACCCGGTCCGGCGGGTGTGCGAGGGGACAGTGTGCGTCCGCGAGATGGCCGAGAGGGAGACGTGAGCGCGAAGGGAAACAGGCGGCCAGGTGAAGGCAAGGTGCGCAGCGGGCTGGCCGCGCAGGCGTCCGGGACGTGGCCCGCGCCGTCACGGACGGCGTGGCGACGACGCGACGATGCGAGGCAGCGAGAGGACGATACCTGCAAGAAGGCGGTGCGTCACTTCGCGGCGCGAGATCGGGGGCGTGCGCGTGTCGGCGGCACGCCGCACGGGTGGTCCGGCGGGCTCCGCAACACCCGCGTAACGACTCCGACCAGCGGTTTCGCGGCAGGTGAGAATATTCTGCAAGGGGCGTGGAGACCTCGGGGCCGCGCCGGGAATGCCGGCGGCCCCCGGCACGCTGCAGTGATCGGGCAGGCGTCCGGGGAGACGCCCGCCCGGGGCACCGCCGACATGGGCCGGCCCCACCAGGACGGACGAGACGGGAACGGGGTTTGGTGCACCGTGCGTGATCCCAAGGAGCTGTACGAGCTGGATGCGGCGGGCGCGGAAGCGGTCGTCGCGGCGCAGGAGGCCGCAGCCGCGGCCGACGGCGGGCTGGTGCTCCTGTACCACTTCGAGGGCTTCATGGACGCGGGCGAGGCCGGCACCCAGGTCGTCGCGCACCTGCTGGAGCACGGCGCGCCGCAGGTCGTGGCGCGGTTCGACCACGACCGCCTCGTCGACTACCGGGCGCGCAGGCCCTCGATGGTGTTCGACAAGGAGCGCTGGACGGACTACGACCCGCCGGAGATCCTGCTGCAGCTGGTGCACGACGTCGTCGGCGCGCCGTTCCTCGTGCTGTCGGGCCCCGAGCCGGACACCGAGTGGGAGCTGTTCGCCGCCGCGGTGCGCGGCCTGATCGAGGAGTTCGAGGTCCGGCTGGCCGTCGACTTCCACGGCATCCCGATGGGCGTGCCGCACACCCGTCCGGTGGGCCTGACCCCGCACGGCACCCGGCTCGACCTGGCCCCCGGCTACCCGAAGTGGTTCGACCAGGCGCAGGTGCCGGGCAGCGCCCAGGCGCTGCTGGAGTTCCGGCTGGCCGAGTCCGGGCACGACGTGCTCGGCTTCGCCGTGCACGTGCCGCACTACATCGCCCGCTCGGCCTACCCGGCGGCCGCCGTACTGATCATGGAGGCGGTGCAGTCGGCGACCGGGCTGGTGCTGCCCGGCACCGAGCTGCGGCTGCGCGTCGACGAGGTGCACGCCGAGATCGAGGAGCAGCTCGCCCAGGGCGACGGCGAGCTCACCTCCGCCATCCGCGGCATGGAGGGCCAGTACGACGCCGTCGCCGGCTCCGAGGACCGGGAGAGCCTGCTCGCGCAGGCCACCGACCTGCCGTCGGCCGACGAGCTGGGCCGGCGCTTCGAGGAGTTCCTCGCCGAGCACGAGCGCGACACCGAGTAGCCGCCGGTGGGCCCCGGCCGTGCCGGGCCGTCCGCGTCCCGTAGGTTGGGCCGGTCAGGACCGGACCCGGGGGGACACGTGGGACACAGGTACGCGGTGGCCGGGCTCGCGGCGGTCGCGCTGCTGCTCGCGGCGGGCTGCGGCGCCGCCGACGGGGGAGCGCGGTCCGCGGCGCCGCCGTCCGGCACGCCGACGGCGTCCGCCGCCCCGACGCGCGTCGCCGGCCCGTACGCCGCGCTCGGCGACTCGTACACCTCCGGCCTCGGGGTGGCCCCGCGGGGCGGGGGCCCGGCCGGGTGCGGCCGGTCGGCGGTGGACTACCCGGCGCTCGTCGCGCGGGGCCTCGGGATCGCCCCGGGGGCCTTCACCGACGCCAGTTGCAGCGACGCCCGCACGGCCGACCTCGCGACGGCCCAGCGGACCGCCGACGGCACCAACCCGCCGCAGCTGGACGCGCTCGGCGCGGACACCCGGCTGGTGACCCTGGGGATCGGCGGCAACGACGCCGGTTTCATGGACGTCGTCGCCCGCTGCGTGCGGGAGAACCTCCGGCCCGCGGCGGACACCGCCGCCGCACCCTGCCGGGCCGCCTACGCCGCGGACGGCGGCGCCGGCCCGGACGGGGTGCAGCGCGCGATCGGCACCGCCGGGGACGGGGTGGCGGCGGCCCTCGCGGAGATCCGCCGCCGCGCGCCGCGGGCCGCGGTGTACGTGGTGGGCTACCCGGAGCTGCTGCCGGCCGACCCGGACGGCTGCGCGGAGGCCGTCGGCGGCGTGATGGCCACGGGCGACCTGCGCTTCCTGCGGGAGAAGCAGCAGCAGCTGAACACCACGCTCCGGGACCGCGCGGCCGCGGCCGGGGCGGTCTTCGTCGACACGGCCGCCGCCTCGGCCGGCCACGACATGTGCGCGGGCGCCGCGGTGCGGTGGATCGAGCCCGTCCGGCCCGCGGCGGGGGCGGCGGCGCTGCACCCGAACGCGCGCGGCGAGAGCGGAATGGCGGCGGCGGTGCTGGCGGCGGTCCGTTCCGCCGGGGCCGGGCAGCCGTGAGCCCCTGAACGGGGCTCCGGCCGTCCGCGGGTCAGGGCAGGGACTGCGGACGGCCGGAACCGGTCAGGGGCGGCGGGTCGTGCGTGCGGCCGGTGGAGGCCTCAGGCGGCGGCGAGCCGGACGGCGTGGACGGGGATGCGCACCGACTCGTCGTCCAGGCACTGCCCGTTCGCCAGGTCGAAGCGCTGCTTGAGCAGCGGCGAGGCGACGTACACCCGGCCGTCCCCGGTCGACCCGATCAGGCCGCGGGAGAGCACGTACGCGCCGGTGAACGGGTCGCGGTTGGCGACGGCGTACAGCGTGTCCGAGCGGTCCCGGAAGACCGCGGCCTGGGTGCCGTCCGGCAGCAGCACGGCGACGCCGCGGCCGGGGGTCAGGTGGTCCAGGTCGCAGACGGCCGTCCAGGTGCTGCCGGCCAGCAACTCGATGCGGGTGGTGGTGGCGACAGTGGTCATCGGGTCTCCAGGAGCTGCGAGTTGTCGGGGTCGAGGGCGGCGAGCAGCTCTTCCTCGGTGGCGAGCAGCACCAGATCGGGCTTGATCTGGTCGCGCTCCGGGGTGAACTGGATGCTCGGGTCGGGCACGCCCGGGGCGTTGACGAAGGAGACGAACCGGCGCATGCGCTCCGGGTCGGCGAGGGTCGCGGCCCACTCGTCCTGGTAGTCGGCGACGTGGTGGTCCATCATCGCCTCCAGGTCGGCGGCGAGGCCGAGCGAGTCGTTCACCACCACGTCGCGGACGTGGTCGAGGCCGCCCTCGATCCGGTCCAGCCAGGTGGAGGTGCGCTCCAGCCGGTCGGCGGTGCGGATGTAGAACATCAGGAACCGGTCGATCAGCCTGATCAGCTGCTCGTCGTCGAGGTCCTGGGCGAGCAGGTCCGCGTGGCGCGGGGTGGCGCCGCCGTTGCCGCCGACGTAGAGGTTCCAGCCGTTGGAGGTGGCGATGATGCCGAAGTCCTTGCCGCGGGCCTCGGCGCACTCGCGGGCGCAGCCGGAGACGGCCGACTTGAGCTTGTGCGGGCTGCGCAGGCCGCGGTAGCGGAGCTCCAGCTGGATCGCCATGGCGACCGAGTCCTGCACGCCGTAGCGGCACCAGGTCGAGCCGACGCAGGACTTCACGGTGCGCAGCGACTTGCCGTAGGCGTGGCCGGACTCGAAGCCGGCGTCGACCAGGCGGTTCCAGATCGCCGGGAGCTGGTCGACGCGGGCACCGAAGAGGTCGATCCGCTGACCGCCGGTGATCTTGGTGTAGAGGCCGAAGTCGCGGGCGACCTCGCCGATCACGATCAGCTTGTCGGGGGTGATCTCGCCGCCGGGGATGCGCGGGACGACCGAGTACGAGCCGTTCTTCTGCAGGTTCGCCAGGAAGTGGTCGTTGGTGTCCTGCAGGGCCGCCTGCTCGCCGTCCAGGATGTGCCCGGACGCCTCCAGCTCGGGGGCCAGCGAGGCGATGATCGAGCCGACGGTCGGCTTGCAGACCTCGCAGCCCTCGCCCTGCAGGCGGCCGTGCTCGGCGAGCAGCTGCCGGTGCGTCGCGATCCGCTTGACCCGGACGATCTCGTACAGCTCGGCGCGGGTGTGGCCGAAGCAGGGGCACAGGCCCCGGTCGACCTCGACGCCGGAGGCCTCCAGCTCGTCGGTGACGATCGTGGAGAGCAGCTTGATGCAGGAGCCGCAGCCGGTGCCGGCCTTGGTGCACTTCTTGACCTCGGGCACCGTGCCGCAGCTGTGCTCGGTGACCGCGGCGCGGACCTGGCCCTTGGTGACGTTGTGGCAGTTGCAGACGACCGCGTCGTCCGGCAGTGCGGAGCTGCCCAGCGAGACCGGGGCGCCCACACCGGCCGGCAGCACCAGCGACTCGGCGGGCACGGGCAGCGGGTTGCCGGTACCGGCCAGCGGCCGCAGCGAGGAGTACGCCTCGGCGTCGCCGACCAGGATGCCGCCGAGCAGCGCGCCCTCGGGGGTGACGACGAGCTTCTTGTAGACACCGGAACGGGAGTCGGAGTAGACGACGTCCAGCGAACCGGGGGTGGTGCCGAACGCGTCGCCGAAGCTGGCGACGTCCACCCCGAGGAGCTTCAGCTTGGTGGACAGGTCGGCGCCGGTGAAGGCCTTGCCCGTGCCGTCGGCGAGCTGCTGGGCGACGCTCTGCGCCATCTCGTAGCCGGGGGCGACCAGGCCGTACACCCGGCCGTCGACGGCCAGCGCGCACTCGCCGATGGCGAAGACGTGCTCGTCGGAGGTGCGGCACAGCTCGTCGATCGCGATGCCGCCGCGCTCGCCGACCGTCAGGCCGCAGTCGCGGGCCAGCTGGTCGCGGGGGCGGACACCGGCGGAGAAGATCACCAGGTCGGTCTCCAGCTCGGAGCCGTCGGTGAAGGTCATCCCGGTGGCCCGGCCGTCGGTGACGACGACGGTCTTGGTGCCGACCCCGGTGTGGACGACGACGCCCATCTCCTCGATGGTGCGGCGCAGCGCCTCACCACCGGCCGGGTCGACCTGCACCGGCATCAGCCGCGGCGCGAACTCGACGACGTGGGTCTCCAGGCCGAGGCCCTTGAGCGCACCGGCCGCCTCCAGGCCGAGCAGGCCGCCACCGACGACCGCGCCGACGTTCGCCGTCGCCGCGTAGGCCTCGATGGCCTCCAGGTCCTCGATGGTGCGGTAGACGAAGCAGCCCTCGGCGTCCTTGCCGTCCACCGGCGGCACGAACGGGTACGAGCCGGTGGCCAGCACCAGCGTGTCGTACGCCACGGTGTGCCCGGCGGCGGTGGTGACGGACTTCCCGGCACGGTCGATCGAGGCGACCGGGGACGACAGGTGCACCTCGAAGCCGTGCGTGTCGGTGAAGCCCGCCTCGGCGAGCAGCAGGTCGTCCGCGCTCTTGCCGGAGAAGTACGAGGTCAGGGCGACGCGGTCGTACGCGTGGCGGGGCTCCTCGGCGAGGACGACGACGCGGTAGCGGTCGGCGGCTCCGGTGTCGGCCAGGGCTTCCAGGAAGCGGTGGCCGACCATGCCGTACCCGACCAGGACGACGGTCGGCTTCATGGTGGTCATCGGGCTGGTGGTCATCGGGAGGGCCCTCCGGTGGTCGTGCTCTGGGTGGTGAGCAGGTGCAGCGGGTGTGCTGACAGGGCCTCGTCGCCCTCCCAGGTGCCGGCGAGGTCGCCGACGGTGTCGAGGTCGCCGAGCAGCACGCCGCCGACGAGTCGGTCGCCGCCCTGCTCGTCGCGGCGGACGATGACCTTGCGGTAGGTGCCGCGGCTGGCGTCGGCCAGCCGGACCACCCGGTCCCCGGGGCCGGCCGGCGCGGTCTCGCCGAACGCGGCGAGGTCGAGCGGCGCGGAGTCGGGGCCGGTCAGCGTCAGCCTGGTCAGCAGGCGGCTGCCCTGGTAGGGGGTGTCGTGGCCGGTCAGGATCCGGGCGAGCCGGTCGGCCTGGGCCAGGGCCGGCCCGGCGAGGCCGTACACCACACCGCGGTGCTCGGCGCAGTCGCCGAGCGCGTGGATGCGCGGGTCACCGGTCCGGAGGTGGTCGTCGACCACGATGCCGCGACGGACGTCCAGGCCGGCGGCCTGGGCGAGTCCGGCGCGCGGCCGCACCCCGGCGGCCGTGATCAGCAGTTCGGCGTCGAGGCGGAAGCCGTCGGCGAGTTCCACGCCGGTCACCCGGCGGTCCTCGGTCAGCACCGAGCGGACACGGCACTCGGTGTGCACCTCGACGCCCAGCTCGGCGAGGTGGGCGCGCAGCATCTCCGCGGCCTCCTCGTCGAGGTGACGCTCCATGAGGTGCTCGCCCTGGTGGGCCAGCACCACCTGGATGCCGCGGGCGGCCAGGGCGCGGGCCGCGCTCACCCCGAGCAGACCGCCGCCGACGACCACGGCCTGCCGGACACCCGGCAGGTAGCCGTCGATGTCGGCGCAGTCGGCCATCGTCCGGAAGGCGAAGACGCCGGCCGGCAGTTCGTGCCGTTCACTGCCGGTCAGGGCGTCGTCGAACAGGCCGCGCAGCGGCGGCAGCACCGGGTTGGACCCGGTGGCGAGCACGAGGCGGTCGTAGTCGACGACCGCGCCGTCGTCGCACAGCACGCGGCACTCGGCGCGGTCGATCCGGACGGCACGGGCCTGACGGCGCTCCACCTGCGGGGGAAGCGCCGTCAGGGCCGCGATGTCCGGGCTGTAGCGGCCGGCCAGCACCTCGGCGAGCAGCACCCGGTTGTACGGGGCGTACTCCTCCTCGGCGAGCAGCAGCACCCGGCGGGCGCCGTGGGCCACGAGCTGCTGGGCGACCCGGTGGCCGGCCATACCGCCGCCGACCACCACGATCCGCTGCTCCGCTGCACTGTCCGCTGCTGTCATGCCCTTGAGCATGCGGGCCGGAAGTTACCCGGTCGGGGCCGCTCTGTTTCGCGAGCGGAACTTCGACCTCAGCGCCGCGCGCGGGCGGTTGTGAGCCCCTGCTCAGGCCAGCTGGGCCGCCTGGAGACCCGCGTACGCCCCACCACTGCGCAGGAGTTCGGCGTGCGAGCCGATCTCGGCGATCCGGCCCTCGTGCATCACGACGATGCGGTCGGCACCCCGGATCGTCGAGAGCCGGTGGGCGACGACGAACACCGTACGGCCCTGCACGAGCCGGCCCAGCGCCTGCTGCACCAGCGCCTCGGAGCGGGAGTCGAGCGCGGAGGTCGCCTCGTCGAGGATCAGCACCCGCGGGTCGCGGATCAGGGCGCGGGCGATGGCCAGCCGCTGCTTCTGGCCGCCGGAGAGCCGGGCGCCGCGCTCGCCGACCACGGTGCCCAGGCCCTGCGGCAGCCGGTCGATGAACTCCAGCGCGTTGGCGTCGCGCAGCGCGGTGCGCACGGTCTCCTCGGGCACGTCCTTCATGCCGTAGGTGACGTTCTCGCGGATGCTGCCCTCGAAGAGGATCGACTCCTGCGGCACCACCGACAGGAACTTCCGGTAGCTGCGGAGGTCGAGCTCCTCCATGTCGGTGCCGTCCAGCAGGATCCGGCCCTCGGTGGGCCGCAGGAAGCCGATGACGAGGTTCAGCACCGTCGACTTGCCCGCGCCCGACCCGCCGACCAGGGCGATCGTCTCGCCCGGCTGCACGGTCAGGTCGAAGCCGGCGACGGAGGGCTCCTCACCGCCCGGGTAGGTGTGCACGACCCCCTGGAAGTCGATCCGGCCGGTGACCTGCTGCACGTCGGCCTTGCCGGAGTTCTCCTCCAGGTCGGGGGCCTGCAGCACCTCGCCGACCGAGCGGACGGACTCCAGCCCCTTGCCGAGCTGCGGGGTGAGCGTGAGCAGCGTGGTGACCGAGCCGGTCAGGCTGGAGAAGTACGCGCTCAGCATCACGACCGCGCCCGGGGTGACGTCCAGCCAGCCGTAGTAGGCGACCGCCGCGGAACCCGCGAGGCAGCCGACACCGATCGCGTTGAGCATGATCCACGAGAGCGAGCCGAAACGGCCGTTGAGCAGGTCGAGCCGCAGACCGGCGTCCAGCACCCGGCCCAGGGTGCGGTCGACGCGGCGCAGCGCGGTGCGCTCCAGGCCGTGCGCCCGGGTGATCGGGATCAGCGTCGTCATCTCGCTCACCCGGGACGACAACTGCTCGATCTCCTGCCGGAACGACTCGTTCTGGCTCCTGAGCCGCTCGCGCAGCCGCACCACGAGCAGGGCGGCGGCCGGCACGATCAGCAGGAAGACGGGCAGGAAGGCCGGGGTCTGCACGCCGATGACGACCAGGCCGCCGGTGAGGGTGGCGATCGCGGCGAGCCCGTTGTCGGCGGTCTGCTGCGAGGCCGTCTCGATGCCCTCGACGTCGCGGATCACCTTGGCCTGCAGCACGCCCGCGCTGACCCGCGAGTGGTAGCCGATGGACAGCTGCTGCATGCGGTGGCACAGCGCGGAGCGCAGCCGGGTGCCCATCCGCCGGATCGAGCCGTGCATCCAGTGCACGTACAGCAGGTGCAGGGGCAGGTTGAGCAGCAGGATCACCAGCAGGACGGCGGAGTTCCACCACAGCACCGATATCGGCCGGTGCCGGACGACGACGTCGACGATGTTCGCGGTGATCAGCGGCAGCAGCCACACCGGGGAGTGCTTGGCGAGGAACGCGGCGACCGCCAGGGCGACGCGCCCGCGGTCGGGCCGGAAGAGGTAGAGGAGGGTACGGACGGGGTGCTCGCCGCGGTAGCGGTGACTGAGCGGGCCCTGAGGCAGCGCCATGAACGGTTCCCGGGAAGGTCGGTGCGGGGGATCCCGCCATCCTCCCAGGGCCGTGCGGGCCGCAGGGTGGCCGGAACAGGACACCGGCCGCCCTCCCGCAGGCCGCCACCGGACCCGCCCGGCGCCCCCGCGGCACTCAGCCTGCGGGCGCGGGGTCCCCGGCGGGCTCCAGTCGCACCGCGCACGCCTTGAACTCCGGCATCCGCGACACCGGGTCGAGCGCCGGGTTGGTGTGCACGTTGGCGTTGGCCGCGCCCGGCCAGTGGAACGGCATGAACACCGTGTCGGGTCTGATCGCCGTGGTGAGCCGGGCGGGGGTGACGGTCCGCCCGCGCCGGCTCACCACGGCCACCTGCTCGCCGTCCTGGATCCCGAGCCGCTCGGCGAGTCTCGGGTGCAGTTCGACGAACGCACCGGGGGCGGCGGCATTGAGCTCGGCCACCCGGCGGGTCTGGGCGCCGGACTGGTACTGGGCCAGCACCCGGCCCGTCGTCAGGCGTACGGGGAAGGCGTCGTCCGGCTCCTCGGCGGCCGGCCGGTGCTGGACGGCCGTGAAGCGGGCCCGCCCGTCCGGCGTCGCGAACCGGTCGAGGAACAGCCGCGGCGTGCCCGGGTGCCCGGCGGACGGGCACGGCCAGAACACCCCGTCCTCTGCGGCGATCCGCTCGTAGCTGATGCCCGCGTAGTCGGCCGGCCCGCCCGCGGACGCCCGGCGCAGCTCGTCGAAGACCTTCTCCGGCTCGGTCGGGAAACCCTCCCCGTGGCCGAGCCGCCCGGCGAGCGCGTGCATGACGTCCAGGTCGCTGCGCACGCCCCCCGGCGCGTCAACGGCCTTGCGGCGCAGGATGACGCGTCCCTCGAGGTTGGTCATCGTGCCGGTCTCCTCCGCCCACTGCGTGACCGGCAGCACGACGTCCGCGAGCGCCGCCGTCTCCGAGAGCACGACGTCGCTGACGGCGAGGAAGTCCAGGGCGCGGATCCGCCCGGTGACGTGCTGCGAGTGCGGCGCGGAGACGACCGGGTTGGAGCCCATCAGCAGCAGCGCCCTGACGTCCGTGCCGAGCGAGTCGAGCAGCTCGTACGCGCTGCGCCCCGGGCCGGGCAGGCTCTCCGGGGCGACGCCCCACACCGCGGCGACGTGGGCGCGCGCCGCGGGGTCGTCCAGCTTGCGGTAGCCGGGCAGCTGGTCGGCCTTCTGGCCGTGCTCGCGGCCGCCCTGGCCGTTGCCCTGCCCGGTGAGGCAGCCGTACCCGGCGTTCGGCCGCCCGGCGTTGCCGGTGGCCAGGCAGAGGTTGATCCAGGCGCTGACCGTGTCGGTGCCCTTCGCCTGCTGCTCCGGGCCGCGGGCGGTCAGCACCATGCCGGTCGGTGCCCCGCAGAACAGCCGGACGGCCTCCCGCAGCTGCGGCAGCGGCACGCCGGTGACCGACTCGACGTGCTCCGGCCAGTGTGCCATCGCCGCGGCCCGGGTCTCGGCCCAGCCGGTGGTGCGGTCGGCGATGAACGCCTCGTCGGTGAGCCCGCCGGCGACCACCAGGTGCAGCATGCCGAGGGCCAGCGCCAGGTCGGTGCCGGGCCGCGGCGCGAGGTGGAGGTCGGCGAGTTCGGCGGTGCGGGTGCGGCGCGGGTCGACGACGATCAGGCGGCCGCCGTTCTCCTGCAGCTCCCGCAGGTAGCGGACGAAGGGCGGCATGGTCTCGGCGGGGTTGCCGCCGACCAGGATCACGCAGCCGGCCTTCGGGATGTCCTCGACGGGGAAGGGCAGGCCGCGGTCCAGGCCGAACGCCCGGATGCCGCCCGCCGCCGCCGACGACATGCAGAAGCGGCCGTTGTAGTCGATGGCGGAGGTGCCGAGCACCACCCGCGCGAACTTGCCGAGCAGGTACGCCTTCTCGTTGGTCAGCCCGCCGCCGCCGAACACTCCGACGGCGTCCCGTCCGTGGGTGCGGGCGGTCGCCGTGAGGGCCTCGGCGATGCGGTCCAGCGCCTCGTCCCAGCCGGCCGGCCGGAGCTCGCCGTCCACCCGCACCAGCGGGGTGGTCAGCCGGGCGCCGGGGGCGAGCACCGCGGCGGCGTTGGACCCCTTGCCGCACAGCGCGCCCCGGTTGACCGGGAACGAGGGCCGCTCCACCACGGTGACGGGCACGGGCCCGTCGGTGCGGCGCAGCCCCATCCCGCACTGCAGGGCGCAGTACGGGCAGTGGGTGTCGGTGGCGGCATCGTTCATACCGGCCACTGTGCTACGACGCTGTTTCGCCGGGGCGGCCCGCAGGTTACGGCGCCCGCACACCGCCCTCACCTCGGCGTCCGCGCCCTGTGAGGGAGGCCCGGCCACCCGCGGTGCAACCCTCACGGCGCCCCGCGGCGGCTGTGAGGCCAGGGAAACCAGTCGTGACCATCGGGCAACGGCGGGGAAACAGCGGTGGGTGACGCTGGAGTGCATGACGCCGACCCCCACCCTCGCCGTTACCCCGCCGCAGGCCGCCCCCCGGCCCGCCGCCGGCCGGGCCGCCCCGCCGCAGGCCGCCCCGCTGCGCGTGCTGCACGCGTCCCGCCGTCCGGCCCTGGTGCTGGTCGCGCACGGCTCGCGGGACCCGTCCGCCGGGGCGGAGATCGCCCGGCTGCTGGAGCGGCTCCGCGTCGCCCGGCCCGAGCTCGACGTCCGGCTCGCCCACCTGGGGCTCAACGCCCCTCTGCTGCCCGACGTGCTGGACGGCCTCGTCGGCCGGGCGGTCCTGGTGCCGCTGCTGCTGAGCCGCGGCTACCACGCCAAGGTCGACATCCCGGGAGCGCTCGCCGCCGCCCCGCAGGTCACCGGTGCGATCGCCGCGCCGCTGGGCCCGCACCCGCTGCTCGCCGAGGCCCTGCACGCCCGCCTCGCCGAGGCCGGCTGGCGCCGCGGCGCCGACGGCCGCGACGCGGTGGTGCTCGCCGCGTCCGGTTCGCGGGACGCCGAGGCCGCCCTCGACACCGAGGAGCAGGCCCGGCTGCTCGCCCTGCGCCTGGGGGTGCCGGTGCGGCCGGGGTACGTCGCCGCGGGCGGCCCGAGCGTCGCCGAGGCGGTGTCGGCGTTCCACGCCGAGGGCCGCCGGGTCGCGGTCGCCGGGTACTTCACGGCGCCCGGCGACTTCGCCCGCCTCGCCGCCGCGGCCGGCGGCGACCTCGCCTCCGCCGCGCTCGGGGCGCACGACGCGATGGTGCGCCTGGTGCTGGAGCGCTACCGGGCGTGCGTGCCGGCCCTGCTGCCCGCGGCGGCCTGAGCCCGCGGCCTGGGACCCATGGCCTGGGACCCGGCGTCCCGGAGGTCGAAAGGCCGACGGCGACCCGCCGTCCTGTGCCAGGGTTGCCGCATGGCCGACCCCGCCCCCGCCACCGACCCCGCGCGTCCCGCACCCTCAGATCCCGACCCCGCCCCCGCCGCCTCCGGTCCCGTTGCCGACCAGGCCGCCGACCCCGCGCGCCCCGTCCGCGTCCCCGACGCGCTGCGCTTCCTGACCGAGCTGGTCGCCTGGGTCGCCGTGCCCTGGGCGCTCGCCGGGGTGTCGCTCTGGCTCTCCGCCGCCGCGCTGGTCCTGCTGATCGGGCTGCCGACCGTCTTCGCCACCCCCGGCGACAAGACGCAGGTCGTCGTCGCCGTCCCCGGGGCGGCCACGGTCGGGCTGGTCCTGCTGCAGCTGGTCGCCGCGGTCGCCGGTGCCTGGGCCGCCTGGCCCGCCCGGGCGGCCGTCCCCGCCACCGTGCTCGCCGCGGCCTGCCTGGTCGCCGAGCAGCCCCGGTGGCGCCGCCTGACGGCGGCCCGGGCGTAGCGCGGCGCCTCCCGGGATGTCCGTCACCAGGCGTACCGTGGCCGACATATGGACGACACCACGCCGTACGACCCGACCGCCGAGGCCCGCTGGGTGCCGGAGCCGGACAAGCGGCCCGGCCGCACCGCCTTCGAGCGCGACCGCGCCCGCGTCCTGCACTCCGCCGCCCTGCGCCGGCTCGCCGGCACCACCCAGGTCGTGGCGCCGCTGCAGAGCGACTTCCCGCGGACCCGCCTCACCCACTCCCTGGAGTGCGCCCAGGTCGGCCGCGAGCTCGGTGCCGCGCTCGGCTGCGACCCCGACCTCGTCGAGACCGGCTGCCTCGCGCACGACATCGGCCACCCGCCGTTCGGCCACACCGGCGAGGAGGCGCTCGACCAGGCCGCCCGCGCCTGCGGCGGCTTCGAGGGCAACGCCCAGTCGCTGCGCATCCTGACCCGGCTCGAACCCAAGCGCTTCTCCCCGCCGGGGGAGGCGCCCGCGCGGCTCTCCGCCCGGCCCGGCCGCAGCGTGGGCCTCAACCTCAGCCGGGCGGCCCTCGACGCCGCCACGAAGTACCCGTGGGCCCGCGGCGGCCACCCCTCCGACCCGGACTCCACCAAGTACGGCGTCTACACCGACGACCTGCCGGTCTTCCGCTGGCTGCGGGCCGGCGCCCCCGCGGACCGCAAGTGCTTCGAGGCCACCGTCATGGACTGGTCCGACGACGTCGCCTACTCCACCCACGACGTGGAGGACGGCTTCCAGGCCGGTCACATCGACCCGGCCGCGCTGCGCTCCGCCGAGGAGCGGGCCGAGCTCTTCAAGATCGCGGAGCGGTACGCCACCGACGCCGCCCCCGCGGAGCTCGCCGAGGCCCTCGACCGCCTCCGGGCCGAGGACTGGTGGCCGCGCGCCTACGACGGCTCGGCCCGCGCCCGCGCCGGGCTCAAGGACCTCACCAGCCAGCTGATCGGCCGTTTCTGCCTGGCCGCCGAGCAGGCCACCCGGGCCCGCTACGGCCCCGGCCGGCTCACCCGGTACGCCGCCGAGCTGGTCGTGCCGCGCGTGGTCCGGCTGGAGTGCGCGGTGCTCAAGGCCGTGGCCGTCCGCTACGTCATGCAGCGCGACGAGCAGGCGCAGCTCCGCTCGCGGCAGCGGATCGTCATCGCCGAGCTCGCCGACGCGCTCACCCGCGGCGCCCCGGCCGGCCTCGACCCGGTGTTCGCCGCGCTGTACGAGGAGGCCGAGGACGACGGTGCCGCGCTGCGTGCCGTCGTCGACCAGATCGCCACCCTCACCGACGCCTCGGCCCTCGCCCTGCACGCCCGCGTCGTCGGGCACCGCTGACCCCGCCCGTCCCGCCCGGTCGCCTACACTGCACGGGTGGCCGGGCGGATCAGGGACGAGGACGTGCAGGCGGTGCGCAGCGCGCTGCCGATCGACGCCGTGGTCGGCGACTACGTGCAGCTCGTCAACGGCGGCGGCGCCCAGCTGAAGGGCGTCTGCCCGTTCCACGACGAGAAGTCCGCCTCGTTCTACGTACATCCCGGCAAGGGCGTCTTCAACTGCTTCGGCTGCGGCGAGTCCGGCGACACGATCTCCTTCCTGATGAAGATCGAGCACTGTTCGTTCGCCGAGGCCGTCGAGCGGATGGCCGCGCAGGCCGGCATCACCCTGCGGTACGAGGAGGGCGGCTACTCGCCCCGCCACCAGCAGGGCGAGCGCACCCGGCTGGTCGACGCGCACAAGGTGGCCGCGGCCTGGTACGAGGAGCAGCTCGCCTCGCCGGAGGCCGAGATCGGCCGCCGTTTCCTCGCCGAGCGCGGCTTCGACGAGGTGGCGGCTAAGCGGTTCGGTGTGGGCTACGCCCCGGTGGGCTGGGAGCACCTGGTGCGCTACCTGCGCGGCAAGGGCTTCACCGACAAGGAGATCCTGCTCGGCGGCCTGGCCTCGAAGGGGCAGCGCGGCGGGCTGATCGACCGCTTCCGGGGCCGGCTGGTGTGGCCGATCCGCGACACCTCGGGCGAGGTGATCGGCTTCGGCGCGCGCCGCCTGCGCGAGGACGACACGGGCCCCAAGTACCTCAACACCCCCGAGACGCCGCTCTACAAGAAGTCGCACGTGCTGTACGGCATCGACCTGGCCCGCAAGGAGATCGCCAAGTCGGGCCGGGCGGTGGTGGTCGAGGGGTACACCGACGTGATGGCGTGCCATCTCGCGGGCGTGGAGACGGCGGTGGCGACCTGCGGCACCTCGTTCGGCGAGGACCACATCAAGATCATCCGCCGCTTCCTGATGGACACCTCGCAGTACCGCGGCGAGACCGTCTTCACCTTCGACGGCGACGCCGCCGGCCAGAAGGCCGCCCTGCGCGCCTTCGAGGACGACCAGAAGTTCGCCGCCCGCACCTCCATCGCCATCACCCCCGACGGCATGGACCCGTGCGAACTCCGCCTGGCCAAGGGCGACGACGCCGTCCGCGAGCTGATCGCCGACCCCACCCCGCTGTTCGAGTTCGCGCTGCGCTCCGCCGTCGCCCGCCACCGGGTCGACACCGCGGAGGGCCGGGCCTCGGCCCTGGAGGAGGCGGCCGGGATCATCGTCCGGATCAAGGACCGCTCGATCCAGCACGAGTACGCCGTGCAGCTGGCGGGCATGCTCGGCATCCTCGACGAGCAGTTCGTCGTCCGCCGCATCGGCCAGCTCGCCCGCTGGCAGCGGGAGAACCAGGAGAACAGCCGGCAGCGGCCCGGTGCCCGCCGTGCCGAGCCCGCGCCGCAGCCCGTCCGGCCCGCCGTGTCCGCGTACCGGCTCGACCCGCGTGACCCGGCGCAGTTCGTCGAGCGCGAGCTGCTCAAGCTCGCCCTCCAGCACCCGGACCTCGTGAGCCCCGCGTTCGACCAGTACGCGGAGGAGGAGTTCCCCACCCCGCCGTACCGCGCCGTGCGCCAGGCGGTCGGCGCGGCCGGCGGTGCCGCGTACGGTGCCGCGCTGCCGGACTTCACCGCCACCGTCCGCGAGGCCTGCCCGGACGACGAGGTGCGCCGCCTGGTCACCGAGCTGACGGTCGAGCCGATCCGTTCGCGGCGCAAGGCCGACGTCCTCTACGCGGGCGAGTTCCTCGTGAAGCTGCGGCTCCAGGCGGTCGACCGTCGGGTGGCCGAGGTCCGCGCCCACCTCCAGCGCCTCGGCAGCCGTGCCTCCGCGGAGGAGATGAACGCCGTGCAGAGCGAGCTCTACGCCCTCCAGCAGTACGGCCACCAGCTGCGTTCCCGCGGCACCGCGGCGCTCTGAGCGCCGTCCCGGCGGCCCCGGCGGCAGGGTTCTCGGCCGGGAGTGTGGCGTAGCCCACACCGGTGGGTATCCCAGTCGGTACGGCGCGGTGTTCCCCCAGCTGCCGCGCGCGGCCCGAAGGGATTCCCGTGGAGCTTGCCGCAGTGAGCCGGACCCAGGCCGTCGAGAGCGTGGACGGCACCGTGCACGACCGTGCGGCGGCGCCGCCGGGGGACGAGGCGCGGGTGCCCGCGCAGGGCGGCCCGCCGGGTGCGGAGGCCGCCGGTGCCGGGCCCGGGCCCGTGCCCGCGCCCTCGCGGGTGCCCGGCGAGGCGTCGGACTCCGCGCCGCCGCCCGCCCTGGACGAGGCCGTCGGCCCGTCCGCCGACCTGCTGCGGCAGTACCTGCGCGAGATCGGCCGGGAGCGGCTGCTCACCGCCGAGGAGGAGGTCGAGCTGGCCCGCCGGATCGAGGCCGGCCTGTTCGCCGAGGAGGCGCTGGGCCGGGCGGCCGCCGGCGGCGACGCCCTCGACGGCGGTCTCGTCCGCGACCTCGACCGCCTGGTGGTCGTCGGCCGGATGGCCAAGCGCCGCCTCATCGAGGCCAACCTGCGCCTGGTGGTCTCGGTCGCCAAACGGTACGTCGGCCGCGGCCTGACCCTGCTCGACCTCGTGCAGGAGGGCAATCTCGGCCTGATCCGCGCGGTCGAGAAGTTCGACTACGCCCGCGGCTACAAGTTCTCCACCTACGCGACCTGGTGGATCCGCCAGGCGATGAGCCGCGCCCTGGCCGACCAGGCGCGCACGATCCGCGTGCCGGTGCACGTCGTCGAGCAGATCAACCGGGTGCTGCGGGTGCAGCGCTCGATGCTGCAGCAGAACGGGCAGGCGCCCACCGCGGCCGAGGTGGGGCAGGCGCTCCAGCTCACCGAGGAGCGGGTGCGCGAGGTGCTGCGGCTGGCGCAGGAACCGGTCTCGCTGCACACCCCGGTCGGCGAGGAGGACGACGTGGCGCTCGGCGACCTCATCGAGGACGCCGACGCCGCCTCCCCCGCGGAGAGCGCCGCGCTGCTGCTGCTCCGCGAGCACCTCGACGCGGTGCTCGCCACCCTCGGGGAGCGCGAACGGCAGGTCGCCCGGCTGCGGTACGGCCTGGACGACGGCCGCCCGCGGACCCTGGAGGAGATCGGCCTGCTGTTCGGCGTGACGCGGGAGCGGATCCGCCAGATCGAGGCCAAGGCCCTCGGCAAGCTCCGCTCCCACGCCTACGCGGACCAGCTCCGCGCCTACCTGGACTGACGGGGTCAGCTCTCCGCGGTCTCCGGGTGGAACTGCTCGCGCACGGCCTTGTACTGCTGCCGGACGGCGTTGCCGATCGCGAGGTTCTGCTCGCCCTCCGGGTCGAGGGTCACCGCGTCGGGCAGCTCCCACACGGGGGGCTCCGGGGTGCCGGCCAGCGCCCAGGCGGCCTGCCGGGCGGCGCCGCGGGCGGCGTGCGCGCCGGGCGGCGGTATCACCACGGGCACCCCGAAGAGCCGGGGCGCGCTGTCGCGGACGGCGGCCAGCCGTCCGGCGGCGCCGAGCAGGAAGACCCGGTTCACGGCGACCCCGTGCCCGCGCAGCACGTCCAGTGCCTCGGCGATGTTGCACAGCATGCCCTCGACGGCGGCGCGGGCGAGGTGCTGGGGGCCCATCGACTCGGCCCGCAGGCCCGTGAGGGTGCCGGCGGCGTGCGGCAGCCGGGGGGTGCGCTCACCGTCCAGGTAGGGCAGCAGCACGAGGCCGTACGCGCCGGGGGAGGACTGCAGGGCGAGGTCGCTGAGCTGTTCGAGGTCGCAGCCGAGCATCGCGGCGGCGGAGCGCAGCACCTGCGCGGCGTTCAGCGTGCCGGCCATCGGCAGGTGGCGGCCGGTGGCGTCGGCGAACGAGGAGATCACGCCGGTCGCGTCGACGACGGCCTGCTCGTGCACGGCGAAGATGGTGCCGTTGCCGCCGAGCGAGACGACGGCGTCGCCCGGGCGGAGGCCGAGCCCGAGGGCCGCGGCCATGTTGTCGCCGGTGCCGGCGGAGATCAGCAGCCCCTCGGGGGTGTGCCCGGCGGGTTCGGCCGGGCCCAGGATGTCCGGCACGCGCAGCTCGTGGCCGAGGGCGAGCTCGACGAGGTCCTGCCGGTACTCGCCGGTGACCGGCGACCAGTAGCCGGTGCCGGAGGCGTCGCCGCGGTCGGTGGTGCGCCGCCGGGGGTGTCCGAGCAGCTGCCAGACGAGCCAGTCGTGCGGCAGCAGCACCTCGGCGATCCGCTTCGCGGAGACGGGCTCGAACTCGGCGAGCCAGCGCAGCTTGGCGATGGTGTAGGCGGGCGTGGGCACCGAACCGATCGCCTCGGCCCACCGGGCCGGGCCGCCGAGCGCGTCGATGAGCGAGGCGGCGGCACCGGCCGAGCGCGGGTCGTTCCAGAGCAGTGCGGGACGCACCAGCACGCCGCCCGCGTCCAGCCCGACCAGGCCGTGCTGCTGGGCGGAGACGCCGATCGCGGTCACGCCCTCCAGCAGGCCGCCGGTGGCCGCCTCGCCGAGCGAGTGCAGCCAGGTCTGCGGGTCCGCCTCGGTGCTGCGGGCGTCGGCCGCCTCGGGCCCCGGGTGCGGTGCCTTGCCGTCCCGCAGGACGGCGCCGGTCTCGGCGTCGCACGCGACGATCCGGGTGCGTGTGGTGGAGCTGTCGATGCCCGCGACGATGGCCATGGCGAGATCATGCCTCAGCCGACGGCCCCGGCGTGACCAGCCGCGTCAAGTGTTGCCCAGTCGGTACGGGATCCCCTGCGGTCACGGGCGTACGGTGCCCCAGCTGTCGTCCTCCACCTGGTGCCGCTGGAAGTAGGACACCCGGTCGGTGACGGAGTTCGGGAGGCGGTCGCCGACCTTGTCCGCGACCGCTCCGGCGGCCTTGCCGGCCACCGCACCGGCCTGCTGCTTCGCCTTGCCGGCGGCGTCCTGCACCTTGGGGTTCTGCGAGATCTTCTGTGCCGTGCGGGCGATCTGCTCGTACCGCTGGCGGCCGGCCCTCGACCCGAGGACGTAGCCGATGCCCACCCCCACGACCAATGTCAGCTTCCACATGCTCTGCTCTCCGTCCTTCCGCGCGGTCACTGCCGCGTGGGCGTCTACCCGTCGGACCGGGCGGCGAACCGCCCGGGCGGCGGCGCGCCGGGAGGCCGGGCGCGGCCGTGGCACCAGCATCCCCGGCCTGCGCGGGCGCCGCGCGCGGGGCGCGCCGGGCGGGCCGGAGGCCCCGGGGCCCGGGGGCCGGACAAAGCGATTGGCGGACCACCCCCCGGAGTGCGCTAATGTATGACCCGCAGCGAGCGCCGCGGACCGGGAGCACCGGAGGCCGGGGCGGAAGCTCGATCCCCCATAGCTCAATTGGCAGAGCAGCCGACTGTTAATCGGCAGGTTATTGGTTCGAGTCCAATTGGGGGAGCTCGGGACGGCCCTGGTGGCCGCCCGTCTGTATGCGGTCCCCCATAGCTCAATTGGCAGAGCAGCCGACTGTTAATCGGCAGGTTATTGGTTCGAGTCCAATTGGGGGAGCTTCGCCCCGAGTCGTGGGCGATAGGCGCAGAGCGAAAGCCCTCCGGCGGGCCCGGGGGGCTTTCGTGTTGCCCGGGGCCGGGGCGCCGCCGGTCAGGTCTGCCCGGTCGCCCGGCGGTAGAGCTCGGCCACCCGCCCGTCGAAGGTCACGCTGTACGACACGGCGTCCTCGTACCCGCCCGCCTCGTACCCGCCGATCACGCCGACGACCGTGCCGTCGTGGGTCAGCCAGGGGCTGCCGCTGGTGCCGACGCTGTAGCCGGTGCACCGGAAGCTCTCCTGGGTGGGGCTCTGCGCGTCCGTCCGGGTGGCGCAGGTGATCGGCTCCTCGCTGTCGTTGGGGTAGCCGGTGACGGAGACCGGCAGGCCGAAGCCCTGGCGGGTGCCGAGCCGGTTGCCGCCGACGACGTCCTCGATCTCCTCGCCGTCGACCGGCGCCACGGTGAGGAAGGCGACGTCGTACTCGGGGTCCTCGGAGTCCGTCCAGCGCTCGTCCACGGTGACCTCGGTGAGCGGCCAACTGCCGTACGGGGTACGGCCGTGGCGGAAGCCCGGGGCGAAGACCAGGCCGTCCTCGCGGCCGCGGTCGAGGGTCTCCACGCAGTGCGCCGCCGTGACGAGCAGGTTGCGCTGCGGGCTGCTGACGACGCTGGCCGTGCACATCCGGGGGCCGTCGACGCTGCCGAGGAAGAGGGCGCCGATCCGGTCACTGGCGGCGTCCCGGGGGGCGGGGTGCGAGCTGGGGGTGTCGGGGGCGCTGCCGGGCCAGTCGCAGGCGGCGGCCGTCAGCTGGACGGCTGCCAGCAGCGCCGCCAGGGCGCCGGTGCGCCGCATGCGTGCCATCCGCCTGTCTCGCTTCCCTCGGGTGACCGGCCGCCCGCCGTGCGGGCCCCCGCCGCACGATCTTCCGGCACGGTCGGCGGCTCCGCCAGATCTGCGGGCGGGGGGCGTGACCGGTCGGCGGCGGAGGCGTGCGCGGGCGTACCCGGATGCGTACCCGGCGCGCATTCCGGTTGATCGACCGGCTATGCTGCCGGTGACGGCCCTGAGGGGCCGTCTGCTGCTGCGGGGGCCTTCGCGCCGACGCGGCAGGCCGGATCGGGGGGCGGTAGCTCAGCCGGTTAGAGCAGGGGACTCATAATCCCTTGGTCGTGGGTTCGAGTCCCACCCGCCCTACCTCCGAAGCCGACAGGACGTCAGCCCAGAAGGGCGCCCGAACAGTCAAGGCGGCCCGCTGCCCTTGGAACTGTAGACCAGGCCGCAGCCCGGGTGCCGCACGCAACGCCGGGATTCACCCGCCGGGGGACACGGCACGCGACGGCGCACACGGCCGACCCTCGGGGCCGTCCCGGCGGACACCGCGTCACACCACGGCCGGCCAGCGCCGCACCGGCCCCGTCGCGACGCCGCCGCCCGCCCCGGCGGGCACCGCGGGCCCGGTGGCGGTGGGGCGAGGCCCCCGGGGTCACCCGCCGGTCCGGTCCAGGAGGTCCTCGACGGTCTGCGCCCGGCGCAGCGGGCTGAACCGCACGGTGCCGTCGGCGCTCACGGTGGCCCCGTGCACGGCCGGTTCGAGCAGGCTGTTGTACCCGAACGGGGTCGACGTGTAGTACGCGCCGGTGTCCAGCAGCGCGACGATGTCGCCGGGCTCCAGCAGCGGCAGCGGGCGGGCCCGCGCGACGAGGTCGCCGGCGAAGCAGGCCGGCCCGGCGACGTCCTGCTCGACCGGTTCGCCGTGCTTCTCGGCCCCGGTGGCGTCGTGGGCGCTGATCCGCAGCGGCCAGGCGTCCGGTGCGAAGACCGTCCGGGTGGCCACCTGCACGCCCGCGAAGGTGAGGGCGATCGCCCGTCCGCCCGAGCTCTTGGTGTACTCGACGTACGCGGCCGTGAAGCCGGCCTTGGCCAGCACCGAGCGGCCGAACTCGGTCACCACCCGGAACTCGCCGGAGAGCAGGCCCGGTGCGTGGGTCCGCAGGCGTTCCACGTACGCGGCGTAGCCCGGGTCCGCCCGGTCGCTGCCGAAGTCGACCGGCAGGCCCCCGCCGATGTCCAGGCCCACCACCCGGCGGTGGCCGAGCTCGCCGTCGATCCTCCGGGCGAGGCCGAGGGTCGCCGCCACCCCCTCCGCCATCAGGTCCGGGGAACAGCCCTGGGAGCCGACGTGGCAGTGCAGCCAGGTGAGCCAGGGCCGGTCGCGGAAGGCCGCGACCAGCCGCTCGGCGTTGCCCTCGTCGGCCAGGGCGATGCCGAACTTGGAGGTCGTGGTGGCGGTGCTCATCGCGTCGACGGAGCCGCCGCCGATCTGCGGATTGATCCGGACACCGATGGTGGACCGGCTCTCCGGGGCCGTCCGGTCCGCCAGGATCTCGTCGATCCGGGCCAGTTCCTGCCAGTTGTCGACGTTGATCGCGACCCCGAGGTCCAGCGCCTGCCGCAGCTCGCGGCGGGTCTTCGCCGGGGAGTCGAAGACGATCCGCTCCGGGGCGAAGCCGGCGGAGAGGGCCTGGGCGAGCTCGCCGGGGCCGGCCACCTCGCAGCCCATCCCGAGGTCGCGCAGCCGCCTCAGCACCGGGACCAGACTGTTGGCCTTCGCCGCGAAGGTGTGCAGCACGCCGGCCGGGCCCTCGAACGCGCGGTGCAGTGCGTCGACGGTCGCCGCGACGGCGTCGAGGTCGACGAACCCCGCGAGCGGTGACTCCTCGGGATCGAGGAGCCCTTGGCGGACGGCCGCCCGGAGGACGAGCTCGCGCCGCGCGGGGCCGGGGAAGGCGGTCGGCCGGGGACCGGTCATGGTGTCACGCTCCGCTGGGTCGTCCCGGTGGCACGATCCGGGAGCTCCGGCGCCGCCCCACCGGGCTGTCCGTCAGGACGCGGCCGCCGGGGGACGGTCACTGCGGGGCGGTGAACCGGTACCCCTCGTCGAGCAGGACGGGCAGGTAGGTCTGGAGGGCCGCGATGGTCTGCGAGCGGTCGCCGCCGCCGTCGTGGTTGAGCACGATCGAGCCCGGGCCGATGGCGGCCAGCACCCGGGTGGTGATGAGCGAGGTGCCGGGCCGGGACCAGTCCTGCGGGTCGACCGACCAGCCCATCGGCCGCATGCCGAGGTCGGCGCAGACCTGCAGCGAGACGTCGGACCAGTCGCCGCCGGGTGCGCGGAACCACGTCGGGGTGCGGCCGGTGGTCCCGCCCAGCAGGTCCGAGGTGCGCCGCAGCTCGTCGCGGATCTGCGTCTCGGTGACCGACCTGAGGTCGGGGTGGGTCCAGGTGTGGTTGGCGATGTGGTGGCCCTGCCGCGCGATCTCCCGGACGAGCGCGGGCTGCCGGGCGGCGTTCTCGCCGATCAGGAAGAACGTGGCGCGGATGTTGTGCTTGTGCAGGATGTCCAGGACGAGCGGGGTGTGGACGGGGTCGGGGCCGTCGTCCAGGGTGAGGGCCACCAGGCGGTCGTCGGCGGCGAGCGAGAACAGCGGGTTGCTGAGGCTGCGGGGCTGCGGGGGCGGCGGGGTCGGTGCCGGGCCGGAGGCGCCGGCGGCGGGGGTGGCCGGGGCCGAGGAGGGAGCCGGGGAGCCGGGCGCGTCGGAGGGAGCGACGCCGTCCCCGCCGTCGACGGCGGGGAACTCGCAGCCGGTGGTGGAGAGCAGGCCCAGCCCGGCGACGGCCAGGAGCAGGCGACGGGTCATGAGCTGATGATGTGACAACATGATCGATGGATGCCCGGGGCCGTCCGGCAGGAGCGGCAGCACCGCCCAGCTACACCCCAACGGCCCATTCGGGCGCCGCCCGCCCCCCGCCCGCACGGCCCGCGACACTCCGCCGCCCGCCGGGCGCTCCACGGGCTGACGCCCCGTCCGGCCACCCCGGTCACACGACCGGTGCGGTGGCGACCTGACGGCGTGTGAACCACGGTGAGGGAGGCGCATCCGCGATCCCCTGCGCCGGCACGGGCCGGCACTCGCACGGAGGCGCCGGAAGGATCACCCCATGCTGTCCAAGCGCATCCTCCTCGCCGGAGCGGCCGCCTCCGCCGCCCTGGCCATCGCCATCCCGGCCGCCTACGCCGACCCGCCGGCCGCCCCGAAGGCGGACGACCAGAGGGTGTGGCAGGAGGCGCCGGCCGAGAAGGCCCCCGCCGGCGGCTCCGATTCCGGCAAGGAGGCAGCGGGCAAGCCCGCCGCCGAGAAGCCCGCCGCCGAGAAGCCCGCCGCCGAGAAGCCCGCGGCCGAGAAGCCCGCCGCTGCCGACGAGAAGTCCGACACCAAGAGCGGCACGGCGAAGGAGCACAGCGAGGCCAAGGCCGACGACGCCTGGGCGGAGAAGGCCCCGCACGGCGGCGTCCACACCGGCGGCGGCGCGCTCGCGGTCTCCGGCGGCGGTCTCGCCACCGGCGCCGCCCTGCTCGCCGGCGGTCTCGGCGTCGGCGCGGTCGCGCTGCGCCGCCGTCGCCCCACCGGCGCCCAGATCTGACCGTCCACCCCCCACGGCGGGGACCGGTCCGCCCGACCGCTCCCCGCCGTCCCCCGGCCGCGTCCGGTCGCGCCCGTCCCGGAAGCCGGGCGCGGCCGGACGCGACGTCCCCGCACCACCCAGGAGAGGCCGACGTCCGATGAGCAGGCAGACACCCGACCCGCAGGCCCGCACGGACCTGCCCGCAGCGGACGGAAGCCGCAGCGCCCTGCGCTGGGCGATGGGACTGGCGGCGGTCGGGCTGCTCGTCATCTACCAGTCGGTGGAGACGACCCCCGCCGCCCCGCGCTCCGCGGCCGGCGGCGCCGCCGTCGCGAGCGCCTCCCCGCCGCCGGTGGTGCTGCCCTCGCCGGCCGGCCGGCCCGCCCCCGCCCTGCCGCGCTCACGGCCCGTCCGGCTGCGCGTCCCGCAGCTGTTCGTCGAGGCGCCGTTCACCGAACTCGGCCTCACCCCCGACGGCACGCTCGCCGCCCCGCCGACGAACGACCGCAACCTCGTCGGCTGGTGGAAGGACGGACCCACCCCCGGCGAGCGCGGCCCCGCCGTGGTCGCCGGCCACGTCGACACCACCACGGGCCCCGCGGTCTTCCTCATGCTGCACGTGCTGCTGCCGGGCAGCAGCGTCGAGATCACCCGCGAGGACGGCACGGTCGCCGTCTTCTCCGTCGACTCCGTGCAGACGTTCGCCAAGAACGCCTTCCCCGACCGGGCGGTCTACGGCGACACCTCCGACGCGCAGCTGCGCCTGATCACCTGCGCCGGGGAGTACGACCGCAAGACCCACGACTACAGCGACAACGTCGTGGTCTTCGCCCACCTGACGTCCTCGCGCCCGGCCTGACCGGCGCCCCTATGCTGGCGTGATGCTGCTGCCCGCCGCCCTGCCGACCCCGCTCACGGCGGTCGCCGACCCCGTGCTCGCCCGCGCGGGCGTCGAGCTGCGGCTCAAGCGCGACGACCTGCTGCACCCGGCCGTGCCCGGCAACAAGTGGCGCAAGCTCACCCCCAACCTGGCGCACGCCCTCGCCGAGGGCCGCACCGCGGTCGCCACGTTCGGCGGCGCGTACTCCACCCATCTGCGCGCCACCGCCGCTGCGGCCCGCGCCCTCGGCCTGGCCTCCTTCGGGATCGTCCGCGGCGAGGAGCTCGCGGACCGGCCACGGAACCCCTCGCTGGCGGCCGCGGAGGCGGACGGCATGGCGCTGGAGTTCGTGGGCCGCGGCGCGTACCGGCACCTCGTCGGGACGGGCGGCGGGCCGTACGCCGAGCGGTGGGGGAACTGCCTGGTGCTGCCCGAGGGCGGGTCGAACGCGCTCGCGGTGCACGGCACCGCCGCGCTGCCGGGCGAGCTGCCCGGCCTCGGCCCGCGCGACGTGGTGTGCTGCGCGGTCGGCACCGGCGGCACCCTCGCGGGGATCGCGGCCGGGCTGCCGCCCGGCGCCCGGGCGCTCGGCGTCGCGGTGCTGCGCGGCGAGGGCTACCTGGAGGGCGAGGTCGACGCGCTGCACCGGGCGGCGTACGGGCGCACCTTCGCGAACTGGCGGATCGACCACGGCCACCACGGCGGCAGGTACGGCCGGGTGCCGGCCGCGCTGGAGGAGTTCGCGGCCGGCTTCGAGCAGCGGCACGGAGTGGGCGTCGAGCGCCGGTACGTCGCCAAGGCCCTGCACGCGGTGTACGGCCTCGCGGCGCAGGGCGCGCTGGCCGCCGGCACCCGGGTGACGCTGGTCGTCACCGGGCTGCCGGACGCCGTCGCGGTCAGCCGAAGCTGAGGTTCGAGCAGAGGTCGCTGTCGGCCGGGCGGGCGTTGTCGGTGATCCCGCTGGGCAGGGTGGTCGGCAGGGTCACCGGGCCCGCGGTGTCCCCGGAGGCGTGGTCCTGGCCCAGTGTCAGCACCAGGCCGTCGGCGGAGGCGTCGGCCTTCACGACGGCGCCGGGGTAGAGCACGGCGAGCTGCTCGGCGGCGGCGCGGTGGCCGGCGGAGTAGCCGACGACGCTGGTGGACCGCCCCTTGGTGTCGGCGCCGACGGTGAGGTCCCGGTAGCCGTGCGAGGCGAGCGCGGTGGCGGCCCGGCCCGCGCTGCCCGCGGCGCCGGAGGCGTTGTGCACGGTGACGTGCACGGCGGTGGCGTTCGGCGCGGGGGTGCCCGTCGCGCCGGGCGCGGCGGAGGGCGAGGCCGTGGGGGAGCCGGTGGGCGAGGCCGTGGGGGAGGCGGTGGGGCTGCCGTCGAGGGTGCGGTCCTGGCGCAGGATCTCCCAGAGGGTGTCGACGTCCGGGTGCACGAGCGCGACCCGGGCCCCGGCGTACTCCCACGGGACGGTGACGAAGGTGATGTCGGCGAGCTCGATGTCCTGCAGCGACTGCGCGAAGGTGGCGAGCTTCATGGCGCTGCCGAGCTCCTGGTCGACGGTCAGCGACCGGGTCGCGGCGTCGGCCAGCGGGAGCAGGGTGGTGAGGTCGAATCCCCTCGACCGGACCTTGTCGATGAGGGAGGAGAGAAAGGCCTGCTGGCGCTTCATCCGGCCGATGTCGGAGCCGTCGCCGAAGCCGTGCCGGGCCCGGACGTAGTCGAGGGCCTGCCTGCCGCTGAGGGTCCGGCGGCCCTTCTCCAGGTGTATGCCGTACGAGTCGACGTCGGCCGGCACGCAGACGTCGACGCCGTGCACCGCGTCGGTCATGGCGGCGAAGCCCTTGAAGTCGACGACGACGGTGTGGTCGATCCGCAGGCCGGTGAGGGCCTCGACGGTGTTCTGGGTGCAGGCCGGGTTGCCCTGCGGGTACTGGCCGACGGTGAAGGCCGAGTTGAACATCTGGTTGGTGCGCGGGTTCGTCCAGGAGCCGTTCGGGAGCTTGCAGGCCGGCACGGTGACCAGGGTGTCGCGGGGTATCGAGACACCCACCGCGTGCTTGTGGTCGGCGTAGACGTGCAGCAGGATCGCGGTGTCGGAGTGGCCGACGCCCGCGTCGCCGCCGCCCAGCGAGCCGTTGCCGTCCGAGCGGGTGTCGGAGCCGAGCAGCAGGACGTTGACCGGGCGGCCGCCGCCGGGCGCACCGGACGGGACGGGCGCGACGGGCGGGCGGCTGGTGGCCACCCCGTCCGCCGAGAAGGTGCTGATGTTCTGGTCCAGCCGGTGGTAGAACCACGCGCCGGCGCCGGCGGTGGCCAGGACCAGGACGGCCGCGGTGGCCCCCGCGATGCGCGCCAGGCGGCCCGCTCGGCGGGTGGCCGGCGCGGGCCGGCTTCTCTCGGTCATCACTCTGCAGCTCTCTGTACGGCCGCTGGGGGCCAGGCAGGGGGAGTGGCCGGCACCACTCTGTGCCTCCACTACGTGAGACGGCCTGGCGGGCCGTTCGGTTACACGCGGATCCGGTCCCGGACGGGTCTTCCCGGCCCGAACCGGATCATGCCGCGCACCCCGGGGCTCAGCCCGCCGGGGTCGCCGCGCCGTCCAGCATGCGGCGGAGCAGGTCGCGCAGCTGCATGCGCTCCTCGGGGGCGAGGGCGGCCAGCGGCTCGCGGGCGAAGTTGAGGGACTCGCGGAGTTCGGCGGAGGCGGCGGACCCCGCGACGGTGGCGGCCACGAGCTTCACCCGGCGGTCCTGCGGGTCGGCCTCGCGGGTGACGAACCCCCGGGTCTCCAGGCGGTCGACGATGCCGGTGACGTTGGACGGCTCGCAGCTGAGGGTCTGGGCGATGTGGCGCATCGGCATCGGGCCGCGCCGCAGCAGGGCGAGCACCTTGGCCTGGGCCCCGGTGAGCGACCGGGCGGCGGCCGCCTCCTCGTACTCGCGGTGGAAGAGCCCGACCAGGTTGGCCATGAGGTCGGTGACCTCCAGCGTGATCGGGTCGATGGGCGGCGGCTGCGTCTCCATACGGCCCATGGTACCTGAACATTTGACAATGTGAACTATTCATGTTCACGATTGCTTCAGTAGCTCAACCTTTCATGTCGACCAGCGACACGACCGACGATACGGAGACCGCGTCATGGCAGAGCAGGACATCCCGACCACCGGCCGCGAGTGGCACCTGGCGGCCCGCCCCGACGGCTGGCCGGTGCCCACCGACTTCGCCCTCGTCGAGGCGCCGGTGCGCCGGCCCGGCCCCGGCGAGATCCTGGTCCGCAACGCCCACCTCTCGGTCGACCCGTACATGCGCGGCCGGATGAACGACGTCAAGTCGTACGTCCCGCCGTTCGCCCTCGGCGAGGCGATGGACGGCGGCGCCGTCGGCACCGTCGTCGCCTCCGGGGCGGAGGACTTCGCCGTCGGCGACGCCGTGCTGCACGGGCTCGGCTGGCGCGAGTACGCGACCCTGCCGGCCGCCCGCGCCGTCCGCGTCGACGCGGACCTCGCCCCGCTCCCGTACTACCTCGGGGTGCTCGGCATGCCGGGCCTCACCGCATACGCCGGCCTGCTGGAGGTCGGCTCCTTCCGCGCGGGCGACACCGTCTTCGTCTCCGGCGCCGCCGGGGCCGTCGGCTCGCTCGTCGGCCAGATCGCCCGGCTCAAGGGCGCCGCCCGCGTGATCGGCTCGGCCGGCTCCGCCGCGAAGGTCGCCACCCTGGTCGACGACTACGGCTTCGACGCCGCCTTCAACTACAAGGACGGCCCGGTCGCCGCCCAGCTCGCCGCCGCCGCACCCGACGGCATCGACCTCTACTTCGACAACGTCGGCGGCGACCACCTGGAGGCCGCGATCGGCGCGCTCCGGCTGCACGGCCGGGCCGTGCTCTGCGGCGCCATCGCCCAGTACAACGACACCGGCGCGCCGGCCGGCCCGCGCAACCTCGCGCTCGCCATCGGCAAGCGCCTGCGCCTGCAGGGCATGCTCGTGGGCGACCACGCCGCGCTGCAGCCGCAGTTCACCGCCGAGGTCGCCGGCTGGCTCCGGGACGGCAGCCTGCGCTACGACCAGACCGTGGTG
The DNA here is from genome assembly GCF_045040525.1 of Kitasatospora sp. NBC_01539. NCBI lineage: Bacteria > Bacillati > Actinomycetota > Actinomycetes > Kitasatosporales > Streptomycetaceae > Kitasatospora > Kitasatospora sp. NBC_01539. The sequence continues at coordinate 5,905,847 of NZ_CP109390.1, forward strand.
AAGGGCGTCGAGAACACCGCGGAGGCCTTCCTCGGCCTGCTCCGCGGCGACAACACCGGCAAGATGGTCGTCTCGCTCTGACGGCACGTCACGTCGTCCGCCCCCACGGCCCGCGCCGTGGGGGCGGTTCGCGTACGGGGGGAGCGCGGCGGTCGTGCGGGCCGTCCGACGGGGCGTCACCGGGCGTGCCGGGCTGCCCGGTCGGGCGCGGCCGGGCAGCATAGGTCCGTTCGGGGGAGAGCGCCTGCGGAGGGGTGGACCTCGTGCGGGATTCGACTAGCATGAGGTGAAAGCTTGTCCGTTTTGCTCAATTTGATTACCTAATGTCGAGTAAGTTGAGCTTCACGGTAGTACTCCGAACCTGCCGGCCACGGCACGAGGCAGCTGGGGAAGGCGACCCTCGTCCACAGCCTGGAGGTCCCGGTGACGACACGTGGTGTGCTGTACATCCACTCCGCGCCCCGCGCGCTGTGCCCGCACGTCGAATGGGCCGTCGCGGGGGTGCTCGGCGTGCGGGTCAGCCTCGACTGGATCCGCCAGCCCGCCGCGCCCGGCCACTGGCGCGCCGAGCTCTCCTGGCAGGGCGAGCCCGGTGCCGCCTCGCAGCTCGCCTCGGCGCTGCGCGGCTGGCAGCTGATCCGCTTCGAGGTCACGAGCGACCCCTGCGCCACCGCGGAGGGCGAGCGCTACAGCTCCACCCCGAGCCTCGGCATCTTCCACGCCGTCACCGGCCTCCACGGCGACATCCTCATCCCCGAGGACAGGCTCCGCGCCGTGCTGCTGCGGGTCAAGACCGAGGGCGGCGACCTGGAGTCCGAGATCGCCCGCCTCCTCGGCAAGCCCTGGGACGACGAACTGGAGCCCTTCCGGTACGCCGGCGACGGCGCCCCGGTGCGCTGGCTGCACCAGGTGGTCTGACCGGCGTCACTCCGCCCGGGGCCACGCGCCCCGGGCGTCCAGCGCCAGCACCAGGGCGGCGATGTTCCAGGCGTCGTCCTCGCCGCGGTGGTGGCGGCCCTCCAGCGGCAGCCCGGCGACCTGCAGCGCCTGCGCCATGCCCGGCCGCCTGCGCAGCCCGTACGCCTCGGTGAAGACCGCCTTCGCGTTGGTGTGCCGCCGGCCGAAGGGGTACGCGGTGCGCGTGGCCCCGCACTGCCGGGTGAACTGGTGCCGGTCGTAGTCGCCCCAGCTCGCCCACGGCCGCTCGCCCGCCCGGTGCTCGGCGGCCAGCAGCCGGCAGGCCTCGGCGAACCCGAGGCCGGTGTCGACCTCGGCCTGGGTCAGACCCGTCAGCTCCGTGCAGAACGCGCTCACCGCGGAGCGCGCCGGCCGCACCAGCACCCGGTGCCGGCCGACCCGCCTCCCCGTGGCCAGGTCGACCACGGTCAGCCCGATCTCGATGATCTCGGAGACCGCCCCGGGCGGCGGCGCGCCCTCCCAACAGGTCGCCTCGACATCGACGACGTTCAGCAGATCCCCCGTGCGTTCCATGCCGCCGAGCGTAGGGACCGGCCGGCCGCCGGTCATCCGGGTTTCCGCCGAGCACGCCGGAGGGGGCCGGCGCCCGCGGGCACCGGCCCCCTCCGGAGGCGTCGGGACGTCAGACCGAGCGGAACGCCAGGACGACGTTGTGGCCGCCGAAGCCGAACGAGTTGTTCAGCGCGGCGATCCGGCCCTCGGCGGGCAGCGCGCGCGGCTCCCCGCGGACGATGTCGGCGGTGATCTCGTCGTCCAGGTCGTCGACGTTGACGGTCGGCGGCGCGACGCGGTGGTGCAGCGCGAGGACGGTCGCGACCGTCTCGATGCCGCCGGCGCCGCCCAGCAGGTGACCGGTCATCGACTTCGTCGCGGAGATCGCGACATGGCCGAGGTGCTCGCCGAGCTCCTTCTGCAGCGCCTTGACCTCGGCGGTGTCGCCCTGCGGGGTCGAGGTGGCGTGCGCGTTGACGTGCACGATCTCGGACTTGTCCAGGTCGTTGCGCGCGAACAGGTCGGCGATCGCACGGGCGACGCCCGCGCCCGTCGGCTCCGGCTGCGCGATGTGGTGGGCGTCCGAGGACAGGCCCTGGCCCACGGCCTCGCAGTACACCCGGGCGCCGCGGGCGGCCGCGTGCTCGGCCGACTCCAGCACCACGATGCCCGCGCCCTCGCCGAGCACGAAGCCGTCGCGGCCCTTGTCGTACGGGCGCGAGGCGCGCTGCGGCTCGTCGTTGTTCTTCGACATCGCCATCATGTTGGCGAAGGCGACGATCGGCAGCGGGTGGATCGCCGCCTCGGTGCCACCCGCGATCACGACGTCGGCGCGGCCGGTGCGGATCATCTCGATCGCGTAGCCGATCGCCTCGGCGCCGGAGGCGCAGGCGGAGACGGGGGTGTGCACGCCGGCCCGCGCGCCGACCTCCAGGCCCACGTTGGCCGCGGGGGAGTTCGGCATCAGCATCGGCACGGTGTGCGGGGAGACCTTGCGGACGCCCTTCTCCTTCAGCACGTCGTACTGGTCGAGCAGGGTGGTGACGCCGCCGATGCCGGAAGCGACCACGGCGCCCAGGCGCTCGGGGGCCAGCTTCGACGACTCGTCGGTGGCGGGGGTCTCGTAGCCCGCGTCGGCCCAGGCCTCGCGGGCGGCGATCAGCGCGAACTGCGCCGAACGGTCGAGCTTGCGGGCCAGCGGGCGGGGCAGCACCTCGCCCGGCTCGACCGCGGTGCGCGCGGCGATCCGGACGGGAAGGTCCGCGGCCCACTCCTCGGTCAGCGCGGCCACGCCGGAACGGCCCTCCAGCAGGCCCTCCCAGAACGAGGCGGCGTCGCCGCCCAGCGGCGTGAAGGCGCCGATACCCGTGACGACCACGGTGCGGTTTTCAGCGGTCACTGGTTTCTTCTTCTCTCACGTGTGCAGGGGGTGGCGGAGGGCCGGGGGGTGGCCGGCCGGAACGGGTCTCCCCGTCCCGGCCGGCCGCGTCGGCCGGCAGCACCGGCCGACGCGGGGTCAGGCGTTGGCGAGGATGTAGTTCACCGCGTCGCCGACGGTCTTGAGGTTCTTGACCTCGTCGTCGGGGATCTTCACGTCGAAGCGCTCCTCGGCGGCCACGACGACCTCGACCATGGAGAGCGAGTCGACGTCCAGGTCGTCGGTGAAGGACTTGTCGAGCTCGACGTCCTCGGCCGGGATGCCGGCGATCTCGTTGACGATCTCGGCGAGACCTTCCAGAACCTCGTCCTTGGTAGCCATAGCGGCTGCTCCTCTTCAGTGGTGAGAGCGCACGGTCCGACGGACCGGCGCGGGTACGGGGAAGGCTGTGAAGCCTAGGGGAGAGTAACGACTGCGGCGGCGTACACGAGACCCGCCCCGAAGCCGATGATGAGCGCCAGATCGCCGCTCCTGGCCTCGCCGCTCTCCAGCATGCGTTCCATGGCGAGCGGGATCGACGCGGCGGAGGTGTTGCCGGTCTCGGCGATGTCGCGGGCGACCGGCACCGACTCGGGGAGCTTCAGGGCCTTGATCATGGCATCCGTGATGCGCATGTTCGCCTGGTGCGGGATGAAGGCGCCGAGCTGCTCGGCGGTGATGCCGGCGGCGTCGAGGGCCTGCTGCGCGACCTTCGCCATCTCCCAGACCGCCCAGCGGAAGACGGTCTGACCCTCCATGCGGAGGGCGGGCCACTTCGCCTCGTCGCCGACGCCGTTGACGGCGTCCTCCTTGGCGAACGCGGTGTCCCAGGCCTGGGTCTGCGAGATGACGTCGCGCTGGGAGCCGTCCGACCCCCATATCACCTTGCCGATACCGGGGGTGTCCGACGGGCCGACGATCGCCGCACCGGCGCCGTCGCCGAAGATGAACGCGGTCGAGCGGTCCGAGGTGTCCGTCAGGTCGGAGAGCCGCTCCACGCCGATCACCAGCACGTACTCGGCGCTGCCGCCGCGCACCATGCCGTCCGCGAGGCCCAGGCCGTAGCCGAAGCCGGCACAGGCCGCGGAGATGTCGAACGCCGGGGCGGTGCCGCAGCCGAGGCGGTCCGCGATCTCGGTGGCGACCGCGGGCGTCTGCTTGAGGTGCGAGACGGTCGCGACGATCACGCCGCCGATCTGTCCGGCCGTGATGCCGGCCTGCGCGATCGCCTTGCCGGCGGCCTGCACCGACATCTCGGCGACGCTCTCCTCCGGGCCGGCCCAGCGGCGCTCGGAGATGCCGCTGCGGCTGCGGATCCACTCGTCCGAGGACTCGATCCAGTCGAGCACCTCGGCGTTCGGGATCACCCGGACCGGACGGTAGCCGCCGACCCCGAGGATCCGCGAGAACGCGGCGCCGGTGGCGGGCTTGATCTGGGGCGCGGTCATGCGTTCGTCTCCTCGGCGCCGTGTTCCGCGACCAGGCCGCGGGCCTTGTCGAGATCGGCAGGGGTCTTGAGGGCCAGCGTCGCCACGCCCTTGATGTTGCGCTTGACCAGGTTGGTGAGCGTGCCCGCGGGGGACAGCTCGATCACCGCGGTCGCACCGAGCTGCTGGAGCGTCTCCATGCAGAGGTCCCAGCGGACCGGGTTGGACACCTGCGCGACCAGGCGGGCCAGCACCTCGGCGCCCGAGCCCACGACCTCGCCGTCCTTGTTGGACACGTAGGCGACCGCCGGGTCGGCGACCGTCAGGCCCGGCGCCAGCTTCTCCAGCCGCGCCACACCGGGAGCCATGTGCTCGGTGTGGAACGCGCCGGCGACCTTCAGCGGGATGAGCCGCGCGCCGGCCGGCGGATCCGCCTTCAGCGCGTCGAGCTGCTCCAGCGTGCCGGCCGCGACGAGCTGACCGCCGCCGTTGTTGTTGGCCGCGGTCACCCCGTGCTCGGCGAGCTTGGCGGCGACCGCCTCCGGGTCGCCGCCGAGCACGGCGACCATGCCGGTGGCGGTGACGGCGGCGGCCTCGGCCATCCCGAGGCTGCGCTCGCGGACGAACGCCAGCGCGTCGTCGGCGGTCAGCACGCCGGCCAGGGCGGCCGCCGTGATCTCGCCGACGCTGTGGCCGGCGACCGCGCCGGTGAGCGCGCGGAGGTCGGAGCCGGCGAAGAGCGCACCGGCGGTGACGAGACCCGCGGCCACCAGCAGCGGCTGCGCCACCGCGGTGTCCTTGATCTCCTCCTCGGTGGCCTCGGTGCCGTAGCGGACGAGGTCGAGACCGGCCACCTCCGACCACTGCCGCAGCCGGTCGGCGGTGCCGTCCAGTTCGAGCCAGGGGCCGAGGAAGCCGGGGGTCTGGGCACCCTGTCCAGGGGCGACGATTACGAGCACGGTTCAACCCTCTCTCGCCAGGCACCCGCGAACGGGTAGGCGACGACAACGAAGAAAAGCACGCCGGATTGTGCAGTCCCTACAGCGAGGTCAGCTCTGGGCCGGGACCACGCCGAGACGGCCCAGCGCAAGGGCGATGCGCAGGGTGAAGGCCGAACGTACGTCGGACGGAGCATAGCCCGTGACGTCAGTCACACGACGCAGCCGGTAGCGCACGGTGTTCGGGTGGACGAAGAGCATCCGGGCCGCCCCCTCCAGGGACGACGCCTGCTCCAGATAGACACTCAGCGTCTCCAGGAGTGCCGACCCGGCCTCGTCGAGCGGTGTGTAGATCTCCTCCACCAACTGCCGCCGCGCCGCCTGGTCGCCGGCGAGCGCCCGCTCGGGCAGGAGGTCGTCGGCGAGCACCGGCCTCGGCGCGTCCGGCCACGCGGCGCACGCCTTCAGGCCGGCCGCGGCGGCCTGCGCGGACCGCGTCGCGGACAGCAGGTCCGACACGGTCGGGCCGACCACCACCGGGCCCGGCGCGAACTGCCCGATCAGCGCCTTCGCGGTGTGCACCGGCTCCTTGTCGCCGCCCACCACCACGACCAGCCGTCGGCCCAGCACCCCGGTGAGCACCTGCAGCTTGGCGTAGCGGGCGGCCCGCCGGATCGCCTCCACCACGGCCTCGCTGTCGCCGTCGGGGGCGCTGCCCATCACCACCCGCACCTGGCTGGGCTGCCCCCAGCCCAGGGCGGCGGCCCGGGAGAGCACCCCCTCGTCGGCGTCGCCGGAGAGCAGCGAGTTGACGACGAGCGCCTCCAGCCGGGCGTCCCACGCGCCGCGGGCCTCCGCGGCCTGCGCGTACACCTGGGCCGTGGCGAAGGCGATCTCGCGGGCGTACACGAGCACCGACTCGCGCATGCCGTCCTCGTCGCCGGGCGCGGCCACCTCCTCGATGGCCTCCTCCATCACCTCGATGGTGGTGCGGATCAGCTCGACGGTCTGGCGCAGCGTGATCGCCCGGGTCAGCTCGCGCGGGGCGGTGCCGAACACGTCGGTCGAGATCGCCTGCGGCGCCTCCGGATGGCGGTACCACTCGGTGAACGCGGCGATGCCGGCCTGCGCGACCAGGCCGATCCACGAGCGGTGCTCGGGCGGCATCCGCCGGTACCACGACAGCTGGTCGTCCATCCTGGAGATCGCCGCGGTGGCCAGCTTGCCCGAGGACTTCTCCAGCCGCTTCAGCGTCGCGGCGCGCAGCTCGGCCCGTTCGGCGGCCAGCTTCCGCTCCTGCGCGGTCAGCCTGCCGCCCCTGGCCGGACGCGGCGCCTCGGCGGCCGGGGCCGCCCTGCGGGAGGGGGCCTTCCTGTCGGCCGCCTTCTCGGCAGCCTGGTCGGTCGCCTTCGGGTCGGCGGGGGCGCTGTCGGGTTTCGCTGAAGGGGCTGGCACAGGACAAGACTGCCTCACCGTACGGCGTGCTCGTGCACAGCCCCCGCCGGTCGTGCCCGGCGCGGCGGCCCGGACCGGCTACCGTGAACCGCGTGACCGAGACCCGAGACCGCGGCCGCGCCGACCTCCGCCGGGCCCCCGAGCGCTACCGCTCGACGCCCGCCGACGGCATCGAGACCCGCCACGCCTTCTCCTTCTCCGGGCACTACGACCCGAAGAACACCCACTTCGGTGCACTGCTCGCCTGCAACGAGGAGACGCTCGCACCCGGTGCCGGCTTCGACGGGCACCGGCACCGCGACACCGAGATCCTCACCTGGGTGCTGGAGGGCGCTCTCGCGCACCGCGACGGCGACGGGCACGCGGGGGTGGTCCGACCCGGCATGGTGCAGCACCTCAGCGCCGGTTCGGGCGTCACCCACACCGAACGCAACCTCGGCGGGGCCACCGGGCCCGTGCGGTTCGTGCAGATGTGGCTGCAGCCCGACGTCTTCGGCACCCCGCCCGCGTACGGCCTGCGGCGGGTCACCCCCACGGCCGACGGCCCGACACTCCTCGCCTCCGGCATGGACCGTGACGCCGGGTCGGACGCGCTGCGGCTGCGCCGCTCGGACGCGGCACTGCACCTCGTCACCGCCGGCCCGTGGGAGCCGCTGCCCGCACTGCCCGAGGCGCCGTACCGCTACGCGCACCTCACCGCCGGCTCGCTCGGCTACCGCACGGTGCCCGGCCCGCAGGGCGGCGGGCGCTCGCTGGAGCCGGGCGACGCGGTGCGGATCACCGGCGAGGCGTTCGCCGACCCGACGGCCGGGCCGGACGGCGCCGAGCTGCTGCTCTGGGAGATGCACTCCCCGCTGCGCTTCGGCTGACCGGCCGGCTCCGGTGCGCGGTCAGCCGCGCAGCTCCGCGAGGACGGCGTCGGTGAACCGCGGCCACACCTCGGCCGCCCACGGGCCGAAGTCACGGTCCGTCAGGGCGACGCAGGCGACGCCGGCGGCCGGGTCGACCCACAGGAAGGTGCCGGACTGGCCGAAGTGCCCGAAGGTCTCCGGCGAGCTGGTGGTGCCCGTCCAGTGGGGGTCCTTGCCGTCGCGGATCTCGAAGCCGAGGCCCCAGTCGTTCGGGCGGCGGTGGCCGAAGCCGGGCAGCACGCCGCCCAGGCCGGGGAAGGCCACCTCGCGGGTCGCCCGGTGCACCGTGGAGGCGTCCAGCAGGGTCGGCGCCTGGAGTTCGGCGGCGAAGAGCGCCAGGTCGGCGACGGTGGAGAGGCCGCCCGCGCCCGCCGGGGCCCGGTGCGCGGTGTTGAGCAGGGTGCACTTCATGCCGAGCGGCGCGAAGACGGCCTCCGCCGCGTACTGCGCGAACGGGATGCCGGAGGCCTGCGCGAGGGTGTCGGCGAGCACGTCGAAACCGGCGTTGGAGTAGAGCCGCCGGGTGCCGGGCCCGGCCATCGCCCGGTGCTCGTCGAAGGCGAGTCCGGAGGTGTGCGCCAGCAGGTGGCGGACGGTCGAGCCCTCCGGGCCCGCCGGGTCGTCGAGCTCGAAGACGCCCTCCTCGACCGCGACCAGCACGGCGTACGCGGACAGCAGCTTGGTCACGGACGCCAGCGGGAACAGGTGCTCCTGGAGCCCGTGCGACCCCACCACGGCGCCGTCCGCGCCACGCACCACCGCGGCCGCCGCGTTCGGCACCGGCCAGTCCTCGATCATCCGCAAGCTCTCCATGCGCCCGACGATAGCCGTCCGGCCCGGGGCGGTGCGTGGCAGGCTTGCTTGGAGTGCACTCGAACTCGCTAGCGTCGTAGCCGTCGCCGACCAAGGGGGGCCACCGTGACACCGTCCGCGCCGATCATCGACGACCCGCTCGCCTGCGGGACCGACCTGCGGGAGGTCCTGGACCACGCGCCGTGGCGGACGATCGGCGAGGTCTCGGCCTCGACCGGTCTGACCGCGCACACCCTGCGCTGGTACGAGCGGATCGGCCTGCTCGACCCGGTGGACCGTTCGCACTCGGGGCAGCGCCGCTACACCGACGCGGACCTGGCCCGGCTGGCGTTCCTCGGGCGGCTGCGGCTCACCGGCATGCCGGTGGCGGACATGCTCCGGTACGTGGAGCTGGCCCGGGAGGGCGACCACACGGAGCTCGAACGGCGGGACATCCTCGTCGCCCAGCGCGAGGAGGTGCGGCTGCGGATCGCCGATCTGCACGCCACCCTGGCCGTCCTCGACCACAAGATCGACATCTACGCGTCCCGCGCGGCCGCGGCCGGCCCGGGCGGAATCCCGGCTGCCGCCGCGTCCGTGACGACCGTGCCCGGCACGACCGCGCGGATCGGGACGCAGCCCGACACGACCGTGACCGACAGGAAGCAGAAGAGCGCATGAGCATCCCCACCGCACCGCTCGGCACCGGCGGTCCCGCCGTCGGCATCCAGGGCCTCGGCTGCATGGGCATGAGCGAGTTCTACGGCCCGACCGACACCGCCGAGGCGCTCGCCACCCTCGACGCCGCCCTCGACCTGGGCGTCACCCTCTTCGACACCGCCGACATCTACGGCAGCGGCCACAACGAGGAGCTGATCGGGCCGTTCGTCCGCAAGCACCGCGACCGCGTCGTGCTGGCCACGAAGTTCGCCATCGAGCGCCGCGCCGACGACCCGTCGTACCGCGCCGTCCGCAACGACCCGGCGTACATCCGCGCCGCCGTCGACGCCTCCCTGGAGCGGCTCGGCGTCGACGTCATCGACCTCTACTACATGCACCGGCGCGACCCGCAGGTGCCGCTCGCCGACTCGGTCGGGGCGATGGCAGACCTCGTCCGGGCCGGCAAGGTGCGCCACCTCGGACTCTCCGAGGTGACCGGCGCCGAGCTCCGCGAGGCGCACGCCGTGCACCCGATCGCGGCCCTGCAGTCCGAGTGGTCGCTCTTCTCCCGTGACGTCGAGCGCAGCGCGGTGCCGGCCGCCGCCGAGCTCGGTGTCGCCCTCGTGCCGTACTCGCCGCTCGGCCGCGGCTTCCTCACCGGCGCGTTCGCGGCCGCCGAGGAGCTCTCCGAGGGCGACTTCCGCCGCCACCACCCGCAGTTCTCCGGCCCGAACGCGGCGGGCAACGCCGCACTGCTGGAGCCCGTCCGCACGATCGCCGCCGACCGCGGCGTCACCGCCGCCCAGGTCGCGCTGGCCTGGGTGCACCACCGGGCGGGCGTGCACGGCCTGACCGTGGTGCCGATCCCCGGCACCCGGAAGCGCACCCGGCTCGCCGAGAACACCGCCGCGGCCGAGCTGGTGCTCACCCCGGCCGAGCTCGCCGCGCTGGAGCCGATCGCCGAGCAGGTGACCGGCACCCGCTACGCCGACATGTCGTCCACCGCGGCCGCCCGCGAGTGACCCGCCGGGCTCAGGGCTGCTGCAGGGCGACGTCCTGGTAGTCGCCGAGGGCGACGGCGCCGAAGTTGTGCAGGCTGCCCGTGCCCTCGGCGAAGTAGCCGGTGTGGCCGACCGAGCCCTGCGAGGACAGCTCGACGGCGCCGAACTCCCGCGTCGTCGGGTCGGTGCCGTGCCCGAGCCCGCCGAACTCCAGGTACGGCACGTTGCCGATCCAGTCGGTCGGGTTGCGGGCCGCCCACACCCGGACCCCGGGGCCGAGCTCGGCCGCGGCGTCCACGCCCATGCCCGGGCTGCCGAACACGACGACGTCGGTGGTGCCGTTCTCCCGGATGCCGGGCGCGGCCGTGCCGCACACCACCGACCCGTACGAGTGGCAGAGCAGCGTGGGCGGGACCGTGGCGTGCCCGGTGACCTTCAGGCCGGCCAGCAGGCGCAGCAGGCGGGGGGCCGCGGCCTCGGCGAGCCGGGCCGTCACGGCGTCCGGACCGAACCCGGACGGGGTGACGTACCCCGTCCACGCGACCACGGCGGTGCGGCTGCCGGGCCGCTGCCGCCGCTCCTCGGCGAGGAGCGCCCGTGCCATGCCGGTGACGGAGCGCAGCGGGTCGCCGGTCTGGTCGAAGTGCGCGAGGTCGGCGTCCGAGCCGGGCACGAGGACGGCGACCCGGTCGGCGGCCGCGAGGTCGCCGTACACCTCGCTGACCAGGCCGCGGCCGCGCGGGTCGAACGCGAGGATCTGCCGGCCGGCCCTCAGCAGACGGCCGGTGTCGGTGGCGCGGACGGCGGCCGCGGCCCGCTCGGCGGCGTTCAGCCCGGTGTCGGCGGCGCGCTCGCGGGCGCGGTCGCGCTCGGCGGCGACGGCGATCCGGTTGGCGCGGTAGCGCAGGGCGGGGGGTACGCCGTCGAGGTTGCCGACGACCAGGGGGTACGTCTCGGCGAGGTGCCGCTGCTCCGCGTCGGCCAGGGTGGCGAAGAAGGCCGCGACCGACGGCGCGTCGGCGGTGGCCGGGTCGGGCAGGGCGCGGCCCACGGACTCGTCCTCGACCCAGGCGGCGGCGCCCGCGGGCGGCGAGGTGATGGCGACCTGCTCGTTGGACGCGGCGGCCTGTGCGGCGGCGGCGCCGGCGTCGAGCAGGACCGCGGAGGCGGCGAACGCGCCTATCAGCATGCGCTTGACCCGCCTGCGCTGCATGGGCGACTCTCCCTCGGGGCCGGTGACCGGTGACAGCGGGCGGGGCCCGACGGGTACGACTGCTGTGCCAGCCAGGGTAGAGGCGCCCCGGCCGGGGTGAGCAGAGTCTAAACCGTGGGATGGGTCACACACACGAGGGACCTGGTGTGGCGTCAGGTTGCCCGATCGCCGTCGAACTTCCGGACCGTCCGCTTGGGCGCGGTGCTGCGCCACGCCTCGATGACGAGTTCGCGGAGCTCCTCGGTTCCCACCCGGCCGAGGTCGACCAGCACCCAGCCGTACCGGCCGACGTAGGGGGCCGCCGCGTACGTCCCGGGGGCGGCGGCGAGCAGGGCCGCCTGCTCCTCCCGGGTGGCCTTCACGCAGGCCCTGCCGGAGTCGGGGGAGGCCATCGCGAAGATCTTCTCGCCGACCCTCAGGGTCACCTCGGTCTCCCAGGTGAGGCGCTCGGTGGCCGAGGGCAGGGCGAGGCCCATCTCCAGGAACTGGTCGAACGTCACCATGGGCGCCAGCCTAGGCCGACCCGCCGACGGCGGGGGTCAGCCGCGCCAGGAGCCGGCGAGCGCGGGGCCGAGCTGGTCGCAGTGGCGCTCGATGGTGGCGATCATGCCGGACGGCCCGGCCGCGTGGGCCGCGGTGTCCGAGGTCCAGGAGAGGTGCGACACCCGGACGACCGCGCCGAACGCCGCGGCCAGCACCCGGGGGCGCAGGTCGGTGCGCGGATCGAGGCCCTCGCGGTCGGCGAGGACGGCCGTCACCACGCCTTCCTGCTCGATGGTGCGGCGCAGGTGCGCGGCGAGCAGCACGGGGGTGCTCTCGATCAGGTCGATCAGCTCCAGCGCGGCCTGGACGCCGTGCGGGCCGGTGCCGGCATCCCGGCCGAGCCCGTCCCACGTCTCGGTGATCGCCGCGCGCATGGCCTCCAGCGGGGTCTCCTCCGGGGGGCGCCGGCGCAGGCAGTCGACGAAGTGGTCCTCGGCGTCGGCGAGGACGGCGAGGGCGACCTCCTCCTTGCTCCCGAAGTAGCGGAAGAAGGTGCGCTGGGAGACGTCCACCCGGGCGGCGATCTCGTCGACCGTGGTGCGGGCGAAGCCCTGGCCGAGGAAGAGCGCGTGCGCCGCCGCGACCAGGGCGTCCCGGGTGCGCTGCTTCTTCCGCTCGCGCAGCCCGAGGACCCGGCAGTCGGCCGCGGCCGGCTGTTCGGTGCGGACGGTGGTGGGCGGCGGGGCCATGCAGGGCGCCTTTCGTCACAGAGCGGGACGGACACCACGATAGCGGTTCTGTCATATGACAGTCCGCGGCGTACGTCATGAATTGCCGAATGTCAGTAGCTGACATAATGTTCCGCGATGTGTGGCGCCCGTGGACCGGACAGCTCGTGGGGACGGGTGGGTCCCGGGCGCCATCCCCTCGTCCCTCGCCCACGGAGGTCAGCAGCCATGAGTTCGTCCGTCGTCAGGACCGGCAGGGCGGACACCCCGCCCGCGTCCGGCAGCACACCGCCGGGCGGTGCCGGGGGCCTCAAGGGGCACCCGTGGCTGACCCTCCTCACCGTCGCCGTCGGCGTCATGATGGTCGCCCTCGACGGCACCGTCGTGGCCATCGCCAACCCGGTGATCCAGGCCGACCTCGGCGCCTCGCCCGCCGACATCCAGTGGGTCACCAGCGGCTACCTGCTGGCGCTCGCCGTCTTCCTCATCACCGCGGGCAAGATCGGCGACCGCTTCGGCCACAAGACGACCTTCCTCGTCGGCGCGGCCGGCTTCGCCGCCACCTCCGCCGCCATCGGCTTCGCGGGCAGCATCCAGACCGTCATCGTGTTCCGGGTGCTCCAGGGCCTCTTCGGGGCCCTCCTCCAGCCGGCCGCGCTCGGCCTGCTGCGCGGCGCCTTCCCGGCCGACAGGCTCAACATGGCGATCGGCATCTGGGGCGGGGTCATCGGCGCCTCCACCGCCGCCGGCCCGATCGTCGGCGGCCTCCTGGTCGAGCACGTCAGCTGGCAGTCGGTGTTCTTCATCAACATCCCGGTCGGCCTGATCGCCCTCGCGCTCGGCCTGTGGATCCTCCGGGACGTGCGCAGCGAGAACGCCGCGAAGTCCTTCGACGTCCCCGGCATCGTGTTGCTCTCCGGCGCGATGTTCATGCTGGTCTGGGGCATCATCAAGGCCCCCGTCTGGGGCTGGGGCGACCCGGCGACGCTGCTGTTCCTCGGCGGCGCCGTCGTGGCGATGACCCTCTTCGCCTTCTGGCAGACGAAGGCGAAGGAGCCGCTGATCCCGCTCGGCCTCTTCCGCTCGGTGCCGCTGTCCGCCGGCACGCTGCTCATGGTGCTGATGGCCTTCGCCTTCTTCGGCGGGATCTTCTTCGTCACCTTCTACCTGCAGAACGTGCACGGCATGGCACCCGTCGACGCCGGCGTCCACCTGCTCCCGATGACCGGCATGATGATCGTCGGCGCCCCGGTGGCCGGCGCGGCCATCGGCAAGCTCGGCCCGCGCATCCCGATCGTCGCGGGCATGCTCTTCACCACCGCGGCCATGATCGGCATGTCGACCCTCAGCACCACCTCCGGCAACGGCGTCATGTCGCTCTGGTTCGTGCTGATGGGCCTCGGCCTGAGCCCGGTGATGGTCGGCGCCACCGAGGTCATCGTCGGCAACGCCCCGATGGAGCTCTCCGGCGTGGCCGGCGGCCTCCAGCAGGCCGCCATGCAGGTGGGCGGCAGCCTCGGCACCGCCGTGCTCGGCGCGATCATGGCCGCCAAGGTCACCGACGTACTGCCCGGCACCTGGGCGAAGGCCGGCCTGCCGCCGGTCGAGGGCGCCCGGGCCGAGGGCCTGAACCAGGCCGCCCAGCTCGGCATCGCCCCGCCGGCGCAGCCCGGCACCCCGCAGAACGTCGTCGACGCGATGGCGGGCGCCGTCCACTCCTCGTTCGTCAGCGGCATGTCGCTCGCGTTCGTCGTCGCCGCCGTGGTGGCCCTCGTCGCCGCCGGCCTCGGCCTGTTCACCAAGCGCGGGGCCAACGACGCCGGTCCGGCCGTCCACATCTGACGTCCCCGCACCGCGGCAACAACCCGCCGCGGCACCACCACCGCACCCGGCCCGGAGCACGTTCCCGGCCGGGTGCGGTGCTGTCGTGCCGGGCCCGCCGGACCGCCCGGGCCGCCCCGGCCCGCCCGCTCCGGCGACCCTCCGCCGCCGCTCCGGCTCGCCGGGTGACGGGACGGGCGTGAGACTGGGATCCGGACGGGGCCGTCGCCCGGAAGGCCACGACGGGACCGCGGAACCGGGCACACAGGGACGGGCCATGAACGCTGCGGACGAGCACCCCGACCGCCCCGCCGGACCCGGCGACGGGCACCTGCTCGCCGGACGCTTCCTGCTCGGCCGCCGCCTCGGACGGGGCGGCACCGGCACCGTCCGGGTCGCCCGGGACGCCCGGCTCGGCCGCCACGTCGCCGTGAAGGAGCTGGGCGCCGCCGACGTGCCGGAGGACGACCTCCCGGCCCTCCGCGAGCGGATGGCGCAGGACGCCCGGGCGGCGGCGGTGCTCAACCACCCCGGCGTGATCACCCTCTACGACGTGGTGGAGGAGGACGGCCGCCCCTGGATCGTCATGGAGCTGATCGACGGCCCCTCGCTCGCCGAGGTGCTCGCCGACGAGGGCGCCCTGCCCCCGCAGGAGGTCGCCCTGATCGGCGTGCAGGTACTGGCAGCCCTGGAGGAGGCCCACCGGCACGGTGTGCTGCACCGCGACGTGAAGCCCGCCGACGTGCTGCTCGAACGCGGCGGCAGGGCCGTCCTCACCGACTTCGGCATCGCCCTGCCGCCGGCCCCGGACGGGCCCGGCACCGGCACCCGCCACCGGGCCCCCGAATGCGTCGCCGGCCGCAGCCCCGGCCCCGAGGCCGACCTCTGGTCGCTCGGCGCGACGCTGTACGCGGCGGTCGAGGGCGGGCCGCCGCCGTCCCCCGGCACCGGCGGCCCGGACGCCGTGCGGAGCACGCCCGCCGACCCGGCGCCCGGGACCCGGCAGGCCGGGCCGCTCGCGGTGGTGATCGAGGCGCTGCTCCGAGCGGACCCGGCCGAACGGGCCACCGCCGACGAGGTGCGCGCGCTGCTGGCGGAGGCCGCCGGTCTCCCGCCCGGTGCCACCCGGGCCCGTACCCGGCACCCGCAGGCCTGCCCGGCACCAGTGGTCGCCGATCCGCCGCCGCCCGCACCCGCACCCGCGGCCGGCTCCGCTTCGGCACCCGCCGCCGCACCTGCCGCCGCACCCGCCGCCGCGCCTGCGGCCCGCCCGGTGGCCGCCGCTCCGTGCCGCCGCCGGGGCCGGCCGATCGCCGTGGCGGCCGTGGTGGCCGTGGTGGCCGCGGTGGCCGCGGCGCTCGCCGGCGGGCTGGCGTTCGCCGTGTGGACCGGCGGCCCGGACACCGCAGGGACGCCCTCCACCGGGCCGCTCGCCACGCGGACGCCCACCCCCGCGCCCGGCGGCCCGGCGGTGCCGACCCGCACGCCGTCCGCGTCCGCCGCGTCCGCCACGTCCGCCACCTCCGCCCCCGCGCTCGCGGCCGCTCCCGCGGGCTTCCGCTGGGCGGACGACCCCGCGGGCTTCCGGGCCGCCGTCCCCGAGGGCTGGACGCGCAGCCAGGCTGGCCGGTGGGTCGACTACTCGCCGGACGGCGGCGTGCACGTGCTGCGCTTCGCGGTCGCCCCCGGCGTGGTGCAGTCGTCCGAGCAGCACCTCCTGGCACTGGAGCAGGACGCGGCGGCCGAGCCCGGGTACACCCGGCTCGCCCTGGGGCCGAACGTCTACCGGGGCCGGGACGGCGCGCTGTGGGAGTTCACCTCCGGTGCCCCGGAGGGCGGCCCGTGGCACGCCGCCGACCAGGCGTTCGTGGCGCCGGACGGCACCGAGTACGCCGTGCACGTGTCGGTGCCCGAGGACGACTGGCCGATCGCCCGGCAGCTGTTCGAGACGGTCCTCGCGACCTTCACGGCGGGCTGACGCCGAACGGCCGAGGGCCGGACCCGTCCAGGACGGGTCCGGCCCTCGGCCGTGTGCAGGGGTGCTTCAGCGGGTCGTCAGGCGTCGCCGCCGGCGGCACCCGGGTCGGCCGCGGTCACGTCGAGCAGACGGTAGCGGTCGATCGCGTCCTTCAGCGCGCTGCGGTCGATCTTGCCCTCCTTGGCGAGCTCGGTGAGCACGCCGAGGACGACCGACTGAGCGTCGATGTGGAAGAAGCGGCGGGCCGCACCACGGGTGTCGGCGAAGCCGAAGCCGTCCGCACCCAGCGACTGCCACGTGCCCGGCACCCAGCGCGAGATCTGGTCCGGCACCGCACGCATCCAGTCGGACACGGCGACGAACGGGCCCTCGGCGCCCTGGAGCTTCTGCGTCACGTACGGGACGCGCTGCGGCTCCTCCGGGTGGAGCAGGTTGAACTGCTCCGCCTCGACGGCGTCGCGGCGCAGCTCGTTCCAGGACGTCGCCGACCAGACGTCGGCCTTGACGTTCCACTCCTCGGCGAGGATGCGCTGGGCCTCCAGCGCCCACGGCACGGCCACGCCGGAGGCGAGGATCTGCGCCGGGATGCTGCCCGCGTCGCCCGCGCGGAGCTTGTGGACGCCCTTGAGGATGCCCTCGACGTCCACGCCCTCCGGCTCCGCGGGCATGCGGATCGGCTCGTTGTAGACCGTGAGGTAGTAGAAGACGTCCTCACCGGTCGGGTGCTCGGTGCTGGAGCCGTACATCCGGCGCAGACCGTCCTGCACGATGTGCGCGATCTCGTAGCCGTACGCGGGGTCGTACGCGACGACGCCCGGGTTGGTCGAGGCGAGCAGGTGCGAGTGGCCGTCGGCGTGCTGCAGGCCCTCACCGGTCAGGGTGGTGCGGCCGGCGGTGGCGCCGATCACGAAGCCGCGGGCCAGCTGGTCGGCCATCTGCCAGAACTGGTCGCCGGTGCGCTGGAACCCGAACATCGAGTAGAAGACGTAGACCGGGATCAGCGGCTCGCCGTGCGTCGCGTACGACGAACCGGCGGCGATCAGCGAGGCGGTGCAGCCCGCCTCGGAGATGCCGTCGTGCAGCATCTGGCCGGTCTTGGACTCCTTGTACGCCAGGAGCAGCTCGCGGTCGACCGCCTCGTAGGTCTGGCCGAGCGGGTTGTAGATCTTGGCGGACGGGAAGAGCGAGTCCATGCCGAAGGTGCGGTACTCGTCGGGCGCGATCGGCACGAAGCGGTTGCCGATGCCCTTGTCGCGCATCAGGTCCTTGAGCACCCGGACGAACGCCATGGTGGTGGCGATGGTCTGGTTGCCCGAGCCCTTCTTGACCGCCTTGTACGCGTCGTCGCCCGGCAGCTCCAGCTTGCGCGGGCGCACCTTGCGGGTGGGCATGTAGCCGCCGAGCTCCTGCCGGCGGTCGTGCATGTACTGGATCTCCTCCGAGTCGCGACCCGGGTGGTAGTAGGGCGCGTAGCCCTCGTCCAGCTGCTTGTCGGTGATCGGCAGGTGCAGCCGGTCACGGAAGCGCTTGAGGTCCTCGACCGTCAGCTTCTTCATCTGGTGGGTCGCGTTGCGGCCCTCGAAGTTCGGGCCGAGGGTCCAGCCCTTGACCGTCTGCGCGAGGATGACCGTCGGCTGGCCCTGGTGCTCGCGGGCCGCCTTGAACGCCGCGTAGACCTTGCGGTGGTCGTGACCGCCGCGGCCCAGGTGCTGGATCTCGTGGTCGGACATGCCCTCGACCATCGCCCGCAGGCGCAGGTCGCCGCCGAAGAAGTGGTCGCGGATGTACGCGCCGGTCTCGGTGGCGTACGTCTGGAACTGGCCGTCGACCGTGGTGTTCAGCTTGTTCACCAGGACGCCGTCGCGGTCCTGCGCGAGCAGCGGGTCCCAGGAGCGGTCCCAGACGAGCTTGATCACGTTCCAGCCGGCGCCGCGGAACTGCGACTCCAGCTCCTGGATGATCTTGCCGTTGCCGCGGACCGGGCCGTCGAGGCGCTGCAGGTTGCAGTTCACCACGAAGGTCAGGTTGTCGAGGCCCTCGCGGGCGGCCAGCGAGAGCTGGCCCAGCGACTCGGGCTCGTCCATCTCGCCGTCGCCGAGGAAGGCGTAGACGTGGCTGTCCGAGGTGTCCTTGATCCCGCGGTGCTCCAGGTAACGGTTCATCCGGGCCTGGTAGATCGCACCGAGCGGGCCGAGGCCCATCGAGACGGTCGGGAACTCCCAGAAGTCCGGCATCAGCCGCGGGTGCGGGTAGCTGGAGAGGCCGTAGGGGGCCTTCGACTTCTCCTGGCGGAACGCGTCGAGCTGCTGCTCGGTGAGTCGGTCCAGGAGGAAGGCGCGGGCGTAGATGCCGGGGGAGGCGTGACCCTGGAAGAAGATCTGGTCACCGGACTCGCCCTCGGCGTCCTTGCCGCGGAAGAAGTAGTTGAAGCCAACGTCGTACAGGGACGCGGAGGAGGCGAAGGTGGCGATGTGGCCGCCGACGCCGATACCGGGGCGCTGGGCCCGGGAGACCATGACGGCCGCGTTCCACCGGGTCGCGTTGAGGATCTTGCGCTCGATCTCCTCGTTGCCGGGGAAGAACGGCTCGTCCTTGGTCGCGATGGTGTTGACGTAGTCCGTGCTGCGCATCTCGGGCACGGCGACACGCTTCTCACGGGCGCGCTCGATGAGGCGGAGCATCAGGTAACGGGCGCGCTCACGCCCCCGCTCGTCGATGGCCGCATCGAGCGACTCCAGCCATTCCGCGGTCTCCTCGGGATCGAAGTCCGGGACCTGACTCGGAAGGCCGCCAATGATGATCGGGTTGCGATCGGATCCGGAAGCCACGCTGTTCCTTCACTGTCGGTCGAAACTGAGGTGTGTCGCGCCGCCTCCATCGTGTACCGCGACTCGGAGATCCGTCATCTCTACCGATCGGTAACCGTTCCGCCTGGTGGGCGGGCCGGTCAGGGGATGCGCGGCGGGCGTCGTCGCCCGTTCTGCTCAGCCCCGGGGTGGTGTTACGAAGAGGTGGTCCGACCTGGATCCCTCCCGCCCGGAAACGGGCGGTCGGGGTGAGGGCCAACAGGAGACTTTACGCCCGGATGGGGGGTGCCCCCGAATGCCGTTCGCATCTCGGGCAGGCGTACGGCTCCGTCCACGCCCGGCGGAGCGCGCGAAGCACCACCGGTCGGGGCAGAAAAGGGCAAACGGGTGTGATTCCCCTCACATCACCCGGCGTGTTCCCCTCCGACACGTCAACCTTTGGGTGGGATCGGGTGTCGGGTACTTGCGCGAACCGCCGCGCACGTGTGGACTACGCCCACAGCCTCGGCATGGATGCCGAGCCGAATACTGGAGGTTATTCCCGTGAGCGCGACCGCGGACCCCGCGGACAAGTCCAACCCGGCGCTTCGTCTGGGCTTCGAGGCCGGACAGATCGTCCAGGAGCTCGGCTACGACGAAGACAGCGACCAGGAGCTCCGCGACGGCATCGAGGAGGTCACCGGCACCGATCTCGTCGACGAGGAATACGACGACGTCGCCGACGCCGTCCTGCTGTGGCATCGCGAAGAGGACGGGGATCTCACCGACAGCCTCGTCGACGCGCTGGAGTACCTCGCCGAAGGCGGCCTGATCTGGCTCCTGACGCCGAAGACCGGCCGTGACGGCCACGTCGAGGCGCACGAGATCGCCGATGCCGCCAAGACCGCCGGTCTCTCGCAGACCAGCTCGGTCGCCATCGCCAAGGACTGGGCCGGAACCCGTCTGGCCACCCCGAAGGCCGCGCGCCCCGGGAAGCGCTGAGCCGCCGCGACGACCTGCGCAAGGGCCCTGCTGGAGCTTCCTCCAGCGGGGCCCTTCCGCCTGGCGCCGCCTCTCGTGGTCCCGGCCGGTGCGGATGTTCACCGAGGGCGCAACCATGGGCCGGGGCCTCCCCCGGCGCTCACCCGAACGGCGGAAGCCGCCCGGGCGGATGCGAGGATGCCCCTGCCCGTGACCGCTCCCCGCGGCGCGGCCCCACGACGAGGAAGGTCCCACCATGGCGATCGAGGTCGGCAACCAGGCCCCGGACTTCGAGCTCAAGAACCAGCACGGCGAGCTCGTGAGGCTCTCCGACTTCCGCGGCGAGAAGAACGTCGTCCTGGTGTTCTACCCGTTCGCGTTCACCGGTGTCTGCACCGGCGAGGTCTGCGCGATCCAGAAGGAGCTGCCGCGTCTCCAGAACGACGACGTCCAGGTGCTCGCGGTCTCCAACGACTCGCCCTTCACCCTGCGTGTCTTCGCCGACCAGGAGGGGCTGGACTACCCGCTGCTCTCGGACTTCTGGCCGCACGGCGAGGTCTCCCGCGCGTACGGCGTCTTCGCCGAGGAGAAGGGCTGCGCGGTGCGCGGCACCTTCGTGATCGACAAGGCCGGCGCGGTGCGCTGGTCCGTCGTGAACGGCCTGCCGGACGCCCGGGACGAGCAGGAGTACCTGGCGGCGCTCGGCGCGCTGTGAGCCGGGTGTTCGACCCGTGGGCGGGAACCCGGCACTACGATCGGGCCGTTGGCAGGACGGGCTCCCCGACGGGGTCCGGCCCGCACCACCGGGGGCACCGGCATGTGCCTCCCGCACCTTTGGAGGACTAGTGGGTGTCAGCCTGAGCAAGGGCGGCAACGTCTCCCTGACCAAGGAGGCTCCGGGCCTGACGGCCGTCATCGTCGGCCTCGGCTGGGACGTCCGCAGCACCACCGGTACCGATTTCGACCTGGACGCCAGCGCGCTGCTCTGCACCGAGCAGGGCAAGGTGCGCTCCGACGCCGACTTCGTCTTCTTCAACAACCTCACCAGCCAGGACGGCTCCGTCGAGCACACCGGCGACAACCTCACCGGTGAGGGCGAGGGCGACGACGAGCAGGTCAAGGTCAACCTGGCGGGCGTTCCGGCCGAGGTGGCCAAGATCGTCTTCCCGGTGTCGATCTACGACGCCGAGAACCGCCAGCAGAACTTCGGCCAGGTCCGCAACGCGTTCATCCGCGTCGTGAACCAGGCCGGCGGCGCCGAGATCGCGCGCTACGACCTCTCCGAGGACGCCTCCACCGAGACCGCCATGGTCTTCGGCGAGCTCTACCGCAACGGCGCGGAGTGGAAGTTCCGCGCCATCGGCCAGGGCTACGCCTCCGGCCTGCGCGGCATCGCGCAGGACTTCGGCGTCAACGTCTGACCTGCGGGAGCAGTCGCACGATCGTGGCCGGGGCCGGCACGGGCGCACACGCCCGTGCCGGCCCCGGCTGCTGCCTGTCCGGCCGGGGGCCGGCGGGGGAGTTCAGGAAGTTCAGGCCGGCGCACAGGATCGCGCGGCGGTGCGGGGGCGTAGATCTGGGGTACGCCCCGTCGTGCCGGCCGCACGGCCGCGCCGGCGCGGCGCCGAGGGAGCCCCGGGGACGGGGGACTGGGAGGAATGTTCATGAGTGTCACGCTGGCCAAGGGCGGCAACGTCTCGCTGACCAAGGCGGCGCCCAACCTGACGCAGGTGCAGATCGGACTGGGCTGGGACGCCCGTTCGACCACCGGCGCGCCCTTCGACCTGGACGCCAGCGCCCTGCTGTGCGGCAGCGGGCGGGTGCTCGGCGACGAGTACTTCGTGTTCTACAACAACCTGCGCAGCCCGGAGGGTTCGGTCGAGCACCAGGGCGACAACCTGACCGGCGACGGTGACGGCGACGACGAGGTCGTCCAGGTCAACCTCGACCTCGTGCCCGTGCAGGTCGACAAGGTCGTCTTCGCGGTGTCGATCTACGATGCCGACGCCCGCTCGCAGAACTTCGGCCAGGTGTCGAACGCCTACATCCGCGTCGTCAACCTGACCGACGGGCAGGAGATCGCCCGCTACGACCTCACCGAGGACGCCTCCACCGAGACCGCGATGATCTTCGGCGAGCTGTACCGGTACCAGGGCGAGTGGAAGTTCCGTGCGGTGGGCCAGGGTTACGCGTCCGGCCTGCGGGGCATTGCCCTGGATTTCGGAGTAAACGTACAGTAAAGCCCGCTCCTGAACATGAATTCGAAAGGTAACTGACCCCGTGTTCCTCCGCACATTCGGATGGTCCTTCGCCATCACGATCGCCGGCCTGATCGCCGCCTTCCTGATCTGGGGGGCCGAGGGCTTCGGCGTCGTGCTGATCCTCTCCATCCTCGAGATCTCCCTGTCGTTCGACAACGCGGTCGTCAACGCCACCGTCCTGAAGCGGATGAACGCCTTCTGGCAGAAGCTCTTCCTGACGGTCGGCGTCCTCATCGCCGTCTTCGGCATGCGGCTCGTCTTCCCGCTGCTGGTCGTCGGCCTGACCGCCCACCTCAGCCCGGGCACCGTGATCGAGCTGGCGCTCGACTCCAGCAAGACGTACGAGGGCCACACCTACGCCCAGTACCTGGAGGCGGCCAACCCGGCGATCGCCGCGTTCGGTGGCATCTTCCTCCTGATGATCTTCCTCGACTTCATCTTCGAGGAGAAGGACTTCAACTGGCTGCGCTGGCTGGAGAAGCCGCTGGAGAAGATCGGCAAGCTGGACGCCCTCTCCTCCGTCATCGCGCTGGTCACCCTCGCCCTCGCCTCCCGCTTCTTCGCCGCCGAGAACGCCGAGACCGTGCTGCTCGCCGGTCTGATGGGCCTCGCGACGTACCTGGCCGTCAACGGCCTCTCCAGCGTCTTCGAGTCGGGCCTGGAGGACCAGGAGGAGGCCGAGGAGGCCGCCGAGAAGAGCGGCAAGTCGCTCGTGCAGGTGGGCGGCAAGGCCGCGTTCTTCCTGTTCCTCTACCTGGAGGTCCTCGACGCGTCGTTCTCCTTCGACGGCGTCGTCGGCGCGTTCGCCATCTCCCAGGACATCTTCATGATCACCCTGGGTCTCGGCATCGGCGCGATGTACATCCGCTCCCTGACCGTCTACCTGGTCCGCAAGGGCACCCTGGACGACTACGTCTACCTGGAGCACGGTGCGCACTACGCGATCGGCGCGCTCGCGCTGATCCTGCTGGTGTCGATCGAGTACCACATCCCGGAGATCGTCACCGGCCTCATCGGCGTCGGCTTCATCGGCGCCGCGCTGGCCTCCTCGATGGTCCGCAACAAGCGCGAGCAGACGCTGGAGACCTCCTCCGCCTGACCCCGCACCCGCAGCACGGCGAAGGGCCCCGCACCAGGTGCGGGGCCCTTCGCCGTGCTGCGGGGTGTCAGCCGAGCTGCTTCTCGATCGCCCGGAGCTTGCGCTCCAGCGAGTCCAGCTTCGGCATCGCCAGGGTGTCGTCGTCCACCGAGAGGTCGATGCTCGACGAGGAGCTGCCGACGGCGGCGCGGGGGCGCCGGCCGGCGGTCAGCGCCGCGGGCTCCAGGGCGGACGGGCCGACGTTCGCCATCGGGTCCTCATCGGCTAGCGCAGGCTCCGAAGAGGAGGCGTCGGACGAGCCGGCGGCCGTCAGCGCGGGCACCTGACGGCCGTGGCGGGACCGGGAGAGCACGCCGCCCTGCGAACGGGAGATCGCCTTCAGCTCGGCCCGCTCGCGCCGGTCGGCCGTACGGGCCCGCGCCTTCGCGTCGATCTTGGCCTGACGCTCCTCGCGGACCTCGTCGACCGCCTCGTCCAGGCTGCGCACGTTCTCCAGCAGCATCAGCGACCACGCCGCGTACGTCTCGCGCGGCGCGCGCAGCCAGCGGACGATGCGGATCTGCGGCAGCGGACGCGGGATCAGGCCCTGCTCGCGCAGCGCCGCCCGCCGGGTCTGCTTGAGGGCGCGGTCGAACAGCACGGCCGCCGAGATCGACATGCCGGCGAAGAACTGCGGGGCGCCGTCGTGCACGCCGCCACGCGGCGCGTGGACCCAGTTGAACCAGGCCGAGGCGAAGGCGAACAGCCAGACCAGCAGGCGCGAACCGAGCGCCGCGTCGCCGTGGCTGGCCTCGCGCACCGCGAGGACGGAGCAGAACATCGCCGCACCGTCGAGACCGAACGGGACGAGGTACTCCCAGCCGTTCGACAGGTTCAGGTTCTGCTGGCCGAAGCCCACCAGGCCGTGGAAGGACAGGGCCGCGGCGACACCGGCGCAGCAGAACAGCAGGACGTACGACGCGCCGGCGTAGACGGTCTCCTTGCGGCGACGGCGCTCCTCGGTGCGCTCCCAGGAGTCGGCACCGTCGTCGGTCTTGTGGTTCTTCACCCGGAGCACGGCCACGAGGATGGCCGTGAACAACAGGGCGGCGCCGCCGATGACGGCCCATACCAGCTGTATGGAGGAGAGGTTCATCGTGGGTTGGGCCTCGAATTCCGCAGGGCAGGGGATGAAGCGCGGTCGGGTCACAGGAGGCGGCCCGGGCGGGGCGGGGGGCTGACGCAGCGTCGTGGACACCACCGCGCGGGACGACGGGGACCCCTGTGCGGCACCGACGATATCGCGTCCGGCGGAGCGGCATCGTACGGGAGCCGACCCTGGCACGCGACGCCGGGCATGACGGTGGCTCATCGCCGCCGTCGGGGTATGGCTCTGATGCGACGATACGGGGGACGACGAGCGCCGCGGGCGATCACCGGCCGGCGGCCGGGCGAGGGGGAGGACGGACGGCATGGTCTCGGTCTGGGAGTTCCTGAAGGGCGAACGCGGCAACGTCGACTCGGGGGGGCAGTTCAAGGTCACCCTGACCAAGTCGCAGCCGCAGCACGCGATCACCGGGGCGGCGGCCACCACCGGATACCTGTACGTCAACCTGCACTGGACGACCCGCGCGGCCGGCCGGCCGTCCGGCGGGGGAGGCCTGCGCAACCTCTTCGACCTGCGCAACCTCCGCCCGATGGCCCCCGAGTCGCAGGACCTGGCGCCGCTCAGCGTCGACCTCGACCTCGCCTGCCTCTACGAGCTCGCCGACGGCTCCCGGGGCGTCGTGCAGCCCCTCGGCGGCTACTTCGGAGACCTCAACCGGCCGCCGTACGTGAAGCTGAGCGGCGACGACGTCTACGGCGCCCCCTCCGGCGAGACGATGTACATCAACCTGGAGAAGAAGGACCAGTTCCGGCGGCTGCTCATCTTCGTCTACATCTACGACGACACCCCGGCGTTCGGCCACGCCCACGCCACCGTCACGATCGTGCCGCAGAGCGGCCCGCGCATCGAGATCAAGCTGGACGAGCGGGCGCCCGCCGCCCGCTCCTGCGCGGTGGTGCTCATCGAGAACTCCGGGGACGGCAAACTCACCGTGCGCCGCGAGGTGCGCTACGTGCACGGCTTCCAGGCCGACCTGGACCGCCTCTACGGCTTCGGCATGCAGTGGCAGCGCGGCTACAAGCGGCCGTCCGGCCCCGCCGCCTGAGCTCGGCCCCGCAGCCGCCCGGCCCCTTCGGCCGGTCCCGCGGCGGCGGCACGGGTCAGCGGGGCTGGAACTGCGGCCCCTGCGGGGGCAGCGCGAAGTCCGGCGCGCCGACGGGCTGGTGCGGCGGCTGCTGCTGGGGCTGCTGCTGCGAGGCGTGCACCGGCTGGGGCTGCTGCTGCGGGTAGCCGTACCCGGCGGCCGGCGGCGGGTAGCCGTAGCCCGCGCCGGGCTGCTGGGGGTGGCCGTAGCCGGTGGCGGCCGGCGGCGGGTAGCCGTACCCGCCGGCCTGGGCCGCGGCCGGCTGCTGCGGGTACCCGTACCCGGCCGGGGCGTGCGGCGGCACCGGCACTCCCGCCGTCGGCGGGGCGGTCGGCGGCGGGGGCGGCACGACCGGTGCGGCGGGCGTGGCCGGTGCGAGCGTGTACGTGTCGGGCTCCTCCTCGGCCACGGCCGGCGGGGCGTCCGCCGGGGTGTCCGCGGGCTGCGGCGGCAGGGCGTCCGTGATCCCGTCGCCGTCCTCGACGGCGATCCCGAAGTCGGTGGCGAGCCCGCTGAGGCCGCTCGCGTAGCCCTGGCCGATCGCCCGGAACTTCCAGGTCCCGCCGCGCCGGTAGAACTCCCCGGCGACCAGCGCGGTCACGTCGTCACTGTCGGTCACCGGGAACTCGGCGACCGGAACGGCACCTTCGCCCGCCGCCGCGTCGAGGACCAGCACCCGCAGCCGCGGCACCGACGCGAACGAGCCGCCCTCCGACGAACCGGCCAGCACCACCCGGTGGACGTCCTGCGGGAGCCGGGCGAGGTCGATCTCGACCGCGTCGGACACCTCCCCGCCGCCCGCCGCCTGCTGCTTGGGCAGGTGCCGGACGGTGCCGGAGGGGTGCCGCGGCTGGTTGTAGAAGACGAAGTCGGCATCCGAACGGACCCGGCCGTCCGCGCCGACCAGCAGGGCGGACACGTCCACGTCGGGTGCGCCGGGCGTGGCCGACCAGCGCAGCACGGCGCGGACGGCGGTGGCCGTCAGCGGGATGTTGGCGCCCTTCGCCATCACGTGCGTCATGCCGCACATCCTGCCCGCCGCCGGCCCGAACGGACAATGCGGGTCGCGCCGCGACCGCGGGGTCTGTGTGTCGGCACGGGTAACCTTCCGAGAATTCGATGTTTCAGGTCTGTGCAAAGTGCCGCCGGAACGTACGATTGGCGAGAAACGGCTCCCGGTACACCACTCACCTCGGCACACCGCCCTTCGCGGGCGCGAGGGCCACCGCGCCGCCCCACCCGCGAAACCACCGGGCCCCGCCGTACGTCCCTCCTTCCGGGACCTCAGCCGGCCCCCAGCGTGAGAGCGGGCCGAACCGACGAATTCCAGGGAGACCAGTTTGCGCCACTTCGGGCACCTTGCCGACGACGTCCGCGACCGGCTCTTCCTGAGGCAGCCCGTCGCCTTCGACCTGCAGAGCGATCCGGCCGTCCTGTCGACCGCGCTCGGCGCCACCCTCTACAGTCCCGCCACCCGGGAGACCCTCGCGGCGGACATCCGCAAGCAGACGGCCCGCGGCGTGGTCTCCATGGTGCTGTGCCTGGAGGACGCGATAGCCGACCACGAGGTGCCGGCCGCCGAGGCCAACCTCGTCGCCCAGCTCGGCGCCCTCCACGCGGACGGCGGGGCGGGTCTGCCGCTGCTGTTCGTCCGCGTCCGCGCCGCCGAGCAGATCACCGACCTCACCCGCCGCCTCGGCCCGGCCGTCCGGCTGCTCGCCGGCTACGTCGTCCCGAAGTTCACCGACGAGAGCGGCGGCGCCTTCCTGGAGGCGCTCACCGCCGCCGAGGAGTCGTCCGGGCAGCGGCTGTTCGCCATGCCGGTGCTCGAATCCCCCGAGCTCGCCCACCTGGAGACCCGCCGCGAGCAGCTCTTCGCGATCTCCCGCCTGCTGGACAAGTACCGCGAGCGCATCCTCGCCGTCCGGCTCGGCGTCACCGACCTGTGCTCCGCGTACGGACTGCGCCGCTCGCCCGACCTGACGGCCTACGACGTGGCGCTGGTCGCCGGGGTCATCGGCGACGTGGTCAACGTGCTGGGCCGCGCCGACGGCACCGGGCACACCGTCACCGGCCCGGTCTGGGAGTACTTCCCGGTGCAGGAGCGGATGTTCAAGCCGCAGCTACGCCGCACCCCGTTCGCCGAGGCGCACCCGCCGGCCGACGGCGTCCGGCAGCGCATCATCGAGCACGACCTCGACGGCCTGATCCGCGAGATCGAACTCGACCGCGCCAACGGCCTGCTGGGCAAGACCTGCATCCACCCCAGCCACGTCCCCGCCGTGCACGCACTGTCCGTGGTGACGCACGAGGAGTACTCCGACGCGCAGGACATCCTCAGCCGCGACGGCGGCGGCGTGCTGCGCTCGGCGTACACCAACAAGATGAACGAGGCCAAGCCGCACCGGGCCTGGGCCGAACGCGTGCTGCTGCGCGCCGAGGTCTTCGGCGTGGCCCAGGAGGACGTCAGCTTCGCCGAACTGCTCGGCGCCTGCCTCGGCGGCTGACCGCACCGCACCCCCGGCGCCCCGCACCGCACGCCACCTGCGGTGCGGGTCGCCGCGCCCGGCGAGGTCCTCAGTACTCTCGTACGGAGAACCGAACACCGTCGTCCGCGGCACCGAACGTCTGCACCACCGAAAGCGGGAGCCTTGACAGCACAGCACGCCGCCCCGGCGCCGTGGTCCGGCCAGTGGGTCACCGACCGGCTCGGCATCGGGCTCACCGGCTCGCCCGAGCTGCCGGGGCTCATCGGCCTCGCCCTGCGCCGCAACCCGCGCCGCGCCCACCTGCTCGTCTCCCACGTGCTCGGCAAGCACGTGCCGCAGCGCCCCGAGGTGGTGCACGGCGCCGGCCTCGCCCTCGGCCGCCGGGTGCGCGACCTGCTCGGCCCCGACGCCGCCCGCCGCGCGGTCGTGCTCGGCTACGCGGAGACCGCCACCGCGCTCGGCCACAGCGTCGCGGACGGCCTCGACGCGCCGTACCTGCACTCGACCCGGCGTCCGGTCGACGGGCTGGAGCCGGTCGGCGGCTTCGAGGAGGAGCACTCGCACGCCACCTCGCACCTGCTGCTGCCCGAGGACCCGGCACTGCTCGCCGGCGACGGGCCGCTCGTGCTCGTCGACGACGAGTTCTCCACCGGCAACACCGTGCTGAACACCGTGCGCGCCCTGCACGCCGCGCACCCCCGCGACCACTACGTCGTCGTCTCCCTCGTCGACCTGCGCACCCCCGCCGACCGCGAACGCCTCGCCGAGGCCGCCGCCGGGCTCGGCGCCCGGGTCGACCTCGTCGCCACCGCCTCCGGCGGCGTCGACCTGCCCGCGGACGTGCTGCCGCGCGCCCAGGCGCTCATCGAGGCCCAGCCCGAGCCGGCCGCCCCCCGCGGACCGCTCGCCCCGGTGCACCGCGCCGCGCTCGACTGGCCCGCCGACCTGCCCGACGGCGGTCGGCACGGCTTCACCCCCGCGCACCGCCAGCAGCTCGACACCGCCCTGCCCGGCCTCGTCGCCCCGCTCGCCGACCTGCTCGCCGACCGGCACCGGATCCTCGTCCTCGGCTTCGAGGAGCTCATGTACGCCCCGCTGCGGCTCGCCGGCGCCCTCGCCGACCGCCTGGGCGACGACCGCGTGCGCTTCTCCACCACCACCCGCTCCCCGGTCCTCGCGGTGGACGACCCCGGCTACGCCATCCGCACCCGGCTGGCCTTCCCCGCGCACGACGACCCCGCCGACCGCTCCACGGAGCGCTACGCCTACAACGTCGCCCCCGGCGCGGACCCGGACCGCCGCTTCGACGCCGTCGTCCTCGTCGTCGACACCCCCGGCGACACCCCCGCGCTCGCCGAGGGCCCGACCGCCCTGCTGCGGCAGCTGCGGGCCGTCACCGACCAGGTGGTGCTCGCCGTTCTCCCGGCGTACCGGCCGCGGCCACCGCGCTGACGCCTCCACCCCCCACCATCAACTGCGCACCCCCACGTAAGGCGACCATGACCACCACCCTGCCCGCCCCGCTGTACGGGCCCGCGTTCTCCTCGTACCCGGCCGAGGACGTGATCTGGCTGCTCAAGGACCTCTCCGGGGTGGCGCTGGAGGCGCCGACCGAGGAGCGCGAGGAGGCCGTGCAGTCCGGCGGCGCGCACTACGCCGAGTCGCTGCCCGTCGAGTACCAGCCCAGCCCCGAGTACCAGGCGCTGTTCCGGCAGGCGCTCGCCGAGTCCGCGGAGCGGATGGCGCTGGCGGTCGGCACGGTCGCCGAGACGCTGCTGCGCGAGCGCGGCCGCGGCCTGGTGCTCGCCTCGCTGGCCCGGGCCGGCACCCCGGTCGGTGTGCTGATCCGCCGCTGGCTCGCCTTCGCGCACGGCCTGGACACCCCGCACTACACCGTCTCCATCGTGCGCGGCCGCGGCATCGACACCGTGGCGCTGCGGCACCTCGCGGCCCACCACGACGCCGGCTCGGTCGTCTTCGTGGACGGCTGGACGGGCAAGGGCGCCATCGCCCGCGAGCTCACCGAGGCGCTCGCCGGCACCGGTTTCGACCCCGACCTCGCCGTGCTCGCCGACCCCGGTCGCTGCGTGCGCACCTACGGCACCCGCGACGACTTCCTCATCCCGTCCGCCTGCCTCAACTCGACGGTCTCCGGCCTGATCTCGCGCACCGTGCTGCGCGCCGACCTGATCGGCCCGGACGACTTCCACGGCGCCAAGTTCTACCGCGAGCTCGGCGGCGCGGACGTCTCCAACGACTTCCTCACCGCAGTCGCCGCGTACTTCCCGGCCGTCCGGGCCGCGGCGGTCGCCGCGTCCGCCGCCCTCGGCGCGGACGAGGACCGCACCCCCACCTGGGAGGGCTGGGCCGCCGTCGAGCGGATCAGCACCGAGTACGGCATCGACAACGTCAACCTGGTGAAGCCCGGGGTGGGCGAGACCACCCGGGTCATGCTCCGCCGGGTGCCCTGGCGGGTGCTGGCCCGCCGCGGTGCCGGCGCCGATCTCGACCACGTCCGGCTGCTCGCCGAGCAGCGCGGCGTCCCGGTGGAGGAGGTGGACGAGCTGCCGTACTCCTGCGTCGGGCTCATCCACCCCCGCTACACCCGCGGGGCGACCGGCGCCGACGGCACGGCGGTCCAGACCGCCGAGAGCGGCGAAGCACTCACGAAGGAAAGTTGATGTCCAGTCAGTCGCCGAGGTTCCTGGTCGCGAGCGACCTCGACCGCACCCTCATCTACTCCAACCGGGCCCTGGCCCTGGACGTGCCGGACCGGCTCGCCCCACGGCTGCTCTCGGTGGAGGTCAACGACGGTCGGGCGCTCTCCTTCATGACGGAGGAAGCCGCCGGCCTGCTCGCCGAACTGACCCGGCTGGCCGTGTTCGTGCCCGCCACCACCCGTACCCGCGCCCAGTACGAGCGGGTCAACCTGCCCGGCCCGACGCCCGGGTGGATCCCGTCGTACGCGATCTGCGCCAACGGCGGCCACATCCTCGTCGACGGCGTCGTCGACGAGGACTGGCACGCCGAGGTGCGCCGCCGCCTGGACGCCGCGAGCGCACCGCTCGCCGAGGTCGTCGAACACCTGGCGATCTGCGCCGACCCGGAGTGGACGCACAAGCGGCGCGTCGCGGAGGACCTCTTCGCCTACCTCGTCGTCGAGCGCGCCGACCTGCCCGAGGGCTGGCTCGACGAGCTGACCGCCTGGTGCGCCGAGCGCGGCTGGACGATCTCCCTGCAGGGCCGCAAGGTCTACGCCGTGCCGGCCCCGCTCACCAAGAGCGAGGCCCTGGCGGAGGTGGAGCGGCGCGTCGGCGCCGCCACCGTGCTCACCGCCGGCGACTCCCTGCTCGACGCCGAGCTGCTGCTCGCCGCCGACCACGGCTGGCGCCCCGGCCACGGCGAACTCGCCGACAGCGGCTGGGCCGCCCCCGGCGTCACCGCGCTCACCCAGATCGGTGTCGCGGCGGGCGAGGAGATCGTCCGCCGGATGCTGGAGCGCGTGCGGGCCGGGGCGGCCGTCCGGGCCTGAGCCCGCGCCCGGCCGCCCGGGTGCCGCGGGTCAGCCGCAGCAGCCGCCGCCGCAGCAGCCGCCGCCCCCACCGCCCGGTGCGGGCGCGGCCGCTGCGGCGCCGGAGCCGCCGGTGACGGCGACCGCGGAGAGCAGCTTCACGGTGTCGGTGTGACCGTCCGGGCAGACCGCGGGGTCGTTGGCCTGGGCCATGGCGCGGCGGAGTTCGAAGGTGGCTCCGCAGGAGCGGCAGCGGAAGTCGTAACGAGGCATACCGGCAGGGTACCGAGGCGGTCGCTCAGACGGCAGTACCGGCCGCGCCGGCCGGCTGCGGGGCCTGCGCGCCGGGTGCGGCCGGCGGCTTCGGGCGCACGTACACCTGCTTGCGGACCCGGGCGACCACCGAGCCGTCCTCGGCCAGCACCTCGGTGTCGAACCAGACGAGGGCCTTGCCGCCGTCGGCCGTGAGCGCGCGGATCTCGGCGAGCCGGTCGTCGGTGAGCACGAACTCGGCGACGATGTCGCCGCGTCCGGGGGAGACGAAGTCGATCTCGGCGGCGCTGTCCCAGACGTAGTAGTCGGGTCCGAGGTTCTGCATGACCAGGAGCATCCAGAACGGGTCGGTCATGGCGAAGATCGAACCGCCGAAGTGCGTGCCCACCCAGTTGCGGTTCAGCCGGCCCAGACGCAGCCGCACCTTCGCGGTGCGGAAGCCGTCGTCGACGGCCAGCACCTTGATGCCGGCGAAGAGGAAGGGCGGCCAGAGGTTGATCCCGCGCCGGAAGGTCCTGGCGGAGAGTGCGCGCTTACGTGCCATGGCGCGACTCTAGCAGCAAGTTACCGATGGGTAATGAGGTCTGGGTCACAGATCCGGGCCACGCCCCGGCAACCCGTCAGTGCGTTCCCCGGATCATCGCCACCACCTGGGCCGCGGTCTCCCGCACCCCCGCCAGCTCCGTCAGGAAGTGCCAGTAATCCGGATGCCGGCCCGCCTCCTCCAACTGCGCCACCGCGCGGTCCAGCCGCGCCACGGCGCCGTCCAGCGGAGCGGCGTGCCGGGGATCCGGCGTCTGGCGGCCCGACATCGCGAGCCGCTGCGCGTCCCGCAGCGCGAAACGCGCCCGCTCGATCTCCTTGTGCGGATCGTGCGACACCTCGTTCAGCTGCCGCAGCCGCTCGTTGACCGCGGTCACCGCACCCTCCGCCGTCTCCAGCAGGGCGCGCACCGTGCCGATCGCGCCGGTGGCGTCCGCCCAGCGCTGCCCGTCCCGCGCCCGCGCCGCCTCCGCCAGCTTCGCGCTCGCCTGCGCCACCGCCTCCGCGGTCTGCACCGGCACCGGCTGGAGGTCCTGCCAGCACGGCAGCGTGAACCGCCGCCGCAGCTCGCTCAGCGCCGGCTCCACCGTGCCCGCCCGGGTCTCCAGCGCCTGCACGCGCGTCCGCAGACTCGCCACCCGCCGGTCGATGTCCTTCGCCCGCTGCGGCAGGTGCACGGCCTGGTCGCGCAGCGCCTCCGCCCGCCGCGCCACGTCGTCCGCCCGGTGCAGCGTCGCCGGCACCCCGTGCCGCGCCACCCCCTCGTTCAGCCGGGTCAGCTCCGGCGCCAGCTCCGCCAGCCGAGCTGCCAGGTCGTCCGCCTTCAGCCCCGCGGACCGCACCTCCTCCAACGCCGTCGTCGCCCCCAGCAGCGCCTGCTTCGCCCGCTCCACCGCCGGCACCACCCGCACCAGCTGCGACTCCGCCCGCTGCACCAGCGGCTGCAGGCGCCGCACGAACGCGTCCAGCTCGCCCCGCTGCGCCTCCAGATCCCGCTTGGCCACGTCCAGCCGGCCCCGGGCCCGGCCCGCGTCCGCCGCCTCCAGCTCCGGATCCTCCAGGTCGTACGCGTCCAGCGCCGACAGGTAGCCCACCGTCACCTGGTCGATCCGCGCCGACAACGCACCGAACTCCGAGCCCGCCCGCTCCACCGCGGCCCCGCTCTCCGCCGCCCGCACCGTCTCCAGCGCCAGCTGTGCGTCCCGCTGCGCCGAGTCCAGCTCGTAGAACGCCTGCTGCGCCGCGTCCCGTGCCGTCACCGCCTCCGCGCGTGCACCCTCGCCCCGACGCCACCAGCCGCCCCGCCCGCCGCCACCGCCGGCCACCCTCACCACGCACTCCCCGCTCAGCTCGTACGCCTGATCCACGCCCATTCTTCCCGATCGTCCCGCCCGTCCGGCACCCCTCACCCGGCCCACCCCCGCCGATGGCGGCGGGCCGACCCCCGGACCAGGTACGCTAGGCCTTCGTCGCGCAGCCGGGGCACCCCCGTGCGCGGTGGCACGGGCGCATAGCTCAGCGGTAGAGCGCCGCCCTTACAAGGCGGATGTCGGCGGTTCGAAACCGTCTGCGCCCACACCGGCTGACCAGCACAGAAGCCCCGGGCGGGGAGCGCGAAGCTCCCCGCCCGGGGCTTCTGTCATCCACGCCCGACATCAACGGCGTCGGCACAGCGGCCTGTTCCGGCACGTGCCGTGGGCCCGCTGCGAGTTCGGCCGGGCGCGACCCGCGCAGTGCGAGCGCCGCGGGTCCGGGACGGGCCGCCGGAACCGGGGCCCGCCGCACGGTCGGTGGGGCTGCCGCGCGACCCGCCTCGAACACCACGGGTGATCACGTGCTCACGTGGAGTGTTGGACTCCGGTCGGTGTGGGTACCAACCAGGGGGTGTCGGGCTGCGGCCGCGGGAGGCCGGCGGGGGCGGGCGGCGCCGTGACCGTACGACTTCCGGCCGTCTTCTCCACCGGTCGGCGCCGGAGGGCACTCCGGGGCCGGGCGGGTCCTCGCGACGCCTCGGGCCCGGCGGGTGCCGTGCCGGGCCGTCGTTCGCACAGAGGGGTTCCGACACCCCGGTACCACCAGCAAGGAGCACCGATGCAGCTCGTCACGCGCACCCAGTGGGGCGCCCCCGCGACGACCCCGGCCGTCGACCTCCCGACCGCGCGGGGGGTGAAGGTGCACTGGATCGGCGGGCCCTACAGCACGCCGGACCACGGGCAGTGTGCGGCGAAGGTTTGGTCGATCCGGGCCGAGCACCTCGCCGACAAGGTCAACGACTGGGTGGACATCGCCTACAACTTCCTGGCCTGCGGGCACGGTTACGTGTTCGAGGGGCGTGGGCTGCGCAAGCAGTCCGGGGCCAACGGCAACCAGGAGCTCAACCGGGCGCACTACGCGGTGTGCGCGATCGTCGGCACCGGCGAGACGGCGGGCTCGGGTCTGCTGACCGGGCTGCGCGACGCCGTCGACCACCTGCGGGCCAACGGCGCGGGCGCCGAACTCCTCGGCCACCGCGACGGCTACAGCACCGAGTGCCCGGGCGACGCCCTCTACCGGTGGGTGCACGCGGGGGCGCCCCGCCCGGACGGACCGGCTCCGGCCGACGTGCCGGCGGGACGGGCGGCGCCGCCGTGGGCGGACTACGACGGGCATCCGCTGCGGAACTTCACGCAGTCGGACCGGGCGCGGATGTGGCAGGCGTACATGGCGTGGCGCGGCTGGCGGCTCACCGTGGACGGCCGGTACGGCGACGCGTCCGAGGCGGTGTGCCGGGCGTTCCAGGCGGAGTGCAACGCCGCGGGGTACCCGGTCGGTGCCGTCGACGGCGTGGTGGGGGCGCGGACCTGGGCGACGACCCGGAGCAGGCCTGTCTCCCGGTGAGCGCCAACTGTGGCGCTCGACAACGCTTGTGACGTTCCGTCCGGTTGTTCGTTTGGGAACGGAGCCGCCTGGTAAGGGTCACGGTATGGATCTGGGACCGCTCAAGCCGAACGTCACCGAACTCGCCCTCGGACTCCTCTGCTTCTTCACCGTGTTCGGGATACTCGGCCGGCTGGTGCTGCCGAGGATCGAACGCACCCTCGCCGCCCGGTTCGACGCCACCGAAGGGCGGCTGGAGCGGGCGGAGGAGGCCAGGGGCGAGGCGATGCGGATCGACGCCGAGCGTCGGGCGGGGCTGAACGCGGCCAGGCACGAGGCGGCCGCCGTCCATCAGGCCGCGGTCGAGGAGGGGGCCGCGCTGCTGGCCTCGGCGCGCGCCGAGGGGCAGCGCCGACGCGACGCGATGGTGGCCGAGGCCCGGGTGCGGCTCGCGGCCGACCGGGTGATCGCCGAGGTGGAGCTGCGCGGCGACGTGACCGCCGCCGCGGTCGAGTTGGCCGGGCGGATCGTCGGCGAGCCGCTGGCCGGGCTGCCGCGGACGGATGCGGTGGTGGAGGCGTTCTTCGCGCAGCGCGAGACGGCCGGCGTGGTGGGCGGCCCGTCCGGCCGGTGAGCCGGCGCGGCGGGATTCGGCCCGTAGAGCCGGGGTTCACCTGGTAGGGCGGGGTGAACCCGGTAGGGCCGAGGGTCAGCTCCGCGGGTCGGCGAGCAGGTCGCCCAGACGGTCGAGTAGGGGGAGCAGCGCGCCGCGCTCGGTCGGGGTGAGCGCGGCGAGGGCGGCGTGGACGCGGTGCATCTCGGCACGCAGCCGGTGGGCCAACTGGTGGCCCGCCTCGGTGGCGGTGACCGTGCGGCTGCGGCGGTCCTGTGCGGAGGGGGTGCGGACGACGAGGCGGCGGGTCTCCATGCGGGCGACCAGGCCGGTGGCGTTGGAGGCGTCGCAGACGAGGTGCTCGGCGAGGGCGCTCATGGTGAGCGGGGTGTCGAGGGCGATCAGGGCGCGGGCCTGGGTGGTGCTCAGGCCGTGGGCGGCCGCGGCGGCGGCGAGGCTGTCGTAGTAGCCGCGGACGGCCCGGGCGAGTGGTTCGACGAGGTCCGACGCCTCCGGGTTCATTTGACATCCTCAAGTATCGGGCGTTTCCTGGCCGGGTAGGTAGTTGAGCATATCAACCATTCCGTGCGAGGACACCCCATGAACGACCGCCCCGCCGCCCGGCCTGCCGACCTCGTCGCGCGCCTCCGCGCCACCGTCCGCTCCGGCGGCACCCGCCCGCTCGCCCGGCGTACCGAGCAGCTGGGCCGCCTGCGCGCGCTGCTCACCGAGAACGCCGGCGCCCTCACCGACGCGCTCGCCGCCGACCTCGGCAAGAGCGCGCAGGAGTCGATGCGCACCGAGATCGACTTCGTCGTCCGGGAGATCGACCACACGCTGGCGCACCTCGACGCGTGGCTGCGCCCCGAGCCGGCACCCGTCCCGGCCCGCCTCGCGGGGGCGCGGGCGCGCACCCAGTACGACCCGCTGGGCGTGGTGCTCGTGATCGCGCCGTGGAACTACCCCGTGCAGCTGCTCCTCGCCCCGGTCGCGGGGGCGCTCGCGGCCGGCAACACGGTGGTGGCCAAGCCGAGCGAGCTCGCTCCGGCGACGTCGGCGGTGCTGGCCCGGCTGATCCCGGCCTACTTCGCCCCGGACGTGGTGGCCGTGGTCGAGGGCGGTGTGCCGGAGACCACCGCGCTGCTCGCCGAGCGTTTCGACCACGTCTTCTACACCGGCAACGGCACGGTCGGCCGGGTGGTGGCGCGTGCGGCCGCCGAGCACCTGACCCCGGTGACCCTCGAACTCGGCGGCAAGTCACCCGCGTTCGTCGACGCGGACGCCGACCTGGCGGTCGTCGCGGAGCGCCTGGTCGCGGGCAAGTTCCTGAACGCCGGGCAGACCTGCGTCGCCCCCGACTACGTGCTCACCGACCCCGGCACGGCGCGGGCGCTGGAGCCGCTGCTGGCAGCCGCGGTCGAGGCGCGGTACGGCGCCGACCCGGCGGTGTCGCCCGCGTACAGCCGGATCGTCGACGAGCGGCACTTCGACCGGCTCACCGCGCTGCTCGGCTCCGGCCGGACGGTCGTCGGCGGCGCCCACGACCGGGCGGGCCGCTACATCGCGCCGACCGTGCTGGCCGACGTGGCGCCGGACTCCCCGGTGATGCGGGAGGAGATCTTCGGGCCGATCCTGCCGATCGTCGAGGTGCCGGACCTCGACGCGGCGATCGACTTCGTCAACGACCGCGACAAGCCGCTCGCGCTGTACGTCTTCAGCGGCTCCGCGGAGACTCGTGACCGGGTGGCCGCGGAGACCTCGTCCGGCGGGCTCGGCCTGGGCCTGCCGCTGGCCCACCTGACCGTCTCCGACCTGCCGTTCGGTGGGGTGGGGGAGAGCGGCACGGGCAGCTACCACGGGCGGTACTCGATCGAGGCCTTCAGCCACCGCAAGGCGGTGCTGGAGGTGCCGCTCGGCTGAGCGGCACCGCGGGTGCACCACGGGCGGGCGCCGGTGTCGGCGCCCGCCCGTTTGCTTGAGCATCCAAAGCAATGTGCCCAAGCGCTGTGCCCAAGTACCGCGCCCAAGCAATGCGCGGGGGCATGCGCCCGGCAGTGTGCCGGGACGGTCAGCCGATCGCCTTCAGCAGTTCCTCGGCCAGCGGGCCGGAGGACGCCGGGTTCTGGCCGGTGTGCAGCGAGCGGTCGGAGACGACGTACGGCGCCCAGGGCTCGCCGGCGCTGTAGTGCGTGCCGAGCGCGGTGAGCCGGTCCTCCAGCAGCCAGCGCGCACGGTCGGCGAGGCCGGCGATGCGCTCCTCCTCGTTGCTGAAGCCGGTGACCCGGTAGCCGGCGAACGTCGGTGTGCCGTCGGCGCGTTCGGCGGCCAGGAGGGCCGCGGAGGCGTGGCAGACCACGCCGAGCGGCAGGCCCGCGTCGAGCGCGGAGGTGAGCAGCCGGCCGGAGTCGGGGTCGACGGCGAGGTCCTCCATCGGCCCGTGGCCGCCCGGGTAGAACACGGCCGCGTAGGCGGTCGGGTCGACCTCGGCGAGCACGAGCGGCCGCTGCAGCGGTGCGGCTCCTTCGAGGGCGGCGGCCACCTCGGCCGCGCCCTCCTCGCCGCCGTTGGCCTGCGCCGAGAGGCTGGCGGCGTCCACGGTGGGCCGCACCCCGCCGGGCGTGGCGACGACGACCTCGTGCCCGGCCCCGGTGAAGGCGCGGTACGGGGCGAGGAACTCCTCCGCCCAGTAGCCGGTGGGGTGGCTGGTGCCGTCGGCCAGGGTCCAGTGGTCGGTGCCGGTCATCACGAACAGGATCTTCGCCATCGGGTGTTCTCCCTCGGTGGGCGGTCTCGTCACGTCCGACGGTAGGACGGTCGGGTGGGCCCGGGCCAATAGGCCGGGGCATGTCGGACATCGGGAATCCGATGGGTCCGCCGCCGGGCCGGGGGCTCAGTCGCCGATCCGCACCAGGGCGAGGGTGATGTTGTCCGGCCCGCCGGCGTCGATGGCGGCCCGCCAGAGCTCGAACGCGGCGCGGACGTCGTCGTCGTCGTGTGCGGCCAGGACGGCCGCCAGCTCCTCCGGGGGGACGGGATCGGTGAGGCCGTCGCTGCAGACCAGGTAGCGGGCGCCGACGATGACCGGGAGTGACCGAAGGTGCGGGGTGACCTCCCGCGGGGCGACGGTGCCGCCGAGGGTGCTGGTGACGATGTTGGTGGTGCGGCGGCCGGGTGGCGGGGGCGGGCTGTCGTCGGTGCTGAGCTGGTGCAGCCGCGGGATGCCGCCGGCTTCCCCGGCGCCCGCGGGAACCCCGGCGTCATCGGCCTCCCGGGTGCCGTCCGCCGTTCCGCCGCCGCCCGGGCCGTCGGCGGGGAGGATCTCGAAGACCTGGCTGTCGCCGATGTTGAAGACCAGGACCTCCTCGGCGCCGATCACCAGCCCGGCGATCGTCGTTCCCATGCCGGTGAGGGCGGCGTCGGCCGCCGCGGCGTCGTACAGGGCGCGGTTGCAGGCGGCGAGTTCGTCCCGGACGGCCCGGGCGGAGCGGAGGGCCGGGCCTGCGGCGGCGAGCCTGCGCACGGTGAGCGAGGACGCGACCTCGCCGGCAGGGTGGCCGCCGAGCCCGTCGGCGACCGCGACGACGCAGGGGGAGCCGAGCGGGAAGAGCAGCGACTGCGGGCTCTCGGTGACGGTGGCGCAGATCGTCCACGGGCCGATGGCCAGGCTGTCCTCGTTGTGCTCGCGGACCAGGCCCTCGTGGCTGAGTGCGCTGACGGTGATGTGCGGCATGCGGTCTCTCCTCTCCTCCTCCCATTGTCGTGGCCGGGGCCGCCGCTGCGCCCGGTCCTGCAACGTTCTGTTGAAACGACCCTTGACGGCCCCGCGGACCTCGGCTTACGTTGATTTCGCATTCCAGAAGTATTTTTCCGTATGGCGGAATTTCCGCTCGGGCAGGAGTAAGCCGATGCCTCGTATGACAGCCGCCCGCGCGGCCGTGGAGATCCTCAAGCGCGAGGGCGTGACCAACGCGTTCGGCGTGCCCGGTGCGGCGATCAACCCGTTCTACGCCGCCCTCAGGGCCGCCGGCGGCGTGCACCACACGCTCGCCCGGCACGTCGAGGGCGCGTCCCACATGGCCGAGGGCTACACCCGGGCCAGGCCCGGCAACATCGGGGTCTGCATCGGGACGTCGGGTCCCGCCGGGACCGACATGATCACCGGCCTGTACTCGGCGATCGCCGACTCGATCCCGATCCTCTGCATCACCGGCCAGGCGCCCGTCGCCCGCCTCCACAAGGAGGACTTCCAGGCCGTCGACATCGCGTCGATCGCCCGGCCCGTCACCAAGGCGGCGACCACCGTGCTGGAGGCCGGCCAGGTGCCCGGCGTCCTCCAGCAGGCCTTCCACCTGATGCGTTCCGGCCGTCCGGGCCCGGTGCTGGTCGACCTGCCGATCGACGTCCAGCTCACCGAGATCGACTTCGACCCGGAGACGTACGAGCCGCTGCCGGT
The DNA here is from genome assembly GCF_045040525.1 of Kitasatospora sp. NBC_01539. NCBI lineage: Bacteria > Bacillati > Actinomycetota > Actinomycetes > Kitasatosporales > Streptomycetaceae > Kitasatospora > Kitasatospora sp. NBC_01539. The sequence continues at coordinate 5,946,237 of NZ_CP109390.1, forward strand.
CTACAAGCCGTCGGCCACGCGGGCGCAGATCGACAGGGCGATCGCCCTGCTGCAGGGTTCCGAGCGGCCGCTGATCGTCGCGGGCGGCGGCATCTTCAACGCCGACGCCGCCGACCTGCTCGTCGAGTTCGCCGAACTCACCGGCGTGCCCGTCGTTCCCACCCTGATGGGCTGGGGCGTCATCCCCGACGACCACCCGCTCAACGCCGGCATGGTGGGCCTGCAGACCTCGCACCGCTACGGCAACGCGACGTTCCTGGAGTCCGACTTCGTGCTGGGCATCGGCAACCGGTGGGCCAACCGCCACACCGGCAGCCTCGACGTCTACACCGCAGGCCGCACCTTCGTGCACGTCGACATCGAGCCCACCCAGATCGGCCGGATCTTCGCCCCCGACTACGGCATCGCCTCCGACGCCAAGGCCGCCCTGCAGCTCTTCGTCGACGCCGCACGGGAGTTGGATGCGGCAGGCGCCCTGCGTGACCGCACCGCCTGGGCCGGCTCCGCGCAGGAGCGCAAGGCCACCCTGCTGCGCCGCACCCACTTCGACGACGTGCCGATGAAGCCGCAGCGCGTCTACGAGGAGATGAACAAGGCCTTCGGCCCCGAGACCCGCTACGTCACCACCATCGGGCTCTCGCAGATCGCCGGCGCGCAGATGCTGCACGTCTACAAGCCGCGGCACTGGATCAACTGCGGCCAGGCCGGGCCGCTCGGCTGGACGATCCCGGCCGCGCTCGGCGCCGCCACCGCCGACCCGGAGACCCCGGTCGTCGCGCTCTCCGGCGACTACGACTTCCAGTTCATGATCGAGGAGCTCGCGGTCGGCGCCCAGCACCGCATCCCGTACGTCCACGTGCTGGTCAACAACGCCTACCTGGGCCTGATCCGGCAGGCGCAGCGCAACTTCGACATCGACTTCCAGGTCAAGCTGGAGTTCGAGAACCAGAACTCGCCGGAACTCGGCGTCTACGGCGTCGACCACGTCAAGGTCGCCGAGGGGCTGGGCTGCCGGGCCATCCGGGTCACCGAACCGGACCAGTTGCTGCCCGCCTTCGAGGAGGCGAAGAAGCTCGCCGCCGAACACCGCGTGCCGGTCGTCGTCGAGGCGATCCTGGAGCGGGTCACCAACATCGCCATGGCCGGCGCGGACATCGACAAGGTCGTCGAGTTCGAGGACCTCGCCACCGAGCCCGGCCACGCGCCGACCTCGATCCGCACCCTCGCCGTCTGACCACGGCAGGACCGCGTCGGCGGACGGCGGCCGCCCGGAGGGGGTGAGCCCTCCGGCCGGCCGCCGTTCCGCCGTTCCGCAGGCCCGGGGCGCGGATCTGGACGTGCACCGGGGCCGCCGACCGGACGTGGGCGGCGCCGACCGGCTGACGGTCGCGCGGTCGCGCGGACGCCGGAGGCGCCCGACCCGTGACCGCGGGTCAGGCGCCGAGCCGCCAGATCGTGCCGTGCCCGGCCACCGTCACGGCCGCGAGCACGGCGAGGTCGGCGACGCCGAGCGCGATGCCGAGCAGGGCGCGGCCCCGGCGGGCCGTGCCGCGCACCAGGGCGAGCGTGCCCAGGACGATCGCGACGGGGCCGAGCACCAGGTTGAAGATCAGCAGCCCCGGCAGGCCGAGGAGGAAGGCGCCGACGGCCATCTGGTCGCCCTCGGCGGTGGTGGCGCGGGATTCGGCGTAGTGCTGCATGGCGTCACTCCGTGGGAGGTCGTGGTGCCGGTTCGGGGTCGGGTGCTCCCGGTCCGGGCCCGGACCCGGGTCCGGACCCCGGCTCTTGGCTCGGGTGTACGGGTCGGGCGCGTGGTCCGGGCGGTGGCGCCGGGGCCGGTGGGCGGTGCCTGCGGTCAGCGGTGGCGGGCGCGGGCCAGCCGCTCGCGGGCGCCGAAGGCCAGCAGCCACAGGCCGATGGCGGCGGCCGTGGCGAGAAACACGGGGAGCGTGGTGTGGATGGCGGCCCCGGCGAGCAGGCCCATCGCGACGAGGATGATCAGGAGGCTCACGGTGGCGTCCTTTCCGGTCGGACGAGGTGGGGCGGGAGTGGTCCGTCGGCCGTCCACCGATTTCGGTGTACGACTGTTCGCCGACTTCCTCATCGTAGCGCTGCCGGGCGCTCGCCAAAGTCGGCAAACAGTTGTTTACTGAATGATGTGAGTCACACTCCCGGGATCCGCCAGGCCCAGAAGCAGCAGAGCCGCCGCGCCCTCCTCGACGCCGCCCTCGGGCTGCTGGAGCACCAGAACCTCAGCGGCCTGGGCGTCCGGGAGGTGACCCGCGAGGCCGGGCTCTCCCCGGCCGCCTTCTACCGGCACTTCGCCGACCTCTCCGAACTCGCCGTCGTCCTCGTCGAGGAGTCGCTCGCCAGCCTGCACGGCCTCGTCCGCTCCGTCCTCGCCGAACAGGGCGGCCCCGAGGCGCGCATCGACCGCACGGTCGACGTGATCGCCGACCACGTCCGCGCCCACCGCGCGCACGTGCGCTTCCTCTCCCGCGAACGCCACGGCGGGGTGCGGGCGGTACGGGAGGCGATCGCCGCCGAACTCGACCGCTTCACCGCCGAGGTGGCCGCCGGACTCGCCGCGCAGCCCGCCTCCGGCGGCTGGTCTCCGGACGACCTCCGGATGCTCTCCCGCCTCTACGTCGAACACCTGGTGGCCACCGCGGCGGCGCTCCTGGAAGCCTCGCCCGACGGCGAACCCCGCATCGCCGCCATGGCGCGCACCCAGCTGCGCCTCATCGCCGTCGGCCGCGCCCACTGGCGCGACTGAGCCCCGGCCGCCCGGGCCCCGCGGCGTGGTGCCGGGCCGGGGCACCCGAGGCCGCCCGCTGCCCCCTCGGCGCCGGCCCCGACCCGGTGTCCACCGTCCGGCAGTCCCGGTCCGCTGACGGCTGCATCCGCGAGAGCAGTGGTCCGCCGGTCTTCTCCGACCCCACCTGCGGGGAGATCGGCACCCCGCCCCCGACTCCTTCGGCGCGGAAGCGGGCGCCTGCTCGCATCGGCTGCATCCGGACATGTGGGGCGCCCCGCTGCAGACGGGCCGCCGGTGGCCCGCACCGGCCGTCCGGCTACTGGAAACACGTTGACGGGACACCGCCCCCCGCCCAAAACTGCGTAGCCGAACAGTCGACGTGAACGGATGTCAGATGCCAGATCTCATCAGCGAATCGTCCGGACGGAGAAGGCTCGCGGCGCGCGGACTGCTCGCGACGTCCCTCGCCACCGGACTGATCGCGGGTAGCGGCGCGGCGGTGGCCGACACCGGTGGCCCGCCGGACAGCCCCCGGGTCACCTCTGCCTCCTACCCCGTGTCGGACGATCCCGGAGCGTCCATGACCTGGACGGACGGTGTCGGCCGGCACGGGGCGTTCGTCCTCGACTCGGAGGCCGCCGACGTCGTGCGGTACCAGTGGAGCTACGACTCCGGAGCGCAGCACGAGACCGCCACGGTGGCGGGTGCCCCGCGGACGGTCGACTTCCTGCCCGAGACATCCGGTCCGCACTATCTGTCCGTGCGGGCCGTGGACGCCTCCGGCACCGCCTCGCCCTCGACGACCCACCACTTCGGGGTCCTGGAGGGGCAGGGCAGACGCGGGGGCTGGTCGATGGACGCCGCCGCCGGGCCGGCGGCAGGGGTCGGTGCGGACGCGGTGGCGACCCTCGGTCCGGGGGCGACCGCCGGTGCCGCCGGGCACGTCGGCGCGGCCCTCTCCTTCGCCGGTGGCGCGGCGAGCGGATACGCCGCGACCGCCGGGGCGCTCCTGGACACCTCCCGGAGCTTCACCGTCTCCGCCTGGGTGAGGCCCGCGGGCAGCTCGGCGGCCGAGCGTGTCGCGGTGAGCCAGAACGGCCGCACCTCGTCCGCCTTCACCCTCGGCATCGGCGCGGACGGCCACTGGCGCTTCGACGTCCAGGCGGATGCCGCCGAGCAGGATTCCACCCGGGTGGTCGCCGCCTCCGACCTCCCCGCGGCCACCGACCGCTGGACCCACCTGAGCGGCACCTACGACCGGCAGGCCGGCACGCTCCGCCTGGACGTCGACGGCGTCGCCGCCGGCACCACGTCCGTGCCGGGGCCGCTCCCGGACGGGCACGGCGGCGTCCAGCTCGGCCGGGCGGTGTACGGCGGCCAGCCGTCCGCGGGCTGGGACGGTTCCGTCGACGAGGCCGTGCTCTGGGACCGTGCCCTGTCGCCGGGCGAGATCGCCGGGGTCGCTGCCGGTGACCTGCCTGCGACCGGCACTCCGGCGAAGGCGGTCTGGCACCTGGACGAGGCGGCGGGCACCGACACCGTCGCAGGCGCGCCCGAGGCGGACGGTCTCACGGCGGCGGGCGGCGTCCAGCCGGGCGTTCCGGGCCTGGGCGTGTCCGGTGCCGCGGCGCGGTTCGACGGCGCCACGGGCCGTGCGCAGACCTCCCGGCCGCCGGTGGACACCGCCGCGAGCTTCTCGGTCTCCGCCTGGGTGAAGGCTCCGGCACCTGCCCCCGGCGACACCGGCCTGCACACCGTGGCGTCGCAGAGCGGCGAGCACGGCGACGCGTTCGCCCTGTCGTACTCCGCCTCCACGCGGCGCTGGGTCTTCGGTCACTCCTCGGCGGACACCCCCGGAGCGGCCGTCGTACAGGCCGCGCAGGGCGACTGCACCCCGGACAGCACCCTCGACGGAGTGCCCTGCTTCACGGGCGCCGACGACACCTGGACGCACCTGCTCGGCGTTCGCGACGCCGTCACCGGGAAGCTCCGGCTCTTCGTCAACGGCTATCCCGTGGCGGAGACCGATGGTGACGCGCTGCCGGGCTGGACGGCCGCCGGTCCGCTCGTGGTCGGCGCGACCGGTCACGACGGCGCCTACGGCGACTTCTTCGACGGCGACATCGACGACGTCCAGGTCTACGACCGGGTCGTGACCGGCCCCGAGGCGGTGAAGCTGGCGGCCCTGCCGTCGCATGCGATCGGCCGCTGGCGGCTCGACACGGCGGCCGGCAGCCCGGCCGGGTCGCCGGACGAGGCGCCCGCGCACTCCCCGGCGGTCCTGGGCGGTGCTGCGGTGGTCAACCCCGACGGCAACGTCCTGAACGAATCGGGCGCGCTGCACCTGGACGGCACCGACGGCTTCGCCCGGAGCACGGGGACGCCGCTGCACACCGACGGAAGCTTCACCGTCGCCGCCTGGGCGAACGTCTCACCCGACACCGACCACGACATGACCGTCCTGTCCGCGGTCGGCGCCACCACCGGTGCGGTGACGCTGCGCTGGCACCACCTCGGGGACGACCCGGACACCGGGCAGCACCTGGGCGAGTGGCAGGCGGTCGTCGCCGCCTCCGACGCACCGGGGGCCGCCACCACGGTCGTCTCGCACGGGGCCAACCCCGTGTGGGACAACTGGTCCCACCTCGTCCTGGTGTACGACGCCTCCGCCCGCCGCCTCAGCCTCTACGTCGGTGGTTACCTCGACGCGCGGTGCGCGGACGAGGCGTGCCTGCGCAAGAAGTCGCAGGCGCAGTCCGTCCGGCCGTTCGACGCGACCGGAGGGCTCCAGTTCGGCCGTACGAAGACCGCCGACGGCTGGGGCGAGCACCTCGCGGGCGACATCGACGACGTCTGGGTGTTCCAGGGTGTCCTGGGCGACTCGCAGATCAACGTCCTGTCCTCCCCCTTCGGGACCGAGGACATCACCAACTGGCTGTAGGCCCGGTCCGCCGACCTCGCCACTCCCCTCGCAGGCCGGGCGCCGCTCCCCCCGGAGCGGCGCCCGGCCGCGCCCGTCGGCGCGACTGGGCCGAGCGTGGATGTGGCGCAGGCCGACCGAGGAAGGAGCGGGTGACCGAGGCGGACGACAGCGCCCGCGCCGTGCCCTTCCCCAAGAAGTGAACCGGTGGTTCAATTCTTCGTATGGCATACCGACGCACCCCCGCCGTCCAGGCCCGGCTCGACGCCCAGCGCGCCGCCGTGCTCCAGGCGGCGGTGGCGCTGCTCGCCGAACGCGGCTACGCGGGTTGCTCGATGGCCGCGGTCGCGGAACGCGCCGGGATCGCCACCGGCTCCATGTACCGCCACTTCTCCGGCAAGGCCGACCTCTCCGTGCAGCTGTTCCGGTCCGTCGTCGGCCGCGAGGTCGCCGCCGTCACCGAGGCCGTCGCCCGCGAGGACACCCCGCAGCGCCGGATCGCCGCCGTCGTCGAGACCTTCGCCGCCCGCGCCCTCAAGGCGCCGCGCCTCGCCTACGCGCTGCTCGCCGAGCCAGCCGACCCCGACGTCGACGCCGAACGCCTCGTCTTCCGGCGGGCGTTCCGCGACGTCATCGCCGTGCAGATCGCCGACGCCGTCGCCGACGGCCGCCTCCCGCCGCAGGACCCCCGGCTGGCCGGCGCCGCGCTCGTCGGCGCGATCGGCGAGGCCCTCGTCGGACCGCTCGCCGCGGGCGAACGGCCGGACGACCTCATCCCCGCCCTCACCGCCTTCGCCCTGCGCGCCGTCGGTGCGCCCACCCACCCCTCACCCACCGCCCGAGGAGCCCGGCATGCCGCCGACGCATGAGGTCACCAACCAGGTCCCCGACCCGTACGGCCACGACGTCGCCGCCGACCCGGGCCTGATCGCCGCCCTGCACCGGGCGGGCGCCGGCTGGGCCGAGGACGAACTCCACGACCTCGGCCGCCTCGCAGGCTCCGAGCAGGCCGACACCTGGGGCCGGCTCGCCAACGAGCACCCGCCGGTGCTGCGCACCCACGACCGGTACGGCCACCGCATCGACGAGGTCGAGTTCCACCCGGCCTGGCACGAGCTGATGGGCACCGCCGTCCGTCACGGCCTGCACGCCGCCCCCTGGCGGGACGGCCGGCCCGGCGCGCACACCGCCCGCGCCGCGAAGTTCTACGTCTGGGGCCAGGTCGAGGCCGGCCACACCTGCCCGGTCTCCATGACGTACGCCTCCGTACCCGCCCTGCGGGCCACGCCCGCCCTCGCCGAACAGTACGAACCCCTGCTCGCCGCACGGGAGTACGACTTCGGGCTGCGCACCCCGGGCGGCAAGCGCGGCCTGATCGCCGGCATGTCGATGACGGAGAAGCAGGGCGGTTCGGACGTCCGCGCCAACACCACCGCCGCCGCGCCGCAGCCGGACGGCACCTATCGCCTCACCGGCCACAAGTGGTTCACCTCCGCGCCGATGTCGGACGTCTTCCTCACCCTCGCGCAGGCCCCCGGCGGCCTCAGCTGCTTCCTGCTGCCCCGGGTGCTGCCGGACGGCACCCGCAACCGGCTCCTGATCCAGCGGCTCAAGGACAAGCTCGGCAACAAGTCCAACGCGTCCGCCGAGATCGAGTACGACGGTGCGACGGGCTGGCTGGTCGGCGAGGAGGGGCGGGGCGTGCCGACCATCATCGAGATGGTCAACATGACGCGCCTCGACTGCACCCTCGGCGCGGCCTCGGCCATGCGGTACGGCACTGTGCGGGCGCTCCACCACGCCACCCACCGGCGGGCGTTCGGCGCGGCGCTGGTCGACCAGCCGCTGATGCGGAACGTGCTCGCCGACCTCGTCGTCGAGTCGGAGGCCGCCACCACCGTCGCGATGCGCCTCGCGGAGGCGACCGACCGGGCCCTCGCCGGTGACGAACACGAGATCCTGCTGCGGCGGCTCGGCCTGGCCGTCTCCAAGTACTGGGTGTGCAAGCGGGGGCCGGCGCACGCAGCCGAGGCCATGGAGTGCCTCGGCGGCAACGGCTACGTCGAGGAGTCCGGCATGCCCCGGCTCTACCGGGAGGCGCCCCTGGTCTCCATCTGGGAGGGCTCGGGCAACGTCGCCGCCCTGGACGCGCTGCGCGCCATGGCCCGCCACCCCGCGACGGTCGCCGCGCTCCTCACCGAACTCGACGCCGCAGCCGGCGCCGACCGCCGCCTCGACGCCGCGACCGCCGCCCTGCGCAAGCAGCTCGGTGACCTCACCGACCTGGAGTACCGCACCCGTCGGCTGGTCGAGCAGATGGCCCTGGCCCTGCAGGGCTCGCTGCTCGTGCGGTACGGCGACCCGGCGGTGGCCGACGCGTTCTGCGCCTCCCGGCTCGGCGGCGACCACGGCGGGGCGTTCGGCACCCTGCCCGCCGGGGTCGACACCGCGGCGGTGCTCGACCGGGCCGTACGGCGGTGAGCCCCGCCGAGGCTGTCGAAGTCCGCTCGTTCTGGCAGGAGTTGGGCCTTCCGGGCCTGATCGACGTGCACACCCATTTCATGCCGGAGCGCGTACTCGCCAAGGTGTGGGACTACTTCGACGCGGCAGGCCCGCTCACCGGCCGGCCCTGGCCGATCACCTACCGGCACGCGGAGGAACAACGCGTAGCCACACTGCGGGAGTTCGGCGTCGAGGCGTTCACCGCCATGCTCTACCCGCACAAGCCCGGCATGGCCGCCTGGCTCAACGCCTGGGCCGCCGACTTCGCCGCCCGCACCCCCGGCTGCCTGCACACCGCGACCTTCTTCCCCGAGCCCGGCGCCGCCGCGTACGTCGGCGAGGCGCTCGGCCGCGGCGCCCGGGTCTTCAAGGCGCACCTGCAGGTCGGCGCGTACGACCCGGGCGACCCCCTGCTGGACGACGTCTGGGGGCTGCTCGCGGAGAGCGGCACGCCCGTCGTGACGCACTGCGGCTCCGGCCCCGTGCCCGGCAAGCACACCGGCCCCGGCCCGATCGGCGGGGTGCTCGCCCGCCACCCCCGGCTGCACCTGGTGGTGGCGCACATGGGCCTGCCCGAGTACGCCGAGTTCCTCGACCTCGCCGGGCGCCACCCGTCCGTCCACCTGGACACCACGATGGCGTTCACGGCCTTCACCGAGGAGCGGGCACCCTTTCCGCCCGGGCTGCGGCCCCGGCTGCTCGACCTGCAGGACCGCATCCTCCTCGGCACCGACTACCCCAACATCCCGTACCCCTACGCCGCCGCCCTGCACGCCCTCGCGGGGCTCGGGCTCGGCCCCGGGTGGCTGCGGGCGGTCTGCCGGGGCAACGCCGCGCGGCTGTTCGGGCTGCCGGAGGCCTGACCGCGGCGCGGTGCGGCCGGCCCGGCACCGGGGTCGGGCGAGACTGGCCGTCCCCGGCGAAGGGATGGTCGACCTCCGTGCTTGCCGTCCTGGCGGCCCTGTGCGGTGCACTCAGCAACGCGCTGGCCACGGTGCTGCAGCACCGTGCCGCCGCGACGGTGCCCGGCTTCGACGGCTTCCGCCTCCGGCTGCTGCTCGACCTGGCGCGGCGGCCGGTCTGGGTCGCGGGCATCGTCGCGGTGACGGCGGCGGCCCTGCTGCAGGCGGTGGCCCTCGCGCGGGGCGCGCTGTCGGTGGTGCAGCCCGTGTTCGTGCTGGAGCTGCCGTTCGCGCTGCTCATCGCCTCCGCCATGGCGCGCCGCAACCTGCCGGCCCGCAGCTGGGCGGCGGTGGGCTGCCTGGTCGCCGGGCTGGGCCTGGCCCTCGGCGCGTCCTCGCCGTCGGCCGGCACGACGCACGTGCCGATGGAGCGGTGGATCCCCGCCCTGGCGGGCTGCGGTGCGGCGATCGCCGTGCTCTGCGCCGTCGCCCTGCGCCGCCCGCCGGGCGGGGTGCGCGCCGGCTGCCTGGCCGGGGCCGCGGCGATCGGCAACGCGGTGACGGCGGCCCTGATCAAGTCGTCGACCCACCTGCTCGACGCGCACGGCGTGGGCGCCTTCCTCACCGCCTGGCAGACGTACGCCTTCGCGGTGGCCGGGGTGGGCTCGCTCTACCTGCTGGAGAACGCACTGCAGTCCGGCCCGCTGGTGGCCTCGCAGCCGGCCCTCACCCTGGGGGACGCCGCGGTCAGTCTGACGCTCGGGGTGCTGCTGTACGAGGAGCGGCTGCGCGGCGGGGTGTGGCTGGTGCCCGCCCTGCTGGGTGTCGCGCTGGTGGCGGCCGGGGCGGTGGCGCTCGCCCGGACACCGCTCACGCGGACCCTGATGAGCCCGACGGACTGACCGCGCCCCGACCGGACCGACCGCCCCGCCGCCCCGACCGACCTGCCGCGCCCCGGCGGGCCGCCCGGCCCGGTCGGGCGGAGGACGTTCGCGCGGGGGGCCGGGCGGGGCAGACTGGAGGCATGTGCCGATCGATCAAGACCCTCAGGCCGCCGGAGATGCCGGAGGTCACCACCGACGACATCCACGCCGCGGCCCTGCAGTACGTCCGCAAGGTGTCGGGCTTCCGTGCGCCCGCGGCCCACAACCAGGAGGCGTTCGACCGGGCCGTGGCCGCGGTGGCTGCGGCGACCCGGGAGCTGCTGGAGAACCTGGAGATCCGCGGGACGGGGCGGGTGGCGGTCACGCCCCCGTCGTCGACCCCGGCCGGATGACCATCAGCACCACGACCACCGCCCACAGCAGGTTGAAGACGCCCGCCGTCATGGGCAGCAGCTTCAGGCCGCGGGTGGCGCGCTCGCGGTCGTCGCCGCGCGAGTGCGGGGCGGGCGTGCCCGCCTCGGCGTCCAGGGTGTCGATCACGGACTGCTGCGCGGGCACCACGAGGAGCAGCAGGGCCGCGGCCGACAGGGCGGTCAGCACGATCGAGGCGATCAGCCAGGACTGCCCGAGCACGCCCATCGCCTGCGCGACGCCGACGCCCAGCAGGGGCACGGCGATCCCGGCCAGCGCGTAGACCTGGGTGATGCGGTGCAGCATCCGCACCGAGGCGCCCGCCGCGGGCAGGTCGCCGCCGCCCGCGAGGGCCGCCGCCGCGCGCCGCGGGAACATGCTGACGGCGACCGCGACCGGGCCGATGCACAGCACCGAGGCCAGCACGTGCAGGCTCAGCAGGAACTTGGCCATGGGGAGGTCGTCCTTCGCGGCGGGGGAGGGGGCGGCACGCGGTGCTCCCGCGCGGCCACGCCGACGCTAACACCCCTTACGCGGGCGGCCGGTCCGGGGCCCGGGTGCCGGTTCCGGCCGGCCGTGCGGCCCCTCCGGGCGTCCCCTTCCCGACGGGTGGCCGCCACACTCGGAGTGCCCGGGGCGCAGGTCGGGCGGACCGTCGGATTCCGGCCGCGACCGGGACGCCGCAGCACCTGACATATTGTCATGTTCCTTCAGGATTACTGATGCCAACCCCGTCGGAACCGCTGCGCAGGAGCCCGCGCTGTGCGACGATCGCCAGGGAATTCGGCTGACAGTACGGCTTGACACGGTGGGGAGTGCCCATGTCGGAGTACGTGGAGTTCCTGACGGCCGACGGCGCGGTGGTCCGGGTCGAGAGCGCGGCCCAGGCGTCGGCGGCGTACGGCATGCAACCGGTCGGGCGGGGCGGCGACGCCGTCGTCCGCGCGTCCGGGACGTTCGAGCACGCGCTGGCCGGGGTCCGCTCCGCCGCCGAGGCGGCGCTCGCCGTCCTCCGCGACGGCAGCCTCCGGCCCGATGCCGTGGAGATCGAGTTCGGCGTCAAGCTCTCCGCCGAGGCGGGCGCGCTCATCGCCCGCACCACGGCCGACGCCCACCTCACCGTGAAACTCTCCTGGTCACCCGGCCGACCCGTGGAACAGGCGGGGCACTGACCGGACGTGCCGATGCAGGACGTCCGCTGGCTCGCCCGGATCGACACCGCCGGGCCCGCCGGGCCGCTGACCGGCGCCGGCATCCTCATCTCCGACCGAGAGGTGCTCACCTGCGCCCACGTCGTGCACGGCGCCGACCGCGCCGAGGTCAGGCTCGTCGCCCACCCCGACCTGCCGCCGATCACCGCCGCCGTCACGCTCCGCGGACCGTGGCCCCGGCTCCCCGGCGGGGCGGGCGACGTCGCCGTCCTCGAACTCCACGACCCGGTGCCCGCGCAGGTCGCCGCACCCGCCCCGTTCGCGCCGCTGCACCGCTGGGCCGGACCTCCCGCGCCCGCCCTCGTCGCGTACGGCTTCCCGGCCGGGCACGACACCGGGCTCAGCAGCGAGATCCGCCTCACCCGCGGCGGGTTCCGGATCGCCGGCGAGCTCGTGCAACTGGAGCACGAGGGCTCCGGCATGCCGCTCTCCCCGGGGTTCAGCGGCGGCCCGGTCGTGATCGCCGAGACCGGCGAGGTGGCCGGCCTGGTGACGGCCGCCCTCGACACCGTCGGCATGCCGCGCGGCACCGACGACCGCACCCGCCCCGCCGTCCGGCTCGGCCAGATGCTGCCCGCCGAGGCCGCCGCCCGGTACGTGCCGCAGCTCTCCGACCGACTCACCGGTGCCGCCCTGCCCGCCCCCGCCGTCCGCGCGCTGCGCCTCCTGCTCGCCGCCGCGCCGCCGCCCGCCGACCCGCTCGACCTCTACCGGACGGCCGTCGGCCCGCTCGGATGCCCCGACCCGCCGAGCCGCCCGGTCACCCTCTGGGACGCCGGCTGGTACCTGCTCGCCGAGGTCGGCGGACCACCCCAGGGCCCGCACCCCGTCGTGCACTTCGCGCACCACGTCGCCGACGCCAGCTCCGACCCCGCGCTGCGCCGCGGCCTCCACGCGTGGCTCGACGAGCACCGGGCCGACCCCGGGGCCGCCGCGGGGCCCGCCCGCCGCAGGCGCGAGCGCTGGCGGCCGATCCTGGTCGAGATCGCGCCGAGCGGCGCCGGACCGGCGATGTTCCACGTCTCCGTCTCCGCCGTCCGCGACGGCCGGATCGGCCCGTCCGACACCCGCACCGTGCCCCGGATACGCCTCCAGCGGGTCGTCCGCGACCGGATCGACCACGAACTCGGCCTGCTGGAACCGGACGGCGCCGAGCTCGTCGTCTTCTCGCTGCCCCGCCGCTGGCTCACCGAACCGGTGCACACCTGGGCCCGGCGGCGCACCGACTTCGGCCCGCTGGGCGCCGACCACGCCGTCGTCGTCGTCGACGCCCAGCGCCGCGCCGACCCGGCCGCCCGGCGCCAGCTCGACCACAAGTGGGCCGCCCTGCGCAACCTCGACGGCACCCGCCTGCACCTGCTGCGCTGCACCGAACCGGCCGACCCCAAAAGGCTCTACCACCGCCTGCGGCCCGCCGAACGGACCGAGGTGCCCGCCTTCCCCGGCCCGCCCCGGGGCGCCCCCTACGAACCGCTGCTGGCTGCGGCACTCACCGCCGGCGCGCCCGCCGTGCTCTGGCGGCAACAGCCCTGCACCGCCGACCATCAGCACGGCCGGACCTGCCGCAACGAGCGATTCCTTGCCAGACTGGCGGAGGAGCTGGCCGTTGTCGCACCCGCCGATCTCCCGCGCCGGATCAAGGAGTTGCGGCACGAGGCGGAAGAGGCGGCCGACCCCGCAGGGCACTGGGCAGCCGGCCTGGTGCTGCTCTGGGAGGACCCGGCGGTCCTCCCGGGACCCCACCGACCGTACCGAGGCGTTCCGACCGCACCACCGCCCGGCGCCGCGGGCCCCGACGGGACCCGGGCATCCGCCGGCCCCGACGAGTGAGCAGGAGCAGGGAGAGCAATGCCGCTGAAGCGCATCTACCAGGGCGTCACCGAGCCGCACGACGGCATCGCCGAGCTGCCCGCCCCGCCGCCCTGGCGCGACTTCGACGGCGGCCCGCTGCTGGCCCCGCCGGACGGCCCCGCCGACCCCGTGCCCGACCCGGCCCGGCACCGCGCCGCGACGTTCCGGCCCACCCCGGAGACCGTCGAACTCGTCAACGCCGCGCTCTACCTCAGACGGCCGCTGCTGGTCACCGGCCCGCCCGGCGGCGGCAAGTCCAGCCTCCCCTACGCGGTCGCCCGCGAACTCGGCCTCGGCCCGGTGCTGCGCTGGAACATCACCAGCCGCACCACCCTGCGCGACGGGCTCTACCAGTACGACCCGCTCTCGCGGCTGTACGCCGTCGACCGGTCCGGCCCGCACGCCCCGGACGCCGCGCTCGACGAGCACCTGCGGCTCGGCCCGCTCGGCACCGCCCTGCTGCCGTACGGCCGCCCCCGGGTGCTGCTCATCGACGAGATCGACAAGGGCGACCTCGACCTGCCCAACGACCTGCTGCACGTCCTGGAGGAGGGGCAGTACGAGATCGACGAACTCGTCCGGGCCGCACCCCGGCAGCCGGAGGCGAACGTGCTCACCGCCGACGGCACCACCCGCGCCGCGGTGCGCGGCGGACGGGTGCGCTGCCGCGCGTTCCCCTTCACCGTGCTGACCTCCAACGCCGAACGCGAGTTCCCCGCGGCGTTCCTGCGCCGCTGCGTGGTGCTGGAACTGCGCCGGCCCGAGGGCGCCGAGCTGGAGTCGATCGTCCACTCCCACCTGCCGGAGTCCGACCGGCGGCTCGTCACCGAGATCCTCGACGTCTTCCTCGCCCGCCGCGCGGAGGGCGAACTCGCCACCGACCAGCTGCTGAACGCCATCTACCTCACCTCCCGCCCGGAACTCGGCGACGCCGCGGACCGCGCCGCGCTCGCCGCGCAGGTGATGCCCTACCTGAGCCGCGGCCAGGAGGACGATGTCTTCTGACCCGGCGGCCCTCGACCGCCTCACCGACCTGCTCGCCGACCTCGGCCTCGCCGGGCGCGCCCCCGTCGAACTCGCCGAACTCCTGTGGCTGGCCGCGCGCGGGACCGAGGGCGGAGCAGGAACGGACGGCGCCGCCCGCACCACCCGCCCCGCCGCCGGACCGGCCGCCGGCCCGCCCGGCGGGCAGCGGCCGCGCCACCGCCCCGACCGCGGCCCCGGCCCCGGCACCGACGGGCGGCGCACCGCCCTCCACCTGCCCGCGACCGACCGCGGCCGCCCCGTGCGCGCCGCCGCCGCGGCGACCCCGGCCGCGCCGATGCTCGCCCGCCCGCTGCCGCTGCAGCGCGCCCTGCGGCCGCTGAAACGGCAGGTGCCCGACGACCGCCGCCGCCTGCTCGACGAACAGGCCACCGCAGACCGGCTCGCCGAGGCCCTCCGGCGCCCCGGCGCGGTGCGCTGGCTGCCCGTGCTGCGTCCGAGCACCGAGCGCTGGCTCGACCTGCACCTGGTGCTCGACTGCGGCCCCACGATGGGCCTGTGGCGGCCGCTCGCCCGTGAGGCGCGCACGCTCTTCCAGCAGACCGGGGCGTTCCGCCAGATCACCTCGGCCCGGCTGCTCGCCGACGGCCGGCTCACCCACCGCCGAGGCACCGAGGGCCGCTCGGCGGTGCTGGTGCTCAGCGACTGCATGGGGCCGCAGTGGCGGCCGGGCCCGGCCGGCGACCGCTGGCACCGGAGTCTCCACCGGCTGGCCCGCCGGCTGCCGGTGGCGATCGTGCAGCCGCTGCCCGAACGGCTGTGGCCGCTGGCCGCGGTGCCGGCCGTGCCGGGCGTGTTCACCGCCACCGAGGCGGGCGCCCCGGACGCCGCGTACGGCTTCACGCCGTTCACCGACCTCCCGGACGGCCGGGGCGCGCCCGCCGTGCCCGTCCTCGAACCGGGCGCCGACTGGCTGGCCAACTGGGCGCGCCTGGTGGCGACCCCGACCCGGGGGCAGGTGGTGGGCTCGGCGCTGCTGCTCGGCGGTCCGCCGGCCGGTGCCGGTGCCGGCGGGGCGGCGGGGGCAGCCGGTGCCGGGCCGGTGCCGGAGGAGCTGACGGCGGAGGAGCTGGTCGTGCGGTTCCGTGCGACGGCCTCCCGGGAGGCGTTCACCCTGGCCGGGATGACGGCGCTGACGACGCCCGCCCTGCCGGTGATGCGGCTGCTGCAGCAGGTCGGGCTGGCCCGCCCGCAGCCGCAGTACCTGGCGGAGGTCGTGGTGAGCGGACTCCTGCGCGAACAGCCGGGCCGGCCGGGCTACTTCGCGTTCCGGCCCGGCGTGCGGGAGCTGCTGCTGCACACCCTGCCGCGGTCGACGGCGCACCATGCGCTGGAGGTGCTCGTCCGGGTCGGGGGCCGGCTCGGTGACCCGGCGCGGGCCGGTGCGGGGACCTTCCCGGCGTGGGTGGAGACCGCCGGGGACGGCTCGGTGACGATGCTGGAGTCGCACCCGTTCGCGCTGGTCAGTCCGGAGGCCGCCCGGCTGTTGGGGGTCACCGGCATTCCGGTGCTCACCCCGGCCGGGCCCGCCGCCCCCGCCACTCCTGACGGTCCGGGCGGACCGGGCGGACCGGACGCCCCCACCGCGGCGGAGCCCGGGCCGGACGCCGCACGCCCCGCCGCGCACCCCGGCGGCCCCGGGCCGGTGCCCGCGGCTCGTCCCGCGGCCCTGCCCGACCCGGAGCGCTCCCGTGCGGTGCTGCTGCTCACCACCTCGCGCGGGGCGCCCGGCGAGGTGCTGGAGGAGCAGGAGTACACCGCGCTGCGCGACCTGGCCGCGCTCGCCGAGGCGCTCGTCGACCCGGCCCTGGTGGGCCTGGACCGCCGCCACATCTGGCTGGGCGAGGACGATCCGGACGGCTTCCGCCGGGCGCTGCAGCGGGCGGTGCTGGAGGCGGAGGACACCCTGGTGGTGCACGTCGGCGGCCCGCTCGGGTCGGGCGACGCGCTCGGGGTGGCGGTCGGGGCGGGCCGCTGGGGCGGGGTGCACCGGCCGGGCCTGGACTGGCGGGCGGTGGTGGAGACCGTCGCCGCGGGCCGGGCCGCGCGTCGGCTGCTGATCCTCGACGGCGCCCACCCCGCGGGCCCGCCGGAGCAGGTCGACGGCGGGCCGGTGGCGGTCGACCCGGAGAGCTTCCAGGTGGTCAACCTCCGCCACCCGGTGGACCGTTCGGTGGCCGGACGGCTGGCGGCCGCGATCCGGGCGGGCGATCCCGAGGGCAGCGCGCAGCTGACGATGCACCAGTTGCTCGACCTCGCCCTGGACGGCGCCCCGCCCACGCCGCCGCACACCCGGATCTGGCCGCCCCGGGACGGCCGCCCGATGGTGCTCGCCCGCAACGCCCAGCGGCAGGGCGGCGCGGTGGAGTCCGCCGCGCCCTCGCACTCCGGCACGGGCCGCAAGGAGCCGTCCGGCCAGGAGCCGCCCAGACCGTACTTCTTCCTGAGCCACCCCGGCGGCCCCGGCGACCGCGCCGTCGACCGCCTCTACCAGGACCTCTGCGAGGAGGTGCTGCAGCTGACCGACCTGCCGGCCGCCGTGCCGCCCGGATTCCTCGACCGCAGTCCGGAGCTCGACAGCTGGTCGCGGTGGCAGATCACCGAGGCGCTCGCCACCTGCCGGGTGTTCGTCCCGCTGTACTCGGCCCGCTACTTCGCCAGCGAGCGCTGCGGCCGCGAGTGGTACGGCTTCGGGCGGCGCGCCGCCCGGGCGGCGGACCGGTCGGCGGTACAGGCGAGCGGCGTGGTGCCGGTGATCTGGATGCCGGTGCCCGCCGCCGACCAGCCGGCGGCGGCCCGCCGGCTCCGGTTCAACCACCGCAGCCTCGGCCCGGAGTACCAGGCGGAGGGACTGCTCGCGCTGGCGCGCACCCCGCGGTACCGGGCGGAGTACGAGATGGCCGTGCACCGGCTGGCGACGAGGATCGTGCAGGTGGCGCACGAGACGCGTATCCCGCCGGGCCGGCCGCTCTCCTGGGACTCCCTGGAGAACGCCTTCACCGCGCCGCCGCGGCCGGGCGGCTGAGCCGCCCGGCCGCCGGGCCGCGGCCTGCCGGGCGGAGGTCGCCGTGCCGTCAGGTCACACTGCCGTCAGGTCACCGCGCCCCGCCGGGCGAAGCGCTCCTCCTGCCACTCGCCGCTCTCCAGCACCTCGGTGAGGTGCGCCACCGCGTCGAAGACGTCGGTGCGGCGGAGGTAGAGCGGGGTGAAGCCGAAACGCATGAGGTCCGGTGCGCGGAAGTCGCCGATCACGCCGCGGGCGATGAGGGCCTGCATCACCGCGTACCCGTCGGGGTGCCGCAGCGAGACGTGGCTGCCGCGCCGGGCGTGCTCGCGCGGGGTGACGGTCTCCAGGCCGAGCGGTTCGACGAGGGCGAGGAAGAGGTCGGTGAGCTCCAGCGACGTGGCGCGGAGGGCGGCGAGGTCGGCCTTCTCCCAGACGTCGAGGCTGGCGTCGAGCGCGGCCATGCCGAGCATCGGCGGGGTGCCGGTGAGGAAGCGGCCGACGCCCTCGGCGGGCGCGAAGCCGGGCTCGAAGGCGAACGGCCGGGCGTGGCCGAACCAGCCGCTCAGCGGCTGCCGGGCGTCGGCCTGGTGGCGTTCGGCGACGTAGAGGAATGCCGGCGCACCGGGCCCGCCGTTGAGGTACTTGTAGCCGCAGCCGACCGCGAAGTCGACCTCGCAGCGGTCGAGTTCGACGGGCAGGGCGCCGGCGGTGTGGCAGAGGTCCCAGACGACGAGTGCGCCCGCGGCGTGCACCTGTGCGGTGACGGCGGCCATGTCGAGGAGCTCGCCGGTGCGGTAGTCGGCGTGCGAGAGCACCACCACGGCGGTGTCGTCGCCGAGGTGCCGGTCGAGGTCGGCGGCGGTGGGCAGGAGCACGGTGCGCGCGCCGTCGAAGAGGCCGGCGACGCCCTCGGTGATGTACAGGTCGGTCGGGAACGACGCGTGCTCGGCGAGCACGGTGCGGCGTCCGGGGCGCAGGCGCAGGGCGGCACCGAGCACCTTGAAGAGGTTGACCGAGGTGGAGTCGCAGACGACGACCTGGTCGGGGCCGGCGCCGACCAGCGGGGCGATCCGGTTGCCGAGGCCGCGCGGCATCGCGTACCAGCCGGCGTCGTTCCAGCTGCGGATGAGGCCCCGGCCCCACTCCCGCTCGACCACGGCGGCGACCCGGGCGGCGGTGTGCCGGGGGAGGGCGCCCAGCGAGTTGCCGTCGAGGTAGAGCACGCCCTCGGGGAGGGTGAACTCGTCGCGGAGGGCGGCGTTCGGGTCGGCGGCGTCGAGGGCGGCGCACGCGGCGCGGGTGGGGGTCACAGGCCGTTCCTCACGGTCCACAGCTCGGGGAAGACGTCCTGGTCGGCGGAGATCTTCAGCCAGTCCAGGCCGCTGGAGCCGCCGGTGCCGGGCTTGGCGCCCATGGTGCGCTTGACGGAGGAGTAGTGCCGCTGGCGCCATCGGGTGACGCGCTCGGCGGTGTCGAGCAGGACCTCGCCGAGCGGGGTGAGCCCGGCGAGGTCCGGGTCGGTGTAGACGCGCCGCCAGGCCGCCTCGACCTCCGGGTCGTGGCGGTGCCGCTCGGGTCCGGAGGCGTGCGGCACGGCCACGCCGCGCCGGTCGAGCAGGGCGAGGGCGTCGTCGTACAGGCTGGGGGCGTGCAGGGCGGCGGTGAGTTCGCCGTGCACGGCGGGGCTGTCCTCGTACATGCGCAGCAGCGAGGGGGCCTTGTTGCCGAGCAGGAACTCCAGCTTGAGGAAGGCCGCCGACTGGAAGCCGGACGCCTCGCCGAGCACCTCGCGGAAGGCGGTGAACTCGCCGGGGGTCATGGTGGCGAGCAGGTCCCAGGAGGAGATCAGCACATCCTGGGTGTGCGTGGCGCGGCGCAGGGCGGCGAGCGCGCCCGGCAGGTCGTTCTCGCGGAGGGCGCCCTGGGCGAGCTGCCAGTCGCGGTGCAGCAGGTCGAACAGCAGTTCCATGACCTGGGTGGTGACGATGAAGGAGTACTCCGCGTGCACCTTGCTGCGCGGCTGCTGCAGGCTGTGCAGCTCGTCGAGCCGCACGTAGCGCGAGTACGGGGTGCCCGTTCCCGGCTCGTCGTGCGCGCCGAACGCGAGGTTCGGCCGATCCGCGGCGTCGCCACCCATGGCGTTTCCTCCTGGTGTGTACCGTTGTCTCCCCCTTTCTCGTGGGGGGCCACCATTGTGCGGTGCCGCCCGTACGATCCTGAAGGGGCGACGGGCGGCAATGACGCCGCCCGGCCTTGCGAACGCAAGGTCTTCACCCAGGATCGCTTCACGATCGCAAACCCGAACCGGGGAGTCACCATGGATGCCGTCGACCGGATGCTGATCGCCGAGCTCCAGGCCGACGCCCGGCTGTCGTACAACGAGCTGTCGCGCCGGGTGCGCCTCTCCGCTCCGGCCGTCGCCGAACGCGTCCGCCGGCTGGAGGCGGACGGGGTGATCACCGGCTACCACGCCCACGTCGACCCGGCCCGGGCCGGCCTCGCCGTGACGGCCCTCGTCACCATGCAGTGCTACGGCCCGCACTGCGTGCTCCGCGACCCCGGGGTGGCCCGCTGGCCGGAGGTCTTCCAACTGCACCGGATCACCGGCGGCGCCTGCTGCACCCTGCTCGTCGGGGTGTCCGGCATGGTCGCCTTCGAGCAGCTCATCGACCGCCTCGCCGCGTACGGGCAGCCCGCCAGTTCGATGATCCTCTCCAGTCCCGTCCCGTGGCGGGCCGTGGTCGCCCCCTGAGAGGCATAGGCTGCCCGGGAGCCCGCGCGGCCGCGCGCGGCACGCGCACGAAGGGCGGCAGGGACCGATGGAGCTGATCGACCGGGCCAGGGTGGCCGAACTCGCCGGGGAGCGGCTCGACTTCCGGTTCAAGGCCGTCCCGGCCGAGGCGTGGGGCAGCACCGTCGCCGAGTTCCTCGCCGACCGCCCCGCCCTGGACACGCTCGGCACCCCGCTGCTCACCCTGGACGACGCCGCGCTCGACCACAACCTCCGCACCATGGCCGCCTGGTGCGCCCAGGCCGGGGTCGGCCTGGCACCGCACGGCAAGACCTCGATGGCCCCCGCCCTGTGGCAGCGCCACCTGGACGCCGGCGCGGTCGCCGTCACCCTCGCGAACCTGCCGCAGCTGCGGGTCGGCCGGGCCTTCGGCGTACGCCGCATCCACCTCGCGAACACCCTCCTCGACCCGGCCGGCCTGCGCTGGATCGCCGCCGAGCTCGCAGCCGACCCGGAGTTCCGCTTCGCCTGCTGGGCCGACTCCACCCGTACCGTCGCCCTGATGTCCGAGGCCCTGCGCGGCGCTCCGGCCCCCGTCGGCGTCTGCGTCGAGCTCGGCGCCCCCGGCGGCCGGACGGGCTGCCGCACGCTGCCGGAGGCGGTGGAGGTGGCGCGGGCGGTGCACGCGGCTCCCGGCCTGCGCCTCGCCGGGGTGAGCGGCTACGAGGGGCCGCTCGGCCCCGACGCCTCACCGGCCTCGCTGGCGGCCGTCACCGCCTACCTGCGCCGCCTGGCCGACCTCCACCGGCAGCTGGCGGGCGACGGCCTGTTCGACGCGGCCGACGAGGTGTGGGTGACCGCCGGCGGCAGCGCGTTCTTCGACACGGTCGCGGAGGAGCTCGCCCCGCTGGCCGACGCCCGTACCCGGGTGGTCGTGCGGGCCGGCGCCTACCTCGCGCACGACGACGGCTTCTACCGCGGCATCTCGCCGTTCGGCCGGGGGGCCGGGCAGGAGCTGCGCCCGGCGCTGCACGGCTGGTCCCGGGTGCTCTCCACGCCGGAGCCGGGCCTGGCGCTGCTGGACGCGGGCAAGCGCGACCTGCCGACCGACCTCGGGCTGCCGACCCCGCAGCTGGTGCGGGGCGGCAAGCCGCTGGCCGGCGCGGAGGTCACGGCGCTCAACGACCAGCACGGCTTCCTGCGCGGCGCCGACGTGCAGGTCGGCGACGTCGTCCGGCTCGGCGTCTCGCACCCGTGCACGGCCTTCGACCGCTGGAACCTGATCCCGGTGCTGGAC
Organism: Kitasatospora sp. NBC_01539; assembly: GCF_045040525.1. Lineage (NCBI taxonomy): Bacteria > Bacillati > Actinomycetota > Actinomycetes > Kitasatosporales > Streptomycetaceae > Kitasatospora > Kitasatospora sp. NBC_01539. The sequence goes on from NZ_CP109390.1 coordinate 5,967,755, forward strand.
GACGCGGACGCCGAACACCCCCGCGTGGTCGACCTGGTGCGGACGTTCTTCTGACCCCGCCCCGCTTCCGGCCCCCCGGTTTCCGCCCCCCGCTTCCGGCCCTGCCCGGCTTCCGGCCCCCGGCCGGTCAGCCGAGCAGCACGCCCTGGTTGGACGGCTGGAGCGTGCCCACGACGAAGCCCGCCGCGGAGACCGGCAGCTGGATCGCCGGCTTGCCGTCCGTGCCCAGCAGGACGGCGGTGAGCTGGGTGGTCTCGTCCGGCGGGGTGACCACGACGCCCGCCAGCACGGCGCACGTCGGGTCGGCCTTGTCGCAGGTGCTCCAGGAGAGGCCGGAGAAGGCGGTGGTGCCGGACTTCAGGGTGACGGTGACCGGAGGGCCGGGCTTCGCGACCCGGCTGGTGGCCACGTCCACCCGGGAGTTGTCGGCGGCCAGCCCGCCGTAGCCGAGGTAGCCCTTGACGGTGCAGGTGCGGCCGCTCGTGTTGGTCAGCATCACCAGGGCCCGGCCGCCGCCCTCCTGCACCTGCACGTCGGCCTTCAGGTCGGCGGTGTGGCACCGGGTGGTGGCCGCGGCCGGCGCGGGGCCGGTGCCCGTGCCGCCGGTGGTCGCCGCCTTCGCGGTGGCCTGCACCGAGCCCGCCGGGCTCTCGGGCGCGGTGCCGGCCGTGCCGGCCGCGGTGGCCTGTGCGGGCGCGGTGCCGGCGGCCGGGTCGGTGCCGTCGCCGTTGCAGCCGACGGCGCCCAGGGCGAGTGCGAGGACGGCTGCGGCGGCCGCCGCCGCCCGGGCTGCGGTGGTCGGGTGCTGCTTCATGGCGGGCTCCTGCTGATCGGCCGGTCCGGACTGTCACGCGTGATCACGTGCGGCGCGGGTGCGCCGGTTCCGGTCGAGTGTCCCGGCTGGGTAACGACCCGTCGGCCCCGGCGCGCCGGGGCCCTACCGGCGTTGCCGCGGACGGGTGTTCAGCGCAGCCGTACCGTCACGCCGCCCTCGCGCAGCACGTCCAGCACGGCCTCGAAGTAGCTGCCCTCCCGCCCGGCGACGAGCAGCCGGCGGTCCAGACGTCCGGCGGCCAGCGCGGAGGCGTGCCAGACGAGGACGAACGGCGGCTCCGGACCGAAGCCGCCCCGCAGGCAGTCGGCGAGCGCGTCCAGGTTGCTGCCGTAGTAGCCGTCCGGGGCGTGCAGGGCCGCGCCGAGGGCGGCGTAGAAGGCCGTCTCGCCGGTGACCTCCGTGCCGTCGAGGTGGAAGACGGGGGGTGCGGGCAGGGCCATGGGGCTCCTCTGCGGTTCGCCCGGATGGCGCTCCCGGGTCGAGCGGGTCCGGCCCGTGGGCTGCGATGGAGGGGACCTGTCGCCACCGACCCAGGGGCTCATCATGACCAGTCTGCACCGCAAGGACCTCGGCCTGTTCGTCCTGCGCGCCGCCGTGGGAGGCGTGCTGTTCGCGCACGGCGCCCAGAAGCTCTTCGGATGGTTCGGGGGCGGCGGGCTGGAGGGCACCGCCCAGGCCATGGACCACATGGGGTACGAGCCCGCCCGGGCCAGTGCCGTCGCGTCCGGCCTGGGGGAGGCCGGCGGCGGTGCGCTGCTGGCCCTGGGCCTGGCGACGCCCGCCGCCGGGTCGGTCGTGGCCGGCACGATGGCCGGCGCGATCGCGGTGCACGCCCCGGCCGGCTTCTTCGCGCAGGGCGGCGGGTTCGAGTACCCGGCGCTGCTCGGCACCTGCGGCCTCGCGCTGGGCCTGGCGGGCGCCGGCCGCTACTCCCTCGACCACGCGCTCGGGCACACCCTGGACCGGCCGTGGGTGGGGCTGGCGGCGTTCGGCGCGAGCGCGGCCGGTGCGGCCGTCGTGGTGGCGCGGCGTCAGGAGACCGTTCGGCGGCGGGAGATCAGGGCGGTCGAGCAGGCGGCCATGCAGGAGGGTTCAGGGCTGTCCTGACGGGGTGCCCCGGCCTCGCGAGGGGGCCGTCACGCCGCCGCCGGGGGAGGCCCGCCCGGCGCCGTCCGCCGCGGAGTCCCGGCGCGCCCCGGCACACCCCGGCGCTGCCCGGCGCTGCCCGGCGTTCCGGGGAGCCCGCCGCGCTGCCGAGCGGGCTGCCGGCCGACCTGCGCGGACGCCGACGGGGCCGGGCGGCGGGATCACCCGTTCGCCCGGCCCTGCTGGCCCCGGCGGGGGGCGGTGCGGAGGGTGGTGCGCGAGTGCCGTCGTCCACCGGGAGCAGCCATGAACCGCCGGATCCGTTCCACCGCCCTGCTGGGAACCGCCGTGGTGCTGGGGGGTGCCGCGCTCGCGGGGTGCTCCTCGGACGGCAGTCCGTCGTCGGTGGCGTCGTCGGCCGCCGCCGCGGTGCAGTCGAAGGCGTCCGAACTGGCCTCCGCCGCGGGCGGTCTGGCCTCCTCCGCGGCGTCCGCGGTGGCCTCGGCGGAGGCGGCGGCCTCCTCGGCGGTGGCCTCCGTGAAGGGCGGCCTGGACGCCGACGAGGACGTCGAGCTGGGTGAGCCGGTGACCGGGTCCGACGGCCGTACGGACGTGCCGATCACGGTCACCAACCACGCCTCGCAGGGCTACCGCTACACCCTGCAGATCGACTTCGAGGACGCGAGCGGCAACCGCCTCGACACGGTCGTGGTGAACGTGCCGGAGGTGGCGGCCGGGGCGTCGGCGCAGGCCACGGCGCGCAGCAACCGGACGCTCTCCGGTGACGTGAAGGTGTCCGTCGCACGGGCGTTGCGCTACTGAGCGGCAGCCGATCGCAACCTTAAGGGCACCTCAAGTGCGGGGAGCCGCTCTTGACGGGGAGTTTGGTCTAGTCCATTTTTGTGGCCAGGTGCAGGGAGCCCCTGGGCCGGTGCCGACGGTTCGGGCCGTCGGCGCCGGTTCGGCGCGCCCCGGCAGCTGACCTTTGTGCAGGCCAACGTTCGATTCCCCTGTCATGCCCCTGACCGTGCGGTCCCACCTGCACGGTCGCCCCCGGGGCGCGGCGGGACCTCCCCCACGACCAGGAGTCACGCAGCCATGCTTCGTTCCCTCCCGCAATCGCCCCGGCCCCACCGCCGCCGCTCCCGGGGGCTCGGCGCCCTCGCGATCGGCACCGCCGCCTCCCTGCTGCTCGGCGGCGCGCTCGCGCTGACCTCGGGCGGCTCCGCCCAGGCCGCCGCGACCAACTCGACCGGCGCGCCCGCCACGTCGGGCGGCATCAAGGTCGCGTACTTCGACCAGTGGTCGATCTACAGCAACGCGTACTACCTGAAGACCGTCCAGGACACCGGCGTGGCCTCCAAGCTGGACTACCTGATCTACGACTTCGCCAACATCGACCCGACCAACCTCACCTGTTTCCAGGCCACCAAGGCGGCCTCGCAGGACGAGAACAACGGCAGCGCCGGTGACGGCGCGGGCGACGCGTACGCCGACTACCAGAAGACCTTCGACGCGGCGACCAGCGTGGACGGCGTGGCCGACACCTGGAACCAGCCGCTGGTCGGCAACTTCAACCAGATCAAGAAGCTCAAGGCCAAGAACCCGAACCTCAAGGTGCTGCTGTCGATCGGCGGCTGGACCTACTCGAAGTACTTCTCCGACGTGGCGGCCACCGACGCCTCCCGCAAGAAGTTCGTCTCCTCCTGCGTCGACATGTTCATCAAGGGCAACCTGCCCGTGCAGGGCGGCTTCGGCGGCACCGGCAGCGGCGCGGGCGTCTTCGACGGCTTCGACATCGACTGGGAGTACCCGGGCGGCGGCGGCCACACCGGCAACCACTCCTCCGCCGCCGACAAGCAGAACAACACCGCGCTGTTCGCGGAGCTCCGCTCCCAGCTGAACGCCCAGGGTGCGGCCGACGGCAAGTCCTACGCGCTCTCCGCGGCGGTCGGCGCCGGCCAGGACAAGATCAAGAACCTGGAGACCGACAAGCTCGGCCAGTACCTGACGTTCCTCGACGTCATGACGTACGACATGCACGGCGGCTGGGACGCCCAGGGCCCGACCAACCACCAGGCCCCGATCTACACCAACCCCAACGACCCGATGACCCCCGTCCCGGGCGGCACCGGCAAGTACTCGATCGACAACGCCATCAAGGCGTGGACGGTCGGCGACCCGCAGTACGGGATCGCGGGCGGCTTCCCGGCCAAGAAGATCAACATGGGTGTGCCGTTCTACTACCGCGGCTGGACCGGCGTGACCGCGGGCAACAGCCACGGCCTCTTCCAGTCGGCCAGCGCACCGGCGCCGGGCGCCGCGATGTCCGGCAACGTGGCGGGCATCCAGATGTACAAGGAGCTCAGCTCCTTCGTCACCAACGCGTCCAACACCTACTGGGACGACGCCGCGAAGGCCGCGTACTTCTACGACGGCACCACCTTCTGGAGCGGTGAGAACGCCCAGTCGATCCAGGCCAAGCTGGACTACGCGCACTGCAACGGCCTCGGCGGCTCCTTCGCCTTCTCGCTCTACGACCTGGGCACCCAGACCTCGCTCTTCGACAAGATGGTGACGGCCACCAACGGCTCGGCCTCGACCTGCCCGGCCCCGACCTCCTCGCCGAGCGCGACGGCCTCCTCCTCGCCGAGCTCCTCGGCGTCGCCGTCCTCCTCGCCGTCGAGCTCCCCGTCCTCCTCCCCGTCGACCTCGGCCAGCCCGACCGGTGGCACCTGCACCGCCCCGGGCTGGAACGCCGCCACGGTCTACGCGACCGCCGGCACCGTCGTCTCCTGGAAGGGCCACAAGTACACCAACAAGTGGTGGACCCAGGGCGAGGACCCGTCGCTCAGCGGCCAGTGGGGCGTCTGGACCGACAACGGCGCCTGCTGACACCCGCACCGCCGCACCACCGCACCACCGCTGTACGGCACCGCCCCGGACGGATCCTCCGTCCGGGGCGGTGCCCGTTACGCGGCGGTGTGCGGTCAGCCGAGGTCCTCGGTGCGGCCGAGGGCGTCGGGCTGGCTCTCCTCGATGCGGCGCAGCATGCGGCCGAGCATGCCGGAGAGCAGGGCGCGGTCGGTGCCGGTCACGTCCTGGAGGAGGTCGGCCTCGAAGACGGCGGCCATCCGCATGAGTTCGAGCCACTTGCCGCGGCCGGTCCCGGTGAGTTCGATGATCACGCGGACCCGGTTCGCCTCGTCGCGGTCGCGGGTGACCAGGCCGTCGGCGACCATCCGGTCGATGCGGTGGGTCATCGCCGCCGGGGTGAGGCCGAGCCGCTTGGCGAGTTCGCCGGGGCCGAGCCGGTAGGGGCTGCCCGAGAAGACCAGCGCCTTGAGCACCTCCCACTCGGCGGAGGTGATTCCCAGCACAGCCAGCTGCCGGCTGTAGGCCACGTTCATGCGCCGCACCAGGCGGGACAGCGTGGACACGATCGTCTCCACCTGTGGGTCCACGGTGGGGAATTCCCGCTGGTAGAGGGCCACCTGCTCGGCGATGTCGAGCTCGGTGGCGGCCGGCTGCCCGGCCTTGCGTGTGCTCATGCGGGCCATCCTCCCACGGAGCCTGCAGGTCTTAAGCCTTTGACGCCTGAGTATTCGGACTCGTAGAGTTTAGCTCTGAAATCTTGCGGAGTTAAAGCAGGAGGGCTTCAACCTTCCTCGGTGGCAAAGGGGTGTGCACGGTGACCGGCACGGTGAAGCAGCGGACGCGGCGGACCGACAGGGCGGGCGGGCCGCTGCGCCGCGTCCAGGCGGGCAACGCGCTGAGCGCGTTCGGCAGCGGATTCACGATGCCGTACATGTTCGTGTACGTGGACCAGGTGCGGGGGCTCGGACCGCTCGCGGCGGGGATGGTGTTCACCGTCTTCGCGCTCGCCGCGCTCGCGGTGCTGCCCTTCAGCGGCCGCGGCATCGACCGTTACGGCCCGCGCCCGCTGCTCCTCGCCGGGGCCGCACTGGCCGCCGCCGGCGCGTACGCCTTCGGGCAGGCCGCCACCACGCCGACCCTGCTGCTCGCGTCGTTCCTCTTCGGTGCGGGCATCACCACCTGCCAGCCGGCGCTCGCCACGATGATCGTCCGCTCCACCGGCCGGGCCGGCCGCTCGCGGGCCTTCGCCCTGCAGTTCACCCTGGTCAACCTGGGCATGGGCATCGGTGCCCTGGTCGGCGGCCAGATCGTCGACCCCGCCGACCCGGCCAGCCTCACCCGGCTCTTCACCATCGAGGCGCTCACCCTGCTCGGCCTGGCCCTCGTCACCGGCACGGCCCGCATCCCGAAGGCCGCGCCGACCCTGGTGGCCGCCCCGGGCGGACCGAGCGGCCTGCGCGCGGTCGCCGCGGACAAGGCCATGGTGCGGCTCTGCCTGCTCGTCGGCCTGATCTTCTTCACCTGCTACGGCCAGTTCGAGTCCGGTGTCGCCGCGTTCGCCACCGACACGGTCGGCACCGACCCGTCCGTGCTCGGCCTCGCGATCGGCGCCAACGCGCTGACCATCGTGCTGCTGCAGATGATCGTCGTCCGGCTCACCGAGCGCCGCCGCCGCACCACCGCGATGGCCGCCGCCGGCGTGGTCTGGCTCGGCGCGTGGACCGCCGCCCTGGTCGCGGGCCTGGTGCGCTCCGACGCGCTCGCCGCGACCGTCGCGATCGTCGCCGTCTACGCGCTCTTCGGCGTCGGCGAGTCGCTGCTCGCCCCGACCCTCGGCCCGATCGTCGCCGACCTCGCCCCGGCCAGGCTGCTCGGCACCTACAACGCCGCGCACGCCCTGGTGAAGCAGGTCGCCATCGCGGTCGGTCCGGCCGTCGGCGTGCTGCTCGTCGGCGCCGGCACCTGGCCGCTCTACCTGCTGGCGATGGCCGCCTGCACGGTGCTGATCGTGCTGCTCGCCGTCCGGCTGCGCGGCCACCTGACGCCCGCGCAGGACAACGCCCCGCACGTCGCGGAGCCGGTCCGCACCGCCGTGCCCGCACTGGGCACCGCGGCCTGACGGCCGGACCGCCGGGTGCGGGCCTCACCCGGACGGCCTAGCCTCGGAGGAAGGGGACCCCTCACCCCGGCCTGCAAGGAGGGCCCGTCATGGCTTCCGTCCCGCTCGAAGGGCTCCGGCCCGAGGAACTCGCCGACGGATTCGCAGGCCGGCTGCTGCTGCCGGACGACCCCGGGTACGACGAGGCGCGCACCGTCCACAACGCGATGATCGACCGCCGGCCGGCCGTCGTCGCCCAGTGCGACGGACCCGCCGACGTCGCCGCGGCGCTCGCCTTCGGCCGCAGCCGCGGGCTGGAGACCGCCGTCCGCGGCGGCGGGCACTCCGTCAGCGGGCAGTCCCTCGTCGACGACGGCCTCGTGATCGACCTCCGGCGGATGAACACCGTCGAGGTCGACGCCGCCGCCCGGGTCGCCCGGGTCGGCGGCGGCGCCCTCATGGGAGACCTGGACCGCGCGGCCCAGGCCCACGGCCTGGCCACCACCGGCGGCCGGGTCTCCACCACCGGCATCGGCGGCATCACCCTCGGCGGCGGCTCCGGCTGGCTGGAGCGCCGCTTCGGCCTGATGTGCGACAACCTGCTCGCCGTCGACCTCGTCACCGCGGACGGGCGGAGCGTGCACGCCGACGCCCGGGAGAACCCCGAACTCTTCTGGGCTCTCCACGGCGGCGGCGGCAACTTCGGGGTCGCCACCGAGTTCACCTTCGGCCTGCACCCGCTGCCGGACTTCTCCATGGCCCTGCTGCTCTGGGACGCCGACAAGGGCCCCGAGGTGCTGACCCGCTACCGCGACCTCATGGACGACGCGCCCGACGACGCCGGCGGCGCCTTCATCTACCTCACCGCCCCGCCGGAGGAGTTCGTGCCGCCCGCCCTGGTCGGGCAGCAGGCCGTCGGCGTCCTGGTCACCTGGACCGGCCCGATGGCGGACGCCCGCCGGTTCTTCGAACCGCTCCTCGGGCTCGGCCACGCCGCCGAGGTGATCACCGAGATCCCGTACGCCGACCTGCAGTGCATGCTCGACGACCCGCCCGGCTACCGGAACTACTGGTCGGCGGAGTACCTGTCCGCCCTCCCCGACGAGGCCGTCGGACGGTTCTGCGCCCGCGCCGGCGACATGATCGCGCCCTCCGGCACCCAGCACGCGGTCTTCGCGCTCGGCGGTGCGATCGCCGCCGGCGACCACGCCTACCCCGTGCCCTGGCGGGACGCCCCCTGGGCCGTGCACCCCTTCGGCGTCTGGGAGGACCCGGCCGACGACACGCGCGGCCGGGCCTGGACGCACGCCGTCTGCGCGGACATGAAGCCCTGGTCGATCGGCGCGGTCTACCTCAACTTCATCGGCGACGAGGGCGCCGAGCGCGACGTCGCCGGCGTCGGGGCCGGGAACCTCGCCCGGCTCGCCGCCGTCAAGGCCGAGTACGACCCCGGCAACGTCTTCCGCCGCAACCACAACATCCGGCCGGCGGTCTGACCCGCGGGGTCAGGGCGCGGTCGGCATCAGCAGCGAGAAGGTGCCCTCCCGCCCGGGGAAGCGGATCGCCAGCGGCGCGATCGGCCCGCCGAGCTCCAGCACCAGCTGGCCCGACGCCCCCGCCTCGACCGCCTCCAGCAGGAAGTCGCGGTTCACCTGCACCCGCAGCGCGCCCGCCGGACCCTCGTCCCCGGCGTCCACCACGGCGAACGCACCGTCCTCGGCGACCGACAGCACCGACACCGGGTAGTCCGCGCCGTCCTGCCCGCGCCGCAGCGTCCGCGCCGGCACCGCCGCCAGCCCGGCCCGCAGCTCCCCGGCCGCCAGCCCGATCCGGTGCACCGGATCGGCGCGCAGCATCGGCCGGTAGTCGGGGAAGTCCCGGTCGCCGCGCTCCGCCACCGCACTCCGGCCCCCCGCCTCGACGGCCAGGCGCGTGCCCTCCACCGTGAGCACCGCCTCCGTGTCATCACCGGCCCCGGCGAGCAGGGCGCGCACCGCGTCCACGAACGCGGTCGGCGCGACCGCACCCACCGCGGGCCCCTCCGCCGCGCCCACCGCCTCCGAGACGGCCAGCCGGTACCGGTCGGTGGCGACCAGCCGCAGCACGCCGCCGTCCAGGGTCTCGAAGAGGACGCCCGCCACCTCGGGCAGCGCGCCGTCCGGGCAGACGGCGAACCGCACGGCGTCCAGGGCGGCCGCCAGCGCGGCGGCGGGCAGGGTCAGTCGGGTCGTGCTCATCGGGTGCTCCCTCAGCTCCAGCAGCGTACGGACCGTGGAGAGCTCGCGTCGCGCATCCGCCAGGCCGTCCTCCAGCCGGCGCAGATGGGCGTCGAGCGCCGCCCGCGCCTGCTCGGGACCGCCGTCCAGCACCCGCGCGAGGTCCGCGAGGGGCAGGCCGACCCGGCGCAGCCGGGCGATCAGCCGGGCGTCGGCCAGCTGCTCCGGCGCGTACCAGCGGTAGCCCGTCTGCGGGTCGACCCGGGCCGGGCCGAACACGCCCGCGCCGTCGTAGAACCGCAGCGCACTGACGCTGAGTCCGCTGGCCCGGGCCGTCTCTCCGATGCTGTGCATACCGCCGCTCTCCACGCCGAGGACTCTGCGCCCTCGACCAGGTCGAGGGTCAAACCGCCGCCACGATAGACCGGCCCGCCGGGAGCCCGGGCTAGGATCTCCCCGACAAACGCGACAAAGCGTCAGCCGGGCCGGCGCCCGTCGGCCCGCGACCGCGGCGGCCCGCCGCAGACGGAGCGAGGAGGGGCGGACGATGGCGCACCCGGTCGTGCACCCGGCGGCCACCGGCACCGCGGCGCCGGACGGCGGCCGGCCGCCCGCGCACCACGCGGCCGCCCCGCGCGGCCCGCTGCCCCTGATCGCCCGCCACGCGGGCTGGCTCGGCCCGATCGCCGTCGCCCTCTTCGCCGGGCTGCTGCGCTTCTGGGACCTCGACCGGCCGAACGCCTTCGTCTTCGACGAGACGTACTACCCCAAGGACGCCTGGTCGCTGCTGCACCAGGGCTACGAGGGCGTCTGGCCGGAGATCTCCAACAACCAGATCCTCTCCTCGCCGCAGCGCATCCCGCTGAGCAGCGAGCCGGCGTTCATCGCGCACCCGCCGCTCGGCAAGTGGGTGATCGCCCTCGGCGAGTGGGCGTTCGGCCTGCACCCGTTCGGCTGGCGGATCATGGTCGCCCTGCTCGGCACGCTCTCGGTGCTGATGCTCGCGCGGATCGGCCGCCGCCTCTTCTCCTCGACCCTGCTCGGCTGCACGGCCGCCCTGCTGATGTCCGTCGACGGCCTGCACTTCGTGATGAGCCGGGTCGGCCTGCTCGACGGCGTCGTCATGTTCTTCGTGCTCGGCGCCTTCGGCTGCCTGCTCGTCGACCGCGACCACACCCGGCGCCTCCTGGCGGCCGCCCGCGCCGAGGGCGGCCGGGCCGCGGACGAGGTGCGGCTCGGCCTGCGCCCCTGGCGGATCGCCGCGGGCGCCCTGCTCGGCTGCGCCGCCGCCGTGAAGTGGAACGGCCTGCAGATCCTGCTCGTGCTCACCGTGCTCACCCTGCTCTGGGACCGCGCCGGCCGCCGCGGCGCCGGCGCCCTCCGGCCGACCCGCACACTGCTCCGCCGCGACCTGCTGCCCGGCCTGCTCTCCACCGTCGGTGCCGCCGTGCTCGTGTACACCGCCTCCTGGGCGGGCTGGTTCGCCACCGGCGGCGGCTACGACCGCCACTGGGCCGACCACCGGTCCGGCATCTCCCTGCCGCGCACCCCCGTCGTCGACATCCCGCTGCCGCAGGTGCCGATGACCTGGGTGCCCTCCGTGCTCCGCAGCTGGTGGCACTTCCACGCGCAGATGTACGACTTCAACACCGGGCTGACCTCCGGCCACACCTACCAGTCCAACCCGTGGAGCTGGCTCGTCCAGGGCCGCCCGGTCTCCATGTACTGGCAGCAGCTCCCGCAGGGCCAGGGCGGCTGCACGGCCCCCGGCGGCTGCGCCTCGCAGATCCTCGCGCTCGGCACGCCGCTGCTCTGGTGGGCGGCCTGCTTCGCGCTGGCGTACGCGCTGTGGCGCTGGTTCTTCCGCCGCGACTGGCGCTCCGGGGCGCTGCTGGCCGGGGTCGCCGGGGTGTACCTGCCGTGGTTCGGCTACCAGGAGCGCACGATCTTCTCCTTCTACATGGTGGTGCTCGTGCCGTTCCTCTGCCTGGCGCTGGCCCAGATGCTCGGGGCGCTCGTGGGCCCGCCGGGCTGCACGGCGAAGCGCCGCGCCTGGGGCGCGGGCACGGCGGGGCTGATCGTCTTCGCCGTCGTCGGCTGCTTCGCGTTCTTCCTCCCGCTCTACACGGCGGAGGTGATCCCGATGTCGGACTGGCAGGACCGGATGTGGTTCACCAGCTGGATCTGACCGGTGGCCGGCGCAGCCGGACCGCAGGCGGCGGCCACCGCCCAGTTGCTGCCGGTCGGCTGGATGCTCGGCGCCGTCACGGCTGTGCTGCTCGCCGTGGCGGTCCTGGTCGCCGGCCGGGGACGGCTCGGACACGGCCGCGCGGTGCTGCGGGCCGGGCTGCGGGCCGCGGCGCAGCTCGCCGGGGTGTCGCTGGTGATCGCCTGGCTGGCCGGCTCGCCGTGGACGTCGGCGCTGTTCGTGCTGGTCATGTTCGGGGTCGCGGTGCGTACCGCCGGGCGGCGGACCACGACCGGGCCGGGCTGGCCCTGGGCGGCGCTGCCCATCGGGGCCGGGGTGCTGCCGGTGCTCGCGCTGCTGCTCGCCACCGGGCTGCTGCCGCACCGCGGGATCGTGCTGATCCCGGTCGCGGGGATCCTCATCGGCGGGGCGATGACGGCGACCTCGCTGGCCGGGCGGCGGGCCCTCGACGAGCTGACCACGCGCCGCGGGGAGGTCGAGGCCGCCCTCGCGCTCGGCTTCGAGGCCCGTGACGCGCGGCTGGAGATCTGCCGGACGGCTGCCGCCACCGCGCTCGTGCCGCCCCTCGACCAGACCCGCACGGTGGGCCTGGTGACGCTGCCCGGGGCGTTCGTCGGGATGCTGCTCGGCGGGGCCGGGCCGGTGCAGGCGGGCGCGGTGCAGCTGTTCGTGCTGGTCGCGCTGCTGGCCGTGGAGTCCGTCGCCGTGGTGGCGGTGCTGGAGCTCGTGGGGCGGGGCCGACTGGCCGCCGTACCGCGGGAGTGACGCGGGGGTGATGCGGGGCGGGCGCGGGCGGACCCGGCGGCGGGCCGTCAGCAGTCCGGGTCGGACGCGGCCTTCTGCAGCTCGGCCTGGGTCTTCGGGCCGTACAGCGTGCCGTTGCGCTCGTCGCCCTTGATGCGGTGGTCGTTCTGGAACTGGCCCAGCACCCACTGTGTCCAGGTGTCGAAGCTGCCGCTGACGAACCACGAGTTCAGGTGGTTGCGGCCGCAGTCGACGCTGTAGAGCATCTGCTGCATGGCCTTGACGTCGGCTCCGGTGTCACCCGGCTTCAGCGTCCGCGGGGCCGTGGTCGCCGGGGCCGAGGAGGAGGCGGAGGGCGGGCCGGAGGGCGCCACGGCGGGCGCCGACGGGCTCAGGACCGACGCCGGAACGCGGCTCGCCGAGGCGGAGGCCGACGTGCTGCGGGTCGCCGTCGCGCTCGCCCGGCGGCTCGCCGACGGCGAACCGGTGGCGGCCGGGGCGGTCTCCGCCGGCCCGGTCGGTGCCGGGGCGTCGATGCTGCCGGACGGCACCGGCAGCGCCTGGTCGACCTCGGACGGCTCCGAGGACGGGACCAGGACGAAGGCCAGGCCCGCACCGACGATCGCGATCCCGATGCCGGCCGCGACGACGGCCGTGCGGCGCCGACCCGCCGTCAGCTGGGCCTGCTCGCGGCGCTCGGCACGGCCGCCGGGGCGCTGCGGCTGCACCCCCTGGAAGGCGAACACACCGAGGTCGGGGCCGGTCGGGCCGGCGGCTGCGGCGGGTGCGGCGGGTGGAACCGGCGGCCGCGCGGGCGGCCGCGGGTAGGAGCCCGGCACCGGGGGCATCAGTGCCGTGCCGAACGGGTCCGGCCCCGGCCCGGCCGGTGTCCCGGCGTACCCGGAGGCCGCCGGGACGTACGGTCTGACGAGGGGTGGGCCCTCCATGTGGGGCAGGACGGCGGTCTCGGTCACATCGGGGTGCGAGGAGCCGCAGGCACAGCCGGCAGCTGTCCGGACCGCTCCGCACAGCGGGCAGTGCTCTCCCGGCATCGGCCGGTCCTCCTCGATCGGTGTGACGAACGCGCCCGATTATGCAGGAGCTTGCACGGAGACGACAGGGAGGTCCCGTGACGGAGGACCGGCTTGTCCCGATTGGTGGTGAAACGGGCGTGGTGAACGCCGGGTGACGGGTCGGCGCATGCCCGGCACGGCCCGGCTACGCGCCCGGTCCGGCGCCGACGTCGCGTGACCGGCTCTCCTCCAGCACGGCGTACCCGGTGCTCGTGTACAGGTTCATCGCCACCTCGTTGCCGCCGAACACGTTGAACATCAGCGCCCGGTCGCCCGCCGCGAGCACGGCCTCCTCGCCGACGGCCATCGCGGCCCGCCCGTAGCCCTTGCCTCGGTGCCGGGGGTGGACGTCCAGCGCGTAGCCGAAGGTGACGCCCGGGAGGAAGCCGTGGAGCAGCCAGCCCGTGCCGACCGGCCCGCCGTCCGCCTCCAGCACCAGGAAGGCGTGCCCGGGTGTCGCCATGCCCTCCGGCAGCAGCCGCAGGAAGTCGGCGTCGGACTTCCGCCGGGCCTCCTCGGCCGTGTGCGAACCCGCCCGGACGATGTCCGCGACGTACGCCTCCTCCTCGCCGGCCCGCCACACCGGGTACTCCTCCGGGGTCATCGGACGGGCCGTCACCGCGCCGCCGGCCGCGGCCGGGGCGGTGAGCTGCTTGACCCTGTTCTGCCCGCGCACCGCGTACCCGTCGAAGAGCGGGTCGGGTGCGGTCAGCCGTACCTGCACGTGGCGGCCGCCGCGTTCGGCGCACCAGCGCTCGGCCCAGCGCAGCGCCGCCGGGCGCAGCGCCTCGTGGCCGGGCTCCGTCCACAGGTCGCCGATCCGGCCGACGGGCGTGCCGTCGCGGTCGGCGACGCAGACGGCGACGTATCCGGCGGGCCGGGCCGGGTCGCCGATCGCGGCGACCGTCCAGTCCGCGGTGGCGGCCCGGTGCTCGGCGGCGAGGGCGTCGACGGCGGACGCGTGGAGGCCCGCGGCGCGGTGGTCGTCGGCGAGTCGGCGCAGGCGGCCGGGCAGCCAGGCGGAGTGGTCGGCGAGCGGAGTGATGGTGGTCATCAGGGCACCCTAGGCGGCCGGTGTCCGGCGCCGTCCACGGGTTTTCCGTCGGCCGCGCCTTGCTGCGGGGGCCACCACCGGGGCCGTGGGCCGTGAGCCGTGGGCTGGGGGAGAGGGGCCGGGGGCCGGGGCCGCTCCGGTCAGGCGACGCCGTAGCCGGGCAGCGCGATGTCGCCGGCCTTGGCGAACTGCGCGGCGAGCAGCGGGCGCATCGGCCAGCGGTTCATCGACCGCATCGAGGCGGCCCGCAGCCGGATGCCGAGCGCGGAGTTCGGCGCGAAGCCCGCGGCGCCGCCAGGCGGCAGCTGCTGCGCCTTGCGGACGTACGGGCGCATGAGGCGGTCGTAGCCGGCGAACGCGGCCCGGTGGTCGCCGCCGGCCGCGGCGAGTTCGCCGGCCAGCAGGTACGCGCCGACCAGACCGAGGCTGGTGCCGAGGCCGGAGAGCGGCGTCGCGCAGTACCCGGCGTCGCCCAGCAGGGCCACCCGGCCGCGCGACCAGCCGTCCAGGTGCACCTGGCCGACGGTGTCGAAGGAGAAGTCGGACGCCTCGCGCATGGCCCGCAGCAGTGACGGCACCTGCCAGCCGACGCCGGCGAACCGCCGGTCGAGGAGGTCCTGCTGGGCGGCGGTGTCGCGCCGGTCGTAGGAGACCGGGCCGGTGGTGCGGAAGCTGAGGCCGGCCTTGGTCTCGCCGGGCAGTCGGCCGGGCCGCACGGAGGCGACCAGCCCGCCGGGGGCGTTGAACATCCGGAACCAGCCGTCGAGCGGGGTCTCCTCGGGGGCGGTGAACCACGCGGTGCAGAGGTCCAGCGGGCGGACGCACTCCGCCTCCGGGCCGAACGCGAGACCGCGGACGACGGAGTGCAGGCCGTCGGCGCCGACGACCAGGCCGAACCGGCGCGGCGCGGCCCGTTCGAACTCCACGTCGACGCCGTCGGCGTCCTGGTGGAGCGCGGTCACGGTGTCGTCGAAGAGGTACTCGGTGCCGGGCAGGGTGGCCTCGTACAGCAGGCCGGCGAGGTCGCCGCGGAGGATCTCGATCTCGGAGACGATGCCTTCGCCGCCGAAGGCGTCCGCGGACATCCGGGAGGTGACCCGGCCGGCGGCGTCGACCGTCTCGATGCCGCGCTGCTCGACGCTCAGCGCGCGGGCCTGCTCCATCAGACCCATGCGGGTGATCACGTCGCGGCCCGCGCCGCGCAGGTCGACGGTCTGGCCGCCAGGGCGGGGAGCGGGGGCGCGCTCGACGACGGTGACGCGGAAGCCGGCCCGGCGTAGCCAGTACGCCAGGGCGGGGCCGGCGACGCCGGCGCCGGAGACGAGGATGTCGGTGTTCTTCATGCCGCCGAATGTACGGTGTACGCAGTGCACTATGCAAGCCGTAATCTGCTTTCATTGCAGGCGAATTGACGGCAGTGCACTAGTGCTGTCGCGCCGTGCACCACCCCCGCCCGCCGGGCCCGGACGGAACGCCGCAGGGCGGCGGCTACCCTGGACCGGCCCAGAGGCGCACTAGTGCAGAGGAGAGTCCGTGGAACCGCAGGACGCACCGCGCTCCGCCCGCATCGCCGCCGAGCTGCGGCACCGGATCGCCACCGGAGCCCTCGCCCCGGGCGACCGCGTGCCCTCCACCCGCGAGATCACCCGCCGGTGGGGCGTCGCGATGGCGACCGCCACCAAGGTGCTCGCCGAACTGCGCCGCGACGGCCTGGTGCGGGCCGTGCCCGGGGTGGGCACCGTCGTCGCGGACGACCCCGCTCCTGCCGCGCGTCCCGCCCCCGTTCCCGTCCCTGTTCCCGCTTCGGACCCCGCCCCCCGCAGGAACCCGTCCGAGCAGCCGCTCACCCTCGAACGCATCGTCGGCGCCGCCCTCACCGTCGCCGACACCGAGGGGCTCGCCGCCGTCTCCATGCGCCGGGTCGCCGCCGACCTCGGCGCGGCCACCATGTCGCTCTACCGGCACGTGGCCGACAAGGACGACCTGCTGATGCGCATGATGGACGCCGCGTTCGCGCGGTGGACCTTCCCCGCCGTCCCCCCGGAGGGCTGGCGCGAACGCCTCACCCTCGCCGCCCGCATGCTGTGGGCGATGTTCCGCCGCCACCCGTGGCTGGCCCCCGCCGTCTCGGTGACCCGGCCGCAGCCCGTACCGAACGCCCTGCCCTTCACCGAGTGGGTGCTCGCCGCACTGGAGGGCCGCGGACTCGACGGGCAGACCGTCTTCACCGTGCACCTCACCCTCTTCGGCTACGTCCGCGGCACGGCCGTCAACATCGAGATGGAGGCCGAGGCCCAGGCCGTCACCGGCCTGGACAGCGAGGAGTGGATGAACAGCCAGGAGCCGGCCCTGCTCGCCGTCCTCGCCGGCGGCGGCTTCCCGCTGCTGGAGCGCCTCGCCAGGGGCGGGTACGACTTCGACCTCGACGAGGTCTTCGAGTTCGGCCTGCAACGCCTCCTCGACGGCTTCGCCGTGCTGCTCGGCGAGCGCCCCTGACCGCGGGCGGCCGGACAGGACCTAGGGTGGGGGCATGTCTGTCGTGAAGATCAACGTGCTGACCGTGCCGGCCGAGATGCGGGAGACCCTGGAGCAGCGGTTCGCCGCGCGCGCCGGGGCGGTGGAGAACTCGGACGGCTTCGAGTGGTTCGAGCTCCTCCGCCCGGTGGAGGGCACCGAACAGTACCTCGTCTACACCCGCTGGGCCTCCGAGGAGGCCTTCCAGGCCTGGATGGCGGGCCCGATGCAGGCGGCCCACCGCCAGGGCCCGCCCGCCGCGGAGGGCGAGGCGCCCAAGCGCCCGGCCGCCGCGGACTCCACCCTGTGGTCGTTCGAGGTGGTGCAGTCGGCCGGCCCCAAGGCCTGACCCGGCCTGCGCTTCCCCGGACGGGGCACGGCCGGCGGCCGTGCCCCGTCAGTCGTCCCCGGGCGGCGGGGAGAACGTGCCTGCCGCGCCGAACGCCGCCCGCCGCGTGGTGCGCCGCAGGGCCCGCAGCACCGGGCCGCCGACCGTCAGGCAGAGCACGGCGGTGAGCACCGCCCGGGGGAGGTCCCAGCCGAGTGAGGTCGTCAGGCAGTACAGCGCGAACCGCGGCAGGTTCGCGGAGAGCGGGTCGCCCGGCACGAACGCGATCGAGCTCGCCTGCCCGGCGATGTACGGCCAGCCCTGCAGGTTCATCACCGTGCCGTAGCCGACCGCGGCGAGCGCGCCGTACCCGGCGAGCAGCAGCCGCTCGGCCCGGCCGCGCAGCCGGGCGGCCCCCGGGAGCAGCCCGGCACCCAGGCAGACCCAGCCCATGGCGAGCATCTGGAACGGCAGCCACGGCCCGACGCCGCCGGTGAGCAGCGCCGACGCGAACATCGACACCGCCCCCAGCACGAAACCGAAGCCCGGCCCGAGCGCCCGGCCGGCCAGCACCATCAGGAAGAACATCGGCTCCAGCCCGGCCGTGCCCGCGCCGAGCGGCCGCAGCGCGGCGCCCGCCGCGGCGAGCACGCCGAGCAGGCCGACGGCCTTGGCGTCGAGCCCCGGTGCGCCGCCGCCCGCCTCCCGGCCCTCGGCGATCTGGGCGACCACCACGGCCAGCAGCAGCGGCAGCAGCAGGGCGAACAGCCAGGGCGCGTCCGCGGAGTGGCCGACCAGGTCGGAGCCCGGGGCGGCCAGCAGCGGCCAGCCGAACGCGGCGACGCCGACGGCCGACAGCAGGCCGAGCGCCGGGCCGGACCGGCGGCCGAGCGGGGCGGGCCGGGCGCGGCCGGTGCCGTTCACGCGGGGTCCTCCGCCGCGGCGAGGGCCCGGACGACCTGGTGGACCGTCAGCCAGGGCTGCGGGGCGAGGATCTTCGCGGTCTGCGGGGCGAGCGCGGGGGCGGCCGTCACCACCTCGGCGGTCGGCCCGTCGGCGACGACCTCGCCGTCGGCGAGGACGACGGTGCGGTCGGCGAGCTCGGCGGCGAGTTCGACGTCGTGGGTGGCGAGCAGCACGGCGTGCCCGGCGGCGGCCAGCCCGCGCAGCACGGTGACGAGGCGGGCCTTGGCGGTGTAGTCGAGGCCGCGGGTGGGCTCGTCGAGCAGGATCACCGGGGGAGCGGCGGTCAGCACGACGGCGAGGGCCAGGGTGAGCCGCTGGCCCTCGGAGAGGTCGCGCGGGTGCCGGTCGTCGTCCAGGCCGGGCATCAGGCCGGCGACGAGGGCGCGGCAGGTGCCGGGTGCGGCGGCGTCGCGGTCGGCGGCGGCGCACTCCGCGCCGACGCTCTCGGTGCAGAGCAGGTCGCGGGGTTCCTGCGGCACCAGGCCGATCCGCCGGATCAGCTCCCTCGGCCGGGCCTTGTGCGGGGTGAGCCCGCCGACGCGGACCCGGCCGCCCGTGGGTGCGTGCAGTCCGACGAGGCTGCCCAGCAGGGTGGACTTGCCGGCGCCGTTGCGGCCCATGAGCGCGGTGACGGTGCCGGCCCGCAGCACGAGGTCGGCGCCGCGCAGAGCGGGCACCGGCCCGCGGCGGACGACGAGGCGTTCGGCGGTGAGCAGGGGCTCGGCCGCCCCGGCACCGGGGGAATCGGGCGCGGCGGGTGTGTCGGGCGCGGCGGGGCTCTGCGGCAGGTGGCCGGCGAGGCGGTCGCGCAGCGGGGCGGCCCGGCGGCGGGCGTCCCGGACGGAGAGCGGCAGCGGTGACCAGCCGGCCGCCCGGCCGAGGGCGACCACGGGCGGTGCGACCGGCGAGTGCGCCATGACCTCGGCGGGGCCGCCGAGCTGCGCGGGCTGCCCGGGGCCCGGCAGCAGCAGCACCGCGTCGGCGTACTGGACGACGCGCTCCAGGCGGTGCTCGGCCATGAGCACGGTGGTGCCGAGGTCGTGGACGAGCCGCTGCAGCACCGCGAGCACCTCCTCGGCCGCACCCGGGTCGAGGGCCGAGGTGGGTTCGTCGAGGACGAGCACCCGCGGGTGCACGGTCAGCACCGAGCCGATGGCGACCCGCTGCTGCTGGCCGCCGGAGAGCGAGGCCAGGGCGCGGTCGCGCAGGTCGGCGAGGCCGAGGAGGTCGAGGGTCTCCTCGACGCGGCGCCGCATGACGGCCGGGGCGAGGCCCAGCGACTCCATGCCGTAGGCGAGTTCGTCCTCGACGGTGTCGGTGACGAAGTGCGCGGCCGGGTCCTGGCCGACGGTGCCGACCAGGTCGGCGAGGTCGCGCGGGCGGTGGGTGCGGGTGTCGCGGCCGCCGACGGTCACCCGGCCGTGCAGGGTGCCGCCGGTGAAGTGCGGCACGAGTCCGCTGACGGTGCCGAGCAGGGTGGACTTGCCGGAGCCGGACGGGCCGACCAGCAGGCAGAGTTCGCCCTCCGGCACGGTCAGGTCGACGCCCGCGAGGGCGGGCCCGGCGGCGTCGGCGTACCGGACGGACACCTGCTCGAACGTGATCACGAGGCCCTCCGGGGCGGGGTGGGGGCGGCGACGGCGGGTAGCAGGCCGAGCAGGACGGCGGCGGCCGCGGGCAGCGGGAGCCGGGGGGCGGCGGGCGGCACCACGGACGGCGCGAACGCCCCGGGGTACCGTCCGGCGCACCAGACGGTCAGCGCGGCGACGGCGATGCCGGAACCCGCCACCAGCCACTCGCGCAGCGCCCACGGGTCGGGCCGGTAGCGGGTGCGGACCGTCCGGCGGCCGCCGAGCAGCAGCCCGGCGCCGGCCGAGCCGAGCCCGAGCAGCAGCACCGGCAGCGCCCAGGCGCCGCCGGCCGCGCCGAGCAGGCCGTACAGCGCCGCGCATACGCCGAGCAGGCCCAGCAGGGTGAGGGCGGCCGTGGCCCGCGCGACGCGCCGGGGCACGTCGGCGGTGCGGCCGAAGCCGCGGGTGTCCATGGCCGCCGCGAGGGCCACCGAGCGCTCCAGGGCGCCCTCCAGCACGGGCAGCCCGACGCTCAGGACGGCCGCGACCCCGCGGTCGTCCCGGCCGCGGAGCCGTCGGGCGGCCCGCAGCCGCCGGACGTCGGCGACGAGGTTCGGCGCGAAGGTCATCGCCACCACCGCGGCGAGCCCGGCCTCGTACAGCGCGCCGGGCAGGGAGCGCAGCAGCCGGGTCGGGCTCGCGAGGGCGTTGGCCGCGCCGACGCAGACCAGCAGCACCGCGAGCTTCAGTCCTTCGTACAGCGCGAAGAGCAGGCCCTCCAGGGTGGTCGCGCCGCCGATCCGTACACCCTGCGCCCAGGCGGGCAGCGGCAGTTGCGGCAGGGTGACCAGCACGTGGGTGCCCTGCACGGGCGAGCCCAGCAGCACCGTGAAGACCAGCCGGATGCCCAGGACGACCAGGCCGAGCCGCAGGAACACGCCGTACGAGCGGGCCCACGGCTCGTCGCCGCGCCGGGCCGCGACGACGTACCCGGCGACGGCGGCGATCAGCAGCAGCAGGAGCGGATTGGTGGTGCGCGAGGCGGCGGCGGCCAGGCCGAGGGCCCACAGCCACCACGCGCCGGGGTGCAGGTGGCGCGGGCCGACGGCGGGTCGCGTCGCGGTACGGGTGCGGGGCATGGGCGGTCTCTGACGGGAGGTCGGGGCCTGGGCGGTCGGCGTGGCCGGGGCGGTCAGCGGCGTCGGCGGTACTGCAGGTAGGCGCCGCCGGCGAGGACGGCGACCAGCGCGCCGCCGAGCACCGGGCCGAGCGCGGGCCCGCCGTCACCGCCGCCGCCGGACGCCGGGGCCGCGGCCACCGGCTCGCCGCAGCCGGCCCGCGGGTAGCCGTCGATGGCGCAGAGCATGCCCGCGCCGTCGTAGCGCAGCGGCGGGGCGACGGCGGCCAGCACCTCGGCTGAGGTCGCGGCGGCGGGTACGGCGGCGCACACCGTGCGGGCGGCGGGCGGGGTGCCCGCGCCGGGCGGGGCGTCGGCGGAGGTGCCGGGGTCGAGCACGACGGCGACCCGCTTGCGGCCGGGGCGGGCCGGGGTGCCGCCGCACGCGGAGGCGAAGTCGGGGGTGCCGGTGGGGCGGGCGGCGTCCCGGCCGCCGTCCGGGCTGAGGGCGAACCGCCAGCCGTCGACGGAGCCGTCCGGCGGCACGTACAGCGCGGGGCCCTGCTGCTGGTACGCCCAGGTGCCGCCGGTGCCCTTCCAGAACGACCAGTAGCGGTAGTCCGCGGCGTGGGCGGGGGCGGCGGTCACGAGGGCGGCCAGGACGGCGGCGAGCAGGGCCGCCGCCGTCCGGCGCAGCGCGGGGGTCACGGCTGCTCGTCGTCCTTCGGGGCCGGGGCCGGGGCCTGCGCCTGTGCGGCCGCGGCGGCCTGGCGGCGGCGGTTGAGGCTGATCAGCAGCCCGCCGCCGATGCCGACCAGCAGGCCGACGCCGACCAGCCAGATCGGGGAGAAGCCGCCGTTGTCCTCGCCGTCGGTGATGCCGGAGCCGGGGGCCTCGGTGCCGTTCGGGTTGGCGGAGGCCGCGGAGGCGGCGGCGGACGGCACGGCCTTCACGGCCGGGCCCGCGTCCATCAGCAGCTGCACGAGGTTGGTGCCGCCGAAGTTGTACGGGTCGAGGTTCGCGGCCTGCGCGACGAGCAGCAGGGTCGCGGTGGCGGAGGCGTCCGTGCCGTCCTTGCCCTTGGCGGCCCACGCGTAGCCGTTGCCGGCCAGCCAGTCCGCGGCGGGCGCGGCCTGGTGCGGGTGACCGGCCCGCACGAGCGAGAGCACCGCCCAGGAGGTGGCGTTGTAGTCGGGTGCGGGGTCGGCGCCGGGGGTGGTCAGCATCAGGTGCTGGCCGTCGGCGGCGAGCCGGGCGACGAGGTGGGCGGAGGCGGCCTCGGCGGAGTCCGCGTGCGGCACGGCCGTCGCGGTGCCGCCCGCCGGGCAGGCGGGTGCGGCGGGTGCGGCGTCGGTCCGGTCGGTGGTGGTGACCGGCAGGGCGCCGCCGGCCGCGGCGAGGGCGGCCTGCGAGGTCGCCAGGTTGTTGGCGGCGAGGGTGTCGTCGGGCGCGGGCTGGTAGGCGAACGCGCCGCGGTCGGCGGCGGGCGCGGCGCAGCCGAGCTGCAGGCCGGCGAGGCCGTCCCAGGCGCTCCTCCCGGCCCTGGCGACGCCCGCGGGGTCGACGTGCGCGGCGGTGAGGGCGCTGACGGCGAGGCCGGTGGAGTTGGCGTCGCCCGGGCTGCCGGGGTTGTAGGCCCAGGTGCCGTCGGCGTTCTGGGTGGCCCTGAGCCAGGCCACGCCCTTCGCGACGGCGTCCTGGTGCCCGCCGAGGGCGGTGAGGGCCTGCACGGCGACGGCCGTGGCGTTGCTGTCCTCGGTCTTCGGGTCGCAGGCGGCGTCCGCGGCGCGGTACGACGGCCAGCCGCCGTCCGCGCACTGCTGGGCGGTGAGCCAGGCGATGGCGGAGTCCGCCGGGGTGGCCTTGGCGGAGGCGAGCGCGGTCAGGGCGAGCGACTGCCGCCACACGCCGTCGTAGGTGGGGTCGCCCTTGCCGTACAGCGCGGCGGGCGGCGCGGCGGGCGAGGGGGCCGGGGTGTCGGCCGACGCGGGCGAGGCGGCGGTGGCGGCCAGCAGCAGGCCGGCCAGGGCGGTGGCGCCCAGGCGGGCAGCGGTGAGCATGGTGAGGGTGCGCCTTTCGGTGAGCGGTGCAGCAGCCCGGCGGGCTGCCCGTAGACCTCGACGGAACCGGGCACCAGGCCCGGCCGGCCGCTCGCCCCAGGCCCCGGGCAGTCCGGCTCGCCCGCCGGGTGGGCGGGCTCACGGTTGCGGGTCAGCGCCGGAGTCGCACCGGCTTCCCCCGGGAGGGGCGGATGGAGTTGTCGTGCGCGAAGACTCTAACCGGCGGGCGCGGCGGCCCAGCGCCCACCCGGTGGAACAGGTTCCACTTCCGGCCCGCGCGGGAGGACCCGGCGGCCCGGCCGTCCGGTGCGCGCCCCGCCCGGTGCTCAGCCGTCCGCGGTCAGCAGCCGTGCGGCCGTGTGCAGGTCGCCGCGTACCTCCGCCAGCGAGCTGCGGCCCGAGAGCCAGCTCAGCAGGGTGGCGTGCCAGGTGTGGCCGATCACCCGCAGGGCCGCCTGCTGGCCCGGCGTCGGCGGCTCCGGCAGCCGCGCGGCGGCCAGCACGATCTCCGAGGTGAGCCCGGCCACCGCGTCCACCTCGCGCCCCACCGAGCGGTCCGCGAACGACAGCGCCCGCACCATCGCCTCCGCCAGCAGCGGATCGCGCTGCAGCGCGTGGAAGGCCAGCGTCAGCGTCTCCGCGACCCGCCCGGCCGGATCGCCGGCGGTCGGCGGGCGCCGCCTGACCTGCTCGTTCAGCCCGCCCAGCTGCTCCTCCATCACCGCGACCAGCAGGTGCACCTTGGACGGGAAGTAGCGGTAGAGCGTGCCGAGCGCGACGTGCGCCCCCTCGGCGACGTCGCGCATCTGGACGGCCTCGTAGCCGCCCCGGGACGCCAGCGCCGTCGCGGCGCGCAGCAGCCCGCGCCGCCGCTCGGCCTGGCGCGGCGTGAGCGGGCGGTCGGCATGCGTGGACGCGGTCAGCGGAGCCCCCGGGGCGTCGGCGGTACGGAACGGTGCGGCGTGGTGTGAATCACCTTCCCCGGCCCAAACCCGGAAGCTACGGGCCGGTATCTTCGAGGTCTCTCGTTGTTCACATGCCCGACGACGATGACCACACCACCATGAAACGTGATCTACTTTAACCGCTGCGGCCGCCGGGGCTGGGTTGAGTAGGGATAAGGGGCCAGCATGACCGCGCTGCCGCGACCGCTGCGGATCGCCCTGCTCTCCTACCGCGGCGACCCGTTCTGCGGGGGCCAGGGCGTCTACGTCCGCCACCTCTCCCGCGAGCTCGCCCGGCTCGGCCACCACGTCGACGTCGTCGGCGCCCAGCCCTTCCCCGTCCTCGACGAGGTCGACGGGCCCGGCTCCGTCCGCCTGGTCGAACTGCCCAGCCTCGACCTCTACCGCAGCGACGACCCCTTCCGCACCCCCGGCCTCGCCGAGTACCGCGGCGCCGTCGACGTGCTGGAGTTCGCCACCATGCGCACCGGCGGCTTCCCCGAGCCGCTCACCTTCTCGCTCCGCGCCCGGCAGTACCTCGCCCGGCACAAGGGGCGCTACGACGTCGTGCACGACAACCAGACCCTCGGCTACGGCCTGCTCGGCCTGGAGCGCCACGGCTTCCCCCTGGTCACCACCATCCACCACCCGGTCACCGTCGACCGCCGGCTGGAACTGGAGGCCGCACCCACCGCGCTGCGCCGCCTCTCGCTGCGCCGCTGGTACGCCTTCACCCGCATGCAGAAGCGCGTCACCCGGCGCCTGGAGCACGTCATCACCGTCTCCGCCAGCTCGCGCGGCGAGATCGTCGAGCACCTGGGCGCCGCGCCCGGCGCCGTCTCCGTCGTGCCGATCGGCGCCGACACCCGCCTGTGGTCGCCGGACGCCGCGGTGCCCGTCGTGCCCGGCCGCATCGTCACCACCTCCTCCGCCGACGTGCCCCTCAAGGGCCTCGTCCACCTCGTCGAGGCCCTCGCCAAGGTCCGCACCGAGCGCGAGGCGCACCTCGTCGTCGTCGGCAAGCCGCAGAAGGGCGAGGGGCCGGTCGCCGACGCGGTCCGCCGGTTCGGCCTGGAGGCGCACATCGACTTCCGCACCGGCCTGAGCGACGGCGAACTCGTCGACCTGTACCGCTCCGCCGAGGTCGCCTGCGTGCCCTCGCTGTACGAGGGCTTCTCGCTGCCCGCGGCCGAGGCGATGGCCACCGGCACCCCGCTCGTCGCCACCACGGGCGGCGCCATCCCCGAGGTCGCCGGCCCCGACGGCGAGACCTGTCTGGCCGTGCCGCCCGGCGACGCGGGCGCCCTCGCCGCGGCGCTCCTCCGCCTCCTCGGCGACCCGGAGCTGCAGGCCCGGCTCGGCGCCGCGGGCCGCGAGCGGGTGCTGACCCACTTCACCTGGCAGCGCGCCGCCGAACTCACCGCCGAGCGCTACCGCGCAGCCGTCGCCACCGGCGCCGGGCAGCGTGCCCGCGCCGGCCGCGGCTGGCGCTACGTCGCCTGACGTCCCGCCGACCCTCTTCAGTACAGCAGCAACGAATGGGAGCCCCGCAGTGCTGACCGTCGATTTCTCCCGCTTCCCGATCGCTCCCGGCGACCGGGTGCTCGACCTGGGCTGCGGCGGGGGCCGGCACGCCTTCGAGGCCTACCGGCGCGGTGCGAACGTCGTCGCCCTGGACCAGAACGGCGACGAGATCGCCGAGGTCCGCCGGTGGTTCGCGGCGATGGAGGAGGCCGGCGAGGCCCCGACGGGCGCCACCGCCACCGCCGTGGAGGGCGACGCGCTCAACCTGCCCTTCGACGACGACACCTTCGACCGCATCATCATCTCCGAGGTGATGGAGCACATCCCCGACGACAAGGGCGTGCTCGCCGAGATGGTGCGGGTGCTCAGGCCCGGCGGCCTGCTCGCCGTCACCGTGCCGCGCTACCTGCCCGAGAAGATCTGCTGGGCGCTCTCCGACGAGTACCACGAGGTCGAGGGCGGCCACATCCGCATCTACCGCGGCGACGAACTCGTCGAGAAGGTCCGCGGCGCGGGCCTGGAGCCGTACGGCACCCACCACGCGCACGCGCTGCACTCCCCGTACTGGTGGATCAAGTGCGCGGTCGGCGTCAACAACGACAAGGCACTGCCGGTCAAGGCCTACCACCGGCTGCTGGTCTGGGACATCGTCGGCACCCCGGTGATCAGCACCCTCACCAAGGCCGCCGAGAAGGCCCTCAACCCGGTCATCGGCAAGAGCTTCGTGGTGTACGCCTCCAAGCCGCACCGGGCCGGCGCGTGACGGCGGCCGTCCCGGACGTGCTGCTCCTCGACGGCGTCCTCGACGCCGAGCAGGCCGCCGCGACCGTCCGCTCGATCCTCGCCGACCAGCGGCCCGACGGCGGCATCCCGTGGTTCCGCGGAGGGCACCTCGACCCCTGGGACCACACCGAGGCCGCGATGGCCCTCGACACCGCCGGCCGGCACACCGAGGCGGAGGCCGCCTACCGCTGGCTCGTCGACCACCAGAACCCCGACGGCTCCTGGTACGCCGCCTACACCGACGGCGAGGTGACCAACCCGTCGAAGGAGACCAACTTCTGCGCGTACGCCGCCGTCGGGGCCTGGCACCACCACCTCGCCACCGGCGACGACGCCTTCCTCGAATGGATCTGGCCGACCGTCCGCCGCGGGCTCGACTTCACCGTCGGCCTGCGACTGCCCGACGGGCCCATCGCCTGGCGCCAGGACGAGGACGGCACCGCCCCCCAGGAGGCGCTGCTCACCGGCTCGTCCAGCATCCTGCACGCGCTGCGCTGCGGCCTCGCCATCGCCGAGCACCTGGAGGAGCCCCAGCCCGACTGGGAGCTCGCCGCCGGCCGGCTGCGGCACGCCATCGCCCACCACCCCGAGCGGTTCCTCGACAAGGACCGCTACTCGATGGACTGGTACTACCCGATCCTCGGCACCGCCCTGCGCGGCGAGGCCGCCGAGCGCCGGATCACCCGCGACTGGGACCGCTTCGTCGTGCCCGGTCTCGGCGTCCGCTGCGTCAGCGACCGCCCCTGGGTCACCGGCGGCGAGAGCGCCGAACTCGCCCTCGCCCTCTGGGCGGCGGGGCAGTCCGACCGCGCGGTCGACATCCTCCGCTGGATCCAGCACCTGCGGCACACCGACGGCTCCTACTGGACCGGCTACGTCTTCGAGGACGACGCCGTCTGGCCCGAGGAGCGCACCACCTGGACGGCCGGCGCCCTGCTGCTCGCCGTCGCCGCGCTCGGCGGCGACTACGCCACCGTCGCGGTCTTCGGCGGTGACGACCTGCCGGCCGGCCTGGTCGTCAACGACTGCTGCTGAGCACGGCGGTCACGGCGGTCACGGCGGTCACGGCGTCATGACGAAGGGGCGGTTCCCGGTACGAGACCGGGAACCGCCCCTTCGTCACGACGGGCGGGCGTCAGCCCCGCTGGATGCCGGAGGTGTCGCCCAGCAGGCCGTGCGAGCCGTCCTGCAGCTGCGCCACCAGGGCGCCGCCGCGCTGCTCGACCGCCAGGTACCAGGTGCCCGGCACCAGCTCGCCGACCGGCGGGGCCGCCGGGTTGTCCTTGTTCACCAGCTGCCGGACGGCCGGCACGGCGAACCAGAACGGCTGGAACGGCGCGGCGGGCGCCTCCTGCACCGGCTGCGGCTGCGGCTGGGCCTGCGCGGCGGCCGGGTAGCCGTAGCCGCCGGCCTGCGGGTCGGCGCCGAACGCCGGGCCCTGCGCCTGCGGCACACCGGGCTGGCCGCCCTGCGGGTAGCCGTAGTGACCGGGCTGACCGGGCTGGCCGGTCTGCAACGGCTGGCCCGCACCCTGCGGGAATCCCGGGTAGCCCTGCGCGGCCGGGGCGGCCGGCTTGTCGACCAGCAGCGGCGCCTGCAGCGCGGGCACCAGCGGCCCCGCCGCGGCCGCACCGGCCAGCACCAGCGCGGCCAGCAGGCCCAGCCACGCGCCGAAGCCGTGGTCGACGTTGTCGCCGGCGCCGCCGAGCGCCCACAGCGCCGTCCACACCGTGGCGACCGACAGGGCGGTGCCCCACTGGTCGAGGCGCAGGCCGAGCACCTGGCGGGTGGCCGAGGCCTGGCCCTGCAGGCGGTGCAGCAGGATCAGCGCGGCCGCGATGATGCCGAGCAGGAACGCCGACGGAAGGATCGGGAAGAGCGCGGCCTTCCAGGCGTTCTGGGTGTCCGAGGAGCAGCGGTTCGCGATGCAGAACTCCGCGGACAGGTAGGGCAGGAAGGATGCGATGAAGAGCAGCACGGCCGCACCTGCGACGGCGGCGTCTCCCCGCGTGAGAGCGCGCAGATTCACTAACGTTCCCCTCGTTGGTGTGTCGTGGACTGCGTGGATGGGGTTTTCGGGCCGTCCGGTGTGACACCGGACGGCCAAGAGCCTAGGCCCCGGGCCGTACACCGTGCACAGCGCCCCGGGGAAACCGCCGAATTCGTTGCGAAATCGCCGTGACTCCAGGTCAGCGCGCGAGCGCCCCGTCCGTACGGAACCCGCCGTCAGGAGCCGGCCGTCAGGTAGGCGGTGAGGGCCTCGGCGATGCCCTCCGCCGCCTTCTGGCGCCACTGCGGATCCGTCATCTGCTGCGCGTCGGCCGTGTTGCGCATGTTGCCGCACTCGATGAACACCTTCGGCACCCGGGAGAGGTTGAGGCCGCCCAGGTCGGTGCGGGTGTCGAGGGCCTGCTTGCCGATGTAGTCGGAGTACGCCTGGCCGGTGGCCTGCTGGAAGCGGTCGCGCAGCAGCACGCCCAGCCGGTGCGAGTCCTCGACGATGCCGGAGGTGTCGGCCGGCCCGGCGGTCACCTTGCCGGGCATGATCACGTGGAAGCCGTGCCGGGCCGCCGGAGCACCGTCCGCGTGCACGGAGACGGCGGCGTCGGCCTTCGCCTCGTTGCCGATCCGGGCCCGCTCGTCGATGCACGGCCCGAACGGCCGGTCCGCGTCCTGCGTCAGCACCACCTTCGCCCCGCGCTGCTGCAGGATCTCCCGCGCGCGGTGCACGACGTCGAGGGTGTACGCGGCCTCGCCGTAGCCGGCGTCGGTCGACGTGCCGGTGGTGTCGCACTCCTTGCGGGCGTTGCCGATGTCCACCTGCCGGCCGATGTCGTGGGTGTGCCGGGCGTTGCCCGGGTTGTGCCCGGGGTCCAGCAGCACCGTGCGGCCGGCCAGCGGACCCCGGCCCGCCGGGGACGGCGGCGCCGCGGAGGGCGACGCGGCCTCCGGGCTCGCGGACCCGTCGGGCGGTGCGGCGGCCGCCTGCGAGGTGTCCGGCGGCGCGGCGGCCCCGGCGGGGGAGGGCGACGCCGCCGCGGCGGAGCCGTCGGCCAGCGCGTGCCAGCCGAACCAGCCGCCCGCACAGAGCGCGGGCACGGTGCAGAGGAGCACGGCGGTGCCGAGACGGCGGGCGCGGCGGGGGCGCCCGGGGAATTCGGGGTGGGGGGCGGTGCCGGTCACGGGTGGTTCAGATCCTGTCCCAGGTGCGCTCGGTCAGACCGTAGGTCGTCGCGATGGCGTTCCACTGCGCCACGAAGTCCTTCTTGGACCGGGTGGCCTGCGGGTTGAGGTCGTTGGCTCGTTTGCGGTCGGCGGAGTTGGGGGCGGTGCTGCCCGTGCAGCCCTGGCTCGCGACGGTGCGCGCCCAGGCCGCGTACGCCCGGTCGATGTCACCGGACACCTGCCAGGCCGATTTCAGCGTCCGCGCGGCCTCGGCCCCGCCCGGCAGGTCGGCGAGGCCCAGCGCCGCGAGGTCGGCGACCAGCTTGTCGCGCTGCGCGGCGCCATCGTCGAACACCTGTGCGGCGCTCTCGATCTCGGCCTTCGCAGGGCAGCTGGACACCTTCGCGACCGCACTGCCGATCGGCGCCTTGGCGTCCTCGCCACGGGCCAGCAGGGCGTCGAGCGCCTTGGCCTGCGCCTCGGCGCCGGCCCCCGCACCCGTGCTCGCCGAGGCGCTCCCGGCGGGCGACGACGCGGCCGGGGCGCTCGGGGCGGCCTGCGGGGCCCTGGAGGACGCCGCGGAGGCCGCGGTGGGCGAGGCGGAGCCCTTCCCGTCCGGGCCGGAACCCTGCACCGCCCACACGACGCCCCCGCCGAGCACCAGCACGAGCAGCACGCCCGCGGCGATCAGCAGCGGGCTGCGCCGCCGCGGCGGTTCCTCGGCGTCCAGGTCCTCGTAGCCCGGCTGCGTGCCGTACGGCGGCGCCGCGACCGGGTCGTAACCGGCGTACGCCGCGCCGGGCGGCCCGTACGGCGCGGCGCCGCCCGGGGCGGGCCCGTCGAACGGCGGCTGCGGGGCCTGCCCGAACGGCGG
The DNA here is from genome assembly GCF_045040525.1 of Kitasatospora sp. NBC_01539. Taxonomy (NCBI): domain Bacteria; kingdom Bacillati; phylum Actinomycetota; class Actinomycetes; order Kitasatosporales; family Streptomycetaceae; genus Kitasatospora; species Kitasatospora sp. NBC_01539. The sequence goes on from NZ_CP109390.1 coordinate 5,997,793, forward strand.
CTGCTGCGCGGGCTGCTGCTGCGGGTGCTGCTGCGCCTGCCCGAACGGGCCGTCGAACGGCCGGCCGGGCTGCTGCGGCGCGGCCGACGGGAAGCCCTGCGGGGCGGGCGGCGCGCCGTGCGGCGGCGGGAACCCCGGCGGCGGCGACGGGAAGGCCTGCGGCGCCTGCGGAGGCGGCGACGGGAAGCCCGCGGCGGGCGGCGGCCCGGCACTCACGTACGGCCGGGCGCCGGGGAACGCGCCCCCGCCGCCCGCCGGGCCGGACGGCACGGAGGGCAGCACGGCGGTCTCCTGGGCGTCGTGCCCGGGAGGTCCGGGCCGGGGCGGCTGCCCCGGCGGCCCGCCCTCGGGCGGGCCCGGACGCCGCCGCACCCAGCCGCCCGCACCGCCGCGCGCGGCCGGGTCCCAGACCGCCGGCGGCGTGTTGTCCTGATCCGTCATTCCCTGCCCTCGCCCCGCTGCGTTGTCGCGTCCTGCCCACCCGCGCCGTGCCCAGCCGTTCGACTGCTGTCGGACACCGTACAGACCGTTGCCCCGGCGCGGCACGGCACCCGGGTGGTGCCGCCGTGTCGTGAGGACGGTCGGGGGCGCGCGATCGTGCCCGGCGGCCACCGGCCGGCCCGGCACGGGGGAGCGGTCAGCCGGCGGTGCGCCGCAGCACCCGCAGCGAGCCCGTCACCGAGACCTCCTCGAAGCCCTCGGCGAGGGCCCGCAGGTAGACCCGGTACGGGGCCTGGCCGCCGTCCGCCGGGTCCGGGAACACGTCGTGCACGACCAGCAGGCCCTCCGGCGCGAGGTGCGGCACCCAGCCCTCGTAGTCGCCGGTGGCGTGCTCGTCGGTGTGGCCGCCGTCGACGAACACGAGCGCCAGCCGGCCGGCCCACACCGCCGCGATCTGCGGCGAGCGGCCCACCAGCGCCACCACGTGATCCTCCAGGCCGGCGTGGAAGAGCGTCCGCCGGAAGACCGGCAGGGTGTCCATCCGGCCGACCTCGGGGTCGACCAGGCCGGGGTCGTGGTACTCCCAGCCCGGCTGCTGCTCCTCCGAGCCGCGGTGGTGGTCCACGGTGAGCGCCACCGTGCCGGACCGCCGCGCGGCGTCCGCGAGCAGGATCGCGGAGCGGCCGCAGTACGTGCCGATCTCCAGCAGCGGCAGCCCGGTGCGGGTGGCCGCGTCGACGGCGGCCGCGTACAGCGCGAGGCCCTCGTCCACCGGCATGAAGCCGGTCGCCGCCTCGAAGGCCGCCAGCACCGCGGGCTCCGGGCGGGCCGCGGCGGACACGGGGGCCGCGTGGTGGAGGTCGGTCATGCTGCTGCTCCCTGCTGCGCCGGACGGAACGGTGGACCGGACCCTACCGGACGGTAGCGCGCCGGTCCGGCCCCCGGCCCGGCAGCGCGGGCGCGGCGGTCGGCGGGCGGCCGGGAGGTGACGCGGCGGCGGGGGAGTGGCGCACGCCACCACGACCGGCGCGGCGCCCGCCCGTACGCTCGGGGCGCCGGCAACGGCCACGCCACCACAGGGACGGGAGCACCCATGCGCGCAGCGATCCTGCACGAGACCGGACAGGACCGGCTGGAGGTCCGCGACGACGTGGAGACGGTCGCCGTCGGCCCCGGCACGGTGCGGGTCCGGCTGCGCGCGGCCGGGCTCTGCCACTCCGACCTGTCCGCGATGAGCGGGGTGCTGCCGCAGCCGGCGCCGTTCGTGCCCGGCCACGAGGGGGCGGGCGAGGTCGTCGAGACGGGCCCGGGCGTGACCGGCCTCGCCCCCGGCGACCGGGTGGTGCTCTGCTGGATGCCGCCCTGCGGCGCCTGCCCGCACTGCCTGCTCGGCGAGACCCACCTGTGCGTCGCGAGCCTGAAGCGGCTCGGGGTGCCCGCCTTCCGGTTCGGTCCGGGCGGCGGCACGGCCGCGTACGGCTTCTACAGCACCGGGAGCTTCGCCGAGGAGGCGGTCGTCGCGGCCGACGCCCTGCTCCGTGTGCCCGACGACCTGCCGTTCGAGCTGGCCGCCCTGGTCGGCTGCGGGGTGACGACGGGCTTCGGCGCGGTGGTCAACACCGCCCGCGTCGAGCCCGGGTCGTCGGTGGCCGTGATCGGCGCGGGAGGGGTGGGCGTCGCCGCGGTGCAGGCCGCCCGGGTGAGCGGCGCGGCCCGGATCACCGTCGTCGACCCGGTGGCGTCGCGGCGTGAGCGGGCGCTGGCGCTGGGCGCGACCGACGCCGTCGAACCGCAGCAGCTGAGGGCCGCCGCGAAGGGCCTCGCCCTCGGCGGCTACGACTACGTGGTGGAGGCGGTGGGCCGCTCGGAGACCGTGCGGGCGGCGTACGACGCGGCCCGGCGCGGCGGCGCCGTGGTGGTGGTCGGCGCCGGGGCCCGCGACGACCTGGTCTCCTTCAGCCTGGGCGAGCTGTTCTTCGGCGAGAAGCGCGTGCTGCCCTCGCTCTACGGCGGCGGTGACGTCGCCCGGACCGCGGCCCGGGTCGTCGAGCTGTGGCGCGCGGGCCGCCTCGACCTCGCGGGACTGGTCACCCACCGGGTGCCGCTCGCGGACGTGAACGAGGCGGTCGCGCTGATGCGCAGCGGCGAGGCGCTGCGCGCCGTCGTGACGCTGGACTGAGAACCCGCCGGACGCCGGGCCGAGGGCGTCCGGCGTCCGGACCGGTCGGCCGGTCAGCGGCGGTGCCGCCCGTGCGGGTCGGCGTCGGGCCGGTCGTCGGGCGCGGTCGAACCGCGGTGGCGGCCGTGGACGGCGTCCGCCGCCGCGGCCTCGTCGGCACCGTGCGCGGTGCGGTCGTGCTCGGTGGTGTCGGTGAGGGTTTCGGACATCGGGTCTCGTGGTCTCCGTGCGGTGCGATGCGGTGCGGTGCGGTGCTGCGGGTGCGGCGTCGGCCGGGCCGGGGGCGCCGGTGGCCGGGCCGGTCGGCCCCGGACGCGCCTGCCCGGGCGGCCGAATTCGCCGAGGAGCCTACCGGGCCGGTCACCCACCGTGCACGGCGGACTCCGTTCCCGCGACCGGCCGCGGCCAGGCGGGCCCGCCGGCGCACAGGAACGCGGCCAGCAGCTCGTGCAGGACGGCGGAGCCCGGCTCGGCGAGCAGCTCGTGGCCGCCGCCCGCCGCCTCGACGTACCGGAAGTCCGTGCCCTCCTGCCGGCCGAGGCGCAGCAGCTCGTGGCGGAGCTCGCGGGACTGCCCGACCGGCACCACCTCGTCGCGGTCGCCGTGCACGACGAGCAGCGGTGCGGTGAGCCGGCCGGCGAGCCGCAGGACGTCCCGGGGGCCGCGCGCGTCGTGCACCGGCGTGTCGCCGCCGAGCCGCGCGGTCATCGCCCGGACGGGCGCGCCGGCCTCGGCGAGGAGGCGGGCGCCGGAGAGGAACGGCGCCACCGCGGCGCACCGGGCGAGGTGCCCGGCCGGGGCGTGCGCCGTGGCGAGCAGGGCGAGGAACGCGCCGTAGCTGGTGCCGAACACCGCGGGCGGCTCCAGGCCCAGCGCGGCCCGCCGGCCGGCCAGCCCTTCGAGCAGGTGCAGGACGTCCTCCAGGTCGGGTCCGCCCCAGGCACCGTGGACGGCGGCGGCGTGCGCGGCGCCGTAGCCGGTCGACCCGCGCTGGTTCGGCGCGACGACGGCCGCGCCCTGGCGGGCGATCCGCTGCAGGGCCGGGTCGAACTCCAGCTGCCAGGCGTCGGCGGGGCCGCCGTGCAGGGCGAGCACCAGGTGAGGGGCGGTCAGCCACGCGTCGCCGCCGTACACGACGGCCTCGACCGGGCCCGCCGCGCCGCCGAGGTGCAGCAGCCGGGCGCCCTGCCAGGGGCCGCCGCCGGCCGGCACGGCGGAGCCGTCGAGCCGCCAGCCCGGCACGGCGCCCGTGGCCGGTCCGGCGGCGGGCCCGGGGGCGGCGCCGGCGGTGAGCGGGGCGAGCTGCAGCGGCAGCGGTACGGCTCCGGTGGCGGGCGCGGCACCTGCCGCGGCGAGGGCGTCGACGTCCAGGGTGGCGAGGGCGGCGGGGTGGTCGGGCGCGGAGTAGGGGATGCGCAGGCCGCCCGCCGCCCAGTGCCCGACGCCGCCGAGGAGTCCGGGCGGCACCGCCAGCCGCTGCAGCCGTGCGGTGGCGGGCTGCCAGAGGGCGAGCGCGGAGCCCGCCCCGTGGTCGAGCTGGAGCACGACGCGCGGTCCGGCCGGATCGCCTGCGGCGAGGGCGACGGGCCGCGGCAGCAGTCCGCCCGCGTGCAGGCAGTCGGGGAAGCGCACCGGGTCGCCGCTGCCGAGGGTGGCCCAGCCCAGCCGGTCGGTGCCCGGCGCGTCGCTGCGGACGACGCCGAGGCCGGTGTCGGGGTCGAAGAGCACCAGCCGGTCGTTGCTGCGTTCGGCGATCTCCAGCAGCGGGGTGACCGCGCCGCTCTCCAGGTCGAGGACGACGGTGCGGACGACGCCGTCGGCCACCCGGTCGAGGGCGAGCAGGCGGCCGGTGCGGTCGAGCCACACGCCGCCGCCGTGGAGCCCGGGGAGTTCGGCGACCGGCGCGGGCGGCGTGCCGTCGGTGGTGACCCGCCACACGGTGGTGACCGGCCGGCTGTCGCTGCCGAGGGCGACGGCGCCGCCGCCGGGTTGCGGCAGCAGCCGCAGGCCGGGCAGCCGGAGCCGGGCGAGGTGCTGTTCGCGTCCGTCGCCGGGCGCGGTCGAGAGCAGGGCGAGGCCGTGCTGCTCGCCGTCGTGCCGGCAGGCCAGCACCCGGCCGTCGGGCAGGGCGACGAGCTGCGTGTGCAGGCTCTCGGTGCGTCCGCCGGGCAGCGGCAGGGAGGTGGCCTCGGCGGGGCCGCCGTCGGCGGGGAGCCGCCAGCTCTCGGCGTACCACCCGCCGTCCGGGCCCGCGGCGAGGCAGGCGGCGTGCGAGCCGTCGGCGGCGAACGTGAAGCCGAACCGGCGCAGCGCCCGGTCGGTACTCCGGGTGACGGTGCTCATCGGTGCGGCGGCTCCTGGTCCGTGCGGGGGCGAGGGCGGTTCGGCGGGTCAGCCTCCGGACGCCGCGTCGGGGCCGTCCAGTGCGGCCCGGACGCGGGGGAGCGTCCAGCGGTCGGCGGGGGCGTCGGCACGCAGGCCGAGGACGGACGGGGCCAGGCGGCGGGCCGTCCGGCCGTCGAGGGCGGCCAGGGCGAGCCAGCGGCGGAGCCGTTCGGCGGGGGGCCGCGGGTCCGGTGCCTCCGGCCGGGCCTGGGGGAACTCCTCGGCGAGGTGGGGCCGGTGGCCGGTGGCGAGCAGGAAGAGGAGGCCGCCGAGGGCGTGCCGGTCGTCGGCGTAGGCGGTGCGGCGCAGGGTGGTGGTGCCGGCCGGCGGCGCCGGGTACGGCTCGGGGTGCAGGAGCAGCGGTCGTCCGTCGGGGCGGACGACCACCCGGCCGGGGTGCAGGTCGCGCAGGGCGAGCCCGGCGCCGTGCACCCGGTCGAGCAGGTCGACGAGGGCGCGGGCGAGCGGCCGGGCCTCGGCCCAGGGCACGCCCGGGTCGCCGTGCCGGCCGAGCCGGGTGCGGACCCAGCGGTCCAGCGGGAGGCCCGCGACGGGGTCGGGGCCGGGTGGGGCGGTGAGGCCCAGGCGGGCGAGCCGGGCGGCCGCCCGGTCGTGCTCCCCGGCCGGCCCCCTCCCCTCGAAGGGGCCGGCCGGCCGTGCGTGGTGCAGGTCGTCCCTGCCGTCGCGGCCCGGCCCGGGTGCGGTCCGGCCCGTCGTGCGCGGACCGCGGCGGGCGGGTGCGGGCGGCCGGGCGGTGCGCCGGGGGCCGTCGGGGCCGGCCGCCGGGCCGTCCTCGCCTCCCCGCCCCCGCGCACCGTCGGCCCGTCCGGCCCCGGGGGCCGTGCCGTCGGCCCCCGGTCCTTCGTCGACCGGCCCCGCCACGGAGGCCGAACGCAGCGGTGTGCCCGCCCCCATCCGCTTCACACCCCTTCGTGTCGGCACCGTCGGTGCCCACTGCTCGGCCACCGACGGACCGGTCGTCCCGGACGGACGCGAGTGCCCCCGGTGGCCGGGGCACCCGCAGGCCCCGGCGCCCGGCCGGGCCGTGGCCCGGTTTCCCCCGGCCCCCCAGGTCAGGGCAACTCTCGTTCGCGGAGCTGAAGTTACTTGCGGGGCTGGAGGTGACTCAACGCGGACGGGGTCACTTCACTCGTACGGGTGATCCACATCGCGTTCCGGCCGTGCGCGGCCCCCGGGATGTGAGCAGGGCCGCCGCGCGACCGCCGGGACCGCGCTCCCCGGCGGGCCGGCGGGCGGCCGTCGCGGCGGCCCGGCCCGCGGGTTGACGCGCAGCTGTGCGGGCCGGTGCGGACCGGGGCGCCCGCCGGGCGCGGTAGTCTCGACAGGTGCCGAATCTCTCCGACGCCGTTGCCGTGCTCGACGAGCTCTACCCGCCGCAGTGGGCGGAGTCCTGGGACGCCGTCGGTCTGGTGTGCGGAGACCCGGCGGCCGAGGTCCGGCGCGTGCTGTTCGCCGTCGACCCGACGCAGGCCGTCGTCGACGAGGCCGTCGCCTGGGGCGCCGACCTGGTGGTCACCCACCACCCCCTCTACCTGCGCGGCACCACGAGCGTCGCGGCGACCACCGCCAAGGGCCGGGTGGTGCACACGCTCGTCCGGGCCGGGATCGCCCTGCACGTCGCGCACACCAACGCCGACCACGCCGACCCGGGCGTCTCCGACGCCCTCGCCGAGGCGGTCGGCCTGAAGGTCACCGGCCCGCTCGTCGCCGACCCGACCGACCCCGCGGGCCGCCGCGGCAGCGGCCGGATCGGCGTCCTCGACGAGCCGATGACGCTCACCGCCTTCGCGGCGCAGGTCGCCGCCGGCCTGCCCGCCACCGCCGCCGGGGTGCGCATCGCCGGCGACCCGGCGGCCCTCGTCTCCCGGGTCGCGGTCTGCGGCGGCTCCGGCGACTCCTTCCTCGCGGCGGCCCGGGACGCCGGCGTCGACGCGTACGTCACCGCCGACCTGCGCCACCACCCGGCCTCCGAGGCCTCCGAGGCCGCGCCGCCCGCGCTGGTCGACGCCGCGCACTGGGCCACCGAGTGGCCCTGGCTGGACCTCGCCGCCCGGGCCCTGACCGAGGCCGCCGGCACCCGCGGATGGCAGCTGGAGACCCGCGTCTCCACGCTCGTCACCGACCCGTGGACGGGGCACGCCCCCATGCCGTACACCGCCTGACCGCCGATCGATTTCCCCACAGGAGCTCCCCGCTTGAACGCCGCGCCCGCCGACCAGATCCGCCTGCTCGACCTGCAGGCCATCGACTCCCGCCTGGACCAGCTGGCCCACCGGCGCCGCACCCTGCCCGAGCTCGCCGAGATCGACAAGGCCGCCGCCGACCACGCGGCGCTCAAGGACCTCGTCATCGCCGCGCAGACCCAGCTCTCGGACACCACCCGCGAGCAGACCAAGGCCGAGCAGGACGTCGAGCAGGTCCGCGCCCGGGCCGCCCGCAACCAGCAGCGGATGGACTCCGGTGCCGTCACCTCCCCGCGCGACCTGGAGAACCTGCAGCACGAGACCGGCTCGCTCGCCAAGCGCCAGGCCGACCTGGAGGACGTCGTCCTGGAGGTCATGGAGCGCCTGGAGTCGTCGGAGAGCCGGGTCACCGAGCTGACGGCCCGTCTGGAGCACTCCACGGTCGTGCTCCAGGAGGCCGAGGCGCGCCGCGACGCCGCGTACGCGGAGATCGACACCGACGCCGCCAAGGTGCAGCGCGACCGCGAGGCCGTCGCCGTGGTCATCCCCGCCGACCTGCTGAAGCTCTACGTCCGGCTGCGCCAGCAGCAGGGCGGCGTGGGCGCGGCCCGCCTGCAGCAGCGCCGCTGCGAGGGCTGCCGTGTCGAGTTCGCCGTCTCCGACCTGAACGCCATCAAGGCCGAGCCCCGCGACGCCGTCGTCCGCTGCGACAACTGCGGCCGGATCCTGGTGCGCACCGCCGAGTCGGGCGCCTGACCCGTGGCCGGGCGCAGGTTCGTCGTCGAGGCGGACGGCGGGTCCCGGGGCAACCCGGGGCCGGCCGGCTACGGCGCCGTCGTCCGGGACGCCGACACCGGACAGATCATCGCGGAGGCGGCCGAGTTCATCGGGCACGCCACCAACAACGTCGCCGAGTACCGCGGACTCATCGCGGGCCTGCGCGCCGCCCACGGCCTCGACCCGGACGCCTCCGTCGACGTCCGGATGGACTCCAAGCTCGTCGTCGAGCAGATGTCCGGCCGCTGGAAGATCAAGCACCCCGACATGCAGCCGCTGGCCGCCGAGGCCCGCGTCGTCTTCCCGCGCAGCCGGGTCACGTACACCTGGATCCCGCGCGAGCGGAACAAGGACGCCGACCGGCTCGCCAACGAGGCCATGGACGCGGGCCGGGCCGGCCGCGCCTGGGAGCCGAAGGCCCGGCCGGCCGCGGCCGCCGCGCAGCCCGCCGAGGAGGCGCTGCCCGCGCCCGCCGCCCCGCGGGCCGGCTGGGCCGCGCCCGCCGACCTCGGCTCACCGACCACGTTCGTGCTGCTGCGGCACGGCGAGACGGCCCTCACCCCGCAGAAGAGGTTCTCCGGCAGCAGCGGCAGCGACCCCGAGCTCTCCGAGCGCGGCCGCTGGCAGGCCGAACGCGCCGCCGAGGCGCTCGTCGCCCGCGGCACCGTGCAGGCCGTCGTCAGCTCGCCCATGCGGCGCACCCGGGAGACCGCCGAGGCCACCGCCCGCCGGCTCGGCCTGGAGGTGCGGATCGAGGACGGGCTGCGCGAGCTCGACTTCGGCGCCTGGGAGGGCCTCACCTTCGCCGAGGCGAAGGAGCGGTACCCGGAGGACCTCGACGCGTGGCTCGCCTCCGCGAAGGCCCGGCCGACCGGCAGCACCGAGAGCCTCGCCACCCTCGCGCAGCGCACCGCCGTCGCCCGCGACCGGATCATCGCCCGGTACGCGGGCCGGACGGTGCTGGTCGTCTCGCACGTCAGCCCGATCAAGACGCTGGTGCGCCTCGCGCTCGGCGCCCCGCCGGACGCGGTCTACCGCATGGAGCTGTCCGCGGCGTCGGTCTGCGCCGTGCAGTACTACAGCGACGGCAACGCCTCGCTGCGGCTCCTCAACGACACCTCGCACCTGCGCTGACCCGGCGCCGCCGGGTCAGTGGACCTCCGCCACCACCACGTCCAGCTGCCACGGCCGCCGGGCCGTGCCCCGCGCCGCCACCTCCACCCGGTGGCCCAGCGCGGCCAGCGCGTCGACCAGCTCGCCCGGCCCGGCCGGTTCGGCGCCCGCGTTCAGCAGGTCGCGGACCAGCCGGCCCTTCGTCGCCTTGTTGAAGTGGCTCACCACCGATCGCCTCACCACGCCGTCCACGACGCGCTCGTGCAGCACCCGCACCGTGGCCGTGCGCGCCGCCACCTCGCCGGCCGGCTTCCACGCCGCCGCGTACGCCGCACTGCGCAGGTCCAGCACCAGCCCCTCGGCCACCTCGGGGAGCACCGCGTCCGTCGCCGCCCGCCAGTACGCGCCGAGCGCCCCCGGCCCGGGCAGCTTCACCCCCATCGAGCAGCGGTACGGCGGGATGCGGTCGCCGATCCGCACCGCCCCCCACAGCCCGGAGAACACCAGCAGCGAGCGCTCCGCCCGCGCGTACGCCTCCGCGTCGAGCTTGGCCAGGCCCAGGTTGTCGAACAGCACCCCGGTGTACACCTCGCCGGCCGGCAGCGCGCCCGCCTCCGGCAGGTCCGCGTTGCGGTCGACCTCGCCGCGCAGGCCCTTCGACAGCCCGAGCACCTCGGCGGCCCGCTCCCCGTCACCCCGGCACAGGCCGACCAGCGCGTCCAGCACCGTCCGGCGGGCCGCGGTCAGGCCCGGCAGCGACAGCGTCCCCAGCGCCACCGGGGTGCCCGCGACGGACGGCGCCTTCCCCTCCGAGGGCGGCAACAGGACCAGCACGGCGGCACTCCTCGACACTCTGCAGCAGACGACCCCGCCACTGTACTGGCGCGCCCACGTCGTGACGCACCGTCAGCGGCCCCCGCGGGCCACCACCGCCGCCCCTGTGCCGAGCGCCACACACAGCGGCGCGTAGCAGCGCAGTTCCAGCCGCCGGAACCGCTCGGTCCGCGGCACCAGCCCGCCACCGAACACCACCGGCCCCAGCACCCCGCGGGCCAGCAGCACCCCGGCGACCGTGCCGGCACCCGCCCGGCGCAACCGCTCCGGCCCGACCGCCGGCAGCACCCCGGACCGCGCCCCCACCAGGTACGCGGCCGCCCCCAGCAGCCCGGCCACCGCCCCGCACATCGCCGCCGTCGGCGCCTCCTCCGGCGCCACCCCGACCACCGCGTCCGCGAGCTCCGCCCGGTCCGCGAGCGGCCACGACCCGCGCGCCCACACCCCGTGCAGGCCGCCGACCACCGCCAGCGCCCCCGCCGTCACCGCCCCCGCCACCCGCACCGGACCCGTCACCGTACGCATCGTCAGCACCCCTCCCGTTCCCGCCACCGTACGGGACCGCCCGGCGGGCCCCCGGACGTCCTGCCCCGTACGCTGCGACCATGCCGCGCCGAAACCTGTGCGTCCGTACCGCCGACACCGCCCGGATCACCACCGAGCTCGCCGACCTCCGCAGCCGCCTGGAGATCCGCACCGACTGGCCCGCCGACGTCCTGGCCGAGGCCGAGCGCGCCGCAGCCGTCCCCCGGCTGCCCGACCAGGACGCCACCGACCTCGACCTCTTCACCCTCGACCCGCCGGACTCCCTCGACCTCGACCAGGCGATGCACCTGGCCCGCCGCGACGGCGGCTACCGCGTCCACTACGCGATCGCCGACGTCGCCGCCTTCGTCGCCCCGGGCGGCGCCGTCGCCGCCGAGGCCCACCGCCGCGTGCAGACGCTCTACTTCCCCGACACCCGGGTGCCCCTGCACCCGGCCCGGCTCTCCGAGGACGCCGCCAGCCTGCTGCCCGGCGAGGAGCGCCCCGCCGTCCTCTGGCAGATCGACCTCGACGCCGACGGCGCCGTGCTGCTCGCCGACGTCCGGCGGGCCCGCGTCCGCTCGCGCCGCCGCCTCGACTACGCCGCCGCCCAGGGCGCCCTCGACGCCGGCACCGCCGACGCGCAGCTCGTGCTCCTCGCCGAGATCGGCCGCCTCCGCGAACAGCAGGAGGCCGCCCGCGGTGGCATCAGCCTGCCCGTGCCCGAGCAGGAGGTCGAACCCGTCGACGGCGGCTACCGCCTCGCCTACCGCGCACCCCGCCCCACGGAGGGCTGGAACGCCCAGATCTCCCTCCTCACCGGCATGGCCGCCGCCGAGCTCATGCTCGACGCCGGCATCGGCCTGCTCCGCACCCTGCCCGCGGCACCCGAGGCCGCCCATGCCCGGCTGCGCCGCGTCGCCCGCGCGCTCGGCGTCGACTGGCCCGCGGGCACGCCGTACGCCGAACTCATCCGCTCCCTCGACCCGGCCGTCACCCGCAACGCCGCCTTCCTCGACGAGTGCACCGGGCTGCTGCGCGGCGCCGGCTACCACGCGTTCGACACCGTCCAGGGCACCCCGCCGCCCGCCGATCCCGGCCATGCGGCCCTCGCCGCCCCGTACGCGCACTGCACGGCCCCGCTGCGGCGCCTCGCCGACCGGTACGCCCAGGAGATCTGCCTGGCGGTGGCGGGCGGCGCCGAGGTGCCGGCCTGGGTGCGCGAGGACCTCCTCGCGGTGCCGGCCGTCATGGCGCGCGGTGAACGGCTGGCCCACGAGGTCGAGCGGTCGTGCGTCGACCTGGTCGAGGCCGAGGTGCTGCGCGGCCGTGAGGGCGAAGCCTTCGACGCCGTGGTCATCGACGTCGACGAGAAACGCCCCGGGCACGGCACCGTGCAGCTCGCCGAACCCGCGGTCGTCGCCCGCTGCGACGGCGACGGCGTCCGCCTGCCGCTCGGCGAGCGCATCCGGGTGCGGCTCACCACCGCCGACCCCGCCACCCGCACCGTCCGCTTCGAACCCGTGTGAGCCGCCGACATGACCCTCAGCCCCTCCCTGCCCCCGCGGTCCGGCGCCGGACCCGAGGACCGCCGGACGGCCGACGACGCCTCCCGGCCCGACCGCCGGCGCCGCCTGCTGGTGCTCGCGATCTGCTGCCTCAGCCTCTTCATCGTCGGCCTCGACGCCACCGTCGTGAACACCGCGCTGCCCGCCATCCAGCAGGACCTGCACGCCCCCGCCTCCGGCCTGCAGTGGATCATCGACGCCTACACGCTCGTCCTCGCCGCCCTCCTCATGCTCTCCGGCTCGGTCGCCGACCGGATCGGACGCCGCCGGGTCTTCCTCACCGGCCTGCTGGTCTTCGTGCTCGGCTCGCTGCTGTGCAGCGTCGCCCCCGGCCTCGGCTGGCTGATCGCCTTCCGTGCGGTGCAGGCGGTCGGCGGCTCCATGCTCAACCCGGTGGCGATGTCGATCATCACCAACACCTTCACCGACCCCCGCGAGCGCGCCCAGGCCATCGGCGTCTGGGGCGGCGTCGTCGGCCTCTCCATGGCGCTCGGCCCGCTGCTCGGCGGCTTCCTCGTCGACACGGCGGGCTGGCCCGCCATCTTCCTCATCAACGTGCCGATCGGCCTCGCCGCCTTCGCGCTCACCGTGCGGTACGTCCCCGAGTCGCGCTCGCCCCGACCGCGCCGCCTCGACCCCGTCGGCCAGCTGCTCATGGTGCTCCTGCTCGGCTGCGGCACCGCCGCGATCATCGAGGGCCCCGGCAACGGCTGGACCTCCCCGCTCATCCTCACCCTGGCCGCCGTCGCCCTCGCCGCCCTGGTCGCGCTGCCGCTGTGGGAGCTGCGCGTGCGCGAACCGCTCATCGACCCGCGCTTCTTCGCCAGCGTGCCGTTCACCGGCGCCACCGTCACCGCGGTCTGCGCGTTCGCCGCACTCGGCGGGTTCCTCTTCCTCAACGCGCTCTACCTGCAGAACGTCCGCGGTTACAGCGCCGTCGAGGCCGGCCTGTGGACCCTCCCGATGGCCGTGACGATGCTCGTCGCCGCCCCCGTCTCCGGACGGATCGTCGGCCGCCGCGGGCCGCGGCTGCCGCTGGTCTGCGCGGGTTCGGCCCTCGCCGCGAGCGGCCTCCTGCTCACCCGTCTCGCCGCCGACTCCCCGCCCTGGCTGTTGATCTCCGCGTACGCCCTCTTCGGCCTCGGCTTCGGCCTCGTCAACGCGCCCATCACCAACTCCGCGGTCTCCGGCATGCCGCGCGCGCAGGCGGGCGTCGCCGCGGCCGTCGCCTCGACCAGCCGTCAGGTCGGGCAGTCGCTCGGCGTCGCCGTCCTCGGCACGGTGGTGGTGGAGGCCGTCGTCGGGCCGATGGCCACGGGCTTCGCCGGGGCCAGCCGCACCGGCTGGTGGATCCTCACCGGGCTGGGCCTCGCGATCCTCGTCCTCGGGTTCGTCACCACGACCGCCCGGGCCGTGGCCGGGGCGGCCGAGGTCGCCGCCCGCCTCGACCCGGCCCGGGAGGGTGTGCCGGGCGGTGCCGCCGAGCGGCTACGATGACCACTACGGCGGACGAGCCGGCCGGGCGGTCGCGACGGGTCCTCAACAGGCCCGCCGAGGAACGTCCGGGCTCCACAGAGCAGGGTGGTGGGTAACGCCCACCCGGGGTGACCCGCGGGACAGTGCCACAGAAAACAGACCGCCTGCGGCTCCGGCCGCAGGTAAGGGTGAAACGGTGGTGTAAGAGACCACCAGCGACCGGGGTGACCCGGCCGGCTCGGTAAACCCCACTCGGAGCAAGGTCAGGATCGGTGCCCTCCGGGGCACCGTGCGCGGATGTTCGAGGGCTGCTCGCCCGAGTCCGCGGGTAGACCGCACGAGGCTGTCGGCAACGGCAGCCCTAGATGGATGGCCGCCTCCCCGGGCCGCGCAAGCACCCCGGGAGACAGAACCCGGCGTACAGGCCGACTCCATCCGCCGTACCAGGGGCTTTGCCCCCGGAAGGGCCTCTGACCTGCGTCGGAGGCCCTTTCCGATCTTTCAGCCCCTTACCTGTTTAGGCGGCGAAAAGTCCCCGGAAAGTCCCCCGGACAAGCGTGAAAGTCCCCGAAAAGTCCCCGGAGATGATCTTGTTTGAGAGCGGCTGAACAGGCCTGATGCGGCACCGTCCGGAGTGGCTGCCCAACAGGCATCACGTGTGCTGATCGACTCTATGGCGTCACCATTCGCGCGGCGGCCTTCTGCAGCCAGCTCTTCGAGACGCCCCAGAGTTCCGCGACCTGGGCGGCGTGTAGAGGCGAAGGTCGCTGTCGTCGTCCATGCCAGGTCAACGGTGCCCGACTCTCGGCGGGTTCGGGTGGCGGGGTGCGTGCCGGTGGCTGAGGCTTGCTACGTCCGATGACGATCGATTGCCCCCGCGGGAGCCCCTGTGCGTTTCACCGACGAGCAGCTGCTGCTGGACTTCGACAAGGCCGAGCTCGCGGGCTGGGATGAGGAGAGATCGGCTTCTGCACTGAGGGATGACAGGGCCGAGTGGTACCGGAGCCAGCTGGCCGTCGCGAAGTTCCTGACAGGCTGGGCGGAGAGAATCCCAGATGGGCCTCGTGTCCCAGGCGATGAGCCTTTCATCGAGGGCTACATCCACGGAGTACGGGAAGTCACGGCAATTCTCCGGCAGGCCGATCTGATTCCCGGCGGCGTGCTCTATGAGGAATGGCTGGCCTGACCGTCCCCTGTCAGGCGGGCTCTGCGACAGTATCCACTGGGCCACTCGCTGCGGTCACTCGTCCGTCTCCTGCTCTGCGGCCTGGTTCAAGTGTCCGGCAATCGTGGTTAGTGCGCCCTGTGCGGCCTGGTTACTTACGAGAATCTCTTTGAGATGCTCAGCAATCTCTGTCAACTGGCCAACTGTCGTCTCGCGATTCATGGCTACCTGGCGCAAGGCACTAAGATCCACCACATTGATCTCCGGATCCAGCTCGCCGAAAATTCTGCTATCTCCGGTGACTGTGAATGTGTAGCGGACTGGTAGTTTTGAATTCTCATCAAGGAGCTTGTGTGAGATTCCCAAGTTAAACGCGATTCTCTTGCCAGGCGGCAAGGAGGGGATGGGGTGCGCCAGGGCCTCCGACAGTGCAAGGTCGTGCTCGCATCCGAGAGTGCCCCTCAAGGGCGGGTGCACATCGACTCTCACGTCTCTGGCAACTGTTTTCCCGATGTTCTCGATGACGACCCACAGCATCTGTGAGTGTTCGCTTCGCGGCACGATATCGACAATGATGTGCGGCTCGCTCTGCTCTCTGCGGACTTTCTTTGCAAGTCTGTATTGCCCGTAGGCGTAGACGGCCACCACGATGCTCACGATGAGCGCAAGGGCCGTACTTACGGCGACAATCCAATCGGTAGCGGAGCTCTCGGCCATCAATAGCCTCCTGGGGCTTACGACATGAGGACGTCATACCCCAGTCAACTTTCAGGCCTGCGGAAGGCTGCCGACGTTGAGCCATTTGTGTTCAAGCATGCAAGTGCCGCACCCTACGGGACGGTACGGCTGCTCGCTCCACACCCCCGTCGTCGTCCCACCAGAACCGCCCGTCGCAGGGGAGGGGCCAGCTCATGATCGACCGCTATTGCTCGGCCAGTGGTCATGATCCGTCGACAGTGCTCACGAAACTGCGTTTCCTAGACCGCGCTGGTTGGGAATCCCGCGGTCGTTCTGCAGCTGCCACAGCTCGTGGAAGAGGCCGGCCGTGTCGGCGACGAGTTCGGTGAAGGTGCCCTGCTGGATGATGCGGCCGTGGTCGAGGACCACGATGCGGTCGGCCATGGCGACGTTGGCGAGGCGGTGGCTGACCAGTACCACGGCGCGGTCACGGGCGAGAGCGCGCAAGCCGGAGAAGATCTGGTGCTCGGCACGGGGATCGAGCGCGGAGGTCGGCTCGTCCAGGACAAGCAGGCCCGCACGCCGGTAGAAGGCCCGAGCGATGGCGATCCTCTGCCACTGGCCGCCGGAGAGTTCCTGTCCGCCCCACATCTCCCGTGCGAGGAGGGTGTCCAGGCCGGCGCGCAGGTCGTCCAGGACATCGACGGCCCCGGAGGCGAGGGCGGCGGCGCGGACGGCCTGGTCGCCGCTGTGCGGTTGGCCGAGGGTGATGTTCTCGCGGGCGGACAGGGGGAAGCGCGCGTAACTCTGAGGCACGACCGCTGTTTCCTTCCATAGGGCCGCCGGGTCCAGGTCGCGGGTGTCGGTGCCGTCCCAGGTGACCGCGCCCTCGGTGGGGAGGTAGAGCCCGGCGAGGATCTTGGACAGGGTGGTCTTGCCGCTGCCGTTCTCGCCGACCAGGGCGAGCACCTCACCGCGCCGGACTTCCAGGGTGACCTTCTCCAGGGACGGGGTGTCGGAGGAGGGGTAGGTGTAGGTGAGGTTCTCTGCCCGGACGGACAGCGGGCTGCCGGGGACCTGGTCGCCGCGGTCGATCCGGTGGCCGCCGGCCTCGTCCAGGAATGTCGACCAGTCGTCCAGGTAGAGCCCGGTGCGGTATAGGTCGGCGCCGTAACCGACGATGCCGCGCAGCCCCGAGCCGGCGGCTCCGAGCGCGAAGAACGCGGTGCCCGCCGACGCCAGCGACATGTGGCCGGTGGCGAGCAGCAGGACCACGGCGCCCCACACCAGTGCGGTCGCCACGCCGGTCGCGATGGCTCCGAGCACGTACACCTTGGCGCTTCGCCAGGCGGCGTTGTTGGTGGCGGCGGTGACGCGGTCGCCGACCGTTCGGTACTTCTCCAGCAGGAACGGCGCCATGGTGCTTGAGCGGATCTGGTCGGCGGGTTCCTTGTCGACCAGGTACCAGCGCAGCAGGCTCAGCACGCGCCGGTCCTGGTGGGTTTTCACCATCGTGAGGTAGCCGATCCGAGCGGAACGCACCGAGGCGATGCCCTGCGGGAGGGCCGCGAGTACCAGGAGCGGCAGCAGCACGGGGTGGAGGACGGCCAGGACCCCGGCGGCAGCGATGAGGGAGGCGCCGGAGGCGATCATGTTCTGGGTTTCACCGATGAGATCGCGGGAGACCTCCACCCCGCGATCGGCCGCGCTGAACCGGTCGTTGTAGCCGGGGCGGTCGTAGGCGGTCAGCTCGGCGGCAGTGGCCGCGTCGAGCATCATCAGCTCGGCCTCGCGCGCGATCTTCGGGGAGATCCGGGAGGAGAGGGCGGTGACGGTGATCCCGAGCAGGGACCGGAGGCCGGCCGCCCCGGCGATGACGGCGATGGAAGGAATCGCCTGGTGGAGGCGGTCGATGATGTGGCCGGAGGCGATCAGGGCCTTGATCGTTCCGGTGGTGGCCAGCAGTCCGAAGGCGCCCAGCAGTCCGGAGATGGCCTGGCAGATCAGCAGGGCGGTGATGGCGCCGCGGTCCACTCGCCAGGCGAGACCAAGGGTGCGGCGCATCAGGCTGGGTAGCCGACGGGCCATGTTCCGGGCGGTCATGGACTCGGCGATCTCGGGGACATCGCCGCCGGGGTGCTGGAACTTCAGCTCCTCGCTCGGTGTGGTGTCGGTCGGGGTGTCGGGGGTGGTGGTGTCGGTCACGGTCACCGTCCAGTCCGGGGGGGCGTGAGGGGCGCTATCCGAGATAGCCGGGGGTGTGGAGCAGGAGGGTGGCACCCTCCGTACGGGCCTGGAGACCACGGATGAGGCGCTGCACGCCGTGCTTGTGGAGGAGGGCGGCGGCCTGGTCTGGGTGGAAGAACCCGTAGTCCGCCACCTCGTCCGGCTGTGGCCGGATCGGAATGTCGGCGGGGATGGTGCCCGCATCGAACATGAAGTGCACCGCCGGGTGGGCGTGGCCGTTCTGTGCGGGGATCGGGTCGCGCCACTCGATGACCAGCGGGTGGACCTCCAGCACGAGGCCGGTCTCCTCACGGAGTTCACGCGCGGCGCACGCGGCCGGGGTCTCGCCGTGGTCGATCATTCCGCCGGGCCAGCCCCAGGTGTCGCGGTACGGCGGTTTGAGGAGCAGAACCCGGCCAGCCGGATCAGTCACCATGACGCTTGCTCCGACGTAGGCGCGGACCATGCCGGCCAGCCAGTCGTCCTCCGAGAGGTCCGCGAGCGTCATGATCAAGGCTCCAGGCTCTTCGGTCGTACACACTGGACGGGTTCGTGCTCCGCGTACATGGTGGTGCTTGTCCGGCGGGAAGCGTCGGTGTCCGCCAGGCGGTCGAAGGTGAGCGGGTCCATGACCGTCCGCCACTGGTCGATGGTGAGGACGCGCCACTCGGTGTGCTCGGCCGGGTCCAGCACGATCGCGTCGAGCTGGGCGTCAGTGAGGGTGCCGCCGTCGAAGACGAAGCCGACCCTGCACAGAGGCCAGCCACCGCCGGCCGGCGCGAAGTTCATGCCGATCAGTCGGCACTCACCCCTGAACGCGATCCCGGTCTCCTCCTTGCATTCCCGTACCGCCGTCTCCCACGGGGTCTCGCCCTTGTCGGTGTTCCCGCCGGGCCACTGCCACGGGTCCGGGTCGATGGTGGACCGCAGCCCGAGCGGTCGGCCCCGGGTGTCGGTGAAGTACAGGCACCCGTACATCGTGGCGTTGGCGATGGTCCGGACGTACTCCTCGGGTGGGAGCCACCCGGCTGCCTTCGTTGAGTCGGCCATGGTCATGCTTCCAGGTACGCGGCGGGGCGTTCGCCACGGTGGACTTGGGTCGCGGCGAGCAGGTTCCGGGCGTTGTACTGCTCCATCACGCCGGATGCGGCGGCCTCGTCAACGTCCCACCAACGGTAGGCCAGGAGTTCTCGGGCGGGCAGCTTGATGCGTTCCACGTCGGCCGGGTCGATGGTGGCGTGGAAGGTGAGCATGTGGCAGGGGTAGGCGTAGTCGATGTGGGCGGCCTCCGGCCACAGGGCTGCGGCGGGCGTCAACCAGTTGAAGGTCAGGAGCTGGCCGACTCGGACGGGTACGCCGATTTCCTCCTCGGCCTCGCGCCGGCAGGTCGTCAGCGGGGGTTCGTTGTGCTCCGCTTTTCCTCCGGGCAGGACCCATCGGTCCGCTCTGGCGTGGTGGACGAGGAGGACACGGCCGTCGGGTTGGGCGATGTAGGCGGCTGCTGCGGCGGCGAACCGGGCACGTTCGGACATGGGTTGTTCCTCTGCGGGTTGGTGGGTCGGGTGAGTCGGTCGGGCTGCAACCTCCTTGAACGGCGAAGAGGGGGTGGTCACTTCGGCGTGACGCCGGGCTGGCCCGGAGCGATGATCCTGGCAGGGGCGTGCGTGGCCGTCGGCGCGTCGGGCCGGGAGTCACTCGATGGTGGTGTCAACGGTCTGAGGTTCTCCCCGTAGGCGGCCAGGAGTTCTCCCGTCGGGGCGGTAGAACGCGGCAAGGCGGTGCCAGCGCCGTCGCGGTTCGGCGCGGATGGCGGACCGGCCGGTGTTGGGTGGGCCGGGGGAAACCGGTGGTGGCGACCGGTGAAGTCGCCCCGCCCCTTGCCGCACGGCGCTCGGGCGCGACGGCAAGGGGAAGCCACCGGTGCCGCCGTGCCGGTCATGTCCCGACGAGCTCCCGCTGTCCGGAGGCCGGGTCGAATCCATGGGTGGAGAACGCGGGCTCGCCGACCAGATACGCCTCTACTGCGGCCTTGGAGGTCGGGAACATCGGGCTGGGCAGGACGGCGGCTGCGGGGTGCCAGCGCACGTCCAGGTGCTTGTGCGGCTCGACGTTGGTCAGCTCGCCCGTGAACTCACTGGTGGCGAAGACGAAGAGCACGAACCCGCCGAGCCCGTCCCAGCCTTCCTTGGCCTGGATCGTGTGTACCAGGCGCAGGTCGGACGGCCGGACGATGAGTCCGCTCTCCTCGCGCAGCTCCCGGGCGGCGGCGTCGGGGATCGCCTCGCCGGGGTCGACTTTCCCACCGGGGATCGTCCACGCGGGGCCCGGGGTCCAACTGCGCTGGGCGTAGTGGACAGTGGCGATCTGGTCGGTTTTCAGATCGTGGGCGATGACGCAGACTGACAGCCTGCTCGTCTCGTGCATCAGGTGCTCCTTGTCGTGGGTGGGGTGGCGGTCCTTGGGCGCGATGCGACGGCGGCCTCAGGCGTCGCGCGGGGGAAACTCCGAGAGGGCGGTCTCTCGCATGATGCGATCGACCGTGTCATGGAGGGTGCTGTCGCTGCCGATGACGGTCTCGATGCCGCCGGGCAGGACGTCGTGCTCGCGGTACCAGTCGCGCAGCTCGCGCTCGGTGACAGCTGCCTGGTATGCGGGATCGGCCTTCGAGGCGTGCCGGGTGAGCGTCTCGTCGATCGGGATGTCGAGGTAGTAGCAGCAGGAGACGCCGCGGTTGTCGTTCACCAGGTTCGCGAGCATGCCGCCGTAGTGGTCGGCGTACAGGATGCCCTCGATGACGACGTGGTAGCCGGCTTCCAGCGCGTAGCGGGCCACCGTGTCGATCAGGCCGATGTTCGCGCCGCCGGGCCGGTCGCGCTCGCGCAGCACGATCCGACGCAGATTGTCCTGCCCGACCAGGGCCAGTCCCCGGCCGAAGCGGTCCCGGATCCCCGCCGCCACTGACGACTTTCCGGACGCCGAGTTTCCTCGGAGGACAACGAGCCTGGTCTCCTCGCTTCCCACGGGCATCCGGGCAGCCGGAGGGCTCGCGGTGCTCATGCCGGCCAGCCAACGACGGACAGCAGGTGCCCGGCGGTGATCTGCGAGAGCGCGTCGGCGGTGTAGCCGACGATCGGTTCCGGAAGCTCGTCCAGCGGCCACCACCGAAGAGCAGTGCACTTGTTCGGCTCGCGGTTGGTGATCTTCCCGGTGTATGAGCGCGGTGAGAAGAAGAGCTGGAGGCGCCCTGCACCGTCGTCGGCGTCGAGGTGGTGAAGGGTGTGCACCATGCCGAGGTCCTCCTCGCGGATGGTGATGCCGAGTTCCTCCTTGGCCTCGCGGGCCATGCCGGCCAGGACGGACTCTCCCGCTTCGAGGTGACCTGCGGGAACGTGCCAGCTGCCGTCGGCGAAGGGGGTGTTGGCGCGCCGCCCGAGCAGCACCCGGCCCTCCTCGACCAGGACCAGGTGCACTCCTACAACCAGCGTGTGGGCCATCGGACTCCTTCCTTTCGAAACAGCGACGCGCAGGGCTGCGACGGCGGCCCGCACATGTCAGGCCATGACAAAGCCGCGATCAGACTGGTGATCGTTCGTCGTACGTGAGTGCGTCGGTAGATGCCCCACCATAGGCAGCCCAGCGAGGCTGCCTCGGCGTGTCGCGGCGGATACCACACGATCCAGTGAATACCGCCAACTCGTCGTACTGATAAGGCGGTTGATTGAACGGGGCAGTGTGCCACGAGCCACTGACAATCCGGCCGCGCCCAGGGCCACGGGGTGTGCTTCCGACCCTCGTCGGGCCGGTCGCGGCAGAGTTCAACACGATGGCGGTCACGCCGAAGGCGGCGCGGATGCTCCGGCGCGTCGGCAAGTGTGGAGGCCGCCGATTCGGCGGGAGCAGGTCGGGTTGCCTCGCTGCCTCCGTTCCGTTCGGCGAAGGGAGTGAGGAGCGGGTGAGGGTGGTCCGGGTGGAGGGCGGCGCCCCGGGCATCGGCGCAGGTCGTTCCCGGGGCCCGTCCGGTGGGTCAGGTCTGGGCGAAGCCGCAGGCCAGCTCGACATCGGTCACCCGTGCGTCGTGGACCCGCAGTTCGGCCTGGGCCAGGCTCGCGTAGTGGGCGACCACCTCCGGCCCGAGCAGGTCGCCGGCCAGGGTGCTCGCCTCGAACAGGCGCAGAGCCTCGCGCAGGGTGGTCGGCACCGCAGCATCGGCGTGGTCGCGGTAGCCGTCACCGGTGGTCGCCGCAGGAGGCTTGAGGCCGCCCTCGATTCCGCGCCGGGCCGCGGCCAGCACGGCGGCCAGCGCGAGGTAGGGGTTGGCGTCCGCCCCTGGCAGCCGGATCTCCAGGTGAAGCCCGCTGCCATGGCCCACTACCCGCACCGCGCAGGAGCGGTTGTCCCAACCCCACGTGAACCAGGTGGGCGCGAAGGAGTGAGGACGGTAGCGCTTGTAGGAGTTGACGTTCGGCGCGTACAGGGGTGACAGCTCGGGCAGGCCCTCCAGCAGCCCCGCCACCACCTGCCGGCCCAGCTCGGACAGCTCGCCGGGCCGCTCGCGGTCGGCGAGCACCGCCTCCTCGCCCTGCCAGAGGGAGACGTGCAGGTGCAGGCCTGAGGCGACGCGGTCGGCGGGCGCGGCCATGAATGTCGGCAGCAGGCGCATGCGTTCACCGACCGCCCGAGCGGCGTGCTTGAGCAGCACATGCTGCTCGCACGCGGCCACCGGCTCCCCGTATGGGAACGTCACCTCGACCTGTCCTGGGGCGCCTTCGGTCTTGACCGCCTCCACCGGGTGCCCGGCCCCGGCCAGGGCCGCGGTGAGCTTGGCGGTGTAGCGCACCAGCTCGCGCGGGTGGTCGAGCGCGTAGTCGCGGTTGTCGGCCGTAACCGGGCGAAGGCCTCGGAAGGCGGTGGCGGCGGCCTGGGCGAGGGTGCCCTGGTAGAGCACGAACTCCGTCTCCAGACCAGCCTTTACCGTCAGGCCCCGGCTGGCCAGCGCCTCGATCTGGCGTCGCAGTATCGCGGTCGGGGCGATGGGCACCGGCTGTTCGTCCGCGCCGATCGCGTCGGCGAAGACCATCGCGGTGCGCGGCAGCCACGGCAGCAGCCGCACCGAGCCCAGGTCCGGGGCCAGGCGCACGTCCCCGTAGCCGGCCTGCCAGCCGGTCAGCTCGAAGCCCGTCAGCGGCGTCATCTCGATGTCAGTGGCGAAGACGTACGCGCACATCTCGCCTGCCCCGTCGCCGTCGACGAGCCGGTCCAGGAAGAACTGTGCGTCGTACGCCTTGCCCTTGGCGCGGCCCTGGGCGTCGACCACCGCGAGCAGCACCGTCTGGACTCGGCCGTCGGCGACCGCGGTGCGCAGGTCCTCCAGCGCGAGCCGGCCGCGCGGCGTGGCGCGAGGGACCGTGTCCTGGCGGGTCATCACACGACCTCCTCGGCCAGCTCGGCCATCCGGGCGCTGCTGACAGCGGGCGGGGCGTAGGAGCGCCCGGCGATCCATCGCCACACGGTGGCCAGCACCAGCGCGCACGCCAGGGCGATCGGCGCGTAGTTGAATGTGTCGGAGGTGATGGGGCTGGACTGCGGCAGGCAGAACAGCACGGTCACCAGGGCTACCCACGCCACCGCTACGACCCCGATCGGGCGGCTCCAGCGGCCCAGATTCCACGGGCCGGGCGT
This sequence comes from Kitasatospora sp. NBC_01539, assembly GCF_045040525.1. Lineage (NCBI taxonomy): Bacteria > Bacillati > Actinomycetota > Actinomycetes > Kitasatosporales > Streptomycetaceae > Kitasatospora > Kitasatospora sp. NBC_01539. The sequence goes on from NZ_CP109390.1 coordinate 6,021,043, forward strand.
GAAGCGGCGCCCGGCGCGCAGCCGCAGGAAGATCGGCAGCGCGTACGCCGGGGTGATGCCCAGTACGTTGATCGCGACCACCGCGTTGTACGCGGTGACCGACCACAGCGCCGGCAGCGCCAGCAGGAACGCCACCACGACCGACAGCCACACCGCCGCCACGGGCGTTCCGGTCCGCGGGGACGTGCGCCGCCACCAGCCGCTGCCCGGCAGCGCGCCGTCACGGGAGAACGCGAACACCATGCGCGAGGCAGCCGCCGTCTCCGCGTTGCCGCAGAACAGCTGGGCGACGATCACCACGAGCAGCAGCACCTTCGCCCCGCCCGTCCCGAGGGCGTCGAGGAAGATCTGCGCCGGAGGCACACCAGTTGAGGTCCCTACCGTTCCCGCGTAGTCCTTGATCGCGAAGGTGAGACCGAAGAGCAGCACGAAGCCGGCGATCCACGAGGTCCAGATCGAGCGCACGATCCCACGCGGCGCTGACAGCGCTGCCCGGGTCGTCTCCTCCGACAGGTGCGCGGAAGCGTCGTAGCCGGAGAAGGTGTACTGCGCCAGCAGCAGGCCGATCATCACGACGTACAGCGGGCTCGACCAGCCGGTCCCGTTGGACCAGTGCCCGAAGACGAAGCCCACCGACTGGTGGTGGCTCGGCACCAGGACCAGCGCGCCGACGATCACCAGCACTCCGCCGACATGCCACCACACCGAGATGCTGTTCAGGACGCTGACCAGCCGCACCCCGGCCAGGTTCAGCACCGCGTGCATCAGCAGGATCACCGTGTAGATCACCATCAGGGAGCCCGGTGTCGGGGTGAAGCCGAACTGCATGTTCAGCAGGGCCCCGGTGAACGTGGCCGCGCCGTAGTCGATCCCCGCGATCCCTCCCAGCAGACCGAGCAGGTTCAGCCAGCCCGTGTACCAGCCCCAGCCGCGCCCGCCCAGGCGGTCCGCCATGAAGTACAGCGCGCCGCTGGTCGGATAAGCCGAGGTGACCTCCGCGAGCGCCGCGCCGACCAGCATCACCATCGCCCCGACGCCGACCCAGCCCCACATCATCACCGCTGGGCCGCCGGTCACCAGCCCGAACCCGTACAGCGTCATGCACCCGGACAGCACGCTGATCACCGAGAAGGACACGGCAAAATTTCCGAACGGACCCATCCGGCGAACCAGTTGAGGCTCGTAACCCAGCTGACGCAGTAACTGCTCGTCACGAGGAACAGCAGAGCTGTGCGCGTGCGACATCGAACGACCTCCACAATCGAAAGAGAAATGGAAACAGCCCACCGGCGCTCTACACCGACCGGCTTCGGCGCTCACGCCTTGCGACACTGCGCGCGCGCCTGCACGAACTCCAGCTCCGCGCGCCCCGGATCAGCGGCGACGTGCGCCCACGGCATGCGACCCGCGTACGGGCCGATTGCCTCGAATACCCGCGCCGCCTCTGCCCGACGGCCACCGGCCCACAGCGCATGCGCCAGAACATTCAGATCGACCGCTGACCGAGGTTCCAACGCCTCGGCCTCGAACCAGTGCGACCAGGCCCGATCAGTGCGCCGGACAACCGACTCGTCCAGCCGCCACTGGCCCTTGTGCCCCGTGCGCAGTCGGCGGGCGGCCTGCAGCAGCCGGTAGTGCTCAACGTGCGCGTGGAGCGGCAGCACCAGCAGCGGCGATCCGACCGGCGCCCAACTCTCCGCCCACTGGACGAAGTGCCAGACGGCCTCCAACGGCCGAGGCCGCGAAAGCCAGAACTGCAGCATCCGCACATGCGCCTCCCGGCCGACCGGGTCACGCTGGTACGCCTCGGCCAGCAGCCCCCACGGGCCCGGTGGAAGGAAACTGCCGTACGGGGGCCCGGCCCGGTGCTCACGAACCGCGAGAGGCTGGTCTAGCTGGGCGAGAGCGATCAGGCACACCCACGGCACCGAGTCCGCGGGCGACGCCCGCGCCGCAGACCAGCACACCTCGCGCGCCTCGGCAGCCAGCACGCCGGCCCACGCGCCGTGCTGACGGCTGGCCCGCAGCGCACGCTCCACTGCCACCCGCGCCCGCATCACCACGGCGTCGAGGCTCTGCGGCTCTTCTCGGCACCACGTCGCGACCACATCCGAACCCGCCGCCACCGCAGCCAGCACCTGCGTTCGCGCCGTGCGCAGCCCAACCGCCGACCCGCTCTGAGCCAGCAGATCCCGCATGGCCATCCACCGCCCGGCCTGCACGTCCTCCACGACCGGCCGCAGCTCCTCGTCGAGACCAGCGGGATGGAATACCACCCGCGCGGTACCTGCTGCCTCACCGGCGCGCATCTCGCCCACCTCCAGCCGCCGGACGCCTCTGCGGGCCGGCTTGGACACCGCAGGCGGCACGACCGTCAGCGGTTCGCCCACTCCCGCACTCGGCACTCCACGCCGGCACCTCACCACGGGCGGCTGCCATCACGGCTGACACAAGATCCGTGACCAACTCGTCTACCCGCCTGCGCTCCGCAGCCAGGGCCGTAGCCGACTGCAGCGCCAGGTGCTGAAGCGAGCCCGGCTCCGCTCCGGCTGCCAGCGCCACCAGGTACTCAGCCAACTCGGCGCTGGCTGCGGGCGGCAGCGCGGTCGCCGCGGCCAACGCCTTCTCTAGTTCGGAGACCCTGCGGCGTGCCACCGTCGCGACCCACTGTGAGTAGGTCGCCACAAGGAGCGCGACCAGCGAGCAAGCGACCATGCCGCCCACGGCTGCGCTTTCTACCTGAGATGCCATCAGATCCTTGCTGAGGTGGCAGGAATGGAGGATGAACTGCCGGTCGGCCAGCTGGGTAGCCCTCCGATCAGGACTTGCGGCCGAGGACGCCATAACAGGAGACCTCGGCGTCGGTCAGCGCCGGGTCGATCGGGCCGTCCGGCCGCCACCGGGAGACCACTTGCAGCCCCGGCGGCGTGATCTGCAGGCCGGCGGTGATGGCCTCGATCTCGGATCGGGACCGGGTCTGGGCTGGGATGCCAGCCTTGCGGTAGAGGGCCACGACGTTCTCCCAAGCGCCAGGGTCGAAGTCGCCGGTGACGTGGGACAGCATCACGCAACTGCCGCGCGGCAGGGCCTCCACTAGCTCCGTGACCAGGGCGCGCGGATCGTCCGAATCCTCGATGAAGTGCAGGACCGCGATCAGCATCAGAGCGATGGGCCGTTCAAAGTCCAGTACGGCGCAGGCACCAGCGAGAATCTGCTGTGGGTTGCGGAGATCGGCCTTGAGAAACGCGGTTCGCCCCTTCGGCTGGCTGGTGAGCAGGGCGCGTGCGTGGGCCAGCACCATCGGGTCGTTGTCGACGTAGACGACACGGGAGGCCGGGGCCTCGGCCTGGGCAATCTCGTGGGTGTTGGGGCTGGTGGGGATCCCGGTGCCAATGTCCAGGAACTGGCGGATCCCCAGCCGTGCGAGGTACCGGACCGCGCGCTCCAGGAAGCGCCGGTTCTCGCGAGCCGTGGTCGGCAGCATGGGTGCCACCTTCAGCAGCGCCTCAGCCGCTACCCGATCGGCCGCGAAGTTGTCCTTGCCGTTGAGGTAGTAGTCGTACAGTCGGGCCGGGTGCGGCCGGTCGGTCTGCAGATCACCGGACGGCGCACCAGAGGAGTAGGACACGAGATCGCCGCCGACGGCTGTAGAGATCAGCTCGGTCGGAAAGGTGCCGACACCGAGCGGCGCGCTGTCCGACTCCGGGCGGTGGTCCTGGGTCCTGGTCATGTCTCCTCAGTCGGTCAAGGTTCAAGCGCGCATCGCGCAGTGCTAGGTGGTGCCCGCTCGATACGGAGGGGGACGCCGTATCGAGCGGGCGGTCGGGAGTTCGGGCACGCGGGCCCGGTCGGGGCACATTCGGAACGTCTTCGTACGCCAGCGCCGGACGGGTAGCGATTCCAGATTGGCTGGCCGATTACCGGTGTACGAGTAGCTGGATGCGGACATGATGGGTGTCCGCATCCGAGCTGCGGGAACGTGTCGTCCGTCCACATGACCAGCTGACGCCAGATCGCCTACACAAATGGCAGTGAGTGGAACAGAATGTGACGACTCGTCGTCGCCTCGGGTCGTGGGTGAGTAGGAAAGCAGCGGGGGTGTGATGGCCGCCAAGGCACGAGAGCTTGTCCCGGCTGGCTCGGCGCTGGCCAGACTCGGGGCAACGCTGCGCGAACTGCGGACCGCCAGAGGGTGGAGTCAGGCCAAGTTGGGCACCGCGGTCCATAGCAGTGCCGATCTGGTCCGCCGGGTCGAGGCGAGCGAGCGGTTCCCATCGCAGGAGTTCATTGCGGCCTGCGATCAGTGGCTGTTGTCTTTCCGGGCTTGAGGGCTGCGTTTCTGCTGTTCAGGAATGGGGCCGGCGGTCTCGGGGAGTGGTGACACGTGTCGTGTCGTCGCTCTGGTGGAGGTCGGGGATGCCGTCGGTCGTGGGGCTGCTGGAACAGCGTGAGCTGACCGCTCGCCGTCGTGTGGACGCGCTGCGGGAGGAGGTGGACCGTATCCAGGCCGAGCTGGTCGTGGCCGAGCGGGAGTGGAACGAGTGGATCATCGCCCGCTCCCGCGTCGGCGAGGTGCTGTCCCCGGGCGAAGGAGACACCGCCGGCCCGGACGCCGCCGAGGAGCCGTCGGATCGCGGTGAACCGCCCGCGCTGCCTGCGTCTTCGGAGGCGGCGAAGCCGAAGTCGGTGGTGCCGGTGTGGCGTGCGGGGCTGGCCCGGTCGGCACTGTCGGCGGACTACCAGCGCATCGTGCAGGTGCTCGCGGACCGGGGCCGGCTCGGCCAGGGCCCGCTGACGTGCCAGGAGATGGCCGGCTGCTTCGGTCTGGACCCGGTGCCCGCGAAGATCGAGGCGTTGCGGTCGAAGGCGAAGCGGCTGGTGGCGCGCGGGTGGCTGGCCGAGCCGGCGCCGGGCCGGTTCACGCTCGCGAAGGCCGTGGCCGGGCCAGGCGCCGGGTCATGAGCATCGTCGCCGACCAGTAGACCATCGCCTCCGCGCTGCCGGTGGACCGTTCGAAGTCCCGCACGAGGCGGCGGCTTCGCATCAGGTGGGCGAAGAACCGCTCCACGATCCAGCGTTTGGGCAGCACGACGAAGCCGCGCATGTCGTCACTGCGCTTGACGATGGCGAGGACCAGGGCGAGAACGGCCAGGCCGTACTCGACGAGGCTGCCGGTGTAGCCGCCGTCGGCCCAGACCAGCGCCAGCCGGTGGTGCGCGGCGGCGACCTGGGCGAGCAGAACCTGCGCGGCGGCGCGGTCGCCGATGTCGGCGGCGGTGACCATCACCCCCAGCAGCAGGCCGAGGGTGTCGACCACGGCGTGCCGCTTGCGGCCGTTGATCAGCTTGCCGCCGTCGAAGCCGCGGCTGTCGGCACCGACGACGGCGTCCGCCTTGACCGACTGGGAGTCGATCACGCCCGCGCTCGGCTCCGGGTCCCGCCCGGCCTGCTCGCGGACCTTGCGGCGGAGCCGGTCGTGGAACTCGCGGACCAGACCGTGGTCGCGCCAGCGGCGGAAGAAGGCGTAGACCCGGTCCCACGGCGGGAAGTCGGTCGGCATGGCCCGCCACTTCGTTCCGTTGTCGACCAGGTAGCGGATCGCGTCCAGTATCGCGCGGTGGCAATACGCCTCCGGTTGCCCGCCCCGGCCCCGCAACCAGCCCGGCACCGGCAGCAGCGGCCGCACCACCGCCCACTCCGCATCCGACATGTCCGTCGGGTAGCGGCGCGCACGCACCCCGTGGTCGGCGGCGTTCCCGAACCGGTGTGCCAGGCAGTCACACGCGAGAGTGACCGAAGTGGACCCCGCTCCCGCGATGGCGTAGAACTGCGACAACAGGGCCTCCTGGACCGCTCTTTGGCGTAGACACCCTTCGAGCTACCAAGAGGCCCTGCTTTCATGCGCGGCGACCGCCGCACTCACCCGATCGAGACTCCCGTTCGACCGGCACCCCTCAAGATCGGAACGACAACAGCCACTGACGCTTGAACACGCTCAATCATCAGGGAAGCCTCCAGCGGCGGCGTGCTCAGGCCGGCGGTGGCGACAGCGAGAGCGGCCAGCGCCGGGTGGTGGGTCGGGTTGACGCAGGGCAGCAGGAGGAAAGCGGTCGTCGCGGCGCTGGTGGCCCCGACGAGGACCCGGGTCTGCCCGTGCCGCTCCGCTCACGCGGAGGAAACCGACCGGGAAAGTCCGGCCCGTGCTCCCTGCCGCCGACGCATCGGCCGTGAATGTCAGCCCCTGGGGTTACCGTTACTCGGAGCGGCACATCACCATTCCAGTGAACGGAGTCCACAGTGTCAGACTTCAAGTTCAATTTCGATGCCGGTGCACTTGAGCGCGCTGTGAAGCAAGCGGCCAACGACGGCATCTGCAAACTCGCCGCGGACTACCAGGGGCTGCTGGACGGCCTCGTTTCATCGCATGCGGGCAAGCCGCTGGATGAGGTCAAGGCCGCTCTCCAAGCAGGCTGGCAGAGGCTCGGCGGCAACCTGACGGACCCGGAGCTGACTCAGTACGCCGAGTACATAAAGGAAGGCCGACGGATCGAGATCAGACCTCAGCAGATCTGAACCAGAGGCGCACTGGTCCATCCTCTGATTCCAGCTGACGCCTGGGCGCGCGCTGGTTACCCTGACGCGGTGATAACCACAAACGTGCTGTCGATTGCAGTGGGCGACACTCACTTGCTCCTGTTGCTCTGCTTGCTCACTACCTGGGCTGCTTCCTCCGGGACCATCCGTCCCAGTATCAAGCTGTCCAGGTCAGCGGGGGAACATCAGGAAGCCGTCCTGCTGTCCGCCTGAACACACGATCACGGACTCCATGAAACTCGGGGCAGCTCACTCCGTTGCCAGCGGGATACCGCATCGTGGGCAGCCGTTCGCGTGGTCGTCCTGGCAGACGTAGCCGATGGCACCTTCCACGCACCATTCAGCGGCCTCCTCGGACAGCAGGTCGGGTCCGGCATGGAGCAGCCGACGAAATTCCGTGGTGTCCGCAATGTCGGCCGGGCGGTTGGTGAACCACTCGTCGAACCAAGGCTCGTCCCGGTGCATGCGCCAGTGCGCATTCTCCCGGTCGTCGACAGCCGTAAGGAACCGATCAACGATGCGCCCCCAACTCGGTGCTCCGAACCAGCCGTTGTCGAAGGCGCAGAAGAATTCGATCAGGGTTCGCAGGCCGAACTCATTCTCGCGAAGGCGGTACGTTCGACCCCAATCGATCGCGCCCTGTGCCATCTCCGCGAGCTCTTCTCGCGGATCAACCTCGTGCGCCGGGTCATCAGGGTTGTGGCAGGCCAGCCCGAGCTCGAGCACGGACTGCCCGGTCGGTAGAACCCGAGACGGGTTGACGATCGCGAGACCGACAGCGATCCAGTCGACATGGTCGAACGACAGCATCGAGCGCACGATCCGGGTGGTTGCCGCGTTGATCCGCATCATCGTGCCGTCGTGCAGCGGACTCTTCCCGGCATGCCAGTTCTCGACGGGTGTGTTGCGCCACAGGGCGAGCGTGATCCGGGTGGCGGCGAGCCACAGCAGCGCGTCGTCGTCAAGGTGCCCGCACCGGTCGGCACACTCCTGGGCGCCGTAGCGGATCAACTCTCGCGGGTTCGGCCGTGTGTGACTGTCAGACCCTTCAGGCACGTACTCGTAGTCGCCGGCGTACTCGTCGAGGATCTCGCTCAACTCGGCTGCGCTGTCAGCCTCGCTGTACTCGGAGCCGTCCGGCCCCTCGAGGGTGTACATGTCGTGGTCCCACGAGACATACACGTCGCCCCAGAGCACGACATCAGCGCACTCGATGGCGTTATCCGTCACAACCGGCCTGATGATGATCGGCGCAGTACGCCCGTCGGTTCGCTCGTCGTCCTTCTTGGCCGCCCATGCGGTGATGACCCCGAGCGGCTTCGGAAGGAGAGGGCCGACCTTGGTGATGCTGAACGGCTCGTCGTTGTCATCGGTGTCGAACCGGCTGTTGACGAACGCGACCGCCTCGGAGGGCGTGCTGACGATGGACTGGGTACCACTCTCGTTGTCGACCACTCGCCACCACGCGCTGTTCTTCACGATGTTCTCCGATCGCGGTGAGTGCACCCGGGGCGGGTACGATGCGCCGGGTCGCTCGGCACTGACTCCAATTATGGGCTGATCAACCCGTCCGTAGTCCCGCAGGCGCTTGGCGGCGACGACGCTTGGAACGTTCGCGTGCAACCTACTTATCGTGACCGCGGCGACACGGCCGAGATCACGCAAAGTGCAACGGCGTGTCCGCGCAACCTGCGCTGCACGTCAACAGGAACTGTAGGGTCTCAGACCGCCTGGCACAGTCTCAGTCGGTGGGGGGTCTGCACTGATCAGCCGAAGTGTCAACTCGCCATATAGTTGACGATGCTGGCGACGGCTGGACCGCGCCGGTCGGCAGACCGGCGGTCATCAACGCGATCGGTTGCTCAACTCGAACGATCAGCCCGTAAGACTACCGGAAGCACCGGCCTGCTACCGCTTCTCCGATCCGCTCCCATCTCCTCATCAGTCGGTCCACCTCGGCGAGGGTGAAGATCGTCGCACTCCAGCGAGAGCTACTGGGGAGGTGAACCTTGACATTGAAGGACATCGTCAGCCGTATCGAGCGGGCAGTGAAGGTGGGTGAGTGGGTGGAACGGATGGTTACCGATGCAGGTTCGTCACGCCCCGGGCCGCGTTGCAGCCTGCTGGACAGCCTGAGGAAATGACACCGATCTGAGAGGGCATAGGGGCGGTGCCTATTGCTGGTCAGGACTGGCTGCGGGAGGGGGAGCGGCTGGTCGGCCGTGCACGCGCTGATGGCGTGGCGGAGCCCGGGTGGACTGGGCGCTGCAGCCGGCTTCGGGCCAGGGCCGCGTCGATTCGCACCGAGGGCGCAGGATCTGCCGCAGTCGGCACGGGAGCGGCAGGGGGATCGTCGGCCGCGGTCCGCCAGCGGGACCTGACCTCGTCGAGCGGGCCCAGGGCATGCAGGGCGTGACCGATGACCCGACCGGGCGCCAGCGCCTCGTCCTCGACCAGGACCCTGATCGCGCTGGCGGAGGCGGCGGCCGTTCGCGTCAGCGAGGAACGCATGATCTGCTCACCGAGGAACTCGGCCGAGCCGACGCCGAGACCCTCGCAGATGCCGTGCACCTGCTCGTCGGTGAGCGTGCCCTCCGCCAGCAGGCCGCGCCGTTGGGCCTCCCAGAGCACGGTGAGCTGGTCGACCGGTTCGCCGCGATGGTGCAGCGCCCAGGCAGCGGTAGAGCTGGCCGTGGCCGGACTCGGCGAAGTCGCCGGGCCGCAGCCAGCCGACGACCTCGCTCATCGCCGCAGGCTGGTTCACCAGTATGGAGAGCAGGAACTGCTCGTCCTGGAGCGCCTGCTCTGTGGCAGCTGGAACGGGTACGGCCTCGGCCATCCGCGAACCGGCGGGTGCGACGGGGCGGGGCTCCGTTCCCCAGCGGCGGGCGAGGTCGGCGAGCACGCCGGCCAGGACGTCGGCCTGGTGGAGCGCGCCGTCGACCTCTCCCTGGAGGGCGTCGGCGCGGGCGGCCTTGTGCAGGCGTACGGCGTGCTCGGTCACCGTGCGGTGGATCGCGCCCTCCAGCACCATCCGTCCGTACATCGCGGCGTGCCCGGGGCGGGGGCAGGCCGCGATCAGCGTGTGCGCGTAACTCGGGCTCAGGCCACGGATGTTGCGGCCCGCCTTGGCCACGGTGTCGGTCACCCACTCCAGCGGGACGTTGCCCTTGGCGTCCAGTACGGGCTGGCCGGCGCGGTGCAGCTCGCATCGCGTCGAACAGCGCCCGGTGGGCGGGCCGGTAGAAGTGGCCCGGTTCGAGCCAGGCCAGCGAGGCGAGTTGACCGGGGTCGAGCAGGACGGCGCCGAGCACCGACTGCTCAGCCCGCAGCAGCGGCTTCACCGCTCGCTCCGGGCGGCGCGCAGCTCGGCGACGGCCTGGTCGGCGGCGGCCATCGCGGCGGCGAAGCGGTCCAGCTCGCCGGTGAAGACCGGGTCGGTGGACAGGATCGCTCCGCTGCCGGTGACCAGCCACCACTGGCCGCCCCGACGGACGACCGGCGATCCGGCCAGGCGCTCCGAGCGGGGAACGGGCGATGTGGGGTTCTTCGAGGACATCGGGTACTCCGGAAAAGTGGTGTAGGGGAGGGGAGTTCAGGCGATGAGGTCGAATCCGTCAGCCACCGGGGAGCCGGAGCGGCAGGCCCAGGGCGAGCAGCCGTCCGGGTCGCCGGCCTCCAGCTCGGCGTCCGCGATGGCGTCGAAGATGTCGCCCTGGCGCCCGGACCACTCGTGGGCGGTGACCCGGTCGATCGGCGCCTGGTCGAGCGGGCGGCGGGAGCGGTGCAGATACGCCTGGCCGAGCAGCGGGGTGCCCTGCGCGGTCGCCCGCGCGTTGCCCTTGCGGATCGCCGCGTCGAACTCCACGACGTCCTGCCACTCCTCGGGCGAGCCGTCGCGCAGCTGCCGCCACTGGGAGTTGCCGTGGTACGGACAACCAAGACACGCACTCTTCGGGGTCGAACCAAAGCCCCGCGAGCGCAGCAACCGCACGCAGTCCGAGCGGGAGAAACCCAGCTCGATCAGCGGGAAGCGGTTCCTCATGTAGGCGACGTCGGCGTCCTTGGCCCGGTGGACCTCGTCCGTGCTGATGCCGATCCACTGCTCGACGAAGACCCCGGCGGGAACGCGCTGCGGGTGCGGGTGGCCGAGCAGCCGGCGGACCTGCTCCTTGATCGGCCGGATCTTGTACTGGCCCGTGCACTGCCTACGTGAAAGCCCTTCGGTGCCTTGGGGGTTGAGGATGTGCAGCGGCATCGAAGCGAACCGCTTGGAGGGGTCGAGGGCGTCGTCGCGGATGTTGCCGGAGGACACCCGCAGGATCGGGATGCCGGCGGGCTTCGCGATCTCCCACTCGATCCGGTCAAGGTGGGCGTAGACGGAGCGGGGCTCCCAGCCCGTGTCGGCGAAGATCGCCACGTCCAGGCCGGGGAGATGGCCCTCGGCGGCCAGGAGCAGAAGACAGGTCGACTGGACCCCCGCGCCTAGCGACAGCGAGCGCAGCCGCGGGGCGCTCACGACGCGAGCCCGAAGTCGTCGCGGCCGGCGGTCTTGGCGATGGCCCGCTCGGTGATCGCCCGCGTGGCCAGGACCGAAGCCGGGCCGATCTCCTTCGCGGAAGGCTCCTTGAACCAGGGCCGAAGCTCGAGCATCGCGGCCCGCAGGCCGGTCGCGAACAGGAGCGCCTGGCCCTTGGGGAGGGCGCGGATGGCGTCCGGGGGCAGAATCCGCTCGGTGCGCATCGACACGGACGTGGACTTGCCGCCGTCGCTGGTGGAGACGGAGGTGGTCTGCACGTCGTGGTCGCCGATCAGGCGCGACAGCTTGTCCGCGAAGTCGCTGTCGTCGATGCCACTGCCGATGATCTTGACGGTGGCGGCACTCCACAGCGAGTCCATGCCGGCCACGCCCCAGCACTTCTGTCCCTGCCGGTAGGACTGCAGGATCGTCATCGGGATCACGCCCCGGCTGCCCAGGTGCGAGTACAGGTCCGGGAGATCGCTGATCCGGCAGACGTTGGCGGCCTCGTCCAGGACGCACAGCGCGGGCGGGTCGAGCCGACCGCCGGAGCGCTCGGCGACGATGACCGCCGCGCGCATCACCGCGTCGGCCGCAGCCGCGATGATCGCCCCGGCGTTGCCGCCGCCGTCCTTGCTGAGCAGGTACAGGGTGTCGCGGGAGGTCGCGAAGTCGGCGGGCTTGAACTCGGGCAGGCCAGGCGTGGGGGTGACCCAGGCGGCGATCTCCGGATCCAGCAGGCAGCTCGCGTACTGCCGCGCGGTCTCGTAGATGCCGTCACGGGTTTCCGTCGCGCCGGACACCGTGCCCTGGAGCTGGGCGGCGACCGCGTGGTGGCCCGCGTCGGTCAGCAGGTCCACCGGGGTGCGGTCCGCCGGGGAGGCAAGCCAGGCGAGGACGTCGGTGATCGGTCGCCGGAAGGCGGCTGCGGCCAGGAAGAGCGCGCCGAGGGTGTTGCTCGCGGCGGTGCTCCAGAAGTCGCTGCCGTTGGACTCGTCCACGCTGGCCGCGGCGAAGTGCCCGGCCAGGCGCTTGGCGCCGGCGAGATCGCGGGCGTCGGCCAGGATGTCCCACCACATCTCGCGCGGGTGGTGCGCGATCTGCTGCGGGTCGAGCGTCCAGATGGTGCCGACCTTCGCGCGCGGGCCGACCGTTGCGGTGAACGCGTCGTTGGCCGCCTTGTTACTGGTCAGCAGCACGGGCCCGGGGGCGGAGAGGATGGCGGGGATCGCCAGGCCGGACGTCTTGCCACTGCGCGGGGCCATGATCGCGACGAACACGTCCTCCCAGGAGCCGCGGACTTCCGCCCGGCCGGGCGAGAGGGTGCCGACGAGGATGCCCCGGTCGGCCGGCGCGATCTCCTTGGGCTTCCGGCCGGACAGGCTCGGCCGCAGGCTCTTCGCCTTGGCGGTGATCTCCTTGTCCAGCAGTGGAGCGAGATCGGCCTTGCTGGCAAGCCCGTTCCGCGCTCCGCCGCGCCATCGCAGCACCACGCCGAGCGCGATTCCGGCGAGGAGGGCAGTGAGCAGGCCCGGGATGATCCTCGCCCCGATCTGCAGGGTGGTCGGCGCGAGGTGCGGCCACAGGACGTGCGGGTGCAGGAGGGCGTCGACCGGCTTGAACGCAGTCCAGGGACCGATGCCGACGAGGGAGTTGGTGAGGTTGCCGGTCAGCCAGGCGAAGGAGCCGAAGGCGAGGGCGGCGCCGAGGAGGCCGAAGAGGAGGTAGAGGAGCGCGTCGGTGCCGGTGGTGGTTGACGGCGCGCTGGTGCGCGGAGCGGGCATGGGAGTTCCAGGGGTTGGCGAGCGGGCGGAGGGGCGGGGCGCGCTCGGCTCTGCTGCGGATCACGGGCCAGCTCCTTTGCTGGTCGAGGGAGAGGGAACGTTTCAGCGCTTGCGCTGCTGGGGCGCCGTGAGGGCCGGTGCGGCAGCGGCGGTGGGCGGTTGGGAAGTGGCGTTGGACTGTGCGGCGGCCGGGGAGGTCTGCCGTGCGGCGGCGAGCCGCTGCCCGTCGGGCCGGACGATGGTGTCGCTGCAGATGTAGCCGACGACCAACTGCTGCTCGATGGCGACCTGGTGCAGGGAGTCGTTCAGAAGGCCGGCTGCACCGGACGCGGCGAGAGGTTGGTCGGCGCGGGGCTGATTCGGCTGGAGGCCGTAGGAGGCGGGGTTGCCGGCGTCGAGTGGGGCGGTGAAGCCGAACGGGCGAAGGGTGCGGTCGATGAGCCCTGGGGCGTCGGTGCGGGCGTCGGCCCGGATCTGGCCGTCGGCACTGCGGTAGATCTCGACATCGGTGCCGCGGTCGTCTGCGAGGTTTCCCATCGGATGCTCCTTGAGATGGTTTCGGTCAGAAGTGGGGGTTCTCCACGGGCCGGTCCTGCTCCGTCGCTGCCTCCAGCAGCTCGGTCAGGTCTGCGGGCTCGGAGGCGCGCTGGTCGATCCACCAGCCGGCGCGGGTGATGGTGCGGGCAGGGTCCTCGATCCCCTCCCACTCGGCCTCGGTCATCTCGCCCTCGAGTACGAGTGCGGTGTAGGCGGCGGACAGGATCTGGTGCCGGCACCGCACGCCCCAGGCGACGGCGCGGTCGGTGCCCTCCAGCGGCGGCATGCGGTACTGCTCGGACCAGGCGTCCGATTCGGCCTGTTCCTCGGCACGCTTAGCCGCCAGCCAGGCGGCCTTGTCCTGCTCGTCGCCCTCCTTTGAGGCGCGCCAGCAGTCGGTGCACTCCTGCTTGGCGAGCCACTCGGCGTAGCCGGCGCGCCGGTCGGCCGGGCGACTGGAAAGGTCGCGCTCGGTCTCGTGCCCGCAGGAGTGGGTGATCTTCCAGATCTTCTTCACGGCCATGGGGACTGTTCCTTGGGGGAGTTGGGGTCAGTGCTTGCGGGCGAAGGCAATGCGCGGGTCCACGGGACGCGCGGGGGGTGCGGGGGTAATGGGCTCGGCGATCGGCGCCCTGCCCGGCACCCCGTTTCGGGCCGGACTCGCTGCGAGGGCCGCAGCGTTGAGCGGGAATCGGTGGGTGGTGAAGCCCTGGCCGCTCTCGCGCCGCAGCGCTGCTTCCGGCGCCAGCTGGCGGCGAGTGGCGGCCTCAGCGAGCTGCGGCTGGACGGCTACCTGAAGGTCACCCGCCCGCTGCATCGCCGCCGTGGCGCGGGCGAGCTTGCCGAACGCCTCACCGCGCTCGGTGGCGGCGGGCAGGGTGTAGACGTCCAGCTCGTGGCAGAAGCTCCAGCCGTGCGCTTCGAGGATCGCTCCGCCGCGCTCAACAGCGTTGACGGTGTCGGCGGTGGCAGCGATGACGCCGAGCATCGAGTGCTCGGCGAACGCGACGTCCGGCTCGGAGCGCCCGTTCACCAGCCAGCGGGTGGAGGCCGGCTCCGGGTCGAAGCCGTCATCGGCCCGCACGGTGTAGCCGGCAGTTCGGAGCATGTCCACAGCGGTGGTAGCGCGGACCTGGCCGTCGCGGTGCTGGTCGGTCAGGGCGTACATGACCTTGCTACCGGGGACACGCTCGAATCCGAGGCGTTCCAGCGTCCAGTCAGCGCCAGCGAGTTGGCGCGGATTGGCAGCGCAGATCCCCAGTTCGGGGTCGCGGCCGATGGCGATATCCGGTTGGAAGCGGGCGTGGTCGAGCTCAGGGTCGCGCATGGCAGGTCCATTCGAGGGGCGGGGGATTGGGGTAGAGCGCGGGACTGGGGCGGGATCTGCCGGTGCGGTTCAACAGGGGACCTCGGGGGGCTGGGATGGGTCATCCGGTCCGGGACGTTGGCGCCGCAGAGCCTCGGGATTCGCGAACTCATCGGCTTTTCAGGCCATTCGGGCGTCGGTGTCGAAGAGCGACTTCTCGGCCGGGTGGAGGATGTGCTGGGTGATGAAGCTCCGCCCGGCGACCTTCCACAGGCCGCGTCCTCGGGTGAGTGCGGCCACCGCCTGGGTCTCGACGCCGGTCAGTCCCAGCAGGGAGGCGGCGGTGGCGAGCTGGTCGCTCTCCTGGCGGTAGATGATGCGCGTGCTGCAGTCGGCGAGCAGGCCCTCGGCTAGGACCCGGCCGCGCGAGCCCGCGTCGCCGGCGGACAGCAGATCGGACAGCCGGTGGATCACCATCAGGTTGGCGATTCCCAGCCCGCGCGACAGCTTCCACTGGCTCTGCATCCGCTCCAGCAGGCCGACATGGCGCATCACCCGCCACGCCTCGTCGTAGATCACCCACCTCCGGCCGCCATGCGGGTCGGCGAGAGCGGACTCCATCCAGGCGCTGGCGCAGGTCATCGCGAGAACGAGCGCGGTGTCGTCGCCGCTGCCGCCCAAACGCGAGAGATCGATCGTCAGCATCGGGACGCTTGGGTCGAAGGTGAACGTGCTCGGGGCGTCGAACATCCCGGACAGGTCGCCGTGTACCAGACGCCGTAGCGCGTGGGCGAGGTCCTCGGCGGCTGGGCCCATCCGCCCGCCCTGCTCGCCGAGCGCGGCATCGAGGCGCTCGGGCGAGCCGAGGGTGTGCGCGATTTCGCCGAGCAGCGGTACCGTGCCGCGCGCTTGGGCGTCGGCGACGACCAGGTCCAGCGAGAGGTCGAGGGCGGTGTGCTCCATCGGCAGCAGGTCGCGCCCCAGCACCGTGCGGGCGAGGCCGGCCAGCAGCATGAGGCGGCGCTTGCGGACCTCGCCCGCCCAGTCCTGCTCGCTCACGCCGTCCGGCCGTGCGGGGGCGTCGAGCGGGTTGAGCCTGCCCTTCAGGCCAGGACCGAGCGCGATGGTCTGCCCGCCGAGGGCCTGGGCGACCGCCGTCCACTCGCCCTTCGGGTCGGACGGCACGTACACGCGGTAGTTGTGGGCGATGGCACGGGTCGCTATCGACTTGGCGAGAGCGGACTTGCCCATGCCGATGATCCCGGCCAGCACGGCGTTCGGGTTCGTGAAGCACTCGACCTTGCCGCTGTTGTAGAGGCTGAACGGGTCGTAGCAGAACGAGCCTTCCGAGTGGACGTCCCGGCCGATGAAGATCCCCTCCGAGCCCAGGCCACCCTCCGCGAGGAAGGGATAGGCGCCGCTCGCCACAGCGGTGGTCATGCGGTGGGCGGGCAGGCGCACCTTCCCGCCCCGGGCGGAGGCCGGACCCGGTCGACCTGCTGGCGGGTAGGTCGCCCGGAGCTCCGGATCGAGCCCCTCCTCCTCGCGTTCCGGCGGAGCCTCGGCGAGACGGGCCTGGCGGCGCGCCCGGTCGAAGTCGCGGCGGGCGGAGCGAAGTTCGGCGCGGGAGGACTTGCGGGGGACGAACAGGGGGCTGGCGCTGGCGCGGGTCTTGGGCATGGCGGTGGGCTCCGATGGGGCGGGGGGAGAGGGTCAGCGGCGGACGAGGCCGGTGAAGGGGGCGTGCAGGTCGGCCGGGGTGGTCTGGCGCCGAACGCGGTGCGCGGTGCGCTGGTGGCGCTGGCAGATCGTCAGCTCGGGCGCGCCTTCGGGCAGCCCGGCCTGGGACGCCTCGCGGTCGGGCACCTCGCCGCTGCCGGGCCGGGGAGCGCAGTGGTAGGCGGCGTGCACGTGGTCGGCCGCCTGCCAGATCCGGGTGCGGGCGGCCCGCAGCTGCTCGCCCTCGATCGGCACGAGTGCTCCGGTGCGGCCGGCGTGGGCGTCGAGCAGGGCGTGGAGGGAGACGAGGTGGGCGTGCAGGCTGTCCAGCTCGGTGCGTGAGGTGACCAGGGGGCCGGCGGGGATGTTGAGCGTGCGGTGGAAGTCGACCGCCGCGGTCGCGAAGGGAAGGAAGTCCTCCGCGAGGGGAGTGGTGGTGCGGGGCATGGCGGTGCTCTTTCCAGGGAGATGAGGGTGGTGGTTCAGGCGGCGAGCGCGAGGGGCAGGGCAGCGGCGGTGAACGCCTCGGCCTGCTGCCAGGTGAGCGGGCGCAGGTCGAGCTGGGCGGCGACGGCGGCGGTCTCTACGACGGCGCAGGCCGAGCGCAGTTCGTCCTCGGTGTCGGCGCTCACCGTCAGCAGGCCGGTCAGGGCGACGTCGGCGTGGCCGGCGATGAGCTGGCGCTCGCGCTGCTTGACGTCCTGGTACTCGACCGAGTCGGCCTCGCTGTCGACCTGGCCGCGGCGGGCGCGCTCGGCCGAGTCCGCGATGATGCTGGCCTTCTTGCGCTGCACGTCGCGCATCGCCGCGTCCAGACCCTTGGGCTCATATGCCAGGGACAGGGTGCGCTGGACCCCGCCGCTGAACAGCAGCTGGTGCAGGAACCCAGGGCTGGTCTCCGTGCGGGGCCAGTTCTCCACCCAGTAGGTGGAGTGCACGGCGGAGTCGGTGGCGATGTGCCCGGCGCGCTCGACCACGACCACGGGGCCGGCGGCAGCGGGGTCGGCCTCCGGGCGGCCAGAGGCCGACCAGCGCTCCAGCCCGGTCAGAGCCTTGGGGTCGTACGCGGTGCGCACCACGGCGGCGATCTCGGTGGCGGACAGCCAGCCGACCGGGTTGAGCCCTGCGGTGCGGGCGGCCTGGTCAAAGGTGGCGGTCAGCTGGGCCAGGACCGAGAAGCCCCCAGCGAGGCCACCGCCGGCCTGGTTGATCAGCCGCCGCGCTGCCTTGAAGTCCAGAGAGATGGCCACGTACGCCTCGTGCGGGGCAGCGGCCGGGCCGGCGTTCTTGACCAGCTCGCTGTAGATCTCACCGGCGACCGGCGCATCCGGGTTGCCGGTCTTCTCCCAGTACCGCCGAAGCGCATCGCCCGAGGCCGGCATCGTGCGCTCGATCACCTGGATGCGGGCGATGTGCCCGGTACGGGCCAGCGCCGCCAGGGCCCGTCCCCACACGCCGACGTTGGTGTTCTGCGTGGCGGGGTCGAGCAGCGCGTAGGCGCGGCTGCTGACCTTGACGACCGCGGTCAGCGTCCCGGCGCGCGGGTCGTGGACCGCGCCGTACCGGCGGTCGGGGGCGGTCACCACCCGAAGGCTCGCGGCGGTGCCGGGCAAGTGCAGCAGACCCTCGCGCACCGGCCGCCGGGAGGGCCGGGCGAGCCAGACCAGCTGTCCGCGCATTCGCCGCAGCGCGTAGCGGGTGACAATCGGCGCCCAGTCGGCGAGCGAGCGACCACGGTGGCGAACGAGGACGAACAGCGCGACGGCGGCCCACAACGGGATGAGCTCGAGCGCGCCGACCACGCCACGGGTGAGGACGATGGCGAGCAGGAGAAGGCCGGTGAGGGAGGCGACGATCAGCTGGGCGGCGGTCAGACCCAGCAGGATGCCGCGCTTGGAGCGGTGCGGGAACTTCACGGTGGCCAGGGAGGTGTCAGACATCAGGGATCCAGGGGGTGCGAGCGGGCGGATGGAGGCGGCGGTCGCGGCGCTCTTCTGGAAGCCATGGCGGAACTCCTGTTCGGGGGAGGAGGGGCGGGCTGTGGCCTGGCGGTCAGCAGCCCGCCCCGAGGAGGTGAGCGGTCAGGACCCGGCAGGTGGCTGCTGGGGGAAGACCCAGCGCTGCGGGGAAGGTGATCCCTGCGGGGAGGGTCCACCAGTTGGCGGAGCCGGGGGGCTGCTCGGCGCGGAGCCCGAGGAGCCTGGAACGTGACCGGTGGTGCCCGACGGTCGGCTGACCGGTGAGCCCTGGGCCGACGGTGCGGTGCTCTGGCCGGCAGCGCCCCCTGATGCCGTGGAATCACCCGACTCCGAGCCGCCGCCGTCACCAGCTGCGGGTGCCCGGGTGATGAGTGCGGGGATTCCCGGACGCTGGATGAGGGCGCGACCTCGGTCACCGCCAGCGCTCGGGTTCTCGCCGAAGCGGAAGGTGCTCGGCGTGCTCGGCGGTCCGGCGTCGATGCCTTCCTTGCTGAACCGCCCGGAGGGGTCGATCCCGGAGGCGACACCGTCCTGGCCCATGCCCGGAACCTTGGCGGGGCCCTGAGGTGCGGGCGTTCCGGTGCCCACCTGCATCGCCATGCTCGCCGCGGTCTTGGCCGCTCCTGCGGCGACCGCCACCCCGGCGACGCCGGTGCGGTGCAGGTCGTCGTGCCCGCCGTTGTCCGTCGCCCAGTGAACGAACTTGTAGGTGGCGTACGGGCAGAGGAGGACGAGGACCATCACGACGATGCCGGCCATCGCGTCCGAGAGGGCCGACATGCCGTCCTTGGCATCGCTCTTGCCCATCGCGGAGACGCCGATCAGGAACACCACGGTCATCAGCAGCTTCGACACGACCAGGGTGGCGGTGGCCTCGATCCAGCCACGGCGCCAGCGCTTGGCGACCTCCCAGCCGCCGCCGCTGCCGGCGAAGACCGCGAGGGCGACCAGGATCAGGACGCCGACCTTGCGGGCCACCATCGTGCACCAGTAGAGGAAGGCGCCGATCGCGCATCCCAGGGCCACCATCGACGGTACGCCCCAGCCGAGTCCGTACATCGCGCCGAGTTCGTTCACCTTGACGACACGGCGGATCGCGTCTTCCACGGAGGTGTTGGCGGCTTGGAACAGGCCGTCGCTCAACGCATCCACGACGGTGATAGCCACGCTGGTGAAGGAGATCGCGCAGAAGGAGAACAGGACGCCGGTCATGGTGCCGATCGCGGCCTGGGCGAGGGCGCGTTCGTCCCGGCGCCAGGCGGCGAACATCAGCTGGATGCAGAACGTGCCGACGATGATCGACAGTCCGATGGGCAGCAGCAGCGCGTAGTTGTCACGGAACCAGGGAGCGTTGAGGTCGATGCTGGTGGTCGCGTTGACGGCCTTGGCGGCCAGGTCGGCCGCACTCGCGGCGAGCTCACCGGCGGACTTGGCGATCCACGCGCCGATGCCGTCGGTGATCGACTTGCCGGGATCGGAGACGAAGTTGGCCGCGTCGCAGACCTGGCTCATCAGGGGAAGGTCGCAGACACCCATGGGGGCACCTCCTTTCGGGGGCGGTGGTCAGGGGGAGACGGAGGGGAAGACGCCGGCGAGCGTGCAGTTCTGGGACGGGCGGCACTGCACCGCGAGAGTCGTCGAGCGGGCCTCGGCGCCGCCGGCGGGCGAGCCGTTCCAGCCGATCGACTGCTGCCCGGAGACGGTGACGGCGTAGACGTACGCCTGCTTGATCGCCCCCGGGTCGCCCTGCAGAGCCTGGGTGAAGGAGGCCGGGAAGTGCGCCTGGTCCACGCTCGCGGTCGCGAACTGGCCGTTGTCGGCCATCCGGCCCCAGAGCACGGGCGAGGGCACCAGGGCATCCACGGAGGCGGTGTCCGCGTACTTGGCTTCCGGCGACATCCACGTGTGCAGCGCGGCCAGCAGCTCGGGCTGGGCGTCGGAGCGGGTGTCGTACGACCACAGCGCCGAGGCCGCCGCCTTGCCGAAGGCGATCGGATCCTGCGTGGCGGGCGGAGCGGGCAGGGCAGCGCGACCACCGGGTGCGGCCGAAGCCGCGGTCGCGGAAGGCAGGGCAGAAGGAGAGGGGGCCGAACTCTGCGGGGCAGAAGGGCCCTTGGCGGGCGCCCTGCCGTCGCGGGTGAGGTAGGCGAACAGGCCGGCGAGGGCGACGAGCACGGCCAGGACGGCCGTGCCGAGCAGAGCCCGGCGGCGCACGCGAGATGCGCCGCCGGGGTTGCCACTGCGGTCAGCGGCAAAGGAACGCTCGCGCATCAGTGGACCTGACCGCCGAGCGTCGAGAAGAACGCGACCACGCCATTTGCGGCGCCGAGCAGCAGCGCCGCGCCGGCGGAGACCAAGACGCCCTTCTTGCCGTTGGCCTCGGCCTGGTGACCGCCCGAGTGGTGGCCCCACGCCCACACACCGGCGCTCACGGCGAGCGCGCCGACCACGGCGATGATCCCGAACAAGTTGATCGAGCCCATCACCTGCTTGAGGACCGCGAGGCCGGGCAGACCGCCCTCGTTCGGCTGGATGCCCGGGTCGTAGGCGAGCTGGATGGCCTTGTCGGCGAGAAACATTACGAACTCCAGTTCGATTCAGTGCACGCGCCAGCCCGGATCGGGGAAGGAGGCGGTGCGGCGGAGCGGGAAGGGGGGAGGGGAGAAAGCGCCGGTCAGACGACTCGGCGGGCCGCGAGAACCTGCGGCTTCCAGTCGGCGAGGGTCGAGATCTTGACCACGTCGCCGGTGTGCGGGGCCTGAACCACAAGGCCCGAGCCGATGAACATGCCCACGTGATCCGGGGCTTGGGCCGACCCCTCGGTGAACAGCAGGTCACCCGGCTTGAGGGAATCGAGGGAGACAGGCTGGCCCCCGGTGACCTGTTCGTAGGTCGTCCGCCCGAGCGTGACCCCTGCAGCGCGGTAGGACGCCTGCATCAGCGCAGAGCAGTCGCACCGACCCATCGGGTCCGGCCCGTGCGGGTCGGTACAACTGCCGCCCCACTGGTACGGCGTGCCGAGCTGCCCCAACGCCCAACGGATCGCGGTCTGCACCTGGGGCGGGGCATCGGCCGGGATCGTGTACCCGGCCGGCAGAGTGCCCGGAGGGATGGTCCCGAAGCCGGAGCCGTCCCCACCGCCCGTGCAGCCGCCGGTCGGTGCCGGAGGGGGGCTGCCTCCGGCGGCAGGGCTGGGACTCGGCGTGGCGCCGGTCTTGGCGAGCAGCGGCTCGATCGCCTTCTGCAGCGCGGTGGCCAGCGGTTCCCACTTGGCGTAGGCGTCCGGATAGCCCGACCGCTGCACCGCCTGAGCGGCCTGGGTGACGGTCATCGACTCCCAGCCCGAGACCTGCTGGAGTGCCGAGTAGAACTCGGTGTTCGCGTGCACCGGATCCAGGATCTGCTCCGCGGTGCCCCAGCCCTGGGAGGGCCGCTGCTGGAACAGGCCCAGACTGTCGCGGTCCCCGTAGGTGAGGTTTCGCAGGCCGCTCTCCTGTAGAGAGGTCGCCAGCGCCACGATCTGCCCCCGGACCGGGATGTGCATCGCGACGCCGGTGGCCTGGATCGTCTTGGCGTTGGGCACCTGCTCGGCCGGGTTGTCCAGCCCCGGCACCGCAACGGTGCTCTTGTCGCCGCCGTCCAGAATCGCCTTCACCTGAGCGGCCACCGCCGATGTATCCACAGCCTGTGTACCGCCGTTGGAGCAGGACGTGGCTGCGGCGGCGGATCCGGCTGCCGCGACGAGTACCGGAACAGCCAGCATCAGCGGGCCGGCGGCGGCGAGGCCGACAACGGCCCCGGCAGTCTTCTTCATCGCCGCCACCAACAGTCAACGGCGTGAACGGCCTTGACCGGACGAAGGGTCGGGAACGGCGGCGGGTGTATCAGCGCATGCTGCATCGCAGCGGCTCCTCGCGAGTCGTAGGAAGCGCGGTGCCGACTTCTCGTGCAAAGCCGCCGGCACCGCGCCGTTGTGAATCCGCCTCATGAAGGCGGGCCCGGGTCAGGGGAGTTGGTAGCTCCCGGACGCCGGTCTCGGGTCGTGCGCGGCAGCCAGCCGCGCTCGTAATCTCAGGCGGTGCACGGAGGTTCTCCTCGGATCGCGGAGTCGGGGTTCGAATGCGCCGACAGTGCACCGCAATTGGACGGCGCAACATGAATCGGCACAGGTCAGCGGGGGTGGAGTTGGGCTCCGTCCCGGTGACAGGCCAGACATTAGACGCGGATTCCGGCCGCACCAAACGACCCCGAAACAGGCCCCGGAACCGGCCGGTTGCCTCATTAGGTGCGGCCGGACATCGCGGCTAACCTCCGGCGCATCCCCACTCCGAGCGGCTGCCGCATCGGCGTTGCTCGGAGTGGGCCCAGTCCCGTCACGCCCTGAAAGAGGCCCCGCGCATGAGCTACACCCTGCACCGAGGCGACGCCCTCACCGTGCTGAAGACCCTGGCCGACGAGAGCGTCGACGCCTTGATCACCGACCCGCCGTACAACTCCGGCGGACGTACCAGTTCCGAGCGCACCGCCCGCGACGCCCGCGCCAAGTACGTGACCAGCGGCTCCGCGCACGACCTGCAGACCTTCCCCGGCGAGAACCGCGACCAGCGCTCCTACCGCGCCTGGCTGACCGCCCTGCTGACCGAGGGATATCGAGCCTCGAAGGAGCACTCCGTCGCGATGGTCTTCTCCGACTGGAGGCAGGAGCCCACCACGTCGGACGCCCTCCAGATGGCCGGCTGGACCTGGTGCGGCACGATCCCGTGGATCAAGCCCGCCAGCCGCCCGCGCAAGGGCGGCTTCAAGCAGTCCGCCGAGTTCATCACCTGGGGCGTCAAGGGCAGCCTCAACAAGAACAGGGAGATCTACCTCCCCGGACACTTCATCGCCTCGCAGCCCCGCAAGGACCGGGTCCACATCACCCAGAAGCCCGTGGAGATCATGCAGCAGCTCGTCCAGATCTGCCCCGAAGGCGGCACCGTCCTCGACCCGTTCACCGGCTCCGGCTCGACCGGCGTCGCCGCCCTCAAGGAGGGCAGGAAGTTCGTCGGCGTCGAACTCTCCAGCCACTATGCCGACGTCGCCGAACAGCGGCTGCGAGCCGAACTAACCCAGGACGACTTCGTCCTGGCCGGGCCCGAGGCGTGAGAACCGGGGCAGCCGGGGCCGGCAGAGAGCAGACGCGAAAGGGCGGCTGCCGCATCGAGTTGCCGATGCAGCAGTCGCCCTTCGCCGTTGGTCAGGCCGCGTCGAACGCCCGCTGGATCAGCGGCGCCGCCCGCTCCAAGTCGGCCACCGATCTGATCCGCACCTCCAGGTCACCAGTCCCCAGATGCCCGATCCCCCGCACATCGCGCGTGAAGCCCTCCTCCAGCGCGACGCTCTCCGGGTCCACCCGCAGATAGACCACGATCGTTTGGCTGGCCGGGCGGAACAGCGCACACGCCAGGTTCCTCATCCGCCGGAACGCGACGTAATGGAGCTTCGCCTCCACCTCGACATCGCCCGACTTGGTCAGAGCCCCGCACAACTCCTCATAGAGCGCCCGCAGCGGTGCCGGCGGCTCAGCCACGATCGCCTCCGCCGAGCTCGGCGCCGCCTCCAGGGCATCGCCAGCGCGCTCGACCGCCGCCCGTGGCCCGGCGGCCACGGCGACGCCCGGGGCCGACTCCACCAGGAGCAGGCTGAGCAGCCCGTCGTCGAAGATCCGGTACCGCACCAGGTCGATGCGCTGACCCATGAGGTAGATCGCGGTCCGGTCGTGCCGGAAGAAGTCGGCGGCGATGCAGACCACCCGCGGGTTCCGCCAGTCGATGCTCTCCGCCGCCTCGGCGCCCAGCTTCTCCTGCACGAGAGCCTTGAACTCGTGGCGGCTGCTCTTGAGCCAGGACAGGTACGAGACCGCCTGCGTCACCACCCCGTGGTCGCTGCCCTTTTTGTACTCGATCACTACCGGAGTGCCGTTCTCGTCGAGCCCGAGGGAGTCGATCCGACCCCGATGCCACGGCCCCGTCGGGTACTCCGATGCCACGAAGCGGATGCCCAGCATCGCTTCCATGCTGGACTCGACTCTCCGTTGCAGCTCGACCTCAAGCGACATCGTCGAGCCCCGCAGCTCAACGTCCTGGCCATCCAGGCCGAGCCGGAACACCTTGAGGTCGGTCACTTGTCCCCCGTCATCGCGCCAGTACGGGGAGACGAATCAACGAGCTGGACGGGATATTCCCTCGGTAGGAGTATCGGCCCGCCCTGCTGCTGTCGCTGCCGATCGCTCGCCTCGCAGGCTGGAGCCGGTCGTGGTCTTCTCATCGGCCTCGAATCGGCGGCAACCTCAGGCCTCGCCTGTTCGGAAAGGCTCGCCCGCCAGCGCCCTCGCCCTGCTCCCGCCCGAGGACCGGCATGCCCTGCAGGAATCACCGTCTGTCACCGCCCTGCAGACGTGCAAAATCTGAGCAAAAACGCCACGGATCGATGCCGCAATACGATCGACCCTTACTTCCTAGCAAGTTTGCGAGACGCAGGTGATGCTGCTCGACCACCTTCCGCGCCAGTCCCTTGCCCTGCCGTCGCCATGCCGATTACGGACTGCTGACCGATCTCATGAACGACAGATCTCCGCAGTTGCCAGCGGTCGCCCCAAGGTCGCTGAGGGTGGAAGGTAGATCTAGACTTGATTTCAGTACACCCGCCGCCTGATGCGAACCGAGGCGCAAATCATGGCAATGGTGTTTGTTCACGGGATTGGAAATCGCAAAGAAAGTGACCTCGGCGACGAGGCAAATCTTCGCGACAAGTTATTCAAGAAATATCTACTGTCTGCGTTCCACGGCCCCGCCGCCGAAAAAATTCCGATCATCAGTCCACCGTGGGGCTTTAGTCACGGGGCAGATCTACATTGGAATCACGCCTGCCTTCCCATCGGGGCGGGTGAATCAATGGATGTTTCGGCGGGCGACCTCTCGGATCTTGCCGCCACAGCCGCCAAGTCGGGGAGCGACCCGATAGAGCCCTCGCAAGTGGTCATGAGCACAGCCAGGGCCAGTATGCGCGACGCCATTGACCTGCTGTTCGCGTCAGTCGATCTTCATGCTCTCGATGCCGGCGAGGTAGGCGAGCTGGCAGACCTTGCCGAGCTCCTCGAGGAATACTGCACGGAGCAGGAATTTCTTGCCCCGGGCCTGTGTGAGGAGCAGAGGTACCCGTGGCTCGCTAATTCCGTTGATGACGACGATTTTATGGACCTCCTCCTGCGGAACTCCCGGCGGGGCCGGACCGAGGCTTCTGTGGAGTCCCTGAGCGTCAGGGCCGCCCTGGATCGCGCCTCTGCAATCCTTTCCGGGGCGACGGATCGGATCAAGCATGCCCTGGTCGGTGTACCTGTAACACGCACGGCGAACGGTGCTCGACGCCTTGCCGGGAAGCCGATATCGCTGCTCCTAGGGGATGTCTTCACATATCTGAACGATCCAAAGGGGATCGTCGAGGTTGTCGCCGGCGGGATTTGCGAAGGAATTTCCGAGACTCGCCCCGGGGAGCCGCTCGTCGTCGTGGCCCACAGCATGGGTGGGAATATCGTATACGACATTCTCAGTAACTTTCGGAAAGACTTGAATGTCGACCTTCTGGTCACGGTCGGATCCCAGGTTGGACTTTTCGCGGAATTGTGGCTCTTTGAATCTGTTCGCGCCGCCGAGCTGCCCACGGAAGAAAATCAGAAGGTGCCGAGGCTTCCCAACGTCGGCCGGTGGATCAATGTGGTGGACCGCAGCGACGTGCTCGCCTATCGCGCGTCTCCGATCTTCGAGGGCGCAGAGGACTACGATTACCCGACAAATGCGGCATGGGCCCATTCCGCTTACTTCCGCCAGCCGAACTTTCATTCGCGCCTGGTCAAGAGGGTCAAGGAGGCTCCGGCGTGACTCACATCTCCGTCGGCAACGGATCCGACCCGCACGTGCACGCATTTGTTATCGGTGTGGGATCGTATCCGTACTGTGTCAATCCTCTGGGCGGCGACGGCACTGTGAGGCGCTTGCTGCGAGGCGTCGAGCCCTTGACGTCCGCGCCTCTGTCGGCCGCAGCATTCGCCCAATGGCTGCTGGATTCGACTCGGCATTCCTCGGACCCGCCGCTGGGCACGCTCGAGGTCCTCATTTCCTCCGAACACCCCGTAAGCCTTCAAACGGCCAACGGTCCGCAGATGATCGATCCCGCAACCTTCGATTCGGCCGAAGCTGCCTGTCGGCGCTGGTTCGACCACTGCAATACACATTCCGAGAACATTGCTATCTTCTTCTTTTGCGGACATGGCTGGGAGCGCGGAGGCCAGCAACAGGAGATCTTGATGGAAGATCTTGGGAAAGACCCAGCCGCACTGTTCAAATCAGTGGTGAACTTCCGCAGGACGTTCCTCGAAATGCGAAGATGTCAAGCGCGCACCCAATGCTTCTTTGTGGACTCCTGCCGCAACCTCCCGGCCGACCTGGAGAAATACGCGGAGAGCAGTAGCCGAGCCCTGCTCGGCTTCGACCTGAGGAGCAACCTGGGTCTGACAAGGGATGCCCCCATCATTTTCTCGGCGGCACCGGGACAGAAAGTCCACGCTCAACCGAACCAACCCACACCGTTCACCCGATTTCTGATCCAAACCCTCGACGGACTGGGCGCGCACAAGAACACGGCGGGCTGGCAGCTACTGACCGACTATATGGTGCCTAAGTTCCGCGACGTACTGGCATGGAATGCAAGAAATGGAGATCTCGTCCCCGCTTTCACGCCCGACGGTGAGCAAACAGGGTCGAGTGTCCTGCGCACCCTTGACGGCCCCCCGGAAATCCCCTTCCGCCTCGGCTGCCTCCCCAGAGAGGCACTCTCGAGCGCGCACTGGGATCTGTCCCACTCCACCATCCGCCCCCCGAAAGTACGCCCACCTCAGCCGTCCGACTGGCTGGACCGGACCCAGGCGGGCGTCCATGTCGTCAGAATGACCTTCCCGGCGGATAGCCCGTACATTTCGGATCAATTCTCCGATAATTTCGACACGCCGTACTTCGAATGGGACTACCCGGTGAGAACGGTCTAGCTAGCCGTGGATGCAACGAGGCCGCTCACAATCGGGCTTGAGTATCGTCATGCCGGCGTTCCGTCGGGAACGGTGGTCGGCGGGGTCGAGGTCGTCGACTCCGAGCTGCGCCTCGTCGCACTGGCCGTGGTGCGCGTCAATCAGACGACAGAGGTGGTGCTGCCCGCGTCGGGGACCTACCATGCGCGTGGGCGGCTGGCGTCCGGAAGTCGGCTGTCGGCGTGCTTCCTGGCAGACGACGGGTGCCCTCCCGTCCTCTTGACGTCCACCTGCCAGGAGGACCTGCCGATGCCCCGCCCCGCCGCCCAGATTGCAGGCTCCGGCGACTGGGTCGCAGCGTGGCGGTGGGAACAGTCCTCGGAGGTGTTCCGTCCGACAGTTGACGTCTTCACAAGGGACCCGGGCCTCGCGAGAATCCTGCCGCCGGCTGCGCAGATACTTCAGGTGGGAGGCCCTGACCGGGCGCCCTATTGCGTGGTCGTCCCGGAGGGCACCTGGCTGCAGCTCGGGCCGGATCCGGGAGACCTCACTCTTCCGTTGGGTCTTGGGCACACGCTGTTGTCGTTCCTTCACAACGGCGACCTGCCCGCTGCCAGAACGGTCGCGGCCGAGGCGCTCCGGACAGCAGGCGGCCGGCCCGGAGAGTCCGAGCAGCCGCTCCTCGACATTGCCCTTGGTTACTACCTGCTTCGTATGGGAGACGGGCAGGCACTCGACCGCTCCGAGGCGCTTGTTGCCGCTCTCCCGTCATCGCCAGATGCCCAGACCATCCTCGCGTGGGCACTGCTTCAACAGCGCCCGGAACCGTCCGCAGTCCGCGCAGCACTGCTGTCCGCCGTACATCATGGACTTCCCTCACTGACCATGGGACTTCGCATGCTCAGCGACGGACTGCAACTACTGTCGGACGAGGACAACGCCATTGTCTCCAAACGGCACTTCCTCGCCCTCTACCTCAACGCGACCAGCGGGTCCCTGCTGAGCACCTTCTGGGGCACTGACCCGAACAACCCGGAGCGATTTCCGACCAGCGCAGCGGGCACTTCTCCGGCCCACGCCGAGCCCATGCGGACGTTGCTCACTCCTGCCACACCGGGCGGTCAAAGAACCCGCCCGTCACCCGAGCCGACCAGTGGAGCCAGGCCCAGGTTCGAGCGGACGAAGCCCCACGTCAACATCGGCACCATTGGTCACATCGACCACGGTAAGACCACGCTGACCGCGGCGATCACCAAGGTGCTGCACGACGCGTACCCGGACATCAACCCCTTCACGCCGTTCGACCAGATCGACAAGGCGCCGGAGGAGCGGCAGCGCGGTATCACCATCTCGATCGCGCACGTCGAGTACCAGACCGAGGCGCGTCACTACGCCCACGTCGACTGCCCGGGTCACGCTGACTACATCAAGAACATGATCACCGGTGCTGCCCAGATGGACGGCGCCATCCTCGTCGTCGCCGCCACCGACGGCCCGATGCCGCAGACCAAGGAGCACGTCCTCCTGGCCCGCCAGGTCGGCGTTCCCTACATCGTCGTCGCCCTGAACAAGGCCGACATGGTGGACGACGAGGAGATCCTGGAGCTCGTCGAGCTCGAGGTCCGTGAGCTCCTCTCCGAGTACGAGTTCCCGGGCGACGACCTGCCGGTCGTGCGCGTCTCGGCGCTCAAGGCGCTCGAGGGCGACAAGGAGTGGGGCGAGAAGCTCCTCGGCCTCATGCACGCCGTCGACGACAGCGTCCCCACCCCGACTCGCGCCGAGGATCAGCCGTTCCTGATGCCGATCGAGGACGTCTTCACGATCACCGGTCGTGGCACCGTCGTCACCGGTCGTATCGAACGCGGCGCCCTCAAGGTCAACGAGACTGTCGACATCATCGGCATCAAGGAGACCAAGACCACCACTACGGTCACCGGCATCGAGATGTTCCGCAAGCTGCTCGACGAGGGCCAGGCGGGCGAGAACGTCGGTCTGCTCCTGCGCGGCATCAAGCGCGAGGACGTCGAGCGCGGTCAGGTCATCATCAAGCCGGGTTCGGTCACGCCGCACACCGACTTCGAGGCCCAGGCTTACATCCTGTCGAAGGACGAGGGCGGCCGGCACACCCCCATCTTCAACAACTACCGTCCGCAGTTCTACTTCCGTACCACTGACGTGACCGGCGTCGTGACCTTCCCTGAGGGCACCGAGATGGTCATGCCGGGCGACAACACCGCCATGACCGTCGCGCTGATCCAGCCGATCGCCATGGAGGAAGGCCTGAAGTTCGCCATCCGTGAGGGTGGCCGCACCGTCGGCGCAGGTCAGATCACCAAGATCATCAAATGATGGTCGTGGCTCACCCCGTCCAGGCCGCATACGCGAGCGGGCCGAGCGACTAGCCGGCGTTCGTCGTCCGGGGCGCTTGGAGCAGGGCCACCTCGTGCCACCCGCCGTCCGTGGCCCTCGATTCACCCCTTGTCGACACCTGGGCTCGAACTTCCCGGGTGCCCCGGGACGGCGACTCGTATCACTGGATGGCGGCCTGACCAAACCGGCGATCGTCCGGATCCTGGTCGTCCGCCGGCAGGGTTCTTCAGGTACGCCCACACGGTCGGCGGGAGGCCACCCCCCCGCCGTTGTGGCGGCACCCTCGCCAGGAGACTCGTGATGCGCAATCAGGCCCAGCCCGCCGTCGAGACAGCGTTCCTGAACGTGCAGAACGCGGCGACGTATCTCGGCATCTCGGTGAACACCCTCTACATCTGGCGTCATCGGAGGCAGGGCCCGCCCAGCTTCCGCATGGGCCCGGGGGGTCGGGTCATGTACCGCCGAGACCTGCTCGACGCATGGCTGGCAGAGCAGCAAGAAGCCGATTCGCGTTCGAACCCGGCTCTCAACCCGCTGAACAAGCCGTCGCAGTCGCGCTCTCCGCGCCGAGCAGCTTGATGATGACGGCCTCCGGGGGAGGTCGGCTGGGGAAGCGCTCGGGCCCGTAGGAACAAGTGGTTGAAGAAGTCGTCTGCATGCGGAATTTCGTGCACGCGGAAGTCGTCTGTGTGGTGCGCGCGACACGGAGGTGCGCTGGGCACGTCAGCAAAGCGGAACAGAGGAGGTCTCGAGTGGCGGGGTACATAGAAGACAGGTGGCTGAAGAAGCGGCCCAACAAGGAGACGGGCAAGCGTGAGCGCACCGAACTCTGGGGGAAGCGCACCCGCTACCGGGTGAAGGGGATCCCAGGCGTCCAGGACCGCTCATTCGACACGGTCGCGGATGCCAAGGCATGGCTCGCCGAAGCTCAAACCGACTCGCGTCGAGGCGAGTTCGTAGACGTTCGCGACGGTGAGATCACCTTCCGCGAGTACGTCGAGAAGCACTGGTGGCCGTCACAGGTCCACCCGGCGCAGACGTTGGAGAGCATGCGCTACCGGATCTGGGGACACCTGCTGCCGCACCTCGGCGAGACCGAGCTGCGGGACATCGGCGCCGCCGAACTCCGAAAGTGGTCCGCCGATGTGCAGCGCACGGTCGGAGCCGGCACGGCACACATCGCCTGGATCTATCTCAAGGCGATCATGCAGGCAGCGGTGGAGGACAAGCGACTCTTTCGTAACCCCTGCAAGGGCAACAGCAGTATCAAGCCGCCGAAGAAGCCGGAGCGGAAGGCGCGATCATGGGACCAGCCGCGTGTGGATGCTGTGCGTCGGGGGCTCTCCGAGCGCTACCAGGTCGCGCTCGACCTCGGTGTCGGCTGTGGTCTGCGTCAGGGTGAGGCGTTCGCGTTCAGTCCGGAGGACGTCCGGGGCGACTCGGTGCACATCGAACGGCAGATCCTGCGGCACCGCTCACAGCTGTACTTCGGCCCGCCGAAGGGCGGCAAGGAGCGCGACGTGCCGCTGACAGCTGCTCTTGCCATGCGGTTGCAGATGCATCAAGAGCGGCTGAAGCCCGTCCTCGTGACCCTGCCGTGGCTGGACCCGGAGGAGCCGGACCTCCCCCGGGAGAAGCGTCGCACGGTGACCGTCCCGCTGCTGGTCACCACGACGCGACACGGGGCGATCAACCGCACCACCTGGAACACGAAGACCTGGAAGCCGGCGCTCGCCGAGGCAGGGGTGATCCTGCCCCTCGCGAAGCCGAACCCCGGGGAGAAGGCAACCCGGGTCTGGGAGCCGAGCCGGGAACACGGCTTCCATGTGCTGAGGCATACGTACGCCTCGGTAATGCTCGAGGCGGGTGAGTCGATCGTCTCCCTGGCGAACTGGCTCGGACACTCCGACCCGGCCTTCACCCTGCGCACCTACACTCACTTCATGCCCCAGGCTGGAGCTCGCGGACTCTCCGCCATCGAGGCATGGTTCGCCGCCGTCGACTGAGAGCGTGGTGGTGAAGCGACTGGCGTTCGGCTACCCGGGTGGGTGATGCCTCGCACGCAGGTGCTGGTGCCGAGGTAGGCATGAAAGAGCGGGTCCCTCGGTAGAGACGTGGTTGTCGAGACCAAAGTCGTCCAAGGAGACCCGCTGCGTATCCAGTTGACCACTTCCGATGCCACGTGGTCTATTCCGGCCCCTCTTCCGTGTGACTGCTACGTACACCTGTACGGGGCGATCGCTGCCGGGCGGCGTGCTGAGCGCTATCCCACCGATATGACCGACGCGGAGTGGGCCCGGATCCGTGCGTCGATGCCGGTCCCGGCCTGGCTGGAGGGCCGCGGTGGGCGCCCGGAGGCGTTCTGCCACCGGGAAATGGTCGACGCGGTCCGGTACGTCGTCGACAACGGGGCGAAATGGCGCGCTGTCCCCGCCGATTTCCCCTGGTGGCGGGCGGTATACGACTTCTTCCGGCGGTGGTGCCGGCACGGCTACGTACGCGAGCTGTACCAGCGGCTGCGTCGCATCGAACGACAGCGGCAGGGACGGCCCGCCGAGCCGAGCGCCGCGATCATCGATGCGCAGTCGGTGGACGGCGCGGACACCGTCACCGGCGACAGCCGCGGCTACGACGGCGCGAAATCACGCGACGGCCGCAAGCGCCACATCCTGACCGACACACTCGGCCTGCTGCTGGAAGTCACCGTCACGCCCGCCAACGTGCACGACTCGATGGCCGCCCCGGAGTTGCTGGCGCGGTTCATGGCCGCGCCGGGCCGGCTGTTGAAGCTGGTATGGGCCGACAGCGCCTACCAGGGCCAGGCCCTCGCGCAGGCCTTCGCCCGGCACGGGGTGAAGGTCGAGGTCGTGCGGCGGAGCGACGGGCAGAGGGGGTTCGTGGTGCTCGCGCGCCGGTGGATTGTGGAGCGCACCCTGGGGTGGCTGTCACGGGCCCGCCGGCTGAACCGGGACCATGAGCGGCGCTCCGATCACCACGAGCAGATGGTGTGGTGGGCCGGCCTGGTCACGCTGACCCGGCGGCTGGCGCGGCAGCGGCTGCACTGGCCGGAGCGGCGGGCCCACCGGCTGGACCCGCCACAGCCCTGAACACTCCGCCGCGCTCACGCAGCAGCCAGCCCCGCGCCTCCAGCGCATAGGCCCGGTGCCGCACCTTCTCCACCTCGTTCATCCGTGTCGCGTCCCGGCCCAGCGCCCGCGTCAGCTCCTGCACGGTCACCTGCCCCGACGCTGCCGCAGCCACGGCGAAGACCTGCCGGTAGACCCCCGACAGCACCTCCTCGCCCAGACCGGCCCGCCAGGCCGGCGGCCGCGGATCACGGTCAGTACCCCCACCCGCCCCGGCGGGCACCGCCTGCGGCACGGTCACCGGCACCGCCGTCACCGTCCCGACCGGCCCCGCTACCGATCCTGACGGCAGGTCGTCCTCCCCGCTCTGCGCGGATGCCGCTCCCAGCCCGCTCTCCGCGCGCCGGGTGGCGCCTTCCCCCTCCTCGGCCAGCGCGCGCAACACCTCTTCACGGGCGATGCGCGCACGGTCCACACGCTGCCGGGCCGCGACAGCGTGCTCCTCGGCCTCCCGCATCGCCTCCAGCCAGGACTCGAGCTCTTCGCGCGCCCGCGCTTCACGGCACTCCAGCAAAGCGATCACCGACGGCACCATGCACCTCCCGGACAGACAGAACCAACCGTCCGCTGCCTGCCCCGCCCCGGCCACCACCACACCCAACCAACCGGAAAACCGCAGCTCATCGAGCTACAGCATGGTTCACCACCACGCTCTGAAAGTCCCCGAGAAGTCCCCGGGGGCGCAAAGAGCCGAAAAGATCATGCAAACACGCAGGTCAAGACATGATCGACACTGGAAGGGCCTGAACCCGGCGTACAGGCCGACTCGTCCGCCCCCAGCTGGGGCTTTGCCCGGGGAAGGGCCTCCGACCTGCGTCGAAGGCCCTTTCCGTGCTTTCAGGGGCTTACCGTGTCAGGCGGTGAGGAGTCCCTCGGATATCCCTCGGACGGGGCGGAGAATCCCTGAAGAATCCCTGGGGATGATCTTGATTTGGGATGGTCGAGCAGGTCTGACGCGGAGCGGGGCAGGGCCCATGGGGCGAAGGCAGGGTACGGCTTGTGTTCCATCAGCGACCGGATGCTTGTACTCGGACCGCGTCGCCCTGACGGTCCGAGCCCGAGACTGCCCCGCCTGCGGACGCCAGTCAGGCAGGGCGCACCAAGGCGTCGAGCATCTTCTCCAGCAGGTCGTTGTTCGCGTTGAAGCTGGCCACCGATGCGGCGATGTTCTCCTCCTGGTTCATGTCCTGCCAGGAGATGTCGTATCCGGCTTTGCGGGCGAGTTGGGCGAGGAAGGCGCGCTGGGTGCGGCCGTTGCCTTCCCGGAAGGGGTGGATGGCGTTCACGTCGCCGTACAGGTCGGCCAGGGCTCGGATGAACTCCGGGCGGTCCAAACCTTGTAGGTGGTCGTGGTCGGCGAGCTTACGGAACACGTCCTCCGCGAAGGAGGCGATGTGGATCGACGGGCAGAACGATGTGCCCTTGGAGATCTCGACGGTGCGCAGCTCTCCGGCCCACGGGTACACGCTGCCGAAGATCTGTCGGTGGAACGCTTGCAGGTGTGCCAGGTCGTAGCTGCCAGGCAGCGGCTCGGCGTCCAGGATGACGAGTTCCACGGCGGCGATGTCCGCTTCGGCCTCGGAGAGCTCGGTTGCGTCGGTGATGCCGAGACTGTTTCGGAGGACGCCGTTGGGCTCGCTGTAGGGGTCGGTCACTCAGCAGCCTTGCGGGTGTAGCGGGCGAGGGTGCGGGCGCGCAAGGTTGCGGAGTCGAGTTCTCCGTGTGTGTAGGCGTCGAGGTCGGCGGTGGTGTCTGCGCTGACGCGCAGCCCCTCGGCCTCGGTGGAGCCGATGGCGGAGGCGACCGCCGCTCGGCGACGTCGGGCCTGCTCGTTCTGTTCGCGTCGCCGGTAGTCCTCCAGGGATGCGACGTCCACGCGGCGGTGGGTGCCGACCATGCGGAACTCGATCAGGCCCTTGTCGAGCAGCTTGACCAGGTGCGGCCGGGAGACGCCGAGGGTCTTCGCCGCCTGGATGGTGGACAGCTCCGCACTCATGGCGACTACCTTGACCGCACGGCCGGAGGTAATGAGCGCCATGGTCTCCATGAGGATCGCCAAGGCTTCGCGCGGCACCTCCATGGTGACCTTGCCCGCTTCGGCGACGGTGATGTGGAACGTCTCGGCACTGCTGGTGAGGGCGTCACGCAGACATGGCACGGCCTCCTCGACGGTGCGCTTGCGCAGCTGCTTCTTCTGCTTGGCCGGTTTCTGTTCCTGGTGGGTCACGGGCATGGTGCGTCCCCAGCTCTGAGTGGCTGCCATCACCCGCAACCATATGAAACAAGTGAACCATGTGCAATATGTGCAACTCTGTGGAGTGGTGAGCCGTCCCCCTTCGGACGCCGGAGGGAGCAGTCCGCACCTTCCCCCTCAGTCGGACGAGGAGGGTCCGGTGGAGGCGCGCAGGAAGCGCGCGGCCGCGCTTGCCCTCGGGGGGTGCGCCCGGCCGCCGTGACATCCTGCCGCTTCCGAGACCTGTGGTCGGAGTGAATCCGAGTAGGGCCGGCGATGCGCGAGGGCTCCACGTCCTTCGGGTGGATGTACGCCTCCGTCAGGCCGGAAGCCTCTCGGCCGAATGTCACCGAGAAGTTCCAGCGGCCGGACGGTCCCCTCCGCCTCGCTGCAAAGTGCCTGGTCGGGGTGGTCGGGGTGACCGTCGCCGGGGTTGACCCAAAGCAGGGGTACAGGCCGACTCGTCCGCCGCCCCTCCCGGTGCTCCGGGCCGGGGGCGGCCGCGTCCGGGTGGCTCAGGCAATTCCGTCGAGTGCGGGTTCGTCGAGCATCGGCCATCCCTTGAGGCGGGCCAGTTCCAGGAGTTCCGCGTCATATCCGACGACCCGGGGATTCCCGACCACGCAGAGCAGGCCCTTGCCGCCGCAATGGTCTCCATAGCCGAAACAGGTGACGGCGTCCAGGTGCAATCGTGTCATGGCTTCGACAATGACTTCGGATTTGGCCGCGGCGTCCACGGTGGCCGACGCCCCCGCCGTTAACGGGCGGCTCTGCTCCACGTGGAGCACCAGATCGGCCTCGTGGCCGAAAAGCGTGGTGGCGGCAGGTTCGCCGCGAAAGGGGAGGACCAGGACGAGGATGTCACCGGCCGCCCGGTGTCTCGCCATCGCCCCGCGGGCGATGTCGGCCTGCGGGCCGGAGGTGTTCTGGAGATCGAAGAAGGCAGCGCGCCGGACCCTCGTTGCCATGTCCCCCTGCATCCCCATTTCTCCGCAACGCCGCGTCTGTCACCCGGTCATTGATCGGCGAGGTTCCCAATCATGCCGTACCGCCAGCACCAGGAGAAGTCGCTCCGGGTGTCCGGCCCTATACGTTCGGTTTGTCCCCCCCGTTCCGCGGGCGCTCGATATTTCCCGGGACCGGGCCGTGGATCGGGCTGATTTCCGGGACCGGAATGCCGTCTGCCATTTCCCGTGACCCGCCCATGCCATCACGGTCGACCCCTTCCCGCCGTGAGGGAGGGGCGTCGGCGGCGACCGACTTGACTCAATGGTTGACAAGATTTGACATGGCGTGTTGTATCTTGGGTGGTAGAGCGTCGACGTATGGGGGTCAGGACGGTGGACGTGGACGGAGAGACGGTCGGGATCATCCTGGCCGGAGGACGCGGTGAGCGGGCGAAGCCCATCACCCTGGAGTCCGCCGACTACATCAGGAGCAAAGCGCTGATCCCGTTCGCCGGCCGCCGACTCGTCGAGTGGGTGGTCGACGCCTGCCGACGACAGGGCATCAGGAAGTTCTACGTCGTGGCGCAGGGGCTGGAGAACCGCAGCCAGATCAAGCTGCTGCTCGGCCACGGCGAGCGCTACGGCATCGAGGTCCGCTACTCGCGGTCCAGCTTCGACCGCTACAACGTCGGCTCCGGGTCCGCCACCCTCCACAACCTGGAGCAGTGGAACCTCACCGGGCGGGCCCTCGTGCTGCCGGTCGACTCCATCTTCGACTTCTCGCTCGCCGAGCTGGAGGCCACCCACACGAGCCACGACGCCGTGGTCACCGTCGCGGCGGTGGCCCGCACGCCCGCCGAGGTCGCCGGCAAGTACGGCGTCATGCGCACCGACGAGGAGGACCTGGTCACCGGTTTCGTCGAGAAGCCCGGCCGCGACGAGCTCGACGCGCTCTTCCCCGACGTGCTGGACGGCGGCTGCGGGCTCGTCCCCACCAACGCCGGCATGTACCTCGTCGACTGCGGCCGCCTCCGGCAGGCCGCCCGCGACCCGCAGCTGATGCGCCTGGCCCACCAGCGGCTCGACTGGGGCAAGGACCTGCTGCCCTACCTCGTCGGCCACGGCCTGCCCGTGGCGTCCCATCACATCTCGCGGCTGGGCGACCTCGGCAACGTCGAGGACTACCTGGTCACCCTCAAGGGCGTCCTCTCCGGGGACTACCCGCAGATGAACGAGCTCATGGCCGACCCGTTCAGCGACGAGCCGCGCTACTGGATCCACGAGTCGAGCCTGCAGACCCGGGACGACCGCACCGGCACCACCCTCGCCGCCAAGATCGCCGACGGCAGCGTGGTCATCGGGGACGGCGTCCGGATCGGCCGGCACGTGTCGGTCGGCAGCGGCGTCCGGCTCGAGTACGCCGACATCGGCGACGGCGCCGAGCTCCACGAGGGCGCCCGGCTCACCGGCGCGTCCCTCGGCGACTCCTCCGTGGTCGGCCCGTACGCCGAGATCAGCGACTCCTACATCGGCCCCATGGTGGAGATCCACTCCGACCGAAGACGGCCGGTGCGCCTCGACGGCTTCTCGGCCGTCGGCGACGGCGCGCACCTGTGGGCGGGCACCCGGCTCTCCGGCGTCAGCGTCTACCCCAGGCTGCGGGTGCCACCGATCGCCAACCTGCCCTCCGGCACCGCCCTGACCTGTTCCGACGACATCCTGCAGTGGGTCTGACGGCCTCAACCCGTCCGGACGGCCCCGCACCACCAACCACGCAACACCCCCCCCAGCACGTCGAGGCACCGAGGAGGAACCCGATGGAGAACCTGGCAGTGGTGGTAGGCGGCGCCGGCCGCACCGGACGGCTGATCGTGCGGCGGCTCCTGGAGCAGGGCGAGCGGGTGCGCGCCGTCGGCCGCAGCGCCCAGCACGCCCGCCGCAACCTCCCGCCCGGCGCGACGTACGCGCCCGGCGACGTCCGTGACCCGGCCTCGCTCGGCCGGCCGCTCGCCGGCGCGTCGACGGTGGTGTTCTGCGTCGAACCCGGCACCGACGACGAAGGGCCCGACCGGCCCGAGGCCACGATGTTCCTCGGCGTCGCGAACACGCTGGAAGCCGCCACCGCCGGTGGCGAGCGCCCGCACGTCGTGCTGATCAGCCAGCTCCACGTGACGCACCAGGGCCACCCGCTCAACGCGTACGGCCGGCTGCTCGACTGGAGAAGAGCCGGCGAGGACCTGCTCCGCGAGTCCGGACTGCCCTACACGGTCGTCCGTCCCGGCTGGCTGCTCGACGACAGATCGGCCGGACACCGCGTACGGCTGGAGCAGGGCGACCGCGGCTTCGGTCAGGTCTCCCGGCCGGACGTCGCCGACGCGTGCGTCCACGCCCTCCGCTGCCCCGAGGCGCGCGGCGTCACCTTCGAGATCTTCAACGAACCGGGACCGGCCTCGGCGTCCTGGGAGTCGGCGTTCGGAAGCCTCGAACATGACCGGGCGCTGGTGGCCTGACCCCGGCCGCACCCCCCGGACCCCACGGCGGCGACCCGGAACGACCGGACCGCCGCCGAGAGGCCCGCCCTCTCCCCCTCGCACTCTCCCCTGGCCGCAGCACGAGCACAGAAATGATCCAGACATGACTGAAGCCCGCACAGCGGAGAAGGGCCCGCACCTCCGGGCCGCGGACGCCGGCCCGCTGGTCACGCCCGGACGGTCCCAGCCGCTCGGCGCGACCCCCGACGCCACCGGGGTGAACTTCTCCCTCTTCTCCGAACACGCCACCCGGGTCGAGCTGCTGCTGTTCGACCACTGCGACGACCTGGCGCCCAGCCACGTCGTCCGCCTCGACAAGCAGAGCCACCGCAGCTACCACTTCTGGCACTGCCACGTCGCCGGGGTGGGCCCCGGCCAGGTCTACGCCTACCGCGTCGACGGCCCCCACCACACCAAGGAGTCCGGCACCCGGTTCAACCCCCGCAAGGTGCTGCTCGACCCCTACGCCCGGGCGAACGTCAACACGCTCTGGGACAGGGTCCGCGCCATCGGGCAGGAGGACAACTGCGCCTACTCCATGCGCAGCATGGTCGTCGACCTCAACTCCTACGACTGGGAGGGCGACGAGCCGCTGCGCACCCCCCTGGCGGAGACCGTCATCTACGAGGTGCACGTGGGCGGCCTCACCTCCTCGCCGACCGCCGACGTGACCCACCCGGGAACCTTCTCCGGCGTCATCGAGAAGATCCCCTACCTGAAGGAGCTCGGCGTCACCGCCGTCGAGCTGCTCCCGGTCTTCGACTTCGACGAGCGGCAGTTGCTGCGGACCGGCCCCAGCGGAGCGCCCCTGCACAACTACTGGGGCTACGACCCGTTCGGCTTCTTCGCCCCGCACACCGCGTACTGCTCGGACGCGTGCCAGTGCACGCACATCACCGAGTTCCGCGACATGGTGAAGGCCCTGCACAAGGCCGGCATCGAGGTCATCCTCGACGTGGTCTTCAACCACACCAGCGAGGGCAACGAGCACGGCCCGACGATCAGCTTCCGCGGCCAGGCCAACGAGGTCTACTACCACCTCTGGCCGCAGGACCGCCGGCACTACATGGACTTCACCGGCTGCGGCAACGCGATCAACGCCAACCACCCCGCGGTGGCGAAGTTCATCATCGAGTGCCTGGAGTACTGGGTGACGGAGCACCACGTCGACGGCTTCCGCTTCGACCTGGCCTCCGAACTCTCCCGCGGCTCCGAGGGCTACGAGATGGACGTCCCGCCGGTGCTGTGGGGGATCGAGCTCTCCGGGGTGCTCTCCGAATCCAAGATCATCGCCGAGCCGTGGGACGGCGGCGGCCTCTACCAGGTCGGCCGGTTCCCCGGGAAGCGCTGGTCGCAGTGGAACGGCCCGTACCGCGACGACGTGCGGCGCTTCGTCCGCGGCGACGCCGGCCTCGTCGGCACCGTCGCCACCCGGATCGGCGGCTCCCGGGACCTCTTCGCCAAGGACGGCGAACTGCCCACCAACAGCATCAACTTCATCACCTGCCACGACGGGTTCACGCTGAACGACCTCGTGAGCTACAACCACAAGCACAACCACGCCAACGGCGAGGCGGGCGCCGACGGCACCCACGAGAACTTCAGCTGGAACTGCGGCGTCGAAGGCCCCACCGACGCCGAGGACGTCGAACGGCTGAGGATCCGTCAGATCAAGAACCTCGCCGCCATCCTGCTGATCAGCCGCGGTGTGCCGATGATGCTGGCGGGCGACGAGTTCCGCAACACCCAGCACGGCAACAACAACGCCTACTGCCAGTCCAACGAGACCTCGTGGCTCAACTGGGAGCAGGCCGACAAGGAGACCGAGGTCCGGTCCTTCTTCCGCGAGATGATCGCTCTCCGCAAGCGCCACCCCGCGCTGCGCGACACGCGCTTCTTCTCCGGCCGCCGCAACGAACGGAACCTGCCGGACGTCACCT
This sequence comes from Kitasatospora sp. NBC_01539, assembly GCF_045040525.1. NCBI lineage: Bacteria > Bacillati > Actinomycetota > Actinomycetes > Kitasatosporales > Streptomycetaceae > Kitasatospora > Kitasatospora sp. NBC_01539. The sequence continues at coordinate 6,061,706 of NZ_CP109390.1, forward strand.
GGCACGGTACCAAGCTGGAGCAGCCCGGCTGGGAGGACACCGACGCCCGCGTCCTCTCCTTCACGCTCGCCGGCTTCGACGGCGCACCCGACCTGCACGTGATCCTCAACATGTACCACCTGGGCCTGGACTTCGACCTGCCGCACATCGCGGGCCACCGCTGGCACCGGATCCTCAACACCGCGCTCGGCGAGGGCGAGGACATCCTGCGCCCCGGCGCCGAGCACCCCGTCCACGGTCACACGTTCCATGCCCACGGCCGCAGCGTCGTCGTCCTGACGGCGCTGCCCCACGACGGAGGCATCTCTCGATGAGCGCACCCACCGCCCGACGCACCTACTCCGACACCGTCGCCGGCTACATCACCGCCTACGAACCGGTCAACGACCGCTTCGGCCTGCGGACGTCGGACGGGCGCGAGTTCACCATCCACATGGACGGCTTCCTCGGCTCGGAGATCGTCCGCAACCTCGGCGACGACCGCCGGGACACCAGCGGAGCCACCCGCGACATGCTCGCCGAGGGCCGCTACGTCTTCGTGCACGGCCTCTTCCACCAGTGGGAGGGCGGCGAGCGCATCGAGGCCCGGCAGATCACCTTCCCCGAGGAGCGGCGCGGCGCGTACGTCTTCGAGAAGCCCGGCTGGTGGGTCCAGCAGGCCGCGGAGATAGCCGACTTCTACCTCCGCGGGCACTTCCCCGACGGCGTGTACGACTGGCGCAACTTCCGCACCAAGCTGACCCTCAGCGGCACCCACACACCGGAGTTCGCCGGCCAGGACATCCGGCAGGAGACCGACACCATCTCCCGCCTGGTCTACGGCCTCGCCACCGCCTTCATGCTCACCGGCGAGGAGCGCTTCCTGCAGGCCGCCGAGGCCGGCACCGAGTACCTGCGCGAGCACATGCGGGTCTCCGACGACCTCGAAGGCATCGTCTACTGGTACCACGGCATCGACATCACCAGCATCGGCCAGCGCAAGGTCTTCGCCTCGGAGTTCGGCGACGACTTCGACGCGATCCCGATGTACGAGCAGATCTACGCCCTCGCCGGCCCCACCCAGACCTACCGCATCACCGGCGACCCGCGGATCCTCTCCGACATCGACCGCACGGTCGAACTGTTCCACCGCCACTTCAAGGACGACGAGCGCGGCGGGTTCTTCTCCCACCTCGACCCGATCACCATGGACCCCCGGGCCGACGCGCTGGCGCGCAACCGCTCCCGGAAGAACTGGAACTCGGTCGGCGACCACGCCCCCGCTTACCTCATCAACGCCTACCTCGCCACCGGCCGGGAGGACTTCGCCGCCCTGCTGGAGGAGACCGCCGACACCATCACCCGCTACTTCCCGGACGAGCCGAACAGCCCGTTCGTCCAGGAGCGGTTCCACGAGGACTGGAGCCCCGACCGCACCTGGGGCTGGCAGCAGGACCGCGCCGTGGTCGGCCACAACCTCAAGATCGCCTGGAACCTCACCCGCATCCGAGCCCTCCGCGACAAGCCGGAGTACGCGGCCCTCGCCGAGCGCATCGCCGAGACCATGCCGCCCGTCGGCAGCGACCAGCAGCGCGGCGGCTGGTACGACGTGGTCGAGCGGCAGCCCGACCCGGCCAGCGGCGCCCACCGCCTGGTCTGGCACGACCGCAAGGCCTGGTGGCAGCAGGAGCAGTCGATCCTCGCCTACCTCATCCTCGCCGGCGTCTCCAACGACCCCGAGCACAAGCGGCTGGCCCGCGAGGCCGCGTCGTTCTACAACGCCTTCTTCCTCGACTACGACGACGGCGGCGTCTACTTCAACGTGCTGGCCAACGGCGTCCCGTACCTGCTGGGCACCGAACGCCTCAAGGGCAGCCACTCGATGGCCGGCTACCACGCGCTGGAGCTCTGCTACCTGGCGGCCACCTACACCGGCCTCCTGCTCACCTCCTCGCCGATCACCCTGCACTTCCGGCCCCAGCCCGGCGCGTTCCCCGACGGCCTGCTGCGGGTGGCCCCCGACCTGCTGCCCGCCGGCACCGTCGAGATCGCCCAGGTCTGGATCGACGACCGGCCGTACACCGAGTTCGACGCGAAGGCGCTCACCGTGCGCCTGCCGGAGAGCGACGGACCGCTGCGCGTCCGTGTCGAACTCGAGCCCAGCGACATGCGGTTGAAGGTCTCCAGCGACTTCGACGGCAAGACCGCGCACGTCTACTGCGACGGCGTGATCGACCGCGACGAACTGGACAAGTTCCGCCGCTCCCTCAACGAGGTGCTGTCGGCCGAGCCGACCCGGGTGGAGTTCCACCTCTGCAACGTCACGCAGATCACCCGGCCCGCCATCAACGAACTGCTCTTCCAGCGCACCAAGATCGGCCTGGACGTCGAGTTCGTCATCGTCGGCTGCGCCAAGCCCGAGATCGCCCAGGCCCTCGTGGCGACGGACGCCTTCGTCCTCGCCTCCGAGGAGTCCTGCGGCGGCCACTGACCGACCGACCGGCGGCCCTCCCGCGAAGCCCCCGCCCGCGGGAGGGCCGCACCCCGGCCGGGACGGGCCGCACCCGGTCCGTCCCGGCCCCCGAAGGAACGAGCGCGCCCATGCTTCCCCACCCCGGCGAACCGCCCGCCGGCAGGCGGCGGCCCGGGCGGGACGCCGGCGACCCAGCCGACGACGCCCGTCGGCTGCTCGCCGCCGAACTGTGCACGGTGGCGCCGCCCACGGCCTGGTCCCTCGACGAGGTGCCCCTCCCCGGCGGCGGCGCCGGACGGCCCGGCAGCCGCCGGCTCGCCCTCGCCACCGCCCTGGTGCACCCGCAGGACACCCTCCCCGTGAACTGGCGGCTCCTCCTGCCCGGCGGGGACCCGGGCCCGGGACCGCACGGCCCGGCCCACCCGGCGGACCGCACGCACCACCGCCCGGCCTGGCGCTACGCGCTCGAATCCGTCGACGAGGTGCTCGACGGATGGGGACTGCCGGTCGCGCCCGTCCTCGGCGACGGGCGGAGCGGGCAGCGGATCGAACCGCTCCTCGGCGGCCTGGAGGAACGCGGCCTCGGCTACCTCCTCCGGGCGGACGCCACCACCCCGCTGCCCGTCGGGCCCCGGCCCGACCGCCCCGCCGGGTGCCACGGCCGCGGGGCCGCACACCACCCCGGCACCCACCACCGCCCGGCGGCGGACGTCTCGGTCAGCCTCGGCGGCCACACCGAACGGGCCGTCCTGCCCTGGCAGGACGGCCCCGACGCCCGCCCCGGACACACCCGGTTCCTCGTGGCCCCGCTCTGCGCGGCCCGGCCGGGCCACCGCGGACACCGGCGCGGCTCCTGGGCCTCCGGCCTGCGGCACCTGCTCCTGGAGTGGCCCCTCGGCAGCCCGGGGCCCCGCTCCTACTGGGTCACCAACCTGCCGGCCGGCCGCCTGCCGGACATGGTCACCCTCGCCGCACTCCGCCACCGCACCGGCCACGGCTGCGAACGGCTCCACGAGGACTACCGCCCCGGCCACCACGCCGGACCGGCCCACGGCTGGTGGCACCACCACGTCACGCGGGTCACCGCCGCACGGGCCGGCCGCCTCCTGCAGAGGCTGAGGACCGCACCCGCACCGGAGCGGCGGGCCCCCACCACCGGACGGCCGGGCCCGACCCGGTCCGCAGAGGAGAGCGCCGCACGATGAACAGCACGCCGACGAACGCTTTCGAATGGACCGACCTGGACCAGCGGACCGTCGACACGGCCCGGGTCCTGGCGATGGACGCTGTGCAGAAGGTGGGCAACGGTCATCCCGGCACGGCGATGTCGCTGGCCCCCGCTGCGTACGTGATCTTCCAGCGTTTCCTGCGTCATGACCCGACGGACCCCGCCTGGGTGGGACGCGACCGCTTCGTGCTGTCCCCCGGACACACCTCTCTGACGCTGTACACGCAGCTCTACCTGTCGGGTTACGGTCTGTCGCTGGACGACCTGAAGGCGTTCCGGGTCGCGGGCAGCCGTACGCCGGGGCATCCGGAGCACGGGCACACCGCGGGTGTCGAGACGACGACGGGTCCGCTGGGTCAGGGCATCGCGAACGCGGTGGGCATGGCGATGGCCGCCCGCTACGAGCGCGGCCTGTTCGATCCGGAGGCGGCGGCGGGCACCTCGCCGTTCGACCACACGATCTGGGCGATCGTCTCGGACGGCGACCTGGAGGAGGGTGTCTCCGCGGAGGCGTCCTCGCTGGCCGGGCACCAGAAGCTGGGCAACCTCGTCGCGCTGTACGACGACAACCACATCTCGATCGAGGGTGACACGGAGACGGCGTTCTCCGAGGACGTCCTGGCCCGGTACGAGGCGTACGGCTGGCACGTGCAGCGGATCACGCCCAAGGCGGACGGCGACGTGGACGTGCACGCGCTGGCCACCGCGCTCGCCGCGGCGAAGGCCGAGACCGCGCGTCCGTCGATCATCGCGATGCGGACCATCATCGCCTGGCCGGCGCCGAACGCGCAGGACACCGCGAAGGCGCACGGCTCGGCGCTGGGCGACGCGGAGATCGCGGCGACGAAGAAGGTCCTGGGTTTCTCGCCGGAGAAGTCCTTCGAGGTGTCCGAGCAGGTCGTCGAGCACGCCCGTGAGGTCGTGCAGCGCGGCAAGGCCGCCCGCGGTGTGTGGGAGCAGGGCTTCCACGCCTGGCGTGCGGCGAACCCGGAGCGCGCGGCGGAGTTCGACCGGATCCGGATCGGGGAGCTCCCCGACGGCTGGGAGAAGGCTCTGCCGGTCTTCCCGGCGGGCAAGGACGTGGCGACCCGCAAGGCCTCGGGTGACACGCTGAAGGCGATCGGTGGGCTCATCCCCGAGCTGTGGGGCGGCTCCGCCGACCTCGCGGAGTCGAACCTCACCACGATCGACGAGGAGTCCTCGTTCCTTCCCGAGGGCAATCCGCTGAAGTCGGCGTCGCCGTACGGGCGGACGATCCACTTCGGGATCCGCGAGCACGCCATGGGTTCGATCATGAACGGTATCGCCCTGCACGGCGGCACCCGCATCTACGGCGGCACCTTCCTGGTGTTCTCCGACTACATGCGCCCCGCGGTGCGTCTGGCCGCCCTGATGAAGCTGCCCGTCACCTACGTGTGGACGCACGACTCGATCGGTCTGGGCGAGGACGGCCCCACGCACCAGCCGGTGGAGCACCTGGCGGCGCTGCGGGCGATCCCGGGTCTGTCGGTGGTGCGTCCGGGTGACGCGAACGAGACCGCGGTGGTGTGGCGGACGATCGTGGAGCGGCACACCAGTCACCCCGGGCCGGTGGGTCTGGCGCTGACCCGTCAGGGCGTGCCGACGTGGGACCGGGAGGAGTTCCACTCCGCGGAGGGCGCGGCCAGGGGCGGCTACGTGCTCGCCGAGGCGTCGGGTTCCTCGCCGAAGGTGATCCTGATCGGTACCGGTTCCGAGGTGCAGCTCGCCGTCCAGGCGCGTACGGCCCTGGAGGCCGACGGCATCCCGACCCGCGTGGTGTCGATGCCCTCGATCGAGTGGTTCAACGAGCAGGACCAGGCGTACCGCGACAGCGTGCTGCCGCCGAACGTCCGGGCCCGGGTCTCCGTCGAGGCCGGCATCGCCCAGGGCTGGCGCGAACTGGTCGGCGACGCCGGCCGGATCATCAGCCTCGACCACTTCGGCGCCTGTGCCGAAGCCGGAGAGCTCTTCACCCGGTTCGGCTTCACCGCCCAGCACGTGACGGCGGCGGCCCGCGACGCGCTCGCCGGGCAGCAGCCCGGCACCGGCGACGCCCACTGACCCCAACACCCCGACCACCGAAGGCGGAAGGCTCGATGACGACCGATCAACTCAAGCGCCTCAGCGACGAAGGCGTGGCGATCTGGCTGGACGACCTCAGCCGCGACCGGCTCGACAGCGGCAACCTGGCCGAACTCGTCCAGGAGAAGCACGTCGTCGGTGTCACCACCAACCCGACCATCTTCCAGAAGGCCATCGGCGGCGGCAGCACCGCCTACGACGGCCAGCTCGACGACCTCGCCGTCCGCAAGGTCACCGTGGACGAGGCCGTCCGCATGATCACCACCTCCGACGTCCGCGACGCCGCCGACGTCCTGCGCTCCGTCTACGACGCCTCCAACGGCCGCGACGGCCGCGTCTCGATCGAGGTCGACCCCCGCCTCGCCCACGAGACCGCCGCCACGATCGCCGAGGCCAAGCAGCTGTGGTGGCTCGTCGACCGCCCCAACGTCCTCATCAAGATCCCCGCCACCAGGGCCGGCCTGCCCGCCATCACCGAGGTCGTCGCCAGGGGCATCAGCGTCAACGTCACGCTGATCTTCTCCCTGGACCGCTACCGCGCCGTCATCGACGCCTACCTCACCGGCCTGGAGAAGGCGAAGGCCGCCGGCCACGACCTCTCCCGGATCGAGTCCGTCGCCTCCTTCTTCGTCTCCCGCGTGGACACCGAGATCGACAAGCGCCTGGAGAAGGCCGGCGCCGGGCACCTGCGGTCGAAGGCCGCGATCGCCAACGCCCGCCTCGCCTACCAGGCGTACGAGGAGGTGTTCGGCTCCGCCGACGGGAAGCACAGTGGCTCCGCCGACGGGAGTCGCGGTGGCTCGGAGCGCTGGAAGGCGCTGGAGTCCGCCGGCGCCAACGCCCAGCGCCCGCTCTGGGCGTCGACCGGCGTCAAGGACCCGAACCTCCCCGACACCCTGTACGTGACCGAGCTCGTCGCCCCCGGCACCGTCAACACCATGCCCGAGGCCACCCTCGACGCCACCGACGACCACGGCACCGTCACCGGCGACACCGTCACCGTCAACTACGCCGACGCGCAGGCCGTCATGGACGCCGTCGCCGCCGCCGGCGTCGACTACGACGACGTCGTCCAGGTCCTGGAGGACGAGGGCGTCGAGAAGTTCGAGATCTCCTGGAAGGAACTCCTGGAGACCGTCTCGGCGGCTCTCTCCTCCGCCCCGTCGGGAGCGTCCGATGCCGGCTGACGCGGACCCCGTGAACCCGCTGCGCGATCCGGCCGACCGCCGGCTGCCGAGGATCGCCGGGCCGTCCGGCCTGGTGATCTTCGGCGTGACCGGTGACCTCTCGCGCAAGAAACTGATGCCCGCCATCTACGACCTCGCCAACCGCGGCCTCCTGCCGCCGGGCTTCTCGCTCGTCGGCTTCGCCCGCCGCGAATGGGAGGACGAGGACTTCGCGCAGGTGGTGCGGAAAGCGGTCGAGGAACACGCCCGCACCCCCTTCCGCGAGGAGGTCTGGCAGCAGCTCGCCAAGGGCATGCGCTTCGTCCAGGGCGACTTCGGCGACGACGAGGCCTTCGACACCCTCCGCAAGACCATCGAGGAACTCGACCGGGCCCAGGGCACCGGCGGCAACTTCGCCTTCTACCTGTCGGTACCGCCCAAGTTCTTCCCCACCGTCGTCCAGCAGCTCAAGAAGCACGGCCTCACCGACCCTCCCAAGGGATCGTGGCGGCGCGCGGTGATCGAGAAGCCGTTCGGCCACGACCTGGAGAGCGCGCAGGAGCTGAACCGGATCGTCCACGAGGTCTTCCCCCGCGACGAGGTCTTCCGGATCGACCACTACCTGGGCAAGGAGACCGTCCAGAACATCCTGGCCCTGCGGTTCGCCAACCAGATGTTCGAACCGATCTGGAACCGCTCCTACGTCGACCACGTGCAGATCACCATGGCCGAGGACATCGGCATCGGCGGCCGCGCCGGCTACTACGACGGCATCGGCTCGGCCCGCGACGTCATCCAGAACCACCTCCTGCAGCTGATGGCCCTGACCGCCATCGAGGAACCGGCCTCCTTCCACCCCAAGGCCCTGGTCGCCGAGAAGCTCAAGGTCCTCTCCGCCGTCCGCCTCCCCGCCGACCTCGGCGCGCACACCGTGCGCGGCCAGTACGCGGGCGGCTGGCAGGGCGGCGAGGAGGTCGTCGGCTACCTCGACGAGGACGGCATCAACCCCTCCTCCACGACCGACACCTACGCCGCGATCAAGCTGGAGATCAACAACCGCCGCTGGGCCGGAGTGCCGTTCTACCTGCGCACCGGCAAGCGCCTGGGCCGGCGCGTCACCGAGATCGCCGTGGTCTTCCAGCGCGCCCCCTACCTGCCCTTCGACTCCTACGCCACCGAGGAACTCGGCCAGAACGCCCTGGTCATCCGGGTCCAGCCGGACGAGGGCGTCACCGTCCGCTTCGGCTCCAAGGTGCCCGGCACCGCCCTGGAGGTCCGGGACGTCACGATGGACTTCGCCTACGGCGAGTCCTTCACCGAGTCCAGCCCCGAGGCCTACGAGCGCCTCATCCTCGACGTGCTCCTCGGCGACGCGAACCTCTTCCCGCGCCACCAGGAGGTCGAGCTGTCCTGGCAGATCCTCGACCCGGTCGAGAAGTACTGGGACACCCACGGCAAGCCCGCGCAGTACCCCTCGGGCACCTGGGGCCCCGCGGAGGCCGACGAGATGCTCGCACGAGACGGCAGGAGCTGGCGCCGGCCATGAAGATCGACCTCACGGACACCACGTCCAGCAAGATCAACGGCGCCCTCATGGAGGCCCGCCGCGCCGCCGGCGCGGGCGCCGCCGGGATGGTCCTCACCCTCGTCATCGTCACCGACGAGGGCAGCGCCTACGACGCCCTCAAGGCCGCCAACGACGCCTCCCGCGAACACCCCTCCCGCACCCTCGTGGTGATCCGGCGCACCGAGCGGGCCCGGCCGGCCGCGGCGGAGGCCGAACTGCGGGCGCGGCTGGACGCCGAGATCCGCGTCGGGCAGGAGGACGGTTCGGGCGAGACGATCGTGCTCCGCGTCCACGGTGCGCTGGTGCGGCACGTCGAGTCGGCGGTGCTGCCGTTCCTGCTGCCGGACGCCCCGGTGGTCGTCTGGTGGCCCGAGGCCGCCCCGCAGGACGTCGCGGACGACCCGCTGGGCGCGCTCGCGCAGCGCCGCATCACCGACGCGGTGACCGCGGAGTCCCCGGTCGGCCAGCTCGCCCGGCGGGCCGCGACCTACACCCCCGGCGACACCGACCTCGCCTGGACCAGGATCACCGGCTGGCGCTCCATGCTGGCCGCCGCCCTGGACCAGCGCCCCGCCAAGGTCACCCGCGCCAGCGTCGAGGGCGAACCCGACAGCCCGAGCGTCGAACTGCTCGGCCTGTGGCTGCACCACCGCCTCGACGTCCCCGTGGAACGCGTCGTCACCGCCGGCCCCGGCATCACCGCCGTCCGCCTCGGCACCGAGGACGGCGACATCGTCCTCGCCCGGCCCGACGGCCGTACCGCGACCCTGTCGATGCCCGGCGCGCCCGACCGTACGGCCGCCCTCAGGCGCCGGGAGACCGCCGACCTGCTCGCCGAGGAGCTCCGCCGCCTCGACCCGGACGACGCCTACGGCGCGACCCTCCGCACGACCCTCGACCGGCAGTCCGTCTGAGCCGGTGCCGGCCCGTCGGCAGCCGGCGGCCCCCGCCGCACCCGCGGCGGGGGCCACGACCCGTGCCGCACCCACCGACCGCAAAGGAGCCACACCATGGAGCTCGGCCTCATCGGTCTCGGCAAGATGGGCGGCAACATGCGCGAGCGCATCCGCCGCGCCGGCCACACCGTCATCGGCTACGACCGCAACCCCGACCTCGCGGACGTGAACAGCCTCCAGGAGCTCGTCGGCAAGCTCCAGAGCCCCCGCGTCGTCTGGGTGATGGTCCCCGCCGGAGGCCCGACCCAGGACACCGTCGACGAACTCGCCGACCTCCTCGCCCCCGGCGACGTCGTCGTCGACGGCGGCAACTCCCGCTGGACCGACGACGTCAAGCACGCCGAAACCCTCGCCGCCCAGGGCATCGGCTTCGTCGACTGCGGCGTCTCCGGCGGCGTCTGGGGCCTGGAGAACGGCTACGCCCTCATGTACGGCGGCGACGCCGCCCACGTCGCCACCGTCCAGCCCGTCTTCGACGCCCTCAAGCCCGAAGGCGACTCCGGCGCCGTCCACGCCGGCAAGGTCGGCGCCGGCCACTTCGCCAAGATGGTCCACAACGGCATCGAGTACGCCATGATGCAGGCCTTCGCCGAAGGCTGGGAACTCCTCGAAGCCGCCCCCGAGGTCACCGACGTCCGCGAGGTCTTCCGCTCCTGGCAGGAAGGCACCGTCATCCGCTCCTGGCTCCTCGACCTCGCCGTCCGCGCCCTCGACGACGACGAACACCTCGCAAAGCTCAAGGGCTGGGCCGCCGACTCCGGCGAAGGCCGCTGGACCGTCGAAGCCGCCATCGACCACGCCGTCCCCCTCCCCGCCATCACCGCCTCCCTCTTCGCCCGCTTCGCCTCCCGCCAGGACGACTCCCCCCAGATGAAGATGATCGCCGCACTGCGCAACCAGTTCGGCGGCCACGCGGTCGAGTCGAAGTAACCCACAGAAGGCGGGCGCAGCCCCCCGTACGGCACCACCCGATCGCCACCCCGATCGCCCACCGCCGGGCTGCCCGGAGGAGCGGCAGCCCGGCGTCCTCCCCGAAACGGAAGCGGAGCACGCATGGACAGCAACACCCCGCAGCCGCCCGCATGGTGGCGCGACGCCGTCATCTACCAGGTCTACATCCGCAGTTTCGCCGACGGCAGCGGCGACGGGACGGGCGACCTCGCCGGGCTGCGCGCCCGCCTCGGCCATCTGGCCGACCTGGGCGTGGACGCCCTGTGGATCACCCCGTGGTACGTGTCGCCGCAGGTCGACGCGGGCTACGACGTGGCCGACTACCGGGCGATCGACCCGGTCTTCGGCACGCTCGACGAGGCCGACGCCTTCCTCGCCGAGGCGCACGCGCACGGTCTGCGGGTGCTCGTCGACCTGGTGCCCAACCACACCTCCGACCAGCACCCGTGGTTCCGCGAGGCGCTCGCCGCGGGTCCGGGGTCGGCGGCCCGCGGCCGGTACCACTTCCGGCCGGGCCGCGGCGCGGCCGGCGAACTGCCCCCGAACAACTGGCCGAGCGTCTTCGGCGGGCCGGCCTGGACGAGGGTCGCGGACGGCGAGTGGTACCTGCACCTCTTCGCCGCCGCCCAGCCCGACCTCAACTGGGACGTGTCCGAGGTGCGGGAGGAGTTCGCGTCGGTGCTGCGGTTCTGGCTGGACCGCGGCGTGGACGGCTTCCGGATCGACGTGGCGCACGGCCTCACCAAGGACCCGGCCTACCCGGACATCGAGGTCGGCGCGACCGGCCTGCTCGGCGCGGCCGCCGACGAGCACCACCCGTACTTCGACCGCGACGCCACCCTGGAGATCTACCGGGAGTGGCGCCGCATCGCCGACTCGTACCCGGGGGAGCGGACGTTCGTCGCGGAGGCCTGGGTCTCCTCGCCGGACCGGCTGGCCCGCTACCTGGCGCCCGGGCTCCTGCACACCGCCTTCAACTTCGGCCTGCTGGACTGCCCGTGGGAGGCGCCCCGGCTGCGGGAGGTCGTCGAGCAGACCCTGCGGGTGCTCGCCCCGGTCGACGCCCCGCCCACCTGGGTGCTCTCCAACCACGACGTGATCCGCCACGTCACCCGGTACGGCCGCGCGGAGACCTCGCTCGACGACGCGAAGCGGCTGTACGGCACGCCCTCCGACCCGGAGCTCGGCACCCGCCGGGCCCGGGCCGCCGCGCTGCTGACCCTGGGCCTGCCGGGCGGCGCGTACGTCTACCAGGGAGAGGAACTCGGCCTGGAGGAGGTCGAGGACCTGCCGGCGGACGTGCTCCAGGACCCGAACCGGTTCTGGTCCGGCGGGTGCGGCCCGGTCCGTGACGGCTGCCGGGTGCCGCTGCCGTGGTCGGGGCACACCGCGCCGTTCGGCTTCTCGCCGGACGGCGCCGCCGGGGAGCCGTGGCTGCCCCAGCCCGCGGCGTGGAAGGACCGCAGCGCCGCGGCGCAACTCGCCGATCCGGCCTCCGTGCTGACGCTGTACCGCACCGCGCTGGCCGTCCGTCGCGGGTGCGACGACCTGGGGGAGGGCGACCTGGTGTGGCTGCCGGCCGCCGAGGAGGTGCTGGCCTTCCGCCGGGGCCGCCGGACCGCGGTCGTGGTCAACACCGGTGCGGATCCCGTGCCGCTGCCGGAGCACGCGGCGGTGCTGCTGGCGTCCGGTCCGCTCGACGGGCCCCTGCTGCCGGGTGACACGGCGGTGTGGCTGTCGCTCTGACCGCTCTGCGCGGCCGCGCGTGAGGGGCCGGGAACCCGACGGGGTTCCCGGCCCCTCACGTGGTGCGGCCGCCGGCCCGGACGGCGCCGGGGTGCGGGGCCGGGGCGGCGGCGCGGACGCCGTACGGCGGTGCGGGGGCCGCGTACGGCGACGCGGGTGCGGCCCGGACGGAGGCCGCACCCGCGCGGGTGGGGGAGCAGGCGGAGCGTCAGCGCCAGAAGGTGTTGCTGCCGGTGGCGCCGTCGCCGAAGAACGCCTCCTGGCCGGAGACGACCTTGCCGTCCTCCCAGTGCAGGAGCTGGATGGCGTCGACCACGAGCGCGCAGGAGCAGTCATCGCCGGCCCGCAGGGCGGAGTTGCGGCAGAGGTAGACGGAGAGGTGCCCGTCGATCATGATCTGCTCGGCCTCGGAGCGGAACGTGCCGCCCGACAGCTCGCTGCGGGTCCTCACGTACTCCAGGAACGCGTCGAGGCCCTTGTACTGGCCGGTCAGCGGGTTGTCGCCGGGGACGGACCAGGTGAGGTCCTCGGCCCAGTACTGGGCGATCTCGGCGCGGTCGCCCCCGTCGAGCGCCTCGTAGGCGGCGCGGACCCGCCTGGGGGTGAGCTTCACGGCCAGCTCCTGCTCGGAGCTGACGATGCCGCCGCGCATCATCTCCTCCGTCAGCAGGTTGCCGCCGACGGAGGTGGCCCCCGGCTTCATGTCGTCGACGGTGACGTAGACGAACGGCCTGGCCACCTCGCCCATGACCGTGACGAGCGCGTCGGTCATCTCGGTGGTGATCTGGGCCTTCTCCGCCATGCTGGCGAAGCCTTCGATGAGACTGACCCGGATGATGGGCATGGATCCTCATTCCTGGTGGGAGCGGTGCTCCGAGGGGGAGCGGGGAGCAGGGTCCGGTGCGGGTCAGCGGACCTTGAGGACGACCTTGCCCTGGGCCTGGCCGGTCTCGATCAGCTCGTGGGCCTTGTCGGCGCGCTCCAGCGGCAGCACGGTGCCGATGATGGGACGCAGCGCACCGGCCTCGATCAGGGCGGTGATGTGCTCCAGGTCGGAGCGGTCGGTCTCGACCGTCAGGGAGACGGCGCGCAGCCCGAGGCGGGCGGCCTCGGCGACGGTCTCGTCGTCCGGCGGCACGGGCAGCGACACGAGGACGCCGCCCGCGCGCATGGTCTTCAGCGACCGCAGGCCGTTGTCGCCGGCGACGGTGTCGACGACCACGTCGATGTCGTGGGCGAGGTCCTCGAAGCGGACCGCGGTGTAGTCGTAGGCCTCGTCGATGCCGAGGCCCTTCACCAGGTCGACCTGGTGCGGGCCGACGGTGCCGCAGACCCAGGCGCCGCGGGCGCGGGCGATCTGCACGGCGAGGTGGCCGAGGCCGCCGGCGGCGCCGTGCACGAGCACGCGGGTGCCGGGGCCGGTGCGGCCGACGCTCACCAGGCTCTGCCAGGCGGTGAGGGCGACCAGCGGCACGCCGGCGGCCTCCTCGTGGGTGAGGCGGTCCGGCTTGAACGTGAGCTGGCGGGAGTCGACGGTGATGTACTCCGCGTACCCGGCGCCGATGCGCGGGAAGTTGACCATGCCGTAGACCTCGTCACCGGGGGTGAACCGGGTGACGCCCGAACCGATGGCCTCGACCACGCCGGAGACGTCCCAGCCGATGGTGATGGGCAGCGGGCCCTGGGTGGGGGAGATGCCGCCGCCGGACCGGGTCTTGCAGTCGACGGGGTTGACGCCCGCCGCGTGCACCCGGACGAGGACCTCCGTCCAGAGCGGCTCCGGGCGGGGCACCTCCTCGATCTGCAGCACCTCCGGGCCTCCGAAGCTGTGCTGGCGGATCGCGCGCATGGTTTCGGACATGTCGGTACTCCTTGTTCGTGGTGGCCTTGTTCGTGGTGGCCGCGGCGTGCGCGCGCGGCCGTACGGCCGGGGATCCGGTGCGGTGCGTGCGGTGCGGGTGCGGGGGCGTGGCGGTGGGCGGCGCGGAACGGCGGGCGGTGCGTGGCGCGGTGGCCTCGGCCCCGTCAGCCCGCTTCGGCCCCGGCGGGCTCGGAGGCTTCCGTGCGGCCGGACTTGGGGCTGACGTCGATGAAGTACGACAGCAGCAGGACGACGTAGAAGCCGATGCTGATCTTGGCGCTGACCGAGGAGAGCAGGACCGCGGTCAGGTAGAGGAACGGCCCCACGCCGAAGCGGGCGCGGATGCGCCGGGCCTGGCCGGGCGAGATGTGCGCGCCCAGGTGCCGGTGGTCCTTCGAGGCGTAGATCCAGATGGCGTTGAAGAAGACGCCGCCGAGGATCAGCACGATGCCGTAGAAGGCTGCCGCGGTCTTCTCGCCGGCTCCCGCGTTGACCGCGTCGGCGAGGACCGCGGTGGGGAACGGCAGGAACGACACGGACAGCAGCAGCATGAGGTTGAGGATCATCAGGGTGCGGTTGGTCCTGATGATGTAGTGGAACATCAGGTGGTGGTTGAGCCAGATCATCCCGATCAGCAGGAAGGTGATCGAGTAGGCCAGGTAGGACGGCCACAGGTGGAGCAGGGCCGAGCCGAGGCCGGCGTGCATGGCCTGTTCGGAGGGGGCGTGGATCTCCAGGATCAGCAGCGTGATGGCGATCGCGAACACGCCGTCGCTGAAGGCCTCCAGGCGGGCGGTGGACATCTCCGGCATCCCGATGGCGTCGTCCGCCTCCGCCTCGGGTGCGCGGGTCTCCTCGGTCGCGGTCACCACGTGATCGGCCTCCGGTCCTGGAAGAACCCGGCGGTGGGGCCGTCGTCGGGCAGGGTGGCGAGCCAGACGGCGGTGTCGGCGCCCTGGTCGGGTGTGAGCGGTGCGCCGCTGCCGCCCATGTCGGTGCGGACCCAGCCGGGGCACACGGCGTTGACCTTGACGTGGAACGGCACGGAGTGCGCGACCACCAGGGTCAGGGCGTTGAGGGCGGCCTTGGCGATGCCGTACGCGGCGGGGCCGGGGCCGCCGCCGGACATCCGGCCGCCGGTGGAGGAGATGTTGACGACCCGTCCGTAGCCGCGGTCCACCATGCCGGGCACGAAGGCGCGGGAGGTGCGGTACGCGCCGAGCAGGTTGACCTGGAGGGAGTCCGCCATGGTCTCCTCGGACAGGTCGAAGAACGGTGTGGTCGGGTAGATCCCGGCGTTGTTGACGAGGACGTCGACCTGGACGCCTTCGGCGGCGAGCCGCTTCGCGCAGGCTTCGACGCTGTCCGGGTCGGCGACGTCGAGCTGCTCCACCCGGACGGCCGCGGGGCCGAGGGAGGCGGCCGCCCGGCGGCCGCGTTCGGTGTCGCGGGCGCCGAGGACGACGTCGAGGCCGGAGCGGCCGAGCCGGCGGCAGATCGCCAGCCCGATGCCCCGGTTTCCGCCGGTGACGAGAGCGGTGTGCGGCACCGGTGTTCCTCCGATCGTGAGAGGGGGTGGCGGCCGGTCAGGGGTGGCTGCCGGCCTGGACGAACTCGATGAGGTGGCCCTCCGGGTCGCGGACGAAGGCGACCCGGATGCCGAGCGGGGCGACGTCGACCGGGCCGATCGTGACGGGCACGCCGAGTGGTTCGAGCGCCGCCAGGACGGCGTCCAGGTCGTCGACGTACCAGGCCAGGTGGCTGGGGCCCTGCACGAAGCCGTGCTCGGGCGGGTCGGCGCGCCGCAGGGCGGCGGAGCCGGCGCGCTCGGCGAGTTCGAGCCGGAGCGCGCCGTGGCCGAGGAACGCGACGCGTTCGCCGCGCTCCGGCATGTCGAGGCGGTTCACGAGTTCGAGCCCGAGGGTGTCGCCGTACCAGGCGATCGCCCGGTCGATGTCGGCGACGACCAGGCAGGTGGAGAGCCCTGCGAGGTGGTCGGCGACCTGCTTCGCCACGACGGTGGCCATACGTCCTCCGTGATGCGGGTGAGTGCGTCACGGCAGCACGCGACAGTTGCTCGCAGTGCCGCCGACAGTGCCGATGAGCCTAGGCGATTGACTGTGCGATTGACAATAATTGACCCAGGCAGTTTTCTGGTGACTGCACCCTCTGCCGACATCCGTGCCGTTGAGTGCAGCGCTTCCGGACGGCATGTCGCCCGTTCCGCACCAGAGACCAGAGGAGTCAGACTCGCCATGACGACCATCGACCGTGCACCGACCGGTGCGGGGGAACTGACGGCCCGCAGGAAGCAGCTGTCGCTGCTGATCCTGTGCGGCGCCGTGTTCCTCGACGCACTCGACATCTCGCTGCTGGGCGTCTCGCTGCCCAGCATCAAGACCGGCCTCGGCCTCTCCGACGGCTCGCTCCAGTGGCTCGTGTCGGGCTACACCGTGGGCTACGGCGGGTTCCTGCTGCTCGGCGGCCGGGTCGCCGACGTGTGGGGCCGCCGCCGCACCTTCATCGCCGCGACCGTGCTGTTCATCGCCGCCAGCCTCCTCGGCGGCGTGCTCACCGACGGCGGCCTGCTGGTGGCCACCCGCGTGCTGAAGGGCGTCGCGGCCGGCTTCACCGCCCCGGCGGCGATGTCGCTGATCACCACCACCTTCCGCGAGGGCGCCGAGCGCAACCGCGCGCTCGGCGTGTTCGCCATGACCGGGGCCGGCGGCTACAGCTTCGGCCTGGTGCTCTCCGGCGTCCTGACCGAGATCGACTGGCGCCTGGTGTTCTTCGCGCCGGGTGTCATCGCGATCGCCGTCCTGGCCGCCAGCCCGCTGATCAAGGCGGACGCGCCGCGGGCCGCCGGCCCGCGCCAGGGCTTCGACTTCGCGGGCGCGCTGACCGTGACGCTGGGCGTCATGGCCCTCGTGTACGGGCTCGTCCAGGGTCCGGCCTGGGGCTGGGGCTCGCCCGGCACCATCGCCGTCCTGGTCGGTGCCGTGGTGCTGCTGGCGGCCTTCGTCGCCGTGGAGTCGCGCCACCGCTCGCCGCTGGTGCCGCTGTCGATCTTCCACTCGCGGTCGCTGAGCAGCGCCAACCTGATCAGCGTGGTCTGGGCGGGCTCCACCATCGGCTGGCAGTTCGTCGCCACGCTCTACCTCCAGGAGGCCCTGCACTGGGGCGCCCTGAAGACGGCCTTCGCCTTCCTGCCGCTCGGCGTGGTCATCGTCGCCGTCGCGAAGTTCGCGGCCGGTCCGCTGGTCGGCCGCTGGGGCGTCCGGGCGGTCGTCACGGTCGGCATGCTGATCCAGGGCGTGGGCGTGCTGCTCTACCTGGGCGTCGGGACGAACAGCGGCTACGCCGCCGTGATGCTCCCGGGCATCATCCTGCACGGCATCGGCAACGGTCTCGTCTACCCGACCGTCAACATCGCCGGTGTCAGCGGCGTGGCCGACGAGCGCCAGGGTGTCGCCGCGGGTCTCATCACCGCCTCCTACCAGGTCGGTGCGGGCGTCGGCGTGGCCGTGCTGGCCGCAGTGCTGACCGCCACCGGTGGCAGCGGCGACGGCGTCTCGGGCTACCGCTGGGCCTTCCTGGTCGCCGGCCTGATGTCGCTGACCGGCCTGCTGATCGGCTTCCAGGGCCTCCGGCAGCCGAAGGGGGCCGCCGCGGCTTCCCCGGCCGCGCCGGCGGTGCCCGCGGCCGACCCGGTCGCCGCCCGGCAGTGACCCCCTTCCGGTGCCCGCCCGCCCCGGTCCCCACGCCGTGGCGGGCGGCCCCCGGAGGGCGTACTTGACTAAGTAATTGACAAAAAATGACACCGATGGTTGAGTTGTGTCCGAGGCAAGCGGTCCCGCCTCGGGGGAGTCCGGAGGGGACATGGCAGAGCCGACGGAGGCCCCGGAGGCCCTCCGGGCGGTCCGCGGATTCATCGCCGCGGCCAACCGGGGCGACGTGCCCGCCCTGCGCGCGGCCCTCGCGCCGCAGGTGCGGATCGACATGGCGGGGGCCGTCCACACGGGGCGCGACGAGGTGCTCCGCGCGTTCTTCGTCCGCTGGGTCGTCCGGCCCGCGGGCCGGTACCGCGAGATCGAGGCCGGGCCCGTCCGTCCGGCCGACGGCGGGGCCGCCCTGACCGTCCGCTACGACTTCCGCACCCCGCAGGGGCTCGTCGAGGACATCACCTACACCTACCTCGTCCGTGGCGGAGAGATCGCCGCCGTCACGGGCCGGTTCGTCTGAAATCCCCGGCGCGGCACGGCCGCGCCTGTCGTCGCAACAGCACCGCCGGAGCCCGGGGCCCGGCGACACCTCGGAGGAGAAGGCTGTGGAGAATCCGGTAGCGGTGGTCGGCGGAGCCGGCCGGGTCGGCCGCCTGGTGGTGGCGGGTCTGCTCGAACAGGGCGAGCGGGTACGGGTCGTGAGCCGTCGGGCCCGCGCCGCCGGCGCCGCGGAGTCCTTCCGGGCGGACATCCGGGACCGCGCCTCGCTGGCCGCGCCCCTCGCCGGGTGCTCCGCCGTGGTGATCAGCGTCGAGCCGGGCACCGCCGACCGCGGTCCGGACAGCCCCGAGGCGACGATGTACCAGGGCGTGCGCAACGTCCTGGACGCCGCCACCGCCGGCGGGGAGAAGCCCCACATCGTGCTGGTCAGCCAGATCTACGTGACCCGCAAGGGCCACCCCATCAACGCCCAGGGCCGCATGCTCGACTGGCGTCTGGCCGGCGAGGACGCGATCCGCGCCTCCGGCCTGCCCTACACGGTCGTCCGGCCCAGCTGGCTCACCGGCGGCCCGCGCGGCGGGGCCGTCCGGCTGGAGCAGGGCGACCTCGGCGACGGCCAGATCAGCCGTCAGGACGTCGCGGACGCCTGCGTGCAGGCCCTGTACAGCCCGTCCGCCCTGGCCGTGACCTTCGAGATGTACAACGCGCCCGGCGCCGCGCGGACCGGCTGGGCCGAGCTCTTCCAGGGCCTCGCACCGGACCTGTCGACCGCGCGCTGACCAGGCCCGGACCTTCACCGACCCGTCTGATTGGAGCTGTGCCCGATGGACAGCAATCGCACCCACGAGGTCGTCGCCGGGTGGTTCGCCGCCCTCGGCCGGGGGGACATGGACACCGTCCTCGCCACCTTCTCCGAGGACATCGACTTCGAACTCCCCGCGGACGAGTGGAACCAGGTCGTCCCGTACCTCGGCCGGCACCTCGGCCCGACCGCCGTCGCCGCGGCCTTCGGCGTCCGCGCCGACACCACCGAGGTGCTCGACTACGAGGTCCGGGACCTCCGCGCGGAGGGCGACACCGCCTTCGCCGTGGTGTACACCCGGGCCGCGCACACCCGCACCCGCCAGGAGTTCCGGATCGAGGACGCGCACCGCTTCGTCGTCGACGACTCCGGCAAGATCGTCCGCTGGAAGGTCTACTTCGACCCCAACACCGAGATCGCGGCGTTCACCGCCGACCGGCAGCCGCGGCTCGTCGCCGCCGCCGGGAGCGGCGACGCCGGGGCCGTCCGCCGGCTCGTCGAGGTCGAGCGGGCCGACGTCAACCTGACCGACCCCGCGACCGGCCTGACCCCGCTGATGATCGCCGCCGGCCGCGGCGACGAGGCGGTCGTCCGGGTGCTGCTCGACGCCGGCGCCGACCCGCGGACCGCCGACGCCCGCGCCGGTGCGACCGCCCTGCACAAGGCCTGCCAGAGCGGCAGCGTGCCGGTCGCCCGGGCCCTCGTCGAGGCGGGTGCGTTCGTCGACGCGGTGGCGCCCACCACCGGCCACACCGCGCTCATGGACGCGCTGTGGTTCAAGTTCCCCGACCTGGTGGCGTACCTGCTCGACCAGGGCGCCGGCCTGGAGCTGCACACCCACTACGGGTTCTCGCTGCGCGAGCACTTCGCCTACGAGCTCAACGTCAACACCCGCGGCAAGGACCTGCTGCTGCAGGCCGAGCAGCTGCTCGACGAGCGCCGCAAGCACGACGCGGAGGACGTCGCCGAGCAGCGGCTCATGGCCGCCGTCGTCGCCGACGACGCCGGCGAGGTCCGCGCCCTGCTGGCCGCCGGTGCGGAGGTCGACGCCCGCGCCCCGCGCCTCAACGGCTTCAACGACGGCCACACCCCGCTGCACGTCGCCACCCGCGACGGCCACGACGAGATCGCCCGGCTGCTGCTGGCCGCCGGTGCCGACGTCAACGCGGTCGAGCCGTGCTTCGGCGCCGTCCCGCTGCACAAGGCCGTCTACAACGGCCACGCCGGCATCACCGCCGACCTGGTCGCCCACGGCGGCGTCGACCTCGACTTCCAGGGCGCCACCAACGGCTACACGCCGCTGCACGACGCGCTCTGGCACGGCTACGAGGAGTGCGCGCGGATCCTCGTCCAGGCCGGCGCCCGCACCGACCTGCGCGGCCACGACGGCAAGACCCCGTACGACCTGGCCGCCGAGGTGTTCGGCGGCGACCACCCGCTGACCGCCCTGCTGCGGGCCGAGGCGGCGCCGGCGGCCTGAGCCGTCCGGTCCGGCGGGCGGTCGTCCGGCCGCCCGCCCACCGCACCCACTCCACCGGAGGAGACCACATGCTGTTCTACGTTCAGATGCGCTGGAACCACGAGGGCCGCATCTCGCTCGACGAGCTCTGGGAGGTCGAGCAGGAGGAGGCCGAGCACGCCAAGGAGACGATGGACTCCGGCTTCTGCGTCGGCATCTGGAAGGTCGCCGCACAGAAGCGCGTCATCGCGATCATCGACTCGCCCGACGCGGAGGAGCTCGACCGCACCGCCCTCGGCCGGCTGCCGATGCGCGAGTACCTGGAGTTCGAGGAGGTCTGGCCGCTGCGCGACTACCTCGGCTTCGCCGAGGACGTCAAGAAGCGCTACCAGGTCTGACCCCGCCGCAGGCGCCGGGCACCCCCGGGGCCGGCCACACCCCGCAAAGGAGCCCCCCGTGATCCACCAGCTGATCTTCGCTCACCCCCGGCCGGGGATGACCGAGGAAGAGTTCCAGCGCTACTGGCTCGACGTCCACGCGCCGAACTACGCCGCCAAGATCAAGGAGATCCGGCGGTACTGCGTCGACACCCGGATCCCGCTCGGCCCCGAGCCCGCCGACCCGCTGTGGAGCGGCATAGCCGAGATCTGGCTCAACAACGACGAGGAGCAGCTCGCCTCGCTGCAGTCGCCCGAGTTCCTCCAGGGCGCCCGCCTCGACGAGCCGAACTGGGCCGCGTTCTGGCGCACCGTCGTGCTCGACACCGACGCCCACACGCTGCTCGCCGGCCCCGGCCCGCTCCACCCGCACCCGGTGAAGCTCGTGCTGCTGGCCAAGCGCGCCAACGGCACCACCGTCGAGGAGTTCCGCAGCCGCAGCCTCGGCGCCCACGCCAAGCTCGCCCTCGACATCCCCGGCCTGGTCCGCTACCAGCAGGGGCACGTCCGCGACGGCGCGTACGCCGTCGGCGAGACCATCCTCGACGCCGCCTACCAGCTCTGGTTCGAGGACGAGGCGGCCCTGCAGGCCGCCGTCGACTCCCCGGAGTTCGCCCGCGCCGAGGAAGACCTCAAGCAGTTCGTCGAGCCCCGCTACCTGCACCGCATGGCGGTCCGCGAGCACTGGGTCATCGGCACCGAGGCCGCCTGACGCCAGGTCGCACCGGCGATCACCGCGGCGGTGCCCCGCACCGGCCCGCCGCACCCCTTCTACCGATGGAGGCCATCCCCGATGGCGAAGAAGCGCATCCTCATCGTCCTGTCCGAGTACGGCTACTGGGGCGAGGAACTCGTCGGCCCGCTGGAGACCTTCGACAAGGCCGGCTACGAGGTCACCTTCGCGACCCCGACCGGCAAGCGCGCGGTGGCCCTGCCGCCGAGCTACGACCCCGAGTACATCGACCCGCCGCTGGGCCGCTCGGTGACGAGCACCGAGATGGCCGAGAAGGTCCGCGCGTTCGACACCTCGGACCGCCTCGACAGCCCGCTCGACCTCTCCACCTGGCTGCCCGACCGGCCCTACCGCAGCCGCAACGACTTCCTGCGCGCCTGGGAGGGCTACAACCACCGCCGCGAGCACGTGCAGACGCAGATCGCGGACCGCTACGACGCGCTCCTCATCGTCGGCGGCAGCGGCCCGATCGTCGACCTCGCCAACAACTGGCGGGTGCACGACCTGATCCTCGCGTTCTACAACCTCGACCTGCCGATCGCCGCCGAGTGCTACGGCGTCGCCGCGCTGGCCTTCGCCCGCGAGCAGGAGCACCGGGTCAGCATCCTGCGCAACAAGCACGTCACGGGCCACTGCATCGAGTACGACTACAAGGACGGCACCGGCTTCATGGGGACCGACTTCGTGATCGGCCCGCCGCCGTACCCGCTGGAGTACATCCTGCGCGACGCCACCGCCCCCGAGGGCGCCTTCCACGGCAACTTCGGCAAGGAGACCTCGGTGATCGTCGACTACCCGTTCATCACCGGCCGTTCCACGCCCGACTCCTACCTGACCGGCCAGAAGGTCGTCGAGGTGCTGGAGCAGGGTCTCCGCCAGTGGGGCTTCAAGGCCTGACCCGTGCAGTCCGCGGCCCGGGTCCCCGTACCCGGGCCGCGCCCCGACCCCACGCCCCGACCCCACGACCGAGAGGTAAGGACGCCATGGCCAGCAGGCCCGCCCGGGTGGCGATGCTCGAACAGTTCAGAGCCGACGGAATCACCCACATGTTCGGCAACCCCGGCACCGTCGAGCAGGGCTTCCTGGACGAGCTGCGCGGCTTCCCCGAGATCGAGTACGTGCTGTCGCTCCAGGAGGCCGTCGTCGTCGGCATCGCCGACGGCTACGCCCGCGCGACCCGCCGGCCGGCCGTGCTCCAGCTGCACTCCGGTGTCGGCCTCGGCAACGGCATCGGCATGCTCTACCAGGCCATGCGCGGCCACGCACCGCTGGTCGTCGTGGTCGGCGAGTCCGGCCTCGCCTACGACGGCATGGACGCCCAGATGGCGGCCGACCTCGTGGCCATGGCCGAACCGGTCACCAAGTGGGCGACCCGCGTCGTCCACCCCGAGTCGACGCTGCGCGTGCTGCGCCGCGCCCTCAAGGTCGCCGCCACGCCGCCGTACGGGCCGGTCATGGTGGTGCTGCCCGCCGACGTGATGGACGCGGAGACCAGCGAGGCCGTCGTGCCGACCTCCTTCCCCGACACGGCGAGCAGCCCCGACCCGGACGCGGTCGAGCGGGCCGCCGAGCTCCTCGCCGGCGCCCGCAGGCCGCTGATCGTCGCCGGTGACGGCATCCACTTCTCCGGCGCCCAGGACGCACTCGCCGAACTGGCCGAGGTGTGGGGCGCCGAGGTGTGGGGCGCCGACTGGGCCGAGGTCAACCTGCCCGCCGACCACCCCTGCTACCGCGGCCAGCTGGGCCACATGTTCGGCGCGACCAGCAGCCGTGTGACCGCCGCCGCCGACGCCGTCCTCATCTGCGGCACCTACGCGCTGCCCGAGGTGTACCCCGCCCTCGACGGCGTGTTCGCCCCCGGCACCCCCGTCGTGCACATCGACCTCGACACCGCGGCGATCGCCAAGAACTTCCCCGTCGACCTCGGTCTCGTCGCCGACCCGCGGCGCTCCCTCGGTCTCCTCGCCGGCGCCCTCGAACGCCGCCTCACTCCCGGCGACCGCGCCGACGCCGCCCGCCGGATCGACCGCTGGGCCGGCGAGAAGGCCGCCGCCCGCGCCCAGGCCGTCGTCCACGACCTGGCGGACGCCGACTCCCTGCCGCTCTCCGCCGCGGTCTTCGGCCACGAACTGGCCCGGCAGCTGCCCGAGGACGCCATCCTCTTCGACGAGGCGCTCACCTCCTCGCCCGGCATCTTCCGCCACAACCCGCCGAACCGGCCCGGCCACTGGCACCAGACCCGCGGCGGCTCGCTCGGCGTCGGCATCCCCGGCGCGATCGGCGCCAAGCTGGCCCACCCCGAGGCCACCGTCGTCGGCCTGACCGGCGACGGCGGCAGCATGTACACCGTGCAGGGCCTGTGGACCGCGGCCCGCTACAACATCGCCGCCAAGTTCGTGATCTGCAACAACGGCCGCTACAAGCTGCTCGACGACAACATCGAGCAGTACTGGCGCAGCCAGGACATCGAGCACCACGACTTCCCCGACATCTTCGACCTGTCCCGGCCCGCCATCGACTTCGCCGCCCTCTCCGAGTCGCTCGGGGTGCGCGCGGTCCGCGTCGAGAAGGCCGACCAGGTGGCACCCGCCATCAGCGAGGCGCTCGCCCACCCGGGCCCGTTCCTCATCGACCTCGTCATCGGACGCGACAGCTGACCGCAGGGAGGAGGAGACCACCGTGCGCATCGAGGGACAGAAGATAGCGGTCCTCATGGAGAGCGACTTCTACGAACCCGAGATCCTCTACTACCAGCGCCGCTTCGCCGAGGAGGGCGGCGAGGTGCACTTCCTCACCCGGCTGTGGGGCAACGACCGGATCGTCTTCCGAGGGCACGAGTACCGGATGCCGTTCGAGGTCGACGAGTCGTTCGAGGACATGGGGGAGTACGACCTCAAGGAGTACGGCGCGGTCATCGTGCCCTCCGGCATCGTCGCCGACCGGCTGCGCTACACCGACGACGTCGACAAGCTCCCGCCGGCCGCGCTGTTCCTGCGCCGGGCGT
Source organism: Kitasatospora sp. NBC_01539 (assembly GCF_045040525.1). Lineage (NCBI taxonomy): Bacteria > Bacillati > Actinomycetota > Actinomycetes > Kitasatosporales > Streptomycetaceae > Kitasatospora > Kitasatospora sp. NBC_01539. Next base: position 6,086,394 of record NZ_CP109390.1, read on the forward strand.
TCGCCGACCCGGCCATCATCAAGGGCATCATCTGCCACGGCATGTGGCTCGCCGCGCCGATCCCGTCGGTCGTCCGCGGCCGCCGGGCGGTCGTCCACAACAACCTGCTCGGCGACCTCCGCAACATGGGCGGCGTCTACATCGACGAGGACGTCGTCGTCGACGACGACCTCGTCACCGCCCGCACCGGCAACCACTGCCACCTCTTCGCCCGCACCATCATCGACCAACTCGCCCTGCGCGCACCCCGGAACGCCTGATCGCCACCCCTTTCCGCCCCCGCTCCCGCCCGGGAGCGGGGGCGGCCCGCCACCATCGACCACGAGAGGAGAACCGGGCCATGAGCAGCACCACCGCCGTCCGGATCACCCGGAGGAGTGCTCCCGTGAACAGTCTCGGCCGCCGGGTGACGAGCCGTCAGGAGAGACCCGGGCCGGGCCCCGACGCCGTCGGACGGATACCGGTGCTCGACGTGCAGCCGTCCGTCGACGGCGGCCGCCGCCCGGCCAAGGCCGTCGAGGGCGAGCGGTTCGCGGTGACCGCCACCGTCTTCCGCGAGGGCCACGGCGCGGTCGGCGCCAACGTGGTGCTGCGCGGCCCGCGCGGCCGCAAGGGGCCCTGGACGCCGATGCGCGAGCTCGCCCCCGGCACCGACCGGTGGGGCGCCCACGTCGCCGCGCCGACCCCCGGCCGCTGGACGTACACCGTCGAGAGCTGGGGCGACCCCGTCACCACCTGGCTCCGCCGCGCCGGGATCAAGGTGCCGGCCGGCCAGGACGTCGACGTCACCCTGGAGGAGGGCGCGCAGCTGCTGGAGCAGGCCGCCGCGGGCGTCCCCCGCGGCGCCGGCCGCACCGCACTGCTCACCGCGGCCGCCGACCTGCGCCGGCCCGGCACCCCCGGCGGCGACCGCCTCGCCGCCGCCCACCGCCCCGAGATCGCGGCCGTCCTGAGCCGCTATCCGTTGCGGGAGTCGGTGAGTGCGTCGCGGCCGATGCCGTTGCAGGTGGACCGCAAGCGGGCGCTGTACGGGGCCTGGTACGAGTTCTTCCCGCGGTCGGAGGGCGCGGTCGTCGACCCGTCCGGGGTACAGCCGCCGGTCTCCGGCACCCTGCGCACCGCCGCGGAACGGCTGCCGGCGGTCGCCGCGATGGGCTTCGACGTCGTCTACCTCCCCCCCGTCCACCCGATCGGACGCGCCTGGCGCAAGGGCCCCGACAACACCCTCACCGCCGGCCCCCACGACGTCGGCTCCCCCTGGGCGATCGGCTCGCCCGAGGGCGGCCACGACACCGTCCACCCCGACCTGGGCACCATCGAGGACTTCGACCACTTCGTCACCGAGGCCGGCGCCCTGGGCCTGGAGATCGCCCTCGACTTCGCCCTCCAGTGCTCCCCCGACCACCCCTGGGTCAACAAGCACCCCGAATGGTTCACCCACCGCCCCGACGGCACCATCGCCTACGCCGAGAACCCCCCCAAGAAGTACCAGGACATCCACCCGATCAACTTCGACCAGGACTTCGACGGCCTGGTCAAGGAGACCCTCCGCATCCTGCGCTTCTGGATGGCCCACGGCGTGCGGATCTTCCGCGTCGACAATCCCCACACCAAGCCCGTGGTGTTCTGGGAGAAGGTCCTCGCCGACATCGCCCGCACCGACCCCGACGTGATCTTCCTCGCCGAGGCCTTCACCCGCCCCGCGATGATGCACACCCTCGGAAAGATCGGCTTCCACCAGTCGTACACCTACTTCACCTGGCGCACCACCAAGCAGGAACTCACCGAATACCTCACCGACCTCGCCGGCGACACCGCCGCCTGGATGCGCCCCAACTTCTTCGCCAACACCCCCGACATCCTCCACGGCTACCTCCAGGACGGCGGCCCCGCCGCGTTCGCCGCCCGCGCCGTCCTCGCCGCCACCCTCTCCCCCTCCTACGGCATCTACGCCGGCTACGAGCACTACGAGAACCAGGCCACCCACCCCGGCTCCGAGGAGTACGCCCGCTCCGAGAAGTTCGAGCTCCGCCCCCGCGACTGGACCCGCCAGGACACCCTCGCCCCCCTGCTCACCGCGCTCAACCGGCTCCGCCGCCGCCACCCCGCCCTCCAGCAACTGCGCGACCTGCGCTTCCACCCCACCGACAACGACCACGTCATCGCCTACTCCAAGCGCGCCGCCACCGAGGACGGCATCGAGGACCACGTCATCACCGTCGTCAACCTCGACCCCCACCACGCCCAGGAAGCCACCGTCACCCTCGACACCGACCTCCCCCTCCAGGTCCACGACGAACTCACCGGCGCCACCTACCACTGGACCCGCCACAACTACGTCCGCCTCGACCCCGCCACCGGCCCCGCCCACCTCCTCACCGTCCGGCAGGAGCAGGACCGATGACCACGGCGATCTGCGAATCCTGCCTCGACGGCGGACGCAGCGGCGCACTCCGCGGCGACGTCCTGCTGCGCCCGATGCTCACCGCCCTGCTGCCCTGGCTCGTCACCCGCCGCTGGTTCACCCACGAGAGCGGCTGCCTGGAGGACCTCGTACCGGTGACCGCCTCCGTGGCGGAGGGCGACACCGCGGTACTCGTGCACGCGCTCCTCGACGCCCGGCACGGCTCCGGCGCCACCCACCGGTACCAGCTCCTGCTGGGCCTGCGCCGCACCGTGCCCGAGGAGCTCCGGCACGCGGTGATCGGCCGCGCCGTCGACGGCCGCTGGGACGGCTGGTGGCTCTACGAGGCCACCGACGACCCCGAACTGATGGCCCGGCTGCTGGCCGACGCCGCCGTCGGCACCGGACCGTCCACGATGACCTTCACCCCGACCGGAGCGGTGCCCCTGCCGGGCGGACTCGCCCCGCGCGTCCTCGGCGTCGAGCAGAGCAACACCTCCGTCGTCTACGGCGACCACCTGATCCTCAAGTTCTTCCGCGCCCCGCAGCCCGGCCCGCACCCGGAGACCGAGGCGCTGCGCGGCCTGACCTCGGTCGGCTGCCCCAGCACCGCACGGCTCGCGGGCTGGCTCCACACCGGCGGCGACCCGGCGACCGCCACCGTCCTCGGTGTCCTGGCGGAGTTCGTGCCCTCCGACGGCACCGGCTGGGAGCTGGCGGTGCGACAGGCCGTCTCCTGCCTCACCGAATCCTGCCCGGTGCCCGCGATCGGCGGGTTCACCGCCGACGCCCACGCGCTCGGCGAGACGGTGGCCCGCCTGCACGCCGCCCTCGGCGAGGCCTTCCCCCGGACGACCCTGGACACCCACGCGGTCCTCCGCCTCACCGGCGACATGGACCGCCGCCTCGCCCGGGCCGTCCGCCGGGTGCCCGAGATGGAGCCGTACGCCGGCCGGATCGGCAGCCTCTACGACGACTACGCCAAGGTCGCCCTGCAGGGGCGGCCGGGCACCGGCCAGCGGCTCCACGGCGACCTCCACCTCGGCCAGGTGCTGTCGACCGACGACGGCTGGAAGGTCATCGACTTCGAGGGCGAGCCCGCCGCGCCGGTCGCCGAACGCGGCCTGCCGCAGCCGGTGCTCCGCGACGTCGCCGGCATGCTGCGCTCCTTCGACTACGCGGCCCACCAGGCGCTGGACCAGGTGCTGCGGGAGGGCGGGCCGCTCCCGGACGCGGCCCGGCTGCGCCTCGACCGCCGGGCGTACGCCTGGGCGATCCGCAACCGCCGGGCGTTCACCGCGGGCTACGCGGCCGCCGGCGGCGCCGACCCGAACTGCCATCCGGTGGCGTTGCGGGCCTTCGAGGCCGACAAGGCGGTGTACGAGGCCGTCTACGAGGCCGAGCACCGCCCGGCCTGGCTGCCGATCCCGATGGCCGCCGTGCAGCGGCTGGTCTTCGGCCGCTGACCGGTCGCCGCCGGCCCACCCGTTCGTTCCGCCGTTCGTCCCGCCGTTCGTCCCGCCGAAGCGAGAGTAGAGGACCTGATCCCCGTGACCCCGAGCCGGACCGCACCCACCGCCGCGCGCCGCGTCAGCATCCCGCCGTTGCGCGTCCCGCGGGCCGCCCCGGACCCGGAGGAGACGGAGCGCCTGCTCTCCGGCACGCACCACGATCCGCACGCCGTGCTGGGCGTGCACCAGGTGGCCGACGGCGTGGTGGTGCGGGTGCTCCGGCCGACGGCGGAGCGGGTCGTGGTGCGCACCGCCGACTCCTGGGTGGAACTCGACTCGGCGGGCGACGGCCTGTACACCGGCGTCCTGCCGGGCCCCGCCGTGCCCGACCGCCGGCTCGTCGTGACGTACGACGGAGTCGAGCGGGTCGAGGACGACGGGTACCGGATGGGGCCGACGCTGGGTGAGCTGGATCTGCACCTGATCGCGGAGGGCCGGCACGAGCAGTTGTGGCGGGCGCTGGGCAGTCATGTCCGCACGGTCGACGGGGTGGCGGGGACGGCGTTCGCGGTGTGGGCGCCGAACGCGGTGGGGGTGCGGCTGGCCGGCGACTTCAACCACTGGGACGGCACCGGGCACCCGATGCGCTCCCTGGGTTCCTCGGGCGTGTGGGAGCTGTTCGTGCCGGGCCTGGCGGAGGGCGCGCTCTACAAGTACGAGATCCGCGGCCGGGACGGCGGGGTGCGGCAGAAGGCCGACCCGCTCGCCCGCGCCGCGCAGTGCCCGCCCGGCACCGCCTCCGTCGTCCACACCTCGGACTTCACCTGGAACGACAGCGCGTGGATGGCCGAGCGGGCCCGCACCGTCCACCACCGCGCCCCGATGTCCGTCTACGAACTCCACCTCGCCTCCTGGCGCCCCGACCTGACCACCTACCGCGAGATCGCCGACGTGCTGCCCGGCTATCTCGACGGCCTCGGCTTCACCCACGTCGAGTTCATGCCCGTCATGGAACACCCCTTCGGCGGCTCCTGGGGCTACCAGGTCAGCGGCTTCTACGCCCCCACCGCCCGCCTCGGCACCCCCGACGACTTCCGGCACCTCGTCGACACCCTCCACACCGCAGGCATCGGCGTCATCGTCGACTGGGTCCCCGCCCACTTCCCCAAGGACGACTTCGCCCTCGCCCGCTTCGACGGCGAACCCCTCTACGAGCCCGCCGACCCGCTGCGCGCCGAACACCCCGACTGGGGCACCCTGGAGTTCGACTACGGCCGCACCGAGGTCCGCAACTTCCTCGTCGCCAACGCCGTCTACTGGTGCGAGGAGTTCCACGTCGACGGCCTGCGCGTCGACGCCGTCGCCTCCATGCTCTACCTCGACTACTCCCGGCCTCCCGGGGCCTGGACGCCCAACGCGCAGGGCGGGAACGAGAACGACGACGCCGTGCGGTTCCTCCAGGAGATGAACGCGACGGTCTACCGGCGCTGCCCCGGCGTGATCACGATCGCCGAGGAGTCCACCGCCTGGCCCGGCGTCACCCGCCCCACCGACACCGGGGGCCTCGGCTTCGGCCTGAAGTGGAACATGGGCTGGATGCACGACTCCCTGGCGTACATGGCGCGCGAGACGGTGCACCGCCGTTACCACCACCACGACATGACGTTCTCGATGGTCTACGCGTACTCCGAGAACTACGTCCTGCCGATCTCGCACGACGAGGTCGTGCACGGCAAGCGGTCGCTCGTCTCCAAGATGCCCGGCGACTGGTGGCAGCAGCGCGCCAACCACCGCGCCTACCTCGGCTACGTCTGGGCCCACCCCGGCAAGCAACTCCTCTTCATGGGGCAGGAGTTCGCCCAGGGAACCGAGTGGGACCACGAGAGCGGGCCGCAGTGGTGGGTGCTCGCCGACGGCTGGCCCGCAGCCCCCGGGCACCGCGGCGTGCGGCAGCTGGTCGCCGACCTCAACCACACCTACCGCGCCACCCCCGCCCTCTGGGAGCAGGACACCACCCCCGACGGCTTCCGCTGGCTGCAGGCCGACGCCGCCGACGACAACGTGCTCGCCTTCACCCGGCTCGACGCCGCCGGCCGGCCACTGGTGAGCGTCAGCAACTTCTCCCCGATGCCCCGGCCCGGCTACCGCCTGGGCCTGCCCCGCGCGGGGGCCTGGCGGATCCTGCTCGACACCGACGCCGAGGCGTACGGCGGCAGCGGCGCGGGCGGCACGGGTACCGTCCGCACCGAGCCCGTGCCGTGGAACGGCCAGGACGCCAGCGCCGAGCTCGTCCTGCCGCCGCTGGCCACCGTCTGGCTCGTCCCGGAGGAGCCGGGCACGGCCTGACCGCACGGCGTACGCGCCGCGTCCCCGGCAGGTACGGCGGGTGCGGCGCGAACGGCTGACGCCGCACCGGCGGCGGACCACACGGACCACGGACCGCACCGACGGCGGCAACCGCGAACGGCGGGTGCCGGCCCCTCGAAGGGGCTGGCACCCGCCGTTCGCGGTTGCCGGGGTCAGCTGCGGGTGACGGCCGTGCTGCCGGCCGGCAGGCCGCGCAGCCCGACCTCGGTGAGCGCCCGCTGGTAGGCCTCCATCGCCTCCGAGGGGTGCCCGTTCTCCTTCCACACGTCACCGATGTACCGCCAGACCTCGGCCGTACTGCGGGTGACCGGGATCTGCGTCAGCTGGCGTTCGACGGCGTTCAGGGTGGCCTCGCCCGTCGCGCGGTCGCCGGACCGGAACTGCGCCTGGGCGAGCACCGTACGGGCCTTGGCGGACTCCCAGCGCGGCTCGTTGCGGAACAGCCCGAGGGCGCGGCTGGCGTGCGCCACCGCCGCCTCGAACTGCCCGTCGCGCACCGACACCTGGGCCAGGCTCGTCTCGCAGAACGCCTGTTCCGAGGAGGTGCCGACCTCCAGCAGGCCCTGCTGCGCCTCGGCCAGGAGCGTCCGGGCGCGCTCCAGGTCGGGGTTGACCGACTCCAGCATGAGCGTGCCGTAGACGGTCTTGAGCAGGGACTGGTGACGGACGTTGTCCGTCTCCGCCATCATGATCAGCGCACGCTCGGTCAGGGCGAGGGCCTCGCTGGTGCGGCCCTGCGACTTGGCCACCAGGGCGGCGTTCCAGTAGACCGATCCGCGGGCGACCCGGGAGCCGGTCTCCTCGGCCAGCGGCATCAGGCGCGAGGCCACGACGTGCGCCTGCGCGAGGTCGCCCCTGACGCGGTAGCAGTCGATCAGGGTGGCGCCGAGCTGCATGTGGTCGTCGGTCACCTCCATGCCGAGGGTGTCGAGTTCGCGCATGGCCTTCTCGCCGATCTCGACGCTCAGCAGGTGGTTCGCCGACTCGCGGTGGCACCGGCACAGGGCCACCGCGAGCTGGGCCCACTCGGCGGAGCCGACGACGGTGCCGGGGTCCTCGAAGAGCGAGGTGAGCAGCTGGATCGCGGCTTCGAGCCGACCCAGCTTCTCGAAGGCCATGGCCTGCCCGGTCCGTGCCCGTCGGATCATCGCCTCGCCCAGGAACGGCGCGGACGCCAGGGCTTCGCTGTAGGACTGCAGCGCCTCCCCGTTGGCGCCGTTGCGCAGGGCCATGTCACCGAAGGCGATCTTGAGTTCGAGCTCCTTGACCCGCGCGTCGTCGCGGCCGGTGCGCAGGTACTCGACCGAGCACCCGACCCGTTCCGCCAGGAATTTCAGCACGGCCTCGGAGGGAGCCCGCTTCCCGGTCTCGATCAGCGAGACGTAGCTGACGGAGATGTCGGCGGAGGCGAGGTCCTGTTGGTTGAGTCCCTTCTCCAGCCGCAGTTTGCGGAGCCGCTGTCCGATCCCGCTGGTCTCGCTCTGTGATCGCTCCATGGTTCTCCGGTTGAGGGGAGTCCGGCGTCGGGCCGATCCTCAGTCGTGTGCACTTTACTATCTTTTTTACATCAGTCGCGGGCGCTGGCCAAGTAGGCCGACCAGGCTCTGACCTCTTGGGATTCTCCCCCAGAGAGTCGCATACCCGCAGGCACTCACTGCATTCACTCTGTAGCCAGCATCCCCTCGAATGACTCTGATTGACAAGCCTTGTTAAGTGCGTTTGACTCATCGTGTCAAACACCACCCCGTCCCCACGGAACCCAAGGAGCACACCCGTGCGCAAGCTCACCGCCATTGCTGCCGCCACGCTCACCTCCGCCGGTCTGGTCTTCCTCCTCGCCCCGGTCGGGGCCTCCGCCGCGGCCGGCGGGACGGTCACCGGACCGGTCCCGGCCGCCGCCAGCGCCTCCCCGACCTCCACCAACCTCCCCGGCCAGGGCGGCTGCTGCTGACGAGCCGGCCCGGACGAACCGCGCCGTGAACGGCCGGCGGTTCCGCCGGCCGCGCCCCGAGGAAGGGATCCAGATGCGAGTCGACCTCCTGACCAGGGAGTACCCGCCCGAGGTCTACGGGGGAGCGGGCGTCCACGCCGCGGAGCTCACCCGCGCCCTCCGACGCCACGCCGACGTCCGCGTACGGTGCTTCGGCCAGGACAGGTCCGAACCCGGCACATCCGCCTACGACACCCCGCACGACCTGGAAGACGCCAACACCGCCCTGCGGTTCCTCGGCGCCGGGCTGCGGATCGCGGCGGACTGCGCCGGCAGCGACCTGGTCCACAGCCACACCTGGTACACCAACATGGCGGGGGACCTCGCCGCACGGCTGCACGGAATCCCCCATGTCATGACGATGCACAGCCTCGAACCGCTGAGGCCCTGGAAGGCCGAGCAACTGGGCGGCGGCTACGCCCTCTCCAACTGGATGGAGCGGACGCCCGCACTGTCCGCCGACGCCCTGATCGCGGTCTCCGCCGCGATGCGCGCCGACATCCTCACGGCCTACCCGGAGGTCTCGCCCGACCGGATCCACGTGATCCACAACGGGATCGACACCGACGTGTACCGCCCCGACCACGGCACGCGGGCCCTGGAGGAACTCGGCATCGACCCCGATCGCCCGATCGTGCTCTTCGTCGGACGCGTCACCCGGCAGAAGGGACTCCCGCACCTCCTGCGGGCCGCCTTCCAACTGCGGCCGCACGCGCAGCTGGTGCTCTGCTGCGGACAGCCAGACACCCCGGAGATCGCGGCCGAGGTCGCCGGGCTGGTGGACGAACTCGGCAAGACCCGGCAAGGCGTCCACCGGATCGACGCCATGGTCGAACCGGCCCTGCTGCGCCAGCTCCTGACGCATGCGACGGCCTTCGTCTGCCCGTCGATGTACGAGCCGATGGGCATCGTCAACCTGGAGGCGATGGCCTGCGGCACCGCGGTGGTGGCCACCGCCGTCGGCGGGATCCCGGAGGTCGTCGAACACGGCCGTACCGGCCTGCTCGTCCCGTACGAGCAGCGGCCGGACGGCACGGGCGAGCCGGCCGACCCGGAGCAGCTGGCGCTGGAGCTCGCGATGGCGGTCAACCTGCTGCTCGACGACCCGGACCTCGCCGAGAAGTACGGTCTGGCCGGCCGGGAGCGTGCCGTGCAGGACTTCTCCTGGGACCTCGCGGCCCGGCGCACCCTGGAGGTCTACCGGGGCCGGTCGGCGGTGGTCTGACACCGCGGCGCGGCCGGAGGCCGTGGGGCGGTCCGACGGTGCTGGGCGGTGACACCCCCGACCTGCCCAGCACCACCGGACCGCCCCACGGCCCTTCCCGGCCCGCGGATCCCGGCCGGCGCACCCGCCGGGATCCGCGGGCCGGAGGGGGCGTCACCCGGCGCCTGCCGCCGTCGCGGGTTCCGCGGCGGCGGCCTCGCCGTTCCGGGGCTGCGGCTGCGGCTGCGGTTGCGGTTGCCGGTACGGACCGGGCCGCCGGTCGTCGTGGGTGCGACGCGCGTCCCGTGCGTCCCGTGCGTCGAGGACCGCGAGCACCGGCCCGGCGGCCATCGTCGAGACCAGGGCGACCACCAGCAGGGCCTCGAACAGCGTCTGCCCGACGAGCCCGGCCCGGTGGCCCGCGGTGAGCACCACGATCTCGGTGAGCCCCTTCGTGTTCATCAGCACGCCCAGCCGTACGGAGTCGCGCATCCCCAGCCCGTACCAGCGGCCGGTCACGGCGCAGGCCAGGGCCTTCGCGGCCAGCGAGACCACGAGCAGCAGCAGGACCAGGCCGAGGAAGCCGCCGGTCGCCAGCCTCGGCCCCAGGTCGACCTGCTGGCCGGCGCCCAGGAAGAAGCAGGGCAGCAGGGCCCCGGACAGTGCCGCGGTGCCGGCGCCGGAGCCGCCGCCCGCCCGGCCGGGGGCGGCGTCGCGCGCGGGCGCGGCCGGCCACGCGAGGCCGAGCACCAGTCCGCCGAAGAGCGCGTGCAGCCCGAGGGCGGACGACACCGCAGCGGCCAGGCAGACCGCGCCGAGCGTCTCGACGGTCGACCGCTCGCGGCGCGGCCGTACGGGACGGTCACGGTGGCCGGACCGCCACCGGGCGACGGCCGCCGCGGCGGCCACACCGGCGAGGCCGAGGGCCAGGCGGACGGTGTCGATGCCGCCCGACAGCCACAGGGCCACGGCGAACAGGCACCAGCAGGCACCGTCCCCGAGCGCCGCGGCGGCCAGGCTCAGGCGCCCCACCGGGGTGTGCTCCATCGCCCTGTCCTGAAGGATGCGGGCGAGCACCGGGACGGCCGTCACGCCGAGTGCGCAGACCAGGAACACGGTGAACGCGGCCGGGCCGGCCGTCTCCTCCCGGCCGTGGAGCCGGGGCGCGAGCGCCAGCCCGGCGGCGGCCGGCACCGTCAGCGAGACGAGGGCGAGCAGGACGGGCGAGCGGCCCCTCCGCTCCCCGGTGGGAGTCTCCGTGAGGTGCGAGCCGATCTCGAAGGCGTAGAGGGCGACGGCGATCTGGGCGAGCCCGTCGAACACGGCTGCCGTACCGGGCCCGAAGAGCTGCGCGTGCAGTGCCGGGGCGAGCCGGCCCAGGAGCGAGGGGCCCAGGGCGATGCCGACGGCGATCTCCGCGAGGACGGGGGGCTGGCCGAGCCGGCCGGCCACCCGGCCGGCGCCCCGGCTCAGTGCGAGGACGAGTCCGAGCCCGACGAGCAGGCGGGTGGTCGTGTCGAGTGACAGCGTCACGGTGCACCCGCCTCCCCGGGGGGTCGGTGGGGGCCGGAGCGGAGTGGGACGGGGAGGGGCACGAGGGGGCTCCTTGTCATGAGTGGGTCAGTCAAACGGCAATAATTGACAATCGTATTGACAGATTGAAAGTCGCACAGTCGATTGGCGATTTCGATGACAGCCGCAGCCCGGAGCCCGTCCGGCGCCCCGTGACATCGCCCGCAGCGACGGGACTCTGACTCTCCGACAGGTGAACCGACGCCGCCGGGGCCGGAACCGCCCGACGGGCGGCCGGGCCCCGACGCCGTGCGCGTGGCCGTCTCCGGCCGGGCGTTCAGCCGGTGCGGTCCGGCCGGCCTGCGCCGGTGGCGCCGGATGCGGCACGGTCCCGGGCCGGGCCGTCCGGGGCGGGACGGTCGGCGGGCGGTGCGCCGAAGGCCCTGCGGTACGCACCGGGGGAGGTGCCCAGTGCGCGGCGGAAGTGCAGGCGCAGGTTGGACGGGCTCCCGAGGCCGCTGCGCTCGGCGATCCGGTCGATGCCGAGGTCGCTGTGTTCGAGGAGCTCGCGGGCGTGGTCCAGGCGGGCCGTCAGCAGCCAGGCGAGCGGGGTGACACCGGTCTCGGCGGTGAACCGCCGGGCGAAGGTGCGGGTCGACATGTGGGCGTGCGCCGCGAGGCCGGCGACGGTCAGCGGCTCGCACAGGTGCTCCAGCGCCCAGGCCCGGGTGCCGGCCAGCGAACTGTCACCGGGCCCCACCGGCAGCGGCTGCCGCACGAACTGCGCCTGCCCGCCCTCGCGGTGGGGTGCGGCGACGAGACCGCGGGCGAGCGAGTTGGCCGTGCGGGCGCCGAGGTCGCGGCGTACGAGGTGCAGGCACAGGTCGATGCCGGCGGCGACGCCGGCGGAGGTCAGCACGCTGCCCTCGTCGACGTAGAGCACCTCGGGCACCACGGTGACGCCGGGGTGGGCGGCGAGTTCGCGGGCGTACTGCCAGTGGGTCGTGGCGCTCAGGCCGTCGAGCACGCCCGCGGCGGCCAGCGCGAAGGCGCCGGTGCAGATCGACACCATGCGGGCGCCCCGGGCGTGGGCGGCGCGAAGCGCCTCGACGACGGCGGGCCCGAACGGGCGCAGCGGGTCGACGAAGCCGGGCACGACGACGGTGTCGGCCCGGTCGAGGGCGTCCAGGCCGGATTCGACGGTGACGGCGAACCCGGAGGCGGACGGGACCTGGCCCGGTACGGGCGCGCACAGCGTCAGGCGGTAGGGCAGGCCGGCCCGTCGGGCGAAGACCTGGGCCGGGATGCCGAGGTCCAGCGGCAGGAAGCCGTCCAGCACGAGCACGGCCACCTGGTGCGGGGGTCCGGAGGGGCCGTGCGCGATCATGGCTGGATCCTCTCGCACGGTGGCATTGCCGCCACTGTAGACCCGGCCGGGTGCGGACGAGCATGGAGTCCATGAACACCGACACCGACACCTCCGCGACCGCCGGCACCCGCACCGGCACCTCCGGCACCTCCGGCACCTCCGGCACCTCCGGCACCCGCACCGGCACCTCCGGCACCTCCGGCACCCGCACCGGCACCTCCGGCACCTCCGGCACCTCCGGCACCTCCGGCACCCGCACCGGCACCTCCGGCACCTCCGGCACCTCCGGCACCTCCGCGACCACCGCGGCCGGCCTGCCCGCGCTGCCCGCGACCCCGGCCGCCCGGGCCGCGCTCGACCTCGTGCTCCGCGAGGAGACGCCGGCCGTCGCGCACCACAGCATCCGCAGCGCGGTCTTCGCCCGCCTGCTGGCCGACCACCGGGGCGCCGAGGCGGGCCGCGACTACGACCCCGAACTGCTCTTCCTGGCCTGCGCGCTGCACGACATCGGTCTGACCGTGCGCGGCGACGGGGAGCAGCGCTTCGAGGTGGACGGCGCCGACGCCGCCGCGGAGTTCCTCACCGGGCAGGGTTTCGCAGCGCCGCAGGTCGACGCGGTGTGGCAGGCGATCGCCCTGCACTCCTCGCCCGGCATCGCCGAGCGCAGCGGCACCCTGTGCGCGTTCGTCCGGCTCGGCGTGGGCCTCGACTTCGGCCACGGCGCCGATTTCATCCCGGACGCCACCGGGGCCGCGCTCCACGCCGCCTACCCGCGGCTGTCCATGGCGACCTCGCTGGTCGACGCGATCGTGGGGCAGGCGCAGCGCCGGCCGGGCAAGGCGCCGCGCTACTCCATCGCCGGCGAGCTGCTGCGCGAGCGCTCCGAGCCGCCCCACCGGACGGCGCTGGAGGTGCAGACCGAGGCGGCCCGCTGGGGCAACTGAGCCGCGCCGCAGCCCTGTCGGTGCGGCGTCAGGAGATCGGCAGGCCGGAGATCGCGCGGGATATCACGAGGCGCTGGATCTCGCTGGTGCCCTCGAAGATGGTGTAGATCTTCGAGTCGCGGTACCAGCGCTCCACCGGGTGCTCGCGGCTGTAGCCGGCGCCGCCGAGGATCTGCACGGCCTTCTCGGTGGCCGCGACGGCCACCTCGCCCGCCTTGAGCTTCGACATCGAGCCCTCGCCCGCGGTGAACGGCCGGTCGTTGCGGCCCATCCAGGCGGCCCGCCAGATCAGCAGGCGGGCGCAGTCGATCTCGGTGCGCAGGTCGGCGAGGGCGAAGGCGATCGCCTGGTTCTGCAGGACGGGGCGGCCGAACTGCCGTCGCTGCCCGGCGTACTCGAGCGCGTACTCGTAGGCGGCGCGGGCGATGCCGAGGGCCTGCGCGCCGACGGTGGGGCGGCTCAGCTCGAACGTGGCCATCGCCGCCTGGGCCTTGCCGGCGCGGCCCTCGCGGACGCGGGCGAGGCGTTCGTCGAGCTTCGCCTTGCCGCCGAGCACGAAGTCGGCGGGCACCCGGACCTCGTCGAGGAAGACGTCGGCGGTGTGCGAGGCGCGCAGGCCGAGCTTCCTGATCTTGGGTCCGCCGGCCAGGCCCCGGGCGCCCGGCGGCACGATGAACGCCGCCTGTCCGCGGGAGCCGAGCCCGGGGTCGACCGAGGCGACGACCACGTGCACGTTCGCGATGCCGCCGTTGGTGATCCACGCCTTCTGGCCGCTGATCACCCACTCGCCGGCGGCCTCGTCGTAGCGGGCCCTCGTGCGCAGCGAGGCGACGTCGGAGCCGGCGCCGGGCTCGGAGACGCAGAACGCCGCGAGCCGGGGGTCGTTCTCGTCGCCGTAGCACTGGGGGATCCACTCGACGACCTGGTCGGGGGTGCCGCCGGCGAAGATCCCGGCGACGGCGAGGGTGGTGCCGAAGACGGACATGCCGATGCCGGCGTCGCCCCAGAAGAGTTCCTCGTTGGCGACGGCGAGGGAGAGGCCGGTCGGGTCGGCCCACATCTCGGCGAGGGACTCGAAGCCGTAGAGGCCGATCCGGGCGGCCTCCTTGATGATCGGCCAGGGGGTCTCCTCGCGCTCGTCCCACTCGGCGGCGGCCGGGCGGATCACGTCCCTGGCGAACCCCGCGACCCAGGAGCGGAGTTCGGTCTGGTCGTCGGTCAGGTCGAGGCTGAAGCTCATGCTGCTCTCCGGGCGGGGTGGGGGCGGGCGGGAGGCGGGCGGCGGCCGGGTTCAGGCCTTGGGGATGTCGAAGTAGCGGGTGAGGCCGGCGGCCAGGCCGAGGTCGCCGTCGACCTTGAGCCTGCGGGTCATGAAGAGGGTGACGCCGGAGGCGTTGCCGGAGGCCAGCCGGAGGAACTCGGCGGTGGCGAGGGTGAGTCCGAGCCGGGGTTCGCGGGTGCCCTCGCCGGTGGTGAGGGTGCAGGCGCCGTCGGCGATGGCGGTCTCGTAGACGGCGTCGGGCTGCCCGGGGTCGGTGATCCGCCACCGGACGAGGGCTTCGAGGCGGCCGGCGGTGTCGGGCTTGAAGCGGCTCTCCATGCGGCTGAAGACCTCGTCCAGGAGGCGTCCGCGGGACGGGCCCCCGGCGATGTCGGCGAGCGCCCGGCGGGGGGTGTTGCGGACGAGGAGGGCGAACTCCTGCGGGGAGATCGCGGTGAAGTCGAGGGTGTCGACGTCCTGCTGGGTGAGCGAGGTGGGGAGCGTCACGGGCCGCCTTCTTACTATTGAGTAAGTTTACTTG
Organism: Kitasatospora sp. NBC_01539; assembly: GCF_045040525.1. NCBI lineage: Bacteria > Bacillati > Actinomycetota > Actinomycetes > Kitasatosporales > Streptomycetaceae > Kitasatospora > Kitasatospora sp. NBC_01539. Next base: position 6,101,437 of record NZ_CP109390.1, read on the forward strand.
AGAGTAAGGTTACGGGCGGGTCAGATATCCTCGCAAGGTGGAACCGGAACCCAGTCGCAAGCGCCTGCCCCGCAAGGTGCGCGAGCAGCAGATGCTCGACGCCGCGGTGCAGGTCTTCTCCTCGCGTGGCTTCCACGCGACCTCCATGGACGAGATCGCCGAACGCGCCCAGGTGTCGAAACCCCTGCTCTACCTCTACCTGGGCTCCAAGGAGGAGACCTTCGGCGCCTGCATCGCCCGCGAGGCGGACCGGCTGATCGACACCATCGGCGCCGCCGCGCAGGCGCCCGCGGAGCAGCCGGGCGAGCGGCTGGCCGAGGGCCTGACGGCGTTCTTCTCGTTCGTCGCCGACCACCGGGCCAGCTGGATCGTCCTCTACCAGCAGGCGCGTTCGCTGAGCGGCCCGGTCGCGGAGCAGCTCGCCCGCGCCCGCGGCGAGATCGTCGACACCGTGACCGAGCTCGTCCGGCAGTCGCTGGAGGCCGACGGCCGCGGGGCCGGCCCCGGCTACGCCGCGCTGCGCCGCGAGGCGTCCGCCATCGCCCACGCCCTGGTCGGCGCCGCCGACGCCCTCGCCGACTGGGCACTGACGGTGCCGGGGGAGCGCCCCGAGGCCACCGCCCGGCGGCTGATGAACCTCATGTGGGTCGGCCTGGAGCGCCGCGCCAAGGGCGAGGGCTTCGCGGTGCGCGGTGCCGACGACGGCGGCCTCACCGGGGCGTGACGCTCCCGGCCAGGTGGGTGCGGGTGCCGTCCGCGGAGGTCAGCGCGAACTCCCTCCGCCCCCCGCACCCGCCGACGGCCAGCCGCACCGTCCCGGGCAGCAGCAGCGGCGTACGGAACGCCACCACGACCTCCGCGGAGCCCGGCAGGCCGGGGCCGAGGGCGGCGAGCACCCGGGCCTTCGTCCACATGCCGTGCGCGACGGCCCGCCGGAAGCCGAACGGCCGGGCCGCCCACGGGTGGAGGTGGATCGGGTTGCGGTCGCCGCTCACCGCCGCGTACCGCCGCCCGGTGGCGGCCGGCACCTGCCACGGCCCGGACCCGTCCGGGAGGGCGGCGGGCCCGGGGACGGCGGGCCCGGGGGAGCCGCCCGGCGCTCCCGGCGCTCCCGGTGCGGCCCTCCCGTCGCCGTGCCGGTGCAGGTAGGTGGAGCGGGACGCCCACACCTCCTCGCCGCCGCCGGCGGTACGGGCCACCGCGGCGACGTCGAAGGCGGTGCCGCGCGGGTGGGGGCGCAGCCGGTCGGTGCGCACCTCCAGGGCGAGCCGCTCCCCGGCGCCGATCGGGCGGTGCAGGGTGAGGGAGTTGGCCGTGTGCACCAGACCGAGCAGCGGCAGCGGGAAGTCCGCCGCGGTCATCAGCGCGAGCGCCGCGGGGAAGGCCAGCAGGTGCGGGTAGGCGGGCGGCAGGAAGCCGTCCGGCCGCGTGCCGCAGACCTCGGCGTACCGGGCCAGCCGCGCCGGATCGGCAGACACCTCCGGCAGGACGGCGCGGCGGCCGGGCAGCGGGCGGCCGGGAGCGCCCGTACGGCCGCGGGCCGCGGCCCTCAGGTAGGCGGGCAGCACGCCCGGAGGGCGGTCGAAGTGCAGGTCCGGCATGGTTCCCCTCCGGGACGGTCGGGCCGCGGGGCGGCGGTCGGTGCGGGCGGGGGTCAGGCGCCGAGCAGGGACTGCCCGCAGACCCGCAGGGTCTGGCCGGTCACCCCGGCCGTGGCGGGCGCGGCGAGCCAGGCCACGGCCTCGGCGACGTCGACCGGCAGGCCGCCCTGGCCGAGGCTGTTCATCCGGCGTCCGGCCTCGCGCACCATCAGGGGCATCCGGGCGGTCATCTCCGTCTCGATGAACCCGGGGGCCACCGCGTTGACCCGGACGCCGCGCGCGGCCGCCACCGGCGCGAGCGCCTGCACCAGGCCGATCAGACCGGCCTTCGCGGCACCGTAGTTGGTCTGTCCGCGGTTGCCCGCGATGCCGCCGATGGAGGAGGTGCAGACCAGGGCGCCGCCGTCGCGCAGCACCGGTGCGCCGCCGGGGCCGGCGTCGAGCAGCGCGTCGGTGATCCGCTGCACGGCGCCGAGGTTGACGTCGAGCACGGTGTCCCACTCCTGCCGGGTCATCCGGGCCAGCGTGCGGTCGCGGGTGACACCCGCGTTGTGCACGAAGACGTCGACGCCGCCGAACGCGGTCCGCAGCCGCCCGCAGATCTCCGCGGGGGCCTCCGGGGCGGTGATGTCGGCGGTCACCGCGGTGCCGCCGACGCGCTCCGCGGTGCGCTCCAGCGCGGCCTGCCGGGAGGGCAGGTCGAGGCAGACGACGTGCGCGCCGTCCCGGGCCAGCACGGCGGCGACGGCCGCGCCGATGCCCCGGGCGGCCCCGGTGACGGCGGCCACGCCGCCGTGCAGGGGCGAGGCCCAGTCGGCGGGCGCGGTGACGGCGGCCGGTGCGACCCGGACGACCTGCCCGGAGACGTACGCGGAGCGCGGGGAGAGCAGGAAGCGCAGCGGTGACGCGAGGGCGACCTCGCCGCCGGCGGCGACCCGGAGCAGCTGGCAGGTGGCGCCGCCGCGCAGCTCCTTGCCGAGCGAGCGGGTGAAGCCCTCCAGGGCCTGCGCGGCGACCGCCGCGCCGACGCCGCCGGTCCCCGCCGCGGCCTCGGCGGGGACGTCACCGAGCACCACGACCCGTCCGCCGGGCGCCAGTTCGCGGACGAGGGGGTGGGCGAAGGCGTACACCTCGGCGAGGTCCGCGGTGCCGGTCAGGCCGGTGGCGTCGAGGACCAGGGCGGCCGGGCGGCGGCGGGCGGCCGCCTCCGGCACGGCGCCGTCGGCGGTCTCGGTGCCGGCGGCGGCCAGGACGGCGGCCACGGCGGGTACGAGGCGGCCCTGCCGGGTGCCGCCGAGCAGGACGGGCCCGGGGACGGCGGGCCCGTCCGGCCGGTGGCGCGGCAGCGTCGCGGGGGTGGGGACGCCCGCGCGGCGCAGGACCGCCCGCGCGGCCCGGCCGGAGACCGCCCGGCTGAGAAGGTCCGGCATGAAAACCTCTCCTTACTACCTAGTAAGTTTACTGAAGAGTAAATACCCTGGCGACTGTCGAGCGCCACCCCTCAGGCCCCTGGAGTCAGCGATGGCCCGAACCGTCCGCCGCGTCGCGATCCTCGGCGGCAACCGCATCCCCTTCGCCCGCGCCGGCGGCCCCTACGCCAGAGCCTCCAATCAGGAGATGCTCGCGGCCGCCCTCGACGGACTCGTCGACCGGCACCATCTCGACGGCGTCCTGCTCGGCGAGTTCGCCGCCGGCGCCGTCCTCAAGCACGCCCGCGACCACAACCTCGCCCGCGAGACCGTGCTCGGCAGCCGCCTCGACCGCCGCACCCCCGCCTACGACCTCCAACAGGCCTGCGGCACCGGCCTGGAGGCCGTCGCCCTCGCCGCCCAGCGGATCGCCCTCGGGCAGACCGAGTGCGCCGTCGCCGGCGGCGTCGACACCGTCAGCGACGCCCCGATCGGCCTCAACGACGACCTGCGCCGCGTCCTGCTGCGCGCCCGGCACGCCCCCACCGCCGCCCGGAAGGCCGCCAACCTGCTGCGCGGCCTGCGCCCGCGCCAGGTCGTGCCCGACATCCCCGTCAACGCCGAACCCCGCACCGGCCTCTCCATGGGCGAGCACGCCGCCCGCACCGCCCGGCAGTGGGACATCGGCCGCGCCGAACAGGACGCTCTCACCGCCACCAGTCACCAGCGCCTGCACGCCGCCTACGAACGCGGCTTCTTCGACTGCCTCGTCACGCCGTACCGCGGCCTCGCCCGCGACCAGAACCTCCGCCCGGACTCCACCCCCGAACGCCTCGCCCGCCTCACCCCGGTCTTCGGCACCGACACCCCGGACGCCACCATGACCGCCGGCAACTCCACCCCCCTCAGCGACGGCGCCGCCCTCGTCCTCCTCGCGAGCGAGGAGTGGGCCGCCGCCCGCGGCATCGAACCCCTCGCCTACCTGGCCGACACCGAGGTCGCCGCCGTCGACTTCACCGGCGGCGAGGACGGCCTGCTCACGGCCCCCGTCTTCGCGGTGCCCCGGCTGCTCGCCCGCAACGGCCTGCACCTCGCCGACATCGACCGCTTCGAGATCCACGAGGCCTTCGCCTCCCAGGTGCTGGCCACCCTGAAGGCCTGGGAGGACCCGGAGTTCTGCACCACCCGGCTCGGACTCCCCGGCCCGCTCGGCACCGTCGACCGCGACCGGCTGAACGTCAACGGCTCCTCCCTCGCGGCAGGCCACCCCTTCGCCGCCACCGGCGGCCGCATCACCGCCACCCTCGCCGCACTCCTCCACGAGCTCGCCACCACCCCCGACAGCCCCCCGACGGCCTCTCGGACCGGTAGGACCGGCGCACCCGGCAGGACCGGCGGACCCGTCCGCGGCCTGATCTCCGTCTGCGCCGCCGGAGGCCAGGGCATCACCGCCCTCCTCGAACGCTGAGCCCCCCGACCCCCAGGGAGAACCGGCCCATGCCCCTTCCGATCGCCCGCGCGGCCCACCTGCACGACCTGGCACCCGTCGAGGTGCGCCGCAGCGGCTCCCGGGTCGTCGAGGCCCGCACCCCGTACCTCGTGCCGCCCGCCACGACCGGCAGCCTCGCCGACCTCCCCTTCCGCAACGCCGCCGAGGCACCCGACGCGGTCGTGGTCACCCGGCGCACCGCGGACGGCCGACGGGACGACCTCACCGCCGCCGTCTTCGCCGCCGAGGTCGCCGCCGTGGCGAAGGGCCTGGTCGCCTCGGGCATCGGCCCGGGCGACCGGATCGTCCTCATGTGCCGCACCCGCTACGAGTGGACGCTGCTCGACTTCGCCGCCTGGGCCGCCGGGGCCGCCGTCGTGCCGGTCTACCCCACGTCCTCCGCCGAGCAGGCCGAGTGGATCGTCCGCGACTCGGGCGCCGCCGCGGTCGTCGCCGAGGACGCCGACTGCGCGGAGGTCCTGGCGGCCGGGCTGCGCCGCATCGGCGGCGGCATCCCGCTGTGGCGGATCGACGAGGACGCCGTCGGCGAACTCGCCGCCCGCGGCGCCGCGGTGGCCGACGAGGCGGTCGCGGCGCGGCGCGCCGCGCTGACCCCGCGGAGCGAGGCCACCCTGATCTACACCTCGGGCACCACCGGCCGGCCCAAGGGCTGCCGGCTCACCCACGGCAACCTGCTCGACGAGGCCGCGAACTGCCAGGCGCTGCTGCAGCCGGTCTTCGAGGCGGTGTCGGACGAGCCGCCGTCGACGCTGCTGTTCCTGCCGCTCTCGCACGTGCTCGGCCGGATGATCCAGGTGGCCTGCGTGCACGCGCGGATCCGCATCGGCCACAGCCCGTCCCTCAAGCCGGCCGAACTCCGGCCCGACCTCGCCTCGTTCGGCGCGACCTTCCTCGTCGGCGTGCCCTACCTCTTCGAGAAGATCCACCACCTGGGCCGGACGGAGGCGCAGGCCCGGCACGCCGCCCGGGTCTACGACCGGGCCGCGGACGTCGCGGTGCGCCACGCCCGGGCCGAACTCGCCGCCCTGGCGGGCGAGGGCCCGCGCCCCCCGCTCGGCCTGCGGCTGCAGCACCGGCTGTACGACGCGCTGGTCTACCGCAGGGTGCGGCAGGCGATGGGCGGCCGGGTCCGGTACGCGATCAGCGGTGGCTCCTCGCTCGCGCCGGAACTGCTGCTCTTCTTCGCCGGAGCCGGGGTGCTGGTCTACGAGGGCTACGGCCTCACCGAGACCTCCGGCCCGTCGACGGTCAACCCGCCGCTGCGGCCGAAGCCCGGCACGGTCGGACCGCCGGTGCCGGGATCGGCCGTGCGGATCGCCGACGACGGCGAGGTGCTGCTGAGCGGCATGCAGCTCTTCGACGGGTACACCGGTGCGGAGCGGCCCGCGGTGACGGACGGCTGGTTCGCCACCGGCGACCTCGGCAGCCTCGACGCCGACGGCTACCTCACCGTCACGGGCCGCAAGAAGGAGATCCTCGTGACCAGCGGCGGCAAGAACGTCGCGCCGGCCCCGCTGGAGGACCGGCTGCGCGCGCACCCGCTGGTCAGCCAGTGCCTGGTGCTCGGCGACGGCCGCGCGTACGTCGCCGCCCTGGTGACCCTGGACCCCGAGGCCGTCGGGGAGTACCTCGCCCATCTGCCGCGCGGCACACGGGAGGCGGGGTCCGCGGGCGGCGGCGCCGTGGCGGTCGGCAGTGCGCTGCCGGTGCACCACGCCGTGGCGGCGGAGGTCGCGGCGGCCGTCCGGGCGGTCAACTCCTCGGTGTCGAGGGCCGAGTCGATCCGCCGGGTGCGGATCGTCGAGGGCGACTTCACCGAGGAACGCGGCCTGCTCACACCGTCGTTGAAGGTCAAGCGGCAGGCGGTGGCGCTCGCGTACGCGGCGGACGTCGACCGGCTGTACGGCTGAGCGGGCCGGGCCCACGGGCGGGCCCACGGGCGTGACCCCGCGCGGCCGTTGCCGGCTCGCGGGTCACGGCCCCGGCCCGGTGATCACCGGCCCCGGGGGCTCCGCTAGGTTGTGGGCCCGCCGCACCCCGCGGCGCCCCGCCGCCCGCCCCCGGAGACGCCCGCCCATGGACAGCACGCCGACCGTCGAGACGGCCCCGCCGGCCGCCGTCTGCTTCCGGCACACCGACCGCGAGTCGTACATCCGGTGCGGCCGGTGCGACCGGTACGCCTGCCCGGACTGCCGTCACGAGGCGTCCGTCGGCTACCAGTGCGTGGAGTGCGTGAAGGGCGCGGCCCGGGCGGTCCGGCCGACCGTCACCCGGTTCGGCGGGCGCACGGTGACGCGTCCCGTCCTGACGTGGGCGCTGATCGTGCTCGACGTCCTGCTCTACCTGGCCGAGACGGCCCGCCCCGGGATCGTCGACCGCTTCTCCGCGCTGGGGCAGGGCGTGGTGGGCCCGGACGGCGGCTTCTACACGGTGGAGACGCCGTACCTCCCGACGGGCTACCACGCCGTCGGCATCGCGCACGGCGAGTGGTACCGGCTGATCACCTCGGCGTTCCTCCACCTCCCGCCGACGGAGGGCGTGTTCGGGGTCGCCCACATCCTGGTGAACATGTACGGGCTGTGGCTGCTCGGCCGCTTCCTGGAGGGCTGGCTCGGCCGACTGCGCTTCCTGGGCCTGTACCTCGTCTCCGCGCTCGGCGGGTCGGTGTTCCAGTACGTGCTGGCCCCGGAGTTGCCGGCGATCGGTGCTTCCGGGGCGGTCTTCGGGCTGGTCGCCGGCTACGTGGTCATGGCGCGCCGGATCCGCCACGATCCGCTCGACAGCGGTCGTCTGCTGGGCGGTTCGCTGCTCTGGCTGGTGGTCTCGGCGAGCTTCACCTCCTGGCAGGGCCATCTCGGCGGCCTCCTCGCCGGGGCGGCGGTGGGTGCCGTGCTCGCCTTCGCGCCGGCCCGCCCGGCCCGCCTCCGGGGCGGGATCCAGGCGGCGGGCACGCTGGCGGTGGCGGCCGTCCTGGTGGCCGGCGTCGCCCTGAAGACCTCGGACATCCTGATGAACACACCCTGGAGCTGACCCGCCGCCGCCGGGCGCCGGGTCCGCTCGGAGGTCGCGGAGTTCAGGCGTGTTCGGCGTCGTGCGCGGCGATCGCCGCGGTGATGCGGAGCAGGTCGGCGGGGCGGGCCGGGTCGAGTCCGGTGAGGGCGGCGATCCGGCGCAGCCGGTAGTCGACCGTGTTCGGGTGCAGATGGAGTGCGCTCGCGGTGTGGCGGCGGTTCAGGCCGCCTGCCAGGTGGGTGCGCAGGGTGGTGAGCAGGTCGCCCGCGTCCTGCAGGGGTTCGATCAGTGAGGCGAGCCGGGGCCGGGCGTGGCTCGGTCTGGTGAGCTGGTACTCCAGCAGCACGTCGTCGAGCCGGTACAGCCCGGGCGGGCGGCCGAAGGCCTGCGCGACCTCCAGCACCTCGTACGCGAGCGTGGCCGCGGCGGCCACCGCGTACGGCTCGCAGGCGGCGGCGCCGGCGAGCACGGGCGCGCCGGTGGCCCGGGCGGTGCGGGCGAGGAGGTCGGCCAGGTGCCGCCACCGGTCGGCGGGCACGTCGTCGGGACGGCAGTCGAGCGGCACGAGGACGAGCCCGCCGCCGGCGGAGAGCACGGTGAGTGACGACTGCCGGGTGTGGTGGTCGAGTTCGGCGCGCAGCCGGCGCAGCTTGCGCCGGCCCGCCACCGTGCGGTCGACGCCGTCGGCACGTTCGTCGGGGTGGTCGGCGACGGCGAGCCCGAGGACGGCGTAGGCGGGCGGGAGCCGTACTCCGGCCCGGGCGGCGGCCTCCTCGGCGGGGGCGCCGTCGAGCAGGGCGGTGAGCAGCGCGTGCCGGGCGGCGTTCCGTTCGTCGACCATGGTCCGCCGCTCCTCGAAGTACCCGGCGCCGGCGGCCGCGGTGACCTGCCGGAGCTGGTCCAGCAGCAGCCGGTGCAGCACGAGCAGCGCCGCGGTGTCGCCGGGGCCTGCGTTCCGGGTCATGCGTTCCCAGCAGACCTCCAGGCCGAGGTGGTGGGCGAGGAGGACGGCCTCCAGCGGCAGCCCCTCCTCGGCGCGGCGGGCGGCGTGCTCGCGGACGGCCGTGAACTCCTCGGCGGCGGGGACGTCGCCGGTGCGGACGGCGTGGGCGAGCGCGCGGATCCGGTGCCCGATGGTGCGGGTGAGCTCGCCGGTGAGCTGTTCGCGCGGCAACTGCCGGTAGGTGGGCAGCCGTTCGAGGAGCTGGGCGAGGACGGTGCCGACGAGTTCGGGCAGGCCGTCCAGCAGGTGCCGGTCGGCGGGGAGCCCGCCGATCAGCGGCACCTGCCAGTCCACCTGCAGCGCAGGGGCGTTGTGACTGCTCACAGAAAACACCGTCCAGGTCTGGGATACGCCCAAGGGTCGGTCCGTGGCGGCGGCCCCATCATGGAGGCACTCCCGGTTACCTGTTGGTAACAAACTTCTGGTGTGGAGGCAACAGTTGAGAACCCCACTTCTCCGCTCTGCCGCAAAACCCCTGCGACGCAAGCTCGTCGGCGCCCTCGGCGCGGCGCTGCTGGCAGCCGCCGTACTGACCGGCGGAACCCCCACCGCCCTCGCGGCGGCGAGCACGGCCACCGCCTCGGCCCCACCCGACGGTGACACCGTGGCCTCCCCGCCCGGCGCCAACGACTGGAACTGCCGGCCGGGCGCCGCGCACCCCAACCCGGTCGTCCTGGTGCACGGCACCTTCGCCAACCGGTACGAGAACTGGCTGGTGCTCTCCCCGCTGCTGAAGAGCCTGGGCTACTGCGTCTTCGCCCTCGACTACGGCACGGTGCCCGGCATCACCTCCTCCGGCAGCGGCCTGCTGCTGCCGATCGGAGGACTCGGCCCGGCCGCGGAGTCGGCCGCACAACTCGGCCGCTTCGTCGACCTGGTGCGGACGTACACCGGCGCGGCGAAGGTCGACATCGTCGGCCACTCGCAGGGCGGCATGCTCCCGAACTACTACGTGAAGTTCCTCGGCGGCGCCGCCAAGGTGGACAAGCTGATCGGCCTCGCGCCGTCCAACCACGGCACCACGCTCTCCGGCATCGCCAACCTCGCCCCGTACCTGCCCGGCGTCGCCGACCTGATCTACGACGCCTGCCCGGCCTGCCGGGACCAGGTGGTCGACTCGGCGTTCAACCGGAAGCTGGCCTCGGTGCCGGACACCGTGCCCGGGGTGCGCTACACCGTCATCTCCACCGTGCTCGACGAGGTGGTGACGCCGTACCGCACGCAGCGCCTCGCCGGTCAGGGGGTCGACAACATCACCGTGCAGGACAGCTGCCTGGTCGACCTGGCCGAACACGTGCTGATCGCGGTCGATCCGACCGCGCTGCACCACGTCGTGAACGCCCTCGACCCGGCCCACGCCACCTGGGTGGGCTGCGGCTGACGGCGCGGGCACGACCGTGCGGGGCACCCGGCGCACCGGGTGCCCCGCACGGTCACGTCCGGGGGCCGGCGAGCTCGGCGAGCGCGAGGTCGCGCAGCGGGGTGAGCCGGCTGCTGCTGAAGCCGTGGTAGACCGCGTTGGTGAGCAGCACGACGTACCGCCCGGTGGCCGGGGAGAGGAAGAGGCTGGTGCCCGTGTAGCCGTGGTGGTAGGCGACGCCGGTGTCGGTGACGAGCCAGGCCAGGCCGCGGCTGCGGCCCGGGTCGGAGGCGATCTGCGGGTGCAGGCTGGCCGCGAGCCAGGGGTCGTCGCCGGTCAGCAGGTGCTCGGCGAAGACGGCGAGGTCGGCCGCGGTGGAGAAGACCCCGGCGTGGCCGGCGACACCGTTCAGCAGGGCGGCGTTCGGGTCGTGCGGAATGCCCCAGGTGCGGGGCGCTCCGCGCAGCCGCTGCTCGGTCGGGGCCACCGTGGGTGAGCGCTGCACCGGGCCGAACTCCGTCTCGTACATGCCGGTTTCGCGCCACATCTCGTCCGCGAGACGGTCCAGCGGCTGCCTGTGCGCGGCCTCCAGCAGGAGCCCGAGCAGCACGAACCCCCGGTTGATGTAGCGGTGTTCACTGCCCGGGGTGGCGACGAGCCGCTCCGCGCAGAGGAGTTCGGCGAGCGGCCGGTCGAGGTGGAGGTACCGGTCGAGCCGGGTCTCCGGCTGGAGGCCCGCACTGTGCGACAGCAGGCCGCGCACGGTGAGCAGGGCGCCGGGGACGGGCAGCTCCGGGAACCGCTCGCCGAGCGGGGTGTCGAGGTCGAGCAGCCCCGCGGCGATCGCCCGGCCGGTCAGCGCCCAGGTGGCGGTGATCTTGGTGAGCGAGGCGAGGTCGTACCGGGTGTGCTCGTCCGGCGCGGCGGGCCCGCACTCGGGGGCGACGGCGCCGCGGGCGGCGACCGACCGGTCCGCGGCGGGCCCGGCGCGGGTGTCGCCGAGCACGAGCACCCCGCCGGGCACCCCGCGCTCCCGTACGGCGTGGTCGAGGGCGTCGGCCAGTGCGGCGGCTGCCGCGGGGGCCCAGGGCGTGGTGGTGGTCACGTGCGTCCCTCCGTAAACCGGTGGAGTGGAGCCGGTCGAACGGTGCGGTACTCCCGGATTGTCGCCCGCGCCCGGGTCGCGCGGCCAGAGCGCCTCCGGGCCGCCGGACCGGTCCGGAGCGCCTCGGCCCGCCCCCGAAGGGACGGGTCGGCGGTCGGACCGGCGGTCGGACCGGCCGGCGGGGGCGTGCCGCTCAGCCCTGCCGGGCCGACAGTTCCTCCAGCACCCGGACGGCCCGTTCGGCGTCGCCGGCCGGCACGAACAGGTGGTCGTGGTGGAAGCCCGCGGCGACGTTGCAGCTGATGCCGTGGTCGGCGAGTTCGGTCGCCACGGCCGCGGTGAGGCCGACGGCCTCCAGCGCCGAGTGGATCCGCAGCGTGATCCAGGCCGCGACGTACTCGTAGCGCAGCCCGAGCTCGTCCGCCTCCGGCTGCTGCACCACCACGGTGACGCCCTCGGCCTCCGCGACGGTCACCACCGGGCGCAGCCCGGGCGGTACCCGGGTGGGCAGCGTGCAGTACACGTACCGGCCCGGGTTGAGCACGGGCCGCAGCCCGCCGAGCAGTGCGCTGAGGTCTCGTTCGGCGGCCATGCGTCCACCGTAGGGCGTGTCCGACCGTTCGCGGCGGATCAGCGCGCGGCGCCGGGCGCCCGGCGCCGCGTGGCCGTGGCCGGGTCCGTGGCCCGCGGGGCGCGGTCGGCCGTGCGGCAGTCGGAAGGCGTTGACGAGCGACAGTCACCGATATATCGTCGAGATATCGAGATGCTTCGGAAAGAGGTGTCACAGACGAGAGGTGGTGCGCAGATGCGCCAGGGAATGCGATTCAGGGGAGAGCGTCGGCCCGGTGGCGGGATGTCCGGCGGCGGGATGCCCGGGGACGGCTTCGAGGGGCGTTTCGCCTTCGGGCCGCCCGGCCTGCCGGGAGTGCCGCCGGGCCCCGGCGGTCCGGGCCCGTTCGGGCGCGGCTTCGGCGGACCGGGGTTCCCCGGCCACGGCGGCCGCGGACCGGGCGGCGGCTGGGGGCCGGGCGGCGGTCGCCGCGGCGGCCGGGCGCGGCGCGGTGACGTCCGTGCCTCGCTGCTCGCGCTGCTCAAGGAGCGGCCGATGCACGGCTACGAGATGATCACCGAGATCGGTGAGCGGACGGGCGGTGCCTGGCGGCCCAGCCCGGGCTCGGTCTACCCGAACCTCCAGATGCTGGAGGAGGAGGGGCTGATCGTGGCTCAGGAGTCCTCGGGCAAGAAGCTGTTCGAGCTGACGGACGCCGGTCGCGCCGAGGCCGACGCGGGTGCGGAGTCCCCGTGGGAGGACGCCGGTCGCGGCGTCGACTGGGAGGCCGTCCAGGAGGCGGGCGCGGCGATGGCCGCGGTCGACCACGCGATCCGGCAGGTCGTGACGACCGGCACCGCCGAGCAGCGCGCCAAGGGCCTCGCCGTCCTCAACGAGGCGAAGCGCAAGCTCTACCTGATCCTCGCCGACGAGCAGGTCTGACGGTCCCCGTCGGGCGGCTCCCGGCAGGAGCGGGCCCCGCGGCGGGAGCGGGCCCCGCCGACCCCGATCAGGGTCGGCGGGGCCGCGTCACGCCTGCTCGTCGTACGCGTAGCACCAGCGCCAGCCCCTGCTGCCGGGCACCTTGGTGCGACGGTAGACCAGGGTCACCGGGGGAGTGTCGTGGTAGCCGGGCACCGGCACGCGGTACACCTTGGGCACGCTGTGGAAGACCCCCAGCATGACGGGCAGCACCCTGCCGTCCAGGGGGCCGCCGAGGAATTCGGTCTCCGCGCTCTTCACGCCCACCAGCGTACGCGGCGGCCGGCCGCGGCCGGGCGTGCGCATCCGGCAGAGGCGGTGTGGAGCCGTTGTGACCGGCGTGGCACCGGCCCCGGTCATTCCGGGGTCGTCCGCACCCTTATCCTGCTCTGTACGCCCTCGGGTCGACCCGGGTCCGCGGGTCCGTCCGGGCCGGTCACGGCGCACGCCGGTGCGTCCGGCCGCGAGTCGCCGGCCGCGAACTCCGTGCTGTGCCCGGGGCGTCGGTCGGCCGGCGATCCCGGTTCCGGCCCACGGCGGACGTGACGGACGGCGCACCGGGAAGCAGCGGGCGGCGCCGGGTGTTGCGTCGGATGTCAGGCCGATCGGCGTGCCGCACCAGGCACGTCAGGTCACGGCAGAGCGGAAGGGGCCCGATGGAAGCCAGCAGCAGGTGGACCACCTGGTGGCGGCGTGAGCCGCGGCAGGACCGCACGGTCACGGGTGGGGGAGCGGCTGCGAGGCTGGATCTGCTGCTGGGCGCCGTGCGCGCCGGATTCCCGCTCGCGCCCGCGGCGCATCCCGCGGGCCACCGGTGCTCCTGCGACCGGGTCGGCTGTCCGGCGCCGGCCCGGCACCCCGTCTCCTTCGCCTGGCAGACCCAGGCCACCACCGACGCGGAGCAGCTCGAACGCTGGCTCGCGCGCGACCCGCAGGCGAACTTCGTCACGGCGACCGGCCGCGCGCACGACGTGCTGGACGTGCCGGCCGCGGCCGGACGCCTCGCCCTGGAGCGGCTCGACGGGCTCGGCGTGACCGGCCCGGTCGCCGCGGTCGGCGAGGACCGCTACCTCTTCTTCACCGCCACCCGCGGCACGCCCGTCGACGAGGACGAGTGGTGGACGAGCGCCCTCGACTCCACCCCGGACACCATGTCCGAACACCCCGGCCTGCGCTGGCACTGCCGCGGCTCGTACACGCTGCTGCCCCCGGCCGCGCTGCCGGACGGCTCCGAGGTGTGCTGGCTGCGCGGCCCCGAGCACCCGCTGCCCGACCCGCTGCGCGTGCTGGACGTGCTCACCGACGCCTGCACCGAGGTCGGCGCGGTCGCCGAGGAGCAGTGGCTGATCGGCTAGGACCCGCGTGCCCCGCCCCGCCCGAGGGCGGGGCGGGGTGCGGTCACGGCAGCGTGAGGATCTCCGCGCCGTCCGCGGTGACGACGAGGGTGTGCTCGAACTGGGCGGTCCGCTTCCGGTCCTTGGTGACGACCGTCCAGCCGTCCTCCCAGATGTCGTAGTCGTAGCCGCCCAGGGTCAGCATCGGCTCGATGGTGAACGTCATGCCGGGCTTGATGACCTCGGTGGCGTGCTCGTTGTCGTAGTGCGGGATGATCAGCCCGGAGTGGAACGACGTGTTGATGCCGTGGCCGGTGAAGTCGCGGACGACGCCGTAGCCGAACCGCTTGGCGTACGACTCGATGACCCGGCCGATGACGTTGACCCGGCGGCCCGGCTTGACCGCCTTGATCGACCGGGCGAGCGCCTCACGGGTGCGCTCCACCAGCAGCTTCGACTCCTCGTCGACGTCGCCGCACAGGTAGGTGGCGTTGAGGTCGCCGTGCACGCCGTGGATGTACGCGGTGGCGTCGATGTTGACGATGTCGCCGTCCTGAAGGACCGTCGAGTCCGGGATGCCGTGGCAGATCACCTCGTTGACGGAGGTGCAGATCGACTTGGGGAAGCCCCGGTAGCCGAGGTCCGACGGGTACGCGCCGTGGTCGCACATGTAGGCGTGCGCGACGGCGTCGAGCTCGTCGGTGGTGACGCCCGGGGCGATCAGCTTCGCCGCCTCCTCCATCGCCTGCGCGGCGATCCGCCCGGCGATCCGCATCTTCTCCACGGTCTCCGCGGTCTGCACCTCGGGGCCGGTGTACGGCGTCGGCGCGGGCCGGCCCACGTACTCCGGACGCGCGATGTGCGCGGGGACCTTGCGGGTGGGGGACTGCGTGCCGGGTACGAGAGCCATGGCCGCGATTCTAGTCGCCGCCGCCCGGCCGTCCGGTCGTGTGTACGGTCCGGGTGTCGGGAAAGGATCTTTCCAGGACGACCGACGAACGACGGGAGCACCCCATGGCACTGGGATTCGGGCGCAAGCCCACCGGCAAGCCCGGCGAGTGGTTCTACTGCATCAAGCACGCCAAGGTCGAGGAGGGCCCCGAGTGTCCGGCCAAGGACCGTCTGGGCCCGTACGCCACACCGGGCGAGGCCGCCGCCGCACTGGACACCGCCGCCGAGCGCAACCGCGAGTGGCAGAACGACCCGCGCTGGCAGGACGGCAACCCGCCCGCGGAGGGCGGCCGGGGCTGACCCGGTCGACCCGTCGGCCCTGGTCGGCCCCGCCGACCCGGCGTCAGGCGACCGACCCGGCGTCAGGCGGCCGCCGGCTGACCCGCGCCGTCGGCGGCCCGGAGCCGCGCGGCGCGCTCCGCGGCCTCCCGGACGGCCGCGGTGTGCGGGTCCGTCCGGGCGTCGTAGGCGAGCAGGGCGGGCAGGGCCACGGCCAGCGCCGCCACCCCGAGCACGCAGGCCGCGCCGCCCGCCCACACCGAGCCGCGCACCCCGATCAGGGCGGCCGTGCCGCCGGCCCGCACCTGACCCAGCTGCGGGCCCACCGAGTAGCTGAGCAACTCGACGCCGGCCAGGCGGCCGCGCAGCTCGTCCGGGATCGACTGGTTCCACAGGGTGGCCCGGGCGGTCCCGCTGATCTGGTCGGCGGCGCCGGCCGCCGCCAGGCACGCCAGGACGAGCCAGATGTCGCCCACCAGGCCGGCGACGGTCACCGCGGCGCCCCAGCCGAGGGCCGCGGCGACCAGCATCCGGCCGTGCCGGTGGATGCGGGAGGTCCAGCCGCCGGTGGCGGAGACGAGCAGCGCACCGGCCGCGGGCGCGCCGTACAGCAGGCCGAGCGCCCACCCGGCGTGCAGGTCCGCCGCGAGGAAGGGGAACACCGCCACCGGGAAGGCGAACAGCATCGCGCAGACGTCGATCGCGTAGGTGCCGAGCAGGTCCTTGCGGCTCCAGGCGTAGCGCAGGCCGGTGGCGATCGCGCGCACCGACGGCCGTTCCGCGCCGGTCGGCGGCGGCACCGCCCGGATCCGGGCGAGCAGCAGCAGCGAGGCCGCGAAGCTCACGACGTCCAGGGCGTACGCGGTCTGCACCCCGGCGAGCGCCACGATCACCCCGGCCAGGGCCGGGCCGGCCACCGAGCCGACGTTGCGGTAGAGGGAGTTCAGGGCGAACGCGGCGGTCAGCTGCTCGTGCGGCACGATCCGCGGGGTCAGCGAGTCCAGGGCGGGCCGCTGCAGGCCGTCGACGGCGGCGACCAGCGCGGCCACCGCGTAGACCGGCCACAGCACCGGGTGCGGCAGCAGGGCGTTGATCAGCAGCAGGCCGGTGAGCAGCCCGAGCGCGCCCTCGGAGAACAGCACCAGCCGGCGGCGGTCGAGCGCGTCGGCGAGGGCGCCGCCCCACAGCCCGAAGACGATCAGCGGCACCAGTTCGAACGCCCCGACCAGGCCGACCGCGAACGAGGAGCCGGTGAGGTCCTTCACCTGCAGCGGCACGGCCACGTACGTCAGGAAGCTGCCCAGGCTGCTCACGCACCCCGACGCCCACAGCAGGCGGAACTCGCGGGAGGCCCGCCAGGGGGTGGTGTCGGGCAGCAGGCCGCGGAGAAGGCCGGGCGGTTGGTCCGACCGGGTTTGCGGTGGTTCGGAGGTCACGACGGGCCATCATCGGTCGCCCGGCCGGGGCCGGGCAAGCGAATTTACGGCGCGGCCCCACCGCTCACCAGTGCAGCACCGGGGGTGCCGTGAGCTGCCCCGCGAGCCGGGCCAGCCGGCTGCGCATCCCCCCGGACGGCGGTGCCGTGGCCGCCGCGCCGACCAGGTGTTGCACCAGGTCGAACGGGCCCTCGCCCGCCACCGGCACCGCCAGCCGCTCGTGCGCGAGCGAGCCGAGCTCCGGGTCGCCGGAGTCGAGCGCGAGCACCGTCGCCCCGCCGCGCCGGGCGTCGTGCACCCGTTCCAGGAGGCCCTCGCCGGCCGAGTCGGGCGCCACCACCAGCACCGTCTCGCCGCGCCGGGCCTCGTGCAGCCGGTGCAGCCCGGACGCGAGGTGGGCGGGCGCACCGGGCGGCACCCGGTGCCTGACCAGCAGCGGGGCGAGCGCGCCCACCCCGCAGGCGATCGACTCCTCGTCCAGGTGGGCGGCCAGGTGCCAGGGCTCGTACGCCTCGGTGCCGACGAGCAGCAGGCCCGTGGCGGAGCGCCGGGTGACCGAGCGGCGCAGTGCGCCGCCGAAGGCCCGGGTGACGTCCAGCAGGCCGGTGCCGGCCAGTGACGCGCTCAGTGCGGAAAGTCTCACCGCGTCCATGCGGGACAG
Source organism: Kitasatospora sp. NBC_01539 (assembly GCF_045040525.1). Taxonomy (NCBI): domain Bacteria; kingdom Bacillati; phylum Actinomycetota; class Actinomycetes; order Kitasatosporales; family Streptomycetaceae; genus Kitasatospora; species Kitasatospora sp. NBC_01539. The sequence continues at coordinate 6,118,629 of NZ_CP109390.1, forward strand.
AATGGAGCAGCGGCCCCGCCTTTGGGAGGATCTTCGGCATGACGCAACCCGAATCGGTGAATCCGGCCGCCACTGCGGCCACCGCGCCCCCCGCCCCGCTCGACGTGTCCGCGCTCGTCGTCGGCGTGCTCGGCGGCACCGGCGACCAGGGCCGCGGCCTGGCCTACCGGCTGGCCAGGGCCGGCCAGCAGGTGGTGATCGGCTCCCGCACCGCCGAGCGCGCGGAGGCCGCGGCGGAGCAGCTGGGCCTCGGCGTGCGCGGCGCCGACAACGCGGCCTGCGCCCGGGAGAGCGACATCGTGATCGTCGCGGTGCCCTGGGAGGGCCACGCCGACACCCTCGCCGCCCTGCGCGAGGAGCTCGCCGGCAAGATCGTCGTGGACTGCGTGAACCCGCTGGGCTTCGACAAGCAGGGGGCGTACGCCCTGAAGCCCGAGGAGGGCAGCGCCGCCCAGCAGGCCGCCGCCCTGCTGCCCGACTCCCGCGTCACCGCGGCCTTCCACCACCTGTCGGCGGTGCTGCTGCAGGACACGGCGGTCGAGGAGATCGACACCGACGTGATGGTGCTCGGCGACGACCGGGCCGCCACCGACGCCGTGCAGGCCCTCGCCGGGCGGATCCCCGGCATGCGCGGCATCTTCGCCGGACGGCTCCGCAACGCCCACCAGGTGGAGTCGCTGGTCGCCAACCTGATCTCGGTCAACCGCCGCTACAAGGCGCACGCCGGGCTCCGCGTCACCGACGTCTGACGGCCCGCGACCGGCCCCCGTACCCGGGCACGGGGGCCGGTCGGTGACAATGGGTGGCGACCGCAGCCGGCCCTAGGAGTTCCACCATGCCCCGCAACGCCCTCTTCGCCTCGATCGTCCTCGTGCTCGCGGTGACGGCCGCCGTCGTCTCCTTCGTGCAGGGCAACTGGTTCGGCGTGATCTGGGTGCTGCTCGCCGGCCTGTCCTCGAACATGGCCTGGTACTACATCCGCAGGGAGCGCCTGGAGCGCGCCGCGGCGGCGGCCCGGCAGCCGTAACGCCCCGCGGCCGCGGACGCCGGGCCCCGGACGGGCCTCACCGCCGGAGGACGGGTCTCACTGCCAGAAGCGGAAGAGGTAGTGGCCGACCACCGGGTACGCCTCGGAGACGCCGAACAGGCGGATGATCGAGAACACCAGGTCGGAGAACCACTGGCCGACCGACGTCTGCCAGAAGACCACGAACACCGCGAGCATCCCGTACGGCGCGAACGGCTCGATCGACCGGCGGGTCTTCGGCGACAGCCACGGCTCGACGATGCCGTAGCCGTCCAGGCCCGGGATCGGCAGCAGGTTCAGCAGGGACGCGCTGACCTGCAGGAACGCCAGGAAGCCGAGTGCCGCCGGGAAGGCCGAGACGGTCAGCTGCTGGCCGTCGAGCACCGCGGGCCGGTCCTGGTCGTCGAAGGCCCCGGAGCTCACCAGCACCAGCAGGGCCACCCCGAACAGCACGTTCACCAGCGGCCCGGCCGCCGAGATCAGGCTGTGCTTCAGCCGCCCTCGGATGCGGTGCCGCTCGATGTAGACCGCGCCGCCGGGCAGACCGATGCCGCCCATGATCACGAAGATCACCGGCAGCACGAAGCTCAGCAGCGCGTGCGCGTACTTGAACGGGTTGAGCGTCAGATAGCCCTTGGCGCCGATCGTGATGTCGCCGCTGTGCATCGCCGTCCGCGCGTGCGCGTACTCGTGCAGGCACAGCGAGACCATCCAGCCCGACACCACGAACAGGAACACGCCGAACCGCGCGCTCCCGTAGCCGCTCACCACCGCCCACGCCGAGGTGGCCAGGGTCGCGAGCAGCACCCAGAACACCGGACTGATCCGGTTCTCCTCGCTGCGGCGCTGCGTGTCGGCGAAGGTCATGGTGGCGGCGCTCCGAAATCGGCCGGGGTGCGGACAGGGGGACCGATCATGCCCCGCGCCGCGAGGCGGGGACAAGCCGTCCCCGGTGAACGCACGGCACGCGCCCCCGGTTCCGCGGCCCCCGCCGGACGGCCACCGGCACCCGGGCGCCCGCCCGCCCCGCCGTCGACCAGAATGGGGCCGTGCACTACGGCATCCTCGGAACCACCACGGCCCACCACGACGACGGCACCCCGGTGCCGCTCGGCGGCGCCCGGCTGCGTGCCCTGCTCGCCGCCCTGGCCCTCCGGCAGGGCCGGCCCGTCCCGGCGGACCTGCTGGTGGACGAGGTCTGGGGTGACGACCCGCCGCAGGACGCCTCCGCCGCCCTCCAGACCCTCGTCGGACGGCTGCGCCGCACCGTCGGCCGCGACGAGGTGGGCTCCGGCCCGTCCGGCTACTGGCTGGCCGGCGGCGGCACCGACGCCGGCGACTTCCAGCGCCTCGCCGCGGACGGCCGCCGCGCCCTCGCCGCCGGGGACCCCCGCGAGGCCGCCGACCTGCTGCGCGCCGCCCTCGCCCTGTGGCGCGGCCCGGCCCTCGCCGACCTCCCCGACCGGGCCGGCGCGGCCGTCCGCCTGGAGGCCCAGCGCGACGAGGCCCGCCGGCACCGGATCACCGCCGACCTCGCCCTCGGCCGCGCCGCGGACCTCACCGCCGAACTCGCCGAACTCTGCGCGGGCGAACCCCTCGACGAACCCCTGCACGCACTGCTCCTGCGCGCCCTGCAGGCCGAGGGCCGCACCGCCGAGGCGCTCCAGCGCTACGACCGGCTGCGCCGCGCCCTCGCCGACCGGCTCGGCACCGACCCCGGACCGGAGCTGCGCGCCCTGCACGCCGGGCTGCTCGCCGCGGGCGACGCCCCCGCCCCAGCGGCCGCCCGGCCCGGCCCCGCCGCGGACCCCGCGCCGGAAGCCGTACCCGCACCCCGCGCCGTGGAGGCGAGGCCGCCGACCCGTCCGGCACCCGTCGGCAACCTCCGGCCCCGCCTCACCAGTTTCGTCGGCCGGGACACCGACCTCGCCTCCGTCGGCCGCGCCCTCGCCGCGGGCCGGCTCACCACGCTCACCGGCCCCGGCGGCTCCGGCAAGACCAGGCTCTCCCTGGAGGCCGGTCGGGTCCAGCTCGCCGACGGCGCCTGGCCGGACGGCGTCTGGATGGCCGAACTCGCCCCGCTGGAGGACGCCGAGGCCGTGCCCGAGGCGGTCGTCGCGGCCCTCGGCCTGCGCGAGACCGTGCTGCACACCGGCAGCAGCGCCGTCGCCGAGGCCATCGACGGCCGCCGCGGCGACCCCGTGTTCCGGCTCGTCGAACACTGCGCCGGCCGCCGGATGCTCCTCGTCCTCGACAACTGCGAGCACCTGATCCAGGCCGCCGCCGACCTCGCCGACCGGCTGCTCGCCGAGTGCCCCGGCCTGACCGTCCTCGCCACCAGCCGCGAACCGCTCGGCGTGCCCGGCGAGGCCGTGCTGCCCGTCGAACCGCTGCCCGACCCGGCCGCCCTGCGGCTGCTCGCCGAGCGCGGCGCCGCGGCCCGGCCCGGCTTCGACCCCGCGGACGACCCGGAGGCCTGCGCGGAGATCTGCCGCCGCCTCGACGGCCTGCCGCTCGCCATCGAGCTCGCCGCCGCCCGGCTGCGCGGCCTGACGCCCCGCCAGCTCGCCGACCGCCTCGACGGCCGGTTCGCCCTGCTCACCGCGGGCTCCCGCACGCTGCTGCCCCGCCAGCAGACCCTGCGGGCCGTCGTCGACTGGAGCTGGGACCTGCTCGGCCGGCGGGAGCGCGCCGTGCTGCGGCGGCTCTCCGTCTTCGCCGGCGGCTGCACCCTGGAGGCCGCCGAGGACGTCGTCGCCGACGGCGCCGAGGTGCACCGCGAGGACGTCGCCGACCTGCTGCTCTCCCTCGTCGACAAGTCCCTCGTGGTCGCCGACCTCGACGGCGGGCCCCGCTACGCGATGCTGGAGACCATCCACGAGTACGCGGCCGAACGGCTCTCCGAGGCCGCCGAGGACGAAGCCGCCGCCCGGCAGCGCCACGTCCGCTGCTTCCGCGAGCTGGTGCGCGCCGCCGAGCTCAGCCTGCACGGCCCCGCGCAGCTGCACTGGCTCTCCGTGCTCGACCGCGACCAGGAGAACATCCGCGCCGCGCTGCGCACCGCCGTCGACCGCGCCGACGAGGAGGAGGCGCTGCTCCTGGCCCTCGGCATGAGCTGGTTCTGGTCGCTGCGCGACTACCGCCGCGAGGCGCACAGCTGGTTCGAGGCGGTGACCGCGCTCGGCCCCGACGCGTACGCGGACGACGCGGAGCCGCCGCAGCCGCTGCTGGCGGGCCCGCTGGACGCCCCGCCGCCGCTGGCGCCCGCGATGCTCGCCGAGGCCCGCCGGCAGGTGCAGCTGCACCGGCTGGTGGCGATGTTCACCGGCAACATGGCGATGCTCGGCGACCACGAGGCGATGCGGATCAGCCGGCGGGTGCTGGAGACGTACACGCCGGACCTGCCGCAGTCGTACCGCTTCCCGGTGCTGCTGCGGGTGTTCGGCGCGTTCCTCACCGGGGAGTTCGACCGGATGACGGGCCTGATGGACGACGCCGTGGCGGGCGCCCGCCGCCACGGACGGCCGATCGACCTCGCCTTCGCCCTGCAACTGCGCGCCCGGCTGCTCAACGACCTGGTCGGCGGCCTCGACCAGGCCGTCGCGGACAGCGCCGAGGCGCTGGAGCTCTTCACCGCGGCCGGCGACCTCTGGGGCATGTCCGAGGCGCTGTCGGCGCAGGCGGAGAACGCGGCCAAGCAGGGCGACGACCGGCGCGCCGCCGCCGCCTACCGCCAGGCCATCGGCATCGCCGAGGAGCTGGGGGCCTCGCAGGAGGTGCCGCTGCTCCAGGTGCGGCTCGGCGAGACGCTGTTCGGGATCGATCCGGTCGAGGGCGAGCGGATGGTGCTCGCCGCCCTGGAGGAGGTCCGGGCGAGCGGCAACCACGCGGCGGACGGCGCCACGATGTACGGCCGACTGGTGCTGTGCAACCTGCGGGTCCGCCAGGGCGACCACGCCGCGGCGTTGCGCGAGCTGGACGAACTCCTGCTCACCCAGAGCACGTTGGGGCCGATCGTGCCGGACGTGTTCTTCGGCGTCGTGGCCTGCATACGGGGCTGGGTCGTGGCGCGGGCCGGCGACGCCGGGCGCGGCCTGGAGCTGATGATCGGCGGGCGCCGGCGGATGACCGCCTCGCCCGGCGGCGCCACCGTCTTCGTCGAGCACATGGCCGCGATGCTCCTGATGCCCGCCGCGGGCGTGGTGCTGGCCCTCGCGGAGCAGCAGGCGCTGCCCGTGGCGGCGTACCGCGCCGGGGTCCTGGTCGGCGCCGCCGACGTGCTGCACGGGTCGATGGGCTCGCACATGGAGCGGGTGGAGCGTGAGCGGCTGGTCGGGCGGCTGGAGGAACTGCTCGGTGCGGACGGGCTCCGCGCGGCGCGCGAGGAGGGCGGCCGCCTCTCCCTCGCGGAGGCGGCCGCCCTGCTCGACGGTCTCGGGAGTCTCTGAGCCCCCGTCAGGTGCGCTTGCGGAAGCGGGCCACCGCGAGCGGCGCGGTGACGGCGGTGATCGCCAGCGACCAGACCACCACGATCGTCACCGAGTGGGTGAGCGGGCCGCCGTTGATCAGGCTGCGGCAGGCGTCGGCCAGCGCGGAGAGCGGGTTGTACTCGGTGAAGGCCTGCAGCCAGCCGGGCATGGTGCTGGTCGGCGCGAAGATCGAGCTGCCGAACTGCAGAGGCATGATCACCAGCATGCTGACGCCCTGCACGGCCTGGGCGCTGCGCAGCGACATGCCGAGCAGCATGGAGATCCAGACGATCGACATGCCGAAGAGCAGGGAGAGGCCGACGGCGGCGAGCAGCTGCAGGAAGCCGGTCTTGATCTCCAGGCCGAGGATCATCGAGAAGCCGATGAGGATGGTGAAGGAGACCAGCCCGCGGCAGGTCTCGGCGACGATCTTCGACAGCAGCACCGCGGACCGGCCGATCGGCAGGGTGCGGAAGCGGTCCATCACGCCGCTCTGGAAGTCGCTGTTGAGACCGGTGCCGACGGCCATCGCCAGGTTGAGGCCGGTGGTGCCGAGCAGGCCGGGGATCATGTACTGGATGTAGTCGTGCTGGCTGCCGGAGACCGCGCCGCCGAACACGTAGACGAACAGCACCGTGAAGATGATCGGGATGAGCAGCGCGTCGAGCATCGACTCGGGGTCGGCCTTGATGCGCATCAGGTTGCGGCGGGTGAGCGCGCCGACGTGGCGCAGGTGCCCGGCGAGGCCGATCCGCGGGTCGTCCGCGTGGGCCGGGGCGAAGGTCGGGGCGGCGGTGGTCATGCCACGGGCTCCTTGTCGCGGGTCGGGGCGGCCGGCGTGGACGGCTTGCCGGTGATGGTGAGGAACACCTCGTCCAGGCTGGGGAGTTCGGTGTCGATGCCCGCGATGCCGAAGCCGCGGGTGCCGAGCACGCCGATCACCGACGTCAGCTGGCCGTCCTCGGTGAGCTGCACGGAGAGGAGCCCCGTGTCGGCGGAGAACGTCGCCGCGGTGCCCGACTCCTGCAGGCACCGGGCCATCTCGGGCAGGTCGGCGGGGTTCAGCGGGCGCACCTGGAGGGTCTGGCCGCCGACCTGCGTCTTCAGCTCGTCGATGCCGCCCGCGGCGATCACCCGGCCGCGGTCGATGACGGTCAGCTCGTGGGCGAGCTGCTCCGCCTCCTCCATGTACTGGGTGGTGAGGAGCACGGTGGAGCCCTCGGCGACCATCCGCTGCACCTCGTCCCAGACCTCGTTGCGGGTGCGGGGGTCGAGGCCGGTGGTGGGCTCGTCCAGGTAGAGCACCTTGGGCCGGCCGATCATGGAGGCGGCGAGGTCGAGCCGGCGCCGCATGCCGCCGGAGTACGTCTTGGCGGGGCGCTTGGCGGCCTCGGTGAGGGAGAAGCGCTCCAGCAGCTCGCCGGCGCGGGTCTTCGACTCCTTCGCGGAGAGGTCGAGCAGCCGCCCGATGAGGTAGAGGTTCTCGTAGCCGGAGAGCAGCTCGTCGACGGAGGCGTACTGGCCGGTGAGGCCGATCGTGCGGCGCAGCTGCTTGGGCTGGCGCAGCACGTCGTAGCCGCCGACGAACGCGGTGCCGGCGTCCGGCTTCACGAGGGTGGAGAGGACGCGGACGAGGGTGGTCTTGCCGGCGCCGTTCGGGCCGAGCAGGCCGAGCACGGTGCCCTCGCGGACGCTGAGGTCGACGCCGTCGAGCGCCCGGGTGGCGCCGAAGGTCTTGACGATGCCGCGGACCTCCACGGCGTTGCCGCGGTCGAGCTGCCCCCGGTCGTTCGGGGCGGTTGCGTTCGATGTCATGCCCTCAGACTGCCGGGCCCTGCTGTCAGCCCGCTGTCACCCTGCTGTCAGCGCCGCGGGCGTACCGGCAGGGCGCTGTCGCGGTGCTGCCGGGCGGCCGTCCGGGCCGTGCGGCGGGTGCGGGTGAGGGCGGGCGGTGCCGTCCGGGCCCGGACGCACGGGTGCCGGGGCCGCGGCTCGCGGCCCCGGCACCCGGGGGAGGGGATCAGCTGAAGCTGTGCTCGGGCGCCGGGAAGGCGCCGGAGGTGACGTCCGCGGCGAACTCGCGGGCGGCGTCGCCGAGGACGGCCCGCAGGTTCGCGTACTGCTTGACGAACTTCGGCACCCGGCCGGCGGTCATGCCGGCCATGTCCGTCCAGACGAGCACCTGCGCGTCGGTGGAGATCCCGGCGCCGATGCCGACCGTCGGGATCGCGAGCTGCGCGGTGACCTCGGCGGCGAGTTCGGCGGGCACGGCCTCCAGCACGACGGAGAAGGCGCCGGCCTGCTGGACGGCCTTGGCGTCGCGCAGCAGCCGGTGGGCGGCCTCGTCGCCGCGGCCCTGCACCGGGTAGCCGCCGAAGGCGTGCACGGACTGCGGGGTGAGGCCGATGTGGGCCATCACCGGGATGCCCGCCTCGACGAGCAGTTCGATGGAGCGGGCGCTGCGCTCGCCGCCCTCCAGCTTGACGGCGCCGACCCCGGCCTCCTTCATGAGGCGGGCGGCGTTGTGCATGGCCTGCGCGGGCGACTCCTGGTAGGAGCCGAACGGCATGTCGCCGACGACCATGGCGCGCTTCGTGCCGCGGACGACGGCGGCGGAGAGCATCACCATCTGGTCCATGGTCACGGGCACGGTGGTCTCGTAGCCGAGGTGGCAGTTGCCGGCCGAGTCGCCGACGAGCAGCACCGGGATGCCGGCCTCGTCGAACACGCCGGCGGTCAGGGCGTCGTACGCGGTGAGCATCGCCCAGCGCTCGCCGTGCTGCTTGGCCCTGGCCAGGTCGCGGACGGTCACGCGCCGGTTGGTGACGCCGCCGTAGAGGACGGTGCCCTCCTGCGGCTGGGCAGGCTGAAGCGGAGAAGCGTTCATCGAACAGACTCCAGAAGGTTGTCGTCTCGTGGCGCCTTACGGCGTCCCCGGATCTGCACCCATGCTTGCACGCCGTGCGCCCGCCGCAAAGGCCCGGGTCCGGACGGTTCACGGCACTCTTTACCCGGGCTTTACGATACGATCCCGTCTCGTATCGCAAAAGGCGCTAGGCTTGCCCCGAACGGGTTACGAGACGAAGGCGACTCGTAAGTCTGCACCTCTCGTACGGACGGGGAGAACCACATGAGCACCGCCGCGCCACCGCGTGTACCCGAAGCCATCCACCGCCGCCGCTGGGCGATCCTGGGCACCCTGATCCTCGCCCTGCTCGTCGTCGTGCTCGACAACTCCATCCTCAACGTCGCGATGAAGACCATCGCCGCCCCCGCCCCCACCGGGCTCGGCGCCAGCCAGAGCGACCTCGAGTGGGCGATCAACTCCTACACGCTCGTCTTCGCCGGCCTGCTCTTCACCGCCGGACTCCTCGGCGACCGCCTCGGCCGCAAGTGGGCGCTCCTCGGCGGCATGGTCGTCTTCGGCATCGGCTCGCTGCTCTCCGCCTTCGCGGACAGCCCCGGCCAGCTCGTCGCGTTCCGCGCGGTCATGGGCCTCGGCGGGGCGTTCGTCATGCCCGCCACCCTCGCGATCATCATGAACGTCTTCGAGCGCCACGAGCAGCCCAAGGCCATCGGCATCTGGGCCGGTGCCGTCGGCCTCGCCATCGCCGTCGGCCCGATCACCGGCGGCCTGCTCATCGAGCACTTCTGGTGGGGCTCGGTCTTCCTCGTCAACGTCCCGATCGTGATCGTCGCGCTCGTCGCCATGAGCCTGCTCGTGCCCAACTCCCGCGACCCGCGCCCCGGCAAGCTCGACCCGATCGGCGTGCTGCTCTCCATCATCGGCCTCGTCGCACTGATCTACGGCATCATCAAGGGCGGCGAACTCGCCGACTTCACCGCGCCCGGCGCCTGGGTGCCGATCCTCGTCGGCCTCCTCGCCCTCGCCGCGTTCGTCGTCTTCGAGCGCCGCACCTCCCACCCGGCGCTGGACGTCACCTGGTTCCGCAACAAGGTGTTCTCCGCCTCCGTCGTGGTCATCGGCGTCGTCTTCTTCGCCCTCATGGGCGTCTCGTTCTTCGGCGTCTTCTACACCCAGAGCGTCCGCGGCTACAGCGCCCTCCAGGCCGGCATGCTGATGCTGCCGCTCGCCGGCGCCCAGATGGCCTTCGCCCCCCGCGCCCGCCTCGTCGTCGACCGCTTCGGCATCCGCGCCACCTGCGCCGCCGGCATGGCGCTGATCGCCGTCGGCTTCCTCGGCTACCTCCTGCTCGACGCCACCACCCCCATCTGGGTGCTCGTCGTGATCGGCTTCGTCATGGGCGCCGGCATGGCCCACGTCATGCCGCCCGTGACCGTCGCCATCATGGGAGCCCTGCCCCGGGAGAAGGCCGGCGCCGGCTCCGCGATCAACAACACCTTCCGCCAGGTCGGCGGCTCGCTCGGCGTCGCCGTCCTGGGCGCCGTCCTGTCGACCGTCTACCGCGACGGCATGGCCGACCACCTCGACCAGGTGCCCGCCGCCCTCCGCGGCAAGGCCGGCGAGTCCCTGGAGGCCACCACCGCCGTCGCCGACAAGGCGGGGCTCCCCGGCCTGCTCGTCCCCGCCCAGGACGCCTTCGTGCACGCCATGCACGTCGTCGCCGGGCTCTCCGCGGGCATCACCGCCGTCGGCGTCCTCCTCGCACTCCTGCTGCTCCCCGGCAAGGCCCCCGCCGCCCCGGCCGTGCAGCAGGCCCCCACCGACAGCGAGCCTCGCACGGCCCGCGTCTGAGCGACCGGGAGACAATGGCGCCATGCACACCGAACCGACCGCCCAGGCCACGGCGACGACCCACCCGGCGCCGACCGACCCGGCCTGCGACGCCCTCGACGGGGGCCCCGCCGCGGAGCTCTGCGCCCCGCGGCGGGGCCGTCCGCGCAGCGAGGCGGCCGAGCAGGCGATCTTCGCCGCCGTCGAGGAGCTGATGGAGGCCGGCCGCAGCCTCTCCGACCTCTCCGTCGAACGGATCGCCGCCGCCGCGGGCGTCGGCAAGGCCACCATCTACCGGCGCTGGCCCAACAAGGAGGCGCTGCTCGTCGACGTCGTCGCCCGGCTGGAGGCCCCGGCCCCCGTCCGGACCCGCAGCGACGGCAGCGTCCGCGACGAGCTGATCGCCATGGTCGAGTACATGCGCCAGCGCGGCCTCGCCAAGCGGTCCCGCTGGATGCTGAGGTCCGCGCTCAGCCAGATGAACTCCTGGCCGGAGCTCCGCGAGGTCTACCAGGAGCAGATCGTCCGGCCCCGCCGTGCGATGGCGCGCGACATCGTGCGCCGCGGCGTCGAGGAGGGCGTGCTCCGCTCCGACCTCGACATCGAACTCCTCTGCGAGATCGTCATCGGCCCGATCCTGCTGCGGACCGTCCTGTGGGACGAGGCCCCGCTGGAGGACCCCGGGCTCCCGGAGCAGATGGTCGACGCCGTCCTCAACGGGGTCGCCGCGCCACCGCCGGACGGGCGTTCCCGCTGATCCGGGGCGTGCCGCAACCCCCCGGGGGTGGATTCGCGTCCATGCCGTCATAGGCTGAGCCGAGAATCCGACAAACCCGGGCGCCTCCCGGCGCGCGGACCTGCACGGCGACACGGCGACACGGCGGCACGGGCACCACGGCACGGGCCCGACGGCACAACGGGAACACGGGAGCGGGCGGCGCATGGTGCGGGCGGACGAGGCAGTGACGGCGGCCGGCAGCACCCGCAGCGGGCCGGCCCGCTCCCGGAGCCGCTGGCTCGACCCCCGCCGCGGCTGGATCACCGCCGCCCTCGCCGTCCTCACCGCCGTGGTGCTCGCCGCCCACGCGGTCGTCCCCAACCGCTGGGGCAACCTCGGCAGCCTGGTGGAGACCTTCCTCCCGTGGCTCGGACTGGCCGTGCCCGTCCTCGCCCTGGTCGGGCTGTGGCGCCGCTCGGCGACCGCCCTCACGGCGGTGCTGCTCCCGGCGATCGTCTGGCTCAACCTCTTCGGCGGCCTGGTCACCGACAAGTCCGGCGGCGAGGGCGACTTCACCGTGCTCACGCACAACGTCGCCGCCGCCAACCGCGACACCGCCGGCACCGTGAAGCTGCTCAACGGCTCCGGCGCCGAGATCGTCGCCCTGGAGGAGCTCGCCCCGAGCGCGGTGGCCGCCTACTCCACGGGCCTGGCCGACCGCTACCCGTACCACGTGGTCGAGGGCACCGTCGGCCTCTGGTCCACGTACCCGATCGGCGACGTGCGCGTGGTCGACATCCGCATCGGCTGGACCCGGGCCTTCCGTGCCAGCGTCGCCACCCCGGCCGGCCCGCTGGCGGTGTACGTCGCGCACCTGCCGTCGGTGCGCCTCAAGTCGGCGAGCGGCTTCACCGCGGGCCGCCGCGACCACAGCGCGCAGGCCCTCGGCGACGCCATCGAGGCCGAGAAGCTCCCCAAGGTCATCCTGCTCGGCGACCTCAACGGCACCATGAACGACCGCAGCCTCGCCCCCGTCACCTCCCAGATGCGCTCCGCCCAGGGCGCCGCGGGCGACGGCTTCGGCTTCTCCTGGCCGTCCGCCTTCCCGATGGCGCGGATCGACCAGATCCTCAGCAAGGGCGGGCTGAAGCCCACCGACTCGTGGGTGCTGCCCGCCGACGGCAGCGACCACCGGGCCGTCGCCGCCGACTACCGGTACTGACCCGCCCCGCCCTGCCCGCCCGCCCGCGTCGGTCCGGCCGTGCGTGGGACGATGGCAGGCATGGACGGACGTGACGTCGACCGCGCCCTCGCCGAGTCGCTGGCCGTGCTCGCCGGCCGTGCGGACGACGACTGGTCGGTCCGCGCGGGGCCGCTCACCTGGACGTGCCGCGAGGCCGCCGAGCACGTCGCGCACGACCTGGCGGCGTACGCCGGGCAGCTCGCCGCCCGGCCCCGCGAGGGCTACCTGCCGTTCGACCTGGTGGTCCGTCCCGAGGCGCCGGTCGCCGAACTCCTCCAGGTGGTGCGGGCCGGCGGCGGCCTGCTGACCGGCGCGCTCGCCCTCGCCGGGCCCGACGTCCGCGCCTGGCACTGGGGGCCGTGCGACCCGTCCGGTTTCGCGGCCATGGGAACGGCCGAGATCCTCCTGCACACCTGGGACATCACCCGGGGCCTCCGGGTCGACTGGCACCTGCCGGCGCCCCTCGCGGCGGCCGTGCTGGCGCGGCTCTTCCCGGACGCCCCCGGGGGCGACCCCGCCGAGGTGCTCCTGTGGTGCACCGGCCGGGCCGCCCTCGCGGGCCGGGCGCGGCGCACCAGCTGGACGTGGCAGGCCTCCCTCGGCTGAGCCGGGGCGGGCCCGGCGCGGGCGGGGAGAGGGCGCGGGCGGGGTCAGCCGCGGCGCCAGCGGTTGGTGATCGGCAGGCGCCGGTCCCGGCCGAAGCCCTTCGGGGAGATCTTCGGGCCCGGCGGGTACTGCCGGCGCTTGTACTCGGCCGTGTCGACGAGGCGGACGATCCGGTCCACCACCTCCGGCGCGAACCCGGCGGCGACGATCGCGTCCCGGCCGAGGTCGCCCTCCACGTACAGGTCGAGCACGGTGTCCAGCAGGTCGTAGTCGGGCAGCGAGTCGGTGTCGACCTGGTCGGGCCGCAGCTCCGCCGACGGCGGCTTGGTGATGGTGTTCTGCGGGATCGGCGGCTCCTCGCCGCGCTGCACGGCGGCCTCGTTGCGCCACGTCGCGAGGCGGAAGATCAGCGACTTGTAGACGTCCTTGATGGGCCCGTAGGCGCCCACCGAGTCGCCGTACAGCGTCGAGTAGCCGACGGCCAGCTCGCTCTTGTTGCCGGGCGCGAGCACGATGTGCCCCTCCTGGTTGGAGATCGCCATCAGCAGCGTGCCGCGCAGCCGCGACTGCAGGTTCTCCTCCGCGAGGCCGGTCAGGCCCAGCGAGGCCATGTAGGCGTCGAACATCGGCGCGATCGGCACGGTGCGGAAGTTGAGACCCGTACGGCGGGCCAGGTCGGCCGCGTCGTCCTTGGAGTGCTCCGAGGAGTACCGGCTCGGCATCGACACGCAGTGCACGTTCTCCGCCCCGATCGCGTCCACCGCGATCGCGGCGACCAGCGCCGAGTCGATGCCGCCGGAGAGGCCGATCAGCACCGACCGGAAGCCGTTCTTGCGGACGTACGCCCGGGTGCCCTCGACCAGCGCCGCGTAGATCTCCGCCTCGTCGTCCAGCCGCGGCGCGATCTCGTTGACGAGCGGCTCGGCGGGCGCCGGCAGCGGTTCGCCGCCCAGCTCGGCGCGGACGAGGTGCAGGCCGTCGGTGAGGATCAGCCCGTCGGTGCGGCCCCCGGCCGCGGCCGGCAGCTCCAGGTCGACGACCAGCAGCTTCTCCTCGAACTGCGGTGCGCGGGCCAGCACCTCGCCCTCCGCCGACACCACGAGGGTCTCGCCGTCGAAGACCAGCTCGTCCTGCGCGCCGACCATGTTGAGGTAGGCGAGGGTGCAGCCCGCCTCGGCGGCCCGGCGCCGTACGAGCTCCAGCCGCACGTCGTCCTTGTTCCGCTCGTACGGCGAGCCGTTGATCGACAGCAGCAGGCCGGCCCCCGCCTCCCCGGCCGCGGCGACCCGGCCGCCGTCCTGCCAGATGTCCTCGCAGATCGCCAGCGCCACGTCGACGCCGTGCAGGTTGAGCACCACCAGCTGGTCGCCCGGCACGAAGTACCGGTACTCGTCGAAGACGCCGTAGTTGGGCAGGTAGTGCTTGGCGAACCGGGTCACCACCGTGCCGCGGTGCAGCACCGCCGCGCAGTTCTGCGGCGAACCCGCCGCGCGGTGCAGCTTCGGCGAGTCGTGCTCGGACCGGCCGAGGTAGCCGACCACCACCGGCACCTCGCCGAGGCCCTCGGCGGCCAGCCGGGCGGCCAGCTCCACCAGGGCCGCGCGGGACGCCTCCACGAACGACGAACGCAGGGCGAGGTCCTCGACCGGGTACCCGGTCAGGGCCATCTCGGGGAAGGCGACCAGCTGGGCGCCGGCGTCGGCGGCCTGCCTGGTCCAGCGCACCACCTCGTCGCCGTTGCGGGAGAGGTCACCGACCCACGGGTCGATCTGGCACAGGGCGAGACGGAGATTCGGCATGGCCCCGAGTGTAATCGTCGAACTGACGTTATGTCGCGGGGGGTCCCCGTTGCCTTCCGTTCACCGTGTCCGCGACCACCCAGGGGTGGACGTACGCCGATGATCCGACATGATGGGATCGGTCGCGGGACCACGAGCCGACAGGGCCGCCGCCGGGCGTAACACGGATGTAAAGAGCAGAGGTGAGACTGTCCCCATGGGCAAGCAGCAGGAGTTCGTGCTTCGTACGCTCGAAGAGCGTGACATCCGTTTCGTCCGGCTGTGGTTCACCGACGTGCTCGGGTTCCTCAAGTCGGTCGCCGTCGCGCCCGCGGAGCTCGAGCAGGCCTTCGAGGAAGGCATCGGCTTCGACGGATCGGCGATCGAGGGCTTCGCCCGGGTCTACGAGTCCGACATGATCGCCAAGCCTGACCCCACCACCTTCCAGATACTGCCGTGGCGCTCCGAGACCCCGGGCACCGCACGGATGTTCTGCGACATCCTCATGCCCGACGGCTCGCCCTCCTACGCCGACCCCCGGTACGTGCTCAAGCGCACGCTGGAGAAGGCCTCAAGCCTCGGCTTCACCTTCTACACCCACCCCGAGATCGAGTTCTTCCTCCTGAAGAACCTCCCGGGCGACGGCACCGCGCCGATCCCTGCCGACCAGTCCGGCTACTTCGACCACACCCCGCGCGGTGTCGGCCACGACTTCCGTCGCCAGGCCATCACCATGCTGGAGTCGATGGGCATCTCGGTGGAGTTCTCCCACCACGAGGGCGCCCCCGGCCAGCAGGAGATCGACCTCCGCTACGCCGACGCGCTCTCCACCGCCGACAACATCATGACCTTCCGCCTGGTCATGAAGGAGGTCGCGCTGGAGCAGGGCGTGCACGCCAGCTTCATGCCGAAGCCCTTCTCCGACCACCCCGGCTCCGGCATGCACACCCACGTCTCCCTCTTCGAGGGCGACCGCAACGCCTTCCACGAGTCCGGCGCCGAGTACCAGCTCTCCAAGGTCGGCCGCTCGTTCATCGCCGGCCTCCTGAAGCACGCCGCCGAGACCGCCGCCGTCACCAACCAGTGGGTCAACTCCTACAAGCGCATCTGGGGCGGCTCCCAGCGCACCGCCGGCGCCGGTGGCGAGGCCCCCTCGTACATCTGCTGGGGCCACAACAACCGCTCCGCGCTGATCCGCGTGCCCATGTACAAGCCCGGCAAGCAGGGTTCCACCCGCGTCGAGGTCCGCTCGCTCGACACCGGCTGCAACCCCTACCTGGCCTACGCCGTCACCCTCGCCGCGGGCCTCAAGGGCATCGAGGAGGGCTACGAGCTCCCGTCCGGCGCCGACGACGACGTGTGGGCGCTCTCCGACGCCGAGCGCCGCGCCCTGGGCATCCAGCCCATGCCGCAGAACCTCGGCGAGGCCATCGACCTCATGCAGCGCAGCGAACTCGTCGCCGAGACCCTCGGAGAGCACGTCTTCGACTTCTTCCTGCGCAACAAGCGCCAGGAGTGGGAGGAGTACCGCTCCGAGGTCACCCCGTTCGAGCTGCGCAAGAACCTCCAGGTGCTGTAACCGCAGGTCGGAGCGGTCTGAAACGCAAAGAGCCCCTCGGGTCGACGGACGTGATCCGTCGGCCCGAGGGGCGTTTTCGGGGCTTCCGTCCGGTCCCGGGCCGTCCGTGGGCCGTCGGGCCCGGGACCGGGCGTCGGCCCGGGTGCGGGTCGGCGTCCCGCTGATCCGGCCGGCGATGCCCCGGGTTCGCCCGGTACTCCCCGGTCGGCCGACCCTGATCGTCGATCGTCCGGGCGGCCGCTACGGCTTCGGGCGGAACCTCGCCGTAGGGGTTGGCGACCATGTCGGCGTCGGTCTCGTACGCCTGGTCCTGACCGCCACGCCCTGACCGCGGCGGGGCCCGGTCGCAGTGTGCCGAGCGCGGCGTCTCGGGCACCGGCCGCTGCGTCGGCGGCGGCCGCTCACCGGCCTTCGGGGCGGGGCGCTCCGGGTCAGGGGCCGTCGGGGAGGCTCGCGGGGGCGGGCCGCTGGATCATGAAGAGGTCGGACTCCAGCGTGGCCGGGGTCGTGCCGGCGGGGGGCCGGTGGAAGGCGCCGTCGCTGACCGACAGGTTGAGGATCGGGTAGGCGGCGAAGTCGGGCCCGACCCCGGTGCGGTCGGAGAAGGCGGGGGTCAGCTGCGTGCTGTCGGTGCCGATGTACCAGGTGGTGTTGTCGGCGCCGAAGCGTGCGCCGATGTAGATCCACTTGCCGGCGCCGACGTAGGGGGCGGTGAAGACGGTGTCGCCGCTGCGGACGTGGTTGACGAACTCGATGTTCTCCGGGCGGTCGGCGTGCCATTCGAAGACGTCGACCTCGTTCTTGCCGTCGCGCCAGGTCCAGAGTCCGGGCCAGGTGCCGGTGTTCGCCTCGGGCAGGCGTATGTGGGCGAGGAGGAAGTCGCCGGTGCGCACCTGGGCGCCGTTGCCGCCGGAGTCGCAGGAGTCGCCGGTGGTGAGCAGCCCGGTGTTCCAGGCGCCGTCGGGGCGCGGGGTGGCGGTGATCACGAGGTGGCCGGAGGCGGTGCTGAGCGCGTCGGTGGTCAGCCGGTCGAGCTTCCAGGCGGCGGGGTTGTCGCTGCTGTCGGTGCACCGCGAGTAGGCGGCGGTCTGCCACCCCCAGGTGCGTCCCGGGCCGACGTCGAGGGTGCGGAAGGTGTCGACGAAGACGATGCGGCTGACGGCGGCCGTGACGGCGCGGGGTTCGGCGGCGCCGGGTACGGCCGCGAGCGCGGTGGCGAGCAGCAGGTTGAGCGGAAGCATGTCTCTCCTCGGGCCGGGGGCCGTCCGGATGACGGCGTCTCTCCGGTGGTTTCACCATGAGCGGTTCGGACGCGGACCGCCCGTACCCAGAGCTGTCCGGATGAATTAGCCGCGTCGGCTCCCGAGGTGACTGTGTTATGAGCAGACCGATGTCGTCGGCGTGGTAAATCTGAACCGCTTGCCGAACCGGGCCGAAAATCACTTCGTGCCGGTCCGTGCCGTGCGGTGCAGACACGATATCGCCAAGGAATCCGGAGGAAAAGGAATGTACGCACTCGCCCACACAGGCGTTGCCTCCCTCGCCATGCTGGCCATCGGTGGGGCCAGCACCGCGGTCGGCGCGGCCGTGAAGTGGTTCGCCCGGCGGTGACCGATTCGCTCACCGTGCTGATTCCGGCACACAACGAGGCGGATTTCATCGCGAGCGCGGTGGAATCCGCTTTTCGTCAGACCGTGCCTCCGCAAACCGTTCTGGTCATTGCCGATTCCTGCACCGACGAAACCGCGCGGATCGCCGCCGAGTGCGGCGCGGAGGTGATGGAGGTCGCCCACGCGAGCAAGCCGAAGTCGCTCAACGCCGCGCTGGAACGGGTGACGACCAGTCACGTCGCGCTGCTCGACGCCGACGGCTACTTCGCCTCCGAGCACGTCTTCGAGACCTGCCTGCGGGTGATGGGGGAGCGCGGCTACGGCGGCGTCTGCCTCTCCGTCACCCCGCACGGCACCAAGGGGCTGTTCCAGCGGTCCCGCACCATCGAGTGGGCCTCCGCGCACCGCGTCTCGCGGGTCGTCGAGTCCTGGCACGGCTGGGTGGCGGTCCTCTCCGGCTCGGCCGGCGTCTACCGCACGGACGACCTCCGGACGGTCGGCGGCTGGTCGACCGACAGCCTCTGCGAGGACGTCGAGCTCGCCCTCAAGATGAACCGCTCGGGCCGCCCGGCGGGCTTCGTGCCCGGCGAGTTCGTCGCCGTCCGCGACCCGCGGAACTGGCGGGAGTACTGGGCGCAGACCCACCGCTGGGCCGCCGGCTGGGCGCAGGCCATCTACAAGCACAAGGGCCTGTTCTTCCGGAGCTGGGGCTTCACCAAGGTCTTCGGCGCGATGCTGGTCGACAGCGCGCTGCTCGCCGTCGGCTACGCCTCCCTGCTCTACCACCTGGCCACGGGCTTCACCGAGTTCGACGCGGTGCGGTGGTTCGGCTCGTGGTTCCTGGTGATGGCGGCGATCACGCTCGGCGTGGCCAGCCTCCAGCTCGGGGTGCGGCGGGCCCTGGCCTGCTACCCGGCGTACCTGATCGTCGGCACGCTCGGCACCGCGTTCTCGCTCTGGGTGATGTTCCGGGAGTGGGTCCTGGGCCGGCACCTGGTCTCCTGGACGGGACGCCAGCGGCGGCGCACCGTCATCACCAGGATCTCCGACCGCCGGCGGCAGACCCTCGGCCTCCTCGGCGGGGCGGCCGGCTGGGCGACCGTGACCGCCGGGCTCGTGCTCGGCGACCGCGAGCTCCCGGTGATCGGCATGGCGATGGCGACCGCCCTCCCGTTCGCGGCGCTGCCGTGGCAGCGGATCAGGCGGACGTTCCTGTTGGCATGACGGCCTGATGCGCCGCCGCCGCGCTCGGCCCGTAGGCTCGTAGACCCGCACCCCGGTGCGGGTCTGCTGTCGGACCGGAGGGGCGATGTCGGTGGAGGAACGGACCGGAGGCCGTACCAGCCGGCCGGAGATCCGCCTGGTGCGGCGCGGCTTCGCCGACCCGGACGCAGCCGTCCGGCGGCTGGCCGAACCCGCCCTGCACGGGCTGGCCGGCGACACCGTGCTGCTGGACGCGCTCGGCGCGACCGCCGACCCGGACCAGGCCCTGCTCGGCCTCGCCCGGCTGCTGGAGGCGCTCGACGAGCCGGAGCAGCACACCCTGCGCGACACCCTGACCACCTCGAAGCCACTGCGCGACCGGCTGCTCGGCGTGCTCGGCGCCTCCGACGCGCTCGCCGACCACCTCGCCCGGCACCCGGAGGACTGGCACGCGCTGGTCACCTTCGAGCTGCAGGACATGCACCCCGGTGCCGCCGACTTCCGGCACGCGCTCACCGAGCGCGTGTGGGCCGCCGAGCCCGCCCGCCGACCGGACGTGCTGCGCACCGCCTACCGGCGCTGCCTGCTCACCATCGCCGCCCGCGACCTCACCGGCACCACCGACCTGCCGCAGGCCTCCGCCGAGCTCGCCGACCTGGCGGGCGCCACCCTGCAGACCGCGCTCGACATCGCCGCCGCCGAGGACCCGGACACCGCGGCGGCCTGCCGCCTCGCCGTGATCGGCATGGGCAAGTGCGGCGGCCGCGAACTCAACTACGTCTCCGACGTCGACGTGATCTTCGTCGCCGAACCCCGCGAGGACGTCGACGAGCACCACGCCGTGCAGGCCGCGACGAGGCTCGCCGCCCGGCTCATGCGGATCTGCTCCGACACCACCGGCGAGGGCGTCATCTGGCCGGTCGACGCCAACCTGCGCCCCGAGGGCCGCAACGGCCCGCTCGTGCGCACCCTGGCCAGCCACCTCGCCTACTACCAGCGCTGGGCCAAGACCTGGGAGTTCCAGGCGCTGCTGAAGGCCCGGCCGATCGCCGGGGACACCGAGCTCGGCGCCGCGTACGCCGCCGCGATCGCCCCGCTCGTCTGGCAGGCCGCCGCCCGCGACAACTTCGTCACCGACGTGCAGCAGATGCGCCGCCGCGTCGTCGACGCCATCCCCGCCACCGAACTCGACCGGCAGCTCAAACTCGGCCCCGGCGGCCTGCGCGACGTCGAGTTCTCCGTGCAGCTGCTACAGCTCGTCCACGGCCGCACCGACCCGACGCTGCGCAGCGGCAACACCCTGCAGGCCCTGGCCGCGCTCAGCGACGGCGGCTACGTCGGCCGCGCCGACGCCGCCTCCCTCGACGCCGCCTACCGCTTCCTGCGCGCGCTCGAGCACCGCATCCAGCTGCACCGGCTGCGCCGCACCCACCTCATGCCCACCGACCCGGCCGACCAGCGCCGGCTCGCCCGCTCGCTCAACACGCTGATCAACGACGACACCCGGGCCGACCCGGTCGCCGCCCTGCAGCGCGAGTGGAGGCGGCACGCCGTCGAGGTGCGCCGGCTGCACGAGCGCCTGTTCTACCGCCCGCTGCTGGACGCCGTCGCCGAGCTCCCACTCGGCGCGGCCGGCCTCAGCAGCGAGGCCGCCAAGGCCCGGCTGGAGGCCCTCGGCTACGCCGACCCGGCCGCCGCACTGCGCCACCTCTCCGCGCTGGCCTCCGGCGTCAGCCGCAAGGCCGCCATCCAGCGGACCCTGCTGCCGGTGATGCTCGGCTGGTTCGCCGACTCCGCCGACCCGGACGCCGGCCTGCTCAACTTCCGCCAGATCTCCGACGCGCTCGGCCGCACCCCCTGGTACCTGCGGCTGCTGCGCGACGAGGGCGCCGCCGCCGAGCAGCTCGCCCGCGTGCTGTCGGCCGGACGCCTCGCCCCGGACCTCCTGCTGCGCGCCCCGGAGGCGGTCGCCATGCTCGGCGACCCGCAGGGCCTGCAGCCCCGCGGCCGGGCCGTGCTCGAACAGGAGATCCTCGCCGCCGTGGGCCGCGCCGGGACGGCCGCCGCCGGCGTCTCCGCGGCCCGCTCGGTGCGGCGCCGCGAACTCTTCCGCACGGCCGCCGCCGACGTGCTCGGCCGCCTCGGCGACACCCCCGGCCAGGCTGTCACCACCGCCGGAGAGGCACTGACCGACCTCAACGCCGCCACCCTGCAGGGCGCGCTGCGCGCCTGCATCGCCGGCTGGGAGGCCCGCAACGGCGAGCTGCCGACCCGGCTCGCGGTGATCGCCATGGGCCGCTTCGGCGGCCACGAACTCGGCTACGGCTCCGACGCGGACGTGCTCTTCGTCCACGAGCCGCTCCTGGAGGCCCTCGACGAGGACGCCGCCCGGGCCGCCCACGCCGTCTGCCACGAGCTGCGCACCCTGCTGGCCTCGCCCTCCACCGAGCCGCCGCTGCTCGTCGACGCCGACCTCCGCCCGGAGGGCCGCAACGGCCCGCTGGTGCGCACCCTGGCCTCGTACGCCGCGTACTACCGGCGCTGGTCGCACGTCTGGGAGAGCCAGGCGCTGCTGCGGGCGGAACCGCTGGCGGGCGACCCGGGGCTGGGGGAGCGGTTCCGGGCGCTGATCGACCCGCTGCGCTACCCCGGGGCCGGGGTGCCCGAGCGCGACCTGACGGAGATCCGGCGGATCAAGGCACGGATCGAGACGGAACGCCTGCCCCGCGGCGCCGACCCGACCACCCACACCAAGATCGGCCGCGGCGGCCTCGCCGACGTCGAGTGGGTCGTGCAGCTGCTCCAGCTCCAGCACGGCCACCGGCTGCCCGGGCTGCGCACCACCCGTACCCGGCCCGCGCTGGAGCAGGCGGCCGGGGCGGGGCTCCTGGACGCCGAGGACGCCGCCGTGCTGGACGCCGCCTGGGTGCTCGCCTCGCGGGTGCGCAGCGCGGTGATGCTGGTGCGCGGGCGGCCCGGCGACAGCTTCCCCGGGGACGCCCGCGAGCTGTCCGGTGTGGCCCGCTACCTCGGCTACGGCGCCGGGCACAGCGGCGAGCTGGTCGACGACTACCGCCGCACCACCCGGCGGGCACGGGCCGTCGTGGAGCGGCTGTTCTACGGGCCGTGACGCCCGTGCCGCCCTCGCGCCCGGTGCCGCTGTAACGACCCTCCGCACCGAACCCGTCTACCAGGTGGAGACGGACGGAGCGAAGGAGGGCAGATGTTCGGAATCGGCGTCGACCGCGGTGCCGCGGAGGAGGGCTACGAGGCGTTCGCCCACGCCCGGGCGGGGCACCTCTACCGCGCGGCGTGCCTGTTGACCGGCGGGGACAGCCATCTCGCCGAGGACCTCGTGCAGGAGACGCTCGGCCGGATGTACGCGGTGTGGCGCGGGTCGGGCCGGATCTTCGGGGCCCGCACGATCGAGGACCCGGCCGCCTACGCGCAGGGGGTGCTGTACCGGCTGTTCATCGACCACCGGCGGCGGCGCAGCAGCAGCGAGTACCCCGTGCGGGAGTTCCCCGACCGGGCGGGCCCCGAGGGCGACGGCAGCCTGCGGATCACCCTGACCCAGGCCCTGGCCGCCCTGCCGCCGCGGGACCGCGCGGTGCTCGTGCTGCGCTACTGGGAGGACGTCAGCGCCGAGGAGACCGCGGCCATCGTCGGGTCGACCCCAGGCGCCGTACGGACCCAGGCCTCGCGGGCGCTGGCCCGGCTCCGGCTGCAGCTCGGCGACTCCCTGCACGACATGGCCCGGCCCTGAACACCCCTGCGGCCCGTCGCCGTACCGCTCCGCCCGCTCCGCCCCATCCCGAACACGACCGCAAGGACGGTGACCGACCCATGCCCCACCACGAGGACACGGACGACGCGATGCTGGTGTCGCTCTTCCGCGAGGAAGCGGACGGCTACCACCCCGACGAGCCCCGGCTGGTCGCGGGCGGCAGCGCGCGCGGCACCCGGAGGCACCGGCGGGCCGCGGCGGCCCGTGCCGCCGTGGCGACGGGCCTGGTGCTGGCCGTCGCCACCGGGGTGGCCTCGCTCACCCCGGCCTCCGGCGGCGGGGCCGGACCGGTCGCGGCCACGGCGGAGCCGGCCGCCGGGCCGGCGTCCGCGGAGCCGGCCGGCGACCTCACCGGGGACGCCGTGACGGCGGTGATCGCGCGCTACCTGAACGGCTGGAGGGTCGTCGACTCGGAGGCGTCCGACATGACGCCCGGTACGGCCCTCTTCACGGGCTATTCGCGGGTCGGGGCCTGGGCGGCGGCCGACGACGGGGCCGGGGTGGGATCGGTCACCGTCACGGTCGCGCAGGACCCCCCGGCCCTCGGCATGTGGACCTACCTGGCGGTGTGCGGGCCGACGGCCGAGGAGTGCACGCAGACCGTCCTGCCGGACGGCTCGACCCTCACCACCCGCACGGAGCACGCCGGCCGGACGGGAGCCGCCTCCTCCGCGGCGGAGCCCACGGAGCTCCGGACGGCCATGCTCGTGACACCGTCCGGCCGCCACGTGATCGTGGTCGCGGCCGGGGCGCGGACCCAGAAGGAGCAGAAGGCCACCCGGACGACCCCGCCGCTGGACGTGGCCCGGCTGAAGGCGCTGGCGGACGACCCGGTGTTCCGCAGGCCGCTGCCCCCCGCCCCGGGCGGCGCGAAGGGCTGACCGCGCCCACCCGCCCGCACGGCGGCGGCCCCGCCCGGGATCGTCCCGGGCGGGGCCGCCGCATGCCGTGCGGGCGGGTGGCTAGCGGCGGCCGGCGCCGACCGGCGCGGTCCAGTCGACCGGCACCGTGACCGGCCGCTGCGAGGCGCCGCCGGGCCGTCTCGGCAGCTCGTAGGCCCAGGCGTGGTAGATCAGGCGGGCGGCGAGGAAGCCGACCGCGAGGCAGACCATGCCGCCGACCGCGTCCATCCAGAAGTGGTTCCCGGTGGAGATGATCACGACGAGGGTCGCGGCCGGATAGAGCAGGCCGAGCACCCGCACCCAGGTGCGGCGGGCGAGGAAGAAGATCGTGAGGCCGCACCAGAGCGACCAGCCGATGTGCATCGACGGCATCGCCGCGTACTGGTTGGAGACGTGCGCGGCCGGGCCGGAGGCCATCGAGCCCCAGGTGTGGTGCACGGCGACGGTGTCGACGAAGCGGCCGCCGGTCATGAGCCGGGGCGGTGCCAGGGGGAAGCAGTAGAAGCCCACGAGGGCGATGCCGGTGGTGACGAAGAGCACCGTGCGGGCGGCCGCGTAGCGGCCCGGATGCCGGCGGTAGAGCCAGACGAGGACGCTGATCGTGACGATGAAGTGCAGCGTCGCGTAGTAGTAGTTCATACCGACGATCAGCCACTCGGCCCGGTTGACCGTGTGGTTGACCGCCCGCTCTATGCCGACGCCGACGGCGCGCTCGAAGTCCCAGATCCAGGCCGCGTGGCGCTGGGCGGCGGCGGCCTGCTCGGGGACGGCGTTGCGGACGAGGGAGTACAGCCAGTAGCTGACGCCGATCAGCGCCAGCTCGAACCAGAGCCGGGGGCGCGCAGGAGACCTCCGCTGGTCGCGGATGCGGCCGCGGAGCGCTGCGGAGCGCGTGCGGGCGGCGCGGGTGGCTCCGTCCGGCAGCGGGCTACCGGTGGTGGCCTCGCCGGGGACGGAACCGCCGGTGGACGCCGCGCCGGCGCGGTCGGCGTCGGCTGCGTGGATCTCGGTCGGTTCCCCCATGGACGAGAAGTCTGCCAGACGTCCTGTGGCCGTCCGCTCATCCTCCGGTCGGGGATTCTTCACCGGCTGTCCCCCTGCGGGTGGAGGGGGTGTGAGCCTGGAGGGACGCATGAAGCCATTGTTGCGTGTGCGGAGGGCGGGGGTCGACCGGGGTCGCGCCGCCGCAGGTCGGCCGGGGTGCGGACGGTCCGGTCCGGGGCCGGCGGGTGTCCACGGGCGGGGTGTCCGCGGGCCGGGAGGGCGGGGACCGGGCTGTGCGGCCGGGGAGCGGGCCGCCGGGCGGGCGGGCGGGCGTGGGGCCGGGCCGGGGTGTGGGGCGACAGGGGGAGGGGGAGAAGCCCGTCGGGCTGTCAGGTTCCGGACCGCGGCCGGACCCGACGGGCTACCACCCCCGCGCGGAACGCCCCGCCGGGCGCCGCGCGTCGTGCCTTGCGGTCATGTCGTCGCGAGGGGCACACGAAAGACTCTGAGGGCTCCGCAACGGTTCGGTCAAGAGGTGTGTTGCAACATTTTCAGCATCTTGCTGAAACATCTTGCAGCGCGCTAGCGTCCACGCCACCTCACCTCAATGACGACGAGCCGCCCCAAGGGAGCCCGCTGTGGCCGAAGTCCAGCCCCGTCGACGGAGCACCACCCCGTACCGCAGACCCCGCCGCGCAGCCGTCCTGCTCGCGGCCTCGCTGATCTCCGCCACGCTGGGCTCCGCGCCGCTGGCCGCCGCGGCCGCACAGCCGCCCGCGCCGCCGTCCGACGCCGCTCTCGCCGCCTCCGCCGGCCGGCACGACCTCACGAAGGAACAGTTCTACTTCGTCCTTCCCGACCGCTTCGCCAACGGCAGCACCGCCAACGACACCGGCGGCATCACGGGCGGCCGCCTCGACAGCGGCCTCGACCCCACCGACAAGGGCTTCTACCACGGTGGCGACCTCCAGGGCCTGATCAAGAAGCTCGACTACATCGAGGACCTCGGCACCACGGCCATCTGGATGGCGCCGATCTTCAAGAACAAGGCCGTCCAGGGCACCGGCGCCGACGCCTCCGCCGGCTACCACGGCTACTGGATCACCGACTTCACCCAGGTCGACCCGCACTTCGGCACCAACGACCAGCTCAAGGAGCTGATCCGCAAGGCGCACGCCAAGGGCATCAAGGTCTTCTTCGACGTCATCACCAACCACACCGCCGACGTCGTCGACTACGCCGAGCAGAGCTACGACTACCGCAGCTCCGGCGCCTACCCGACCCTCGACGCCGACGGCAACCCGGTCGACGAGACCGCCACCGCCGACGCCGGCACCGCCTGGCCGAAGATCACCGCCGACTCCTTCCCGTACAGCCCGGTGCTGCGCTCCGCCGCCGACGCCGACGCGAAGACGCCCTCGTGGCTGAACGACCCGTCGCTCTACCACAACCGCGGCAACTCGACCTGGGCCGGCGAGTCCGCGACCGAGGGCGACTTCACCGGCCTGGACGACCTCGACACCCAGAACCCCAAGGTCGTCGAGGGCTTCACGAAGCTCTACCAGACCTGGGTCGCCGAGAGCGGCGTCGACGGCTTCCGGATCGACACCGTCAAGCACGTCAACATGGCCTTCTGGCAGAAGTTCGCCCCCGCGCTGAAGCAGTACGCCGCCGGGCGCGGCGACAAGGACTTCTTCATGTTCGGCGAGGTCTACTCGGCCGACCCGGCCGTCAGCTCCTCGTACGTCACCAAGGGCAAGCTCCAGGCCACCCTCGACTTCGCCTTCCAGGACGCCGCCCGCCGCTACGTCTCCCAGGGCGGCTCCGCCAAGTCCCTCGCCGACGTCTACGGCCAGGACTACCGCTACACCACCGCCGACACCGACGCCTACGAGCTGCCGACCTTCCTCGGCAACCACGACATGGGCCGCTTCGGCAGCTACCTGCAGACCGACAACCCCGGCGCGAGCGCCGAACTGCTGCTGCGCAAGGACCTCTTCGCCAACGAGCTGCAGTTCCTCACCCGCGGCCAGCCGGTCGTCTACTACGGCGACGAGCAGGGCTTCACCGGCGCGGGCGGCGACAAGGACGCCCGCCAGGACATGTTCGCCTCGAAGACCCCGTCGTACAACACCGACACCGTCATCGGCGGCACCAAGGGCTCCGCCGACCGCTACGGCACGCACGGCGCGCTCTACGAGGGCATCTCCGACCTCGCCTCGCTGCGCCAGGCCAACCCGGCGCTCACCGACGGCGCCCAGATCGAGCGGTACGCCGCCGACGGGCCCGGCGTGTACGCCTTCTCCCGCATCGACGCCAAGCAGCAGGTCGAGTACGTCGTCGCGGTCAACAACGCGGCCGAGCCGAAGACCGTCGCGCTCGACACGTACTCCGCCGGCCTGGGCTTCCAGCAGATCTACCCGGCGGCCGGCGCGAAGGCCACCACCGGCGCCGACAGGAAGCTCACCGTCACCGTGCCGCCGCTCTCCTCGGTCGTCTACAAGGCCAAGGGCAAGCTCGCCAAGCCCGCCGCCGCCCCGCAGATCACCCTGCAGGCCCCCGCGGACGGCTCCACCGGCACCGTCACGGTCGGCGCCGGCGTGCCCGGCGGCGGCTTCGACCGCGTCAGCTTCGCCGCACAGGTCGGCACCGGCCCCTGGCAGATCCTCGGCACCGCCGACAACGGCACGTACAAGGTCACCCAGGACGTCGGCGCGGCCGCCCCCGGCACCGTCGTCCGCTACAAGGCCGTCGTGCAGGACTCCGCCGGCCGGCTCGCCTCCACCACCGGGTCCTTCACCACCGGCAGCCCGGTGCCGCAGCAGGCGCCCAGCGCCACCTCCCGCCCGTACGCGATCGTGCACTACCAGCGCAAGGACGGCGACTACACCGGCTGGAACCTCTACGCCTGGGGCGACATCGCCGACGGCGAGGCCACCACCTGGCCCGACGGCCACGGCTTCACCGGCCGCGACGCGTACGGCGCCTTCGCGTACGTGAAGCTCAGGTCCGGCGCGTCCGACGTCGGCTTCGTCGTCGAGAACAACGGCACCAAGGACGTCGACTCCGACCGCCACATCGACGTCTCGGCCACCGGCGAGGTGTGGATCAAGGAGGGCGACGCCACCGTCCGCACCGCGAACCCGGACCCGGCCGTGCCGGTCAAGGACGACACCGCGGTCATCCACTACCACCGCGCCGACGGCGACTACGACGGCTGGGGCCTGCACGACTGGACGGGCGCCGCCAACCCCACCGACTGGGCCAGCCCGCTGATGCCCGTCCGCAAGGACGGCTACGGCGCGGTCTACGAGGTGCCGCTCGCCGCGGGCGCCACCAGCCTCAACTACATCCTCCACAACGGCAACGACAAGGACCTCCCGCAGGACCAGGCGCTCAACTTCGCCGCCAGCGGCCGGGAGATCTGGATCGTCGGCGGCCAGGAGGGCTACCTGCTGCCGCAGGCCGCCGGCGCCTCCTCGCAGCTCGACCCCACCTCCGCCCGCGCCCAGTGGATCGACGCGAAGACCGTCGTCGTGCCCGCCGCCTACGGCGCCACCGACACCGCCCTCGGCGGCGGCACCAGCGCCCAGCTGGTCTACGACCCCGCCGGCGGCATCACCGTCGACAAGGGTGTGCTCAGCAAGCCCGGCCGGTGGATCCGCCTCACCCCCGGCAGCCTCACCGACGCCCAGAAGGCGAAGTACCCGCACCTCGCCGGCTACCGCGCCTTCACCGTCGACAAGCGGGACACCGGCCGCATCACCGACGCCCTCCGCAGCCAGCTGCTCTTCACCGAGCACCTGCCCAACGGCGCCGCGCTGGCCGCCACCGGCGTCCAGACCCCCGGCGTCCTGGACGACCTGTACGCGGCCAAGGCCGCCGGGGCCCAGCTCGGCCCGGTCTACAGCGGCCGCAAGGAGGGCGGCTGGTTCGGCGACGACCACCGCAAGGTCACCCTCTCCCTCTGGGCGCCCACCGCCACCGAGGTCTCCGTCCAGCTCTGGGACAAGGCCTCCGGCGGCACCGCGAAGACCGTGCCGCTCAAGCGCGACGACGCCACCGGCGTCTGGTCGCTCACCCGCGACCACGACGACCTCGACGGGAAGTACTACACCTACCAGGTGAAGGTCTGGGCGCCGAGCGTGCAGCAGGTGGTCACCAACACCGTCACCGACCCGTACGCGGTCGCCCTCTCCACCGACTCGAAGCGCAGCCTCGTCACCGACCTGGCGGCCGACCGGAACAAGCCCAAGGGCTGGGACCGGCACAGCAGCCCGGAGGTCGTTCCGGCAGCGAAGCAGCAGATCCAGGAGCTGCACGTCCGCGACTTCTCCACCGCCGACACCACCGTGCCGGCCGACGAGCGCGGCACCTACCTGGCCTTCACCGAGTCGGCCTCGGCCGGCATGAAGCACCTGCGCGAACTCGCCAGGGCCGGCGTCACCACCATCCACCTGCTGCCGACCTTCGACATCGCCACCATCCGCGAGAACCGCGCCGACCAGAAGCTCCCCGCCTGCGACCTGACCGCGCTCGCCGCCGACGGCGACGGGCAGCAGGAGTGCGTCGCCGCCGTGCAGGCCGACGACGCGTACAACTGGGGCTACGACCCGCTGCACTACACCGTGCCCGAGGGCTCCTACGCCACCGACCCCAACGGCACCGCGCGCACCGTGCAGTTCCGCGCGATGGTGCAGGCCATGCACGACGCCGGCCTGCGGGTCGTGCTCGACGTGGTCTACAACCACACCGCCGCCGCCGGGCAGGACGACCACTCGGTGCTCGACAAGGTCGTCCCCGGCTACTACCAGCGGCTCAGCGACACCGGCAAGGTCACCACGGACAGCTGCTGCGCCGACACCGCGCCCGAGCACGCCATGATGAACAAGCTGATCGTCGACTCGGTCGTCACCTGGGCCAGGCAGTACCGCGTGGACGGCTTCCGCTTCGACCTCATGGGCCTCGACCCGAAGTCCACCATGCTCGACGTGCAGTCCGCCCTGGGCAGGCTCACGAAGCAGAAGGACGGCGTCGACGGCAAGAACGTCTTCCTCTACGGCGAGGGCTGGAACTTCGGCGTCGTCGCCAACGACGCCCGCTTCGTCCAGGCCACCCAGACCAACATGGCCGGCACCGGCATAGCCACCTTCAACGACCGCATCCGCGACGCCGCCCGCGGCGGCAACTACATGCTCTCGTCCGCCCCGCAGCAGGGCTTCGCCTCCGGCCTGTACACCGACCCCAACGGCTCGCCCGACAACGGCACCGAGGCCGAGCAGAAGGCCCGCCTGCTGCACCAGATGGACCAGCTGAAGGTCGGCCTGACCGGCAACCTCGCCGGGTACGCCTTCACCGACAGCGCCGGAAAGGCCGTCACCGGCAAGGGAGTCGACTACAACGGCGCCCCCACCGGCTACGCGGCCCAGCCGGGCGAGGCCGTCGAGTACGTCGACGCCCACGACAACACCGACCTCTTCGACGCGCTCGCCTACAAGCTGCCCACCGGCACCTCGCCGGCCGACCGCGCCCGCATGCAGGCCCTCGGCCTCTCCCTGACCGCCCTGAGCCAGGGCCCGGGCTTCGCCCAGGCCGGCAGCGACCTGCTGCGCTCGAAGTCGCTGGACGCCAACTCCTTCGACTCCGGCGACTGGTTCAACTCCGTCCACTGGGACTGCACCCAGGGCAACGGCTGGGGCCGCGGCCTGCCGATGGCGGCCGACAACCAGTCGATGTGGGCCACCGCCAAGTCGCTGCTGACCGAGCCGAAGCTGGCGGTCGGCTGCAACGAGATCGACGCCTCGACCTCGATGTACCAGCAGTACCTGCGGATCCGGCAGTCGTCGCCGCTGTTCGCCCTCCCGTCCGCCGCGGAGGTGCAGAAGCGGCTCTCCTTCCCGCTCTCCGGCACGGCCTCGGAGACGCCCGGCGTGATCACCATGCACCTCGACGGCACCGGCCTGCGCGGCGCGGAGAAGGGCATCACGGTGGTCTTCAACGCCACGCCCACCGTGCAGAAGCAGACCCTCGACGGCCTGAAGGGCACCGCCCAGGCGCTGCACCGGGTGCAGGCGAACGGTGCGGACGCGGTCGTCAGGCAGTCCGCCTTCGACGCGGCCACCGGCACCTTCACGGTGCCCGCCCGCACGGTGGCGGTGTTCGTCACCGGCTGACGGATTGTCCGTAGGACGAAGGGGCTCCGCAACCGCGCGGGGCCCCTTCGGCGTTGGCCGAAAACCGTCGCCCCGCGGCGGGATGGCGTACCGGGCGCACCCGCCCGCCGGCCGTCCGGACGCTCCCGCTCCCGGTCACCGCGCCGGTCGGGCCGGATCCGTCGCACCCTCACGGGCGGCCCGCCGCGGCGGAGAACCGCCGAACGGATCTAGGCGACTTCCCGTCAGCCCCGAAAGGCCGTTGGCGTTTCTTGGCCATCTGGTGGCATGCATCTGTCATTCATCTGGCGTTTGCTGCCACGATTCCCCCGGCCGCAAGCGGGCTGACCCCACTCCCGATGCGGCTGATCCAGCGAGGTTCAGTGCCAACGCTTCCCCCCTGCATCGCACTTGATTGCACCGCACCCGCGCCGCGCACCCACCGGCCGGGCCCCCGCTGCGCCGCAACCCCGCGGCCAGGTTCTCTCCACCGTTCGTGACCCCGCGAACGGTCGGTAAGGAGTCCGCATGTCCCGCAACGCCCATGCCCGGGTGACCTTCGCCGCGCTGGCGGCCACCACAGCCCTGCTGGTGACCGGCATCCCGGTCGTGGCCAACGCCGCCCCCTCGACGCCCTCGGCGGTCTCGCCGCAGGCAGCCCTCAACCGCGCCCAGCTGATCTCCGACGCCGGCCAGAAGAGCGCCGCCATCGGCCAGTCCCTCGGCCTCGGCGCCCAGGAGAAGCTCGTCGTCAAGGACGTCGTCGCGGACACCGACGGCAGCCGCCACCTCCGCTTCGAGCGCACCTACGGCGGCCTCCCGGTGCTCGGCGGCGATCTCGTCGTGCACCAGACCGCGGGCGGCGTGACCAAGAGCGTGGACCGCGCGACCCAGGCCTCCCTGACCGGGGTGCAGACCACGCCGAAGCTGGCCGCGCCCAAGGCCCAGGCCGCCGCGCTGGCAGCCGAGTCGGGCTCCGCCCTCGACACCGCGCCGCGCCTGGTCGTCTGGGCCGGCGACAACGCGCCCCGGCTCGCCTGGGAGACGGTCGTCTCCGGCACCGAGGCCGACGGCACCCCGAGCCGCCTGCACGTGCTCACCGACGCCACCAGCGGTTCGGTGATCACCAAGTGGGAGGGCATCCAGACCGGCACCGGCACCGGTGTCTTCGTCGGCAACGTCACCATCGGCACCACCCTCTCCGGGTCGACGTACCAGATGAAGGACGCGGGCCGCGGCAACGGCTACACCACCAACCTCAACCACGGGACGTCCGGCGCCGGCACCCTCTACACCAAGTCGACCGACACCTGGGGCAACGGCTCGGCCTCCAACTCGGAGTCCGCTGCGGTCGACGCCCACTACGGCGTCGCGGCCACCTGGGACTACTTCAAGAACGTGCACGGCCGCAGCGGCATCAAGGGCGACGGCGTCGGCGCCTACAGCCGCGTCCACTACGGCAACAACTACGTGAACGCGTTCTGGGACGATGCCTGCTTCTGCATGACGTACGGCGACGGCTCGGGCAACAACGCCCCGCTCACCGAACTCGACGTCGCGGGCCACGAGATGAGCCACGGTGTCACCTCGAACACCGCAGGCCTGAACTACTCGGGCGAGTCCGGCGGCCTCAACGAGGCCACCTCCGACATCTTCGGCAGCATGGTCGAGTTCTACGCCAACATCCCGTCGGACAACCCCGACTACCTCATCGGCGAACTCATCAACATCAACGGCAACGGCACGCCGCTGCGCTACATGGACAAGCCCTCGAAGGACGGCGGCTCCGCCGACTCGTGGTACTCCGGCGTCGGCAACCTGGACGTCCACTACTCGTCCGGCGTCGCCAACCACTTCTTCTACCTGCTCTCCGAGGGCAGCGGCGCCAAGACCATCAACGGCGTCAGCTACAACTCGCCCACGGTGAACAGCATCGCGGTCACCGGCATCGGCCGGAACAAGGCCGAGAAGATCTGGTTCCGTGCGCTGGACGTCTACATGACCTCCACCACCAACTACGCCGCGGCCCGCACCGCGACGCTCAGCGCGGCGACCGACCTGTACGGCGCCGGCAGCGCCGAGTACAACGCGGTGGCCACCGCGTGGGCGGGCGTCAACGTCGGCTCGCTGCCCAGCGGCGGCGTGACGGTGACGAACCCGGGCAACCAGTCGACGGCGGTGAACGGCACCGCGAACCTGCAGATCGCGGCGACCGGCGGCACCGCGCCGCTGACCTTCACCGCGACCGGTCTGCCGACCGGCCTGTCGATCAGCACCGCCGGCAAGATCACCGGCACCGCGACCACCGCCGGCACGTACAACGTGACCGTCACCGCCAAGGACGCCGCCGCCAAGACCGGCACGACGAGCTTCACCTGGACGGTCAGCACGGGCGGCGGCACCTGCACCCCGGCCCAGCTGCTCGGCAACGCCGGCTTCGAGACCGGCACCGCCGCGCCGTGGACCACCACCAGCGGCGTCGTCGACAACAGCTCCTCCGAGGCCTCGCACGGCGGCTCCTGGAAGGCCTGGCTGAACGGCTACGGCTCCGCCCACACCGACAGCGCCACCCAGACGGTCACCATCCCGGCCGGCTGCAGGGCCACCCTCAGCTACTGGCTGCACATCGACACCGCCGAGACCGGCACCACGGTCTACGACAAGCTCACCGTCACCGTCAACGGCACGTCCGTCGCCACGCACTCGAACGTGAACGCGGCCACCGGCTACACCCAGAAGACGATCGACCTGTCCTCCTACGCGGGCCAGTCGGTCACCCTCAAGTTCAACGGTGTCGAGGACTCCTCGCTCCAGACCAGCTTCGTGATCGACGACACCGCGATCCAGACCAGCTGATCCGGCCCGACGGCCCCCCGAGGGTCTGAAAGCCACCCCAGGGCCCGGCGGCACCAGCCGCCGGGCCCCCGGCGTACCCGGACTCTCACACGACCGGCGACCGACTCACCCGGACGTGTGAGAGTCCGGAAACCGCCGCGCAACACGAAACACGTCGGAAACACCCCTGTCCGCAGCCGGAAATGCGATCCGGACAAACTCTCCCGATCGGCGCCCCCTCCCACCCAGTCGTGCGCCGACGGAAGGTTCCGCATGCTCCTCGCCGACTCCGCCGCCGGCCTCGACACGGGCGACACCGCCTGGCTGCTGGCCGCCACCGCGCTCGTCCTGCTCATGACGCCCGGGCTCGCGCTCTTCTACGGCGGCATGGTCCGCACCAAGAGCGTGCTCAACATGATCATGATGAGCTTCGTCTCGATCGCCGTCGTCACCGTCGTCTGGCTGGTCGCCGGCTACTCGCTGGCCTTCGGCTCCGACGCCGGCGGCTGGGGCCTCATCGGAAGCCTCGACCACCTCGGCATGGCGGGCATCAAGCCCACCGACCTCACCGGGCACGTGCCGACGCTGCTCTTCGCGACCTTCCAGCTCACCTTCGCGATCATCACCGCCGCCCTGATCAGCGGCGCCGTGGCCGACCGCACCCGGTTCGGGGCCTGGGTCGTCTTCACCGCCGCCTGGACCCTCCTGGTCTACGTGCCCGTCGCGCACTGGGTGTTCTCGCCCGACGGCTGGGTGGTCGCGAAGCTCGGCGCGCTCGACTACGCGGGCGGCACCGTCGTCGAGGTCAACTGCGGCGCCAGCGGCCTCGCCCTGGCCCTGCTCCTCGGCCCCCGCCTGGGCTTCCGCAAGGAGGCCATGCGCCCGCACAACCTGCCGCTCGTGCTGCTCGGCGCCGGGCTGCTGTGGTTCGGCTGGTTCGGCTTCAACGCGGGCTCCGCGCTCGGTGCCAACGGCACCGCCGCGGCCGTCCTCCTCAACACCCAGGCGGCGGGCTGCACCGGCCTCCTGGGCTGGCTGCTGGTCGAGAAGCGACGTGACGGCCACGCCACGACGCTCGGCGCCGCCTCCGGCGCGGTGGCGGGCCTGGTGGCTGTCACCCCCTCCTGCGGCAGCGTCGACCTGCTCGGCGCGCTCGCGATCGGCCTGGCCGCCGGCGTGGTCTGCTCGTACGCGGTGAGCTGGAAGTTCCGCTTCGGCTACGACGACTCGCTCGACGTCGTGGGCGTGCACCTGGTGGCCGGGGTCATCGGCACCCTGCTGATCGGCGTCTTCGCGTCCGCCGTGATGACCGGCGGGCCGGAGGGGCTGCTGCACGGCGGCGGCCTCGCGCTGGCCGGCAAGCAGGCGCTGGCCGTGCTGGCCGTGGGCGCGTACGCCTTCGCCGCCACGTACGGCATCGGCCGGGTCGTCGACCGGGTGATGGGCTTCCGGGCCGATCCCGAGCACGAACTGACCGGTCTGGACCTCGCCGTGCACGCCGAGACCGCGTACGATCACGGCGTTCTGGGCCACGGGACCGCGGCCCACGCCAGCGTGCTCGCGCACCCGTCCGACAAGGCCGCCACCGCATGAAGCTGATCACCGCCGTCGTCAAGCCGTTCAAGCTCGACGAGGTCAAGACCGCGCTCCAGGAGCGCGGGGTGCACGGCCTGACCGTGACCGAGGCCAGCGGCTACGGGCGCCAGCACGGGCACACCGAGGTCTACCGCGGCGCGGAGTACCGGATCGACCTGGTGCCCAAGGTGCGGATCGAGATCGTCGTCGAGGACGAGGACGCCGAGTCCGTGATGGACACCATCGTGGCCGCCGCCCGCACCGGCAAGATCGGCGACGGCAAGGTGTGGTGCGTGCCGGTCGACGGGATCGTCCGGGTCCGCACCGGCGAGCGCGGGCCCGACGCGGTCTGAGCCCGACGGGGCCCGGCCCGGCGTCAGCCCGTGGTCGGGACCACCGTGATGCCCAGGCCCGCGGCCCGGGCCAGCTCGGCGCCCCGCCCCGCCGTGACGGCGTCGACCTCTGCGCCCCACGCGGTGGAGGCGGCGAGGTCCGCCAGAGCCGTGGCGGTGAGCGGCGGGCCGGGCAGGGTGCGCTGCAGGATCGGCCCCTCGTCGCTGTCCCGGAGCACGCCGTCGAAGGACGTGATCTCGACGGTCGGCCCACCCGGGCGCTGGGCCACGATCCGGCGGGAGAGGCCGTCCCCGCCCGCCGGGCGTTCCTCCAGGAAGGTCGTGACCCCGTCGGTGTACGCCGCGCAGCCCTCGGGGCCGGTCAGGACGGGGAAGTACGGTGATGCGGGGCACGGGCCCTGCCTGTTGGTGAAGGTGTCGAAGGTCATCTGCACCCGGACGGTGCTCCACACCCCCTGCCCGAGGTCCTGGTCGACCTGGAAGCCCAGCAGGCCGTCCGTCTCGTCGGAGATCGGTGTGAAGTGCCGGTACGCCGTGGCCGTGCCGATCTTGGCGAAGACACCGAGGAGCCCCGCGGGGGTCGCCTCGACCGACCCGCCGGCGGCCGGGGTGGCCGGATCCGACACCCCGCCGCCCGCCGGCGCGACCGCCGGGGGGCGGCCGAACGGGTCGAGCCGGACGACGGCCGCACCGCCGGCGATCAGTCCCACCGCGAGCACGGCGCCCAGGCAGCGGACGATCCGCCGTCGCCGCCGCAGCTTCCGGCCGCGCCGGGTGGCTTCGGCGACGATGGTGTGCACGGGCACGGCCGTCCGTGCGGCGTCCGCGTCGAGCATCCTGCCGAGTCGGTCTTCGATGTCCATGGTGCAGTGCTCCGGGGGAAGCGGGTCGGGCGGTCGGGTCAGAGCCGGAAGAGGAGCTCGCGGTCGTCGCCGAGTATGGTGCGCAGCTTGGCCAGCGATCGGGTGTTGAGACTCTTCACGGCGCCCGCGGACATGCCCATCATGTCGGCTACCGCCTCGATGCTGTGGTCCTCCAGGTAGCGCAGCACCACCACCGCCCGGTTGCGCGGCGGGAGTTGGCCGAGTGCGGCGGCCAGGGTGAGTCGCAGGTCGCTGCCGGGGCCGCTGTGCAGCGGGCCGTCGGGCACCTCGGCGAGCACGACCTCTGAGGAGCGTCGCAGCCGGCGCTGCGAGAGGTAGGTCCGCAGCAGCACGGTACGCGCGTAGGCGTCGAGGCCGGGTTCGTCCTCGCCGCGGCGCAGCCGGGGCCAGACCGCGTACATCTTCGCGAGCGTCGTCTGGACGAGGTCCTGGGCCTGGTGCCAGTCGCCGCACATGAGGTGGGCGACCTGGAAGAGGCGGCGCGTACGGGTGGCCGCGAACTCCTCGAAGCCCGGTGCGCTCTCCATGCGTGTGTCCCCCGTGGTGCGTTGCCGGCGCGGTGCTGCGTTCGTCCTGTTCCACGCGGTGGCGGGGCGAAAGGTCGCGGCGGGTTTCGGCCACCGGGCGTGGCGAGTCCGAACCGTTGTATTCCGCTCTCTTGACGCTCCGT
This sequence comes from Kitasatospora sp. NBC_01539, assembly GCF_045040525.1. NCBI lineage: Bacteria > Bacillati > Actinomycetota > Actinomycetes > Kitasatosporales > Streptomycetaceae > Kitasatospora > Kitasatospora sp. NBC_01539. The sequence goes on from NZ_CP109390.1 coordinate 6,155,700, forward strand.
TCACGGGAGTCGTAAGTTCGGCGCGCTGAAAGTTTCCTGCAAGTTTCAGTGTTCTTGCAGAAAGTCGCTCCGGCCGCGGCCCGACGGTGCATTACCGGCAGGCCCGCCCCCACGTGCCCCACCACCCTGCACCACCACCCCGTACCACCGTTGTGCACCCCCCACCGTGCACCACCGCCCGCCACCCCTGCGCCGCGGGCGACCTGGCAACCCCCACCCAGCCCCAGGAGACATCGTGGTCACCACCGTCAGCGAGGGCCGCCGCGGCCGCGTCATCGGCGCGCTCACCGCGTCCGCCGCCCTGGCCCTCTCGGTCGGCGCCGGCCTCTCGCTCGCGCCCACCGCCGAGGCCACCCCGCCCGGCAGCAAGGACGTCACCGCCACCCTCTTCGAGTGGAAGTTCGACTCGGTCGCCAAGGCCTGTACCGACACGCTCGGCCCCAAGGGCTACGGCTTCGTCGAGGTCTCCCCGCCGCAGGAGCACATCCAGGGCTCGCAGTGGTGGACGTCCTACCAGCCCGTGAGCTACAAGATCGCCGGCCGCCTCGGTGACCGCACCTCCTTCCAGAACATGATCAACACCTGCCACGCGGCGGGCGTCAAGGTCATCGCCGACTCGGTGATCAACCACATGGCCGCAGGCTCCGGCACCGGCACCGGCGGCACCAACTACACCAAGTACAACTACCCGGGCTACTACCAGGACCAGGACTTCCACTCCTGCCGGAGCGCGATCAGCAACTACGGCGACCGCGCCAACGTGCAGAACTGCGAGCTGGTCAACCTCTCGGACCTCAACACCGGCTCCAGCTACGTCCAGCAGACCATCGCCAACTACCTGAGCGACATGGCGAACCTGGGCGTCGACGGCTTCCGGGTCGACGCGGCCAAGCACATCGCCGCCTCCGAACTCTCCGCCATCAAGGCGAAGATGACCAACCCCAACGCCTACTGGGTGCAGGAGGTCATCTACGGCTCCGGCGAGCCGATCCAGCCCTCCGAGTACACCGGCACCGGCGACGTCGACGAGTTCCGCTCGGCGACCTGGCTGAAGAGCGCCTTCAACGGCGGCAAGATCTCCGACCTCTCCAGCTGGGGCAGCGGCCTGCTCGGCAGCAGCCAGGCCCGCACCTTCGTCGACAACTGGGACACCGAGCGCAACGGCTCGACCCTCAACTACAAGTACGGCTCCGCCTACACGCTGGCCAACGTCTTCCTGCTGGCCAACCCCTACGGCTCGCCGAACGTCTACTCCGGCTACGCCTTCTCGGGCAACGACGACGGCCCGCCGAACGGCGGCACGGTCAACGCCTGCTACAGCGACGGCTGGAACTGCACCCACGCCTGGCGCCAGGTCGCCAACATGGTCGGCTTCCGCAACGCCGTCTCCGGCACCGCGATGACCAACTGGTGGTCCAACGGCAACAACGCGATCGGCTTCGGTCGCGGCAGCAAGGGCTACGTGGCGATCAACCGCGAGAGCGGCTCGATCACCCAGACCTTCCAGACCTCGCTGCCCGCCGGCACCTACTGCGACGTCCAGCACGGTGACCCGACCACCGGCGGCGGCTGCAGCGGCCCCGCCTACACCGTCGGCTCCACCGGGCAGTTCACCGCGACCGTCGCGGCCGGCGAGGCCGTCGCCCTGTACGTCGGTGCGGGCGCGACCGCCTCCCCGACCGCCACGCCCACCGCCACGGCGACGCCGACCGGCACCGCCTCCGCCACCGTCTTCTACTCGACGAACAAGAACTGGTCGGCGTACTACCTGCACTACGCCCCGACCGGCGGCACCTGGACCACCGCTCCCGGTGTCGCGATGACCGCCGCCTGCACCGGCTGGGTGAAGTACACGGCGAGCCTCGGCACCGCCTCGGGCCTCGCGGCCACCTTCAACAACGGCTCCGGCACCTGGGACAACAACAACAGCGCCAACTACGCGCTGGGCACCGGCAACGTCACCGTCAAGGACGGCGTGATCGGCAGCGGCGACCCGTGCGCCACCGCCACCGCCACCGCCTCGGCCACCCCGACCGCCACCGCGTCCCCGACCTCCGCCACCGGCGGCGCGTCGTTCGCGGTCACCGCGACCACGACCACCGGCCAGAACATCTACGTGGTCGGCAGCAACGCCGCCCTCGGCACCTGGAACACCTCGGCCGCCCTGCTGCTCTCCTCGGCGAGCTACCCGGTCTGGAAGCTGGACGTCACGCTGGCCGCCGGCACCGCGTTCGAGTACAAGTACATCCGCAAGGACGCGAGCGGCACCGTCACCTGGGAGTCCGGCGCGAACCGGACGGCCACCGTGCCCGCGAGCGGCGCGGTCACCCTGAGCGACACGTTCCGCAGCTGACACGATCCCCCACCCGGACGGCCGCCGCACCCACCCAGGGTGCGGCGGCCGTCACGGTTGCCGGGCCGAAACCGCCCGAACGAGTGGACCGGCAGCGGTGATCGCGCCCGCGCCACGCGCGAGGTGTCAGCATCGCCCGGGTGACCACCACCCCCGCCACCCCGACCCTCCTGCACCTCGAACTCCGCGGCGGCCGCTGGGACGGCCATCGCAAGCGCGTCCACGCCTTCGCGCCCCCTCCCGCCCTGCGGATGGCGCTGCGCGCCGAACTCCCGTCCGCCGAGGCGGGCGAGTACTGGCCGACCACCAGCGTCTACCTGCTCGACCCGGACGGGCCGGTGACGGGCTACCGGCACTCGTACGACGAGTGAGCGCGCACGGGCGGTGCCCGGCGGGCCGAGGAGTCCGGCGGCGGTGAGGAGCTCGCGGAGGCGTGGACCGCGCGGCCGTCCGCGCCCCCGCCGTGCGGCGTCAGCCCCGGCCGATGTACGGCATCGCCGTCGCCATCACGGTGGCGTACTGCACGTTGGCCTCCAGAGGCAGCTCCGCCATGTGCCGCACCGTCCGGGCGACGTCGGCGGCGTCCATGACGGGTTCGGGGACGATCCGGCCGTCCGCCTGGCGGGCGCCCGCGGCCATCGCCGCCGTCATCTCGGTGGCGGCGTTGCCGACGTCGATCTGCCCGCACGCGATCCGGTACGGCCGGCCGTCCAGCGACAGCGACCGGGTGAGCCCGGTGACCGCGTGCTTGGTCGCCGTGTAGGCGACCGAGTGGGGCCGCGGGGCGTGCGCGGAGACCGAACCGTTGTTGATGATGCGCCCGCCCTGCGGGGCCTGGGCCTTCATGAGGCGGAAGGCCGCCTGCGCGCAGAGGAAGGCGCCGGTGAGGTTGAGGTCGACCACCGCCCGCCACGCCTCCACCGTCAGGTCCTCGACCGGGGTGGGCGCGCCGAAGGTCCCGGCGTTGTTGAAGAGCAGGTCGACCCGGCCGAAGCGCTCCGCGGTCTCCGCGAAGAGCGCGTCCACCGAGGCCGGCTCGGTGACGTCGGCGGGGATCGCCACGGCCCGGCCGTCCGCCAGCGCGGCGGTCTCCCGCAGCGCGTCGGCACGGCGCCCGGCCAGCACCACCTGCCAGCCGCCGGCGGCGAGTTCCAGCGCGACCGCCCGGCCGATCCCGCTGCCGGCCCCGGTGACGACGGCGATCTGCTGCGGCACGGCGGAACTCCCTCGGTGGGTACGGCGGCCGGGCGGCCGTCTCCGATGATCGTGCCGGGCCCGCCCGGGTGTCACCCGTCGGTCCGTCCGACACGCCCGGCCGCAGGGCCCCGCCGGGCTGTGGCAACCTCCGGGGTCCGGCCTGCGACCCCGTCGTCCGGCGGGGCCGGTCGCCCCCGCACCCCCGCCGACCGGCCGGGACGCGCCCGCCGCCGCGCCCCGTCGCAACCGGGTGCGCACGCTTCGCCGTCGTAGGATCACGGACGGCGAGGACGCCCCGCGGCCGAGCCGTCCCGGGGTGCCCGGGCCCGCCGCCCCGGCCCGGACCAGGCTCCGCACCCGGGCCGCCCCGCCCGGCCGCCGCCGGGCGCCACACCGCCGGAGACGCCCACCGTGCACCCCCAGCCCCCTCGTGCCCGCTCCCGCGCGGCGCGCTCCCGTGCCCTTCCGGCGGCTGCCGCCGCGCTCGCCCTGGCGGCGGCCGTCGCGGGCTGCGGGTACGCCGCGCCGTCCGGCTCGCAGGACCGCGCCGCCTCCCGGACGGCACCGGGTGGTCCGCCGCCGGGCCGGGGGAAGGTGCTGATGCCGTCCGGCCCCGCCGCGGCGCTGACGAAGGCGCGCGACACCGCCGCCGGGCCGATCCTCCTCACCACCCTGTACGGTGCGAAGTCCGGGGTCACGGGCAAGGTCTGGGTGTGGCTGCCGCCGCAGTACCACGACCCGGCGTACGCCTCCCACGGCTTCCCGGTGCTCACGCTCTACTCCGGCGGCCAGAGCGCCGGCTACAACACCTGGACGGACGATCAGCTGCCGGTGCAGGAGATCGACGACCGCCTCGCGAAGGAGGGCCGGGCGCACCCCTTCATCCTCGTGATGCCGGTGCAGAACCTCGACGCCGCCGAGTCGAAGGCACTGGAGTGCTCCGACATCCCCGGCCGTCCGCGGATGGGCACCTGGATGGCGGAGGACGTGCCGGACTTCGTCCGCGCCAACTTCCGCACCGTCAGGGGGCGCGACGGCTGGGGCCTGATGGGCGCGTCCACCGGCGCGTTCTGCAGCGCCAAGCTGGCCCTGCAGCACCCGGACGTCTTCCGGGCGGCCGTGCCGATCGACGGCTACTACGACCCCGACTCCCCGCTGTGGAAGGGCCACGAGCAGGAGCGGCGCGCCAACAGCCCGCGCGAGCTCGTCGCGCAGGGCCGCGCCGACGTCCGGATGCTCGCGACCGCGGGCGGCGCCAACCGCTACGAGACCGGCCTGGTCAAGGCCTGGGTGAAGCGGGCGGTGCTCCCGGTGACCGTCGAGTACTACGAGCAGCCCGGCGGCAAGCACCTGACCTCCGACTTCGGGAGGATGATCCCGGTCGCCCTGGAGTGGCTCAGCCGGAACCTCACCGGCCCGCAGCGCGGCTGACACGCCGTCGCGCACCCGTGCGGACGAACCGGCGCGTCTGACTGCGGGCGGGGCCGCGGAGCGGGATACTCCGTAGGAGCCGGCGGGCGACCGCCGATCCGTGCCGTTCCTGCCGCCGCGCCTCCCCGGGCGCCGGGCACCCCGGCGCGCGAGCCCCGCGGTGGTCGGCCGGGCCCTCCCGGACCGCCCGATCCCCGCGCTGACCTGCGCGTCAATCGGTCATTGATTCGACTCTGATGGGCTGACCCCACGCTGGAGCCCTGGCCGAGCACCACTCGCGGTGCCGGAATCCTTCCAGCCCCAGTCAGCCGCGAAGAGAGCGCCATGCCCAGCCATCTGCTGTCCGTCGACCCGCCCCAGATCCCCGCCCAGCCGCACGCGGAGCGCCGGATGCCGGACGTCGAGCCCGTCCCGTTCGCCGGCCTCCAGCTCGTGCACGCGGCCCTGCGCCGCGACCTCGCCCGACTGCCCAACGCGCTGCGCCTCCTCCAGCCCGAGGACGAGCCCGCCGCGCAGGCGCTGCAGCGCCACTGGGACTTCATGACCGCCATGCTGACCTGCCACCACGAGCAGCAGGACTCCCGCCTCTGGCCGCTGCTCCGCCGGTTCGCCCCCGAGCTGCGCCTGCTGCTCAACTGGCTGGAGGCCGACCACCACAACCTCGACCACTCCTTCACCCGGGTCACCACGCTCGTCCGCATCGCGACCCGCGACCCCGCCAGCGCCTGGCCGGTGGCGTACGCCGTCGAGGAGCTCGCCGCCCGGGTCGAGACCCACCTGCGCATCGAGGAGCGGCAGTTGCTGCCCCGCATGGCGGGGGTCTTCCCGGCGGGCTCCCGGATCGGCACGCTGCCCGAGCTGCTCGACCTGCTGCGCGCCGCGGACGGACCGGCCTCCTCGGACGCCCTCGTCTGGCTGCTCGACGGCGTCGACGAGCGGCAGGTCGACCTCCTGCTCGCCGACTGCGACGACACCACCGTGCGGCACTGGCCGCACTGGCGGGACACCTACGCCCGCTGCTCCGAGCAGCTGTGGGGCCGCACCCGCTGACCCGCGTCCGTACCCCGCCGGTCCGTACCCCGCCGGTCCTGGCTCAGGCGGTGCCCAGGGCGGCCAGGTACGGTGCGAGGTCGGCCGGATCGGCCGTGGCCAGGCCGATGTAGCCGTCGGGGCGGATCAGCAGGTAGCCCTCGCCGTACCCGTCGGCGACCCGGACGACCGGGACGCCCGACGGCGGCCGGGGCACGTCCGGCAGGGCGGACCCGGCGACGACCAGGGTCGGGTGGGGGCCGCGCAGCACGTCGAAGAGCCGGTGGACGGCGCCGTCCGGGGTGGTGCACGCGGTGTCCGGCGCACGGTCGCCGGCCTGCAGGGCGTCCTCGGCGAGGCCGGTGCGGTGCTCGGCGGTGAGCGGCCCGCCGCGGTAGCCGACGCCGAGCTGTTCGGTGCGCGGGCCGCGCCGGACGCCGGGGGAGACGGCGCCGGCCCGGTGCAGCGAGGTGGAGATCTCCAGGACGTCCGCGGCGACCGGCAGCCGCTCCAGCTCGTAGGTGTCGAGCAGGGCGGGATCGGCGCCGTGCCGCAGCACCCGGCCGAGCTTCCAGCCGAGGTTGTAGGCGTCCTGGACACTGGTGTTGAGGCCCTGGCCGCCGGCCGGCGAGTGCACGTGCGCGGCGTCGCCGGCGAGGAACACCCGGCCGAGCCGGAAGCGGTCGGCGAGGGCGGCGGTCGGCCGGAAGACGGAGGCCCAGCCGACCTCGGCGACGGCCTCCGCGGGCAGGTGGGTGCGGTCGGCGACGAGCTGCCGCACGGCGGCCGGGGCGGTGTCGGGCTCGCCCTCGGCGTACTGCGCGAACAGCTGGAAGTCGGTCGGGTCGCCGCCGGGCATCGGGCACAGCAGGGCCGGACCGCCGGGCGCCTTCGGCCAGATGTGCCAGTGGTCGCGCTCCAGGCCGGTGATCCGCACGTCGGCGACCAGGGCGGGTGTCGGGTCGACGCTCTCGCCGGCCATGGGGATGCCCACCGCCCGGCGGACGGTGCTGCGGCCGCCGTCCGCGGCGACCAGGTAGCCGGCGGTGGCCGTGACGGGGCCGCCGGGCCCGGTGAGCCCGACCTCCACGCCGGCGGCGTCCTGCCGTACGGCGGTGACGGCGGTGCCGAACTCCACCTCCCTGCCGAGCTCCAACAGCCGCGCGTACAGGATCTCCTGGGTGCGCCACTGCGGGATCATCCAGACCTCCGGCCACGGCACGCCGTCCTCGGCGGGGTGGCGCTCCATCAGGTCCCACTCCTGGCCGGGCACGCCGTCCTCCCAGGTGAGCATCAGCGGGTAGCGGGAGCCGGCGGCGTGCACGGCGTCGAGGACGCCGAGGTCGTGCAGCACCTCCTGCGTGCGGGGCTGCAGGCCCTTGCCGCGGGCTCCGGGGAAGAGCCGTTCGGCCTGTTCGACCAGGCGGAACGCCACCCCGCGGCGGGCGAGGTCGCAGGCGAGGACGAGGCCGGTCGGTCCGGCTCCGGCGATCAGGACGTCGGTGTGCAAGGGAGTCTCCTTAACGTTGTTAAGTGGCGCTTCCGAGGATCCACTTAACGCCGTTAAATTGTCAAGGGGGATCCGACAGCGCAGGATGCAGCCATGCCGCCCAAACTTGACCGCGCCCGGGTGGTCGACACCGCCCTGCGGCTGCTCGACGAGACCGGCCTCGACGGCCTCACCCTGCGCCGCATCGCCGCCGAGCTCGACGTCAAGGCGCCCGCCCTCTACTGGCACTTCGCCAACAAGCAGGCCCTGCTCGACGAGATGGCCACCGAGATGCTCCGCCGGATGCTCGCCGCATCGCCGCCCCCAGGCCCGGACGCCGACTGGCGCGACTGGCTCCTCGCCACCTGCCGCACCCTGCGCCGCGCACTCCTCGGCCACCGCGACGGCGCCAAGGTCTTCAGCGGCACCCGCCTCACCGACATGGGCCACGCCGCCCGCTTCGAGGAGCAGCTCCAGGCGTTCGTCCGCGGCGGCTTCGCCCTGGCCGACGCGGTGCACGCCTACTTCACCGCCTACGCCTTCACCATCGGCTTCGTCATCGAGGAGCAGGCCGTCCACCCGCTGCCCGGCACCCGTGCCCCGGGCTACGACCCCGGCGCCCGGGCCGAGGCCATCGGACCCGACCACCCGCTCACCGCCGCCTCGGGCGAGGGACTCTTCACCGACCACGACCACCGCTTCGAACGCGGCCTCGCGGTGATCGTCGCCGGGGCCGAGGCCGTGCTGCTGCCCTGAGACCACGCTGCGCGCGGCAGCCACCGGGCCCGTCCCCGCCGTGACGCTGGGTGACCTGTGCGGCCACAGCCGCTATCGTCGGAGAGGGAACGCAGGAATCCGCGCCCTCAGGAGGACAGCACATGACAGCGCTCTCCGACCGGCCCCACCTCCTGCCCGAGGAGTTCGAGGAGCTCGCGCGGTCCGCCGCGCGGATAGGCGAAGGCCTCCGGGTCGAGCTCATCAACGGAAGGCTGGGGGTCAAGCCGGTGCCCGACGGCGACCACGGCCGGATCGTCCAGTGGCTCATGCGCCTGTGCATCCAGGCACGGCCGGAGCTGTGGCTGCACGACCAGGGCCTGAGGATCCGCACCTACCGCGGAGGCCACGCCAGACCGGACGGCGTGCTCGCGCCGAGCGAGGCCTTCGTCGGGCAGGGCGAGTGGGCCCCGACCGAGCCGGTCCTGATGGCGTTGGAGGTGACGTCCTACGACTCGGACACCGATCGTCGTGACCGGGTCGACAAGCCCCGTGCCTATGCCGAGGCGGGTATCCCCGTCTACCTCCTCGTGGACCGGGACAGCGGCGAGGTCACCGTGTACAGCGAACCCGACGGTGTCCGGTACGAACAGTGCCGGACGGTGCCTTTCGGCCGGCCGGTGCTCCTGCCCGAACCGGTGGGCATCGGCCTGGACACCGAACCGCTCAAGAACTGGGCCCGCTGACCGGCCGGTGCGGTGCCCGCCGCCCCGCCGCCCCGGGCCCGGACACCGACCGGCGCGGCGAGGGACTCTTCACCGACCACGACCACCGCTTCGAACGCGGCCTCGCGGTGATCGTCGCCGGGGCCGAGGCCGTGCTGCCGCCCTGAGACCACGCTGCGCCCCGGCCGCCGGGCCGTCCGGGCGGGCGCCCCGAACCGAACGCCTCCCCGGTGGCGCCCTGCTAGCCTCCGCCCGGTGACGAACCTGTTCGAACCTGCGCTGCTCACCCGGCTCAAGGCGGCGGAGCGCATCCTGATCGCCGGCGCCGGCGGCGGCTTCGACATCTACGCGGGCCTGCCGATAGCGCTCGCCCTGCGGGCGGCCGGCAAGGAGGTGCACCTCGCCAACCTCTCGTTCAGCCACCTCTACGGCCTCGACGCCGACGTCTGGCTGGAGCCGGACGTCGCCGCGATCCGCCCGGACACCCGCAGCGCCGAGGGGTACTTCCCGGAACGCACCCTCGCCCGCTGGCTGCGGCTGCACGGCATGCCCGACACCGTCTGGGCGTTCGCGTCGGTCGGCGTCCAACCGCTGCGCGCCGCGTACCGGGCGCTGACCCGGCACCTGGACGTCGACGCGGTGCTGCTCGTTGACGGCGGCACCGACATCCTCCTGCGCGGCGACGAGTCCGGGCTCGGCACCCCCGAGGAGGACATGGCCTCGCTCGGCGCGCTCGCCGGGCTGCCGGACATCCCCGAACGCCTCGTCGCCTGCCTGGGGTTCGGCATCGACGCCTACCACGGGGTCAACCACGCACTGGTGCTGGAGAACCTCGCCGCGCTCGAACGGGAGGGCGGCTACCTCGGTGCGTTCTCGCTGCCGCGGGGGAGCCGCGAGGGCGCGCTCTACCTGGACGCCGTCGAGCACGCGCGGGCGGTCTTCCCGGAGCACCCGAGCATCGTGCACGGCTCGGTCGCGGCGGCGCTGCGCGGCGAGTTCGGGGACGTGCGGTTCACCGAGCGGACGAAGCACGGCGCTCTGTTCGTCAACCCGCTGATGACGCTCTACTTCGGTGTGACGGTCGAGGCGCTCGCCGCCCGGCACCTCTATCTGGACCGGATCGAACGCACCGTTCTGATGCGGCAGATCAGTTCGGCCGTCGAGGAGTTCCGCGACACCCTGCCCGCACCCCGCCCACCTCGGGTTTTCCCGCACTGACCGCTGCGCCGGTGCCGGCCGGCGGAGCGGAGGGGCGCGTACGGGGCCGCGCGCGCCGGGCGCGTGGTCATGCGCGCGGGCGTGCGCCCAACTCCCGGGCCTCCGCAGCCGCTCGGCCATCGGTGTGCCACCGTCCGGCCCCGGGCAGGCTTCGCCGCGATCATGACCGTCGGCCCGGACGACCCCGTCCGGCACCTGCCGACGGCCGAGGAAAGGTGACGCGGCAGTGGCCCAACCGTTCGAGCTGCCGGACTTCTACGTACCGCATCCGGCCACGCTCAACCCCCATCTGGAGCACGCCCGCACCCACACCAGGCAGTGGGCCCGCGGCATGGGCATGCTGGAGGGCTCCGGGGTCTGGGACGAGCACGACCTCGACTCCCACGACTACGCCCTGCTCTGCGCGTACACCCACCCCGACTGCGACGCCGCCGAACTCGCCCTCGTCACCGACTGGTACGTGTGGGTGTTCTTCTTCGACGACCACTTCCTGGAGCTCTTCAAGCGCACCCTCGACCGCAAGGGCGGCAAGGCGTACCTCGACCGCCTCCCCGCGTTCATGCCCATGGACCTCTCCGACGGCATGCCGGAACCCACCAACCCCGTCGAGGCCGGCCTCGCCGACCTGTGGCTGCGCACCGTGCCCGGCATGTCGACCGCCTGGCGCGAGCGCTTCCGGGAGAACACCGAACACCTGCTCAACGAGTCGATGTGGGAGCTCTCCAACATCAACGCCGGCCGGATCTCCAACCCGGTCGAGTACATCGAGATGCGCCGAAAGGTCGGCGGCGCCCCCTGGTCGGCCGGCCTGGTCGAGCACGCCGTCGGCGCCGAGGTGCCCGCCGCGATCGCCGCCAGCCGCCCGATGGGCGTCCTGCGGGACGCCTTCTCCGACGGCGTCCACCTGCGCAACGACCTCTTCTCCTACCAGCGCGAGGTCGAGGACGAGGGCGAACTCTCCAACGGCGTCCTCGTGCTGGAGACCTTCCTCGGCTGCACCACCCAGGAGGCCGCCGACCGGGTCAACGACCTCCTCACCTCCCGGCTGCACCAGTTCGAGAACACCGTCTTCGCCGAACTCCCCCTGCTCTTCGCCGCGCACGGCCTCGACCCGGCGTCCTGCGCCGACGTCATGAAGTACGTCAAGGGCCTCCAGGACTGGCAGTCCGGCGGCCACGAGTGGCACATGCGCTCCAGCCGGTACATGAACAACGGCGGAGCCGCCGCCGAGCGCACCCCCGACCTGCCCGGCCCGACCGGCGTCGGCACCCAGGCCGCCGACCTCCTCAAGTCGATCCGCGGCCTGGTCGGCCCGGCCCGCGTCCGCAGCTTCACCCACACGCCGTTCCGCAAGGTCGGGCCGTCCGTGCTGCCGGACTTCGAGATGCCGTACCCGACCCGCCTCAGCCCACACCTGGACGCCTCCCGGCGCAACCTCGTCGACTGGGCGCACCGGGTGCAGCTCATGGACGCCGTGCCCGGCGTGTGGAACGAGGAGAAGCTCGTCGACTACGACTTCCCGCTGTGCTCCGCCGGCATCGACCCGGACGCCACCCCGGAGGAGCTCGACCTCTCCTCCGGCTGGCTCGCCTGGGGCACGTACGGCGACGACTACTACCCCGTGGTCTTCGGAGCCGCCCGTGACCTGACCGGCGCCAAGCACTGCAACGACCGGCTGCTGGCGTTCATGCCGCTCGACGGGCCGATCACCGCCGTCCCGCTGAACGGCCTCGAACGCGGCCTCGCCGACCTCTGGCGGCGCACCACCGCGCCCATGGACGACGGATCCCGCCGCCGGTTCCGCGCCGCCGTCGAGAAGATGCTCGACGCCTGGCTGTGGGAGCTCCTCAACCAGGCCCAGAACCGCATCCCCGACCCGGTCGACTACCTGGAGATGCGCCGCCTCACCTTCGGCTCCGACCTCACCATGAGCCTCGCCCGGTTCGGCCACGGCCGCAGCGTCCCCGACGAGGTGTACCGCCACGCCTCCATGCTGGCGCTGGAGAACTCCGCCGCCGACTACGCGATGCTCATCAACGACGTCTTCTCCTACCAGAAGGAGGTCGAGTACGAGGGCGAGGTGCACAACCTCGTCCTGGTCACGCAGAACTTCTTCGACTGCGACTACCCGACGGCCCTCGGCGTCGTCCACGACCTCATGAAGTCGAGGATGAGTCAGTTCCAGCACGTCGCCGACAACGAACTCCCGCAGCTCTACGACGACTTCGAGCTCGACGCGGCCGCCCGCGCCGTCCTCGACGGCTACGTCGTCGAACTCCAGGACTGGATGTCCGCCATCCTCACCTGGCACCGGGAGTGCCACCGCTACGCCGAGCCGGACCTCGTCCGCCACCACCGGCCCGCGCTCCCGGCCGCCCCCGCGGGCACCGCCGTACCCCCGCCCGCGGCCCCCGTCCCCGCCCCGGCGGCACGGGCGGCCGAGCCGGCGCCGGCGCGCCCGGCCCTGCCGCCCGTCCCGCTCGGACCGACCGGCCTCGGCACCTCAGGCGTCCGCCTCCCCGCGGCCGCCGTCCCCGCCCTCCGGTAGCGGTACGTCCGGTGCCGCCGAGACCACCAGCGCCTCGGCGGCACCGGCGTGCAGCCGGAGGAACTCCCCGCCCGGCACCACCGTGAGGTCGTGACCTGCAGCGGCTGCTTCGGCGACCGTCCAGGCGCGCAGGGACGGTCGCAGGTACAGGTTCCGCCGGAGTCCGACCCGTCACTTCTTCGCCGCCGCCAGGATCTTGACGGTGGTGTGGAAGAACCGCGCGGTGGCGGTGCCCGGGTAGGTCTTGCCGAACAGGGCGGCCGGGTTGCCGCCGGGCCGGCCGTTGCGCAGGTGCATCACCACGAACGCGGCCGGGCCGATCGTGCCGACCAGGTCCCAGTCGCCCTTGGGGGAGGAGACCGGCGGGGTCAGCTCGGCGGGCAGCGGCTCGGAGAGGAAGAGCACGCAGAGCCGCACCTCGGGGGTCACCTCCACCCCGGCGAACGGGTCGGCGTCGACGATCGCCTCGACCTCCGCGACCGTGCACAGCACCGTCGGCACGGCGTAGCCGAGGGCCGCCTCCAGGTGCCGCTCGATGCGGGCGGTGAGCGCGGCGCGGTCGGTCTCGTCCGTGGTGAAGAAGACGTTGCCGCTCTGGATGTACGAGCGGACCGCGCCGAGGCCGAGCTCCGTGAAGAGCCCGCGGAGGCGCTCCATCGTGACCGTGTGCCCACCCACGTTGATCGCCCGGAGGAAGGCCATGTACGTCTGCGTCATACCGGCAGTGTGTCAGCGGCCACTGTCAGACTGGAGGGATGACGACGTGGCAGGATTTCGAACACGAAGCACCCGATCTCGCGCCGCTGGTGCGGGCCCGTTTCGAGGCGAACCGCCACCACGTGCTGGCCACCCTGCGCCGGGACGGTGCACCCCGGGTGAGCGGCACGGAGGTGCAGTTCATCGGCGCCGACCTGACCATCGGGTCGATGTGGGGCGCGGTGAAGGCCGTCGACCTGCGCCGGGACGGCCGTTTCGCGCTGCACAGCAACCCGGGCGACGAGACGATGGCCGGTGGTGACGCGAAGGTCTCCGGCACGGCGGTCGAGATCACCGACCCGGTGGAGCTGGCCGCGTACGAGTCGGACCTCCCGCAGGCGCCGCCGGGCGCGTTCCACGCGTTCCGGTTGGCGCCGGACCTGGTGGTGCTGACCACCGTGGAGGGCGACCGGCTGCGGATCCGTACCTGGCGGCCGGGCGAGGAGGTCCGCTCGGTGTACCGCAGCTGAGGGCGGCGCGGGGCGGGTCAGCCGGGCAGCACCGACCGCAGGGCCTCGGGCGTGCGGGCGACCACGGCGTGCCCGTCGTCGGCGGTGACGATGGGGCGCTGGATCAGGATCGGGTGCTCGGCGAGCGCCGCGATCCAGCGTTCCCGGTCGGCGGGCTCGCGCGGCCACTGCCGGAGGCCGAGGTCCCCGGCGGCCCGCTCGTCGAGGCGGGTGATGTCCCAGGGGTCCAGGCCGAGTCGGGCGAGCACGTCCCGCAGCTCCGCCGGGGTGGGCGGGTCCTCCAGGTAGCGGCGGACGGTGTACTCGGCGCCGGCGGCGTCGAGTTCCCCGACGGCGGTGCTGCACTTGCTGCACCGCGGGTTGATCCAGATCTCCATGGCGCCACCCTATCGAGCGAAGCTCCACGGCCCGGGAACTCCACGGCGGGCCGGGGCGGTTGTACGGGCGGGCCGCGAGAGGGGAGCCTCAGGTGGACGGTGCAGCCGTCATCGAGCAGCTGATGACACCGGAGGGGCGGGCCGACCCGTACCCGCTGTACGAGCGGGCGCGCAAGCTCGGCCCGGTCGCGCCGTGCTGGCCCGGCACGCTCCTGGTGTCCGGCCATCGCGAGGCGGACGAGGTGCTGCGCAACCCGGCCTTCGGTGTCGCCGACACCGCGATACGCGAGGAGTGGGATCCGGGCTTCTCCACCCACTCCGCGCGGACGCTCCTCGCCCGGTCGGTGCTGGAGCGCAACGCCCCCGACCACGGCCGGGTGCGGTCCCTGATCGCCTCGGTGTTCACCCCGCGCCGGGTCGCCGCGCTGGAGCCCGCGGTCACCGCGGCCGTGCACGGCCTGCTCGACACGATGGCGGAGCAGGGCGCGGGCGGAGCCCCGGTCGACTTCATGGACGCCTTCGCGTGCCCGCTGCCGGTCGGGGTGATCTGCGAGCTCCTCGGTGTCCCCGCCGAGGACCGCCACCGCTTCCGCGACCTGGCCGCCGACCTGACCGTCGCCCTGGAGCTGGTCGCCGGCGACGCCGAGATCGCCGCCGCGGACGCGGCCGCCGACGAGCTCGCCGGCTTCTTCGCCGGGCTCGCCGCCCGGCGGGCGGCCGAGCCCGCGGACGACCTGGTGAGCGCCCTCGTCCAGGTGGCCGCCGCCGACCCGGAACGCCTCTCCGGTGCGGAGCTGCTGGCCAACCTCGTCCTCCTGCTGGTGGCCGGGTTCGAGACCACCACCAACCTGCTCGGCAACGGGCTCGCGCTGCTCTTCGAGCACCCGGACGCCGCGGTCGCGCTGCGGTCCGGCACGGTCACCCCGGCCGGCCTGACCGACGAGGTGCTGCGGTTCGACTCCCCGGTGCAGTTCACCTCGCGGCTGGCGTACGCCGACGGCCTGGCGGTCGGCGGGCTGCCGGCGCCCCGCGGCACCGGGGTGTTCCTGCTGCTCGGCGCGGCCAACCACGACCCGTCCCGGTACGCGGACCCGTCGCGGTTCGACCCCGGACGGCGCGACAGCCGTCCGCTCAGCTTCGGCGGCGGCCCGCACTACTGCCTGGGGGCCCAGCTGGCCCGGCTGGAGGCGGCCGTGGCGTTCCCCGCCCTGCTCGCGCGGTTCCCCGCACTCGCCCCGGCCGGACGGCCCGAGCGGCGGGACAGGCTCGTCCTGCGAGGATTCCGGACCCTCCCGGTGACCGTGGGCTGATCCGGGATCCGAACCCCGTCCGCCCCGGCCCGCCCGCCCGCACGCCTGTCCCACCCGCCCGCCTGCTCCGGTCGTCCGACGACGGCGCCCGGTGGTGGCGCCCGGTGGTGGCGCCCGGTGGTGGCGCCCGACGGTGGCGCCCGGTCCCGTGGGCAGGTCCCGCCCGCGCGGGAACCCCCCGGTCTCGGCGAGGATGGTGAGGATGCGAACGCCTGCGGCCCCACCCGCCGCGGACGCCCCAGCCGAGGAGGACCGCGTGCGTGCCCTCACCCCGCCGTCGGCCGCCCGGGCCAGGCCCGGCGACGCACGCGGCACGGCCTGGCTGCACCGGGCGTCCGACGACGTCCGGGCGCCGCTGTGGGTGCTTCTCCTGCCCGTGCTGCTGCTCGCCGTCGACCTGGTGTTCGACTTCGGCTGGCCGGTGACCACCGCCGCCGGGTTCCTGCTCACCGTGCTGCCGGTCGTCTCCGCCTTCGGCTACGGCCCGCTCGCCGTCGCGGGCTCCACGGTCGTCGCCGTCGGCCTCCAGATCCTGCTCGCCGCCCGGGCCGGCCACCTCTCCGAGCAGCACCACGTGTGGATCTACATCGCCACCACCCTCGCCGGGATCATGGGCACCGCCCTGTCCTGGCAGCGGCTGCGGCGGTCCCGCGACCTCGTCCGGGTGCGCAGCATCGCCGACAC
The DNA here is from genome assembly GCF_045040525.1 of Kitasatospora sp. NBC_01539. Classification (NCBI taxonomy): domain Bacteria; kingdom Bacillati; phylum Actinomycetota; class Actinomycetes; order Kitasatosporales; family Streptomycetaceae; genus Kitasatospora; species Kitasatospora sp. NBC_01539. The sequence continues at coordinate 6,172,001 of NZ_CP109390.1, forward strand.
CCTCCAGTACACGGTGCTGCGCCCGGTGCCGGCCCGCGTCGGCAGCCTCCGGACGGTGGGCCGCTACCTGCCCGCGCACGCCGACATCGGGGTCGGCGGCGACCTCTACGAGGTCTGCGACACCCGCTTCGGCACCCGGGTGCTGCTCGGCGACGTCCGCGGCAAGGGCCTCGACGCCGTCCGTACGGTCGCCGACGTGCTCGGGGCCTTCCGGGTCACCGCCCACGAGACCGCCGACCTGAGCGAACTCGCCGACCAGCTCGACCGCCAGGTGCTCCGGGACGCCGCCGAGGGCGACGACGACGAACTCTTCGTCACGGCCGTTCTCCTCCAGCACCGCCCGGACGGCCTGTTCGTCGAGCTGGTCAACCGCGGCCACCTCAGCCCGCTGCTGCTCACCCCCGCCGGGGTGCGCCCGGTGCGCTGCCCCGAGTGCCTGCCGCTCGGCCTCGGCCACCTCGGCGTCGAGCCGTCCGCGCCGGTGGTGGTCGAGCTGCCGCCCGGGCACACCCTGCTCCTGCACACGGACGGCGTCAGCGAGGCACGGGACGCGCACGGCGAGTTCTATCCGCTGACCGAGCGCCTCACCGGGCTCGGCAGCACCGACCCGGCGGTGGTGGTCGACTTCCTCGACCGCGACGTGCGCCGGCACGCGGGCAGCCTCGGGGACGACCTGGCCGTGCTCGCCCTCAGCCCCGACGTGGGCTGACGGCCGGGGCCCGCGCCGGCCGGCGCCGCACGGACACGCTGCCCGGCGCGTCCTGCCCGGCGCCGCCCGGCCACACGCTGCCCGGCCACATGCTGCCGGCCACGCCCCGTCCGCCCGTCCCGGGTCGGCCGATCCGGTGACCGTGCGCCCCGACCTCGCGACACCGCGCCCGCGCGGCCCCGCGCGGCACCCGGTGGCGCCTACATTCGGTCCGTCCGGCCGCCGCTTCGGCGGCCCGCGGAGAGGACGAGCCGTGTTCGGCACCACCAAGGCCTTCAGCAGCTTCGCCGTGAACGACATCCCGGCGGCCCGGCGGTTCTACGGCGAGACCCTCGGGCTCGACGTGTCGGAGGAGAACGGCCTGCTCGGCCTCCGCCTCGCCGGCGGCGCGAGCGTCTTCGTCTACCCGAAGCCCGACCACACCCCGGCCGGCTTCACGGTGCTCAACTTCTCCGTCGGCGACATCGAGCAGGCCGTCGACGACCTGGCGGCCCGCGGCGTCTCCTTCGAGCGCTACCCGGGCTTCGAGGCCGACGGCCGCGGCATCGTCCGGGCCGAGGGCGGCCCGATGATCGCCTGGTTCACCGACCCGGCGGGCAACGTCATCGCCGTGATGCAGGAACGCTGACCGTACGGCCGCCGCGGGTTCCCGGCCGGGGCTCGCGGCGGCCGCCCCGGAGCGGGGAGAATCGGTGCATGCCGGAGCCCGCCCTCATCCCGCCCGTGCCGCAGCGACTGCCGGAGCGCGTCAGCTGCCGCCGCTGCGGCCGCCCCCTGCACGACCCCGTCTCGCGCATGCTCCGGCTGGGGCGCGAGTGCCGGGGGCCGGAGGACGCGGCACGGGTCGTGGCGGGGGAGCAGGACACCCTCCCCGGCCTGTCCGCGGGCGGCCCGGTGGCGAGCCCCGGCCCGGACCCGGCGCCGGACGTGCCGCCGCGCACCGCCCCGGCAGGCCCCGGGACCGCACCCGCGGAAGGCACCGCACCGTGACCGACGACCTCCGCGCCCGGCTGGACACCCTCGCCACCGAGGCGTTCCGTCCGGAACTCGCCGACCTCGACCTGCTCCCCACCCTGCGGATCGCCGAGCTCATGAACGGCGAGGACCGCACCGTTCCCGAGGCCGTCGGCCGACTCCTGCCGGAGATCTCCGCAGCCGTCGACGCGATCGCGGACCGCCTCGCCCGCGGGGGCCGCCTGGTCTACGCGGGCGCCGGCACCGCCGGCCGGGTCGGCGTCCTCGACGCCGCCGAGTGCCCGCCGACCTTCTCCACCCCGCCCGAGCTGGTCGTGGGCCTCATCGCGGGCGGACCGGAGGCCGTGCTGCAGGCCGTCGAGGGCGCCGAGGACGACCGCGGGCTCGCCGTCCGCGACCTCGACGGCCTGGGGATCACCGCCGACGACGCCGTGATCGGCGTCTCCGCGTCCGGGCGCACCCCGTACGCGGTCGCCGCCGTCGAGCACGCGCGCGCCCGCGGGGCGCTGACCGTGGGGCTGGCCTGCACCGAGGGCTCCGAGCTCGGCGCCGCCGCCGAGCACCCGATCGAGGTGGTGGTCGGGCCCGAACTCCTCACCGGTTCCACCCGGCTGAAGGCCGGCACCGCGCAGAAGCTCGTGCTCAACATGGTCTCGACGATCACCATGGTCCGGCTCGGCCGCACCTACGGGAACCTGATGGTCGACCTCCGCGCCACCAACGCGAAGCTCCGCGCCCGCTGCCACCGCATCGTCACCCTCGCCACGGGCGCCGACCCCGCCGCCGTCACCCGCGCGCTGGACGCCGCCGACGGCGAGGTGAAGCCCGCGATCCTCACCCTGCTCACCGGCCTCGCCCCGGCCGACGCCACCGCGCTGCTCGCCGCGCACACCGGGCGCCTCCGCGCCGCCCTCGACGCGGCCGCCGCCGCGGGGCCGTGAACTCCCGCCGGCCCCCGGACCGTGGGAACGCGTGGTGCGGGCTGCCTACAGGTCGAAGTACAGCTCGAACTCGTGCGGGTGCGGGCGCAGGGCGATCGGGGCGATCTCGTTGGTGCGCTTGAAGTCGATCCAGGTCTCGATCAGGTCGGGGGTGAACACCCCGCCCGCGAGCAGGTACTCGTGGTCGGCCTCCAGGGCCTCCAGCACGGCGGGCAGCGAGGACGGCACCTGCGGCACCGCGTCGTGCTCGTCGGGCGCCAGCTCGTACAGGTCCTTGTCGACGGGCTGGAGCGGCTCGATCTTGTTCTTGATGCCGTCCAGGCCGGCCATCAGCATGGCGGCGAAGGCCAGGTAGGGGTTGGAGGACGGGTCGGGCGCGCGGAACTCGATGCGCTTGGCCTTGGCGTTGGAGCCGGTGATCGGGATGCGGATCGCGGCGGAGCGGTTGCGCTGCGAGTAGACGAGGTTGACGGGGGCCTCGAAGCCCGGCACCAGGCGGTGGTACGAGTTGACCGACGGGTTGGTGAACGCCAGCAGCGACGGGGCGTGCTTGAGCAGGCCGCCGATGTAGTAGCGGGCGGTGTCGGAGAGGCCGGCGTAGCCCTGCTCGTCGTAGAAGAGCGGGGAGCCCTCGGTCCACAGCGACTGGTGGACGTGCATGCCGGAGCCGTTGTCGCCGAAGATCGGCTTGGGCATGAAGGTGGCGGTCTTGCCGTTCCGCCAGGCGACGTTCTTGATGATGTACTTGAACAGCATCAGGTCGTCGGCGGCGTGCAGCAGGGTGTTGAACTTGTAGTTGATCTCGGCCTGGCCGGCGGTGCCGACCTCGTGGTGCTGCCGCTCGACCTGGAGGCCGGCCGCGGCGAGTTCGAGCGACATCTCGGCGCGCAGGTCGGCGAAGTGGTCGACGGGCGGCACGGGGAAGTAGCCGCCCTTGTACTTCACCTTGTAGCCGCGGTTGCCGCCCTCCTCGATCCGGCCGGTGTTCCAGGCGCCGGCGATCGAGTCGATGTGATAGTACGACGCGTTGGCGCTGGTCTCGTAGCGCACGTCGTCGAAGACGTAGAACTCCGCCTCGGGGCCGAAGAACGCGGTGTCGGCGATGCCGGAGGAGGCGAGGTAGGCCTCGGCCTTCCTGGCGACGTTGCGCGGGTCGCGGCTGTAGGCCTCGCCGGTGATCGGGTCCTGGATGAAGAAGTTGATGTTGAGGTGCTTCTCGGCCCGGAACGTGTCCAGGCGGGCGGTGGCCAGATCCGGGACGAGTGCCATGTCGGATTCGTGGATCGCCTGGAATCCGCGGATCGAGGAGCCGTCGAACATCAGGGTCTCGGACGGGTCGAAGGTCGATGCGGGCACCGAGAAGTGCTGCATGACGCCCGGCAGGTCGCAGAACCGGACGTCGACGAACTTGATGTCGTTGTCCGTGATGTACTGCCTGACCTCGTCGGCGTTGGTGAACATCGATCCTCCTCGGCGTGCGGTGTCGGCCAACCGTAGGAGCCGGCCGTTTCCGGTTGGTGATTTTCCCCGTCCTCTGCATGTTAACCAGCCGCCCGTTCGCCGGCCGCAAAGCCATACGGGCCCGGGCAAAACGACTCACCGCCCGAGGGCGCCCGCCGCCCGCCGCCGCCCGCCGAAGACCGGGGCGCCCCGGGTGCCGTGCGGCCGCCCGGCCCGTCGGGGGGAGGCCGCCGAAGATCGCCCGCACTGCCCGGATAGTGTGGATTCGTGGACACCAGAGAAGCGTTGGGATCGTGGCTGGACGGCCCGAAGGCCGCCGCCGAGAAGATGGGCGCCGACTTCGGCCACCGCGGCGAGCGCCTCGGCCTGCCGAAGGAGGGCCCCGGCTCCATGGGCGGCCCGGGCCGCCGCCTCGGCGCGCTGGTCGTCGACGGCTGGCTGTGCAGCCTCGTCGCGTACGGGCTGATCTCCCGCGGCGACCAGGGCGCGGCGAACCTGTGGACGACCCCGCTGTTCTACGTCGTCACGGTGCTCCTGCTGGCGACCAGCGGCACCACGGTCGGCAAGCGGCTGTTCGGGCTGCGGGTCGTGCGGCTGGACGGCACCCGCGCGTCCATCCCGCAGGTGCTGCTGCGCACCCTGCTGCTCTGCCTGATCGTCCCCGCCGCGGTCTGGGACCGCGACACCCGAGGCCTGCACGACAAGGCCGTCGGCACCGTCGAGGTCCGCATCTGACACCCCCGCCGTCCCGCCCGCCCGGGCGGGGACGTCGAACGGCCCCGCCGCGAGCGTTCGCGACGGGGCCGTGGTGTCGGTCGGGTGGGGCCGTGCTCAGCGGACCTGGCCGCCCTTGGGCATCCGGGCGCCCTTGGGCATCGGGCCCTTGGGGATCGGCGCCCTGGAGAGCAGGTCGCCCAGCGCGCGCAGCCGGTCGTTGGTCTGGGTGACCTGGGCCGGGGTGATGGAGCGCGGCAGACGCATCAGGGTGACCTGGAGCTTCTTCAGCGGGACCTCGCCCTCGCCGTTGCCCACCATGATGTCGTGCACCGGCACGTCACCGACGACGCGCGCCATCTTCTTCTTCTCGGCCGCGAGCAGCGGACGCACCCGGTTCGGGTTGCCCTCGCCGATCAGCGCGATGCCGGGACGGCCGACGGCGCGGTAGACCGCGTCCTGGTTGCGGGTGACCGCGACCGGCGTCGTGTTGGTGCTCCAGCCGCGCCGGATGTTGTCCAGCACCGCCGCGACCGCGCCCGGCTGGCCCTCCATCTGCCCGAAGGCGGCCCGCTCGGCCCGGCGCCCGAAGACCACGGCCATCGCCAGGACGGCCACGACGAAGCCGAGGATGCCCAGGTAGACGGGGTGGTCGACCGCAAAGCCGATGGCGAGGAACACGCCGAAGGTGATGAGGCCGACGCCGGCGATGATCAGGCCGATCTTGGTGTCGACCTTCTTGGTCATGGTGTACGCCGTGCGGATCTGCTTGAGCCGCCCGGAACTCTCGGATGTTTCCCTCGCCATGGCCTCATGGTACGTGGCGGGGGGGACGGATATCCAAGGGCGGTGCCCCTGGGGTCCCCCGCGCGGTCCGGGGACCGCCGTCGGACCGCCATCGCACGGCCGTCGGACCGCCGCCGCACCGGCCCTGGGGACGGGTCCGGACGGGCCGGGAGCCCGGTGCCGGGCAGGCCGGAGCCCGCCGGGCGTACGGACCCGCCCGCGCCCGCCCGCCGCCACCGGTGCGGTGCCGTACGGCCGGGCGGGTGTGTCAGACGTTACGCAGGCCGGTGCCCGCGGCGGCCGCGGGTGCCGCGTCGTACTCGCGCTCCGCGGCGTGCTTGCGGTCCTCGCAGACCGCCGCCCAGGCGTTGCGACGGGCCTGGCGCTGGCCGCCCGCCAGCAGCACGCTCTCCGCGTAGCGCAGCGCGCCGCCCACGGACCGCATGCGGATCGGCGCCGGGCCGCGCCCGGTTCCGCTCACTGCCCCCATGTTCAACAGCTCCCCTCGTGGCCGGGTCGACTGGTCGACGTACCCAGAGTCGCCCGGTGGTGTTACCGATCGGTGACCTGCCGGTCAAAGTCGCATGAAAGCCGCACGGCTGCAAGGCGGCCACGCCGCCGTGCGGCCGTACGGCACGGCAGGCCGCACGGGCACGCGAGGAGGCGGCGGGCCGGGCCCGCCGCCTCCTCGTACGTCCGGGTCCACCGTGGCCGGCCCCGGCGGCCGTCAGACCGCCGTGCGCTCGCGGTGCTCCAGCGCCTGCCGGTACAGCCGGCCGGCACGGTAGGAGGACCGCACCAGCGGGCCGGACATGACGCCGGCGAAGCCGAGCTCCTCGGCCTCCTCCTGCAGCTCCACGAACTCGTGCGGCTTCACCCAGCGCTCGACCGGGTGGTGGCGCAGCGACGGCCGCAGGTACTGCGTGATGGTGATCAGCTCGCAGCCCGCGCCGACCAGGTCGGCCAGGGCCTGGCTGACCTCCTCGCGGGTCTCGCCCATGCCCAGGATGAGGTTCGACTTGGTGACCAGCCCGGCCGCGCGGGCCTGGGTGATGACGTCCAGCGAGCGCTCGTAGCGGAACGCCGGGCGGATGCGCTTGAAGATGCGCGGCACCGTCTCGACGTTGTGCGCCAGCACCTCGGGACGGGAGGAGAAGACCTCGGCGAGCTGCTCGGGCACCGCGTTGAAGTCGGGGATCAGCAGCTCGACGCCGGTGCGGCCGGTCGCGCGGCCCGCGGTCAGCGTGTGCACCTGGCGCACCGTCTCGGCGTACAGCCAGGAGCCGCCGTCCTCCAGGTCGTCGCGGGCGACACCGGTGATGGTGGCGTAGTTGAGGTCCATCGTGACGATGGACTCGGCGACGCGGCGCGGCTCGTCCCGGTCGAAGTCGGCGGGCTTGCCGGTGTCGATCTGGCAGAAGTCGCAGCGGCGGGTGCACTGGTCGCCGCCGATGAGGAAGGTGGCCTCGCGGTCCTCCCAGCACTCGAAGATGTTGGGGCAGCCGGCCTCCTGGCAGACCGTGTGCAGCCCCTCCTTCTTCACCAGCGCGTGGAGGGCGTTGTACTCCGGGCCCATCTTCGCCCGGGTCTTGATCCACTCGGGCTTCCGCTCGATGGGGGTCTCGCTGTTGCGGACCTCCAGGCGGAGAAGCTTCCTGCCGTCGGGCGCGACAGCGGACACGTGCAACTCCTAGAACTAGACGGGGTACCCCCAGGGTACGCCTCTGCTTTCCGTGCCTTCACCGGGCCGGTGCCCGGCATTCGCAGGGCAACTCGGATACCGGGCAGTAGATTCCCGGTCTCAGCGGGTGAGTACGGGCTCCGGCAGCTCCGCGAGGACGGCCGCCAGGTGCCTCTGCACCACCGGCAGCGCGTCCGCGACGCCGAACGGGCGGCCGAGCTCGCCGGCCAGCGACCCGACCCCGGCGTCCCGGATGCCGCACGGCACGATCCGGTCGAACCACGTCATGTCCGGGTCGCAGTTGAGGGCGAAGCCGTGCATCGTCACGCCGCGCGCCACCCGCACCCCGATCGCGGCGAGCTTGCGGTCGTCGCCGCGCTGCCCGGCGTTGGACGGCGCGTACTCCGGGCCGGCCAGCCGCGGGTCGATGCCCAGCGGCAGGCCCATCCGCAGCGTCAGGCTGCCGATCTCCACCACCTGCGCGGGGTCGACCACCGCGTCCGGGATCTCCCGGCCCAGCACCCACACGCCGCTGCGGCCCTCGATCCGGGAGGTCGCCACGCCCAGCTCGGCGCAGGAGCGGATCAATGCCTCCTCCAGCCGCCGCACGTACGCCACCACGTCGATCGGGTCCGGCAGCTTCACGATCGGGTAGCCGACCAGCTGGCCCGGGCCGTGCCAGGTGATCTCGCCGCCGCGGTTGACCGGCACCACGGGGGTGCCGTCCAGCGGGTAGTCCTCGGGGTTGGTGCGCTTCCCGGCGGTGTAGACCGGCGGGTGCTCCAGCAGCAGCACGGTGTCCGGGATCTCGTCCGCGGCCCGCAACGCGTGCAGCCGCTGCTGCTCCTCCCAGGCCTCGGGGTAGGGGACGGCGGAGTCGCCGATGCCCATCGTCACGAACCGTACGTCGCCGCTCACCGCTGCTCCTTGCCAGGCGTCGAGACCAACCCGGCCACTGTACGCCCGGCGCCGTACGGTGCGGCCGGCCGGTCTCAGCCGCCGGCCAGCAGCTGGAGGCGCAGCGCGAGCCGGAGTTCCAGCGACCGTTCGGGGCTGCTCCAGTCCCGGCCGAGCAGCACCTCGATCCGGTCGAGGCGCTGCACGACGGTGTTCACGTGCACGTGGAGCTCGTCCTTGGCCCGGGTGAGGCTGCCGCCGCAGTCGAAGTACGCGCGCAGGGTGCGGACCAGTTCGGTGCCGCGGCGGGTGTCGTACGTCACGAGCGGGCCGAGCGCCGCTGTGACGAAGCCCTCCACGTCGTGTCCGTCACCCAGCAGCACCCCGAGGAAGCCGAGCCCGGCCGCGGAGGCGCCGTCGCCGTCGCGTCCGAGCACCTGCAGCGCCCGGACGCAGCGCAGGCCCTCGGCGTGGGCGGCGGCCAGCGCGGCCGGTCCGGACGCCGGACGGCCCGCGCCGACGGTGACCGGGCAGCCCGCCAGCCGGGCCAGGCGCTCGGCGGCGTCGGCGGCCGCCTGCCCGCCGGGGGTGCCGTCGTCGGGCAGCAGCAGCACGACGGCCTCGCCGTGCTCGGCGCTGATGCCGCGGGTGCCGAAGAGGTAGCGGGTGGCGGCGCCGGCGAGCCGGGAGCGGTCCGCCGGGTCGGTGCGGGCGACGAGCACGAGGTGCGGGCGGTTCAGGTCGACGCCGAGCCGCCGGCCGCGGGCCGCCAGCCCGGCCGGGTCGCGGCCGGGGGAGGTGAGGAGGTCGGTGAGGAGTTCGCCGCGCACCCGGTTCTCCGTCTCGGCGACGGACCGGCGCAGCAGGAGGAGCAGCGCGGTGACGATGCTGGCGCGTTCGAAGATGCGCCGGTCGGGGTCGTCGAGGTCGGGGCGGCCGCGCAGCACCAGGCTGCCCAGCGGGTCCTGCCCGGCGAGCACCGCGCACACCCAGTCGTCGCCGTGCCGGACGGCCCGGCCCTCGGCGCGGGAGGCGGTGAGGGCCGCGGCCAGCCGGGCGGGGTCGCCGGGCCGGCCGCTGAGCGGGTGGCCGTCGGTGTCGTGCACCGAGACCTCGCCGTCGAGCAGGGCGGCGACCTCGTCGGCGACGTCGGCGACCTCGGCGCCGCGCAGCACCAGGTCGGTGAGCCGGTCGTGGGCCTGTTCGGCGCGCTGCACGGCGGCGGAGTGCGCCTGGATGACGTGGTTGGCGCCGGCGAGCTCGGCGAGCGCCGTGCGGGTGTCGGCGAGGGCCTTGGCGGTGTCGAGGGCGATCGCGGCGTGCGCGGCGAGCGTGCAGAGCAGCGCGACCTCGTCGGGGGAGAAGGCGCGCGGCGAGCGGTCGGCGGCGAAGAGCACGCCGATCACCCGGCCGCCGAGCAGCAGCGGCACGCCGATGATCGCGACCAGGCCCTCGTCGAGCACGCCGGCGTCGATGGTGCCGGTGTGGTGGAACCGCTCGTCGGTGCGGTAGTCCGGGGTGGCGTACGGGCGGGCGGTCTGCGCGACCAGTCCGCCGAGGCCGTCGCCGAGGCTGAGCCGCAGCGTCTGGAAGAGCTGCGAGACCGAGCCGTCGGTGACCCGCATGTAGGTGTCGCCCGCCTGCTCGTCCGGCAGGGTCAGGTAGGCGGTGTCGGTGCCGAGCAGCATGCGGGCGCGCCGCACGATGGCCTGCAGCACCGCGTCGAGGTCGCGGGAGGCGGCGAGGTCGCCGGCGGTGTCGAAGAGCGCCGTCAGCTCGGCCTCGCGGCGGCGGTGCTGACGCATCGTCCGGTGCACGCGCAGTGCCTGCCAGGCGGCGGCGTCGATCTCGGCGAGCACCTGGGCGGGCGCGCCCTGGCGGCGCGCGTCGGCGAGGACCTCGGTGAAGTCCTCGCTCGCGGCGCCGGAGGCCAGCAGGTCGATCAGCCGCCGCAGGGCGGGGGCCGCGCTGTCGTGGGGGTCGTTCATGGTGCGGGCCATCGTGCCAGGTCTCGGGTGGTGGGGGGAACGGCCGGCGCCCCCGGGGGGAGGGGGCGCCGGCCGGGCCGGGTCAGGCCGTGACGGCCGCGTCGGCGGGCTTCGTGCCGGCCTCCGCCGGCCGGCCGGCGTCGGCGAGGTCGCTGCCGCGGGTCTCCCGGGCGCACAGCACCGCGAACACGGTGACGACCGCGGCGATCGCCACGTACACCGCGATCGGGGTGGAGCTGCCGTAGTCCTTCAGCAGGGCGGTGGCGATGAGCGGCGCGGGGGCGCCGGCCGCGACGGACGAGAACTGCGCGCCGATCGAGGCCCCGGAGTACCGCATGCGGGTGGCGAACAGCTCGGAGAAGAACGCCGCCTGGGGCGCGTACATGGCGCTGTGGAAGACCAGGCCGATCGTGATCGCCAGCACCATCGCGCCGAAGGACTTCGTGTCGACGAGCCCGAAGAAGACGAACGCCCAGACGCCCACGCCGACCGCGCCCACCAGGTAGACCGGCTTGCGGCCGACCCGGTCGGAGAGCGCGCCGAAGACCGGGATCAGCGCGAACTGGATCGCGGAGGCGATCAGCACCGCGTTCAGCGCGGTCTGCTTGGGCAGGTGCACGTGGCCGACCGCGTACGCCAGCACGAAGGTGGTCATCACGTAGTACGAGATGTTCTCCGCCATGCGGGCGCCCATCGCGATCAGCACGTCCCGCCAGTGGTTGCGCAGCACCGCCACCAGCGGCGGCTGCTCGACGCTCTCCCGGGCCTTCGCCGCGGCCAGCGCCTGCCGGAACAGCGGCGACTCGTCGACCGACAGCCGGATCCACAGCCCGACCATCACCAGCACCGCGGACAGCAGGAACGGCACCCGCCAGCCCCAGGACAGGAACGCCTCGTCGGAGAGCACCCCCGTCAGCACCGACAGCACACCGGCCGCCAGCAGGTTGCCCGCCGGGGCGCCGCCCTGCGGCCAGGACGCCCAGAAGCCGCGCCGCCTGCTGTCGCCGTGCTCCGACACCAGCAGCACCGCGCCGCCCCACTCGCCGCCGAGCGCGAAGCCCTGCACCAGGCGCAGCGCGGTCAGCAGCAGCGGTGCGGCGACGCCGATCTGGCGGTACGTCGGCAGGAAGCCGATCAGGGTGGTCGCCCCGCCCATGAGCACGAGGCTCAGCACCAGCAGCCGCTTGCGGCCGATCCGGTCGCCGAAGTGGCCGAAGACGAGGGCGCCCAGCGGCCGGGCGGCGAAGCCGATGGCGTAGGTGAGGAAGGAGAGCAGGGTGCCGGTCAGCGGGTCGCTGTCCGGGAAGAACACCTTGCCGAAGACCAGCGCGGCGGCGGTGCCATAGAGGAAGTAGTCGTACCACTCGATGGTGGTGCCGATGAGGCTGGCGGCGACGACCTTGCGGAGTTTCGAGCCTGATCTCGCGACGTCGGGAGAGGGGGCCATGAGGGGTTCACCTTGTTCTCGGGGCGGGGACGGGCGGGGGAGTGGCAGGGGTCGGGCGCCGCGGTGGTCAGTGTGCGGTCCAGCCGCCGTCCAGGGGAAGGCTGGCGCCCGTGATGTAGGAGGCCGAGGGGGAGCACAGCCAGAGGGCGAACTGGGCGACCTCCTCGGGTTCGATCAGCCGCTTCACGGCGGTGCGGTCGAGCATGATCTGCTCGACCACCTCGTCCTCCCGGATGCCGTGGGCCAGGGCCTGCGCGGCGATCTGCCGCTCGACGAGGGCGGTGCGCACGTAGCCGGGGTTGATGCAGTTGCTGGTCACGCCGTGGGGCGCGCCCTCCAGGGCGGCGGTCTTGCTGAGCCCCTCCAGGCCGTGCTTGGCGGTGACGTACGCCGACTTGAAGGCGCTGGCGCGCAGCCCGTGCACGGAGGAGATGTTGATGATGCGGCCCCACTCGCGTTCGTACATGTGCGGCAGGGTGCGCCGGATGATCCGGAACGGCGCTTCGACCATGACCCGCTGGATGAGGGTGAATCGGTCGGTGGGGAACTCGTGCAGCGGGGCGACGTGCTGCAGGCCGGCGTTGTTGACCACGATGTCGGCGTCGTCCGGCAGGGCGTCCACGGCACCCGGGTCGGAGAGGTCGGCGACGGTGGCGACACCGCCGATCCGCGCCGCGAGCTCCTCGGCGGGCCCGGCGGCGACGTCGACGACGTAGACCTTGGCGCCGGCCGCGGCGAAGGCCTCGGCACAGGCCCGGCCGATGCCGGACGCGGCGCCGGTGACCAGGGCCGTCCGGCCGTCGAGCGGCCGCCGCGGGGCCGTGGCTGAAGTGGTGTCCATGGCCGAGAACGGTAGGAATCCGCGGCCCGCACTCCTATGTGTGCCGTCGCCACAGGGCCACGCCGGGGCATGGTGTCCGGCTCCATGGAGGCAGCCGGGGCGCGATGGGGGTGCGGGCCAAACCCGCTGTGCGCCTGCTTCCCCGGAACGGGCGCCCTTACGTCACCCGTTCGGAGGATTGCCTGCCCGAATCGGCCCATAGCGCCCGAATGCTCGCTACTGTCACGCCGATTCCCGACAGGGGGCGCCGCCCCAGCACCGGGGGGACCGGTGCGGCGCTCGAGAGGTGTTGACTGATATGCCCCAACAGCCTGTGACCGACAGCCCGGCGTTCGGACCGCTCGATGCGCTCGACCCGCACGAAGTGCAGGCCGGGGCCCCTCCGCACGTTCCCGACGAGGACGACGACCCCCCCACGGGGTCCGGCGCCGGAGCCCACCACCGCACGCAGAACCCCCAGCTCGCCGCACTGATCGAGGAGTCCGGCTTCTCGCACGCCGGACTCGCCCGGCGGGTCGACCAACTCGGCCTCGAACACGGCCTCGACCTGCGCTACGACAAGACCTCCGTGACCCGCTGGCTGCGCGGCCAGCAGCCGCGCGGCGCCACTCCGGCCCTCATCGCCGAGGTGTTCACCCGGCGCCTCGGCCGCCGGCTCACCGCCCAGGACGTCGGCCTCGACGCCTGCGCCCCGGTCTACGCCGGGCTGGAGTTCGCCGAGACCCCGCAGGAGGCCGTCGACATCGTCGCCTCCATGTGGCGCAAGGACAACGGCCCGTACGCCGAACTCCGCAAGATCGCCTTCACCCCGGCCGGCCTCGTCGTGCCCAGCCGCGACTGGCTGATCGGCCGAACCGACGAACGGGTCGCCCGCGACGCCACCACCATGCCCCCCGAGGAGCTCGCGGTCGTCCGGCCCGCGGCAGCCGCCGGCCGGACCGCACCCCCGGGCGCCCGCCCGGCCGCCGGCCGGGTGCCGCAGCAGGCCCGCCGCCCGCTGCCCGCCGCCCCGGACGGCGGCGAGACCTCCACGGGCGGCCGCGACCACCGCCCCGCCGTCCGGGTCGGGCGCGGAGACATCGCGGCCATCCGCGCCGTCGGCGACCTCTTCCGCGCCCTCGACCACGCCTACGGCGGCGGCCACGCCCGCCAGGCCCTGGTGCGGTACCTGGAGAGCGAGGCCGAGCCCATGCTGCGCGGCCGCTACGGCGAGCAGATCGGCCGCGCGCTGTTCGGCGCGGTCGCCGACCTCACCCGGCTGGCCGGCTGGACGTCGTTCGACATCGCCGCCCACGGCCTCGCCCAGCGGTACTTCGTGCAGTCGCTGCGCCTCTCCCAGGCGGCCGGCGACCGGGTGCTCGGCGGCTTCGTCCTCACCACGATGAGCCAGCAGGCCGTTCACCTCGGGCACGGCCGCGAGGCCATCCAGCTCGCCCGGGTCGCCCAGCAGGGCGTCGGCACCTCCGCGGCGCCCGTCGTGCAGGCCCTGATGCACGCCGCCGAGGCCCGCGGCCACGCCCTGCTCGGCGACGTCCGGGCCTGCACCACGGCCCTCGTCCGCTGCGAACGCGCGCTGGCCGCGGCCCGCCCCGGCGACGAGGCGCCGTCCTGGTCCCGGCACTTCGACGAGGCCCAGCTCGCCGACGAGTTCGCGCACTGCTACCGCGACCTCCAGCAGTGGCGGCCCGCCGCGCAGCACGCCGAGAAGTCGCTGCGGCTGCGGGCGCCCGCGTACGCCCGCAGCCGCATCCTGTGCCGCCTGGTGCTGGCCACCGCCCGGCTCGGCATGGGCGAGCTGGAGGAGTCGTGCACCATGGCCGGCGAGTCGCTGCGCGCGGCCGGGGAGATGCGCTCCGCCCGCACCGTGGAGTACCTCCGCGACTTCCACCGCCGCCTCACGCCGTACCGGGCCACCCCCGCCGTCCGCGCCTTCGAGGAGGCCGCCCGGCAGGCGGGGGTGATCTGACGGGTCCTCGCACGGTCCCGCGGTCTCCGGCCCGACCGGGCCGGAGACCGCGGGACCGCACCGCCGGGGGCGGGGCCCTACGCCGCGACCTCGGCGGCCCCGGCGGACGTGTCGAGCCCCAGGTCGCGCAGCACCGCCCGGGCGGCCCGCCGCCCGGAGACCAGCGCGCCCTGCACGCTGCTGGTGTCGCGGTGGTCCCCGCAGACGTACAGCCCCGCGAGCAGCCGGACGGACCGGCGGAAGTGGTGCGGGGCGGGCATCGCCGGCACGGCGTCCGGGGAGTGCCGCACCGCCAGGAAGTCCCAGCCCGTGGTGGAGGTGCCGTACAGCTCCGCGAGCCGGCGCCGCACCGCGGGCTCGAAGCCGGCCGGCCCGCCCGCGCCGTAGCCGCGCCTGCCGAGCACGGTGGTGGCGATCAGCGCCCGCCCGGCCGGGGCGTACGAGGCGTGCACGTCGCTGAGCACGAGCGAGTGCGCGACCCCGGAGCGGTCGGCGTCGAGCAGCAGCGCGGGCTCCCCGAGCGGTGAGCGGTCCGCGACGTGGAAGTACGTCGTGACGGGGTGGAAGCCGGGCAGCCGCAGGCCGGGCAGCAGGGTGGCGGCGGCGCGGGCGTCGCAGGCCAGCACGACGGCCCGGGCGGTGATCCGGCCGTGCCGGGCGGTCTGCACGCCGTCCGTCGACACGGCGGTCACCTCGGTGCCCAGCCGCACGCTGCCGGCCGGCAGGCCCTCTGCGAGCTGCGCCGGCACCGCCCCCGGGCCCGCCGCGGGGAGGCAGAGCCGTCCCCGGGCGTACGAGCGCAGCGCGAGGTCGGCGACCCTGCTGCTGGTGGTCAGCGAGCGGTCGGCCAGCAGGGCGCCGAGCAGCGGGCGGAGGAAGCCCTCCACGGTGCGGGTGGCGAGGCCGCGGTCGGTGAAGGCCCTGCCCGCGCCGGTCTCGGGCCGGGCCAGCAGCCGGGGCACCGGGGTCGCGGCGAGCCGGCCGAGCGCGGAGGAGAGCCGGGCCCGGTCGAGGGGGCTGCCGAGCGGTCCGTTGAGCGGTCCGGCGAGGCTGCTGCCGAGCCCGTGGCCCAGGCCGCCCGTGAGGGCGCCGCGGGCGGCGGTCTGCCGGGTGGGTGCGGGGGGCACGCCGATCCGCTGACGGCGACCGGCGGCGTGCACGAGGACGCCGGGGGCGAGCGGGCACAGGTCGAGCCGGTCGAGGTCGAGGCGGCGGGCCGGTTCGGGGTGGTCCGTGTTGAGCAGGTGGACGCCGTGGCCGAGCCGGAATCCGTCCAGCTCGTCCGTGGCCGCGCGGCCGCCGATGTGCGGTGCGGCCTCCAGCACCTGGACGTCGAGGCCCTGGGCGGTGAGTGCGCGGGCGGCGGCCAGCCCGGCGAGCCCGGCACCGACCACCACGACGTCCGGGTCGGACGGCGGGCGGCTGCGACGGGTGAAGTCGTAAGCGGGCACGGGGTGCTCCCTCCCTGACGACGGCCTCCGGGCCCGCACGCGACCGGCCCGGGTGCGTCCGGCCGAGGCGGGCAGCGGGTGCCGGGATACGGTCCGACAACCTGATGCCCCGTCAGTGTGGTCATCAGACCGCAGAGGTCGACCCAATCGCCCAGGCGCGCACACGCGGTCGCGCCCTGCGAGGGCCCGGTCACCGACCGTGCCCGCCGGACCAGCGGCGATCCGCCGACAGCGCCACGCACCGCCTTGCCGGACAGCGCACGGCGCGCCCTGCCTCTGCACCCGTGCGCCCCCGGTGCCGCGGCCCGCACGGCACCGCCTGTCCGGGGGGATACCCGGAAGCGGAGCCTCTCAGTCCTCCAGCGCGGCCCGCACCGCCGAGTCCACGTCCGGGTACCGGAACCGGAAGCCGGCCGCCAGCAGCCGCGCCGGCACCACCCGGTGACTGCCCGCCACCTCCACCGCCATCTCGCCCAGCGCCGCCTTCAGCGCGAACGACGGCACCGCCAGCGCCGTCGGCCGGCCCAGCACGCGGCCCAGCGCCTCCGTCAGCTCGGCGTTCGTCACCGGCGCCGGACCGGTCAGGTTCACCGGCCCGGACATCTCCCGGCGGTCGATCAGGAACCGCAGGGCCGCCACCTCGTCCGCCAGCGCGATGATGCTCCAGTACTGCCCGCCCGAGCCGAGCCGCCCGCCCAGCCCCAGCCGGAACAGCGGCAGCATCCGGCCGGCCGCGCCGCCCGCCGCCGACAGCACCAGGCCCGTACGGGGGTGCACCACCCGGATCCCCGCGTCCGCCGCGGGCCGGGCGGCAGCCTCCCACTCCACGCACACCCGGGCGAGGAAGTCGTCGCCCGCCGGGGAGTCCTCGTCGATCTCCAGACTGCCGGTCTGCCCGTAGAACCCGACGGCGGACGCGCTCACCAGCACCGCCGGCGGCCGCTTCAGCTTCGCCAGCGCCCCGGCCACCGTCTCCGTGCCGAGCACCCGGCTGTCCCGGATCTCCCGCTTGTACGCCTGCGTCCAGCGCCGGTCGCCGACGCCCGCCCCGGCCAGGTGCACGACCGCGTCCGCGCCCTCCAGCCCGGCCGCGTCCACCTGCAGCAGGTGCGGGTTCCAGCCCACCCCGACGGTGCCGTCCGCCTGCGGTCCGACCCGGCTGCGCCGCCGCACCAGCCGCACCACCTCGTGCCCGTCCGCGAGCAGCGAGCGGACGAGCGCCGAACCGATCAGACCCGTGGAACCTGTCACCGCGATACGCATCCGCCCATCCTCGCAGGCCCCCGCCCGTGAGGCCGGCAGCCGACCGGTCCTAGCATGTCGGCCATGGCACCGAACGACCTGACGATCCGTACGGCCCGCACCGGGGACGACGCCCCGCTCGCCGCGCTCGACCGCGCCGCCTGGTCGACGCTCTCCGACGTCTCCCCGCGGCCGCCCGCGGTGCGCGACCTCTTCGACGAGCGCCACACCCCCGACCAGTACCTGGTGGCGGAACTCGCGGGCGGCATCGTGGGGTACGTCAGGAACGTCCCGGCGACGCCGCTGGAGGCCAACCGGCACGTCCGGCAGATCCAGGGCCTCGCGGTGGCCCGCGAGGCCCGCGGACGCGGCGTCGGCCGGGCCCTCGTCGAGGCGGTCTGCGAGGCCGTGCGGGCCGCGGGCGCCCGCCGGATCACCCTGCGCGTGCTCGGCCACAACACCCCCGCCCGGCGGCTCTACGAGGCCTGCGGGTTCCGCGTCGAAGGCGTCCTGCCCGAGGAGTTCCTGCTCGACGGTACGTACGTCGACGACGTGCTGATGGGCCGCAGCCTCACGACCTGACCCGCCGTCACGGCGCGGCCGGTCCAAGTCGTGACCTCGCCTCCCCTGCCCGCCCCCACCCGCGGACCGGTACCGTACGGCCGTGAGCACTTCGACACCCCCCGGCTGGTACCCCGTCCCGGAGCCCGGACCGGGCGGCGCCGCACAGGAGCGCTGGTGGGACGGCAGCGTCTGGACGGCCGAGGTCCGGGCCACCCAGCCCGTGGCGCCCGCGCAGATCGCCGACGCGCCGACCCAGGCCTGGCAGGGCCCGGCCGTGCAGCCGTCCGCCGGGTACGGCTACCCGGAGCAGCAGCAGCCGTACGGCTACCCGCAGCACCAGGGCTTCCCGCAGCAGCAGGGCGTCCCGCAGTACGCCTACCCGTCGGCGGTGCCCCCGGCCGGGAACCGCAACGGCCTGATCATCGGCATCGCGGCGGGTGTCCTCGCCCTGGCCGTCCTCGTCGGCGTCGTCGTGGTGCTCTCCGGGGACGACGACCCGGTCGTCGTCCCGCCGCTGCCCTCGCCGACCGCCCCCACCGCGCCGGGCAGCAGCCCCACCGCGCCGCGGACGAGCCCGAGCCCGCGGGCCAGTACGCCCGCGCTCGGCGGCGGCACCCTCACGGACGTCACGCACGGCTGGCGCGTTCCGCGGCCCACCGCCTGGACGATCCACACCTCCAGCGGCGCCAGCTCACTGTACGAGGTCACCGGCCCGTACGACTGCGGTCTGGAGACGCAGTGCATCCGCGGGCAGTTCTCCATCGAGAAGGACTCCGTGCCGGGCACCGACGCGGGCTCCCTCGCCCGGGCCGCCATGGCCGACTACGCCCCGCGGATCTTCGGTGACCTCACCGCCCACGAGGAGGTGAGCACCGGCCCGGTCACCGTCGCCGGTGCCACCGGCTACGCGGTGCGCTGGTACGTCACACCCACGTCCGGCGCCAAGGGCTACGTCCTCATGATCGCCGTGCCGGACCCGAAGGGCAGCGGCTTCGTGCTGATGCACGGCGGGGTCGACGACGACAGCCTGGCGCCCAAGGCCGCCGTGCTCGACCAGATCGTGGCCGGCATCCGCCCGCTCACGGCCGGCAGCACCGCCTGACCGCCGCCGCCCCGGGCCGCGGGCCCGGGGCGGTCACCGGCCGAACCGCTCCCACAGCTGCGGGAGGTACTTCGCCATGACGTCGTCGTCCTCGAAGTCCAGCGGCGGGCCCTCCGGGCCGTCCTGCGGCGGCAGGTCGAGGTCCGGCAGGGGCATGCCGGTCAGCTGCTCGTGCGCCTCGTCGGCGGCGTAGCCGAGGTCCTCGGCGTCGCCGTCGTCCTCCTCGTCGAAGTCCGGCAGGAGGTCCGCCAGCTCGTCGGGGTGGTGCACCGCGTGCTCGTAGACCTCGCGGCCCTGGCCGATCAGCCAGCAGCGGAAGAAGTCGAAGTCCTCCTCCGAGGCGCCGCCGAGCAACAGGTGCGCCGCGCCCCACAGCTCGGTCGTGAAGGCCCGCTGGAACCGCGCCTCGAACAGTCGCGCGAAGTCGATGACGTCGTCGGGGGTGAGCTGCACCAGCCGGTCGACCAGCGCGTCGGCCTGCTCGTCCGGGTCGCCGTCGGCGGTGGCCCGGGTCTCGTCGATCAGCTGCCAGAAGTCCGTCTCGTACATCACTGCTCCAGCATCCACGCTCACCCCATCCGATGCATGCGACACACGGACGGGACCGGGGGGCAACCGTCGGACAGTACGACCGGCGCGCCCCGCAGCGGGGCCCGCACCCCGTCCGGACGGTCGCGGTGGTGGTGACGGTGGCGGTCGCGGTGGCGGTGGCGGCTGTGGCGGGGCCGGTGCCGCGGAACGGCGGACGCCCGCCCCGGTGGTCCGGGGCGGGCGTCCGCCGTACTGAGTGCTGCGGTGCTGCGGGCCGTGGGGCCCGCAGCGGGTCCTTACAGGCCGAGTTCGACCTCGAACTCGCCGGCCTCCAGGATCTCCTTGACCGCCACCAGGTAGCGGGCGGCGTCGGCGCCGTCCACCAGGCGGTGGTCGTAGGAGAGCGAGAGGTAGGTCATGTCACGGATGCCGATGGCGGTGCCGCCCTCGGCCTCGATGACGACCGGGCGCTTCACGGTGGCGCCGATGCCCAGGATCGCGACCTGGTTCGGCGGCACGATGACGGTGTCGAAGAGCGCGCCGCGCGAGCCGGTGTTGCTGATGGTGAAGGTCGCGCCGGACAGCTCGTCCGGAGTGATCTTGCTGCCGCGCACCTTGCCGGCCAGCTCCGCGGTCTTCTTCGAGATGCCCGCGATGTTGAGGTCGCCCGCACCCTTGATGACCGGGGTCATCAGACCCTTCTCGGAGTCCACCGCGATACCGATGTTCTCGGTGTCGAAGTAGGTGATGGTGCCCTCGGCCTCGTTGATGCGGGCGTTGACCACCGGGTTGCTCTTCAGCGCCTGGGCCGCGGCCTTGACGAAGAACGGCATCGGGGACAGCTTCACGCCCTCGCGGGCCAGGAAGGACTCCTTGGCCTTGCCGCGCAGCGCCATGATCTTGGTGATGTCCACCTCGACCACGCTGGTCAGCTGGGCCTGCTCGTGCAGGGCCTTCAGCATGTTGTCGCCGATGACCTTGCGCATGCGGCTCATCTTGACCGTCTGGCCACGCAGCGGGGACGCGGCGGCGGCCTTCGGCGCGGCGGCCACGGGGGCCGGAGCGGCGGCGGCGGCCTTCGCGGCCTCGGCGGCGGCGATGACGTCCTGCTTGCGGATCCGGCCGCCGACACCGCTGCCGGTGACGGACGACAGGGCCACGCCGTGCTCGGCGGCGAGCTTGCGGACCAGCGGGGTCACGTAGGCGTCGCCGTTGTCGGCCGCGGCGGCCGGGGCCGGGGCGGCCGCGACCGGCGCGGGCGCCGGAGCGGGGGCGGCGGGGGCCGGAGCGGCCACGGGGGCCGGAGCCGGAGCGGCGACCGGAGCCGGTGCGGCCGCGACCGGAGCGGGAGCAGCCGGGGCGGCGACCGGAGCCGGAGCAGCGACCGGAGCCGGAGCCGGAGCCGGAGCCGGGGCAGCGACCGGGGCCGGGGCGGCGGCGGGTGCCGGGGCGGCGGCGACGGCACCTGCGGCGCCGATCAGCGCG
The DNA here is from genome assembly GCF_045040525.1 of Kitasatospora sp. NBC_01539. Taxonomy (NCBI): domain Bacteria; kingdom Bacillati; phylum Actinomycetota; class Actinomycetes; order Kitasatosporales; family Streptomycetaceae; genus Kitasatospora; species Kitasatospora sp. NBC_01539. The sequence goes on from NZ_CP109390.1 coordinate 6,192,782, forward strand.
AGCTGGGCGCCGACCTCGGCGGTCTCGTCCTCGCCGACGAGGATCTTCACGAGCGTGCCGGCGACCGGCGACGGGATCTCGGTGTCGACCTTGTCGGTGGAGACCTCCAGCAGCGGCTCGTCGACCTCGACACTGTCACCCTCGGCCTTCAGCCAGCGGGTGACGGTGCCCTCGGTGACCGACTCGCCGAGCGCGGGGAGCACCACGGGGGTGGCGTCACCGGCGGGGGCGGCCGGGGCGGCTTCCGTGACGGGGGCGGGGGCGGCCGGTGCGGCGGGGGCCTCGGCGGCGGGGGCTGCCGGTGCGGTTTCCGCGGCGGGGGCGGGTTCGGCGGCGGGTTCGGCGGTGGGGGTGCCGGTGCCGTCGTCGATGACGGCGAGTTCGGCGCCGACCTCGACCGTCTCGTCCTCGCCGACCTTGATCGAGGCGAGGATGCCGGCGACGGGGGCCGGGATCTCGGTGTCGACCTTGTCGGTGGAGACCTCGAGCAGCGGCTCGTCGACCTCCACGCGCTCACCCTCGGCCTTCAGCCAGCGGGTGACGGTGCCCTCGGTCACGCTCTCGCCCAGTGCGGGCAGTGTTACTGAGACCGCCATGGTGTCAGCGACTCCTATCAAGTCTTGCGTTCGGGAATGGATGGACTGCGGGGGGCCCGCGGATCAGTCGTGCGCGTGCAGCGGCTTGCCGGCCAGTGCGAGGTGTGCCTCGCCGAGGGCCTCGGACTGGCTGGGGTGCGCGTGGATGAGCTGCGCGACCTCGGCGGGCAGCGCCTCCCAGTTGTAGATCAGCTGGGCTTCGCCGACCTGCTCGCCCATGCGGGCGCCGACCATGTGGACACCCACGACGGCGCCGTCCCTGACCTGGACGAGCTTGATCTCGCCGGCGGTCTTGAGGATCTTGCTCTTGCCGTTCCCGGCGAGGTTGTACTTGAGCGTGACGATCTTGTCCTTGCCGTACTGCTCGACGGCCTTGGCCTCCGAGAGGCCCACGGAGGCGACCTCGGGGTTGGAGTACGTCACCCGCGGGATGCCGTCGTAGTCGATCGGGACGGTCTTCAGGCCGGCCAGGCGCTCGGCGACGAGCATGCCCTCGGCGAAGCCGACGTGGGCGAGCTGCAGGGTCGGCACGAGGTCGCCGACGGCGGAGACGGTCGGCACGTTGGTGCGCAGGTACTCGTCGACCAGGACGTAGCCGCGGTCCATCGCGATGCCCTGCTCCTCGTAGCCCAGGCCGGCCGAGACGGGGCCGCGGCCGATGGCGACGAGCAGCAGGTCGGCGTCGATCTGCTTGCCGTTCTCGGTGGAGACGCGGACACCGTTCTCGGTGTACTCCACGCCCGAGAAGCGGGCCTTCAGCTCGAACTTGATGCCGCGCTTGCGGAAGGCGCGCTCCAGCAGCTTGGAGGAGTTGTCGTCCTCCAGCGGCACCAGGTGCGGCAGGCCCTCGACGATGGTGACGTCGACGCCGAAGGACTTCCAGACCGACGCGAACTCCACGCCGATCACGCCGCCGCCCAGGATCACGGCGGACTTCGGGATGTAGTCGAGCTTGAGGGCGTGGTCCGAGGAGATGACCCGGTCGCCGTCGATGGTCAGGCCCGGCAGCGACTTGGGGACGGAGCCGGTGGCCAGCACGATGTGGCGGCCCTCGATGCGCCGGCCGTCGACGTCCACCGAGGTCGGCGAGGAGAGCCGGCCCTCGCCCTGGACGAAGGTGACCTTGCGGGAGGCGACCAGGCCCTGCAGGCCCTTGTAGAGGCCGCTGACGACGTCGTCCTTGTACCTGTGGACGCCCTTGATGTCGATGCCCTGGAACGTCGCGAGGACACCGAACTCGGCGGCCTCGCGGGTCTCGTCGGCGACCTCGGCCGCGTGCAGCAGGGCCTTGGTCGGGATGCAGCCGCGGTGCAGGCAGGTGCCGCCGAGCTCACCCTTCTCGATCAGTGCGACGCTCAGACCCAGCTGGGCGGCGCGAAGCGCCGCGGCGTAACCGCCGCTTCCGCCTCCGAGAATGACTACGTCGAAAACGGTGCTGGCGTCGTTCGCCACGTCACGTCCTCCATGCAAAGGGGTGCGGTTCGCCGGGCCGGTCGCGGTCCGGTGGTGCGGGAAGCCTTTGTAAGGCGCCCAGTCGTGCCGGAAATACATCTTTGCACTTGTTCGCGGCGACTGGTGTCCGGGGCTGCCCCAGCGTCCACGGGCGGCTTGCCGCGGGGTGTCCGGTTGGCCCGGTTGGGTGGGTATCGTCGCAGCTCACAGCGGTGCCCCTCGAAGCGAGAGCCGGTGGGGGAGCGGCTGTGTGCCGGGCTGGTTCCGCTCTGCGGAACGGAGTTTCGCCCGCGGCGAACACCGCGCGGAATGTGGCGAACACCACGCAGGTGGTCGCGCGCGGCGTTCTCATCCTGGTATTACCGACCGGTAATGCGAAAAACGCCGGAGGGGTCCGGTGCCGACCGGCACCGGACCCCTCCCCGCGAACACTCCGGCCGTCAGGCGCCGGCCGCGACGTCCTCCGCGTACCGCACCAGGGTGCGGACCGCGCTCGCCGTGCCGCCCTTGGGGGTGTAGCCGAACGGGCCGCCCTCGTTGAAGGCCGGGCCCGCGATGTCGAGGTGCGCCCAGTCGATGCCCTCGGCCACGAACTCCTTGAGGAACAGGCCGGCCACCAGGCCGCCGCCCATCCGCTCGCCCATGTTGGCGAGGTCGGCGATGGTCGACTCCGTCATGCCCTTGCGCAGGTCCGCGGGCAGCGGCATCGGCCAGGACTGCTCGCCGACGGCGCCCGCGGTCTCGTGCAGACGGGTGCGCAGCGCGTCGTCGTTGGACATCACACCGAAGGTGCGGGTGCCCAGGGCCAGCACCATGGCGCCGGTGAGGGTGGCCACGTCGACGATGACGTCCGGCTTCTCCTCGCCGGCCCGGACGATCGCGTCGGCCAGCACGAGGCGGCCCTCGGCGTCGGTGTTGAGCACCTCGACGGTCTTGCCGCCGTACATCCGCAGCACGTCGCCGGGGCGGGTGGCGCTGCCGGACGGCATGTTCTCGGCGAGGGCGAGCCACGCGGTGACGTTGACCTGCAGGCCGAGGCGCTTGGCGGCGACCACGGCGGCGAACACCGCGGCGGCGCCGGACATGTCGCACTTCATGGTCTCGTTGTGGCCCGCCGGCTTCAGCGAGATGCCGCCGGAGTCGTAGGTGATGCCCTTGCCGACGAACGCCAGCGTGGCCTTCGCCTTCGGGTGGGTGTAGGCCACCTTCACCAGCCGCGGCGGGTTGGCGGAGCCGACGCCCACGCCGAGGATGCCGCCGAAGCCGCCCTTGAGGAGCGCCTTCTCGTCCAGCACCTCGACCTTGAGGCCGTGCTCCTTGCCGGCGGCCTGGGCGATCGTCGCGAACGACTTCGGGTTCAGGTCGTTCGGTGCGGTGTTGACGAGGTCGCGGGCGCGGTTCATCTCCTCGCCGATCGCGGCGGCCCGCTCGACGGCGGCCTTCGCGTCCTTGCCGCCCTTGCGGGTCGAGGCCACGATCAGCTCGCCGACCGGCACCTTGCCGTTCTCGCCCTTGTACGTGCCGAAGGCGTACGCGCCGAGCAGGGCGCCCAGCGCGACGGCCTCGACCTCGGCCGCCGACTCCGCGGGGAGCAGCAGCGCGGCCTTCTTGGTGCCGGCCAGCGTGCGGGCCGCGACACCGGCGGCGCGGCGCAGGGTCTCCTGGGCGTAGCCGTCCTCGGTCGCCTCGCCGAGGCCGACCGCCAGGACGAGCGGCGCCTTCAGGCCTGCGGGGGCGGGGACCTTGACCGCCTCACCCTCGGCGCCGACGGCGCCCAGGGTGGCGAGGACGTCGGCCAGTGTGCCGTCGAACGCCTCGGCGACGGTCTCGGAGCCGGGCGCGAGCACCGGGCCCTTGGGTCCCTTGGCCACGCCCACCACCAGGGCGTCCGCACGCAGGCTCGCGGCGGAGGAGGTGCTCACAGACAGTGTTGTCACGGCAAATGCGTCCTGTTCTTTCGCGGTCCATGGCCGGTGACGGCTCCGGGTGTGCCGTACCGGCATAACCCCGGCATACTCCGCGGGGAAACGGGGCGCAGGGCTACGGTGCTCCCCGCATGGTAGTCCGCATGTTGGGATCACGCGGCGCCAGGTGGCCCGTCCGGCGGCCGGGCCCGGTCGGCGGACGCGGTTCCCCGGCGGTGGCAACGCTCCGTCACCCCCGCCGGTCAGGGGCGTGCGCGGGGCGGTCGGGCGGTCGGTCAGACGGGGGCGACGACGGCCAGGGCGAGCAGGGAACCGGTCGCCGCGGTCTCCGCCATGGCGCCGAGCACGTCACCGGTGACACCCTCGAACCGGCGGACGCAGCGCCGCAGCAGCAGCGCCGCGCAGCCCAGGCCGGCCAGCAGGGCCGCGGGGAAGGCCAACGCGCCCCGCCCGTAAGGGAGTCCGGCGGCGGTGAGCAGCAGGGCGCAGGCCGCGGTGACGGCGGCCGCGGCGGGGCCCGGCACCGTGCCCGCGACCGCCGCGCCGAGTCCGCCGGGCCGGGCGGCCGGCACGCCGCGGCGGCAGCCCCAGGCGAGTGCGCAGCGCGCGGTGACGGCCGCGGTCAGCACGGCGAGCGCGCCGCGCGCGGGGGAGTGGCCGAACTGCCCTGCGATCAGCGCGATCTGACCGAGCATCACCAGAAGGAGCGTCAGGACGCCGAACGGCCCGATGTCGGACTGCTTCATGATGCGCAGCGCGTCCTCGGCGGGCTTGCCGCTGCCGAGGCCGTCGGCGACGTCGGCCAGGCCGTCCAGGTGCAGGCCCCGGGTGAGCGCGGCGAGCGCGGCGACGGCGGCGACCGCGCCGGGCAGCGGGCCCGCCCGCCAGGCCGTCAGGGCGCCGGCGGCGGCCGCGAAGGCGCCCAGCACCAGTCCGACGACGGGCGCGGCGAGCATGGCGTGCCCGGCGGTCGGGCGGTCCCAGCGGTCGACCCGGACGTGCAGCACCGACAGGGTGCCGAAGGCGAAGCGGAGCGCGTCCTGCACGGTCAGGCCAGGTCCAGCAGCTCCGCCGCGCTCGGCAGCTTCAGGGGCGGCCGCGGTGCGGCCGGTGCGGCCGGTGCGGCGGCGGGCACCGCGGAGGGCTCGGCGAGGGCGTCGGAGGCGGCCTGCAGCAGGGGCAGCGCCAGCAGGGAGCCGGTGCCCTCGCCGGTGCGCACGCCGAGCTGCTGCAGGGGGCTGAGGGTGAGCCGGTCGTAGGCCTTGGCCTGGGCGGGCTCGCCGCTGTCCTGGCCGGCCCGCCACCACTCGGGGGCGCGGAAGGCGATGCGCTGGGCGACGAGGGCGCACGCCGCGGACACCACCCCGTCGAGCACCACGGGCAGCCGGCGGACGGCGGCCTGCAGCAGGAAGCCGGTGAGGGCGGCGAAGTCGGCCCCGCCGGTCGCGGCGAGCAGGGCGATCTGGTCGCCGAGGACGGGGCGGGCCCGGCGCAGCGCGTCGCGGACGGTCGCGCACTTGACCATCCACACCCGGTCGTCGACGCCGGAGCCGCGCCCGGTGACGGCGGCCGCGTCGGTGCCGCACAGGGCGCCGATCAGCACGGCGGCGACCGTGGTGGAGCCGCTGCCGATGTCGCCGAGCAGCACCAGGTCGGTGCCGGCGTCGGCCTCCTCGTCGGCGATCGCCATGCCGGCGCGGAAGGCCGTCGCGGCCTCCGCGGCGGTGAGGGCGTCCTCGACGTCGATCCGGCCGGAGCCGCGGCGCACGCGGTGCAGGGAGACCCCGTCGGGGAAGGCGTCCGTGTCGGCGTCCACGGCGATGTCGACCACGCGGACGGCGGCGCCGTAGCGGCGGGCCAGCAGGGCGACGGGGGCGGTGCCGTCGAGGACGGCGTGGATGCGTTCCGCCGTGCCGCGGGCGCCGGGCCGGGAGACACCGAGCGCGGCGACCCCGTGGTCACCGGCGAACAGCAGGACCTTGGGCGCGGCGATCGGGCGCACCGGGGCGGCACCCTGGACGCCGGCGAGCCAGGCGCCGAGTTCCTCCAGCGCGCCCAGGCCGCCCGGTGGCAGGTCGAGCTCCCGCCGGTGCTCCTCGGCGGCCTTGCGGGCGCTCTCGTCCGGGCGCTCCACGAGGGAGGAGAAGATGTCGAGATCCACGGTCGTGTCCATCGTCCGGAAGGCTACACGGCGTCGGCTTTGATGGTCAGTACCTGTCCGGCGACCACCAGCAGCACGTGCGCGGAGGCGTCGGCGACGGCCATGTTGAGGCGGCCGAGGGTGTCGCGGAACCGCCGTCCGGCGGCCGTGGCCGGCACGACGCCCATGCCGACCTCGTTGCTCACCGCGACGGCCGGGCGGCGGGTGGCCCGCCAGGCCGCGGCGAGCGCGTCGCAGCGCCGCTGCACGGCCTGCTCGCCGCCGGCGAACCACGCGTCGTCGTCCCAGGCGTCGTGCTCGTCCATCACCGAGGTCAGCCACAGCGCGAGGCAGTCGATCAGGACGGGGGCGGGGTCGGCCGGGTCGGCGAGCAGCGGTTCCAGCGCGCAGGTCTCGGCGGTCCGCCAGGAGGCGGGGCGCCGTTCGCGGTGCAGCCGTACGCGGTCGGCCCACTCGCGGTCGCCGTCGCGGGTGCCGCCGGTGGCGACGTACAGCACGTCGTCGTGGGTGGCGAGGAGCCGTTCGGCGCGGGTGGACTTGCCGGATCGGGCGCCGCCGAGGAGGAGGGTGCGGGTGGGGACCATGCGGATCATCCTGCCGCAGCAGGCTTCGCGGGCACGCGGCGCGGGCACGCTAGTGTGCGCACGACAGCGAGGTCGACGGTGGGAGGAGCCCGGCATGGTGTGGACGTGGCGTTTCGAGCAGCAGGACGGCACACAGGTCGCGCAGCCCGACGGGCTGGAGGAGTTCCCCGGGCAGGGCGACGCCGAGTCGTGGATCGGTGAGACCTGGAAGCAGCTGCTCGCGGACGGCGTCGACCGGGCGGTCCTGATCGAGGACGGCCGGGAGATCTACACGATGAGCCTGCACGAGGCGTAGCCGTACGCGGCGCAGCCGTGCGCAGCCGTCCGGCGGGGCGCTACTTCGCGCCGACGACGTGGAGCAGGGCCGCGATCTGCCGGTAGGGATCCTGGCGGCCGGCCCGCTCCTCGGCGTCGAGCAGCTGGGCCAGCTGCCGGCCGTCGACCGGGGCGGTGTCGTCGGGCACGGCGTCGGTGAAGACCCGCACGCCGTACCAGTCGCGCAGCGGCACCGAGATCCCGGCGAGCGTGGTCGTCAGCTCGGCGAGCCGGTGGGCGCGGGCGGGCACGCCGTGGCGGTCGGTGTAGCGGTAGGAGTCGAAGGCGGAGAGCGCGCCGCGCCAGTCGCCGGTGAGGCCGGGGTGCATGGCCAGCGCGTCCGCGTTGCGGACCAGCAGCGACAGCACGCCGCCGAGGTCGAGCACCCGGGCGAGCGCGGCGAGCAGCGGGTCGGGGTCGGCGAGGTACGTCAGGGCGCCGTGGCACAGCACGACGTCGAAGGAGCGCGGCGGGAACCACCGGCCGCAGCTGTGGCCGTCGCCGCCGATCAGCCGGACGCGCTCCTGCACCTCGGGCGCCTCCGCGGCGACCGCGGCCTGGGCGGCGCCGAGCGTGACGGGGTCCGGGTCGACCCCGGTGACGAGGTGCCCGGCGCGGGCGAGGCGCACCGTCTGGACGCCCTGCCCGCAGCCGACGTCGAGGACCCGCAGACCGACGCGGCCGACGAGCTGCTCGCCGAGCTGCCGGGTGACGAGGTCGTCCCGGACGAGGCCGTGCAGCCCGCCCTGCCGGGAGGGCCAGGGGCCGGCCGCGTGCCGTCCGCCCCCGCCGCGGGCGGGCAGCCGGTCGTGGCCGCCCGCGCCCTGCCCGGGCAGGGCGTACAGCCCGGGACCGTCCTGCTGCTGCAGCGGCAGGGCCCAGGGCGGCGGCACCGGCTCCGCGGTCAGGACCGCTCGCCCCGCTTCACCTGCGGCTTGGGCAGCCGCAGCCGGCGCATCTGCAGGGTGCGCATCAGGCCGTACGGGACGGCGCCGCGGGTGTTCTGGTCGGGGAACCGCACCCGGAGCGTCTTGCGCAGGCCGAGGCCCAGGCGCAGGAAGTCGAGGACGACCAGGACGAAGAAGACGACGAACAGCAGGGTGGAGAGCACCTGCAGCGCGGGCACGCGGACGATGCTGAGCACCAGCACGACCACGGCGTACGGCAGGAAGAACTCGGCCAGCGACCAGCGGGAGTCCACGTAGTCGCGGACGAAGCGCCGCACGGGGCCCTTGTCGCGGGCCGGCAGGTAGCGCTCGTCGCCCTCCAGGAGGGCGGTGCGCTGCTTCTCCCGCTCGGAGCGCATGCGCTCGCGGGACTGCCGGGAGGCTTCCTTGCGGTCCTTGGGGACGGTCACCCGGGTGCGGCGGTGGGCCTCGGCCTCGCTGCGCTTCGGCGTGGGCCGGCCCTTCTTGGCCTGCGGGTCGCGGGTGGTCTTCTCGTCCTGCTCGGCCAGCGCGGTCGCGGTGGAGGAGGAGGCTTCATCAGAGCGGCGTCGGAACACACCCCCAGCGTACGTGCTGGCCGGACGCTTTCCGAGTGCCCTCGGACCCGAAGAGATATCGATCATCCCGCCGACGGCCCGTGCGCCGTCCGGCGGAGTCCTCCCGTACGGGGCCGGGCCGTCCGTGCGGATCATGGTCTCAGGGTCGTGTCCACCCCAGGAACGATGCCGGACAGTGTGCCGCTGTAGCAGTCTTGTTGCAGCTCGTGCACTGCGGCGACCAGCTCGCTGCACATAGACTCGATGTGTTACGAGACGGAATCCGCAGGCCCGTAGAAGGGGGCACCCGAGGCCCATGAGCGACGGAATCATGAAGCGTATGGGGCTGATCTTCCGCTCCAAGGCGAACAAGGCCCTGGACCGTGCGGAGGACCCGCGAGAGACGCTCGACTACTCCTACCAGAAGCAGCTGGAGCTGCTGCAGAAGGTGCGCAGGGGTGTCGCCGACGTGGCCACCTCGCGCAAGCGCCTCGAACTCCAGCTCACCCAGCTCCAGCAGCAGTCCGCGAAGTACGAGGACCAGGGCCGCAAGGCGCTGTCGCTCGGCCGTGAGGACCTCGCCCGCGAGGCGCTCACCCGCAAGTCGAACCTGCAGTCGCAGATCACCGACCTGGAGGTGCAGTACCAGCAGCTCCAGGGCGAGGAGGAGAAGCTGACGCTCGCCTCCCAGCGGCTGCAGGCCAAGGTGGACGCCTTCCGCACGAAGAAGGAGACCATCAAGGCCACGTACACCGCGGCGCAGGCGCAGACGCGGATCGCGGAGTCGTTCTCCGGCATCTCGGAGGAGATGGGCGACGTCGGCCTGGCCATCCAGCGGGCCGAGGACAAGACCGCGCAGATGCAGGCGCGGGCCGGCGCGATCGACGAACTGCTCGCCTCCGGCGCCCTGGACGACGCCAGCGGTCTCGGCCGCAAGGACGACATCGAGGCGGAGCTGGAGCGGGTGGCCGGCGGCAGCGACGTCGAGCTGGAGCTGGCCCGGATGAAGGCCGAGCTGACCGGCGGATCCCCGGCGGCGGCCCCGCAGGCGATCGAGCAGGGCCAGCAGGACCAGTCGAAGATCAACTACAACAAGTGATCCGGGACGCGCGGCACGTCGTCCGAGACACCAGGGTCGTCTGAGACACCAGGGCAGTCCCCACCGACAGAAGGACGCAGCGGCATGATCATGAGGGTCATGGGCGAAGGCCAGTTCGAGGTGGCCGCGAGCCACCTCGACCGCCTCAACCGGCTGGACGACGACCTGCTCAAGGCACTGGAGTCGGGCGACGAGGCCCGCTTCCGGGCCGCGCTCGCCGGACTGCTGGGCGCCGTCAGGGAGTACGGCACCCCGCTGCCGGACGACGCGCTGGAGCCGTCGGACCTCATCCTCCCCGGCTCCGACGCCACCATCGACGAGGTCAACCGGTTGCTGCGGACCGAGGGCGACGGGCTGATCCCCGGCATCCCCGGGTAACCGGCGCCCCCGGGTGCCGTGCACGACCGCCGTGGGGGCGGGCACCCGCCGGGTGCCCGCCCCCACCGCCGTCCGGGTGTGGCTACGGCAGCGCCAGCATCCGGTCGAGCGCGGCCTTCGCGTACTTCTCGGTCTCCGGGTCGACCGTGATGACGTTCGGCACCCGGCCGTCCACCAGCGACTCCAGCGCCCAGACCAGGTGCGGCAGGTCGATGCGGTTCATGGTCGAGCAGAAGCAGACCGCCCGGTCGAGGAAGACGACCTCCTTGTCCGGGTGCGCCTTGGCGAGGCGGCGCACGAGGTTGAGCTCGGTGCCGATCGCCCACTTCGAGCCGGGCTCGGCGGCGTCCAGCGCCTTGATGATGTACTCGGTCGAGCCGACCATGTCGGCCGCGGTGACCACCTCGTGCTTGCACTCGGGGTGCACCAGCACGTTGACGCCGGGGATCCGCGCGCGCACCTCGTTCACGGAGTCCACCGAGAAGCGGCCGTGCACCGAGCAGTGGCCGCGCCAGAGGATCATCTTCGCGTCCCGCAGCTGCTCGGCGGTGAGGCCGCCGTTCGGCTTGTGCGGGTTGTAGAGCACGCACTCGTCGAGGGAGATGCCCATCTCCAGCACGGCGGTGTTGCGGCCGAGGTGCTGGTCGGGCAGGAACAGCACCTTCTGCCCCTGCTCGAAGGCCCACTCCAGCGCGCGCTTCGCGTTGGAGGAGGTGCAGATGGTGCCGCCGTGCCGGCCGGTGAAGGCCTTGATGTCGGCGGAGGAGTTCATGTACGACACCGGCACGGTGGTGCCGGCGACGCCGGCCTCGGTGAGGACGTCCCAGCACTCGGCGACCTGCTCGGCGGTGGCCATGTCGGCCATCGAGCAGCCGGCGGCGAGGTCCGGCAGGACGACCTGCTGGGCCTGCGTGGTGAGGATGTCGGCCGACTCGGCCATGAAGTGCACGCCGCAGAAGACGATGTACTCGGCCTCCGGGCGGGCGGCGGCGTCACGGGCCAGCTTGAAGGAGTCGCCGGTGACGTCGGCGAACTCGATGACCTCGTCGCGCTGGTAGTGGTGGCCCAGGATGAAGACGCGCTCGCCCAGCTTCTCCTTCGCGGCACGGGCGCGCGCGACGAGGTCGGGGTCGGAGGCGGCGGGCAGGTCGCCGGGGCACTCGACGCCGCGCTCGCTCGCCGGGTCGGCCTCGCGGCCGAGCAGGAGCAGCGCAAGCGGCGTCGGAGCGGGGTCGACGCCGTAGGTCTCGGTGGTCGTGGTCACGGGCGGGTGCCCTCCTGTGCGGCCGTTCTGTCCGGCCCCTACCGGTATGCGGCGTCGCCGCGGGGCCTTTTCGTCCATCTGACGCTATCTATGATAACCCGTTAGCGTCACATCGACGATGGCCGAGCTGTCGATGTGACGAGAACCGCTCGCCGAATCGGCGCCTTCCCGGCGTGGCCGCACCGCCCCGGACCCCGTCATCGCGTTGGCTTGCCCCATGAAGGCCATGGTGATCAGGGAGTACGGCGGCCCCGAGGTCGTCGAGCACACGGAGGTGCCCGACCCCAGGGTCGGCCCCGACTCCGTCCTCGTCCGCGTCCGCGCGGTGGGCGTGAACCCCGTCGACCGGAAGATCCGCGAGGGCCTGCTCGACGGCATCCTCGACGTCCGCTTCCCGCTGATCATGGGCTGGGACGTCGCGGGCGTCGTCCAGGCCGTCGGCGGCGGCGTCACGGAGTTCCGGCCCGGCGACGAGGTCGTCGGGTACGTCCGCAAGGACACCGTCGAGCACGGCACCTACGCCGAGCTGGTCTCCGCACCCGTCCGCACCCTCGCCCGCAAACCCGCCGCCCTCGACTGGGCCCAGGCCGGCGGCCTCCCGCTGGCCGGCCTCACCGCCTACCAGGCACTCGTGCGGACCCTGCGCGTCGGGCCCGGCCGGACCGTCCTCGTCCACGCCGCGGCCGGCGGCGTCGGCAGCCTCGCCGTCCAGATCGCCACCGCGTACGGCGCCCGCGTCATCGGCACCGCGAGCGAACGCAACCACGCCTACCTCCGCGGCCTCGGCGCCGAACCCGTCGCCCACGGCGACGGCCTCGTCGACCGCGTCCGCGCCCTCGCCCCCGACGGCGTCGACGCCGTGCTCGACCTCGTCGGCGGCGACGCGCTCGACGCCTCAGCCCAGCTCGTCCGCGACCCGGCCGCCGTCGCCTCCGCCGCCGACTACGGCGTCGCCGCCCGCGGAGGCCACTACGTCTGGGCCCGCCCGGACGCCGCCGACCTCACCGAACTCGCCCGGCTCGCCGACGAGGGCCGGCTCCGGGTGCCCGTCGCCTCCACCTTCCCGCTCGCCCAGGCCGCGTCCGCGCAGGCCCTCAACGCCGAGGGCCGCACCCGCGGCAAGATCGTGCTGCTGGTGGACTGACCTCCGCCGTCCGCCAGAATGGGGCGGTGTGCCGCCGCACCGGAGGCACCACCGCCCTCACACGCACCACCCGTGGAGCCCGCAGCATGAGCACGCACCGACCCCCGGACCCGGTCGGGGCACCCCTGGACGACACCGACCGGCACCTGCTCGCCCACCTCAGCAGGGACGGCCGCGCCTCCTACGCCGAGATCGGCCTGCTCGCCAACCTCTCCGCCACCGCCGTCCGCCGCCGCATCGACCGGCTGCGTGCCCGCGGCATCGTCCGGGGCTTCACCGTCGTCCTCGACCCCGCCCTGCTCGGCTGGCAGACCGAGGCCTTCGTCGAGGTCTACTGCCGCGCCCGCACCAGCCCCGAGGAGCTCCTCGCCAGCCTCCGGCAGTTCCCCGAGGTCGTCGCCGCCTGGACGGTCACCGGCGACCCCGACGCCCTCGTCCACCTGCGGGCCGCCGACACCCGCCACCTCGAAGCCGTCATCGAGCGCATCCGCAAGGAGCCCGGCGTCCAGCGCAGCCGCAGCTCCGTCGTGCTCTCCCGCCTCATCGGCTGAGGCACCGCGGCGGGCCCCGCCGCACGCCGCGCAGGAAACCTGCGCCGCCCCCGTCGAACACGCCGGAAAGCTGCCCCGGCGGCCCCGTTCCGACGCGCGCCCGGCGGACGCCGCTGCCTAGGCTGATCGTGTCCGGTGTGCCCCTCCTGCCCCACCCGCACCGGCCCGCACACGCTTCCGGCCAGAACGAGAGGGACCCCCGTGTCCGCAGCCGCCGACCGCATGCACCAGCCCGACAACGGCCTGGTCGACCTCGTCTTCGACTACATGCGCGAACGGCTGCAGTACGACCCCGTACCGCTGGACCACCCCGGCGACGGCGACCACCTGCGCACCCACCTCGCCGGCCTGCTCAACGAGCACGGCAACGCCCCCGCCGACGTCCTCAAGCTCTACGACCACGAGCTCTCCCGGGCCGTCATCTCCGCCGACAGCCCCCGCTACCTCTCCTTCATCCCCTGCGCCCCCACCAAGGCCGCCCTCCTCTTCGACATGGTGGTCTCCTGCGCCTCCCTCCAGGGCATCTCCTGGCTGGAGGCGGCCGGCGCCATCGCCGCCGAGAACCAGGTGCTGCGTCTCATAGCGGACCGCGCCGGACTCCCCGCCACGGCCGGCGGCACCTTCGTCTCCGGCGGCTCCGCCGGCAACCTCTCCGCCCTGGTCGTCGCACGGGACACCGCCCGCCGCGCCCGCGGCGCGGGCCCGGAGACCAGGCTGCGGATCGCCGTCGCCGACCAGGTGCACTCCTCGGTCAAGAACACCTTCAACATCATCGGCGTCGAGGCGTTCGTCGTCCCCACCGTCGACCGCCGCTTCACCGGCGAGGCCCTGCGCGCCGCGCTCGCCGCCGACCCCCACCCGGAGACGGTCATCGCCGTCGTCGGCACGGCCGGCACGACCAACGAGGGCATCGTCGACGACCTCCAGGGGCTCTCCGAGGTCACCCGCGAGCGCGGCCTCTGGTTCCACGTCGACGGCGCGTACGGCGGCGCGGGCCTCTTCGCCCCCTCCGTGCGCGAGCGGTACGACGGCATCGAGCACGCCGACTCCTTCGTCGTCGACCCGCACAAGTGGCTGTTCGCGCCGTTCGACTGCGCCGCGCTGATCTACCGCAACCCGCAGCTCGCCCGCGCCGTCCACACCCAGGACGCCTCCTACCTCGACGTCCTGCACACCGAGGGCGACGAGTGGAACCCCACCGACTACGCCTACCACCTCACCCGGCGCGCCCGCGGCCTGCCGCTCTGGTTCTCCCTCGCCGTGCACGGCACCCAGGCGTACACCGACGCCATTGAGGCCGGCATCACCCTCGCCCGCGACACCGCGCAGCTCGTCCGCGACACCGAGTACCTCGAACTGCTGCACGACCCGCAGCTGTCCGCCGTCTGCTTCCGCCGCACCGGCTGGACCTCGGACGACTACTACCGCTGGTCCCGGCAGCTCCTCGCCGACCAGATCGGCTTCGTCACCCCCACCGGCTGGGACGGCGAGACCGTCGCCCGCTTCGCCTTCCTCCACCCCGGCACCACCCCGGAGATGGTCCGGGAGATCCTCGCCACCATGGCGTGACCTACCCGGCGGGGCGGCCACCCGGCCGTCCCGCCTACAGGAACCCGCCGCTCGGCACGTACGGCACCGGCGGCCGCATCCCGCGCAGCCCCAGGTAGCCCCGGGTGCCCACCGACAGCCCCACCTCCAGGCCGACGTCCACGGCCCACTCCTGCTCCGCCGTCAGGAACTCCACCGACGCCTCCGTCCCGTCCGGCACCCGCGCCAGCGCCTCCCGCAGCAGCCGCGTGGCGATCCGCCTCGACGTCGCCGCCAGCAGCTTCACCGCCCCGCCGTCCCGGTAGCAGTAGCCGCTGCCCGCCAGCGAGTCCGCCACCAGCAGCTCGTCGTGGTGCGCCAGCAGGAACGCGTGGTCCACCCCGTGCGCCGCACCCCGCAGCCGGCGGTCCACCGAGTCCAGCAGGTGCAGCTGCGCCGCCCCGCCCGGATGCACCGGGATGTCGCCCGGATCCAGCAGCCCCGAGCGGTCGACCGCACCCCGCAGCACCATCGTCGGATGCAGCGTGAACCCGGCCCGGCGGTAGCTGCGCACCGCCGCCTGCGAGGACGAGGCGCACAGCATGCCCCGCAGGCACCCCCGCCCGTGCACGACCGCCCGCTCCAGCAGCATCCGGCCCACCCCCCGGCCCTGGACCTCCGGGTGCACCGCGAACAGCGCCAGCACCCACACCCCCTCGCGCCGCAGCGACAGGGCGGTGCCCACCACCCGGCCGTCCAGCTCGGCGAGCCAGCAGCCCTCCGGGTCGGACCCCACCAGATGACGGGTCCGCGCCTCGTGCAGCACGGCCCTCCGCGGGCCGTCCGACAGCTCAGACGGTCCCCCGAGGGCCGCCCACGCGACCTCGCGGACGGCCGAGGCATCCGCAGACGTGTCCTGGATCCGGCGAACGATCACGCCAGCCATCCTGGCCCGCCGCCGCGGACCGCGCGGCCGCTTTGCCCAGATCGGGCACCGAGTACCGGCCGCCGGTGTGCGAGCATGGATGACGTGGGGGACCGGGCGACCGGAACGTCCCCCGAAAAGACCACCGACCGGAATGAATCCGGGAGGCCGCCGGTTGGCACTGGCGGCACACAGTCGTCACAGACCGGGAGTAAGCATGACCGTCCAGGACGAGACCACCGTCGAAAGTGGCATTCTCCTCACCGACGCCGCCGCGGCCAAGGTCAAGGGCCTGCTCGAGCAGGAAGGCCGCGAGGACCTCGCGCTGCGCGTCGCGGTGCAGCCCGGCGGCTGCTCCGGCCTGCGCTACCAGCTCTTCTTCGACGAGCGCTCGCTCGACGGCGACGTCGTCAAGGACTTCGGCGGCGTCAAGGTCGTCACCGACCGCATGAGCGCCCCCTACCTCGGCGGTGCCAGCGTCGACTTCGTCGACACCATCGAGAAGCAGGGCTTCACGATCGACAACCCGAACGCCACCGGGTCCTGCGCCTGCGGCGACTCCTTCAGCTGAGCCCCGCACGCACGCACGACGCCCGGGGGGCGGTCCCGTTCCGACGGGACCGCCCCCCGGGCGTCTCCGCGTCCCCCGCTCAGCGCGGCCCGCCCGGCACGTCACCCCGCACGGTGAGCGTGGTGCCGGACGCCATGTCGACCACCTTGCGGTCGCCCAGCGGCGAGGCCAGCTGCGCCCCCACCGACTGCGTCTCCACCACCGCCGTGCACGCCGTGCCGCGCGGCGCCGGCTGCGTGACCACCACCCGCACCCGCACCAGTCCGGGCGCCTGCTCGTCCGCCCGCAGGCCGTACTTCTCGCACACCCCGGCCTGGAACACCACCGTCAGGTGCGTGCCGTCCTTCAGCGCGTACCCCGTCGCCGGGAGGCTCGCCGCCGTCGGCGCCGGCTCCCCGACGGCTATGCCGGGCCCGGTCGGCTGCCCCGGCTGCGGGCTCGCCGTCGGCACGGGGGACGACGGGACGGGCGTCGCCGCCGGGTCCGAGGGCGACGCCGACGGCACGGGCGACACGGTGCCGGCCGCCGAGGACGGCACCCCCGTGCCGGGGGCCGCGCCCGTGCCGGCGGCCGACCCGCACCCGGCCAGTGCCAGCGCCGCGATCACCAGCCCGGCCGGTCCGGCCGTCCGCCGACGGCGGGTCCGACGCGGTACGACTGCGGTCCTTGCGTCCATGGTGGGCTTCCTCCCGAGGGTTCGGCACCGCCACCCGGCGGATGCCGCACCGCTCTGACGTGTCCCGGAGGAAAACGGTTCCACCCCGCGGACGGCGCCGGGGTCAGCCCCCGTACTCGGCCATCGACGCCACGAGCCGCTGGACGCCGGGCGGCACCGAGACGCCGACCGGTGCGGACGACGCGGGCTGCGGGCCGGCCGCCAGCAGTGGCCAGAAACGCCCGAGCCGCCGGGAGGAGTGCACCAGGGCGTCGAGGGTGTCCGGATCCGCGTCACCCTTCAGGTGGCTCGGGATCCGTACGGAGGGCTGGGTGGGCATCATCGGTCCATCGCTCCGATCGCCGGGCCGCGGCCTCGTCGCCGCGGCGCCTCGCCGGGACCGGACACCGGCCCCATGCCTGCGACCCTAGGCCCCCGTACGGGCCCCCACCAGGTCTACCGCGCGGTAGCGACGTTGTCCGGGTCGGCCCGGCCCGAGGGCGCCGTGGCTGTACCGTGGACAGGTCCACCACTGCTTCCGGCCGCCCAGCAGGCCACCCGAGGAGACCCCCGTGCGCATCGCCGTCGCCGGCTCGATCGCCACCGACCACCTGACGACCTTCCCCGGCCGCTTCGCCGACCAGCTCGTCGCGGAGCAGCTGCACACCGTCTCGCTCTCCTTCCTGGTCGACACCCTCGACATCCGCCGCGGCGGCGTCGGCCCGAACATCGCCTTCGGCATGGGCGTGCTCGGCCTGCGCCCGATCCTGGTCGGCGCGGCCGGCGCGGACTTCGACGAGTACCGCAGCTGGCTGGAGCGCAACGGCGTGGACACCGACTCCGTACACATCTCGGAGACCCGCCACACCGCCCGCTTCATGTGCACCACCGACCTGGACCACAACCAGATCGCGTCCTTCTACACCGGCGCCATGGCCGAGGCCCGCAACATCGAGCTCAAGCCGATCGCCGACCGCGTCGGCGGCCTCGACCTCGTGCTCATCGGCGCCGACGACCCGCAGGCGATGGTCCGCCACACCCAGGAGTGCCGCAGCCGCGGCTACGCCTTCGCCGCCGACCCCTCCCAGCAGCTGGCCCGCCTGGAGGGCGACGACATCCGCGAGATCGTCGACGGCGCCGCGTACCTCTTCACCAACGAGTACGAGGCCGCGCTCATCGAGTCGAAGACCGGCTGGAGCGCCGAGGAGCTGCTGGGCCGCGTCGGCACCCGCGTCACCACCCTCGGCCCCAAGGGCGTGCGCATCGAGCGCGAGGGCGAGCCGGCCATCACCGTCGGCTGCGCGGCCGAGGTGCGCAAGGCCGACCCCACCGGCGTCGGCGACGGCTTCCGCGCGGGCTTCCTCGCGGGCCTGTCCTGGGGCCTCGGCCTGGAGCGCGCCGCCCAGCTCGGCTGCATGCTGGCCACCCTGGTGATCGAGACCGTCGGCACCCAGGAGTACGAGCTGCGCCGCGGCCACTTCGTCGACCGCTTCGCCGCCGCCTACGGCGACGAGGCCGCGGCGGAGGTCCGCGCGAAGCTCAGCTGAGCCTGCGCACGACGTAGGCGAGGCCCCGGTCGCCCCCGTAGGCGGCGGCCGGGGCCTCGCCCACGTACTCCTGCTCGCGCATCTGGCACCAGGCGGGGATGTCGAGCCGGGCGGCCTCGTCGTCGGCCAGCACGGCCACGGTGCCGCCGGGCGGCACCTCGCCGATCCGCTTCGCCAGCTCGATCACCGGCAGCGGGCAGCGCTTGCCCAGGGCGTCGACGACCAGGGCGTCGACGGCCGGGGTGTCGACGGCTGGCGTGCCCGCGCCGGGCTGCGGCCGTGCGGGCTCCTGCCGCGCGGGCTGCGGGAGGTCGAGCCCGAGCGGCTCCCGGACACCGGCGACCAGGCCGGGCAGCACGGCGAGGAACCGTTCGACGTCCGCCTCGGCCGTGCCGTACGGCAGCGAGACCCGGACGTTGCCCTCGGTCAGGACGCCCATCGCCGCGAGCACATGGCTGGGGGTCAGGGTGGAGGAGCTGCAGGAGGAGCCGGAGGAGACGGCGAACCCGGCCCGGTCCAGCTCGCCGAGCAGCACCTCCCCGTCGACGTACAGGCAGGAGAAGGTGACGAGGTGCGGCAGGCGGCGCACCGGGTCGCCCACCACCTCGACCTCCGGCACCAACTGCGGCACCCGGGCGCGGATCCGCTCCACGAGGGCGTGCAGCCGGGCGTTCTCCCGCTCGGCCTCGGCCCGGACGGCGCGCAGCGAGGCCGCGGCGGCGACGATCGCCGGCACGTTGACGTATCCGGGCACCCGGCCGCGCTCGCGCTCGTCGGCGGGCAGCGGCGACGCGTACCGCACGCCCTTGCGGACGGCGAGCACGCCGACCCCGGCGGGACCGCCCCACTTGTGCGCACTGGCCGTCAGCAGCGACCAGCCCGCGGGGACGTCGAGCCGGCCGGCGCTCTGCGCCGCGTCGACCAGCAGCGGCACGCCGGCGTCCCGGCACAGGCCGGCGACCTCGTCGACCGGCTGGAGGCTGCCGACCTCGTGGTTGGCGTGCTGGAGCACGGCCAGCGCGGTGGTGTCGCGGAGGAGGGCGGCGAACCGCGCCGCCTCCACCCGGCCGAGCCGGTCGACGGGGGCGACGGAGACCTCACCGCCGGACGCCTCGTGCAGGTCGGCGGCGTGCAGCACGGAGGAGTGCTCGACCGCGGAGTGCAGCAGGTGGCCGCCGCGGCGGCGGTTGCCCCGCAGCGTGCCGAGGATGCCGAGGTGCACGGCCTGGGTGCCGCTCGCGGTGAAGGAGATCTCGTCGGCGCGGGCGCCGAGCACCTCGGCGACGGTGCCGCGGGCCGCGTCCAGCAGCATCGCGGCCTGACGGCCCGACCGGTACAGTCGCGCGGGGTCCGCCCAGCCCTCGTCGAGTGCGGCGGTCAGGGCCTGCCGGGCGACAGGGTGCAGGGGTGCGGTGGAGGCCACATCGAAGTACGACACGCGTCCACGCTATCCCGGTGCCGCGGAGCCACCCGGAAGCCGTCCGGTCTGTCCGCTTTCGTCCCATCCGACGCTCCGTCACCCGCGTGTCGCAATCGGGTCCCCCGATCGGGTGTGCGAGCCCCGAATGTCCGCCATGACCTGCACGTCCGTGCCCGCGGCGGCTGATCGGGTAGCCGGGGGGCGTGTTACCGGGGGCTGCTCGTGAGTGCCGCATAAGGATGGAGTAGCGTTTGGCCCGCATAAGCATTCAAACCGTGCCCGTGGCCGGGTCGCCGGGGAGGCGCACAGCACTCCCGGGGGTGACGCGATCGCGGGCGAGACTTCGGGAAGGCGCTACGTGAGTCCCAACGGCTCCGACCGCTCGCCGCGGCGCACGATGCGGCGGAAGCTGCCTCAGGCGCTGGCACTGGGCCTCGTCATCGCGACCGCCACCGGCTGCTCGGCCAACGACCTCCCCAGGCTTGGCCTCCCGTCGCCCGTCACCGAGGAAGGCCCCCTGGTCCTCCACATGTGGCAGGGCTCGTGGATCGCGGCGCTGGCAGTGGGCGCACTGATGTGGGGTCTGATCCTCTGGAGCGTGATCTTCCACCGGCGTAGCCGCACCAAGGTGGAGATCCCCGCTCAGACCCGGTACAACGTGCCCATCGAGGCGCTGTACACCGCGGTCCCCCTCGTCATCGTCTCGGTGCTGTTCTACTTCGTCGCCCGCGACGAGGCGCGCCTGACCCAGGTCAGCGCCAAGCCGCAGCACGTGGTGAACGTGGTCGGCTTCCAGTGGAACTGGGCGTTCAACTACGAGAACACCGAGATCGCGGACCCGGCCAACACCGCCGCCGCGTACGACGTCGGCACGCCGAACAACCCGCCCACGCTGTACCTGCCGATCAACGAGTCGGTGCAGTTCGTGCTGACCTCGACGGACGTCATCCACGACTTCTGGCCCGTCAACTTCCTCATGAAGATGGACGTCGTGCCGGGCGTGGTGAACACGTTCGAGGTCACCCCGACCTCCTTCGGCACCTTCGCCGGCAAGTGTGCCGAGCTTTGCGGCCAGGACCACTCCCGGATGCTGTTCAACGTCAAGGTCGTGACCCACGACGAGTACGAGAAGCACCTGAAGGACCTGCAGGCCAAGGGCCAGAGCGGTGCGGTGCCCTCCGGCATCACGAGCACGGGAAGTGAAGAAGAGTGACCATCCTCAACGAGCCCGCCGCGGCCGGAGGGGGCGCCGGGGCCGTCACGGTCGGCAGTAGCGCCCGCCGGGCCAAGCGCGGCAGCCAGATCATCAAGTGGCTGACCACCACCGACCACAAGACGATCGGCACCATGTACCTGGCGACGTCGTTCGCCTTCTTCCTGATCGGCGGCATCCTCGCCCTGGTCATGCGCGCCGAGCTCGCCCGTCCGGGGACGCAGATCCTCTCGAACGAGCAGTTCAACCAGGCGTTCACCATGCACGGCACGATCATGCTGCTGATGTTCGCGACGCCGCTCTTCGCCGGCTTCGCGAACTGGATCATGCCGCTGCAGATCGGTGCGCCCGACGTCGCGTTCCCGCGGCTGAACATGTTCGCCTACTGGCTCTACCTGTTCGGCTCGGTCATCGCGGTGGCCGGCTTCATCACCCCGCAGGGTGCCGCCGACTTCGGCTGGTTCGCGTACTCGCCGCTCTCCGACGCCGTCCGCTCGCCGGGCATCGGCGCCGACATGTGGATCATGGGCCTGGCCTTCTCCGGCTTCGGCACGATCCTCGGTGCGGTCAACTTCATCACCACGATCATCTGCATGCGCGCGCCCGGCATGACGATGTTCCGGATGTCGATCTTCGTCTGGAACGTCCTCCTCACCGCCGTGCTCGTCCTGCTGGCCTTCCCGGTGCTGGCCGCCGCGCTGTTCGCCCTGGAGGCGGACCGCAAGTTCGGCGCCCACGTCTTCGATCCGGCCAACGGCGGCGCCCTGCTGTGGCAACACCTCTTCTGGTTCTTCGGCCACCCCGAGGTGTACATCATCGCGCTGCCGTTCTTCGGCATCGTGTCGGAGATCATCCCGGTCTTCAGCCGCAAGCCGATGTTCGGCTACTCCGGCCTCATCGCGGCCACCATCGCGATCGCCGGCCTCTCGGTGACGGTGTGGGCGCACCACATGTACGTCACCGGCCAGGTGCTGCTGCCGTTCTTCTCCTTCATGACCTTCCTGATCGCGGTGCCCACCGGTGTGAAGTTCTTCAACTGGGTCGGAACCATGTGGAAGGGCTCGCTCAGCTTCGAGACCCCGATGCTGTGGACGGTCGGCTTCCTCGTCACCTTCCTCTTCGGCGGTCTGACGGGTGTGCTGCTCGCGGCCCCGCCGATCGACTTCAGCGTCTCCGACTCGTACTTCGTCGTCGCCCACTTCCACTACGTGGTCTTCGGCACCGTCGTGTTCGCGATGTTCGCCGGCTTCCACTTCTGGTGGCCGAAGATGAGCGGCAAGATGCTCGACGAGCGCCTCGGCAAGGTCACCTTCTGGACGCTGTTCATCGGCTTCCACCTGACCTTCCTGGTGCAGCACTGGCTCGGCGCGGAGGGCATGCCCCGCCGCTACGCCGACTACCTGGCCTCGGACGGCTTCACCACGCTGAACTCCATCTCGACGATCGGCTCGTTCCTGCTCGGCCTGTCGATCCTGCCGTTCCTGTACAACGTCTGGAAGACGGCCAAGTACGGCGAGAAGGTCGAGGTCGACGACCCGTGGGGCTACGGCCGTTCGCTGGAGTGGGCGACCTCCTGCCCGCCGCCGCGGCACAACTTCCTCACGCTGCCGCGCATCCGGTCCGAGTCCCCGGCGTTCGACCTCCACCACCCGGAGATCGCCGCGCTGGACTACCTGGAGAACCACGGTGAGGCCGCGAAGCACTTCGCCGGCGTGACCCCGGCCCAGTACGACCGTCCGCAGCTGGACAAGCCCAAGAAGGAGGGCGACGTCTGATGAAGGAGCAGGGCAAGATCTTCGGCGGGTTCGCCGTCTTCATCCTGATCATGGCCATCGTGTACGGCCTCTGGACCTCGAACAGCAGCCAGGGTGCGGAGCCGGCCGGCACCACCGCGCTGTTCCTGGCCTTCGGCCTGTGCGCGTTCATCGGCTACTACCTCGCGTTCACCGCGCGCCGGGTCGACAGCGGCGCGGGTGACAACCCCGAGGCCGAGGTCGCCGACGACGCGGGCGAGGTGGGCTTCTTCGCCCCGCACAGCTGGCAGCCGCTCGCGCTCGCCTGCGGTGGTGCGCTCGCCTTCCTCGGTGTGATCTTCGGCTGGTGGCTGCTCTACTGGTCGCTCCCGATCATCCTGGTCGGCCTGTTCGGCTGGGTCTTCGAGTTCTACCGCGGCGAGGACCAGAACCAGTAGGTTCCGGCACGTCCGCACCAGGGCCGGCCATCCCCACGGGGTGGCCGGCCCTGGTGCGTGTCCGACCCGAACCGCCCACGGATCTCACCCGGGTGGGGCAACGGGAGCCCCTCCCGGGGTGCTGACGGCTCCGGCGCGTTCCTAGGCTCTGGTACATCGTCGGGAGACCTCGGAGGCACCGGTGAACGGTTGTCGGAGACTCGCACACGGCCGGGCCGGTATGGCGGCCCTCATATTCCTCGCCCCACTGGCAGCATGCTCGTCCGGATCGGCGGACACCACGGTGCCCGCCACCCGCACCGTCGACGCCGCACCCCTGGTGCACACGTCGGCGGCCGGCCGGGTCGACCCGGCCAAACCCTTCACGGTGACCGCCCAGGCCGGCAGCACCCTCACGGACGTCACCGTGACGGGACCGGACGGCAAGCTCGTGGCCGGCCGCCTCGCGGACGACGGGCGCAGCTGGCGGACCACCGCCCACCTGCGGGCCGGGACGGCGTACACCGCACGAATAGCCGCCGACGACGGCAAGGGCGGCCGGGGGGAGACCGTCACCCCGTTCACCACGGCGGACGCGACGAACCTGCTCACCGCCCAGCTCGGCCCGGATTCGGCCGGCAGCGGCGTCTACGGCGTCGGCCAGCCGCTCACGGTCAAGCTCTCGGCCCCGGTGAAGGACGCGGCGGCCCGCCGGGAGGTCGAGCGCGGTCTGACCGTCACCTCGCAGCCCGCCGTCACCGGCGCCTGGTACTGGGTCGACGACAGCAACCTGCACTTCCGTCCGCAGGAGTACTGGCCGACGGACGCCACCGTGAAGCTCGCGTTCGACATCGCGGGCACCCCCGTCTCGGACGGCCTGTACGGCGGCGCACCGAGCACCCTCTCGTTCCGCACCGGCGACCGTGTCGAGGCCGTCGTGGACGCGGCCGCGCACGAACTGACGTACCGCCGCAACGGCGAGGTGGTCAGGACGATACCGGTGACCACCGGCAAGCCCGGGTTCGACACCCGCAACGGCATCAAGGTCGTGCTCGGCCAGGAGGCCGCCGTCCGGATGAGCGGCGAGACGATAGGCATCGCGGCGGGCAGCGCCGACTCGTACGACCTGAACGTCGAGTGGGCGACCCGGGTGACGTGGAGCGGCGAGTACGTGCACGCCGCGCCCTGGTCGGTGGGCTCGCAGGGCCGGGCGAACGTCAGCCACGGCTGCACCGGGATGAGCACCGCCGACGCCAAGTGGTTCTTCGACAACACCCGGATCGGCGACGTCGTCCAGGTGGTCAACAGCCTCGGCCACGAGATGGAGCCGTTCGGCAACGGCTTCGGCGACTGGAACATCACCTGGACGGACTGGGTGAAGCACTCGGCGGCGGGCGGTCAGATCTCCACCGTCGGGGCCGCGGAGGGCGCGGCCCAGGCGTCCGGGGCGATGCGGCCCCTGCTCTGACCGGAGCCGGCAGGCCCGTGGGCCGGCCCGGCGGGTGGGATGTCCTCCACCCGCCGGGCCGGCCCACGGGCGTTCAGGACCCGTAGGCGACCTGCACGGCCGTGCGGACGGCGGCCAGCGCCTCGTCCCGGGAGACGCCCAGCCGCAGGGCCCGCTCGGCGTACTCGGCGGCCGCGGCGGCCGCGAAGCGGTGGGCGGAGTCGCCGGCCGCGGCGACCGTGGTGCCGCGGCGCCCGTGGGTCTCCACCACGCCGTCGGCCTCCAGCTCCCGGTAGGCACGCGCGACGGTGTTGGCGGCCAGCCCCAGCTCCTCGGCGAGGGCCCGCACGGTGGGGAGCTTCAGGCCCACCGGCAGGGTCCCGCTCCGGGCCTGCTCGGCGATCTGGGCCCGCACCTGCTCGTACGGGGGAGTGGCGGCGGTGTGATCGATGGTCAGCTGCACGCGGCCCATTCTGGCAGGCCGCAGGCCCCGTCAGGACGGCCTGTGGACGGCGCCGGAACGCCCGGGGGCCCCTGCCGTTCGGCAGGGGCCCCCGGGGTGCCGTGACGTCGGCGCGGGATCAGTGGTGGCCGTGGCCGCTGGTGATCTCGTGGTGCTCCTCGGAGGTCGGCTTGGCGACCTGGGAGCCGTCGCCGTAGAACGACTCGGAGAGCTTGGCGCGGGTCCGCTCGACCGGGCCGACCTTGCGGGCCACCCCGTTCTCGTCGACCGCGGCCGGGAGCTCGGCCGGCTGCGGCTGCTCGTGGGCGGTGAGCGTGTACAGCCGCTCCTGCGGGAGCTGCTGGTGGACCTCGATGAACTCACCGTGCGGCAGGCGCTTGATGACGCCGCTCTCGCGGCCGTGCAGCACCTTGTCCTTGTCGCGCCGCTGCAGGCCCATGCACCACCGCTTGGTGATGAAGAAGACCAGCACCGGGACGACGAAGAAGCCGACGCGCACGAAGTACGTGATCGAGTTGATCGACAGGTGCAGGTGCGTCGCGATCAGGTCGTTGCCGCCACCGATGAGCAGCAGCAGGTACTCGCTGATCCAGGCCGCGCCGAAGGCGGTGCGGACCGGGGCGTTGCGCGGGCGGTCGGCGATGTGGTGCTCGCGCTTGTCGCCGGTGACCCAGGCCTCGACGAACGGGTACAGCCAGATGACGGCGAGCACCAGCGGGAAGACCATCAGCGGGACGAACACGCCCATGTTGAGGGTGTGGCCCCAGGCGCGGATCTCCCAGCCGGGCATGACGCGGATCAGGCCCTCGGAGAAGCCCATGTACCAGTCGGGCTGCGCGTCGGTGGAGACCTGGTCCGGGCGGTACGGGCCGTACGCCCAGATCGGGTTGACCGTGGCGACCGCGGACATCACCGAGATGACGCCGAACACCAGGAAGAAGAAGCCGCCGGCCTTCGCCATGTAGACCGGCATCAGCGGCATGCCGACGACGTTCTTCTCGGTGCGGCCGGGACCCGCGAACTGGGTGTGCTTGTGGTAGAAGACCAGGATCAGGTGCGCCACCAGCAGGCCCAGCATGATGCCCGGGATGAGCAGCACGTGGATGGTGAAGAACCGCGGCACGATGTCGGTGCCGGGGAACTGCCCGCCGTACAGGAAGAACTGCAGGTACGTGCCGACCAGCGGCACCGCCAGGATCGCGCCCTCCATGAACCGGATGCCGGTGCCCGACAGCAGGTCGTCGGGGAGGGAGTAGCCCATGAAGCCGTCGAACATGCCGAGGAAGAGCAGACCGGCGCCGAAGAGCCAGTTGATCTCGCGCGGCTTGCGGAACGCGCCGGTGAAGAAGACGCGCATCATGTGCACGAGCATCGCGGCGACGAAGACGATCGCGGCCCAGTGGTGGATCTGGCGGATCAGCAGACCGCCGCGCACCTCGAAGCTGATGTCCATGGTCGAGGCGTACGCCTCGGACATCCGGATGCCGTCGAGCGGGGCGTACGGGCCGTGGTAGACGACCTCGGCCATGCTCGGCTTGAAGAACAGCGTCAGGTAGACGCCGGTCAGGATGATGATGATGAAGGTGTAGAGGCAGATCTCGCCGAGCATGAAGGACCAGTGGTCCGGGAAGATCTTGCGCAGGTTGGACTTGGCGAGGGTGTAGATCCCCAGCCGTCCGTCCGTCCAGTCAGCGGCAGCCTCGAACTTGTTCGCAGGCTTGGCGCGGGTGCTGGCCGGCTTGGAGGCGCCGGTGGCGGCGCTCTTCGCGGTACTCACGCGCGCTCCCAGAAGCTCGGGCCGACGGGCTCCTCGAAGTCGCCGGTGGCGACCAGGAAGCCCTTCTCGTCAGTGGTGATCTTCAGCTGCGGCAGGGGGTGGCCGGCCGGGCCGAAGATGACGCGCGCGCCGTCCGCCAGGTCGAAGGTCGACTGGTGGCAGGGGCAGAGCGCGTGGTGGGTCTGCTGCTCGTACAGGCTGATCGGGCAGCCGACGTGGGTGCAGATCTTCGAGTAGGCGAGGATGCCCTCGAAGCCGAGCTCGGCGGACGACTTGTCCTTGAGGTCCTCCGGAGCGATCCGGACGAGCATCAGGGCGTCCTTGGCGATCTGCTGCTGGAAGAACTCCTGGTCCTCCTCCAGGCCCTCGGGCTTGGCGAAGGTCAGCGAGCCGACCACGATGTCCTCGGGCTTCATCGGCTCGTTGGTGTTCATGTTGATCAGCGGGATCGGCCTGGCCGGGGTGGCCTCGATCCAGCCGGTGTGCTGCAGCTTGTCCTCGGGCAGCGGGCCCAGGTCGCGCAGCAGCACGACGCCGGACAGCGGCACCAGGGCCATCGAGCCGATCAGGGTGTTGCGCAGCATCTTGCGCCGGCCGAAGCCGGACTCCGCCGCACCCGTCCTGAACTGCTCGATGACGTCGGCGCGCAGCTCGTCGTCCGCCTCGATCGCGTGGCGCTCGGCCGGGATCTCGTGGTCGGACATCAGGGTGCGCGCCCAGTGGACGGCACCCGCGCCGATGCAGAAGAGCGCCACGCCGAGGGTCATGCCGAGCGCGAAGTTCAGCGCGCTGATGTGACCCAGCGGGAAGACGTAGATGATCTTGTCGATGTCGAAGATCACGTACGAGGCGATGAACCCGATCGTGGCGAGCATCGACACGATGAACAGCAGGGAGACCTGCCGCTCCGCGCGCTTGGCGGCGCGCTCGTCGATGTCCGTACGGCGGGGCTCGTGGGCCGGCAGCCCGGGGTCGGCGAAGGGGTCGCCGTGCGTGGCGACCTCGTGCCCTTCGGAGCCGTACGACTCCGGAAGCTTCTCGTCAGACATCTCGTGGCTCATGACTTCTTGGCCTTGGTGGTGTGGGCGGCGACCCAGATCGCGACGAAGATGAGCAGGCCGAGGCCGAAGATCCAGCCGAACAGGCCCTCGGTCACCGGACCGAGACTGCCCAGCGCGAGACCGCCCGGGTTGGGCTCATCGTTCGTGTGGCGGACGAACGCCACGATCTGCTTCTTCTGCTCCTCCGGCATCGTCGTGTCGGGGAACGACGGCATGTTCTGCGGGCCGGTCTGCATGGCCTCGTAGATGTGCTTGGCGTCGACACCCTCCAGCGACGGGGCGTACTTGCCCTGCGTCAGGGCACCGCCCTTGCCGGCGAAGTTGTGGCACTGGGCGCAGTTGGTGCGGAAGAGCTCGCCGCCGGCGGACACGTCCTTCGGGTCGGCCGAGGTGTACTGCTCCTTGGTCGGCGCGACCGGGCCGGGGCCGAGCGAGGCCACGAACGCGGCCAGCTGGTCGATCTGCGCCTGGGAGTAGACGACGGGCTTCTTGGGCACCTGGGCGCCGGCCTGCTGCGCGGGCATGCGGCCGGTGCCGACCTGGAAGTCGACCGCGGCCGAGCCGACGCCGACCAGGCTCGGGCCGTCGGAGCTGCCCTGGCCGTCGAGGCCGTGGCAGGAGGAGCAGCCCACGGCGAAGAGCTTCTTGCCCTCGTCGATCGCGAGCGACTGCGAGGAAGTGTCGGCCTGCGCCCGCTCGGCGGGCGCGAACGCGGCGTACAGCCCCCCGGTGGCCGCCAGGGCGAGAAGTAGGACGACCAGCGCCGCCAGTGGGTGGCGCCGTCGTGCGGAGAGCTTTTTCACGGATTACCCCGGTGTCAGGATCTGGTCGGCTGGTGGCTGCGCCCGGGGGACACCGGTCTGCTCGGGGCCGGTACCCGGGTGGGGCGCGGACCGGTCGGCGGGGCGTCCGCGTGAGGGCGGGCGCTGTCTCCGGCCGCGGCCAGCGACCTGATCAGCCTTTACTTGATCAGGTAGATGGTCGCGAACAGGCCGATCCACACGACGTCGACGAAGTGCCAGTAGTACGACACCACGATCGCGGCGGTGGCCTGCTCGTGCGTGAACCGCCTGGCGGCGTACGTCCGCCCCAGGACCAGCAGGAAGGCGATCAGACCACCCGTCACGTGAAGGCCGTGGAAGCCGGTGGTCAGATAGAACACCGTTCCGTACGGGTCGGAGGACAGCGACAGGCCGTCCACCTTCACGAGCTCGGTGTACTCGAAGATCTGACCGCCGATGAAGATCGCGCCCATCACGAAGGTGATGACGAACCACGAGCGGAGCTTCTTGACGTCACCGCGCTCGGCGGCGAAGACGCCGAGCTGGCAGGTGAGGGAGGAGAGCACCAGGATCGTGGTGTTCACCGAGGAGAACGGCACGTTGAGGGCTTCCGCCTTCTCGTGCCAGAACTCCTGCCCCATGACCGAGCGGAGCGTGAAGTACATCGCGAACAGGGCCGCGAAGAACATCAGCTCGGAGCTCAGCCAGACGATGGTTCCGACGCTGACCAGGTTCGGCCTGTTGACCGCTCCGTGCGCGTGTCCGGTTTCTGTTGCTGTTGCTGTCGCCACGACGGACATTATGTCGGTCCCTTATTCCGTCTTCACGCCGGGGGGTGCTCCTCGGAGTGTCCGGTGCGTGCGGTATGCCCCCCTGGCCTCCGGGGCGGGGGAGCCGGGCCGGTGGGTCTGCGCACTGTCCGTTTTCTGACGGTTGTTCGAGACGGGTGAGCGGATGTCCCCCGATCGGGTGAGATCCGCGCGCGGCGGCTTGAGAGAGATCGTGCCAGGGGCTCACCGGGAGGGGTGCACGGGAGTAGCATCCGAGGGAGAACGTGGTCCGGATCACACTGGGCCGTTCGGAGCGCGGCACATATTAAGAGGACGAGCACCCGGGAGCAGGGCCCATGGCGCACACGACCGACGAGACGCTCACCGTTCTCGTCTACAGCGACGACCGCACCACCCGCGAGCAGGTCACCCTGGCGCTCGGCCGCCGGCCCGCCGCCGACCTGCCGCAGGTCGAGTACCTGGAGTGCGCGACCACCCCCGCCGTGCTCCGCGCCCTGGAGAAGGGCGGCATCGACCTCTGCGTGCTCGACGGCGAGGCCGTCCCCGCCGGCGGGCTCGGCCTCACCCGCCAGCTGAAGGACGAGATCTACGGCTGCCCGCCGGTGCTCGTCCTCATCGGACGCCCGCAGGACGCCTGGCTCGCCGCCTGGAGCCGGGCCGACGCCGCCATCGCCCAGCCGGTCGACCCGATGGCCCTCGCCGAGGCCGCGGCCACCCTCCTGCGCGCCCGGATCGCCCGGCGGACCCCCGCCCACCACTGACCGCTCCCGGCCCGCCGGAGGGCCGTCTCACCAGGAGAGAAGGGGCGGCCGGATCGGTCCGGCCGCCCGTCCGTGCTCGCTAGGCTGACTCCATCCCTGTTTCGGTACCACCGATGAGAGCTGGAGTCGGCCATGGTGAACGTGAACCCTGCGAACGGCGGCAAGGACCCCGTGCAGGTGGTCCGCACCTGGCCGGATCTGCTGACCTCGCTGCTCGCCGGCCAGGACCTCACGCGGGCCGACACCGCCTGGGCGATGGACCGGATCATGGCCGGCGAGGCCGTGCCCGTCCAGGTCGCCGGCTTCATGGTCGCGCTGCGGGCCAAGGGCGAGACGGTCGAGGAGATCAGCGGCCTCGTCGACGCCATGTACGCGCACGCCGAACCGCTCGACATCCCCGGCCCGGCGGTCGACATCGTCGGCACCGGCGGCGACCGGGCGAAGACGGTCAACATCTCCACCATGTCCGCGATCGTCGCCGCCGCGGCCGGCGCCAAGGTCGTCAAGCACGGCAACCGGGCCGCCTCCTCCGCGAGCGGCTCCTCCGACGTGCTGGAGAAGCTGGGCATCAGCCTCGACCTCGACGCCCGGCAGGTCGCCGCGGTCGCCGAGGAGGTCGGCCTCACGTTCTGCTTCGCCGCCAAGTTCCACCCCGCGATGCGGCACGCCGCCCCGGCCCGCCGCGACCTCGGCGTGCCCACGGCCTTCAACATCCTCGGCCCGCTCACCAACCCGGCCAGGGTCACCGCCCACGCCATCGGCTGTTTCGACACCCGGCTCGCCGGGCTGATCGCCGGCGTGCTCGCCCGGCGCGGCGCCCGCGCCCTCGTCTTCCGCGGGGACGACGGCCTCGACGAGCTCACCGTCTCCACCACCTCGCACGTGTGGATCGTCAAGGACGGCGCCGTCACGGAGACCGCCTTCGACCCGCGGGACGTCGGCATCGAGCTGGTGGGCATCGAGGCGCTGCGCGGCGCGGACGCCGAGTACAACGCCGCCGTCGCCCGGCGCCTCTTCGCCGGCGAGCGCGGGCCCGTCCGGGACGCCGTCCTGCTCAACACGGCCGCCGCCCTCGCCGCGCTCGACCTCACCGACGCGCCGCTCACCGGGCAGCTCGCGGCCGGCATCGAGCGGGCCGCCGCGGCGATCGACTCCGGAGCCGCCGAGGCCACGCTCAAGCGCTGGGCCGACGCCACCATGCGCCGCTGACGCCACCACGCGCCGCTGACACGGCCGCCGGGTGCGGGGGCGGCGGCCCCCGCACCCGCCCGGCCTTGACCGCTCCTCAGCTCTCGCCTAGAGTCCTCACCAGGTCATGAGTGGCAGCGACAAGCCCCAGCTTGCTGTCCGGCAACCCTCCGTCCGTGGCGGGGTGCCCTGGGTGAGGACCGGGCCGCGCGGCATGTCGTCCGCGTGGCAAGCGCGGACCACCGGCGATGCATCCCCGGGGTCCCCACCCCGTGAGGAGCACCGCCATGTCGCTTTCCACCGAATTCTGCGCCCCGCTCGCCGTCCTCGGCCACGACGTCCAGGTGCCGCTCGCCTCCGGCGAGAAGGTCACCTACGCCGCCCTCGACTACGCCGCCAGCGCCCCGGCGCTCCAGCAGGTCTGGGACGACATCGCCGCGTACGCCCCCTACTACGGCAGCGTGCACCGCGGCGCCGGCTACCTCTCGCAGCTCTCCACCGACCTCTTCGAGCAGAGCCGCCGCACCGTCGCCGACTTCCTCGACCTGCGCGACGGCGACCAGGTCGTCTTCACCCGCGCCACCACCGACTCGCTCAACCTGCTCGCCGGGGCGCTGCCCGCCGGCACCCGCGTCTACGCCTTCGAGACCGAGCACCACGCCTCGCTGCTGCCCTGGCGCCACGCCGGCCTGACGGTCGAGTACCTGCGGGCCCCGCGCTCCCGCGCCGAGGCCGTCGCCGCCCTCGACGCCGCGCTCGCCGCGGGCGACCCCACCGGCCCGCGCCTGCTCTGCGTCACCGGCGCCTCCAACGTCACCGGCGAGCTGTGGCCGATCGCCGAACTCACCGAGACCGCCCACCGGCACGGCGCGCGCGTCGTCCTGGACGCCGCCCAGCTCGCCCCGCACCACCGGCTGTCCGTGCGCGACCTCGGCGTCGACTGGGTCGCCTTCTCCGGTCACAAGCTGTACGCGCCGTTCGGCTCCGGCGTGCTCGCCGGGCGCAGCGACTGGCTGGACGCCGCGGAGCCGTACCTCGCCGGCGGCGGCGCCAGCCGGACCGTGGCCCGCGAGGAGGACGGTTCCGTCGCCGTCGAGTGGCACCAGGGCCCGGCCCGGCACGAGGCCGGCTCGCCCAACGTCATCGGCGCCTACGCCATCGCCTCGGCCTGCCGCGCGCTGACCGCCGCAGGCTTCGACACCCTGGAGGCCCGGGAGCAGGCGCTCGTCGAGCGGCTCACCGCCGGACTCGCCGGGATCCCCGAGGTGAAGGTGCTCAACCTCTTCGGCGAGGGCTCCGCCCGCGTCGGTGTGCTGTCCTTCGTGGTCCGCGGCTGGAACAGCTCGCACTTCTCGGCGGCACTCTCCGCCGAGTACGGCATCGGCGTGCGCGACGGCCTGTTCTGCGCGCACCCGCTGGTGCGCACCCTGCTCGGCGGGGAGGACGCGGCGCCGTCCGAGTGCGGTGCGCCCGAGCCCTCGCTGCCCGGCGAGCGCAGCCTCAACGCGATCCGGGTGAGCTTCGGCGCCGGCACGCCCGACGAGCACATCGACCGCTTCCTCGCCGCCGTCCGCGCGCTCGTCACCGACGGCGCCCGCTGGAGCTACCGCAACGAGGGCGGCCGCTGCGTCGTCGACACCGCCGCGGCCTGACCTACTCGTCCAGGCCCAGCGCGAACGCCGCCTCCAGATCGTGCTGCGAGTAGGTGCGGAAGGCGATCTGCGTCTCGGTGTGCTCCACACCCGGCACCTTGTTGAGCCGGCCGGGGATCACCGCGGCGAGATCCTCGTGGCGCCGCACCCGCACCATCGCCACGAGGTCGTAGCCGCCGGTCACCGAGTAGACCTCGCTGACGCCCTCGATCGCGGCGATCGCCTCGGCGATCTCGGGGATCCGGTCGACGCTGGTCCTGACGAGGACGATCGCGGTGATCACGGTGCGCGCTCCTGGGTGCTGGGGTGAGGCCCAGCGTATCCGCCGTCAGCTCGCGCGTCTGCCCTGCCACAGACCCGCCGCCCACACCGCCAGCCAGCCCGCGCTGAACCCGATCACGTGCACCAGGTACGCCACGCCCGGCACCGCGGACCCGACCGGCCACCACTGCAGCGCGAACCACAGCCCCAGCACCAGCCACGCCGGGAACCGCAGCGGCAGGAACAGCAGCACCGGCACCAGCGTCGTCACCCGCGCCCGCGGGTACAGCCGCAGGTAGCCGCCGAGCACGCCCGAGATCGCCCCCGACGCGCCGACCAGCGCCCGCACCGACTCCTCCGAGCCGACCTCGGCCAGCGCGTAGCCGTACGTCGCCAGGTAGCCGATGCCCAGGTAGAAGAGGAGGAAGCGGGCCCGGCCGAGCCGCTGCTCCACGCCGGGGCCGAAGACGTACAGGAACAGCACGTTGCCGACCAGGTGTAGCCAGCCCGCGTGCACGAAGAGCGAGGTGAGCACGGACAGCACCGGGATCTTGCCCGGGTCCGGGGCCGGCGTGCAGCCCTTCACGACCGGCGGCAGCGCGGCGAGCCGTCCGGCGTCCGGCGGTGCGTGGCCGAGGAGTTCCGCCGGCACCGCACCCCAGCGCTGTTCGAAGCGCTGCTCCGCGCACACCCGGGCGTCGCCGGTGCCGTACCCCGGGTTGAGGCCGAAGCTCGGGCCGGCCAGCAGGACGAGCGTGCCGACCGCGATCAGCGCGTAGGTGACGTGCGGGGTACGGGCCGGGGCCGGGGTCGCGGCGCCCGCCCGCCCACGCACGGGGGCGGGGACGGCCATGACAGCGAGCATTCCTCCCCGGCCGCCGCCCGACACCAGGCGCTGCTGCACGCGGGTGACCCGTACCGGTGCGCGGACCGGTGACGGCCGTCGGGCCTGCACGCAATAGGCTTGGCCGACCGGACCAGGGACCACCCGAGAGGACCGCCGATGACCATCGCCGCCCCCACTGCCGAGACCCGCTGGCGCTGCACCCTGTGCGGCAACCTGACCCGCTTCGACGTGACCCGCTCGGCCCGGGTGGTGGAGTACCTGCACTTCGACCTGAGCGGCGAGTCGAAGGTGGAGGAGACCGAGGTCCTCAGCGAGACGCTGGAGTCGGTGCGCTGCCGCTGGTGCAACGCCGTCGACCAGGTCGAGCTGGTCGCCCGCCCGGGTGCCGAGGCCGAGGCCGCGGCCCAGGCGGAGTCCGGCAAGGGCGAGCCGCAGGCCTGAGCCGGCGACGGCACGGCGCACCCCGGCGGAGCACGCGCACCGCCGGGGCGTGTGGCGCGGTACCCGTCGGGGCACGGTAGACGGGACAATTGCACAGAGCGGTGCAGGGGCACGGCGCGGTGCATTCGAGGGCGGCGGGCGGCAGAAGGCCGCGAAAGCCGGGGAGCAGGATCGGAGCCAGGGACGTGGTGGACGCAGCGAGCGGGCCGTCCGAGCCGCAGGGGCAGCAGCCCGCTGCGGACGGAGGCCTGCCGGACGCGCCCGGGGCCGGGCCGGTGGACGGGGCCGACGGCACGCCGTCCGAGCAGCTGGACCGCCCGCTGCCCGAGGGCGTGCGGCGCCGCGTGGTCGGCATCGCCGCCGACGCGCTGGGAGCGATCCCGGCCGCCGACCTGCCGTCGGGCCTGCGCCCCTACGCGAAGTTCACGCCCGCCCGCCGGGCGAAGTACGCGGCGACCGCGCTGGCGGCGGCGCTGGACGCCGAACCGTTCTTCCGGGTGCGCATAGCCGAACGCCTGCGCCTCGGCCAGCCGGAGCTCGCCAGGGCGCTGGAGGCCGGGACGGTGCCCGCCGCCGCCGACCCGATGGACGTCGCCGCCGCCGCCTACCTGCTGCGCCCCGCGGGCTGGAGCCGACTCGTCGCCGACGCCGGTGACGAGGCCGAGCGGGCCGACGCCGAGGGCGCGGCCGCCGAGGCGGCCCGGATCGTGGAGAAGCTGCAGGGCGAGCTGGCCGAGGTCCGGGCGGCGGCGCGCGCCGACCTGGAGCGCCACCGCGCGGAGTCGGAGGGCGTGCGCCGGGAGGCCGAGTCGCTGCGCAAGCGCGTCCGCTCCCTGGAGAGCGACACCCGGCGGGCCCAGGCGGAGACCCGCAAGGTGCAGGCCGAGCTGGACGGCGCCCGGACGGCGGCCGCGGCGGAGCGCAGCGCCGCGGACGGCGAGGCCCGGCGGCTGCGGCACCGCATCACCGAGCTGGAGACCGCCTCGGAGGCGGGCCGCCGCTCGGCGCGGGAGGGCCGCAGCGTGGAGGACATGCGGCTGCGGCTGCTGCTCGACACGGTGCTGCAGTCGGCGCAGGGCCTGCAGCGGGAGCTGGCGCTGCCGGTGGCCCAGCTGCGGCCGGCCGACCTGGTGGAGGCGGTGGAGCCGTCCTCGGCGAACCCGCACGACGTGGCCCGCCGGGGTCTGGCCGAGGACGACCCGGCGCTGCTCGACCAACTGCTGGCGATTCCTCAGGTGCACCTGGTGGTGGACGGCTACAACGTCACGAAGACCGGCTACCCCGCACTGCCGCTGGAGCAGCAGCGGCTGCGGCTGCTGGGCGGGCTGGCCATGCTGGCGCAGCGCACCCATGCCGAGGTGACCTGCGTGTTCGACGGGCAGGACCTCGACGTGCCGGTGATCATGGCGCCGCCGCGGGGGGTCCGGGTGCGCTTCAGCCGTACCGGGGAGACCGCGGACGAACTGATCCGGCGGATGGTGCGGGCCGAGCCGGAGGGACGGCCGCTGGTGGTGGTCTCCACGGACCGCGAGGTCGCGGAGGGCGTGCGCAAGGCGGGAGCCCGCCCCGTGGCGTCGATTCTGCTGCTCAACCGGCTCGCCCGGCCCTGACGGAGCGTCGGCCCAGGTCGGAGCGGTGGTGGCGAGGTTGTGTCGGGCTGGTGAAATCCCGGTCGGGGGGCCGGGTTCGCACGGGAGGGGAGTGGCGCCGGAGGCGGATCTTCACTAGGGTCTGGCGTCAAACCTATTTTCCGGACCTCACTCGATCGAGTGAGTCCAGCAGGAAGAAGGAGCTAGTCCCTTGGCCTCCCACCGCCGTCCCAAGCAGCCGAGCCGCGCGCGGGTCTCCGTGCTCACCGCTGCAGCCGCGACCGCGGTCGCCCTCTCCGCCCAGGCGAGCGCCCACGCCGCCCCGGCAAAGCCCACCAAGGACGAGGTCAAGGTCCAGGTCGACAAGCTCCTCGAGGAGCAGGAGCAGGCGTCCGAGACGTACAACGGCGCCAAGGAGCGGGGCGAGCAGCTCCGCAAGCAGGCCGACCAGCTGCAGGACCAGATCGCCCGCGGTCAGCAGCAGCTGACCGATGTCGCGTCCGGGCTGTCCGCGGTCGCAGGCGACCAGTACCGCACCGGCGGTGTCGACCCGACCGTGGCGCTCATGCTCTCGTCGGACCCCGACAACTACCTCGACAAGGCGTCGAGCAACGAGCAGGCCACCGACACCCAGGCCTCCACGCTCAAGAGCCTGAAGGAGCAGCAGCGCCGGCTCGACCAGCAGAAGCAGGAGGCCGCGGCCATCCTCGCCGAGCTGGACCGCTCCACCCAGACGCTGAACGAGGCCAAGGCCGAGGTCCAGAAGAAGCTCGCCGAGTCGCAGCGCCTGCTCAGCTCGCTGACCGCCGCCGAGCGCGCCGCCCTCACGGGCCGCGCCTCCCGCGGCGGCGACCGCGTCGACATCGGCAACCTGCCGCCGGCTTCCGGCTACGCGGCCACGGCCGTGGCCGCCGCCCTCAGCAAGCGCGGTGTGCCGTACGTCTGGGGCGCCACCGGCCCGAACTCCTTCGACTGCTCCGGCCTGATGGTGTGGGCGTACGCGAAGGCGGGCGTCTCGCTGCCGCGCACCTCGCAGTCGCAGGCGAGCGTGGGCGTCAACGTCGGCACCAACATCGCCAACGCGCAGCCCGGCGACCTGATCATCTACCACTCGGACGCGCACCACGTGGCGATGTACATCGGCAACGGCCTGATGGTGCACGCCCCGCACACCGGTGACGTGGTGAAGGTGGCGTCGGCGACCGTCATGCCGATCAAGACCATCCGCCGGGTCTGACCCCGCGGTAGCAGATCGGACATATGCCTCATCCGCGGCGTTTCTGATGCCGCGTGACACGCCCGGGCGGGTCGGGATCATCCTGTGATCTCCACCACGTCCGGGCGTTCGGTTTTCTGCTCATCGGATGAGAAACCATCAGCTGACCATGGAAATCCGTTCAACACCGGTCGTATTCACCGACGGGAATGGTCGTCGACCCGAGATTTTTCCGACAAGGATTTGAACGGATCACGGATTGGTTACTAGGGTCATCCCACGGACCACCGCGGAGTCGATCACCCAGCCCGGGTGACGGCGGTGGTCGCCGCCGAATCCGCGACGCAGCTGGGCAGTGCGAACTGCCTACGGGGAGGCCCCTGAGGGGGCGCTGTCGAACGGAGCCGGGGAACCACGTTCCCCCGGGGTGAATCGGCGTCAGGTCGGCCGCGCCGGCCGGCCCGCGGGAGTCCGCGGGCCGCAGGGGCGGGCGGTGAGGCGTCGTAGGGCAGCTTCCGGCCCGAACCCGTCAGCTCACCCGGTAGGCGGTGTGAGGAAGAAGGAGTCCGCCTTCGTGGCGTCCCATCGTCGTCCCAAGCCCGTCGGCCGCACGCGTGCCTCGATCCTGACGGCCGCCGCCGCCACCGCGGTCGCGCTCTCCTCCCAGGCCGGTGCCCACGCCGACCCCGCGCCGACCAAGGACCAGGTCAAGACCCAGGTCGACCAGCTCAACGAGCAGGCCGAGGTCGCCAGCGAGCAGTACAACGCGGCGGCCGAGAAGCAGCAGACCCTGCAGAAGCAGGTCACCCAGCTGCAGGACCAGGTCGCCCGTCAGCAGGCCCAGGTGAGCGGGGTGCAGGGCCGCCTCGCCGAGGTCGCCGCCCAGCAGTACCGCGACGGCGGCATCTCGCCCACCGTGCAGATGATGCTCTCCAGCGACCCCGACCAGTTCCTGAGCCAGGCCGGGTCGGTCAGCCGGATGAACGCCACCCAGGCCGACACCCTGAAGTCCTTCAAGACCGAGCAGGCCAAGCTCGACGGCCAGAAGGCCGAGGCCGAGCACAAGCTCGCCGACCTCGACAGCACCACCCGCTCGCTCAGGACGAAGAAGGAGGAGATCCAGGGCAAGCTGGCCAAGGCCGCCGCCCTGCTCAACTCCCTCACCCAGAAGGAGCACGAGGAGCTCGCCGCCGCCGAGGCCAAGGCCGCCTCCGCCGCGAAGGCCAGCGCCGACCGCGCCTCCCGCGACACCGCGCGGCCGGACCTCGGCACCGTCGACCTGCCGGCCGGCTCCCACGCCGCCGTCGCCGTCGCCGCGGCCAAGAGCAAGCTCGGCGTGGCGTACGTCTACGGCGCCGCCGGGCCCGCCAACTTCGACTGCTCCGGCCTCATGCAGTGGGCCTACCGTCAGGCGGGTGTCTCCATCCCGCGCACCTCGCAGTCGCAGGCGGGCGCCGGCACCAACATCGGCACCAACATCGCCAACGCCAAGCCCGGCGACCTGATCGTCTACTTCGGCGACCGGCACCACGTCGGCATGTACGTGGGCGGCGGCCAGATCATCCACGCCCCGCACACCGGCGCCAACGTGCGGTACGCCTCCGCCACCGTGATGCCCATCTCGGCCATCGTGCGGATCTGACGCGCACGCAGCACCCCGCCCGGGCCCGGTCCCTCCGTCGACGGAGGGACCGGGCCCGCGGCCGTCCGGGAGGGACGTCGGGGTCCGCGGCCGAGCTGATGTCCGATAAGGGGTCAAATATTCGGCGATGGAGGGGTTTGGACTAGATCGGTCCGACTCGCTAACGTCTGCCCCCGGACGTCCGCGAGGACGGCCGCCCGACCCGGGCGGCGGCGGCGTCCCGCCGCAGGAACGGAGCCACCGCCGCATGCCCGCGCACCGCCGCCCCCAACTGCCCGGCGCCCACGGCCTCGCCCGGGCCCTGGTGCTCACGGCCGCGGCCACCACCGCCCTCGGCGTCACCGTCGGCGGCAGCGCGTACGGCGCACCCGAGGCCCCCGCGGACCCGTCCGCGCACACCGCCGACGTCAAGACCCGGGTCGAGCTGCTGTACGACGAGGCCGAGCGCGCCAGCGAGCAGGCCAACGCCGCCCTCGACCAGCAGAAGCGCCTCCAGGCCGAGGCCTCGGCCCTCCAGGCGCAGGTCGCCAGGGGGCAGGACGAGCTCAACCGCCTCGGCGTCGACCTCGCGACGGCCGCCGCCGCGCAGTACCGGGACGGCGGCATCGACCCGGCCGTCCGGCTGATGCTGGAATCCGACCCCGACGGCTACCTGACCCGCGCCCGCGCCCTCGACCAGGCCAACACCCGGCAGAACGACACCCTCCGCCACGTGCTCGACCGCCAGCGCCGGCTCGACCAGCGCCGGACCGAGGCCACCGGCAAGCTCGCCGAGCTGGAGGACGTCCGCCGCTCCCTCGCCGACAGCAAGGAGCGCATCCGGCAGCGCCTCGGCGACGCCCAGCGCCTCCTCGGCGGCCTCACCGCCGGTGAGCGGAGCCGGCTCGTCGCCGACGACGCCCGCGACGCGGCCCGCCGGGCCGGCCGCGGCGCCGACCGCATCGACCTCGGCGACCAGCCCCCCTCCTCCGATCGGGCCGCGGCCGCCCTGGCCGCCGCGGTCTCCCGGATCGGCTCCCCGTACGTCTACGGATCGACCGGGCCCGGCACCTTCGACTGCTCCGGTCTGATGTACTGGAGCTGGCGGCAGGCCGGAGTGAGCCTGCCGCGCACCTCGCAGGCACAGGCGTACGCGGGGCGGCGAGTGAGCCTCTCCGAGGCACGACCTGGAGACCTGGTGATCTTCTACAAGGACATGCACCACGTCGGTATGTACGCCGGCGGCGGGGTCGTCGTGCACGCCCCCTACCCCGGTGCCCGGGTCCGCTACGAGAGCGTCAAGGCCATGCCCGTCAGCGGGGTGGTGCGGGTCTGAGCGGCGCCTACCGGCACCCCGGCCCGGCCGGCGGGGACGCCGAACCCCTGGTCACCGACCTGCCCCGACGCTTCGGGGCGGGCCGGTCCGTGCTGGCCGGCGGCGGCCGCGTGCCGCGCCGCACCGCCCTGCTGCTGGCCCTCGGCGGGCTGGCCCAGCTCTCCGCACCCACCGTCCCCTCCGCCGCCGCCCGCCGCACGGCCCTCGCGCCCGGTCAGCCCGGCGCGCCGGTGCCGGGGGTGCCCCCGCGCGTCACCGACCTGCTCGCCGCCCGCGCCCGGGCCCTGCTGCGGGCCGACCGCACGGCCCTGCTCGCCGGCACCGCCCCGGCCGCCCGGGCGGCCCAGGCCCAGCTGGCCGACCGCACGGCCGCCGTGCCGTTCGCCGCCGTCGAGTACCGCATCAGCGAGGTCGGCGAACCCGGCGCCGACGGCAGCCTCACCGTGACCGCGGGCCTCGCCCACCGGCTGCGCGGCATCGACGACCAGCCGGCCGTGCTGTCGCGGCGGCTCACCTTCGACCGGACCGCCGACGGCTGGCTCCTCGCCGCGGACGTGCCCGCCTCCGCCGCCGCCCTGTGGGACCTCGGGAAGGTCGGTGTCGCCCACGGGGAGCGCTCGCTGGTGCTCGGCCTCGGCGGCGCACCCGAACTGGCCGCTCTCGC
The DNA here is from genome assembly GCF_045040525.1 of Kitasatospora sp. NBC_01539. Taxonomy (NCBI): domain Bacteria; kingdom Bacillati; phylum Actinomycetota; class Actinomycetes; order Kitasatosporales; family Streptomycetaceae; genus Kitasatospora; species Kitasatospora sp. NBC_01539. The sequence goes on from NZ_CP109390.1 coordinate 6,233,659, forward strand.
CGCCGTCGCGGACGACGCCGTGCCGGCCGTCTCGGAGCTCTGGGGCGACGCGTGGCCCGGCCGGCTGCTGATCATCACCCCCGCCACCGAGCCGGAGTTCGCCCGCATGCTCGACGTCGCCCCCGACGCGTACGAGGGCATCGCCGCCGTCACCGTCGCGGCCGGCGGTGCCCCGGCCGGCACCCCGGCCGACCGGGTGCTCGTCAACCCGGAGGCGTTCCGCGGCCTGAGCGACCTCGGACGGAAGGTCGTCGTCACCCACGAGGCCACCCATGTGGCCACCCGGGCGTCCACCCGCAGCTGGACGCCGCTCTGGCTCTCCGAGGGCGTCGCCGACTACACCGGCTACCGGGGCGCCCGGCGCACCCCGCGCCAGATCGCACCCGAGCTCGGCCGCGACGTCACCGACGGCCGGGTGCCCACCGCCCTGCCCGCGGACTCCGACTTCACCGCCGGCGCCGCGGGCATCGCCCAGGCCTACGAGCAGGCATGGCTGGCCTGCGACCTCATCGCCCGCACCTTCGGGCCGAAGCGGCTCGTCGCGTTCTACCGCGCGGTCGGCGAGATGGGCGACGCCGGACGGCTGGACGCCGTCATGCGGGCCGAGCTCGGCCTCGACGTCGCCCGCTTCACCGAGACCTGGGCCGCCGACCTCGTCCGGCAGCTGCGCCGCTGAGCGGGACCGCGCGCCGCGCCGTGGCGGCCCGGTCCGGGCCGGTGCGGCCCGGGTGCGTCGGCGTGGGCGTCAGGCCGTGGGCGCCGGGCGCACCGGCGGCCGGTCCAGGTCGTCCAGCAGCGCCTGCTCGTACGCGATGCCCGGGCGCACCGGGTAGCCCTGCACGGGCTGGTCCGGCGGCAGCACCACGGTGGGGGCCGGCTCCACGCTGCGGGTGGAGCGCCACAGCCGGCGGCAGGACACCACGGTCGCCGCGAGCAGCAGCAGGTTTCGCGCGGTGATCACCGCGACGCCCCACGGCTCACTGTGCTGGACGGCGCTGAAGAGCAGCGGGAACTCCACCGTGGTGAGCACCGTCGCGGGCAGCAGCAGGATCGCGACCGGCTTCTGGCTGGTGCCGCGCACCGTCAGGCAGACCGCGGCCAGACCCACCAGCCACACCAGGTACTGCGGGCTGATCACCCGGCTCGTCACCGTGAACACCAGCAGGGCCGCCAGCGCCGCGTCGAACGCCGTCGACGGCTGCCAGCGGGCCGCCCGCAGCCGCCAGACCAGCAGCCAGCCGAAGCCCGCCAGCGTGCCCGCCACGGACACCCGGGAGATCACCGGCACCCAGGGGCCGAGCATCTCCAGCGAGCCGTAGTTCATCGTGACCTGGCCGTCCCACGACCCGAACAGCCGGGCGAAGTGCAGCGGCAGCGCACCCAGCGACTCCACCTCGATGCCGCGCTCCTTCTGGAACGTCAGGAACTCGAAGGCGCCGTTCATGCCCGCCGTCAGCAGGAAGCCCAGGGCCGCCGCCGTCGCCCCGGCCGACACCCAGGCACGGCGCGTCCGGCGACCGCGGGGCGTGCCGGCCAGCGCCAGCAGCGGCCACAGCTTCACCAGGCCGCCGAGACCGAGCAGCAGGCCGCCCAGCGCCGGACGCCGCAGCACGAGCAGCAGGCCGGTGACGGCGATCGCGGTCACCACGATGTCGTACCGGCAGTAGACCGTCGGCCCGAGCAGCGGCACGCCGGCCACCCACATCCACGCGCCGGTGAAGCTGCGGCCCCGCCGGGTGCCGACCCGCATCAGCAGGCCCACGGCCAGCGCGTCGAAGAGCCCGCACACGACGAAGAACGAGACGAGGTACGACCAGGGCAGCAGCCCCGGCAGGAGGATCACGAGCGCCGCGCCCGGCGGGTACTGCCAGGTCACGTCGTCGAGCGGGAAGGTGCCGGTCTGCAGCACCTCGTACCAGCCGTGGTAGATCACCGAGATGTCGGAGCTGACGTCGGTGCCGGAGAAGCGCAGCACACCGGTGGCCATCAGCAGGATCAGCGCGCGGGTGGCGAGCCAGGTGCCGCCGAGCGCCCAGAGGGCACCGCCGGCCGGCGACGGGGCCGGCGAACCGGTCAGGGCGAGGCGCTCGGTGCTGCTGGTGCTGCCGGTGTGCCCGGTCGGGGCCAACTCCACTGCGCTCCCTCGTTCGTCTCGCTGCCGCCGGTCTGCGGACACCCTGCGCGCGCCGGGCCCCGGAACAGAGGACCGGCCCGGAGCGGGAACGGTTGCGCTGTGGCGCTTCGTTCCCGGCGGGCCATGGTGTTGACCTATGGTACGGATCACCGACCCCTGCACCGAGCACCCCCCGACCGAGCGAGCCGTTTGCATGCACAAGACCCTCATCGTCACCAACGACTTCCCGCCGCGGCCGGGCGGCATCCAGGCCTTCGTGCACAACATGGCCGTCCGCCAGCCTCCCGGTTCGGTGGTCGTCTACGCCTCCACGTGGCGGGACGGCCGCGAGGTGGCCCGATTCGACGCGGAGCAGCCGTTCCCCGTGGTCAGGGACCGCACGACGATGATGGTGCCGACGCCGCGGGTGACCCGGCGGGCCGCCGAGATCCTCCGGGCCGAGGGGTGCGGCTCGGTGTGGTTCGGGGCCGCCGCCCCGCTCGGCCTGATGGCCCCCGCCCTGCGCCGGGCCGGGGCCGCCCGGCTGCTCGGCATGACCCACGGCCACGAGGCCGCCTGGGCGCAGCTGCCGGTCTCCCGGCAGCTGCTGCGGCGCATCGGCGCGGGCACGGACACGCTCACCTATCTCGGCGAGTACACCCGCTCGCGGATCGCCGGTGCGATCGGCCCGGACGCCGCCCGGCGCATGGTGCAGCTGCCGCCGGGCGTGGACGAGAAGACGTTCCGTCCCGACTCCGGCGGTGCGGAGGTGCGGGCCCGGCTCGGCCTCAGCGACCGGCCGGTGGTGGTCTGCGTCTCCCGCCTGGTGAAGCGCAAGGGGCAGGACACCCTGATCGACGCGATGCCGCAGATCCTGGACGCCGTGCCGGACGCCGTGCTGCTGATCGTCGGCGACGGCCCCTACCGGGCCGACCTGGAGAAGCTCGCCGAGGCCCGCGGGGTGGCGGCCTCCGTCCGGTTCACCGGGGCCGTGCCCTGGTCGGAGCTGCCCGCGCACTACGGCGCCGGCGACGTCTTCGCCATGCCCTGCCGCACCCGGCGCGGCGGGCTGGACGTCGAGGGGCTCGGCATCGTCTACCTGGAGGCGTCCGCGACCGGCCTGCCGGTGGTCGCCGGCGACTCGGGCGGTGCGCCCGACGCCGTCCTGGAGGGGGAGACCGGGTACGTCGTGCCGGGCCGTTCCGCCGCCGCGGCCGCGGAGCGGATCGTGCGGCTGCTGCACGACGAGGAGCTGCGCCGCCGGATGGGCGAGGCCGGGCGACGCTGGGTGGAGCGGTCCTGGCGGTGGGACCTCCTCGCGCAGCGCCTCACCGGGCTGCTCGCCTGACCCGGCGCGTGACCCGGGGGTAGGGCCGGTGGGCGTGCGGGAGGTGTCCGTGCGCCTGTGGGCCGTACCCGTGCGCCCTTGTCGCGCCGGGCGTGCGGCGCCCGGAAAGCGACGGGGCGCGGGGAGCGGAGCGCGCCGGTGCCCGCTCCTCCCCGCGCCCCGGGCGCCGCACGGCTCAGCGCCGGTAGAGGCCCTCGACCTCGGCCGCGAAGTCCTTCAGCACGACGTTGCGCTTGAGCTTGAGCGAGGGCGTCAGGTGGCCGCTCTCCTCGGTGAAGGCGGTGTCGAGCACCCGGAACTTCTTCACGGCCTCCGCGTGCGACACGGCCTGGTTGCCGTCGTCGACCGCCGCCTGGACGGCCGCCAGCAGGTCCGGGTCCGCCGCGAGGTCGGCCGGGGCGGCCTCCGCGGGCTTGCCGTTGGCCTGCTTCCACAGCGTGAAGAAGTCCGGGTCGAGCGTCACCAGGCAGGCGATGAAGGGCTTGCGGTCGCCGACCACCATGACCTCGCCGATCAGCGCGTGGGCCCGGATGCGGTCCTCGATCACGGCCGGGGCGACGTTCTTGCCGCCCGCGGTGACGATGATCTCCTTCTTGCGGCCGGTGATGGTGAGGTAGCCGTCCTCGTCGAGCGAGCCCAGGTCGCCGGTGGCGAACCAGCCGTCCTGCAGGGCCTCGGCGGTCGCCACGGGGTTGTTCCAGTAGCCGGTGAAGACCTGGGGGCCCTTGAGCAGCACCTCGCCGTCCTCGGCGATCCGCACCGACGAGCCCGGCAGCGGCTGGCCGACCGTGCCGATCTTCGGGCGGTCGTGCGGGTTGAAGGCGGTCGCGGCGCACGTCTCGGTCAGGCCGTAGCCCTCCAGGACGGTGAAGCCGATGCCGCGGTAGAAGTGGCCCAGCCGCTCGCCGAGCGGGGCGCCGCCGGAGATCGCGTGGGTGGCCCGGCCGCCGAGCGCGGCACGCAGCTTGCCGTAGACGAGTCTGTCGAAGACCGCGTGCTTCACTCTGAGCACGAGCCCGGCGCCGCCCGCGTCCCGGGCCCGGCTGTAGGCGATGGCCGTGTCGGCGGCCGCGTCGAAGATCCGGCCCTTGCCGTCGGCCTGGGCCTTGGCGCGGGCCGTGTTGAAGACCTTCTCGAAGACCCGCGGCACGCCCAGGATCAGCGTCGGGCGGAACGAGCCGAGCTCGGCCGTCACGTCCTTGACGTCCGAGACGTGGCCCAGCTTGATCGGGGCGATCGCGGCCGCGATCTCGGCGATCCGGCCGAGCACGTGGGCGAGCGGGAGGAAGAGCAGCACCGAGCTCTCGCCGGTGCGGAACAGCGGCTCCAGCCGGGCGGTGACGTTGCCGAGCTCGGCGAGGAAGTTGCCGTGCGTCAGCTGACAGCCCTTGGGGCGGCCGGTGGTGCCCGAGGTGTAGACGATGGTGGCGACCGAGTCGGCGGTCGGCACGGAGCGCCGCTCGGTGACGGTGGCGTCGGCCACCCCGGCGCCGGCCGCGGCGAGCGCGGCGATGCCGCCGTCCTCGATCTGCCAGGTGTGCCGCAGCTCCGGCAGCCGGTCGCGGACCCCGGCCACCACGGCGGCGTGCGCGGCGGTCTCCGTGACCACGGCGACGGCGCCGGAGTCGCCGAGGATCCAGAGCACCTGCTCGGCGGAGGAGGTCTCGTACACCGGCACGGTGATGGCGCCCGCGCACCAGATCGCGAAGTCGAGCAGCGTCCACTCGTACCGGGTGCGGGACATGACCGCGACCCGGTCGCCCGGCCCGACGCCTGAGGCGATCAGGCCCTTGGCGGCGGCGTGCACCTCGGCGAGGAACTGCTCCGCACCGATGTCCTGCCACTGCCCGTCCACCTTGCGGCCGATCACGGCCTCGCCGGGGTGCTGCTCGGCGTTCTGGTGGACGAGGTCGGAGAGGTTGCCGCCGCTCGGTACCTCGTAGCGGGCCGGAAGGCTGAACTCGAGCAAGGCTGCTCCTCGTCTGCGACTCTGCGGGACGGCAGGACGTTACTGCCCGGTAGCCACATTCGACCAGGGGGATCGGCTCCGTTGTTCGAAGCGTCACACCGCACGTGACCGGTGGGGATGGTGTCGACAGGCACATTACGGCAGCCGCCCGGCGCCCCGGATGCAGGGCCCGGCCCCGCCCGGCGGACACGCCCGCCCCACCCGGCGGGCACACCCGCCCGCTCCCGCGGACGCACCCGCGCCCGGATACCCGCAGGGCGGGGCCCGGAGTGCACCCGCGGGCGCGATAGCCTGCCCTGGGCGCACATCTGAACACACGCGGAGGGCCGTGATGGCGGAGCACACCAGATCGAGCATCATCATCGAGGCGACACCGGCCGAGGTGATGGCCGCGATCGCCGACTTCGCCACCTACCCGGACTGGACGGGCGAGGTGAAGGAGATCGAGGTGCTCTCCGCCGCCCCCGACGGCCGGGCCGCCGAGGTCCGCCTCGTCCTCGACGCCGGTGCCATCCGCGACGAGCACGTGCTCGCCTACACCTGGGACGGCGACCGCGAGGTGCGCTGGACCCTCGTCAAGAGCCAGATGCTCCGCGCGCTCGACGGCTCCTACACGCTCGCCGAGGCCACCGGGAAGGACCGCACCACCGTCACCTACCAGCTGGCCGTGGACGTCAAGATCCCCATGCTCGGCATGATCAAGCGCAAGGCGGAGAAGGTCATCATCGACCGGGCCCTGGCCGGTCTCAAGAAGCGCGTCGAGGGCTGACCCCGGGTGTCGCCCCGCACCGTCCTGGTCACCGGCGACGGCTCGGCCGTCATCGCCGCCGCCACCGCCCTGCACAGCGCCCGGCACGGCCGGCGCACCCTGCTGCTGGCCGCCGACGACCCCCACCGCACCGTCGACGACCTCCTCGGCACCCGCCTCACCACCGGGCCGACGCCCTGCGCGGACCGGCTGACGGCCTGCCGGATCGACGAGCAGGCCGCCCTGCACGACGCCCTCGACGGCTTCGGGGCCCGCCTCGCCCCCGTCCTCGACCTGATCGGCGCCGAGCCCCTCGATGCGGAGGAGCTCACCCCGCTGCCCGGCACCCGGCAGCTCGCCCTGCTGCGCGCCCTGCGCACCGCCGACGCCGAGGTGGTCGTGGTCGCCGCGCCGCCGCCGGCCGACCTCCTCGCGACCCTCGCCCTGCCCGAACAGCTCGACCGCTACCTCGCCCGGCTGCTGCCCGAGCAGCGGCAGGCCGCCCGGGCGCTGCGCCCGCTGCTGGCCGCCGTGGCCGGGGTGCCGATGCCCGCCGACTGGCTGTTCGAGGCGCGCGCCACCGCCTCCGCCGCGCTCGCGGACGCCCGCGCGGTGATCGAGGCCCCCGGAACGTCCGTACGCCTCGCGGTCGACGCCGACGGGCACGGCCCGGGCGAACTGCGTGGCATCCTCGCCGGCCTCGCGCTGCACGGCCGCCGGCTCGACGCGGTCGTCGCCCACCGGGCGCTGCCGCCCGCCGCGGCGTCGTCCCCCGACCCGTGGCTGGCCGGACGGGCCGCCCGGCAGGCCGAGCGGCTCGCCGCGCTCGCCGCCGAACTCGACGGGGTGCCGCTGCTCGCCGCGCCCTGGCCCGAGGTCGCCCTGGAGGAGATCGGCGACCGGCTCTACGCGGCCGGTGAACCCGCACCCGGCCGGGCACCGGAGCCGTGGGTGGAGGACCGCCTCGCCGCGGACGGCCTGCTGGTCTGGCACCTGGCCCTGCCCGGCGCCGACCGGGCCGGGCTGGAACTCGTGCGGCGCGGCGACGAACTCGTCGTCGGCACCGGCGCGTACCGGCGGCTGCTGCCGCTGCCCTCGGCGCTGCGCCGCTGCACGGTGAGCGGTGCCGGGCTGGCCGGCGGGGTGCTCTCGGTGCGCTTCGCGCCGGACCCGGCGCTCTGGCCGGCGCGGGGCTGAGCCCGCGCGCCCGGCGCGGGGCCACCGGGCCGGGCGTCCCCCGCCGCGCCGTCCGGTAGCGTCGTGGCCCTGCCCCGCCCGGTCGGACGGCGTGGCGACCGCACAGCAGGGAGACGCCGGATGGCGGACGAGCACACGGGCGCACGGACGGACGGGGCGGACGGTACGGACGGGACGTCCCCCGGGGCGGAGTTCGGGCCGCTCGTCGACGAGGTGCGGCGGTTCGCCGTCGCGCTGGGCGGCAAGGCGCAGGAGTACGGCGGGCGGCTCCGCGAGCAGAACCCGGAGGTGTACGGACATCTCGCCGCGGCGGGTGGTGAACTGCTCGCCGCGTACCGTGCCGCCGTCTCAGGTCATGAACGGCGTTGGGCCGGTGCCGGACACGCCGAGGCCGAGCGGATCGACCTTGACGGGGCCTCCGACAACTAGTGAAGCCGCAGGTCAGAGGACGTGACATCAGCGCTTCAGGGCATCACTCAAAGGCATGAAGTGTACGACTTCTGAACGCATCAACTGGGCCAATCCGAAAAATGCTTTCGGTTAATGTAGGCCGCGGTGTGTACGGGAGTACTGCTCAGCGGGTACCGTTCCGCTCAGCGGGAACGAGTGAATAGCTGAGGGACACATGGCTCTGACCATCGGCGTCGACGTCGGCGGGACGAAGATCGCGGCCGGCGTGGTCGACGAGACCGGCGAGATCCTGGCGCGTACGCGGGTACCCACCCCGGCAGACCCCCAGTGGGCGGTCGACGCGATCGCCCAGGGTGTGCGCGAGCTCAAGGAGGAGTACCCGGACGTCACGGCGGTGGGCGTCGGGGCCCCCGGCTTCGTCGACCGCGAGCGCTCCACCGTCATCTTCGCTCCCAACATCGCCTGGGAGAACGAGCCGCTCAAGCAGCGCATCGAGGAGCTCACCGGCCTGGAGACGGTCGTCGAGAACGACGCCAACTGTGCGGCGTGGGCCGAGTTCCGCTTCGGTGCGGCGGCCCAGCACGAGGACATGGTCCTCATCACGGTCGGCACCGGCATCGGCGGCGGCATCGTCCTCGACGGCCGCATGCACCGCGGCCGCTTCGGCGTCGCCGGCGAGATCGGCCACCTCAACATGGTGCCCGACGGCCTGCTCTGCGGCTGCGGCGGCAAGGGCTGCTGGGAGCAGTACGCCTCCGGCCGCGCCCTGCGCCGCTACGGCCGCGAGAAGGCTGCCGCCGACCAGATCGCCGGCAAGCGCATGCTGGAGCTCAACGACGGCGTCGCCGACACCATCCGCGGCATCCACATCACCGAGGCGGCGGCCGAGGGCGACCCCCTCGCCCTGGAGTGCTACAGCGAGCTCGCCGACTGGCTCGGCCGCGGCATGGCCGACCTCGCCGCGCTGTTCGACCCGGGCGTCTTCGTGCTCGGCGGCGGCGTCTCCGACTCCGGCAACCTGCTGCTCGACCCGGTCGCCGCGGCCTTCGAGACGTACCTGACCGGTGGCGTCCACCGCCCCCGCGCCGAGGTGCTGCTCGCCACCATGGGCTCCGCCGCCGGCATCGCCGGCGCCGCGGACCTCGCGCGCGTCTGACGCGCCGCCACGTCTGCACGGCGAGGCTGGGGTTGACGCCCCGGCCTCGCCGTTAGCATGTCCGGCATGTCCGCCGAGCCGCCGCCGCCCGCCGTCCCGGGCACCGCGCCACCGCCCCCGCTGCCCACCTCGGGTGCGGACCCGGACGGCGCGCAGCGCGTACGGCTGCTGAGCTACAACGTCTGCTCGCTCCGCGACGACCGCGAGGCCCTGGTGCGGGTCGTCCGCGCCTGCGCACCCGACATCGTGTGCGTGCAGGAGTCCCCCCGGTACTGGAAGCCCACGAAGCAGGCGGCCTGGCTCGCCCGGCGCACCGGCACCGTGGTCCTCTCCGGCGGCGGGCGGATCGCCGCCGGTCCGCTCCTCCTCGGCCGGCTGCGCGTCGACGTGATCGCCACCCGCGACCTCCTGCTGCCCAAGACCCGCGGACTCCACGCCCGCGGCTTCGCCACCGCCCTGCTGCGGATCGGCCGCTCGGCGCCGTTCGCCGTCACCAGCTGCCACCTCTCGCTCGACCCCGCCGAACGGCTGCGCCAGTTCGCCCTGCTGCCGGAGCAGGCCGGGCCCGGCGAGCACGGCGTCATCGCGGGCGACCTCAACGAGCACCCCGACGGCCCCGGCTGGCGGCAGCTCGCCGCCCGCTACCAGGACGCCCACACCGTGGCGCCGTGGGGCGGCACGTTCACGTCCGTGCCGGCGAACCCGTACCAGCGGATCGACGGGGTCTTCGCCACCCCCGGCATCGAGGTGCTCGCCTGCGGGGTGCCGCACGGCCTGCCCGGGGTCCTGCCGGCCGACCTCCTCGCCGCCACCGACCACCTGCCCGTGCTGGCCGTCCTGCGGGTGCCCGCGGCCTGAGCCCGCGGGCCCCGCCGCGTCAGTGCACCGAGGCGGCGACGATCACGCCGTCGCGGACGGTGTAGGTGCCGGTGAAGAACCGGTGGCTGCCGTCGGTCTGCAGGGCGTCCAGGGCGATGCCGACGGCGCTGCCCCGGACCCCCGTCACGGTCAGGGTGTCGGTGGCCGTTCCGGCGAAGCCCGCGACGAACGTCCGGTAGTCGGGGGCGAGGTTGCGGCCGCCGAGAGCCCAGGCGCGGGGGTAGTCGCGGGCGTTGATCGCGGCGTAGTACTCCTCCACCACCTGCCGGGGGCTCCTCGCGGCGGCGGACGCGGAACCCGCACCCGGGGTCGCGGTCGCCGTCACGGTGGCGGTCGCCGCCGAGGGGGCCGCTGCGGACGGCGCCGTGCCGTCGGCCCGGGCCGTGGAGGCGGCCGGTGCGCCGCCCTGCAGCGCCCACTGGCCCGTCCGGTCGGCGAAGCCGGAGTCGAGGGTGAACTGCACACGCGCCGGCCGTGCGTCCGCCGGGATCTCGAAGGCGATGTAGCCGAGCGCGGAGTCGCCGGGGGCCACGTGCACCGAACCGGGGAAGGCGGGCCCGGCGCCGGTCTGCGCGGTGATCGCGGCATTGAAGCCCTGGCCCTGCTCGTCGATCAGCGCGGCGCTGTTGTACGGGCTGTCCGAGTACGTCGCGGTGCCCGTGTTGTGCAGGCGGAACTGCACGGCGACCAGCCGCTTGCCGGCCTCCGGCGCGGAGAGGCCGTCGGCCGCTTCGGCCGGGTCGGCGACGGCGGTCACCGTGACCGCCATGACGGCGCCGGGCTCCCGGCCCGCCAGCTCCAGGGTGTCCCCGACCCGGGCCTGTGCCGGGCGGGACGACGACCCGGAGGCCGGTCCGGCGGCAGCGGCGGACCCGGTGACCACCGGGGAGACGCTCGCCGGGCGGGTCACCACCTCGTGCGTGCCGCACGCCGCGGAAGCCGCCAACAGGGCCGCGGCACAGGCCGCTCCGCCGATCCGTCGCATGGCCGCCGCCTCCCGGGGACCGCCGCGGGTCGGGCCGCCGCGCGGGCGGGTCCCCTTCCAGGCTACGGGCGGCCCGGCGCGGCCGCCTCAGACGACGGCGCCGCCCATCGGGTCGTCCGGCTCGTCCTCGTCGCGGTCCTTCATGCGGGCGACCAGGGTGACGAAGCCGCCGAGGAAGGCCGTGACCCCGGCCCAGGCCGGCCAGCCGGCGACCTCGTGCCAGACGACGGCGTCGAAGAGCAGCAGGGCCGGGCCGCCGAGCACGGCGAGCCAGGCGAACTTCGCGGTGGTGTCGGGGGTGGGCAGCGGCGGGGGCTCCGGCGGTACGAAGTGGCCCTCGTCCGGGTCGTCGGCGACCTCGAAGTCGCGCGGGCCGGCGGCCGGCGCGGCGGGCGCGGCCGGTCGGACGGACCCGGCCGGCCGGGGCCGCGGCTGCGGGGCGAAGTCGTCCAGGGACCCGTCGGTGCCGCGGGTCTCCTGGGCGCGGAGGTTCTCGATCTCCGGCCACTCCGGGTCGGTCAGGTCGACGGGGTCGTCGAACTGCGCGACCAGGGCGGCGAAGATCGCGTCCTGCTCGGCCTGGCTGCCGGCCGCGGGACGCCCGGCGGTCACGTCGGACCCGGTGGTCCCGCCCGTGGAGTCCGGGGTGGCGGTGCCGTCCTCGGGCAGCTCCTCGCCGCCACCCGCCCTGCTGGTCTCGTTCACTACCGGCCCTTCAGCCCAGGTGGTGCTCGGCATCGGTCGTCGCATCGTCTTCCACCGGGGCCAGGCGGCGCAGGAAGTCGAGGCTCTCCTCGAAGATCGTCCCGGCGTCGTGGTCCAGCGTCGCGACGTGGAAGCTGCGCTCGCACAGTTTTTCCGTCACGTCCGTCGAGGATATCCGGGCGAGCAGCAGTTCAGAGTTGGCCGGTGAGACCACGTGGTCCTGCGGGCTGCGGAACAGCAGCAACGGCTGGTCGACGGAGGGGAGTTCGGCCTGCACGGTCCGCCAGAGGCGGGCCAGCGACCAGGCGGCGTGCAGCGGGGTCCGGTCGTACCCGACCTCCCGTGCGCCCTCCAGGGCGATGTCGTTCGCCACGCCGGGCAGGCTCGGCACCAGGTGCCGCAGCACCGGCAGCAGAGCGCTCGCGGGGTTGTCGGAGCGCACCGACGGGTTGACGAGGACCAGCCCGGAGATCGCGTCGCCGTGCCGCGCGGCGAGGTGCAGGGCCAGGGCGCCGCCCATCGAGAGGGCGGCGACGAAGACCCGCTCGCAGCGGCCGGCGAGCTCTCGCAGGGCGCGGTCGGCCTCGGCGTACCAGTCCTCCCAGCGGGTCTGCTGCATGTCCTGCCAGCGGGTGCCGTGGCCGGGCAGCAGCGGCAGGGAGACGGTGTACCCGGCCGCGGCCAGGTGGTCGGCCCACGGGCGGAGCGACTGCGGCGAGCCGGTGAAGCCGTGGACGAGGAGCACGCCGACCGGCCCCCCGTCATGCTGGAACGGTTCTGCACCGGGCAGCAGCGGCATCGTCGTGGGCTCCTTCGCTCACAAGTACGGACGGACCGGCACGGACGGACCGGCGCCGACGGACCGGCACGGGCGGCCGGACGGCCGGGCGGGCGCGGCCCGCGTGCGAACCGCCGGCCAGGACCTACCCGCCGGTACCCGGGGCGGCATCGTCCCACGCGTCCGGCGGCCCCGTACAGGGCCCGAGGCCCGTGGTCGCGGGCCCGCCGGTGCACACGGCGGGTGCGCTGGGCATTAGGATCGACCGGTCCGCACAACAGGAGGCCCGGGTTGTTCTACCGACTGATGAAGTTGATCGTCGCACCGTTGCTGCGGATCTTCTTCCGGCCGTGGATGGAAGGCGAGGAGAACATCCCGGACGAGGGTGCTGCGATCATCGCGAGCAACCACCTCTCCTTCTCGGACTCCTTCTTCTTCCCCGCGCTGATCAAGCGCCGGGTCACCTTCATCGCGAAGGCCGAGTACTTCAACACGCCCGGTCTCAAGGGCAAGTTGACCGCAGCCTTCTTCAAGGGCGTCGGCCAGCTGCCGGTGGACCGCTCCGGCGTCCGCGGCGCCGGCGAGGCGGCGATCCGCAGCGCCGTCGCGGTCATCGAGCGCGGCGAGCTGTTCGGCGTCTACCCCGAGGGCACCCGTTCGCCCGACGGCAAGCTCTACCGCGGCAAGGTCGGCGGCCTCGCCCGCGTCGCCCTCCAGACCGGTGCGCCGGTCATCCCGGTCGCGATGATCGACACCGAGAAGGTGCAGCCGCCCGGACAGGTCGTGCCCAACTTCGGCATCCGCCCCGGCATCCGGATCGGCCGCCCGCTCGACTTCTCCCGCTACCAGGGCATGGAGAACGACCGCTTCATCCTCCGCTCGGTCACCGACGAGGTGATGTACGAGATCATGCGGCTCTCCGGCCAGGAGTACGTCGACATCTACGCGACCGCCGCCAAGCGCCAGCTCACCGACGACAAGAAGCGCGCGGACGCCGAGCGCAGGGCCGTGCAGCGGGCCGAGAAGGCCGCCGAGAAGGCCACCAGGGAGGCCGCCGAGGCCGCCGCTGCGGAGGCGGCCGCCGCCGACGCCCCGGCCGACCTCGACAAGCCGGAGAAGGACCAGCAGGACTAGGGCCCGGAGACGGCGCCGCGGGGGGAGACACGATGGCGGAGGACCACAGACCCGGGCTCGCGACCCGGACGGCGGCCGCGGTGTCCGGCACGCCCGCCGGGCCCCGTCCCGGCGCCGCACCGCCCGCCGCCCTGACCGCGGGCGGCATGTCCGTCGAACTCCCGCTCTGGCGGGCGATCGGCTACTTCCGGGTCCTCGCCCTGGCGTACGCGATCCTCCGCTACGCCTACTCCTACCTCGACTTCCTCCACCCGGTCTCCGGCTGGATCTTCCTCGGCGCCCTCACCCTCTGGACGCTCGCCAGCACCCGCGCCTTCGCCGGCCCGCAGCGCTGCACCTGGTACGTGCTCGGCACCGACCTCGCGTTCGCCGTCACCGGCATCGTGATGAGCGGGGTGGTCGACACCCCCGCCCGTGTCCACGGCGGCGCCCCGACCCTGCCCACCATCTGGGCCGCCGGCACCGTCCTCGGGTTCGCGGGCAAGGGCGGCTGGAAGCCCGCGGCGTTCGCGGCGACGGTGGTCGGGGTGGCCAACATCCTCGGCCACGGCGGCGTCAGCCCCGACAACATCCACAACATCGTTCTGCTCATGGTGGCCGGCTGCGCGATCGGTTACGTCATCGAACTCGCCCGCGCCAGCGAGGCCGTGCTCACCCGCGCCCTCCAGGTGGAGGCGGCGACGCGCGAACGCGAACGGCTCTCCCGCGACATCCACGACGGCGTGCTCCAGGTGCTGGCCCTCGTGCAGCGCCGCGAGGGCGACCCGGGCGAACTGGGCCGCCTCGCCGGGGAGCAGGAGCGCGCGCTGCGCACCCTGATGTCCGGCGTCCCGGCGCTGCCCGCGCAGGGCGGGGCCCCGGGCGACCCGCCCGCCGAGCACGACCTCCGGCAGCTCGTCACCGTCCACGCGGACGACCGGATCACCGTCTCCGCGCCGGGCACACCCGTCCTGCTGCCCGCCCGGGCGGCCGCCGAACTCGCCGCCGCGGTCGGTGCGGCCGTCGACAACGTCCGCCGGCACGCGGGGGAGTCCGCCCGCGCGTGGATCCTCGTCGAGGACGAACCGGATGCGGTCACCGTCTCCGTCCGCGACGACGGCCCGGGCTTCGCACCCGGCCGGCTCGGCGAGGCGGAACAGGCGGGCCGGCTGGGCGTCTCGCAGTCGATCCGCGGACGGCTGCGCGACCTCGGCGGCACCGCCGAGCTGTACGCGGCGCCGGGCGAGGGCGTCGAGGTCGAGTTGCGGGTACCGAGGAAGGGGCAGTGATGTCGGATCAGGTGCGGGTCATGGTCGTCGACGACCACCCGATGTGGCGGGACGCCGTCTCCCGCGACCTCGCCGAGGCGGGCTTCGCCGTGATCGCCACCGCCGGGGACGGCGAGGAGGCCGTCCGGCGGGCCCGCGCGACCTCGCCGCAGGTCGTCGTCCTCGACCTCAACCTGCCCGCGCTGTCCGGGGCCGAGGCGTGCCGGCAGATCGTCGGCCACGACCCGACGGCACGGGTGCTGGTGCTCTCCGCCAGCGGCGAGCACGCCGACGTCCTGGAGGCCGTGAAGTCCGGGGCCACCGGCTACCTCGTGAAGTCCGCGGGACGGGACGAGCTGATCGACGCGGTACGCCGTACGGCCCTCGGTGACCCGGTCTTCACTCCCGGCCTCGCCGGCCTGGTGCTCGGCGAGTTCCGCCGGCTCGCCGCCGAGCCCCCGCCCGCCGCGTCCTCCGCCTCCTCCTCCGCGGTGCCGCAGCTGACGGCCCGCGAGACGGAGGTGCTGCGGATGGTCGCCAAGGGCCTGTCGTACCGCCAGATCGCCGACCGGCTGGTGCTCTCGCACCGCACGGTGCAGAACCACGTGCAGAACACCCTCGGCAAGCTCCAGTTGCACAACCGGGTCGAGCTCGTGCGGTACGCGATCGAGCAGGGGCTCGACGACGAACTGCAGTGAGTGGCGGCACTCTCCGCCGATCGGCAGGACAGGGCCGGACAGGACCGGACAGGACAGGCCGGGCAGGGCGGGGCCGTCCTGCCGCGCCGACCGGCCGCCGGGGCAGGCGGCCGGTCCTCCCCGGCCGCTCAGCCGCGGACGGCGCTCGCGGTGCGCAGCAGCCCGGCCACGATGTCGATCCCCTCGCGGGTGAGCACCGACTCGGGGTGGAACTGCAGGGTGGCGAAGCCGGGCCCGCGCAGTGCGTGGACGTCGCCGGTCAGCGCGTCGCGCGCCACCTCGACGCCGCGGGCGGCCAGCCGTTCGGCCCCGGCGTCGTCGCAGCGCGCGGTGAACGTGTTGTAGAAGCCGACGGTGCGCCGCTCGCCGAAGAGGTCCACCGACTCCTGGGCGCCCTGGTACGGCACGGCCTTGCGGACCAGCGGCAGCCCGAACGCGCCGCACACCAGCTGGTGGCTGAGGCAGACCGCGAGCAGCGGGGACGTCCGGGTGCCGTCCTGCACGGCGGCGAGGGCGTCGGTGACGATCGGGCGCAGCACCGCCATCTTGGGGTCGGCCGGGTCGGCCGGGTCGCCCGGGCCGGGGCCGAGCACCAGCGGGCCGGTGTGCGCGGCGACGGTCTCCCGCAGGCCGGGGGTGTCGTAGCGGAGCACGTCGACGCGGTGGCCGAGCGAGGTCAGCAGGTGGGAGAGCATCGCGGTGAAGGTGTCCTCGCCGTCGACCACCAGGGTGTCGAGGCCGTCGACCGGGGTGGTCGGCTGCTGCATGCGCAGCCAGAACGGCGCGAGGTTCGCGCGGCGGGCGTCGAGGGCGGACTGCACGCGGTGGTCGTCGGCGAGCCGGGGGCCGTGCCGGTCGGAGCGGCGGGCGGCCTGCGGCCGGGCGCCGATCGCGGCGAGCACGCCGGCGGCCTTGGCGTGGGTCTCGGCGACCTCCGAGTGCGGGTCGGAGTGGCGCACCAGGGTCGCGCCGACGCGGACGACCAGCTCGCCGGTGGCGGGGTCGATGTCGGCGGTGCGGATGCAGATGGGGGAGTCGAGCTGCTGGCCGCCGCCCGCGGCCCGGCCGATCAGGGCGAGCGCCCCGGCGTAGTAGCCGCGGCCGGTGGGCTCGTAGCGGCGGATGACCCGGGTGGCGTTCTGCACGGGGCTGCCGGTGACGGTCGCCGCGAACATCGTCTCCTTCAGCACCTCGCGCACGTCGAGCGAGGTGCGGCCGCGCAGCTCGTACTCGGTGTGCGTGAGGTGGGACATCTCCTTGAGGCGGGGGCCCAGGACCTGGCCGCCGAGGTCGCCGACGGTACACATCATCTTGAGTTCCTCGTCGACCACCATGGTGAGCTCCTCCAGCTCCTTGGGGTCGTGCAGGAAGTCGAGCAGCGAGTCGATGCCGGGGCCGGACGCGGGGTGCCGGTAGGTGCCGGAGATGGGGTTCATGACGACCGTCCCGCCGGACTGCCGCACGTGCACCTCGGGGGAGGCGCCGACCAGCACCCGGTCGCCGGTGTGCACGAGGAAGGTCCAGTACGCGCCGCGCTCGTGCTCCAGCAGCCGGCGGAAGAGGCTCAGCGCGAGGCCGGTGTCGAAGCCGTCGAGCCGGCCGTGGAAGTCGCGCCGGATGACGAAGTTGGCGCCCTCGCCGCGGCCGATCTCGTCCCGGATGACCCGGGTGACGATGTCGGCGTACTGCTCGTCGTCGATGTCGAAGGCACCGCCGGTGAGGGTGACCGGCCGCTGCGGCAGCACGGGCAGCAGGTCGTCGAGGCGGAGGGCGTGGCTCTCCTCCACGAGGAGGGCCTGCAGGGGGGTGGCGTCGTCGTGCGCCTCGAAGCCCCGCTCGCGGATCTGCCGGTACGGGACGAGCGCGAGGAGGTCGTGCTGCGGGCCGTCGGCCGGCACCCCGCCGCGCACGGGCAGGTCGGCGAGCGTGTCGTACGCGCCGACGGTGCCGAGCAGCACCTCGACGGTGTCGGGGGCGAGGCGGGGGGCGCGGCGCTGCAGCAGGGCGAACGCGGGGGCGCCGGGCGCGGTGAGGCGGGCGATCAGGGCGGCGGGTGTCACGGTGCGGCGGTCCTTCCGGAAGGGGGAGTGGTCGCTCCCGCGGGGAGGCCGTCCTGTCCTCGGAAAGCACGGACGGCCGCCCCGAGGGGCGGCCGTCGTGTCGTCGCTAGGGACGCGCGAGCTGTGGGCCGCCCGTCGGGCTGGCCCACCACCAGGAGAAGGTGCGCGGCGCGTTCACGGGTCGAGCGTAGCGGATGCCCCCGCGGTGTGAGGTCGCTCACCGAAATGTCCACGACCCGTCTCACCCACCGGGCGGCGGTCACAATTCGCTTGTCACAACCCGTAGCCTTGACTCCGTGACCGTGACAACTGAGACCAACGGGACTGGCCACAGCTGGCAGTCCCTTCCCGCGGCGCAGCAGCCTGAATGGCCGGACCAAGAGGCTCTGCGCAAGACCCTTGCGGACCTCGCCTCGTATCCGCCCCTCGTCTTCGCCGGCGAGTGCGACCAGCTGCGCGCCCGCCTCGGTGCCGTGGCACGTGGAGAGGCCTTCCTGCTCCAGGGCGGTGACTGTGCCGAGGCGTTCGACGGCGTGTCCGCCGAGCAGATCCGCAACAAGCTGAAGACCCTGCTGCAGATGGCGGCCGTACTCACGTACGCCGCGTCCGTGCCGGTGGTCAAGGTCGGGCGGATCGCAGGCCAGTACTCCAAGCCGCGCTCCAAGTCGACCGAGACCCGGGACGGCGTGACGCTGCCCGTGTACCGCGGCGACTCGGTGAACGGCTTCGACTTCACCCCCGAGTCCCGGATCCCGGACCCGGAGCGGCTGAAGCGGATGTACAACGCCTCCGCCGCCACGCTGAACCTGGTGCGCGCCTTCACCACCGGCGGTTACGCCGACCTGCGCCAGGTGCACGCCTGGAACCAGGACTTCGTGCGCAACTCGCCCTCGGGTCAGCGGTACGAGCGGCTCGCCCGCGAGATCGACAACGCGCTGGCCTTCATGAACGCCTGCGGGGTCGCCCCGGAGGAGTTCCGCACGGTCGAGTTCTACTCGTCGCACGAGGCGCTGATCCTGGATTACGAGACGGCGCTCACCCGCACCGACTCGCGGACCGGCGACCTGTACGACGTCTCCGGCCACATGGTGTGGATCGGTGAGCGCACGCGCCAGCTGGACCACGCGCACATCGAGTTCGCGTCGAGGATCCGCAACCCGATCGGTGTGAAGCTCGGCCCGACCACCTCGGTCGACGACGCGCTGACCCTGATCGACCGGCTCGACCCGGACCGCGAGCCCGGCCGCCTCACCTTCATCACCCGGATGGGCGCGGGCAAGGTCCGCGAGCACCTGCCGTCCCTGGTGGAGAAGGTCACCGCGTCCGGCGCGCAGGTCGTGTGGATCTGCGACCCGATGCACGGCAACACCTTCGAGGCGTCCAGCGGTCACAAGACCCGGCGTTTCGACGACGTGCTCGACGAGGTCAAGGGCTTCTTCGAGGTGCACCGCGGCCTGGGCACCCACCCGGGCGGCATCCACGTCGAGCTGACGGGTGACGACGTCACCGAGTGCGTCGGCGGTGGCGACGAGGTGATGGTCGACGACCTGCACCAGCGCTACGAGACGGCCTGCGACCCGCGGCTCAACCGCAGCCAGTCGCTCGACCTGGCGTTCCTGGTGGCGGAGATGTACCGCGGCCACTGAGGCCGCGGCACCGCGCAGCACCGGACGCGCTTGATCGCAATGTGACACAAGCCCCTCCGCTTTTCGGGTCACCGAGGGCGGAGGGGCTTTTTGATGCCCGGATGCCCGGGTAAGGTTAGGCTCAGTAGGCCGAGCCAAGGTGAGCCTTGGCTTCGTCGGACCGATGCTCAGCCCCTCCGCACCGCCCTCGCACCACCCCGGGAGTCGCCGCGATGTACGTCTGCATGTGCCATGCGGTCACCGAGGCCCAGGTGAAGCACGAGATCGACGCCGGCGCCGTCACGCCCCGCCAGATAGCGAAGGGCTGCAAGGCCGGAACGGACTGCGGTTCGTGCGTGCGCCGGATCCAGGCGCTGCTCGGGGAGCACGGGGCACGCCCGTGCCCGACATCCAGGCTGGCGGCCCGGCTCGGCCTCGCCGAGCCGGAGCGGACGGATGGAGCCCGGCCGGGCGTGGAGTGGCCGGGCGTGGAGCGTGAGGCGGCCTGACGGGCCTGCCGGTCAGGACTCGGGCTGCTCGATGAGCTGGGCCAGGTAGAGCGCCTCGCCGAGCTTCTCCAGGAGTTCGAGCTGGGTGTCGAGGTAGTCGATGTGGTGCTCCTCGTCGGCCAGGATGCTCTCGAAGATGTTGGCCGAGGTGACGTCGTTCTTGGCGCGCATGACGACGATGCCGCGGCGCAGCCGGTCGATGGCCTCGACCTCGACCTGACGGTCGGCCTCGAACATCTCCTTGACCGTCTGGCCGATCCGGACGTGGAAGAGCCGCTGGTAGTTGGGCAGGCCGTCCAGGAAGAGGATCCGGTCGGTCAGCGTCTCGGCGTGCTTCATCTCGTCGAAGGACTCGTGCCGGGTGTACTTCGCGAGCTTGGTCCAGCCGAAGTTCTCCTGCATCTTCGCGTGCAGGAAGTACTGGTTGATCGCGGTGAGCTCCGCGGTGAGCTGCTCGTTGAGGAACTCGATGACCTCGGGGTCGCCCTGCATGGCTCGCGCCTTCCTGTGCCGTCCGTCGCTTGCCCGCATCGTGGCACCGGACAGGGCGAATTTTCCAGTAAGTTCACGCTTACCCGATATGTGTCATATAGTCCTATTTTTCCGGGGCGTCGACAGGGTGAAGGAGGCGTGAACACGGGGCGCGCAAGGCGCATCCCCCGCCGTCTGCGACCATGGACCCATGGGTCAGCACGAACCGGAACCGCCACAGCCGTCCGACCCGCGGCTCCCGCCGGGCCAGCGCCTCCAGCGCGGCTGGCCGGTGCTGCACTACGGACCGGTGCCCCGCTTCAAACCGCGGAGCTGGGACTTCCAGGTCTTCGGCGCCACCGCAACCGCCGAGAAGCAGACCTGGGACTTCGAGGCCTTCCACGCACTGCCCCGGGTCGCCGTCCGCGGAGACCTGCACTGCGTCACCCGCTTCTCCATGCTCGGCAGCGCGTGGAGCGGCGTCGCCGCCAAGACCGTCCTCGACCTCGTGCCGCCCGCACCCGGCGTCACCCACGTCATGGTGTGGGCCGAGTACGGCTACAGCGCCAACCTGCGGCTCGCCGACTTCACCGACCCGCGGACGGTCTTCGCCACCCACCGCAACGGAGACCCGCTCACCGTGGAGCACGGCTTCCCGGTCCGGCTGGTCGTGCCGCAGCTGTACGCCTGGAAGGGCCCCAAGTGGGTGCGCGCCGTCGAGTACATGCGGGCCGACCGGCGCGGCTTCTGGGAGGAGCGCGGCTACCACAACCTCGCCGATCCGTGGTCCGAGCAGCGGTACTCGTACCAGGAGAAGCCCGGCGACGGCCCGATCCGCTGACCTGACCTGACCTGACCTGACCTGACCCGACCCGACCTGACCCGACCTGGCCTGAGCGGCCTGGCCTGGCCCGCGGCGCAGCCGACCGGTGGCCGGCGGCAGACACGCCCCAGAGCAGACACGCCCTAGAACAGCCCGAAGCTGATGACCACGGTCGTGCCCTGCGGGCGGGGCTTGCCCGCCGCAGGCGTCTGCGCGGTCACCTTGCCGGTGCCGAACAGGTTGAGCCCGCTGCTCTGCACGGTGAAACCGGCGTCCGTGAGCGCCTTGGCCGCCTCGTCCCTGGTCAGGCCCACGACGTCCGGCACCGGCGCCATGCCCTTGCTGACCACCAGGGCGACCGGCGTGTCCGGGCTGACCGAGGTGCCCGCCGCCGGGTCGGCGGAGATCACCGATCCGCTCGGCACCGTGTCGTCGAACTCCTCCCGGGTCGTGCCCGGGGTGAGCCGGGCGTCGGTGAGCGCCTTGCGCGCCTCCTCGACCGGCCGGCCCTCCAGCTCCGGCACCGGCACCCGGTCCGGACCCCTGGAGACCACGACCTTCACCGGCTCGCTCTTGCGGGCCCGCGCGCCCACCCCGGGATCGGTGCCGAGCACCTGCCCGGCCTGCACGGTCTCGCTGAACTGCTGCGTGAACGCGCCGCGCAGCCCCGCCCGCTCCAGCGTCGCGACGGCCTGCGCCTCGGTCTGCCCGAGCACCGGCGGCACCGTCGTGTACAGCCCGTTGGACAGCAGGTAGGTGGCCCCGCCGACCAGCACCAGCAGCACCGCGACGACCGCCGCCCAGATCAGCGGGGTCCGCGACCGGCGCGGCGCGGCCGGGCGCTGCGGGGTGAGCGTCAGTGTCTCGTCGCCCCGGCGCGGCGGCGCCGCCGACAGGCCGGCCGGCATCTCCAGCACGCTGGTGCGCTCCACCGGCCGGTCGACGACCGCGGTGACCTCGCCGGTCGGGAACTGCGGCGTGGGCCGGGTCGAGGCGGGCGGCTCCGCGTCCAGCTGGGACGGGGTGAGGCTGCGCCGGGCCCGCTGGAGGGCGGCGAGCAGTTCCACGGCGTCCCACGGGCGGGCCTGCGGGTCGCGGGCGGTGGCGGCGGCCACTATGGCGTCCAGCTCGCGGCCGACGCCGGGCGCGGCGAGCGAGGGGGCGGGCACGTCCTCGTTGAGGTGCCGGTAGATCACCTGCACGGCGTTCTCGCCGGTGTGCGGCTTGGCGCCGGTCAGCATCTCGTACAACAGGATGCCGGCCGCGTAGACGTCGACCCGCTGGTCGGTCGCGCCGTCCTGGCGGATCTGCTCGGGCGCGAGGTAGGAGACCGTGCCGAGCACCGTGCCGGTGGACGTGGTGCTGGTGACCGCCTCGCCCGCGCCGTCGGTGCCGGTGAGCAGCCGGACCAGCCCGAAGTCGGCGACCTTCACCATGCCGTTGTCGGTGATCAGCACGTTCTCGGGCTTCACGTCCCGGTGCACCAGGCCGGCGCGGTGGGCGGCGCCCAGCGCGGCGAGCACCGGCTCCAGGACGTCGAGCGCGGCCCGCGGGGACAGCGCCCCGCGGTCGGCCAGCAGGTCGCGCAGGGTGCGGCCGGGCACGTACTCCATCGCCAGGAAGACCGCGCGGCCGTCCGCGCCCTGGTCGAAGACGTTGACCACGTTGGGGTGCGACAGCCGGGCCACGGCCTTGGCCTCGCGGATGAACCGGCCGGTGAACTCGGCGTCCGCCGCGAGCGACGGGTGCATCACCTTCAGCGCGACGACCCGGTCGAGCCGGGTGTCGGTGCCCCGGTAGACGGTCGCCATCCCCCCGACGGCGATCCGGCGATCCACCCGGTACCGGCCGTCGAGCAGGGCGCCGATCAGGGGGTCGTCGAGCGTCATGTCCACCCGAGGAGTCTAGGGGCGGGGGACGGCCCCCCGCCCCGCGCGCCGCGGCGCCGGCGCCGGTTGTGCCGATGTTGAGACATCCCGTCCGCGAACGGCCCGTGCGGGGCCTGCGCCGGTCCTCAGAACGCCGGGTGCTCCCGGGTGTCCCGCGCGCCGGGTTCCAGGTCGGCGCGGCCGGCCATCTGCGAGGACGCCTCCGCGTGGAAGCGCCGCGGGATGCGCCCGGCGCGGTACGCGAGCCGACCCGCCTCGGCGGCGCGCCGCATCGCGTCGGCCATCAGCACCGGGTCCTGGGCGCGGGTCACCGCGGAGGCCAGCATCACCGCGGAGCAGCCCAGCTCCATGGCGAGGGCCACGTCGGAGGCGGTGCCGGCCCCGGCGTCGAGGATCACCGGCACGCCCGCGCCCTCCACGATCAGCTGGAAGTTGTGCGGGTTGCGGATGCCCAGCCCGGAGCCGATCGGCGAGCCCAGCGGCATGATCGCCGCGCAGCCCACGTCCTCCAGCTTCCGTGCCAGCACCGGGTCGTCGTTGGTGTACGGCAGCACGGTGAAGCCGTCGTCGACGAGCGTCTCGGCGGCGTCCAGCAGCTCGATCGGGTCGGGCAGCAGGGTGCGCTCGTCGGCGATCACCTCCAGCTTCACCCAGTCGGTGCCGAGCGCCTCCCTGGCCAGCCGGGCCGTCAGGACGGCCTCCCCGGCGGTGAAGCAGCCGGCCGTGTTGGGCAGCACCCGGATCGCGTTGCGGTGCAGCACCTCCAGCACCGAGCCCCGGGTGGCGGCGTTGACCCGCCGCATCGCGACGGTGGTGAGCTCGGTGCCGGAGACGCGCAGCGCCTGCTCCAGCACCTCCAGGCTGGGCGCGCCGCCGGTGCCCATGATCAGGCGCGAGGTGAAGGCGGTGCCCGCGATGACGAGGACGTCGTCGGCCATCGGTCAGCCTCCCTGGACGGCGGTGAGGATCTCGACCCGGTCACCCGTGCCGAGCACGGTGGCGCCCCACGAACTGCGCGGCACCACCGCCTCGTTGACGGCGGCTGCGACCCCGGTGGGTGCGGCGCAGGCCTGCGCCACCACCTCGGCCAGCGTGGTGGCGGCGGGCAGCTCGCGCGCCTCGCCGTTCACGGTCAGTGCGATGTCGGTCATGCGGCGGCCTTCGGACGGAAGCGGTCGGGGGAGAAGGGGGCGGCGAGGTCCGGCACGCGGCCGGTCGCCAGGTACGCGCCGACCAGGTCGGCGGTGACGGGCGTGAGCAGCACCCCGTTGCGGTAGTGGCCGGTCGCGGCGACCAGGCCGGGCAGCGCGGTGGGGCCGAGCAGCGGCGCGTTGTCGGGCGAGCCCGGCCGCAGCCCGGCGCCCGTCTCGACCAGCGGCAGCTCGGTCAGGCCGGGCACGAGCGCGTGCGCGTCGCGCAGGAGCTCGTACACGCCGCCCGCGGTGACGGTGGTGTCATGGCCCTGCTCCTCGGTCGTCGCGCCGATGACGAGCTCGCCGTCGGCACGCGGCACCAGGTAGACGTGCTGCCCGCGCACCACCGCACGGACGTTGCGGGCCAGGAACGGCCGGTACGCGGGCGGTACGTGCAGCCGCAGCACCTGCCCCTTCACCGGCCGCACCGGCGGCAGCACGCCCGGCGGCAGCCCGGGCAGCAGGTGGCTGCGGGAACCGGCCGCGAGCACCACCCGGCCGGCCGGGCACACGGTGCCCGCGTCGGTGCGCGCCCCCACCGCCCGGTCGCCGTCCAGCAGGAGTTCGGCGGCGAGGGCCCGCTCGAAGGCGACGCCGGCCCGGGTGCAGGCCTCGACGAGGGCGCGGGCGAGCCGGCGGCCGTCCACCTGGTGGTCGCCGGTGACGTGCAGGCCGCCGCGGACGCCCGGGGCGAGCATCGGCTCCAGGCGCCGGCACTCGCGGCCGGTCAGCCAGTGCGAGGTGAGGCCGAGCCGCGCCTGGAAGGCGTGCAGCTCGCGCAGTTCCTCGCGGTCGTCGGAGTCCAGCGCGACGGCGAGGGTACCGGTCTCCCGGTAGCCGGTGTCCAGGCCGGTCACCTCCGTGAGCTCGGCGGCGAACGCCGCGTACCGCTCGTTGGAGGCCATGCCCAGGCGCAGCAGCGGCTCCTCGCCGTACTGCAGTTCGGTGACCGGGGCGAGCATGCCGGCGGCGACCTGCGCCGCGCCGCCGCCCGGGGCCGGGTCGACGAGGGTCACCGACAGGCCGTGCTGGGCCGCCCGCCAGGCGACCCCCAGGCCGATGATGCCGCCGCCGATCACCAGCACGTCGGAGTGAGGCCGTGCCACGTCGCTTCTGCTCCCTTCGCCGGCATGACCCGGATCAGGTTCGGACGGTCGCAGGCCGCACCAGCCCGCCTCTCAGCCCGGTGCACCGGGCTCCCGTGTGAGGTGTGCACCCACCATAACGCCGCGTGTCGCGCTCCCCTAAAGGACGTACACAGGGCGGACACCCCGGCCGATAGGGTGACCGGCGTGGTGGAGCTCAGCGGTACGGACAGGGTGGTCGTCGTCGGCGCCGGCATGGCGGGTGCGCAGTGCGCGGCAGCCCTGCGGCAGGGCGGCCTGACCGCCCGGATCACCCTGGTCGGCGACGAGCCGCACCGCCCCTACGACCGGCCGCCGCTCTCCAAGGAGGTGCTGCTCGGCCTGGCCGACTCCACCGCTCTCGACCTCGACTGGGACGCCCTCGGCGTCGAACTGCTGCTGGGCCGCCGGGCCACCGGCCTCGAACCCGGCGTGCTGCACACCGACGGCGGGCCGGTCACCCACGACGCCCTCGTCCTCGCCACCGGCGCCGCGCCCCGTCTGCTGCCCGGCACCGCCGGCGCCCGCGTGCTGCGCACCGTCGACGACGCCCTCGCCCTGCGCGCGGACCTCACCCCCGGCACCCGCCTGGCCCTGGTCGGCGCCGGCTGGATCGGCGCCGAGACCGCCACCGTGGCCAGGCAGCTCGGCTGCGCGGTCACGGTCGTCGAGGCCGGACCGGCCCCGCTGCCCGGCGCCCTGCCGCCGGAGCTCGGCGCGCTGATGACCGCCTGGTACGCGGACGCCGGGGTCGACCTGCGCTGCGGCACCGGCGTGGCCGCCGTCGAGCCGGGCGGCCTGCTGCTCGCGGACGGCGGGCGCGTCGAGGCCGACCTCGTGGTGACCGGCATCGGTGCCCGCCCGGCCACCGGCTGGCTGGCGGGCTCCGCCGTGGCCCTCGACGCGGCGGGCGCCGTGCTCGTGGACGACCGGCTGCGCACCACCGCCCCCGGCGTGTGGGCCGCCGGCGACTGCGTCGCGTACCCGTCGGCGCGCTCCGGCACACGGCTGGCCGTGCAGCACTGGGACCACGCCCTGCGGTCGGGCGGGGCGGCGGCGGCCTCGGTGCTGGGTTCGGAGGCGCCGTACGACCCGGTGCCCTACTTCTGGTCGGAGCAGTTCGGACGGACGGTGCAGTACGCGGGCCACCGCGCGGACGGTGACGAACCGCTGTGGCGCGGCTCGCCCGACGACGCCTCCTGGTCGGTGCTGTGGCTGCGCGGCGGCGCCCTGGCGGCGCTGCTCGCCGTCGACCGCCCGCGTGACCTGGCCCAGGCGAAGCGGCTGATCGAACGTGGCGCGGTGCTCGACCGGGCCCTCGCCGCGGACCCCGCGGTGCAGCTCAAGGCGGCCGCGGGCTGACCCCGCGCGCCGTCACGGTCCGTGACCGGCCGGTGGCGCCGGTGGGGGCCGTGTGCGCCGGGGGCCGTTCAGGTGGCAGTCTGGTGCTGTGAGCGAGATTGATCCGAAGATTGACGCCCTGGTCCCGGCCTGGCTGTACCTGCCCGACATCTCCGAGCGGTGGGGTGTCCAGATCACCGAGGTCCGCAACATGGCCAAGGCGGGCACCCTGCTGACCGTCCGCCGAGGACCGAACCGGTCGCTGCAGGTGCCGGCCGCCTTCGTGGAGGACGACGGCCTGGTGAAGCACCTGGTCGGCACCCTGACGGTGCTGAAGGACTGCGGTTTCAGCACCGAGGAGATCCTCGAGTGGATGTTCACCGAGGACCCGTCGCTGCCCGGCAGCCCGATGCAGGCCCTGATCGAGAACCGTGCCACCGAGGTCAAGCGCCGCGCCCAGGCGATGGCGCTCTGATGACCGCCGACCCGCGCGCGCGGCTCGCCGACGCCCGCCTCTACCTGTGCACCGACGCCCGGCGCGAGCAGGGCGACCTGCCCGAGTTCCTGGACGCGGTGCTGGCCGGCGGCGTGGACGTCGTGCAGTTGCGCGACAAGGGTCTGGAGGCCCGGCAGGAGCTGGAGCACCTGGAGGTCTTCGCCGACGCGGCCCGCCGCCACGGCAAGCTCTTCGCGGTCAACGACCGGGCCGACGTGGCGCACGCCGCCGGCCCGGACGTGCTGCACCTCGGGCAGGACGACCTGCCGGTGCCCGCCGCCCGCGCCGTCGTCGGCGGGCACACGATCATCGGGCGCTCCTGCCACGCGGAGTCCGAGGTGGACGCGGCGATCGCCGAGCCCGGTGTCGACTACTTCTGCACCGGCCCGGTCTGGCCGACCCCTACGAAGCCCGGCCGCCACGCCCCCGGCCTCGGCCTGGTCACGTACGCGGCGAAGGCCGTGACGGACCGCCCGTGGTTCGCGATCGGCGGCATCGACCTCGGCAACCTCGACGAGGTGCTCGCCGCCGGCGCCACCCGGGTCGTGGTGGTCCGGGCGATCACCGCCGCCGACGACCCCGGGGCGGCCGCCGCGGAGCTGGCCCGCCGCCTGCGCACCGCCTGAGCCCGCTGCCCGAGCCCGCTGCCCGAGCCCCGCGCCGGGGCGGCCGCTCCGGCGCGCGGGGTCAGTACGCGCGTGCGGTGGCCGCCTCGGCCAGCGCCAGCAGGGCGCCGCGGGCCGGCCCTCCGGCGAGCGGCGCCGCGTCGAGGGCGGCCAGCGACTGCCGCAGCAGGTGGTCGATGCGCTGCTCGACGACGTCCGCCGCGCCGCTGCGCACGACGAGGGCCCGCAGGCCGGGCACCTCGTCGGGGGACAGGTCGGGGGCGCCGAGCCGCTCGTCGAGCCGCCGGGCGTCGGCGGCCGGGAGGCCGCGCATGGCGTGGGCGACGAGCAGGGTGCGCTTGCCCTCGCGGAGGTCGTCGCCGGCGGGCTTGCCGGTGACCGCCGGGTCGCCGAACACGCCGAGCAGGTCGTCGCGCAGCTGGAAGGCCTCGCCGAGCGGCAGCCCGAACGCGCCGTAGGCCTCGACGAGCTCCGGCCCGGCGCCGGCCAGCAGGGCGCCGACCTGCAGCGGCCGCTCCACGGTGTACTTCGCGGACTTGTAGTGCAGCACGGTCTGCGCCCGCTCCAGGGCCCGCGCGTCGGCGGAGTCCCCGGCGACGGGCTCCAGCACGTCGAGGTACTGGCCGACCATGACCTCGGTGCGCATCAGGTCGAAGGCGGGCTTGGCGGCGCGGACGGCCGCGTGCGGCAGGCCGGAGCCGTGGAAGAGCTCGTCGCACCAGATCAGCAGCAGGTCGCCGAGGAGCACGGCCGCGCTGGCTCCGTACTGCTCGCGGTCGCCGCGCCAGCCGTGCTCGCGGTGCAGGCTCTCGAAGCGGCGGTGCACGGAGGGCAGGCCGCGGCGGGTGTCGCTGCGGTCCATCAGGTCGTCGTGCACCAGTGCGCTGGCCTGGAGGAGTTCGAGGGCGGCGGCCGCCCGGGCGATGCCGGGGTCGTCGGCCGCACCGCCGGCGCCGCGCCAGCCCCAGTAGCAGAAGGCGGGGCGCAGCCGCTTGCCGCCGTCGAGCAGGAAGTCGCGCAGCGCTCCGGAGACCGGGTCGAGCTGCGGGGAGATGGTGGCGAGCAGGGCGCTCCGGCCGTCCATGAACTCCGCGAGAGCGGTGTTGACGCGCTCGCGCACGGCCTCCCGGTCGACGGGGTTGGCGGGGAGGCTGGTGGAGGGGGACACGGTGGTACTCCGGATCACTGGACTGTCAATCAGACTATCCGGCGGTTGTCGGACACTCCGCACCGCCGCCCGTCGGGCCGGCCCGTGCGGGCACGGCGGCGCGTCTCATTCAGTGGACCGTGTTTGGTCACCCTCCGCGCAGCACCGATAGCCTGCAAGCATGGCTCTCGGTATCCCCTCCACCAGGACCGACCGCGCGCAGACCGTTCGTGACCTGCTGGCGGTCGGCGACCGTTCGTTCTCGTTCGAGTTCATGCCGCCGCGCACCGAGGCCGCCGAGCGCCGCCTGTGGGACGCGATCCGACGCGTCGAGGCGCTCGACCCCAACTTCGTCTGCATGACCTACGGCGCCGGCGGCTCCTCGCGCGGCCGCACCGTCAACCTCGTCGGCCGCATCGCCACCGAGACCACCCTGACCCCGGTCGCCCACCTCACCGCGGTCGACCACTCCGTCGCCGAACTGCGCAACATCATCGGCCAGTACGCCGACGAGGGCGTACGCAACGTGCTCGCCGTGCGCGGCGACCCGCCCGGCGACCCGCTGGGCGAGTGGGTCCGCCACCCCGACGGCGTCACCTACGCCTCGGAGCTGGTCGAGCTCATCAAGGGCATCGGCGACTTCTGCGTCGGCGTGGCCGCGTTCCCGCAGATGCACCCCCGCTCGGAGAACTGGGACGACGACATCCGGCACTTCGTGGCCAAGTGCCGCGCGGGCGCCGACTACGCCATCACCCAGATGTTCTTCGAGGTCGAGGACTACCTCCGGCTGCGCGACCGGGTCGCCGCGGCCGGCTGCGAGACGCCGATCATCCCGGAGATCATGCCGGTCACCAACATCAAGCAGCTGGAGCGCTTCCCGCAGCTGTCCGGCTCGGACTTCCCGGCCGACCTGGTGGCGCGCTTCCGCGCGGTCGAGGACGACCCGGTCGCCGTGCGCGCGGTCGGCATCGACCACGCCACCGCGATGTCCGAGCGGCTGCTCGCCGAGGGCGCGCCGGGCCTGCACTTCATCACCCTCAACCACTCCACCTCGACGCTGGAGATCTACCAGAACCTGGGCCTCCACCAGCGCTGAGCGCACCCCGTCACGGATGCGGTGGTGTTCGCCGCAAGCCTGTACAGTCGCCCGCACACGCGGGGCATGTGACTGGGAGGTAGCAGGATGGGCATCGGGTACCTGCTGCTGTACGCCGCCCTCGCGGCCGTCGCCCTCTGGCTGATCGCCGAGCTGCTGCTGCAGAACCGGGCCCCCCTGGTCTGGCGCGGCACCGCGCTCGGCGGTTTCCTGACCGTCGTCGCCGGCATGGCCCTGCAGTCGGTGCTGGTCATCGGCGTCGGCGCGGCCGCGTTCGCCGTCGGCCAGGTCTTCGTCACCGCCTCCGTCAAGCGCGGCGTCGCCGTCGGCCGGTCGCTGCGCGGCCCCGACGGCTCCCTGCCCGCGCCGCTCGCTCGCATACCCCTGCTCGCGGCGGCCACCGGCGGCGCCGCGGGCACCCCGGACGCCGCCGTGGCGCCGGTGCCGGTGGTCGGCGAGGTCGGCCCGATCGAACCCGAGCGCCCGGGCGCCGCGTACGCCGGGGTCGAGGAGATCGCGGCCGACGACGGCGTCTACACCGAGCAGCAGCCCTGGCAGCAGGAGCAGGTGGAGCAGCAGCAGTTCTGGGCGTACCAGCAGCAGCCCGTCCAGCAGGACGCCTACGGCCAGCAGGCCGCGTACGCGCAGCAGGCCGGCCACGACCAGGGGCAGGCCCAGGGCGGGACCTGGCAGCAGACCGCCTACCAGGACGAGTACGGGCAGGTGCAGTACGCGCAGGTCGCGTATCCGCAGAACGGCTACGCCCAGCCCGCGTACGAGCAGCAGTACGCCCAGCCCGGGTACGGGTACGAGCAGCAGTACGCGCAGTACGCGCAGTATCCGCAGGACGGGCAGTACCAGCAGGCCTCCTACCAGCCGCAGCAGGGCTGGGAGCAGCAGGCGGCCGTGCCGCAGCAGCAGCCGTACGCGCAGCCGCAGGCACCCGTGCCGCAGCAGCAGGCCTGGGACTACCAGCAGCAGGGCTGAGCGCCCGCGGCCCGCTCAGGCCGGGCCGATCAGCCCCGCCGTGATCGAGGCGGACATCCCGACCCGGGCCAGCCCGCCGCCCGGATGCGCGGCGCCGCCGATCCGGTACAGGCCGGGTGCGGCCGTGGCGTTGGCCGGCTGGAGCACACCGCCCGCCAGCGACGGCACCGGCACGGACGCGACCGCCCGCACCTCGCGCCACAGCACCCGCTCCCGCAGGTCGATCCCGGCCCCGGCCAGGTGGTCGAGCAGGTGGCCGGCGTACGCGTCGAGGTCGTCCTCCGGCCGGACCCCGCAGGTGACGGTGAGGGTGACGGCCTCGTGGTCGGCGTCGGGGACGAGCGAGGGGTCGTCCGGACGCAGCACCTGCACGGTCGGCTCCTCCGGCACGGACTCCGCGTGAGCCAGCCGCTCGTACTCCCAGGTGCCGTCCGCGTGCACCACCGTGCGGTGCACGGTGCCCGGCGGGCGGGCCCCGCGCAGGGCGAGCAGCACCGTCACCCGGCCGAGCGCGCGCGGCCCGGCCTTCTCCCACCCCAGCCCGCGGTCGGTGGAGGACGACAGCACGACGTCCGCCGCGATCCGCTCCCCGCCGGCCAGCACCCCGCCGGCCCGCCCGTCCGCGGTCAGCACCTCCTCGACCCGGGTGCCGAAGCGGAACTCCACGCCGTGCCGCTCGCAGCGCGCGTACACCGCGTCGGCGAGCGCCCGGATGCCGCCGCGCACCGACCAGACGCCGAACGACTGCTCCATGTACGGCAGCACCGTCGCCCCGGCGGGCGCGTCGAGGGTGAGGCCGTAGCGGCTCGCGTACTCGGAGAGCAGCGCCGTCAGCCCGGGGTGGTTGCCGAGTTCGTCCCGGGCGACGTCGGTGAGCGTGTAGGGGCCGCGGGGCAGCCACCTCGCGAGGCCCCTGCGCGGCGGCGCCGGGTACGGGTCGGCGAGCGGGCCGTCCGGCAGCGGTTCCTCCAGCAGCGGGCGGCGGGTGGCCTCCCAGACGGCGCGGCCGCGGTTGGTCACCTCCCCCCAGCACTCGCCCGACCCGGCGCCGAAGGCCTCGTCCAGTGCGCGGGCCACACCGCCGCGGGAGGCGTTCGGCAGCACCAGGCCGGTGCCGTCCGGCAGCACGTGACGGCTCTCCGGCTCGACCGGGGCGAGGCCGACCAGCTCCTCCAGCGACTCCCGGCCGGTCTTCAGCGCGAGGTCGCGGTAGACGGCGGGCAGCGCCAGCAGCCCGGGGCCGGTGTCGAAGGCGAAGCCGTCCCGCTCGTACCGGCCGACCATGCCGCCGTACGTCGCGGCGGCCTCGCAGACCGTCACCCGGTGCCCGAGGGCCCCCAGTCGCGCGGCGGCCGCGAGCCCGCCCATCCCTGCGCCGATGACGACGATCCGTGCCATGACCGATGATCCTAATGCGCGGCCCGGAGGTCAGTACTGCGGCTGGGCGGCGACCGTGCGCGCGGCCCTGCGCTCCCGGCGGCGCTGCCGGAAGCGGCGGATGCGCGACACCGCGAACCACACCAGCAGCACGCCCGCGGCCAGCAGCACCGCCGCCGTCGACGCCGCCACCCACGGATGGAAGATCGCGAGGGTGACCAGGCCGGCCACCGAGAGGTCCTCCAGCAGGCTGACCACGATGTTGGACGCCGGCTCGGGCGAGGTGTTGACCGCCATCCGCAGGGAGGCCTTGATGCCGTGGCTGACCAGGGCCGTCGTGCCGCCGAGCGCACCCGCCGCCACCTCGCTCAGCGACCCCGGGTCGTTGCTCGCCATCAGCACGCCGACCACCGTGCCCGCCGCCGGGCGGATCACCGTGTGCACGGCGTCCCACAGGCTGTCGACGAACGGGATCTTGTCGGCCACCGCCTCGCAGAGGAACAGCACCGCCGCCGCGGCGAGCACGTCGGTGCGCTGCAGGGCCGGCGGCACCGCCTCGGCCCCGCCGAACCGGCCGAACAGGCCGAGCAGCAGCACCACCGCGTAGGCGTTGACCCCGCTCGCCCAGCCGCTCGTGAAGATCAACGGCATGACGCTCAACTCTGGCTCCCCTCGCCGGCCCGCCCGACACCCGGGCGCACGGGACCGTACCGTACCGACGTCGACAGGACGCACGGCGAGCGCCGGCGGTTCCCCCGGACCGCCCGCCGGCCGCCCTCTGAGTACGGATACTCAGGCCACCGGTTGAGTACGCCGACGGATGCCCCGTGACCTGCGAGGACGAGAGAGTGGGGGCACCGGGAGGAGCCCCTGCGAGGTGGGCGCCGCCCGGCAGCGACCGGGACCGCCCGCCGCCCGTGGGGGACCGGCGGGCCCGGCCCGGTCGCGCGTACGGGCCGACCGGGGCCGCGGACCGCCGACACGGGGCGGCGGAGCGCGGTCCGGGGGGACGGTCCGGACGGGGGAGAGGACCGGGGGCGCCGGGGGGCCGCCTCCGGCGGACACGCGGGGCGGCAGCGCCCGGCCGGACGGCGACGGGGGTGTCGCGCCGGCCGCGGACTGCCGCCCCCGCCGTCGTTCCCCGGCGGCGTCCCGCCGATCCGGCCCGGACCGTCCGTGCACGGGGATTGTCAGTGGGGGTTGTCACGCTGTAGGGGCGCGGGCCGACCGGCCCGGGCGCCCGCATCGGACCGGGGGAGACCATGACCGTCAGCCGTCCCGAGCGCGTCACCCGCCGCCCTGCCGCCGAACCCCCGCCCGCCGCCGACCGCGGCGCCGCCCGCCCGGGCGGCGTGCACCCCGCCGCACCGCACCCCGCCGCACCGCACCCCCCGGTCGTGCACCCCGTCGCACCGCACCCGGGCGGGACCCGGGCCGGCGACGTGCACCCGGTGGTCCGCCGGACCGCCGCCCCGCCCGCGGCCCTCGACCTGCTCCGCCAGGCCCACCGCACCCTCGACGCCGCGCGCGCCCTCCCCGACCCCCTGGAGCGGTACGCCGCCGCGCACCTCGCCGCGCTGCGCACCACCGCCGCCGTCCTCGCGGTGCGCGGGCGCCCCGAGCGCAACGCCCGGCGGCGCCAGGCGATCCGCAGCGCCTGGGAGCTGCTGCCCGAGGTCGCACCCGAACTCTCCGAGTGGGCCGTGTACTTCGCCGCGGGGGCGAGCCGCCGGGCCGCCGCGGAGGCCGGCATCCGCGGCGCCGCCGGCCCGCGGGACGCCGACGACCTGATCCGCAACACCGGCCTGTACCTGCGCATCGTGGAGCGCCTGCTGGGGCTGCATCCGTCGGTCCCGCAGCAGCCCTTACCGTTCGGCGCGGACTGACCCGACGCGACGCCGCGGGCGGTGCCGCCGGTCGGTCTAAGGTGGACCCGTCCGGTGATCCACCCCTACCGAGGAGCCCCGCCGTGTACCCGACGCGTCCCCGCAGTGCCCTGCGTACCGCCGTGGTCTGGGAGGTGCTGTGCGAGGCGCTGGAGCAGCAGGCCGTGGAGCTCGACCGGCCGGTGCTGGACGTCCTCGACACGGGCGGCGGCACCGGCAACTTCGCCGTGCCGGTCGCCCGGCTCGGCCACCGCGTGACCGTGGTCGACCCGAGCCCCGACGCGCTGTTCGCCCTGGAGCGCCGGGCCGCGGAGGCGGGCGTCACCGACCTCGTCCGCGCCGTGCAGGGCGACACCCAGACCCTGCCCGAGGTGGTCGAGGCCGCCTCGGTCGACGCGGTGCTCTGCCACGGCGTGCTGGAGGTCGTCGACGACCCGGCCGAGGCGCTCGGCAGCCTCGCCGGCACCCTCCGCAAGGGCGGCCTGGTCAGCCTCCTCGCCGCCAACCGCAACGGCGCGGTGCTCGCCCGCGCCCTCGCCGGGCACTTCGCCGAGGCCCGCACCGCGCTGGCGGCCGAGGACGGCCGCTGGGGCGCCAACGACCCGACGCCGCGGCGCTTCTCCGCCGAGGAACTCGGCACGCTGGCCGCCACCGCGGGCCTCCACGTCCGCTCCGTGCACGGAGTACGGGTCTTCGCGGACCTCGTCCCCGGGGTGCTCGTCGACACCGAACCGGGTGCGCTGGAAGCCCTGCTCCGGCTGGAGCAGGCCGCGGCGGACCAGCCCGCCTTCCACGCCGTGGCCACCCAGCTGCACCTGCTCGCCGCCCTCGTCTGACACCCGCCCGGACCGGACGCCGGGCCGCTGTCCTGCACCGATTCCGATGTTCCGGGCACTTGTGCCCCCGTTCCGACGTTGGCACCGGTGCGAGACCTGCGGAAGTGGTCGATGGCACGTGCCGCCGACCACCCCGAACCGGCCGCGTGGACCGTATGATCTGGGTAAAGCCGGAAAGCATGACACCCGAACGCCTGGGGCATATGGACCACACAGGATCAGGCCCAGGGGTGGCGGACCGGTCGCCCCGCGACCGACGAGTAGGAGGACTCCGTGCCGCTCTCGGAGCACGAGCAGCGACTGCTCGAGCAGATGGAGCGAGCGCTGTACGCCGAAGATCCCAAATTCGCGTCTGCGCTTGAGGGAACCGGGCTGCGCACCTACACCCGTCGGAGGGTCTACCTGGCCGCCGCGGGGTTCGTGGTGGGCATCGCCCTCCTCATGGGAGGCATGGTCGCCCAGCAGATCTGGGTGAGCGTGATCGGGTTCCTGGTGATGCTTGGCTGCGCGGTCCTTGCCGTGACCGGATGGCGGCGCGGTGCCCTCGGGCACGGCGCGGGCCCCAAGGCGTCACCCGCTCCCCGCCGCAAGGCCAATGTGATGGACCGGATGGAACAGCGCTGGCAGCGCCGGCGGGACGAGCACGACGGCATCTAGCCGCCGCCCGCCGACAGGGGCAGGGCCCGCCCGTGACGGGCCCGACGGACAGGAACAGAGCAGACACCGCCGGGGGCGGACGGTTCACCCGAACCGTCCGCCCCCGGCGTCGTGCCGTCCCGCCTCGCGCGGATCCGGTCGGCTCAGGCCTGCGGCCCGCCGCCGGAGGAGCGCCGCAGCACCCGCCGGCCGGCCCGGCCCGCCGCGTCCCGCCACCGCCGCACCCGGTCCCGGCCCGCGCCGCGCACGGCGGCCACCCGGTCGGCGGCCCGCCACCACAGCCGCGCCGCCGACGGCGGCAGCAGCACCGCGCGCACCCGCCCGACCCGGCCGGCCGACGACCGCAGCGCGTCCCGGGCGGCGCGGACGTCCGCGGCCAGCGGGGCCGGCGAGCCGGCCTCCCGGGCGTACAGCACCTGCTCGGTCGCCAGCGCCACCCGTCCGGCCGCCGCCCGCGCGTCGGCGTCGAGCTCGCCCAGGTCGGCGATCCGGTCGACCGTGCGGCGCGGGGTGCGCGCGTCGTCGGGCGGGATGCCGAGGTCCCACGCCGAGTCGATCAGCTCCTGCCACGCGGCGAGCACCTGCGCGTCGGTCAGGCCGCCGCGGTCCGGGCCCGGCCCGTGCCGGCCCGCGCCGAGCCGGCGCCGCCGCAGCGCCACCCGCCACAGGGCGGGCACCGCCAGCAGCAGCAGTGCCAGGCCGACCGTCGAGAACGCCGCCAGCGCCCGCCAGGACACCCACCACGCCTCGTCCCGCCCGGCCGAGGCCGGGGTCGCCAGCGGGTCGGCGCACTCCTCGACGCCGTGCCCGACGGCGGCGCAGCTCGCGCCGTCGCTCGGGGCGGAGGAGGCCGTGTCGGCGGGCTCGTCGGTCGGCTGCGCCGTGGTCGCCCCGGGGGCCGGGGTGATCTCCTCACGGGTGTAGCTCGGCACGACCGCGCCCTGCCCGGCGGGCGGGGTCGGCTCGAAGCGGACCCACCCGGTGCCGGCGAAGTACAGCTCCGGCCAGGCGTGGTAGTTGGTCGAGCGCACGACGAACGTCCCGCTGCCGGTCGACGTGCCCGGGGTGAAGCCGATCGCCACCCGGGCGGGGATGCCGAGGGTGCGGGCCATCGCGGCCATGGTCGCCGCGAAGTGCACGCAGAAGCCCCGGCGGTCGCGCAGGAAGGTGAGGATCGCCCGGGGACCCGTGCCCGCCTCGATGTCGGTGTCGTAGTGGAACTCCGGCGAGGTGAACCACTCCTGCAGCGCCACCGCGCGGTCGAAGGCGTTCGACGTGCCGGCGGTGACCTCCACCGCGGTCTGCGCGACCTGCGGCGGCAGGGTGTCCGGCAGCTGCAGGTAGCGGGCGGACAGGTCGTCCGGGGCGGGCCCCGCCGACCGCAGCTGCTCCGCGGTGGGCTGCACGTCGAGGCTGGTGACGTCGTAGCGCACGCCGTCGGTCTTCTGCCCCTTGTCGCCGACGACCGAGCGGCTCTCCGGCTCGTACTTCCACTGGCCGGACAGCGTCAGCCGGTCGGCCGGGTACGGCATCGGCAGCCAGTCCGTGCGCAGGTTCTCGGAGACCGCGACCTCGGTGCGGGCCTGCGACACCGCCACCGCCGACGAGAGGCCGGAGACCTTGGGCAGCGGATTGGGCCGCGGTTGCAGGGGCAGGTCGGAGAACCGCCAGTCGACGCCGTTGAAGTCGTCGAGCGCGCCGATCCGCAGGTACATCTGGGCCGCGTTCGGGGAGTCCGTGGAGTACTCCAGCATCTGCACCGGGTCCGCCCGGTGCAGGCTCTCGGTGAGCGCCACCACCGGGTTGAGCGAGGTGACGCGCGATCCCGTGCCGCTGCCGCCGCCCGTGCCGCTGCCGCCGACACCGCCGAGCAGGCCGAGACCGGCCTGCGGCAGCAGCGCGGGCACGGCGAGCGCCAGGACCAGCGCGACCACGCCGACCCGGTGGCCGCTGTGCACCGGCGCGTTGGTCGAGGCCCGCCCGGTGCCGCTGAACACCCGGCCCCACCGCGAGAGCCGGTCCTGGCCCTCCGCCTGGAGCAGCATCAGGTAGCCGCCCGCCGCGGGCACGAACCACACCCACGCCTCGGCACCCGCCCCGGAGAGGCCGCAGCCGACCGAGTACAGGGCGAGCAGCGGCAGGCCGGCCGCCGCGGCCCGCCGGTGGGTCACCGCCAGGGCGTCCACCAGCACCGCGATCAGGCCGACCGAGCCGGCCAGCACCAGGCGCAGCCCGGGCGTGGCCGGCGCCGGGACGGCGTACTGGCCGAGGTCGGTGCCGGCGTCGGTGATCAGACCGCCGACCGCGTCGAGCGCCCGCCCGCCGGGGACCACGCCCCACAGCATCGACGAGCGCACCGAGGTCAGCATCAGCACGTACAGCACGGCGAGCAGCTGCACCGGGGTCACGGCCCAGCTCTGCACCACGATGCGGCGCAGCCCGGCCCCGGCCCCCGCCGCGACGGCGACCAGCAGGAACGCCTGCGCGATCCAGCCGTTGGTGGTCATCAGCGGCAGCAGGCACAGTGCGGTGAGCGCGGTCGCGCCCGCCGCGCAGAGCGTCAACTTGGCCCGGGTGGTCACGCGCCGACCTCGTCTCGGTAGGGGCCGGCCTCGTCGGTGCGGTCGGCGGAGCGCCACAGCTCGGGCAGCGACGCGCCGGCCGGTACGGGCACGACCGTCCACCCGGCCCGGCGCAGCAGCTTCTGCTGTTCGGCGAAGGCGGCGTCGGGGGTGTCCGGGAGCACGTGGCGCAGCCCGGCCCAGGTGTCGGTGTCCAGGAGCAGCACGACCGCGCCGGCGGCCCGGCGGCGCAGCCGCGCCAGCCGGTCGAGCTGCTCGTCGTCGAGCGCGCCGACGACGGCCACGAGCAGGCCCTCGCCGCCGCGCAGCGCCTCCTCGGCACGGGCCAGCCCGCCGCCGTCGGAGTGGTCGACGACGGCGAGCTCGTCGAGCAGCAGGCCGCCCGCCTCGGCGGCCGTCGCGGTGACCGAGCTTCCGGCGGTCGGCACCGACCGGCCGGTGTCGGTGATCAGCCGGGTGCGGTAGCCGCGTTCGATCAGGTGCAGGCCGACGGAGGCCGCGGCTCCGACGGCCCACTCGAAGGACGAGCCCGGGCCGGTGCCACGGTGCGCGAGGTGCCGGGTGTCGAGCAGCACCGCGGCGCGGGCCTTCAGCGGCTGCTCCTCGCGGCGCACCATCAGCTCGCCGTAGCGGGCCGTGGACTTCCAGTGCACCCGGCGCAGGTCGTCGCCCTGCCGGTACTCGCGCGGGATGACGTCGTCGTCGCCGGCCAGGGCCAGCGCGCGGGCACTGGTGTCGCCGTGCCCGGCGCGCTCCCCGGGCAGCTTGACCGGGGGCAGCGTCTGCACCTGCGGCACCACGGTGAGCAGGTCGGAGGCGTTGAACGAGCGGGTGAGCTCGCACATCCCGAACGGGTCGGACAGCCGCAGCTGCAGCGGCCCGAGCGGGTAGCGGCCGCGCAGGTCGGACCGCACCCGGTACGACACCTCGCGGTAGCCGTGCGGCTCCACGCGGTCGAGCACGAAGCGCGGACGCGGCCCCAGCACGTACGGGACCCTGTCCTCCAGCAGCAGCACGCCGGTCGGCACCCGGGAGACGTTGTCGAGCCGCAGGTGCACCCGGGCCTCCTGGCCGGCGGGTGTGCGGTGCGGGGTGAGCCGGCGACCGCCCGCCACCCGGTAGCGGGTGCGCAGCAGCAGGAGCGCGGCGGCCAGCGGCAGCGCCGCCAGCAGCACGCCGACCCGCAGCAGCGCGTCCTGCCCGAAGACGTACGCGCACAGCGCGGCGGTGATGCCGGCGGCCAGGAAGGACCGGCCCCGGGTGGTCAGGCCGCGCAGCCCGGACCGCAGCCCGTGCGGGGCGCGCGCGCCCGCCGGGCCCGGGGGGTTCTCGCCCGCGGCCACGTCAGCCGCGCCCCTGCGGACGGGGGATCGGCAGCCGCGCCACCAGGTCGAGCACGACCTGCTCGGCGGTGCGGCGGCTCAGCTGGCTCTCGGCGGTCGGCAGCAGCCGGTGCGCCAGCACCGGCACGGCCAGCGCCTGGACGTCGTCGGGGAGCACGTAGTCGCGGCCGTCCAGCGCGGCGGCGGCGCGGGCCGCCCGCACCAGGTGCAGGGTGGCGCGCGGGGAGGCGCCGAGGCGCAGCTCCGGGTGGCTGCGGGTGGCGGAGACCAGCTCGACGGCGTAGCGGCGGACCGCGTCGGCGACGTGCACCGTGCGGACGAGCCCGATCAGCTTGAGGATGTCGTCGGCGTGGGCGACGGGCTGCAGGTCGTCCAGCGGGTTGGCGCCGGCGTGCACGTCCAGCATGGCGAACTCGGCGTCGGCGCTGGGGTAGCCGATGGAGACGCGGGCCATGAAGCGGTCGCGCTGCGCCTCGGGCAGCGGGTAG
Source organism: Kitasatospora sp. NBC_01539 (assembly GCF_045040525.1). Classification (NCBI taxonomy): domain Bacteria; kingdom Bacillati; phylum Actinomycetota; class Actinomycetes; order Kitasatosporales; family Streptomycetaceae; genus Kitasatospora; species Kitasatospora sp. NBC_01539. The sequence continues at coordinate 6,273,583 of NZ_CP109390.1, forward strand.
GTGCCCTCCATCTCGACCGGGTTCTGCGTGGCGACCACCATGAACGGCGAGGGCAGCTCGTAGGTGGTGCCGTCGATGGTGACCTGGCGCTCCTCCATGGACTCCAGCATGGCGGACTGGGTCTTGGGCGAGGCCCGGTTGATCTCGTCGCCGACCACGATCTGCGCGAAGATGGCGCCCGGTCTGAACTCGAAGTCCCGCTGGTGCTGGTCGAAGACGTTGGTGCCGGTCACGTCGGACGGCAGCAGGTCCGGGGTGAACTGGATGCGGCGCACCGTGCAGTCGACCGAGCGGGCCAGGGCCTTGGCGAGCATGGTCTTGCCGACGCCGGGCACGTCCTCCAGCAGCAGGTGCCCCTCGGCGAGCAGCACGGTCAGCGCGATCCGGACGGCCTCCGGCTTGCCCTCGATGACGCTCTCGACCGACCCGCGGATCCGCTCGGCCACCGCGCCCAGCTCCTGCAGCCCCGCGGACCTGCGCGGCCCGAAGCCGTCGGAACGCGCCGCGCCCGTCGTGCCCTGCGTGTTGTAGGTCGTCACCCGTTCACTCCCATGTGGACCACTCGTGCCGGCGGAGGGCCGGCCCACCCGAAGACGCGACGCCCGGCGGGCGTGCGCGGTTCCGGCGAGGAGTGGCACGGGCGGTGGGCGTGCGGCGAGCCGCCCTGGTGGATCGGGGACGGGCCTGCACCGGGCATTCTTCCCTGTCGGGCGGCCCGAAGTCACTCGGGCGGGCGAGACGCGTGCAGTGTCCCGGTTCGTCCCGCCGCCGGGCGTGATGCCGGGCGTGGTGCCGGGGCGGGCGGGGACCGTCGCGGGCCGTCGCCGCCGCGGGGACGGCACCGCGGGAGCAGGCGGGGACCCGGACGGCGCTGGCCGGGTCGGGGACGGGCCTGTGAGGGGTGGGAGGCGCGGGCGGGCGGCCCGCGCCGGTCAGGCGATCTCGCGGAGCAGCCCGGTGTGGACGTCGAAGACGAAACCGCGGATGTCCTCGGTGTGCGGCAGGAACGGGGAGGTGCGGACCCGTTCCATCGACTGCCGCACGTCGCCGTCGAGGTCGACGAAGGCCTCCACCGCCCACGTGGGGCGCTGGCCGACCTCCAGCTCCAGCTCGCGGCGGAAGTCCTCGGTGAGTCCGAGCAGGCCGCAGCCGGTGTGGTGGATCAGCACGACCGAGCGGGTGCCGAGCGCACGCTGGCTGATGGTGAGCGAGCGGATCGTGTCGTCGGTGACGACACCGCCGGCGTTGCGGATGATGTGGGCGTCGCCGAGCTCCAGGCCGAGCGCGGCGAACAGGTCGAGACGGGCGTCCATGCACGCCACCACGGCGACCTTCTGGACGGGCCTGGCGCTCATGCCACCGTCGCGGAAGTCGACCGCGTACGTGCGGTTGGAGGCGATGAAACGGTCGGTGATGCCGTGGTCGGTGGCAGCGGCGTTCGGCACGGGCCGGTCGGGGGTCACTGTCATGGTGACGAAGGTAATGCGATTTCCGCCGCCGTGGTGCGGCCGCCCGGCCGCTGTGATCGAGTGCATATCCGCAGCCGGCCCGAGCGTGTCCCCGATGTCCGCTTCCTCCGGGTACGGGAGGCGTGGAGCCGCACCGGTGCACCCGGCCGCCGCCGGTCGGCCCGGGCCCGGCCCGCCGCTCCCGACCTGCGCCGCACCCGTACCTCCGGCCGGGTGGTGCACCGCCGCGGAGCGTTGACTCGGCGGGCCCGGGCGATAGTCTGGCGGCGCGTCGGAGCACCGCCCGTACGGCCCCCGCGGGGGCGTCCCGCGGCCGTCCCCCGCACGCGGTCCGCGGCCTCCACCCGCTCCTGTGCCACCTGGCGCACCTTCCCCGGTGCCGGGCGGTCACTCCTTCCCCAGGCGAGCGGGCGGGGACCACGGGCGGCGTCGGGGACGCCGCGGGCGGTGGGCGAGAATGGGCGCAGCCGTCCGGGCCCGGGCGGCCGCACCGAGGAAGGGCGCCACCGCGCAATGAGCAACGAGAGTCCGGCACCCAGGCACGTCCCCGTGATGCTGCAGCGCTGCATGGACGCCCTGGCACCGGCGATCTCCGCCCCGGGGGCGGTCGTGGTCGACGCCACCCTCGGCCTCGGCGGGCACAGCGAGGCGCTGCTCACGCAGTTCCCCGAGGTCCGGCTCGTCGCCGTCGACCGCGACCCGGTCGCGCTGAAGCTCTCCGCCGAGCGGCTCGCCCGGTTCGGCGACCGCGCCACGCTGGTGCACGCCGTGTACGACGAGATCCCGCGGGTGCTCGACGACCTCGGCATCGCCGAGGTGCAGGGCGTGCTCTTCGACCTCGGCGTCTCCTCGATGCAGTTGGACGAGGCCGAGCGCGGTTTCGCCTACGCGCAGGACGCCCCGCTCGACATGCGCATGGACCAGACCCGCGGTCTCAGCGCCGCCGACGTCCTCAACACCTACAGCCACGGCGACCTCGCCCGGATCCTGAAGGTGTACGGCGAGGAGCGGTTCGCCGGCAAGATCGCCTCGGTGATCCTGCGGGAGCGGGCGAAGGAACCGTTCACCACCAGTGCGCGTCTTGTCGAACTGGTACGCAACGCCATCCCGGCGGCGACCAGGCGCACCGGCGGCAACCCGGCCAAGCGCACCTTCCAGGCCCTGCGGATCGAGGTCAACGGGGAGCTGGAGGTGCTCGACCGGGCCGTCCCCGGCGCCCTGGGCGTCCTCGCGGTCGGCGGGCGGATCGTGGTGATGTCCTACCAGTCGCTGGAGGACCGCCTGGTGAAGCAGTACCTCCAGGCCGGCGCCGCGAACACCGCCCCGCCCGGGCTGCCGATCGTCCCCGAGGAGCACCAGCCCCGGCTGAAGCTGCACACCCGCGGGGCCGAGCTGGCCACCGAGGTGGAGATCGAGGAGAACCGGCGCGCCGCGCCCGTCCGGCTGCGCGTGGCGGAGAGGATCAGGGCGGCCCGGCGGTGACGGGACGCGATCGACGGCGATGAGGGAGAGTGCGGTGCCGGTGGCCGGCGGAGGGCGGGTCCGGGGGAGAGGGGCGCTTCCGGAACAGGGGGGCAGAGCGCGGATCACCGCCGGGCCCGGGTTCCGTCCCGCCCGCGGACGGACCCCGTTCGCCGTGCTGGTCGTCATGCTCCTGTCGGGCGGGCTGCTCGGCCTGCTGATGCTCAACACCGCCCTCAACGAGGGCTCGTTCGAGCTCTCCCGGCTCAAGAAGCAGACCACCGACCTGACCGACGAACGGCAGGGCCTGCAGGAGCAGATCGACGGCAACGCCGCTCCGGACGCCCTCTCCCGCCGCGCCCGCGAGCTCGGCATGGTGCCCGGCGGCGGCCCGGCGTTCCTGCAGGACGACGGCAGCGTGCTGGGCAGGCCCGGCGCCGCCCAGGACAGCCCCGTGGTGCGCCGGCCCGAGGAGACCGCGGCGCCCGCCGACCCCTCGCCGACCCCCGCGCCCGGCCCGTCGCCGACCGACGACGGCGTGCGGATCGCCCCCGCCCCGCCGCTCTCCCCGGCCCCCTCCGCGCAGGCCGGGAGGGCCCGATGAGCACCCCCCGCCGCCCGCGCGACCCCGGCGACCGCCGCCCGCAGCGCCCGGCCCGCCCGGGCGACCCGTCCCGCGGCCGCGTCGGCCGCCCGCAGACCCCCCGCCCGCGCGCGGGCGACCCGGACCGCCCGGCGCCGCGCCGCACCGCAGGCACCTCCCCGCCCCGCCGCAGGCCGGCGCGGCCGGCGTCCCGCCCGCAGCCGATCCGGCTCGCCGACCCGCGCAAGCGGCTGCGGCTCGCGGGCATGGCGCTGGTCGTCGTGCTCTCGGTCTTCGCCGGGCGCCTCGTGCAGCTCCAGCTCCTCGACTCGGACGCGCTCGCCGCCGAGGCCGGCGCCAACCAGTACATGCCGGTCGTGCTCTCCGCGGAGCGCGGATCGATAACGGCCTCCGACGGCACCGTCCTGGCCACCACCGTGGACGCGTACGACATCACCGCCGACCCGACGCTCTTCACCCCCGAGGCGACGCACATCCCGGACGCGCCCGAACAGGCCGCCGCGCTGCTCGCGCCGCTCCTCGACGTCACCCGCGAGAAGGTCGCCGGGCTGCTGCACCTCAACGCCAAGAACCCCAGGAGCCGGTACGCGCTGCTCGCGGCCCGGCAGACCCCGGAGACCAAGAACCGGATCTCCGAGCTCAGGACCCGCCTCGCCAAGCAGGCCGACACCAAGGCCTGCGCGGCCCAGCGCCGCCTGCTCGCCAAGCCCGAGGACCAGGGCGGCCGCAGCGCGGTCGACACCGCCTGCACCAACCCGCTGGCGGGCGTCGTGTACGCGCCGAGCAAGCGGCGGGTGTACCCGGCGGGCGACCTCGCGGGCAACCTGGTGGGCTTCGTCAACGCGGAGGGCACCGGCACCGGCGGCCTCGAACTCCAGTACCAGAAGGACCTGGCGGGCGTCGACGGCCGCTCCACCTACGCCTCCGTGGGCGGGCGGATCGTGCCCAGCTCCGGCGGCGGCCGGCAGGCCCCGGTGCCCGGGGCGGACCTCCGGCTGACCGTCGACAGGGACATCCAGTGGGCGGCCCAGCGGGCCATCACCGACCAGGTCGCCAACGCCGGCGCGGAGAAGGGCTACGTCGTCGTGCAGGACGTGAAGACCGGTCAGGTCCTCGCGATGGCCACCTCGCCCGGACTCGACCCCAACAAGCTCGCCTCCGCCCGCCCGGAGCAGCTCGGCAACGCCGCCGTCCAGGACGCGTACGAACCGGGCTCCACCGCCAAGCTCATGACGATGGCCGCCGTGCTGGACACCGGCACCGCGACCTGGGACACCCACGTCACCGTGCCCAACACCCTGCAGCGCTCCGACCGGGTCTTCCACGACGACATCGACCACGAGACCTGGTACCTGACCCTGGCCGGCGTGCTCGCCAAGTCGTCCAACATCGGCACCATCGAGGCCGCCGAGCACCTCGGCAGGAACCAGGCCGAGGCCAACCGGGTGCTCGGCGGCTACCTGACGAAGTTCGGCATCGGGCAGCCCAGCGGCCTCGGCTTCCCCGGAGAGACCCGCGGCATCCTCGCGAAGCCGGAGGACTGGAAGGGCTCGCAGCAGTACACCATCCCGTTCGGTCAGGGCCTGGCGGTGAACGCCCTCCAGGCGACGTCGGTGTTCTCCACCATCGCCAACGGCGGGTTGCGGGTCGCCCCGAGCCTCGTCATGGGCAGCACCGGCGCGGACGGCCGCTACACCCCGGCCCCGGCGGGCGCGCAGACCCGGGTGGTGACGGAGGCGACCGCGAAGACGCTGACCGAGATGCTGGAGTCCGTCGTCACCGACGAGCAGGGCACCGGCACCAAGGCGCAGATCCCGGGCTACCGGGTCGCCGGCAAGACCGGCACCGCCAACCGGGTGGACCCGAAGACCGGCCGGTACTCCGGGTACACCGCCTCCTTCATCGGCTTCGCACCGGCCGACCAGCCCCGGGTGACGGTCTCCTGCGTCATCCAGGACCCGGTCAACGGCCACTTCGGCGGCCAGCTGTGCGGGCCGGTGTTCAAGCAGGTGATGGAGTTCGCCCTGAAGACCCTGCGGGTCGCGCCGAGCGGGAGCGAGGCGCCGAACCTGCCCGTCGACTGGAAGCCCTGATGAGCGACACCCCCGGCCACCGCGGTACGCCGCCGCACCGCCCCGACCGGCACGACGGGGAAGGCCCCGCCCGGTTTGGCCCTGGAGGCCCTCCGGCCGATACCCTGCCCGCCGTGCCGAAACCCGATCAAATCTCCGCGAGCCCGCCCCGACCGACCGGCCCGGCGTCGCTGCCGCTCGCCGAGGTCGCCCGCCTGCTGGACGTGGCGCCCACCGAGGGCCCGGCGGTCACCGGCATCACCCACGACTCCCGGGCCGTCCGCCCCGGCGACGTGTACGTGGCGTTCCCCGGCGCCAACCACCACGGCGCCGCGTTCGCCGGCCAGGCCGTGCGGGCCGGTGCCGTCGCGGTGCTGACCGACCCCGCCGGCGCCGAACAGGCCGCCGGCGCCGGGGTGCCGCTGCTGGTGGTCGACAACGTCCGCGGCGCCATGGGCGGCCTCGCCGCCGCCGTGTACGGCCGCCCCAGCGAGCAGCTGCTGATGATCGGGCTGACCGGCACCAACGGCAAGACCACCACCTCCTACCTGGTCGAGGCCGGGCTGCGCGGCGCCCGGATGCTGCCCGGGGTGATCGGCACCGTCGAGATGCGCGTCGGCGACGAGCGGATCAAGAGCGAGCGCACCACCCCCGAGTCGACCGACCTGCACGCCGTCCTCGCGGTGATGCGCGAGCGCGGCGCGGCCGCCGTGGTCATGGAGGTCTCCAGCCACGCGCTGGTGTTCGGCCGGGTCGACGGCGTGCTGTACGACGTCGCGCTGTTCAACAACCTCACCCCCGAGCACCTCGACTTCCACCCCGACATGGAGGACTACTACCGGGCCAAGGCCCGGCTCTTCCACACCGACAAGGCCCGCCTCGGGGTGGCCAACTTCGACGACGCGTACGGCCGCAGGCTCGCCGGCGAGGCGCCGATCCCGGTCGTGACGTTCTCCGCCCGGGGCGAGGCGGCCGCCGACTGGCGGGCCGTCGACGTGCAGCTCGGCCCGGCCGGCTCGACCTTCCGCGTGCTCGGCCCGGACGGCGCCGCCGCGGACGCCTCCGTACCGCTGCCCGGCCCGTTCAACGTCGCCAACGCGCTCGGCGCGATCACCGTCCTCGTCACCGCGGGCATCCCGCTGCAGGACGCCGTCGCCGGTGTCGCCGCCTCCGCCGGCGTGCCCGGCCGCCTCGAACGGGTCGACGCCGGGCAGCCGTACGTCGCCGTCGTCGACTACGCGCACAAGCCGGACGCCCTGCGCGCCGTGCTGGAGTCGCTGCGCGAGGTCACCAAGGGCCGGCTGCACGTCGTCGTCGGCTGCGGCGGCGACCGCGACCCGTTCAAGCGCGGCCCGATGGGTGCCATCGCCGCCGCGATCGCCGACACCACCGTCCTCACCAGCGACAACCCGCGCTCCGAGGACCCGCTCGCGATCCTCACCGCGATGCTCGCCGGAGCCGCCGAGGTGCCCGAGGACCAGCGCGGCGAGGTTCTGGTCGTGCCCGACCGAGCCGACGCCGTCGCCGTCGCCGTCGCCCGCGCGCACGCCGGGGACACCGTCCTGGTGGCCGGCAAGGGCCACGAGGTCGGGCAGTACGCGAAGGGCGAGGTCCGCCCGTTCGACGACCGGGAGGTGCTGCGCGCGGCCATCGTGCACGGCACCCGCCCCGGGCCAGGAGCACCCGGGGGCGAGCGCGTTACCGAAGGAGTGGAGCAGCCGTGATCGCACTGACCCTGGCCGAGGCCGCCGCGGCGGTCGGCGGCACCCTCGACGGCGCCGACCCGGACGCCCTGGTGACCGGCTCCGTGGTCGTCGACTCGCGGCAGGTGCAGCCCGGCGGGCTGTTCGCCGCGGTCGTCGGCGAGCGCGTGGACGGCCACGACTACGCGGTGAAGGCCGTCGCCGACGGCGCGGTCGCCGTGCTCGCCTCCCGACCGGTCGGCGTGCCCGCGATCCTCGTCGACGACGTGGTGGCCGCCCTCGGCCGGCTCGCCCGCGCCGTCGTCGAACGCGCCCACGACACCCGCGTGGTGGCGCTCACCGGCTCGTCCGGCAAGACCAGCACCAAGGACCTGATCGCCCAGGTGCTGCAGCGCCACGGCGAGACGGTCTACCCGCCCGGCAACCTCAACAACGAGATCGGCCACCCGATGACCGCGCTGCGGGTCGAGGGCACGACCCGTCACCTCGTCCTGGAGATGGGTGCCCGGCACAAGGGCGACATCGAGTACCTGACCTCGATCACCCCGCCGAACGTCTCGGTCGTGCTCAACGTCGGCTCCGCGCACGTCGGGGAGTTCGGCTCCAAGGAGGGCATCGCCCAGGCCAAGGGCGAGATCGTCGAGGCGCTGACCACCGACGGCATCGCCGTGCTCAACGCCGACGACCCGCTGGTGCGGGCGATGGCCGAGCGCACCAAGGGCCGGGTCGTGCTGTTCGGCGAGAGCCCGGACGCCCACGTCCGTGCCACGGACGTTCACCTGGACGACGCCGGACGGCCGTCCTTCACGCTGATCACCCCAGCCGGTTCCGCACCCGTGAACCTGCGCCTGTACGGTGAGCACCACGTCTCGAACGCCCTCGCCGCCGCAGCGGTGGCGGTGGAGCTCGGGATGCCCGTCGACGACACCGCCGAAGCCCTCAGCGAGGCGGGCGCGCTGTCCCGCTGGCGCATGGAGGTCGTCGACCGGGCCGATGGCGTGACCGTCGTCAACGACGCCTACAACGCGAACCCGGATTCGATGCGGGCCGCGCTCAAGGCGCTCGTGTCGATGGCCGGCCGCGGCCCGGGGCGCCGCCGCACCTGGGCGGTGCTCGGTGAGATGCGGGAGCTCGGCGAGGACAGCCTCGACGAGCACGACGCCATCGGGCGGCTCGCCGTCAGGCTCGACGTCACCACACTGGTGGCGGTGGGCGGACGCGAGGCGGCCTGCATGGAACTCGGCGCGAGGAACGAAGGTTCGTGGGGTGAGGAGTCGGTGCTGGTGTCCGACGCGGACGCGGCGATCGAGCTGCTGCGCAGTCAGCTGCAGCCAGGGGACGTGGTGCTGGTGAAGGCCTCCCGTTCGGCCGGCCTGGAGAAGGTGGCCGATGCCCTGCTCGCCGATGGGGCCGTCCAGTGAAGCAGATCCTCTTCTCCGGCGGCATCGGCCTGGTGCTGTCGCTGCTGGGCACGCCCGCGCTGATCAAACTGCTGGCCAAGCGCGGCTACGGCCAGTACATCCGTGACGACGGTCCCAAGGCGCACCACAGCAAGCGCGGTACGCCCACCATGGGCGGCATCGCGTTCATCCTGGCGACGCTGATCGCCTACTTCGCCACCAAGGCGATAACGGGCGAGTCGCCCACGGCTTCCGGCCTGCTGGTGCTGTTCCTGACAGTGGGTCTGGGCCTGGTCGGCTTCCTGGACGACTACATCAAGGTGGTCAAGCGCCGCTCGCTCGGCCTGCGCGCCAAGGCGAAGCTGTTCGGGCAGTCCTTCGTCGGCCTCGCCTTCGCGGTGCTGTCGCTGCAGTTCAGCGACAGCCGTGGCCTGACCCCGGCCTCGACCCACCTGTCGTTCGTGAAGGACTTCGGCTGGTCCGTCGGCCCGGTGCTCTTCGTGATCTGGGCCTACTTCATGATCGCCGCGATGTCGAACGGCGTGAACCTCACCGACGGCCTCGACGGCCTCGCCACCGGCGCCTCGGTGATGGTCTTCGGCGCGTACGTGTTCATCGGCGTCTGGCAGTACGGCCAGACCTGCGCCCACATGATCACCGCCACCGCCAACTGCTACGACGTCCGCGACCCGCTGGACCTCGCCGTGGTGGCGTCCGCCCTCATGGGCTCCTGCTTCGGCTTCCTCTGGTGGAACACCTCGCCCGCCAAGATCTTCATGGGCGACACCGGCTCCCTCGCGCTCGGCGGCGCCCTCGCCGGCCTCGCGATCTGCTCGCGCACCGAGATGCTGCTCGCCCTGCTCGGCGGCCTCTTCGTGATCATCACCCTCTCGGTGATCATCCAGGTCGGCTCGTTCCGGATGACCGGCAAGCGCGTCTTCAAGATGGCCCCGCTCCAGCACCACTTCGAACTCAAGGGCTGGAGCGAGGTGCTGATCGTCGTCCGGTTCTGGATCATCCAGGGCCTGTGCGTCGCGGTCGGCCTCGGACTCTTCTACGCAGGATGGGTGGCCGGATGACGGACAACCCCGACTGGGCGGGCCTCCGCGTCGTCGTCGCCGGCCTCGGACTCTCCGGCGTCAGCGCCGTCCGGGTCCTCGCCGGCCTCGGCTCCGAGGTCACCGTCGTCGACGGTGGCGACGGCCCCGCGCTCCGCGCCAAGGCCGGCACCCTCACGGGCGTCACCGTCCGCCTCGGCGACGGCGACACCCTGCCCGCGGGCACCGACCTCGTCGTCACCTCGCCCGGCTGGGCGCCCGGCAGCGCGCTGTTCGCGGCCGCCGACGCCGCGGGCGTGCCCGTCTGGGGCGACGTCGAACTCGCCTGGCGCCTGCGCCGACCGCTGGTGAGCACCGGCGAGCCGGCCCCCTGGCTGGCCGTCACCGGCACCAACGGCAAGACCACCACCGTGCAGATGCTCGCCTCGATCCTCACCGCCGCCGGCCGGCGCACCGCCGCCGTCGGCAACGTCGGGGTCTCCGTGCTGGACGCGGTGCTCGCCGACGAGCCGTACGACGTGCTCGCCGTCGAACTCTCCAGCTACCAGCTGCACTGGGCGCCCTCGCTGCGCCCGCACTCGGCGGCCGTGCTCAACCTCGCCCCCGACCACCTCGACTGGCACGGCTCCATGGAGGCGTACGCCGCCGACAAGGGCCGCATCTACGAGGGCAACCGGGTCGCCTGCGTCTACAACCTCGCCGACCCCGCCACCGAGGCGCTGGTCCGCGAGGCCGACGTCGAGGAGGGCTGCCGGGCGGTCGGCTTCGGCCTCGCCGCGCCGGGCCCGTCCGACTTCGGCGTCGTCGACGGCCTGCTCGTCGACCGGGCGTTCGTCGAGGACCGCGCCAACAACGCGGCCGAGATCGGCGCGGTCGACGACATCGTGCCGCCCGCCCCGCACAACGTCGCCAACGCGCTCGCCGCGGCCGCCCTCGCCCGCGCCTACGGCGTCGACGCGAAGGCCGTCCGCGACGGCCTGCGGGCCTTCCGGCCCGACGCCCACCGCATCGCGCACGTCGCCGAGATCGGCGGGGTCACCTACATCGACGACTCCAAGGCCACCAACACGCACGCCGCCGCGGCCTCCCTCGCCGCGTACGAGCCGGTCGTCTGGATCGCCGGCGGACTCGCCAAGGGCGCCACCTTCGACGAGCTCGTCGAGGGTGCCGCCGCGGGGCTGCGCGCCGCCGTGCTCATCGGCCAGGACCGCGCGCTGATCCGCGAGGCGCTGGCGCGACACGCCCCGGATGTGCCGGTCGTCGAAGCCGCCGAGGGCCAGACTGGCGCGGTGGCGATGACCGAGGTGGTGCGGACGGCGGCCTCGCTCGCCAGACCGGGTGACACCGTCCTGCTGGCGCCGGCCTGCGCGTCCATGGACATGTTCACCAACTACGGTGAGCGCGGTGACCTGTTCGCCGCAGCGGTCACGGAACTGACGAAGTAACGGCACGAGCAGCGGCCGGCGGGGCCGGGAGGGGGAGCGGAGTGTCCGGTGAGGGAAAGGCGGGCACGACCGCCCCGCCGGAGCGCGGCTCCGCCCGCCTGCAGCTGATCTCCGCGACCACCACGACCTTCCGGTCCGCCACCCCCGTCACCCGCCTCCGGGCGTTCCGCGACCGGGTGCGCTGGACCCTCGACCGCCCCCTCACCCCGTACTACCTGATCCTCGGCTCCACGTTCCTGCTCGTGGTGCTCGGGCTCGTCATGGTGTTCTCCTCCTCCCAGATCCTGGTCATGGAGCACCACCTGCCGATCACCTTCTTCTTCCGCAAGCAGCTCGTCGCCGTCCTCCTCGGCACCGCCATGCAGGTGCTGCTCGCCCGCACGCCGGTCAAGGCGATGCGGCTGCTCGCGTACCCGCTGCTGCTCGCGGTCGTCGGCGGCATGCTGCTCGTGGCGATCCCCGGCATCGGCATGATGGTCAACGGCAACCGGAACTGGCTGAACTTCGGTTTCTTCCAGGTCCAGCCGTCCGAGTTCGCCAAGCTCGCCCTCGTGCTGTGGGGCGCCGACCTGCTCGCCCGCAAGCACCGCACCCACACGCTCGACCAGTGGAAGCACCTGCTGGTGCCGCTGGTGCCCGGCACCGTGCTGCTCATGATGCTGATCATGCTAGGCGGCGACATGGGCACCACCATGGTGCTCGTCGCCATGCTCTTCGGGCTGCTCTGGATGGTCGGCGCCCCGATGCGGCTCTTCGGCGCCACCCTCGGCATCGCCGTCGTCGCCTGCACCGCGCTCATCATCACGGTGCCGCACCGCCTCGACCGGCTCGCCTGCATCGGCGTCACCAAACCCGACCCCGACCTGAACTGCTTCCAGGCCCTCCACGGCCTGTACGCCTTCGCCGCCGGCGGCCCGTTCGGCTCCGGCCTCGGCGCCGGTGTGGAGAAGTGGGGCCAGCTGCCGGAGGCCCACACCGACTTCATCTTCGCCGCCACCGGCGAGGAACTCGGACTGGTGGGGACGCTGTCGGTGCTCGGCCTCTTCGCGGCACTAGGCTACGCGGGTATCCGTGTGGCCATCAGCACGAAAGACCCTTTCGTCAGGTACGCCGCGGGAGCCGCCACCACGTGGATCATGGCCCAGGCCATGGTCAACCTGGGGTCGGCCCTGGGACTGCTCCCCATCGCGGGCGTGCCCCTCCCGCTGTTCTCCTACGGCGGGTCCGCCATGCTGTCGGCCATGTGTGCCATCGGGGTGCTGGTCAGCTTCGCGCGCAGCACCCCCGCGGCCAAGGCGGCACTCGCCGCCCGGAACCCCACCCGCGCCGGGACACTCCTGGCCCGGGTGATGCCACGACGACGAACCACAGCGCGCAAGGCGGCCGCACGGCCGACGCGCAGGGAGCGGTGAATTTCGGTGCATGTCGTACTCGCCGGCGGCGGGACCGCCGGTCACATCGAGCCGGCCATGGCCCTCGCGGACGCCCTCCGCAGGCACGACCCGTCCTGCGGGATCACCGCCCTCGGCACCGAGCGCGGCCTGGAGACCCGGCTCGTCCCCGAGCGCGGCTACGAGCTGGCGCTCATCCCCGCCGTGCCGCTGCCCCGCAAGCCCACCCCCGAGCTGATCACCGTGCCCGGCCGGCTCCGCGGCACCGTCCGCGCCGCCCAGGACGTCATCGAGCGCGTCAACGCGGACGCGGTCGTCGGCTTCGGCGGCTACGTCGCCATGCCCGCCTACTTCGCGGCCAAGCGCGCCGGCGTCCCGATCGTCGTGCACGAGGCCAACGCGCGCCCCGGCCTCGCCAACAAGATCGGCGCCCGCTACACCGACTTCGTCGCGGTCTCCACCCCGGACTCCAAGCTCCGCGACTCCCGGTACATCGGCATCCCGCTGCGCCGCACCATCGCGACGCTGGACCGCAACGCGATGCGCCCCGAGGCCCGGCACTACTTCGGCCTCGACCAGCGGCTGCCCACCCTGCTGGTGTCTGGCGGCTCGCAGGGCGCCCGGCGCCTCAACGAGACCGTCCAGGCGATCGCCCCCCGGCTCCAGCAGTACGGCGTGCAGATCCTGCACGCCGTCGGCCCGAAGAACGAGCTGCCGCGCGTCGACGACATCCCGGGCATGCCGCCGTACCGCGCGGTGCCGTACGTCGACCGCATGGACCTCGCCTACGCCGCGGCCGACCTGATGCTGTGCCGGGCCGGCGCCATGACGGTGGCCGAGCTGGCCGCGGTCGGCCTGCCCGCCGCGTTCGTGCCGCTGCCGATCGGCAACGGCGAGCAGCGGCTCAACGCCCAGCCGATGGTGAAGGCCGGCGGCGGCCTGCTGGTCGACGACGCCGAGCTGACCCCGGACTGGGTGCTGCAGAACGTGCTGCCGGTCCTCACCGACCCGGCGCGCCTGTGGGACATGAGCCGCGCAGCCGCCGAGTTCGGCCGCCGCGACGCGGACGACCTGCTGGTGCGCATGGTCTACGAGGCGATCGCCGCCGCCCGCGGCGGCCGCCGCCGGGGCTGACCGCCGGCCCCGCCCGGGGCCGTACGGACGGGGGAGCAGGACGGATGCCGGGCCGGGAGCGGCCGGAGGCGGACGGGCGGGTCACCGCCCCCGGCCGACGGCCGCACCGGCACCGGACGTGACGAGCGGGCGGAGCGAGTGCGGGAGCGAGGAGCACCGATGCCGGGTCAGGAGCAGCCGGAGGCGGACGGACGGTCGGCCGGGGTGCCGGCCACCCGGCTCCGACTGTCCCGGCGGGGTGTCGTGGTGCTGTGCGCGTTGGGTGCACTGGTGGCCGGGGTGTTCGGCTGGCTGGTGTTCCTCTCCTCGGCGTTGGAGGTGCGCACCGTCGCGGTGCAGGGCCTGGAGGGCGGGCGGCTCGGCGAGGACGACGTCCGGACCGCGCTCGGCGGGCTGCGGCAGGGGCCGCTGGCCCGGGTCGACCTGGACGAGGCGGAGCGCCGGGTGGAGGCGCTGCCGCGGGTGGCGAAGGCCGAGGTGTGGCGCGGCTGGCCGCACACCCTGCGGGTGAAGGTGACGGAGCGCCGGCCGGTGGCCGCGGTCCGGACCGACGACGGGAAGTTCGCGCAGGTCGACGCGGGCGGCTTCACGTTCGCGACCGAGGCGACCGCCCCGGCGGGCGTGCCGGTGGTGGACCTGCAGCTCGGCCAGCAGGCGAACGAGGCACTGGACGTGTTCGACCGGCCGTCCCTCGTCCGGGCGGCGATCACGGTCGCGGCCGGGCTGCCGGCCGAGGTGGCGAAGCGTGCGGGTGCGGTGCAGGTCCACAGTTACGACGACATCCGGCTGCAGCTGTCGGGCGGGGTGACCGTGCACTGGGGGAGTCCCGAGCGGACGGACCGGAAGGCGCGGGTGCTGACCGCGCTGATGGCGCGCAAGGCGGCCAATTACGACGTGAGTGCACCGGATGCCCCGGCGGTGTCGGGATGATCCGGTAAGTTCTTCCCGAAGGGGCGGTATTGACGGGGCCGAGGCTCCGGTCCGACCCTTGGTGGTCACCCCGGTTTCACCGGGGGGTCGATGATCACATAGGCTCAAAAGAAAAACGGGAAGCTCGGCGTGTTCGTTGAACACCGCCCGGATGCGACCTACTGTCCTGTGTCACCAGGCTGTGTCCAGCAGTGATGTGACAGAGGCACAGCCACAACCCTCAACCTCAAGTTTAGGGTTCGGGTCGGCGGTCGGCATTTCGGACATACACCACCGAAAGCACGTGCTCCCCACCCATCGACATCCGTCGGCCTTCGCTACACGGGGAGCCGACCCGGAAATTCGAGGCGAGAGGCCTTCGACGTGGCAGCACCCCAGAACTACCTCGCAGTCATCAAGGTCGTCGGTATCGGCGGCGGTGGTGTCAACGCCATCAACCGGATGATCGAGGTCGGTCTCAAGGGCGTCGAGTTCATCGCGATCAACACCGATGCGCAGGCCCTCCTGATGAGCGACGCCGACGTCAAGCTCGACGTGGGCCGTGAACTCACCCGGGGCCTCGGCGCCGGAGCCAACCCCGAGGTCGGCCGGAAGGCCGCCGAGGACCACCGCGAGGAGATCGAGGAGGTCCTCAAGGGGGCCGACATGGTCTTCGTCACCGCGGGCGAGGGCGGCGGCACCGGCACCGGCGGCGCGCCCGTCGTGGCCAACATCGCCCGCTCGCTCGGCGCGCTGACCATCGGCGTGGTCACCCGCCCCTTCACGTTCGAGGGCCGCCGCCGGGCCAACCAGGCCGAGGACGGCATCGCGTCGCTGCGCGAGCAGGTCGACACCCTCATCGTCATCCCCAACGACCGCCTGCTGTCGATCTCCGACCGCCAGGTCAGCGTGCTGGACGCGTTCCGCTCCGCCGACCAGGTGCTGCTCTCCGGCGTCCAGGGCATCACGGACCTGATCACCACGCCCGGCCTGATCAACCTCGACTTCGCCGACGTGAAGTCCGTCATGTCGGACGCCGGCTCGGCGCTCATGGGCATCGGCTCGGCCCGCGGCGAGGACCGCGCCAAGGCGGCCGCCGTCATGGCGATCTCCTCCCCGCTGCTGGAGGCGTCCATCGACGGCGCCCGGGGCGTGCTGCTCTCCATCTCCGGCGGCTCCGACCTCGGCCTGTTCGAGATCAACGAGGCCGCCCAGCTGGTCAGCGAGGCCGCCCACCCCGAGGCCAACATCATCTTCGGCGCCGTCATCGACGACGCCCTCGGCGACGAGGTCCGGGTCACCGTCATCGCGGCCGGCTTCGACGGCGGGCAGCCCCCGGCGATCGTCCGCGACCCGGTGGTCAAGGCCTCCACCCCGTCCACGACGTCCACCCCGGACCGCCCGGCCACCCGGCCGTCCTACGGCATCGGCTCGGTGACGGCCCGTCCGGACGACACCGGCCGCGCCGACGTCCCGGTCCGCCCGGTCCCGGCCGTCAGCCCGGTGCCGCCGCAGGTGCAGCCGGTCCGCCAGCCGTACGTGGAGAGCCCCGCCGAGGAGCTCGACGTGCCCGACTTCCTGAAGTAGACGCCTCTCCCGTGATTCCTCACATCAGTCGCAACGGTGCTCACTTCGCCTCCACCACCCGGTGGGGCGGGGTGAGCATCTCGCCGTACGGGGAGCTGAACCTCGGCGGGGCCGTCGGGGACGACCCGGCGGCCGTCCGCCGCAACCGGGTGCTCGCCGCGCAGCAGCTCGGGCTCGACCCGGCCGACGTGGTCTGGATGAACCAGGTGCACGGCGCGGACGTGGCCGTGGTGACGGAGCGGCAGCGCGACGGGGAGGCCCCGACCGTCGACGCGGTGGTCACCGACCGCCCGCTCGCCCTCGCCGTGCTGACCGCGGACTGCACCCCGGTGCTGCTCGCCGACCCGGTCGCCGGGATCGTCGGCGCCGCGCACGCCGGCCGCCCGGGCCTCGCCGCCGGGGTCGTCCCCGCGGCCGTCCGCGCGATGGCCGCGCTCGGCGCCGAGCCGGCCCGGATCACCGCCGTGCTCGGGCCCGCCGTCTGCGGCCGCTGCTACGAGGTGCCCGCCGGACTCCGCGCCGAGGTCGCCGCCGTGGTGCCGGCCGCGTACGCCGAGACCTCGTGGGGCACCCCGTCGCTGGACGTGGCGGAGGGCGTCGCCGCCCAGCTCGCCGACGCCGGTGTCACCGACGTCGTGCGGTCGACCGTCTGCACCCTCGAATCGGACGACCACTACTCCTACCGCCGCGAGCAGCGGACGGGTCGGCTCGCGAGCTACGTCTGGTGGGGCCCCGCACAGTCATGACGAACGACATCTTCGGGCCGTTCCCCGGCGGTCCCGCCTTCCAGTCCTCCCTCGACGAGCGGCAGCGCGCGCGGTACGAGCAACTCGGCGCCAACCTCGACGTGGTCGAGAAGCGGATCGCCGACGCCTGCGCCGCCGCCGGCCGGGCCCGCGGCGAGGTCACGCTCGTCGTGGTGACCAAGACCTACCCCGCCGAGGACACCGCACTCCTCGCCGGACTCGGCGTCACCGAGGTCGCGGAGAACCGCGACCAGGACGCCGCCCCCAAGGCCGAGCGCTGCACGGAGCTGCCTCTGACCTGGCACTTCGTCGGCCAGTTGCAGACCAACAAGGTGCGGTCGGTGGTGCGGTACGCCGACCACGTGCACTCCGTGGACCGCGCGCGCCTGGTCGCGTCGCTCTCCGCCGCGGTGCTCGGCGCCGGGCGCGCGCCCCTCGGCTGCCTGGTGCAGGTGGCACTCGACAAGGAGGCCGGGGAGGGCGGGCACCGCGCCGGGGTCGCCCCGGACGAGGTCGGGGAACTCGCCGACCTGATCGCCGGAACCCCCGGGCTCAGGCTCGACGGGGTGATGACGGTGGCTCCGCTGGCGGGCCCGCTGGCCGGCGATCCGGCCCGCGCCTTCGCGCGGCTGGCGGAAATCGCAAGCGGGGTACGGGCGCGGCATCCTGCTGCCACGATGGTGTCCGCAGGCATGAGCGGCGACCTGGAGCAGGCGGTGGCGGCCGGAGCGACACATGTACGCGTCGGTACGGCGGTACTCGGCGTGCGGTCACCGCTCGGGTAACGTCACCGGGTAGTAGATCAGATCGCAGGACAAAACAGGACAGAACCTAGCAGCCCATCAGCGCGCTAGTGACAACTTCGTGGATCGCATCTCCGCAGAATCCTCACGGCCTGACGGGCCGTCGCCCCGGCGGGCGCCGGGGCGCTGCGGAGACCGCAGGCCGAGGCCGGAGTCGGAGCCGATCCACCACAGAGCGGAGGAGACAGGAGCATGGCCGGCGCAATGCGCAAGATGGCGGTCTACCTCGGCCTCGTGGAGGACGAGACGTACGACGGCCAGGGGTACGACCCCGACGACGACTACGACGCCGACCCGGAGCCCCTCCGTACCGGCCGCACCGAGGACCTGCGCCCGGTCGCCGAGCAGCGGCCCGCGCCTGCGCCCGTCGCCCACATCGCCCCGCAGCCCGTGCCGGCCGCCGTGCCGATCCGGCAGGAGGCTCCGCGGATGGCCCCAGTGTCGTCCATCACACCCGACCGCCGCCAGAACGTGGAGAAGAGCGCCCCGGTGATCATGCCCAAGGTAGTGAACGAACGAGAGCCCTACCGCATCACCACGCTGCACCCCAGGACGTACAACGAGGCCCGTACCATCGGGGAACAGTTCCGCGACGGCACTCCCGTGATCATGAATTTGACCGAGATGGACGACACGGACGCCAAGCGCCTCGTAGACTTCGCCGCTGGACTCGTCTTCGGTCTGCACGGCAGTATCGAGCGCGTGACGCAGAAGGTGTTCCTCCTGTCTCCTGCTAACGTCGATGTCACGGCGGAGGACAAGGCTCGGATCGCCGAGGGTGGGTTCTTCAACCAGAGCTGACCCGGTCACGACTTTACGTGTGGACCGATCGACGGTCCGTCACCGACGGGCTGAGGACCAGGGAGAGGGAGACCACATGGGGATCGTCGGGGCGGTGCTGTACTACGCGCTGACAGTCTTCCTGCTCATCCTGCTCTTCCGGCTCGTGATGGACTGGGTCTTCCAGTTCGCCCGCTCATGGCGACCCGGAAGGGCCATGGTCCTCGTCCTGGAGGCCACGTACACTGTCACGGATCCGCCGCTCAAACTCCTTCGGCGTTTCATTCCGCCGTTGCGTCTCGGGGGCGTGGCGCTCGACCTGTCCTTCTTCGTACTGATGATCATTGTGTATGTCCTGATCTCGCTCGTGCGGTCCCTGTCGTTGTGAGCGATGCGACAGGATTCCGGAGTGCCGACGATCACGTTGAGGTGAAGAGATGCCATTGACCCCCGAGGACGTTCGGAACAAGCAGTTCACGACCGTCCGGTTGCGCGAAGGCTATGACGAGGACGAGGTCGATGCCTTCCTCGACGAGGTCGAAGCCGAGCTGACCCGCTTGCTGCGCGAGAACGAGGACCTGCGCGCCAAGCTGGCAGCCGCCACGCGTGCCGCGGCGCAGAACCAGGCCAACATGCGCAAGGAGCAGCCGCAGGACGCCCGCCCCGGCGGCGCCCCGGTGCCCGCGGCCATATCCGGCCCGCCGGTGCCCGGCCAGCAGCAGGGCCCCGGTCCGCAGCAGATGGGCGGCCCGCAGCAGCAGCAGATGGGCAACCAGCCCCTCGGCCTGCCGTCCGGCGCCCCCGCGCTTCCCCCCGGCAACGGCGGCCACATGGGCCAGCCGCAGCAGATGGGGCAGCCGCAGATGGGGCAGCCCCAGCAGATGGGGCAGCCGCAGATGGGCCAGCCCCAGCAGATGGGGCAGCAGCAGCAGCAGATGGGCCAGACCATGGGCGGCCAGCAGCAGCTGGTGCAGCCGATGGGCGGTCAGATGCTGCAGCCGATGGGCAGCCCGATGGGGCAGCAGCAGCAGATGGGCCAGACCATGGGCGGCCAGCAGCAGCTGGCCCCGATGGGCGGCCCGATGGGTCAGCCCATGGGCGGCCCGCTCGGCGGCCCGATGGGCCAGCCGCAGCAGGCTCCCGGCGGCGACAGCGCGGCCCGCGTGCTCGCACTCGCCCAGCAGACCGCCGACCAGGCGATCTCCGAGGCGCGTTCCGAGGCCAACAAGATCGTCGGCGAGGCCCGCAGCCGCGCCGAGGGCCTGGAGCGGGACGCCCGCGCCAAGGCCGACGCCCTGGAGCGGGACGCGCAGGAGAAGCACCGCGTCGCGATGGGCTCCCTGGAGTCCGCCCGCGCCACGCTGGAGCGCAAGGTCGAGGACCTGCGCGCCTTCGAGCGCGAGTACCGCACGCGTCTGAAGTCGTACCTGGAGACCCAGCTGCGCCAGCTGGAGTCGCAAGCGGACGACTCGCTCGCCCCGCCGCGGATCCCGGCCACCGCCTCGCTGCCCCCGGCGGCGTCGTCGATGGCTCCGGCGGGCTCCTCGGTCGGCAGCAGCGCGCCGAGCTTCGGCAGCCAGTCGTCCTTCGGCGGCAGCGGCCAGTCGTTCGGCGGCGGAGGCCAGTCCTTCGGCGGCAACGGCGGAGGCCAGTCGTTCGGCGGCAACGGCCAGTCGTTCGGCGGGAACTCCTTCGGTTCGGGCAGCAACCCGAGCTTCGGCGGCCAGCCCGGCGCCGGCACCGGTGCCGCGCAGATGGCGCCCGCCGGGATGACCCAGCCGATGGCCGCGGTCCGCCCGCAGCCGCCGCAGCCGATGCAGCAGGCTCCCGCGCCGATGCGGGGCTTCCTCATCGACGAGGACGGCGACAACTAGCAGCACCCCACGAGGGCGCCCCCACTGTGACGACGGTCACGGCGGGGGCGCCCTCGTCCGTGCGCGCCGGGGCACCGGCGGCCGCACGCGCCGACGGGCGGGCAGGTGACCGTGGTCACCTGCCCGCCCGTCGTGGCGCGGTGCGGGTCAGGCCTTGCGGAGCTGGAAGGCGAGGCCGAGCGACTCGTCGGTGAAGGTGTCGGACTCCCAGTCGGCGGCGCCCGCCGCGAAGTCCACCGCGAGGACCTCCTCGGCGACCAGGCCGCCGTGCTCGGTGACGGCCCCGGCCGTCTCCTCGGCGGTGGCCTGCCAGCGCAGCACGATCCGGTCGGCGACGTCCAGGCCGGAGTTCTTCCGGGCCTCCTGGATCTGCCGGATGGCGTCGCGGGCGATGCCGAGCCGCTTGAGCTCGGGGGTGATCGCCAGGTCGAGGGCGACGGTGGCGCCGGCCTCGTTGGCGACGGCCCAGCCCTCGCGCGGCGTCTCGGTGATGATCACTTCCTCCGGGGAGAGCTCGATCCGCTCGCCGGCGAGGTCGACGCCCGTGACGCCGGTGGCGCGGAGCTCGGCGGCGAGCACGGCGGCGTCCGCGGCGGCGACCGCCTTGGCGACGTCCTGCACGCCCTTGCCGAACCGCTTGCCGAGCGCGCGGAAGTTGGCCTTGGCCGAGGTGTCGACGAGCGAGGCGCCGACCTCCGCGAGCGACTCCAGGGCGGAGACGTTGAGCTCCTCGGCGATCTGCGCCCGCAGGTCGGTCGGGAGCTCCTCCCAGCCCTGGGCGGCGACCAGCGCGCGCGACAGCGGCTGACGGGTCTTCACGCCGGACTCGGCGCGGGTGGCGCGGCCGAGCTCGACCAGGCGCCGGACGAGCGCCATGTGCCGCGAGAGGTCCGTGTCGATCAGCGACTCGTCGGCGACCGGCCAGGAGGCCAGGTGCACGGAGGCGGGGGCGCCGGGGGCGACCGGCACGACGAGGTCCTGCCAGACCTGCTCGGTGATGAACGGGGTGAGCGGGGCCATCAGGCGGGTGACCGTCTCCAGCGCCTCGTGCAGGGTGGCGAGCGCCGCGGCGTCGCCCTGCCAGAAGCGGCGGCGGCCGCGCCGCACGTACCAGTTGGAGAGGTCGTCGACGAAGCCGGAGAGCAGCTTGCCGGCCCGCTGGGTGTCGTACGCCTCCAGGGCGAGGTCGACCTCGCGGACGAGCGTGTTGAGCTCGGAGAGCACCCACCGGTCGAGCTGCGGGCGGTCCGCCGGCGCCGGGTCGGCGGCCGAGGGCGCCCAGCCGGCGGTGCGGGCGTACAGCGCCTGGAAGGCGACGGTGTTCCAGTAGGTCAGCAGCGTCTTGCGGACGACCTCCTGGATGGTGCCGTGGCCGACGCGCCGCGCCGACCAGGGCGAGCCGCCCGCGGCCATGAACCACCGCACGGCGTCGGCACCGTGCTGGTCCATCAGCGGGATCGGCTGCAGGATGTTGCCGAGGTGCTTCGACATCTTGCGGCCGTCCTCGGCGAGGATGTGGCCGAGGCAGACGACGTTCTCGTAGGAGTTCCGGTCGAAGACCAGGGTGCCGATCGCCATCAGCGTGTAGAACCAGCCGCGGGTCTGGTCGATCGCCTCGGAGATGAACTGCGCCGGGTACCGGCTCTCGAACAGCTCCTTGTTGCGGTACGGGTAGCCGTACTGCGCGAACGGCATCGAGCCGGAGTCGTACCAGGCGTCGATCACCTCGGGCACCCGGGTCGCCGTCGCCTGGCAGCTCGGGCAGGCGAAGGTGACGTCGTCGATGTACGGGCGGTGCGGGTCGAGCGCGCTCTGGTCGGTGCCGGTGAGCTCACCGAGCTCGGTCAGCGAGCCGACGCAGGTGATGTGGCCCTCCTCGCAGCGCCAGATCGGCAGCGGGGTGCCCCAGAAGCGGTTGCGGCTCAGCGCCCAGTCGATGTTGTTGTTCAGCCAGTCGCCGAAGCGGCCGTGCTTGACGCTCGACGGGAACCAGTTGGTCGCCTCGTTCTCGCGGATCAGGGCGTCCTTGACCGCCGTGGTGCGGATGTACCACGAGGGCTGCGCGTAGTAGAGCAGCGCGGTGTGGCAGCGCCAGCAGTGCGGGTAGCTGTGCTCGTACGGCAGGTGGCGGAAGAGCAGGCCGCGGGCCTGGAGGTCGGCGACGAGCGCCTCGTCGGCCTTCTTGAAGAAGACGCCGCCGACCAGCGGGACGTCCGCGGCGAAGGTGCCGTCGGCCTCGACCGGGTTGACCACCGGCAGGCCGTAGCGGCGGCAGGTGGCGAGGTCGTCCGCGCCGAAGGCGGGCGACTGGTGGACGATGCCGGTGCCGTCCTCGGTGGTGACGTACTCGGCGGTGAGCACGTAGTGCGCGTTCTCGATCTCGACGAGGTCGAACGGCCGGGTGTACGCCCAGCGCTCCATCTCGGCGCCGGTGAACGACTGCCCGGTGGTCTCCCAGCCCTCGCCGAGCGCCTTGCCGACCAGCGGTTCGGCGACGACGAGCCGCTCGGTGCCGTCGGTGGCCACCACGTAGGTGACCTCCGGGTGCACGGCGGCGGCCGTGTTGGAGACCAGCGTCCACGGGGTGGTCGTCCAGACGAGCAGCGCGGCCTCGCCCGCGAGCGGGCCGGAGGTCAGCGGGAAGCGGACGAACACCGACGGGTCGACGACGGTCTCGTAGCCCTGCGCCAGCTCGTGGTCGGAGAGGCCGGTGCCGCAGCGCGGGCACCAGGGGGCGACCCGGTGGTCCTGCACGAGCAGGCCCTTGTCGAAGATCTGCTTGAGCGACCACCAGACCGACTCGATGTAGGAGGGGTCCATGGTGCGGTACGCCTCGTCGAGGTCGACCCAGTAGCCCATGCGCTCGGTGAGCCTGGTGAACTCGTCGGTGTGGCGGGTGACGGACTCGCGGCACTTGGCGTTGAACTCGGCGATGCCGAACGCCTCGATGTCCTTCTTGCCGGAGAAGCCGAGCTCCTTCTCGACGGCGAGCTCGACCGGCAGGCCGTGGCAGTCCCAGCCGGCCTTGCGGGCGACGTGGTAGCCCTTCATCGTGCGGTACCGCGGGAAGACGTCCTTGAAGACGCGGGCCTCGATGTGGTGGGCACCCGGCATGCCGTTGGCGGTGGGCGGGCCCTCGTAGAACACCCACTCGGGGCGGCCCTCGGACTGCTCCAGGCTGCGCTGGAAGATCTTGTTGTCCTGCCAGAACGACAGGATGCCGTGCTCCAGGACGGGCAGGTCTACCTGCGCGGGGACGGCGTTGTAGGTGGTCATCGCGGGCGTCTACCTCCGGCGGATGCGTGGACTGGCTTCCGACGGAGGGACGAGACGGCGAGCCGCCCCGCGGTACCACCCTCCTTGGCCGCGGCTGGTGCCCGCGACCCACTTGTTTGGGGGTTGCTGCCGGTTCTACTGGGCCGTACGGCCGTTCCTCCGGCGGCTCCGGGGTGATCTTCCCGCCGCGCACACCCCCGGGCTCGCACCGTCCCCGGATCGCTCATGGCTGCGTACTGCGGTACTCGTCCCATCTGCGCCTTGCAGGCCCAGTGTATCGGCCCGCGCAAACCGATTGGTGCCCGGCGGCGCGAGTCCGGACGGCGCGCGCCCGTCCCGTCCCGTGGGCGGGGAGGTTAGCCGGTGTCGATCTGGGCACAACCTGGTCAGCGCCCGGGCGCGTGCCATCGGCGGAGGCTGCCCGGGTGTGATCGGATTCGATTCGATTCCGTCATCGGTATGTCCCGTTGTGGCCGGATTCGATGGGGATTATCGTTCCGGCACCGGAGGCCGCCGGGAACCGGCGGTACGCATCATTCGTGAATGAGGTCGAAAGCCATGGCTGAGAGAGCGACTGGCGCACGCACCGCCACCACGCGGGCGCGCGAGGCTGTGGCAGGCGACCCAGGGGAGGGGACCGTGAGCACTGCACGGCGGAAGACCAGCACCAGCACCGGCCGGGCGGCGACCAGCCGCACCCATGTCCCGGCAGGCACCGGCGCCCGCAGCGGCGGCGCCGAGTCGGTGGACCCGGCCGAGCTGCCGGTGCGGACCGGCGAGGACGCCTGGACATCGGCCGAGGTCTCCGAGCTCCACGCCGAGCTCAACGCGGACCTCGAACGCCTCCGCGCCGAGATCGAGGCCTCCGAGGCGGCGATCACCGGCCTGATGCGGGACTCCAACGACGGCGCGGGCGACGACCAGGTCGACGCCGGCACCAAGAACATCAACCGGGAGAGCGAGCTGGCCCTGGCCAACAACGCCCGGGACAGCCTCGCCCAGACCGAGCGCGCCCTCACCCGTCTGGAGGGCGTCGGCTTCGGCGTCTGCGAGTCCTGCGGACAGGCGATCGGCAAGGCCCGGCTGCAGGCCTTCCCGCGGGCCACCCTCTGCGTCAGCTGCAAGGCCAAGCAGGAACGCCGCTGACCGGTCCCCGGTCGTCGACCGGGCCCCGTCCGGCCGATCCCGCCGAGCCCGCGGGATCGGCCTGACGGAACCCGGGGCGGACCGCCCCGCGTGACGGGTGACGGGAGACGGGCGTTCCGGCCATCGGGTGCCGTACGCTCGTCCCCGTAACCTCGGCCCCGGCCGGCCCCCACGGCCGGACCCCTTGTACACGGCAGCGGAGCGGATCATCAGCACCTCAGGTTCCCCCCAGACGCAGGACGAAGCCGTCCCCACCGCCCGCGTGTCGCACGAGCCGGAGACCGTCGTGGACGAGCCCGCCGCCGAGCCCGCCGGCCCGTCCGGCCCCGTGGGCGCCACCGCCGCGTCCGGCGCCCGCGCCGCCGTCCGCCGCCGCCGCATCGGCGTGCTGCTCGCCGTGGCCCTGCTCGCCTACCTGATCGACCTCGGCAGCAAGCTGCTCGTCGTCGCCCGGCTGGAGGGCCGCCCGGCGATCCAGGTCGTCGGCGACGTCATGACCTTCCAGGTCATCCGCAACCCCGGTGCCGCCTTCGGCATGGGCCAGGCGATGACCGTCGTCTTCACCGGCATCGCCGCCGCCGTGATCGTCGTGATCTGGCGGATCGCCCGCCGCCTCTACAGCCTGCCCTGGGCCGTCGCCCTCGGCCTGCTGCTCGGCGGCGCGCTCGGCAACCTCACCGACCGGCTGTTCCGCGCCCCCGGCGTCTTCCGCGGCCACGTCGTCGACTTCATCTCCGTGCAGCACTTCGCCGTCTTCAACCTCGCCGACTCGGCGATCGTCTGCGGCGGCATCCTCGTCGTGCTGCTCTCCTTCCGCGGCTCCAACCCGGACGGCACCGTCCACCAGCCCGGCAAGCCCGCGAAGACCGGCTCCGAGGCCGACACCGCTTCCACCGACGCGCCGAAGCCGGTCGACGACACCGAGTGACCCGCCCGCCGCGACCGACCGCGGGCCCGTGCCCCCGAGCGGGGACGGTGAGGGACGGGCCGCGCCGTCCGGCATACTCGTACGAGTGAGTATTGCAGCGCAGACCCGCAGCCTCCCCGTACCCGACGGCCTGGAGGGTGAGCGACTCGACGCCGCCCTCGCCCGGATGTTCGGGTTCTCCCGGACGAAGGCCGCCGAGCTGGCCAGCGAGGGCAAGGTGACGCTCGACGGCGCCGTCGCCGGCAAGTCGGACCGGGTGAGCGCCGGCACCTGGCTGGAGGTCGAGATCCCGGCCCCGGCCGCAGCCGTGCGGATCGTCGCCGAACACGTCGAGGGCATGCGGATCGTCCACGACGACGACGACATCGTGCTGATCGACAAGCCGGTCGGCGTCGCCGCCCACCCCAGCCCCGGCTGGACCGGCCCCACCGTCATCGGCGGCCTCGCCGCCGCCGGGTACCGCATCTCCACCTCCGGCGCCGCCGAGCGCCAGGGCGTCGTGCACCGCCTCGACGTCGGCACCTCCGGCCTCATGGTCGTCGCCAAGTCCGAGCGCGCCTACACCGACCTGAAGCGGCAGTTCCACGACCGCATCACGGAGAAGAAGTACAACGCGCTCGTCCAGGGCCACCCCGACCCGCTGTCCGGCACCGTCGACGCCCCCATCGGCCGCCACCCCAGCAGCGACTGGAAGTGGGCCGTCACCCGCGACGGCAAGCCCTCCGTCACGCACTACGACCTCATCGAGGCGTACCGCGCGGCCTCCCTGCTCGACATCAAGCTGGAGACCGGCCGCACCCACCAGATCCGGGTGCACATGAGCGCGCTGCGGCACCCCTGCGTCGGCGACCTCACCTACGGCGCCGACCCGACGCTCTCGAAGCGCCTGGGCCTCGCCCGCCAGTGGCTGCACGCCGTCCAGCTGGGCTTCGAGCACCCCTCGGACGGCCAGTGGGTGGAGTTCCGCAGCGACTACCCGGAGGACCTGCAGAGGGCCCTCGACGTGATCTCCGCGGAGAGCTGACGTGGCCGGGATCCGCGTCGCCACCGGCGAGGCCGACCTCGCCCGGGTGCGCGGCGTCCGCCACGAGGTCTTCGTCGAGGAGCAGAACGTCCCCGTCGAGCTGGAGTACGACGAGCTCGACGCCACCTCGGTGCACCTCCTCGCCACCGGACCCGACGGCGAGGCGCTCGGCACCGGCCGCCTCATCCACGGGGCGGACGCACTGAAGCTGACCGGCATCGAGGGCCGGGTGCTCCTCGGACGCCTCGCCGTGCGGAAGGCCGCCCGCGGCACCGGGCTCGGCGCCGAGCTCGTGCGGGCGATCGAGCAGGAGGGCCGCGACCGCGGCGCCCGCGAGCTCGAACTCCACGCCCAGGTGCACGCCCTCGGCTTCTACGAGCGCCTCGGCTACACCGCCGAGGGCCCGGTCTACGACGACGCGGGGATCCCGCACCGCACGATGGTGCGGGTGTTCTGACGGCGTTTTCCGGCAACCTGCCCGGCCGCCACGCTCCTGCCCGTGAACGATCTTCGGGTGGGAGCGTTCGTCGTCGCCGGTGGGCTGACGTCCGGCACGGCAGCCCGCCCCGCCCGGCGAGCGGGAGCGGGAGCGGGCGCCCGATCCGGACGGCACCGCGGACGGCCCGTGCCTCACCCGGCAGGTCGACGGCACGACCGCCCACCTCGGCCCCGACCGGGACCGGGACCCCGGCTACGGCATCAGTGCCGCCGCGGGCCGCACCGGCGGCGCCCGGTGCCGGGCGGCGGCCGACCGCCGCTCAGAACAGGCCGTGCCACATCTGCTCGACGACGACGCTCCACCAGGCCGACTCCTTGTGGAACGCGTCCGGGTCGATCGCGGCCAGGCCGCTCTGGAACGAGGCCACCGCGGCACCGGCCGCCAGCGGGTCCAGGCCCCGCAACCCGGCGCGGGCGGGAGCCAGCAGCGCCAGGCTGCGCAGGAACGCGGAGACCGAGGCGTTGACGAAGCGTCCGCTGCCGGTCCGCGGATGGACCGCCCACACCGAGCCGACCGCCCGCTCGTCGCCGCCGCACTGCACGGCGATCACGCAGAAGCCGTCGGTGCCGATCCGCGTCCAGCCGGCCAGGACGTCCAGGGCGGACGCCCCGGCCTCCGTGCCCGCGGCCGTCAGATGCGTGCGGAGATCGGCGAGCAGCCCGCCCGCGGGCGGGGCGTCGGGGCGGTCCGCGGTGAAGAACAGCGGCACGTCGGCGGGCAGGCCCGCCCAGGTGAGGGTCGCCCGTGCGGCGTCCGGCAGAGCACTGTTCGACAGGTCGTCGGCGTCGAGACGGACCGTGTCGCCGAAGACCTCGGTGAGCAGCCGGCCCAGCGCCACGTCGCGGACGGGCCCGGTCGCCTCCACCTCACCCGGCTTCGGGGCGGGCACCCGGTGCGGGCGGGGCGGGTTCGGACGGCCCGCCAGGCGGCCGACGGACTCCACGCGGTCGGCGAGCGCCCGGACGCCCTCGGCCCGCTCGTCGGCGAAGATGCCGTACGGGTGGGCGCAGGAGATCTCGGCGTTCGGGAAGGACCGCTCCAGCAGTGCCGCGGTGTAACCGCCCGGCAGGGTGGCCGGACGCAGGTCGGTGTGCACGGCGAGCACGTCACCCGCGGGCACCCCGAGCCGGTCGAGCTCGGCCGCGAGCTGGTACTCCGCCGGGGGCAGACCGGGGCCGGACATGCGGTGGAGCATCACCTCCCCGCCGCTCGCCGGGTCAAGGTAGGTGGCGACGGCGGTGTTGCCCGGTCCGGTGGCCGGCGGCGCGTGCTTCTCCGTGTACCGCGAGATCACCTCGTCGACGGGCACCGACGGCCAGACCTCCAACGCGCCGGTGGAGCGGTCGATCACGCCGCAGGCGTCGCCGAGGTCGGCCGGCGGGCGGCGCTCGCCCGTCACGGGATCGCGCTCCAACGGCGCGGGCGCGGCCCAGACCACCCAGCCCAGGTCGAACTCGCGGTGGCGGACGCCACGGCGCTCCTCGGCGGGGACATCGCTGTTCAGCCAGCTCTCGGCGGTGGCGAGGGCCTGCTCCTGCGTGATCACGAGAATCCTCCGTGCGTGCGGACCGGTCGGGTGCCCGGCCCGAGACTACCGTTCGGGCGGGCGGCCGCCGTTCGGCTGCACATGATCGCATGATCGAGCGGGCTCGGGGGCGTGACCCGGTGATCGCGGTGACTGTGGCGACTGCGGGGATTGCGGGGATTGCGGGATGTGGGGGTCGAGGTGCCGCGTGATCTCCGGCCGGTGGGGCGTTGGGGCGGTGGGACGGTGGAGACGGTGGAGGCGGCGGGTTGGTGGTGTGGTGGGGCGGTGGTACAGCGGTGTGGAGACGTCCGGTCAGGCGGCCGAAGCCCGTGCATGAGTAGGATCATCCGACTGAAGGGGCGTCCGTCGATCACTGCAGGACGGTCGGCGGCCCTGAGAAGGTGTCATGAGCCGGGTTCCGGAAGCTTCCGGACCTCGGAACGGGGATGAGGCGGGGGCCGTGAGGGTGCAGCAGATCGTCGGTGCGGGGTGCCCGCGTACGGAACGGCCCGCGCCGGACGGGTGCGCGCGGCGACGCGCCGCGAACCGTCCGTAGCGCTGCCGTCGTCCCGGCGCACCGGCCCGCCGCGTACCGGTGCTCCCGCCCTGCCGTCCGGATCCTCCCCGGACCGCCCGCCGTCCTCACCACCCGTGACCCGTGCCGCCCGAGCCGTGGCCACGGTCTGCCGCTAAGGGGAGTTGAACCGTGTCGTTGATGCTGCCGGACGGCGTCGAGTGGGTCCTGGAGATGCTCGGCTTCGACTGGCCGAAGGCGGACGAGGACAAGCTGCGTGAGTGCGCCCAGGTGTGGCGTGACTTCGCGGATCAGGTCGACGATCTCAACTACCGTGCGCTGAGTGCGGCGAACAGTGTGCGGTCGGCGAACTCCGGTGACTCGATCGAGGCGTTCGGGACGGCGTTCGACAAGTTCACGACGGGCGGGGACGGTTACCTCGCGGATGCGGCGACCGCGGCGCGGCTGATCGCGGCGGCGTTCGAGGCCGCTGCGGTGATCGTGGTGGTGTGCAAGATCGCGGTGATCACGCAGCTCGTGATCCTGGCCGCGGAACTTATCGCGGCGCAGGCCGCCGCGCCGTTCACCTTCGGTCTGTCCGAGGTCGGCGCGCTGGGCGCGACGCAGGCGACGAAGATGATCGTGCGCCGGCTGCTGAAGGAGCTCAGGGACGCCCTGATCGAGGCGATCATGGAGACGCTGAAGGATCCGATCGTCTCCGCGGTGCAGGCGATGATCTCGGACCTCATCGCGCAGACCGTCAACCAGGGCTTCGGTGCGCAGGACGGCTACGACCTCGGCCGCACCGTCAAGACGGGCTGGGAGGAGGGGAAGGAGTCCGCGAAGAACTGGGACCAGACCTTCACCGAGTCCCTCCGTGACGGCCTCGGCTCCCGCGCCGGCGGCGCGGCACGGCACCACGCCGACAACGCGGCCGGCCACGGCGACTCCAACGGCGGCACCGACGGCAACTCCAACTCCAACTCCAACGGCAACGGAGCCGAGGGAGCCGCGGGTGGTGACGGCGGCGGCAGCAACGGCAGCAACGGCGCGACGGGCGCGGGCGACAGCGGTGGGAGCGGCGGGCAGCAGGGGAGTGGCTCCGGCGGCTCCTCCGGTGCCGCGGGTTCCCCCGGTTCGTCCGGTTCCTCGGGCGGGTCCGGTTCCTCCGGTTCCTCCGGCTCGGCGGGTTCCGCCGGGAGCTCGGGTACACCGTCGGGAGGGTCGTCGGACGGCCCGCGGCACTCCGGTGACGGCAGCACCTCCGCTCCGCACACCCCGACGTCGACCGACTCGTCCGGAAGCCGCAGCGACCAGGCAACGACACCGCCCGGCGGGAACGGCCAGACGGCTCCCTCGGCCTCTGACAACCGCAACTCCTCACCCCTCGACCCCTTCGGCACCCGTCTTCCCGCAGACTCCGCATCAGGTGCCGGGCCCATGCCGACCGGCGGCGACAGCGTGCCGTCGGCGGAGCGTTCTGCGCCGTCGGGGGCGGATTCCCGTTCGGATGCCGCAGGTTCGGGTCCGGCTCCGGCTCCGGCGCACACGGGTACCGACGGTCGGTCGGCGGCGGCGCCGACCGGGGACGCCGGGGCGGCCTCGGGGGCGGATTCCCGTTCGGATGCCGCAGGTTCGGGTCCGGCTCCGGCGCACACGGGTACCGACGGTCGTTCGGCGGCGGCGCCGACCGGGGACGGCGGCACGACTGCGCCCGGCCACACGCCGGACTCCGACGGCCGGGGTGGCGACAGGCGGGATGCGGACGGCCGCGGTGCCGAGGGGCCGCGGCAGGATCGGTCCGGAGACGATTCCCGTCAGAGCGGGCCGGTGTCCGGTCACCCCAGACCCGACTCGGCGTCCGACCCGGCCCCCGGTCCGTCGCGCGCGGATGACGGCCGTCCGGCGCCCTCGTACGGGCCCGTGCGTCAGGGCGGCTCCGACGGCTCGCCGACGCCTTTCCACAGTGGCGACCAGGGTGGCGACCACGGTGGGAGCCGCAGCGGGGACCACGGCACGGCGACACCGGCGTACGGGCCGGTGCGCGGCGGCGACGTCCCGCCGCAGCGGCACGAGCCCGCACCGGACGCCGGTCCGGCCGACCGTTCCGGGACGGCCGGGCAGCATGCACCGACGGCGCAGCACGGCCGTCCGGGCGACACGTCCGCGCCGTCGCCGGAGCACCGCGCCCCCGTACAGGAACCAGCCGCTGCCTCGCACGGCGCCGCCGACCCCCGCACCGTGCCGTCGGGTGGTGCGGTGCCCGCCCCGGCGGCGGACCACGCCCGTCCGGCTGCGTCCGAGGGATCCCACCGCGACCCCAGGATCGAGACCGCTTCGGTCGCAGCCCCCGCAGCGCCCGACACCCGTGGCACCGGCGCCGAACCGGCAGGCTCGGCCCCCGGCGGCCAGCAGACTTCGGCCCCCACGGCCACCGGCCCGGTCGGGCCGGGCGCGGGCGTGCCCACCGCCGGTGGTTCCGCGCCCACTGGTGGCGCGCCCGGGAGTACGGCCAGGCCCTCCGCCGGACCGTCCCCGTCGTCGACCCCGACCCCGACCCCGGGTGCGGGTTCGGTTCCGGACCGTTCGACCGTGCCCGGCCAGGCCGACGGCCGACCGGACCGGACCGACCGCTCCGAGCAGCGCCCCACGGGCCTCGGCCAGCAGCCGGCCACCGGCCGCCCCGGCGTGGACCGTCCGGAAGGCTCCGACCCGCGCCGCACGTCCGACGGTCCGGTCCGGCCCGATCAGCGTGCCGCGGACGGGCAGCACCCGGCCTCCGGGCATCCCGACGCGGGCCGCCCCGACTCCGGCCGCCCCGATGCGGCCCACCCTGCACCCGACCACACCGGACCCGACCACGACGGGCCCGACCACGACGGGTCCGACCACGACGGGCGGACGCCGACCGGTGACCGTGCGGATTCCGCGGCCGACACGGGGTCGGCCGACCGCACCCCGCCCAGGTCCGCGACGGAGGACCGCCCGTACGGCGGCCCCGGCGGCCTGGAGGAACCGTCCGACCGCGACCGCGAACGGGTCGAGGACGCCGTGCCGCGCGACGCGGACGGCAAGCCCCAGCGCCACCCCGACCCCGAGGGCGACTGGCCGCACGCCATCAACGGCGACGATCCCGCGGGCCCCGGCCGTCACAACAACTGCGTCGACGTGGCGCTCGCCACCGTCGACACCTACTCCGGTCATCCGACCCCCGCCGCGGCCCGTACACCCGACCACGACGCCGAGGGCCGCCCGTCCGACCGCGGTGAGCGCGGCGGACGCGACCGGATCGAGAACGCGCTCGGCGCCAAGTTCTCCGATCTCGGCGACGGCCCGCAGGCCTACCGGCGGCTGGAGGACACCCTCCGCCGCGACGGCCACGGCGCGCAGGCGGTCATCATCACCCGCGACGCCGACGGCCGCGCACACGCCTGGAACGCCGTCAACCACAACGGCACCGTCACCTACATCGACGCCCAGAGCGGCCGGCGCAGCGACCAGCCGCTGCACGACGGCGACAACGGCGTCTTCGCCATCCCGCTCGATGCCGACCGCCGCCCGACGGACCACGGGCCGACCACGGACCACGGCGCGGACCACGACGGTGACCACGGCGGTGACCACGGCGGGGACCGTACGGAGGGCCGTACGGAGGAGCAGCCGGATCGGGCGATTCCGGACGACGTGGCGGGCACCGGCGACAACCTGACACGCAACGACGACGACTTCCGGTCGGAGACCAACTACAAGGGCCAACGGAAGTCCCATCTCAACGCGGACGGCGATCTCGTACCGGCGAATCCGAACGGTGCCGCGACGATGGTCGACCACGTGGACGGCCGAGGACCGATCAAGTCGGACAGCCCCTACACGTCGCTCAGCCGCGAGGGCGCGTCGGCGAAGGACTTCGGCGGCAACCGCATCAGGATCGACCTGCCCCAGCTGGAGCAGGACATCGCCGACGGCAAGGTGACCGGCGTCGAGATCAACTCGCCGGCGCAGGTCCAGGCCGCCATCCAGGCCGACGCGGAGCGGATCGCAGGCAAGCCCGTCGACATCCGGCTGCCCCCCGGTTCGAGCCGGGACGACATGAAGGCGCTGGCCGAGTCGTACGGACTGAGCAAGACCGCGGCCAAGCGGCTCCAGCAGCGGATTCTGGACATGCAGAACACCAGCCGTGACGAGGAATGGCTCATCAAGGGCGTCGTTCCGCACGACTACATTGAAGGGCCCGCCTGATGACCGAGCCCACGAAAGGCCGTCCGATGACTTCGTCCGACCTGCTGTTCCACGTCGGGTTCGACGGTGAGCCCGTCGCGGATCCCTACGAGATCGTCGACGCAGGTCTGGAGGACCCCCGTCACACCACCCGGGTGCCCGCGCTGGCCGAACTCCTGGCGGACGGGTCCGCCGCGCCGGAGGAGCGCTACCTGGCGTGCTACGCGCTGACCAGCTGGGGCGAGGCCGCGGGGTACCGGGCGGTGGTGGAGGCGGCGCGGAATCCCGCGGCGGTGGCCTGGTACGACACGATCATCGACCGCACCTACTCGGTGGACGGCACGTTCGCGCAGCTGGCGGTCGCGATGGAGGACGGTTCGGACCTCGCGGAGGAGAAGGGCAGCGGCCCGGACCGGGCCCTCGCGGTCACGGCCCTCGTCGGTCTCGCCGACCGCGTGTACTTCGACGGGAAGCTGGAGTACTTCCTCGACGCGGCGTCGGTGGCGGCGAACCTGGAGGTGATCGCGGCGACCGTCCGGCGCGGTGTGCGGTCGCTGGCGGACGGGGTGCCGCAGCGGTTCGACCTGTCGACCCAGCTGGTGGACCTGGCTGCGGCGGCCGCCCGGACCGATGCGCCGCTGGCGATCGCCCTGGCCACAGAGGTGCTCGCCGCCACCCCCTCGCACCGGGCCCTGAACCACGCGGTCGACCTCGTGTACCGGACGTCGGGGCCGGAGCGCCGCGGCTTCGCCGGGTACCTGGCCGCCGTGGGGGACGACGCGATCCGCAGCCGCGTCACCGCGGCGCTCGCCTCCTCCTGACCGTCGTGGACCGTCGTGCCTCCCCGGGCCGGGGCGGATTCCGGGCCGACGCACCGTCACGTGACGCTTCGTCCGTTCCCGGCGCCTGCGTCGCACCGGGGCGGTTGCATATGATCTCACCGTCAGTGCGACCGCCCCTGCCGGGAACGACCGCGGCAGCGGTGCGGGTCGCACATCCTGCACGAGGACGGGGAGGTGGCCGTGATGGCCGCAGAGCGTGAGATCGGTGACGACGAACTGCTGGAGGTGGCCGACAACCCGGAGCAGGCGGCCTCGCTGCACAAGGCGCTGCGCACCATCGCCAACACCCCCGCGCTGGGGCCGGAGTTGCAGGGCATGGCGAAGGACGTGCTGAGCGGCCGGATCGGCATGCAGGACGTGATCGGCTCCGACCGCTACATGCACGCCATCGGCGACCGGCTGGGGCAGATGCGGGACGCGGCCGAGAACATGTCGCCGGAGGATCGCCGCAGGTCGGAGGCGCGGGCGGAGAAGATGGTCCGCGAGGCCGAGGAGGCCGAGCGGGACAGGCCGAAGCGGGACGGCCGGCCGTAGCGGTCCGCCGGACGCCGGCTGTCGGCTGCGCCCGGTGTCCGGATGCCGACCGCCCCGCCGTGCGCGGGCCGGTCGGTCGGCGCAAGGTCGAGTCATGGACACTCTCGTCTACCGCGGATCGGCGACCCTCCTTGCGGAGGGCCGTGAGGTCGACGTGCACGCCGACCTCACGGGGTTCCTGCCCGAGTTCGGTCTCACGAGCTGGTCGGGCACGCTGGAGTCGCGGGACGGCGCGGCGGCCGTGGGCGCGGTCGGCGGCAGCCGCCGCGGCCGGCTCCGGCTGCCGGGCGGCTGGGAGTCGGCCTTCGCCGTGACCCGGATCGTGCTGGGGTCCTCGGTGATCTGGGTGCGCGGCAGCGAGCCGGACGTCTCCCCGGCCGAGTGGGTCTGAGCCCGCGGCGGCGAGGCCGGTCACGCGGTCGGTCGGCGGTCGGTCGACCGGGCCGTGGTGGCCGTGATGCTCCCCGTACGGGACGGCCTCGCCCTCGCGCGTACGCGCTGACCAGCCGTCACCGCCCCGGCGCCGCCGCCGGTATGCCGCACCGGTCTGCCGCACCGGGCGGGACATCGCGCGGTGGCATCGGGCGGGGAAAACGGGGTGCGGCCGGACCGCCGTAGCCCGAGAATCCCGGCATGGACGACACCACGCCCCACCTCCCTCCCGCCGTCGCCGGGCTGCGCGCC
Organism: Kitasatospora sp. NBC_01539; assembly: GCF_045040525.1. NCBI lineage: Bacteria > Bacillati > Actinomycetota > Actinomycetes > Kitasatosporales > Streptomycetaceae > Kitasatospora > Kitasatospora sp. NBC_01539. The sequence continues at coordinate 6,309,212 of NZ_CP109390.1, forward strand.
GCCGCCGCGGACCACGGCTTCACGAGGTCCTGCGACACCCGCACCGGCGCCCTGCTCGCGGCGCTCGCCGCCGCCCGGCCCGGCGGCCGCATCCTCGAACTCGGCACCGGCATCGGCGAGGGCACCGCCTGGCTGCTCAGCGGCATGGACGCGGACGCCTCGCTGGTCACCGTCGAACTGGACGGCGAGGTGCAGGCCGTCGCCCGCGAGCAGCTCGGCGGCGACCCGCGGGTCGGCTTCGCGTGCGGCGACGGAGGCGCCTGGCTGGAGGAGTACCGCGGCGCGCCCTTCGACCTGGTCTTCGCCGACACCTGGCCGGGCAAGTACACGCACCTCGACACCGCCCTCGGGCTGGTGGCGCCCGGCGGCACCTACGTCGTGGACGACCTGCTGCCGCAGCCCGACTGGCCCGCCACCCACCTGGACTCCGTGCACCGGCTGCTCGGCGAGCTGACCGACCGCCCCGGTTTCCGGACCGTGCGGATGGCGTGGGCGTCCGGTCTGCTGATGGCCGTCCGCACGTCCTGACAGGTCAGGGGCCTGCCCGGTGATCGCGGCCTTTACGGGCTCCCTACCCGCCACGGGGTTAGGGTCGGTGCTCATGGGGATCGGTGGGGACTGGCGCAGGCGGCTGGTGGGGCGGCGTGCGCTGGTGGCGTATGTGGTGGTGGCGGTGCTGATCGCTGTGGGGGCGGTCAGCACCGCCACCGGCGGTTCCGGCGCCGCGGTGCGACAGGAGGACCGCCTCCTCGCCATGCCCGAGACCCCGGGCAGCACGGCGACCGTGCAGATCGACACCTCCTTCTTCACCACCGGCAGCTCGCCGCGGCCCGCCGTCCTCCTCGCACACGGCTTCGGCGGTTCCAAGGAGGGCGAGCGCGCCCGGGCCGAGCAGCTCGCCCGCTCCGGCTACGCCGTGCTGACGTGGTCCGCCCGGGGCTTCGGGCACTCCGGTGGCCGGATCGGCCTGAACGCCCCCGACCGCGAGATCCAGGACGTCACCCGGCTCGTCGACTGGCTCGCCCAGCGTCCCGAGGTGCAGCTCGACAAGGCCGGAGACCCCCGGGTCGGCATCACCGGCGCCTCGTACGGCGGCGCCGCCGCCCTGCTCGGCGCCGCCTACGACCCCCGGGTCGACGCGGTCGCGGCCGGCATCACCTGGTGGAACCTCGCCGACGCGCTGTTCCCGCAGGCCGCACAGGGCTCGACCGCGGCGGACGGCGTCTTCAAGAAGCTGTGGGCGGGCCTCTTCTTCACCACCGGCTCCGCCGACGCCCCGACCGGTGCCGCCCCGCAGGGCGGCGCGGGCACCGGGCAGCAGGGCCCGGTCGGCTGCGGCCGCTTCCTCGACTCCCTGTGCACCATGTACAACCGGGTCGCCACCGCCGGACGGCCGGACGCGGACGCGGTCGCCGCCCTGGAGGCGTCCAGCCCGTCCTCGGTCGCCGACCGGATCACGGTGCCGACCCTCGTCGTGCAGGGCCAGCAGGACTCGCTGTTCCCGCTCGACCAGGGCGACCGGATCGCCCGCGCCGTCGCCGCCAACGGGGCCCCCGTCGCCGTCGACTGGTTCGCCGGCGGCCACGACGGCGGCACCGAGGGCAGCGAGCGCACCGACGCCCGCGTCACCGCCTGGTTCGACCACTACCTCGCGGGCAAGCCCGCCGACACCGGCCCGGCGTTCCGCGTCACCCGCACCGGCGGCGTCGACTCCACCGGCTTCGAGGCCGTCCTGCGCGGCGCCGACGCCCCCGCCTACCCCGGCCTCGGCGGCACCGCCACCCGCAGCGTCGAGCTCGCCGGCCGCGCACAGACGATCGCCAACCCGCCCGGCGGCGCCCCGCCGAACATCTCCACCGTGCCCGGCATCGGCGCCCTCTCCCAGGCCGCCGCCCTCGGCACCGGCCTCGCCGTCGACTTCCCCGGCCAGTACGCGACCTTCGACTCCACCCCGCTCGACCAGGCCCTCGACCTCACCGGGCAGCCGCGCGTCTCCGTCACCGTGCACGCCGACCGGCCGGACGCGGTGCTCTTCGCCAAGCTCTACGACGTCGGCCCGGACGGCCGGCAGACCCTGCCGCAGCAGCTCGTCGCCCCGCTCCGGGTCACCGGCGCCGACGCGGCCGGCGGCCGCACCGTCGAGGTCGCGCTACCCGCCGTCGACCACTCCTTCGCGGCCGGGCACCGCGTGCGGCTCGTCCTCGCCTCCACCGACCTCGCGTACGCCTCGCCGGCGCAGCCCGCCGTCTACACCGTCGCCGTGGCCGGCCCGCTGACCGTACCGACCGTGGCCGCCCTGCACACCGAGCCCGCGCCGCTGCCCGCCCGGGTCTGGCAGCTGCCGCTGCTCGCCGTGGCCGCCGCGGCCGCGCTGCTCCTGCTGCGCCGCCGTCGCCGCCCGCAGGTGCCGGCCGACCCGGCGCTCGCCGGCGTGCCGCTGGAGATCACCGGGCTCTCCAAGCGCTACAAGGGCGCCGCCGACCGGTACGCCGTCCGCGACCTGTCGTTCCGCGTCGAACAGGGCCAGGTGCTGGGCCTGCTCGGCCCCAACGGCGCGGGCAAGACCACCACCCTGCGCATGCTCATGGGCCTGATCGGCCCCGACGCCGGCGAGATCCGGATCTTCGGCCACGCCGTGCGGCCCGGCGCACCCGTGCTCTCCCGGGTCGGCGCGTTCGTCGAGGGCGCCGGCTTCCTGCCGCACCTCAGCGGCCGGGCCAACCTGGAGCTGTACTGGCAGGCCACCGGCCGTCCCGCCGAGGACGCCCACCTGGACGAGGCCCTCGCCATCGCCGACCTCGGCGAGGCACTCGCCCGCCCGGTGCGCACCTACTCGCAGGGCATGCGGCAGCGCCTCGCCATCGCCCAGGCCATGCTGGGCCTGCCCGACCTGCTGATCCTCGACGAGCCGACCAACGGCCTCGACCCGCCGCAGATCCGCGAGATGCGCGGCGTCATGATCCGCTACGCCGCCGCCGGGCGCACCGTCATCGTCTCCAGCCACCTCCTCTCCGAGGTCGAGCAGAGCTGCACCCACCTCGTCGTCATGGACCACGGCCGGCTCGTCACCGCCGGCCCGGTCGCCGACATCGTCGGCGCGGGCGAGCAGCTCCTCGTCGCCACCGGCGACGGGTACGGCCCCGAGGAGCTGGCCGCCGCCGCGGAGAAGGCCGCCGCGCTCGACGGCGTCGCCGGGGCCACCGTCGTGCCCGGCGGACTGCTCGTGCAGCTCGACGGCACCGGCGCGGCCCGGCTCGTCGCCGAACTCGTGCGCCTCGACGTGCCGGTGGAGCGGGTCGGCCCGCACCGCCGCCTGGAGGACGCCTTCCTCTCCCTGATCGGGGGCCCCGCATGAGCACCACCTCCACCGCCACGGCCGCCGCGGGCTACTCGGCGCGGCGCACCCTGCCGCTGCGGGTGGAGGCCGTCCGCCAGCTGCGCCGACGCCGCACGATGGTGATCGCCGGGGTGCTCGCCGCGCTGCCGTTCGTCGTCCTCGTGGCGTTCCGCATCGGGGGCACCCCGGACCGGCCCGGCCGCACCACCTTCATCGAACTCGCCACCGCCTCCGGGCCCAACTTCGCCGCCACCCTGCTCTTCATGGGCACCGGCTTCCTGCTGGTCATCCCGGTCGCGCTGTTCTGCGGCGACACCGTGGCCTCCGAGGCCGGCTGGTCGTCGCTGCGCTACCTGCTGGCCGCGCCCGTGCCGCGGGCCCGGCTGCTCGCCCGCAAGCTGACGGTCGGGCTGGCCTTCTCGGCCGCCGCGATCCTGCTGCTCCCGCTGGTCGGGCTCGCGGTCGGCACCGTCGCGTACGGCTGGGGCGACCTGCAGCTGCCCGCCGGCACCAGCCTGCCCGCGGCCGAGGCGCTGCCCCGGCTCGGCCTCGCCGTGCTGTACGTCTTCGTCGCCGAACTCGTCGTCGCCGCGCTCGCGTTCTGGCTCTCCACCGCCACCGACGCGCCGCTCGGCGCGGTCGGCGGCGCGGTGTTCCTCACCATCGTCACCGGGGTCCTCGACGCCATCACCGCGCTCGGCGACCTCCGCGAGTGGATCCCCGCACACTGGCAGTACGCCTGGGCCGACGCCCTCCAGCCGCAGCTCGAATGGGGCGGCATGATCCAGGGCGCCTCCCTGTCGGTGTCGTACGCGATCGTGCTGATCGCACTGGCCTTCCGCGGGTTCGCCCGCAAGGACATCGTGTCCTGACGGCCCCGCGGGAAAATCGCTGGGCACCCGGCGGCGCGCTGCGTTATGTTCGCTCCCGCGGGCGGCTCCGCGGCGTGCTTCCTTCTCACTTCTCCTGAAACCGGCCAGCGCGCCCCCTCTCCGCCCGCCTCCTCCTTTTCCGCCTCCCCGGAGGGCACTTCCGTATGCCCCGAGTCGCCTCGGCCGACGCCGACGCCGATCTCGACCTCGACTTCTTCCTCCTCCGCCGCCGCGGTGCCGTGTGCGTGCCGCCCGGCGACCTGCTGCCCGCCGCCGACCCGTGGAGCACCGACGGGCTGGTCGCCCTGGACGCCGACCTCGCGCAACGCGGGTACCTCCTCACCGTAGGGCTCCGGGCCGCGCTCGGCCGGCTCGCCCCGACCGCACTGGCCCGCACCGGTGGGGCGCTGCTCGCCCGCATCGACCACCTGCTCGGTGCGGACCGCCGCCATCTCACGCTGTTCCACCGCTTCCCCGACGCCGTGCCCGACCACGCCCACCTGCTGTACTCGCGGCAGATCCGGGCGTTCCTGCTCAACCAGCCGCGCCAGCCCTGCGCCCACTGCGGGCGGTCCGGCGGTGAGGCGGGCATCGGCGCGCTCGCGCCCTGCGCCCACCTGCTCTGCGTGGCCTGCCACGACGGCCTCGCGGCCGAGGGGCGGGCCGGCGCCTGCCCGCTGTGCGGCTCCCCGCTCGCCCCCGAGCCGTACCTCGGGGAGGACAACCCGCAGGGCCGCAAGGCGGCCGAGGAGTTCGGCGGCGACCAGGCCCTGCGGACGCTGCGCCTCGCCGAGGGCGACACCGTCACCGTCGCCATGGCGGAGCTCGGCCGACTGCTCGCCCGCCGCACCCCGCTCGACCCGCAGGACCGCGACGACCTGGTCGCCCTGCTCGCCCTCGCCCCGGACGACCTCGCCGACCGGCTGCCCGAGCGGATCCCGGTGCGCGAGACCAAGGCGGTCGTCCTCGCGGCCCTGCTGCGACGCGACCCGGAAGCTGCCCTGCCGGTGCTCGCCACGCGCATCGACACCGCCACGGACGTGCTGCGCCTGCTGTGGGTGCGGTCCGGTGCGGAGCCCGATCTCCTGCCCGCCACCGCCCGCCGGCTGCGTCTGCGCAACCTGTCGCGGCCGCTCCGCCGCGCCCTGCTCGCCCTGCTCGACGCCCTGCCCCTCGCCGGGCTCGCCGAGGACCTGCGGAGGCACCGCTCGGCCTGGCTGCGGGCCGGCGAACTCCTCCATCCGTACGAGTACCGGCAGCGCTTCCCGAACGTCGCGGCCGCGTTCGCGCTGCTGCGCGGGACGGACCTGCGGGATCACCCGGTCGGCGCCGAGTTCGCCGAACCGCCCGTGCCGCTGAGGGCGGTGGAGTCCGGGGGGCGTACCCGGCTGGGCTTCACCGGCTTCGCCGGGCAGGTCGAGGGCCTGCTCGCGGCCGGAGACGTGCCCGGCGCCCTGCAGGTGCTCGCCGGACGTCCCGGCGAGCTGACCCGCCGACTGCACCACGTGCTGCGGGTGCACGCCGCCGTCCGGCCCGGCGAGCCGCTGCCCGACGACGTCCTGCGCACCCTGGCCGGCGCGCTGCGGTCGGTCGCGCCCGGCCCGCTGCTCGGTGCGTACGGGCGGCTGCGCGGCCCGCGGGAGCAGGGCGAGCGGCGGCTGTACTTCCCTCGCGGCGCGGTGTCGCTGGCGTATGCGCGGGAGGACCACGGCACCGTCGTGCCGGCCGCGTCGAGCGGTCCGGTGTGCGCGCTGATCGAGGCGGAGCTGCTGCGCCGGGCCTCCGGCGAGCGGTACGGCCTGGCCCTGCTGGACGAGGGGCTGGACGATCTGGTGGCGCCGTTCGCGGAGCGGGCGGCCTCCCGCACGCTGGTCGCGGTGCCGCGCGGCAGTCGGCAGGCCCTGCCCTCCGGCGACCGGCTGCGGCTCTTCCTGCACTGGATGCAGCCCGTGCACCTGCGGGTCGACCTCGACCTGTCGGTGGCGCTGTACGACGCCGAGTGGCGGTTCACCGGCCTGTGCGACTTCACCGAGCTGGTGCACGGGGACCGGGCGGCCGTGCACTCGGGGGACTTCGTCTCCGCGCCGCCGCCGGACGGTGCCACGGAGTTCGTCGACCTCGACCTGCCCCGGCTCACCGGCGGGGGCGCCCGGTACGCCGTCATGATCGTGTTCAGCTACAACGACGTCCCGTTCGAGCAGCTGACGGACGCCTTCGCCGGTTTCCTGCAACTCGCCGCGGCGGACCGGGCGGCCGGGCACTACGACCCGAAGGCCGTCCGGCAGCGGCTCGACCTGATGGGCGACGCCAAGGTGTGCGTCCCGATGATCGTCGACCTGGCCGACCGGCGGTACGTCTGGACGGACCTCAACACCGGTGCGGACGGCGGTTTCCACAGTGTGCGCCGGCACCACGCCGAGGTCGGCGGACTCTGCCGCGACGTGCTCGCACACTTCGCGGAGGGCCGCCGGGCCACCCTGTGGGACCTCGCCTCGGCGGTGGCCGCCGCGGGCTCCGACGAGGTGCTCGTCCGGGAGCGGGACGGCGGCGGTGTGCAGGTCTGGCGCCGGGGCGGCGGCGAGTCGGTGGCGGAGTTCGCCGCCCGGCTGCGGGACCGGCGCGCCCCCGACGCGCGGGAGGGACGGCCGCTCACCGAACGGCTCGCCGGGCAGCGGGCGTTCGTCGCGCTGGTCGACGGCGACGTGCCCGCGCCGGAGACGATGTCCGGCACCGCGTACCGGCTCCACCCGGGCCCGTTCGACGCGGCACCGGAGGAGGTCGACCGCCTCACCGCGGGCGACCTGGTGGCCCGTTTCGGACCGGGCACCTGAGCCGTCCGTGCGGACGCCCCGCCTGCCGGCCGGCGGGCGGGGCATCCGCACGGGCGGGTGCGTCACTTCACGGGGGAGGAGACCCGTTCGACCTGCTGGGTGCCGGTGCGGGTGCGGTAGGAGCGGGTCCACCGGGCGGTGGCGTCCTGGCGGGTGCGGTCGGAGAGCACGTAGTAGTCCATCTGCACGGCCTGCGGGGTGACGTCGAGGACGCCGTAGCCGTGCGAGTCGAGGTCGACCCACTTGATGTGGCGGTTGGCGGCCTTGATGGCGCCGGCCGCCAGCAGCGAGACGGTCTGCGGTGCGACCTTGAGGAAGTCGTCGATGTTGTCGGAGCTGACCGAGGTGACGACGAACTCGGTGGCGGCGCTGCCGGAGAGCGGGTAGGTGGCGGCCTCGAACGGCACGTCGGCGGCCCAGGCGGAGTGGATGTCGCCGGTGAGGAAGACCGTGTTGCCGATGCCGTTGCTCCGCAGGTGGCCGAGGAGTTCGCGGCGGTCGTGGGTGTAGCCGTCCCACTGGTCGGGGTTGACGGCGAGGCCCTCGCCGGGCAGGCCGAGCAGCTGGGCGAGCGGGCGCAGCAGGTAGTCGGGCAGCGAGAGGAAGGCGACCGGCGAGATCATCACCTCGTTGCCGATGAGCCGCCAGGTGGTGTCGGAGGCCGACAGGCCGGCCTTCAGCCAGTCGAGCTGGGCGCGGCCGGTGAGGGTGCGGTCGGCGGAGTCGACCTCACCGCCGGCCGTCTTCGCCTGCGCGGAGCGGAACGACCGGAGGTCGAGCAGGTGCAGGTCGGCGAGCTTGCCGTAGCGCAGCCGCCGGTAGGTGGTGCCGGCGACCGAGGGGCGTACCGGCATCCACTCGAAGTACGCCTGCTTGGCGGCCGCCTGCCGGGCCGCCCAGTCGCCCTCGGTGCCGGGGGTGTGGTTCTCGGCGCCGCCCGACCAGGCGTCGTTGGCGAACTCGTGGTCGTCCCAGATGGCGATGGTGGGCACGATCGCGTGGAGGGCCTGCAGGTCGGTGTCGGTCTTGTACCGGCCGTGCCGGGCACGGTAGTCGGCGAGGGTGGTGATCTCGTGCGCGGGCTCGTGCGGACGCACGACGGTGCCCGCCGCGCAGAACTCGCCGCTCTTGTACTCGTAGATGTAGTCGCCGAGGAAGAGGAAGACGTCGAGGTCGCCACGGGCGGCCAGGTGCCGGTACGCGGAGAAGTAGCCGGCCTCCCAGTTGGCGCAGGAGGCGACGCCGAGGCGCAGCCGGTCGAGGACGGCGTCGTCGGCGGGGGTGGTGCGGGTGCGGCCGGCGGGGGAGGTGGTGCCGCCTGCGGTGAAGCGGTACCAGTAGGCGGTGTCGGGGGCCAGGCCGCGGACGTCGACCTTGACGGTGTGGTCGGTCGCGGCGTCGGCGGTCACCGTGCCGCTGGCGCGGACGGCGGTGAACGCCCTGTCGGTGGCGACCTGCCAGAGGACCTCGGTGGCGGGCCCGGCGCCGGAGCCGGGGACGGCCTCCGGGGTGGGCGTCACCCGGGTCCAGAGCAGCAGGCCGTCCGGCAGCGGGTCGCCGGAGGCGACGCCGTGCAGGAACCGCGGTGCGGCGAGGGCGGGCGCCGGGGCGCCGGCGGCCGTCGCGGATCCTGCGGTGATCGGCAGGACGGCCGCGCCGGCGGTGAGGGCGGCGGCCTTCAGCACCCGGCGGCGGCGCGGGTGGGCGGCGGCGGGAGTCGTGGAGTCGGTGGGCTCAGTCACATCCGCCAAGGCTACTGACGGGTAATCATTTGTCCATACTCTGGGACGACTGTTCGTCGGCTCTTCACCCGGCCGTCCCCTCCCGCCGGGTCCCCGGTGCCCGGGCGCCCCCGCCGGCATGCGGGATCATGGACGTGGCACCGCACGCGAGCGAAGGAAAACCCCGTGGCCCAGATCGTCCTCTTCCACTCCGCCTACGGCCTGCGCCCGGCCGTCCACGCCGCCGCCGACCGGCTGCGCGCCGCCGGCCACCAGGTCCACACCCCCGACCTCTACGACGGCCGCACCTTCGACGACGTCGAGGAGGGCATGGCCTACAAGGAGGAGCTCACCAACGACGAGCTGCTGCGCCGCGGCGTCACCGCCGTCGCCCCGCTGCTCGCCGCCGACGGGCCCGACGGCCCCGGCCTCGTCTACGCGGGCTTCTCGCTCGGCGGCGCCGTCGCGCAGAACCTCGCCCTCGCCGACGACCGCGCCCTCGGCCTGCTGCTTTTGCACGGCACCTCCGACATCCGCGACGACGCCTCGACCGCGGTGCCCGTGCAGCTGCACGTGGCCGAGCCCGACCCGTTCGAGTCCGAGGACTGGCTGAACGCCTGGTACCTGCGGATGACCAAGGCCGGCGCCGACGTCGAGGTGCACCGCTATCACGGCGCCGGGCACCTCTACACCGACCCCGACCTGCCCGACCACGACGCCGAGGCCGCCGGGCGCACCTGGGCCGCCGCCCTCGCCTTCCTCGCCGACCTGGACGGCTGACTGGCTGACCGGCTGACCGGCTGACCGGCGTCGACCCGGACGGCCGACCGGCGCGGCCCGGTGCGGGCGGCCCGGACGGCCCGGGGCGCGCGGCGGCGGCCCGACCGGCCGCCGCCGCGGTGCCGCGCCTACAGGCCGGGGATGCGGCCGTTGCGGAAGAGGTCGACGAAGACCTGGTGGTCGCGGCGCGCCCGGTCTCCGTACGCGTGGGCGAAGGCGACGAGCATGTCGGCGAAGCCCTCCTCGTCGCGGGAGATCGCCTCGTCGATGGCGTGCTCGGTGGAGAACGGCACCAGGCTGTGGCCGCTGGAGGACTCGTCGGCGGCGGCGTGCATGCTGGCCGTCGCCCGGCCGAGGTACTCGGTGACGGTGCGCAGGTCGTCAGGCTCGATGAGGTCCGTCCAGTCGAGGTCGGCGGCGTACGGGGAGACCTCGGCGACCAGCTGGCCGCGGCCGTGCAGGGTGGTGTAGCCGAGCCACGGGTCGCTGTGCGCCTGCAGGGCGCGCTGCGAGATGACGGTGCGGTGGCCCTCGTGCGTGAAGTAGTCGCGGATCTCCGGGTCCGTGACGTGCCGGGCGACCGCCGGGGTCTGGCCCTGCTTCATGTAGATGATGACGTCGTTCTCCAGGGCGTCGGTGTGCCCCTCCAGCAGCAGGTTGTACGAGGGCAGGCCGGCGCTGCCGATGCCGATGCCGCGGCGGCCGACCACGTCCTTCACGCGCAGCGCGTCCGGGCGGGTGCGGGAGGCGGGCGGCAGGGTCTCCAGGTACGCGCCGAAGGCGTCGAGGACCTCGCCGCGGGTGGTGTCGTCGAGCTCGAAGGCGCCGCCGCCGATGCGGAAGCGGCGGTCGTAGCCGTCGATCACGGTCTCCGAGTCGAGCAGGGAGACCCGGGTCTGCAGGCGGGCGCGGCGCAGGGTGTCGAGGATCGGTCCGTCGGCGGTGTCCAGGGTGTACTGCGAGGAGTCGCCGCGCGCGACGAGGTCGGAGATCCGGCCGCGGTAGGCGGCGGCGAAGGCGCGCACCAGGCCGGTGATCGTGTCGTCGGACAGCGCCTTCGCGTAGCCGATGAGGGCGAGGCTCGCCGCGAGCCGCTGGACGTCCCAGGTGAAGGCGCCGACGTACGCCTCGTCGAAGTCGTTGACGTTGAAGACCAGCCGGCCCTCGGCGTTGAGGTAGCTGCCGAAGTTCTCCGCGTGCAGGTCGCCGTGGATCCACACCCGGCCCGTCCGGTCGTCGAGGAACGGCGAGCCGTGCCCGGCGAACGGCCCCTCGGTGACATCGGCGTAGAAGAGCGCGGCGGTGCCCCGGTAGAAGGCGAACGCGGAGGCGGCCATCTTCCGGAACTTCACCCGGAACGCGCCCGGGTCCTGGGCCAGCAGCTCGCCGAACGCGGAGTCGAACACCCGCAGGACGGTCTCGGAGCGCTCGGGCTCCCGGTCGGCGAGTGTGGGCTGGTCGGCCATGGTGCGTCAGTCCTTCGGTGGTGCGGGCGGTCTCGCACCGAATCATCCCCGGGCGGGCCCGTCCCCGTCCCGTCGGGGCGGGCCGCTCCGGCGGACGGCCGACCGTCACGGCGCCCGGTACGGCCCGTCCGCGGGCGAACCGCCGGGCGCGGGCAGCGGGGAGTGCGCGGGTGACACGGGTCTGCGCGTCGCGGCGACCACCGCCACCACCGCCCCCGCGAGGACGACGGCGACGGCCGGCTCCAGCACGGCGACCAGGTCGCGGAGCGGCAGGGAGAGGATGTCCGTGCCGGTCGAGAGGGCGGTGAACAGCTGGGTGCCCGCGCCGGAGCAGGCGATCACCGGCAGCAGTGCCACGGCGGCCGGCCGCACCCAGCGGGCGCCGTTGAACGCGGCCGCCGCGAGGGTGAGGAGCGCGGCGCACACCACCGCGACCGGCGTGAAGAAGCCCGCCATGGCCAGGAGGTCGAGGTCGGCGTTCCGGTGCGCGAGGCGGAACACCGCGTCGTAGCGGCCGGTGGCGAGGTCGGAGACCAGCAGCGTGAGGTCGAGGGCCAGCTGGACGAGCATCAGCACCCCGATCGCGACGAGCCCCCCGCCGTGCCCCGCCGCTCCGTACGCCTGCCGTGCCGTCTGGTCGTATGCCATGGGCCCCCCTTGTCGACGTCGTCGGGCCGACCGTAGCGGCCCCGGGTGAACGCGTGGTCGTCTGCGCGGGCGTGTCCCCCGGGCGCCCGGGCCGTCGGCCGACCGGCCGCCCCGACCGTCAGCCGACCGGCGGTGCGGGCGGGCCCTGCGGAGCCGCGTCGGCCGGGCCCGCCGGGGCGCCCTGCGGCTTCGGCGGCGGTCCGCCGGGCACGCCCGGCGCGGGGTACGGCGCAGGTGCGGGCGGTGCGGGCGTGTACGGCGCTGCGGCCTGCGGGGCCGGTGCCTGCGGTGCGGGTGCGTACGGCGCCTGGGCCTGTGGCGCCGGTGCGTACGGGGTCGGGGCCTGCGGGAAGGCGGCAGCGGGCAGGCCCGGCCCGCCCGGCGCGGTGCCGGCCGTCCGGGTCGCCGCCACGACCACGCCGACCGCGATGCCGATCACGACGGCCAGCACGGCCGTCAGGTTGAGCCACAGGTTGCTCGTCGGGTCCGCGAAGTGCGCGCGGGAGCTGCCGTGCACCAGCTGGTTGAACAGCCCGGACGCGGCCGAGAAGGCGTTCACGGCGAGCAGCGCGGTGGCGGCCGGCCGCACCCAGGAGCGCCGGGTGAACGCGGCCACGGCGAGCACCACCAGGGCGGCGCAGAGCGCGGTGTCGTACGGGAAGAACCCGACGGGCGCCCCGACGTACTCCGCGTACGAGTAGCCGACCGTCACCGACAGGTAGCCGGCGCCCGCCTCGGCGAGGTCGTAGCCGAGCACGCAGAGCTCGGCCACGAGCAGGACGAGCAGCAGCACGCCGATCACCGCCGTCCCGCCCGATCCGCCGGTCCCGGCCGGGCGGGCCGGGCGCGGCGCGGGCGGCGCGTACGCCCCCCACGGCGTGGCCGGGGCGGCCGCCGGGTGCGGGGTCCACGGGCCCGGCTGCGGCGGGACGCCCTGCGGGGGCCACGCCGCGGGCGGGCCCGGCGGCGGGTACGGGCCGGCCTGCGGTGTCCGGTCCGCGTACGGGTTGCCCGCCCCGTACGGCTCGTTCTGCCCCTGCGTCATGGCCGCCCCCTGGTCCGTAGCCGTTCGTGCCCGAGGCTAGCGCCGCGGGAGCCCCGGGCGGAACACGTGTGCCGTACCGTGACCCGGCGTGCGGATGTGAGGGACACGGGGACACTCCCGGCGTGTGGGGTGGCGGCTGCGGCGGGGGACTAGACTCGACCCCGCGAACGCGGAAGCCGTGGTCCGGGCCCTGGAGGTGGCTCGGGCCTTACGTGTTTCGGACCGCTTCGCCCGTCCGTACCGAGACACCGGAGGCCCCGCCTTGAGCGACCAGCCGTACGCGCACCTGCACGTTCACACCGAGTACTCGATGCTGGACGGCGCCGCCCGGCTGAAGCAGCTCTTCAAGGAGGTCGAGCGGCTCGGGCAGACCCATGTGGCGATGACCGACCACGGCAACATGTACGGCGCCGCGGAGTTCCACAAGCAGGCGACCGCCGCCGGCATCACCCCGGTGATCGGCATCGAGGCGTACGTCGCGCCGGAGGCGCGCTCCAACACCAAGCGCATCCTGTGGGGCCAGCCACACCAGAAGAAGGACGACGTCTCGGCGTCCGGCGCCTACACCCACAAGACCATCTGGGCCCGCAACAGGGAGGGCCTGCACAACCTCTTCAAGCTGACCTCGCGCTCCTACGCCGAGGGCTGGCTCGTGAAGTGGCCCCGGATGGACAAGGAGATCATCGCCGAGCACGCGGCCGGCCTGATGGCCACCACCGGCTGCCCCTCCGGCGAGGTGCAGACCCGCCTGCGGCTCGGCCAGTTCGACGAGGCGGTCAGGTCGGCCTCCGACTACCGCGACATCTTCGGCGCCGAGAACTACTTCCTGGAGCTGATGGACCACGGCCTCGACATCGAGAAGCGGGTCCGCGACGGCCTCCTGGAGATCAGCAAGAAGCTGAACATCCCGCCGGTGGTCACCAACGACTCGCACTACACCACCGAGTCCGACGCCGGCGCGCACGACCTCCTGCTCTGCGTGCAGACCGGCAAGAACCTCTCCGACCCGGACCGCTTCCGCTTCGACGGCACCGGCTACTACATCAAGTCGGCCGCCGAGATGTACGGCCTCGACACCTCCGACGCCTGGCAGGAGGGCTGCCGCAACAGCCAGCTCCTCGTCGCCTCCCGCGTCGACACCGCCGGCATGTTCGAGTTCAAGAACCTCATGCCGCGGTTCCCCATCCCGGAGGGCTTCGAGTCCGAGTCGGACTTCTTCCGGTCCAAGGTCTGGGAGGGCATGGACTGGCGCTTCCCCGGCGGCTACGACGAGGAGCACAAGAAGCTCGCCGAGTACGAGATGGACACCATCATCCAGATGGGGTTCCCGGCGTACTTCCTCGTCGTCGCCGACTTCATCATGTGGGCCAAGGAGCAGGGCATCGCGGTCGGCCCCGGCCGAGGCTCCGCGGCCGGCTCGCTCGTCGCGTACGCCATGGGCATCACCGACCTCGACCCCATCCCGCACGGCCTGATCTTCGAGCGCTTCCTCAACCCCGAGCGCATCTCCATGCCCGACGTCGACATCGACTTCGACGAGCGCCGGCGCGGCGACGTGATCCGCTACGTGACGGAGAAGTGGGGCTCCGACAAGGTCGCCATGATCGTCACGTACGGCACCATCAAGGCGAAGGCCGCCATCAAGGACTCCTCGCGGGTCCTCGGCTACCCGTACGCGATGGGCGACCGCATCACCAAGGCGATGCCGCCGGACGTCATGGGCAAGGGCATCCCGCTCTCCGGCATCACGGACACCGCGCACCCCCGCTACGGCGAGGCCGGCGAGATCCGCGGCCTCTACGAGACCGACCCGGACATCCGCAAGGTCATCGACACCGCGCGCGGCATCGAGGGCCTGATCCGCCAGCCCGGCGTGCACGCCGCCGGCGTCATCATGTCCGCCGAGCCGCTCACCGACCACATCCCGGTCTGGACCCGGCACTCCGACGGCGTCACCATCACGCAGTTCGACTACCCCACCTGCGAGGGCCTCGGCCTTCTCAAGATGGACTTCCTCGGCCTGCGCAACCTGACGATCATGGACGACGCCGTCAAGGCGATCGAGAAGAACAAGGGCATCAAGATCGAACTCCTCGATCTGCCCCTCGACGACAAGCCGACCTACGAACTCCTCGCGCGCGGCGACACCCTCGGCGTCTTCCAGCTCGACGGCGGCCCCATGCGCTCGCTGCTGCGCCTGATGAAGCCCGACAACTTCGAGGACATCTCCGCCGTCCTGGCGCTCTACCGGCCGGGCCCGATGGGCGTCAACTCGCACACCAACTACGCGCTCCGCAAGAACGGCCAGCAGGACATCACCCCGATCCACCCGGAGCTGGAGAAGCCCCTGGAGGAGATCCTCAAGCCGACCTACGGCCTGATCGTCTACCAGGAGCAGGTGCAGAAGGCCGCGCAGATCCTCGCCGGCTACTCCCTCGGCCAGGCCGACCTGCTGCGCCGCGCCATGGGCAAGAAGAAGAAGGAGATCCTGGAGGCGGAGTTCGTCCCCTTCCAGCGGGGCTGCCGCGAGCACGGCTACTCCGACGCCGCGATCCAGGCCGTCTGGGACGTCCTCGTCCCCTTCTCCGGCTACGCCTTCAACAAGGCGCACACCGCCGGCTACGGCCTCGTCTCGTACTGGACGGCCTACCTCAAGGCCAACTTCCCGGCCGAGTACATGTCCGGCCTGCTCACCTCGGTCAAGGACGACAAGGACAAGTCCGCGATCTACCTCAACGAGGCCCGGAAGATGGGCATCAACGTCCTGCCGCCGGACGTCAACGAGTCGGACGGCGACTTCACACCGCACGGCGACGACACCGTGCGCTTCGGCCTCACCGCCATCCGCAACGTCGGCGGGCCGGTCGTCGAGTCGATGATCCGCACCCGCAAGTCCAAGGGGAAGTTCTCCTCCTTCCCCGACTTCCTCGACAAGGTCGAGTCGGTGGTCTGCAACAAGCGCACCGTCGAATCCCTCATCAAGGCAGGCGCGTTCGACTCCCTCGGCCACACCCGCAAGGGCCTGACCGCGCAGTTCGAGCCGATGATCGACAACGTCGTCGGCGTCAAGCGCAAGGAGGCCGAGGGGCAGTTCGACCTCTTCGGCGGCGACACCGTCAGCGACGAGCCCGGCTTCGGCCTCGACGTCGTCTTCTCCGAGGAGGAGTGGGAGAAGTCGTTCCTGCTCACCCAGGAACGCGAGATGCTCGGCCTCTACGTCTCCTCGCACCCCCTGCACGGCATCGAGCACGTGCTCTCCGACAAGGCCGACTGCGCCGTCGCCGACCTCGCCGAACGCCCCGACGGCGCCATCGTCACCATCGGCGGCATCATCTCGGGCCTGCAGCGCAAGATGACCAAGCAGGGCAACGCCTGGGCCATCGCCACCGTCGAAGACCTCGCCGGCTCCATCGACTGCATGTTCTTCCCCGCCAGCTACCAGCTCGTCTCCTCCCAACTCGTCGAGGACGCCGTCGTGTTCGTCCGCGGCAAGCTCGACAAGCGGGAGGACGTGCCCCGGCTCATGGGCATGGAACTCTCCGTCCCGGACCTCTCCAACGCCCACGCCGACGCGCCGATCGTCATCAACATCCCCAGCGGGCGCATCACCCCGCCGCTGGTCTCCCGCCTCGGCGAGGTGCTCACCCACCACAGGGGCACCACCGAGGTACGGCTGCGCCTGGAGGGCCGCAACAAGACCACCGTGCTGCGCCTCGACCGGCACCGGGTGAAGTCCGACCCGGCCCTCTTCGGCGACCTCAAGCAGCTCCTCGGCCCGAGCTGCCTCGCCGTCTGACCCGCGCGACGGAGGAGGGCCCCGCCGGGCATCCGGCGGGGCCCTCCGTCGCGAGCGGGCTCAGTGCTCCTTGACCACCAGGGTCCGGCCCGCCTTGTCGTGGATGCACTGCTGCAGCGGCTTGTCCCACAGCTGCCACAGGTCGTCGAGCAGCGAGAAGAACGCGCCCACCGTCGACAGGGACTGCGGCACCGCGTAGACCGCCGAGCGGGCCCACAGCCGGCCGTCCGCCGGGCGGCCGCCGTCGTCGGCCTCCACCACCCGCAGCCGCATGACCTTCTTGCCGACGGTCTGCTGACCCGCCGCCAGCATCATGCCGATCTCGTAGCCCAGCGTCACCACGGCCATCGCGAGGGAGGCCAGGCCCGGTGTCCGACCGCCGAACAGCACGAACAGCACCACCGACGGGACGAGCAGCACCGCGAAGTCGACCAGCCGGGCGAGGAAGCGCTCGCCGAACGACGCCAACGTCCGCGACCCGGGCGGCACCGGCCCGCCGTACCCGCGCGGCGTGAGCCACCGCGGCAGCGGCGACCCGTACCGCCCGTCGCCTTGCGGGGTGCCCTCGAAAGGCTGCCGGGCGTGCGGGACGCCGCCGGGCGGTGCCTGCCCGGACGGCGCCGGCCCGCCGGGCTCGCCGTAGGGGTTCTCCTTCGCGGTACTGCCGTACGGGTTCTGCCCCGGGTCGGTCGGACGACCGTGCCCCGTGGGATCGTCGGTGCTCATGCTCTCCCGGCTCGTCTCGTGCAGGACCGCCGAACGCGGTCGCTGCGCACGCCAGTTCTACCGGCTGCGCACCCCGCGGCGACAGCCCCTCCGGGCAACCCCGGGTGAACGCCCGTCAACGCCAGCGGTAACGGCGGCGCAGGCTGTCGACCACGGTGTTGAAGCGGGCCCGGTCCAGCGCGCAGGCCTCGCGGCGCATCCCGCCGTCCCACACCCGCATCACCCGGTCGAGGGCGACCCACGAGTCGCGCCCGGACTTGTCCCACGGCCCGGCGCCGATCGGCACCCAGTCGCGGTCACCGGTGTGCCCCTTGCTGGAGAGCATGACGGCCAGCAGGCTGCCGCCGTCCTCCCGGGCCACGACCAGCACCGGCCGGTCCTTGCCGCGCCCGTCCCGCTCCTCGTACGGCACCCACGTCCAGACGATCTCGCCCGGGTCGGGGTCGCCGTCGTGCTTCGGGGAGTACTCGGTGCGGACGGCGCCCACCTCGTACGCCTCCACCTCGACGGTCGCGTCGGGGCCGTGACGGCCGGGGACGTCCTCGTTGATCAGCTCAGCCATGCGCGAAGGGTAGCGGGTGCGGCCCGGCCGGCATCCGGTGGCCCGCACCCCCCGTCGACCTCCGCCGGCCGGCCCGACGGCGGCCCGCCCGGCGTCAGTTCACCGGCGGGGTTCCGCCCAGGGCCGGCGGGACGGCCGTGTGCAGCGCGGCCGTGAAGGCGCCGACGGCCGGGTGGCCCGCCCCGCCCGCGCGGAAGGCGGTGCGGGTGCGCCGGTACATCGGCAGCCGGGTCAGGGCGACGCCGGCGGGCGTGCCGCCGGCGGTGCCCAGGTGCGGGACGAGGGCGACGCCCTGCCCGACGGCCACCAGGGCGAGCACGGTGGCGAAGTCGTCGATGTGGTGCCGTACACGTGGTGTGAACCCGGCCTGCTGGCAGGCCCGCAGGGCCATCGCGTGGCAGAGCGTCCCCGGCGGGGACATGATCCACGGGGAGTCGCGGTGCCCGGCGACCGTGCCCGGGGCGGCCGCGGCGAGGTACATCGGTTCGGTGAAGACCGGCTGGGTCAGGGCGAGTCCGGGTTCGGGCTCGGCCGGCACGAGGTCGTACTCGTGCACGAGCGCGACGTCGAGCTCTCCGGCGCGCAGCGCGGCGGCGACGGCGGCCGGGTCGACCTCGGTGACCATCGGCTCCAGCCCGGGGTGGCGGGCGGTGAGCTCGGCGAGGGCGGCGGGCATGACGGCGCGCGCCGCGGACGGGTAGGTGCCGATCCGCAGCGGGCCGGCCAGGCCGCGGCGGGCGTGGGCGAGTTCGGCGCCGGCCTGTTCCAGGAGTTCGAGGACGGCTTCGGCGTGCCGGACGAGGTTCCGGCCGGCGGGGGTGAGCGCCACCCGGCGGCCGGTGCGTTCCAGCAGGGGCACGCCGGCCTCCCGTTCCAGCACGGAGAGCTGCTGGGAGACGGCGGACGGACTGAAGGCGAGCGCCTCGGCGACCGCGGCGATCGTGCCGTGGTGGGCGAGTTCGCGCAGCAGGCGCAGGCGGCGGACATCGAGCATCGGCTCAGCTTACGAGAAGCCTCGGAAACGTGAACTGGACCTGCACGATGCCGGGCGGCAGGCTCGTCGGCATGGAACCGCTGGAACCGCTTGAAGCACCGGAACCCCGCGCACCGCTGGCACCGCCGGCCCTGCACGGCATTCACGTCCCGCTGGTCACACCCTTCGCCGCGGACGGCTCCGTGGCGGTCGACGCCCTGGAGGGCCTGGCCCGCGACGTGCTCGCGCAGGGCGCGACCGGTCTCGTCGCCCTCGGCACCACCGGCGAGCCGGCCACCCTCGACGAGGAGGAGCGGCAGACCGTCGTCGAGGTGCTGGCCCGCGTCGCCCGCGCGCACGGCGCCCACCTGACCGTCGGTGCGGGCAGCGGCGACACCCGCCGCAGCGTCGGGGCGCTCGCCGCCCTGGACGGCGTCGCGGACGCCGCGCTGGTGACCGTGCCGGCCTTCGTCCGCGCGGGCGGGCCCGGGGTGCTGGCGCACTTCCGGCACCTCGCCGCGCACAGCCCCGTGCCGCTGGTCGTCTACCACGTGCCCCACCGCACCGGGCAGCCGCTCGGCGCCGACGTGCTCGGCGAACTCCTGCGGCTGCCCGGCGTGGCCGGGCTGAAGTACGCGACGGGCAGCCTCGACGAGGCCGCCGTGGAACTCCTCGGCGCCGGACACGACGGCGTGACGGCGGGCGACGACACCTACCTGTCGCCGATGCTCGCGCTCGGTGCGGCGGGCGGCATCACGGCCTCCGCGCACCTGGCGACCGCCCGCCACGCCGAACTTGCGGACGCCTGGCGCAAGGGCGACACCGACCGGGCCCGCGAACTCGGCCACCGGCTCGCGGCGCTCGCCCGCGCGGCCTTCGCCGAGCCGAACCCGGCGGTCGTCAAGGGCGTGCTGCACGCCCGGGGCCGCATCCCGACGCCGGACGTGCGGCTGCCGCTGCTGCCCGCGACCGCCCCCGCGGTGGCCGCCGCCCTGGAGCGCCTCGCCGCCCTCGACGAGGACTGAGTTCCCGTACGAATCGTATTCGGACGAATCCCCGTCCGCGCCGACCCGCCCCGCAGTTCTTCCGGGGCCCGCGGACTCCGCCCGCAGGCCGTTTCGGTACGGGCCCGCACGGCCCCGCGGCCGGCGGCCCACACCGTGGGACACCACGGCGGCCCCCGCCCGCGACAGGGCATGATGGCAGGGTGCGGACGGCGATCAAGCACAACCCGATCGAGCACGACACTGGAGGAAACGCAATGAGGATCGGCATCGTTGGGGCCACCGGCCAGGTGGGCGGCGTCGTCCGCGAGATCCTGGCGGAACGGGACTTCCCGGTCGAGCAGCTGCGGCTGTTCGCGTCGGCGCGTTCCGCCGGACGCACGCTGCCGTGGCAGGACACCGAGGTCACCGTCGAGGACGCGGCCACGGCGGACTACAGCGGCCTGGACATCGTGATCTTCTCCGCCGGCGGCTCCACCTCCAAGGCGCTCGCCCCCAAGGTCGCCGCCGCGGGCGCCGTCGTCGTCGACAACTCCTCGGCCTGGCGCCGCGACCCGCAGGTGCCGCTCGTCGTCGCCGAGGTCAACCCGCACG
Source organism: Kitasatospora sp. NBC_01539 (assembly GCF_045040525.1). Classification (NCBI taxonomy): domain Bacteria; kingdom Bacillati; phylum Actinomycetota; class Actinomycetes; order Kitasatosporales; family Streptomycetaceae; genus Kitasatospora; species Kitasatospora sp. NBC_01539. The sequence goes on from NZ_CP109390.1 coordinate 6,329,567, forward strand.
CGATCGCGGACCGCCCGCTCGGCATCATCGCCAACCCGAACTGCACCACCATGGCGGCCATGCCGGTGCTGCGCCCGCTGCACGAGGAGGCCGGCCTGGTCTCCCTGGTGGTCTCCACCTACCAGGCGGTGTCGGGCAGCGGCCTGGCCGGCGTGGCCGAGCTGCACGAGCAGGCCGGCAAGGTCGTCGAGAACGCCACCGCGCTCGTCCACGACGGCTCCGCCGTCGCGTACCCGGAGCCGGGCGTCTACAAGCGCCCGATCGCCTTCAACGTCATCCCGCTGGCCGGGTCGGTCGTCGACGACGGCTCCAACGAGACCGACGAGGAGCAGAAGCTCCGCCACGAGAGCCGCAAGATCCTGGAGATCCCCGAGCTCAAGGTCTCCGGCACCTGCGTGCGCGTGCCGGTCTTCACCGGCCACTCGCTGCAGGTCAACGCCCGCTTCGCCCGCCCGGTCGCCCCGGAGCGCGCGGTGGAGCTGCTGGCCGGCGCGCCGGGCGTCGAGCTGACGGACATCCCGACCCCGCTGCAGGCGGCCGGCCAGGACCCGACGTACGTGGGCCGGATCCGCGTCGACGAGACCGTCGACAACGGCCTGTCGCTGTTCCTCTCCAACGACAACCTGCGCAAGGGCGCGGCGCTCAACGCCGTGCAGATCGCCGAGCTGGTCGCCGCCGAACTCCGCGGCTGACCCGCCCCGCCGCGGCGGCCGGCCCCGCCCCCGTGAGCCACGGGGGCGGGGCCGGCCCGCGCGGCGACACCTGCACGGCGGCACCCGCGACGGGCAGGCCCCGCGCCGCTCAGCGGGTGCGGACCGGCATCTCCCGGGAGACCGCGTCGCCCGTCCACTTGTCGCCGGGCGCGTACCACTGGAAGTCACCGGGGCCGGTCACCTTCACACTCGCCTTCACCGTGCCGGAGGCGGCGGAGACCGCCCGGGCGACGGTCGTCCAGCGGTGCGAGCCCTCGGCACGGAACTGCAGGTACGCCACGCCGTCCTTGTAACCGTGGAACCTGTTGTCCGTCCAGAACGACCGCGCCAGCCAGCCCTGCACGGCGATCCGCTGTCCGGCCGTCGCCGTCGCCGGCACCCCCGACCCGGAGAGCTTCGCCGCGCGCTTCAGGGAGAACCCGCCCGTCGCCTTGCCGACGAAGCGGTCGCCGTCGTTCGCCGTCACCTGGAGGTCGACGAACCACGTGCCGGCCTCGTCGTTGAAGATCTCCTTCTTCACCGGGTCGACCGTCACCGTGCCCCGGCACACCGACTCGGTGCCCGGCCCGGCCGTGCAGCGCATCGCACCGACCTTCAGCACCCCGTAGTTGGGCCCCCAGACGCCCACCGGGTCGACCGCGCGGATCCCCGAGCCGTCGCGCGCCCGGACCACCAGGGGGAACGCCGCCGCCTTGGCGGGCCCCAGCAGGACCGGCTTGCCGTCGTTGACCGTGATCGACGTCACGGCGGTGTCGCCGTGCGAACGGTCGGTGGTGACGGTCGGCACCGCGAGCACGGCCACCGCCGAGCCCGCCGCCGCCGCGCACAGCGCCCAGGATGTCTTCCGCATGATCCGACCAGTATCGCCGCCGTCCGGGGGTGCTCCGGCACGTGGGGGTGCGCCCGCAGCGGTTCGGCGGCCGATCCGAGGGTAAGGACTGCCCAATTCCTCACTCCGTGAGGGGTACCCGGCCCCCGCCCCACCGGGGGCCACCGGAGGAGAGGAGCGGATGTGGACCGCTGCGTAGTCCTCGTCGACGCCGGCTACCTGTTGGGAGCCGCCGCCAGTCTGCTGGTCGGCGAGCCGTCCCGTTCCCGGGTGACCGTCGACCACCCCGTGCTGATCTCCGCGCTCCGCGAGCGCGCCGAGGCCGAGACCGGCCTGCCACTGCTGCGCGTCTACTGGTTCGACGCCGCTCCCGACCGCCGCCCGCTGCCCGAGCACCGCCGGCTGCGCGTGCTGCCCCGGGTGACCGTACGGCTCGGCGCGCTCACGCGCGCCGAGGGCCGGTGGGTGCAGAAGGGCGTCGACGCGGCCATGCACGCCGAGCTGACCGAGCTCGCCCGCAACCACGCCTGCGCCGACGTGGTGCTCGTCACCGGCGACGGCGACCTGCTGCCCGGCGTGATGTCGGCCAAGGAGCACGGCGTCGCCGTCCACCTGTGGGCGCTGCAGGCCGCCGACGGCGACTTCAACCAGTCCGAGGACCTCGTCGCCGAGGCCGACGAGCGCCGCGTGCTCGACCGCGCCTGGATGGAGCGCTGGGTACGGCTCCGCGACGTGCCGCCGCCCTACGCCGCCCCCGGCGCGCCGTCCCGGATCGCCACCCTGCTGGCCGCCCCGGCCGCCCCGCCCGCGGGCCCCGCCGCCGCACCGCTGCCGGTGCCCGCACCCGCCCCGGGCCGCCCGCAGCCGGCCGCCGCCCTCAAGGTCGTGCCCACCCCCAGGGACCTCGCCGCCCGCACCACCGTGCCCCACCCGTCCGCCCCCCAGCCCGCCGGGACGCCCCCGCAGTCCGCCGCCGCGCACGGCGGCCCCGTGCTGCGCTGGTCCTCCGACCGGGGCTGGGTGGACCGCCCGTCCGCCGACCCCGCCGCCACGGCCGGCGACGCCCTCCCGACGCTCGCCCAGCTCACCACCGCCGCCCAGCGCTGGACCGACCGCGAGGAGGACATCACCGGCATCGGCGGCGACGCCCACGAGGTCGGCCAGGTCTTCGCCCGCCGCTGGCTCGACCGCCTCGGCCCGGGGCGCCGCCCCGCCGCGCTGTGGGCCGACTACCCGCGCATCCCGCACCGCCTCGACGGCGAGCTGCTGCGCTACGCCGCCCGCTTCGGGCTGCTCGCCCACAAGGACGACCAGATCGACGAGGCCGACCGCTACGCGATCCGCGACGGCTTCTGGAAGGAGCTCGCAGCCCGCGTGCCCGGCGGCCGGGTGGCCCTCGCCGAGGAGTAGCCGCGCCCGCGGCCCGCCCGGGTCGGGCCCCGTCGTCCGGTTCGCGGGCCGCGGCGCGTAGAGTCTTCGACCGTGAGCACAACCGACCGGCCGGCACCGCAGGCCCCGCCGCGGGCCGTGGAGGACCGGGCCGGCCCGGCCTGCTGCACGGTGCGCGGCCTCGCCAGGTCGTACCGCAGCGGCACCGGTGCGAAGGCCGTCGAGGTCCGGGCCAACGACGGGATCGACCTGACCGTGCGGCGCGGCGAGATCTTCGGCCTGCTCGGCCCCAACGGCGCCGGCAAGTCGACCCTGGTGCGTCAGCTCACCGGCCTGCTGCGCCCCGACGCCGGCAGCATCGACATCCTCGGCCACGACATCGTGCGCCACCCCGAGCGGGCCGCCCGGCTGCTCGCCTACCTCGGCCAGGAGTCCACCGCACTGGACGAGCTGACCGTCGCGCTCGCCGCCGAGACCACCGGCCGGCTGCGCGGCCTCGGCCGGGCGCAGGCCCGCGCCGCGACCGCCGACGTGCTCGACGAGCTCGGCCTGGGGCCGATCGCGCATCGCCCGCTCGCCAAGCTGTCCGGCGGCCAGCGCCGACTCGCCTGCTTCGCCGCCGCCCTGGTGGGGGAGCGGCCGCTGCTCGTCCTGGACGAGCCCACCACCGGCATGGACCCGGTCGCCCGGCGCGCCGTCTGGTCGGCCGTCGACCGCCGCCGGGCGGAGCACGGCACCACCGTGCTGCTGGTCACCCACAACGTGATCGAGGCCGAGACCGTCCTCGACCGGGTCGCCGTCGTCGACGACGGCCGGGTCATCGCCTGCGACACCCCCGGCGGCCTCAAGGCGCTGGTCGACGGCGACGTCCGGCTCGACCTGGTGTGGCGCACCGACGCGCCCCTCGACGTCCCCGCCGTCGCCCTGCTCGCCGAACGCGCCGAGCGCACCGGCCGCCGCTGGACGGTGCGCACCACCCCCGACGAGGCCCGCGAGCTGGTGGCCGCCGTCACCAGCGGTGCCGCCTTCGCGGCCCTCGACGACTTCACCCTGGCCACGCCCAGCCTGGAGGACGCCTACCTCAAGCTCGGCGGCCGGCACAGCGGCCTGGCGAAGTAAGGACCCCGACGTGACGATCCTGGAAGCCCCGGCCCCCGCGGCCCCGCCGGTGCCCGCCGCCGAACTCGCGCCCGCCGCCCGGCTGCTGCCCTCGCTCGCCGCCGTGTACCGGGCGCAGCTCGCCCGGGCCCGGGTGGCCCGGATCCCGCTGCTTTTCGTCGCGACGTTCCAGTCGCTCGGCATCCTCGTCATGATGCGCGGCGTCGTCGAGCCGGGCGACAACCCGGCCGCGCACGCCGTCGTCGCCGGGTCGGCGGTGCTGGTGGTCGCGTTCGTCGCGCTGAACCTGCTCGCCCAGTACTTCGGGAGGCTCCGCGCCACCGGAGGCCTCGACCACTACGCGACGCTGCCGGTGCCGCCCGCCGCCGTGGTGCTCGGCGCGGCCGGCGCGTACGCCTCGTTCACCCTGCCGGGGTCGCTGGTGACGGCCGCCGCCGGCGCCTGGCTGTTCGACCTGCCGATCGCCCACCTGTGGGTGCTGCTGGCGGTCGTGCCGCTCGCCGGGGCCGCGCTCTCGGGCCTCGGCGCCGTCTGCGGCCTGCTCGCGCCCCGCCAGGAGATCGCCACCCTGCTCGGCCAGCTCGGCATGTCGGCGGCGCTGCTGCTCGGCGTCCTCCCGGCCGGCAACCTGCCGCAGCCCGTCACCTGGCTGCGCGACCTGCTGCCCTCGACGTACGGGGTCGAGGCGCTCGCCCGGACGTTCACGGCCTCGCCGGACTGGGCGGCCGTCCTCGGCGACCTCGGGGTCTGCGCGGCGGTGGGCCTGTGCTCGCTCACGGCGGCCACCTGGGCGTACCGGCGGGCCACCCGCTGAGGCGGTGATCGAACCGTGTCCGACCGGAGCGGGCCGGGTCGTGAAACGATGGGCCGGTGACCGCACCGAACACACCTACGGGCCCGGACGCGCACCCGCCCGTCCCGCACGACCCGTTCGCCCCGCCCCCGCTGCCCGCCCGGCCTGACCGGCCGCAGCGCGCGCTGCTCCCGGAGCTCAGGGCCGGCGGTCTGACGGCGGCCGCGTGCGCGCTGCTCGGTGTGGTGCTGGGCCTGCTCTGGCTCTGGCTCGCCCCCCGGGTGGGCCTGATCGTCAAGGGCGACCAGCTGCTCTACGCGGATCCCGAGGGCGAGCAGCGGGCCGGTGCGGACAGCGTCTTCGCCCTCCTCGCGCTCGGCGCGGGCCTCCTCACGGCCCTGGCCGCGTTCCTGCTGACGCGGCGCCGCGGCGGCGGCATCGCGGTCGCGGTGGGCCTGGCCGTCGGCGGGCTGGCGGGCTCGGTGGCGGGCTGGCAGCTCGGCATGCGGCTCGGCCCGACCTCCGACCTGGTGGCCCATGCCCGGGCGGCCGGCGAGGGCGGGCACTTCAGCGCCCCGCTGGAGCTCGGTGCGCACGGCGCGCTGCTGGTCTGGCCGATGACGTCGATGGTGCTGCTGCTGGCGCTCTCCGCGGCCTTCGGCAAGCGCGAGGAGGACCCGCCGCCGTACTGGGCGTCGCCGCAGCCCTGGGCCGGTCCGGTGCCGCAGGACGCGCCGCAGCAGCCGGGCCTGCCGCCCGGCACGCACCCGGACGCGCCGGTGCACGGCGCGCAGCCCTGGGACGGCCGCCCGTACGGCGACCCCGGCCCGTACCCGGGCGAGCCCCGGCCCGACGGTCACCGGCCCGACGGGCGGTGGCCGGGCGCGTAGGGGCGCTCAGCGCCCGATCGGGGCCGTCCGGGCACCGGTGAGCGCCACCAGGTCGGCGGGGGCCAGCTCCACCTCCAGGCCGCGGCGGCCCGCCGACACGAAGACCGTGCCGTGGTCCAGGGCGCTCGCGTCCAGCACGGTGCGCAGCGGCCGCCGCTGCCCGAGCGGGGAGATGCCGCCGAGCACGTAGCCGCTGCTGCGCTCGGCGGCCGCCGGGTCGGCCATCACCGCCCGCTTGCCGCCGACGGCGGCGGCCAGCGCCTTCAGGTCGAGCTGACCGGAGACGGGCACGACGCCCACCGTGAGGGTGCCGTCGACGTCGGCGACCAGGGTCTTGAACACCCGGGCGGCGGGGAGGCCGAGCACCTCGGCCGCCTCGCCGCCGTACGAGGCCGCCGCCGGGTCGTGGTCGTAGGCGTGCACGGTGTAGGCGATCCCGGCGGTGTCCAGGGCGACCGTGGCCGGGGTGCCCCGGCCACCCCTCTTCGTCTTCTTCGCCATGGCGGTGCGGCGCTCCTCGCGTGCTCGCGGTGGTCAGTTGGGGCTGAAGGCCTGACGGGTGAGGTCGGCGGCGGGCACCGACGGCAGCCACGCCAGCAGGGCGTTCTCCCGGCGCAGCAGCTCCAGCTCGGTGGTGAGCCGCTGCGCGGTCTGCGGGCTGGCGAGCAGCTCCTGCTTGACCGGGGCGGGCAGCACCGCGGTGGCCGCGACGAGGTAGGAGAGCACCTGCGGGTCGAGCGGCAGGTCGTGGTCGCCCGCGAGACTGGACTCCCTGGCGCCGGCGAGCCGCTTGCGGTACGCGCGGAAGGCCCGTTCGACGGCGGCCGCCAGCGCCCCGGAACCCTGGCCGGACTCCTCCGGGAGGAGCTCGGTCTCGCCGACCAGGTAGGGCCCGGTGGCGTCGACGGCGTGCAGCCGGAACCGCGTCGTACCGGTGATCAGCAGCTCGTACCGCCCGTCGGACTGCCGACGGGCGGTGGTGACGTCGGCGACGCAGCCGACCTTGTACAGCGCCTCCAGCGGGTCCCCGGTCATCGTGCCGAGACCGTCGAGCGGCCCGGCGGGCCCGTCCTTCTCCCGGACGGGCGCGACCTCGCGGCCGTCGCGGATGGCGAGCACGCCGAAGCGCCGCGGGGCGTCCTCGGGCCCGGCGAGCAGATCGGCGACGAGTCGGCGGTAGCGCTCCTCGAAGATGTGCAGGGGCATCACCAGCCCCGGGAAGAGGACCGTGTTGAGCGGGAAGAGCGGGAGCCGTTCAGTCACGGCGCACAGCGTAGTTGCAGCGGCGCCCGCCGCGCGGGGGCGTTCCGCCACGCGGGGCGCCCCGGGCGGCTCAGCCGCGCTGCAGCAGGCGGGTGGCGCCGGTGACCACGGTGGTCGCGAGGATCCAGCCGGTGAGCACCAGCGCCGCGGCCACCCACTGCCCGGGGCGGTCCGGGTCCCAGCCGCCCTGGCCGAGGTCGACGACCGGCAGCAGCTTGCCGAGCACGTACAGCGGCGCGTTCCAGGTGGGGGCCTCGTCGGCCTTCAGCGGGGCGGGCGGGTGGCCGGCGAACCACGCGGTGCCGGCGAGCCAGGCCAGCAGCAGCCAGAGCGCGGCCCGGCCGGGGCGGTAGCCGTAGCCGACGGTGACGTCCTGCAGCAGTCCCCAGAGCCGGGCGTGCGGCGGCAGGGCCGCGCGGCGGCGGCGCTGCTTGGCGTGGAGCACCTCGCGGGCGTCCTCGTCGCGGCCGTCGCGGCGCAGCGCGGCGGCGAGCTGTTCGTACGGCTCCGGCTGGTACTCGGCGAGGGCGCTCTCCAGCCAGGCGATCCGCTGGGCGACGGTGAACGGCACGGCGGGGCGCAGCGAGTCGTAGGCGAAGCCGCCGAGGCCGACCCGGCCGCCGCCGGGCCAGGAGGCGGGCGTGTCGACGAGGTTGCCCACCCGGGCGCGGGAGAGCGAGACGCGGCCCCCCGCGGGGGCGGGGCAGGTGAACCGCAGTTCGGGGGTCTGGATGCGGCGCAGCGCGAGTTCCTGCCGGTCGGTGAAGGTGAACACGGCGTCGTTGACCAGGCAGGCGTTCTCGAACCGGCCGTCGGAGAGGCGGACGCCGCCGCGTGCCCGGAACGGCGTGGTCGGCTCGCCGGGCTCGGACGGGTCGCCGTAGCCGTGCCCGTAGAGCGTGCGGGAGCCGCGCCGCCCGTTGTCGAGCGAGCCGGTGAGGTAGAGGGTGCTGCCGACGGTGATCCGGGCCAGGTTGAGGCAGCTGCGGGCCGGACCGGTGACCCGCAGGTCGGCGCCGCGCAGGGAGAGCCGCCCGCCGACGCGTCCGGTGCGCAGGCTCACCTCGCCGACGGCGACGAGGCGTTCGGCCTCGACGTCCTGGCCGACGGTGATGCCGTCGGCCGCGAGCGCCCGGCCGTACCGGTCGCCGCCGAGCACCGCGTGGTTGAGCAGCAGGTCGGTGCCGATCCTGGCGTCGGTCAGCCGGATCCCGGCGGGCACCGTGCACCGGGCCAGGTGGAGGTCGCCCTCGGTGGCGAACCGGGCGCCCTCCAGCCGGGGTATGAGGCAGCCGACGAGCCGCACGGTGCCGGCCCGGGCCTCGGAGATGAGCACCTTGTGGTCGAAGCGGCAGTCCTCCAGCTCGACGTAGTGCCCGATCGTCGCGCCGGCGATCTCCAGCGGGCCGGTGACGAGCGCGCCGGCGAGCTTGAGGGCGGCGACCCGCCCGTCGGCGGCCGTCGGACCGTCCAGCAGCAGCCGGGCGACCGCGGCGGCGCGCACCGTCCGTCCGGGCCCCCAGTCGCCGCTGCGCACCGGGTCGTCGAGGCCGGCGTCGCCGGTGCGGAGGTCGAGCGGTTCGCCGTGCCGGAACGCCTCCCAGAGGCGCTGCTCGACCGGTGTCCAGCCGTCCGGTGCCGTGCCCGCCATGGTCCCCCCGTGATCACTGGCCGTCTCGCCTTTCGTATCACGGACTGAAATGCGGGGCCCCCGGTTTCGGCCACTCCTTACACTGGTCCCTGTGATCTCTCGAATCGACCTGCGCGGCTCCCTCTCGGACCCGCGCGATCTGCTGCCCCGAGCCGAGTTCGACGTCGAGGCCGCCCTGGAGAAGGTGCGGCCGATCTGCGAGGACGTCCGCCATCGCGGGGTCGCGGCGCTCGTCGAGATCACCGCCCGCTTCGACGGCGTGACGCTGGAGTCGACCCGGGTGCCCGAGGAGCGGATCACCGCCGCCCTGGAAACCCTCGACCCGAAGGTGCGCGCCGCGCTGGAGGAGTCGATCCGCCGCGCCCGCCTCGTCCACCGCGAGCAGCGCCGCACCGACCACACCACCGAGGTGGTGCCGGGCGGCACGGTCTCCGAGCGCTGGGTGCCGGTCGACCGGGTCGGCCTGTACGTGCCGGGCGGCCTCGCGGTCTACCCGTCCTCCGTCGTGATGAACGTCGTGCCCGCGCAGGAGGCGGGGGTGCCCGGCATCGCCGTCTCCTCGCCGCCGCAGAAGGACTCCGGCGGCTCCGTCCACCCGACGATCCTCGCGGCGTGCGCGCTGCTCGGCGTCACCGAGGTGTACGCGGTCGGCGGCGCCCAGGCGGTCGCGATGTTCGCGTACGGCACCGAGGAGTGCCGCCCGGTCAACCTGGTCACCGGCCCCGGCAACATCTACGTCGCCGCCGCCAAGCGCCTCCTGAAGGGCCGGATCGGCATCGACGCCGAGGCGGGCCCCACCGAGATCGCGATCCTCGCGGACGACTCCGCGTCGCCGCGCGACGTCGCCGCCGACCTGATCAGCCAGGCCGAGCACGACCCGATGGCCGCCTCCGTGCTGGTCACCTACTCCCTCGCGCTCGCCGACGCGGTCGAGACGGAGCTGAAGGCCCAGGTCGCGAACACCAGGCACCGCGAGCGCGTCACCGAGGCGCTCGCCGGCCGGCAGTCCGGCATCGTGCTGGTCGACGACGTCGAGCAGGGCCTGGCGGTGGTCAACGCGTACGCCGCCGAGCACCTGGAGATCCAGACCCGCGACCCCCGGGCGGTCGCCGCCCGGGTCCGCAACGCGGGCGCGATCTTCATCGGCCCGTACGCGCCGGTCTCGCTCGGCGACTACGCGGCGGGCTCCAACCACGTGCTGCCGACCGGCGGCTGCGCCTGCCACTCCTCGGGCCTGTCCGTGCAGTCGTTCCTGCGCGGCATCCACGTCGTGGACTACACCCGCGAGGCGCTGGCCGACGTCGCCGCACACGTCGTCAACCTGGCGAACGCCGAGGACCTGCCCGGCCACGGCGACGCGATCCGCGCCCGCTTCGACTGGACGGTGCCGGGCGCATGAACATCGACGACCTCCCCGTCCGCGACGAACTGCGCGGACAGTCCCCGTACGGTGCGCCGCAGCTCGACGTGCCCGTCCAGCTGAACACCAACGAGAACCCGTACCCGCTGCCCGAGGCGCTCGTCGCCCGGATCGCCGAGCGGGTCGCCGAGGCCGCCCGCCACCTCAACCGCTACCCCGACCGGGACGCCGTCGAGCTGCGCGAGGGCCTCGCCGCCTACCTCACCCGCACCACCGGCCACCCGGTCACCCGGCCGCAGGTCTGGGCGGCCAACGGCTCCAACGAGGTCCTGCAGCAGCTGCTGCAGACCTTCGGCGGGCCCGGCCGCACCGCGCTCGGCTTCGAGCCCTCGTACTCGATGCACGCGCTGATCTCCCGCGGCACCGGCACCGGCTGGATCTCCGGCCCGCGCAACGACGACTTCACGATCGACGTCGACGCCGCCGTCGCCGCGATCGCCGAGCACCGGCCGCACGTCGTCTTCGTCTGCTCGCCGAACAACCCGACCGGCACCGCCGTCGCCGCCGACACCGTCCTCGCCCTGTACGAGGCCGCGCAGGCCGCCCGGCCCAGCATCGTCGTCGTCGACGAGGCGTACGTCGAGTTCTCGCACCGCGCCTCGCTGCTGCCGCTCGTCGAGGGCCGCCCGCACCTGGTGGTCTCCCGCACCATGTCGAAGGCGTTCGGCGCCGCCGGCCTGCGGCTCGGCTACCTGGCCGCCGACCCGGCCGTGGTCGACGCCGTACAGCTGGTGCGCCTGCCCTACCACCTGTCGGCCGTCACCCAGGCGACGGCGCTGGCCTGCCTGGAGCACACCGACACCCTGCTCGGCTACGTCGAGCAGCTCAAGGCCGAACGCGACCGCGTCGTCGACGCGCTGCGCGGCCTCGGCGTGGAGGTCACCGACTCCGACGCCAACTTCATCCAGTTCGGCCGCTTCGCCGACACCCACGCGGTCTGGCAGGCGATCCTCGACCGGGGTGTGCTCGTCCGCGACAACGGCGTGCCCGGATGGCTGCGCGTCACCGCGGGCACCCCCGCCGAGAACGACGCCTTCCTGGACGCCGTCCGCCTAGTGATCAAGGAGCTGTAACCCCGCATGTCCCGTATCGGCCGCGTCGAACGCACCACCAAGGAGACCTCGGTCCTCGTCGAGATCGACCTCGACGGCACCGGAAAGACCGAGATCTCGACGGGCGTCGGGTTCTACGACCACATGCTCGACCAGCTCGGCCGCCACGGCCTCTTCGACCTCACGGTCAAGACCGAGGGCGACCTGCACATCGACACCCACCACACCATCGAGGACACCGCCCTCGCCCTCGGCGCCGCCTTCAAGCAGGCGCTCGGCGACAAGGTCGGCATCTACCGCTTCGGCAACTGCACCGTGCCGCTGGACGAGTCGCTCGCCCAGGTCACCGTCGACCTCTCCGGCCGGCCCTACCTGGTGCACACCGAGCCGGAGTCGATGGCGCCGATGATCGGCTCCTACGACACCACGATGACCCGGCACATCCTGGAGTCCTTCGTGGCCCAGGCCCAGATCGCCCTGCACGTCCACGTGCCCTACGGCCGCAACGCCCACCACATCGTCGAGTGCCAGTTCAAGGCGCTCGCCCGGGCGCTGCGCTACGCCTCCGAGCGCGACCCGCGCGCGGCCGGAATCCTCCCCTCGACCAAGGGTGCACTGTGAGCAAGGGCGCCCTCGCGCTGATCTTCGTCGGCCTGTTCCTCACCGGCGGCGTCATCTCGTTCTGGAAGCAGAAACTGCCCAAGGGCGTCATCGCCGTCCTCGCCATCGGCGCCGCCCTGTGCCTCGGCGCCGGCGCCATGCGCCTCTAGCCCCGCAGGAGAGACAGAACCGATGGGCAAGAACGTCGTCGTCCTCGACTACGGGTCCGGCAACCTCCGCTCCGCGCAGCGCGCCGTCGAACGCACCGGGGCCACCGTCACCGTGACCTCCGACTTCCAGGCCGCCCTCGACGCGGACGGCCTGCTCGTGCCCGGCGTCGGCGCCTTCGAGGCCTGCATGCGCGGCCTGAAGGCCGTCCGCGGCGAGCAGATCATCGGCCGCCGCCTCGCCGGCGGCCGCCCGGTGCTCGGCATCTGCGTCGGCATGCAGATCCTCTTCGAACGCGGGGTCGAGCACGGCGTGGAGACCGCCGGCTGCGACGAGTGGCCCGGCACCGTCGAGCCGCTGGACGCCCCGATCGTCCCGCACATGGGCTGGAACACCGTCGACGCCCCCGAGGGCAGCCGGCTCTTCGCCGGACTCGACGCCGACGCCCGCTACTACTTCGTCCACTCCTACGGCGTCAGCCGCTGGGAGCTGGAGGTCCACAGCGAGCGCCTGCACGCCCCGGTCGTCACCTGGGCGACCCACGGCCGGCCCTTCGTCGCCGCCGTGGAGAACGGGCCGCTCTGGGCCACGCAGTTCCACCCCGAGAAGTCCGGCGACGCCGGCGCCGCCCTGCTGACCAACTGGGTCGGGACCCTCTGACCGGGTCGCCACCCGCCGAAGCCCCTCTTGAGCCTGGAGAGCCGTACGTGAGCCGCCTCGAACTCCTCCCCGCCGTCGACGTCCGCGACGGCCAGGCCGTCCGCCTGGTCAAGGGCGCCTCCGGCACCGAGACCTCCTTCGGCGAGCCCCTCGCCGCCGCCCTCGCCTGGCAGAACGCCGGCGCCGAGTGGCTGCACCTCGTCGACCTCGACGCCGCCTTCGGCACCGGCTCCAACCGTGAGCTGCTCGCCGAGGTCACCGGCCGCCTCGACATCAAGGTCGAGCTGTCCGGCGGCATCCGTGACGACGCGACCCTCGCCGCGGCCCTCGCCACCGGCTGCACCCGCGTCAACCTCGGCACCGCCGCCCTGGAGACCCCCGACTGGGTCGCCAAGGTCATCGCCGAGCACGGCGACAAGATCGCCGTCGGCCTCGACGTCGTCGGCACCACCCTGCGCGGCCGCGGCTGGACCCGCGACGGCGGCGACCTGTACGAGGTGCTCGCCCGCCTCGACTCCGAGGGCTGCGCCCGCTACGTCGTCACCGACGTCAACCGCGACGGCACCCTCACCGGCCCCAACCTGGAGCTGCTGCGCAACGTCTGCGCCGCGACCGACAAGCCGGTCGTCGCCTCCGGCGGCGTCTCCTCGCTGGACGACCTGCGGGCCATCGCCACCCTCGTGCCCGAGGGTGTCGAGGGCTCGATTGTGGGCAAGGCCCTCTACGAGCAGAAGTTCACCCTCGAAGAGGCCCTGGAGGCTGTGTCCCGATGACCGAGACCCCGGCTGCGTCACGTCCGCTGCGAGTGTCCGGCTTCTCCCCCTGGGAGGAGGAGTTCGGATTCTCCCGGGCCGTCGCGGCCGGGGACTTCGTCCTCGTGGCCGGCACCACCGCCTTCCACGACGGCATGGTGCAGGACGAGGGCGACCCGTACGCCCAGACCCTCACCGCGTTCGCCGTGGCACTCAAGGCCCTGGAGCCGTACGGGCTTTCCGCGGCCGACGTGGTCCGCACCCGGATCTACCTCACGCACGTCCGGGACAGCGACGAGGTCGGCCGCGCCCACAAGAAACTCTTCGACACGATCCGCCCGGTGCTGACCGTGGTCGTGGTGGAGGGCCTGATCGACTCCCGCATGATGGTCGAGGTCGAGCTGGAGGCCCACCGCACCGGGCTCGCAACCTCCCTGGAAGGCAAGCCGTGACCCTCGCAGTACGTGTCATCCCCTGTCTGGACGTCGACGCCGGACGGGTCGTCAAGGGCGTCAACTTCCAGAACCTGCGCGACGCCGGCGACCCGGTCGAGCTCGCCAAGGCCTACGACGCCCAGGGCGCCGACGAGTTGACGTTCCTCGACATCACGGCCTCCTCCGGCGACCGGCAGACCACGTACGACGTGGTGCGCCGCACCGCCGAGCAGGTCTTCATCCCGCTCACCGTCGGCGGCGGCGTGCGGGCCGTCGGGGACGTCGACCAGCTGCTGCGGGCCGGCGCGGACAAGGTCGGCGTCAACACCGCCGCCATCGCCCGCCCGGAGCTGATCCGCGAGATCGCCGCCCGCTTCGGCCGGCAGGTCCTGGTGCTGTCCGTGGACGCCCGCCGCGCGCCGGAGGGCACCGAGACCGCGTCCGGCTTCGAGGTGACCACGCACGGCGGCCGGCGCGGCACCGGCCTGGACGCCGTCGAGTGGGCCGTGCGCGCCGCCGAACTCGGCGCCGGCGAGATCCTGCTCAACTCGATGGACGCCGACGGCACCAAGGACGGCTACGACCTGGAGATGATCCGGGCCGTGCGCAAGAACGTCTCGATCCCGGTGATCGCCTCCGGCGGGGCCGGCAAGCTCGCCGACTTCGCCCCGGCCGTCGACGCCGGCGCCGACGCGGTGCTCGCCGCCTCGGTCTTCCACTTCGGCGACCTGACCATCGGCCAGGTCAAGGACGCCCTCCGGGAGACCGGACACCCCGTCCGCTGACCCGCCCGCGGGTCCCGCCGCCCGGCGGGACCCGCGGAGCCGTTCAGGACGCCGTCTCGCTGCGGATCACGGCGAACACCGCGCCGTGCGGGTCCGTCGCCCAGCCCATCCGGCCGACACCCGGCACGTCCATGCCCGGCATGACGACGGCCCCGCCGCTGTGCTCCACCCGGCCGAGCACCGCGTCCACGTCCGCGACCTCGAAGTACGGCACCCAGCGCAGCGGCTCGTCCTCGCTCTGCAGCGGGGCGATGCCGCCCAGCGACGTCTGCTGCCGGTCGCCGCCCTCGGCGGTGGAGACCACGGTGTACGTCATGCCGGGCATCTCGACGTCCTCCGTGCGCCAGCCGAACAGCGCCTGGTAGAACGCCGTCGCGGCGGCCGGCTCGGGGGTGTGCAGCTCCGCCCAACAGAGCGTGTTCGGGTCGTTGACGGCGTCCACGCCCGCCGTGTTGCCGGGCTGCCACAGCGCGAACTGCACTCCGGCCGGGTCGGACAGCTGCGCCATCCTGCCCTCCGCCATCACGTCGCCCGGCTCGACCCGCACGGTGCCGCCGTGCTGCTCGGCCGTCTTGACGGCGGCGTCGACGTCCGGGGTCGAGAAGTAGATCATCCAGGCCGGGGAGGAGCCCTCCTCGGTCTGCTGCCCGACGGCGCCGACCCTGCGGCCGTCCTGGTGGAAGAAGCCGTACCCGCCCGCGCCCTCCATCGGGTGGAACGTCCAGCCGAGGACCGTGCCGTAGAACGCGGCGGTCGCGGGGATGTCGGGGCTGCCGAGGTCGAGCCAGCAGGGGGAGCCGGTCCGGAAGTCCGTGGTGAGCATGAGGGTGCCCTTCGGCGGTCGGTGGCCGGGCGGCTCCGCCGGACGCGGAGACCTCGACCCACGGCCACCAGCCAGTGTGACCGGCGTCACCGACAATCGCGCGCGCGGTGCCACCGGCCGTCGTGCGCGCCGCGCCGCGCACCCGGCATCCGCGCAGGTCAGCGCGGTGGAGGCAGCGGGACGGTGGCGCGCAGGGCGGCGACGGCCGCCTCCGGACCCACCACCGTCACGGCGGCCCGCGCCCCCCGGCCGAGGGCGAACAGCACCAGCTCGCCCGGCTCGCCGGTGACGTGCACGGCCGGCCCGCTGCGGCGGGTCACCGCGGCGCTCCGCCCGTCCGGCCGCTCCAGCACGAGCGGCACGGGGGAGCGGCGGCCCGCCTCCAGCCGGGCCGCCGTCGGCAGCCGGCGCCACAGGGCGTCGGCGAGCGGCGCCGCCACCTGTTCCGGCGTCCGGTCCGGGCCGGCCCGGCGGACGTCCTCGGCGTGCACGAAGTACTCGACGAGGTTGGCCGCCTCGTCCGCCCCCGGCAGGGCGAACGGCGAGAACCGCGGGGGCCCCGTCCGGAACATCCGCACCAGCTCCTCGTACGGCCGCCGCGCGTACCCGCGCTGCACCCGGGCCGTCCAGCCGGCGAGCGGGCCCAGCTGGATGCCGACCGCCGCGTCCGGCCGGCGCTCCCGCAGCAGCAGGTGGGCCGCCAGGTCGCGGGTCGTCCACCCCGCGCACAGGGTCGGGGCCTCCGGCCCGGCCGCCACCAGCAGGTCCGCCAGCCGTTCACGCTCTGCCCGCGCATAGGTCGCCATGCGCACCACCCTAGTCAGCGGCCCGCCGGTCCTGCGCCGGTGCGGGCAGGGGGAGTTGCCGCTCAGGCGTTCCCGGCGGGGCGCAGCGGGCGCTTGTAGTAGCGCCAGGGGAACCAGCCGGTGCCGACCTGGATCCAGCCCTCGGCCTCCAGGCGGCGGTGCCGGCCGCCGGACGCCAGGGTGACCCGGCAGTGCTCCCAGGGGTGGTCGGAGGCCTCCACCTCGTGGAAGAACGAGCCGTAGCCGACGAGGTGCCAGCCGTCGCGACCGGCCTCGGCGAGGGCGGCCATCTCGTCGAAGGCGGAGAGCGGGGTCAGGGTGCGGCGCTCGGGGCCGCCGCTCCCGGTGCCGGACGGCGCGGGGTCCGGCGACTTGCCGGCGAACCGCTGCTGGGCGGCCTGGCGGCTCACCCCCAGGATGCGGCCCACCGTGTCCCAGCTGTGGCCGGCGGCCCGGGCGCCCTGGACCGCCTCGCGGAGCAGCCGGCCGGTCTCCTCGGCGCCGACCCGGGTGGCGTCGACCAGGCGCAGGTAGCCTGCCGGGTCGTGTTCGAGGGCGTCGGCCAGGCCCTCGGGCGCTCCGAGGACGGCCGCGGCGACGCCTTCGCGGATCCGGGTGACCTCCTCGGGGGCGAGCAGGGGTTCAGTGGCCACGGCGGGGGCCTCCGGGGGCGTGCGGCCGCAGGGCTTCGCGGGCGTCGGTGGTGGCGGGGGGCGGGGTGTCCCGGCGCGGGGCCGGGTGTGTCGTGGTCGCCATGTGTCAAGGAAACCTTGACATGATCGAAATTGTCAAGGATTCCTTGACACGCCTCGCGGGGTGCGACGCCCGGCCCGCCCGCCCGCGCCTTGCCCGTCGCGGGCACCGGGAGGATCGTAAGAAGCCGAGGGGTACGACGGCCGGCGGACGATCATGGGCCAGGGGGCGATGCCACCCGGAGGTGCAGCATGACGTTCGTCCAGCTCATCGAGTGCAGGACCGACAAGGTCGACGACCTGAACCGGCTGATGGACAGCTGGGTCGAGCAGACCAGGGGCCGCAGGACGGCCACCCACTCCATGGTGGGCGCCGACCGCGCCGACGGCCGGCACGTCGTCGAGATCGTCGAGTTCCCCTCCTACGAGGAGGCGATGCGCAACTCGAAACTCCCCGAGACCGACCGGATCTTCCGCGAGATGGTGGCGCTCTGCGACGAGCCGCCGACCTTCACCGACCTCGACATCGTCCGCGACGAACAGCTCAACAAGCAGACCGTGCGCCGCTTCATGGACGGCCTGTCGGCCGGCGACCTCTCCGTGCTCGACCAGCTGATGGCCGAGGGCTACCACGACCACGACATCGCCGACGAGACCGACGTCGTGGGCCGCGACGCCATGCGGGAGAAGTGCACCGGATGGCTCGACGCCTTCGACCTCGGCATGACCGTCGAGAGCCAGCTCGCCGACGGCGACCAGGTCGCCACCCGCTGGACCTTCAGCGGCCTCCACAAGGGCGAGTTCATGGGCCTGCCGGCCACCCACAAGCGCGTCGAGATGACCGGCACCACGATCTTCCGCATCGAGGACGGCATGATCTGCGAAGGCTGGTGGCACTGGGACAGCATGAGCATGATGCGGCAGCTCGGACTCGTCCGGATGTGACGCCCGGCCGCGCCCGCCCACGGGTCAGCGCAGACGGCCCGTCAGCTTCCGGCCCTCCTGCCGGGAGCTGACCGTCATCGCGCACGTCGCGTCCCGCATCCCCTGCCCGTAGAACGCCAGGGACGGACCGAACGGGAAACCGTAGTACGGGCCGCCGCCGCCCTGCCGGCCGTCCCACTCCGCGAGCGGGGCCTTGCAGAGCTCCCGCAGCGCCCGGCCGATCCCCGCATCGCTCGTCAGCCCCTCCGGCAGCCGGACGTTCGCGATCGCCTCGCCGTCGTGCGACTGCTCGCAGGGGCGCGCCTCGACCGTCGTGATCACCTTGCTGAGCTGCGGGTGGTCCAGGCACGTGCCCGGCGGGAAGAACGGGTACGGCAGCGTCGGCGACGGACTGGGCGACGGGCTCGGCGAGGCACTGACCGCCACCGGCGGCGGCTGCGCCGAGCGGTGGCCGCCGTCCGGCCACAGCCACACCGCGGCCACGGCCACCAGCACCGCCGCCACGGCGGCCGCCACGACCGCCCGCCGCCTCCGCACCTGCTCCACCCCGAGCCCTCCCAGGTCCTGTCCGCCCCATTCTGGCCCCCGGCGGTGGGCGCCGTCAGCGGATCGGGGCTACTGCCCGCCGCCCAGGTGGCGCTCGACGGTCGCCACCTTCGCCGTCAGGCCGTCCGTCACCCCCGCCCGGTCGTCGATCTTGATGACGGTGCTGACCCGGTTCGCGTACGCCTTCACCGCCTCGATCGCCGCCCGCACCACCGGCATCACCTCGTCCCACTCACCCTCGACCGAGGTGAACATGGCGTCCGTCCGGTTCGGCAGCCCGCTGGCGCGCACCACCCGAACCGCCGCCGCCACGGCTTCGCCCACGTCCTCGCCCACGCCCAGCGGCGTGACGGAGAAGGCCACGATCACGGCTGTCCTCGCTCTCCCTGCGCACCCGTCGGGCGCTCCCGTCCCAGCATGCCCCGCCGGGCCGCCCGCCGGGCCCGATACGCTGGGCGCGGCACGACCCGGACAAGGGGTCGAAACTCCCCTGCGCGTCGGCATCACCGGACACCCGGCACTCTCGGACCTCACCGACATGCTCGTCCGCGGCGAACTCCGGCGGCTCGTCACCGCCCACGGGGCCCACGACCTCGTCGGCGTCGGCCGGCTCCGGCCCGGCCCGGAGCGGTGGTTCGCCCGGGCCGTGCTCGACCACGGCGGCCGGATCGAGGCCCTCCTCCCGGCCGACGACACCGCCGCCCCCGCGGCGCTCCTCGCCGCGGCCACCGCCGTCCACCGGCTGCCCGCCGGCACCGCCGGCCGCACCCTCGTGGGCACGGTCGACGCACTGGTCGCCGTCTGGGACGGCAGCCCCGGCAGCGAACCCGCCCGGACCGTCGCCGCCGCCCGCGCCGCCGGCCTCGACGTCCGCACCGTCTGGCCGGACGGCTGCGAGAGCCCCGCCCCGCGCTGATCAACCCGGCGGAACGGACCTGCGAGAATGTCCCCATGTCCTCCACACCCGCCGCGCCCGGCACCACCGCCCTCGACCCGGCCGTCGCGGCCCGCCTCAAGCGTTCCGCCGACGGCCTGCTCCCCGCCATCGCCCAGCAGTACGACACCGGCGAGGTGCTGATGCTCGGTTGGATGGACGACGAGGCCCTGCACCGCACCCTCACCACCGGCCGCTGCACCTACTGGAGCCGCAGCCGCAACGAGTACTGGGTCAAGGGCGACACCTCCGGCCACGTGCAGCTCGTGAAGTCCGTCGCCCTCGACTGCGACGCCGACACCCTGCTCGTCAAGGTCGACCAGACCGGGGCCGCCTGCCACACCGGCGCCCGGACCTGCTTCGACGCCGACGTCCTCCCCGTCGCTCGCTAGTCTTCTCCCCGAACCAGCCCGCCCCTTCCCCGAACGGTGCCCGCCCCCATGGACCTTGAGGCCTTCCGCCGACTCGCCGCAGACACCCGGGTCATCCCCGTCACCCGCCGGCTCCTCGCGGACGGCCTCACCCCGATCGGGCTGTACCGCAGTCTCGCCGGCGAACGCCCCGGCACCTTCCTGCTGGAATCCGCCGAACAGGGCCGCAACTGGTCGCGCTACTCCTTCGTCGGCGTGCACAGCGCCGCCACCCTCACCACCGACCCGGACGGCACCGCCCGCTGGCACGGCACCCCGCCCGTCGGCATCCCGCAGGGCGGCGACCCGCTGGAGGCCGTGCGCGCCACCCTCGCCACCCTCCACACCCCCCGCCGCACCGACGACGGCCTCCCGCCGCTCACCGGCGGCCTGGTCGGCTACCTCGGCTACGACGTCGTCCGGCGGCTGGAGAAGCTCCCCGACCTCACCCCGGACGACCTGAAGCTCCCCGAGCTCACCCTCCTCCTCGCCACCGACCTCGCCGTCCTCGACCACGCGGACGGCACCGTGCTGCTGATCGCCAACGCCGTCAACCACAACGACCTGGACAGCGGCGTCGACGAGGCCTACGCGGACGCCGTCGCCCGCCTCGACGCCATGGAGGCCGACCTCCTGAAGCCGGTCGACCCGGGCCTCGCCACCTTCACCCCGACCACCTCGGAGGCGCACTCGCCGTTCGGCGGAGCGCCCTACCGGGCCGCCGTCGAGACGGTCAAGGAGCGCATCCGGGCCGGCGAGGCGTTCCAGGTGGTGCCCTCCCAGCGCTTCGAGGTGCCCTGCCCCGCCTCCGCCCTCGACGTCTACCGGATGCTGCGCACCACCAACCCCAGCCCCTACATGTACCTCTTCCGCTTCCCCGGGCCGGGCGGCGGCGCCGAGGGCGGCTTCGACGTCGTCGGCTCCAGCCCCGAGGCGCTCGTCAAGGTCAGCGACGGCGAGGCGATGCTGCACCCCATCGCCGGCACCCGGCACCGCGGCGCCACCCCGCACGAGGACGCCGACCTCGCCGCCGAACTCCTCGCCGACCCCAAGGAGCGCGCCGAGCACCTCATGCTCGTCGACCTCGGCCGCAACGACCTCGGCCGGGTCTGCACCCCGGGCACCGTCGAGGTCGTCGACTTCATGGCGATCGAGCGGTACAGCCACGTCATGCACATCGTCTCCACCGTCACCGGCAGGGTCGCGGAGGGCCGCACCGCCTTCGACGTGCTCACCGCCTGCTTCCCCGCCGGCACGCTCTCCGGCGCCCCCAAGCCGCGCGCCATGCAGATCATCGAGGAGCTCGAACCCACCCGCCGCGGCCTCTACGGCGGCTGCGTCGGCTACCTCGACTTCGCCGGCGACTCCGACACCGCCATCGCGATCCGCACCGCGCTGCTCCGCGACGGCACCGCGTACGTCCAGGCCGGCGCCGGCGTGGTGGCCGACTCCGACCCGCACGGCGAGGACACCGAGTGCCGCAACAAGGCCGCCGCGGTGCTCCGCGCCGTCGCCACCGCCAACACCCTGCGCCCGCCGGCATCGCCGGTATCGTGAGGACATCGGCCGCCCGGGGCGCCGGTCACCCGGAACGCCGGGGGACGGCCCGGCCGGGGTGACGGCCGGACCAGGCGAGGCCGGACCGGGAGACGCTCGGATGACGGCGACACGCACCACGAGGCCCGCATGACGGCCGGCGGCCGGCGGCGGCAGGTGCTCGGCGGCACGGAGCCGCAGATCACCGCCCAGCTCGGCGGGCAGGGAGAGGTCCTCCGCGACCCCGCGGTGGACCTCCCCGGCGCGCCGCCCGGCTACGCCCCGGACCTCGCGGTCACCGCCCCCGGGGCCGCCCCCGGCGGCGACGGACGCTGGGCCGCCACCGACCTGGAGGCCGTCCTCGACGTCCTGCCCCGCCCGGCCCCCGGCCCCGACCTCGCCCGCCTGCTGCGCCTGTACGCGGCCTCCGGCGTCCCGGTGTACGTGGCGGTCGACCCGGCCGGCGCCGTCTGCACCGTGCACACCGACCCGCAGCGCCCCGGCGCGTACCACCTCGCGGAGAAGGTGCCGTTCGGCGAGGACCTCCACCTGCAGCTCGCCGGCCGCACCCTGGTCATCGACACCGCGGGCCTCCCGGCGGACCCCGCCCGACCGACCCGCGCCCGCCGTCGTGGATAGTGGACGGGTGAGTTCACCCGCACCCCGCCCCGGCCGCCGTTCCCTCGCCCTCATGCTGCTGCTGACCGTGCTCGGCGCCGTGCTCGTCCTGACGGCGACCGGCCGGACCTGGGCCGAGGGGGTCGTCACCGGCACCGCCGGCGGCCGCCTCGACGTGAGCGCCACCGGCTCCCGGCTGACCGGCCTGCCCGGCGGGCTCGCGCTGGCCGGGATGGCCGCCTCCGTGGCGGTGTTCGCCGTCCGCGGCCGGACCCGGGCCGCGGTCGGGGTGCTCATGCTGCTGGCCGGGCTCGGCGTGGTCGCCGCGGCCGTCACCGGGGCCACCGACACCGCGGGGCTGGACACCGAGGCCGCGGGCCGGCTCGCGCTCGCCGGCGCGCACGCCGAGCACGTCACGCACACGCTCTGGCCCTGGGTGGCCGCGGCGGGCGGCGTCCTGCTGGCACTGGCGGGCGCCGTGACCGTCCGGGCGGGCCGGGACTGGCCCGCGATGGGCGCCCGCTACGAGGCGCCCGCGCGCAGGACGGCGCCCGCGCCCCGGGCCGCCCGTCCCGTCGACAGCGCCGCGGAGCTGTGGAAGGCCCTCGACCGTGGCGAAGATCCCACCCGTTGAGCCCGGGGCCGCCTTGGGGATGGGTGTGAGGGCCCGGCACAATGGACGGGTCAACCAGCCGCGCCCCACGGGCCGTCGGCCGGGATCCGGATAACAAGGAGCACCATCAGATGTCGGCAGCAGCGCACGGCCACACTCCCGCCGCCTGGACCGGCGTGACCATCGCTTTCATCGGTTTCACGGTCAGCGGCGTCGCCATGATCATCCCCAACGTCCTGCTCGTCTGGGCGGGCCTGGCGATCGTCGTGGTCGCGGGCGTGGTCGGCAAGGCGATGTCCATGGCCGGCATGGGCCGTCAGCCCAGCACCAACTTCGCCCCGGCGGCCCCGGCCGTGGCCGCCGAGGAGCGCACGCCGGTCGCCGCGGCCTGACCCGGCCGCGACACCTGCGGGTCGGAGGCACCGGACGGCGGGCGCGCCACGCCCGCCGTTCGCGTTCCCGGACGGCCGCCCGCCGACGGAGGACAATCGGCGGGGTGAACGCTCCCGCCGCCCCCGCCCCGCTCGGCCGCCGGCTCACCCGCCCGCTCGCCGCGCTGGTGGCCGTCGCCCTGCCGACCGCGTACGTCGCCCAGGTCGACCCCAACGCGCCGGGCCACTACCCGGTGTGCCCGGTGCTGCAGGCCACCGGCTGGTGGTGCCCGGGCTGCGGCGGCCTGCGCTGCGTGCACGCCCTCACCCACGGCGACCTCAACGCCGCCGGCCACGACAACCTGCTGGTCATGGTGCTCGCGGTGGCGGCGGCCGTCCTCTGGCTGCGCTGGGCGTGGGCGGCCCTCACCGGGGGCGCACCGCCGCGGTTCACGATCACCCTGCGGCAGACCGTCGTGGCGGCCGTCGTCCTCGCGGTCTTCACGGTGCTGCGCAACCTCCCGGCCGGCGCCGGGCTCGGCCCGCTGCCGCTCTGACCGCGGCCGCTCCGACCGCTGCCGCTCGGCCCGCTGCTGCTCCGACCGCTGCCGCTCCGCCCTCCGCGGCCCTCGCGGACGCCCCGCGGGGCGCCGTCCGCCCGCCGCGGGGGCCCGGGCGGCCCGGCGGCCCGGTCCGCTCCGCGAGACGCGCGCCGGGCGGATGCGCCGCGCGCGCCGGGTGCCGGATACCATCGAAGGGCCGACGGGGCAGGCGTGCGCACCGAGGATCCGCAAGGTCCGTGCGACACACCTCCGACGGCTGACCGCACCAGGCCGGGCAGGCCATGCCCACCCGGCTCCTTGCCAGCAAACGATGGGGGCGCTCTCGTGAGTGTGCTCGACGAGATCATCGACGGGGTCCGTGAGGACCTCGCCGAGCGACAGGCCCAGGTCTCCCTGGACGAGCTCAAGGAGCTCGCCGCCAAGGCGCCCGCGGCCAAGGACGGCGTGGCCGCCCTGCGCGGCGACGGCGTCCGGGTGATCTGCGAGGTCAAGCGCTCCAGCCCCTCGAAGGGCGCCCTGGCGGCGATCGCCGACCCGGCCGCGCTCGCGCAGGACTACGCCGCCGGCGGCGCCGCCGCGATCAGCGTGCTCACCGAGCAGCGCCGCTTCGGCGGCTCGCTCGCCGACCTCGACGCCGTGCGCGCCGCGGTCGACACCCCGGTGCTCCGCAAGGACTTCATCGTCACCGCCTACCAGCTGTGGGAGGCCCGCGCCCACGGCGCCGACCTCGCCCTGCTGATCGTCGCCGCCCTCGAACAGGAGGCCCTGGTCTCGCTGATCGAGCGGGCCGGGTCGATCGGCCTGACCCCGCTCGTCGAGGTGCACGACGAGGAGGAGATCGCCCGCGCGGTCGACGCCGGCGCGAAGATCATCGGCGTCAACGCGCGCAACCTCAGGACGCTGGAGGTCGACCGCAACACCTTCGGCAACGTCGTCGACGCGATCCCCGCCGGGATCGTCAAGGTCGCCGAGTCCGGTGTGCGCGGTCCCCTCGACGTCATCCAGTACGCCAACCTCGGCGCCGACGCCGTCCTCGTCGGCGAGTCGCTGGTGACCGGTCGCGACCCGAAGGCGGCCGTGGCCGACCTGGTCGCCGCCGGCGTGCACCCCGCCATCCGGCACAAGGGCTGACCCACCGCCATGTCACTCGCCTCCCGCCTCGCCCCCGGCTGCCGCCCCCGCGGCTGCCGCGCGCCCGCACGCCGGGTGCTGGGGCGGCGGGTGCGCTACGTGATCGGCTGCGAGCCCGGCCAGGTCCCCGGTCGTCGATGGCGCGGCCCGCGCGGCTGAACCGCGCCCCGTCCGCCCTTCCATCGACCCATGAGGACGTTCGACCATGTCCGAGAAGGACTACCTTCCGGGTGCCCAGGTGCCCGACGCCCGCGGCTACTTCGGCGCCTACGGCGGCCGCTTCATCCCGGAGGCGCTCGTCGCCGCCGTCGAGCAGGTCGCCGAGGAGTACGAGAAGGCCAAGACCGACCCGGCGTTCACCGCCGAGCTCGACGGCCTGCTGAAGGACTACACCGGGCGGCCGAGCCCGCTCACCGACGTCCACCGCTTCTCCGCGGAGGCCGGCGGCGCCCGGATCCTCCTCAAGCGCGAGGACCTCAACCACACCGGCTCGCACAAGATCAACAACGTGCTGGGCCAGGCCCTGCTCACCCGCCGGATGGGCAAGACCCGGATCATCGC
Source organism: Kitasatospora sp. NBC_01539 (assembly GCF_045040525.1). Lineage (NCBI taxonomy): Bacteria > Bacillati > Actinomycetota > Actinomycetes > Kitasatosporales > Streptomycetaceae > Kitasatospora > Kitasatospora sp. NBC_01539. The sequence goes on from NZ_CP109390.1 coordinate 6,354,634, forward strand.
CGAGACCGGCGCCGGCCAGCACGGCGTCGCCACCGCCACCGCCTGCGCCCTCTTCGGCTTCGACTGCACCATCTACATGGGCGAGGTCGACACCCGGCGCCAGGCGCTCAACGTCGCCCGCATGCGCATGCTCGGCGCCGAGGTCGTCGCCGTCACCTCCGGCAGCCGCACCCTCAAGGACGCCATCAACGAGGCGTTCCGCGACTGGGTCGCCAACGTCGACTCCACCCACTACCTCTTCGGCACCGTCGCCGGCCCGCACCCCTTCCCGATGATGGTCCGCGACTTCCACCGCGTGATCGGCGTCGAGGCCCGCGAGCAGGTCCTGGAGCGCACCGGCCGCCTCCCCGACGCGGTCGTCGCCTGCGTCGGCGGCGGATCCAACGCGATGGGCATCTTCCACGAGTTCATCCCCGACTCCGGCGTCCGCCTCGTCGGCTGCGAGGCCGCGGGCGAGGGCGCCGAGACCCCGAGGCACGCCGCCACCCTGACCAAGGGCGACCCCGGCGTGCTGCACGGCTCCCGCACCTACGTCCTCCAGGACGAGGACGGCCAGACCATCGAGTCGCACTCCATCTCCGCCGGCCTGGACTACCCCGGCGTCGGCCCCGAGCACGCGTGGCTCAAGGACACCGGCCGCGCCGAGTACCGCCCGGTCACCGACGACGCCGCCATGCAGGCCCTGCGCCTCCTCTCCCGCACCGAGGGCATCATCCCGGCCATCGAGAGCGCCCACGCGCTGGCCGGCGCCCTGGAGCTCGGCCGCGAACTCGGCCCGGAGGCGACCATCCTCGTCAGCCTCTCCGGCCGCGGCGACAAGGACATGCACACCGCGGCCGAGTACTTCGGTCTGTACGACGCGCAGCAGGCCGCGCAGGACGACGCGGAGAACACCGAGACCGGCGGGGGCAAGTGACCATGGCATCGAAGCTCAGCACCATCCTGGCCGCGGCCAGGGCCGAGGACCGGGCCGCACTGATCGGCTACCTCCCCGCCGGCTTCCCGTCGGTCGACGGCGGCATCGCCGCCGTCAAGGCCCTCGTCGAGGGCGGCTGCGACATCGTCGAGGTCGGCCTCCCGCACTCCGACCCGGTGCTGGACGGTCCCACCATCCAGACCGCCGACGACATCGCACTGCGCGGCGGCGTCCGCATCAAGGACGTGCTGCGCACCGTCGCCGAGGTCGCCGCGGCGCACCCGGAGGCCGCGGTGCTGGTCATGACCTACTGGAACCCGGTCGACCGCTACGGCACCGCGCGGTTCGCCGCGGACCTCGCGGCGGCCGGCGGCGCGGGCTGCATCCTGCCCGACCTGCCGGTCGAGGAGTCCGCGGAGTGGCGCAAGGCGGCGGGCGAGCACGGCCTCGACACCGTGTTCGTGGTCGCCCCCAGCAGCAAGAACCCGCGCCTCGCCGAGGTCACCGCGGCCGGCTCCGGCTTCGTGTACGCCGCCGCGGTCATGGGCGTCACGGGTACCCGCGCCCAGGTCGGCAACCTCGCCGAGGACCTGGTCGCCCGCACCCGGGCCACCACCGACCTGCCGGTCTGCGTCGGCCTCGGCGTCTCCACGGCCGCCCAGGCGGCCGAGGTGGCGGCCTTCGCCGACGGTGTCATCGTCGGCTCCGCGTTCGTCCAGCGGATCCTGGACGCCGACGGCGACGAGCAGGCGGCGCTGGCCGCCGTCCGCGACCTCGCCGGCGACCTCGCGGCGGGTGTCCGCAAGCGCTGACCCCCCGTCCCGACGGCCCGTCATCTCAGAGGAGGTGACGGGCCGTCGGCGTTCCCAGCCGCAGGCGGATTCACCCGGACGAGTGGAGAGTGGACGGTCGGCGCATCGACGGTGATTGACCCGCGTTGAGTGGAGGGACGGGTTGACCGTGCCGTCCGCGCCTCGTGGTTCGTGCACCGTTCACCCAGGCCGACCGGTCGAAAGGGCTGCCCGTGCTGTTCCCGCACCGCGCCGTACTCCTCCGTGCCTCCGCGGCCGCCCTCGCCCTCGGGGCCGCCCTCGGGGTGCAGGCCGCAGCAGGTCAGGCACTGGCCAGACGGGGTGCCGAACAGGCCGAGCGCAACGCCCGCGCCTGCGTCGAGGCCGCCGCCGCGGTCGCCGACCTGGGCGCCCTCCGGCCCCGGGCGGACGGGGCCGGGCCGCGGCCCGGCGAGGGCCCGCCGGGCCGGTGCGGCCCGCCGCACCGCCGGATCCCTTAGAACAGAACGGGCTCAATCGCTCAATTCATCACCCTTTCGGCTTAATTCGTCAATGTGGAGGAACCGGACGGCTTCCCCTACGGTTCATCCGTCAGGAAGCCGCTCTCCCGCGGCAGCCGCACCACTCCGAGGGGGAGTCCGATGGCCAGTCCGCAGACGGTCGAGGCGAGGCGGCCCGGCGCGCTGCGCCGGGCGCTGGACGGCCCGGCCGCCGAGTGGTTCGGGCTGGCCGTCCGGCTGGGCCTCGCCCTGGTCTGGGGCTGGGCCGGCCTCGCCAAGATCGCCGACCCGGCCGAGGCGGCGCAGGCGGTGCGCGCCTACGAGATCCTCCCCGAGTCGCTGGTCAAGCCGATCGGGTACGGGCTGCCGTTCCTGGAGCTGGCCCTGGCCCTCCTGCTCGTCATCGGCCTCGGCACCCGGATCGTCGCCTCGGTCTCGGCCCTGCTGCTGCTCGCCTTCATCACCGGCATCGCCTCCGCCTGGGCCCGCGGCATCTCGATCGACTGCGGCTGCTTCGGCGGGGGCGGCACGGTCGACGCCTCCAAGACCGAGTACCTCCAGGAGATCCTCCGCGACTCCGGCTTCCTGCTGATGTCCGCGTGGCTGATCGCCCGGCCGCGGACGAAGCTCTCGGCCGACGCCTGGCTCGCGGCCTAGGCCGCGAGGCCCCCGCCTGCCCCCACATTCCCCTCCCGACGACCGGACACGGCTTTGGACACAGCACCCATGAGCGAGAAGAACCGAGACGGCAAGCGCACCGCCCGCGAGCGGATGGCCCAGCAGCGGGCCGCCGACGAGGCCCGCGGCAAGCGCAAGAAGCAGCTGGTGGTCGGCGGCGTGGTGCTCGCGGTGATCGCCGCCGCCGTCGTCACCGGCGTGATCGTGCAGAACCAGCGGTCCAAGCCGGAGACGCCCGTCGCCTTCCCAGCCGGAGCCACCGGCGACAAGAACCTCGTCATCCCCTCCGGCGCCGCCGACGCCCCGTCCGTCCTGACCGTCTACGAGGACCCGCGCTGCCCGGCCTGCGGCAGCTTCGAGCGGACGTTCTCGCCGACCATCGACCAGCTGGAGGACGCGGGCAAGCTGCGGGTCGACTACCACCTGGTGTCGTTCATCGACCGTTCGCTGGGCGGCAAGGGCTCCAAGTACGGCGTCAACGCCCTGGCCTGCGCGCAGACCGCCGGACACTTCCGCGACTTCCACGACGTGCTCTACCGCAACCAGCCGGACGAGACCTCCGACGCCTTCGGCGACAAGCAGACGCTGATCGACCTCGGCAAGAAGGTGCCCGGGCTCGACAACCCCGCCTTCGAGACGTGCGTCCAGGACAACACGTACGGTGACTGGGTCTCGGCCGTCCAGCAGGACTTCGACAAGTCGAGCTACAAGTCGACCCCGACCCTCCTGCTCAACGGCGAGCCGATCTACCCGTCGAAGGGCGACGAGCAGATCTCCCCGGAGAACCTCGTGAAGTGGGTCGACGAGGCCAACGCGGGCAAGCAGCTCGGCACCCCCGGCTCGCACGGTCAGAGCCCGGCGCCGTCCAGCACCGCGGCGGAGTCCAACACCCCGCCGTCGTCCTGACGGCCCAGCCCCGCGACCGTTCGGAAGATGTGACCCGGACCGGTGCCGGTCCGACGGCCCCGACAGGGTAGCGTCGACCCTGCCATGGATCTCGCATACATCCCGAGCCCGTCGCGGGGCGTCCTCCACCTCGGACCGGTCCCGCTTCGCGCCTACGCGTTCTGCATCATCATCGGCGTCGTCGTCGGCGTCTGGCTCGGCAGCAGGCGCTGGGTCGCCCGGGGCGGTGCCAAGCACACCGTCGGCGACATCGCCGTCTGGGCCGTGCCCTTCGGCCTGGTCGGCGGCCGCCTGTACCACGTCATCACCGACCACCAGCTCTACTTCGGCGAGGGCCGCAACGCCTGGGCCGCCTTCAAGATCTGGGAGGGCGGCCTCGGCATCTGGGGCGCGATCGCCCTCGGTGCGGTCGGAGCGTGGATCGGCGCCCGTCGACGAGGGGTGCCGCTGCCCGCGTACGCCGACGCGATCGCGCCGGGCATCGCCCTCGCCCAGGCCTGCGGCCGCTGGGGCAACTGGTTCAACCAGGAGCTCTACGGCAAGGCGACCACGCTGCCCTGGGGCCTGGAGATCCACAAGGTGGAGACCGACGGCACCGTGATCGACGGTGTCTACCACCCGACCTTCCTGTACGAGTCGCTGTGGTGCGTCGGCGTCGCCCTGCTGGTGATCTGGGCCGACCGCCGCTTCACCCTCGGCCACGGCCGCGCGTTCGCGCTGTACGTCGCCGCGTACACGGTGGGCCGGTTCTGGATCGAGTACCTGCGCATCGACGAGGCCCACCACATCCTCGGCCTGCGGCTGAACGACTGGACGTCGATCCTGGTCTTCGTCGGCGCGGTGGTCTACCTGGTCGTCTCCGCGAAGCTGCGCCCGGGCCGTGAGGCACCGGACTCCATCGACCCGGCCTCCCGCCCCGCGGACGCCGACGGCAGCGACACCGACGGCAGCGATGCCGCCGCACCGGGAGACGGCGCAGAGGACGGCACCGCCACCGCGAAGGCCGCGGCCGACGGCGACACCGAGGCGGGCGGTATCGGCAGTGCCGATGACCCGACCGACGGTCCGTCCCGCCCCTCGGACACCCCGCCGACCACGGAGCGGTCCTCCGTGCGGGATGGTGTGACCCCCGGGCAGGCCGTCTGACCTGCGATGTTCCCGGCCCTGCGGCCGCCCGCCACCTTCCGTGGCCGGCGGCCGCAAGCATGTTCGGACAGCCTTACTTTGCTGGAAAGTCCCAGGTCAACGGGCTACGTTCGACAGGTGAGCGCCCTGGGGGCAGCCCGGTTTCCACGGCAGAGTCGCCGTACCGGCTGTGCGGGGCGACATCCGACAGGGGAGGGCGCACCGCCATGACCACGACCGCGACAGCCGCGACCACCACCGGGGAACCCCAGCCGCGCATCCCCGAGGAGGGGCACCACCGCGACGTCAACGGCGGCTGGCTGCGACCGGCGGTCTTCGGCGCGATGGACGGCCTGGTCTCCAACCTCGCCCTGATGACCGGCGTGGTCGGCGGCGACGTCGGCCACCGCACGATCGTCCTGACCGGGCTCGCAGGACTCGCGGCAGGCGCCTTCTCGATGGCGGCGGGGGAGTACACCTCGGTCGCCTCGCAGCGCGAGCTCGTCGAGGCCGAGATCGAGGCCGAGCGGCTGGAGCTGCGCCGCAACCCGCACGGCGAGCTCGCCGAACTCGCCCAGCTCTACACCGCGCGCGGCGTCGACCCCGAACTCGCCCACGAGGTCGCCCGGCAGCTCTCGCGCGACCCGGAGCAGACCCTGGCCGTGCACGCCCGGGAGGAGCTCGGAGTCGACCCGGACGACCTCCCGTCCCCGCTCGTGGCCGCCGCGTCCTCCTTCGCCTGCTTCGCGGTGGGCGCGCTCCTGCCGGTGCTGCCGTACCTGCTCGGCGCCACCGCGCTCTGGCCGGCGCTGCTGCTCGCGACGGCGGGCCTGTTCCTGTGCGGCGCCGTGGTCGCGCGGGTCACCGCGCGCAGCTGGTGGTTCAGCGGACTGCGCCAGCTGGTACTCGGCGGCGCGGCGGCCGGGCTCACCTACCTGCTCGGGTCGGTGATCGGCGGCCGGATCGGCTGAGCCGTTCGCCGTTCGCCGTCCGCCGCCTGCCGGCCCCGCCCCGCCGCCTGCCGCCCGCAGGCCCCGCCGCCCGCCGCCTGTCGCTGTCGGCCCCGCCGTCTGCTGCCCGTCGTGCCCGGCCCGTCCGTCGTCCTCGGCCGTGCGCGGCGGGCCCGGTGCCGGCCGGTGGGGCGTCCCGCCGCGGGGCCGGGGCGGCTGACCTCGTACGATGCCGCAGGATTACCTTGTGCGATGCGACAGGGCCCTGCATGGCTATGCTGCGGCCCGCGTGACGTTCCACACACGGGCCCCGGTCGCCCGCCTGGCCTAGACCTGGCCCGGGCGCCGCCCGCCCTCGGAATCCATTCCGGCGGTCGGTCGTGCGGGTTGGATTCGCAGGCGGCCTCGGACGGTGCAGGTGGACAGGGCGTTTCGGCCCTGTTTCACCCCGCGGCAGGTTGGGCACACTGGTGGAAGCGCGCGGTCGGGCCGCCACTCCGTTGGGCCGCCCCTACTGATCGGTAACCGCCGCTGACCTGCGGGTTGCGTCCGCCATGTGGACGCCGTGTTCCACTTCCCGGGATGTTCGGCATCATGTAACCTGCACGAAATCGCATGAGGGCCAACGTCGTCCCTATTGCACTACGCAACTTGCCAATGACGACGACGGGAGAGCCGATGCTGTCTGCATCCATGCACTCCGCCAACGAGCCCGCGCAGGCCAACCGCCCGTATGCGCTCGTTCCGGATGCGCGACCTGCTGCTCAGGGCCTGTACGACCCGCGGAACGAGCACGACGCCTGCGGCGTCGGCTTCGTCGCCACGCTGACCGGCATCGCCGACCACACCGTCGTCGACCAGGCGCTCACCGTCCTGCGCAACCTGGAGCACCGAGGCGCCACCGGCGCCGAACCGGACTCCGGTGACGGCGCGGGCATCCTCACCCAGATCCCGGACGCCTTCCTGCGTTCGAAGGTCTCCTTCGACCTCCCGGCCGCCGGCTCGTACGCGGTCGGCATCGCCTTCCTCCCCGACGAGGACGCCGCTGACGCCACCGCGGTTGCGGCCATCGAGACGATCGCCGCCGAAGAGGGCCTCACCGTCCTCGGCTGGCGCGACGTCCCGGTCACCCCGGACCTGCTGGGCGCCACCGCCCGCTCCGTCATGCCGCGCTTCCGTCAGGTGTTCCTCGCCGACGGCGACCGCAGCGGCATCACGCTCGACCGTGTCGCGTTCGTCGTCCGCAAGCGCGCCGAGCGCCAGGCGGGCGTGTACTTCGCGTCGCTCTCCGCCCGCACCATCGTGTACAAGGGCATGCTGACCACCGGCCAGCTGGAGCCCTTCTTCCCCGACCTGTCGGACCGGCTCTACGCCTCCGCCATCGGCCTGGTGCACTCGAGGTTCTCGACCAACACCTTCCCGAGCTGGCCGCTCGCCCACCCGTACCGCTTCGTCGCGCACAACGGCGAGATCAACACGGTCAAGGGCAACCGCAACTGGATGACCGCCCGCGAGTCGCAGCTCGCCACCGACCTCATCCCCGGCGACCTCGACCGGATCTTCCCGATCTGCACCCCGGACCACTCCGACTCCGCGTCGTTCGACGAGGTCCTGGAGCTGCTCCACCTCGGCGGCCGCTCGCTGCCGCACTCGGTGCTGATGATGATCCCGGAGGCGTGGGAGAACCACGCCACCATGGAGCCCGCCCGCCGCGCGTTCTACCAGTACCACTCCAACCTGATGGAGCCCTGGGACGGCCCGGCCTGCGTCACCTTCACCGACGGCACCCAGATCGGCGCGGTCCTCGACCGCAACGGCCTGCGCCCCGCCCGGTACTGGATCACCGAGGACGGCCTCGTCGTCCTCTCCTCCGAGGTCGGCGTGCTCGACATCGACCAGGAGAAGGTCACCCGCAAGGGCCGCCTGCAGCCCGGCAAGATGTTCCTCGTCGACACCGCCGAGGGCCGCATCGTCGACGACGAGGAGATCAAGTCCTCCCTCGCCGGCGAGCACCCCTACGAGGAGTGGATCGCCGCCGGGCAGATCCAGCTCGCCCAGCTCCCCGAGCGCGAGCACATCGCCCACACCCACGCCTCCGTCACCCGCCGCCAGCAGACCTTCGGCTACACCGAGGAAGAGCTGCGCGTCATCCTGGCGCCGATGGCGAAGACCGGTGGCGAGGCTCTCGGCTCGATGGGCACCGACAGCCCGATCGCCGCGCTCTCCGAGAAGCCGCGCCTGCTGTTCGACTACTTCGTGCAGCTCTTCGCGCAGGTCACCAACCCTCCGCTGGACGCCATCCGCGAGGAGCTCGTCACCTCGCTGCTGAGCAACCTCGGCCCCGAGGGCAACCTGCTCGACGCCGCGCCGTCGCACTGCCGCTCCGTCGGCATCACCTTCCCGGTGATCGACAACGACGAACTGGCCAAGCTCATCCACATCAACGCCGACGGCGACCAGAACGGCCTCAAGGCCGTCACGCTGTCCGGCCTGTACAAGGTGTCGACCGGCGGCCAGGGCCTCGCCGCCCGCCTCGCCGAGATCGCCGCCGAGACGGACGCCGCGATCGCCGACGGCGCCCGCATCATCGTCCTCTCCGACCGCCACTCGGACGCCGAGCATGCGCCGATCCCGTCGCTGCTGCTCACCTCCGCGGTCCACCACCACCTGATCCGCACCAAGCAGCGCACCCAGGTGTCCCTGGTCGTCGAGGCCGGCGACGTCCGCGAGGTGCACCACGTCGCCCTGCTGATCGGCTACGGCGCCGGCGCGGTCAACCCGTACCTGGCGATGGAGTCCGTCGAGGACCTCGTCGCGCAGGCCGTCTTCATCGAGGGCGTCGAGGCCGACAAGGCCATCAAGAACCTGATCAAGGCGCTCGGCAAGGGCGTCCTCAAGGTCATGTCGAAGATGGGCATCTCCACCGTGGCCTCGTACCGCGGCGCCCAGGTCTTCGAGTCGATCGGCCTCTCCCAGGGCCTCGTCGACTCGTACTTCGCCGGCACCACCACCAAGCTCGGCGGCATCGGCCTCGACGAGATCGCCAAGGAGGTGGCCGCCCGCCACGCCAAGGCGTACCCGGCCTCCGGCATCCCCGCCGCGCACCGCGCGCTGGAGATCGGCGGCGAGTACCAGTGGCGCCGCGAGGGCGAGCCGCACCTGTTCGACCCGGACACGGTGTTCCGCCTGCAGCACTCCACGCGCAACCGGCGCTACGACATCTTCAAGCAGTACACCGACCGCGTGAACGAGCAGTCCGAGCGCCTGATGACGCTCCGCGGCCTCTTCAAGCTCGACGGCAAGGGCCGCGCCCCGATCTCCGTCGACGAGGTCGAGCCGGTCTCCGCGATCGTCAAGCGCTTCTCCACCGGCGCCATGTCGTACGGCTCCATCTCCATGGAGGCGCACGAGACCCTCGCCATCGCGATGAACCGCCTCGGCGGCAAGTCGAACACCGGTGAGGGCGGCGAGGACCCGGAGCGCCTGCACGACCCGGAGCGCCGCTCCGCGATCAAGCAGGTCGCCTCCGGCCGCTTCGGCGTCACCAGCGAGTACCTGGTCAACGCGGACGACATCCAGATCAAGATGGCGCAGGGCGCCAAGCCCGGCGAGGGCGGCCAGCTGCCCGGCCACAAGGTCTACCCGTGGGTCGCCCGCACCCGGCACTCCACCCCGGGCGTCGGCCTGATCTCCCCGCCGCCGCACCACGACATCTACTCCATCGAGGACCTGGCTCAGCTGATCCACGACCTCAAGAACGCCAACCCGAAGGCCCGCATCCACGTGAAGCTGGTCTCCGAGGTCGGCGTCGGCACCGTCGCCGCGGGCGTCTCCAAGGCGCACGCCGACGTGGTGCTCGTCTCCGGCCACGACGGCGGCACCGGAGCCTCCCCGCTCACCTCGCTCAAGCACGCGGGCGGCCCCTGGGAGCTCGGCCTCGCCGAGACCCAGCAGACCCTGCTGCTGAACGGCCTGCGCGACCGCATCGTCGTCCAGACCGACGGCCAGCTGAAGACCGGCCGCGACGTCGTCATCGCCGCCCTGCTGGGCGCCGAGGAGTTCGGCTTCGCGACCGCCCCGCTCGTCGTCTCCGGCTGCATCATGATGCGCGTCTGCCACCTCGACACCTGCCCGGTCGGCGTCGCCACCCAGAACCCGGTGCTCCGCGAGCGCTTCTCCGGCAAGCCGGAGTTCGTCGTGAACTTCTTCGAGTTCATCGCCGAGGAGGTCCGCGAGATCCTCGCCGAGCTGGGCTTCCGCTCCATCGAGGAGGCCGTCGGCCACGCCGAGCACATCGACGCGGCCGCCGCCATCGACCACTGGAAGGCCGCCGGCCTCGACCTGGCGCCGCTCTTCTACGTGCCCGAGCTCCCCGAGGGCGCGGCCCTGCACAACACCACCGTGCAGGACCACTCGCTCGACAAGGCCCTCGACAACCAGCTCATCGAGCTCGCCGAGGACGCCCTGGAGCGCGGCGAGGCCGTCCGCATCCAGCTGCCGATCCGCAACGTCAACCGCACGGTCGGCACCATGCTCGGCCACGAGGTGACCAAGCGGTACCGCGGCGCGGGCCTCCCCGAAGGCACCATCGACGTGACCTTCACCGGCTCCGCCGGCCAGTCGTTCGGCGCCTTCGTGCCCACCGGCATCACCCTGCGCCTGGAAGGCGACGCCAACGACTACGTCGGCAAGGGCCTCTCCGGCGGCATCGTCGTCGTCCGCCCGGCCCGCGACGCCGCGGCCATCGGCGCCGACGCCCAGAACCACGTCATCGCCGGCAACACCATCGGCTACGGCGCCACCTCGGGCCGCATCCACCTGCGCGGCAAGGCCGGCGAGCGCTTCGCCGTCCGCAACTCCGGCGCTACCCTGGTCGTGGAGGGCGTGGGCGACCACGGCCTCGAGTACATGACCGGCGGCCGGGTCGTCGTCCTCGGAGAGACCGGGCGCAACCTCGCCGCGGGCATGTCCGGCGGCGTCGCGTACGTCCTCGACCTGCGCCCGGCCAATGTCAACGGCGGCATGGTCGGCATCGAGGCCCCCGACGCCAAGGACCGCGAATGGCTGCGCGAGACCGTGCAGCAGCACTACGAGGAGACCGGCTCCACCGTGGCCGCCGAGCTCCTGGCCGACTGGGGCGGCGGGGTCTCCCGCTTCTCCAAGATCATGCCCACCGACTACAAGGCTGTGCTCGCCGCCAAGGATGCCGCTGAGCGCGACGGGCTCTCCGAGTCCGAGACCACTCGCAAGATGATGGAGGCGGCACATGGCTGACCCGAAGGGCTTCCTGACCACCCCGAAGCAGCTGGCCGAGCGCCGCCCCGTCGACGTCCGTCTGCGGGACTGGAACGAGGTCTACGTCGAACGCAGCCTCCTGCCGATCATCACCAAGCAGGCCGGCCGCTGCATGGACTGCGGCATCCCGTTCTGCCACAACGGCTGCCCCCTCGGGAACCTCATCCCCGAGTGGAACGACCTCGCGTACCGGGACGACTGGGCCGGCGCCATCGAGCGCCTGCACGCCACCAACAACTTCCCGGAGTTCACCGGCCGCCTCTGCCCGGCGCCCTGTGAGTCGGCGTGCGTCCTCGGCATCAACCAGGACGCGGTGACCATCAAGAACGTCGAGGTCACCATCATCGACAAGGCCTGGGACCGCGGCGGCGTCGCCGCCCAGGTCCCGGAGCGCCTGTCCGGCAAGACCGTCGCCGTCATCGGCTCCGGCCCGGCCGGCCTCGCCGCCGCCCAGCAGCTCACCCGGGCCGGCCACACCGTGGTCGTGTACGAGCGCGCCGACCGCATCGGCGGCCTGCTGCGCTACGGCATCCCCGAGTTCAAGATGGAGAAGCGCCACATCAACCGCCGCATCGAGCAGATGCGCGCGGAAGGCACCCGGTTCCGCACCGGTGTCGAGGCCGGCGTCGACATCTCCGGCCAGCAGCTGCGCGACCGCTTCGACGCGGTCGTCATCGCCGCCGGCGCCACCACCGCCCGCGACCTCCCCGTCCCCGGGCGGGAGTTCAAGGGCGTGTACCAGGCCATGGAGTACCTGCCCCTGGCCAACAAGGTGCAGGAGGGCGACTTCGTCGACTCGCCGGTCAGCGCCAAGGGCAAGCACGTGGTCGTCATCGGCGGCGGCGACACCGGCGCGGACTGCGTCGGCACCGCCCACCGCCAGGGCGCGGCCTCGGTCACCCAGCTGGAGATCATGCCGCGGCCCACCGAGGACCGCCCCGGCCACCAGCCCTGGCCGACCATGCCGATGACCTACAAGGTCACCTCCGCGCACGAGGAGGGCGGTGAGCGGGTCTACTCCGTCAACACCACCCACTTCACCGGCGACGAGGACGGCAACGTCCAGGAGCTCCACCTCGTCGAGGTCGAGTTCAAGGACGGCAGGTTCGTGCCGGTGCCCGGCACCGAGCGGGCCCTCCCGGCCCAGCTCGTCACCCTGGCCATGGGCTTCACCGGCACCGACGTCCGCAACGGCCTCGTCGAGCAGCTCGGCGTCGACCTCGACAACCGCGGCAACGTCGCCCGCGACGGCAAGTTCGGCACCAACGTGGACGGCGTGTACGTCTGCGGCGACGCCGGCCGCGGCCAGTCCCTGATCGTCTGGGCCATCGCCGAAGGCCGCTCGGCCGCCGCCGCGGTCGACACGTACCTGGGCGGCAAGACCCCGCTGCCCGCCCCGATCCGTCCGACCGACCGCCCCCTGGTGGTCTGACGACAGGTCACACCCTCACCTGAACCGCCGGGCCGCACCCGGTTGCTCCACACCGCGACCCGCCAGAGCCGCCGGGCCCATGCGGTACGACGCCTGCCCTCTCCCCGACCAAGTTGGGGGCAGGCGTCGTTGTGTTGGGCTGTTTTGTCGCCCGCTCGCCTCCGGGCGCTCCCGGTCCGCTCGGGGCGGTGTTGTCGCCCGCTCGTCCCGTTCCTGTTCGAGGTTTCGCGGAGCCGGAAGCGGGTATTCCTGGCAATCGACTGGGAGCGGGCCGATCGGCCCTCCGACTGTCGGACCCGGGTGGCAGACTGCCGCGGACGGGCAACTGCCCTACGGGACACGGAGGTCGGCGTGATGAGCATGCTCCACACGGGCGGCGGGGTCACCGCCCACCGGCTGCTCCTGGGATCGCAGCTACGACGGCTCCGCGAGGCCCGCGGTGTCTCCCGGGAGGACGCCGGCTACTCGATCCGCGCCTCCGAGTCGAAGATCAGCCGCATGGAGCTGGGCCGGGTCGGTTTCAAGGAGCGCGACGTCGCCGACCTCCTCACCCTCTACGGCCTGGACCATGGCGATGAGCGCACCACCCTGCTCGGCCTGATCGCCGAGGCCAACGCCGTGTCCTGGTGGCACGGTTACGAGGACGTCGTACCGACCTGGTTCCAGACCTACCTCGGGCTGGAGGAGGCCGCCTCCAGCATCGCCAGCTACGAGATCCAGTACGTGCCCGGGCTGTTGCAGACCGAGGCGTACGCCCGCGCCGTCGTCCTGCTCGGACGCCACAACGCGGAGCCGGAGGAGGTCGACCGCCGGGTCGCCGTCCGGATGCGCCGCCAGCAGGTGCTGGCCTCCCGCCGGGCGCCCGCCCTGCACGCCGTGCTCGACGAGGCCGCGCTGCGCCGCCCCTGCGGCGGGCCGGACGTCATGCGCGGCCAGTTGAGGCACCTGATCGAGGCGGCCGGGCGGCCGGGCGTCCGCCTGCAGGTGGTGCCGCTGGGCACGGACCTGCCCGGCGCCGAGGCCGGGGCGTTCTCCGTGCTGGGCTTCGCGGAGGCGGAACTCCCCGACGTGGTCTACCTGGAGCAGTTCACCAGCGCGCTCTACCTCGACCGGCCCGCGGAGGTCGCCGAGTACGCGGCGGCGCTGCGGCGGCTCAGCGAGGCGAGCCTCTCCCCGGAGCGTTCGCTCGCTCTTCTCCGGACCGTTCACGAAGAGATCTGATCCGCTATCAGTAGGATGAGCTTTCGTCAGATCCGTTCGCGCGGACGGAACTCATCGAAAGGCAGCGGATGTCTCACTTCACGGAACTGTCGCAGCAGTACATCGACGGCCGGTGGCGCCCCGGCAGCGGCTCGTGGGACATCGTCGACATCAACCCGTACAACGGCGAGAAGCTGGCCTCCATCACCGTGGCCACGGCCGACGAGGTCGACGAGGCCTACCGGGCGGCCGCCCTCGCACAGCGCGCCTGGGCGAAGATCAACCCCTACACCCGGCGGCTGGTCTTCGAACGCGCCCTGCGGATCCTGGAGGACCGCGAGCAGGAGATCACCGCGACGATCATCGCCGAGCTCGGCGGCACCCGCCTCAAGGCGGGGTTCGAGATATCGCTCGCCAAGGACATGCTCCGCGAGTGCATGCAGCTCTCCCTGCGCGCCGAGGGCCGCATCCTGCCCTCCCCGGTGGACGGCAAGGAGAACCGCCTCTACCGCCTCCCGGTCGGCGTCGTCGGCGTCATCAGCCCGTTCAACTTCCCGCTGTTCCTCTCGCTGAAGGCCGTCGCCCCCGCCCTCGCCCTCGGCAACGGCGTGGTGCTCAAGCCCCACCAGGACGCGCCGATCACCGGCGGCACCCTGATCGCGAAGATCTTCGAGGAGGCGGGCCTGCCCGCCGGCCTGTTCAACGTCGTGCTCACCGACATCGCCGAGATCGGCGACGCCTTCATCGAGCACCCGGTGCCCAAGGTCATCGCCTTCACCGGCTCCGACCAGGTCGGCCGGCACGTCGCCACCGTCGCCGCGAGCCACTTCAAGCGCACCGTGCTCGAACTCGGCGGCAACAGCGCCCTGATCGTCCTCGACGACGCCGACCTCGACTACGCCGTCGACGCCGCCGTCTTCAGCCGCTTCGCCCACCAGGGCCAGGTCTGCATGGCCGCCAACCGCGTGCTCGTCGACCGTTCGGTCATCGACGAGTTCACCGCGAAGTTCGTGGCCAAGATCCGCACCCTGACCGTCGGCGACCCGCTGGACCCGGCCACCGACATCGGCCCGCTCATCAACACCGCCCAGGCCGACTCCATCACCGCACAGGTCGACCAGGCCGTCACCGAGGGCGCCGAGGTGCTGCTCCGCGGCTCCACCGTCGGCACCCTCATGGACCCGGTCGTCCTGGCCGGCGTGCCGCACGACGCCACGATCCTGCGCCGCGAGATCTTCGGCCCGGTCGTCGTCGTCCTGCCCTTCGACGGCGACGACGAGGCCGTCACGATCGCCAACGACACGCCGTTCGGCCTCAGCGGCGCCGTCCACACCGGCAGCATCGAGCGCGGCGTCGCGCTCGCGCAGCGCGTCGAGACCGGCATGATCCACATCAACGACGGCACCATCGCCGACGAGCCGATCGTGCCCTTCGGCGGCGAGAAGAACTCCGGCGTCGGCCGTCTCAACGGCGAGGCCACCGTGGAGGCCTTCACCACCGTCAAGTGGATCTCGATCCAGCACGGGCGCACCCGCTTCCCGTTCTGACCGGCCACCGCACCGGCCCGGCCGCGCCCCGCCACGGGGCCCGGCCGGGCCGCCGCACACCCCCCGGGACCAGCCCCGGAGGGACGGCCCGGCCGCGTACGGTGGAGCACGGACGGCCGGAGCACGGAGAGGAAACCAGGTGCACGGGACAGGGGCGCCGGAACCCGCCACGACGGAGACCGACCTCGCGCTCCCCGACGGCCGCACCCTCCACGCCTACGACACCGCCCCCGGCGACCACGCCCGCCTCGCCGTCGTCTGGCACCACGGCACCCCCAACACCGGCGCACCCCCGGGGCCGCTCCTCGCCGCCGCCGACCGCCTCGGCCTGCGCTGGGTCTCCTACGACCGCCCCGGCTACGGCGGCTCCTCCCCGCACCCCGGACGCGACATCGCCTCCGCCGCGGCCGACACCGCCGCCGTCACCACCGCCCTCGGCATCGACCGGTTCGCCGTCATGGGCCACTCCGGCGGCGCCCCGCACGCCCTCGCCTGCGCCGCCCTCCTCCCCGACCGCGTCCTCGCCGCCGTCGCGTCCGCTGGCCTCGCACCGTACGGCGCCCCCGGTCTCGACTGGTACGCCGGCATGACCGCCTCCGGCGTCGCCTCGCTGCGCTCCGCCGCCGCGGGACGCGCCGCCAAGGAGGCCCACGCGTCCTCCGGCGCCGTCTACGACCCGGAGTTCACCCCCGCGGACCTCGCCGCGCTCCACGGCGCCTGGGCGTGGTTCGACGAGGTCGTCGGCCCCGCCGTCGCCGCCGGTCCCGCCGCCCTGATCGACGACGACCTCGCCTACACCGCCCCCTGGGGGTTCGACCCCGCGGACGTGCGCTGCCCCGTTCTCCTCCTGCACGGCGAGCGCGACCGCGTCGTCCCCGCCGCCCACAGCCGCTGGCTCGCCCGCCGGCTGCCCACCGCCGAACTCCGCACCACCCCCGGCGACGGCCACATCTCCGTGCTCGGCAGCGCCGAGGACGCGCTCGCCTGGCTCCGCGACCGCACCACCGACTGACCCCGGGAGCCCCGGAGGCCCGCTGGGCACCTCGCCCGCCCGCGGCCGGCCGGCCTCACACGGTCGGCCGGCCGAGCCGGAACACCTCCAGCTCGGTGCCGTACCAGCGGTCCGACCGGCCCAGCGACGCCATCCCCAGCCGCCGGCACACCGCCGCCGACGGCTCGTTGTCCGGCCGCACCACGGCGTGGATCTCCGCCAGGCCGTCCGCGAAACCCTTCGCCACCACGGCCGCCGCGGCCTCGGTGGCGAAGCCGTTGCCCCACGCGTCCGGATGGAAGTGCCAGCCGACCTCCACCTCGCCGTCCCCGTCCGGCATCGGCACCAGCAGCACCGAGCCCGCCACCACCCCCGTGTCCAGCCGCTCCACCGCCCACACACCGAACCGCGGATCCGCCGACCGTCCCCGGAACCGCTCCACCATCGCCGCGGCCTCGGCCTCGTCCGCGAGCACCCGCGGAGCCGCACCCAGCCACCGCGCCACCTCCCACCGCCGGTACAGGTCGAAGGCGCGCGCCACGTCGCCCGCCTCCCACTGCCGCAGCACCAGCCGCCCGGTCCGCCACATCACAGCCTCCACACGCCGTCGCAACGCCCCGATCCTGCCCCGCGGCCCCACCCCGGGCGCTACCGCCCGCCCGTGCCGCCCTGCGAGGGCCCGCCGAGGCCCTCCCGCGGCAGCTCCGGAGCCCCCGTCCACAGATCGAGCACCACCCGGTCGCCCAGCGGCCGCTCCAGCCGGAAGTCCACCGGTGACATCCGCAGCGCCGCGTCGCACGCCGTCCCGGGCCCCGCCGTCGGCCGCGCCAGGGCGATCAGCACCACCGCCGCATCCGTCTCGTACGCCTCGGCCCGCTCCGGCCGCTCGCACGAGCCGTGGCCCACCGACGCCGTCAGCGTCCGCCCGTCCGCCGACACGGCGGGCCCCGCAGCCCCCAGCACCCCCTCCAGGTCCTGGGGCGCCCGCGGCACGTCCGGGGGCGGCAGCTGCCCCTCCACCGCCGGATACACGAACGGCGCCGCGTACCCGGCCACCGCGAACTCCCACACCGGGATCTCCGCCCGCCCCCGGCTCGTCGCGACCTCCCGCGTACCCGGCTGCGCGCCGGTCACCTCCAGCGGCCGCCCGCAGTCGCCCCCGCAGGGCTTCCCGGCGGCCACCAGGCCCCGGAACACCGCATCCGCCGACCGCAGCGGCAGCGACAGCTCCGCGCCGTCCGCCCACCGCACCTGCGCCCGCCCGGAGAACGTCCGCGGCAGCCCGCCCGTCAGGACCAGCCGGCCCGCGGCGTACGCCTGCTTGTCCGCGTCGTCGTGGAACGCGTCCGCGGGCAGCCACTCCGGCGGCACGTCCAGCGGCGCGTAGCCCGTCCGCCACACCTGCTCCTGCGGCGACCCCGGCCAGGCCCGGGCCACCGCGGCCGCCCGCTCCCGGGCCGCCGCCTGCACCGCCGCGGACGGCGCGCCACCGCCGCCCGCCGTACTGCCGCACCCCGCCGCCAGCAACACCAGCAACGCCACCGCTCCCGCACGCCCGCGCATCGCACACCCCTGCCGCTCGCCGACCGGACGGCACTGTGACGCAGGCGGGCGTCCCGGGGTTCCGCAGGCGCGGACGGCCCCCGCGGGCGAGACTGGTGAGCGGCCCACGCACCCGCGAGGCCCGAGGAGGTGCCCGATGACCGAGTACGAGCTGACCTTCCCGCACCCCGGCCAGGACGCCGACGACCACGTGGTGGTGCACCCCACCGGCACTCTCGGCCCCGGCGGGCACCCCGTCTACACCGACGACAGCGGCATCGTCCGCGCCGAGATCAGCGACCGCGACGAGGTCCGGATGCTCGCCACGGGTGGACGGCAGGAACTCACCCCGCCGTCCACCGTGCAGCGCCGCGGGTGACGCCCGCAGGCGCCACCCGCACCGCCGGCTAGAACACCGGCACGCCCGCACGGACCAGCCGCCACGTCACGCCGCCGAACTCCGCGGGGTCGATGACACCCTTCGCCTTCACCCAGGCGATCATCGTGTTGCGGATCTCCTCCGAGTTCGACCACACCACCCTGGCGCCCGCGACGTGCGGGAAGTTGCCGCCGCCGCCCGCCCGGTAGTTGTTGACCGCCAGCACGAACTGTGCCGCAGGGTCGACCGGGGCACCCGCGTACGACAGCCCCGTGATCCGCGAACCGGCCGGCTGCGCGATGTCGATGTCGTACGAGACGCCGTACACCGAGTCGAAGTTGTAGTCCGGCGTGGACTGCGCGTTGGTCAGCGTCGCGAGGTCGACCGGCGCACCCGGCGCCAGCTGCGCGAAGTAGCGCGCCGAGAACTCCAGGTAGTCCTTGATCTGCGCACCCGTCAGGATCCGCGCCTCCAGGGTGTTCTCGTAGATGTACAGGCCCGCCGCGTCGCGCAGCCGCACGTCACCCGCCGGGATCAGCGCGGTGCGGTTGAACGGCGCCGCCTGCGCCAGCACCGGCAGCGCCGCGTACTCCGTCGACGCCAGCGCCGTCCGCACCGTGTCGGCCTGCACCCGGCCGATCAGGTCGATGATCGGCACGTCCTTGAACGGCGCCTCGGCGATGGAGAGTTCGGCCTTGCAGGTGCCGATCGTCTGGTTGACGTACGCCACGACCTTCTGGTGCTGGCCGGCGATCAGCTTCACGATCTTCGGGTCCTCCGGCACCGTGTTGGCGTTCAGCACCCGCGCCGCCACCGACGTCACCTGCCAGGCCCCGTGCGCGTACTCCACCTCGAAGTCGAAGCACGTCAGCCGCTGCCCGTAGCAGAGCGGCTCGGAGAGCACGACGGTCTTCCCGGTCTCCGTGTTGACGACCAGCTGCTGCGGGATCTCCTTGTGGGCGTGCCCGACCAGCACCGCGTCGATGCCCGGCACCGTCTCGGCGAGCTGCCTGGAGACGTTCTCGCCCCACGGCAGCTGGTCGCCGTACGAGGTGGCGCCGTCGACACCGGAGTGCGAGGAGACGACCACCACGTCCGCGCCGGCCGCACGCATCCGCGGCACGTACTTCCTCGCCGCCTCCACGATGCCCGGGAAGACCATCTGCCCGCTCACGTTGGCCTTGTCCCAGATCGCGATGCCCGGGTTGGTCAGACCCAGGATGCCGACCCGCAGCGGGCGGCCGTGGCCCAGGTGCAGCGTCTTGACGACGAACGGATCGAACGCCGGCTTCTCGTTCTTCGCGAACAGCGCGTTGGCGCCCAGCAGCGGGAAGTCGAGCTGCTCCTCGTACGCGCGCAGGAGCGGGATGCCGTAGTTGAACTCGTGGTTGCCGAGGGCCGCGGCGTCGTAGCCGATGGCGTTCATCGCGGCGGCCATCGGGTGGCGCGGCGGCCGCTTGGCGGTGATCGGCTCGACCCGGGCGTAGTAGTAACTCAGCTGGGTGCCCTGGATGGTGTCGCCGGAGTCGATCAGCAGGGTGCGGTGACAGCCCTTCTCGGCCCGGACCTGCTCGACGAGCGTGGAGATCTTCGCGAGGCCGACGTCGTTGTGCGCCTTGTCGTCGTACTCGGCGTCCGTGAAGTAGTCCCAGTTGAGCACCCGGCCGTGGAGGTCGGTGGTGCCCATGACGGTGAACGCCTCCTTCTGCGGGGCCTTCCCGCGGGCGCCGTCCCCGCCCTGGGCCGCGGCGGCCGGGGAGGCCGCGGCGACCGGCACGGCGCCGGCCAGGGCGGCGCCGGCCGCGGTGGCGGCCGAGCGGGAGACGAAGTCACGGCGGTTCAGGGGCATGGACGACTCCAGCGTGGTGCGGGACGGACCGTCAACGGCGCAGCCGACGTTGACGCGCGTAGAGAAACGCGCGTAGAAGTCTGCCCGGAAAACGCCCCCGCCGACAGCCCCCGGACGTTTCCGGCAGGTGAGATGTCGGTGACCCCGGCATGGCGGCCGCACCCCGGGGGCCGGCTCCGGGGCCTTCGTCAACCCGGTGCCCCGCGCTCACCCGGCAGGGCGCCGGCCCCCACCACCGGAGAGCGTTTGCGCAGGTCGACGGAGACCGCCGGCGGCACCAACGCGGCCTCACAGCACGCGAAGTCACGTTGTGTCAGTTTGTTAATCAAAACTTTCAGCAACTGCCGCAAGGGAGCCTGCCGGAACAGCGATGTTACGCCCCGGTAATGCCTACGCTCTGGAGGCATGCGCCGAGCAAAAATCGTCTGTACCCTCGGGCCCGCCGCCGACTCGTACGACCAGATCAAGGCCCTGGTCGAGGCCGGCATGGACATCGCCCGGTTCAACCTCAGCCACGGCTCCCAGCTCGAACACGAGGAGCGTTACCACCGCGTCCGCAAGGCCGCCGACGAGACGGGCCGCAGCGTCGGCATCCTCGTCGACCTCCAAGGTCCGAAGATCCGCCTCGGCACCTTCGCCGACGGCCCCGTACTTCTTGAACGCGGCGACGAGTTCACCATCACCGTCGACGAGGCCGAAGGCACCCGCGACCTCTGCAGCACCACCTACGCCGGCCTCGCCGCCGACGTCGCCGCCGGCGAGCACATCCTCGTCGACGACGGCCGCGTCTGCCTGCAGGTCACCGGGGTCGACGGACCCAACGTCCGCACCACCGTGGTCGAAGGCGGCCTCGTCTCCGACCACAAGGGTCTCAACCTCCCCGGAATCTCCGTCTCCGTGCCCGCGCTGAGCGACAAGGACGTCGACGACCTGCGCTGGGCCCTCCGTCTCGGGGCCGACATCATCGCCCTCTCCTTCGTGCGCAGCGGCAAGGACGCCGACGACGTGCACCGCATCATGGAGGAGGAGGGCCGCCGGCTCCCCGTCATCGCCAAGGTCGAGAAGCCCCAGGCCGTCGACAACCTCGAATCCATCGTCGACGCCTTCGACGGCATCATGGTCGCCCGCGGCGACCTCGGCGTCGAGATGCCGATGGAGGACGTGCCGATCGTCCAGAAGCGCGCCGTCAAACTGGCCAAGCGCAACGCCAAGCCGGTCATCGTCGCCACCCAGATGCTCGACTCGATGATCCACGCCTCCCGGCCCACCCGGGCCGAGGCCTCCGACGTCGCCAACGCCGTCCTCGACGGCACCGACGCCGTCATGCTCTCCGGCGAGACCTCCGTCGGCAAGTACCCCGTCGAGACCGTGCGCACCATGGGCCGCATCATCGAGGCCGCCGAGAACGAGGTCCTCGCCGCGGGCCTCCCCCCGCTCACCGAGCGCAACAAGCCCCGCACCCAGGGCGGCGCCGTCGCCCGTGCCGCCGCCGAGATCGGCGACTTCCTCCACGCCAAGTACCTCATCGCCTTCACCCAGAGCGGCGACACGGCCCGCCGCCTCACCCGCTACCGCTCGCCCATCCCCGTGCTCGCCTTCACCTACGAACCCGCCGTGCGCAGCCGGCTCGCCCTCACCTGGGGCGTCGAGACCTTCCTCGGACCGTTCGTCCTCACCACCGACGAGATGGTCGCCCAGGTCGACGCCCAGCTCCTGAGCCTCGGCCGCTGCGAGAAGGGCGACATCGTCGTCATCACCGCCGGATCACCCCCCGGCCTCGCCGGCTCCACCAACCTCGTCCGCGTCCACCACGTCGGCGAACTCGACAACTGAACAGGGGTGGTGACGGCGCGGCGAGGAACCGTGCCGTCACCACCCGGGCCGCCGGGGCCCGCCGTCACCACTTCGGGCCGACGTGCGCGTCCATCAGCGCCACGGACGCCCTGCGGGCGACGGAGACGTCGAGGTGGCCGCTCCGGCGTTCGCGGACGCGCCACTCGACCCCGACCGTGTCGAGGGTTCCGGTGAGGAGGCCGACGATGTCGCGGGAGCCGTTGGTGAAGAAGTAGCGCGGGTAGGCGTTCTCCCGCGTGACGTCGTCGGCGCCCTGTCGGCGGACCCGGTTCACCGTGCGGCAGCCGTCGGAGTGGATCAGGCCCCGGACGAAGTGCCAGGGGGGCCGCGGCCACCTCGCTCCGCTGCCAGGGGACGAGGGCGAGGGGGCTCAGGTGCTTGGGCCCGGCCCCGTGCTGCGGGAAGAGGCAGGGCCAGTGCTTGCTGCGGCTCACCACGCTGGTGCAGCCCGGCGCCCGGACCCGGTGCACGGCGTTTCCCGGGAGCACGGCCCGCACGGCCGCGGCGCACTCGTCGATCAGCCCCGGCCATGCGTCGGCGCAGGCGATGCGCAGGGCGTGGACGCCGCGGCGTTCCTCGCTGAGGCAGCCGTCGCCGAGGTAGAGGCCGAGGAGGTAGGAGTAACTGCCGGGCGGTGGTACGGGGTTCGGCTGGCCGTCGCGCAGGGGGCAGTCGGCGGTCATCCGCGGGCTCGGGTCGGGCCGCAGGGTCCAGGACCGGAGGGTGGAGCGGGAGATGCCGGTCGCCCGGCTCGCGGCGCTGACGGTCGCTCCGGTGCGGAGGAGGCCGAGTGCGGCGCGGCGGGTGTCGCTGTCGTACATGCGGCCGATCGTCCGCCGCGTCGGGGGGAATGGTCGGCCCGGACGAATTACGTACCCGAAGTGATGAAGATCTCCAACGGGTCCCCGACCTTCAAAGTAAAGGTAAGTGCCCCGAGTGGGATTCGAACCCACACTGAATGGTGTTTGAGACCATCGCCTCTGCCCTTGGGCTACCGGAGCGACCAGCGAATCAAAGGTTGCCCCCGATATGCTGTGACTCAAACATACCGTGTCTAGGTAGGCTCGTGCATGCAGCACCCCGCCGGAACAAGGAGCCCCGTGAGCACCGCCGACGAGCAGCCCCAGCCGCTTGAGCTCGACCCGCCCCCGATCACCCGCATCGTCATCGCCGAGGACGAGGCCCTCATCCGCCTCGACCTGAAGGAGATGCTGGAGGAGGAGGGATACACCGTCGTCGGCGAGGCCGGGGACGGCGAGACGGCGGTGAAGCTCGTCGAGGAGCTCAAGCCCGACCTCGCCATCCTGGACGTCAAGATGCCCGTCCTCGACGGCCTGTCCGCCGCCGAGCGCATCCACGAGCAGCACCTGGCTCCGGTGCTCATGCTGACCGCCTTCTCGCAGCGCGAGCTGGTCGACCGGGCGCGGGACGCGGGCGCGATGGCGTACATCGTGAAGCCGTTCAGCAAGAGCGACCTCGTGCCGGCGATCGAGATGGCGGTCTCCCGCTACACCGAGATGCGCACGCTGGAGCAGGAGATCGCGGACCTCTCGCAGCGCCTGGAGACCCGCAAGCTGGTGGACCGCGCGAAGAGCGTGCTGCAGACGAAGTTCGGGCTGACCGAGCCCGCCGCGTTCCGCTGGATCCAGAAGACGTCGATGGACCGCCGGATGACGATGGCCGCCGTGGCCCACGCCGTCATCGAGGAGGGCGAGGCCCAGGACCGGAAGAAGCCCGAGTCCGAGGCCTGACCCGTCCGCAGGACCTGACCGCCCCCGCCGGAGTCCCTCCGGCGGGGGCGGCGTCGTTCCCGCCCCCGTTCCCGGTATTCGATCTCCGCGTGAGACCTCGTGCCGGATGGGGGCGTTCTGTACGGGTGACAGCAGAACGGTTCGTGGTCGTCGGGGGAGAGCGGGATGCGCGAGAGGCCGGACTTCGAGGAGTTCGCAGCCGGCAGGGCCCGCAGGCTCTTCCAGATCGCCTATCTGATGTGCGGCGACTGGTACCAGGCGCAGGACCTGGTGCAGACGGCGCTCGGCAAGATGTACGCGGTCTGGGGGCGGCTGCGGTTCGAGGACGGGGACGCGGGGCTCGACGCCTACGCGCGGAAGGTGCTGCTGCGCACCTACCTGTCGCACCGGCGTCTGCGGCGCTCGTCGGAGCTCACGGTCGAGCGGGTGCCCGACGCCCCGTCGGACGGTGCGGCGGACGGCGGGGCGGGCCGTACGGAGCTGCGGCTGGTGCTGGTGGAGGCGCTGGCGCAGTTGCCGCCGCGCAACCGGGCGGTGGTGGTGCTGCGCTATCTGGAGGACCACAGCGTGGAGGCGGTCGCGGAGATGCTCGGCACGTCCCCGGCGGCGGTGAAGAGCCTGACGACGCGTTCGCTGGCGAAGCTGCGGGAGCTGCTGGGCGACCGAGACCTGTTCCAGTGGAGTTGATGCCCGCGGCCCGCACCGGCCCGCACCGGCGCCCGCACCGGCGCGCTGCGATGCGATGAGGTGCGGTGCGGGTCGATCGGTGAGCCGTACGAGTCCGGAGCGGTCCGGAGAGCGAGGGGTGCGAGGGTGGAGATCGAGGACGGGCTGGGGCGGCTGCTGGCGGACGGGGTGTCCGAACTCCGGCCGCCGGTGGGCGAGATGGTGCGGGAGGCGGGCCGGATCGGGCGGCGCCGCCGGCGGGTGCGCCGGCTGGTGGCCGGGGGCGCGGCCGTCCTCGCGGTGGCGGTGGTGGCGGCGGGCCCGGCGGTGTGGCCGGACCGGTGGGGCGCCCCACGGGAGGTGGCGGCGGGCCCGCCGACCTTGGCCACGGTGTCCGGCGGCCCGTCCGGGCCCGCGGTGACGGCGGAGCCGCCGCCGGTGGACGCGACGTGGCCGTCCGTGCTGCAGGTGCTGTCGGACGTGCTGCCGCCGGGTGGGCGGTTCGTGGGGCTGGATCCGTACGCGACCTCGGGCGCGGACGTCGACAGGGTGGCGGCGGTGGTCGTGGGCTACGAGCGGAACTCGGCTCCGGTGTCGCTGACCGTGCGGATGTACCGGAACGTGCGGCCGGCGGACGTCGCCACGGCGTGTGCGGACTTCGGTGCGGGCGAGCAGCGGTACAAGGACCGGGGTCCACGCCAGCCCGGCGTGGAGGAGGCCGGGTGCCGTACCCGGCTCCTGGCGGACGGCGGCACGCTGTTCAGCGGGGTGACGCACACGACCGTGGGGGGCTTCTTCGAGGACGTGGTGCGGCTGTACCGGCCGAACGGTGAGCTGGTGGAGCTTCGGGCGGGCAACGGCGTGGTCGGCGACGCGGTGATGCCCCGGCCGCCGTTCGGCCCCACGTGGTGGGAGGAGGCGGTGCAGCGTCCGGAGTGGGCGTTCCGGGTGCCGGCGTCGACGGCCGCGGCCGGCGACCGGCTGGCGGCCACCGTGTCGAGGCAGCCGTGCCCGCAGGCCGTTCCGGCGTCGTCCTGCGTGCAGTGAGCGGGCCCGGACGGAAGCGGTCCGCCCCGGAGCCTTGGTGGCTCCGGGGCGGACCGTTTCTGCAGCGGGACGGCGGGGCTCAGTCCTCGCCGAGGTACGCCTTGCGGACGGACTCGTCGTGGAGGAGGTCCGCGCCGGTGCCCTTGAGCACGATGCGGCCGGTCTCCATGACGTAGCCCTGGTCGGACAGCGACAGCGCCGCCTGGGCGTTCTGCTCGACGAGCAGGATCGTGGTGCCCGACGCCTTGAGCTCGACGATGGTCGCCATGATCTTCTGCATCATCAGCGGGGACAGGCCCATCGAGGGCTCGTCCAGCATGAGCAGCTTCGGCCGGGACATCAGGGCGCGGCCCATGGCGAGCATCTGCTGCTCACCGCCGGACAGCGTGCCGGCGGCCTGCTTGCGGCGCTCGCCGAGGATCGGGAAGAGCGTGTAGGCACGCTCGACGTCCTCGGTGATGCCGGCGGTGTCCTTCCGGAGGAAGGCGCCGAGGAGGAGGTTCTCCTCGATGCTCATCCGCGGGAAGATGTGCCGGCCCTCGGGGGAGTGGGCCAGGCCCAGCGACACGATCTTGTGGGCGGGCACGCTGGTGAGCGGTGCGCCGTCGAAGGTGATGGTGCCGCTGGTGGGCCGCAGCAGCCCGGAGAGGGTGCGCAGCGTCGTGGTCTTGCCGGCGCCGTTGGTGCCGATGAGGGTGGTGACCTCACCCTGTTCGACGGTGAAGCTGATGCCCTTGACGGCTTCGATCTTGCCGTAGGCGACGCGGAGGTCCTCGACCTCGAGAAGGGCTGTCACAGGTCTGCCTCCGTGCTTGCTGCCGTCTCGGTGGCGCCTTCGAGGGGTGCACCGAGGTAGGCGGTGATGACGCGCTCGTCGTTCTGGACGGTCTCCCGGTCGCCCTCGACGATCTTCTGGCCCTGGACGAGCACGGCGGTGCGGTCGCACAGGTTGAAGATGAACCGCATGTCGTGCTCGATGACGAGGACGGCGATGCCCTTGTCGCGGATCGCGAAGACGAGCTCCTCGGCGGCGCGGGTCTCCTGCGGGTTCATGCCGGCGGTGGGTTCGTCGAGCAGCAGCAGGCCGGGCTCGCTGGCCATGGCGCGGGCGATCTCCAGCTTGCGCTGCTCGCCGTAGGGGAGGTTGCGGGCGAGGTGCTCGGCCTTGGCGGCGAGGCCGGTGAACTCCAGGAGTTCCATGGCCTTCTCGCGGCTCTCGGCCTCGGCCCGCTTGTAGCCGGGGCCGCGGAGGATGGCGGAGAAGAGGCCTTCCTTGGTGCGGCTGTGGCGGCCGACGAGCACGTTCTCCAGGACGGTCATGTTGGCGAAGAGCCGGATGTTCTGGAAGGTGCGGGCGATGCCGGCGGTGGTGACGAGGTGGGGCTTGGGCGGGAGCACGGTGCCCTGGTAGCGGACGGTGCCCTCGGTGGGGACGTACAGGCCGGTGAGGCAGTTGAAGAAGGTGGTCTTGCCGGCGCCGTTGGGGCCGATCAGGCCGACGATCTCGCCCTTGTTGACGGTGAGGTCGACGTTGTTGACGGCGGTGAGGCCGCCGAAGCGCATGACGACGCCGCTGGCTTCGAGGACGGGCACCGGCGCGGTGGCGGTGGCGGCGGGGGCGGTCTCGGTGGTCATCTGGGTGGTCACGCCCCTGCCTTGGTGAGGGCGTCGTCGACGGGCGACGCCTGGGCGGGGATGTCCGCCGCCTCGTGGAATTCGAGCTGCTGACGGCGGTTCGGGATGAGGCCCTCGGGGCGGACCCGCATGAGGATGATCAGCGCGATGCCGAAGGCGAGCAGCTGGTAGTCGGCGAGGAATTCCAGCTTCTTCGGGATGAGGAAGAGGAGGGTGGCGCCGACGAGGGGGCCGCTGATGGTGCCCATGCCGCCGAGGATGACCGCGGCGAGCAGGAACGCGGAGTTCGGCGGGAGGGCCTCGGCGAAGGTGTACTGGTCCGGCGTCACGGTGTAGCTGACGTGGGCCTGCACGGTGCCGGCGAGGCCGGCGAGGAAGGCGCCGAGGGCGAAGGCGACGAGCTTGACCCGGAAGCCGTTGATGCCCATGGCCTCCGCGGCGGTCTCGTCCTCGCGGATGGCGACCCAGGCGCGGCCCAGGCGGGAGTTGGAGACCCGGGCGAAGACCAGCACCACGACGGCGGTGACGGCGAGCATCAGCAGGTAGTAGTTGGAGAACCGGCCGAGTTCGACGCCGAGCACGGTGTGCTTCTGGCCGAGGTCGAAACCGAAGATCTCCATGTCGGGGATCCGCGGGATGCCGTTGGAGCCGTTGGTGATGTCCGGTCCGGTGGTCCCGTTGAGGTTCAGCATGGTGATGCGGAAGATCTCGCCGAAGCCCAGGGTGACGATGGCGAGGTAGTCGCCGCGCAGCCGCAGGGTGGGGGCGCCGATCACGACACCGAAGATCATGGAGACCGCGGCACCGATCAGCATCGCCGCCCACCAGGGGAGCTGCAGCTGGATCGGGGAGGCCGGGGAGCCGGAGAAGAGGGCCGCGGTGTACGCGCCGACGCCGAGGAAGGCGACGTAGCCGAGGTCCAGCAGGCCCGCGAGGCCGACGACGATGTTCAGGCCGAGGGCGACGGTCGCGAAGATCAGGATGTTCGTCGCGACGGAGGTGTACTGGTCGCTGGTCTGCGTGAACGGGAAGCTCGCGGCCGCGGCGAAGGCGGCGCCGGTGGTGACCGAGCGGTGCTTGACCGTCAGGGCGCGCAGGCGGGCGACCAGGCCGACCTTCGTGAACGCGGCGATGAGGAAGCCGAGCAGGAACAGGTAGCCGGTGAACAGCTCGCCGTACTCGGTGTCGATGCCGAAGGTGACGATGAACAGGCCCGCACCGAACGCGCCGATGACGAACAGCAGCTCGACCCAGGAGGGCAGCGTGCGGGTCGGCGGGAGCGGGCGCTCGATGGTGCCGAGGCGCAGCCAGCTGTTGGCCAGGTGGACGAGCTGGGTGAGGATCACACCGCCGGCGGCGATCAGCAGTCCGACGGCGAGCATCACCATGACGTCGGCGACGGGGTGGGTCTCGGGGATGGCGTCGGCGCCGACGATGGCGAGCGGGCCGATCACGAGCAGCGAGAACACCGGCAGCGGCAGGACCTTGACCGGCACCGTGGTGCGGCGGTCGAGCGGCAGGCCGAGGGCGCCGGTGAGGGCGATCAGCGAGAAGACGCCGGCGACCCAGCCGCCGGGCTCCAGGTTGGCGGAGCCGCCGAGGTCGACCGAGATGGAGATCAGGGTGTACCAGGTGGTGACGGCGGCGCCGGCGGCGGCGAGGAGGACGCCGTTGTTGCTGCCGCGCGGGCTGAGCCAGCGCAGGCCGGGCACGCCCTGGGTGGCGAGGAACAGCAGCAGGGTGGCGACGCCCGCGGTGAGCGTGAACCACTGGAGGCCGCCGGGGTAGCCGGTGACGGTGAGGTCGCCGGGGAACTCGGAGGTCCAGGTCCAGGCGAGGAACGCGGAGGCCACGGTGCCGGCGGCGCCGACCGCGGTGGCGATGCGGGCTGCTCCGGCGGGGAGCGGGACGACCGGGGTGATTTCGGTGCTCATGGTGGTCACGCCCTGTCCGCGACGCGCTCGCCGAGCAGGCCCTGTGGCCTCACGAGCAGCACGAGAATGAGGAGTACGAAGGCCCAGACGTCCTTCCAGGCTCCGCCGCCGAAGAGGTGCATGCCGGGCAGGTGCTGGATGTAGCCGGTGGCGAGGCTCTCGGCGAGGCCGAGGACGAGGCCGCCGAGCATGGCGCCGTAGATGTTGCCGATGCCGCCGAGGACGGCTGCGGTGAACGCCTTGAGGCCGAGGAGGAAGCCCATGCGGAAGTCGACCTGGCCGGTGCGCAGGCCGTAGGCGACGGCGGCGACGGCGGCGAACGCGGCACCGATGGCGAAGGCCATGACGATGATGCGGTCGGTGTCGATGCCCATCAGCTTGGCCGTGTCGGGGTCCTGGCTGGTGGCCTGCATGGCGCGGCCGGAGCGGGTCTTGGTGACGAACCAGCCGAGGATCAGCATGCAGACCGGGGCGGCGATGATGAGGAAGACGTCGCTGCGCTGGATGGTGACCGAGGCGAGCTCGAAGGGGTCGCCGGGGATCTTCGGGAAGACCCGGGCCTTCTTGGCGTCCGGGTAGAACGCGAAGACGAGCTGCTGCAGGGCGAGCGAGAGGCCGATCGCGGTGATGAGCGGTGCCAGCCGGGGCGCGGTGCGCAGCGGCCGGTAGGCGAACCGCTCGGCGCCGACGGCGACGAGGGTGGAGACGAGGATGCCGGCCAGCAGCATCAACGGGATGGCGAGCCAGAGGGTGGTTCCGCCCGGGAGGGCGAGGAAGGCGGTGAGGGCTCCGAAGCCGCCGACCATGAAGATCTCGCCATGGGCGAAGTTGATGAGTTGGACGATGCCGTAAACCATCGTGTAGCCGATCGCGACGAGCCCGTAGAGGGCTCCCAGGATCAGGCCGTTGGCCAACTGCTGCGGTAGCTCGTTCACCGCTCGGCCTCCGTGTGCGTGGTGCGCTGGTGGGGGGATGTGGGTGCGCGGGGGCGCTCGTGGCGCCCCCGCGCGGTGTGGTGCGGTGGTGCTGGGGTTCGGGTCAGCCGGCGAAGGTGCCGGACTTCTCCACGGCCCACTTGCCGTCCTTCACCGAGTAGACGGTGAGCTGCTTGTTGGTGGTGTCACCGAACTCGTCGAAGGAGACCTTGCCGGTGACGCCCTCGAAGGAGGCCGACTGGACGGCGGCGACGATCTTGGCGCGGGCGTCGTCGGGCAGCTTGCCGCCGTTGGCGCCGGCGACGGCCTTGACGGCCTGGATGATGGCCCAGGCGCTGTCGTAGGAGTAGCCGCCGTAGGTCTCGTAGGCGTCCTTGTAGGCGGCGGCCTTGTAGTCCGCGATGAACTTCGCGGCGGAGGGCAGCTGCTCGACGGGGAGGCCGACGGCGGTGGCGAGGTCGCCCTGGCCCTTGGGGTTGAGCTTGATGAAGTCGCCGCTCTGGATGCCGTCGCCGCCCATGAGGGGGATGTTGACGCCGGCGTCCTTGAGCTGCAGGGAGAGCGGGCCGGCGGCCGGGTACTCGCCGCCGTAGTAGACCGCCTCGGCGCCGGAGGACTTGACCTTGGTGACGATGGCGTTGAAGTCGCGGTCGTCGGGGTTGACGTGCTCCTCGCCGACGATGGTGCCGCCGAGCTTGGTGAACTCGCCCTTGAAGGTGGAGGCGAGGCCGGCGCCGTAGGTCTTCTGGTCGTCGATCAGGAAGACCTTCTTCTTCTTGGCGTCGTTCACCAGGTACTGCGCGGCGAACGGGCCCTGCACGGCGTCCGTGGTGGCGGTGCGGAAGTAGGACTTGAACGGGCGGGCCTTGGTGCCGGTGGCCCACTTCTCGCCCTGGGAGAGCGCGACGCCGGTGTTGGCGGGGGAGATCTGCACGAGGTTGGCGTCGTTGAAGATCTGCTGCATCGACTGGGCGACGGAGGAGTTCAGCGGGCCGACGACGCCGACGACCTTCTTGTCGGCGACGAGCTGGGTCGCGTTCTGCTGGCCGGGGGCCGGCTTGGCCGTGTCGTCGAGCGCCTTGATCTCGAACTTGATGCCGGGCACCTCGTTGGTCTCGTTGGCCTTCTTGACAGCCAGGTCGACCGAGTTCTTGATGCCGATGCCGAGGGCGGAGAGGTCACCGGTGAGCGGCGCGTCCACGCCGATGGTCACGGTGGTGCCGCCCGCGTCGCCGCTGGTGCCGGACTTCTCACCGCGCGAGCCGCAGGCGGTGACGGTGAGCGCTCCGACGACGGCGATGCTCACGACAAGCATGGAACGGTTACGCACGAAGTTCCCCTTCTGGATCAGGTAGGCAGGGACGCCGGAGTGGCGGGTGCCGGGTCGCGCGCTGGGGCCTGGCCCGATCGGATGGCGCGGTGACTGGCCGTGACTCTAGAACGGCTTCGGCGCCTCGGGCAGCCCTCCGGACATGCTGTGATTCTCTTGTTATGAGGACCCTTCGGAAGAATCTCGAATATTGGTCATAAGCGCCCGATTCTGCGCGGGATGGTAAGAGCTGTCTCGTCCCTCGATACGGTTGAGCGCCGCAAAGGGCCTGCTACCGGCAGTGTTCGACTATCGGACGCGAGTGTCCGAGCTCTTCTCTGCGGACACAGGTGTCCGGTCAGCGGAAATCGGGCAGGCCGAATGCAGCCGTTCGGACAGATCCAGCGGATACCGCCCCCCCCAGGATCTGACTCACGGTCTGCATTGCGCGCGTGTTACGCAGCGTTACATCCAGGAAAGGCATGCCCGCGTCCGGCGGGGCCGAGGAGCAGTCGGTGACGCGGTAGTCGACCGTCAGCAGCACCGCCTGACCCGGCGTCACCGGCACCGGCCCGCCACCACGCAGGGAGACGGACAAACCGGGATAGCCCTGGCGGACCGCCACCACCTCGTACGGCGAGTCCGCCGCCGCCCACAGCCGCAGGGCGAAGGCGCCGGGCGGCCCCGGAGCGGCAGGGGCCGGCCCGGCGTAGCGCAGGTGCGCGACCAGGGCGGGCACGGGCGGGCGCCCGTCGGGCGGGGGTGCGGGCCCGGGCCGGTGCTCCCCGCGGGGGGCCAGCAGTGCGGCGAGCGCCGCGGCGAGCCCGGCGAGCAGCAGGATCTGACGGCGCGGCACGGGACCGCGCGGGTGCGGCGGGTCGGGCGGCGGCGCCTCGGTCCGCCCGGCCGGCTCGACCGGGCCGATGTCCCCGTGGCCGCCGTGCCGCGCGTCGCCGTGCCCCCTGCCGGACATGCTGCCGCCCCCTCGTCTGGGCACCACCTGCCCGGGGCCGGGCGTGGCCAAACAACCAGGATCGAACACCCGGCCGGGTCGACGGGTGGGGCCTGCGGGGACGAGGGGGCGGACGGGGCGCGCGGTGCGCCCTTGAGCCGGGCCTACAGGTCGCGCAGCATGCAGGTCAGACGGCAGCTGGTGATCCGGCGGCCGGTGTCGTCGGTCACGGCGATCTCGTACGTCGCCGCGGTGCGGCCCTTGAAGACGGCCGTCGCCACGCCGGTCACCAGGCCGGAGGTGGCGGAGCGGTGGTGCGTGGCGTTCAGGTCGACCCCGACCGCGTACCGGCCGGGCCCGGCGTGCAGCATCGCGCCGATCGAGCCGAGCGTCTCGGCGAGCGCCGCCGAGGCGCCGCCGTGCAGCAGGCCGTACGGCTGCTGGTTGCCCTCGACCGGCATGGTGCCGACCACGCGGTCCGGGGAGGCCTCGGTGATGCTGATGCCGAGCTTCTCGCCTAGGTGCCCGCCGGAGAACGTCTCCGGGCTCACCCCGAGCTTGGCGAAGTGGTCGAGGACGTCCTGGGGCACCTTGAGTACGGGGGCCGCGTCGGTCATGGTGCTCCTGCCGGTGAGGGGTCACGTCGTCGTCTCCCCGTGATCGTACGGCGGGCGGTCCGCGGGCCGCCGGTGGCCTCGGCGCCGTTGCGGGGGATGTCGGCGACCGGCCCTAGGATCGGGGCGTGGCAGAGGAACCGGCAGGAACGGACGTTGACGTGGCTACGCAGGGTGCGGCACAGGACACGGCGGGTGGCGGCCCGCGCCGCCTGATGCTGCTCGACGGGCATTCGATGGCCTACCGGGCCTTCTACGCGCTGCCGGTGGAGAACTTCAGCACCATCACCGGGCAGCCGACCAACGCCGTCTACGGCTTCGCGTCGATGCTGGCCAACACCGTCCGTGACGAACGGCCGACGCACCTCGCGGTGGCGTTCGACCTGTCCCGGCAGACGTTCCGCTCCGCGGAGTTCCCCGACTACAAGGCGAACCGCGCCAAGACGCCGGACGAGTTCCGCGCCCAGATCGGCCTGATCGGCGAACTCCTCGACGCCATGCACATCCCGCGGATCACCGCGGAGGGCTTCGAGGCCGACGACGTCATCGCCACCCTCGCCACCGCCGCCGCGGCGGAGGGCTTCGAGGTGCAGATCGTCACCGGCGACCGGGACTCCCTCCAGCTCGTGAGCGAGCAGGTCACCGTCCTCTACCCGACCAAGGGCGTCTCCGAGCTCACCCGCTACACCCCGGAGAAGGTCGCCGAGAAGTACGGCGTCACCCCGCGCCAGTACCCGGACCTCGCGGCGCTGCGCGGCGACCCGTCGGACAACCTGCCCGGCATCCCCGGCGTCGGCGAGAAGACCGCCGCGAAGTGGGTCAACCAGTTCGGCTCGTTCGACGAGCTCGTGGCCCGCGCCGACGAGGTCAAGGGCAAGATCGGCGAGAAGCTCCGCGAGCACCTCGACTCCGTCAAGCGCAACCGCGTGCTCACCGAGCTCGTGCGCGACGTCGAACTCCCGCTCGGCGTCGCCGACCTGGCCCGTACGCCGTTCGACCGGCCGGCCGTCGGACAGATCCTCGAAGCGCTGGAGTTCCGCAACCCCAACTTCCGCGAGCGCGTCCACGGCATGGACCCGGCCGGCGCCGCCGAGGCCGAGGCACCGCAGACCGAGGCCGGCCCCGAGGTCGACGGCGACGTCCTGACCGGGCCCGGCGCCCTCACCGCCTGGCTCGCCGAGCACGCCACCGGCCGGACGGCCCTCGCCACCGTCCACACGTGGGCCCTGGGCACCGGCGGCGTCCAGGAGGTCGCCCTCGCCGCCGGCGAGGCCGCCGCCTGGTTCGACCCGGCCGCGCTCGACCAGGCCGACGACCAGGCGTTCGCCGCCTGGCTCGCCGACCCCGACCGCCCCAAGGCGCTGCACATCGCCAAGCACGTCATGCGGGCCTTCGCCGAGCAGGGCTGGACGATCCGCGGCGTCACCGCCGACACCGCCCTCGCCGCGTACCTGGAGAAGCCCGGCCGCCGCACCTTCACCCTCGACGTCCTCGCCGAGGAGTACCTCGCCCGCTCGCTGGAGCCCGCCGCCGCGGCCGAGACCGGCCAGCTCTCCTTCGACGCCCCCGAGGAGGACACCACCGCCGCGGCCCGCGCCCTCATGGTGCAGGCCCGCGCCGTGCTCGACCTCGCCGAACTGTTCGACACCCGCCTCGCGGAGGTCGGCGCCGCCGGGCTGTTCCACGACATGGAGCTGCCCATCGCCGAGCTCCTCGCCCGCATGGAGCGGTACGGCATCGCCGCCGACCGCGACTGGCTCACCGGCCTGGAGTCGCAGTTCGCCGCCGAGATCCAGCGCTGCGTCGAGGAGGCCCACACCGCCGCCGGCCGCCCGTTCAACCTCGGCTCGCCCAAGCAGCTCCAGGAGATCCTCTTCGGCGAGCTCGCGCTGCCCAAGACCAAGAAGATCAAGACCGGCTACACCACCGACGCCGACGCCCTCACCTGGCTCGCCGCGCAGACCACCAACGAACTGCCGGTCATCCTGCTGCGCCACCGCGACCAGGCGAAGCTGCGCACCACGGTCGAGGGCCTCCTCAAGACCGTCTCCGACCAGGGGCGCATCCACACCACCTTCAACCAGATGGTCGCCGCGACCGGCCGGCTCTCCTCGCAGGACCCGAACCTGCAGAACATCCCCGTCCGCACCGAGGAGGGGCGCGCGATCCGCCGCGCCTTCGTCGTCGGCACGGGCTACGAGACGCTGCTCACCGCCGACTACTCGCAGATCGAGCTGCGCATCATGGCGCACCTCTCCGAGGACGCCGCGCTCGTCGAGGCGTTCGCCTCCGGCGAGGACCTCCACACCACCGTCGCCTCGCAGGTCTTCGAGGTGGCGCGGGACGCCGTCGACGCCGAGATGCGCCGCAAGATCAAGGCGATGTCCTACGGCCTCGCGTACGGGCTCTCGGCCTACGGCCTGTCGCAGCAGCTCAACATCCGGCCCGCCGAGGCGCAGGGCCTGATGGACACGTACTTCGAGCGGTTCGGCGGTGTCCGCGACTACCTGCAGAACGTCGTCGAGGAGGCCCGCGCGGTGGGCTACACCGAGACCCTCCTCGGCCGCCGCCGCTACCTGCCGGACCTCACCAGCGACAACCGGCAGCGCCGCGAGATGGCCGAACGGATGGCGCTCAACGCGCCGATCCAGGGGTCGGCCGCGGACATCGTCAAGATCGCCATGCTGCACGTGGACCGCGCGCTCACCGAGGCCGGGCTGGGCACGCGCATGCTGCTGCAGGTGCACGACGAGATCGTGCTGGAGGTCGCCCCCGGCGAGCGCGAGCAGGTCGAGGCGCTGGTGCGCGCGCAGATGGCCGGTGCGTACCCGCTGCGGGCCCCGCTGGACGTCTCGGTCGGCGTCGGCGCGAACTGGGAGGCCGCCGCGCACTGACCCGGCGGCGTACCCGACCCGTCGCGGCGGGCCCACCCCTCGGGGGCGGGCCCGCCGCGCGCGTTCCGCCACCCGTTCCGAGCTCGTGCAATACCTTGCAGCAAGTTACCGAAAATCTTTTCGATTTCTCTTGACCCGGGCGGGCGCGGGACGGGAGGGTCGACCTGCGGGCGTGCGCGCCGCCCTGCGGCCACCCACCCACCGCCCCGAAAGGCCCCCGCATGCCCGGACACGCCCCGCCCGTCACCGACGAGCGCGACGCCCTCCTCGCCTACCTCGCCCAGCAGCGCCAGAGCCTGCGGGTCACCGCGCACGGCCTCACCGAGGAGCAGGCCCGGTCGGCGCCCTCCGCCAGCGAGCTCGGCATCGCCGGCCTGATCAAGCACGCCGCCCGCTGCGAGCGCGGCTGGACGGACCTCGTGCTGCAGCGCACCCGCGGCCCCGAGCGGACGGCCGACGAGGACGACGCCTCCGACTTCGTCCTCACCGCCGGCGAGACGCTCGCCGGGGTGCTGGAGGACTACGCGCAGGCCGCCGCCGAGACCGACGCGGTCGTGCGCGGCATCGCCGACCTCGGGCAGCCGGTGCCGGTGCCGAAGGGCCTGCCGTGGTTCCCTGCCGACGTCGAGGCGTGGTCGGTGCGCTGGGTGCTGCTGCACCTCATCGAGGAGACCGCCCGGCACGGCGGCCACGCCGACATCATCCGGGAGACCATCGACGGCGCCACGCTCTACCCGCTCATGGCCGCCGCCGAGCAGTGGCCCGACCCGTGGTTCAGCCCGTGGGAGCCGCCGCACGCAGGCTGACCCCGGCCGGCGCGCGTCAGCGGCGCGGGTTGACCCGCCGGGTCGGCTCGGCCGCGGCCGGGTCCTCCGGCCAGGGGTGCCGCGGGTAGCGGCCGCGCAGCTCGGCCCGGACGGCCCGGTAGCCCTCGCGCCAGAACGACGCGAGGTCACCGGTCACGGCGGCCGGGCGCCCGGCGGGGGAGAGCAGGTGCACGGTGAGCGGCACCCGCCCGCCGGCCAGCGCCGGGGCGGCCTGCCAGCCGAACAGCTCCTGGAGCTTCACGGCGAGCACCGGCCGGTCGGCCGTGTAGTCCACCCGCACCTTGGAGCCGCTCGGCACGGTGATCCGCTCGGGGGCCAGCTCGTCGAGCCGGCCGGCCTCGCCGCCCGCCCAGGGCAGCAGCCGCTGGAGGGCGGAGGCCGTGTCGATCCGGGCGAGGTCGGCGCGGCGCCGGGCGCGGGAGAGCTCGGGCTCCAGCCACTGCCCGGCGCGGGCGAGCAGCGCGTCGTCGTCGACCGCGGGCCAGGGCTCGCCGAGCGCCCGGTGCAGGAAGGCCAGCCGGGCGCGCAGGCCCGTCGCGGCGGCCGGCCAGGTCAGCAGCGTGCCGACGCCCTCACGGGCCAGGCCGTCCACCAGGGCGGCCCGGACGAGCGCGGGGTCGGGCGCGCCGAGGACGGACTCGGCCAGCTCGACGGCGCCCAGCCGGGCGACCCGGCGGGCCGTCAGCTCGCCCCGCCGGGACGACCAGTGCACCTCCTCGTGCTCGGTGAGCAGGGCCTCGCCGGCCTGCCGGGCGGTGGCCTCGTCGAGGGCGACGGCGCGCAGCACCCGGGCGGACGGCGAGCCCGCAGGACGGTCCGCGACCGCCACCGCCAGCCAGGCGGAGCCGGCGAGGTGCGAGCCGGGGCCGAGCTCGGCGGCCGTCCCGGAGGCCATCAGGTAGCCGCGGTCGGCGCCGCGGCTGCGGGCGATGCGTTCGGGGTGGGCGAGGGCGACGACCAGGCCGGCCGCGCCGGCGTCGCCGGGCCCGACGCCGTCCGCGCCGTCGCGGCGCAGCCGCCGCACCTCCTCGCGCCAGCGGCGCGCGTACGGGTCGTCCCCGGTGCGGACGGCCCGCCAGACGGCGAGCAGGTCGTCGCCGAGGGCCCGCGGCGGCTCCTCGGAGAGCAGCGCGACGAGCTCGGCGGCGCGGCGCGCGCCGACCAGACCGGTGCCGTCGAGCAGGGCGCGGGCGAGGCGCGGGTGCAGCCCGGTGCGGGCGATGCGGTGGCCGCGGTCGGTGGCCCGGCCGTCCGGGCCGACGGCGCCGAGCGCCTGCAGCACCGTGCGGGCGGCGGCCATCGCCCCGGCCGGCGGCCGGTCGGGCAGCGCCAGGGCGGTGGCGTCCGGGTCGCCCCAGCAGGAGGCCTGCAGCGCGAACGAGGTGAGGTCGGCCAGCGCGATCTCCGGCGTGGGGAACGGCTGCGCGCGGGCGTCCTCGACCTCGGCCCAGCACCGGTAGACCGTGCCGGGGGCCTCGCGTCCGGCACGCCCGGCGCGCTGCCGGGCGGCGGCCAGCGAGGCACGGACGGTGACCAGGCCGGCGAGGCCGCGGGCGTGGTCGGTGCGCGGCTCGCGGGCGAGCCCGGAGTCGACGACGGACCGGACGCCGGGCACCGTCAGCGCGGACTCGGCGACCGAGGTCGCCAGGACGACCCGCCGCCTCCCGCCCGCGGCCAGCGCGGCGTCCTGGACGGCCTGCGGGGCCCGACCGTGCAGCTGCAGCACCTCGGCGTCCACGTGCAGCTGCCCGGCGACCCGGGCGATCTCGCCGACGCCCGGCAGGAAGCACAGCACGTCGCCGTCGCGCTCGGCCAGGGCCCGCCGCACGGTCGCCGCGACGTGCTCCAGCAGCGCGGGGTCGGTGCGCGTGCCGTGGGCGGGCCGGACGGCGCGCGGCGGCGGCGCCCACACCACCTCCACCGGGTGCGCGAGGCCGTGCGCCTCGACGACGGGCGCACCGCCGAGCAGCGCGGCCCACGCCGCGGTGTCGGAGGTCGCCGAGGCGCAGACGAGCTGCAGCTCGGGCCGGAGCGCGGCGCGGACGTCCAGCAGGAAGGCGAGGGCGGTGTCGGCGTCGAGGTGGCGCTCGTGGCACTCGTCGAGGATCACGACGTCGACGCCCGGCAGCTCGGCGTCGCGCTGGAGGCGCTGCAGGAGCACACCGGTGGTGACGACCTCCACGACCGTGCGCGGCCCGGTGCGGCGCTCGCCGCGCACGGTGAGGCCGACCTCCTCGCCGACCGCGGAGCCCAGCAGCCAGGCCATCCGGCGGGCCGCCGCGCGGACCGCGAGCCGCCGGGGCTCCGCCACCAGGACGCGACGGGCGGGCCCGGGCAGGCCGTCGACCAGCCCGGCGAGGGCGAGCGGCACCAGGGTGGTCTTGCCGGAGCCGGGCGGGGCGGTGAGGACGGCCGCGCCGTGGCCGGCCAGCGCCCGCTGCAGGGGCGCCACGGCGGTGCGGACGGGCAGGTCGGTTCCGGCCGGGCGCACCGCTCAGCCCCGCTGCGCGACGAAGACCGCGGTGCCGGGCAGGAGCCGGCCGCGCAGCGGCGACCAGCCGCCCCACTCCTGCTCGTGGCCCTCGGGCCACTCGGGCTCGACGAGGTCGAGCAGCCGGAAGCCGGCGGCGGTGAGCTCCCGCACCCGGTCGCCGAGCGTGCGGTGGTGCTCGACGTAGGTGGCGCGCCCCCGTTCGTCCTGCTCGACGTACGGGGTGCGGTCGAAGTAGGAGGCGGTGGCGGTGAGGCCCTCGACGCCCGGCTCGTCGGGGAAGGCCCAGCGGATCGGGTGGGTCACCGAGAACACCCAGCGGGCGCCGGGCCGCAGCACCCGGTGCACCTCGCGCATGAGGGCCGCGGTGTCGGCGGAGAAGGGCACGGCGCCGTACGCGGAGCAGGCGAGGTCGAAGGCGCCGTCGGCGAAGGGCAGCACGGCGGCGTCGGCCTGGACGACGGCGACGGGCTCGCCGCCGCGCCCGAGGTCGATCCGCCGGGAGTGCTGGAGCTGGCGGAAGGAGATGTCGAGGGCGACCGGGCGGGCGCCGCGGGCGGCGAGCCACCGTGAGCACTGGGCGGCGCCGGCGCCGATCTCCAGCACGTCGAGGCCCTTGAGGGTGCCGGGCTCGCCGAGCAGCCGGGCGTCGGCCTCGTCGAGGCCCTCGGGGCACCAGGTGAAGCGGTCGTCGCCGAGGAAGGCGCCGTGCTCGTCCTGGTACTCGTCGGCGTTGCGGTCCCACCAGTGCCGGCTGGCGCGGCTGGACTCGCCGGTGCCGGCGGCCCGCCGCAGCGCGTCGTCCTCGTCGCCGCCGGCGGGGATTTCGGGGGTGGTGGTCACGATGCTGAGGCCCGTCGCGTAGGGTGTGGGGTGCGGAAGCGCCGCTGCCGTGAACCGGCTCCGACCAGGGTCGGCTCGGGGCGGTGGCATCCGGGGAGGGCCCCTTCGAAAGCCGCCCGTTGCGGTGCGCCATCGGAGGATATGGCCTGATTGATCCCGGCCTCTACCGGTCTCGATGCTCTTCGCGTTGACCGTGCCCGGCTGTCCCCGTATGCTACAAGTTGCGCTGCGGGCCTGCGCGCCTCAGACGGAGCAGGTCGCGCTCGCATCTGTCGAAGACCCCACGGTCTGCAAGACGGACACCACCTTCGGATTTTCGGGTCGGTGCGCCGTGTTCTTGGCTGTCCGGCTTTCGGTGGGAGCGATAACGGGCCCTCCGCGTGGCATTACCTACGACTTCATGTCCGTACCGGAGCCCTTTTCCTAATGACGAGCCCCACCGACACCTCTGTCAGCACCATCCCGCAGGTTGCGGTCAACGACATCGGCGATGCCGAGGCCTTCCTCGCCGCCATTGACGAGACCATCAAGTACTTCAACGACGGCGACATCGTTGAGGGCGTCATCGTGAAGGTCGACCGTGACGAGGTGCTCCTCGACATCGGTTACAAGACCGAGGGTGTCATCCCGTCCCGCGAGCTCTCGATCAAGCACGACGTCGACCCCCACGAGGTTGTCTCCGTCGGCGACAACATCGAGGCCCTGGTCCTCCAGAAGGAGGACAAGGAGGGTCGTCTCATCCTGTCCAAGAAGCGCGCGCAGTACGAGCGCGCCTGGGGCACGATCGAGAAGATCAAGGAAGAGGACGGCATCGTCACCGGTACCGTCATCGAGGTCGTCAAGGGTGGTCTCATCCTCGACATCGGCCTCCGTGGCTTCCTCCCGGCCTCGCTGGTCGAGATGCGCCGCGTCCGCGACCTCCAGCCGTACGTCGGCAAGGAGCTCGAGGCCAAGATCATCGAGCTGGACAAGAACCGCAACAACGTGGTCCTGTCCCGCCGTGCCTGGCTGGAGCAGACCCAGAGCGAGGTCCGCCAGACCTTCCTCACCACCCTCCAGAAGGGTCAGGTGCGCTCCGGCGTCGTCTCCTCGATCGTCAACTTCGGTGCCTTCGTGGACCTGGGTGGCGTCGACGGCCTGGTGCACGTCTCCGAGCTGTCCTGGAAGCACATCGACCACCCCTCCGAGGTCGTCGAGGTCGGCCAGGAGGTCACCGTCGAGGTTCTCGACGTCGACATGGACCGCGAGCGCGTCTCCCTGTCGCTGAAGGCGACCCAGGAAGACCCGTGGCAGCAGTTCGCCCGGACGCACCAGATCGGTCAGGTCGTCCCCGGCAAGGTCACCAAGCTGGTCCCGTTCGGTGCGTTCGTGCGCGTCGACGAGGGCATCGAGGGCCTGGTCCACATCTCCGAGCTGGCCGAGCGCCACGTCGAGATCCCGGAGCAGGTCGTCCAGGTCGGCGACGAGATCTTCGTCAAGGTCATCGACATCGACCTCGAGCGCCGTCGCATCAGCCTCTCGCTGAAGCAGGCCAACGAGTCCCTCGGTGCCGACCCGGCGTCGGTCGAGTTCGACCCGACCCTGTACGGCATGGCTGCCTCGTACGACGACCAGGGCAACTACATCTACCCGGAGGGCTTCGACCCCGAGGCGAACGACTGGCTGTCCGGCTTCGAGAAGCAGCGTGAGGAGTGGGAGCGCCAGTACGCCGAGGCGCAGTCCCGCTTCGAGCAGCACCAGGCCCAGGTCATCAAGAGCCGCGAGGCGGACGCCGTCGCGGCCGCCGAGGCCGGCGAAGAGGCCCCGGTCTCCGGTGGTGGCGGTTCGTCCTACTCGTCCAGCAGCGACGAGGGCTCCGGCGCTCTCGCTTCGGACGAGGCGCTCGCCGCGCTCCGCGAGAAGCTGGCCGGCGGCCAGAGCTGATCGCAGCCTGAGAGCTGAGCAGTAGAAGCGGAACCCCCGCCCGGTTCGTCCGGGCGGGGGTTCCGCTTTTGTCGTGCCCGATATTCCTTATCTGGGGTTTAGATCCCGAATGATGTGACATGAGGCTCATCGTCCCTCTATAGGACGGTCATGGCGGACGCCCTACATTGAGGGGAACTGCCCGAAAGGCCACTCATGCGCATCCCCCTCACCGCCGGTCCGCAGGCGTCCGCCGACCACCGGGTCGGCGGGCGGCTCGCGGCCCTCGGTCGTGCCTGCCACCGCCGTCGCCGCTGGGTCCTCGCCTTCTGGGCGCTCGTCCTCGCCGCGGGTGTGCTGATCGGCGGACGCGTCTTCGAGAGCACGGTGGCCGGCGGCGGGACGGGCGGCTCCGAGGCGGCCCGCGGCACGGCCGTGGTGCAGGCCGCGGACCCGGTGAAGGGCGCGGTGACGGCCGTGGTCGACGGGGCGCCGGTGACGGACCCCGCCGTCCGGGCGGCGGTCACCGCGGCGGCGGCGGACCTCGCGCAGCTGCCCGGCGTCGCCTCCGTCGCCGACACGTACTCCGCGGGCGCGTCGATGGCGTCCACCGACGGCGACGCGAGCCTGGTGGCCGTCCGGATGACCGACGCCTCCACCACCGCGCAGCTGCACACCGTCACCGACCGCCTCGCGCAGATCGACGCCGAGGGGGCGCACGTCACGGTCGGCGGCGACCTCGTGCTGCAGGAGGAGGTCAAGCAGCAGACCGAACGGGACACCCGTTTCGGTGAGATCGTCACGCTGCCGCTGACGCTGATCGTCATGGTGCTGGTCTTCGGCGGGCTCGCCGCCGCCGGACTGCCCGGCATCGGCGCGATCGCCTCGGTCGGCGGGGCGCTGCTCGCGATGTTCGGCTTCAGCCGGCTGATGGACATCGACACCAGCGTGCTGCCCATCGCCACCGTGCTGGGCCTGGGCCTCTCCATCGACTACGCGCTGCTGATGGTCAACCGCTTCCGGGAGGAGCGCGGCCACGGCGCCACCATCGCCCAGGCCGTCGAACGCACCTCCGCCACCGCGGGCCGCACCGTGGCCTTCTCCGGGCTGACCGTCGCGGTGGCCCTGTCGGGCCTCTTCGTCTTCACCAGCCCGGTCTTCCGGGCCGTCGCCGTCGCCGGGGTCAGCGTCGTCGTCATCTCGGTCGCGGCCGCCCTGACCCTCGTGCCCGCCCTGCTCGGCTTCGTCGGCCGCCGCATCAAGGCGCCCGCCGAACCCGTCCCCGACGAGGGCTTCTTCTCCCGCACCGTGCGCCGGGTGCAGCGCCGGGCGATACCCGTGGCCGTGGTGTCCGTCGCCCTCCTGGTCGCGGCCGGCGCGCCCTTCCTCACCGCACACCCCCGCACCTCGGGCGCCGAGGTGCTGCCGAAGTCCTTCGCCGCCCGGCAGGTCGCCGAGACCGTCGCGGAGCGCTTCCCCGGGCAGGCCGCCGCTCCGGTCACCGTCGTCGTCGAGAGCGACCGGCGGGCCGCCCAGGCGTACGCCGACACGGTCGTCGAGAAGATCCCCGGCGTCACCTCGGTCCGTGCGGTCACCCCGGTCGGCGACGACCTGACCGCCATCGACGTGCTGGTCGCGGGCGACCCGCAGGGATCCCGGGCCAAGGCCGTGGTCGACGGGCTGCGGGCCGACCGCGGCGGCCTCACCACGTACGTCACCGGCGACGCCGCCTCGGTGGTCGACTTCCAGCACGAGATCTCCACCCGCGGGCCGTGGGCGCTCGGCCTGGTCGCGGTCGGCACGCTGCTGCTGCTCTTCCTGATGACCGGCTCGGTGGTGATGCCGGTCAAGGCCCTGCTGATGAACGTGCTGTCGCTCGGCGCCTCGCTCGGGGCGCTCACCATGATCTTCCAGCACGGCTGGTTCAGCGGGCTGCTCGGCTTCACCCCCGCGGGCGGGCTGGAGACCTTCGTGCCCGTGCTGGTCTTCGCCTTCGCGTTCGGCCTGTCGATGGACTACGAGGTCTTCCTGCTCTCCCGGATCAAGGAGCTGTACGACCAGGGCCACGGCTGCACCCGCTCGGTGCAGCTGGGCCTGCAGCGCAGCGGGCGGATCATCACCTCGGCCGCCCTGCTGATGGTGATCGTCTTCGCCGGGTTCGCGGCCGGCCAGATGCTCATGGTGAAGCAGATGGGCATCGCGCTGGCCGTGGCCGTCGCGGTGGACGCCACCCTGGTGC
Source organism: Kitasatospora sp. NBC_01539 (assembly GCF_045040525.1). Classification (NCBI taxonomy): domain Bacteria; kingdom Bacillati; phylum Actinomycetota; class Actinomycetes; order Kitasatosporales; family Streptomycetaceae; genus Kitasatospora; species Kitasatospora sp. NBC_01539. The sequence goes on from NZ_CP109390.1 coordinate 6,398,628, forward strand.
GGTGCCTGCTGGTGCCGGCCACGATGAGCCTGTTCGGCGAGTTCAACTGGTGGGCCCCGGCGCCGCTGCGCCGCCTGCACCGCCGGTTCGGCCTGAGCGAGCACGTCGCGCTGCCGCCGCTCGGCGCCAGGGCGGCACTGCCGGTGCAGCGCACCGACGCCGAGGAGCTCGCGGCCGTCAGCGGTTGACGCAGGCGTTGCCGAAGCCGGGGGCAAGCCCGGCGGCGACGTCCAGCGGGCCGCAGGCGGCGGCCGACCCGGCGGTGCCGAGCAGCAGACCGCACACGGCGGCGGCGAGGACGAGGGCGGTACGGACGGGGGTCATGGCGGGGCGTCCCTTCGGATGCGCGGAGCTGGGCGGCCTGCCCAACGCGCGGCCGGCCCGCCCGGCATGCGCCCGGACGGGTGACGGCGTCCCCGGCGGTGCCGTCCGCTCAGGCGAGGCGGCGCAGCAGCGGCACGGCGTCGCGCAGCAGCCGCTGTTCGGCGGGGGTGAGGCGCTCGGTGAGCGCCGTGGCGATCTCGCCCTCGCGGCGGGCGCGCTGCGCCTGCAGGGCCTCGGTGCCGGCGGGGGTGGCGGCGAGCACCGTCTTGCGGCCGTCGGTGGGGTGGGGGCTGGTGGCGACCAGGCTCGCCGCGGTGAGGAGGGAGACGGTGCGGGCCATCGACTGGTGGCGTACGCGCAGGAGCGTCGCGAGCTCGCTGGTGGTGTGCGGGCCCTCGCGGACCAGGACGCCGAGGACGGCGGCCTGGTTCTGCGGCAGTTCGTCGCCGGGGCGCAGCGAGCGGACCAGCGTGCCGATCGCGGTGCGCAGTTCGGCGGCCAGTTCCAGCGGGTCGACCTCGTCCATGCCGATGATGGTAGCGGATCGGCTTCCAGCCAGACTGTACAGTCTTGCTGTAGTGTTTTCCTCATGCGACTGACCAAGCTCGGGCACGCCTGTGTCCGCATCGAGCACCAGGACACCACCGTCGTCATCGACCCCGGCCTGTTCACCGAGGCCGACGCCACGTCCGGGGCGGACGCCGTCCTCATCACCCACGAACACATGGACCACTTCGCCGAGGACCGGCTGCGCGCCGCCGTCGCCGCCGACCCCGGGCTGCGGATCTGGACCAACCGCGCCGTCGCCGCGCAACTCGACGGCATCGGCGCGCACGTCACCGTGGTCGGCGAGGGCGACGCCTTCGACATCGACGGCCTCGGCGTCAGCGTCCACGGCGAGTGGCACGCCGTCATCCACCCCGACATCCCGCAGGTCGGCAACATCGGCTTCCTGCTCGACGGCCGGCTCTTCCACCCGGGCGACGCGCTCACCCTGCCGCCGCACCCCGTCGAGACGCTGCTGCTGCCGATCGCCGGCCCCTGGTCCAAGGTGTCGGAGCTGATCGACTACGTCCGCGAGGCCGGCCCCGGCCGCGCGCTCGCCATCCACGAGGCCGTCCTGAGCGAGGCCGGGCAGGCGGTCCACGGCCGGCTCCTCGGCGCGGGCGGCCCCGGCACCGGCGCGCCCTTCACCCAGCTCGCCGCGGGCGAGCAGCTCGACCTCGGCTGAGCGGCACCGTCGCCCGGGGCGGGGGCCTCCGAGGCCGCCGACCCCGGGCGGTAGCCTGACCGCATGCTGAGGATCGGACTGACCGGCGGGATCGGCGCGGGCAAGAGCGAGGTGTCGCGGCAGCTCGCCGCGCTGGGAGCCGTGATCGTCGACTCCGACGTCATCGCACGCGAGGTGGTGGCCCCCGGCACCGACGGACTCCGGGCCGTCGCCGCCGAGTTCGGCCCCGGCGTGCTGCAGGCCGACGGCTCGCTGGACCGCCCCGCCCTCGGCCGCCTGGTCTTCGCGGACGCCGGGCGGCTCGCCGCCCTCAACGCGATCGTCCACCCGCTGGTGCGCGCCCGCTCCGCCGAGCTGGAGGCCGCGGCCGGCCCGCAGGACGTCGTGGTGCACGACGTGCCGCTGCTCGCCGAGAACGGCCTCGGCCACCTCTACGAGCGCGTGATCGTCGTCGACGCCCCGGACGACGTCCGGCTCGACCGCCTCGTCCGGCTGCGCGGCATGGCCGAGGACGAGGCGCGGGCCCGGATGGCCGCGCAGGCCACCCGCGAGGCCCGGCTCGCCGTCGCCGACCTCGTCATCGACAACAGCGGCCCGCTGGACGGCCTCACCGACCGCGTCCACGCGGTCTGGGCACAGCTGCAGGGCCTGCGGACCGGCTGATCACCGGCCCGCGGCCCCGCGCGCGGATCAGGCCTTGCGGCCGACGCCCGCCCAGATCGCCACCTCGGCGTCGGTCGGCTCCGGCGCCGCGTCCGGACGCCACTGCGGCGCCGTGACCAGGCCCGGCTCCAGCAGCTCCAGTCCGTCGAAGAAGCGCAGCACCTCCGCGTGGCTGCGCATGCTCAGCTGTGCGGTCGCGCTGCGGTAGATCGCGGGGCCCTTGTCGGCCTCGGTCTCGACGATGAAGTCGGCGGTGGCGTGCGAGATCGCCAGGTGGCTGCCGGACGGCAGTGCGTCGACCAGGGTGCGCACGATGCCGCACGGGTCGTCCGCGTCGTCGACGAAGTGCAGCACCGCGAACAGCAGCAGCGCCACCGGCCGCCCCAGGTCGAGGAGTTCGCGCACCTGCGGGTCGGCGAGGATCGCCTTCGGGTCGCGCAGGTCGGCCTGCGTCACCGTCACGGTGCCCTGGCTCGCCCCGGCCAGCAGGGCCCGGCTGTGCACCAGCACGATCGGGTCGTTGTCCACGTACGCGACCCGGGCGTCGGGGGCCAGCTGCTGCGCCGTCTCGTGGGTGTTTCCGGCGGTCGGGATGCCGGTGCCGATGTCGAGGAACTGCCGGGCGCCCTGCTCGGCGAGGTGCCGCACCGCCCGCTGCAGGAAGGCCCGGTTGGCCCGCGCGCTGATCCGCACCAGCGGGCTGAGCGCGACGACCTGCTCGGCGGCGGCGCGGTCGGCCGGGAAGTTGTCCTTGCCGCCCAGGTAGTAGTCGTACATCCGGGCCGGGTGCGGGACCTCGGGGCGGAGGTCGACCGGCGTGTGCGGCTCGCCGTCACCCGACATCCACTCCAGCGATATCTCCTGATGGTCGGTCATGTCCGCACTCCCTGGGGCTGGTCGGGTCTCACCCCGGCAGCATAGACGGGCCGCGGGGCCCGCCCGCGGCGAAGGTCGGTACGTCCCGATCATGACGGTCCGTCCGCCGGTGCGTCCGCCGGGTCCCTCGTGAGGAGGTAGCGTGCGCCCGGGCCCGCCGCGGCGGCGCGGTCGCCCGCGTTGTAGAGCGCGCAGCGCGCCAGCGAGAGGCAGCCGCACCCGATGCACCCGGTCAGTTTCTGCTTGAGCAGCTGGAGTTCGGTGATCTGCCGGTCGATCCTGTCCTGCCAGGTGGCGGCCACCGCGCCCCACTCGGCGGTGCTCGGGGCGCGGTCCTCGGGCAGCCGGTCCAGGGCGGTGCCGGCCTCCTCCAGGGAGAGGCCCACGCGCTGGGCGGCCCGGACGAAGGCGATGCGGCGCAGGGTCGTCCGGGCGTAGCGCCGCTGGTTGCCGGCGGTGCGCTCGGCGTGGATCAGGCCGAGGCGCTCGTAGTAGCGCAGCGCGGAGGCGGCCAGCCCGCTGCGCGCGGCGAGCTGCCCGATGGTCAACAGGTCGTGGCGGGTCGGTCCCATGGCGGCGACGATACCTCCTTGACCTGAAGCCGACTTCAACTTGCAGGCTTTCCCCATGACCACCGCAGCGCCCCGCCCCGGGCCGTACGGCTACGCCGACCTGTCGGCCCTGATGGCCCTGATGACCGGCGACGAGAAGCACGGACCCGCCGCCACCTCCACCCTGGACGCCCTGTGGGTGCTCCACGACCGCGTGCTGCACGTCGCCCCGGACCGGGCGGCCGACCCCGGACGCGACCGCTTCCTGCTCTCCAAGGGCCACGGCCCGATGGCCTACTACGCCGTGCTCGCCGCCCGGGGCTTCCTGCCCGCGGAGGTGCTGCCGGGCTTCGGCGGCTACGACTCGCCGCTCGGCCACCACCCGGACCGGCTGCTCGTACCGGGCGTCGAGATCGCCTCCGGCTCGCTCGGCCACGGCCTGCCGCTGGCCGTCGGCACCGCACTCGGCCTGCGCGCCCAGGGCCTGGACGACCCGGCGGTGTGGGTGCTCGTCGGCGACGCCGAACTCGACGAGGGCAGCAACCACGAGGCGATCGCCTTCGCCGGGGCGGTCGGCCTGGAACGCCTGCACACCGTCGTGGTCGACAACTCCTCGGCCACGCACGGCCCGCGCGGCGGCCTCGCGGCCCGCTTCGCCACCGAGGGCTGGTCGACCGCCACCGTCGACGGCCGCGACCACGAGGCGCTGTACGCGGCGTTCACCGCACCGCATCCCGGACGGCCGCACGCGGTCGTCGCCCGCGTCGAGCCGAAGAACGCATCGGCCTGACCCGCCGCCCCTGACCCGCCGCCCTGCCCCGCCGAAGCCCCCAGAGTCCGGGAGGTCCCACCGATGGACACCATGCGCGACCGCTTCACCGCCGTCACCACAGAGCTGCTCGACCGCGATCCGCGGCTCGCCCTGGTGCTCGCCGACATCGGCGCCGACGCCTTCCGGCCGGCCGCCGCCCGCCACCCCGACCGGGTGGTCAACGTGGGCATCCGGGAGCAGCTGCAGATCGGGGTCGCGGGCGGCCTGGCTCTCACCGGGCTGCGGCCGATCGCGCACACCTTCGCGAGCTTCCTCGTCGAGCGGCCCTGGGAGCAGCTGAAGCTCGACCTCGTGCACCAGGGCGTCGGTGCCGTGCTGGTCAGCGCGGGCGGCTCGTACGACTGGCCGGCCGGCGGGCGCACCCACATGGCGCCGGGCGACGTGGCGCTGCTCGACACGCTGCCCGGCTGGACGGTCCACGTGCCGGGCCACCCGGACGAGACGGAGGCGTTGTTGCGGCACGCCGCCGCGGACGGCGACAGCCTGGTCTACCTGCGGCTCTCCGCCCACGCCAACGCCGCGGCGCAGCCCGTCGAGCCGGGCCGCCTGCTCCGGGTGCGGCCGGGACGCCGGGGCGTGGTGCTGGCGGTCGGCCCGATGCTCGACGCGGTGCTGGAGGCCACGGAGGGCCTCGACGTCACCGTGCTGTACGCGGCGACCGTGCGGCCGTTCGACGCGGCGGGCCTGCGCGCCGCGACGGGGGAGGGGACGCCGGTGGTGCTCGTCGAGCCGTACCTGGCGGGCACCTCGGCCCTCGCCGTGCACGAGGCGCTCGCCGGTCTCCCGCACCGGGTGCTGGCCCTCGGCGTGCCGCGCGAGGAGCACCGGCACTACGGGTCGGTGCCCGAGCACCTCGCGGCGTACGGCCTCGACGCGGCCGGTCTGCACGGGCGGATCGCCGCCTTCCTGCGCTGACCGGGTGCGCGCGCGGCCCTACCCGAGGTCGACGGCCTGCCGCAGCCAGTCGGTGAAGAGCGCCGCGTCGACGTCGGCCGGGGTCCGGAGCCTGACGGAGGCCATCTCCTGGGCGTTGGCGGCCAGCCGCCCGGACGGGTCGGTGACGGCCCGGCCGCGCCACAGGCCGAAGGTCACGTACGCGTCGTACGCCTTGAGGTGGCAGACCGGGGAGACGCCGGGCTTCGGGCCGAGGCTCCACACGGGGTGGCCGTGCCAGACGGCGCCCCTGCCGGGCAGGACGGCCTCGATGATCGGCAGCAGTGCGTCGGTGGTCGCGCGCCGGGCCTCCGGCAGGGAGGCGAGGTAGGCGTCGACGGTGGCGAAGGCGGGCATGACGGGTTCCTTCCAGAGGGTACGTGCGGGCGGGCGGTGCGCGGTGGCGCGGGGTGGTGCGGGGCAGGTCAGGCGGTGCGGCGGTACAGGCCGGCGGCGGTCGCCGAGACCGCGGCCATCGCGGCGGTCACGCCCACCGCGAGCGTCAGCGAGCCCGCCCGGCCGCCGGCCATCGCCCAGGCGTTGCCGAGGACGATCGCCGCCGCGGCGGCCCGTGCGCCGAGGGCGGCGCGGTGGGCGCCGGCCCGGGCGTGGTGCCGGGCGAGGACGAGGCAGGCCGCCGCCAGCGCGGTGAACGCCACCGAGCCCGCCGCCATGTGCAGCGCGCCGTGCCACGAGACCGAGGCCGGCGGCCCGGCCGGGGTGCCGACGGGGAAGCCGTCGGCCGGGTCCATCCGGAAGAACGCGGCCGCGGCCGTGCCGAGGCCCGCCACCAGGACGAGCCGGGGGGCCCAGGTGCCGCCGGGGGTGCCGCGCAGCGCCCGGCGCAGCCCGGACGCGCCGACGGCGAGGAGGGTGCCGGTGACCAGGAAGGAGGCGCCCTGGATCCAGCCGAGCGGACCGCCGGCGAGGGCGCTGAGCGGGTGGCGGGTGGGGTCGAAGCCGCTCCGGGACAGCGCCTGGGCCAGCGACACGAGCGTCCACAGCGGGGTGGCGAGGGCGGCCGCCGCGAGCAGCGGGCGGGTCGGCGGGGCGGTGATCGCGGGGGCGGTGGCGGTGGTGGTCATCGGGGTTCCTCTCGTCGTGGCGGGCTTTCCACCCCTGCGTCGTCCGGTCGATGTGACAGGGAACGCCACTCGCCGCACGGCGGCGTTCCCTGTCACATCGCCTCGTTCGACGCCAGGGCAGAGACCCACCACGAACGGAGCGAGAACGATGCGATTCCTTCTGACGAGCATCAGCGAGGGCAAGGCCGACGAGGCGCTGTACACGGAGATGGGCCGGTTCATCGGGGAACTGACCGCCGCCGGGGTGCTGCTGGCCACCGGCGGCATGGAGGTGGAGGGCAGCCTGATCACGTCGAAGGGCGGCGAGATCACCGTCGTCGACGGGCCGTTCACCGAGGCGAAGGAGGTGGTCGGCGGCTTCGCCCTGATCGAGGTCCGCTCGCGGGAGGAGGCCCTGGAGCTCTCCCGCCGCTTCTTCCGGATCGTCGGCGACGGCGAGGGCCGGATGCAGCAGATCTTCGGCTGACGCCCGGCCCGACCGGCCCCGGCATCGCCCCCGGCTTGCACGACGGCCGGGGGCGGTGCTGTGATCCTGCTGTGACGGCCCCGGACGCCCACCGCGCGATCGACGCGGTCTGGAAGCTCGAGTCCGCGCGGATCGTCGCCGGACTCACCAGGATGGTCCGCGACGTCGGCCTCGCCGAGGAGCTCGCCCAGGACGCCCTGGTCGCCGCCCTCGAACAGTGGCCCGAGCGCGGCGTCCCCGACAACCCCGGCGCCTGGCTGACGACCGCCGCCAGACGCCGCGCCGTCGACCACCTGCGGCGCACCGAGCGGCTGGGGCGCAAGCACGAGCAGATCGCGCACGCCCTGGAACAGCAGGGCCCCGAAGGGGCACCGGGCGAGGACGACGACGTCCTGCGGCTGATGTTCGTCTCCTGCCACCCGGTGCTGCCGGCCGAGCAGCGCGCGGCGCTCACCCTGCGGCTGCTCGGCGGACTCACCACCGAGGAGATCGCCCGGGCGTTCCTGCTGACCGTCCCGGCCGCGGCGCAGCGCGTCGCGCAGGCCAAGCGCACCCTCGCCGCGGCGGACGTCCCCTTCGACCTCCCCGCCGGGCCGGAGCTCGCCGCCCGGCTGGCCTCGGTGCTGGAGGTGATCTACCTGATCTTCAACGAGGGCTACGCGGCGACCTCCGGCGACGACCTGATGCGGCCCTCGCTCTGCCTGGAGGCCCTGCGGCTCGGCCGGGTGCTGGCCGCGCTGGCGCCGCAGCACGCCGAGGTGCACGGCCTGGCCGCCCTGATGGAGATCCAGGCCTCCCGCGCCGCCGCCCGGACCGGCCCCGACGGCGAGCCCGTGCAGCTCCACGAGCAGAACCGCGGCCGCTGGGACCAGCTCCTCGTACGCCGCGGGTTCGCCGCGATGCTGCGCGCCAGGGAGGCGGGCGGCCCGCCCGGCCCGTACGTCCTGCAGGCCGCGATCGCCGTCTGCCACGCGCAGGCCCGGACGCCCGGCGACACCGACTGGCAGCAGATCGCCGTGCTCTACGACGCCCTCGCCCGGCTCGTGCCCTCACCCGTCGTGCAGCTCAACCGGGCGGTGGCCCTCGGCATGGCCCGCGGCCCGCAGGCCGGGCTCGACCTCGCCGACACGCTGACCGGCGACCCGGCGTTCCGCGACTACCACCCGCTGTCCGCGGTCCGCGGCGACCTCCTGGCCCGGCTGGGGCGGCACGACGAGGCCCGGACGGAGTTCGCCCGCGCCGCCGCCCTCACCCGCAACGTCCCGGAGCGGGCCTTCCTGCTGCGCCGTGCCGCCGCCCTCCCCGCCGCGCCGCCCGCCGGAACCACCCTGGGGGCGGCGGCCCGGGCCTTCCTGGCCCGCGACGACCTCGACCCGGCGACGCTCCGCTCGTACGGCCAGACGCTGCGCCGGCTCTGCCTCGACCTCGGTGCGGACACCCCGCTGGCCGCGGTCGGTGCCGACGCCGTCGCCCGGACGGCCGTCCTCGCGTGGGGCGGCACCGCGGCCCGGACCTGGAACCGCCACCGGGCGGCCGTCCGGTCGTTCGCCGCGTGGGCCGCTGCCGCGTCCCCGTCCGTCGCCGGTCTCGCCGCCGGGCTGGAGCGCCGGGCCGAGGACCGCACGCGCCGCCCGCCCGTCGCCGCCGCGCAGGTGCGGGCGCTGTGGGAGCTGCCCGGCACCGCCCTGCGCGAGCAGGCGCTGTGGCGGCTCCTGCACGAGTCGGGCGCCTCCGCCGCGCAGGCCCTCGCGCTGGACGTCGACGACCTCGCCCCGGACGCGCGCGGCACCCGGCGGCCCGGCGCGGACGGTGCCGTCCGGCTCACCTGGGGGCCCGCGGCGGCCGGGCTGCTGGCCCTGCTCGTCGCCGGCCGCACCCGCGGACCGGTGTTCCTGTCCGACCGCCGCCCCGCACCGGCCCGGCGGCCGGCGCCCGCCGACCTCTGCCCGGAGACGGGCCGCGGCCGGCTCTCCTACGAGCGCGCCGAGTACCTCTTCAAGCGGGCCACCCGCCCGCTCGACCCGGCGGGCGAGGGCTGGACCCTGCACAGGCTGAGCCGCTCCGGCCGCTGACGTCCCCTCACCGCGCGGGCCCGGCCCGGCCCGCACCCGTGCGGTGCCGGTCGGCCGCCGGCGCCTCTGGTACCTTCGCGGACGAAGGGGGCCCCGATGACCGCGCACCACCACCACCCGCCGCTGGACGTCCGGTGGATCCACGGCTCGCCGTCGGCGAAGCACAACACCGACCCGGACATCCAGGTGTTCGCCCACGACCCGCACACGGTGATCCTGCGGCAGAACAAGGCGGTCGACTACGAGGCGCCGTTCCTCTTCCTCCTCTTCGGCGAGGAGCGGGCCGTCCTGATCGACACCGGCGCGACCGCCCCGGCCGCGTACTTCCCGCTGCGCCGCACCGTCGACGGCCTCGTCGCGCGGTGGCTGGCCGTCCACCCGCGCGAGGACTACCGGCTGCTCGTCCTGCACTCGCACGGCCACGGCGACCACACCGCCGGCGACGCGCAGTTCGCCGACCGTCCCGGCACCGAGCTGGTGCCCGCGGGGGAGACGCTCGCGTGGTTCGGCTTCCGCGGGGAGGAGGTGCGCCCGCTCGACCTCGGCGGCCGCGTGCTGGAGTGCCTCGCCACGCCGGGCCACCACCCGGGCGCCGTCACGTACTTCGACCCGCGCACGGGCTTCCTGCTCACCGGCGACACCGTCTACCCGGGCCGCCTGTACGTCGACGACTGGGCGGCCTTCACCCGCACCGCGGAGCGGCTCGCGGCGTTCGCCGACAGCCGCCCCGTCACCCACGTGCTGGGCTGCCACATCGAGATGACCGGCGAGCCGGGCGTCGACCACCCCGTCCGCACCACCTACCAGCCCGACGAGCCGCCGCTCGAACTCGCCGTCGCCGACCTGCACGACCTGGTCGCGGCCTGCCGCGAGATCGGCGACCGCCCCGGCCGGCACCCGTACCCGCGCTTCGTCGTCTGCAAGCCCGGCTGAGCGGCGCGCCCGCCGGCCCCACCGTGCCGCCGCGGGCGCGCGCACGGGACGGGTTCGCCCGTCCGCGCGCCCGCGGGCCATGGTGCTGTGCCCGGCCGGGTGCTTGAATGGAACGACACGTGGAACCCTCCGAATTGACGTCGGAGGGTTCCACTGTCCCGGCCTACACGAACCGCGACACCAGGTCGGCCACGGTGACCAGGATGTCGATCGCGGTCAGCACGAGGCCGACCGTCAGCCACCGGTGTTCCCGGCGGGCGTACGGGCTGCTCGACATCTCTCCTTCCTCCCTCCCGTGCATGCCCGCGGACGGCGGGCACCCGGTCCCTCCGGGCTGTCCCCAGACTGGCCGGGGGACTGCTCCCCGGCCAGCCGCTGCGGAGACTTCCTCGGGGAACGGGCCGGGGAACGGCCGGAGACCCGTCGGACCGTCAGGCTCCGTCCCCGCCGGGAGGGGAGGGGAGCCGCAGCCGGACGTCGGCCGGCTGGTCCGGGTTCTGCCAGACCGTCCAGTCGGTGCCCTCCGCGGCCCGGCGGAACAGGTCGGTCGTGGACACCCCGGACAGCTTGTACGCCGGGGTCACGATCTTGACGCCCGCCACCACCTGCGCCAGCTTCAGCCCCTCCGGGCCCTCCGCGGCGGCCCGGACGACCGGGCTCCCGGCCACGGCGCCGAGGACCGCCCCGACCGCGCCGACCACGTCGTCGACGTCATGGCCCGTCACCTCCGCCAGCGACCGGCACAGGTCGGGGACGACCTGCGGGGGGATGTGCCCCGGGGGCGGCGTGACCGCCGCGACCTCCCCGTGCAGCTCGATGCGGTCGGGGTGCCGGAAGGTGAACCCCGCACCGGACAGCGACCGCAGCACGTCCCGGGTCCGCACCCCGTAGTCCGCGGCCCGGTATCCGGCCGGGTCGCGGCGGAGCACGTTCTCCAGCTTCGCGATGTCCGCCGACGCGACCCCCTCGGCGCGCAGCACCCCGACGGCCTCCAGCACCCGGGTGCGCAGCCCCGAGAGGCCGAGCGGCAGGGCGATGACGTGGTCGGCGCACCCGCGGAAGTCCGCCGGGCCCGCGGAGCAGACGATGAGCATCCGGCCGGTCCGGTGCAGCGGTTCGGCGAGCGGCAGATGCGTCTCCTGCCCGGCGACGACCGCCACCGTCAGCAGGTCGGGCTGCCCCGCGAGGGCCTCGAACACCTCGGCGGCGAGCACCCGGCCCGCGGTGCCCCCTCCCGCCCGGGGGACGTGGCGCATCCGGAAGCCGTGCTCGCCGAAGTCCTCGGCGATGCTCCTGGCCTCCGGGTCCGAGCAGTCCGCCACGACGACGCGGTGGGCGACGCCACTCGCCATGCACATCTGCTCGGCGGCCAGCTGGAGCCGCTCCAGCAGGTCGGCGGCGTCGCGGGTCCGCTGTTCGACGCCCACGAGGTGGTGCGCGTCGACGAACACTCCCAGGCTGAAGCGGGGCATCAGACGGTCTCCTCGACGGTGCGGTCCGCCCGGTGGGCGGCGGGGATCGCGGGCGGCGGTGCCACGGTCATCCCGGCGACCAGGCGGTTGAGTTCGGTGCGCCCCAGGACGGGCGGCGCGGCGGTGAGGAGTTCCAGGAGGCGGTGCCCCCCGCGGGCGGCCTCGTGGCCGCGCAGGTCGGCGCGGCCGTCGTCGAGCTCCTCCCAGGCGGCCTGGTCGTCCCAGCCGTCCTCGTCCCAGCCGTCCGCCTCCGCGGCCGGGTCGTCCTCGGGGCCGCCCGCGGCGTGGAGTCCGGACAGCAGCGCGAGGAGGTCCGTCCCGCGGTCCTGCTCCTCGGGACCGGTCAGGCGGGCGATCCGCGCCGCCGCCTCCAGCAGGATCGTGGGCTGCACGACCACCGGGTTGGGCCGGTCGGAGCGGATCTCGGCGATCCGCACTCCGTCGGTCGTGCCCGCGCAGGCGAGGACGATGTCCGCACGCCCGCGGGCCCGTTCGAGGTCGCCCACGCGGAACTCGTCGGTGTGCACGGCCATCCGGGCGGACAGGTCCGGCGTGATCCGGCTGCGCAGCACGATCGTGCCGTCCTCGCCGTCCTCCACGTCCAGGCCGAACGACGTCAGGATGCGTGCCGCCTGCCGCGGCGTGTGCTCACCGTCGCGCCGCGCCAGCTGGTCGAGCGCGTCCTCCAGGGTGTAGGTGTCGGTGCCCGGCAGCAGCGACTGCCGGAGTTCGAGCGGCAGCCGCAGTCCGCGCCGCCGCCGCTGGTCGATCTTGTCGAGCTCGCCGCGGACCTGGGCCCGTTCGGAGTCGGTGAGCGCGAACTGCGCCAGCTCCCGGGCCAGGGCGCGGTCCCGCGGCGGCGTCGCGGGCCGGCGCATGTAGCGGTCGACCAGCTCGGCGTGGCTGTCGAAGCGGTACTCCGGGTTCGCCCGCAGCACCGGGATCAGACCGACGATGCGCTCCCGGTGGGTCGCCCGCAGGAACAGCCGGGCCAGCGGCGCCAGCACCGGCGGCACGCCGAACTCCACGCTCTCCGCCAGCGCCTCGAACCGCCGGAAGTCCGTCCCCTGCGGGCGGACCCCGGTGAGTTCGCGCACCGCGTCGAAGAGGTAGCTGGTGTTCCCGCCGAGCGTACGCACGTCGGCGGAGTGGATGTTGACGGTGCGCTCGCCCCGACGCGATTTGATCTTGAGGTTCTCCTGCACGGCCGTCTCGATCAGCGCCAGCGGGCAGCCCTCCTTCCAGAGCAGCAGCACGCAGGCGCGCAGCAGCGCGTTGATCTTCTCCGGCCCCGGGTCCGGGGCCGGGCCGTCCACGAGCCGCCGCAGGTCGTCGGCGACGGCCCCCCGGCCCAGCAGGTCGCGGTCGGGCAGGGCGTCGACGAAGTTCGCGCTGCGCAGCAGGCGGGCGTGCCCGGCCCGGTCCGCGGGAGGAGCCGCGAACACGCGGGCGAGGTCCACGGCGTTGTGCCGTTGCGCCTGTTCGGCCGGGTCGTCGTCGAGCTGCGGCACGATGGAGATCCAGTTCATGGTCTCCCGGACGTGCCGGGACCCGGTGGCCAGCCAGAGCAGCGTCAGGTCGCCGGCACCCTCCGCGCCGGCCCGCATCAGCTGCTCCACGGTCGCCGAGTCCTCGAACGGCAGCCCGGACGCGGCGACCGCCCGGCCGAGGCCGGTGACCATGAGGTGCTCGCCCTCCGCCCCCTCGCCGCCGTCGACCGCCGCGATCAGGTCGTAGCTCTCCAGCCGCCCGACGACGGCCGCGGGGTCGGGCGGCGGCACGTCGGTGACCGCGCCGAGCGAGGCGCCGTAGAAGGCCAGGGTCTGCTCCTGGAGTGCGCTGCGCCGCAGCGGCACGCCCTCGCGCACGGCCCAGTGCAGCAACTGCGTGGAGAACCAGGTCTCGTCGACGCGGGAGGAGATCGCCGCGCCGGGGGAGGTGTAGCCGATGTAGTGACGGAAGACGGCGTCCACGTCGATGAGGGCCCGCAGGGCGCGGTCGATGTCGGGCTCGCTGTCGACGGTGGGCGGTACGAGTTCGGCGAGACCGACGAGCTCGGTCTCCTCGAACTCGACGCGGTGCTTGGTCGGCCGCTTCTCGGGCACCACCAGGTAGCCGTAGCCGCGGGGGCTCACCCCGATGCCGAGGCGGCCCGCCCGGCCGAGCCGCTGGGCCACCGTGTCGCGGTTGAGCACCTGGCTCTTGCCGTTGCCGGTCGGGGTGGTGACGGAGGCGACGACGACCGCGTCGGCGGGCAGGTTGATCCCGAGCTTGAGCGTGTCGGTGGCGAAGAGCAGCCGGATGACGCCGTCCCGGAAGGCGGTCTCCACCTCCACCCGCATGTCCTGCTCCAGCCGGGCGGAGTGGTAGCCGACGCCGGTGCGCAGCGACCGGGCCACGGAGTCGCGCAGCGCCTTGTGCGGGAAGCGCAGGAGGGTGCGGTTGCGCTGCTGCGCGGTCTCCTCGTCGAGGCTGCTGAAGCGGCCGAGGAAGGGGTTGGAGTCCGGGTCGACCTGGCGCATGCCGGGGTCGCGGTCCAGGAGGGTCTGGGCCATCCGGGTCAGCTTCTGCGCGTCCTCGCGCGAACCGACGAAGCACAGCACGCTGTGCACGTCGCCGCCGTGGACGGCGGCGCTGCCCTTGAGGAGCGACACGGCCAGGGCGAGGGCGCGCCGGTAGGCGCCGACGGCCTGCAGCTGGCGCTTGAGATCCGGGTCGCGCTCCCACTGCCGCAGCAGCGTGCTGAGGTGCTGCTCCCGGCGGAGTTCCTGGAGCTCGGCGGTCCGGACCCGCGCCTGCTGCTCGTCGCAGACCGCGAGGTCGAGGGGAACGGGACGGCGGCTGCTGCTGATGACGGCGGACGGCTCGATCTGCAGCCACCGCCGGACGTCCTCGGCGGCCTGCTCGGTCAGGGTGGCGGACAGCCCGATCATCGGGATCTTGTACTGCGCGCGGATCGAGGTCATCAGCATCTCCAGCCGGGGCCCGCGCTGCGGGTCCGCCAGGTTCTGCAGCTCGTCGACGATCACGATGTCGCAGCCGTCGAGCGTCATCCCGCCGGCGAGCAGCCCCGCCAGCTTCTCGGGGATGATGACGGCGATGTCGAACTCCCGGCGGGCGATGGCCTCGTCGTTCTGGGCGTGGTCCCGCGAGCCCGGCAGGATGCGCCAGTCGCGGTACGGGGTGTCCTCCAGGAAGTCGCGCCACTCGGCGACGGCCTGGTTCACCAGGGCCTTGGTGGGCAGCAGCACGATCGCCCGGCCGTGCCGGCGCTGCGCCCGCGTGATGGCGTGGCAGACGGCGATCCGGCCGATCCGGCTCTTCCCGCTGGAGGTGGGGCCGAGCACCAGCATCGACTCGCCCTTGGCGATGCAGCCGCGCAGCCGGGGCAGGGCGGCGGCCAGCAGGTCGGTGTAGCCGTCCTCGTCGATGCCGAGGCTGTCGACGACCTCGGGCGGGTACTCCTGGCGCTTGCGCTTGAGCCCTTCGGCGTCGCGCCGGATGCGCCGGGCGATGGACGTGGGGAGCAGCTGGTCGACGAGGTCGGCGTCCTCGGCGGCGCCGACCCGCAGGTACGGCCGCATGGCGTCGTCGAGCACCCGCGTCAGGGCCTGCAGCCCGCGGGCGCACGTCGGCGGGTAGTCGTCGGGCTTGGCGAGGCCGTGCCGCCAGAGGCGGTCGCGCATCGTGCGCTCGTACGACTTGGTGGTGGCCTCGCTGCGGAAGAGCGACGCCCACCGCCGTGCGGCCCTGGTGAACTGTCCGGGGCTCGCGAGGGCGCAGTTCCAGGCCTGGACGGCTTCGCGGGCCTGCTGGCTCTGCGGGGCGGGCAGGTCGGCGAACTCGGAGAGCAGGGCCTCCTCGTCCTCCGCCAGACGGCGCACCGCGGCCACGACCAGCTGGTGGAGCCGGCGCCCGGTGTCCTCCAGCGAGGCGGTGTGGAAGTGCACCGGGTCGGCGAGTTCCTGGTAGACGCGCAGGTGCGGGTCGCCGAGTTTCGGGAAGAGCGACTCCAGGCTGTCGTCGGTGTGCCGGAGGACGGTGTCCATGACCTCGGCGTAGCAGGACCACCGGCGGATCCACTCGGTGTCCCGCGGGAAGAGGGCCCGTGCGGTGCCCGACCTGCCGTCCCGGCCGAGCGGGATGTCCGCCCACTCCTCGTTCTCGTACCACTCCGTGCTCAAGGCTGCCCCCAGGTGTGCGGTTCCGGCCGGCCGGGAGTGCGCGGGCCCGACCGGTCCCGGCGCCTCCCCGTGCAGCAGGCTGCCGCGGGGAATCCTCCCCGACCAGGTGCGGCACACACCGGCGCGGGGGAATCGGCCGGGGAGCGCGGGGAGCGCGGGGAGCGACGAGGGCGGACAGGCCGGGCGGGAACGCCGGCACGGGGGAAGGGTAGGCCGGTGGCGCCCGCCCGCGGGCGGAACGGGCCGCTGTGCAACCCATTCGTGACGGAACGTCAGATCGCGTGCCGGCCGGGCGTCCTCACTCCACCCGCACGACCGCCGTGGACTCCGTCGCCAGGTGCAGCGCGCCGTCGGAGGCCGGCCAGGCGTCGCCGTACAGCGCGAGCGTCGCCGCGTAGGGCCGGTCGAGCGGGACGCGCCGCGGGCCGTCCGTGCCCAGGTGCACGACGACCCGGTACGGGCCGCGGTGCACCACCAGCCACTGCTGCGCGGCGTCGTGCTCGACCCGGACGGCGCCGAGGTCGGGCGCGGCGAGCCCGGGGTGCTCGCGGCGCAGCCGGATCAGCCGCCGGTACCAGTCGAGGACCGCGGCGTGCGGCTCCCGGGTGCGCTCGGACCAGTCCAGCACCGAGGCCAGCACCGTGGCCCGCGCCTGCGGGTCCGGGACGTCGTCCGGCTGCCAGCCGTGCGCGCCGAACTCCCGGCGCCTGCCCTGCCGGACGGCCTCCGCGAGCGCCGGGTCCTGGTGGTCGGTGAAGTACTGCCAGGGCGTGCCCGCCGCCCACTCCTCGCCCATGAACAGCATCGGCGTGAACGGCGAGGTCAGGACGAGCGCCGCCCCCGCGGCCAGCCGGCCGGGGGAGAGCGACGCGGACAGCCGGTCGCCCCGCGCCCGGTTGCCGATCTGGTCGTGGGTCTGCGTGTAGCCGAGCAGCCGGTGGCCGTACGCCGGGGGGAACGGCCGCCCGTGCGCCCGCCCGCGGAACGACGACCGGCTGCCGTCGTGGAAGAAGCCCCGGGTCAGCGCCTTGGCGCAGGCCGCGTACGGGTCGGCGGCGAAGTCGGCGTAGTAGCCGCCGGACTCGCCGGTCAGCAGGGTGTGCAGCGCGTGGTGGAAGTCGTCGCTCCACTGCGCGGTCAGGCCCAGCCCGCCGGCCTGCACCGGGTTGGTGGTGCGCGGGTCGTTGAGGTCGGACTCGCCGATCAGGAACAGCGGGCGGCCGGTGGCGGCGGCGAGCTGCGCCACCTCGTCGGCGAGCTCCTCCAGGAAGTGCCGGGCCCGGTCGTCGGCGAGGGCGTGCACGGCGTCCAGGCGCAGCCCGTCGATCCGGTAGTCGCGCAGCCAGGCCAGCGCACTGCCGATCAGGTAGCGCCGTACCTCGTCGGAGCCGGGCGCGTCGAGGTTGACCGCGGCGCCCCACGGCGTGTGGTGCCGGTCGGTGAAGTACGGGCCGTACGCCGGAAGGTAGTTGCCGGACGGCCCGAGGTGGTTGTGCACGACGTCCAGCACCACGCCCAGCCCGCGGCGGTGGGCCGCGTCGACGAACCGCTTCAGCCCGTCCGGGCCGCCGTACGGCTCGTGCACCGCCCACAGCGACACCCCGTCGTAGCCCCAGCCGTACCGGCCGGGGAACGGGCAGACCGGCATCAGCTCGACCAGGTCGACCCCGAGGTCGACGAGGTGGTCGAGGTGCTGCGCCGCCGCGTCGAACGTCCCCGCCGGGGTGAAGGTGCCCACGTGCAGCTCGTACAGCACGCCGCCGGGCAGAGCCCGGCCGTGCCACGGCGTGTCGGACCAGGCGAACGCCGCGTGGTCGACCGCGCGGCTGAGCCCGTCCGGCCCGTCCGGCTGCCGCGGGGAACGCGGATCGGGCAGGGCCCGGCCGCCGTCCAGCCGGAAGCCGTAGTCGCCCTCCGGTGCGGCGCCGTGCCACCAGCCGTCCGTGCCGTCGCCCGCCCGCACCATCGGGTAGGACGTGCCGGAGACCTCCACCTCGACCAGATCCGCGTCGGGCGCCCACACCCGGTACGTCGTCATCCGTCCTCCGTCAGCAGTGCCACCGGCAGCCGCTCCAGCAGCCACGACACGGGCAGCCGCCCGCCCTCGTACTGGCGCTGCGTCAGCGCGTCCGTCCACCGGCCCTCCGGCAGGTCCAGCACCGTGTCCCCCCAGCCCCCGGCCCGCTGCAGACCGTACGGCAGCCGGGTCGCCACCGCCAGCACCCCCGGGCCGCGCCCGAACGCCAGCAGGTGCGCGGCGGCCGGCCCGTCCGCCGCCACCGGCCGGTAGGCGCCCAGCTCGCGGGTGCGGCGCAGGTGCAGGGCGGTCGTCGTCAGGTGCAGCTTCTCCCGGGCGAGGTCGCCGGCGCGCTCGGCGGGCGAGTCCGTCAGCCGCACCGCGAGGGCGCCCAGGTCGACCGGCGCCCGGTTGTCCGGGTCGACCAGCGTGTACAGCGGCTCCTCGCTGCCCTGGTAGAGGTCCGGCACGCCCGGCACCGTCAGGTGCAGGAGCGCCGCGGCCAGGCTGTTGCTGCGCGCGTACGGGGCGAGGAGCTGCCCGAACCCGGCGATCCGCGGGCACAGCCCGGCGTTGCCGAACACCCCGCGGACGTACGCCGTCAGCGTCCGCTCGAACGCCTCGTCGGGCTGCGTCCACGAGGTGCGCACCTTCGCCTCGCGCACCGACTTCAGCACCACCTGCACGAGGCGTTCCTCGTCGATCGGCCAGGCGGCGACCATCGTCTCCCACAGCAGCCAGGCGGTGGCGCGGTCCGGGCACGGCCCGGCGGCGGTCGTCCAGGCCGCGCACTCCGCGGCCCACGCCTCCGGCAGCTCCGCGAGGACGGCCAGCCGCGCGCGGGCGTCGGCGCTGCGCTTGGTGTCGTGGGTGGAGAGCACGGTCATCGCGGCGGGCCAGTCGCGCTCCTGCGCGGCGCACCAGCGGTGGAACGACGCCGGGCTCAGTCCCGGCCGGCCCGGGTCGCCGCCGACCTCGTTGAGGCCCACCAGGGCGTTCCACCGGTAGAAGGCGGTGTCCTCGACGCCCTTCGCGGCGACCGCGGACGTGGTCTGGGCGAACCGCCGGCAGAACTCGTCCTTCTCGGCGCTGCGCCCGAGCCGGCCGAGCGCGAGGTCGCGCAGCAGCCGGTCCGCCCCGCGCGGGTCCGCCCCGGCGGGCCCGGCGAGGTGCTCGACCGCCTCCGGCGGGGCGTCCTCGCCGGGCACCACGTACGGCCGGTAGACGGGGTGTTCGGTGAGCAGGCCGCGGAGCGCGTCCCGCAGGTCGGGCAGCCGGTGGTCGGCGAGGCCGGGCTCGGCGGCGCAGATCCGCCGGACGATCCGGAGCAGCCGGTCGACCTCGGCGGCGAGCTCGCCGTGCGGGCCGGTCAGCTCGGCGCGCCCGCGCAGCGCCGCCTCGGCGGCCGAGGTGCGGTCGGCGACGTCCCGCTGGTAGGAGGTGATCAGCCGTTCCGCGCCGGCGTGGTCGGTGAGCACCCCGTCGATCCGGCGCAGCGCGTCGTAGCCGGTGGTGCCGGCGCACGGCCAGTCGGTGGGCAGCCGCTCGTCGCCGGTGAGGATCTTCTCGACGACGGTGTACGCGCCGCCGGTGGCGTCGGCGAGGTGCCGCAGGTAGCCGCGCGGGTCGGCGAGGCCGTCGGGGTGGTCGACGCGGAAGCCGTCCAGCACGCCCTCGCCGTGCAGGCGCAGCAGCACCGCGTGGGTGGCCTGGAAGACCTCGGGCACCTCGACCCGCACCGCGATCAGGTCGTTGATGGCGAAGAAACGGCGGTAGTTCAGCTCGCTGCTGGCCAGCCGCCACCAGGCGAGGCGGTACCACTGACGGTCAAGGAGGGCGGGCAGGGGGAGGTTCTCGGTGCCGGGCCGCAGCGGGAACGCGTGGTCGTGGTAGCGCAGCACGTCCTTGTCGACGGTCAGCTGGTCGAGGACGCTGCCGAGCCGGTCGCCGAGCAGCGGCAGGAGCAGCCGGCCGCGGCCGGGCTCGCCGACCGGGCCGGGCTGCGCCGTCCAGTCGATGTCGAACCAGGCCGCGTACCGGGAGTCCGGGCCGTCCCGCAGGACGTGCCACAGCGGCTGGTTGAGCTGCTCGGGCACCGGCAGAGCCATGTGGTTGGGCACCACGTCGGCGATCAGGTGCAGCCCGTGCCGGTGCGCCTCGGCGGCCAGCGATCTGAGGGCGTCCTCCCCGCCGAGCTGCTCGCTGATCCGGCTGTGGTCGACCGTGTCGTAGCCGTGCGTGGAGCCGGGGGCGGCCTGCAGCAGCGGCGACAGGTGCACGTGCGAGACGCCGAGCGCGGCCAGGTAGGGCACCGCGCGCTCGGCGTCGTGCAGGGTGAAGCCCGGCTGGAGCTGGAGCCGGTAGCTGGCCGTCGGTGGGTGTGCGGCGGCGGAGGTCATGCGGTGATGCCTACCCGCGCCGGGGGGCGGCTATCGCCGGGGTGCCACGAATGGCCCACCGCCGCCCCCGTCGGCACCCGGTCAGGCCGGCCGTTGCAGCACCATCAGCGACCGGTCGTCGAGCCACAGGACGTCGCCGGCCTTGACCCGGGTGCCGGTGCCGCGGGCCGGCAGGACCGGCCGGCTGGTGTCGACGGCGACCTGCCAGGCGTCGCCGTGGTCGGTGGGCACGGTGAACTCCAGCGGGGCGGAGTGCGCGTTGAACATCAGCAGGAACGAGTCGTCGACGATCTTGCCGCCGCGCCGGTCCGGCTCGGAGATGGCGTGGCCGTTGAGGAAGACCGTGAGCGACTTCGCGTAGCTGGTCGACCAGTCCTGGCCGGTCATCTCCTCGCCGCCGGGGGTGAACCAGGCGATGTCCGTCAGGTCGTCGTGGGTGCCGGAGACCGGGCGGCCGTGGAAGAAACGGCGGCGGCGGAAGACCGGGTGGTCGCGGCGGAGCCAGATCATGCCCTGGGTGAACTCCAGCAGCTGCGCGGCCTCGCCGCCGCCGGCGGGCCACTCCACCCAGGTCAGCTCGTTGTCCTGGCAGTAGGCGTTGTTGTTGCCCTGCTGGGTGCGGCCGAACTCGTCGCCGTGCGCGAGCATCGGCACGCCCTGGGAGAGCATCAGGGTGGCGATGAAGTTGCGCTGCTGGCGGGCGCGCAGCTCCAGCACGCCGGCGTCGTCGGTGTCGCCCTCGGCGCCGCAGTTCCACGAGCGGTTGTGGGACTCGCCGTCGCGGTTCTGCTCGTGGTTGGCGGCGTTGTGCTTCTCGTTGTAGGAGACGAGGTCGCGCAGGGTGAAGCCGTCGTGGCAGGTGACGAAGTTGATGGACGCGATCGGGCGGCGGCCGTCGTCCTGGTAGAGGTCGGAGGAGCCGGTGAGGCGGGAGCCGAACTCGGCGAGCGCGGCGTTCTCGCCGCGCCACAGGTCGCGGACGGTGTCGCGGTACATGCCGTTCCACTCCGTCCACAGCGGCGGGAAGTTGCCGACCTGGTAGCCGCCCTCGCCGAGGTCCCAGGGCTCGGCGATCAGCTTGGCCTGGGAGACGACCGGGTCCTGCTGGACGAGGTCGAAGAACGACGACAGCCGGTCGACCTCGTGGAACTGCCGGGCGAGGGTGGCGGCGAGGTCGAAGCGGAAGCCGTCGACGTGCATCTCGGTGACCCAGTACCGCAGCGAGTCCATGATCATCTGAAGGACGTGCGGGCTGCGCATCAGCAGGCTGTTGCCCGTGCCCGTGGTGTCCTCGTAGAACCGCCGGTCCTTCGCCAGCCGGTAGTACGAGGCGTTGTCCAGGCCGCGGAACGACAGCGTCGGACCCAGGTGGTTGCCCTCGGCGGTGTGGTTGTAGACCACGTCGAGGATCACCTCGATGCCCGCCGCGTGCAGCGCCTTCACCATCGACTTGAACTCCTGCACCTGCTGCCCGCGGTCACCCGTCGAGGAGTAGGAGGAGTGCGGGGCGAAGTACCCGACGGTGTTGTAGCCCCAGTAGTTCGACAGCCCCAGGTCGCGCAGCCGGTGGTCGCGGACGAACTGGTGCACCGGCATCAGCTCGATCGCCGTGACGCCCAGCTTCGCCAGGTGCTCGATCAGCGCCGGGTGCGCCAGCGCCGCGTACGTGCCGCGGATCTCCTCCGGGATCTCCGGGTGCAGCCGGGTCAGGCCCTTCACGTGCGCCTCGTACAGCACCGTGCGGTGGTAGTCCGTGCGCGGCGGCCGGTCGGTGCCCCAGTCGAAGTACGGGTTGATCACCACCGAGTGCATGGTGTGCGGCGCCGAGTCCAGGTCGTTGCGCCGCTCCGGGGCGCCGAAGTGGTAGCCGTACACCGACTCGTCCCAGTCGATGTCACCGCTCATCGCCTTCGCGTACGGGTCGAGCAGCAGCTTCGCGCTGTTGTGCCGCTGGCCCAGGCCCGGATTGTGCGGCCCGTGCACCCGGAAACCGTACCGTTGGCCGGGCTGCACGCCGGGCAGGTAGGCGTGCCGCACGAAGGCGTCCGTCTCGCGGAGCTCGATCGCCGTCTCGGAGCCGTCCTCGTCGAGCAGGCACAGCTCGATCCGGTCGGCACTCTCGGAGAACACCGCGAAGTTGGTGCCGGCCCCGTCGTACGTGGCGCCGAGCGGGTACGGCTGCCCTGGCCAGACCTGCATGAGACCTCAATTTCCTTGCTGCGTGGGGGAACTGGCGCTCCCTCGGATCTGCCCGGTGGGGTGCCGGGGCATGTGCGGACCGTCCGTACCGTGACGCACGGCACATGCGCATACTCCCCAACGCCCGCCCGCCGGCCGAGCCCATTCACCCGTTGTTCGCCCGAACGGGTGTCCGTGGCGCGAAAACCCGGCGCTCGCCCGTGTCGCCTGCCACCCCCGGAACTGTTGTGCCGTCAACGGGCTGCGTCCCGCCGGGAGCGGGCAGTACCCTTGATCGTCCGGCGCCGCGCACCGCCGGTTCCATGCGGGCGCAGGCGCTGCCGGGACCGCCATGGTCGAGAACGTGTCAGTGGACGGACCGTCACGCAGCGTGACTGGCGGCCGAGAGGTGAGGTACTGCATGGGGTTCCCCGCGGACGGCCGGGGCGACAGCCTCGACGGGCCGGAGCCGGGCCCCGGCCGGAGCGAGGCCCAGACCGTCGTCATGCGCTCCGGCCACTCCGGCCGCACCACCCCGCCCGGCCCCGACGGGCCCGCGCCCGCCTGGACCCCGGGCGAATGGGAGGACGCCTACCGCCGCGTCCGCCTCGCCGGCCGCGCCTACGTCTGGCTCAACCTCGTCGAACAGCGCCTGCGCGCCCTCGTCGACGAGGCGCTGCGCCCCGTCTACGCCCCCGCCCACGGCGAGGACTGGGTCACCGCCGCCGCCGGCCCCGCCGGCGAGGAGTGGGTGCTGCGCGCCGGCGCCGTCCGCGAGATCAGCCGCCGCAAGGGCTACCTCCTCGACCCCGCCGACGACGACCCCCTCGTCTTCCTCACCCTGCCGCAGCTGCGCGAGCTGATGGTGCAGCACTGGCCCTGCTTCGAGCCGTACGTGCTCGACCGCCGCGAGGTCGAGCTCGCCCTCGACGAGCTGGAGGTCGCCCGGCACGTCGTCTCCCGCAACCGCAGCCTCTCGCGCACCGTCCTCGACCAGACCGAGCGCGCCGCCGCCCGCCTGCTCGGCCTCCTCGACGGCGGCGGCGGGGGCGTGCCCGCGGACGTCGTCGAGGAACTCGTCGCCGGACGCTACGCCGACGTCGTCGCCGTCCACGCCGACCGCGTCCGCCTCCAGCGCGAGCTGCCCGTCGAGGACCTCCTCGACGGCGCCCGCCGCCTCGACGCCCTCGGCATCGGCCTCGGCATGCTCTGCCAGAACTACACCGGCAAGCGGCTCGTCCGCCTCGCCACCGAGGGCTGCCGCGTCCGGCTGCTCTTCCTCAACCCCGCCAGCAGCGCCGTGCGCCGCCGCGAACGCGAACTCGGCATCGGCCGCGGCGAGCTCGGCCGCTCCATCGAGATGAACATCATGCACGTGCGGCGGGTGCGCGCCCGGCTCCGCGACCCAGGCGGCTTCGAGATCCGGGTCTTCGACGAGATGCCCCGCTTCACCGCCTACCTCGTCGAGGGCCCCCGGACGCCCGGCCAGGCCGGCGGCCGCCGGCGCGGCGGGGACGTCGGCGTGGTGCAGCCCTACCTGCGCCGCGCCCGCGGCATCGAATCGCCCGCCCTGGTGCTGCGCGGCGGCGCCGGCCAGGAGCCC
Source organism: Kitasatospora sp. NBC_01539 (assembly GCF_045040525.1). NCBI lineage: Bacteria > Bacillati > Actinomycetota > Actinomycetes > Kitasatosporales > Streptomycetaceae > Kitasatospora > Kitasatospora sp. NBC_01539. The sequence goes on from NZ_CP109390.1 coordinate 6,422,447, forward strand.
GGCGGCACCGAGCCCGGCCTGCTGGAGGTCTACCGCGAGGAGTTCGAGGGCAGCTGGGCGGACTCCCGCGCGGTCTCCTGACCCGCGGCGGCCCCCGCCCGGTGCCCCCGCCCGGCGCCCCGCCCGGCAGGGCCAGTCGGCGCACCCGGCCTCACCCGTGCGGGAGACGTCCGACCGGCCGGACCGGTGGTCAAGTCGGCAGCAGGGAAGCGGAGTTCGCGGCGGGACGGCTCGTAGGGGCCGGGCCCGGCGGTCGTCCGGCGGCCGTCCGACCGGCACCGTTGGTGCGGATGCGCAGCGTCCGGCGGCCCCGCGGCCGTCACGGGCGCCCGCGCCGCGCCCCGCCCCGCCGACACCCCGGGAGTCGCCCGATGACCAGTCAGCCCATAGCCACCGGCTCCTGCCCCTTCGCGCCCGCCCGGCCGGGCCGGCGCGGTGTCGTCAAGGCCGCGCTCGCCGCGGGCGCGGCCGGCACCGTCGTCCTCGCCGGCGGCCGGCCCGCGGCGGCGGCCCCCGCGGCAGCCCCCGCGGCGGCCCCCCGCCTGGTGCGCACCGCCGTCCCCTTCCTCGGCCCCCACCAGGCGGGCATCACCACCCCCGCCCAGGGCTTCGCGACCTTCCTCGCCTGTGACGTGCACTCCCGGGACCGGGCCGCCCTCGAAGTCCTCCTGCGCACCCTCACCGACCGGATCCGCCTCCTCACCGCGGGCGGCCCCGCCCCGGACGGCGACAACGGCATGCTCGGGGCGGAGCTCCCCGCCGACAACCTCACCGTCACCGTCGGCGTCGGCGCCTCGCTCTTCGACACCCGTTACGGCCTCGGCCCCGCCCGTCCCGCCCGGCTCACCGCGATGCCCGCCTTCCCCGACGACTCCCCGCGCGACGCCGAACTCCACGGCGACCTGTCGCTGCAGATCTGCGCCGACAGCCAGGACACCGTGCTGCACGCCCTGCGCGACCTCCTGCGGGCCTCCGACGGCGGGCTGCGCGCCCGCTGGCGGGTCGACGGCTTCCAGAACCCCGGCCGCCCGGACGGATCCCAGCGCAACCTGCAGGGCTTCAAGGACGGCATCGTCAACCCCGACCCCGGCTCGCAGCGCGAGATGGACGAGCTGGTCTGGGTCGCCGCCGCCGACGGCGAGCCCGCCTGGGCCGCCGGCGGCAGCTACCAGGTCATCCGGATCATCCGGATGCTCGTCGAGGCCTGGGACGGCGTGCCCGTCGAGGCGCAGGAACGGATGGTGGGCCGCCGCAAGGGCACCGGCGCGCCCCTCGACGGCAGCACCGAGGACGACCGGCCGCGCTACGCCGACGACCCGGACGGCGCGGTCACCCCGCTCGACGCCCACATCCGGCTCGCCAACCCGCGTACCGCCGCTTCGGCCGACTCCCGGATCTACCGCCGCGGCTTCAACTACGACCGCGGCACCGACGGCGAGGGCGGCCTGGACATGGGCCTCGCCTTCTGCTGCTACCAGCGCGACGTGCAGCGGCAGTTCGAGGCCGTGCAGGGCCGCCTCGCGGGCGAGCCGCTGGCCGCCTTCCTCGCGCCCGTCGGCGGCGGCTACTTCTTCGCCCTGCCGGGCGTCCGCACCACCGCCGACTGGCTGGGCAGCGGCATGTTCGCGAGCACCTGACCCCCGCCGCGACGACAGCCCCGCCGGCGCCCCGCCCGGCGGGGCTGTCACACGTGCAGGCGATGATGGTGCCCGTCACGGCAGGACCGACGGAAGGACAGCCAGATGACGCGCAGGAGGGGCAAGTCGACCGCACCCGCCCGGAACCGCCGCACCGGACGGAGGACGCCGCGATGAGCTGGCCCGGCGCCACCCTGCTGGCCTTCGACCTGGAGACCACCGGCACCGACATCGAGCACGACCGGATCGTCACCGCCGCCCTCGTCAGGCTGGAGGCCGACGACAGCCCCGCCGCCGAGCGCCACTGGCTGGTCGACCCGGGCATACCCATCCCGGCCGGGGCCAGCGCCATCCACGGCATCAGCACCGAGCAGGCCCGCAGCCGGGGCGTGCCCGCCGCCGGCGCCGTCGAGGAGATCACCCGGGCCATAGCGGACGCCCTGCGCTCCGGCATCCCGCTGGTCATCATGAACGCCCGCTACGACCTCTCGCTGCTCGACCGCGAATGCCGCCGGCACGGCGTCGCCCCGCTCTCCTCGCGGCTCGGCGGCACCCCCGCCCCGGTCATCGACCCGCTCGTGCTCGACAAGCACGCCGACCGCTACCGCCGCGGCAAGCGCAACCTGCAGGCGCTCTGCGCGCACTACGGCGTCGCGCTCGACGCCGCCCACCAGGCGGGCGCCGACGCCGTCGCCGCCGCCGGGGTCGCCCGGCGCCTCGGCGAGGTGTTCCCCGCGGTCGGCGGCAGCCCCCTCGCCGACCTGCACGCCCTGCAGGTGCGGGCCGCCGCCGAGCAGGCCGCGTCGTTCCAGCAGTACCTGCGCCGCACGTCCGACCCGCAGGCGTCGGTCGAGCCGGCCTGGCCGGTCGTGCCGTACGCGCCCGAGGCGGTCGCCGCCGCCGGCTGACGGGCGGTCACCGCCGCCGGGCCACCGCCACCGGGCCCCTGCCGCCGGCCGGTCAGTGTCCGGCCGGTCAGTGTTCGGCCGGGAAGGCGAAGGTGTAGCCCTGGGCGGTGAGCCACGGCAGGAGGTCGCGCAAGGCGGCGACGGTCTGGCTGCGGTCGCCGCCGCCGTCGTGCATGAGCACGACCCCGCCGGGCCGCAGGTGGCGCTCGACGTCGGCGACGATCGCGGGGGTGCCCGGCCGGGCCCAGTCCCGCGGGTCGACCGACCAGCCGAGGGAGGCCATGCCGTGGTCGGCGGCTATCTGCTCGTTCTCGGCGGTGAAGTCCCCGCCGGGCGCCCGGAACCACGCGACCCGGGTGCCGGGGCCGCCCGCGCGCACGATGGCGTCCTCGGCGTCGGCGATCTCGTGGACCTGGCGGTCGTGGGGGAGGGCGTGCAGCGGCTGCGGGTGGTCGACGGTGTGGTCGCACAGCCGGTGGCCCTCGGCGAGGATGCGGCGCACGGCGCCGGGATCGCGGCGCACCTCGTCGCCGACCAGGCAGAACGTCGCGTGCGCGTGGTACTGCGCGAGCAGGTCGAGGATCGGACGGGTGGCCGGGCCGGGCCCGTCGTCGAAGGTCAGCGCGACGGTGCGGCTGCCACCCGCGGTGGTGCGGATCACCCGGCTCTGCTGCGGCGGGGTGCTCGGGCCGGCGGTCGGCGTGGGGCTCGCGGTCGGGGTGGCGGTGGCCGTCGGGGCCGCGGGCGCCGTGGCGCCGGCCGGCCGCGGGGCCGGGCCCCCGGACGGCGGGGCGGTGCGCTGGGAGGGGATGCCCGCCGACGGGCTCGCTGACGTGTCCGTCGCCGCGGCGCCCTCCCGCGGGGGGACGGCGGCGGCCGTGGTGCGGACGCCCTCCATGCTGGTGGTGGCGCGGTGGAGGTCGTCGGCGGAGCCGCAGCCCGTGACGAGGGCGGGGGCGAGCAGCGCGGCGAGTCCGAGCCCGAGGGTGCGGCGGGCTCGGGGGCTGGGTATCCGCATGGGGACGACTCCTGACGTCGTACCGGCCACCCCGGGTGGGGGCATGTGCCGGGGACGACGCCGTGCGGTGAGCCGCCGGTTCCGCCGCCTGCTTCTCCGGACCGGCCCGGTCGCGCCGGGCCTCAGAACGGGTACCAGCGTACGGAGGTCTCGCCGCGGCGCAAGGAGTCGACCCTCCTGCCGAACTCGGCGGCCGCGGCCGGGTTGCCGGGCACCCGCTGCGCGACCCAGGCGGCGCTCGCGGTCTCCCGGGCGCCGCGCAGCACCGCGAATCCGTCCCACTCCCGGACGTCCCAGCCGTACGCGTCGGTGAAGGCCGCGTAGTCCTCCGCCGGTACGCCGTAACGGTCGTGGGCGAGTGCGAGGACCACCAGGTCGTGCTCGCGGAGGTCGTCGCCGACGTTCTCCAGGTCGAGCAGGACGGGGCCGTCCGGGCCGACGTGCACGTTGCGCGGGAGCGCGTCGCCGTGCACGACGCCGGGCGTGAGCCGGGGGGTGAGCGCGGCCGCCGCCGTGACGAAGCTCTCCCTGCGCGCGCGCAGGTACGCGGCGTCGGCGGGGTCGACGTGCCCGTCGGCGGCGGCCAGCCAGCGGTCGACCGGGGCGAGCAGGTCGCGGGGGCGGAGCGCGAGGCCGGTGCCGGGCAGCGCGTGCAGGGCACGGAGCAGCGGTGCGAGGTCGGCGGGCCGGGTCTCGCGGACGGCCGGGGGCAGCCGGTGCCAGAAGGTCACGGGGTGTCCGGCGGCGGTCACGGCGGCGGGGGCGTACGGGCGGACGACCGGGATGCCCAGGGCGTCGAGCCGGGTGGCGACGGCGAGCTCGTGCTCGGCGCGGGCCAGCAGCTCGGGGCCGCGGCCGATCTTGGCGACCAGCGCCGGCCGGCCGAGGTCGAGGACGGCGTTCTCGCCGAGTGCGAGCAGACGGGCGGCGTCCGGTGCGGGCAGTCCGGCGGTGCGGCAGGCGTCGGCCAGCAGGGTGCGGGCGCGGGCCTCGTCGAAGGCGGTCACAGGGGGCTCCTCGGTACGCGTACCGCACCATCCTGGCGCACCGCGGCCGGGCCCCGCGTGCGGCGGGGCCCGGCCGGGGACGCGGGGGCGGGTCAGACCCGGGCGCGTCCGGGGGACGGCGCGTCCGGCAGGTGCAGTCCGGCAGGGGCCGGGGCGGCGGGCGTCACCGGCGGGAAGGACTCGCCGTGCGACAGGTCGGGCAGCCACCGCAGCCAGCGCGGCAGGTACCAGTTGCGCTCGCCGAGCAGCGTCATCACGGCGGGCAGCAGCACGGCGCGGATGACGGTGGCGTCGACGAGCACGGCCACCGCGAGGCCGACGCCCATCTGCTTCATCGACTGCATGGAGAGGGTGCCGAAGACCCCGAACACACCGACCATGATCACGGCCGCGCTGGTCACCACACCGGCGGTGGAGCGGATGCCGTACGAGACGGCGGCGCGGGTGCTCAGGCCGCGGTCGTGCGCCTCCTTGATCCGCGAGACCACGAACACGTGGTAGTCCATGCTCAGGCCGAAGAGGATCACGAAGAGGAACAGCGGCACCCACGACTCCACGGCGCCGACACCGGCCGTGCCGACCAGCGAGGCCCCCACACCGTGCTGGAAGACCAGCGCGAGCACGCCGTACGCGGCGCCGACCGACAGCAGGTTGAGCACCACCGCGGTCACCGCGATGCCGAGCGAGCGGAACGAGCAGAGCATCAGCAGGAAGGCGAAGGCCACGACGAAGCCGAAGACCGGGAGCATCGAGTCGGACATCTGCTCGTTGAAGTCGTGCGAGCCCGCGGTGCTGCCCGTGACCGGGGCCTCGGTGCCGGGCACTTTCAGCACGGTGGCCGGCACGACGTCGTCGCGCAGCGCGGCGAGCGCGTCGGTGCTGGCGGTGTCGTTGCCGCTGCCGGCCAGCGGGACGTCGATCAGGGCGACGTTCTGCTCCCGGTGCAGCGTCACCTGGATCGGCCCGTGCATCCGGCCGGTGGCCAGGGCCCTGGTCCGCAGGTCGGCGATGGCCGCCCGCATCTCGGGGGAGTCGATCGCCCGGGCCCTGACCACGACGGTCGCCGGGGCGGGGCTGCCGGGGAAGGCCGCCTCGATCCGCTGGGAGGTGGCGACCAGGGCGTTGCCCTTCGGCAGCTGCTGCTGGAAGGTCAGGTTGGCGGTGTGCATGGTCAGCAGCGGGGCCGCGAGGCCGAGCAGCAGGCCGCCGGCGAGGACGGTCGCGGCCAGCGGGCGGTTCAGCACGGGGGTGAGCAGGGCGTTCCAGAGCCGTCCGCCGTTGCCGGTGTCGGGGCGGCGCAGCCGGTGCAGCAGCGGCAGCCGGCCCTTGTCGACGCGGTCGCCGAGCATCGACAGCAGGGCGGGCAGCACGGTGAGCGAGCCGAGCACGGCGGTGACGACGACCAGGATGGTGGCGAAGGACATCGCCTGGAAGTCCGCGATGCCGGTGAGGAAGAGACCGGCCATGGCGACGACCACGGTGACACCGGAGACGAGGACGGCCCGGCCCGAGGTGGCGGCGGCGATCCGCAGGGCGGTGGCGGCGTCGCGTCCGGCGGCCCGCTCCTCCCGCTCACGGCGCAGGTAGAAGAGGCAGTAGTCGACGCCGACGGCGAGGCCGACCAGCAGCATCACCGAGCTGGCGTCGTCGCTGGTGTGCAGCACGCCGCTGGTGAGGGCGACCAGGCCGCCCGCGGCGACGAACGCGGTGATGGCCAGCACCACCGGCAGGACGGCGGCGACGACCGCGCCGAACGCGATCAGCAGGATGCCGAGCGCCAGCGGGACGGCCGTCCACTCGGCGCGCTTGAAGTCGTTCGCGAACTGGTCCTCGAACCACTTGCCGGAGCTGGCCTCGCCGAACTCCTCGACGGTCAGGTCGCGGTGCTGCGCCTGGACCTTCGCGACGGCGTCGAGCAGCACCGGGACCTTCTCCACCGCCTCCTCGCGCCCCCCGGCGCCCTTGACGGTGAACTGGACGAGCGCCGAGTGCCGGTCGGCGGAGAGCGCCTGCGTGTCGTACGGGCTGCGCACGTCGGCGGCTGCGCCGGTGGCGGCGACGGCCGCGGCGGCCTGCTCGACGACGGCGCGGAACGCCGGGTCGTCGGCGGTCAGCGTGGCGCTCTGCACGAGCACCGTCTCCCCTGCGGGGGTCGTGATCCCGGCCTCGTCGAGGATCTTCGCGGCCCGGGTCACCTCGCCCGGCATCGCCTCGGCGTCGGTCACCTCGGTGCTGCCGTGCAGGCCGCCGAGGGCGGCGGCGAGGACGACGAAGAGCAGCCAGCCGAACACCGCCGTCTTGCGATGCCGGGCGCTCCACGCGCCCATGGCGGCGGCGAGTCCGAGTTTGGGTGTCACAGGTCCCCCTGGGAGAGCGGCGGTTCGGGCCCGCCGGGCCGGCAGTCCGGGCTCCCGGCTGCTGGTGAAAACCCTAGGAACCGGAGGGCCCGCGGGGGATCCGGCTGGCGGGTGAGTCGACCCTGGGCCTGTCCCGAGGCCGGGGGTGGGGTTTTCCCTACCGCGTCCCGGGGCGGAAGGCAGGGTTCCCGCGGCCGGGATCCGAGGCCGTCTCAGGGGCGGGATCCACCTTGAGGGGGAGGGGGATCCACCCGGAGCAGGAGGTGGGGGCGGCCTCGCATGGGTGAGGATGGACGGGGGCGGGCGGACGACACCCCCTAGGGGTGTCCCCGGTGACGGGGTGACCCGCCGGGCGCCGAGCAGTGTCGCGTAGGATGCCCACCACTACTTACCTGCCGACCGGCTAGGGGATGATCCCCGGCCGGTCCTGCCGTTGCCCGGTCTCCGTCCCCCCGGGGCTGCGGTGAACCATGCCCAGGAGGCATCACGAGCATGTTCCACCGAATCGGACAATTCGTCGTCAGGCGGGCCTGGTGGGTGATCGGCGCCTGGCTGGTCGCCGCCGTCGCGATCATCGGCAGCGCGCCGACGATCACCGCGCAGACCGACGAGGCTGCGTTCCTGCCCAAGCACTACGAGTCGATCCAGGCCTCGCAGCTCCAGGAGAAGGCGTTCCCGGCGAACTTCACGCCCGGCGCGATCGCCATGTTCGAGCGTACCGACGGCGGCGCGCTCGACGAGGCGGACAAGGCCACCGTCGGCAAGGTCGTGCAGGGCCTCGGCGCCAAGCACATCGAGTACGTCGAGACCGTCCTGCCGGTCGGCCCGCAGTCGTTCTCCAAGGACGGCAAGTACGGCCTGTCGATGATCGCCATCGACAAGACGGTCATGCAGAAGCCCGAGGCCGGCGACGCCGCCAAGGCCCTGCGCGAGGAGGGCGCCGCCCTCACCGCCGGCACCCCGGTCAAGATGCTCCTCGGCGGCCAGGCCGCGATGAACCTCGACCAGCAGGACTCCTCGAAGATCGCCGAGGCGCTGATCGGCTTCGGCACCGTGCTGATCATCCTGCTCACCCTGTGGCTGCTCTTCCGCAGCCCGATCATCGCGCTGCTGCCGATCCTGTCGATCTTCGTCTACTCGATGGTCGCCAACGGCCTCATCGCCGACGCCAGCAAGCTCTTCGGCCTCAAGGCCGACTCGTCGATGTCCGCGATCCTCATCGTCGTGCTCTTCGGCGTGGGCACCGACTACTTCCTCTTCCTCATGTTCCGCTACCGCGAGCGGCTGCGGGCCGGCGACGAGCGCAAGGAGGCCGTCGTCAACGCCGTCGGCCGGGTCGGCGAGGCCATCGCCTCCGCCGCGGGCGCCGTCGTCGTCGCCTTCGCCGTGCTCGTGCTCTCCAGCCTCGGCATGTTCAAGGCGCTCGGCCCGGCCCTCGCCATCGCCGTCGCCGTCACCGCCCTCGCCTCCATCACCCTCGTGCCCGCCGTGCTGTCCGTGCTCCCCGAGCGCGTGCTGTTCCGCCGCGTCGTCGAGTGGCTCCGCTGGGACGGCCGCCACCTCAAGTGGCTCGCCGGCCGGTGCCGCAGCCCCCGCCCCGGCGGCGGCTTCCCCGAGCACTGGATGCAGGCCAAGAAGGGCACCCGCTTCGCGACCATGGGCGACGCCGTACGCCGCCGCCCCGCCGTCGCCGCGCTCGCCTCCGGCCTCGTCCTGCTCGTGCTGACCCTCGCCGCCTTCGGCTACAAGGGCACCTTCGACCTGGCCGGCAGCTCCATGCCGAAGACCAAGGAGTCGATGGTCGTCCAGGACACGCTGATGGGCGCGTTCTCGGCCGGCGCCGCCGACCCGAGCCACGTCTACCTGACGGCCACCAACGGCAGCCCGCTCGACGCGGCGGCCCTCCCCGGCTACGGCGAGACCCTCGCCAAGACCGCCGGCGTCGCCCAGGTGCAGCCCAAGCCCGCCCTCAGCAAGGACGGCCTCACCGCCGACTTCACCGTCATGCTGAAGGACGCACCGGCCACCAACGAGGCCATCGACACCGTCACCGACCTGCGCACCGCGGCCCACGCCGCCGCCCCGGACGGCACCCGGGCGTACGTCGGCGGCATCACGTCCGTGTACAAGGACATCAACACCGCGATGGCCCACGACTACTCGCTGGTCTTCCCGGTCGCCGCGCTGCTGATCCTGATCATCCTGGCGCTCCAGCTGCGCAGCGTCGTCGCCCCCTGGTACCTGATGGCGTCCGTGGGCCTCGGCTTCGGCGCCACCCTCGGTGCCACCTCGCTGGTCTTCCAGAGGCTCGGCGGCGAGCCCGGCCTGATGTTCATGCTGCCGATCTTCATCTACCTCTTCGTGGTGGCCATCGGCACCGACTACAACATCCTGATGATCGCCCGCCTCCGTGAAGAGGTGAAGGAGGGCCGGACCCCGCGCGAGGCCGCCGGCGAGGCGATCAAGCACGCCGGTCCGACCGTCGCCTCGGCGGGCTTCATCCTCGCGGCGACCTTCGCCACGATGCTGCTGGCGGGCAACTCGCTCTTCAGCCAGATGGGCTTCTCCATCGCCTTCGGCATCACCGTCTCCGCGTTCGTGATGGCGCTCTTCTTCACCCCGGCGCTCACCGCGCTCCTGGGTCGCGCCGCCTGGTGGCCCGGCCACGGCGCCGACGCCGCCGGACACGGCGACACCGGCCCCGCGCTGCAGCAGCAGCCGGAGCCGGCCGGCCGGATCTGACCCGTCCGGCACCCGCGGACGGGGCATGCGAACTACCGTGCATGCCCCGTCCGTGCCCAGGTCAACCCCCGGTGTGACGAGGGAAACTCTCCCGATCATCACCCCGCACCCCGTGCTACAGTCGGTGCAGTTGCAGTTTTGGTTCCCATGAACGTGTGTGTGCGCCTGCTGGTACCAACCAACAGGCGCATTTGTTTTTATCCGGTGTTCTGTCTCCGGATGGGGATCGCGGCTACTCGGGGTCTGCGAGGTGCAGGCTCCTGGTTCCCCCAGGTAGAGGAGACGGTCATGGCTACCGGCACCGTGAAGTGGTTCAACAGCGAAAAGGGCTACGGCTTCATCGAGCAGGACGGCGGCGGCGCCGACGTCTTCGCCCACTACTCGAACATCAACGCCCAGGGCTTCCGTGAGCTCGCCGAGGGTCAGAAGGTCGAGTTCGACGTCACGCAGGGCCAGAAGGGCCCGCAGGCCGAGAACATTCGCCCCATCTGAGTCCGGCGCACAGCCGACTCACGTTGTGAAGCGAGGGTCCGCACCCCCAGGGTGCGGGCCCTCGCGCATTGCCGCCGAACGGCCGGGGCGGCCCCGCTTCCACTCCTGACGGCCGACCCACCAGGTCCGAGCGCACGGCACCACCGTGACCGCCGGCCGATCAGGACGGAGCACCATGACCGATCAAGCACGCCCGCAGCGCGGCACCTCCCGCCGCACCGGCGGCACGGCCCGCCCCCAGCGCGCCGCGAGCACCCGCACGGCGGCCGCCGGCGACCGCCGCGCCCCCCGGGCACCCCGCAGCACCGCCGCCCCCGCGACGCAGGAGTTCACCGTCGTCGAGGGCACCCCGGCCCGCCCGCCGGCGGCCACCTTCGCCGAACTGGACATGCCGAAGCCGCTCCTCGCCGCCCTCGCCCGTGAAGGCGTCACCGAGCCCTTCCCGATCCAGTCCGCGACCCTGCCCGACGCCCTCGCCGGCCGCGACGTGCTCGGCCGCGGCCGCACCGGCTCCGGCAAGACCCTCGCCTTCGGCCTCTCGCTGCTCGCCCGCACCGCCGGCAAGCGCGCCGCCGCCCGCTGCCCGCTGGCCCTCGTGCTGGTGCCCACCCGCGAGCTCGCCCAGCAGGTCACCGAGGCCCTGTCGCCGTACGCGCAGGCCCTCCAGCTGCGCATCGCCACCGTCGTCGGCGGCATGCCCATCGGCCGCCAGGCCAACCTGGTCCGCCGCGGCACCGAGGTGCTCGTCGCCACCCCCGGCCGCCTCGACGACCTCATCAACCGCGGCGACGTCGACCTCTCCGACGTCACCGTCACGGTGCTCGACGAGGCCGACCAGATGGCCGACATGGGCTTCCTGCCGCAGGTCAGCAAGCTGCTGGAGCAGGTCGCCGAGGGCGGCCAGCGGATGCTCTTCTCCGCCACCCTCGACCGCAACATCGACCGCCTCGTCCGCCGCTTCCTGGACGACCCGGTCACCCACTCCGTGGACCCGTCGGCCGGCGCCGTCACCACCATGGACCACCACGTCCTCCAGCTCGACCCGGCCGACAAGGCGTCCGCGACCGCGCACATCGCCTCCCGCGAGGGCCGGGTGATCATGTTCGTGCACACCAAGCACGGTGCCGACCGCCTCGCCAAGCAGCTCCTCGCGACCGGCGTCCGCGCCGCCGCCCTGCACGGCGGCAAGTCGCAGCCCCAGCGCAACCGGGTGCTCGACCAGTTCCGGGACGGCCGCATCACCGCGCTGATCGCCACCAACGTCGCCGCCCGCGGCATCCACATCGACGGCCTCGACCTCGTCGTCAACGTCGACCCGCCGATCGACCACAAGGACTACCTGCACCGCGGCGGCCGCACCGCCCGCGCGGGCGAGTCCGGCACCGTCGTCACCCTCGTCCTGCCCGAGCAGCGCCGCGACGTCAACAAGCTCATGGGCACCGCCGGCATCCGGCCCACCGTCACCAAGGTCCGCCCCGACGACGCCGAGCTGCGCCGCATCACCGGCGCCCGCACCCCCAGCGGCGTGCCCGTCGCCCTCGCCGTGCCCGAGGCCGCCGAACCGGCCGTCAAGGCCGAGGGCACCGGCGCGGCCGGCGGCCGGCGCCGCAGCCCGGGCAAGCGCTCGACGCTGCCCAAGGACGTCGACGCCAACGGCAACGCCCGCCAGGCCCGGCCCAAGCAGCGCATGGGTGCCGGCGCCGGCACCGGCGGCGGCGGCGCGAGCCGCACCGCGGCCGGTTTCATCGGCCGCTCCGCCGGCCGCGCCAAGCCCGGCAGCGGCTCCCGCAGCGGCGGCAACTACGGCACCGGCCGCCAGCGCCGCGCCGCCGACTGACCGGGCCGCACCAGCCGTACCGGCCGCACCAGGCCGCCCGGAGGGGCGCCGGACCACCGAGGTCCGGCGCCCCTCCGGCACGTTCCACACCCGGCGTCGCCGATCAGGCCGGTGCCGGTGCCGGTGCCGACGCCGACGCGAGCCGGGTCAGCCGCTCGGCCGTCGCCTCGTCGCGCGGCGCCAGCACGACCAGCTGGAAGCCGCCCGCGGCCCGCAGTGCCACCTGGTCGATCAGCAGCTCGCCGACGGTCTCGTGCAGCATCGTCTTCTCCGTCCCGTGGCGCTGCTGCACCGCGTGCTCGTCCAGCCAGCGGTCCGCCTCGGGGAACGACGCCCGCAGCCGCCGGATCAGCGCCGCCAGCCGGGCCCCGGCCGGCGAGGACTCCCCGCCCAACTCCCCGAACGCGGAGCGAAGTTCCGCCAGCGTCCGGCGGGCGTGCCGCTCCCAGTCCACGACCCGCGCCCGGTGCGCGTCGTTCGCGAAGACCGCCCAGGCGAGGTTGCGCTCCGCCGCTGCGCACGCCGAGAGCGCGAACAGCGCCTCCGCGGACGCGTTCCACGCCCGCACGTCCCAGGCGGCGTCCACCAGGAGCGCCGGCGCAGGGGCCTGCGACTCCACCAGCCGCCGCAGCACCTCCGGCACCTCGGGCGCCGCCTCCGGCACCGCGGGCAGCGGCGCGCACCCCGCCAGCCGGAACAGGTACGCCGACTCCGCCTCGTCCAGCCGCAGCGTGCGCGCCAGCGCGGCGAGGACCTCCGGCGACGGGTTGATGTCCCGGCCCTGCTCCAGCCACGTGTACCAGGTCACCCCCACCCCGGCGAGCACCGCCAGCTCCTCCCGCCGCAGCCCCGGGGTGCGGCGCCGCACCCCGGGCGCCATCCCCACGTCGGCGGGCGACAGCCGCGCCCGACGGCTGCGCAGGAACGACGACAGCGCCCTGCGACGCACCTGTGTACCGGTCAACGTCCGTCCCCACCCGTCCTGGTAGCCGCACTACCCCCATCAGCACGCACTGCCGCGGCCGGCCCGCCGACCCGAGGATCGAGACATCACCACAGCTCCTCCGATGGGATATCAGATGAACCGCCGCAGTGTCTCCCCGGCCCTGCTCGCCGCCGCACTCACCGCCGTCCTCACCGCGGTGCCCGCCGCGGCCGCACCGCTCCACCACCCGCACCGCGACCCCGCGGTCGTCGTCGGCAGCGCCGCCACCCTCCACCCCGAGGGCGCCACCTGGGACGCCGCCCGCCACCGCTTCCTCGTCGGCTCCGTACGGCACGGCACCGTCGACGCCGTCCGCCCCGACGGCACCACCACCCGCCTCGTCGACGACCCGGCGCTGGTCTCCGTCATCGGCCTGCACGCCGACGCCGCCCGCGGCCGCGTGCTCGCCGCCACCGGCGACCTCGGCGTCTCCGTGCGCAGCACCCCCGCCACCACCCGCACCCTCGCCGGCGTCGGCGCGTACGACCTCGCCACCGGCCGGCGGCTCTTCTTCGCCGACCTCGCCGCGGTCGCCGCGGACGGCGGCCCGCACCTCGCCAACGACCTCGCGTTCGGACCCGACGGCACCGCCTACGTCACCGACACCTTCGCCCCCGTCGTCTACCGCATCACGCCCGACGGCACCGCCTCCGTGCTCGTCCGCGACGCCCGGCTCGCCGCCCCGGACGGGGCCGTCGGCCTCAACGGCATCGTCCGCGAGGGCGGCACCCTGGTGATCGGCAAGTCCGACGACGGCACCCTGTGGCGGGTGCCGATCGACCACCCCGCGGCCCTCGCCCGGATCCCCGTCGACGCACCCGCCGGGGCCCTCCGCCACCTCGACGGCATGCTGCGCCGCTCGTCCGGCACGATCCGCGCCGTCACCAACAGTCTCGGCCCCGACACCCGCGACGCCGACGTGGTGCTCCGCTCCGAGGACGGCTGGCGCACGGCCCGCCTCGCCTCCCTCACGCCGTCCGTGGACCGGGCGGTCACCGCCGTCACCGAAGGTCCCGGCGGCAGCGTCTACCGGCTCTCGGGCCGACTCGACCTGCTGTTCGCCGGGACCTACGTCGACGGGTTCACCCTGCGCCGGGTGGCCTGACCGGGTGCGGCCCGGTGGCGCCCAGCAGGGCTGCGGGCCGCGTCAGGCCGGCACGCCGACGGGTGCGGGCACCACGACGGCCTCGTCCTGCGCGGGTGTGCGGCGGCGGGCGGCGGCCAGGCCGGTGGCGGTGAGGCCGAGTCCGGCCCAGAGGGCGAGGGTGAACAGCGGGCCGCCCGCCCCGGCGCCGCCGAAGTAGGAGACCGACCGCAGCAGGGTGCCCGCCGCGCCGGGCGGCAGCTGCTGCCCGAGGTCGCCGACCGGGGCGGGGAGCAGCTCCGGCGCGGAGGTGACCCCGGCGAAGGAGTTGCCGAGCAGCACCATCACCAGGGAGGCGACCCCGATGCCGGCGGTGCCGATCAGTGCGGCGGTGCCGGCGACACCGGAGCCGACCGCGAGGGTGGTGAGGGAGATCACTCCGGCCTCGGCCCACCACGAGCCGGTGAGCACCCCGAGCCAGCTGTGCGCGATCGCGGCGCCCACGAGCCCGGCGAGCACGGCCGCGCCGGCCAGGCCGGCCATCGCCCGGGCGCCGCGCAGCCGCAGCAGCGTGACGGTGGCGCCGGAGGCGACCCCGGCGAGGACGAGCGGCAGCAGGCCCGCGCCGAACACGGCGCCGCGCGGGTCCGCGGCCGGCACCGGGACCACGTCGGTGGCGTGGACGGCGGTGCCGTCGGGGCCCTCGGCGACGGCCGTGCGCAGCATCTGCGCGACGGTCGGGCCGGCGGCGGAGGCCGTCAGGAGTTCGGGTCCGGCGGGGCCGGCGACGAGGGCGCCGTAGACGGCGCGGTCCTCGACGGCCTGCCGGGCGGCGGCCGCGTCCGGGTAGCGGTGGATCTCGAACGCGTCCTGGTGTGCGGAGAGCTGCTTCTCCATCGCGGAGACGGCGGCGGGTGCGCCGGCGACGCCGACCGGGAGGTCGCGCGGGGCGGTGCGGGCGGCGGGCCAGGCGAACGCCCAGAGGGCGAGCGCCGCGATGGCGGGGACGAGCACCCAGACGGTGAGGAGCCTGCGCAGGGCCGGCAGCCGCCGGGTGCCGGTGGGCGGGGCAGCGTGGTCCGGGGCGGTCGTGGCCCGGGCGATGGGGGTGTCGGACATGGCTGCCCTCGATTCAAAGAGAAGGATCGTTCGTTTTACAGGCACCACTGTCCGCCCGGCGGGGCGCCTTGTCAAGAATGAACGTTCGTTTTAGAATTTCGACCATGGCCCGCGTATCCCAGGCACACCTCGACGCCCGCCGCCGTCAGATCCTCGACGGCGCGGCCCGCTGCTTCGCCCGCAACGGCTTCCACGCCACGTCCATGCAGGACCTGCTGCGTGAATCCGGGCTGTCGGCCGGTGCGGTGTACCGCTACTTCGCGAGCAAGGACGAGATCGTCGCCGCCATCGCCGAGGAGTGCTTCCGCCAGGTCCGCGCCGCGTTCGCGGACGCCGCCGCGGCCGTACCGCCGCCCACCCCCGACATCCTGCTCCCGCGGGTGCTGGGCGCCGTCTTCGAGAAGGCGTCGCCCGACGGCGACCGCCGGGCCTTCGCCCGCCTGATCGTCCAGGTCTGGACGGAGACCCTGCGCAACGAGGTGCTCGCCGCCGCCCTCCAGGAGGGCTACACCGCGATGCGCGTCATCTGGACCGACCTCGCCGAGGACTACCGCGCAGCCTGCCTGATGCCGCCCGACACGAACGCCGACGACGTGGCCCGCACCCTCATCGCCACCGCCCAGGGCTTCATCGCCCAGCAGGCCCTCTTCGGCGACGTCGACCCGGAGACCGTCCGGGCCGGCCTGCACACCCTCACCCGGATGAACCTCCGCGAGGAGGCCGCCCCGTGACCCCCGCCCACCGCCTCGACCGCCAGGAGCACAGCCTCGACGCCCTGCTCGCCGCGCTCGGCCTCACCTGCGCCCCGCCGGACGACGACCCCCGCGTCACCGCCCTCGCCGCGCGTCACCCGCACTACCCGCAGTACCACCGCATCGGCCACAAGCGGCAGACGGCCTACCGGGCGCTCGCCGCCGACCGCGCGCTCACCCGCGCCCACGAGCGGGAGGTCCTCACCGCCCTCGTCCACGACGACGACCCCAGCTCCCCGCGCTGGCTCGCCGCCGCCCTCGTCACCGCGGTCGGCGCCCGCCGCCTGCAGGAGCACCTGCTCACCGTCCTCGCCACCGGCACCCCGTACGAACGCGCGTGCGCCGCCGGCGCCTGGCACTGGGCGGACGCCGACCCCGGCGACCCGCGCTACCGGGCGGCGATCACCCGTTCGGGTGAGTGATCATCCGAAACCGCCGGGTGCGCCGGAGCCACCGGCGAGAACGCGGCCCCCGGGAGCGGTGGCTGATGGCCGCCGTACCCCGGCCGACCTCGCCGGTCCCGCCCGGGAGCGGGTGGGCCGCCGACGGCCCCGACCGGCACGAGGAGGGCGAACTCCCCGTCCGCGTGTTCGAGTTGGAGCCCACGACCGGTACGTACGTGCCCATGGGAATCCACCGCGAGCGGCTCGCGCTCGACCTGCCGTTCCCGATCGACCTGGATCTGACGGACCCCCGGCGCCGGCCGTGACCGCGCCGGTAGGGTGCGCGGTATGCGATGCGGAGTGTGCGGGTCGGACCGGCTCAGCCCGGTGGGGGAGTTGACGACGGAGGCGCTCGCGCCGAACTTCCTGCACTTCAAGTTCCCCCGGCCGAGACTGTTCAGAGCACGGCCCACGTTCGTCGCCCAGTTCGCCCGGGCCTGCCGCGACTGCGGCACGCTCTTCCCGTGCCTCGGCGACTACGAGCGGAAACTGCTCGACGACTCGGTGGACGGCCTGGCGTAGCGCGGCCGGCCGGGCGGCTCAGGCCGAGAGCGCCCGGCGGGCGCCGGCCAGGGACAGCGCCGCGTCGTACCGGTCCAGCAGCAGCACCGCCACCTCCTCGGCCGCGCCGATCACCTCGGCGAGCACGTGCGCGTCGCCCGCGGCGGCCGCGATCCGGTCGGGCAGCCGCCCGGGGGCCAGCAGGTAGGGCGCCACGGCGGTCCGTACGGCACCCGCGGCCCGCAGCGCGGCGAGCGCCTCCGGCACCCGCGGCCCGCCCGCGGAGGCGTACGCGACCTCGACGGCGGCCCAGCCGCGGCTGCGCCGCCAGGCGGCGGCCAGCGCCCGGGTGGCGGTGTCGGCGGCCGGGTCGGAGGAGCCCGCGGCGGCCAGCACCACACCGGTGCGGGCGCGCTGCGCGGCGGTGCGCATCGGGAGGCCGGCCTCGGAGAGGCGGCGGTCGAGGGCGTCCAGCAGCAGCGGGGACGGCCCGAGCACGTCCGCGAGCGGCAGGTCGGCGCCGGCCGCGCGCAGGGCGGCGGGGATGTCGGTCTTCGCGTGGAAGGCCCGGTTGAGCAGCAGCGGCACGGCGACGGCCTCGCCGAGCCGCCCGGCGACCTGCGCGATCCGCGGGGCGCAGTGGTCGAGGTAGGCGGTGGTGACGGCCAGGCCGGGCCGCAGCGCCCGGACCCGGTGGACGAGCGCGTCCACGGTGGCGGCGTGCCGCGGGTCGCGGCTGCCGTGGGCGACGAGCAGGAGGGCAGGACCGCCCGCCCCACCGGGGGCGGTGGGGGCGGGCGGTGTGCCGGTGCGCATGGCCGTCGTCCTCAGCGGGTGGTGACCAGCAGGCCGCGGTTGCGGAGCACGCGGCGCTCCAGCGGGGAGAACACGATCAGGTCGATCGCGACGCCGACGACGAGGATCAGGATGATGCCGAGCAGCACTCCGGACATGTCGGAGAACTCGCGCTGGTTCTCCAGGTACCGGCCGAGGCCGACGCCCAGGTCGGGGGAGGCGGCGATGAGCTCGGCGGCCATCAGGGAGCGCCAGGAGAACGCCCAGCCCTGCTTGAGCCCGGCGAGGTAGCCGGGCAGGGCGGCGGGCAGCAGCACGTGCCGGGCCCCGGCGAGGCCGGTGGCGCCGAGCGTGCGGCCGGCCCGCAGGTAGATCGGCGGCACCTGGTCGACGCCGGAGACCAGGCCGTTGGCGATGGACGGCACGGCGCCGAGCAGGATCACCGCGTACATCGCCGAGTTGTTGATGCCGAGCCAGATGACGGCGGCGGGCACCCAGGCGACCGAGGGCAGCGACTGCAGGCCGGCGAGCACCGGCCCGAGGGCGGCCCGCACCGGCCTGACCCGGGCGACCAGCAGGCCGATCGGGGTGCCGATGACGACGGCGGCGAGGAAGCCGGAGATGCCGCGCCACACGCTCGTCCAGATGATGGAGAAGAGCGTGCCCTCGTACCAGAGGTCGCTGAGCGACTGCCAGACGTCGGAGGGGCTGGGCAGCTTGTCCGAGGTGGTCAGCTCCAGGCTGTAGGCGAGCTGCCAGGCGGCGAGGACGAGCAGGATGCCGAGGACGGGCGGCAGCACCTTCTGGCGCAGGACCTCCGTCACCGGGGTGCGCTGTACCTGGACGGCGTCGAGAGCGTCGAGGCCTGCCTCGACGCTCGCGGTGTCGTCCCGGTCCTTGACCAGGGTGGGGGTGTCAGTGCTGGACATGGCGGCGGATCTCCCCACGCAGCTCTTCGGTGATCTCGACGGACAGGTCCGCGACGCCCGAGTCCTCGATGCGGCGCGGCTGGGGCAGGTCGATCCGCCACTCCTTGGCGACCCTGCCGGGGCGCGAGGAGAGCAGCACGACGCGCTGCGCGAGCCGGACGGCCTCGCGCACGTTGTGGGTGACGAACAGGACGGCCAGCTTGCGCTCGGCCCAGATCCGGGTGATCTCGTCGTGCAGGACGTCACGGGTGATGGCGTCGAGCGCGGCGAAGGGCTCGTCCATGAGCAGCACGTTGGCGCCCTGGGCGAGCGAGCGGGCCAGCGCGACGCGCTGCCGCATGCCGCCGGACAGCTCGTGGACGCGCTTCCCGTGCGAGCCGCCGAGACGGACGAGCTCCAGCAGCCGCTCGGCCTCGGGGCGGCGCTCCTCGCGGGGCACCCCCGCGAGCTTGAGGGCGAGCTCGATGTTCTTGCCGGCGGTGAGCCACGGGAAGAGCGCGTGGTCCTGGAACATCAGGGCCGGGCGTCCGCCCGCGACCTCGATGTCGCCCGCGGTGGGCCGGTCGAGGCCGGCGACCAGGTTGAGCAGGGTCGACTTGCCGCAGCCGGAGGCGCCGAGCAGGGTCACGAACTCCCCGGGGGCGACGTCCAGCGTGATGTCGTCCAGGACGTGGGTGGCGGCTCCGGGACGGCCGAACGACTTGTGCACGTGCGAGAGGCGGACGGCAGGCCGGCTGTCGGCGGGCGCGTCGGTGAGGGTGGCGGGCTCCGTGGTGGTCAGTGCCGGGGTCATCCGGGGACCTCCTCCGTGAGTGGACGTGGGCCCCTCCTGTCCGTCTGCGGGCAAGGAGGGATGGCGGCTGGTGGCTCGGGGGCCGGGGTCCGGCCCCACCCCCGCCCGGTGACTGGGCATCGACTGGGCGGGGGCGGGGCGGACCGCGGGGCTATCGGGTGCGGGTCACTTGACGCCGAGGCCGGCGTCCGCCACGGCGGGCTTGCCCTGGGCCGCGAGCACCTTGTTGAGCAGGGTGAGGTCGTAGATGCCGGTGAGGTTCGGCTTCTTGAGGAGGCCGGCGGTCACCGCGTGGTCGGCCTCGGCCTGCAGGGTGTTCGCCAGCGGGTCGTCGATGAACTCGATGTCCTGCCAGGCCGGGTCGAGGATCTTGGCGTCCAGCGCGTTGCCGGCCGCCTCCTTGATCGCGGCGTTGGCCGCCTCCTTGGCCTTCTCCGGGTTGGCCTTGATGTAGGCGTTGGTGTTCACCGAGCCGCGCAGCACGGCCTCCACCACGTCCGGGTGCTCCTTGAGGAACTTCTGCGAGACGATGATGTTGGTGATGACGAACTTGCCCTCGGGCCACACCTCCTTCTCGTTCAGCAGCACCTTGGCGCCGAGCGAGACGAGCTTGGAGGCGGTCGGCTCGGGCACCCAGGCGCCGTCGATCGAGCCGGACTTGTACGCGTCCGGGGTCACCTTGTTGTCGGTGCGGACCACGCTGACGTCGCCCGCGCCGGACGCGGCGTCGACCTTGTAGCCCTTGGTCGACAGGTAGTTGAGGAGCGCCACGTCCTGGGTGTTGCCGAGCTGCGGGGTGGCGATCTTCTTGCCCTTGAGGTCGTCCAGGGTCTTGATCTTGTCGGGGTTGACGACCAGCTTGACGCCGCCGGAGGCCGAACCGCCGAGGATGCGGAGCGACTTGCCGTCCGACTTGGTGAAGCCGTTGATCGACGGGGAGGGGCCGATCCAGCCGATGTCGATGGAGCCCGCGTTCAGCGCCTCGATCTCGGCGGGACCGGCGTTGAAGATCTGCGGCTTGATCGTGGTGGAGCCGAGCTCCTTCTGGATCAGGCCCTCCTTGAGGCCGACCAGCGCCGTGCCGTGGGTGAGGTTCGCGAAGTAGCCGATCTTCACCGTGTCCGCGGAGAGCTTCGCCGTACCGGCGGAAGCGGCGGGGGCGGCGGACGCCTTGTCGTCGCTCTTGTTCGCGCCGTAGCTGCAGGCCGACAGCAGGGTGGTGGCGGTGAGCGCCGCGACGGCGGCCACGGCGGAGCGTCTGAAACGGCCGCTGCCGAAGCGCGCCGGGGTATGCGTGGAGGAGGTGCTGGGTGCCATGAGGAGTGTCCCGTTCATGGTGGGGCGCCTGTGCGGCGCCAAGGAGGCAGGATCGGTGCGGTTCTGACGGCATGTCGCATGCCGGGCAAGCCGGGCGGTGTCTGCTGTGGGAAGAGACCGGCCCGGTGACAGGGGATCAATGCCCCTGTCCGCCCCCACATCGGGTCAGTCCGCCCTGGCCGCTGCCGAGGACGCCGCTGCCGATGCGGCCGCCTTCCTTGTCCATGCCCGAGAACGCCTCGCTGGGCATCAGACCCAGTCCTCCTCGTCGCCCGAAGTGATGTCGTCCGTGGTGGTGCGCACGGTGTCGAACGCCTCGCCCGCCATGCCGGCGGTGAGGGTGGTGCCGTCGGCCGGGTCGACCAGCAGGAAGGAGCCCGTCCGGCGGTTGTCCGAGTAGCTGTCGAGCGCCAGCGGCTCCGCGGTGCGCAGCACCACGTGGCCGATGTCGTTGACCTCCAGGCCGTCGGCACCGGAACGCTGCTCCAGCGTGTCGATGTCGATGCGGTAGGAGATCTCCTTGACCAGCGCGCGCACGGTGCGGGTGGTGTGCTTGAGCAGCACCTTCGCCCCGGGGCGCAGGGCCCGCTCGTTGAGGTGGCAGACGGTGGCCTCGATGTCCTTGGTGGGCACCGGGGCCGGGTCGGCCGCGATCAGGTCGCCGCGCGAGACGTCGATGTCCTCGGCGAGGCGCACGGTCACCGACTGGGGGGCCCAGGCGACGTCCGTCTCCGTGCCGAGCACGTCGATCCCCGCGACGGTGGTGGTGCGGCCGGAGGGCAGCACCGTCACCGGGTCGCCGACGCGCAGCACGCCCGAGGCGAGCTGGCCCGCGTAGCCGCGGTAGTCGGGGTGTTCCTCGGTCTGCGGGCGGATGACGTACTGCACGGGGAAGCGGGCGGGCTCGCTGCTGGGGTCGCCGACGACCGCGACGGTCTCCAGGTGCTCCAGCAGCGTCGGGCCGCCGTACCAGTCCATGTGCGCGGACGGCTCGACCACGTTGTCGCCGGCCAGGGCCGAGATCGGCACCGCGACGACGTCCTTGACGCCCAGCGAGGCCGCGTACGCGGTGAACTCCTCGGCGATGGCGGCGAAGACGGGCTCCGCGTACTCCACCAGGTCCATCTTGTTGACCGCCAGCACCACGTGCGGCACGCGCAGCAGTGCGGCGACGGCGGCATGCCGGCGGGTCTGCTCGACGACGCCGTTGCGGGCGTCGATGAGCACGACGGCGAGCTCGGCGGTCGACGCGCCGGTCACCATGTTCCGGGTGTACTGCACGTGGCCCGGGGTGTCGGCGAGGATGAACCGCCGCCGCGCGGTGGCGAAGTAGCGGTACGCGACGTCGATGGTGATGCCCTGCTCGCGCTCGGCCCGCAGGCCGTCGGTGAGCAGCGCGAGGTCGGGGGCCTCCTGGCCGCGGTTGCGGGAGGCGTGCTCGACGGCCTCCAGCTGGTCGCTCAGCACCGACTTGGAGTCGTGCAGCAGCCGGCCGACGAGGGTCGACTTGCCGTCGTCGACGGAGCCGGCGGTGGCGAACCGCAGCAGCGAGGTCGCGGCGATGGTCTCCGGAGTGGTGGTCATCTTAGAAGTACCCCTCGCGCTTGCGGTCTTCCATCGCGGCCTCGGACATCTTGTCGTCGGCACGGGTGGCGCCGCGCTCGGTGAGGCGGCTGGCGGCGATCTCGGCGATGACGTCGGCGATCGTGACGGCGTCCGAGTCGACGGCACCGGTGCACGACATGTCGCCGACGGTGCGGTAGCGGATCAGGCGCTGCTCGACCGGCTCGGTGTCCTTCGGGCCGCCCCACTCGCCGGCGGTCAGCCACATGCCGTCGCGCTTGAACACGTCGCGGTGGTGGGCGTAGTAGATCTCGGGGAGCTCGATGCCCTCGCGCTCGATGTACTGCCAGACGTCCAGCTCGGTCCAGTTGGAGAGCGGGAAGACCCGGACGTGCTCGCCCACGGCGTGCCGGCCGTTGTAGAGCGACCACAGCTCGGGGCGCTGGCGGCGCGGGTCCCACGCGCCGAACTCGTCGCGCAGGGAGAAGACGCGCTCCTTGGCGCGGGCCTTCTCCTCGTCGCGGCGGCCGCCGCCGAAGACGGCGTCGAACTTGTTGCCCTCGATCGCGTCGAGCAGCGGCACGGTCTGCAGCGGGTTGCGGGTGCCGTCCGGGCGCTCGCGCAGCCGGCCGTCGTCGATGAAGTCCTGCACGTGTGCGACGTGCAGCCGCAGGTTGTGCCGGGCGACCGCGCGGTCGCGGTACTCGATGACCTCGGGGAAGTTGTGCCCCGTGTCGACGTGCAGCAGCGAGAACGGCACCGCGGCCGGCCAGAAGGCCTTCAGCGCCAGGTGCAGCATGACGATCGAGTCCTTGCCGCCCGAGAAGAGGATCACCGGCCGCTCGAACTCGCCCGCCACCTCGCGGAAGATGTGCACCGACTCCGCCTCCAGGGCGTCGAGGTGCGACAGCGCGTACGGGTTCTCCTGGGTGTCCAGGAGGCTGTGCGTGGCGGTCGTCATGCCAGGCCCCTCTCGGTCAGGAAGGCGTGAAGTTCGGCGGCCGAGTCGGCCACCGCGCGGCCCTGGGTCTGCAGACGCAGCTCCGGGCTCTCCGGTGCCTCGTACGGGTCGTCCACGCCGGTGAGTCCGGAGATCTCGCCGGCGGCCTGCTTGGCGTACAGCCCCTTGACGTCGCGCTCGGCGCAGAGCTCGACGGGGGTGGCGACGTGGATCTCCAGGAAGTCGGTGCCGAGCGCGGCGTGCCGGGCGCGGACGGCGGCGCGGGAGTCCGCGTACGGGGCGATCACCGGGGCGAGCACCTTCACGCCGTTCGCGGCGAGCTTCTCGGCGACGAAGCCGATCCGCGCCACGTTGGTGTGCCGGTCCTCCCTGGTGAAGCCGAGGCCCTTGGAGAGGAACTCCCGGATCTCGTCACCGTCGAGGACCTCCACCCTGTGGCCCTCGGCGCGCAGCCGCTCGGCGAGGGCGAAGGCCAGCGTGGTCTTGCCCGCGCTGGGCAGCCCGGTCAGCCACACGGTGGCGCCGCGCTCGCTGGGGTCGGCCGCGGTGGCCGCCGCGGCGTACCCGGCGGAGTCCCCGCGGCCCAGGGTGTCGGCTGTCGTCACGATGGGTCTCCTGGAATCGTGTCGGACGGACGGATGGTCAGAGGTGGATGCCGCACTCGGTCTTGCCCGAGCCGGCCCAACGGCCGGCCCGGCCCTCCTCGCCCTCGCCGGGCTTGGCGGTGCAGGACAGCGGCGAGCAGCCGATGGAGGTGTAGCCCTCCCACAGCAGCGGGTTGAGCAGCACGCCGTTCGCCTGCACGTAGGCGTCGACGTCGTCCTGCGTCCAGCGGGCGATCGGGGCGAGCTTCACCTTGCGGCGCTTCGCGTCCCACGCCACCACCGGGGTGTTCGCGCGGGACGGCGACTCGTCGCGGCGCAGCCCGGTGGCCCAGGCGTCGTACGCGCCGAGGCCGCGGTTGAGCGGCTCGACCTTGCGCAGCGAGCAGCACAGGTCCGGGTCGCGGTCGTGCAGGGCGGGACCGTACTCGGCGTCCTGCTCGGCGACGGTCTGCCGGGGCGTCAGCGTGATGACGTTGACCGGCATGACGGCCGCCACCGCGTCACGGGTGCCGATGGTCTCCGCGAAGTGGTAGCCGGTGTCGAGGAACACCACGTCGACGCCGGGGAAGACGCCGGAGGCGAGGTGGGCCACCACCGCGTCCTCCATGGAGGAGGTGACGCAGAACCGCTTGCCGAAGGTGTCGGCGGCCCAGCGCAGGATCTCCTGCGCAGGAGCGTCCTCCAGGTCGCGGGCGGCCGCGGTGGCGATCGCCTCGTAGTCAGTTGCCGTGCTCATGCGCGGCACCCCCGTTCTTCGTCGACAGCAGCCCCAGGAACTTCAGCTGGAAGGCCCGGCGGCACGCCGCGCATTCCCAGCATCCGTGCCCGGCCTCCGAGGGACGCAGGTCCTCGTCGCCGCAGTACGGGCAGAAGAACGGCGCCGCGCGCTCGCTCACGACAGCTGCTCCTCGCTGGCGCGGGCCGTCCACTGGGCGAACCGCTCACCGTCCCTGCGGTCCTCCTGGTAGCGGGTCAGCACACGCTCGACGTAGTCGGGCAGGCCGGCGCTGGTGACCTTCAGGCCGCGGACCTTGCGGCCGAAGCCGGCCTCCAGGCCGAGCGCACCGCCCAGGTGCACCTGGTAGCCCTCGACCTGCTCGCCGTTGTCGTCCGTGACCAGCTGGCCCTTGAGACCGATGTCCGCGACCTGGATGCGGGCGCAGGCGTTGGGGCAGCCGTTGATGTTGATGGTGAGCGGCTCGTCGAACTCCGGGAGGCGCTGCTCCAGCTCGTCGATCAGGCTGCGGCCGCGCTCCTTGGTCTCGACGATGGCGAGCTTGCAGTACTCGATGCCGGTGCAGGCCATCGTGCCGCGGCGGAAGGTCGACGGCTTGACCTGCAGGTCGAGCGCCTCCAGACCGGCGACGAGCGACTCGACGCGGTCCCCGGCGACGTCGAGGATGATCATCTTCTGCTCGGCGGTGGTGCGCAGGCGGTCGGAGCCGTGCTCGGCGGCGAGGTCGGCGATCTGGCCGAGCAGCTTGCCGTGGACCCGGCCGACGCGCGGCGCGAAGCCGACGTAGAAGCGGCCGTCCTTCTGGCGGTGCACGCCGACGTGGTCGCGCCAGCGGGCGACCGGCTCGGCGGGGGCCGGGCCGTCGGTCAGCTTGGTCTTGAGGTACTCGTCCTCCAGGACCTGGCGGAACTTCTCCACGCCCCAGTCGGCGACCAGGAACTTCAACCGGGCGCGGTTGCGCAGGCGGCGGTAGCCGTAGTCGCGGAAGATGCCGATGACACCGCCGTAGACGTCGGCGACCTGGTCCAGCGGGACCCACGCGCCGAGCCGCACACCGAGCTTGGGGTTGGTCGAGAGGCCGCCGCCGACCCAGAGGTCGAAGCCGGGGCCGTGCTCGGGGTGGACGACGCCGACGAACGAGATGTCGTTGATCTCGTGCGCCACGTCGAGCAGCGGCGAACCGGAGACCGCCGACTTGAACTTGCGCGGCAGGTTGGAGAACTCCGGGTTGCCGATGAAGCGGCGCTGGATCTCGTCGATGGCGGAGGTGCCGTCGATGATCTCGTCCTCGGCGACGCCGGCCACCGGGGAGCCGAGGATGACGCGCGGCGTGTCGCCGCAGGCCTCGGTGGTGGACAGGCCGACGGCCTCCAGCTTCTGCCAGATCGCGGGGACGTCCTCGATCCGGATCCAGTGGTACTGGACGTTCTGCCGGTCGGTCAGGTCGGCGGTGCCGCGGCCGTACAGTTCGGAGACCTCGGCGATGGCCTTCACCTGCGCCACCGTCAGGCGGCCGCCGTCGATGCGCACGCGGAGCATGAAGAACTCGGCGTCCAGCTCGTTGGGGTCGAGGATGGCGGTCTTGCCACCGTCGATGCCCTCCTTGCGCTGGGTGTACAGACCCCACCAGCGCATGCGGCCGCGGAGGTCGGCCGGGTCGATGGAGTCGAAGCCGCGGTGGGCGTAGATCGTCTCGATGCGTGTCCGCACGTTGAGACCGTCGTCGTCCTTCTTGAACTGCTCGTTCGCGTTCAGCGGCGTGAAGTGGCCCATGCCCCACTGGCCCTCGCCGCGGTGGCGGGTCACCTTGCGGGCGGCGGCGGGCCGGCGCACGGGGGCGCCGGAGACCGTGGGCTCGACCGGTTCGGGGCTAGGGGCCATGGTGTCTCGTCCTTCTGGCAGCTGGCTCTGATGAGGGATGTCGGCATACCCGGGCACGGAACCGCCCCGGCCCGCGCTGGTGCTGCGGGCCTCACGGGGGCAGTGGTCCTCGGCCGGTGGGCACCCGCACATCCGCTTCGGCGGGGATGGCGAGGTGTGGCGCCGGTGCCGTGCAGGCGGCGGGTAGGGCTCAGGTCACCGGACAGATGGCGCTGGACACGCGGAGGAGATCGACGTGCAGTCGACCTACGAGGGTGGCTCCGGCGCTTGGCATGGCAAGAGATTCGCACGGCGAACGACCCTCGGTCCACTAACGTCCGCATTCTGGACGCGTATGTGTCGCATCGTGAGATGGTGGCCGAATAGCCCGTCGTCACAGCGCTGCCGAGGGTACCGGACCACGCCCTTCCAGGCCCCCCGAAGCCCCTCCCGCACCCTCCGGAGGGCCCACCCCGGTCCTATCGCGCGCGCGGGCGCGGAGGAGGGGAACAGGGGCCAGTACGGTAGGGGCGTGCAATCAGCAGGCAGTACTCCGCGGGAGACCTCCGGCCCGGCCGCCGAACGCCCCTCGCGCCGCAGGGGCGGCCGCCGTCGCGCCCGGCGCGACGGATGGCGCCGAACCCTGTGGGCCCTGCTCAAGGACACCGCCAACACCTGCGTCGAGTACCGGGTGACCGGCCTCGCCGCCGAAGCGGCGTTCTTCACCCTGCTGTCCATCCCGCCGCTGCTGCTCTGCCTCGCCGGCACCCTCGGCTACCTCGACGACATCCTCGGCGCCGGCACCATCGACCGCCTCAAGAACGATGTCGTCTCGGCATCCGGGACGGTGCTCTCACCGGAGTCGGTCGAGCAGATCGTCAAACCCCTGCTGACCAGCGTCTTCGACAGCGGCCGACCCGACCTCATCTCCATCGGTTTCCTGCTGTCGCTGTGGTCCGGCTCCCGCGCGCTCTACATCTTCATCGACACCATCACCGTCATGTACGGCCTCGACGGCAAACGCGGCATCGTCAAGACCCGCCTCATGTCACTCGGGCTCTACCTCGGCGCACTCCTCATCGGCTCCCTCGTACTGCCGCTGCTGGTCGCCGGCCCCGGCCTCGTCATCGGAGCCCTCCCCGACTCCGCCGGCCTCGTCAACGCCCTCTACTGGCCCGCCGCGATCCTGCTGCTGGTGATCTTCCTCACCACCCTCTACCACGTCGCGGTACCCGCCAGCACACCCTGGCGCGAGGACATCCCCGGCGCACTCGTCGCCCTCCTCGTCCTCGTCGTCTGCAGCGTCCTGCTCCGCGTCTACCTCGTCAGCTCCGTCGAGGGCCCCTCCGTGTACGGCTCCCTCGCCGCACCCGTCGCCGTGCTGCTCTGGATCTTCGTGGTCGCCCTCGCCGTCCTCATCGGCGCCGCCATGAACGCCGCCATCGACCGCCGCTGGCCCAGCGTCGAGACCGCCGACGCCCGCGCCGAGAACGAGCGCGCCAGCGAGGCCGCCGCCGCCACCGTCGTCCGCGAGGCCGCCGCCCGCCGCGCCGTCCAGCGCGCCCGCCTCGTCCGCGAACTCGGCCTCGCCGACGGCGCCGACGACGACGACACCGACGACGACGAGGACCACGCCCCGTCCGAGTACCCCGAGCGCTGGGCCGACGTGCTGCCCCACGACAGCCTGCTGCGCCGCCTCACCGGACGCACCGGCCGCCGCCGCAACGCCCCGCCACCGCCCGACACCGACCGCCCGCTCGCCCCGCCGCGGCGCTCCCCGCACCACCACCCCCACCCGCCGCAGCAGCCCCTCCAGCCGCAGGCGCCGCTCTACCCCCCGCCGCCGCCGCCGGTGCCGCCGGTGCCGCCGCTCCAGCCGCCGCGCACCCCCTGGGACACCCGCTGACCGGCCGGTGACCCGGCGGTCGGCCCCGCGGTCGGCGCGGAGGCCGGCGCCCCGGCCCGCGGCCCCGGCCTCCGTGTCGGCCGGGGCGCGGGTGGGAGCGGGGGTGCGCGGTGGGCCTGAGGGGCTCGCGGTGGTGCGGGGGAGTTGTGGAGAGGATGCGTCCATCCGAGGGTGGTGGGCTTGCCGTGGCGGCGCCCGGGTACGCGCGGCGGCAGGATGCGGAGCCGTCCGGCCCGTCCCACGACCTGAGGAGTGCGCGTGCCGCTGATCAACTACGCCGTGCTGAGTGAGCTCGTCGACGAGCTGGAGACGCTCGCCGCCCTGCCCGCACCGGACGCCGACCAGGAGCGCCGCCGCGCGGACGCCGAGTACACACTCTGCATCTGCACCGGGGTCCACGAGCCGCAGCCCGCCCTCGTCCGGGCGCGGGCGCTGCTCGCCGGGCGGCAGCGGGAGGCCGCCGCCATGGCAGGGGCCGCTCCGGTGGCCGCCGCCTGAACCGGCCGGACCGGGCCGTGAACGGCCGGCGACCGCGGTCGGCCGCGTCGACCCCCCTTCCTTCGACCCCCCTTCCTTCGGCCCCGCGCCCGTCCCGGCCTGACCCGGGACGCCGTGGGGCCGTCGCACGCCACCGCCACCCCGTGGGCCGCCGGCCGGTCACGCTCCGGAGCCGATCACGGCGATTGATATGTGAGCGTGAACAATTACACTCCCCTCAAAGCTCGTGAGACAGTTGCACCGCGCAACTGGCTCGGCACCGAAGAGGGGGCTGCGAGTGGGAACTGAGACTGCCGGGATGGATCCCCGACAGCCTGTGATGGCCGATGTGGCGAAGCTCGCCGGAGTGTCCCACCAGACCGTGTCACGCGTCCTCAACGGCGCCCCGCACGTCCGGCCCGGCACGCGTGACAAGGTGCTCGCCGCCATCCGGGAACTTGACTACCGTCCCAACTCCGCCGCACGGGCGCTGGTCACGCGCCGCTCCCAGACCCTCGGCGTGGTGAGCTTCGCCTCCACGCTGTACGGCCCGGCCTCCATGCTGGACGGCCTCGAACAGGCGGCCCGCAGTGCGGGCTACTTCGTCAGCGTGGCGAGCCTGCGCTCGCTCGACACCCGCTCGGTGCAGGAGGCCGTCGACCGGCTGCGCGACCAGGGTGTGGAGGGCGTGGCGGTGATCGCCCCGCAGATATCCGCGGTGGGCGCGGTCGCCCGGGTCTCCAGCTCCGTGCCGGTCGTGGCGGTCGGCTCGGGCACCCGCTCCCGGGTGCCGATGGTGGCCGTCGACAACCTCGGCGGTGCCGCCGCCGCCACCCGTCACCTCCTCGACCTCGGGCACACCACGGTGCACCACATCGCCGGCCCGGCGGGCTGGCTGGAGAGCCAGGACCGCCAGGACGGCTGGCGGCGCACCCTGGAGACCGCTGCGGCCCCGGTGCCGCAGGTCTACAGCGGCGACTGGAGTGCCCGCTCCGGATACGAGGCGGGCCTGCGGATCGCGGCGGACCCTGAGGTCACCGCCGTCTTCTGCGCCAACGACCACATGGCCCTCGGGCTGTTGCGGGCGCTGTACGAGGCGGGGCGGCCGGTGCCGGGCGAGATCAGCGTGATCGGTTTCGACGACATCCCCGAGTCCGCGTACTTCACGCCGCCGCTGACCACCGTGCGACAGGACTTCGGAGAACTCGGACGCCGGGCACTGGAGTTGCTGGTGGAGGAGCTGGTGGGGGTGGCGCACGTGCGCAGCCACGTGCTGGTCTCCCCGGAGATGGTGCTGCGGCGTTCCACCGGGCCTGCCCCGCGGGTGGGCTGAGCCCGGACGACCGGC
Organism: Kitasatospora sp. NBC_01539; assembly: GCF_045040525.1. NCBI lineage: Bacteria > Bacillati > Actinomycetota > Actinomycetes > Kitasatosporales > Streptomycetaceae > Kitasatospora > Kitasatospora sp. NBC_01539. The sequence continues at coordinate 6,452,619 of NZ_CP109390.1, forward strand.
GGCCGCCCCTGCACCGCCCTGACCTGCCCCGATGGTCCCGACGAGGCCGTCCGCCCTTCCGGCGGGCGGCCTCGTCGGCGTGCCGGGGGCGCGGCGGGGCTGCGGTCAAGATTGGGTAACGCCGTGCAGAGCTCTTGCCCCGGCCAAATGTGAGCGTTAACAATCTCCATCGAGCGAAACAGCTCGGCCACATCCCGTTCACCGGATGCGCGATCCCGCGCTCCGGCGGCGTGATCCCGCAATGCCTCGTCCCGGGCCCTGTGTCATCCGGGACATCTGACAAGTCGCTTCTGCATCAAGCCCGTTCGTCCAGCGAGTGCATCACGTGACCGCAGCGGGCGCGTGGGGCCCGCACGGCACGGCCCCGGTTCCACCCTGCGTGACGGCTCCATCCGCACCAGCCGTACCACCCCGCACCGCCTGCGCTGCCTGCACCACCTGCACTGCTTGCACCGCCCCACCTGCACCACCCCACCTGCGTCACCCCCCCGTCCCGGGTTCCCGGGTCGCCTTCTCCACCCGGCGGCGCCACCGCATCCCGCGGTCGCCCGCCGCCCCACCCGTCCTCCGGCCGTGCGCCGTAGCTGCCCCTCGGCGGCGCGGCCGGAGGCGCTCCATCGAGAGGAAGTCCCCCATGAACAAGAGAGTTGCCGCAGCCGTGGTTGCCGGCGCGATGATCGCCGGCCTGTCCGCCTGCTCCTCGGGTGCCGGTTCCTCCGACAGCAAGGGCTCCGACGGCAAGATCACCATGGGCTTCTCCCAGGTCGGTGCGGAGAGCGGCTGGCGTACGGCGAACACCAAGTCCGTCCAGGACGCGGCGAAGAAGGCCGGCATCACGCTGAAGTTCTCCGACGCGCAGCAGAAGCAGGAGAACCAGATCAAGGCGATCCGCTCGTTCATCCAGCAGAAGGTCGACGTGATCGCCTTCTCGCCGGTGGTCGAGTCGGGCTGGGACACCGTGCTGAAGGAGGCGAAGGCCGCGAAGATCCCGGTGATCCTCACCGACCGGGCGGTCGACTCCAAGGACGAGTCGCTCTACGTGACCTTCCTGGGCTCGGACTTCGTCGAGGAGGGCAAGAAGGCCGGCGACTGGCTGGTCAAGGAGTACGGGTCCGCCGCCGGTGAGGTCAACATCGTGCAGCTGGAGGGCACCACGGGCTCGGCCCCGGCCAACGACCGCAAGTCGGGCTTCGCGGACGCGATCAAGGGCACCCCGAAGTTCAAGGTCGTCGCCTCGCAGACCGGTGACTTCACCCGTGCCAAGGGCAAGGAGGTCATGCAGGCGTTCCTGAAGTCGCAGCCGAAGATCGACGTGCTCTACGCGCACAACGACGACATGGCGCTCGGTGCGATCCAGGCGATCGAGGAGGCCGGCAAGAAGCCGGGCAAGGACATCAAGATCGTCTCCGTGGACGGTGTCAAGGACGCCTTCACCGCGATGTCCCAGGGCAAGATCAACTACGACGTCGAGTGCAACCCGCTCCTCGGCGACCAGCTGATGGAACTCGCGAAGAAGGTCAAGGCCGGCGAGAGCGTCGAGCGCCGGATCAAGACCGTCGAGGGCACCTTCACCCCGGAGCAGGCCACGGCGGCGCTGCCGACCCGCCAGTACTGATCCGGCCCGGAGGCCGGGGCCGCCCGCCCGCACCTGACCCGGGCGGGCGGCCCCGCACCCCCGACACGACGAGAGGAGGGCCGATGTCACAGCAACCGGTCCTGGAAGTGCACGGGATCCGCAAGGAGTTCCCGGGCGTGCTGGCGCTGGACGGGGTCGACTTCCGGCTCTTCCCCGGCGAGGTGCACGCCCTGATGGGTGAGAACGGCGCCGGCAAGTCCACCCTGATCAAGGTGCTCACCGGTGTGTACGAGTCGGACGGCGGCCGGGTGCTGCTGGCCGGCAGCCCGGTGCGGATCTCCGGCCCGCTGCAGGCGCAGGAGGCGGGGATCTCCACGGTCTACCAGGAGGTCAACCTCTGCCCCAACCTGTCGGTGGCGGAGAACATCCTCATCGGCCGCGAACCGCGCCGCCGCGGCCTGATCCACTGGGCCGAACTCCGGCGCCGGGCGGCCGAGTCGGTGGCCGCTCTCGATCTCGACATCGACGTCACGACCCCGCTGTCGAGCCACTCCATCGCGATCCAGCAGCTGGTGGCGATCGCCCGCGCGGTGGACGTCTCCGCCAAGGTGCTGATCCTGGACGAGCCGACCTCCAGCCTCGACCGTGACGAGGTCGCCCAACTCTTCACCGTGATGCGGCGGTTGCGCGACCGCGGGGTGGCGATCCTCTTCGTCTCGCACTTCCTCGACCAGATCTACGAGGTCTGCGACCGGATGACCATCCTGCGCAACGGCCGCCTCGAAGGCGAGTACCTCACCTCCGAGTTGAGCCAGATGCAGCTCGTCTCCCGGATGATCGGCTCCGAACTCGCGACGCTGGAGAACCTCTCGGACAGTGCCCGCAAGCAGCCCGCCGAGCTCAAGGGCGGCGCGCCGTTCCTGCGGGCCGACAAGCTGGCCCGCCGCGGCGCCGTCGAACCCTACGACCTGGCCATCAGGCCGGGTGAAGTCGTCGGTCTCGCAGGGCTGCTGGGATCCGGGCGGACCGAGGCGGCCCGGCTGCTCTTCGGCGCCGACCAGGCGGACGGCGGCACGGTGCGCATCAACGGCGAGGAGACCGCGCTGCGCAGCCCGCGGGCTGCCATCGGCCACGGCATCGCCTTCTGCTCGGAGAACCGCAAGACCGAGGGGCTGGTCGGCGAGCTCACCGTCCGAGAGAACATCGTGCTCGCCCTGCAGGCCGCCCGCGGCTGGACGCGTCCGCTCGGCCGCACCGCCCAGGACGAGCTGGCCATCCGCTGGATCCGCGCGCTGGACATCCGTCCGAACAACCCCGAGGCGCTGGTGCGCAACCTGTCCGGCGGCAACCAGCAGAAGGTGCTGCTGGCCCGCTGGCTGATCACCGACCCGAAGCTCCTCATCCTCGACGAGCCCACCCGCGGCATCGACATCGGCGCCAAGGCCGAGATCCAGAAGCTCGTCGCGAAGCTCTCCGGTGAGGGCATGGCCGTGCTCTTCATCTCCGCCGAGCTGGAGGAGGTGCTGCGGCTCAGCCACAAGGTCGGCATCCTGCGCGACCACCGCATGGTCGCCCAGCTCCACAACGACGGCGAGCTGACCCCGGAGCGCATCATGACGACGATCGCGAGCGGAGCCCAGCGATGACCAAGCACCGCCTCTTCTGGCCCGCGGCCGTACTCGCGGCCCTCCTGCTGGCCAACGTGGCCTTCACGCACGACTTCTTCGCGATCCGGATCAAGGACGGCCACCTCTACGGCAGCCTGATCGACATCCTGCACTTCGGCGCCCCGCTGATCCTGGTGGCGCTCGGCATGACCCTGGTCATCGCCACCGGCGGCATCGACCTCTCGGTCGGCTCCACCGTGGCCATCGCGGGCGCACTCGCGTGCCTGCACATCAGCGAGTCGGCTGACCCGGCGAGCCTCGGCACGGTGCTCGGCGCGGTCGCGATCGCGCTGGCCGTGGCCCTGGTGCTGGGGCTGGCCAACGGCCTGCTGGTCTCGAAGGTGGGCGTCCAGCCGATCATCGCGACACTGATCCTCATGGTGGCCGGCCGCGGCGTCGCCCAACTGATCACCGACGGCCAGATCATCACGATCACCAGCGAGCCGTACAAGCTGATCGGCGGCGGCTACTGGCTGACCGCGCCGTTCTCCATCCTGCTCGCCGCGCTGATGGTGCTGCTGACGGCGCTGCTCACGCGCTCCACGGCGCTCGGCATGCTGCTGGAGTCGGTCGGCGGCAACCCGGTCGCCAGCCGCCTGGTCGGCATCCGCGCGCAGCGGCTGATCGCGCTGGCGTACGTCTTCAGCGCGCTCTGCGCGGGCGTCGCCGGTCTGATGATCAGCTCCAACGTGTCGGCCGCGGACGGCAACAACGCCGGCCTGTGGATCGAGCTCGACGCCATCCTCGCGGTGGTGATCGGCGGCACCTCGCTCAACGGCGGCCGGTTCTCCCTCGGGGGCACCGTGCTCGGTGCGCTGGTCATCCAGACCCTGTCCACCACCATCTACACCATCGGCATCCCGCCGGAGACCACGCTGGTCTTCAAGGCCGTCGTCGTGATCACCGTCTGCCTCATCCAGTCGCCGCAGTTCCGCACGAAGCTGGCCCGGCGCCGCGGGGCGCACCACCGCACCGCGGCGGGGAAGCCGGCCGCACCCGCAAACCTGGAGGTCGGCGCATGAACGCCACCGTCGCCACCAAGCTCCGCGAGCACATCCCGCTGGTGGTCACCGCCGTCCTGCTGGTCACGATGTTCAGCGCCGGGTCGGTGCAGTACGAGGGCTTCTTCTCCGGCCAGGTGCTGCTCAACCTGCTGATCGACAACGCCTTCCTGCTGGTCGTCGCCATCGGCATGACCTTCGTCATCCTCACCGGCGGCATCGACCTGTCGGTCGGCGCCGTGGTCGCCCTGTCCACGATGGTCTCGGCCTGGCTGGTCGAGCAGCACCACTGGCCCGCGCTGCTGGTGATCCCGCTGGTGCTGGCGATGGGTGCCGGGGCGGGGTGGGTGATGGGCTGGGTGATCCACACCTTCGAGATCCAGCCGTTCATCGTCACCCTGGCGGGCATGTTCCTGGCCCGCGGCCTCTGCTACACGATCAGCGTCGAGTCGATCTCGATCACCGACGAGTCGTACACGGCGATGGCGCAGACGCGCATCCCGCTGCCGGGCGACATGTTCGTCTCGCCGAGCGTGGTGATCGCCGTGGTGGTGGTCGCGGCCGCCTTCGTGGTGCTGCACCACACGCGGCTGGGCCGCAACGTCTACGCGCTGGGCGGCAGCGAGCAGTCGGCGCTGCTGATGGGCCTGCCGGTGGCCCGCACCAAGATCACGGTGTACGCGGTGAGCGGCTTCTGCTCGGCGCTCGGCGGCGTGCTGCTCACCTTCTACATGCTCTCCGGCTACGGGCTGCACGCGGTGGGCCTGGAGCTCGACGCGATCGCCGCGGTGGTGATCGGCGGCACCCTGCTCACGGGCGGCTCGGGCTTCCTGCTCGGCACCGTGCTCGGCGTGCTGGTGCTCGGCCTGATCCAGACGATCATCAGCTTCCAGGGCACCCTCAGCTCCTGGTGGACCCGGATCGCGATCGGTGCGCTGCTCTTCGTCTTCATCGTGCTGCAGCGCCTGATCACCGTGCGCCGCAAGGCCTGACCGCTCCCGTTCGCCCGCCCGGGGCGCCGACCTCGGGCGGGCGCCCTTGACAGTCCAATTGTGAACGTTAACAATCACAGCAGCCACGCCGCTCAGGTCACCACCCCGGCCGCCGCGACCACCCACTCCGCCGGCCGGGCGACCACCCCGCTTCGGTCCGCCCGGCCGGCGGCCACCGTTCCGTACCTCGTGAGGGTCGAGGGCACGGAACTCCGGCCGGCCGCCGGCCCGCGACGAAGCGGACCAGCCGGCGGCCGGTACCAGAACTCCCCACCCCCGTACGAAGGATGAGACCGTGACCGAGACTTCCCCCGCCCGTGACGGGGACACCTACGTGGTCGGTGTCGACTTCGGTACGCTCTCCGGCCGTGCGGTGGTGGTCCGGGTGCGTGACGGTGAGATCCTCGCCTCGGCCGTGCACGAGTACGCGCACGCCGTGATCGAGGAGCGGTTGCCGGGCAGTGGTGAGCAGCTTCCGCCGGACTGGGCGCTGCAGCATCCGGAGGACTGGCGGGACGTGCTGCGTACGGCGGTGCCCGCAGCGCTGGCGGCCTCGGGTGTGGATGCGGGTGCGGTGGTCGGTATCGCCACCGACTTCACCGCCTGCACGGTGCTGCCGACGCTGGCGGACGGCAGGCCGCTGGCCGAGACCGAGTTGTGGGCGGGGCGTCCGCATGCGTGGCCGAAGCTGTGGAAGCACCATGCCGCGCAGGGCCAGGCCGACCGGATCAACGACCTCGCCCATGCACGGGGTGAGAAGTGGATCCACCGCTACGGGGGGAAGATCTCCGCGGAGTGGCAGTACGCGAAGGCGCTGCAGGTGCTGGAGGAGGACCCGCAGGTGTACGCCGCGTGTGAGCGGTGGATCGAGGCCGCGGACTGGATCGTCTGGCAGCTCGCCGGCGCCGAGAGCCGTAACACGTGCACTGCCGGCTACAAGGGCATCCACCAGGACGGCGCCTACCCCAGCGCCGACTACCTCGCCGCGCTGAACCCCGGCTTCGCGGACTTCGCGGCCACCCGCCTGGAGCACCCCCTGACCCCGCTGGGCGCCCGCGCCGGCTCGCTCACCGCGCAGGCCGCTGCCTGGACCGGTCTGCCGGAGGGCGTCGCGGTGGCCGTCGGCAACGTGGATGCCCATGTCGCGGCCCCTGCCGCCCGTGCGGTCGAGAACGGCCAACTGTTGGCGATCATGGGCACCTCCACCTGCCACGTCGTCAACGGCGCCGCCCTCGCGGACGTCCCCGGTATCTGCGGCGTCGTCGACGGCGGCATCATCGCCGGCTCCTACGGCTACGAGGCCGGCCAGAGCGCGGTCGGCGACATCTTCGCCTGGTGGCTGCGCCAGGGCGTCCCCGCCCACTACCAGCTGGAGGCCGACACCACCGGCGAGGACCTCCACGAGCTCCTCACCCGCAAGGCCGCCGGCCAGAGCGTGGGCGGTCACGGCCTGATCGCCCTGGACTGGATGAACGGCAACCGCTCCACCCTGGTGGACCACCACCTGAGCGGCGTCATCATCGGCATCACCCTCACCACCCGCCCCGAGGAGATCTACCGGGCCCTGCTGGAGGCCACCGCCTACGGCACCCGCACCATCGTCGAGGCCTTCGAGGAGGGCGGTGTCCCCGTCACCGAGTTCGTCGTCACCGGCGGCCTCAAGAAGAACGCCCTGCTGATGCAGATCTACGCCGACGTCCTGCGCCGCCCGGTCTCGCTGGCGGTCTCCGAGCAGGGCCCCGCGCTGGGCTCCGCGATCCACGCCGCGGTCGCCGCCGGTGCCTACCCGGACGTGCGTACCGCGTCCGCCGCGATGGGCCGCGTCCAGCGGGGCGCCTACCTCCCCGATGCCGCCCGCGCGGACGCCTACGACGCGCTGTTCGCCGAGTACCGCCTCCTGCACGACCACTTCGGCACCGGCCCCGACAAGCAACTCCACCGCCTGCGCGCCATCCGCAACACCGCCCTCACCGCCGCGACCCACGACAGCGAGGTCTGACCCGTCATGAGTGACCTGATCGATCTGCTCCGCCGGCAGGTGAGCGACCTGCACCAGGAGCTGGTCCGCTACAACCTGGTCGTGTGGACGGCCGGCAACGTCTCGGCCCGGGTGCCCGGCGAGGACCTGCTGGTCATCAAGCCCAGCGGCGTGTCCTACGACGAGCTGACGCCCGCCAGCATGATCCTGTGCGACCTGGAGGGCAACGTGGTGGAGGGCGGGCACAGCCCGTCCTCCGACACCGCCGCGCACGCCTACGTCTACCGGCACATGCCCGAGGTCGGCGGCGTGGTCCACACCCACTCCACGTACGCCTGCGCCTGGGCGGCGCGCGGTGAGCCGGTGCCGTGCGTGCTGACCGCGATGGCCGACGAGTTCGGCGCCGAGATCCCCGTCGGCCCGTTCGCCCTGATCGGCGACGACTCCATCGGCCGCGGCATCGTGGACACCCTGACCGGCCACCGCTCACCCGCCGTCCTGATGAAGAGCCACGGCGTCTTCACCATCGGCAAGGACGCCAAGGCCGCCGTGAAGGCCGCCGTCATGTGCGAGGACGTCGCCCGCACCGTCCACATCTCCCGCCAGCTCGGCGAACCCCTGCCCATCGCCCAGGCCGACATCGACGCCCTCAACCACCGCTACCAGAACGTCTACGGCCAGCAGCCCACGACCGCGACCACGACCGCGACCACGCCCGCACCCGCGACCACGTCCGTGCCTGCGGCCCGGTGAAGGAGAACCACCCCATGAGCAACCCCACCGAAGGCCGCGAGATCTGGTTCCTCACCGGCAGCCAGGGCCTCTACGGCGAGGACACCCTCCAGCAGGTCGCCGAGCAGTCCCGGCAGGTCGCCGACACCATCGCCGCCACCGGCGAGGTGCCCGTGCGCATCGTCTGGAAGCCCGTCCTGACCGACGCCTCAGCGATCCGCCGCACCTGCCTGGAGGCCAACGCCGCCGACCAGTGCGTCGGCCTGATCGTGTGGATGCACACCTTCTCCCCGGCCAAGATGTGGATCGCCGGCCTCGACGCCCTGCGCAAGCCCCTGCTCCACCTCCACACCCAGGCCAACGCACACCTGCCCTGGTCCACCATCGACATGGACTTCATGAACCTGAACCAGGCCGCCCACGGCGACCGCGAGTTCGGCTACATCCAGTCCCGCCTCGGCATCGCCCGCAAGACCGTCGCCGGCCACGCCACCGACCCCGCCGTCGCCCGCCGCATCGCCTCCTGGGCCCGCGCCGCCACCGGCCGCGCCGAGCTCACCACCCTCAAACTCGCCCGCTTCGGCGACAACATGCGCGACGTCGCCGTCACCGAAGGCGACAAGGTCGAAGCCCAGTACCGCCTCGGCGTCTCCGTCAACACCTACGGCGTCAACGACCTCGTCGCCGCCGTCGACGCGAGCACCGACGCCGACGTCACCGAACTCGTCAAGGAATACGAAGAGCTCTACCGCCTCGACGCCCAGCTGCGCACCGGCGGCGAGCGCCACGACTCCCTGCGCTACGCCGCCCGCATCGAACTCGGCCTGCGCCACTTCCTCACCGAAGGCGACTTCGGCGCCTTCACCACCAACTTCGAAGACCTCGGCGGCCTGCGCCAGCTCCCCGGCCTCGCCGTCCAGCGCCTCATGGCCGACGGCTACGGCTTCGGCGGCGAAGGCGACTGGAAGACCTCCGTCCTGCTGCGCACCCTGAAGACCGTCGCCCACGGCCTGCCCGGCGGCACCTCCTTCATGGAGGACTACACCTACCACCTGGAGCCCGGCCGGGAACTGATCCTGGGCGCCCACATGCTGGAGGTCTGCCCCAGCATCGCCTCCACCACCCCCAGCTGCGAGATCCACCCGCTGGGCATCGGCGGCCGCGAGGACCCCGTCCGCCTGGTCTTCGACGCGGCGACCGGCCCCGCCGTGGTCGTCGGCATGGCCGACATGGGCGACCGCTTCCGCCTCGTCGCCAACGAGATCGACGTCGTCGAGCCGGTCGAACCGCTGCCGAACCTGCCCGTCGCCCGCGCCGTCTGGCAGCCCCGCCCCAACCTGCGCACCTCCACCGAGGCCTGGCTCACCGCCGGCGGCCCGCACCACACCGTGCTCTCCACCGCCATCGGCACCGAGGAACTCGACGACCTCGCCGAGATGCTCGCCGTCGAACTCGTCGTCATCGACGAGACCACCACCATGCGCCAGTTCACCCGCGAACTCCGCTGGAACCAGGCCTACCACCGCCTCGCCCAGGGCTTCTGACCCATCCGGACACCCCGGGGACGGCGCACGTCTGCGCCGTCCCCGTCGGCCGTCCCGAGCGACCCCGCATCCGCCCGCGCCCTGCTCGCACACGCCCCCGGCAGGGGCGCGGGCCGGGCCCTCAGCCCGCCGGGGCGGGCCGGCGGACCAGCCGGACCCCGGCCAGTGCGGCCAGCACCGTCATGCAGCAGATGAAGACGATGCCCGCCTCCTCCAGACCGAGCGGCCCGGTCAGCAGGCCCACCCCGATCACGGGGATCGAGATGCCCAGGTACGCCACCACGAACAGCGCCGACAGCGACGCCGCCCGCTCCTTCGCCGGAGCGGCCCCGGCGACCGCGCCGACCGCGCCGCGCAGCGACAGCCCCTGGCCCGCCCCGCCGACCAGCGCGCTCAGCACCAGCAGCACCAGCACCTCGCGCAGCAGCGACCCGCCCAGCAGTACCAGCCCGACGACCAGCACGGCGCAGCCCACGGGCAGCGCCCGCCGCACGCCGAGCCGGCCCACGGCGAGCTGCCCCACCGTCGACGCCGCGAACGCCGAGAAGACGATCAGCCCGACCACCGCCCGGTTGTGCACGTCCAGGGTCTCCGACAGGAACGCCGGGGAGATCGACGTGAAGACCCCGAGCAGTGAGAAACCGGTGAACGCCGCGAGGGCGGCGGGCACGAAGACCGGCCGCACCTCGCGCGGCAGACCGGGCCGCTGCGGGCGGACGGCCCGCAGCGGCCGCCGCGCTGCGACGGTCTCCGGCAGCCGTACCAGCACCGCCGCCGCGGCCGCGATCAGCACGAGGTGCACCACGAACGGCAGCACCAGCGGCTGCGGCGCGTACTCCGCCAGCAGGCCCGACATCAGCGGGCCGAGTCCGAGGCCGCCCATGTTGGCGGCCGTCGCGGCGAACGCCGCCCGCGACTCCCGGCCGGGCGGCGCCAGCTCCATCACGTACGCGGTGGCGGTGCCGGTGAAGAGTCCCGCGGACAGGCCCGACAGCAGCCGTCCGAGGTAGAGCAGCGGCAGTCCGCCCTCCGCGAGGAAGCACACGGCGCTCAGCGCGGCCAGCCCGAGACCCGTCAGCAGGACCGGCCGCCGGCCCACCGTGTCGGAGGCGTTGCCCGCGAGCAGCAGCGCGCCGATCACGCCGAAGGCGTACACCGCGAAGACCACCGTGACGATCAGCTCGGAGAAGCCGAGCTCCTCCTGGTACAGCCCGTACAGCGGTGTCGGCAGGGTCGTGCCGGCCATGCAGACGGCGAAGGCGCCCGCCGCCCCCAGGTACGCGGTGGAGCGGTCCGGGCGGCGGACGTTCTGACGATCGGTCATCCGCCCACGCTACGTTCTCGCGCGCCGTCCGGGGGCGTGCGGCGTCAGAGAGCCTCGGGCCGCCACCACTGCGCGGGGTCGTCCCGGTCCTCCCACTGCCGCACCGAGCCGTCCTGCGCGGCCTCCATCACCCGGCCGCTCACGAACGCCACCACCGTGTACGTGCCCGGCGCCTCCACGTGCTGCTCGAACACCCACTCCTGGGCGCCGAAGGCGTTCGGCGCCCACTGCTGCAGCGGCACGCCGTCCTCCGTGCGGGCGCCCGCGACGTCCAGGCGCTTGCCGCTCGCCGCGTTCTCCAGGTGGTACAGCCCGGCGCCCGCGTGCACCGCGGAGATCCGCCACACCTGCGCGTCCGAGCCGTCCGCGGCGGCGAGGACGACCTTCGCACCGCTGCGGGTGCTGCCGCCCGGCACCTCCAGCAGCAGCCCGGTGGCGACGTTGCGCAGCCGGTAGCTCCCGTCCCGTACGTGCCCCGCCCCGCCCATGCCGCCCGCCTCTCGTCCGGCCCGATCCCGGGCCACCGTACGCGGCGCCACCGTACGCGGCGCCGCCGACAGGGGCGTCGCCGCGCACGGTGGACCGGCCGGGTCGAGGCCGGTCAGGTCCGGTCCGGTCAGGCCAGCTCAGGTCAGCTGCAGGTTCAGGCCAGGGTCCATTTCTGGTTGGTCTGCCCGTTGCAGCTCCACAGCCCGAGCGGGCTGCCGGCGGCGGTGGCGTTGCCGAGCACGTCCAGGCACAGGCCGGACAGGTCGTTGGTGATCGAGCCGTCGGCGTGCACGGTCCACCTCTGGTTCGCCTGGCCGTTGCAGCCCCAGATCACCACCTCGGTGCCGTTCGCGGTGCCGTTCTCCCAGGCGTCGAGGCACTGCGTGCCGTAGACGGTGAGCTCACCGCGGGCCGTCGCCGTGAACGTCTGGTTCGGGCCGCCGGTGCAGTCCCACAGCGTGGCCCGGGTGCCCGGCACGATCGTCGCGTGCGGCAGGTCGGCGCAGCGTCCTGACCCGGTGCCGCGCAGCGCGGTGCCGTACGTGCCGGGCAGTGGCTGCACGGTGACGGCGTCGAGGTCCGGGGTCCAGGCGGCCGGGTTGGTGAAGGCCAGGGTGTTGCCGCCCCCCTTGGCGAGGGACACCAGCACGGAGACGCTGCCGACCGTGGACCACGAGCCGGTGGGCGGGAACGAGACCACCGTCGGCGCCTGCCCGCCGACCTGCAGCGTGGCGGTGCGGGCGGTGGCGTCGCCGTTGACGTAGGCGAGGGTCGCGAGGTGCACACCGGCCGTCGCGGCGGTGACCGACCGCAGGGTGAGGCTCGCGCCGTTGCCGACGTGGCCGACCTGCGAGCCCCCGGAGCAGCCGGGGCAGGCCGCGACGGCGGCGGTGCCGGTGCGGGTGTTCCCGGCGGCCTCGGCCTCGTACGTGGTGGCGGCGGCCTCGGTGCCGGTGACGGTCAGCAGCACGGAGCCGCCGGCCGGGACGGTCGCGGTGTAGCCGGTGGCGTACGTGCCGCGGTCGGCGGCGGCCCACACGTCGCGGACGGCGGTGCCCGCGGCGGTCAGCCCCAGGTCGCTCCAGCGGGCGGTGACCGGAGCGGCGGCCGCGGTGCGGTTCAGCAGCAGCACCGCGCGGCGGCCGGTGCCGGTCAGCACCTTGCCGTAGACCTGGAGGCCGGCGGTGTCCTCGGCGGTCTTCACGCCCTGCAGGCCGCGGCGGTCCTGGTCGACGGCCACGAGCTCGGGGTTGGTGAGGGCGGCACGGGTGGCGGCGCTCATGGTGCGCAGGTCGTTGCCGGCCAGCAGCGGGGCCCCGGCGATGGCCCACAGGCCGAGGTGGGTGCGGTTCTGGGCGTCGTTCAGGCCGGGCATGCCGACCATCAGCATGTCGGGGTCGTTGACGTAGCCGGTGTGCTGCGCCTCGGGGTGCAGGGCCTTGTCGAAGTTGGCGAGCATCGCGCCGGTGGTGGCCTGCTGGCCCCAGTAGACGACGTCGGTGCTGGTGCGCCACAGCGCGGCGGTGCCGGGCGCCCAGTTCCAGGGCTCGTCGACGCCCCACTCGCAGAGGGAGAGCGTCATGGGGCGGCCGGTGGTGGCGGTGGCCTGGGCGACGGCGGTGCTGATCCTCCGGTAGGTGCTCTCGGGGTCGAGGCCCTCGGCCTGGCCGCCGCACCAGTCGACCTTGAGGTAGTCGAAGCCCCAGCGCTCGAACTGGAGGGCGTCCTGGAGTTCGTGGCCCTCCATGCCGGTGTGCGGGGCGGCGGGGGTGGTCGTCGGGTAGTAGTAGCCGCAGCCGTCCCGGCCGGCGTCGGTGTAGAGGCCGGCCTTGAGGCCCTTGCCGTGGATGTAGTCGGCGACGGCCTTCATGCCGCCGGGCCACTTGGCGGTGTCGACGGTCATGTCGCCGTTGCCGTCGCGGGTGCCGGGCCACCAGCCCTCGTCGATGTTGATGTGGTCGTAGCCGGCGGCGGGGAGCCCGGCGGCGACGAACGCGTCGACCTGGCCCTTGATCGTGGCGAAGTCGATGGAGCTGGCGAAGCTGTTCCAGCTGGCCCAGCCCATCGTCGGTGCGGGGACGGGGATCTGGTTGCCGGTGGCCGCCACGGGCCGTAACGCGGGGGTGGCGGGGTGGTGCCCGACGGCGGCGAGTCCGGCGGCGGCGGTGCAGAGCACCACGGCCTGGACGGCGGCGCGCGTGAGCCGGTTCCTCATGCGGGTCTCCGGGTGGGGGAGGAGGGGCCGGTGCGTCCGGTGGGACGTCCGGTGGAACGCGCTCGGCCCGGCACAGGGCCGGGCCGAGCGGGCCTCCGTGACGCGCGGGGCGCCCGGGAGGAGAGGAAGGGGCGAGAAGACCTACCGGTCTGAGGTCAGGAGCCGACCTTGCGCTTGTTGTAGACGTCGAAGCCGACCGCGGCGAGCAGCACCAGGCCCTTGATGACCTGCTGGTAGTCGGTGCCGACGCCGACCAGCGACATGCCGTTGTTGAGCACGCCGAGCACCAGGCCGCCGATGATCGCGCCGAGCACGGTGCCGACGCCGCCGGAGGCCGAGGCGCCGCCGATGAACGCCGCCGCGATGGCCTCCAGCTCGAAGTTGATGCCGGCCTGCGGGGTGCCCGCGTTGAGACGGGCGGCGAAGACCAGGCCGGCGAGCGCGGCCAGCACGCCCATGTTGACGAAGGCGAGGAAGACGACGCGCTTGCTCTTCACACCGGAGAGCTTCGCGGCCGGCTCGTTGCCGCCGATCGCGTAGGTGTGCCGGCCGATGATCGAGTTGCGCATCAGGTAGCCGAAGCCGACGAGCAGCACGCCGAGGATCAGCAGCACGATCGGGGCGCCGTGGTAGCTGGCCAGCAGCAGGGTGAAGACGGCCACCGCCGCGGTGATCGCGGCGAGCTTGGCGAGGAAGAAGCCGACCGGCAGCAGCTCCAGCCCGTACGCGGCGGCCTGACGGCGGCCCCGGACCTCCTGCAGCACGGCCAGCGCGAGCACGCCGAGGCCGAGCAGCAGGGTCAGGTTGTGGTAGTTGGTGTGCGGGCCGACCTCGGGCAGGAAGCCGCTGGAGATCTTCTGGAAGCCCTTGGGGAACGGCGCGATCGACTGCCCCTGCAGCAGGATCTGGGTGCCGCCGCGGAAGAGCAGCATGCCGGCCAGGGTGACGATGAACGACGGGATGCCGATGTAGGCGATCCAGAATCCCTGCCAGGCGCCGGCCACGGCGCCGATCAGCAGCGCGCAGACCAGGGCGACGGGCCACGGAATGTCGTGCTTGACCATCATCACGGCGGCCGCGGCCCCGACGAACGCGGCCAGTGAGCCGACCGACAGGTCGATGTGCCCGGCGATGATGACGATCATCATGCCGATCGCCAGGATGAGGATGTAGCCGTTCTGCTGGATCAGGTTGGTGATGTTGAGCGGCTTGAGCAGGGTGCCGTCCGTCCAGATCTGGAACAGCACGACGATCAGCGCGAGCGCGACGAGCATGCCGTACTGGCGGACGTTGCCGCGCAGGGCCTGCGCCAGCACGGCACCGGTGGACCGGCGCTCGTCGGGCGCCGCCGCGCCGGGCGACGACGTCTTCGGGGTGGTCTCGGTCTGGGCCATGCCTTACACCTGCTCGGGTCGGGATGCGGCGGTCTTTGCGTCTGCGGGCTGTGCGTCTGCGGCCTGTGTGTCCGCGGGCCGTGCGTCCCCGGGCTGGTCGGCCGCGGGCTGTGCCCCTGCGGGCCGGTCGGCCGGAGCCGGGGTCCGGTCGGCCGCGCTCACGGTCATGAGGCGCATGAGGGATTCCTGGGTCGCGTCGGCGCGGGCCACCTCACCGGTGACGCGGCCCTCGGCCATCGTGTAGATGCGGTCGCACAGGCCCAGGAGTTCGGGGAGTTCGGAGGAGATCACCAGCACGGCCTTGCCCTGGTCGGCGAGGTCGGCGACGACCTGGTAGATCTCCGCCTTGGCGCCGATGTCGATGCCGCGGGTCGGCTCGTCGAGGATGAGCACCTCGGGACCGGCGAAGATCCACTTGCTGAGGACGACCTTCTGCTGGTTGCCGCCGCTGAGCTTGCCGGTCTCCGCGAACACCGAGGGGGCCTTGATGTTCATGGACTTCCGGTACGACTCGGCGACCTTGGTCTCCTCGTGCCGGTTGACCCAGCCGCGCCGGGCGACCTTGCCGAGCGCGCCCATCGAGATGTTCCGGCTGATGTCGTCGATCAGGTTGAGGCCGAGGTGCTTGCGGTCCTCGGTGACGTACGCGATGCCGTGGCCGATGGCCTCCGGCACGGTGCGGGTGCGGATCTCCTCGCCGTGCATCAGCACCCGGCCGCCGGTGTACCGGCCGTAGGAGCGGCCGAAGACGCTCATCGCCAGCTCGGTGCGGCCGGCGCCCATGAGGCCGGCGACGCCGACGATCTCGCCGCGGCGCACGGTGAGCGAGGCGCCCTCGACGACGTTGCGCTGGTGGTCGAGCGGGTGCTGCACCGTCCAGTCCTCGACGGCGAAGGCGACCTCGCCGATCTTCGGGGTGCGCTCGGGGTAGCGGTGCTCCAGGTCGCGGCCGACCATGCCGCGGATGATGCGGTCCTCGGCGATGCCGTCGGCGCCGACCGGGATCGTCTCGATGGTGCGGCCGTCGCGCAGGATCGTGACGGAGTCGGCGACCCGGGCGATCTCGTTGAGCTTGTGGGAGATGACGATGCAGGAGATGCCCTGGGCCTTGAGCTCCAGCATGAGGTCGAGGAGCTTGCGGCTGTCCTCGTCGTTCAGCGCGGCGGTCGGCTCGTCCAGGATGAGGAGCTTGACCTCCTTGGCGAGCGCCTTGGCGATCTCGACGAGCTGCTGCTTGCCCACGCCGATGTCGGCGATCCGGGTGTGCGGGTTCTCGTGCAGCCCGACCCGCTTGAGCAGGGCGCGGGCGTGGGTGAGGGTCTTGTTCCAGCTGATGATGCCGCGGGAGGCGTGCTCGTTGCCGAGGAAGATGTTCTCGGCGATCGAGAGGTACGGCACCAGGGCGAGCTCCTGGTGGATGATCACGATGCCGCGCTGTTCGCTGGCCCGGATGTCCTTGAAGCGGCAGGGCTCGCCGTGGAAGAGGATCTCGCCCTCGTAGCTGCCGTGCGGGTAGACGCCGCTCAGCACCTTCATGAGGGTGGACTTGCCGGCGCCGTTCTCGCCGCAGATCGCGTGGATCTCCCCGGCGGCGACGCTGAGGTTGACGTCCGAGAGCGCCTTGACGCCCGGGAAGGTCTTGGTGATCGAACGCATCTCGAGGACGGGTCCGGCCATGGTGGTGCATCCGTTCGACGGGGGCGGCGGGGCGGGGGCGGCTGGTGCCGGCCCCCGCCCCGCCGCCGGATCGGCGGCCCGGGGTGGACGGGCCCGGGGGCTTACTTGAGCTGGTCGGCGGTGTACTGGCCGCTCTCGACGAGGATCTTCGCGTAGGACGACTTGTCGACGCTCACCGGCTGCAGCAGGTAGGCGGGGACGACCTTGGCGCCGTTGTCGTACTGGGTGGTGTCGTTGGTCTTCGGCGTGCCGCCGGTGAGCACCGCGTCGCCCATCTGCACGGCGATCTTGGCGAGCTCGCGGGTGTCCTTGTAGACGGTCTGGGTCTGCTCGCCCGCGATGATCGACTTCACCGAGGCCAGCTCGGCGTCCTGACCGGTCACGATCGGCAGGGCCTTGCCCGCGCTGCCGTAGCCGACGCCCTTGAGCGAGGACAGGATGCCGATCGAGATGCCGTCGTAGGGCGAGAGCACGGCGTCGACGTTGGCCGAGGTGTACGACTTGCTGAGCAGGTTGTCCATGCGCGACTGCGCGACGCCGCCGTCCCAGCGGAGCGTGGCGACCTGGTTGAAGGAGGTCTGGCCGCTCTGCACGACGAGCTTCTTGCTGTCGATGTAGGGCTTGAGCACGCTCATCGCGCCGTTGAAGAAGAACTGCGCGTTGTTGTCGTCCGGGGAGCCGGCGAACAGCTCGACGTTGAACGGGCCCTTGCCGTCCTTGAGGCCGAGCTTGTCGGCGATGTAGCCGCCCTGGAGCTCGCCGACCTTGAAGTTGTCGAAGGTGGCGTAGTAGTCGACGTTCTTGGTGCCGCGGATCAGCCGGTCGTAGGAGATCACCGGGATGTGGGCGTCGGCGGCCTTCTGCAGCACGTCGGTGAGCGACGAGCCGTCGATCGCGGCGACCACCAGGAGCTTCGCGCCCTTGGTGATCATGTTCTCGATCTGCGACACCTGGTTCTCGACGACGTTGTCGCCGTACTGCAGGTCGGTCTTGTAGCCCTTGCCCTGGAACTCCTTGACCATGTTGTCGCCGTCGTTGATCCAGCGCTCGGACGACTTCGTCGGCATCGCGATGCCGACCAGACCGCCCTTGGAGCCGTCCTTGGCGGCGTCGTCGCCGAGGCCGTTGGCGCTCTGGCCGCACGCGGCCAGTGAGAGCGTGAGGCCGGCCGCGGCCAGTGCCGTCGAGAGCTTCCGCACAGTTCCTCCAGTGGTGGTGCCGCAACCGGGCCCCGAGGGGTCGTAGCCGGTGGAGCGGTGGGGCAGGGGGGCCGGCCGGCGGGGGTGGGTCGCCTTCTGGCCTGGCGTTACATGAGTGTTAACGCTCACAGAACAGGCGTCAAGGGGCCCCGGATCACCGTTGGGTCTCGCGGCGGCATAGATATGGAAGTCTCGCGCAGGCGGATTGACGGCAGGCTTGTTAGCGTTAACAATTCGGGCGGGGGCACGCCCCCGGGCCGCACGCGCACCCCCTTCCCGGGGCTGCTCGGGACGGCCCGGACCCGGCATGCCCGCCCACGGGGGCGCGCAGTCGTCGGCTGCGCCGCGCAGCCCCGTGCAGGCCGGGCGCGGCGGGTGCCTGGTGGGCAGGCACCCGCCGCGCGGACATGACGGCGCCGCCCCCGCTGCGAGGGCGGGGACGGCGCCGTTCCGGTGCGTGCGGCCCGTGCGGGCCCGGGCTCAGCCGGTGAAGCCGGCCGTGATCGAGGTGAACTGCCACGCGCTCTGGCTGATGCCCGAGCAGTTCTCGGCGACCCCGCCGCCGACGCACGGCCGGTCGCGGTTGACCGACCAGAACGCCAGCCGGGCGATGTGGTGGCTGTTCGACCAGTCGCGGATGCTCGTCCAGGTCGCCGGCGTGGTGGTCTCCTGCTGGTCGCTGAGGCCGTTCATGCCGGAGATGCCGACGTGGGCGTAGGCGGTGGCGTCGTCCCAGCCGAAGACCGACTTCAGCTTGTCCTTGAGCCCGTTCGCGGCGTTCACGGTGCTGCCGTACATGTCGGCGCCGCCGCCGAAGTCGAACGGCATGATCGTGAAGACGTCGACGTCCGCGCCGAGCGCCTTCGACTGCTCGATCAGCCGGTTGCCGTAGGACGTCGGGCCGGTGGTCGAGGTGCCGAAGGTCAGGATCGTCCGCAGGCCGGGGTTGTTCTGCTTGACGATCTTCAGCGCGCCGAGGACGCGGTCCTGCACGACGGTGTTCTCGAACTCGTCGGTGTTCTCGATGTCGACGTCGATCGCCTTCAGCCCGTACGCGCTGATCACCTTCTGGTAGGCGCCGGCGAGCGCCTCGGCGGTGGCGCAGTTCGGGCCGAGCTTGTTGCCGCTCCAGCCGCCGATCGACGGGACGACGTCACCGCCCGCGGCCCGGATCGCGTTGATCGTCGACTGGTCGACGCCGCCGGTCAGCGCCCGCTGCCCGTCCCAGGCCGGGTTGCAGCCGCCCGAGGAGAGGACGAACGCCATGGTGAACCACTTGGTGCCGGTCGCGCTCATCACCGCGGTCGCGCTCGGCGGCTCGCCCCAGCCGAGGTAGAGGTAGGGCGCGGCCTGCTTGAAGCCGGTGCCGCCGCCGCTGCCCGCACCGGTCGTGACGGACACCGCGGAGGAGGCCGCCGAGGCGTTGCCCGCGGCGTCCCGCGCCTTCACGGTGAAGGTGTAGGCGGTGCTCGCCGCGAGGCCGGAGACGGTCGCCGAGGTGCCCGTCGCGCTCGCCACCACGCCGCCGCCGCTGTAGACGTCGTAGCCGGTGACGCCGACGTTGTCGGTCGAGGCGTTCCACGCCAGCGAGACCGAGGACGAGGTCGTGCCGGTCGAGGCCAGGCCGCCGGGGGCGGTGGGCGCCTGGGTGTCGCCGCCCCCGCCGCCGCCCGGGCCGTCCAGGGCGATGTCGTCGGCGTAGTAGGTGCCCTGCCCGTACCAGCCGTGCAGGAAGATCTCCGCGCTGGTCTGGCCCGCGCCGGTCGTGAAGGAGACGCTCAGCTGCGACCAGCCGCTCGCCGACGGGGTCCAGGTGGACGCGCCGCCCGTCACCCCGAGGTAGACGTACGAGCCCCGGACCCAGCCGGAGAGCGTGTAGGCGGTGTTGGGCTGCACCGCGACGGTCTGGGTGCACTGCGCGGTGTCGCTCGCGCTCGCCGCACCGGAGAGCGCCCGGGTGCCGCCGTGGACGGGGCTGGAGACCACCGAGCCCAGTCCGCCGGAACACGACCAGCCGGTCGGTGCGCCGGTCTCGAAGCCGGGGTTGGTCAGCAGGTTGGCCGCCTGGGCCGTGCCGGGCAGGGCGACGGCCCAGGCCGCTCCCAGGGCGACGGCGCCGAGCGCCGCCGTCAGGCGCTTGCGAGTACGCACAGGACCTCCGTGTGGGGGTGGGGGTACGGCCTGATGGGGGTGCGGGCGGAAGACCGCGCAGGCCGCGTGCATCAGCAAGATGGACTAGACCAATAGGAGGTGTCAAGGGCCCGTCAAAACCGTGCGCCCACAGCGCGGTTGACCCGGACCGCGGAACCCGCAGCTCACCACGGCATCGAACGCGGCAGCGACACCCGGCCGCCGCCCACTGCTCCGATCGGGTGGATCATGCGCCAGGCGCCCAACCTTCGGCCCCGACGCACCGAAAACCTAGATGTCGGGTTCCGCGCACCGCACGGCACCTGACAGACCATCCGTTCCTCGGTTCCAGGAGTGCCCATGATGTCCGTCCGTACCCCCCTCGCCCTCGTCGGCGCCGTCGCCGCCGTCCTCCTCGCCGCCGGCACCGCCGGTGCGAGCGCCGGGGCCGAGGGCGCCGCGGTCGGTTCGCCCGGCGTGCTGTCCGGCAACGTGATCCAGGTGCCGGTGCACGTCCCCGTGAACGTCTGCGGCAACAGCATCGGCGTCGTCAGCATCCTCAACCCCGCCTTCGGCAACGCCTGCCTGAACGCGGGCTGACCACCCCCCGAACCTGCCGGCCCCGGGACACCGCCGTCACACGCGCCCCGGGGCCGGCAGCACCACACCCGCGCACCACACCCGCGCACCGCGCGGAGAACCTCGGGTGCACCGCGCGGAGAACCACCCGCGCACCACCTCCGCCGCGAACAGCGCGGAAAACCACGTGCGCACGCCGACGTGCCTCGGCTACGGTGGGCCGCGTTCGGGAGCCCGTACCGAGGGCGTCCCGCAGACATGCCGCGCGGCCGTGAAGGCCGGCGAGCCGGGAGGTGAGGACCGTGATGACTGTCGTTGCGATGGGCGCTGCCCGCGTCCGGAAGTCGTTCGTTCCCACTCCCGTGGCCACCGGCTGACACACACCGACCGACGCGCGCCGACACGGCGCCGTGCCGGGGGCCACCCTTCCCGAAGGGTCACCCCATCGTGAACCACACCTCCGCCGCCCACCCGCTCTCCGCCTACGGCTGGGACGAGGACCGGGCTGCCGAGTTCACCTACTTCGCCGAGGCGGGGCTCACCCCCGCCCGGATCTCCCGGGTCGACCGGGGCCGCTGCGACCTCCTCGTCGCCGACGAGGAGACCGGCGGGCTCCGCACCGTCCGGGCCGACACCCGGCCCGTCGGCGACCCCGACCCCGTCAAGTGCCCCTGCACCGGGGACTGGGCGGCCGTCGACCTCGCGGCGCAGCCCCTGCCCACCGTGACGGCCCTGCTGTCGCGCGGCACCGCCGTCGTCCGCAAGACCGCGGGCGGCCGGTCCGACGGCCAGGTGCTCGCCGCCAACGTCGACACCGTCATGATCGCCGTCTCGCTCGCCGCCGACCCCGACCTCGGCCGGATCGAACGCTTCCTCGCCCTCGCCTGGGAGAGCGGCGCCGAACCGCTGGTCGTCCTCACCAAGGGCGACCTCGTCGACGACGGCGAGTTCATCCGCGCCGACGTCGAGAAGATCGCCCCCGGCGTGACCGTGCTCGTCGTCAGCGCCGAGACCGGCGAGGGCATCGACGTCCTGCGGGCCTGCCTGCACGGCGCCACCGCCCTCGTCGGGCAGTCCGGCGCCGGCAAGTCCACCCTCACCAACGCCCTCGCCGGACACCGCGCGATGGCCGTCCAGGAGACCCGCTCGGTCGACGAGAAGGGCCGCCACACCACCACCACCCGCGAGCTGATCCCGCTCCCGGACGGCGGCGTCGTCATCGACACCCCCGGCCTGCGCGAGGTCGGACTCTACGGCGGCGAGGGCGTCGACATGGCCTTCGCCGACATCGCCGCCCTCGCCGGGGCCTGCCGCTTCGACGACTGCAGCCACCGCTCCGAACCCGGCTGCGCCGTGGCCGCCGCCCTGGAGGACGGCACCCTGCCGCAGCGCCGGATGGAGAGCTACCTCAAGCTGCAGCGCGAGAACGAGTGGATCGCCTCGCGCAGCGACGCCCGGGTGGCCGCCGAGCGGCTCAAGAAGTGGAAGACCATCACCAAGTCGATGCGCGGGGCGAACAACCCCACCCGCCACGACCCGGTCCGCCGCTGACCCCGCGGCCGGCCGGCGGCGGCCCGCGCCCCCCGGCGCGGGCCGTCCCGGCCCCGGCCGGCCAGCTCCGCACACACCCGTACGGCTGCACGGGGAGCCCCCACGCCCCCCGCGCAGCCGTACGGTGTTCCGCGCACCGGCCGGAGCGGTCACCCGCCGGTACGACGTGCCCCGCCGGTACGGCGGCCCGGCCGGTGCGGTAACCCGGTCGCACCGGCCGCCGACCGCACCGGCGGGTGTCAGTGCCCGGCCTCCTCCGGCAGGCGGCCGGTGCGCATCACCTCGGCGTACCAGCGGGCGCTGTCCTTCGGGATGCGGCGCTGGTCCTCGAAGTCGACGCGCACGATGCCGAAGCGCTTGCCGTAGCCGAACGCCCACTCGAAGTTGTCGAGCAGCGACCACACGAAGTAGCCGTTGACCGGCGTGCCGTCGGCGATCGCCCGCCGCACCGCGTCGAGGTGCCCGTGCAGGTAGGCGATCCGCTCCGGGTCGTGCACCTCGCCGTTCTCGTCGGGGTGGTCGTCGTACGCGGCGCCGTTCTCGGTGACCATCAGCGGGACGCCCGGCAGGTCGTCGCGCAGCCGGATCAGCAGCTCGTACAGGCCGTCGGCGTCGACCGGCCAGCCCATCGCCGTGCGGCCGCCCTCGGCGGGCAGGAAGCGCACGCCGCGGTCGGCGGGCCACGGGGAGATGTCCCCGGCGTGGCCGTCCTGCCGCACCGCCGGGTTGTCCGGGTCGTCGGCCGCCACCACCGTCGGCGTGTAGTAGTTGATGCCGAGCGCGTCGATCGGCCGGGAGATCTCCGCGAGGTCGCCGTCACGGACGAACGACCAGTCGGTGACGTGTGCCGTGTCGGCGAGCACGTCCGCGGGGTAGCGGCCGTGGAAGACCGGGTCGAGGAAGATCCGGTTGGCGAGGCCGTCGATCCGCCGGGCCGCCTCCGCGTCCGCCGGGTCGTCGGTCAGCGTCCGGACGGCGGCCAGGTTGAGCGTGAGCGCCACCTGGGCGTCCGAGGGCAGTTCCGACCGCAGCGCCGCCGTGCCCAGCCCGTGGGCGAGCAGGAGGTGGTGGTGGGCCGTCAGGGCCTCGACCGGGCTGGTGCGGCCCGGCGCGTGGATGCCGTTGCCGTAGCCGAGGAAGGCGCTGCACCACGGCTCGTTCAGCGTCGTCCACAGGGAGACGCGGTCGCCGAGCCGGGCGGCGGCGACGGCCGCGTACTCGGCGAAGCGCTCCGCCGTCGCACGGTTCGTCCAGCCGCCCTCGTCCTCCAGCTGCTGCGGCAGGTCCCAGTGGTAGAGCGTCGCGACGGGGTCCACGCCGGCGGCGAGGAGCTCGTCGACGAGCCGGTCGTAGAAGTCGAGGCCGATCTCGTTGACGGGCCCGCGGCCGCCCGGAACGATCCGCGGCCAGGCGAGCGAGAACCGGTACGCGCCGAGGCCCAGCGAGGCCATCAGGGCGACGTCCTCGCGGTAGCGGTGGTAGTGCTCGAGGGCGGTGTCGCCGGTGTCGCCGTTGTCGACCTTGCCGGGTATCCGGCTGAAGGTGTCCCAGATCGACGGGGTGCGGCCGCCTTCGGCGACGGCGCCCTCGATCTGGTAGGCGGCGGTGGCCGCGCCCCAGACGAAGCCGGCCGGGAAGGCGGCCGGGGAGCCGGCGAGGACGGGGGAGGGGAGGGCTTCGACGGACATGTCGCCTTCCGGAAGGGGTGGGTGGAGGTGGGCGGGTCAGCCCTTGACGGCGCCCTGCATGATGCCGCCGACGATCTGCCGGCCGAGCAGGCCGAACACCAGGAGCACGGGCAGCGTGCCGACGAGCGTGCCGGCCATGACGATCGACTGGTCGGGCACGTAGCCCTGGCCGAGCGACTTCAGGGCCACCTGCACGGTCGGGTTCTGCGAGCTCAGGGCGACGATCGGCCAGAAGAAGTCGTTCCACGTGGCCATGAAGGTCAGCATGCCGAGCACGGCCATGCCGGGCCGGGCCACCGGCAGCACGATCGACCAGAAGATCCGCAGTGCGGAGGCCCCGTCGACCCGGCCGGCCTCGATCAGTTCGTCCGGCAGCGCCTGGATGAGGAACTGCCGCATGAAGAACACGCCGAACGCCGACACCAGCGCGGGCAGGATCACCGCGGGCAGCTTGTTCTGCAGGTCCATCTTCACGATCACCATGAACAGCGGGATCACACCCAGCTGCGGCGGGATCATCATCGTGCCGACGGTCACCGCCAGCAGCAGCCCGCGGCCGCGGAACCGCAGCTTGGCGAAGGCGAACCCGGCCAGCGTGGACGAGAGCACCACGCCCGCCGTCACCGCCGCCGACACGATCAGCGAGTTCCACAGGGCCGTGCCGATCGCGGCCTGCTGGAGCGCCTCGCCGATGTTGTGGAACAGGTTCGGCCCCGGGGTGAGCGACGGAGTGGCCGCGCTCAGCTCCGAGTTGGTGCGGCTCGCCGCCACCAGCGTCCAGTAGAACGGGAAGACGAACAGCAGCGTCGCCACGCCCAGCACCACGTACGCGACCGGGCCGCCCTCCAGTGGTGAGCGGTTGCGGAGCCTCGTACCCATCGTCGTCGCCATGCCGATCACCGGTCCGTACGGTTGCGCCGGGCGGCGATCGCCGCGTTGATCAGGGCGAGCACCACGATCAGCAGGAACATCACCCACGCCACGGCCGCGGCGCGGCCCAGGTGGAAGAACGTCCAGCCCTGCTCGTACATGTACAGCCCCAGGGTCTGGTACTGGTGCGAGATGCCGCCGCCCGCGTTGCCCTCGTACAGCAGCGGCTCGCCGAAGAGCTGGGTGGCGCCGATCGTGGACACCACCACGGTGAAGATGATGGTCGGCCGCAGCCCGGGCACCGTCACGTGGCGGAACTGCTGCCAGCGCGACGCGCCGTCCATTGCCGCCGACTCGTACAGCTCGCCGGCGATGGCCTGCATGCCAGCCAGGTAGATCAGCGCGTTGTAACCCGTCCAGCGCCAGGTCACGACCGCCGAGACGCCGAACTGCGAGGCCCACGTATTGGCCTGCCAGTCGACCGGGTTCAGCCCCACCGAGCTGAGCGCCCAGTTGATCAGGCCGTAGTCGCGCCCGAAGAGCTGTGCGAACACCAGCGTGGCCGCGGCCACCGACGTCGCGTACGGCATCAGCATCGCGACCCGGAAGAACGTGCGGCCGCGCAGTCTGTAGTTCAACAGGTGCGCCAGGCCCAGCGCCATCAGCAGTTGCGGCACGGTCGACAGCACGCCGATGGTGAAGGTGTTGCGCAGCGCGTTCCAGAAGAACGGGTCCTCGAAGAGCCGGGTGTAGTTCTGCAGACCCAGCCAGTCCATGTGGTCCGAGGTCTGCAACTCCACGCGGTGCAGCGACACGTAGGCCGTGTACAGCAGCGGGAACAGCCCGAAGGCGGCGAACAGGGCGAAGAACGGCGCGACGAAGCCGTACGGGGCGAGGCGCCCGCCGAGCCGCGGGCGGACCTTCGCCGGGGCGGCGGCCGGCAGGCGCGCGGAGGAGGAGATGGCCATGGAGATGGTCCTTCGACGGGGCCCCCGGCCCGGACGGGCCGGGGGCCGGGGGGACGTCAGCTGCCGTTGGCCTTCTTGACGTTGTCCAGAGCGTGCTGCCAGGCGGTGGTCGGCGCGGTGTTCGTGCGCTCCACCTCGCCCAGCGCGTCACTGAAGGCCTTGGTCACCACGCCGTCGTCGGTGCCCAGCACCTGCGCCGGCATCGCCGCCGCGGACTCCGCGAAGATCTGGCCGATCGGCGCGTTGTTGAAGTACGGGTCGGTGACCGTCTTGATCTCGGCCTGCGCACCGGTGCTGGAGGGGAACGAGCCCTGCTTGGTGAAGAGCTTCACCTGCTGCTCCTTGGCGTTCAGCCACTTGATCAGCTCGGCGGCCTCCTTCGGGTGCTTCGCGGTCTTCGGGATCGCCAGGTAGGAGCCGCCCCAGTTGCCGGTCTTGCCGGGGCCCGAGGCGATGTCCCACTTGCCCGCGAACGCGTCGCCGGCCTGGCCCTTGATGTAGCCGATCATCCAGGCCGGGCAGCTGAGCGTGGCGAACTTGCCGGTGGAGAACGCCTTGTTCCACTCCGGCGTCCACTGCGGAAGCTTCGCGGAGAGCCCGTCGGCGACGAGCTTCGTGGCGTCCGCCCAGGCGGTCTTCACGGCCGGGCTGCTGTCGTACACGGCCTTGCCGCTCGCGTCGGAGAACCGGACCTCCTGCTGGCCGACCTCGGCGGTGAACATGCCCGCCGCGCTGTCCGTCCACGCGTTGCCCGCCTGCGCCTTGGCGGCGTACTGCTTGCCGACCTCCAGGTAGCCCTGCCAGGTCGACCACTTCGCGGCGAGCTCGGTGCGGTCGGTCGGCAGCCCGGCGGCCTTGAAGAGGTCGGTGCGGTAGCAGATCGCCTCCGGGCCGATGTCGGTGCCCGCGCCGAGCACCTTGCCGTCGGCGGTCTTGATCGCCGCGCCCTTCCACGGCACCAGTTCGTCGTTGACGCCGCCGAGGCCGAGGGAGGTGAGGTCGGTGAACTTGTCGGCCTGCCGCTGCACGACACTCGCCACCCGGCCGACCTCCAGGCCCTGGATGTCGGCGAGACCGCCGCCGCCCGCGAGCTTGGTCTGCAGGGCCTGCCAGTACTGGGACTCGTCCTGGGTGTCCGACTGCTTGATCGTGATGTTCGGGTGGGTCTTGGTGTACTCGTCGTAGAGGCCGGTCTCCTTGAACCCGAAGGTGCCGAAGAGGTCGATCGTCAGAGTGACCTTGCCGTCGGCGGCGTCCTTCGAGGCGGTGCCGCCGGAGCCGCAGGCGGTGAGCAGCAGGGCCGCCGCGAGGGCGGCGGTGCCGAGGGCGGCCGGGCGTCGGGCTCTGAACGGGCGCATGGGTGTCTCCTGACCGGACGGGAATGGCGTGGGTGGGGTGGTGCGGTCTGCAGCGGTGCGTGTTCGGTCCTGCCATCTGAGAGCGCTCTTGAGAGCGCTCTCAGTGCTGAAAGGAGCGTGCCGGTGCGCCCACGACCACGTCAAGGGGTTGAAACCTGACCGTAATCTGCGGCAGCAGATCGGATGCTCTCTGCGCGGGGAAGGCCCGGAGATTCTGTTCAGGTCGTTGACACTCCGTCGGGAGCGGCCCTAGCGTCCAATTTCTGAGAGCGCTTTCAACCCTCACGGTCCGCCGCGCCTCGCACCCTCGCCGCCCCCTGTCGTCGCACTCCCACCCCCACCCGAGGGAACCGATGAAGCCCAGACTCCTCCGCGGCCCCGCCGCAGCCGTCACCGCGCTCGCCGTGGCGGCGGCCGCGGCCCTGACCGCCACGGTCACCGTCGGCACCGCGGCCGCCGCGACCGTCCCCGTCGGCCTCGGCGGCTACAGCGACAGCCGCCCCGCCGGCACCGTCGGCCCCACCAACTCCGACGGCGCACCCGTCACCCCCAAGGTGACCGCCAGGATGGCCGGGAAGGCCGCGCCCACCAACGACTGGTGGTCCTCGCTGATCTACCAGCGCTACGCGGGCAACCCGTACTCCGAGAACCTGTACGCCCACCCGTTCACCTTCAAGGCCGCCGCGAGCGGCCTTGAGGTCGGCTACCCCACCACGCCGACCGTCACCCCCGACGGGCGCCAGTACGACTTCACCCACACCCGCGACCTCACCGTCGGCGTCGCCGGCCTCAACTCCCCGGACACCAAGGTCGACGGCTGGTCCGACTGGACGGTCACCCCCTACTGGGCCGACAGCTCCCGCACCTTCAGCGCCACCATCGGCCACGGCCTCCCGTACGTCTACGCGCACGCCACCGGCGGTGCCGCCCAGGTCACCACCGCCGGCACCCCGACCGTCTTCTCCGACCAGGGCAACGTGCTCGGCATCACCGTCGGCGGCCACCACTACGGCCTCTTCGCCCCCACCGGCACCGACTGGACGGTCAGCGGCACCACCCTCACCGCGGCCCTCGGCGCGAAGGACTACTACTCCGTCGCCGTGCTCCCCTCGCCCGCCGACCTCGCCCAGTACCGCACGTACGCGTACAGCTTCGTCACCGACACCAAGGTCTCCTGGAGCCACCAGGAGGCCGCCGGCACCCTGTCGACGACGTACACCGCCACCACCACCCCGCAGGAGGGCACCCAGACGGGCACCCTGCTGGCCCTCTACCGCCACCAGTGGCAGGCCACCGCGGACCCGCTCACCGCCCTCACCTACACCTCCCCGCGCGGCCTGATGAAGGTCCGCCAGGGCACCGGGTTCACCACCACGCAGGCCGTCTCCGGCGTGCTGCCCTCACTGCCCGACGTCGGCTCCTACGACCGCACGGCCCTCGGCAACCTCGTGCGCGCCGAGGCCAACGCCACCGACCCCTGGCAGGGTGCCTCCGACACGTACTGGACCGGCAAGGCCCTCGGCCGGCTCGCCCAGCTCGTGCCCGTCGCCGACCAGCTGGGCGACACCGCCACCCGCGACAAGCTGCTCGGCCTCATCAAGGGCAAGCTGCAGACCTGGTTCGCCGGCACCGGCTCCACCGTCTTCGCGTACGACTCCGTGTGGAAGACCCTGATCGGCTACCCCGCCTCGTACGGCACCGACGCCGAGCTCAACGACCACCACTTCCACTACGGCTACTACATCCAGGCCGCCGCCACCGTGGCCCGCTACGACGCCGCCTGGGCCGCCGACTCCGCCTGGGGCGGCATGGTCAAGCTGCTCGCCAAGGACGGCGCCAACGCCGACCGCACCGACAGCCGCTTCCCGGTGCTGCGCAACTTCGACCCGTACGCCGGCCACGGCTGGGCCTCCGGCCACGCCGGCTTCGCCGCGGGCAACAACCAGGAGTCCTCCTCCGAGGGCCTCAACTTCAGCTCCGGCCTCATCCTCTACGGCGCCGCCACCGGCGACACCGCGCTGCGCGACCTCGGCGTCTACCTCTACACCACCGAGGCCAACGCGGTGCAGCAGTACTGGTTCGACGCCGACCACGCCGTCTTCCCCGCCTCCTTCGGACACTCCACCGTCGGTATGGTCTGGGGCAGCGGCGCCGCGTACTCCACCTGGTGGACGGCCGCGCCCGGCATGATCCACGGCATCAACTTCCTGCCCGTCAACGGCGGTTCGCTCTACCTCGGCCGCCGCCAGGACGACCTGCGGGCCAACATCGCCGAGCTCAGGGCCGGCAACGGCGGCGCCTTCACCGACTGGCGGGACATCCTCTGGGAGACCGAGGCGCTCTACGACCCGGCGGCCGCCAAGGCCGACTGGGACGCCGGGAACGCCGGCTACACCCAGGAGGAGGGCGAGTCGAAGGCCCACACGTACCACTGGATCTACGACCTCGCCACCCTCGGCACCCTCGACCCGGCCACCACCGCCGACACCCCGACCGCGGCCGTCTTCACCAACGGCGGCACCCGCACCCACGTGGCGCACAACTACACCACCGCCGCCCGCACCGTGCACTTCACGGACGGCTACACCCTGACCGTGCCCGCCCGCTCCACCGCGAGCGAGCGCGGCACCCGCCAGGACGGCGGCACCGGAGGCACCAACCCCTCGCCCTCGCCGTCGCCCTCGCCCACCGGGTCCCCGTCGCCCTCGCCGACGCCGTCCCCGTCGCCCACCACCAGCACCCCGGCGACCACCGGCAACACCCTCTACCTGCAGTCCGGCGGCGCCCTCGCCACCGCGTACGGCACCGCCGCCGCGACCGACACGCTGCCCTCCGCGGGCGGCACCAACCACGACGGCACCCCGTACCAGGCCAAGACGTACGAGATCCGCAACCTCACCGGCACCCTGCGGGCGGGCGGCACCACCGCGTTCGACCTCTACATCGACGCGGGCGCCTCCGTCGGCCTCGGCCAGCAGGCCCGGGTCTCCTACGACCTGACCGGCGACGGCACCTTCGACCGCGTCGAGACCTACCGGTACTTCGCCACCGACCCGGTCGTCGGCTGGGAGCGCTACGCGGGCTCCACCGGCGTCCTGAACTCGGCCACCGGCACGCTCGGCAACCTCCGCGGCGGCACCGTCCGCATCGAGGTCTGGTCCGCCATCGGCAACGCCTCCGCGCAGCTGCGGGTCGGCGCCACCCAGGCCCAGGGCGGCGCCTCGGTGCTGCGCATCCCGTTCGACTGATCCACCCGCACCACCACCGGGCCGGCCGTCACGACGTGACGGCCGGCCCGACCCGTTCCACCAGCCGGAAGCGCAGCAGCACCAGCTCGGTGGTGTCGTCCACGGTGAAATCCGGGTCGCCCAGCTCCTCCCGCACCTCCGCGCCGTGCCAGAACCGCTCGTGCCCGACCCGCCAGGCGGCCACCGTCGTGTACCCCTCGCCCTCGTCGCGGGCGTGGTCGAGGTCGACCCCGCCGAGCGGCGACAGCCGCACCTCCGTCAGCTCGATCACCGCCACCACCCGGCCGTCCGAGTCGACCACCGCCTCCCGCCGCCCGACCGGCGGCAGCTCCTCGCCGAGCAGCGCGTACTCGACGGCCAGCCCCGTGGTGCTCGTCTTCGAGCCGTCCAGGATCGCCCCGACCAGCTGGTCACGCAGCGGCCCGGGGAAGGCGAACTCGGCTCTCGACAAATGGTCGTACGCGGCATCGTCCATCCGGCCAACGTAGCCGCGGGGCGCGCGGCGGGCACCCGAATTCCACCGGGGCGCGCAGGGCGAGGGCAGGGGCGCGCGGGGCCCCACGGGCGCGCAGCGCGGCCGGTCGGTGTTCGGCCCGGGTCTGCCCGGGCCGACCAGGGCCGATGACGACGGCCCGGGTCGGCCTTCGGTCAGGCCGAGCCGCGGACCACCAGGCGGGTCGGGGTGATGACGGAGGTCGGGCCGGGCCGGGCCGGTGCCTCGGCGCTGCCGGAGAGCCGGCGCAGCAGGAGGCGGGCCATCAGGCGGCCCATCTCCTCGATGTCCTGCCGGACGGTGGTGAGCGGCGGCTCCGTCCACGCGGCGATCTGCTCGACGTCGTCGAAGCCGACCACGGCGACGTCCTCGGGCACCCGGCGGCCGGCGTCGCGGAGCACCCGGAGGGCACCCGAGGCCATGGCGTCGGAGGCGGCGAAGACGGCGTCCAGGTCGGGCCTGCGGGCGAGGAGTTCGGCCATCGCCCGGCCTCCGCCGTCGGCGGTGAAGTCGCCCTCGGCGATCAGGTCGGCGTCGCCGTCGGGCAGCAGGTCGCGGTAGCCGTCCAGCCGGTCGAGCGACGAGGTCTGGTCGAGCGGGCCGGTGACGGTGGCGATCCGGGTGCGGCCGATCGACCGGAGGTGCTGGACGGCCAGCCGGGCCCCGCCGCGGTTGTCGCTGTCGACGTAGACGAGTTCGCGGTCGGTCTCGGCGCCCGGCCAGCCGGGGCGTCCGCCTATCACGAACGGCAGGCCGACCCGGCGGGCCATCCCCGGCAGCGGGTCGCTGTGGTGCAGCGAGAAGAGCAGGGCACCGTCGACGTGCCCGCCGGCGAGGTAGCTGCCGACCCGCTCGTAGTCGGCCTGGTCCTCGATGAGCAGGAGCACCATCTGGTTGTCCGCCGAGGACAGTTCGCGGCTGATGCCGCGCAGGTGCTGGGCGAAGAACGGGTCGGAGAACAGCCTGCTCTCCGGTTCGGCGACGACCACGGCGACCGCCCGGTTGCGCCGGGTGACCAGGGTGCGGGCGGCGAGGTTCGGTACGTAGCCGAGCTCCTCGACGGCCCGCTCCACCTTCTCGCGCAGCGAGGCCCGGACGCCGGCGCCGCCGTTCACCACGCGTGACGCCGTGGCGCGGGAGACCCCGGCCAGCTCGGCGACCGACTCCAGGGTGGGTCTGGGCGGGTTGCCGCCGGACTCGGCACGGGCCGTGGCTCCGGGCGACGTCTCGGCCGCGGGGGCTGCGTCGGAGGACGCGGCGCCGGTGGACTGGTGCTGCGACACCTGGGCTCCTCTCGCGGAACTGTTCGTCTCAGAGCCTAACGGGTGCGGGAGGCGGATGAGAGCGCTCCCAGAAGGCCGGGTGCCCGGAAGGAGCGTTCCGTGCACCCGGACGGCCGCCCCCGGCCGGGAGCACCCCGGCGGGCACGCCGCACGGTACCGGCCTGCCCGCTCCGGCCGTCCACGGCAATGTCCGAATCCCGCCAGTCGGGCCGGTGGTGATGGCGCACACTGGAGGACGTGATCGACGACGAGACCAGATACCGGGCGGTGGACAGCCGCGACGCCCGCTTCGACGGGGTGTTCTTCACAGCGGTCCGAACCACCGGCATCTACTGCCGGCCCAGCTGTCCCGCGGTGACCCCGAAGCAGTCCAACTGCACCTTCTACCCGAGCGCCGCCGCCGCACAGGGCGCAGGCTACCGCGCCTGCCGCCGCTGCCGCCCCGACTCCGTACCCGGCTCGCCCGAATGGAACCACCGCGCCGACGTCGTCGGCCGCGCCGTACGCCTCATCGGAGACGGCGTCGTCGACCGCGAGGGCGTCGCCGGCCTCGCCGACCGCCTCGGCTACAGCGCCCGCCAGCTCCAGCGCCAGCTCACCGCCGAACTCGGCGCCGGTCCGCTCGCCCTGGCCCGCGCCCAGCGCGCCCAGACCGCCCGGCTGCTGCTCCAGACCACCCCGCTGCCCGTCACCGAGATCGCCTTCGCGGCCGGTTTCGCCTCCGTCCGGCAGTTCAACGACACCGTCCGCGAGGTGTACGACCGCACCCCCAGCGGGCTGCGCGCCGAAGGCGCCACCGGCCGCAGGACGGCCGTCCCGCCCGCCACCCCCGGCACGATCGCCCTGCGGCTCGCCTACCGCGGCGCCCTCGACAGCGCGCACCTGCTGGACTTCCTCGCGCTGCGCGCCGTGCCCGGCGTCGAGGAGGTCGTGCCCGGCGGCCGTCCCGGCGTCCGCACCTACCGCCGCACCCTCGCGCTCCCGTACGGCCACGCCGTCGCCGAGGTCGACGGCCTCGCCACCACGGACACCCCCACCCGCGGCTGGCTCGACTGCCGCCTCGCCCTCACCGACCTGCGCGACCTCACCACCGCCGTCCACCGGCTCCGCGCCCTGCTCGACCTCGACGCCGACCCCGACGCCGTCGACGAGCGGCTCGGCCGCGACGGCGCCCTCGGCCCCGCCGTCCTCGCCCGCCCCGGGGTCCGCTCACCCGGCCACGTCGACCCGCACGAACTCGCCGTCCGCGCCGTCCTCGGCCAGCAGATCACCGTCGCCGCCGCCCGCACCCTGGCCGGCCGCCTCGCCGAACGCTACGGGGCCGCCCTCCCCGCACCCGGCGGCGGCCTCCACCTGCTCTTCCCCACCCCCGCGGCGCTCGCCGGCGCGGCGGACGGCGACCTCGCCATGCCGGACGCCCGCCGCCGGGCCCTGCGCGGCCTCTGCGCCGTGCTCGCCGACGGCACGCTCCGGCTCGACCCGGGCGCCGACCGCGAGCAGGCGGCCGCCGAGCTGCTCGCCCTGCCCGGCATCGGCCCCTGGACGGTCGGCTACCTCCGCATGCGAGCCCTGGCCGACCCGGACGTCTTCCTGCCCGGCGACGCCGGGATCCGCCACGGCCTCCAACGGCTCGGCCGACCCGGCGACCCCGCCGCGGCCGACACGGCGGCCCGCGCCTGGGCGCCCTGGCGCTCGTACGCGGTGCACCGGCTCTGGCTCGCCGCGGCCCCGCCCGCCGGGCCGCCGGTGGAGTCGTCCGTGACCACCCGCCCCCGCGCGACGTGCAGGAACTCTCCGGAGGCGACCGCATGACCACGGTGTTCACCACCATGCCCAGCCCGCTCGGACGGCTCCTGATCACCGGCGAGGCGGACGGCCCCGGCCCGGCCGCGCTGACGGCCGTCACCGCACCCGGCCAGCGCGGAGCCCCCGCGGCCCCTGCCGCCGACTGGATGCCCGACGAGGAGGCGCTGGCGCCGGCCGTGGCGCAGCTCACCGCCTACTTCGCCGGCGACCTCACCGAGTTCGACCTGCCGCTCGCCCCGGTCGGCAGCGAGTTCCGCCAGAAGGTGTGGGCCGCGCTCGACGACATCCCCTACGGCAGCACCGTCACCTACGGCGGGCTCGCCGACGCCGCCGGGCTGCCGCCCTCCGCGGTCCGCGCCGTCGGAGGAGCCGTCGGCGCCAACCCGCTCCTCGTGATCCGGCCCTGCCACCGGGTGATCGGCGCGAGCGGCGCACTCACCGGCTTCGCCGCCGGTGTGGAGCGCAAGCGGTGGCTGCTGGACCTGGAGCAGGGCGCCACGCTCTTCTGACGGCGTCCGGGGGTGCTGGTGCGGCGGTCGGCGCGGGACGGGCACTGGGCGGGCGCGGGGCGGGCGCGGGACCGGCGCTGGACCGGCGCGGGGCGGGCCGGTGAGAGCCGGTGTCGCGTCGGGAGCGGGAGTCAGAGCGAGGGGCGGTCGTCCGGGGTGCCGCCCGCCAGCGCCCGGGCCAGGTGCTCCAGCCCGGGCAGCGCGCCCATGACGGCGTCGCGGTCGGCGGTCGTGAGGCTCTCCAGCGCGTCGGCCAGCCGCCGCTCGTGGGCCCGGCGCCAGTCGAGGAGCTGCCGCTTGCCGGCCGGGGTCAGGGCGATCCGGGCCGTACGGCGGTCGCCCGGGTCGGCCTGGCGGTCGACGAAACCGGCCTCCAGCAGCTTGCCGACCAGCCCGCTGACGGTGTTCGGGGCCAGCCGCTGGCGGGCCGCCAGCTCGCCGACCCGCATGGGGGCCACGGCGAGCGTCTGCAGCAGTTCGACCTGCGCCATCGGCAGCGACTCCCAGGGGTAGTCGGTGCGGATGCTGCTCCGCAGGGCCCGGCGCAGCCTGGTGATCACGTCGGTGAGGAGCTGCGCCCGCTCGATGGCCAGGCCCTCCTCGACCGCGGAGAACTCGGCCACGGACGACGGCAGGGGCGGCGTGCGCGGCACGGACGGTGCGGACGGCGCGGGGTGGTACGGCTCCGACATGGCGGACAGCGTATCGGCTCCTCCCCGGACGTCCGTCGGCCTGTGGATCTCCGGGGGATCGGCCCGGCGGGGTACGCCCCGACCGGTGTCGGAGGGAGCCGCCGTCCACGTCGAGGTGCCGGGTTCGGTGGCGGAGCGGTTCATGTCGGTCGCCGAGGCAGGTGGCTCCTCCGCCGACGTGAACGGCTCGATGGCCGAGCTGTCCGCCTCGGCAGCGGGTTGGCTCGTGTGAGGACAGGATCTGTCGCCGAATATATCGGCAGCAGAGCTATTATCCTCCCATGCCGCCGCCGTCGCATCCGCCCGTCCCGCGCCAGCCCGTCCCGCGCCAGCCCGTTCGGAGCCGACCCGTCCGGAGACGACCCGTCCGGAGCCGCCGCACCCGCCTGCTCGACGGTGTACTGCTGGCCGCGGAGCGCCCCCGCCCCCGCCGCATCGCGGCCTGGCGGCACGCCCACTGGCTCACCGTCGCCACGGTCTGCCTCGGAGCCTTCCTCGGACAGCTCACCGCGAGCATCACCGTGCTCGTCTTCCCCGCACTGCAGGACGACTTCCACGCCGGGTTCGCCGCCGTGGAATGGGTCTCGCTCGCGTATCTGCTGGTCCTGGTCGCACTGCTGGCGCCGGTCGGGCGGCTGTCCGACTCCGTCGGGCGCAAGACCGTGTACCTGGGCGGCTTCGCCGTGTTCGGGCTCGCCTCGCTCGGCGCAGGCTTCGCCACCGGCCTCTGGATGCTGGTGGTCTGCCGGGCGGTCCAGGCGGTGGGCGGCGCGATGATGCAGGCCAACAGCGTGGCCCTGGTCGCCAGGGGAGTCCCGGCGCCGGCGATGCGCACGGCGCTCGGCGTCCAGGCGGCCGCGCAGGCACTCGGGCTGGCCCTCGGCCCGACCGTCGGCGGGCTCCTGGTCACCCAGGCGTCCTGGCGGTGGGCGTTCTGGGTCAACGTCCCGATCGCCGTCGTCGGCCTGGCGGCCGGCCTGCTGCTCCTGCCCCGCAGCCACCCGGACGCGGCCCAGGGCGGCCGCACCCGCCCCCGTACCCCCGAGCCCCTGCCAGCACTCCAGCCCCTGCCCGCACCCGAGCCCGCGCCCACCCCCGAGTTCCGGTCGCGGCCCGCGTCGCGGACGGCGTCGGGGGAGTCCCGCTTCGACCTCGCGGGCCTGGTGCTGCTGGCCGGGGCCTCCTCCGCGCTGCTCCTCGCGCTCTCCACGGCCTCCGGT
This sequence comes from Kitasatospora sp. NBC_01539, assembly GCF_045040525.1. Classification (NCBI taxonomy): domain Bacteria; kingdom Bacillati; phylum Actinomycetota; class Actinomycetes; order Kitasatosporales; family Streptomycetaceae; genus Kitasatospora; species Kitasatospora sp. NBC_01539. Next base: position 6,488,802 of record NZ_CP109390.1, read on the forward strand.
CTGCCGCTGCCGGGCTGGGCGGTCGTGGCGCTGCTCGCCGTCTCGGCGGTGCTGTGCCGGGCGCTGGTGCGGCAGGAGCAGCGGGCCGACCGTCCGGTCGTCCCGCCCGGTCTGGTCAACACGCCGCACATCCGGGCCGGCCTGCTGGTGGCCCTGGCCGGCTATCTCCTGCTCTTCTGCCCGCTGGTGCTGGGCCCCGTCATGCTGGCCGCGGCCGGTGTGCCGGCGGCGACGGCGGGCCTGGTGATCACCGCACTCCCGGCGGCGTTCGCGGTTGCCGCGACGCTGGGCGGCGCGCTGCTGCCCCGGGAGTGGCCGGACGGGCGGCGCGGGGGCGTCGGTGCGCTCGTCGCCGCTGCGGGCCTGGCAGGGCTGGCCGTGCTGCCGGTTTCGGCGGTGCTGTCGCCGGTGCCGCTGGCCGTGGCGGGCTTCGGGCTGGGGCTGCTGCTGCCGGCCAACAACGCGCTGGTGATGAGGGCCGTTCCGGCGGAGAGCGCGGCGGTGGCGGGCGGCATGGTCAACATGGTGCGCAGTCTCGGTACGGCGCTCGGTACGGCCCTTCCGGTGCTCGGCGTGCACGTGGCCGGGGCGGGTACGGGCGGCCGGGCCGTCCTGCTGCTGCTCACCGGCGTGGCGGTGGCGGCGGTGCGGCTCTGCGCCGTCCCGGGCCGCGGTTGAGGCCTGCCCGCCGAGGCGGGAGGGGCGTGAGCGACGGCAGGGAAGCCGGGGCGGCAGGGGCGGAAAGCCCGAAGGGCGGTCCGGACCTTCGGGTCCGGGCCGCCCTTCGCCTGCGGGTGTCTCAGCCCTTCGGTGCGGCGCCGCGCTTCGCCAGCATCGAGGTCATCAGGTCGATCTCCGACTGCTGCCCGTTGACCATGCTCTGGGCGAGCCGCTTCTCGACGTCGTTCCGGGCCACGTCCACGTAGCCCTGGGCCATCGCGAGCCCGCCCTTGTGGTGCTCGATCATGAGCTGCAGGTAGAGCACCTCGGCCTGGGTGCCGTTGAGCTTGCGCAGCTCGGCGAGGTCGGTGTTGGTGGCCATCCCGGGCATCAGCGAGCCGTCGTGGGCGGTGTACGTGTGGCCCATCCACGCCATGGGGGCCGTGGGGGTGCTCTGGGTGAGGCCCCACTGGTCGAGCCAGCCCATCATCATGCCGCGCTGGTTCGCCTGGGTGTTGATGATGTCGAAGGCGAGGTTGCGCACGTCGGCGGCCTGGGTGCGGTCGCGGACGATGAACGACATGTCGATGGCCTGCTGGTGGTGGGTGGCCATGTCGCGGGCGAAGCCCGCCTCGGGCGAGTCCGTCGACGGCGTGGCGGAGGTCGAGGAGCCACTGGCCGACGTGCCGCTCGCGACGAGCGCGGGCACGCCGAGGCAGAGCGCCACCACGGCGGCGAGCGCCGCGGGCCACCAGAGCATGCGCCGCGACCGCCGGCCCGGGCCGCCGGACTCCTCGTCCGGACGGCCGGTCACGGTGGCGCCGGTGCTGCCCGTCACATCGCACCCGTGCTGCAGGAGGCACCCGGTTCCTGGGTCTGCGGGCCCTGCACGTACTTGGTGAAGAACTTCTCGACCCGCGGGTCGCTGGCGCTGTCCACGGTCAGCTGGGTGCCCCAGGCGGTGAGGGTGATGGTGCCCTTCTCGTCCGGGTAGGGGCTCATCAGGGTGTAGGTCGTGGCCTTCACCTTGGCCGACAGGGTCTTGATGTCCTCCGCGGACGCCTTGGCGTTGTACGTGACCCAGACGGCGCCGTGCTCCAGCGAGTGCACGGCGTTGCCGTTCTCGACGGGCTTGTCGTAGACGGTGCCCATGCAGTCGAGCCAGACCGGCTTGTGGTCGCCGCCGACCGGCGGGGTCTGCGGGTAGTCGACCTTGGTCTCGACGTGGTTGCGCGAGAGGTTGTCGAAGGTCTGCACGCCGTCGATGGGGGCCGCGGCGGCCTTCGCCTTGGCGTCGCGGTCGTGCTTGGCGTCCAGGGCTATCCAGGTGCCGGCGCCGATCATGCCGGCGACCAGCACGCCCGCGACGCTGAAAGCGACGATCTTGTTGCGGCGGTCACGGCGCTGCTCGGCCGCCCGGAGCTCGGCGATCCGGGCCTTGCGGTCGGACTGCCGGTCGGCCTGACTCGGCCGGCTGCCGGGGTTGCCGGAGGTCTGCTTGGACTGCTTCGAGGCGGAACCCATGTGATGTCCTTGTCCCCGCGGTGCCTTTCGGGCACGGCGGTGGGGCGAGAGATGGTGGGGGCGGCGGAGCCGCGGGCACGGCCGGGGTGCGGACCTGGTGCGGTCCGCCCGGTCACGTCCGGCGGTGGGTTCCGCTCAGGATCTGTGGACCTGCAGGACGTGGAGGTCGGGCGCGGGGCCGGAGGCGTCCGGCGTGTCGACCGGCGGCGCGGGCGGCAGCGCCCGCACCGTCACGAGCTGCGGGAGGGCGACGGCCACCGGCTGCGGCGGCGCGTTCGGGAGCTGTGCCTGCGGGCCGTTGAACGGGTGGCTGCTGCAGCCCTTCCCGGGGAGCGGGTGCCCGTCGTCGGCGGCACACCAGACGGGCGGCTCGCCGGTCCCGTGCACCCACGACCCGTCCGGATGCGCGGCGGCGGAGGCCGTGGTGGCGTCCGCCGCGTGCGGGCCGGCGGTGGTGGCCGGAGCGGCGTGCAGGGTGGGCAGGCCCGCGGCCTTCGCGGCGCCCGCGCAGGGCAGCACCGTCAGCAGACCGGCGACCAGCAGCGCCCACAGCAGCACCACCGGGCGGCTGCCCCTGCGGACGGGCCGCCCCGGCTCGCCGGTGGCGGATGCTGGCACGCTCATGCGCACATATTAATCAGCCGAAGGAGTGAAATGGTCCCCCTGATGGTCCTCCGATCCAGGGCCGGACGGCCTCCCGGCACTCCGACCCCGTCCGCCGGGCGGCCCCGCGCACCTCGTCCGGCCCGGCCGGACGGCGCTCTCCCGCCAGGCCTGTCCGGCCCGTACGGCTGCGCGGGCCGCCCGGACGGGTGCCCGGTGGCCTGAACACACCGCCCCGCGCCGGTGCGCCCCGCCCGACGGGTGCCCGGTGTCGCCGAATGCCGGACACCGTCGTTCTCCTTGGGGAGAATGACCGTCGAGTCCGGCACATCGGTCAGCTCGGCAGACGGCAGATACGGCACGAGGAGCCGCCACGTGAGCAACCAGGACGTACCGCCGCACCATCGGCCGGAGGACGGCTGGTGGCACTCCGTCTACGCGGGCCCCGCCGGGACCCTCCCGGACGCCCCCGGCCCCGCGGGTGGGGAGGGCAGCGTCGACGAGTGGTTCGACACCGCAGCCGGACTGATCGCCCACCCGCGCACCGCCGAGCCCCCGCCCGTACCGGACGCTCCTGCGGCCCGGCCCGCCGCGGGCCCGCCCGACGGGACGCCGCAGGAGGACGCGGAGCCGGTGCCCGCCGCGACGCCGCCCCGCCCGGCCAGTGTGGACGACTGGTTCGACACCGCCGCGGGCGTCATCGCCCCCCGCACAGGCACCGGCACAGGCGCAGGCACCGGCACCGTGCCTGCGCCGCCCGCCCCGCCCCGGCCACCCACCGCGCCCGCACCCGCACCCTGGTTCGACCCCGGTTTCGACCCCGGTTCGGTGGACGTTCCCGAGCCGCCGACCCTCGTCCTCCGTACGCTCGGCGCACCCCACCCGGGCGCCGAAGCCGAGGCCGCACCGGAGCCGGAGCCGGATCTTGAGCCGGAACCCACGCTGAAGCTGCGCACGCTCACCCCGCACGACCGGACCCGGGCCACGGCACCCGGGACCGTTCCTCCTCCCGCTCCGGAGCAGCTACCGGAGCCGGCACCGGCCGTGGTGCCGAGCAAGCCCGAACCCGCCGCCCCGCCCCTGGCGCCCCCCGCACCGGCCCCCGCCCCTGCCCCCATCCCTGCCGCCGCACCGGCCCCCGCCACGCCCCCCGCTCCCGCCACGCCCCCCGCACCGGTCGTCCCGCCCGTACCCGCCTCGCCGTTCGGCCGGCCGCGTCCGGCCACCCGCCGGGAGCCGCTGGAGCCGCCCGTGCCGCACGTGGGCGAGCGGCCGCCGACGTACGGGCCGGAGCCGACCACGGTGCCCGCCGCGGAGCCGGACGACCTGGGGGCCGTCGCGTCGGACACCGTGCTGGACGGTGCGCAGTACGGGGCGGCGATACTGCGGGCGGCGTCCGTCCGGGGTGATTCGGCGCGTTTCCGGGGCGAGCCGCGCAGGGACGCCCTGCTGGTGACCAGGTTCGGAGAGGGCGAGGAGGGACTGCTGCTCGCCGTGGTCGCCTCCCCGGCACGCGGCGGGGACGCGGTCGAGGGCGCCGCCGCGGCGGCGCACGCGGCCCGCATGCTGGCGGCGACGATCGGCCGCAACCGGGTCGAGCTGACCGCCGACCTCCGCGCCGGGGCCCGCGACCGGCTGCGCTACGGCCTGCAGCGGCTGACCGCCGGTGCGGCGGCGCCGCTGCGCCCGCAGACGGCGGACCCGGCCGAGGGGGAGTCCGGGATGCTGCACTGCCTGCTGGTGTCGCTGGACCCGGAGGCGAGCCACCGGGCGGCGTTCGGCACCGGTCCCGGCGGCCTGTACCTGCTGCGGGCCGGCCACTGGATCGACGCGTACGCGGCGCGTCTGCTGCACCAGCCGGACGGCGAGCCGCAGCCCGAGGCCGCGTCGCCGGTGACGGCCCCGAAGCCGTTCCGCTTCCGGCTGGTCCCCGCGACGCAGGGCGACATCCTGCTGCTCTGCACGCCCGGCCTGGCGGGTCCGATCGCGGACGAGCCGGCCGTGGCGCGGTTCCTGTCCGGTCACTGGGCGCACCCGCACCCGCCGGGCACGGTGGACTTCCTGCGCCAGGTCCAGGTGCGGGCGAAGGGCTACGCCGACGACCGCACGGCCGCCGCCCTCTGGACGGAGTGATCGGCGGGCGGAGTGACCGGTGACCCCGGCCGGGCGGGCCGCGGCGGGTCAGCCGAGCAGGGCCGCCGCGGCGGAGGCGACCTGCGCCGCGGCGTCGGCCCGGTCGGCGCCGGGCAGGCCGATCGCCAGCGGCACGGCGAAGCCGTCCAGCAGCGCGCGGATCTGCCGGGCCCGGTCGGCCACGGTCGCCGGGCCGTCGCCCGTGTCGGCGGGCACCCGGAACACGCCCGCGGCGGCACCCTCCTCGACGAGGGCGACGAGGTCGGTCTGCCAGGGAGTCTCGATCTCCAACTGGCCCTTGCGGATCTCGGCACTGGCCGGTGAACGCCCCCACACCTCCACCCACAGGATCCAGCGCGGGTCGCCGGGGCCTTCGGGGAGGTAGAGCTCCGCGTACGCGGCGAGCCGCTGCCGCACCGTGAGGTCCGTGCGGGCGAGGGCCGCGCGGCGGCGTTCGCCGAGCTGCTCCTCGCTCCAGCGGAGCGTCTCCAGCAGCAGCTGGTCCTTGCTGCCGAAGTAGTAGAGGAGATGGCCGGCGCTCATCCGGAGCTCGCGGCCGAGGGCGGCCATGGTGAGCTTGTCGAGGCCGTGCTCGGCGATCGCCGCCCGGGCGGTCGCGAAGACCTCCTCGCGGGGCCGTGCGGCCCGCCGCGCCCGTGGCTCCGCCATCAGTCCGACCTCCTGGACACGTCCGGCCCCGGACGGTCCGGCTCGACGTCCTCACGATACGGGGCCGCCTGCCCGGTCTCCCGGTGCGGGCGTGGTCGTCCGGCGCCCCCGGCTCCCGCTCCCCGGTACGGCGGGGAGGTCCGCGCCCCGGCCGTCCCGAGGGGGCCTGATCCGTGCGATCAGCCGTTCCGCGACCAGCAGGTCGATCAGCCACGACGTCCACGCCCCGCTGCCGTAGACCTGGTCGAAGGGCAGCCCGGCACCGGACAGCACCGACAGCCACAGCCGGAAGGTGACCCCGGTGAAGATCAGTGCGTACGAGCGGATCATCCAGATCCGGTGGCGCACCACCGCGCCCCGGCGGATCGTCACGAACCCCGCCGTGGTCGTGGCCAGCAGCAGGACGGCGAGCGCGGCGAAGCCGATCGGGCCGATCGGCCCGGCCAGTCCGGTCGGCACCAGCAGCAGACCGCCCACCCCCGTCGCCAGCGCGCCGAGCACGTACACCCGGCCGACGAGGCGGTGCACGGCCGGGTGGCGGGTCCGCAGCCGTGGCACGAACTGCCACGGGCCGAGGACGAGTGCCACCACGCCACCGCCGACGTGCAGCGTCAGCGGGGCGAGATGCGCCAGGTACGTCGCCCGCTGCTCCGGCAGGAACGTCTCCGGGTCGAGCGTCAGGTACCGCGCGGAGAGCAGCGCGATCAGGGTGGCGAGCAGGGTGATCGTCACCCAGCCGGCGCGGCGGAGGAGGGAGGTCGATTCGGGCATGGCCGGGACGCTACGGAGCGGGCCGTCCCGGCGGCGTCCTCCCGGTGGAGGCACCCGTCCCACCCCGCGGGGAGGACGCCGGGCGGGGCGGCCCGGCCCGTACCCCCACGGGGGTACGGGCCCTACGCCTGTGGGGCGATGCGGGTCGGTGCCGGGCACCGGTAGCCTCCGGGAACGTCACCGCCCGCCGGTGCGCGACCCCGCCGGACGCGACCCCACCGGAGCCGTGATGACCCGCCCCGCCCGGACACCGGCCGTCGCCCCCGCTGCCCCCGCTGCTCTCGCTGCCCCTGACGTCCCCGCTGCCCCTGGCGTCCCCGACTCGCCTGCGGCCGCCCGGGACTTCCGCGCGACCGGTACCGCACGGGCCGTCGTGGCCGCCGCGACCGCCAGGGCGGCGGCAGCCGCGGGAGCCGTCCGGGCCGCCGTGCCGTGGGCCGCCACCGGGCCGCGCGCCGCTACCGCCGATGCCGTCCTCGCGGTCGCCTTCCTGGCGGCGATGCTCGTCGAACGCGTCGGTGCCGCACCGCGGATCGGCACCGCCATGCCCGTCGCCGTCCTGCTCAGCGCCGTGGCGGCCGGTGCGCTGGCCGTCCGCCGCCGGGCACCGCTGGCGGCGTACCTGGCCGGGTCCGTGGCGTTGTCCGCGGAGGCGCTGTTCGTCCTCGCCAGCCCGGTCACCCCCTACGCGAACCTGGTCGGGCTGTACTCGCTGGGGCTGTACGCCACGCGCCCGCGGGCCAGGTGCGGCCCGGTGATCGTGCTGCTCGGCATGGCCGCGTACTTCGCGGGCCCCTCCGGCGCGTACGCGGGAATCCCCGCCGGGTCCCTCTTCCTCTGGCTGCTGGCCTGGGCGCTCGGCTACGCGACGGCCCGCAGGCAGGAGGAGCGGGACACGGCCCGGCTCCTGATCCGCCGTCGGGTCGCCGCGGAGGAACGCACCCGCATCGCCAGGGAGCTGCACGACCTCGTCGGCCACACCCTCAACGTGATGGTCGTGCAGGCCGGCGCGGCCCGGCTGGTCCTCGCGCGCGACCCCGAGGAGACCCGTGCGCTGCTCGCGGGTCTGGAGGACACCGGCCGCGACGCCCTCGACGAACTCGACCGGGTGCTCGGCCTGTTGCGCCGCACCGGGCCGCCACCGGACGGGACGGGCCTGCAGCCCGGCCTGGCCGACCTGCCCCGGCTCGCCGCGCGTACGGGCCGGGCCGGGGTCGCGGTCGACCTCGCCGTCGACGCCGCCGCGCGCGACCTGCCGCGCACCCTGGACGTGTCCGCCTACCGGATCGTCCAGGAGGCGCTCACCAACACCGTCAAGCACGCCCGGGCCGGCAGCGCCGCCGTCGCCCTCCGCCGTACGGCGGGCACCCTCGACATCGTCGTCCGCGACGACGGCCGGGGCGCCGCGCCGGGATACGCCCCCGGCCGGGGACTGCTGGGCATCGCCGAACGGGTCGCCGTGTTCGGCGGCACCCTGGAACACGGGGGCGGTGAAGGGGGCGGCTTCCTGCTGCACGTCGTCCTCCCGGTGCCGTGACCGTGCGGGTGGTGCTCGCCGACGACGACGCGCTGCTCCGCGCGGGCGTGGCGCTCGTGCTCGGCACCGTCGAGGGCATCGAGGTGGTCGGGGAGGCCGGTGACGGCCTCCGCGCGGTCGAGCTCTGCCGCACCCTCCTGCCGGACGTCGTGCTGATGGACGTCCGCATGCCCGGCATCGACGGTGTGGAGGCGACCCGGCGGATCGTCACCGCCGGGCTGGCCACCCGGGTGCTCGTCCTGACGACCTTCCACCACGACGACTACGTCTGGGGTGCGCTGCGGGCGGGCGCCGCGGGTTTCCTGCTGAAGCGGGCCTCGCCCGAGCGGCTCGTCGACGCGGTGCGGGCACTCGCCGTCGGCCAGTCCGTCCTCGACCCTGCCGTCACCGGCGACGTGCTCGGCCGTCTGGTCGGCCCGGCGGGGGCCCCGGGGGCGGACCCGCCTCCGGCCGTTCGCGTGCCTGCCGCCGCGGAAGGCGGTGAGGCCGAGCGCCGGCTGGCCCGGCTCACCGGTCGCGAGCGCGAGGTGCTGCGGGCCGTGGCGGAGGGCTGCTCGAACGCCGAGATCGCCGAGCGGTTCGTGCTCGCCGAGTCGACCGTCAAGACGCACGTCAAGCGGATCCTCGCCAAGACCGGCTCCCGGGACCGTGCCCAGGCGGTCGTCCTCGCCTACCGCAGCACCCTGATGGCGGCCCCGGACGGCTCCTGAACGCCGGTCGCCGGTTCGGTCGGGTGTGTCGCCGGCCCGGCTCAGGAGTCCGTCTCCGCCTCCGTCCGGCCCGCGGCCCGGCCGGCCACTCAGCCTGGCGGCCCAGTCCGGCCGCCCCGACCGGCCGCCCTGCCCTGCGGTCCCGCGGGCCCGGCCGGAGCGCCGCACGCCCCGGGGTCAGAACCCGGTGTCGTACGTGTAGTGCGCCGTGTGGTCGAGCATGTCGGCCGGCGTCGTGTCGTCCCAGGGCTTCATGGCGGTGTGCAGGGAGACGACGTCGGGGGTCGGCGCGGTCGGCAGGTAGCCCTGCCCGGGGTGGCGGCGCTGCCATTCGGCCCACAGCTTGTCGATGAAGCAGTGGTGCAGCCAGAACACCGGGTCGTTGGGTGACATGCCGGTGCCCATCAGGCCGCCCACCCAGACGTGCACCCGGTTGTGCAGGTTGACGCCGCGCCAGCCCTCCAACTGGTTGCGGAAGCCGGCGGACGTGCTGTTCCACGGTGCGGCGTCGTACGTCGGCACCGCGAGGACCGACTCGACCTCGGCGCGGCCGGGGAGCTGGGCGACGGCGGTGCCGAGCGAGCGGCGGAGGTAGTCGCGGCTGTCGGGCCGCACGGTGATGCTCCACCGGCCGCCGGAGGCGGCGAACGGCCCGGTGGTGACCCGGTTGTCGCCGGGGCGGCCGTTGCCGCCGAGCAGGTCGTCCGCCCAGGGGCCGCCGGTGGCGGTGCGGTCGGCCGTCCAGTCCCAGTACGGCAGGGTGACCTGCGGGTCGACGGACTGCAGGTCGCGTTCGAACGCGAGCAGGAACCTGCGGTGCCAGGGCAGGAAGGACGGCGAGCGGTGGCCGGTGCGCGGGCCGTTGTCCGTGTCGCCGACGATGAACCGGTTGTGGGTGCTGACGTAGGTGTCGTAGCGCCCCGAGCGCTTGAGTTCGAGGACGGCGTCGGTGAAGGCGCGCTTCTGCGGGGCCGTGAGGGCCGCCTGGTTCCTGCGGACCGCCATGGGTGTCTCCTGGTGCTGTCGGGTGCTGTCGGGTGCGGGGGAGGGCGGTCGGTCAGGCGAACGGGACGAGTGCGGCGCCGTGCAGGTCGACGGCGGCGGCCCGGGCGAGGTCCTGCGGGGTGCGGTGCGGCTGGTAGTGGTTGACGACGCTGATCCAGGTGCCGTCGGCGTTGCGCATGACGTGGAGTTCCTCGCCGTCGACGAGCACGCGGAAGGCGGGGCCGTCGTGGTGGTGGTGCCCTGCGCCGGTGGCGGGGCGGCCCTGGAGCCGGCGGCCGAGGTACGTCTCGTCGAAGGACTCGGGTGTGCGGGGCGTGCCGGGTGCGGCGGTCCCCGCGGCGGCGGCCGGTGTGCCGCCGCCGGGTCCGGCGAGCCCGAGGGCGCCGGCGCCGACGGCGGCGGTGAGGGCGACGCCGGAGCCCTGGAGCATCCGGCGGCGGGTCAGCTCGGTCCGGTGACCGGTTCGGGACATGGGTGGTTCCCCCCTGGTGGAGCTGATCTGACGGTCGATCGGCCCTGGCATGTGCTTGTGGCATATGCATGGGCCGTACCGTCATGCTCGCAACACCCGTACGGGCAGGGGAACCCTCCATCGGCGGGGGCCGGTCGGCAGGCCGGAATCCGGACACCGGCCGTGGCCGGTACCCGCCCGTGGGGCCTCACCGCCCCGCGGGCGGAGGCGATGAGGTGTCAGGCGGTGAGGTGTCAGGCGGTGAGGCGTCAGGCGGTCGGCGGCCGGGTGCCGTACTCGGCGGCCCAGCGGCTGCCGAGCAGCACGACGTCCGCGGTCTCCACGGCTCGGCCGGTGGCCTGGTCGTAGTAGGTGCGCTCGATCGCGAGCACCGGCGCGGCCGGGGTGGCGCCGAGCAGGGCGGCCTCCGCGCGGGCGGCGCCGCGGGCCGTGACCCGCTCGACGGGGATGCCGACCTCGATGCCGATGTGCCGCATGCGGTCGGCGACGCCGATGCCCGCGTACGGGCCGGCCTCCGGCAGCACGATCAGGGTGCCGCCGGTGACGGCCATCGGCTCCCACGAGTCGGCGAGTTGTACGGGCTCGCCGTCGGCGCGGTAGACGTACGAGGTGTGCATGACCGGGTCGCCGGCGGTGATGCCGAGGCGGTCGGCGATCCGCCGGTCGGCGCGGGCGGTGGTGGACTCGCTGTCCCGCCGGGCGTGGATGCCCTGCGCGGCGAGCACGGCCTCGGTCGGCGACCCGCCGCCGGGCGCGACCCGCGGGCGGCGTACGAGGAGGGGCCGCTCCTCCTGCGAGCGGACGTAGTGGCCGCGGCCGGGACGGGCCACGACCAGGCCCTCGTCGACGAGCACGGCGTACGCGCGCTGCCCGACCGTGCCGGAGTAGCCGGTCTCCTCGCGGATCTCGGCGAGGGAGGGCAGGAGGGCGCCGGGTGCGAGTTCGCCGGACTGGATGCGCTGGCGGAGCTGCTCGGCCACCCGGAGGTACGGGGGCGGCGCACTGTCCTGACTCATCCCGTGTCCTCTCACTGTGTGACGGCGAGGTGACAGAGTATCCGTCTGGCCCTAGTCTATTAGTACAGTGCCAGTCTGTTATTAGGGAAGTGGCGGTGCAGGTCAGCGTGCGTGCGAACGCCCTACGCGAAGCGCTCGAACGAGCCACCGGCGAGATCTCCACCGCCACCGCGACCTCCCGCGGCACTGTCCGCATCACCGTTCCCATCCCGGAGCGGTGCACCGACGAGCAGTGGGCCGCGGTGCTGCGCGCCCTCATGTCCGTGCCGCGCTGGGGCGCGACGGACGGCTCCGGCCGCACCGAGGTCTGGGCCGAGATCAAGGAGGACCCGTGCTGACGCCCGCATCCGCCCCCGAGCCCGACAGCCGGCCGGACCACCCGCCCGACCGCCCGGCCGAGCCGCCCGCCCGGCCGGTCCCGGTGCCCGGGCCGGACCTCGTGCCGCCCTACCGCAGGTGCGGCCGGTGCAACCGCTGCCACGGCGGTGCCGGCACCCGTCCGGAACCCGGCGACTGCTGGGCCGACTACCTCGACGCCGTCGCGGCGGCCCTCGTCCGGACCCGCCGGGCGAGCCGGTGACCGCCGGTGCGGGCCGGCCCCGCTACGAGCCGTACGCGCTGCCGCTGGGCGACGGCCACGGCGTCTGGGACCACCTGCTCGGCAAACGGGTCGAGCAGCCCGGCCTGGTGCACTCGCACTGGTTCCCGCGCTCCTCGCTCGCCCGCGCCTGGGCCGACCGCGAGAACACCGCGTACGAGGCCCGCCTCCGTGCGCAGGCCCGGCTCCGAGGCGGCACCGGGCGGTGCGGCCCGGCACCATGGGGCGGTGCAGAGGCGACCGGGACGGCCGGGACACCGTGACGGCCGACGACCGGACGGCCACGGAGACGGACCCGGACCCGGACCCGGATACGGCCACGGGCCCGGGCCCGGGCCCGGAGACAGCCGGACGGGCGCCCGGCCCACCCCTCGCTCCGGCGTCAGCCCTTCGGCTGCTGCTGCGTAATACAGTGGACGCCGCCGCCGTTGGCGAAGATGCCCCGGGCGTCGACGAGTTCGACCGTGCGGTCGGGGTAGGCCTTGCCGAGGATCGCGGCGGCCTCGGCGTCGCGCGGGTCGTCGAAGGCGCAGAGGATCACCGCGCCGTTGGCGACGTAGTGGTTGATGTACGAGTAGTCGACGGGCTCGCCGTCCTCGTCCACCAGGACGGTGGGGGCGGGGAGTTCGACGACCTCCAGCTGCCGCCCGCGGGCGTCGGTGGAGGCCCGCAGGATCGCCGTGAGGTCCTCGCACACCGCGTGGTCGGGGTGCGAGGGGTCGGGCTGGACGTGCGCCGCGACGACGCCGGGGCGCACGAAGGAGGCGACGATGTCGATGTGCCCGCGGGTGCCGAACTCGTCGTAGTCGCGGGTGAGTCCGCGGGGCAGCCAGATCGCCTTGGTGGTGCCGAGGAAGGCGTGCAGCTCGGCCTCGACCTCCTCGCGCGTCCAGTCGGCGTTGCGGCCCTCGCCGAGCTGCACGGTGTCGGTGACGAGCACGGTGCCCTCGCCGTCGACGTGGATGCCGCCGCCCTCGTTGATCAGGCGGGAGGCGAACCGCTGCACGCCGGTGAGCGCGGTGATGTGCTCGGCGATGTGCTGGTCGTCGTCCCAGCGGGCCCAGGACTGCGCGCCCCAGCCGTTGAAGATCCAGTCGGTGGCGGCGACGCCGCCCTTGCCGTCGATCAGGAAGCTCGGGCCGATGTCGCGCATCCAGGCGTCGTCCAGCGGCCGTTCGACGATCTCGACGTCGGGGGAGACGTACCCGCGGGCGTCCGCCGTTTCGCCGGTGTTGACGACGAGGGTCACCGGCTCGTACCGGACGAGGGTGTTCGCGACCCGGGCCCAGGCCTCGCGGGCGGCGTGCAGCTGCCCGGCGCCGTCGAAGGTCGGGTTGGCGGTCGGGAAGGCCATCCAGGTGCGCTCGTGGGGGTGCCACTCGGCGGGCATCCGGAAGCCGGCGGCGGCGGGCGTGGTGCTGGTCATGTGGGTGGAGTCCTAAGGGAGGGCGGCGGGTTCAGAGGAAGTAGAGGCGGCTGAGGGAGACGCTGTCGGCGGGCTCGGAGCGCAGCGGCGCGCCGTCCAGCGAGACGAGGCCGGTGTCGGACTCGACCTCCACGTGCCCGGTGCGGGCGTTGCGCACCATGTCGCGCGGGCCGATGCCGCGGGTGTTGCGGACGCCGACCCGCCGCCGGCGGGTGGGCATCCGGTCGCCCGCGACGTCGAGGTAGGAGGTCTCGGCGGCGGCCTGCGAGACGAAGGCCACGGACAGGTCGGCGGCGGTCGCGCCGTGCGCGCCGAACTGCGGTCCGAGGACGAGGGGTTCGCAGCGGTCGGTGGAGGCGTTGGGGTCGCCGGTGACGCCGTACGCGGGGAAGCCGGCCTTGAGGACGAGCTGCGGCTTGGCGCCGAAGTGGTCGGAGCGCCAGAGCACGATGTCGGCGAGCTTGCCGGGCTCGATCGAGCCGACCTCGTGCGAGAGGCCGTGGGCGATGGCGGGGTTGATGGTGAGCTTGGCGATGTAGCGCAGGACGCGCTCGTTGTCGTCGCCGCTCTCGGTGGTGCCGTATCCGCCGTCGAGCGGGCCGAGTTCGGTCTTCATCTTGCCGGCGAGGGCGAAGGTGCGGCGGACGGTCTCGCCGGCCCGGCCCATGCCCTGGGCGTCGGAGGAGGTGATGCCGATGACGCCGAGGTCGTGCAGGACGTCCTCGGCGCCCATGGTGCCGGCGCGGATGCGGTCGCGGGCCATGGCGGCGTCGCCGGGCAGGTCCACCTTGAGGTCGTGGGCGGAGACGATCATGCCGAAGTGCTCGCCGAGGGCGTCGCGTCCGAAGGGCAGGGTGGGGTTGGTGGAGGAGCCGATGACGTTCTCGACGCCCGCCATCTTGAGCACGTTGGGCACGTGTCCGCCGCCGCAGCCCTCGATGTGGAAGGCGTGGATGGTGCGGCCCTCCAGCACCCGCAGGGTGTCCTCGACGGAGAGGCACTCGTTGAGGCCGTCGGTGTGCAGGGCGACCTGCACGTCGTACTCCTCGGCGACGCGCAGTGCGGTGTCGAGGGCGCGGGTGTGGGCGCCCATGTCCTCGTGGACCTTGAAGCCGGAGGCGCCGCCCTCGGCGAGCGCCTCGACGAGCGGGGCCGGTTCGGAGGAGGAGCCGCGGCCGAGGAAGCCGATGTTGACCGGCCAGGCGTCGAAGGCGTTGAAGGCGTGCCGCAGCGCCCAGGGGGAGTTCACGCCGACGCCCCAGACCGGGCCGAACTCCTGGCCGATGATCGTGGTGACGCCGGAGGCGAGCGAGGCTTCCATGATCCGCGGCGAGAGCAGGTGGACGTGGGTGTCGATGGCGCCGGCGGTGGCGATCATGCCTTCGCCGGAGACGATCGTGGTGCCGGTGGAGACGACGACGTCGACGCCGTCCATGGTGTCGGGGTTGCCGGCGCGGCCGATCGAGACGATCCGGCCCTCGCGGATGCCGATCGAGGTCTTGCGGATGCCGAGCACCGCGTCGATCACGACGACGTTGCTGATCACGACGTCGCAGGTGTCGCGGACGGCGACGGCCTGCAGGTGCAGGCCGTCGCGGGCGGTCTTGCCGAAGCCGGCGAGGAACTCGTTGCCGGGCTCCTGCGCGTCGGACTCCACGCGGATGATCAGGCCGCTGTCGCCGAGCCGGATGCGGTCGCCCGCGCGGGCGCCGTGCACGGAGATGTAGTCGTGCGGGGTGATGGCGCTCACGAGTCGACCTCCGAGTCGTCGAAGCCGGTCAGGTAGCCGGTGGCGCGGGCCTTCTCCAGCGCGGCCTCCTTGGCGCCGGGGGCGTCGAGCGGGCCGTCGACCAGGCCGGCGAAGCCGATCGCGACCCGGGCGCCGCCGATCGGCACCAGGCCGACCTCGACGGTCGCCCCGGGGTCGAACCGCACCGAGGAGCCGGCGGGCACGGCCAGGTGGGTGCCGTAGGCGGCGGCCCGGTCGAAGGCGAGCCGCGGGTTGGCCTCGAAGAAGTGGAAGTGCGAGGTGACGGAGATGGGTACGGCGGCGGTGTTGTGCACGGGCAGCACGACCGTCTCCTCGACGGGGTCGTAGCCCTCACCCGGCCCGGCGAGCGCGGCGCCGGGGGCGCCGTCGCCGAGCGATCCGGCGCCGCGGAACGGGTCGTCGACCACGGCGAGCCGGGTGCCGTCGTCGAAGACGGCCTCGACCTGCACGACGGTGACGATGTCCGGCACGCCGGGCAGCACGTCGTCGGCGGTGAGGACGCCGCGCCCGGCCTCGACGGCCTCGGCGAGGCGGCGGCCGTCGCGGGCGGCCTCGCAGACGGCGTCGGCGATGAGGGCGGTGGCCTCGGGCACGTTGAGCTTCACGCCGCGGGCGCGGCGGGCACGGGCCAGCTCGGCCGCCGTGAAGATCAGCAGCCTGTCCCGCTCGGTGGGCGTCAGTCGCACGGTTCCTCGCTCGGCCGGTCGTGGTTAGAACGTCGTTCAAACATCCTCGGCCATTGAACCCGGCCGGGGCCTGCGTGTCCAGCGTTGCTCGCCCGGGCGTGCGCCGCCCGTCGGGCGGGGCGGGGTGCGGGTGGCGGCATGTATCAGGGCCCTGCTATACATATGTCAGTGCCCTGATATTCATCAGTGCCCATACATGAATCGCCCATCGCGCGGCCGTCCATCACCACGGCCGTCCATCACCACAGCCGTCCATCACCACCGCCGTCCATCGCCACGGCGGCCCGTCGCCACGCCCGTCCGTGAAACGCCCGTCCGTGAAACGCCCGTCCGGGCCGTCCCGAGGAGCACCCCATGCGCGCAGTCCGCTACACCCGCACCGGCGGGCCCGAGGTCCTCGAACTCGCCGACCTTCCCGCCCCGGCCCCCGGCCCCGGCGAGATCACCGTCGACGTCACCCACGCCGGCATCCACTTCGCCGACGTGATGTTCCGCCGCGGGCAGTTCCCGGTCACCCTGCCCGCCGTACCCGGCCTGGAGGTCGCCGGCACCGTCGCCGCCCTCGGCGCGGGCGTCCACGGTCTGCGCGTCGGCCAGCCCGTCGCCGCCGTCCCCACCGGCTTCGGCGGCAACGCCGAACGGGTCGCCACCCCGGCCGCCACCGCCGTCGCCCTGGACGGCCCGCTCGCCGGCCTCGACCCGCTGCACGCCGCCGCCACCGCCTGCAACGCCACCACCGCCGTCGGCACCCTGCGCGGCGCCGCCCGCACCGGCCCCGGCGACCGGGTGCTCGTGCTCGGCGCCGCCGGCGGCCTCGGCACGCTCCTCGGCCGCCTCGCCACCGCCCACGGCGCCGCCCTCACCGTCGGTGCCGCGGGCACCCCCGAACGCGCCGCCGCGGCCGCCGCCCACGGCTACCACCACACCCTCACCTACGCCGAGCTCGCCGACCGCACCCCCGAACTGACCGACGGGCAGGGCTTCGACGCCGTCATCGACACCGTCGGCGGCGAGCTGCGCGGCGCCGTCCGCCCGCTGCTCGCCGTGTTCGGCCGACACGTCGTCATCGGCAACGCCGCCGACCGTGACACCACCCTCGCGGCGAACGAGGTCTGGTACGACAGCTTCACCCTCGCCGGCTACAACATGGGCGGCGTCCTCTCCCGCCGCCCCGATCTCTTCCGCGCCCACCTCGCCGAGGGCCTGCGCCTGGTCGCCGACGGCACCCTGCGTCCGCACGTCGAGGAGATCGGCTGGGACGGCGTCGCCACCGCCCACGCCCGCCTGGAGGGGCGCACCGCCACCGCCAAGTACGTGCTCCGCACCGGCTGACCCGGCCCCGCCCGCCCCGCGCCGTCAGCGGTCCGCGCCCACGCGTACGGGCGGGCGCCCGGCCCCGGCCATACTGGTCGGGACCGCGCCGCCAGCCGAGGAGTGCCATGACCGCCGACCCCGCCGAGCTGCTGGCCGGCCCCGCGGGGGCCCGGCTGCGCCTGGGCCTGGAGCTCAAACACGCGGAACAGGCCATGATGGCGGCCAAGGCCGAGGCCCTGCGCGGCCTGGGCCTCACCGTGCCGCAGTACGCGGTGCTGCTCCAGCTCGCCGAGCGGCCGGAGGGCATGTCCGGCGCCCAGCTGGCACGCGGCGCCGCCGTCACGCCCCAGACCATGGCCGGTGTGCTGGCCGTCCTGGAGGGCAAGGCCCTGATCGGGCGGAGTCCGTCGGACCTGCACGCCAAGGTGCTCGTCACCCGCCTCACCGAGGCGGGCCGCACCCTCCTCACGGAGGCGGACGCGCGCGCGGTGGGCGTCGAGGCCGCCCTGTGGGACGCCTTCGACGGGCCGGAGCGGGAGCTGTTCCGCGTCTTCCTCCGCCGGGCCGCGGAGGCCCTGCAGCAGAGCTGACCCGGGCCGCCCCCGGCGTCCGCCGCGTGCCGGGCCGCCCCCGGAGCCGGCCGTGTGCCGGGCCGTGCCGGAGCCGTGCCACCCCGGGGCGGGGCGGCGCCCGCGCGGCGCGGACGGTTCGCCGCCAAACCTCCTCGCGTGCGCCGGACGGATCACGGCGCCGCCCCGAGCCCCGCTTCACACCGGGTGGCCGGGGATGCACTGTTGGGGACGTTCCGGAACGGGCATGAGGATGTTCGACGACTGGACGCCGTCCGGAGGGGGACCGGAGGGGCGTTCCCGAGCAGGGCGGGGGCGTTTTGATGGATGGTCAGGCACGATTTCCGCGCCAGCGGTCGGCCGCGAACGGCCCGCGGCGCGGGGCGCACGGCGGCGGCACCGGCGCCGCACGCCGGTCCGATCCGGCGGGTCCGGCGGCCGCCGGGGCGGGGGAGCGGGCCCGGGAGGCACCCGCGGCCGGACGGCCCCCCGCGCACGAACCGGGGTGTGCGCTGCATCACAGGCTGCACGCCGCGGTCGATCCGGCCGACCTGGTCGCCGTCGGCGCGATCCGGCGGCGGCTGCGCACCGCGCTCGACCGCTGGGGGGTGCCGGAGCTCGCGGACACGGCCGAGCTGCTCACCTCCGAGCTGGTCACCAACGCGCTCGTCCACACCGGGCACGGCGCGGTCTTCGACGCCGTCCTCACCCCCGACCAGCGGCTGCGCATCGAGGTGAGGGACGCCGCGGCCACGGTGCCGGGCCGCCGCGCCCCGGGCGAGTACGCGACCTCCGGGCGCGGGCTCCTCCTGGTCGAGGCCCTGGCGGACGACTGGGGCGTACAGCTGCGGGGCGACGGCAAGGTCACCTGGTTCGAGCTCGGACCGTAGTGAAACGCGCACGAACCATGACGTGTTCTTCACCTCGTTGACACCCGGACGGCCCCTCGGCATTGCCGCCTTGCCGAACATACGAGAGGCTAGTGAGAATGTGTGCGCAGGCGCCGGCGGGCAGATCCGATTCCCGACCGGCCGCCACCCCCCTGCACACCGATCCCGATCACGACACGGCTATCGCGGTCCGCCCGGACGGCATGGCATGGCAGCGGCAGGAGAAACATGGCGACAGAGCCCGAGCCGCAGGGGCCCGCACGCCGCATTCCACCGGCCCAGACGACCCGGAGCGCTGCCGGCCACGCGCTGCGCACCGCGACCGCCGGCCTGTCGGCGCCCGCCACCGGACACGGCATGACCGGCAGGGCCGGCGACTCCACCCCGGACTGGCTCGAACCCGCGATGGCCGCCAACGGCATCGGCTCGTTCGACTGGGACATCCGCCGCGACATCCTGGAGGGCGACCACCGGGCCTGCGCCATCCTCGGCCTCGACCGCGACCGCTTCGACCGCAGCTCCGGCTCGTTCCTCGCCCTGCTGCACCCCGAGGACGCCCCGGTGGTGCGCCGCCGCGTCGAGCGGGCCGTCGCCGAGCTCGGCCAGTGCGGCGCCTACTACCGCACGGTCTTCCCGGGCGGGCAGATGCACGCCGTGCGCTTCCGCGGCCGGGTCCTCGCGGACGCCTTCGGCCGCGCCTCCCGCATGGTCGGCTTCGTCTGGGACGCCACCGTCGAACTGCACAAGCGCGAGAAGGCCGGCGAACTCGCCGCGCTGCGCGAGGAGCGCTCGCGGTTCATCAAGGAGGCCGCCCGGGCGCTCTCCGAAGCCGTGACCGTCCGCGACGTCGCCCGGGTCTTCACCGAGCTCCCGCTGCCCGGCCTCCCGCCGGACGGCCTGGTGCTCGCCTCCCTGGAGGCCGGACGCCTGGCCATCCTCGGCGCCAGCGGGTACCGCCGCGAGCAGATCGCCCAGTTCGACCGCTCGCCGCTCTCCGCCGACCACCCCATGTCGCACGCGGTGCGCACCCGCACCGCCGTCTTCATCGCCGACCGGCAGGAGTACCGCGACCGCTACCCGGAGGCCTGGGCCGGCGTCGGCGCCGAGACCGGCCGCAGCGCCTGGGCGTTCCTGCCGCTGGTCGTCAGCGGCAGGGCGATCGGCGTGTGCGCGGTCAGCTTCGACGACGACCGCGAGCTCGACACCGACGACCGCACCCTGCTCTCCACCCTCGGCGGCCTGGTCGCGCAGTCGCTGGCCCGCGCCCAGCTGCACGACGCCGAGCACGAGCTCGCCGCGGGCCTGCAGCGCGTCATGCTGCCCCGCGCGGTGCCCTCGGTGCCGGGCGTCACCACCGCCGTCCGCTACCTCGCGGCCGGCTCCGGCCTGCAGATCGGCGGCGACTGGTACGACGTCGTGCCGCTGCCCGGCGGCCACGTCGGCCTGGTCATCGGCGACGTGCAGGGCCACGACGTGCACGCGGCCGGCATCATGGGCCAGCTGCGGATCGCGCTGCGCGCCTACGCGGCCGAGGGCCACCCGCCCGCCGCCGTGATGGCCCGGGCCTCCCGCTTCCTCGCCGACCTCGACACCGACCACTTCGCGACCTGCACCTACGCGGAGGTCAACGTCGACTACGGCGTGGTCTACGCCGTCCGCGCCGGCCACCTCGACCCGGTGGTGCGCCGCGGCGACGGCTCCGCGTCCATCCTGCCGGTCGCCGGCGGGCTGCCGCTCGGCGTCGCACCCGACGAGGAGTACCGCGTCACCCGCTTCAGCCTCGACCCGGGCGAGACCGTGGTGCTCTGCACCGACGGCCTCGTGGAGGCCCGCGACATGGACCTCGACACCGGCTTCGCCCGGCTGTGCGAGGCCGTCGCCGGGCCGCTCGCCGCACGCGACGAGTCCGCCCGCGAACCGCTGGAGGAACTGGCCGACCGGATCGCGGCGGGCGCCGCCGACTCCAGCGAGCGCGAGGACGACATAGCGCTGCTCCTGCTGCGCTGGGACGGCCCCTCGGGCGGCCGCGCCGCCCAGCAGCTGCGCCGCCGGATCGGCCAGGCCGACCTGGCGCGGATCGCGGAGCTGCGCGGCGAACTGCGCGACGCGCTGCGCCGCTGGGGCGTGCCGGAGCTGATCGACACCGCCGAGCTGCTCTCCTCCGAACTCGTCACCAACGCCATCCGGCACACCGACCGGGACGCGATGTTCACCGCGCGGCTCTACCACCTGCCGAGCACCGGCGGCCGGGCCCGGCTGCGGGTCGAGGTCGAGGACGAGTCGGACCTGTGGCCGACCCGGCGCACCCCCGGCGAGCAGGCCTCGTCGGGCCGCGGGCTGATGCTGGTCGAGGCGCTGGCGGACGGCTGGGGGGTGGAGCCGCGCGGCTCCGGCAAGCGGATGTGGTTCGAACTCTCCGTGGACACGGACGGACCGGCCCACAGCTGACCCGCCCGCAGCCGACCGGACCCCACCGGGCCTCCACCGGGCCTGCGGCCGGACGGTCCGTGGGCCAGCGGCCCGGCCGCGGGCCCACGGAGGATCAGCCGAACTGCTGCTCCAGGTCCTTGAGCTTCTGCTCCAGGGAGTCCAGCCGCGGCAGGGTGATGGTGTCGTCGTCGGGCGTGAGGTCGACGGTGCGCGGGGCCGGGCGCACCGGCAGCCCCAGTGCGGTGGGCGGGCCCACGACGGGCGGGCCGTCCGCGGGCGGGCCCTCGGCGGGTCCGTCGGCTATGGCGGGCTCCGTGCCGCTCCCGGCCTCCAGCTGACGGGCGGCCGTGCGGTGGCGCCAGCCGCCCTGGTTGCGGTTGATGGCGCGGATCTCCGCGCGCTCGCGGCGGTTGGCCAGCCGGCGCCGCTCCCGGTCGGCGGTCGCGGTCCGCTTGTCGTCCCGGACCTCCTCCACCGCCTCGTCGAGCGTGCGCACGCCCTCCAGGAGCATCAGCGACCAGGCGGCGTACGTCTCCAGCGGGGCGCGCAGCCAGCGGACGATGCGGATCTGCGGCAGCGGCCTGGGCACCAGGCCCTGTTCGCGGAGCGCGGCCCGGCGGGTCTGCTTGAGCGCGCGGTCGAAGAGCACCGCGGCCGAGAGGGACATCCCCGCGAAGAACTGCGGTGCCCCGGCGTGGCCGAGCCCGCGCGGCGCGTGCACCCAGTTGAACCACGCGGAGGCGCCGGCGAACAGCCAGACCAGCAGGCGTGACCCGAGCGCGGCGTCGCCGTGGCTGGCCTCGCGCACCGCCAGCACCGAGCAGAACATCGCGGCGCCGTCGAGCCCGAACGGCACCAGGTACTCCCAGCCCCCGGAGAGGTTGAGGTTCTGGACGCCGAACCCGACCAGCCCGTGGAAGGAGAGGGCCGCGGCGACGGCGGCGCAGCAGAAGAGCAGGGTGTACGAGGCGCCCGCGTACAGGGATTCCTTGCGCCGGCGGCGTTCCTCCGAGCGTTCCCAGGAATCCGATCCGTTCGCCGCGGCCGTGGCCCGGCTCCGGGCGAACGCCACCAGCACCGCGAGGACGACCAGGACGGCCACGCCCGTCATGGCCCAGCCCAGCGGTATGTCGGACAGTCTCATGACCTGAACCAGCCTCGCTTTCCTGCGTAGGTAAGGCTGGACCATCATGGCGGAGAATTCGGGGGGTGATGACCGGATTCCGGTCAATGCACCGGGGAGGGGGAATTATCGGCCGGGAATCAAATGCCCATCACATTTACTGCTTCCGCGGACAGGTGAAACACATCTCGTCCGGGCGAACCGTGTAGAACAGGCAGCAGGTCACCCGAGTGCGTGTACGCATCTCCCCGGTGCACCGGAAACCGGCCCCGCCGACGAACGGTGCCGGCCCGTCGCCCGGCAGCAGCTCCGCCAGCTCGGCCACCGCCCGGTCCTCCTCGCCGAGCAGGCCGCCGAGGAACCGGAGCCCCTCGACCACGTCGTCGGTCGCCATCCCCCAGAGCGTGCGGGACCCGCGCCGCACCGTCGGACGGAACGCCGTGACGACCGGCGTCAGGTGCTCCGCCAGGGCGTCCAGCAGGGTGCGGCGCAGCGCCGCCTCGTCCGGGACGACGCGCAGCAGCCCGGTGCCGGCGAGCGGGTCGTCCGGGAGGCCGGTGAGCTCCACGGGCCGCACCCGCAGTTCGCCGCTCGCGCGGCGGATCGCGACCGCGTCCGCGGGGAGCCGGGGCACCCGGCGCTCCAGGAACCAGGGCAGCGTGAACGCCAGGGCCACCGGCCACAGGTAGCGGTGCAGGCTGAAGCCCGCCGCGACGTCCGGGCGCAGCGGGGTGCCGTAGTCGCGTTCGCCGGCGCGGGCGTCGAAGTCGATCATCTCGCGCAGGGCCGCCGGGTCGGCCGCGAGGGCTGCGCCGGTCGTCCAGCCGTCGCCGGTGCGGGGCGGTGCGCAGCGGATGCGCAGGGCGGGGTAGGCGGCGGCCAGGCGTTCGTAGCTCGCCGCGGGCGGCGGCCCGGCGGGCGACGCGACGGGGGAGGCCCCGGTGGTGGTCGTCACGGTCATGGCGGACCCCGGCTGGCGGTACGGGGCTCGGCGGAGCCCGGGCGGCGGTGGCTGGCCCTGTCCGGGGCGCTGCTCTCCCCGGACAGGTTAGCCTTACCTTATCCCACTCGGCCGTGTACGGTCCGCCCGGAGGGGCGGCAGGGCGGCGGGCTCAGCCGGCGCCCTCCCCGGCGAGGCTCGCACCGTCCGGTGCGGGCCCCTGCGGCGGCACCTGCAGACTGGCCGTCAGCCAGACCGGTACCCCGCCGAGCGCCTGCACCAGCCGGGCCGCCTCGGCACGTAGTCGCGACGCCTCCGCCGGACCGCTCACCTCCGCGAGAGAGGCCAGCGCGGGCGCCACGCCCACCGTGAAGCCCAGCTCCTCGCGCAGCCGCAGCGACGTCCGGAAGCCCTCCCGGGCCCGCTCCCGGTCGCCCGAGGCCAGCGCCAGCCCGGCCAGGTGCCGCCAGGTGTACGAGCAGAGCAGCCCGTCACCGCGCTCCAGCGCGGCCGCGTGCGCCCGCCGGTAGGCGGCCCGGGCCGCCACCGGGTCGTGCAGCAGGTTCTCGGCGACCAGCCCGCGCCGGAAGTCGAGCAGCGGCCGGCCCGGCGCGTCCGGCGGCAGCAGCGCCGAAGTGCGGCCGAGTGCGGCCTGCGCCTCGTCCAGCCGGTCGCGACGGCCCAGCACGCTGGCCACGTACGCGAGGAATCCGCGCGCGCACGCCGCGGCCGCGCGCTGCTCCGGGCCGACCACCCCGGCCTCGGCGAGGCGCAGCGCGGCCTCCGCCTCGGCCCAGTGCGCGGCGGTGAACATGCACTGCTCTATGAGGAGTTCGGCTCTCTCCAGGGCAGCGGTGGGGTCGCGCGCGGCGCTCGGCCGCAGTAACTCCGCGGCCTCCTGCCAGCAGCCGCGCGACCGCAGTCGCCAAACGGCGTCCGCCGTGCCCCCCGGGGCCGTTCCGCGTTCCGACAACGCCACCTCCTTGTGTGCGCCATCCGGCACACCTGCCCTCCCCGTGGGTGTGCGCCGTGGCGGCAATTCAACACGGGGGCGAGCTTGTGCACCAGATCACGAGCGTGACGGAAATCCGGAGGGAGGCACTCCGGCTGCGGCCCGCGTCAGGAGGTCCAGCCGGTCTCCATCAGCGCCTCGGCCGCCCCGTTCGCCGGCTGCGGGATGCCCGCGGCGTCCAGCGCGAACAGCGCCACCAGCAACTGCTCGCCGCGCACCACCGCCTGGTGCGAGTACCCGGCCATCGTGAACAGCGCCGCCGCCATCTCCTCGCTGTGCAGGGTCTGCATCCACAGGCACTCGACCGTCTTGACGTCCGCGGGCTCGGTGAACGAGTCCACCTGGGCCACCATCCGCGCCCCGAGCAGCGTCACCGCCTCCCGGTCCTGGCCGCCGGTCAGCTCCAGGTCGTCGAAGCCCAGCCACTGCAGGTAGCGCGCCGCCGCCACCACCGCGTCCTGCGGGGAGTGCACCGGCTGCGGACGGAACGGCGGCCGCAGCAGCCGGTGCCAGCCCTGCTGCGGCACCGACTCCGGCGGCACCGCCGTCGTGTACGGCCGCGCACCGCCCGCCGGGTGGCCGATCGGCCCGGAGGACGGGAGCCGCGGGGCCTTGTCCACCGGCAGCCGCACCGTCGCCCCGCAGTTGCACGTGAACTCCGGCTGCGGCCACTGGTCGTTGCGGCCGCAGTGCGGACACCGCATGCTCAGCCAGGAGTCCTCCCACGACCGGAACCGCACCTGCACCGGCACCCCGCCGCGCAGCAGCGGCACCCGCAGCTGCGCCCCGCACGGGCACGGCAGGCTCGGAGCCTCGTAGAGGTGCTCCCGGCGGCAGGCCGGGCACCGGATGGCACTCGCGCCCGCCGGAGGCACGGGACCGGGCGCCTGGTCGCTGAAGTCGTCGGGCAGCGGCACTGCGGTCATGGCTGGCACCGTCCGTTCGGTGTCGGCTGGGCGGGTACGTGCCCAATCCTCCCTGATCCGGACACCCGGTGGAACGGATTACGGCAAACCTCGGGGTCGAATCGGGGGCGTACGACCTGACGGCCGGGCCGTGCGGGCCGCCGACGGGCGCGCCGGAGCCG
This sequence comes from Kitasatospora sp. NBC_01539, assembly GCF_045040525.1. Lineage (NCBI taxonomy): Bacteria > Bacillati > Actinomycetota > Actinomycetes > Kitasatosporales > Streptomycetaceae > Kitasatospora > Kitasatospora sp. NBC_01539. The sequence continues at coordinate 6,513,748 of NZ_CP109390.1, forward strand.
ACCGGTGCTGACGGACCGTCACCCATGCTCTCCCGGGGGAGGGTTCGGGGCGCCGCCGGGGGCGTCCTGCGGCCCGCAGGCCGTCCAGCGGGCCAGATCGGCCGGTGTGTCCAGGTCGTCCGCGACGGCCACGTCACCGCACTCGACGAGGAGCACCTCGGGGGCGTGCGCCGCGAGCAGTGCGCGCGCCCCCGCGTCCCCCTCGGCGCCGGCCGCCGCCTCGGCGAGGTATCGCGCGCCGATCAGCACCGGATGCCCCCGCCGGCCGTCGTACGCGGCCGCCACCAGCTCCCCGCCCGCCCGGTGCGCCGCCACCAGCCGCGCCACCGCCTCCGCCGTCACCCCCGGAGTGTCGACCAGCATCACCAGCACCCCCGACGCGTCCGCGGGCACCGCCGCCAGCCCCGCCCGCAGCGAGGAGCCCATGCCGCTCTCCCACGCCGGGTTCTCCACCAGCACGCAGTCGCCGGTGTCCGCCCCGGCCCGCACCCGCCCGGCCTCCGCACCCAGCACCACCACCACCGGCGCGCAGCCGCCCGCCCGGACGGCCGCCAGCGCCCCCTCCAGGAGGGTCCGGCCCCGCAGCCGTACGAGGGCCTTCGGCCGCCCGCCCAGCCGCCTGCCGCCGCCCGCCGCCAGCACCAGCGCCGCCACCCGCAGATCCGTCATGCCCCCAGTCTTCCGACCCCCGCGCGGGAGCGACAGCTGTGCGATCGCACAACGCGCCGCCGCGGCCCGCAGGCCTGCACCGGCGCTTCCGCCGCTGGCCGGACGGGGTGCGCGCCCCCTCTACTGGGCGCATGGCACGGAGGACAGAGCACCAGGGGACACCGCAGCGCGACGCGGCACGGCACCACGGCGGCCCGGCACGGCCCGGCGGCCCCGAGCCGCTGACCGACCGGTTCGGCCGGATCCACACCGACCTGAGGGTCTCCCTCACCGACCGCTGCAACCTGCGCTGCACCTACTGCATGCCCGCCGAGGGTCTCGACTGGCTGCCCCGCGCCGAGGTGCTCACCGACGAGGAGCTCGTCCGGCTCGTGCGGATCGCCGTGCACCGCCTCGGCATCCGCACCGTCCGCCTCACCGGCGGCGAGCCCCTGCTCCGCCGCGGCCTGCCCGGCCTCACCGCCGCCCTCGCCGCCGCCGGCCCCGAACTCTCCCTCACCACCAACGGCATCGGCCTCGCCCGCACCGCCGCCGACCTCAAGGCCGCCGGCCTGCACCGCGTCAACGTCAGCCTCGACACCCTCCGGGCCGACCGCTACGCCGCCCTCACCCGCCGCGACCGGCTGGCCGACGTGCTCGACGGCCTCGCCACCGCCCGCGCGGCGGGCCTCACCCCGGTGAAGGTCAACGCCGTGCCGGTGCGCGGGGTCAACGACGACGAACTCTGCGACCTCGTCGCGTTCGCCGCCGAGCACGGCTACCGGATGCGCTTCATCGAGTCGATGCCGCTCGACGCCCAGGGCGCCTGGGAGCGCGACCGCATGATCACCGCGGCCGAGATCCTCGACACCCTCGGCCGGCGCTGGGACCTGGTGCCCGCCGGCCGGGAGGGCAACGCCCCCGCCGAGGACTGGCGCATCGCCGGCACCGACACCGTCGTCGGCGTCATCGCCTCCGTCACCCGGCCGTTCTGCGGCGGCTGCGACCGGGTGCGGCTCACCGCCGACGGCCAGCTCCGCACCTGCCTGTTCGCCACCGAGGAGTCCGACCTGCGGGCCCTGCTGCGCTCCGGCGCCGACGACGACCGGATCGAGGCCGCCTGGCGCACCGCCCTCGCCGGGAAGGGCCCCGGGCACGCCATCGGCTCCGCGGACTTCGTCCGGCCCGACCGGCCGATGTCCGCGATCGGCGGCTGAACCGGCGGCTGGTCCGGGGCCGGATCGGGGTCGGATCCGGGCCGTGCGGTCCGGTACGCGATGAATGTCCGTGATGTCCGTTCCGCGGTGTCCGCGGGCGCTTGACCCGCGGTGAGCCACCCTGCTCTGCTGGTGCGCCGTCACCAGCCACCGTCGGGGGAGAACCCGTGCGCGCCCGTCGTACCACCGCCCTGCCCGCCGTCCTGCCCGCCCTCCTCCTGCCGCTGCTGCTCACCGCCTGCACCTCGGGCCCGGTCGGCCCGGTCGGTCCGGGCTCCGCCGACGGCGCCGGTTCCGGCGCCGCGGCCTCCGGCACCAGTCCGCTGCAGAACCCGGACGGCACCAGGCCGGGCCTCGGCGCGCTCACCTCCGCCGCCGACCGCAAGGCCGGACGCGACGTCGTCGGCAGGGTCCGTACCGCCGAGGCCGGCAGCAGGTCCGGCTACGACCGCGACCAGTTCGGCCCCGCGTGGACGGACAACGTCGACGGCACCCCGCTCGGCCACAACGACTGCGACACCCGCAACGACCTCCTCGCCCGCGACGGCCGCGCCGTGCAGCGCAAGGCGGGATCCGCCTGCACGGTCACCGCCATGACGATCTTCGACCCCTACACCGGCCACACCGTGCAGTGGACGAAGGCCCAGGCGTCGAAGATCCAGATCGACCACGTCATGCCGCTCTCCTACGACTGGCAGCAGGGCGCGTCCCGCTGGGACAAGGCCAAGCGCGTCCGCATCGCCAACGACCCGCTCAACCTCGTCCCCGCCGACGGCTCCCAGAACGCCTCCAAGGGCGACTCCGGTCCCGCCGCCTGGCTCCCCGCCGACCCGCGGATACGCTGCGCCTACGTCGTGCGCTTCGCCCAGGTCTCCCTCAAGTACGACCTGCCGGTGACCCCCGCCGACAAGAAGGCCATGCTCCAGCAGTGCTCCTGACGGCCCGTCCGGCCCGGTGTCGGCGGCCGCCGGTACGGTGCCGGGCATGGGTCTCCACCTGTACGGCCTCGACGCGGCGGACTGGACCTCGGCGGACGAGGGGGGATGGCGTGCCGTCGCGTCCGGGGTGAACGGCGCCCTGGCCCGGGCCGGTCTGCCGCCCTACGGGCCGGGCGACGGCCCGGGGTGGGCCTTCGAGGAGAAGCTCGGCCGGCCCATGGCCGGCTTCACGGCACTCTGCGAGGCGCACCTCCCGGCAGCGGAGCAGGCCGCACTGGGCGGGTGGACGGTCATGGTGCCCGTACCCCCGGCCGGGGAGGTCCGGCTCCCCTTCGCGACGGCGTACGACGACACGGCGGAGGTCGTCGCCGCGGCCCGGGTGCTGGCCGCGGCGGAGCGGCTGGCCGCGGTGCTCGAACTGCCGGCCGAACTCCCCGACCCGCACGGCCCGCTCGTGCTGACCTGCTGGTTCCTGGACGGCGGGGCGCAGCGCCTGGCAGCCCGGAGCACCGCGCCGTGGAGCACCGACCTCGACGCCGCCTTCCACGTCGCGCTGTACCTGCGGGCCGCGCAGTACGCCCTGCGGCACGGCCGCCCGGTGGCGTACTGCTGAGCCGCCCGCCCCGACCCCGGTGCCCGCCCCGATCCCGGTGCCGTGCGGTGCCGGCGGCCGGAGTCAGCCCTGCGGGTGGAGCAGCGCCCCGGCGATCTCCCGGACCCGCTCCATGGTGATGCCGTTGCGCTGCTCGACGGCCAGGGGGTGGTCGGTGGGCTCGATCTCGACGACCGGGCGCTCACCGACCGGGCGGGTGTGGACCATGGTCCGGAGGTTCACCGTCGAGGGCGCGTAGACGGGCAGTTCGGTCGACAGCCAGCCGAAGGCCGGCGGCTCGGACTCGCGCCCGGCCGTCTCCCACAGTTCGCCCGCCCGGGCGTAGTTCCGGTCGCTCAGCGAGACCCAGACGCCCCAGGTGAAGACGGTGTCCCGGCCCACGACCGGGATCTCGACGCGGGCGCGGACGAAGAACGACTCGCCCTTGATCACGCACTGGTCGTCGGTCAGCAGACTCGCCGGGTGGCGCTCCTCCCCGGGCAGCCAGTAGGCCGGGGCGGGGCTGGCGAAGTCCATCGGGGTCTCGGGGTGGTACTCACCGCAGCAGGTGCAGGTGAAACCCGTTTCGGTCGGCATGGGGGAGGACCCTAGCCGCCGCCCGTCCGCCCGCACGGACCACCCCCCCGGAACGTCCGGGCGGGCCCCGGGAACTCGTGCGCCCGGCCCGCCGAGGGGGAGGCTCGGCGGGCCGGGCGGGGTGTACCGGGACGGTCAGCTGTTGGTGCCGCTGCCCGTCGTGGCGGTGGTGCCGGTGGTCGGGGCCGTGAGGTCGTAGACCGTGGCGCTGCCGACCGTCTTCGCGGTGAAGTTGGCCGCCACCCAGGTGGCGATCTGCGAGGACTCCGAGGCGGTGCCGCCGCCGCCGCCACCGCCGCCGAAGCCGCCGCCGCCGATGAAGTAGTGCACCTCGCCGTCCTGCACGTACTGCTGGAAGGCGGCCAGGGTGAGGGAGGGGTCGGTGCCGTTGAAGCCGCCGAGCGCCATCACCGGCTCGCCGGTGGCGAGCTGGTAGCTGGCCTGGTTCTGCGAGCCGACCGCGGCCGCGACCCAGGTGTAGCGGTCGGCGTCCCGGCTGAGCAGCGCGGAGAGCTCGCTGCTGACCTGGGCGCCGTTGAGGAGGCCGCCCATGCCGCCGGCGCCCATGCCGCCCCGGCCGCCGTCACCCGGCGTACCGGTGCCGCCGGCCTGGCCGTTCTGGCCCGGCATCCCGGGGAAGGCCTGGCCGCCGGTGCCGGTGCCGGTGCCGGTGCCCGGCACGCCGTTCTGCCCGTTGGCCGTGCCGCCGTTCGCGGTGCCGCCGTTCGCGCCGGGGAAACCCTGGCCGTTCGCCCCGGGGAAGCCGCCCCGGCCGCCGCCCGGCATTCCCATGCCGCCGCGGCCGCCGCCGGGCCCGCCGCCGAAGCCGCCGGCGCTCTGCACCTGCGGACCGGCGGTGACGATCGAACCGCTGTGGCCGGTGGAGACGGTGTCCAGGGCGTACGCGGTCGGGCCGCCGAGGACCGCGGCCAGGGCGACGAGCCCGGTGACGGCGGCGAGCCGCCCGCCGTTGCGGCCGCCGATCCGCCCGGCGGCAGGCAGGGCCGCCGCCGAGACGATCCCGCCGATCAGGACCGCCCAGCGCAGCCACGGCACGAAGTCGGCGCTGCGGCCGAGCAGCACGTACGACCAGATCGCGGTGACGGCGACGACGACGCCGAGCAGCGCCGCGTACGGCAGCCGGTGCCGGGCCCGCCAGAGGCCGTCCGCACCCATGCCGACGAGGGCGGCCACGGCCGGCACGAGGGCCACCGTGTAGTACTGGTGGAAGATGCCGGACATGAAGCTGAAGGTGAGCCCGGTGCAGAGCAGCCAGCCGCCCCAGACCAGGAACGCGGTGCGGGCGCCGTCGGTGCGCGGGTGGCGGCGGGTCGCCCAGAGGCCCACGGCCAGCAGGATCAGCGCGGCCGGCATCAGCCAGGAGATCTGGCCGCCGATGTCGCCGTCGAAGAGCCGGGTGAGGCCGGTGCTGCCCCAGTTGCCGCCGCCCCCGCCCCCGCCGCCGCCGACACTGCCGGTCTCGTCGCCGGTGAGCCGGCCGAAGCCGTTGTAGCCGAAGGTGACGGAGAGGAAGTCGTTGTCCTGCGAGCCGCCGATGTACGGGCGCGCCGAGGCCGGGACGAGCTCGACGACGGCGACCCACCAGCCGCCGGCCGCCACCATGGCGAGGCCCGCCCACAGGAGCTGCCGCACCCGGCGGCCGAGGCCGGTGGGGGCGACGACCAGGTAGACCAGGGCGAACGCGGGCAGCACCAGGAAGGCCTGCAGGGTCTTGGTGAGGAAGCCGAAGCCGAACATCACGCCGGTGAAGACCAGCCAGCGGGTGCTCGCCGTCTCCGTGGCCCGCACGACGCCGTACGCGGCGAGGGTGAGCAGCAGGACGAGCAGCGCGTCGGGGTTGTTGAAGCGGAACATCAGCGCGGCGACGGGCGTCAGGGCGAGGGCCGCGCCCGCGACCAGTCCGCCGACCGGCGAGAAGCGGCGGCGCACGGTCGCGTACACGGTGGCGACGGTGCCGACGGCCATCAGCACCTGCGGCGCGAGGATGCTCGCCGTGCCGAGCCCGAAGAGCCGCACCGAGAGGGCCATCGGCCACAGGGACATCGGGGGCTTGTCGACGGTGATGAAGTTCGCGGCGTCGGACGAGCCGTAGAAGAACGCCTTCCAGCTCTCGGAGCCGGCCTGGACGGCGGCCGAGTAGAAGGCGTTCGCCCAGCCGGAGGCCGAGAGGTTCCAGAAGTAGAGGACGGCGGTGGCCGCCAGGAGGGCGAGGAACGACGGGCGCACCCACGCGGGGTCGTCGGGGCGGCCGCGCCAGGCGCGGGCCGGCAGGGTGCGCAGGCGGCCGGCCCAGGAGGACGGGCCCTTGGGGCCGGTCCCCGGGAGGGCGGCCGGGGGGAAGAGCGGTTCGACCGTGGCCCGCCCGGCAGGGGGTGCCGGCGGCGGGTAGTCCGCAGCCTCGGGCCACGGATCGCTGGTCGGAGGGACGGAACTGGTCGTGGTCATGCGCCTACGTTCCCGAGGGACGCTGAGAGCTTCATGAGAGGCGGGTGTGAGGCCAATGTGATCTCCCCGGCAGCCGGGTGACACCTGCCGGGGCCCCTGCCGGGACACCCGCCGGGACGTCTGCCGGGACGCCTGCCCGGCCTGTCGACGAACATGTTCGTGAAAAACTTGTTCGCGACGAACATGTTCGTTACGGTGGAGCCATGAGCAATCCCCCCGCCGCCCCCCGCAGCCGGCGCGAACGGCCCGCCAAGCCCGCCCTGACGCGCGACGGCATCGTCGCCGCAGCCGTCCGCGTGATGCGGGCGGAGGGCCTGCAGAAGGTCACCATGCGCCGCCTGGCGCAGGAGCTCGACACCGGCCCGGCCTCCCTCTACGTCTACGTCCGCAACACCGACGAACTGCACGCCGCCGTGCTCGACCACCTCCTCGGCGGGGTCGACCTCGGCCCCGCCCGGGCGGAGGGCGACTGGCGCGAGCGCCTGGAACGGATCCTCACGGCCTGCATGGACCTGCTCTTCGCCCACCCGGGCCTCGCGCAGTCCGCGCTGCTGGCCCGGCCCAGCGGCCGGCACTACCTCGACCTCGTCGACGCCCTCCTCGGCCTCCTCGCGGAGGGCGGCGCCCCGGACGCCCAGGCCGCCTGGGGCGTCGACCTGCTGCTCCAGTTCGCCACCGCCACCGCCGCCGAACACTCGGGCCACGACCTCGCCCCCGAGAGCCGGGAGGAGTGGGCGGACCTCACCCGCGCCGTGCGGGACGCCGACCCCGCGACCCACCCGCGCATCGCCGCCCTCGGCGGCCTGCTGCTCGGCGGCGAACCGCAGGCACGCGTCACCTGGGGCCTGCGGATGCTCGTCAACGGCATCCTCCACACCCCCGTGCCCGGCCCGACCGGCCCCGGCACCGACCGCCCCACCCCCTGAAACCGCATCCGAAGGAGCCACCCATGACCACCACCGCCACCCACCACCCCGTCGCGATCGTCGGCGCAGGCCTCAGCGGCCTCGTCCTGGCCCGCGTGCTGCACGTCCACGGAGTCCCGGCCACCGTCCTCGACCTCGACGCGGGCCCCGACGCCCGTCGCCAGGGCGGCATGCTCGACATCCACGCCGACTCCGGCCAGGCCGCGCTGCGCGCCGCGGGGCTGTACGAGGACTTCCTCGCCCTCGTCCACCCCGGCGGCCAGGCGATGCGCATCCTCGACCGGCACGCCGCCGTCCACGTCGACGAGGCCGACGACGGCGACGGCGACCGCCCCGAGGTCGAGCGCGGTCAGCTGCGCGACCTCCTCCTGCGCTCCCTCCCGGAGGGCACCGTCCGCTGGGGCGCCAAGGCCGTCGCCACCCGCCCGCTCGGCGGCGGCCGCCACGAGGTCGAACTCGCCGACGGCACCGTGCTCACCACCGACCTGCTGGTCGGCGCCGACGGCGCCTGGTCGCGGGTCCGCCCGCTCGTCTCCGACGCCGTGCCCGCCTACTCCGGCCTGTCGTTCGTCGAGATCGACCTCCTCGACGCCGACACCCGCCACCCGGAGAGTGCGGCCGTCGTCGGCGGCGGCATGCTCTTCGCCCTCGGCGCGGGCCAGGGCCTGCTCGCCCACCGCGAGATCGACGGCAGCCTCCACGTCTACGCCGCACTCCGCACCCCCGAGGACTGGGCCGCCACCGTCGACCCGGCCGACCCGGACACCACCAGGGCCCGGCTCCTGGAGCGCTTCGCCGACTGGCACCCGAGCCTGCGGGCACTGATCGCCGACGCCGACGGCGCCCTCGTGTCCCGGCCGATCCACGCACTGCCGGTCGGGCACCGCTGGGACCGCGTCCCCGGGGTCACCCTGCTCGGCGACGCCGCCCACCTGATGTCGCCCTTCGCCGGCGAGGGCGCCAACCTCGCCATGCTCGACGGCGCCGAACTGGGCGCAGCCCTCGTCGCCCACCCGGGCGACACCGAGGCGGCCCTCGACCACTACGAGAAGGCGCTCTTCCCGCGCAGCGAGGCCTCCGCCGCCGAGTCCGCCGAGAACCTCGACCTGATCTTCGGCCCCGCCGCCCCGCAGGAGCTGATCGACCGGATGGCGTCCTACGGCCCGCCGGCCGGCTGAGACGCCGCGCGGCGCCGGGCCGGGCGGGACCTGCCGCCCGACCCCCGCCCGCGGGTGACGTGCCCGCGGCCGCCGCCCGACGGGTGGGATGCGCGGTCGCGGCGGTGTGTCGGCCGCACCACGGGCCGCGGGCTGCCTACGCTCTGACCACTCGTCAACCGATCGTTGACGGATCGTCGACCGGAAGGCGCCACCGCCGCGGCCGCCCGGACGCCCGGACGCATCCCCCGGAGGGCCGCCATGCCGTCACCGATCCCGCCGCAGAGGCCGTCCGCCTCCGCCGCCGCCACCCGCCCCGGCCTGCTGCGCCGCACCGGCGAGTGGTGCGCCCGCCACGGCGTGCTCGTCCTGATCGCCTGGCTGGTCGCCGTCGCGGGCGTCCAGATCGTCGACCGGGCCGTCGGCGGGGAGTTCTCGGACGACTTCAACATCTCGAACAGCCAGGCCCAGAAGGGCCTCGACGTGCTGAAGGCGCACGACCCCGCCGCGGGCGGCGTCGGCTCGCAGATCGTGCTGCACGACACCCAGCAGCTCACCGGCTTCGCGACCCAGATCGGCCAGGCCGTCGGCAACCTCCAGAAGCTGCCGCACGTGCTCTCCGTGCAGAACCCGCTCCCGCAACAGGGCGGCCCGCCCACCCAGGGGCCGAACGGACCGCTCTCCACCGAGGGCACCACCGCCTTCATCAACGTCAAGTTCGACGCCAACCCCAGCACCTTCGGCGACGACTACCTCCCGCAGATCGACACCGCCGTCGCCCCGCTGCGCCAGGCCGGCGTCCAGGTCGAGTACGGCGGCCCGCTCGGCGAGGCCGCCCGGCCCAAGGCCGACGACCGGAGCAGCGAGGCGATCGGCTTCGCCGTCGCCATCGTCGTGCTGCTGATCGGCTTCGGCAGCGTCATCGCCGCCGGGCTGCCGCTGGTGACCGCGCTGGTCGCGGTGGTCGTCGGCCTCGGCCTCCTCGGGCTGCTGGCGGCGGCCTTCACCTTCGCCACCGTCTCGCCGACCCTCGCCACCATGATCGGCATCGGCGTCGGCATCGACTACGCGCTGTTCCTGCTCACCCGCCACCGGCAGGGGCTGATGGACGGCGCCGACCCGGTCGCCTCCGCCGGGCACGCGGTCGCCACCAGCGGGCGGGCGGTGCTGGTCTCCGGCTGCACGGTCATCATCGCGCTGGCCGGCCTGTCGGTCTCCGGCGTCAGCTTCATCTCCAAACTCGGTGTGGCCGCCGCCGTCACCGTGGTCACCGCCGTGGCGGGCGCGCTGACCCTGCTGCCCGCGCTGCTCGGCATCATCGGCCGCGCCGTCGACCGCTTCCACGTGCGCAAGCTCGTCGCCGAGACCGGCAGCGCCCCCGGTGAGGAGGTCACCGGCACCTGGCACCGGTACGCGCTGCGCGTCGAGCGCCGCCCCTGGCACTTCCTGGTCGCGGGTGTCGTGGCGGTGGGCGTCCTGGCGATCCCGGTGTTCTCGATCCAGCTCGGACACATCGACGACGGCGCCGACCCGACGAGCTTCACCGACCGGCGCGCCTTCGACCTGATGACGGACGCCTTCGGCCCCGGCTCGAACGGCCCGCTGACGGTCGTCGTCGACCAGACGGAGGTCGCGTCCGCCGACCGCCAGAGCCTGGCCACCCAGGCGCAGCAGGCGCTCACCGGCCTGCCCGACACGGCGAGCGTCGGCCAGCTGCAGCCATCCTCCGACGGCGACCTGCTGATCTCCACCGTCATCCCCGCCCAGGTGCCGCAGGACGAGAAGACCACCGCGCTGGTCAACCACCTCCAGCGCGACGTCATGCCGCAGGCGGTGTCCGGCACCGCCGCCGCGGGCTACGTCACCGGCACCACGGCGGCGCAGGTCGACTTCCTCGACATCGTCTCCAGCCGCCTCCCGGCGATCATCGCGGTGGTGGTGGGCCTGGCCTTCCTGATCATCCTCGTGGTCTTCCGCGGCCTGCTCGTCGCGGTGAAGGCCGCCGTGCTCAACCTGCTGTCGATCGCCGCCTCGTACGGCGTCGTGGTCGCGGTCTTCCAGTGGGGCTGGGGCGGTCCGGCGCTCGGCGTGGCGGGCACCGTGCCGATCGAGAGCTACGTGCCGATGATGATGTTCGCCATCGTCTTCGGGCTGAGCATGGACTACGAGGTGTTCCTGCTCTCCCGCGTGCACGAGATGTGGCTGCGCACCGGCGACGCCGAGGGCAGCGTGGCGCACGCCCTGGAGATCACCGCCCGGGTGATCACCTGCGCGGCCCTGATCATGGTCAGCGTGTTCGCCGCGTTCATCCTCAGCGACAACATCGTCGTCAAGATGCTCGGCCTCGGCCTCGCGGTGAGCGTGCTGATCGACGCCACCATCGTCCGGCTGCTGCTGGTGCCCGCCGTCATGACCCTGCTCGGGCCGCACGCCTGGTGGATGCCCCACTGGCTGGACCGCGTCCTCCCGCGCATCGACACCGAGGGCGGGGGCGAGGCCGCGGCCTGACGCCGCGGGCCGGACCGTACGGGCCGGTGCACGGTCGGGCCGGGCAGCGGCCACCCGTCGTCGAAGGCCCGGTCGGCGGCCTCGCGGGCGCGTCGCTCCCCGAAGACCGGTCTCACTGCCGGGCGCGGCGCCGGGCGGCGAAGAATCCGATCACCATGCCGACGAGCAGGGTGACCGTGAGGACGAGCCAGAGCGGCAGGGTGACGGTGGGGATCCAGAGCCTGACCTCGACCGAGCCGGTGTTGGCGGCGATGAACCAGACGGCCAGGACGGCGAGGACGCCCACCCCGATCGTCCGGATCCGCACGTTCTTGCCCTTCACCGTGACGGACGGCGGCGGGTGTGATTTAGACGTGTTCTGTGCCATATGCCCAGTATGGAGCGGTACGGCCGTTCGGGCGGTTCGAGCGGTGCCCGCCCGGTGGCCGGAGCGCGGCGGGCGCCGCCCGCCGGCCCGGCGTCCCGCCTCCGGCCCGGCCGGGGGACGGCGGGTCGGGTGCGGGGGCCGGGGCCGGAGGACGGCGCCGTGGTCACACGGTGTGCAGGTCCTCACCCGGGGGCGAGGGGAGTCGTCACGGGAAGGAGACGACGTTCGACGGGACGGTGCCGGTGCCCGAGGTCGGGGCGCCGGTGTTGTTCACCACGTGGGCGAACTGGCCGTTGCCACCGAGGGAGTTGACCAGGATGTCGTGGAGCTTGACGCCCGAGGTGACCGGGACCTCGAAGCCGTGGTCCATGATGATCGTCGGGTCGACGTTGAAGTAGCAGTAGCTGCCCAGGCCCCAGCCCTCGTGCGTGGTGACCGAGTTCTCGACCTTGTAGGCGGCGTAGCCGCGCACGCTGCCGTTCTGGATCGCGGCCTGGTTGGGGGCGTCGTACGCCTTCTCGTTCTGGAAGAAGATCGTCTTGCCGCCGTTGCCCTTCCACCACACGTCGTACTTGTTGAAGTGCTCGACGAAGAGGCCGGTGGCGAGGACGTCGTTACCGCCGACGACGAAGCCGTAGTCGGAGCGGTTGCTCTCCCAGCCGACACCCGCGCCGTGGTCGGCACGCCAGATCCAGGTGTGGTCGACGATGGTGTTGTTGCTGTTGATCACCATGCCGTTGGTGGCCTTGCCGGCGGTCACGCCGCCGACGCGGACGAAGACGTCCTGGATGACGATCGGGTCGGCCGCGTGGCCCGCACCCGGGCCGGCCTCGCCGACCTGCAGCAGGGCCGGGGAGTTGACGGTGCCGGCGTCCAGCAGGAGGCCGGAGACCTTGACGCCGTCGACGTCGGCGACCTTGATCGCGGTCACGCCGTTGTCCGGGATGACGGTGGCGAGGCCGAGGCCGAGCACCACGGTGTCCGGGCGGGTGATGTTGATCGTCTGGTCGACGTGGTAGACGCCCGGGGTGAAGAGCAGGTTGAGGCCCTGCGCGAGCGCCTGGTTGATGTTGGCGGCGGTGGAGCCGGCCTTCACCACGTAGAACTGGTTCAGCGACAGCGAGCTGCCCTGCGGGGTGCCGTTGCCCCAGGAGACGCCGCGGGCGTTGGTGCGCTTGGCGGGCACGAACACCTTGTAGTCGTTGCCGTCCAGGTACAGGAACGGCTTCTCCTGCGAGGTGGGCGTGGTGTCGAGCGTGGTGTACGGCGGGTCCGGGAAGCCCTGGGCGGGAGCACCCTGGACACCGGAGAACGTCTGGTTCCAGACGCCGTTGGAGAAGCCGCCGATGGAGCTGTCGCGGGTGTACCACTGCTGCTGCGAGTAGTTGCCGACCTGGCCGTCGATCTTGGAGTCGGCGATGTAGCCGCCGGACGCCCAGCCGTAGCTCGCCGGGGCGAGGTTGAGGCCGCCCTCGACGTGCATGCGGCGGAACGGCGCGGCCTGCGAGACGGCCCAGCGGTCGGTGCCGCTGACCGGCTTGAGGTGCAGGTTCTCCGCGGAGCGCCAGAAGTTCTGGGTCGCGTTGCCGTTGAACCAGCCCGCGTCGACGGTGACGTCGCCGTTGAAGGTGGTGTCGTCCGGGTTCAGGCCCAGGCCCGCGATCGAGGTGTAGAAACCGATCTGGGCGTTGATGTTGCTGTACGTGCCCGGCTTGAACATCAGCGCGTAGCGCTCGGTGCCGAACTGGTTCGACTCCTGCTTGGCGAAGACCTCGTCGACCTTGGCCTGGATGTTCGGCGTCGACGGGTCGAAGACCAGGACGTTCGGGCCGAGGTCGCCACCGGGGGTGACCGGCGGGCCGGTCGGCGGGGTGGTGGTGCCGCTGCCGGTGCGCACGGCGAACTCCCAGAGGGAGTAGCCGTATCCGGTGCCGCGCTGGGTGCCGTAGACCCGGACGTAGCGGCCGGAGCCGGACACGTTCAGGGTCTCGTTGCCACCGGCGCCGGTGGTGGTGGAGTACAGGGTGTTCCAGGTGGTGCCGTTGTCGGACGCCTGGATCTGGTAGGCCTTGCCGTAGGCGGCCTCCCAGTTGAGGACGACCTGGCACAGCTGCTGGGAGGAGCCGAGGTCGACCTGCAGCCACTGCGGGTCGGCGGCGGCGGAGGCCCAGCGGGTGCCCGTGTTGCCGTCGACCGCGGCCGAGGCGGGGGTGCCGCCGTTCTCCGTGCTGGAGGAGGTCGCGGGCTTGCCCTGGGCGGCGTTGGTGGTGCCGCAGGTCGGGGTGGGGGTGGTCCCGAAGGAACCGAAGACCTGGAACTCCCACAGCGAGTAGCCGTAGCCGGTGGCCCGGGTGATGCCGTTCATCCGGACGTAGCGGCCGGTGCCCGAGACGGTGAGGTTCTCGGTGCCGCCGGCACTCGTCGTGGTGGAGTAGATCGTGGTCCAGTTCGCGCCGTCGGCGGAGGTCTGGATCTGGTACGCCTTGCCGTAGGCCGACTCCCACTGGAGGACGACCTTGCTGATGGTGGCGCTCTGACCCAGGTCGACCTGGATCCACTGCTGGTCGGTCGCGGCCGAGGACCAGCGGGTGCCGGTGTTGCCGTCGACCGCGAGGGCGGCGGAGGTTCCGCCGTTCTCGACGGAGGACGAGGTGACCGTCTTGCCCTGGGAGATCAGGGTGTCGGCGGCGTGGGCGGCAGTGCCGGGGAGCGCCAGAACGGCGCCCGAGAGCAGGGCCATGCCGACCAGGGCGGCGGATCCGCGGCGAGCGGTTCCGGAGCCGGGGCGTGCTGAAGTGAGCCTCACGGGCTTCTCCTGCGGGGTGGGTGGGGGTGGGTGTGGGGGCGCGGACGGTCGAGACGTCAGCGGGGGACCGGCCCTCGACTCCGGGCCGGCGCGGCACAGGGGCGCCGAGGTGGAAAAAGTGCGGCTGTCGAGCGTCGCCGGTCGTTCGGCCGAGCTCGGGAGAGCGCTCCCCGGAGGGAGTCTGTGGGGCTCCGATCTCGGGTGTCAAGCCCTCCGCAAGGAGTTCCGGTACGGATCAACCAGCCCCCGGCGGAAGCCGGTTGACCCCGGAAGTGCGGCATTCCCGCAGGTCGCGCGGGTGGTGTCGGCTCAGGCCCGCGCGACTGCGGCCGTGGTCAGGCGCTGCGGAAGATCACCGCCGGACTCCAGGAAGTGCCAGAGCGGCAGCGTGGCCGCGCCGACCGTGACGGCGTCCGGACCGAGCCGGCCCAGCTCGATCGAGGTCTGCGCCCGGGGGAAGCGCAGCGCGTACGCGGTGGCCGCCTCGCGGATCGCGGGCAGCAGCCGCGGCCCGACCATCAGCCCCGCCCAGCCGCCGATGACGATCCGCTCGGGGTTGAACAGGTTGATCAGGTCGGCGATGGCCGCGCCGAAGTACTCGGCGGCCTCGGTGAGCAGCGCGACGGCGTCCTCCTCGCCGGCCTCGAAGGCCGCCAGCAGGGCCGCCAGGCCCGCCTTCTCGCTGGAGCCCGCCGGGGCCCGGCCCCAGCGCTCCACCAGGGCCTCCGCGCCGACGTACGCCTCCAGGCAGCCGCGTGAGCCGCAGCGGCAGAGCCGCCCGCCCACGTGCACCTTGGTGTGGCCCCACTCGCCCGCGCTGCTGGTGGCGCCCCGGAAGCGGGCGCCGTCGGCGATCACGCAGGCGCCGACGCCGGAGCCGAAGAGGGCGACCACGGCGTGCCGGGCGCCCTGCCCGGCGCCGAACCACATCTCGGCCTGGCCGAGGGTCTTGGCGCCGTTGTCGACGTAGAGCGGCAGGTCGGTGCCGGCCCGCAGCAGGCGGCCGAGCGGCACGGCGTCCCAGTCGACGGTCTGGCTGTGCACGACGATGCCCAGGCCGTCGGCGCCCGGGTCGCCCTGCTCGACGATGCCGGGCACGCCGACGCCCACGCCGAGCACGGTCGCCGGGTCGGTGCCGGTGGTGACGAGCACCTCGGTGATGCCGGTGAGGATCAGCTCCACGACGTGGTCGACGTCGTGGCCGCAGTCCGACAGCGGCTGGTCGCTGGCGGCGATCTCGGTCAGGCCGAGGTCGAAGAGCGCCACCCTGACCTGGGTCTCCCCGACGTCCACGCCGACCAGGTGGGCCCGGCCGGGCGGCACCTGGAGCAGGATGCGCGGGCGGCCGCCGTCCGACTCGACCGACCCGCACTCCTCGACGAGCCCGTCGGTGAGCAGTTCACCGATGACGTTGCTGACCGAGCCGGCGCTCAGGCCGCTGATCCGGCCCAACTCCTGTCTGCTCAGTGGACCTTCGAAATACAACCGTTGCAAAAGGGTCGATCGGCTGCCTCGTCGCAGGTCGCGGACCGTCTGCTTGCTTCGTTCTGCCATGGTTTCTCCCTCCGTCGGGGAATCTATCGCCGCTCATCCTCTTGACGCCAGCTTTTCTCACACGTTAAATCACGCCCTGAAGTAAGCCGCTGATGCGGCCCTTCCACCCCCACCCCACGCCACCACCCGCCCGAGAGGGGCATGGTCATGCGTATCAACCGTCTGGCTGCTGCGACCGCCGTCGTCGCGACTCTTGCACTCACCGCCACCGCCTGCGGAGGAAGCTCCGGCAGCGGCTCGGGATCCGGCGACAACAGCAGCCCCAAGACGCTGACCTACTGGGCGTCGAACCAGGGTGCCAGTGTCGAGGTCGACAAGCAGGTCCTGGAGCCGGAGCTCAGAAAGTTCGAGGAGCAGACCGGCATCAAGGTCAAGCTCGAGGTCGTTCCGTGGTCCGACCTGCTCAACCGCATCCTCGCCGCCGCCACGTCCGGGCAGGGCCCCGACGTCCTGAACATCGGCAACACCTGGTCCGCCTCGCTCCAGGCCACCGGCGCGCTGCTGCCCTTCGACGCCGACGCCTTCGGCAAGATCGGCGGCAAGGACCGCTTCCTGCCCGCCACCATCGCGTCCGCCGGCGCCGAGGGCAAGGACCCGGCCGCCGTCCCGCTGTACTCCATGACCTACGGCCTCTACTACAACAAGAAGCTCTTCCAGGCCGCCGGCATCGAGCGCCCCCCGGCCACCTGGGACGAGCTGGTCACCGACGGCAAGAAGCTCACCGCCGGCGACAAGTACGGCATCGCGGTCGAGGGCGGCAACGGCTCGGAGAACGTCCACCACGCCTTCACCTTCGCCAAGCAGCACGGCGCCGACTTCTTCGACGCCTCCGGCAAGCCCACCTTCGACGGTCCCGACCAGGTCGCCGCGATCAAGCAGTACGTCGACATGATCGCCAAGGACAAGATCGCGGCCGCCGGCAACGCCGAGTACGCCAACAACCAGTCGGTCACCGACTTCGCCACCGGCAAGGCCGCCATGCTCATGTGGCAGTCCGCGGGTGCCAACCTCAAGTCGCACGGCATGAACCCGGAGGAGTACGGCGTCGCCCCGATCCCGGTGCCCGCCGGCGCCTCCGGCGACAAGCTCACCACCTCCATGGTGGCCGGTATCAACCTCGCCGTGTTCAAGAACACCAAGAACACCGCCGGTGCCCTGGACTTCGTGAAGTTCATGACCAGCAAGGACGAGCAGATCGCCCTCAACAAGGCCTACGGCTCCATCCCGCCGGTCACCGAGGCGCAGTCCGACGCCGCGTTCGCCACCCCGGAGCTCCAGGCCCTCGCCAAGGTCCTCGGCACCAGCGCCCAGCCGCTCCCGCAGGTCGCCAACGAGAGCCAGTTCGAGACCCTGGTCGGCACCGCCGTGAAGAACCTCTTCGCCGCGGCCGCCGCCGGCAAGCCGGTCACCGACGAGTCCGTGAAGGCTGAGCTGACCAAGGCCCAGCAGCAGATGCCGGCCAGCTGACGTGCGACAGCGACTGCGCCGAATCGGCCTGCCCTACCTGCTCCTGCTCCCGGCGCTCGCCCTGGAGCTGCTGATCCACCTGGTTCCCATGGTGGTCGGCATCGTGATGAGCTTCAAGCAGCTCACCCAGTTCTACATCCGGGACTGGTCGTCCGCACCGTGGACTGGCCTCGGGAACTACCGCATGGCGGTGGACTTCAGTGCCCCCGTCGGCCAGTCGCTGCTCAACTCGTTCTGGGTGACCTGTCTCTTCACCTTCTTCGCCGTGGGCCTCTCCTGGCTGGTGGGCACCACGGCGTCGATCCTCATGCAGGACACCTTCCGCGGCAGGGGGCTGCTCCGTGCAGCCTTCCTGCTCCCCTACGCCCTCCCGGTGTACGCAGCCGTGATCACCTGGTCGTTCATGTTCCAGCGGGACACCGGTCTGATCAACCACGTACTCCACGACCAGCTCCACCTCGTCTCCGAGAAGCCGTTCTGGCTGATCGGTGACAACAGCTTCGTCGCGCTCGTCGTCGTCTCGGTCTGGAAGACCTGGCCGTTCGCCTTCCTGACCCTGACGGCCGGCCTGCAGAACATCCCCAAGGAGCTGTACGAGGCCGCCGCGATGGACGGCGCGGGCGTGTGGCAGCAGATCCGCAAGATCACGCTGCCCTCGCTCCGCCCGGTCAACCTCGTGCTGGTCCTCGTCCTCTTCCTCTGGACGTTCAACGACTTCAACACGCCGTACATCCTGTTCGGCAAGTCGGCGCCCGAGGCGGCGGACCTGATCTCCATCCACATCTACCAGTCGTCGTTCGTCACCTGGAACTTCGGCACCGGCTCGGCGATGTCCGTCCTGCTGCTGCTCTTCCTGCTCGCCGTGACGGCGATCTACCTCTTCATCACCTCGCGTCGGAGGGGCGCCGATGATTAACCCGCCCGCGTCCTTCCTCTGGTTCCGCCGGATCGTCCTCTTCCTGCTCGCCTCCTTCGTGCTGGTCCCGGTCGGCGTGATGGTCAGCTCCTCGCTGAAGCCCCTGCAGGACGTGCAGGGACCGTTCCGCTGGATCCCGAGCACGATCACCTTCCGTCCGTACGTGGACATCTGGAAGACCATCCCGCTCGGCCGCTACTTCATGAACTCGATCATCGTCGCCGGCGGTGCCACCGTCTGCTCCGTGCTGATCGCGATCGTGGCGGCGTACGCCGTCAGCCGGTACCGCTTCAAGGGCCGCAAGCTCTTCACCGTCACCGTGCTGTCGACGCAGATGTTCCCCGGCATCCTGTTCCTGCTGCCGCTGTTCCTCATCTTCGTCAACATCGGCAACGCGACGGGCATCCCGCTCTTCGGCAGCCGCGGCGGCCTGATCCTCACCTACCTGACGTTCTCGCTGCCGTTCTCGATCTGGATGCTGGTCGGCTACTTCGACTCCATCCCGCGGGACCTCGACGAGGCCGCCCTCGTCGACGGCTGCGGACCGATCCGGGCGCTGGTGCAGATCATCATCCCCGCCGCGGTCCCCGGCATCGTCGCCGTCGCGGTGTACGCCTTCATGACCGCCTGGGGCGAGGTGCTCTTCGCCTCGGTCATGACCAACGACGAGACCAAGACCCTCGCCGTCGGCCTCCAGGGCTACGCCACGCTCAACGACGTGTACTGGAACCAGGTCATGGCCGCCTCCCTCGTGGTGAGCGTGCCCGTGGTCGCCGGCTTCCTCCTCCTGCAGCGCTACCTTGTGGCCGGTCTGACCGCCGGTGCTGTCAAGTGACCATGATTGAAAGGCCAGTTGTGAACGACCTCAGCTCCCTCCCGGACGACTTCGTCTGGGGCGCGGCGACCTCCGCGTACCAGATCGAAGGTGCCGTGGACGAGGACGGCCGCGCGCCCTCCATCTGGGACACCTTCTCCCACACCCCCGGGAAGATCGACAACGACGACCACGGCGACCGCGCCTGCGAGCACTACCACCGCTACTCCGAGGACATCGACCTCATGAAGCGGCTGAAGCTCGACGCGTACCGCTTCTCCGTCGCCTGGCCGCGCGTCGTCCCGCAGGCCGACGGCCGGGTCAACGCCGAGGGCCTCGCCTTCTACGACCGCCTGGTCGACGGCCTCCTGGAGGCCGGCATCACCCCGCACGGCACCCTGTACCACTGGGACCTCCCGCAGGCCCAGCAGGACCGCGGCGGCTGGCCCCTCCGCGAGACCGCCGAGCGCTTCGGCGAGTTCGTCGAGGTCGTCGCCGACCGCCTCGGCGACCGGGTGAAGCACTGGGCGACCCTCAACGAGCCGCTCTGCTCCTCCTGGATCGGCCACCTCGAAGGCCGGATGGCGCCGGGCTGGACGGACCTCACGGCCGCCGTCCGCACCTCCTACCACCTGCACCTGGGCCACGGCTTCGCCGTCCGCGCGCTGCGCGAGCGCATCCCGGACGCGCAGATCGGCATCGTCAACAACCTCAGCCCGATCATCCCGGCGAGCGACAGCGAGGCCGACCGCCTCGCCGCCGTCCGCGCCGACGGCCACATCAACCGCTGGTGGCTCGACCCCATCGTGGGCCGCGGCTACCCGGAGGACATGGTCAAGCTCTACGGCGTCGAACTGCCGGTCCAGGACGGCGACATGGAGCTGATCTCCGCGCCGCTCGACTGGATGGGCCTCAACTACTACTTCCGCCAGTTCGTCGCGGACGACCCGACCGGCGCGGTGCCGTCCTTCCGCCAGACCCCGGGCCCCAACGCGGAGCACACCGTGATGGACTGGGAGGTCGACGCCGACGGCATCTACCAGTTGCTGAAGCGCCTGACCGACGAGTACGGCGTGCAGAAGATCTTCATCACGGAGAACGGCTCCGCCTACTACGACACCGTCACCGCGGACGGCCGCGTGGACGACCCGGAGCGCACCGCCTACCTGGAGGGCCACCTGGCCGCCTGCGCCCGCGCGGTCGCCGAAGGCGCCCCGCTCGCCGGCTACTTCGCCTGGTCGCTGCTCGACAACTTCGAGTGGGCGTACGGCTACGACAAGCGGTTCGGCCTGGTGCACGTGGACTACGACACCCAGGTCCGCACGATCAAGAGCAGTGGTCACCGCTACACGGAGATGATCACCGCGCACCGCGCGCGCTGATCCACAGGACGAGGGACCCGACGGCGGCGGCCGGCGGGTCCCTCTCCGCGTTCTCACCCCCGGGGCAGCCGCCGCCGCCAGTCCCGTTCGAAGACCACCGCACCGCCCTCCAGCGCCCGGACGTGCTCGTGCACCGTGAGGTGCCGCTCGTCGCCGGAGGTCTCGGCCCGGACCTGCACGGTGACGTCCCAGCCGATGTCGGTGCGCTCCAGCCGCAGCGTCCGGTCGGTGCGGGCACGCGCCGACAGCGGGTCGTCCGCGCGGATCCGGTACGCCTCCAGCACGCTCTCCTCCTCCACGAGGCCGTCCGGGTGGACCACCGCGCCCGCCGGCCGGGCCAGTTGCACCCGCCACTCGCCCGCCGCGACGTCGTGCACCACCTGCCGCTCCGGGCGGGCGGTGAGCGGCTCCGGCCGTACCGCCGCCGTCGGCTCGGCGTGCTCCGGCGGGTCGAACGACACCGGGCTGCTGCCCGCGTCCGCCGCCAGGTGCCGCACCGGCACGGTCAGCACCGAGCCGCCCGGGTCGAGCTCGAACCCGCCCGCCCCGGCGGCCGGCCACAGCCACGGCCAGTACGCGGACGACAGCGCCAGCCGGATCCGGTGCCCCGCCGGGAACGCGTGCGCCACCGGCGCCAGCCCGATCTCCACCTCCACCGGCCCGCCCCGGCCCGGCGCCGCGGCCGCACCCCGCGCCACCAGCGTGGACGAGCCGTCCGGTGCCACGTCGCACAGCCGCGCGGCGATCCGCCCCTGCGGCGCGTCGCAGCGCACCCGCAGCCGCACGACCGCCGCGCCCAGCAACTCCTCGGGCTCCGGCAGCGGCGCGGAGTCGAAGCAGACCGACCGGCCGTCCTCGGCCCGCTGGTCGGGCGGCAGGTCGGCGGGCCCGCCGAGCGGGCGCACCGCCCCGCAGTCGATCCCGGTGTGCTGCGGCGACCGCACGGGCACGAAACGCTCGCCGGCCTGCGTACCGGCGGTGCGCAGCGCGCCGTCGAGCCCGTAGCGCACCTCGCGGACGTCGGGCGAGGGCCAGGCGTCGTCACCGACCCAGCGCCCCGGGCGGTTGGCGTACGCGGTGGCGGGCGGCACGGACTCGTTCATCCAGCTCCGCAGCGCGGGCTCCTTCAGCACGCCGGTGTCGGCACCCCGCAGCCAGTGGTCCCACCAGCGCAGGGTCTCCTGGAGGAAGCCGACCGCGGGCCCGGGCGGCAGGCCCTCGTCGGGGTACTGGTGCGGCCAGGGGCCGATGATCCCGCGGACGGGTGCGCGGAGCCGCTCCAGCAGCCGCAGCACGGTGCCGGCCTGCGGATCGGCCCAGCCGCCGACGGCCAGGACGGCGGCGCGGACCGCCTCGTACCGCAGCGGTTCGGGCTCCTCGTCGGCGCCGGCCGGGTCGAGGGCGGCCAGCCGGTCGAGCCACAGGCGACGCCAGTCGTCGCCGGCGTACCGCGGGTCGGGCGGGCGGCAGGCGGCGGCGAGCCGGTCGGCCGCCTCGGCGTGCGGGGCCGCGGCCAGCGGGGCCCCGCCGAGGCGGCGGGCGGGCGCGGCACGGTCGTCGGCGCAGACCGTGACGACCGCGGCCAGCGACTCCGGGGCGCGGGCGGCGAGGGCGAGGGCGGCGGTGCCGCCGCGGTCGATGCCGAAGGCCCCGGCGCGGCCGCTGGACCACGGGCGGTCGGCGAGCCAGTCGAGCAGCGCGAGGCCGTCGGCGACGCCCGCCGCGGACGCCGGGTCGGTGGGCGTGCCCTCGGAGCTGCCGTGGCCGCGGGCGTCGACGCGCAGGGAGGCGTAGCCGTGCCCGGCGTACCAGGGGTGGCGCTGGGCGTCGCGGGCGGCGGTGGTGTCGCCCAGGCCGCCGGGCCGGTACTCCAGCAGGGCGGGCACCGGGTGGTCGGTCAGCGGCAGCCAGAGCCGGGCGGCGAGGCGGGTGCCGTCCGGCATCGGGATGCGCACGTCCTCGCGGGTCGTCCGGTACGGGTACGGGGCGGGCGGCTGCATGGGCGCTCCGTGGGGTCGTGCGGCGGCCCGGTGGCCGGGCCCGGCCTCCTCAGGATGGGCGCGGCCGGGCGCCATTTCCACCGGGCGCCGCCTCCCGCCGGGGCGGGGCCCGGGGGAGGGCCGGGGTCCGGGGCGGTGCGCGCGGTGTCCGGCCCGGTACGCGCCCCCCGGTGCATCCGGGCAGGTCGATGCGCCCCCGGGATGCAGTTGCACATGACTTGCAATTGGATCCACCGGACGACAGGATGGGCCGGCTCGTAGTCCGTCGCCGGGAGGACCCCCATGTCATCGCCAAGCCGCCTCCGTGACCGGCTCACCCGCGAGGAGTGGATACGCCTCGCCGGGATGGGCGGCTTCGTGCTCGCGCTGCACGTCGTCGGCTGGCTCACGCTGCTCGCGGTGATCGCCCCCCGCCACTACGACGTCGGCGGCCAGGTGTTCGGCGCCGGCATGGGCCTCACCGCCTACACGCTCGGCATGCGGCACGCCTTCGACGCCGACCACATCGCGGCCATCGACAACACCACCCGCAAGCTCATGGGACAGGGCAAGCGGCCGCTGTCGGTGGGCTTCTGGTTCTCCCTCGGCCACTCCTCCGTCGTCTTCGGCCTGTGCGCCCTGCTCGCCTTCGGCATCCGCTCGCTGGCCGGCCAGGTCGAGTCCGACGAGTCCTCCCTCCACACCGCGACCGGCCTGATCGGCGTCTCGGTCTCCGGCACCTTCCTCGTGCTGATCGGCCTGATCAACCTCGGCGCCTTCAACGGCATCCTCAAGGTCTTCCGGGCCATGAAGCGCGGCGAGTTCGACGAGGCCGAGCTGGAGCGCCAGCTCGACAGGCGGGGCTTCCTCAACCGCATCCTCGGCCGCGTCACCCGGGCCGTCACCAAGCCCTGGCACATGTACCCCGTGGGCCTGCTCTTCGGCCTCGGCTTCGACACCGCCACCGAGGTCTCGCTGCTCGTGCTCGCCGGCGGCGCCGCCGCGTTCTCGCTGCCCTGGTACGCGCTGCTGGTGCTGCCGGTCCTCTTCGCGGCCGGCATGAGCCTGCTCGACACCATCGACGGCTCGTTCATGAACTTCGCCTACGAGTGGGCGTTCTCCAAGCCGATCCGCAAGGTCTACTACAACCTCACCGTCACCGGCCTCTCCGTGCTGGTCGCCCTGGTGATCGGCGTCGTCGAGCTCGTCGGCCTGCTCGCCGAGAAGCTCGACATCACCGCCGGCCCGGTCGGCTGGATCGCCGAACTCGACCTCAACCTGGTCGGCTACGCCATCGTGGGCCTCTTCGTCCTCACCTGGGCCGGCGCCCTCGCCTTCTGGAAGTTCGGCAAGGTCGAGCAGAAGTGGTCGGCCGGCATGCGCGAGCCCGCCCCCGCCGAGGCCGACTGACGCTCCGCCGGTACGCGTGAGGCCCGCCCCGGCCGCTCCGGGACGGGCCTCACGCGTACCGGCGTCCTGCGCCGCCGGCTGGCGGCGCGCTACGACATCAGCCGGGTGCGGTCGGCCCCGAACGCCGCGTACGGCGCCGGGCTGTCGATCCTCGGCACCGTCTCGTCGTCGGCACCGGGGGCGTCGTGCAGGTGCGTCCGTCGGCCGACGGGTGCGCTGTTCCGGGTGTTGCCGACGGCACGCCCCGGCCGTGTCTGCGGACCACCCGGACGGGGAACGACTCGGGACATGAGGACGGGCAAGGACCGGACCGCCGAGCACCAGGACGGGGAGCACCGGGGCGGGGGGCGGCGGCCCGGCGGGGAACCGCCGGGCGGTACCTCGGCGAACCGCACCGGAGACGTGATCGGACGATCCGGCAGCATCGGCAACTCCGGCAACATGTGGATCACCTTTTCCGGCGGGCGGCACCAGACGTTGGCGGTCCTGGCCGCCGCCCTGGCGGCGACGGCTGCCGCGGGCGCGGTCCTGTACGCGGTCGTGGCCGGGCAGCGGCCGCCCTCCGGTACGGCGGTGCACACCGCCGGAGCCCCCGTCGCGCCGTCGCGCGCGGCCTCCGGCGCGCAGTGGCCGTTCGTGGTGCGGCGGAACATCGACGTGGCCTCCGAAGCGGTGTCCTTCGACTTCGACAACCCGCCCGGGCTCGGGGACGCGGCCCACGACGCGGCGTACGACGTGGTCTTCCAGCGGTTGGACAGCGGAACGTACTTCGGGATGCACGCCGCCGGGAACGGAGCCGGGGTGGCCGAGCTGACGACGGGTTTCGAGCAGGCCACCCGACAGGACTGCGAGGCCGTCGGCTACGGCGCGGGGGAGTCGCTCCGGATCGAGGACGCAGGCAAGGTCACCACCTGGTGCATCAGGACGGGCGAGCAGCGGTTCGGCAAGGTGCGGCTGACCTGGACCGGGGACCGCGCGTTCATCGTGGAGGCGACGGTGTGGGAGGAGCCCGCCGCCGGGTAGGACGACCCGGAAAGCGTGGTGACGAGACGTCAGCGGTAGTACGTGCCGCTGTTGGCCACGCTCCCGGCGCCCTCGGCCCGGGTGGCCCCGGTGTGGCGGGTGACGGAGGGGCCGGTGCTGCGGTCGGCCGGGCCGGAGAAGCCGGTCAGCGCGTTGCCGCCGTCGACGGCCACCGCGTCGCCGGTGTGCTCGACGGTGTCGTGGGCGGCGGGTGCAGGGCGGTCCCGCAGCATCGCCCACAGCAGGGCGGCG
Organism: Kitasatospora sp. NBC_01539; assembly: GCF_045040525.1. Classification (NCBI taxonomy): domain Bacteria; kingdom Bacillati; phylum Actinomycetota; class Actinomycetes; order Kitasatosporales; family Streptomycetaceae; genus Kitasatospora; species Kitasatospora sp. NBC_01539. The sequence continues at coordinate 6,538,767 of NZ_CP109390.1, forward strand.
ACGCCGGTGGCGGCTTGGACGGAGGCGCCGACGAACTGGCCGGGTCCGGGGCCGTCCAGCAGCCAGACGGCGGGGGTCGAGACGACGGCCGCCGTGGCGGTCGCGATGACGGCGATCCTGGGTGTGCGGGACATGCGTCCGCTCCTTCGTTCGTGCCCGGGGCCGACGGTCCGTCGGATCGCCCTCCCCGGGCGGGTCTTCGTCCGCCCGGGTGCCGCTGCGCGCGCCCGGGCCGTGCTCCGGAAGCCTGCCCGGCCGGAGCGGGAAATCCACCCGGGGCCGTCGCCTCCGGTGTTCCCCCCGGTCGCGTGGGCGTCGGCCCGGGGCGGGCCCGGTGGTCCGTCGGTCGCGTCCGCACGGCTCCAAGAGTTAACGCGCGATGTCTTGTCGCGTCATCTTCTACGCGCGTATCTTCGTTCCGTATCTACGCGAGTAGTCGCACCCTTTGACACACCCTCAGCGCCCGGCGCGGACCCCACGTCCGCCCCGGGTGACCGTGCTGCCCCGGCGCTGCTCCACCGCGACGGCGCGGGCAGATTAAGGAGCCTCTCCCGGTGACCGAACCCACCGCCCGCACCCCCCGTTCCCGTCGGCGGACGCTGCTGCGCGCCACCGTGCTGCCCGCGACCGTGGCGGCCTCGCTGGTCCTCGTCCCGCTGCCCGGCGCGATGGCCGCACCCTCGGCCGACGCCGTGATCGCCGAGGTCTACGGCGGCGGAGGCAACTCCGGAGCGACGCTGAAGAACGACTTCATCGAGCTCGCCAACAAGGGCGGCGCCGCGTTCGGCCTCGACGGCTTCAGCGTGCAGTACATCTCCGCGAGCCCCGGCGCGACCTCCACCTGGGGCGTCACCGTGCTGAGCGGCTCCGTCGCGCCCGGCGGCCGCTTCCTGATCGCCGAGGCCGCCGGCACCGGCGGCACCGTCGCCCTGCCGACGCCGGACGCCACCGGCACCCTCGCGCTCTCCGCGACCTCCGGCACCGTCGCGCTCGTCCAGGGCACCGCGCCGCTGACCTGCAAGACCGCCGCCGACTGCGCCGCCGACACCCGCATCCGCGACCTGGTCGGCTTCGGCACCGCCGTCGTCCACGAGGGCAGCGCGTCCGTCGCCGGCACCGGCAACACCACCTCCGTCGCCCGCGCCGCCGGCCTCGCCGACACCGACGACAACGCCGCCGACCTGGTGGCCGGCGCCCCCAGCCCGGTCAACGGCAAGGGCGAGGCCGCCGAGGGCGACACCGGCACCCCCGGCCCGACCGAGCCGGGCACCGTCCGCATCCACGACATCCAGGGCGGCACCCGCATATCGCCGAAGTCCGGCAGCACCATCGCCGGCATCCCCGGCATCGTCACCGGCGTGCGCACCAACGGCTCCAAGGGCTTCTGGATCCAGGACGCCACCCCCGACACCGACCCCGCCACCAGCGAGGCCGTCTTCGTCTACACCGGCAGCGCCGCCCCCACCGTGCAGGTCGGCGACTCCGTGCTCGTCACCGCCAAGGTCACCGAGTACTACCCGTCGTTCACCGGCGGCAGCCAGTCCGTCACCGAGCTCAGCGCCCCGAAGACCACCGTCGTCTCCGCCGGCAACCCGCTGCCCGCCGCCGTGCGCCTCGACAGCGGCAGCATCCCGGCCGCGTACGCGCCGGACGCGGCCGGCGCCACGATCGAGGGCCTCGCGCTCCAGCCCGCCGCGTACGCGCTCGACCTCTACGAGTCGCTGGAGGGCATGCGGGTCGAGATCGCCGACGCGCGCGTCGTGCAGGCCACCGACCAGTACAACGAGCTGTGGGTCGACGTCGACTGCCAGGACCCGGACACCCGCCGCGGCGGCGTCGTCTACCTCGGTTACGACAAGCCCAACGCGGGCCGCCTGATGGTCCAGTCGCTGATCCCCGCCGCCGAGCAGGCCTTCCCGGTCGCGAACGTCGGCGACAGGCTGAACGGCACCACCGCGGGCCCGCTCGACTACAACCAGTTCGGCGGCTACACCATCGCCGCGAGCACCGTCGGCACCCTCCGGGACAACGGCCTGAAGCGCGAGGTCACCGAGCGCGCCCAGCCGAGCGAGGCGACCATCGCCACGTACAACGTGGAGAACCTCGACCCGTCCGACCCCGACGAGAAGTTCGCCCAGCTCGCGCAGGGCATCGTCACCAACCTCCGCTCGCCCGACGTCGTCGCCCTGGAGGAGATCCAGGACGACAACGGCGCCGTCAGCGACGGCACGGTCGGCGCCTCCGCGACCGTCGCCAAGTTCGTCGCCGCCATCAGGGCCGCGGGCGGCCCCGCGTACGACTGGCGCTCCATCGACCCGGTCGACGGAAAGGACGGCGGCGAGCCCGGCGGCAACATCCGCCAGGTCTTCCTCTTCAACCCCGACCGGATCTCCTTCACCGACATCGCGGGCGGCGACGCCACCACCGCCGTCGGCGTGACCGGCACCGGCAAGCACACCGCGCTGACGGCCTCCCCGGGCCGCATCGCGCCCGCCGACGAGGCGTGGACGAGCAGCCGCAAGCCGCTGGTCGGGCAGTTCTCCTTCAAGGGCAAGCCGATCTTCGTCATCGCCAACCACTTCAACAGCAAGGGCGGCGACCAGGGCATCGACAGCCGCTTCCAGGCCCCGACCCGCAGCTCCGAGGTGCAGCGCACCAAGCAGGCCGTCCTGGAGCAGGCGTTCGTGGCCGAGCTCCTCGCCGCCGACCCGAACGCCCGGGTGGTCTCGCTCGGCGACTTCAACGACTACCAGTTCTCCCCGGCGCTGACCACGCTCACCCAGGGCGGCGTGCTGCGCGACCTGGTGAACGAACTCCCCGCCAAGGAGCGGTACTCGTACGTCTACCAGGGCAACTCCCAGGTGCTGGACCACATCCTGGTCAGCCCCGGCCTGAAGCGCCAGCACGTCGAGTACGACGTCGTGCACATCAACGCCGAGTTCGCCACCCAGGCGAGCGACCACGACCCGCAGATCGTCCGCATCAAGCCCTGACGGCGGCGGTGGTCCGACACACCGGACCCCGACCCGGCACCAGGCGGCGGGGCGCACCCGGGAGACCCCCGGGCGCGCCCCGCCGCCGTCCTGTGCGGGCGGCCGGTCACCGCCGACGGCCGGCCTGCGGGACGGTCGGGAGCGGCCCCGGGCCCTTGATGTTCCGCATGATCGGTGCGCTCTCCATCCGCCCGATGCCGGGCAGCGCGGCGATCCGCTCGGTGAGGTAGGTGTACAGCGCCCGGACGTCCGTGGTCAGCACCACCGCGTGCAGGTTGGTCGGCCCGGTGGTGGCGCAGGCGTACGCCACCTCGTGGTGCTCGGCGAGTGCCGCGCCCGTCGCGGCGAGACGGCTGGGGTCGACGGAGAGCCAGAGCATCGTGCAGGTGCGGATGCCGAACATCCGCCAGTCCGAGTCGAGGTCGAAGTAGAGCACCCCCCGGTCCGTCAGCTCGTCCATCCGGCGGCGCACCGTGCTCTGCGACCAGCCGGTGGCGGCGGCGAGTTCGGCGAGTCCGGCCCGGCCGTCCACCGCCAGCACGTCGAGCAGCCGCCGGTCGGCGTCGTCGAGCACCGGTACGGGCCCGGTCGGCCGGCCGGGGCGCGGCAGTCGCAGTGCCGTGACCTGCCCGGCGTCGAGCGCGCCGTACTTCGTGACCATGCTCAGCTCGCCGCCGAAGAAGGTGTGGATCACGCAGTGCGCGGTCACCCCGACCACGCTCGGGGTGCGGGGCAGCCGTTGCAGCAGCAGGCTGTGCTCGTCCGCCTCGGGGTGCGAGCGGGTCATGCAACTGATCTCGGTGCCGCCGGAGGTGAGGCTGACCCAGGTGGTGTCCTCCCGGCGGGTCAGGGCCTCGGCGACCGCGGCGGAGGCGTCCGGCGTGCAGCGCACGCGCACCAGCCACCGGGTCTCGCCGAGGGCCTCGGGGTCGGTCAGCCCGAGCACCCGGAGGCGCCGTTCGCCGCGGAGCCGGGTGAACCGGCGGGCCACCGTCTGGTCGGAGACGCCCAGCACCTCCGCGATCCGGCTGAACGGAGCCCGGGCGTTCAGCTGCAGCGCGTGCACCAGCTGCTGGTCGAGGAGGTCGAGGGTGTCGGATTCCATCGTTCCACGGTAACCGATGTCGGATTACGCCGGAACGGGCGGGTTGGCTGGGACATCGGGCCGCAGGCGGCCAGAGTACGGGAGTTCCCTCTTCCCCTCCCACCGGAGCCCACCGTGCGCAAATGGATCCCCCTGGCGGCCGTCTGCCTGGGCGCGTTCATGCTGCTGGTCGACGTCAGCATCGTGAACGTCGCGCTGCCGCCGATGTCCGCCGACCTCCACTCCTCCTTCACCGCCCTGCAGTGGGTGGTCGACGTCTACGCCCTCGTGCTGGCCGCCCTGCTCATGGCGTTCGGCTCGCTCGGCGACCGGCTCGGCCACCGGCGGCTCTACCTCGTCGGCCTCGTCGTGTTCGCGGTGGCCTCGCTGGCCTGCGGCCTCGCCCCGAACGCGGGCACCCTGATCGCCGCCCGCGCCGTCCAGGGCATCGGCGGCGCCGCGATGATGACGTCCACCACCGCGCTGATCGCCGGCGCCTACCAGGGGCGCGACCGCGGTACGGCCTTCGGCGTCTGGGGCGCCGTCAACGGGGCCGCGGCCGCCGTCGGCCCGGTGCTCGGCGGCCTGCTCACCGACTGGTTCGGCTGGCGTTCCATCTTCGTGGTCAACGTGCCCGTGGCCGCGGTGGCCGTCGCGCTCACCCTGGGCCGTCTGCACGCCGCCCCGCCGCAGGCCCGTGGCCGCCTCGACCTGCCGGGCGCGGCCGCCTTCACCGTCTTCGCCGCCGCCCTCACCTACGGGCTCATCGAGAGCGGCGAGCACGGCTGGGGCAGTGCCCGGGTGCTCGGCCCGGTCCTGCTGGCCGTGCTGGCGCTGGCCGTCTTCGCCGCCGTCGAACTCCGCACCGCCCGGCCACTGCTGGACCTCTCGCTGCTGCGCAACCGCACCTTCCTCGGCCTCACCCTCGGCGGTCTGCTGCTGACCGCCGGCGCGTTCGCCCAGCTCACCTACACCTCCATCTGGCTGCAGCAGGTCGTCGGCCTCGGCCCGCTCTCGGCGGGCCTGGCGGTCTGCCCGCTGGCAGTCGCCGCGTTCGTCGTCGCGCCGGTCAGCGGCAAGGTCTTCGACCGGGCCGCCCCGCAACTGCCCATCGGGGTGGGCCTGCTGCTCATCGGCACGGGCACCCTGCTGCTGCGCCTGGTGTCCGCGGGCTCCTCCTGGACGGCCCTGCTGCCCGGCATGCTGGTGGTGGGCGTGGGGGTGGGCCTGTCGACGCCGACGCTCATCTCCACCGCCCTCGCCGCCGTCCCGCGGGAGCGCGCCGGCATGGCGAGCGGCGCCGTCAACACCGGCCGCCAGCTGGGGTACGCGCTGGGCATCGCCGTGCTCGGCTCGGTCTTCCAGGCCGGCCTGCGGCAGGCGGGTGCCGGTCCCGACCGGCACGCGGCCTTCGCGGACGCCCTCGACCGGGTCTACCTGGCCGCCGGGCTCACCGGTCTCGCGGCCGGCCTGCTCGTGCTCGCCCTGGTGCGCCGCGCCCCGGCCCCGGCGGACGGGCACCCGGCCGGACCGCAGGCCGCCCGGCTGCAGCCGGTGGCAGCCCCGGAGTGAGGCTCGGGCGCCCACCGTGCGACGCCCGACGCCTCGTCACCGCCCCGCGGTGACGGGGCGTCCTGCTTCCCCCGTCCCGTCCCGGGCGTCGGGCGTGGGGCGTGGCGTCGGGCCGTGGCCCGGAGTCAGTCCAGGCTCGCGAGGAAGGCGAGCAGGGCGGCGTTGACCTCGGCGGGTTTCTCCTGCTGGGTCCAGTGGCCGCAGCCGGGCAGCCAGACCGGGGCGCGCAGCTGCGGCACGTACGAGGTGAGGCCGGCGATGCCCTGGCGGGTGGCGGGGTTGGCGACGACCAGGTCGCGTTCGCCCGCGATGTAGAGGGCGGGCGGCCGGATGACGGCGGTCTGCCAGGGGGAGCCGAGCTCCCAGTTGCGGTCGAGGTTGCGGTACCAGTGCAGCGGCCGGTGGAACCCGTGCTCGGCGAACTCGGCGGCGAAGAAGGCGAGGTCGTCCTCGGTGAGCCAGCCGGGCAGGTCGGCCGGGGCCTCGAAGAGGTCGAGGAAGCCGCCGCCCTCGGGCACCATCGGCAGGCCGCCGGGGGCGAGTGCGGCCCGGCCCGCGAGGAGCCTGCGGAAGGTCGTGCCGGGGTCGCGTGCGAGTTCGGCCTCGGGCGGGCCGACCTGCTGGAACCAGAGCATGTAGTGGGTGCCGCCGGGGAGCCGGCGGAAGACCTCGGTGGCGGGTGCGGCGCCGCGCGGGAAGGGCGGCACGGAGAGCCCGGCGACCGCGCGGACGGCGTCCGGGCGGACGAGTGCCGTGTGCCAGGCGACGGGCGCGCCCCAGTCGTGGCCGACGACGGCGGCCTGCCGGTGCCCGAGGGCGGGGATCAGGCCGAGGGCGTCCCCGGCGAGGTGGTGGAGGGTGTACTGCTCGACGGCGTCGGGGCCGCCGGTGCGGCCGTACCCGCGCTGGTCGGGGGCGACGGCGTGGTAGCCGGCCTCGGCGAGCGCGATCAGCTGGTGGCGCCAGGAGTACCAGCTCTCCGGGAAGCCGTGCAGGAGCAGGACGAGCGGGCCCTCGCCGGCTTCGGCGACGTGCATCCGCAGGCCGCTCGCCGACTCGACGAAGCGGTGGTGGACGGTGGTCACAGCGGTGCTCCCGGGCAGGTGGGCGGAGGCGGCCGTACGGGGAACTCCCGATCCCCGGCGGGGGTTCCCCGTACGGCCGGGCGGGTCAGCGGCCGAGGGCCGCCAGCACGGCGTCCGCCATGACGCGTTCGCCCGTGGCGTTGGGGTGGAACGGGACGGCGGGGGAGCCCGGCAGGGCGCCCTCGATCCAGCGGGCGCCGGAGCAGACGTCATGGCCGCGGGTGGGGGTGAGGGTGTCGACGTAGGTGGCGTGGTGGGCGGCGGCGGTGGCGGCGAGCATGCCGTTCAGCCGGTCGAGGACGCCGCGGAGGTAGTCGACGTCGCCGGTGGTGATCGGCTGGCGGCCGATGCAGGCGCGGGCGTCGTCGGGCAGGACGGACGGGTAGCCGACGAGGAGGACCGTCGCGCCCGGGGCCTTGGCGTGGATCTTCTCCAGGGCGGCGGCGATCCGGGGCGCGGCGGCGTCGACGCGCGTGCGGAGGGTGTCCTCCCCGTACTTCCAGGACCAGCTGGAGAAATCCCAGTGCCCGTGGGCGTACACGTCCTTGCACGGGGTGCCGAAGGGGTTGACGACCGCTCCGGCGATGCAGGTGGCGATGACGTCGCCGATGCCGAGGTCGGAGGTGCCGAGTTCGTTGCCGCCGATGCCGAGGGTCACGAGGTCGGTGCCGGCGGAGACGGAGTCGAGCTGGGGGTCGTTGACGCGGAGGAAGGCGTCGTACTGCGCCTCGGTCAGGTCGGAGGTCTTCGCGGCGGCGCAGGTGGCGTCGCGGTAGCTGCTGCTGCCGAGGGCGGTGGCGACGAGGTGGCCGTAGTTGCGCTGCGAGCGCAGGCAGAGTCCGGCGTACTGGGCGGGGACGCCGGCGCCGGAGGCGTAGGAGTCGCCGAGTGCGACGTAGTCGCCGGCGGTGGGGGAGGCGGAGGCGGCGGGGGCGCCGACGAGAGCCGCGAGGACGGCGGTCAGGGCGGCGGCCGCCAGGCCGGACGAACGCTTCAGGGCATGGCCGAACACGGTTCCTCCTGGGGGGAGAGAAACAGGGTGGGGTGGGCCGAACATCTACCCGCCGGTAAGTTACTGGCAGGTTAACGGGACTGTCCAGATATCCGGCACCGCGAATTCGTGTCCGACATTCCGTCAGTCCGCTTGGGAATTACGCTCCATGGTGAAGCGCAAGGCATTTCCACTACCCGGTGGAGCGGAATTCCCGGCCGGGCAAGTTACCGGCCGGTTGACCGGCGCGCCGCCAGGGCGCACCATTCAGGTCACCGCTCGCACCCAGCACCGCCCGTACCCGCCTGGAGGACCGCCCGGATGGCACTCGACGCCGACGTGATCGTGATCGGAGCCGGGCTCGCGGGCCTGGTCGCCACCGCCGAACTGGCCGAGGCCGGACGCCGCGTGATCCTCCTCGACCAGGAACCCGCGGCCTCGCTCGGCGGCCAGGCGCACTGGTCGTTCGGCGGCCTCTTCCTGATCGACTCGCCGGAGCAGCGCCGCATGCGCATCCGCGACTCCCGCGACCTCGCCTGGCAGGACTGGCTCGGCACCGCCGGCTTCGACCGCCCCGAGGACGCCTGGCCGCGCCGCTGGGCGGAGGCGTACGTCGACTTCGCGGCCGGCGAGAAGCGCGCCTGGCTGCACGAGCGCGGCGTGCGCTTCTTCCCCGTCGTCGGCTGGGCCGAGCGCGGCGGGCTCACCGCCACCGGCCCCGGCAACTCGGTGCCGCGCTTCCACATCACCTGGGGCACCGGCCCCGGCCTGGTCGAGCCGTTCGCCCGCCGGGTGAAGGCCGCGGCGGGCAAGGGGCTCGTCGACTTCCGCTTCCGGCACCGCGTGACCGCCCTCTCCTCCACCGGAGGCACCCTCGACACCGTCAGCGGCGAGATCCTGGCGCCCAGCACGGTGCGGCGCGGCGAGTCCAGCTCCCGCGAGGTGGCCGGCACCTTCGAGCTCCGCGCCCAGGCCGTGATCGTCGCCTCCGGCGGCATCGGCGGCAACCACGACCTCGTCCGCAAGGCCTGGCCCGCCCGCCTGGGCACCCCGCCCGAGCGCATGCTCTCGGGCGTGCCCGCACACGTCGACGGCCTGATGCTCGGCATCGCCGGCGACGCCGGCGGCCACCTCATCAACGGCGACCGCATGTGGCACTACACCGAGGGCATCGAGAACTGGGACCCGATCTGGCCGATGCACGGCATCCGGATCCTGCCCGGCCCGTCCTCGCTCTGGCTGGACGCCCGCGGCCACCGCCTGCCCGTGCCGCTGTTCCCCGGCTTCGACACCCTCGGCACCCTCGAACACATCATGACCACCGGCTACGACCACACCTGGTTCGTCCTCACCCAGAAGATCATCGAGAAGGAGTTCGCCCTCTCCGGCTCCGAGCAGAACCCCGACCTCACCGGAAAGTCCGTCAAGGGCGTGCTCGGCCGCGCCCTGCCGGGCGCCACCGGTCCGGTCGAGGCGTTCAAGAAGCACGGCGCCGACTTCGTGGTCGCCGACAGCCTCGACGAACTCGTCCGCGGCATGAACGCGAAGACCCCCGAGGCCCTCGTCGACGTCGCCGAGCTGCGCCGCGAGATCGAGGCCCGCGACCGCGAGATGGCCAACCCGTTCTCCAAGGACCTCCAGGTCACCGCCGTGCACGGGGCCCGCCGCTACCTCGGCGACAAGCTCATCCGCACCGCCTCCCCGCACCGCCTGCTCGACCCCAAGGCCGGCCCGCTCATCGCCGTCCGCCTCAACATCCTCACCCGCAAGTCGCTCGGCGGCCTGGAGACCGACCTCGCCTCCCGCGTGCTGCGCGCCGACGGCTCGGTGCTCGACGGGCTGTACGCGGCCGGCGAGGCCGCGGGCTTCGGCGGCGGCGGTGTGCACGGCTACCGCGCGCTGGAGGGGACCTTCCTCGGCGGCTGCCTCTTCTCCGGCCGCGCCGCCGGCCGGGCCGCCGCGGAGGCCACCGCCTGACCGAACGGGCCGCCGCCGCCCGACCGTACGGGCCGCCCGCGGCCGCCCGTCCGGCCGGGAGCACCCCGCCACGGGCAGTGCCGCGGCGGCCCTATGATCGCCCGTCATGGACGCACACCTGCCCCCGGTCGCCCCGCGGACCACGGCCACCGGCACCACGCTGTACGAGGGCGTCACGTACGCCCTCCGCCAGGGCCACCGCCCGCTCCTGCTCGACCTGCACGTGCCGGCGGCCGCGGGCCCGGTGCCGGTCGTGGTGTGGATGCACGGCGGGGCGTTCTGGGCCGGCGACCGGCGCTACCTGCCCGACACCCTGGCGCCCGGTTCGCTGTTCGACGCCCTCACCGCGGCCGGCCTCGCCGTGGCGACGATCGACTACCGGCTCTCCGGCGAGGCGCGGTTCCCCGCCCAGCTCGACGACGTGCGGTCGGCCCTCGCCCACCTGCGCACGTACGGCGCGGCCCTGGGCCTGGACGCCGGGCGGCTCGGGGTCTGGGGCGAGTCGGCGGGCGGCACCCTGGCGGGGCTGGCCGCGCTCACCGACGGGGGCGTCTCGGCCGCCGTGCTGTGGTACGCGCCGACCGACCTGTCCGTGATGCACCCCGACAGCCCCGACGGGCCCGAGGGCCGCCTGATCGGCGGGGCGCCCGCGCTCCTGCCGGAGGCGGCCGCGCAGGCGAGCCCCGTCACGCACGTGTCGGCGGGCGCGCCGCCGTTCCTGCTGCTCCACGGGACGGCCGACGACCTGGTGCCGGCCGTGCACAGCACGCGCCTGCACGCCCTGCTGGCGGAGGCGGGCGTGCCCTCGACGTACCTGCCGGTCGACGGCGCCGGGCACTGCTTCACCGGCTACCCGGACGTGCCCGGTCTGGTCGACGCCTCGGTGGCCTTCCTGGCGGGGCAACTGGCGGCCGGCGCCTGACCGGCCCGCCCGCGTCCCCGTGGCCGGGACGCACGCACGGACGGCGCCGACCCCCCGAGGGGGCCGGCGCCGTCCGCCGCGGCGTCAGCGGCTCACGTAGATGCTGTCCATGAACTCGATGATCTGGCGGTCCGTCAGGCGCTGCCCGTCGCGGTGGCCGCTGGCCAGGTCGGCCTCGCTGATCATGCCGACGAGCTTGCCGTCCTGGATGACCGGCATCCGGCGGATCTGGTGCTGCTCCATCTTCTTCAGCACCGTCTCCATGTCGTCCTCGGCCTTGACGCAGTGCAGGTGGCCGGCGAGGTCCATGGCCTTCATGGTGGCCGGGTCCATGCCGACCGCCAGACACTTCAGCACGATGTCGCGGTCGGTGATGATGCCCTTGAGCTGCTTGTCGGGGCCGCAGATCGGCAGCGCGCCGACGTCGAGGTCGCGCATCATCTTCGCGGCGGCCATCAGGCTCTGGTCGGCGTCGATGCACTGGGCGCCGGCGTGCATGATGTCACGGGCTGTGGTCACGGGTGCGTCCTCTCGGTGATCCGCCGCCCCCGCCTGCCCGGACGGGCCGGGTGCGGGCGCGGAGGGTGATCGTGCCCTCACCATAAGCACGCCCGCCCGGGGCCGCGCGCGGAGCGGAGGGCGGCCTGCGGCAGAATCTGCCGGGGCGCCGGCCGCACGGGCGGCGCCGTCCGTACGGCCCCGCCGCGCGCGCACCGGCACCGCCGGGCGGGTCGCGCGACCGCGGCCACCAGGGAGGGAACCCGATGGCCCGACGTCCCCGCAACCAGGCGCCCGCCGCCCCCGCGCCGGTCACCGTCACCGTCTGCCGGGGCTGCTGCTGCGGCACGTCGGCCAAGCACCCGGGCGTCGACCACGGGGGCCAGCTGGCGCGGCTGCGCGAGGGTGTCGGCGAGGCGGGCACGGTGCGGGCCGTCGACTGCCTGGACGCCTGCGGCCACTCCAACGTCGTCGTGGTCAGCCCGTCGGCGGAGGGCCGGCGGGCGGGCGGACGCCCCGTCTGGCTCGGCTGGGTGCTGGCCGACGACATGATCGACGACGTGGTCGGCTGGGTGAAGGCGGGCGGACCGGGTGTGGTGCCCGCACCGGGCGTGCTCGACCTCCAGGAGTTCACGGTCTCCCGCCGCGTCCGCGACGGTCTGCCGGGCTGAACCCGTCGCGGCCGGCCGGGCTGGTCCCGCGACGGTCTGCCGGGCTGAACCCCCGGGCCGGGCCGGTGCCGCGGCGGGTCGCCCGGCCCGCGGGTCAGACCGGGGCCGTCGCGCGGGCGGCGCCGTCCGGCCACACCACCTCGACCGGCACGCCGGCCCGCCGGGCGACGGCGACCATGTCGGCGGTGCCGCCGGGGCCGCGGCCCTCGCAGCCGTCCCAGACGGCGACCAGCAGGTCGGCGCGGCGCAGGAGTTCGGCGTTGGCCGCCCGGTACGCGACAGGGCCCGGCTCCGGGTACGCCAGGGTGACCGTCTCGTCGGCCGCCGCGGCCAGCCGCTCGAAGTCGGCGCGCTGCGGTTCCGTCAGCCGCCACGGGTACCGGGCGCTGGGCAGCACGGCGACGAGCCGGCCGCCCGCGGCGAGCACCGCCTCGGCGAAGAGCGTGTCGGCGCCGGGGGCGAGACAGGAGAGGCCGGTGAGGCCGTCGCGGCGGTGCGGGGCGAGCAGTGCGCGGAGGGCGGCGCGGACGAGGGGCAGGGTCTCCTCGGTGAGGTCCAGGTGGCCGGTCACCGCGATCGCCGTCATGTGCTCCCCCGCCGTTCGTGGCCCCGCGCGGGCCGAGCGGATGCTATCGCGGTGGTCTGCGATGCTGGGCCCCATGGCGGAACTCGACGGACGGCCGGTCACCCTGGCGGAGCTTCAGACGCTGGCCCTGACCAACTACGGCCATTTCACGACCGTGCGCGTCGAGGACGGCCGCGTCAGGGGCCTGCACCTGCATCTCGCCCGGCTGGCCCGCGACTGCCGCGCGCTGTTCGGCACCGACCTCGACGTGGAGCGGGTCCGTGGCTACGCGCGCCGGGCGGTGCCCGCCGGGGGTGCCGTGGTGGTGCGGGTGACGGTCTACGACCCGGCGCTCGACATCGGCCGGATCGGCGCGGAGGCGCACCCGCGCGTGCTGGTGACGACGCGTGCGGCGGGGCCGGTCGACCTGCCGCCGCTGCGGGTGCGCACCGCACGGTACGAGCGGGACGCGCCGCAGGTGAAGGGCGTCGGGCTGTTCGGGGCGCTGCGCGAGCGGCGGGCGGCGCAGGCGGCGGGCTTCGACGACGTGCTGTTCACCGACGGGGCGGGGGCGGTCTCCGAGGGCGGCACGTGGAACATCGGCTTCGTCCGCGGCGGCGAGGTGGTGTGGCCGGCGGCGGAGCAGCTGCGCGGCACCACGATGGAGCTGCTGCAGGGCCTGCACCCGTGGCGGTCGGAGGCGGTGCGGGGCGCGGCCGGCTTCGAGGCGGCGTTCGCGACGAACGCGGCGGCCGGGGTGCGGGCGGTGGCGGCGGTCGACGCCGTCCGGCTGCCGGTGGCGCACCCGGTGGTGGCGGCGCTGCGGGCGGCGTACGCGGCGCTGCCGGGCGAGGAGTTGTAGGGCGAGGAGTTGTAGGGCGGGCGGTCGCCGGGCGAGATGGTGCGGGGCCGCCGCCGTCCCGGTCGGGTGCGGCGGCGGCCCCGGGGCGTGTCAGCCGCTGTGCTCGGCCTGGGCCATCCACGCGTACTTCTCCAGGTCGGCGGTGAGGCCGATCAGGATGTCCTGGCTGACCGGGTCGGGGTCGCCGGTGGCGTCGATCCGGGCGCGCATCCGGGTGACGGTGGCGCCGAGGGCGTCGACCAGGGTGGCGACGGTGTCGGTGTCGGCGATCTGGCCTCCCTCGGGCGGCCGGATGCCGCTGTTCTCGGCCACGGTGCGGGCGCGGCCGTCGGGGGAGACGCCGATGGCGGCGGCCCGTTCGGCGACGGTGTCGGCGTGCAGGCGGGCCAGCGCGACGATCTCGTCCAGCTGCAGGTGGATGGAGCGGAAGCGCGGGCCGACCACGTTCCAGTGCAGCTGCTTGGCGACGAGCGACAGGTCGACGAGGTCGACCAGGGCGCCCTGCAGGGCCTCGCCGACGAGGGTGCGGGCGGCATCGGGCAGCGGGCTCTTGATTGCGTACATCGGGGCTGCTCCTCGGGGCTCGGATCTGCCGTCAGCCTCTCACAGGAAATCGGGCGAATCGGGCATGTCTCACATGTCGCCGAGCGCATGCCGGACGCCGCCCAGCAGGTGGCGGCGGAACGCCGCGTCCTCGTACGCCTCCGGGGCATGGCCCAGCGAGGTGTAGAAGGTGGGCGCGCCGTCGTGCTCGCCCGCCCACGCGAGCGGGTGGTCCCCGCCCATCGTGCCGCCCTCGTACCCGGCTTCGTCGACGGTGAGCAGCACCCGCGCGCCCCGGTCGCGCGGGTCGGCGCGGAAGTTGTACCACTCGTCCGTCCAGGTCCACGCGGGCGGCAGGTGCTCCGTGGCGGGGTGGTCGGGGTCGGCGGTGGTGACGGTGGCGGTCTGGATCGGCGGGTGGCTGTCGAAGCGGGCGCCGACCAGTCCCTCGTACCAGGGCCAGTCGAGTTCGGTGCCGGCCGCGCAGTGCACGCCCATCCAGCCGTGGCCGGCGGTGAGATGGGCCTGCAGTGCGTCGCGGCCCGCCTCGTCGAGCACCTCGCCGCCGGTGGAGAGGAACACCACGGCCGCGTACCGGCGCAGCGACCCCGGGCGGAACTCGCCGGGCTCGTCGGTGGTGTCGACGGAGAAGCCGTGGTCCGCGCCGAGTTCCCGCAGGGCACGGACGCCGTCGGTGACGGAGACGTGCGGGAAGACGAGGTTGCGGGTGTGGATCAGGATCCTGGTGGTCATGAGCACCGATCCTGCCGCCCGGGGAGGCCGGCCGTGGTGTCCTTGCACGAACCGTGCGCGTTCCGGCAACGCGCCGTGCGCGGCCGCGGGCGCCCGGCCCGCCCCGGCGCACGGGCGGCGGGCCGGGCGTCCGCGGTGTCAGCCGGTGAAGGCGATCCCGTCGAGGCGGACCGCCCCGCGCAGCACCACGTGCAGGTCGTGGACGCCCTTGACCGGGGCGGCGAGCTCCGCGCCGGCGGTCGTCCACGCGTAGCGGCCGCCGGTCGACGGCACCTCGATCCGGGTGACCGCGCCGCCCAGGTGGAGTTCCACCACGGCCGGGCCGGGGACGGTCCGCGAGACGCCGAGCACGGCCGCGGTGGCGCCGCCGCCGAGGTCGACGGCGTGGAAGGCGAGCCGGCCCGGGCCGTCGGCGCCCGCCTCGACGGCCTCGCCGCTCTCCCGGGTGCGGTCGACGATGCGCACCCCGGTGGCCTCGTCGAAGTCGCGGGCCACGAGCGGGGTGCCGAGGCCCGGCCGGGGCTGCGGCGCGGGCCCGTCGAGGGTGAGCTCGGCGGTGCTGCGCAGGTCGGTGCTGGAGGCGCCGGCGGCCAGCGTGCACCGGCCCGGGTCGACCGTCCAACGGCCGTGCGCGGCGTCGTACCGGCCGAGGGCGGCCAGCGGCACGCGGAAGGAGACCTCCCGCTCCTCCCCGGCGGCGAGCTCGATCCGCTCGAAGCCCTGGAGGCGGCGCAGCGGTGTGGCGACGGGTGCGTCCGGGGTGCGCGAGTAGAGCTGCACGACCTCGGCGCCCGCGCGGGCGCCGGTGTTGGCGACCGTCAGCGAGGCGGTGGCGTGCCCGCCGTCGATCCGCGCGCTCAGCGGGCCGTAGCGGAACTCCGTGTAGGAGAGGCCGTGGCCGAAGGGGTAGAGCGGTTCGTCGTCCAGGTAGAGGTAGGTGGTGCGGGCGGTGATGATGTCGTAGTCGAGCAGGCCGGGCAGGCGCTGCCCGGCGCGGTACCACGTCTGCGGCAGGCGTCCGGCGGGGGAGTGGTCGCCGAGCAGCACGTCGGCGAGGGCGCGGCCGCCCTCCTGCCCGCCGTGCGCCGTCCACAGCACGGCGGGCACCTCGGCGTCCGCCCAGTCGACGGCGTACGGGTAGCTGCTGACCACGGCGAGCACGGTGCGCGGGTTGGCGGCGCGGGCGGCGCGCAGGATCTCCTCCTGCTGCGGCGGCAGGTGCAGGTCGATGCGGTCCTCGGTCTCGCGGCCGTTGATGTGCGGGTCGTTGCCGACGACGACGACCACCGCGTCGGCCCCGGCGGCGAGCCGGGCGGCCTGCTCGGCGCCGGCCGAGACGGTGCGGACGGCGAACGGCTCCGCCTGCGCGCGGGCGGACGCGTACGTGGTGAGCGCGCCGCTGCCGGCCGCGACGGCGACCCAGTGGCCGGTGCCGAGGTGCTGGATGCGCACCCGGCCGTCCTCGCCGCGCTCCAGCCGGAACGTCTCCTGCACGACCCACTCGTCGGGGTGGTCGGCGGTGGCGGTGAGCACGCCGTAGCCGTCCTTGGTGAGGTAGCGGCCGTCGTGCGCCTGGAGGGTGCTGACGCCGTGGCCCCAGTCCTGCACGGCGAAGCTCTCGGCGGGGCCGGCCTGGTGGCCGGTCGCGGCGAGCGAGCCGTCCGGGCCCGCGGTGAGGTAGCCGCCGGTCGAGGTGGAGCGCAGCGCGATCCGGTCGAGGCCGTCGGTGTAGGTGACGCGGTCGGCGCCGAGCCGCTCGCGCAGCGCGTCCAGCAGGGTGGTGCGGTGGAGCAGCGAGCCGCTGTACCAGTCGCGCAGCACGTCGTCGCCGAGCGGGCCGAGCACCGCGACGGTGCCCGCGGCGGGCAGCGGCAGCAGCCCGTCGGTGTTGCGGAGCAGCACGACGGCCTGCCGGGCGGCCTGCCGGGCGAGGTCGCGGTGGGCGTCGCAGCCGACGACGTCCTGGCCGGTTCCGGCGTACGGGTCGAGCTCCGGGTCGAGTTCGCCGGTGTTGATGCGCATCAGCAGCTGGCGCAGCACGGCGGCGTCGATCTCCGCCTCGGTGACGAGGCCGCGCTCCAGGGCCTCGGTGAGCCGGGCGATCGTGACGGGGGAGTCGGTGCCGTGGTCGGTGAAGCTGTCGACGCCGGCCTGCAGGGCGGCGCCGTGGCCCTCGGCGTGGTCGTCGAAGTACCGCTGGGCGGCGACGAGGTTGGACGGCGCCTCGGCGTCGCTGCAGACCACCAGGTCGGCGCCGTGCTTCCACCGCCGCAGCTCGTCCTTGATGTACGGGGAGACGTGTGCGGGCCGCCCGTTGACGACGTTGTACGAGGGCATGACGGCCGCCACCGCGCCGGCCTCGACCGGGCCGCGGTAGCAGGGCAGCTCGTACTCGTGCAGGACGCGGGGGCGCAGGTCGCTGGAGGTGGAGGTGCGGTCGTCCTCGTTGTTGTAGCCGAGGAAGTGCTTGAGGGTGGGGGCGGTGCGCCAGTAGACGGGGTGGTCGCCGCGCAGGCCGTGGCTGTAGGCGACGGCGAGTTCGGCGGTCAGCAGCGGGTCCTCGGCGTAGCCCTCCTCGTTGCGGCCCCACAGCGGGTGGCGCAGCGGGTTGACCACGGGCGCCCACACGTTGAGGCCGATCGGGGCGCGGCCGGGGGCGGCGGGGCGTTCGTGGAAGGCGCGGACCTCGGTGGAGACGGCCTCGCCGACCCGGCGCACCAGCGCGCGGTCCCAGGTGGCGCCGAGGCCGACGGCCTGCGGGTACGAGGTGGCCGGGCCCAGCCAGGAGACGCCGTGCAGGGCCTCGGTGCCGGTGGTGTGGGCGGCCAGGCCGAGCCGGGGGAGGGCGGGCGCGTGCTGGTGCAGCAGGGCGATCTTCTCGTCGGTGCCGAGGCGCGCAAGGAGGTCCTCGGCCCGCCGGCGGGCGGGCAGCCGGGCGTCGCGGTAAGGGGCGTCGGGCATGGATGGTCCTCCGGTGCGGCACGGGGGCGGAGCTGACGCTTCGGGAGTCGTCGATCGAAGCGCTTCGAAGTTCGCAGTGATACCGCAGGCTGTCAAGCGGCCGCCCGGAGCCGGGAGAGCCCTCTCTCGCGGCGTTGCCGCTGGTCCAGGCCACTCTGTGGGCGCCGCAGGTCACTGTCCCGAAGCGGTCGCGCGCCGTGTGTCGCCGTCAAGTACCGAACCGTGAAGCTCGTGCAAACCCTTGTGCGACGGCTCCGGCTCGCCTAGCCTCGGCGCCACGTTGAAGCGCTTCGACAGTGCGGCCGGGAGGACCGGCCCGCCGCCGGGGCGCCGACCCCCGCGCACCACCCGCACCGTCGTCCCCAACCCACCCCCGGCCGACGGGCGGGCGCGGCCGTGCCCGGCCCGCCCCGCCCCCCTTGCCGTACGACGAAGGGCTCCACCCACCATGACCAGCGCTGACAGAGCCGGCTCCGCCCTCCACGCCTCCCGCCGCCGCTTCCTCGGCACCGCCGTCGCCGCGGCCGCCGCGGTCACCGGCGGAAGCCTGCTGACGGCCTGCTCCTCCGGCACCGGCCGCTCCAGCAGCAAGGGCGGTGTCGCCACCGGCAGCGCCCTGCAGAACGCCCTCCCCGCGTTCGCCGCCTCCACCCTGGTCACCCCGGACATCCCGGGCTCCAACGGCTCCACCCCGGCGTTCCTGAAGTTCCCCGCCGAGCTGAAGGCCTCCGTCGACGGCACCCCCGGCAAGGGCGGCTCGTACACCTTCTTCACCCCGCTCTGGGGCGCCGCACCGGAGAAGGGCAGCAAGTACTTCGCCGCGATGGACGCGGCGATAGGCGTCAAGATCAACTGGCAGCTGCAGGACGGCGTCACCTACCAGGACAAGCTCGGCGCCGTCCTCGCGGGCGACGCCATCCCCGACCTCTTCTGCGTGCCCGGCTGGAACATCACCGGCCAGATCCCCAACGCCATCAACGCCAAGGCGGCCGACCTCGGCCCGTACCTCTCCGGCGACAAGGTCAAGAAGTACCCGAACCTCGCCGCGATCCCCACCGACGCCTGGCAGATGTGCATGTTCGGCGGCAAGCTCCGCGGCCTGCCGATGCCCAACCGCCCGCTCGGCGGCGTGGTCCCCTACTACCGGGCCGACATCTTCGCGGAGAAGGGCTACACCCTCCCGAAGACCGCCGACGAGTTCCTCGCGCTCGCCAAGGAGATCACCGACCCGGCCGCCAAGGTCTGGGCCTGCGAAGACATGTGGTGGACCGCGCAGGTCCTCTTCAACTGCGTGCCCGGCACCATGCCCGGCTACTGGAAGCAGGTCGACGGCAAGCTCGTCCACCTCGTCGAGACCGACGAGTACATCGAGGCGCTCTCCTGGACGCAGAAGCTCTACGCGCAGGGCAGCGTCCACCCCGACGCCGTCGCCGGCAAGGCCAACGACGCCAAGACCCGCTTCACCTCCGGCCAGTCGCTCATCATGAACGACGGCGACGTCATGCGCGGCCTGATGAACGAGCAGGCCAAGGCCAACCCGAAGTTCTCCGTCAAGCCGATGGACTTCTTCGCCCACGACGGCGGCAAGCTGGAGCTCTACATCGGCGCCCCCGCCGGCATCTTCAGCTTCCTCTCCGCCAAGCTGCCCGCCGAGAAGATCGAGGAGCTCCTCGCCGTCGCGAACTACGCCGCCGCGCCGTTCGGCAGCAAGGAGTTCCTCCTGGAGAAGTTCGGCGTCGAGGGCGTCCACTACACCAAGGACGCCTCCGGCGCCCCCGTCCAGACCGCGCTCGGCACCAAGGAGGTCCTCTCCTCCTACGAGTTCGTCGCCTCCCCGGCGCCCACCATCGCCTGGCCCGACCAGCCGCAGGCCGCCACGGACTTCGCCAACTGGATGGGCCGCATGATGGCCTTCGCCAAGAAGCCGCTCTTCCACGCCATGCAGATCCAGGAGCCGACCAAGTACGCGTCGCTCTACACCCCCTTCGACGACCTGCAGAAGGACGTCGTGCGCAACCGCAAGAAGATCTCCGACGTCAAGGACGCGGTCGCCAACTGGAAGAGCAACGGCGGCGACGAGCTCCGCGCCTTCTACCAGGACATCCTCGACAAGTCCGGCAACTGACACCGCACTCGACCACATGCACTACGGCCGACCGGTGGCGCATCGCACCGGCGGCCAGGGCGGAGCACCCATCATGACCAGCAGGGCCCCAGCCGCCGCCGGACACCCGGAGGCCGCGCCGACCGCACCGCCGGCCGCCCCGCCGCCGGCCGCCCCCGCACCGCCGCTGCGCGGCATCACCCGCCTGCAGCGGCTGCGCCGCGACCGCACCCTGCTGCTGATGACCCTGCCCGCCGTCGGCCTGCTGCTCGTCTTCAACTACATCCCGCTGATCGGCAACGTCGTCGCGTTCCAGGACTACGACGTGTACGGCGGCGGCATCACCGGCAGCGCCTTCGTCGGCTTCGAGAACTTCGCCGCCGTCTTCTCCGACGCCCGGTTCTGGGAGGTGGTCGTCAACACCCTCTCCATCACCGCCGTCCAGCTGCTGCTGTTCTTCCCCGTGCCGATCGCCCTCGCCCTGCTGCTCAACAGCGTGATGAGCGGCCGCCTGCGCACCCTCGTGCAGAGCGTCCTCTACCTGCCGCACTTCTTCTCCTGGGTGCTCGTCATCACGGTCTTCCAGCAGATGCTCGGCGGCGCCGGCCTGATCGCCCAACTCCTGCGCAGCCACGGCATCGAGGGCTTCGACCTGATGACCGACCCGGGGCTGTTCAAGTACCTCCTGACCGCCCAGTCCGTCTGGAAGGACGCCGGCTGGGGCGTCATCGTCTTCCTCGCCGCCCTCAGCTCCGTCTCCGAGGAACTGTACGAGGCCGCCGCCGTCGACGGCGCCGGCCGCTGGCGGCGCATGTGGCACGTCACGCTGCCCGCGCTGCGCCCGGTGATCGCCCTGCTGCTGGTGCTGCGGGTCGGCGACTCGCTCTCCGTCGGCTTCGAGCAGATCCTGCTCCAGCGCGACGCCGTCGGCGTCGGCGTCTCCGAAGTCCTCGACACGTACGTCTGGTTCCGCGGCATCCGCAGCGGCGACTTCTCCTACGCGGCGGCGGCCGGCCTGGTCAAGGGCCTGTTCAGCCTCGCGATGGTGCTGCTGGCCAACCGGGCCGCGCACAAGCTCGGCGAGCAGGGGGTGTACTCCAAGTGAGCACCGCGACCACTGGTACCACCGACACCACCACCACCGTCGTCCGCCCGTCGAAGCCCGGCGCCCGGCCGGTCTGGGAGGAGGAGCCCACCGCCGTCGGCCACACCGTCAAGGGCGTCACCCTCACCGGCGTCTGCCTGCTGATCCTCGGCCCGCTCTGGGTCGTCCTCGTCACCAGCCTCTCCGACGCCGCCGCCATCACCGACGCCGGCGGCCTCGTCGTCGTGCCGCAGGGCCTCACCCTCCAGGCGTACGCCGAGGTGCTCTCCGGCGGCGCCGTCACCAGGGCCGTCCTGATCAGCATCTGCCTGACGCTCGTCGGCACGCTCATCTCCATGGTGGTGTCCGTCCTCGCCGCCTACGGGCTCTCCCGGCCCGGCAGCTTCGGCCACCGGCCGCTGCTCCTCACCATGATGGTCACGATGTTCTTCGGCGCAGGCCTCATCCCGACCTACCTGCTCGTGCAGAACATCGGCCTGATGGACAGCTACTGGTCGCTGATCCTGCCCAGCGCGGTCTCCGTGTTCAACCTCCTCGTGCTGCGGTCGTTCTTCATGAGCACCGCGCCCGACCTCATCGACGCGGCCCGCATCGACGGCGCCGGCGAGTGGCGCATCCTGTGGCAGATCGTGCTGCCGCTCTCCCGCGCGGTCGTCGCCGTCATCTCGCTCTTCTACGCGGTCGGCTACTGGAGTTCGTGGTTCGCCGCCTCGCTCTACCTCAACGACCAGAACCGCTACCCGCTGCAGAACGTGCTCAACTCCTTCGTGCTGCGCCACCAGGCGCCCACCGGCATGTCGCAGGCGATCAACACCGGTGCGGTGCCCGGCCTGTCGGTGCAGATGGCGGTCATGGTCATCGCCCTGGTGCCAGTGGTCTGCGTCTACCCGTTCGTCCAGAAGCACTTCCAGAAGGGCATGCTGATCGGCGCCGTCAAGGGCTGAGCAGCGTGCGAGAGGACACCCCGATGCCATCCCTTGCCGACGCGACCCGAGGCCGCCTCCTCTACGGCGGCGACTACAACCCCGAGCAGTGGCCCGAGGACGTCTGGCCCGAGGACGTCCGGCTGATGCGCGAGGCGGGCGTCACCACCGTCACCGTCGGGGTGTTCTCCTGGGCGAAGCTCGAACCGGCCCCCGGAGTGCACGACTTCGGCTGGCTCCGGCGCGTGCTGGACCTGCTCCACGGCGGCGGCATCGAGGTGTGCCTGGCCACCCCGACCGCCTCCCCGCCGCCGTGGCTCGGCGAGCTCCACCCCGGCACCCTGCCGGTCACCGCCGACGGCACCACCCTCTCCTGGGGCTCGCGCAACCAGTGGTGCCCGTCCTCCGCCGACTACCGGCGCCACGCCCTCGCCCTGACCGAGGCGCTCGCCGCCGAGTTCGGCACCCACCCGGCCGTCCGGATGTGGCACGTCAACAACGAGTACGGGCCGGTCTGCCACTGCGACGAGACCGCCGACCGGTTCCGCGCCTGGCTGCAGAAACGCTACGGCGGCCTCGACGCCGTCAACGCGGCCTGGGGCACCGCCTTCTGGAGCCAGCAGCACGCCACCTGGTCGACCGTCGCCCCGCCGCGCGCCGCGCCGTACCTGCCCAACCCGGCGCAGCAGCTGGACTTCCGCCGGTTCAGCTCCGACGTGCTGCTGGAGTGCTTCACCGCCGAGCGCGACGTGCTGCGCCGCCACACCCCGCACCTGCCGGTCACCACCAACTTCATGACCCTCCACCCGCACCTCGACTGCTGGGCCTTCGCCGCCGAGGAGGACGTCGTCTCCCTCGACAGCTACCCCGACCCGGCCGACCCGCGGGCGATGGTGTGGGCCTCCCTCGGCCAGGACATGACCCGCGGCCAGGCCCGCGGTCCCTGGCTGCAGATGGAGATGGCCGCGTCCGCCGTCAACTGGCGCGGCGTGAACCGCGCCAAGCCCGTCGACCGGCTCCGCCTGGAGGCCCTCCAGGCGGTCGCCCGCGGCGCCGACGGCCTCTGCTTCTTCCAGTGGCGGGCCTCCCGCTCCGGCGCGGAGAAGTTCCACTCCGCCCTGCTGCCGCACGCCGGCGCCGACACCCCCCAGCACCGCGCCGTCCGCACCCTCGGGCGCGAACTCCCGCTGATCGCCGAGGTGGTGGGCACCGACGTCGAGGCGGACGTCGCCGTGGTGCTCGACTGGGAGAGCTGGTGGGCGCTGGAGCAGCGCGGCCGCCCGTCCGACCGGGTCGACCTCGGCCCCCTCGTACTCGCCTGGCACAGCGCCCTGTGGGACGCCCACCTCACCGCCGACTACGTGCACCCCGAGGCCGACCTCACCCGCTACCGCATGGTCGCCGTGCCCAACCTCTACCTCGCCACGGACGCCGCGATCGACAACCTCACCGCGTACGCGGCCGGCGGCGGCACCCTCGTCAGCGGCTTCTTCACCGGCGTCGCGGACGACACCGACACCATCCGCCCCGGCGGCATGGACGAGCGGCTGCGCGAACTCCTCGGCGTGCAGCCGCTGGAGTGGCGCCCCCTCACCGGCCCCGCCCCGCTGGACGGCGGAGGCACCGCCGACCTGTGGAGCGAGGACCTGCGTCTGGCGGACGGCACCGAGGTGCTCGCGGCGTTCGCCGACGGCACCCCCGCCGCCACCTGCCGCGGCCGCGCCCGCTACCTCGCCACCCTGCCCGAACCCGCCCTGCTGCGGCGGCTCCTGGCGGACGCCGCCGAGGCCGCCGGCGCCCGGCCCGCGCTCGCCGGGCTGCCCGCGGGCGTGGAGGCGGTGCGGCGCGGCGGCCTGCTCTTCGTGCTCAACCACACGGCGGACACCGTCCGCATCGCCCTGCCGGGCCCGCACCGCGACCTGCTCGCGGCCACCGGTCCCGCCGTCACCGGTCCCACCGTCACCGACCCCGAAGCCGCTGCCCCCGGAGCGGCCGCCCCCGGAGCCCCCGCTCCCGACTCCGCCGACCCCTGCACCGCCGCGCTGCACCTCGCCCCGTACGGCGCCGCGGTCCTCCGCCCGCTGTAATCCACAGGACGGTCCCCCATGCCCGAGGCACTCACGCACGGCATCCACGACACCGCGCCCGCCGCCCGCTGGGAGGACGCCTACCTCGGCGGCAACGGCCGGCACGGCGTGCTGGCGCACGGCCGCACGGACGACGAGTCGCTGGTGATCACCCACCACGACCTGGTCCGGCCGGACCAGGGGAGCGGGGTCGAACCGCCCCTGCTGGCACCGCGCCTGGCCGCCGTCCAGGACGCCCTGCTCGCCGGGCGGCAGCAGGAGGCCGTCGACGCGTTCGGTGGCGACTGGGAGCCGCGCTACGTGCAGCCGTTCCACCCGGCGTTCGCCGTGCGCGTGCGGCGCCCCGCCGCCGGGGCCGATGCCGGCGGCTACCGGCGCAGCCTGGACTTCCGCACCGGCGTCATCGCAGCCGAGTGGCGCGAGGCGGACGGCTGGTGGCGCTCGGAGACGTTCGTCTCGCGGGCCGACGACGTCGTCGTGCACCTGCTGACCGCCCCGGCGGGCGGCGCGGTCGACGCCGAGGTGTACCTCGAAACGCGGCTGCCCGGCGCGCCCGACGACCTGCGCGCCGCCGTCCGCTCGGTCTACCGGCCCGCGGAGATCACCGCCGCCGCCCCGCGGCCCGCCGGAGCCGAGGCCCCCGGCCGGGACTCCGCCCTGCTGCGGCTGCGCGTCCGCTACCCCGACAGCGAGTTCGGCTACCGGGGTGCCACCCGCATCCTCGCCCCGGGCGGCAGCGTGCGCTGCGACGGCCCCCGCGTGCACGTCACCGGCGCTCGGCAGCTGCTGCTGCTCACCCGGGCGGCCCGCGGCCCGGTCGCCGACCCGGCGGGCCGCCTCGGCCGCCTGGACACCGGCATGTACGCGCTGTCCGACGACCACGAGACCCTGCTGCAGCGCCACCTCGACCTGCACACCGAGGCCTACGACCGGGTGTCGCTCGACCTCGGCGCGCCGGCCGCCGACCGCGACCGGCCGGTCGCCGAACTGCTGGAGCGCCAGGAGAGCGACCCGTCGACCCTACAGCTCGCCCTGCTCGAATCGCTGTTCGCCGCCGGGCGGTACCACCTGCTGGCCTCCTCCGGGCACCGGCCGCCCCGGCTGTGCGGCCTGTGGACGGGCGACTGGCGGACGGCCTGGGGCGGCGCGTTCACCCTGAACGCCAACCTCAACCTCCAGCTCGCGGGCGCCGCCGCGACCGGCCTGCCCGAGGCCTCGCTCGCCCTCGCCTCGCTCGTCCGCGACCAGCTGCCCGACTGGCGCACCAACGCGCGCCGCCTGTACGGCACCCGCGGCGCCGTCGCCCCCGCGCACAGCGACGGCACCAACGGCCTGCAGTACCACTTCAACCACAGCTGGGCGCACCACCTCTGGACGGCCGGCGCCGACTGGCTGCTGCACCCGCTGCTGGAGCACGCCGAGACCAGCGGCGACACCGCCTTCCTCACCGGCGAGCTGCTGCCCGCCCTGCTGGAGACCGCCGCCTTCTACGAGGACTTCCTCAGCCGCACCGGCCCCGACGGGCGCCTCGTCGTCGTGCCCTCGTACTCCCCGGAGAACCACCCCGTCGACCCGGCCACCGGTGAGGCCGCCCCCGCCGCGGCGTCCGTCAACGCCACCATGGACATCGCCGCCGCCCGGCACG
The DNA here is from genome assembly GCF_045040525.1 of Kitasatospora sp. NBC_01539. Lineage (NCBI taxonomy): Bacteria > Bacillati > Actinomycetota > Actinomycetes > Kitasatosporales > Streptomycetaceae > Kitasatospora > Kitasatospora sp. NBC_01539. The sequence goes on from NZ_CP109390.1 coordinate 6,564,108, forward strand.
CCCTCACCACGGCCGCCGACCTCGCCGACGCGCACGCCGCGGCGCCCGCCGACCGCACCGCCGGCTGGCGGGCCCTCGCCGCCCGGCTGCCCGACTACCGGGTCAACGAGGACGGCGCGCTCGCCGAGTGGGCCTGGCCGGGCCACCGGGACGGGTACGACCACCGGCACGTCAGCCACCTCTACCCGGTCTGGCCGCTCGACGAGATCACCCCGGAGCGGGAGCCCGAGCTCGCCGCGGCGGCGCGCACGGCCCTGCTGCTGCGCGGGGACGAGAACCACTCCGGGCACGGCCACCTGCACCGGGCCCTCGCCGCCGCCCGCCTCGACGACGCCGGACTGCTCACCCGGCAGCTCGCCCAGCTGCTCGTCCGCGGTTTCTTCTTCCGCTCCCTGATGAGCAGCCACTACCCGGGCCGGGACGTCTTCAACGCGGACGTCGCGCACGCGCTGCCCGGCGTCCTCACCGAGATGCTGGTGCGCTCCCGGCCGGCCCGCGGGGACCGCCCGGCCGGGCTCACCGTGCTGCCGGCGCTGCCCGCGTGCCTGCCGCACGGCCGGCTCACCGGGGCGCGCACCCGCTTCGGCGCGGTGGTCGAGGAGCTGAGCTGGTCGCCCGAGCAGGTCACCGTCGCCGTGCGGGCCGCGGCGGACAGCACCGTCGAACTGCGGATCGCCCCGCTGCACAAGGACGGCACCGAGGTGCTCGAACTGACGGCGGGCCGGCTCTGCACGTACACCGTGGAGCTCTGACCCGAATCCGCAGGCGCCCGTCCGCCGCCGGCCCCGAGGCCTCCGCCACGCCCGACCCCGCACCCGTACGGCCGGCGCCGTGGCGGACGGGTTTGCGAAGGCATGACGCAGTCTTGCAGCGTCGCTGACCTGCGGGACGGCGGGCGTTCACCGTGCGTCCGTCCGTAGGCCGACCGTCCCTGCGAGCCTCCCGGCATGGATATCCCGAACATGGGCGTGCCCGCGGGCCTCGCCGACCGCCTCACCATGGCCGAGCAGCACGAGTACCTGCGCGGCCGGCTCTCCCGCCGCCGTCTGCTGCGCTCCGGCGCGGCCACCGCGACCCTGGTGGCCGTGGGCGGCGCGCTGGGCACGGGCAGCGCGTCCGCCGCGCCGGTGCCCGGCCGCGCCGCCACCGACGGCGTCGACGGGGCGGCGGTCGCCCCGATCGGCCGTCATCTCGCCTTCGGCGCCGAGCCGGACACCCGCTTCCGGGTGTCGTGGCAGGTGCCGGCACCGGTGAAGAAGCCGTTCCTGCGGTTCGGCCGGCACCCGTGGGAGCTGAGCCACCGGATCGAGGCGGAGGTCCGCGCACTGCACACCCCGGCGCTCACCCCCGGGGGCGCGCCCGTCGACCAGTACTACCTGCACGTCGAGCTCGACCACCTGGTGCCCGACACCACGTACTACTACGGCGTGGGCCACCAGGGCTTCGACCCGGCCTCGGGGCAGGCGATCTCCACCCTGTCGACGTTCCGCACCGCGCCGTCGCGCCGCGGGCGGGGCGGGCGGCCGTACGAGCCGTTCACCTTCACGGCCTTCGGCGACCAGGGCGTGTCCGCGCACGCGGCCGGCAACGACCACGTGATCCTCGCGCAGAACCCGCGCTTCCACCTGCACGCCGGCGACATCTGCTACGCCGACCCGGCGGGTTCGGGCCAGAGCAGTGACGGCTCCGTCTACTCGGCGGCGACCTGGGACGCCTTCCTCGCGCAGACCGAGACCGTCGCCTCGAAGGTCCCGTGGATGGTCGCGTACGGCAACCACGACATGGAGGCGTGGTACTCGCCGAACGGCTACGGCGGCGAGGACGCCCGCTTCTTCCTGCCCGGCAACGGCCCCGACCCGCGCCACGCGCCGGGCGTCTACTCCTTCACCTACGGCAACGTCGGCGTGATCTCGCTGGACGCCAACGACGTGTCGTACGAGATCCCGGCGAACCTCGGCATCACCGCGGGCCGTCAGACCGCCTGGCTGGAGCGCAGGCTGCGCGAGCTGCGGCACGACGAGGGCGTCGACTTCATCGTGGTGTTCTTCCACCACTGCGCCTTCTCCACCACGCACCAGCACGCCTCCGAGGGCGGCGTGCGGGAGGCGTGGGTGCCGCTCTTCGAGAAGTACCGGGTCGACCTGGTCGTCAACGGTCACAACCACGTGTACGAGCGCACCGACGCGATCCTCGGCAACAAGGTCTCCAGGGCCGTGCCGAGCGGCGGCACCGTCGAGCCCGAGCGGGACGGCGTCGTGTACGTGACGGCGGGCGCGGCCGGCCGCAGCCTGTACGGCTTCGACGCGCCCGACACGTACGAGGGCCACGAGAACCACCAGGACACCGTCGCCACCTACCACTTCGCGCAGGGCGGGGTGAAGGTGCCGGAGACGGTCGCGTGGTCGCGGGTGCGCTACACCGGTTACTCGTTCATCCGGGTGGACGTCGCCCCGGCGCACGCCGGCCGCACCGCCACCATGAAGGTCACCGCGCTGGCCGAGGACGGCACGCGGGTCGACCACTACACGATCGCCCGCCGCGCGGGCGGCCGCGGCGGCCGCTGACGCACCGGGCCCGCCCCCGCCGTCCGGGGGCTGGCCCGAGCGGCTGTCAGGCCAGGGACGCCAGGGCGTCGGCGAGTTCGTCGCTGTGGCGGAAGGTCAGGCCGGCCAGCGCGACGTGCTTCCAGCGCACCGTCAGGTCGGCGTCGAGGATGAACACCGAGCGGCGCAGGCCGAGGCCGGGCACCGCGATGCCGTACGCCTTCGCGACCTCGCGGTCGGGGTCGGCGAGCAGCGGGAACGCGATGCGGTGGCGGCGGGCGAACCGCTCGTGGCTGTCGAGGTCCTGCGGGCTGATGCCCCACACGGTGGCGCCGAGGCCGGTGAAGCGCTCCAGGTCGGAGGTGTACTCGCAGAGCTGCTTGGTGCAGACCGGGGTGTCGTCGCCGGGGTAGAAGACGAGCACCAGGGGGCCGCCCTTGGCGTCGGCGAGGCGGTACTCCCGGCGTTCGGCGGTGTCCCCGGCGAGGTGGAGGCCGGGGAGGGCGAAGTCGGGGGCCTGGGTTCCGGCCGCGGGCGGCTTGGGCATGGGGGTCCCTTCCGGGGCATCGGGGAGACAGACCTGTCTGTCCGGTGCGTCCGATGCTAGCCCCCGGGCGCGGCCGGATCCAGCGTGCGCCGCCCCGCCGCCCGGCCCGGGTGCCATGCCCCCGCCCGGGCCCGGCCCCGTCCCGCCGGGCGGCCCGCCCGCCCGCTCACTGCCGGTACGTGGCGAGGAACCGGCCGATCCGGTTGATCGCCGTCTCCAGGTCGTCCGCCCGGGGCAGGGTGACGAAGCGGAAGTGGTCGGGCCGCGGCCAGTTGAAGCCGGTGCCCTGCACCACGTGGATCTTCTCGCGGAGCAGGAGGTCCAGCACGAACCGCTCGTCGTCGACGATCCGGTGCACCTCCGGGTCGAGCCGGACGAAGGCGTAGATCGCGCCCTTGGGCTTGACGCAGCTGACGCCGGGGATCTCGTTCAGGGCCCGGAAGGCGACGTCGCGCTGCTCGGTCAGCCGGCCCGTCGGCAGCGTCAGGTCGTTGATCGACTGGTGGCCGCCGAGCGCCGCCTGCACCGCGTACTGCGCGGGCACGTTGGGGCACAGCCGCATGCCCGCGAGCATGGTGAGGCCCTCCAGGTAGTCGCGGGCGTGCTGCTTCGGGCCGGAGACGGCCAGCCAGCCGCTGCGGAAGCCCGCCACCCGGTACGCCTTGGAGAGGCCGTTGAAGGTGAGCGTGAAGACGTCGTCGGCGAGGGCCGCCACGCAGTGGTGCTCGGTGTCGTCGTAGAGGATCTTGTCGTAGATCTCGTCGGCCAGCACCATCAGGCCGTGCCGCCGGGCGAGGTCGAGGATGCCCTCCAGCAGCTCCTTCGAGTAGACGGCGCCGGTGGGGTTGTTGGGGTTGATGACGACGATCGCACGGGTGCGGTCGGTGATCTTCGCGGCGATGTCGTCGAGGTCGGGGTACCAGCCGGCCTGCTCGTCGCAGAGGTAGTGCACGGCCTTGCCGCCGGCGAACCGCACCACCGCCGTCCACAGCGGGTAGTCCGGCATCGGCACGAGCACCTCGTCGCCGTTGTCGACGAGGGCCTGCACCGACATCTGGATCAGCTCGGAGACGCCGTTGCCGAGGTAGACGTCGTCGACCGTCATGCCGTCGACCCCGCGCTGCTGGTAGTACTGCACCACCGCGCGGCGGGCCGGCAGGATCCCGCGGGAGTCGCTGTAGCCGTGGGCGTTCGGCAGGTTGCGGATGATGTCCTGCAGGATCTCCGGTGGCGCCTCGAAACCGAACGGTGCCGGGTTGCCCGTGTTCAGCCGCAGCACGCTGTGCCCGGCCTCCTCCAGCGCGTTGGCCTGGTCGACCACCGGGCCACGGATCTCGTAGCAGACGCCCTTGAGCTTGCTGGACTGCCGAAACTCCACTGCGGCCTCCCGACCTCACCACTGATTGCTTTGTTCTACCAAGTAACCACTTGGAAAGTCCAACCTTTTGGCTATGCTGATCCCCATGCCACGCCGAAGCTACGACCAGTACTGCGCCGTCGCCCGCGCCCTGGACGCGGTGGGGGAGCGCTGGAGCCTCCTGATCGTCCGTGAACTCCTCGGCGGGCCGCGCCGCTACACCGACCTGCACGCCGACCTGCCCGGCGTCTCCACCGACATCCTCGCCACCCGCCTCAAGCAGCTGGAGGGCGAAGGACTGGTCGAACGCCGCCGCCTCGAACGCCCGGCCAACGCCGTCGTCTACGGCCTCACCGACCGGGGCCACGCCCTGCGCACCGTCCTCGACTCGCTCGCCGCCTGGGGCCGGGCCGACCTCGGCGACCCCCGCCCCACCGACGCCGTCCGCGAGCACTGGTACACCGAGGCCGTCTGACCGCGCCCGTCCCGGCCCGGACCCGCGCCCCGTCACCCGTCCGGCCCCCGGCCCCGCGCGCCGGGTGGCCCGACGGAGCCGCGGGACGGGAGGGTGGCCTCGGCCCCGCCCGAGGCCGCCCTCCCCACCCGGCACAGGACGGAGCACCCATGGCCCGCGTCGTCACCCAGGCCTCGATGTCGCTCGACGGCTTCGTCGCCGACACCGCCGACCGGGTCGGCCCGCTCTTCGACTGGTACGGCAACGGCGACACCGCCTTCACCGGCGCCGACCCGGAGCGGGTGTTCCACGTCTCCGCCGCCAGCGCCGCCTACCTGCGCACCGCCTGGTCCGGCATCCGCGCCTGCGTCATCGGCCGCCGCCTCTTCGACCTCACCAACGGCTGGAACGGCCGCCCGGCGGTCGGCGAACACGTCTTCGTCGTCACCCACCGCCCGCCCACCGGCTGGGACTTCCCCGACGCGCCGTTCACCTTCGTCACGGGCGGCGTCGCCGAGGCCGTCGCCCGCGCCGCGGAGTACGCCGGCGACGGCGACGTCTCGGTCACCCCCGGCGACGTCGGCGGCCAGGCCTTTGCCGCCGGCCTCGTCGACGAGGTCCGCATCGACCTCGTACCGGTCGTGTTCGGCGCTGGCGTCCGCTACTTCGGCGCCCTCACCGGCGCCCCGCTGCTCCTCGACGACCCGGACGTCGTCCAGGGCGACCGCGTCACCCACCTCCACCACCGCGTCCGCCGCACCTGAACGGACCGGCAGGGGAACGGACCGGCAGGGGCGCTCCGGCCGCCGAGCGCCGGCTCCGGGGCGGCTGCGCCGGGGTGGTGTCAGTAGCCGGCCGCGCCGTCGGTGTGCTCGCGCAGCAGGTCGGCGTGGCCGTTGTGGCGGGCGTACTCGGAGATCATGTGGAACAGCACCATCCGCACCGAGTACTCGTCACCGTCGTGGGTGAACGTGTCGTCGAGCGAGGCCTTCCCCAGCGCCTCCTCGGCGAGGCGGCGCTCCTCCAGCAGACGGGCGTGGTCCTCCGCCGCGCGGGACGCGTCCAACTCGTCGAAGTCGGCGTCCTTCGCACCGCTCTCCGCGTACAGCCGCGGCACCGGCTCGGCCGCGATCCGCTCGCGGAACCAGATCCGCTCGACCTTCGCCATGTGGCGGATCAGGCCGAGCAGGGAGAGGTTCGACCGCGGCAGCGGACGCAGGGCGAGCTGCTCGCCCGTCAGCCCGGCGCACTTGACGAGCAGCGTGTCGCGCTGCCAGGTCAGGAAGCCCTCCAGCATGTCGCGTTCGCCGGCCACCAGGGAGCCGCCGGTCCGGGTGATGTCAGGTGCGGTCCAGGTCATGCCGTGATCATGCCGCGCGGCCGTACCGCCGCGCCAGCCCCTTACCGCCCGTCAGTCGGTGCACGATCGCGTAGCCGAGCAGCGCCGCACCCGCCCCCGCCAGCGAGCCGAACGCGACGGTGGGGATCAGCTCGTACGGCGACGCGCCGGCCCGCAGCCCCGACCACCGGTCGATCCGCAGTGCCGTCCCGACGGCGGCGGCCGCCGCGACCGCGCCGAGCACGGCGGCCCTCGCCCGCCGGCCGAGCGGCCGCACCGGCCCGGGCCCGGGCAGCGCCGCGCGCCGCCGCAGTTCCTGCACCAGCCACCGGGCGAGGAAGCAGAGCGCCACCGCGGACGAGCCGTACTGCAGCACGGTGTACAGCGGCTGGCCGGCGACCACCGTGCGGTCCAGCACCGGCAGCAGCCGTACCCCGGCCCGGTCGTGGTGGGTGAAGGCGTCCCAGCCGACGTGCGTCGCGGCACCCAGCGCGGCCGAGACCGCGAAGGCGGCGCCGGCCCGTACGGAACGGGCCGGCGCCGGGGCGTCCGGGCCCCCGGCCCAGCGCTCCGGCAGCAGCGCCAGCAGCGGCACGCGCAGCAGCCCGTGCCACAGCCCGGCGAGCACGGCGGCGATCAGCACGTCGACGGTGGGCACCCCCCACCAGGCGTGCGTCACCGCGCCGAAGCCGAACGCCCCGGGCACCGCGGAGTCGGCGAAGTACGGCATGTCCGGTGCGACCGACCCGGCGACCAGGGCGGATGCGAGGAGCGGCCCGCGCCCGCGCCCCCGGACGATCAGCGGCAGGACGGCGGCGGGGTGACTGAGGGTGAACGGCACCGGGTCAACCTACCGGTCGCCCACCCCGCCCCCCGGCCGCTCGACGGGGGCGGGCCGACGAGCGGGTGCCGTGGTGCCGGAGGGTGGTTGACCGACTGTCAGACGCGCCCTATATTCGACCATCGGCGCACCGAGCGCCCCGCCCGCCGCGAGCGGAGAAGGGAGGCACCGCGATGTACCCCACCCACACACCGGCGCTTCCCCACGGGAACACCCGCTAGGCCGTAGAGCCCGGGAAGCGCCTGCCGACCTGCTTCGGAGGCAGCGTGCGCATCCGTCCCACCGTCGAGTCCGATCTCGACCGTGTCCTCTCCTGCACCGTCACGGCCCCGGTCAGCTGGGCCGACCCCGACCGCTACCGCCGCTTCCTCGCGGACGGCAGCTACCGCCCCGCCCACACCTGGATCGCCGAGGACGCCGACGGCCGGCTGCTGGCCCGCGCCGTCTGGTGGACCTTCCCCGACGGTGACCGTCCGCTGGCGCTGGACTGCGTCTGGGTCGACGACGGCGTCGCCGACCCGACGGCGCTCGCCGCCGAGCTGCTCACCGCCGCCCACGCGGCTTTCCCCGCGGGCGCGTTGCCCGAGTTCCACCTCTTCCTGCCGCCGGCCTGGCGCGAGGACGCGGCGGTCCGCGCGGCCGTCGACTGGCGGCGCGAGGTCGCCGCCCGCGCGGGTCTGACCGGCGAGCTGGAGCGGCTGCGCTACGAGTGGACGCCGGGCGGTCCGGTACCGGAGCCCACCGGGCGGCTGGTGTTCACCGAGGCCGGTGACGAGGAGTTCACCGAGGTCTTCCGGCGGGTCGCCGTCGGCAGCCTGGACGACGACACCCGGCGGGGCCTGCTCCGGCTCGACGGGCGGGCCCAGGCCGAGGAGACCCTCGCCGAGTACCTGCGGATGCCCGGCGACCGGGCCTGGTGGCGGCTGGCCCGCACGCCCGACGGCGAACCGGCCGGATTCGCCGTCCCGTCGGCCAACAACGGCGGTCCGGTGGTCGGGTATCTCGGGGTGCTGCCCGAACTGCGCGGCCGTGGCCTGGTCGACGACCTGCTCGCGGAGATCACCCGCAGCCACGCGTCCCGCGGCGCCGCCCGGATCGGGGCGGACACCGACTTCGGCAACGTGCCGATGGCGGCGGCGTTCGAGCGGGCGGGCTACCGCAACTTCGGTGTGCGGCTGGTCCTCTCGGGTCCGGCCGAGGCCTGACCTCACCCGTGCGGCCGGGGCCTGAGGCCCCGGCCGCGCCGGTCAGCCGACCGCGTCCGCGGGTACGGCCGCCGGCCGTTCGCGGACCACCGGCGAGAAGTGCACCGGCAGGCTCACCAGGGCCCGGTGGAAGGGCCCGGGCCGCCAGATCAACTGCTCCTTCGGCAGGCTGAGTTCGAGATCCCTCAGCCGGCTGGTGAGCTGCTCGACGGCGGTGATCGCGATCAGCATCGCGGGGTCGCGGGCCGGGCAGGAGTGCGGCCCGGCACCCCAGGAGAGGTGGGCGCTCTCGCCGCTGCGCAGCTGCCCGTCGTCGGCGGCCGGCGCGGTGCCGGCGTTCGCCGCGGCGTACGAGACGAGGACGAGCTGCCCGGCGCGGAGCCGGCGCCCGTGGAACTCGATGTCGTAGCGCGGGTAGTGGGCGGAGAGGATGCTCAGCGGCGGGTCGTGCCAGAGCACTTCGTCGATGGCCTGGTGGGCGGTCATCGCGCCGCCGAAGAGCGAGCCGGCGTACCGGTCGTCGGTGAGCACGCGGAGCAGGGCGTTGCCGATGAGGTTGGTGGTCGGCTCGTGCCCGGCGCTCATGACGAGGGTGATCTGCCGGACGACCTCGTCGTTGTCGAGGTCGGCGGGGTGGGTCAGCAGCCACGAGGTGAGGTCGTTGCGGGGGCGTTCGCGCCGTTCGGCGACCATCGTGGTGACCACCGCGACGAGGTCGGCGTACGCGGCCTGGGCGCGGGCGGCCGACTCCATCATGCCGGCCATGCCGGCGACCAGCCGGTCGCTGTGCTCCGCGGGCACGCCGAACCACGTGTTGAAGACGAAGAGCGGCAGCCGGCGGGCGTACTGGGCGATGAGGTCGGCGGTGCCGGTGCCGTCGAAGCGGGAGATCAGGTCGCCGGCGACCCCGGTGACGGCGGCCTGCAGGGTGTGGGGCTCGATCAGGGCGAGGCCGTCGGTGATGACCTGCCGGTAGCGGCGGTGCTCGTCGCCGTCGCTGAAGAGCGCGGTGGGCCGGTAGCCGAGGATCGGGAGCACGGGCGAGTCGAGGGGCAGCGGCGGGTGCCGGTTGCGGGGGTCCTTGGAGAAGGTGTCGGTGTCGCGGAGCACGTCGAGCGCGGCCTGGTAGTCGGTGACGAGCAGGCCTTCGACGCCGGGCGCGATCATGACGGGCGCGGACGCGCCGTGGCGGCGCAGCCGGGCGTAGACGCCGTGCGGGTCGGCGGCGAAGTCCGGGCCGTACAGCGGCACGGCCTCGGGCACGGCCTCGGGCGCGGTCTCGGGCTCCGCCGCGGACCGTGCTGCGGCCTCCGGCGCGGGCGGGCCGGGCGGTGGGCCGGGCCGGTGGTCGGGCTGCGGGTCGGTGGGGGTCACCGGGGCTCCTGGGGCAGTTTGCGCAGGACGTGTTCGGCCAGGGCGATGAGCGCGTCGATGCTTCCGGCGCGTTCGCGGGCGTCGCACACCACCAGCGGGGTGTCGGGGTGCAGGTCGAGGTGGGCGCGCAGCACCTCGGGGGAGTGGTCGGGCGCGTCGGGGAAGCGGTTGACCGCGACCGCGTACGGCAGGCCCTGCTCCTCGATCAGGTCCATGATCTCGAAGGACTCGGCGAGGCGCCGGGTGTCCATCAGGACGAGCGCGCCGAGGGCGCCGCGGGCGATGTCGTGCCACAGCGGGAAGAACCGCCGCTGCCCGGGCGTGCCGAAGAGGTAGAGCACGAGGTCGTCGGGCACGGTGAGGCGTCCGAAGTCGACGGCGACCGTGGTGGTGGTCTTGTCGGGCAGCCCGGCGGTGTCGTCGACGGGTGCTCCGGTCTCGGTCATCACCTCCTCGGTGTGCAGGGTGGGGATCTCGGACAGCGTCCGGATCAGGGTGGTCTTGCCGACCCCGAAGGGGCCGGCGACCAGCACCTTCATCAGGGTCTGCTGCTGGTCGGGCAGGTAGCCGACCCGGCTAGCGGAGGGTGCGGAGTCCAACGAGGAGCCTCTCCACGAGGGCGTGGTCGATCTGCTGGGCGCGGGGGATGGGGGTGCGGGCCTGGAGCCTTCCGGCGTCGACCAGGTCGGCGGCGAGGAAGCCGGTGGCGCTCACCGGGAGCCGCAGGTGCGCGGCGGCCTCCACGAGGGTGAGCGCCCCGGCCCCTAACAGCTCGTGCAGCGAGCGGTGTTCGGGGCCGAGGTCGTCGGCCGGGCTCGGGTCGACCGCGGTGAGCACGGTGAGCCGGTCGAGCGACGCGCGGCCGGGCCGGGCCCGGCCGCCCGTCGCCAGGTAGGCCGGCACCATCCGCCGCGGCGGGAGGCCGGTCATGTGCGGCCGGTGGCGTCCGGCTGCCGTGCCGGGCTCGCCAGGGCCCGGGCCAGGGCGGCGACCTGTACCTGCATCTGGTAGGCGATGTTGCCGAGTTGGGCGTCCGGGGTGGCGAAGACCGCGAGCGAGGTGTTCTGCCCCGCGGGCACGACGATCGCGAAGCCGAGGTCGGACTCGACGACGGTCTGCGCGAGCTTCGGCTTCTCCACGTCGGTGAACGCGGTGGTGAACGCGCGGCTCGCGGCGTGCAGGGTCGCGGTCATGGCGGCGACCCGTTCGGCCGACGCCCGGCTCAGATCCGGGGAGGCACCCTCGACCAGGCCGTCACCGGTCGCGATCAGCGCGTGCTGCACCCCGGGCAGCTCCAGGAGGGGGGTCAGCACCCACGAGATCTCGTCGGAGACGGGGCGGCGGGTCGTGCTCACTGGTCTGCTCCTTCATTCGGTACGGGGGTGGGTGCGGTACCCGCGACGGCTGCCCGTCCCGAGCCCGTGCCCTGCTGCAGCGCGTGCCAGCGCGCGGCGGCCTCTTCGGGGGTACGTCCGGCCGGTGGTTCCGGCAGGTCGTCGACGGCCGGCTGCTGGTGCTGCGGCCGCCGGCGGCGCCGGCTGGGCAGTCCGTCGGCGTCCGGCTCCGGCACGGCGGCCAGGACGGGGGTGGCCCGCTCGCCCGGCGCCGCGGTGGCCGCACTGCCGGCGGTGCCGGCCCGCACGGGCTGCGGCGCCAGGATCGACAGCGTCTGCTCGGAGTCGACGACGGTCACCAGGGCGGCCGGAACGCGGATGATCGTCCGCATGCCGCCGTACGGGGACGGCTCGATGTGGCAGGTGAAGCCGTACTGCCGGGCGAGGCCGCCGGCCACGGCGAAGCCCGCCTTCGGGGGGTTGCCCAGCTCGGTCAGCAGCACCTTCGGCGGGCCGGCGAGGAGTCGGCGGGCACGGCGGAGCTGGTCCTCGTCCATGCCGATGCCGCTGTCGTCGATGACGACGAGCGCGCCGCGGCCGCCCTGCTGCAAGGTGACGGGCACCTCGGTGTCGGGGTGCGAGTACGCGGTGGCGTTGGCGAGGAGCTCGGCGACGGCGACGGCGAGCGGCTCGGCGGCGCGGGCGACGACGGCGAGGCGCGGCTCGCGCAGGTGGTTGGCCACCTTGATCCGCGGATAGCCCGGCACCCGGGAGAGGGCTCCGGCGATGACCTCGGCGAGCGGCGAGTCGGTCCGGGCGAGGCCCGGCCACGCCTCGCAGAGCACGGCGACGGTCTGGATCCGCCGCAGGGCGACCTCGTTGCGGAAGTCGACCTCCAGCAGGCGCGGGTCGTCGTTGTCGTGCTGCAGCTGCTGCACGAGGCTCTGCACCTGGTAGAGCAGCGTCTGGATCTTGGACGTGGCGCCGCGCATGGTGGCGCGGGCGGCCGCGTCGACCCGGTCGCGTTCGCCGAGCACGGCGGCGCAGGAGGCGTCGATCACCGCCTTGAGGGCGAGTTCGGCGTCCTCGCCGACGCGTCCGGGTTCCAGCAGGGCGGGCACCGGGGCGGTGGGGTGGGTCAGGGCGAGGGCGGCCGCGGGCAGCCGGTGCTCCGCGAGGTGGCCGATCTCCGCGAGCAGGGTCCGGACGCGTTCCCGGGCGTCCTGGGCGTCGGCCTCGCTGCGGGCGAGCCGGGCGCCGACGGTGCGGCCGTGCTCCTCGCTGCGGTGGAGGCTCAGGGCGAGCCCGGCCTCGGTGGTGCGGGCGTGCTCCTCGCAGGCGGCGAGCCGTTCCTCGGCGGCTGCGGCCCGGCGGGTGGCGCGTTGCCGGGCGCGGGCCATGACACCCGCTCCGGCCAGGGCGGCGGCGCTGACGGCCGCCGGTGCGAGCAGGGCGATCTGGGTCATTCGGTGTCCTCCGTCGGACGGGGACGTGCCTCCGGTGCGGGCCGTACGGGCGCGGCCGGAGGTCGGTCGGGGGGAGGGGAGGTGCGTCGGGCGGTGCTGCCGGAGGGCCCGTGGTGCGGGTCCGCCGGTGCGGGTGGTGGGGGCCGGTCCGCGCCGGGGTCGGGCGCGGTGCGGGCCGTACGGGTGCGCGGTGGGTGCTCGCGCGGTCGGCCCGTGGTGCGGGCCGGGGGTGGTGCGGAGGTGCCGTGGCCGTGGGGGCTCCGGTGCGGCCTCCGGCGGTTCGGGACGGGGCCGCGCGGGGTCAGACGGTCAGCCGGTCGGGGCCGGCCTCCCGGTTCCGCTGGACGGGGAACCGTGCGGCCTCCAACTCGGCCGCCACGGTGGCGACCCGGGACATGACGTCGATGATGCCCGGCTGCTCCGAGCCGTCCAGGTGCCGGTACTCGGCGGCGATGGTCACCACCAGGCGCTCGGGCAGGCCGAGTTCGGGGTACCGCTGCTCGGCGATCACGGTGCGGGCGGCGTCGAGGGCGGGCACCCCGGCGGCGTGCAGGGCGTGCGCCCGTTCCTGGACGTGGGCGAGGTGGGCGATGTGCTCCTGCACGCCGGCCCGGTCGAGGACCGGCCCGTGGCCGGGGACGACGATCCCGGCACCGGTGGCGAGCACCTGCCCGCAGGCGTCGATGACGTTCTGCAGGGGCCCGGCCCAGTGCACGGGGTGGTCGCCGGGGAAGTCGGCGGTCGAGCCGAAGATCACGTCACCGGCGAACACCGCGTTCTGCCGCGGCAGGTGGACGATCAGGTCGCCCTCGGTGTGGGCCGGCGGCAGGCCGATGACGTGCACCGGGTGGTCGCCGACCTTCAGCTCCAGCTCGCCGCGGAACATCAGCGTCGGGTGCACCGCGCCGGTCTCCGACCAGTCGAACCCGCCGAAGTGCCGTGCGAGGTACCAGCCGAGCGGCGACGCCGGGTCGCCGTCGGCGATCAGCGCGTGCTGCTGCTGCGGGGTCGGTTCGTAGTGGATGTGCTCCATCGCCTCGCGGGTGGCTATCACCTCGGCGTCCGGCAGCACGACGGCCCCCCACAGGTGGTCGCCGTTGGCGTGGGTGGCGATCACCCGGTCGATGCCCACGCCGGGAGCCAGCCGGGCGCGGCTCTCGGCGAGGAACTCGCCCGCCAGCGACGGGTCGTAGGGGGCGTCGATCCAGGCGGCGGTGGTCGACGACGTGAGCAGGCCGCAGTTGGCGAGACCCCAGCCGCGCTTCGGCGGAAGCCATACGTACAAGTCTTCGGCAATGGCTCGTATGTTCGCCCGGCTCGTCGTCATGGCGGAGATTATGCCGATGTCCTGTCATGGTGGGGCCCGAACCCCCGAGATCGGCGAAGGTCCGCCGCAGGCCGGGGCCGTGGAGGCAGGTCGCCGCGCCCTCCGCAGCCGCCCCGCGCACCCCGTGCGGACCCCGTGCGGGCGGGCTCCGAACCGGGCCGCCGCCACCGGCCGCGGTGCGGGGCCCGGGCCCCGGCGGGCCGCCCCGTCACGGTCGCGCGGCCCGGCCCGGCGCCCGATCCTGGGAGCACACGCATGCGGCCGCCCACCGGGCGCGGCCGCCGGAACGGGTCCGCCCAGGGAGACCATCGATGACCATCGCCGGAGACTGGTACAACGAGTTCGGCTCGCACATGCACCTCACCGCTGACCCGTCCGGCGCCCTCACCGGCACGTACGAGTCGGGCGCCGGCCACGTGGCCGGCCCGTACGAGCTCACCGGGCGCCACGACGGTCCGGTCGCGCCGGGCAGGGGCGCGGCGGTCGGCTGGACGGTCGCCTGGCGCAACCACGGGGGCGACGCCGGGTCGGTCACCAGCTGGAGCGGCCAGCACCTGGAGGAGGACGGCACGATCCTCGCGACCTGGCTGCTCACCCGGTCGGCCGCCGCCGACGACGTCTGGGAGTCGACGGTCGTCGGCCAGGACGTCTTCACCCGGCACGCGCCCGGCCCCGAGGACGTCGAGCGCCACCTGCGCGGCCGCCGCCCGTCCTCCCACCCCGCCTCGCACTGACTCCCGGCCGCCGCCCCGGACCGCCGGTCCGGCCCGGGGCGGCGGCCGAGCCCCGCGTACCGGCCGGTAGCCGGTCCGCGTACGATCGTCGGGCCATGGAGAACACAGCCACCACCATCACCAGCTACGTCGCCGTCGGGGACTCCTTCACCGAGGGCATGTGCGACGACCTGCTCCCCGGCGGCCGCTACCGCGGCTGGGCCGACCGCGTCGCCGCCGCCCTGGCCGCCGAGCGCGCGGGCGAGGGCCTGCGGTACGCCAACCTCGCCGTCCGCGGCAAGCTGATCGGCCAGATCTGCGACGAGCAGGTCGGCCCGGCCGCGGCCGTCGGCGCCGACCTGGTCACCCTCGCCGGCGGTCTGAACGACGCGCTGCGCCCCGGCTGCGACATCGCCCACGTGCGGGAGCGCCTCGGGGCCGCCGCCACCGCCCTGCTCGACGGCGGCGCGACCGTGGTGCTGTTCACCAGCACCGACCCCAGCCGCCGGATGCCCGGCAGCGCCCGGCTGCTGCCCGCGATCCTCGACCTCAAGGCCTTCGTGCAGGACCTCGCCCGTGACTCGGGCGGCCGCGCGGTCGTCGTCGACCTCTTCAGCGCGCCCTGCTTCGACGACCCCCGGCTCTGGGCCGACGACCGCCTGCACCTCTCGCCCGAGGGGCACCGGCGGGTCGCCGTCGCCGTGCTGGAGGCCCTGGGCTGGCCCGCCGCGGAGGACTGGCGGGTGCCGCTGCCGCCCGCCGCCCCTCCCGGCCGCCCGGCCCGGATCCGCGCCGACCTCCGCTGGTTCGGCGGCCACGTCGGTCCGTGGATCGGGCGCCGCCTCAGGGGCCGGTCGTCCGGCGACGGCATGACCGGGGCCCACTTCGACGCCGCGCGCGACGCCGCCGTCCCGACGGTGATCACCTGGCTGGGCCTGCCGTCGGCGGGCGAGCGCCCCTGGACGGACGACCTGCCGGGCACCGGCCGGATCTGCGCCGGGGGCTGACGCCCCGCCGACACCGGTCCTCCACCGCCCGGCGCCGCGCGGTGACGGCCCGTCGTACCCGCACGGGCCGCGCCACGCCGAAGGGCCGTCAGCCTTCCCCCGCCGTCCCGCCGCACCGGGCCGCTTCCCCGGGCGGCCGTCCGGCCCGGCGCCCGACGGCTCCGCGGCGCGGGTCCGGCGTGCGTTCGGCGTGCGTCCGGCGTTGGGCCTGCGGAAGGAGGGGCAGAATGGACTCAGCAAGCCCGACGGAGTCCGGAGCGATCCCATGTCCCGACCTCGCACGATTCCGGAGCCCTGTCCGGCTCCGCTGAACGGCGCCCTCGCAGCCGTGATCGACGCGAGCGGCGACGTCGTCGTGTGGACGGAGGGCGCGGCCGCCCTGCTGGGCCGCCCGGCGTCCGAGGTGACCGGCCGGCCCGCCCGCGCCCTGCTCGGCCGCCGCCGCCACCCGCCCACGGGCGAACCGCTCGGCGGCGCCGCGGGTGGCCGGGTCCTCGCGCTCCGCCACCACGACGGCCACGACGTCGACGTCTGGGTGCGGCTGCTCCCGCTCAGCGGCTCCGGCGGCGTGCTCGCCCTCGGCCTGGGGATGGACACCCTGGAGGAGTGGCGCGACGCCGTCGCCCCGGCCCGCACCCTCTTCGCCCAGGACGCCTGGCAGGTCGCCGTGCACGACCCGGACCTGCGGGTGCGGCGCGCCAGCCCCGCCCTGACGTGGACCGACCCGCAGCCGGGCGCCGGCGCCGACCCGATGCGCGCCATGACCTGGCCCGAGGGCGACGGCACCGCGGCCGACCTGCTCCGCGAGGTCGTCGAGACCGGCCGGGTGGTGGTCGGCGCGTCCGGGGTGCTCCACAACCGCCGCCCCGGGAACCCCGACCAGGTCTTCTCGATGACGGCCCTGCCCGTGCACGACCTGGCCGGGCGCATCGACGGCGTGCTGTCGTCGCTGGTCGACGTCACCGACCGCTACCAGTCGATCCGCCGGCTCGACCTGCTCTACCGCGCGTCCGGCGGCATCAACGACAGCCTGGACGTCCGCCGCACCGCGCAGCACCTGGTGGACATCCTCGTCCCCGCGCTCGGCGACCTCGCGGCGGTCGAGATCGCCGAGTCCGCCCTGCACGGCGGCGAGCCGTCACACCGGGTCGAAGGCCTCCAGGGCGACTTCCGCCGGATCGCCACGAAGCACGAGTACGGCCCCTGGCCCGCCGGCCAGATCCGGGCGGGCGAACTGCTGCCGCCCATCCCCGACCAGCCCGGCTTCCGGCACCTCGAACGCGGCGAGGTGCTGATCTCCAACGACCGCCGCCAGTACATGGCCTTCCTCGGGGACGCCCCCGAGGCCGGCCGCATGGTGCCCGACGACCTGCACGCCTCCATCGGCGCCGCCCTCGTCGCCCGCGGCCTGGTGCTGGGGTACGTGCAGGTCTACCGCACCCGGCGGCAGCACTCCTTCGACGGCCAGGACGCCAAGCTCCTCAAGGAGATCGCCGCCCGTGCGGCGCTCGGCATCGACAACGCCCGCCGCTACACGCGCGAGCACCGCACCGCCGTCATGCTGCAGAACAGCCTGCTGCCGCCGGCCTCCGCCAGCACCGCCGCCACCGAGACGGCGGGGGTCTACCTGCCGGCCCAGGGCGACGCGAGCGTCGGCGGCGACTGGTTCGACGTGATCCCGCTGTCCTCGCTGCGCACCGCGCTCGTGGTGGGCGACGTCATCGGGCACGGCCTCCGGGCCAGCGCCACCATGGCCCGGCTGCGCACCGCCGTGCAGACCCTCGCCGACCTCGACCTGGGCCCCGACGAGGTGCTGGCCCGCCTCGACGACCTCGTCCAGCGGATGGCCGGGGAGGCCGAGCACCCGGACACCGTGGGCGCGTCCTGCCTGTACGCGGTCTACGACCCGGTGAGCCGCCGCTGCCTGGTCGCGAGCGCGGGCCATCCCGCGCCGGTCGTCGTCGGTCCGGACGGCACCACCACGCTCGTCCAGCTCGTGCCGGGCCCGACCCTCGGGGTCGGCGGCATGCCGTTCGAGGTGACGGAGATCGAGCTGCGGCCCGGCAGCGTGCTGGCCCTGCACAGCGACAGCCTCGTCGAGCTGGCCCGCGGCGCCGCCGGTGCCGCCGGTGCCGCCGGCGGTTCCGGTGCGTCGCCGGCGGAGGCACCGGGCCACGGCGACGAGGCGGCCGAGTACGCGCTCGCCGCGCGACTCGGGGCGGCCTGCCTGCCGGGCCGGCCGCTGGAGGAGGCCGGCCGTGACGTCATCGAGGCCGTCCGGTCGGCCCGTCACCGCGTCGACGACGACATCACCCTCCTGCTCGCCCGGACCCGTGCCGTGCCGGCCGAGTCCATCGCGACCTGGGAGTTCCCGCCGAACCCTGCGGCCGTCGCGGGTGCCCGCGAGGCCGTCCGCGCCCAGCTGGAGGCGTGGGGGCTGGAGTTCCAGGCGTTCAGCACCGAGCTGGTGGTCAGCGAGCTGGTCACCAACGCGATCCGGTACGCCGACGGGCCGGTCGGCCTGCGGCTGGTCCGTGACCGCGTCCTGGTCTGCGAGGTGACCGACTCCAGCAACAGCCAGCCCCGGCTCCGGCACGCGCGGACCACGGACGAGGGCGGCCGCGGGCTGTTCCTCGTCGCCCAGGTCACCAGCCGGTGGGGCAGCCGGTACGGCGAGTCCGGCAAGACGATCTGGACCGAGCAGGCCCTCGACCCCGAGTAGGGCCCGGGGGAGTCGTCCGTGGCCGCGCGGGGCCGCGGCGGGACCGCGGCGACGGGTCCGTGCAAGCGGTGCACGACCGGGTGCACGGCCGCCCCGGCGTGCCGAAACGCCGCTCAGGACGCAAGCTGGTGATCACCCCGTCGGGCGGCGGCGTCCGGCCTCATCCGGTTTCGGAGGGTGGGCAGCGCAGAGCGGAGGAAGCGTGTTCCAGCTGCTGTGGATCCTGTTGATCGGTTTCGTGCTCGGCGTGATCGCCAAACTCATCCTGCGCGGGCCGCAGTCCATCCCCTGGTGGCTGACGATGCTGCTGGGCGCCCTGGGCGCCCTGCTGGGGAACCTCGTCGCCGGGTGGCTCGGCGTCGCCCACACCGGCGGCGTGGACTGGACCCGCCATCTGTTGCAGATCGGCTTCGCGGTCGCCCTGGTCGCGGTCGCCGCCCCGATGTGGACGCAGCGCACGAGGAGCTGACCGTCCGCGCACCGGCCCGCCCCACCGCGGGTCCGGCCGGCCCGTCCGTGGTGACGGGCCGGCCGGACGTCCGCGGCGGGGGCGGGTCTCAGGCGGCCGTGGTGACCGTGACGGTGGTGAAGCCGAGGGAGCGCAGCAGCCCCTGCAGCATCGCCGTGGTGTTGGTCTCGGCGGTGGTCGTCAGGGCGGTGTCCTTCGCGGCGGCCTGGATCTTCTCGGTGGCGAGGATCTCCAGCTTCTGCTGGTCGCCGGGGTTGCCGGAGAAGAAGTCGCCGATCCGGTCGAAGAAGCCGCGCTGCTGCGAGAAGACGTACGACTTGCGGACGTCGAGCGCGGTGTCGGCGAGCTGGGCGTGCGGCAGCACGATGCTCGCGGTGCGGCGGTCCTCGGAGACGGTCACGGCGCCCTGCTGGAGCGCCCCCAGGTCGACGTACGCGCCGACGGTGCCGGCGGCGACGTAGAGCGTGCGCTTGCCGAGCACCTGGGACGGCAGGAACTTCGCGTCCTGGTCGAGGTCGACGATGACCTGGAAGTTGCCGGTGGCCGCGGTGTAGCGGCTCATGTTCTGGATGGACTTGAGGAGTGCGGGCTGGCTGCGGTCGATCTCCTGCCGGGCGAAGGGGTCGGGCAGGCCGGGTATCAGGTCGAGTCTGGCCGCCGCGAACAGCACCGCCAGGACGGCGGCGAGGGCGATGGGCAGGCCGAAGTACCAGGGGAGCCGGCGGCCGGGGGAGCGGTCCCGCCCGGCGGGGCGGCGGTCGCCGGGACCGTCCGACCCCGACCTGTCGGCCGACACGTCGGGGTCGTCGTGGGAGTCGGACCTGTGGTCGTGTGCGGACGGGCGGGCCATCGCGGGACCTTCCTGACGTCGTGGTGAGCACGGTGATCCGGCCCGGGCCCATTCTCCCCCCGAACTCCACGTGCATCCCCCTCTGTTGACGTCCTGGTACACGGCCCGGGCCCGGTGGGGTCACTGCGCCCAGGGCGGCCCGACGACCGTGCCGTCGGGGAGGGTGGCGCGCAGCCCCGCGACGGTGGTCGCCCAGGCGGCGGCGGCGTCCGGCCCGGGGTTGTCGATCCTCAGGGCGGTCCCGGCCGGGGCGACCACGGTGTCGCCCGCCTGCAGGGCCGTGGTGTCGCCGTCCAGCGTGACGACGGGGGCGCCGGTCAGGACGTGCAGGACCTCCTCCCGGTCGATGGTGTGCTCGACACCGGTGACGCCGGCCGGGATCTCGACCCGCCAGCACCGCAGGCGGTCGGCGCCGGTGCCGGCGGAGGCGTACGAGACGAAGCGGGCCCCGTGCAGGGTGTGGACGGTGGCGCGGTCGGTGGTGACGACGGGCATGGCGGCCTCGGTTCCGTGCGGAGTGGTGGTCGGTGGGCTCCCGTATATGGTCAACCTTCTTGACGATATGGTCAAGTAGATTGACGATCTGCTCGGTGCCGGACCCGGGAGAAGGGCGCGTGGCTAGACTTCCCGGCATGGATCCGACCGCCGCCCGCACCCTTCCGCCGCTGATCCTGGGCCTGGCCGCCGACCTGGTCGGTGCGATCGACCGGGGGGTGCGGGCCCGCGGCTTCGACGACATCAGGCCCGCGCACGGCTACGCCTTCGTCCGCCTGGCCCCCGACGGGGCGACCGTCGGCGAACTCGCCGACCACCTCGGCGTGACCAAGCAGGCCGCCAGCCAGATGGTGGAGGAACTCGTCCGCAAGGGCTACGTGGAGCGCAGGCCGCACCCGGCGGACGCGCGGGCCCGGCTGGTCCTCCTCACCGAGCGCGGCTGGTCCTGCACCCGCGCGGCCGACGCCGCCGCCGCCGACGCGGTGGGGGCGTGGGAGGACGTGCTCGGCGGGCAGCGACTCCGCCGGCTCGCCGCCGACCTCGCCGACCTCGCCCCGGGCGGGCGGCTGCGGCCCGCCTGGTGACGGCCCGTCTACTCCCCGCAGGTGGCGCCCGACCCGCGCCCCGGCCGGCCGGGGGCGACCTCAGGCGACCCGGATCGGCCCCCGCCGGGTGGCCGGTGCCTCCTGGATCGCCGGCACCGGCGAGACCGAGGCCCGCCACAGCCGCGCGGCGGACCAGAGGGAGGCGCTCAGCAGCAGCCCGTTGCGCGCGACGATCACCAGCGCCGGCTGCCAGCCGCCCTTGATCATCGCGTCGAAGAAGAGCGGGTAGTCGATGGTGGTGACGCCGACCGTCAGCAGGATCAGCACGGCCACCGGCCGCTGCGAGGAGCCGCGCACGGTCAGGCAGACCGAGGCCAGGCCGATCAGCCAGATGAGGTACTGCGGACTGATCACCCGGCTCGTCACGGTGAACAGCAGCACCGCCGTCAGCGCCGCGTCGTACGGCAGCGCCGCGCTCCAGCGCCGGGCCCGGAAGCGCCACAGCAGCAGCCAGCCGAACGCCAGCGCGGTCAGCACCAGGGAGACCCGGGCGATGAGGTCGACGTGCGGCCCCAGGAACTCCAGCGAGCCGTAGTGCATCTCGACCTCGCCCGGCCAGCCCAGCTCGCGGGCGACCTGCAGCGCGCTGCCGCCCAGCGACTCGATCTCCACGCCGCGGCCGCGCTGGGCCGTGAGGAAGTCGAACGCACCGTCGAACATCGTGGCCAGCACGAGCAGCAGGGCCAGCGCGGAGGCGCACATCGCCACCCACGCCTGCCGGGTGCCACGCCCGCGCGGCGCACCCAGGACGACCAGCGCGGGCCACACCTTCACCATCGCGCCGATCCCGGCGAGCGCCCCGCCCGCCCGCGGCCGGCTCGGCATGAGCAGCAGGGCCGCCATCGCGAGCGCCGTCACCGGCAGGTCGTACCGGCCGTACGGCAGGCCGAGCATGAGGGGCAGCGAGAGCGCCCACATCCACGCGCCCGCGGTGGAACGCCCCCGGTGCACGCCGCCGCTGCGCCGCAGCGAGACCCTCACCAGGGCCGCCTGGGTGACGGCGTCGGTGACGAGCATCAGCACCACGAACGCCTGCAGGTAGGTCAGGAACGGCAGCAGGTCCGGGCCGAGCATGGCCAGCGCCGCGCCCGGCGGGTACTGCCAGGTCACGTCGTCCACCGGGAAGTGGCCCTCGCGCAGCATCTCGTACCAGGCGAAGTAGGTGCGGTGCACCTCGATGGCCTGCTCGGCCTTGCCGGAGCGGAGCATGCCGATCATGACCAGTCGGGAGGCCGCCCAGTAGCCGGCGAGCGCGAGCGCCTCCCTCGGCCAGGTGGCGGGCCGCGTCCAGCGGAACGGTCCGGCCAGGGGGACGCCCCACTGGGTGACCGGTGTCGGGGCCTGAGCCACCATCGCCTCCACGAGAAACGTGCGCGTGCTGGGATCTATCTCATATCAGACAAATCCGGCCTCGTGATCACGGTGCAACCGTGTGTCACCGGCCGTCAGCACAACGCGCCACCACGCCCGCGGGACACGGCCGGGCCCGTTCCGTCCGTCGCACCTGCCAGAATGCAGGGCGTACCAGGAGGAACCCCGGGAGAAGGTGGCAGGCTCCGTGACCATGCCGGTCGAACGCACAATCGCCGAAGAGCTGGGCGTCCGCGAGGGGCAGGTGAAGGCGGCCGTCGACCTGCTCGACGGCGGCTCGACCGTGCCCTTCATCGCCCGCTACCGCAAGGAGGCCACCGGCGCGCTCGACGACGCCCAGCTGCGCACCCTGGAGGAGCGGCTGCGCTACCTCCGCGAGCTGGAGGAGCGCCGCGCCGCCGTCCTGGAGTCCGTCGAGGCGCAGGGCAAGCTGGACGACACGCTGCGCGCACAGATCCTCGCCGCCGACTCCAAGGCCCGGCTGGAGGACATCTACCTCCCGTACAAGCCCAAGCGGCGCACCAAGGCGCAGATCGCCCGCGAGAACGGCCTGGAGCCGCTCGCCGACACCCTGCTCGCCGACCCCTCGCACGACCCGGCGACGCTCGCCGGCGGCTACCTGAACGAGGCCGTCGCCGACACCGCCGCCGCCCTGGAGGGCGCCCGCGCCATCCTCGTCGAGCGCTTCGGCGAGGACGCCGACCTCGTCGGCTCGCTCCGCGAGCGGATGTGGACCCGCGGCCGCATCGTCGCCACCGTCCGCGACGGCAAGGAGCAGGACGGCGCGAAGTTCGCCGACTACTTCGCCTTCGCCGAGCCCTTCACCAAGCTCCCCTCGCACCGCATCCTCGCCCTGCTGCGCGGCGA
The DNA here is from genome assembly GCF_045040525.1 of Kitasatospora sp. NBC_01539. NCBI lineage: Bacteria > Bacillati > Actinomycetota > Actinomycetes > Kitasatosporales > Streptomycetaceae > Kitasatospora > Kitasatospora sp. NBC_01539. Next base: position 6,586,994 of record NZ_CP109390.1, read on the forward strand.
GAAGGAGGAGGTGCTGAGCCTCGACCTCTCCCCGTACGACGGCGAGGACGGCGACCTGCCCGGCGCGAACGACTACGAGCAGCGGATCGCCGCCCGCTTCGCCGTCGCCGACCGCGGCCGCCCCGGCGACCGGTGGCTCACCGACACCGTCCGCTGGGCCTGGCGCACCCGCATCCTCGTCCGCCTCGGCATCGACCTGCGCACCCGGCTGCGGCAGGAGGCCGAGGACGAGGCCGTGCGCGTCTTCGCCGCGAACCTCCGCGACCTCCTGCTGGCGGCCCCCGCCGGCTCCCGCGCCACCATGGGCCTCGACCCGGGCTTCCGCACCGGCGTGAAGGTCGCGGTCGTCGACGCCACCGGCAAGGTCGTCGCGCACGAGACGATCTACCCGCACCAGCCCGCCAACAAGTGGGACGCGGCCGTCGCGAGCCTCGCCGCCCTGGCGAAGAAGCACGCCGTCGACCTCGTCGCAATCGGCAACGGCACGGCCTCCCGCGAGACCGACAAGCTCGCCGAGGACCTGATCAAGCACCACCCGGAGCTCTCGCTCACCAAGGTGATGGTCTCCGAGGCCGGCGCGTCCGTGTACTCGGCCTCCGCGTTCGCCTCGCAGGAACTGCCCGGCCTGGACGTCTCCATCCGCGGCGCGGTCTCCATCGCCCGCCGGCTCCAGGACCCGCTCGCCGAACTCGTCAAGATCGACCCCAAGTCGATCGGCGTCGGCCAGTACCAGCACGACCTCAGCGAGCTGAAGCTCTCCCGCTCGCTCGACGCCGTCGTCGAGGACTGCGTCAACGCCGTCGGCGTCGACGTCAACACCGCGTCCGCGCCGCTGCTCACCCGCGTCTCCGGTGTCACCGGCACCCTCGCCGACAACATCGTCGCCCACCGCGACGCCAACGGCCCCTTCCGCACCCGCAAGGCGCTCAAGGACGTCGCCCGGCTCGGCCCCAAGGCGTTCGAACAGTGCGCCGGCTTCCTCCGCATCCCCGGCGGCGACGACCCGCTCGACGCCTCCGCCGTGCACCCCGAGGCGTACCCGGTCGTGCGGCGCATCCTCACCGCCACCGGCGGCGACCTCCCGGCGCTGATCGGCAACGGCGCCGCGCTGCGCGCACTGCGCCCGGCCGACTTCGCCGACGACACCTTCGGCGTGCCGACCGTCACCGACATCCTCGGCGAGCTCGACAAGCCCGGCCGAGACCCGCGCCCGGCCTTCAAGACCGCCACCTTCAAGGAGGGCGTCGACAAGATCGGCGACCTGGAGGTCGGCATGGTGCTGGAGGGCGTCGTCACCAACGTGGCCGCGTTCGGCGCCTTCGTCGACGTCGGCGTCCACCAGGACGGCCTGGTGCACGTCTCCGCCCTGTCGAAGACGTTCGTCAAGGACCCCCGCGACGTCGTCAAGCCCGGCGACATCGTGCGGGTCAAGGTCACCACCGTCGACGTCCCCCGCAAGCGCATCGGCCTGACGCTCCGCCTGGACGACGACACCACGCCCCGCGGCGGAGGCGAGCGGACGGACCGGGGCGAGCGCGGCGGCGACCGCAGGGACCGCGGCTCCCGCCCGCCGCGGCAGGACCGCCGCGGCGGCACCGACCGCGCCGCGGCCCAGCCGGCCGCCAACTCGGCGATGGCGGACGCCCTCCGCCGCGCCGGCCTGACCCGCTAGGCGTCGTCCGGCCGGACGGCCCGGCGGGGGAAGGGGCGCCTGCCGCCCTCCCCGTCGGGCCACGGCAGGCCGTCGCGCGGTCCGCGGTCACCCCGTGCCCGGTCACCCCCCGGGGGCGTCCGGGGGCGTCCGGGGGCGTCCGGGGGCGTTCAGGCCCCGAGCGCGCGGGACTCCACGGCCAGCGCCACCAGCTCGCCCCACCACGGCTCGCGGCCGCGCACGAGCAGGTGCTGCGCCTCCGCCGGGGCCATGGCCCGCACCTCGACGACCTGTTCGCCGTCGTCGGGGTTGGTCGGCGCGGAGTCCACCACCACATCGGCCCAGCCCCACAGCCACGCCTTCTCCGGATGGGGCTGCCACGGACGGTACGGCTCCGGGTGGTCGGTGACCGCCCGGTGGGCGCCGATCCAGACCGGCGGCCCGGTCAGTCGGGCCCCGGCCTCCTCGCGCAACTCCCTGGCCAGACACGACTCCACGGACTCCGACGCCTCGCGGGTGCCACCCGGGAGGAACCAGTGCCCGCGGGTGTCGCGGCAGAGGACGACCCCGCCGTCGGTGAAACCCACCACGTGGATGTTGGTGATCAGCCCGTCCGGCGGAAGCTCGGTCGAGAACTGTGCGTCGATGCCGCCCCACGCCCAGCGCTGCGGGGCGTGCAGGTGCGGGAACCGGGCCGCCAGGGCCGCGAGTTCCCCTGCTCTGTCCGTGGTGTCCGTCATTGATCGATCCTAGTCGTCCGGCACCCCGACCGGCGTGTGTTCACGTCACGCGTCGGGCCCGGGGAGGGCCAGTTCGTGCCCGGTCGTGGCATCCACGTGCCCGGGGACGTCCTCGTGCCGGTCGCCGACCGACAGTGTGCCCGAGGGCTCGAACATCAGAATGGCCGTGGGGCGCGGCGCGGACGGCCGGTGCTCGACGCCGCGCGGCACGGTGAACACCGAGCCCGCGGGCAGGGTCACCGTGCGCTCTCCCTCCGGCTCGCGCAGCCCGATGCGGAGCTCGCCGTCGAGGACGAGGAAGAACTCGTCGGTGGACTCGTGGACGTGCCAGACGTGTTCGCCCTCGACCTTGGCGATGCGCGCCTCGTAGTCGTTGACGCGGGTGACGACGCGCGGGCTCCACCGGGCGTCGAAGGTGGCCAGGGCCTCGGACAGGGCGATCGGTTCGCTGCTCATCCCCCCATCCTGGCCGTGTGCGCCCGGCCGGGTGAGTGCTAGACATCGCACATGGCGCAAGAATCCTCGCAACCCCGCCACCACCCGCCGGCCCGGACGGGCCCGCACCGGGTCGTCGTCCTCGTCGACGAGAACTCCAACCCCTTCGAACTCGGCTGCGCGACCGAGGTCTTCGGCCTGCACCGGCCCGAGCTCGGCCGCGACCTCTACGACTTCACCCTCTGCTCCGCCCACCCCCGCACGGCCATGCGGGACGGCTTCTTCACGCTCACCGGGGTGGCCGGACTCGACGCCGCCGACACCGCCGACACCCTGATCGTGCCGAACCGCCCCGACACCGACGTGCCGCGCCGCCCGGCCGTGCTGGACGCCGTCCGCCGGGCCCACGCCCGCGGGGCGCGGCTGGTCGGTTTCTGCAGCGGCGCGTTCACCCTCGCCGAGGCCGGCGTGCTCGACGGACGCCGCGCCACCGCCCACTGGCAGTGGGCCGACTCCTTCCGCGAGCGGTTCCCCGCCGTCCGCCTCGAACCGGACGTGCTCTTCGTCGACGACGGCGACATCCTCACCGCCGCCGGCAGCGCCGCCGCCCTCGACCTCGGCCTGCACATCGTGCGCCGCGACCACGGCGCCGAAACCGCCAACGCGGTGAGCCGCCGCCTGGTCTTCGCCGCCCACCGCGACGGTGGGCAACGGCAGTTCGTCGAACGCCCGGTGCCCCGCATCCCCGACGACTCGCTCGCCCCCGTCCTCGCCTGGGCCCAGGCGCGCCTCGACGCACCCCTCACCGTCGCCGACCTCGCCGCCCGGGCCGCCGTGAGCCCCGCCACCCTGCACCGCCGCTTCCGCGCCGAACTCGGCACCACCCCGCTCGCCTGGCTCACCGGCGAACGCATCACCCTCGCCCGCCGGCTCATCGAACGCGGTGAGGACCGCCTCGACGTCGTCGCCCGCAGCAGCGGCCTCGGCACCGCCGCCAACCTGCGGGCCCGGCTGCGCCGCGAGACCGGACTCAGCCCGACCGACTACCGCAAGCGCTTCGGGCGCGGCTGACACCTCACCGGGGCCGGTCCTCCCGCAGCCGGTCCCCGGTCTCCGGCGCCGACCGGCGGGTTTCCCCGGCGGCCGGCGCCGCCGGTGTCACCAGGCGGCTTCGCGGTAGTCCTTGAGGAAGACGCCGGAGACCGGTGCGCCGGCCTCGCCGCGGACGATCGGGTCGTAGATCCGTGCGGCGCCGTCGACGATGTCGAGCGGCGTCCGGAATCCGGCGGCGGCCTTGCGGGCCTTCACCGGTGCCGGGCTCTCGTCGGTGATCCACCCGGTGTCGACCGCGCACATGTGGACCCCCTGCCGGGCGAGGCCGACGGCGCTGGTGCGGGTGAGCATGTTGAGGGCGGCCTTCGCCATGTTGGTGTGCGGGTGGTCCTGCGTCTTGTTGCGGACGGCGAAGCGGCCCTCCACGGCCGTGACGTTGACGATGTACCGGCGGGGGTGCGGGGAGGCCAGCAGCAGGGGCAGCAGCCGGTCGCAGAGCAGCGCCGGCGCCAGCGCGTTGACCAACTGCACCTCCAGCAGCTCTGCCGGGTCGAGCGAACCGAGCTGCGCGGACCACGAGTTGTCGGGTGCGGTGTCGGGCAGCAGTCCGGCCTCGTCGGCGGCCGCCGGGAGCACCTGCCGGGGGAGGGCGGCGGACGGCGGTGCGGCCCGCGGCAGTTCGGCCCCGGGCGGAGCCGTCCGGGGGGATCCGGGGAGCCGGGGGGCGGTCTCCAGCCCGGCGGTCGGCCAGGCCGGGGCGAGCGCCGGCATCGGACGGAACCCCGGGGCGTGCAGCACCCGCGCCCCCTCCGGGAGGCCGCCCTCCTCGCCCGCGGCGAGCAGGGCGTACGCCTCCGGCAGCCGGCGGACGGTCTGCGCGGCGTTGTTGACCAGGATGTCGAACGGCTGTCCCTCCGCGTGGAGCTGCTCGCAGAGCCCGAGCACCTGGCGCGGGTCGCGGAGGTCGATGCCGACCACGCGTAGCCGGTCCCACCAGGCGTCGCTGCCGGGGGCGGCGCGGAAGCGGCGCAGGGTGTCGGCGGGGAAGCGGCTGGTGACGGTGAGGTCGGCGCCGTCCCGGAGCATCATCAGCGCCAGCTGGAAGCCGATCTTGATCCGGCCGCCGGTGAGCAGCGCGCGGCGGCCGCGCAGGTCCGTGCCGAGGGTGCGGCGTGCGGTGTTCTCGGCCGCGCAGGACGGGCAGAGCCGGTGGTAGAAGGCATCGACCTGGCGGTATGTCGACTTGCAGACATAGCAGTGGTGGGCCCGTATCAGCGTGCCGGCCGGGCCGGGGCCGGCGCTCCCGGGGAGGGGCGCGTCCTCGCGCCGGTCGGCGGCGCCGGTGGCGGTCCTGGCGATGACCGCGGCGTCGGACACCCGGGCCCGGTCGTGCGCGGTCTGGCGCCGGCGGCGCCGGCCCTCGCGCAGGAAGACGTCCGCGAGCTTCTCCGCGCGGACCCGCGCCGGGTCGTCGGCGGACAGCAGGCGGAGACGGGCCACCAGGCTCTCGAATCCGGCCAGGTCGTCCTCGGACAAGGTGTTCTGCGGCGACACTGGCCCTCCGTTCCCGGCGTCGGCGGCGGCCCCGGCCGGTGGCGCGGGGCGCTGGACACACCCGGGACGACCGCGTGGGAACCCGGCCGCCCGGGCGGTGTCCCGGAGCCTAGCGACCGCGCGGACCCGGCCGGAATCGATTTTGGCCCGGCGCGGCTACCCGACCGGCGCTCCGCCGACCGCCGCGACCGCCGCGACCGGCACGGACGGTGCCGGGACGGTCATGATGCCGAGGGTGCCGCCCGGCGGGAACAGGCCCGCCCGGACCACGGTCAGGAAGAGCGGCCCGATCAGGTCGAGCAGCCGGCCGGTGCGCTCGGCGCCGAGGGCGTCCCACGGGCCGGAGGCGAGCCGGTCGGTGAGGAACTCGACGTCGTTGCGTCCGGCCCGGCCCCGCTCGGTGGCGCGGCCCTCGGCGTCGACCCAGCCGCGTGCCGCGAGCCGTTCGGTGGCGGCGGCCCACTCCTCGTCCGTCCAGCCGCGGCCGGCGAAGTCGGCGACCGCGACCGCGCCGGTCGCCGCGAGCGAGACCAGCGACTCGCACGGGTCGAGCCCGGCCGCGAGCAGGGCCGTCAGGTGCCCGTCGCCGCGGTGCTCGCGCAGCACCGTGGCGGCCTGCCAGAGCACCAGATGGGGTTCGTCGGGCCAGGGCAGCGCGGCGTTGGCGGCCGCCAGGGGGCGTCCGGCGCACTGCGCGGTCTCGGCGGCGGCGCGCGCGAGGACGGCCGCCTCCGCCAGGCCGGGGCTGTCGGTGACATCGCCCGGCAGGTTGCGGTAGAAGGCGTCCACGGCCCGCAGCCGGGCTGCGAGGACGGCTTCCGGGGTGGCCGTCGACCAGGCCGCCGGGACGTGCCGGGACACCGTCGCTGGGCTGAAGCCGTAGCAGACCGCGGTGGTCAGTGCGGCACTCGCCGCCCCCAGCGGAGCGGTGCGCCAGGCGAAGTACGACGGCCAGCGGGTGTCGGTGGCGAAGCCGAGCGCCGCGGCCTCGGCGTACATCTCCGGGGCGTAGTAGAGGACGGCGTGCAGTGGTTCGAGGTGGTGCCAGGCGCGGCGCGGCAGCGCCCGTTCGGTCGTCATCGGCGGCCACTCCCGTAACTCGGCTGGGCCAGAGGCTAGTACCGGAAGCGCCGTCGGACCAGTGTGCCGACACGGCGTCGGCTCCGTGCCGGATCCGCGCTCCCGGCTCGGGCCGTGCCGGGCCTTGCCGGGGCGTGCCCGCTGCCCCGGAAGGGCGGGCCGGGGCGGTGGCATGATCGGCGTCATGACCACCACCGACCGCCTGACGCCGGCGGAGGCCGTCCGGCAGTCCGGCTTCAGTCTCGACACCCTGCGCTACTACGAGCGGATCGGCCTGCTCGGCACGCTGGAGCGCTCGCCCGGCGGCCGGCGCCGGTTCACCCCCGACGACCTGGAGTGGCTCGGCGTCCTGCGCTGCCTGCGCGACACCGGCATGCCGATCGCCGAGATGCTGCGCTACGCCGGGCTCGTCCGGGCCGGGGAGTCCACTCTCGCCGAGCGGGTGGAGCTCCTGGAGGCCCACGACGCCCGGGTGGGACGGCAGATCGCGGGTCTGCGGGAGCAGCAGGGCCGGATCCGGGCGAAGATCGGCTACTACCGGACACCGAAGGGCGGCCCGCTGCCCGCGCCTTGACTTCGAGCGCACTCCAACCGGCAGGGTGGGTGGACGACGGCACCACGTGATCCGAAGGAGTTCCACGCATGCGTACCACCACGCTCGGCACCGGCGGCCCCCAGGTCGGAGTGATCGGCCTCGGCTGCATGGGAATGACCTGGGCGTACGACCCGAACGGCCGCGACGACACCACCTCGGTGGACGTGGTGCGTGCGGCGCTCGACCTCGGCGTCACCCTGATCGACACCGCCGACGTCTACGGGCCGTACGACAACGAGGAACTGGTCGGCAAGGCGCTGGCCGGCCCGTACCGGGACCGGGCGGTGCTGGCGACCAAGGTCGGCCTGGTGCCGGGCACGGACGGGGCCCGGGTCGGCAACGACGGGCGGCCGGAGCACGTCCGGCAGGCGATCGACGACAGCCTGCGCCGGCTCGGCACCGACCACGTCGACCTCTACCAGCTGCACCGGGTCGACCCGGCGGTGCCGATCGAGGAGACCTGGGGCGCGCTCGCGGCGGCCGTGACGGCGGGCAAGGCGCGGCGGATCGGCCTCTCCGAGGTGTCGGTGGAGGAGATCCGGCGGGCCCAGGCGGTGCACCCGGTGGCGTCGGTGCAGTCCGAACTCTCCCTGTGGACGCGGGATGCGCTCGCCGAGGTGCTGCCGTACACGGAGGCGAACGGCATCGCGTTCCTGCCGTTCTCGCCGCTCGGCCGGGGTTTCCTGGCGGGCCGGTTCGCCTCGGTCGCCGACCTGCCGGCGGACGACTGGCGGGCCACCCTGCCGCGGTTCCAGGCGGACGCGCTGGAGGCCAACCTCGCGCTGGTCGCCAAGACCCGTGAGATCGGCGAGCGGATCGGGGCCACCCCGGCACAGGTGGCGCTGGCCTGGGTGGTCGCGCAGGGCCGGCTGGTCGTTCCCATCCCCGGCACCAAGACGCCGAAGTACCTGGCGGACAACGCGGCCTCGGCCGACGTGCGACTGTCCGCGGTGGACCTCGCCGAGCTGGACGCCCTCCCGGCGCCGGTCGGCGCGCGCTACTGACGGTCGGCGCGGTACGGACGGTCGGCGGCGGCCCGGGGCTCCCCGGGTGTCGCCGACCGGCGCGACCGGCGGGACCGGCGGGACCGGCCCGTGGCGCCGCCGGTGCGGCCCCGGGGGGGCGTCAGCCGGTGGTGACCCAGATCAGTTTGCGGCCGGTCTCGGAGGGGGCGGTGACCAGTGCGTCCTCCACCCGGTCGAGCCGGAAGCCGAGCTTGCGGGGCACGGCCGCGCTCGCCAGGTTGGCCTCGTCGCAGTGGATCTCGACACGGCTGATGCCGGGCAGGGCGAGTGCGGCCGCCGTCAGGGCCCGGGCACCGGCGGTGGCGAGGCCGCGGCCGGTGTGGGTGTCGGCGATCCAGTAGCCCACCTCCAGCGCGCCGGGCCCGATGCGTCCGTGCAGGCCGAACGCGCCGAGGACGCCGTCGGGTTCGGCGTCCGTGCCGAGCACGTACATGAAGTCCGTTCCGGTGTCCCAGACTTCCTCGCCCGCCCGGGACATCTCCACGGTCTGGTCCATGGTCGGCGCGGCCTTCGCCCAGGGCATCCACGGGCGCAGGTGCTCCAGGTTGGCGTGCACGGCGGCGTTCACCGCGGCGGCGTCCGCCACCCGGCGGCGGCGCAGCGCGGCCCCGCCGGGCAGGGCCAGCAGCTCGGGCGGCCGGGCGGGGGACACCGGATGCGGCGTGGTGCCGGGGACGTCGGCAGTGTGGTTCATGACAACGGATTATCCCCGCAGGCCAGCGCCCCCGCCAACGAATTCGGGCACGTGGCGGGGGCCGTGCGCCCGCCACCCGCGCCCCTCCGGCCGGAGCCGCGTCGGCATGTCGGCGGCGGCCGTGGCACCACAGGCGGCGGAGGGGGCCGGACCTCCGACGCTCAGAGCTCGCGGACGCCGCCGTCCTCGACGACCACCCGGCGGTTCACCGTCACGGCCTCCAGCATGCGCCGGTCGTGCGTCACCAGCAGCAGGGTGCCGGTGTACGAGGCCAGCGCGGCCTCCAACTGCTCGATGGCGGGCAGGTCGAGGTGGTTGGTCGGCTCGTCCAGCACCAGCAGGTTGACGCCGCGGGCCTGCAGCAGGGCGAGCGCCGCCCGGGTCCGCTCGCCGGGGGAGAGCGTCGCCGCGGGCCGTCCCACGTGCACGGCCTTGAGGCCGAACTTCGCCAGCAGCGTCCGCACCTCCTCCGGCGTCAACTCCGGTACGGCCGCCGCGAAGGCGTCCGACAGGGGCTCGCCGCCGAGGAAGAGGCCGCGGGCCTGGTCGACCTCGCCGACGACCACGCCCGAGCCCAGCACGGCGTTGCCGCCGTCGAGTTCGAGGCGGCCGAGCAGCGCGGCCAGCAGGGTCGACTTGCCCGCGCCGTTGGCCCCGGTGATCGCCACCCGGTCGGCCCAGTCGATCTGCAGGTCGACCGGCCCGAACGCGAAGTCCCCGCGCCGTACGGACGCGCCGCGCAGCGTCGCCACCACCGCACCGGAGCGCGGCGCGGCGGCGATCTCCATCCGCAGCTCCCACTCCTTGCGGGGCTCCTCGACCACGTCGAGGCGCTCGATCATCCGCTGCGTCTGGCGTGCCTTGGAGGCCTGCTTCTCGGTCGACTCGGCGCGCGTCGAGCGGGCCTTCTTGTCGTTGTCGCTGCCCTTGCGGCGGGCGTTGCGGACGCCGTGCTCCATCCAGTTGCGCTGCATCTGCGCGCGGGCCTCCAGCGAGGCCTTGGTGTCCGCGAAGTCGTCGTACTGCTCGCGCGCGTGCCGGCGGGCCACCGCGCGCTCCTCCAGGTACGCCTCGTAGCCGCCGCCGTAGACGTTGACCTGCTGCTGGTGGAGGTCGAGCTCCAGCACCCGGGTCACCGTGCGGGCGAGGAACTCGCGGTCGTGGCTGATCAGCACGGTGCCCGCGCGCAGGCCCTTGACGAAGGACTCCAGCCGCTCCAGACCGTCGAGGTCGAGGTCGTTGGTCGGCTCGTCCAGCAGGAACACGTCGTAGCGCGACAGCAGCAGCGAGGCGAGGCCCGCGCGGGCCGCCTGGCCGCCCGAGAGCGCCGTCATCGGGAGGTCCAGCGAGACCTTGAGGCCCAGCGAGTCGGCGACCTCCTCGGCGCGCTCCTCCAGGTCGGCGCCGCCGAGGTCGAGCCAGCGGTCCAGGCCCGCCGCGTAGGCGTCGTCGGCGCCGGGACGGCCCTCGACCAGGCCCTCGGTGGCCTCGTCCAGTGCGGCCTGCGCCTCCGCCACGCCGGTGCGGCGGGCCAGGAAGTCGCGGACGGACTCGCCGGGGCGGCGCTCCGGCTCCTGCGGCAGGTGGCCGACGTTCGCGGTCGGCGGGCTGAGCCTCAGCGAGCCGCCCTCGGGCGTGTCCAGGCCGGCGAGGAGGCGCAGCAGCGTCGACTTGCCGGCGCCGTTCACCCCGACCAGGCCGATCACGTCGCCCGGTGCGACGACGAGGTCCAGGCCGGCGAAGAGGGTGCGCTCGCCGTGGCCGGCGGCGAGGTCCTTGACTACGAGAGTGGCGCTCATGATGCGTCGATTCTAGGCGGGGCCGCGGGTGCGCCGGTCCGGGCCCGCGGCCCCGCCCGTGCTACACGGACGTGCCGGACACCCCGGCCGGCTCCGCCCCGGCCTGCGCGGGCACCGGCACCCGCCGCGTCCGCCGCGTCCGGCGCGCGCGGCGGGCCAGGAGCGGGTACAGCAGGACCGACCCGGCGATCACCGCGAGCCCGTACGTCACCGCCTGGGTGCCGCTCTCGACGTACTGCTGCCAGGCGGCCCAGGCGCAGACGGCGAGCAGGCTGACCACGATGCCGCCGATGCTCCACCAGCCGCCGGGGACGCGGTACGGCCGCTCCAGCTCCGGCTCCCTGATCCGCAGGGCGATCAGCGCCGCGACCTCCAGCAGGATGCCGATGTTGGTGAGGAAGACGTCGAAGATCACCAGGTTGGTGAAGCTGCTCAGGCAGAACACCGCGTAGATCGCCGAGGAGCCGACCACCGACGCGACCGGCACGCGGTAGCGGGGGCTCTCCTTCGCCAGCCAGGCCGGGAAGTAGCCGTCCCGTGCCAGCACCAGCGGCAGCCGCGAGTTCGAGGCGAGGAGCGCCGAGAACATCGCGACGGCCGCGAACATGCCGCCCAGGGTGACCGTCCACTGCAGCCAGGGGCCGGCCAGCTGCTCGGCCACGGCGGAGAACGACCCGGCCTCCCAGCTGCGCCAGCCGGCGTCGCCGTCGGGCCCGGTGGCGAGCGAGGCGACGGTGGGCAGCAGGTAGCCGACCATGATCAGGACGACCGAGACGGCCAGCGCGCGGGGCAGGTGCCGGCGGGGGTTCTCCATCTCGCCGGCGACGTTCGACACGCTGTCCCAGCCGCAGTAGTTCCACATCACGATGAATAGGCCGGCGCCGAAGGCGTTCCACGTGGACTGCCCGGCCGTCGCGGTCATCGTCCCGACCGGATCGACGCCGTCGCCGACCAGGTGCGCGATGCCGATGCCGGAGAGGATCAGCATCGGCAGCAGGCAGACCACCGCGAAGACCACCGAGGACTCGCCGACCCAGCCCGCGCCCAACAGGTTGAGCAGGGTGAACACCACGATCACCGCGAGGCAGATGAACCAGTTCAGGTCGAACTGCAGGTGACCCACCCGGAACAGCACGTGCTCGCCAGGGGCGACCGCGCCGACCAGGCTCTGCAGGTAGCTGGTGAACAGCACCGGGTAGACCGCCATGTCGACAAAGCTGCAGATCCACTGCAGCACGCCCTGCTGGAAGCCCCAGAACCGCCCCAGCCCGCGCTTGACCCAGTGGTAGTAGCCGCCCTCCTCCGGGATCGCCGTGCCGAGCTCCGCCACCACCAGCGCGTGCGGCACGCTGTAGATCAGCGGGGTGACCACGATCAGCAGGATCGCCATCCCCGGACCGGACGTCGAGAACAGCTCCTCGATGCCGTACGCGCCGCCCGAGACGCTGAAGAAGATCAGCGCCACCAGCGGCATCATCCGCACCCGCTTCGGCGCGGGACGACGGGGTGCGGCGCGGTCCACCGGCACGGTGGTCATGGTCACCTCTGAGTGATCGGGCCCGCGGGCGGTGCGGTGCGGTGCGGTGCGGTGCGGGGTGTCGGGCGGCCGGGCGGCCGGGCGGCTCGGTGGGCGGGTCCGGGCCCGGGACGGTGCCCGCCGCCCGGTGCCCGACGGCGTCCCTGGGAGTCTCGGCCCTGCGGGCCGCCGTCACAATCGATCACCGTGCCAACCGTTCGGTGACGCCTTTGACAGAGTGCCGAGGTCCGCCGGCGGCAACGGCCCCGGAAATCCCTTTGCGACCGCGCGGCGGCCTGCCTACCCTGGGACACGCACGTTCGTCCGTTCCCTCCCGTCTGGAGAAGGCCGTTGCTCGTCTGAGGTCATGAGACACCGCCCCCGCTCCCGCCGTTCACCGGCGGTCGAGTGCGTGTGAGCGTGCGACCTCGGACATGAGCCGGCCCACCCACGGTGCGCCGTGCCGTCCCCGTTCACCCCGCCGCTCCCGGTGTCTCCCGTGTTGCTCACTCACCGTTCCGAAGCAACCGCAGGAGGCCATCCATGGCTCAACCCACCACGTCCGTCCTCTGCACCGACCTGTCCTTCGAGTGGCCCGACGGCGCTCCCGTCCTGCAGAACTTCCACCTCGCCGTCGGCCCCGGCCGCACCGGGCTCATCGGCCTCAACGGGGCCGGCAAGTCGACCCTCCTGCGGCTCGTCGCCGGCGACCTCACCCCCACCTCCGGTACCGTCCGGGTCGGCGGCGAGATCGGCTACCTGCCGCAGGGCCTCACCCTCGCCCAGGACGCGCGGGTCGACGAGGCGCTCGGCATCCGGGCCGCCCGCGAGGCCCTGCACGCCATCGAGTCCGGCGACACCGACGAACGGCACTTCACCGCAGTCGGCGACGACTGGGACGTCGAGGAACGCGCCCGCGCCACCCTCGACCGGCTCGGCCTCGGACACCTCGGCCTCGACCGCACCACCGGCGAACTCTCCGGCGGCGAGACCGTGCTGCTCAACCTCGCCGGGCTGCTGGTGCGCCGCCCCGACGTCCTGCTCCTCGACGAGCCCACCAACAACCTCGACCGGTCGGCCCGCGCCCGCCTGTACGAGGCGGTGGCCACCTGGCGAGGCGTCATGGTCGTCGTCAGCCACGACCGCGAACTCCTCGCCCACGTCGACCAGATCGCCGACCTCCGGGACGGCTCCGTCACCTGGTACGGCGGCAACTTCGAGGACTACGAGAACGCCCTCGCCGCCGAACAGGAGACCGCCGAACGCCTGGTACGCAACGCCGCCGCCGACGTCCAGCGCCAGAAGCGCGACCTCGTCGACGCCCGTACGCGTCTGGAACGCAGCGCCGCGTACGGGAAGAAGAAGTCCGCCAGCCGCAACGACCCGAAGATCCTCGCCGGTGCGTTCAAGCGCAGGGCCGAGGAGACCGCGGGCCGACTGAAGGGCATGCACGCCGAACGGCTCGCCGACGCCAGGGAACGGCTCACGGCAGCCGAGGAGGCCGTCCGCGACGACGCGGAGATCCGGGTCGACCTGCCGCGCACCGCCGTCCCGGCCGGACGCACCGTGCTCACGCTCGACCGCGTCCGGCTCGCCCACCGGGTCGCCGACGGCACCCGCATCGACCTCGACCTCCGCGGGCCCGAACGCATCGCCCTGGTCGGACGCAACGGCGCCGGCAAGTCCACCCTGCTGCGCACCATCGCCGGCGAACTCGCGCCGGAGGAAGGAGAGGTGGGCACACCCGTACCGACCCGGCACCTGCCGCAGCGGCTCGACCTGCTCGACGACACGCTCAGCGTCGTCGGCAACGTCCGGGAGTTCGCCCCCACCGCCGGGGAGAACGCGATCCGGGCCAGACTGGCCCGCTTCCTCTTCCGCGGCGACCGGGCCGACCGGCCCGCCGCCACCCTCTCCGGCGGCGAACGGTTCCGGGCGACCCTCGCCGCGCTGCTCCTGGCCGAACCGCCGCCGCAGCTGCTGCTGCTCGACGAACCGACCAACAACCTGGACCTGGCGAGCGTCCGCCAGCTCACCCAGGCCCTGGCCGGCTACCAGGGCGCGCTGATCGTGGCCAGCCACGACGTGCCCTTCCTGCGCGCCCTCGGCATCACCCGCTGGCTGGAGCTGGACGGCGAGCTGCGCAGGGTCGACCCGCTGTGACGGGCGGTCCGGGGGCGCTCCGCACCTGCCGCCCGGGTGCGGAGCGCCTCCCGGGCTACGCCTCGGCGGGCTCCTGCGACTGCTCGTTCGACTGCTCGCGCGCCTGTTCCTGCGCCTGTTCCTGCGGCCGGGCGGGCCGTCGTCCGGCGAGCCGGGTGCCGAGCCGGTCGAGGCCGACCACGGCGACGCCCAGCACCACGAACTCGACGGTGAGCAGGCCCATCTGCCCCAGCACCCAGCCGTAGCCGTCGGTGGTCGGGTCGAGGAAGAAGTACGGGTACCGCAGAGGGAAGGACGGGAGGAGCGCCGCCCGCAGCTCGGTCAGGGCGGCGTACCCGAGGGGGAACGCCAGCCAGAGCGGGACGTCCTTCCACCGCGAGGCGTTGCGCGGCTTCAGGCACAGCCAGTCGGCGAGCACCATCAGCGGCGTCGTGTAGTGGAGGAAGAAGCTCGACCAGTTCTGCAGCCGGTCGGGGCCGTCGAGCAGCCCGGGCAGCGGGTTCTCCCCGTGGTTGAGCAGGATGTGCGCGACCAGGCCGGTGATCGTGATGTACAGCGTCACCGCGCCGCGCAGCCGCGGGGCGGGCGCGTCCACGGTGCCGCGCTTCACCATCCAGTACGCGGCACCGAGGAAGTAGCCGAGCACGATGACGTTGCTCTCGATGGTGAAGTACACCAGCGAGCTGTTGCTGAGGAGGATCCCCAGGAAGGCCGAGAGCGCGATCGCCGCCCGCCACCAGAGGGCCGGCCTGGTCCACACCGTCATGTGCGCTGTTCCCCGTTCCCGCCCCGGTGCCCGCGGGGGCGCGGCCCGCCGTGGGGCGGCAGGGTGGAGGGACGGGCCGGTCGCCGCACTCTACCCGCCGGTACGCGGCCGGGGAACCCGCGGTCGGACGGGCCCGGGCGGTCCCGCGGGCGGGGCCGCGGGCCGGGTGGCCCGCGACCCCGCCGCGGCGGGGTGCCGCTGTCAGACGGTGGTGCAGACGGTGCCGTTGAGGCTCAGCGAGGCGGGCACCGGGTTGCTGCCGGTCCAGCTGCCGTTGAAGCCGAAGCTGTACGAGGCGCCGGGGGCGATGCTGGTGGCCCAGCCCGGGTTCGCGGCCGTCACGGTGCTGCCGGACTGCGTGAACACCGCGCTCCAGCCCTGGGTGACCTGCTGACCGGCGGCCGGGAACTGCCAGCCGACCTGCCAGGGGCTGACCGCCGAGGTGCCGCGGTTGGTCACGGTGAGGTTGGCGGTGAAGCCGCCCGCCCACTGGTTGGCGATCTTGTACGAGGCCGTGCAGCCGCCCGTGGGGTTGGGGGACGAGCTCGGGGAGGAGCTGGGAGACGCGGACGGCGACGGGCTGGGCGACGCCGACGAGGAGGGGCTCGGGCTCGGGCTGGAGGTCGAGCCGCCGAACGCCGTCGCGACCGCCGCGTAGGCGGGCTTCGCCTGCAGGTTCTCGTCGTACAGGGTGGCCGCGCCGTAGCCGGAGAAGACGCCCGGCACCCAGGAGTCGGCGTCGTCGAGGCCCCAGACGGTCACGCCGACGCAGCGGGTGACGCCGCGGCAGGCGGTGATGACCTTGCCGTAGTCGGAGGCCTGGGCGGCGAGGGTGGTGGCGTTGGACGGCGTCTGCATGCGGATGTCGAGCTCGGTGATGGCGACGTCGACGCCGAGGTCGGCGAAGCGCTGCAGGTTGGCCTTGAGGTCGGAGGGCACCTGGCCGAGGATCAGGTGGGCCTGGAAGCCGACGCCGTCGATCGGGACGCCCTGCTGCTTCAGCGACTTGACGAGGTTGTAGAGCGCGGTGCTCTTCGCGTTGATGCCGTCGGTGTTGTAGTCGTTGATGTAGAGCTTCGCCGTCGGGTCGGCCGCGCGGGCCGCGGTGAAGGAGTCCGCGATCCAGCTGTCGCCGAGGTTGGTCTGCCAGAGGCTGGTACGGCGGGTGCCGTCGTCGTTGAAGGCCTCGTTGACGACGTCCCAGGCGTAGACCTTGCCGGCGTAGCGTCCGGCCTCGGTGGCGATGTGCTGCGACAGCATGGTCTTCAACTGGGCTGCGCTGAAACCGCCGTTGGTGATCCAGCTCGGCACCTGGCTGTGCCAGGCGAGGGTGTGGCCGCGGACGACCTGGCCGTTGGCCTGGGCGGCGGCGACGAGCCGGTCGGCGGCGGCCCAGTTGAAGTTGCCCTGACTGGGCTCGACGGCGTCCCACTTCATCGCGTTCTCGGCGGTGACCGAGTTGAACTGGCTCTTCAGGAGCGAGGCGTAGGCGGTGGAGCCGGTGAGCTTGCCGTCGGACACCGCGACGCCGATCTGGCGGCCGTCGTTGGTGGCCAGGGTGCGCAGCGGTGTGTCGGCGCCGTGCGCGGAGAGTGCGGACAGCGGGATGGCGACGGCGGCGAGCGCGGTGGCGAGGATCGCGACCAGACTGCGGCGCGTGGTGGGGGCCACGGGGGCGTCCCTTCTGCGGGTCTGTACCGGGGGGGTACTGCGACGCGCAGAAGCCCCCGGAGCATACGGGTGGTGTGGATTACTCCGAGGGGGTGGTGCAGACGCTACGGGCGGGACGCGGGCCCGTCAATGGGTCCGGCGGGGAACGGCCGGACCCGGGCCGGATGTGACGGGGGTTCAGAAGTCGATTCGGGCGGTCTCGTGGGTGCGGGTCTCGATGCCGGTGGCGGCCTTGTCGATCAGCTGGTGCGCGAGGTTGGAGCAGGCGCGGGCGGCGGCGAGTTCCTCGCCGATGGTGGAGTCGGGGGAGTCGTCGGGGTTGCGGCGGGCGATGCCGATGCCGCGGACGCCGGGGGCGCTGAAGCCGCTGAGGGAGGCCGTGCAACTGGTGCGGCTCTCGTCCTCCTCGAAGTTCAGGTCGACGATCCAGTGGTTGTGCATGCGGATCACCTTCTCTGGCGGCGGTCGTCAGCCCCAGAATCCGCCCGCGGCGCGCGCTCGGCAACGCGGGGCGCTGCGGCGGGGCGCGCGCCGGGGCCTTGTTACCGGCCGGTCACCTGCTTATCATCGCCACTGTGACAGCTTCACTGTCAAACAACGGAGGACGGCAGTGACGGAGCAGACCGCCCAGGGCCCGCTGGCCGGCGTGCGCGTGGTCGAACTCGCCGGGATCGGCCCCGGCCCGTTCGCCGCCATGCTCCTCGCCGACCTCGGCGCCGACGTCGTCCGGGTCGACCGCCCCGGCCCTCCGCCGCTCGGCCCCGCACCCGCACTCGACCTCACCAACCGCAACAAGCGGTCCGTCCTCGTCGACCTCAAGGCCCCCGGCGGCGCCGGCACCGTGCTCGACCTCGTCGAACGGGCCGACCTGCTCGTCGAGGGCTACCGCCCCGGCGTCGCCGAACGGCTCGGCGTCGGCCCCGACGCCTGCCTGGCCCGCAACCCCGCCCTCGTCTACGGCCGGATGACCGGCTGGGGCCAGGACGGCCCCCTCGCCGACCGCGCGGGCCACGACATCGGCTACATCGCCACGGCCGGCGTCCTCGACGCGGTCGGCGGCGCACCCGGCGGGCCGCCCGGCATCCCCGCCAACCTGCTCGGCGACTACGCCGGCGGCTCCCTCTACCTCGCCGTCGGCCTGCTCGCGGCCCTCCACCACGCCCGCGCCACCGGCACGGGCCAGGTGGTCGACGCCGCGATCGTCGACGGCGCCGCCCACCTCACCACCATGCTGTGGGGCCTGCGCGCCGCCGGGCACTGGCAGGACGCCCGCGGCACCAACCTCCTCGACGGCGGCGCCCCCCAGTACGGCGTGTACCGCACCGCCGACGGCGGGTACATGGCCGTCGGCGCGCTGGAACCGCAGTTCTACGCCCGGTTCGCGGAGATCCTCGGCCTCGGCGACGACGCCCCCGACCCCTGGGACGTCCCCCGCCACACCGAACTGCGCACCCGCATCGCCGACCGCTTCGCCACCCGCACCCGGGCCGCGTGGACGGCCCTCTTCGAGGGCACCGACGCCTGCACCGCCCCCGTGCTCACCGCCGGCGAGGCCGCCGACCACCCGCACCTCGCCGCCCGCGGCACGTACGTCCGCCACCACGGCGTCCCGCAGCCGGCCCCCGCCCCCCGCTTCTCCGCCACCCCCGCCGCGCTGCGCCGCCCGCCGGCCCTGCCCGGCGCGGACACGGCGGAGGTGGCCCGCGACTGGGACGTCCCCGCGCTCGCCGCCGGCCCCGCACCGCGGGACGGCTGACCGGAGACCACGCACCCCACCCCCGCCACGCACCCCACCCACGCACCGCCGACACCGCAGAGGAGCAGCAGGTGCAGCGCGAGATCTACACCGACGAGCACGAGGCCTTCCGGGAGACCGTCCGGGCGTTCCTCGCCAAGGAGGTGCTCCCGCACCACGAGCGCTGGGAGCAGGCGGGCATCGTCGACCGGGAGGCCTGGCTCGCCGCCGGCCGCCACGGGCTGCTCGGCCTGGCCGTGCCGGAGGAGTACGGCGGGGGCGGCACGCCGGACTTCCGGTTCCCGGCCGTGCTCGCCGAGGAGTTCACCCGGGCCGGTGTGAGCGGGCTGGCGATCGGGCTGCACAACGACATCGTCGGCCCGTACCTGACCTCGCTCGGCACCGAGGAGCAGAAGCGCCGCTGGCTGCCCGGATTCTGCAGCGGCGGGACCGTCACGGCGATCGCCATGACGGAGCCCGGCGCCGGGTCCGACCTGCAGGGCATCCGCACCACCGCGGTCGACGAGGGCGACCACTACCTGCTCAACGGCAGCAAGACGTTCATCTCCAACGGCATCATCTCCGACCTGGTGGTCGTCGTGGCGCGGACCACCCCGGAGGGCGGGGCGCACGGGCTGAGCCTGCTGGTCGTGGAACGCGGGACGGCGGGCTTCGGGCGGGGCCGCAACCTCGACAAGATCGGCCAGAAGGCGCAGGACACCGCGGAGCTGTTCTTCGAGGACGTCCGGGTGCCGAAGGAGAACCTCCTCGGCACGGAGAACCAGGGCTTCGTCCACCTGATGGCCAACCTCGCGCAGGAGCGGCTCGCCATCGCGGTCTCCGCCGTCGCGGGCGCCGAGCACCTGCTGGAGCTCACCACCGCGTACGTCAAGCAGCGCACCGCGTTCGGGCGGCCGCTGGCCAGGCTCCAGCACGTACGCTTCGAGATCGCCGAACTGGCCACCGAGTGCGCGGTGACCCGCACGTTCGTCGACCGGTGCATCACCGAGCACAACCGGTACGCGCTGACGCCCGTCGACGCGTCGATGGCCAAGTGGTGGGCCACCGAGCTGCAGAAGCGCACCGCCGACCGCTGCCTCCAACTGCACGGCGGATACGGCTACATGTCGGAGTACCCGGTGGCGAAGGCGTTCACCGACGGGCGCATCCAGACCATCTACGGCGGCACCACCGAGATCATGAAAGAGATCATCGGCCGCTCCCTGCTCAGCTGACGACCAGCGAAAGGCTCCCCACCGTGACCACCGAAGCGTACGTCTACGACGCCGTCCGAACCCCGCGAGGCCGGGGCAAGGCGAACGGCTCGCTGCACGGCACCAAGCCGATCGACCTCGTCGTCGGCCTGATCCACGAGATCCGGGCCAGGTTCCCCTCGCTCGACCCGGCCGCGATCGACGACATCGTGCTCGGCGTCGTCAGCCCGGTCGGCGACCAGGGCTCCGACATCGCCCGGATCGCCGCCATCGCCG
The DNA here is from genome assembly GCF_045040525.1 of Kitasatospora sp. NBC_01539. Classification (NCBI taxonomy): domain Bacteria; kingdom Bacillati; phylum Actinomycetota; class Actinomycetes; order Kitasatosporales; family Streptomycetaceae; genus Kitasatospora; species Kitasatospora sp. NBC_01539. The sequence continues at coordinate 6,606,961 of NZ_CP109390.1, forward strand.
CCGGCCTGCCGGACACCGTCGCGGGCGTGCAGGAGAACCGCTTCTGCGCCTCCGGCCTGGAAGCCGTCAACCTGGCGGCGGCGAAGGTCCGTTCGGGCTGGGAGGACCTGATCCTCGCCGGCGGTGTCGAGTCGATGTCGCGGGTGAAGATGGGCTCCGACGGCGGCGCCTGGGCGATGGACCCGATGACCTCGTACGAGACGGGCTTCGTGCCGCAGGGCATCGGCGCCGACCTGATCGCCACCATCGGCGGCTTCAGCCGCACCGACGTCGACGCCTTCGCCGCCGAGTCGCAGGCGCGGGCCGCGAAGGCGCAGGCCGACGGGCTGTTCGACCGCTCGGTGGTGCCCGTCCGCGACCGCAACGGCCTGGTCGTCCTCGACCGTGACGAGTTCGTCCGCCCGGGCACCACCGTGGAGACCCTGGCGGGCCTCAAGCCGTCGTTCGCGGCGATCGGCGAGATGGGCGGCTTCGACGCCGTCGCGCTGCAGAAGTACCACTGGGTGGAGTCGATCGACCACGTGCACCACGCCGGCAACTCCTCCGGCATCGTCGACGGCGCCGCGCTCGTCGCCATCGGCTCCCGCGAGATCGGCGAGCGGTACGGGCTGACGCCGCGCGCCCGCATCGTCTCCGCCGCGGTCTCCGGCTCCGAGCCCACCATCATGCTCACCGGTCCGGCGCCGGCCACCCGCAAGGCCCTCGCGAAGGCCGGACTCACCCCCGGCGACATCGACCTCGTCGAGATCAACGAGGCCTTCGCCGCCGTCGCCCTGCGCTTCATGGGCGAACTCGGCTTCTCCCACGAGCAGGTGAACGTCAACGGCGGGGCGATCGCGCTCGGCCACCCGCTCGGTGCCACCGGCGCGATGATCCTCGGCACGCTCGTCGACGAGCTGGAGCGCCGCGACCTGCGCTACGGCCTGGCCACGCTCTGCGTGGGCGGCGGCATGGGCGTCGCCACCGTCGTCGAGCGCATCTGACCACCCCCACTCCCTGGAGAGAAATCCCCATGACCGAAGCAACCGCCATCCGCTGGGAGCAGGACCGGGACGGTGTGGTCACCCTCGTCCTCGACGACCCGGCGCAGTCCGTCAACACCATGAACGCGGCCTTCACCGAGGCGTTCGACGCCGTGGTGGAGCGGCTGCGGGCCACCGAGGGCCTGCGCGGGGTGATCGTGACCTCCGCCAAGAAGACGTTCTTCGCCGGCGGCGACCTGCACCTGCTGTCGTCCGTCGGGCCCGACGACGCCGCCGCGACGTTCGAGCACGGCATGCGCATCAAGCGCGCCCTGCGCGTCCTGGAGACGCTCGGTCGGCCCGTCGTCGCCGCCGTCAACGGCGCCGCGCTCGGCGGCGGCCTGGAGATCGCGCTCGCCTGCCACCACCGGGTGGCCCTGGACGCCCCCGGCGCGAAGATCGGCCTGCCGGAGGTGACCCTCGGCCTGCTGCCCGGCGGCGGCGGCGTCGTCCGCACCGTCCGGCTGCTCGGCATCGCCGACGCCCTGCTCAAGGTGTTGCTGCAGGGGCAGCAGTACCGTCCGGCGCAGGCCCTGCAGCACGGCCTGGTCGACGAACTCGCCTCCACCCCGGAGGAGATGCTCGCCAAAGCACGTGCCTTCATCGAGGCGAACCCGGAGTCCGTGCAGCGCTGGGACGCCAAGGGATACCGCATCCCCGGCGGCACCCCGGCCACCCCGGCGCTCGCCGCCAGCCTGCCCGCCTTCCCGGCGAGTCTGCGCAAGCAGCTCGCCGGAGCGCCCTACCCGGCGCCGCGCAACATCCTCGCGGCAGCGGTCGAGGGTGCCCAGGTGGACGTCGACACGGCGATGGCGATCGAGGCCCGCTACTTCACGGAGCTCGTCACCGGGCAGACCGCGAAGAACATGATCCAGGCGTTCTTCTTCGACATGCAGGCCGTCAACTCCGGTGCCGGACGCCCGAAGGACGTCCCCGCCCGGCCGGTCACGAAGGTCGCGGTGCTCGGTGCCGGGATGATGGGCGCGGGCATCGCGTACTCCTGCGCCAGGGCCGGTCTCCAGGTGCTGCTCAAGGACGTCACCCCGGAGGCGGCGGAACGCGGGAAGGCCTACTCCGCAAGCCTGCTGGACAAGGCCGTGGCGCGCGGCCGCACCACCCCGGAGGAGCGCGAGGCGCTGCTCGCCCGGATCACCCCGACCGCCGACGCGGCCGACCTCGCGGGCTGCGACGCCGTCGTCGAGGCGGTCTTCGAGAACCCGGAGCTCAAGCACAAGGTCTTCCAGGAGGTGCAGGACGTCGTCGCCCCGGACGCCCTGCTCTGCTCGAACACCTCCACCCTCCCGATCGGCCTGCTCGCCGAAGGCGTCTCGCGGCCCGCCGACTTCATCGGCCTGCACTTCTTCTCGCCGGTCGACAAGATGCCGCTCGTCGAGATCATCAAGGGCGCCCGCACCGGCGACGAGGCGCTCGCGCGGGCCTTCGACCTCGTGCGGCAGATCCGGAAGACGCCGATCGTCGTCAACGACTCCCGCGGCTTCTTCACCTCGCGCGTCATCGGCCAGTTCATCAACGAGGGCGTCGCCATGGTCGGCGAGGGCCTCGACCCGGTCTCCGTCGAGCAGGCCGCCGCGCAGGCCGGCTACCCGGCGAAGGTGCTCTCGCTGATGGACGAGCTCACCCTCACCCTGCCGCGCAAGATCCGCAACGAGTCGCGGCGGGCCGTCGAGGACGCCGGCGGCAGCTGGACGGCCCACCCGGCCGACACCGTGATCGACCGGATGGTCGACGAGTTCGACCGCACCGGCCGCAGCGGCGGCGCCGGCTTCTACGAGTACGCGGACGGCCGCCGCACCCGCCTCTGGCCCGGCCTGCGCGAGCACTTCACCCGGCCCGGCACGGAGATCCCGTTCGAGGACATGAAGGAGCGGATGCTCTTCGCCGAGGCCCTGGACTCCGTCCGCTGCCTGGAGGAGAACGTCCTCACCTCCGTCGCCGACGCCAACGTGGGCTCCATCCTCGGCATCGGCTTCCCCGCGTGGACGGGTGGCGTGCTGCAGTACATCAACGGCTACGACGGCGGCCTTCCCGGATTCGTCGCCCGTGCAAGGGAGTTGGCCGCCGCCTACGGCGACCGCTTCCTCCCGCCGCCGCTGCTGGAGGCGATGGCCGCCGACGACCGCACGTTCCGCGACTGACGGCTGACGACTGACGGCCGAACGGCTGACGGCCGCGCGCCCGCCGGGGCAGGGCGCACGGCCGTCAGCCGTGACGGCCGATCCGGTGGAGCACGTTCGGGCGGAGCGGTCCCTCGGGGGCGTCCGGGTCGTCGAAGTCGTCCGCCGGGTCGCGGGTCATCCCGAGGCGCCGCATGACGGCCTGCGAGCGGTGGTTGGCGGCGGTGGTGACGGCGAGGATCTCGGGGAGCCCGAGCGTGTCGAAGCCGAGGGCGAGGCAGGCGCGGGCGGCTTCGGTGGCGTAGCCGTGGCCCCAGGCCTCCCGGGCGAGGCGCCAGCCGATCTCGACCCCGGTGAAGGGGAGACCGGGGTCGACGTCGTCGAGGCCGGCGAAGCCGATGAAGGTGCCGGTGGCGGTGGTCTCGACGGCCCACCAGCCGTAGCCGCGGGCCGCGAACTCCGCGCGGAAGGCGGCCACGGAGGCGTCGGCCTGCGCGCGGGACAGGACGGGGCCGAGGTGCCGGCGCACCTCGGGGTCGGCGTTCATGGCGGCCCAGGGGGCGAGGTCGGAGTCCTGCCACGGCCGGAGGGTGAGGCGGGCGGTGCGGAGTACGGTCATGCGGCCACCCAAGCGCCGGGCGGGGCCGCGGTCCAGCCGTTTTCGCCGCAGGTCAGTCGGTGCCGCCGGCGAGCTCGTCGGCGAGGGAGCGCTGGAAGGCGGTGACGATGGCCTGCACGACCATGGGCTGGATGCGGTCGGCGAGGCTCTTCATGTGCGCGAGGGCGTCGGGGTCGGGGCCGCTCTCGCGGTAGGGCTTCCACACGGTGTCGCGGAAGAGGCGGTGCAGGTCGTGGGCGGTGGCCCGGCTGTGCAGGCGGACGACGGCGCGGGCGGCCAGCAGGGTCTCCAGCGGGATGGGCACGTCGAGGATGCGGACGCCGAGCGGCAGCAGTCCCGGGTCGGTCTTGAAGACGTCGGGGTCGTCGGTGCGGTGGAGGGCGCCCATGGCCACGAGCCGGTCGACGTCCGCGTCGGAGAGCTCGCGGCCGACCCGGCGGGCGAGTTGGGCGCGCCCGGCCTCCTCGGCCGCCTCGGGTGTCCAGGAGGCGACCAGGGCGCGGTGGATGGCGAGGTCCAGCGAGCCGATGTCCTCGGGGAGTTGGGCGAGGTAGCGTTCGATGGCGGCCAACGTGAGGCCCTGCCGCTGGAGTTCCTCGATGAGTTCGAGCCGGCCGAGGTGTTCCGGGCCGTAGAGGCCGACCCGGCGGGGGCCGAGCTCGGGCGGCGGCAGGAGCCCCTTGGCGGCGTAGAAGCGGAGGGTCCGGACGGTCACCCCGGCGCGCGCGGCCAGCTCGTCGACGGTCAGCCGCGGCACGTCCGTGGTCATCCTCTGCCCTCTTCCGCCCTGGCCGGCCGTCCCGCGCGGGGCGGCCGGTGCTGCTCCCGGTGCCGGTCCCGCCCGGTGCAGCAGTCCTGCTGGGACAGTAGCAGTGGGACAGTGCCCCGCGGCGGCCGCCCGGCTCCCGTCCGCGGCGTCGGCGGGTCGTGCCCGTCCGGCTCTCCCGCGTGCGGGAAAGCGCTCTACGCTGATCGCCATGAGCCCTTCGATCGCCACCAGCACCCGGGTGGGGCTGGACGAACTGCTGGAGTTCGTCCGCCCCCGGCACCGTGCCCTCCTCCTGACCCGCCGGGCCGACGGCAGCCCGCAGGCGTCGCCGCTGACCTGCGGGGTCGACGCGGAGGGACGCATCGTCGTCTCGACCTACCCTGAGCGGGCGAAGACCCGCAACGCCCGGCGGGACGCCGCGGTCAGCGTGGTGGTGCTCTCCGACGAGTGGGACGGCCCGTGGGTGCAGATCGACGGCGAGGCCGAGGTGATCGACGTGCCCGAGTCGGTCGAGCCGCTGGTCGAGTACTTCCGCACCATCGCGGGCGAGCACCCGGACTGGGACGAGTACCGCGCGGCGATGGTGCGGCAGGGCAAGTCGCTGATCCGCGTCACCCCGCGCCGCTGGGGCCCGGTCGCGACGGGCGGCTTCCCGGCCCGGCTGGTGCCGGACGCGCAGTAGGCGCACGCCGCGCACGGACGCCCCCGGCCCGACCGCCGGGGGCGTCCGCACACGCTCACGGGCCGAGCCGGGGGCCGGGCCGGGGGCCGGGCCGGGGGCCGGGCGGGGGTGGTCAGGCCGCCGTGAGCGGCAGCAGGTCGGCGTGGTGGCGGCGGGTCACCTCGGGGTGGGCCCGCAGGTAGCCCTTGAGCTCGTTGCGTCCGAACTCGGCGTAGAGCGGGTTCGCCGGGTCCTCGGTCGCGCCGGGCGCGTGGTGGGCCTGCGGGAAGTCGAGCGGTTCGACGTGGGCGTCCAGGCGCGGGTTGTAGAAGAACGGCACGGAGAACCGCTCCCGGGCGCCGGGCGGGCTGACCACGCGGTGGCTGGTGGCCTTGAGGTAGCCGTCGGTGGCGACCTCCAGCAGTTCGCCCAGGTTGACGACGAAGGCGCCCTCCATCGGGGGCACTTCGAGGTACGAGCCGTCCGCGCGCTCCACCTGGAGGCCGCCGACGGTGTCCTGGAGGAGCAGGGTGATGAAGCCGTAGTCCTTGTGCGAGCCGACGCCCTGCGCGGTGCCGTCCGGGGCGGTGCCGGGGTAGCGGACGAGCTTGAGGCGCAGGTGCGGGTGGCCGTCGAAGGCGTCGTCGTAGAAGTCGGCGCGGGCGCCGATGGCGGTGAGCAGCTCGTGCAGGAGGCGCCGTCCGACGCCGCCGAGGCGGTCGATCCAGTGCAGGGCGGCCTCGCGCAGTTCGGGCAGCGCGGCCGGCCACTGGTTGGGGCCCTCCAGCCACCAGTACGGCGGTTCGCCGCGGTGGGGCACGTGCGGGGGCAGCTCCGCGCCGATGTCGAGCTGGTCGCGCCAGTCGCGGCTGCCGCCGGTGCGTTCGTCGCCGGTGCGGGTGTAGCCGCGGAAGTGCGGCGAGTTGAGGTTGCTGACGGCGAGCCGGTCGGCCTCCGGGAGGGCGAAGAAGGCGTGCATCGCCGCGGTGAGGGCGCCGGTCTCGGCCGGGGTGACGCCGTGCCCGACGAGCTGGAAGAAGCCGACCTCGGTGGCGGCGGCCCGGAGTCCGGCGTGGAGCCGGGCGCGCTCCTCGGGGCCGCCGTCCGCGAGGGACAGGTCGATCACGGGGAGGCCGGTGCTGGGGGACTGCTGGGTCATGGGTGACATCCCTGGGGTGTCGGTGCCCCGGACGGGCCCGGTGGTCACCGGGGGTGCTGCCGCTGCCGGGCCGGGGTGCGGCCGGTGCAGCGGTGCCGGGGGAGTCTGTGTGCCCTGGGCCGGGGATCTGCCCCGTACAGGGCGGAGGGCGAGCGGGGTCAGCCGGAGCGTCGACAGGACGCGCTCGTGACGCGGAGCAGGTCCACGTGGCGACGGCGAACGAGAAGGAGCACGTCAACCAGCGTAACGGACCGCGACCGGCGGTGGCCGGGCCCGTCGGGGCCGGGGGCTCACGCGGTGAGCGCGCGGGCCGCCCGTTCGCGGAGCTCGTTCTTTCTGACCTTGCCGCTGACCGTCATGGGGAAGGCGTCGACCACGTGCACGTGGCGGGGGGTCTTGTAGTGGGCGAGCCGTCCGTGGCAGTACGCGGCGACCTCGTCGGCGGTGAGGCCGGCGGCCGGGTCGCGGAGCACCACGAAGGCGCAGACCTCCTCGCCGTACCGCGGGTCGGGCACGCCGACCACCTGGACGTCGGCGATCGCGGGGTGGGTGTGCAGGAACTCCTCGATCTCGCGCGGGTAGACGTTCTCGCCGCCGCGGATGATCATGTCCTTGATCCGGCCGACGACGGCCAGGTAGCCGTCCGGCCGCATGACGGCGAGGTCGCCGGTGTGCATCCAGCCCCCGGGGTCGACCACCTCGGCGGTGCGGACGGGGTCGTCCCAGTAGCCGAGCATGACGGAGTAGCCGCGGGTGCAGAGCTCGCCGGTCTCGCCGCGGGCGACGGTGCCGCCGGTGTCCGGGTGGACGACCTTGACCTCCAGGTGCGGCAGCACGCGTCCGACCGTGCCGGTGCGGTGGTCGAGGTCGTCGTCGCGCCGGGTCTGCGTGGAGACGGGCGAGGTCTCGGTCATGCCGTACGCGATGGCGACCTCGGCCATGTGCATCTCGGTCTGCACCCGCTTCATCACCTCGACCGGGCACGGCGAACCGGCCATGATGCCGGTGCGCAGCGAGGTGAGGTCGTACCCGGCGAAGTCCGGGAGGCCGAGCTCGGCGATGAACATCGTCGGCACGCCGTAGAGCGAGGTGGCGCGTTCGGCGGCGACCGCGTGCAGGGCGGCGGCCGGGTCGAAGCCCTGGCCCGGCAGGACGACGCAGGCGCCGTGGGTGAGGGCCGCGAGGTTGCCCATGACCATGCCGAAGCAGTGGTAGAGCGGCACGGGCAGGCAGATCCGGTCGTGCTCGGTGTAGCCGACGAGTTCGCCCACCCAGTGGCCGTTGTTGAGGATGTTGCGGTGCGAGAGGGTGGCGCCCTTGGGGAAGCCGGTGGTGCCGGAGGTGTACTGGATGTTGATCGGGTCGTCGGGGGAGAGGTCGTCGGGCAGGGTGCCGTCGCCGTCGAGTTCCTGCCACGCCGGGTCGCCGATCCAGAGCGTCTCGCGGAGGCCGGGGCACTGCCCGCGGACCTCGGCCACCATGGCCCGGTAGTCGCTGGTGCGGTAGGCGGGCTGCGCGACGAGCAGGCTCACCCCGGACCGGTCGAGCGCGTACGCCAGCTCGTGCGTCCGGTAGGCGGGGTTGATCGTGACGAGGATCGCGCCGAGCCGGGCGGTGGCGTACTGCACGAGCACCCATTCGGGGCAGTTGAGCGCCCAGATGCCGACCCGGTCGCCCCGGCCGACACCGCGCGCCTGCAGGCCGCGGGCCACCCGGTCGACGTCGTGGGCGAGTTCGGCGTACGTCCAGCGGCGTCCGCTCGGCACGTCGACCAGCGCCTCGCGGCCGGGGAACGCGGCGGCGGTGCGGGCCAGGCACCGGCCGATCGTCTCGTCCAGCAGCGGGACGTCCGTCCGTCCGCGCGCGTGGGACGCCTGCTCGGTCACCGTCGACCTCCTGGCCGGGGGGTTGTGCTGCCGGGACCAAGGCTCGTCAGCGGGCGGCCCTCCGTCAAGGGTGCCCGCCGCGGCCCGGCGGTGCGGGAACGGGACGGGGGTCAGAAGCCCGTCGCGCCGTCCAGTCGCTCGCGCAGCAGGTCGGCGTGGCCGTCGTGGCGGGCGTACTCGGCGATCAGGTGCACCAGGATGCGGCGCAGGGCGACGGGCTGCCCGGTGGCCCGGTGCACACCGGTGGCGTCCAGCGAGGGCGCGGCGGCGACGATCTCCCGGGAGCGCTCGCACCGGGCCCGCCAGACGGCCAGCGCCTCGGCCGGGTCGCCGTCGAGGTGCTCGAAGTCCTGGTCGGGATCCTCGTCGGAGTAGTAGATCATCGGCTCGTCGGCCCCGGCGAACTGCAGGTGCAGCCACCACTGCTCCACCCCGGCGAGGTGCCGCACCAGGCCGTGCAGGGTCAGCGCGGACGGCGGCACGGCGTGCTCCGACAGCTGCGCGGCCGTGAGCCCGGCGCACTTCAGCGCGAGCGTCTCGCGGTGGTGGTCCAGGTAGGCGGTGAGGATCTCGCGCTCGTCGCCGACCAGGGGCAGCGGCGGCCGCGCGCCCCCGTCGGCCCAGGCCTGGGCGTAGTTCTGCGGGGGGATCTCGGGTGTCGGGTGGTCGGTCATCCCGGCAGCCTCGCACGCCCTGCCGACACCGGCGGCCAGGACGCCCCGCCGTGCGGGAAGGACAGCCGCTGCGCCCCGCCTCGCCTCGCTCCGCGGCCGTGCCCGCCGTGCCCGCGGCCGTGTACCCGGTCCGGGTCGAGCCGCCGGCTCCGCCCCGGTCCGTGGTGACGCCTCGTCAGGGACTCCCGGCCGCAGGTGCGCGTGCGTGCCGGTCTGCGGCAGGCGGTCCGGGATCACGGCCGGTGCGGCCGGAGGGCCGCCCGCCGGGGTGCCGCCGTGTCACGGGATGTCGCCGGGGCCGCCCGGGTGCAGGGTGGAGGGATGACGGTGCACGGACGGCGGCGCCCCGGGGCCCTGAGCGGTGACTGGCAGCGCGCCCACGCGCTCGTGGTGATCCCGCTCGGCCTCATCGTGCTGATCTCGGTGATCGACATCGCCTCACCGGACACCATCCACCTCGGCCCGCTGCTGGTGGTGGCCCCGGCCATCACCGCCTCCTTCGCCGGACCCCGGCTGACCTGCCTGATCGGCGCCCTCGCGGTGGCCGCCCAGGTGTTCATCGGGATCTTCCACGGCGGGCTCTTCACCACCAACCACGAGACGCAGATCATCGCGCTGGTGCTGGTCTCCACCCTGATCGTCCTCTACTGCCGGGTGCGGGAGCACCGCGGCCGAGAGCTGACCCGGGTGCGGTCGGTGTCGGAGACCGTCCAGCGGGTGCTGCTGCGCCCCCTGCCCGAACGGCTCGGACCGCTGCGGCTCGCCGCCCTCTACCTCGCCGCCGAGGACGAGGCCCTGCTCGGCGGCGACCTGTACGCCGCCACCCGGGTGCCCGGTGCCACCCGGGTGCTCATCGGCGACGTCCGCGGCAAGGGCCTGCCCGCCGTCGAGGACACCGGGCAGGTGCTCGGCGCGTTCCGGGTGCTCGCCCACCACCACGACGGCCTGCCCGAGCTCGCGACCGCCCTCGACGCGGCCTTCCGCCGCCATCTCGCGGAGGAGACGGCCTGTGACAGCGGCACCCGGCCGGAGGCCGGGGACGACATCGCGGAGCGCTTCGTCACCGTGATCCTCGCCGACCTGCCCGACGACCCCGGGCAGCCCGTCCTGATCGCCAACTGCGGCCACCCGCCGCCCCTGCTCCTCGCCCCGGGACGCCCCGTGCGCGAGCTCGACCCCGGCGCCGAGGCGCCGCCGATCGGGCTCGGCGCGCTCCCCGGCGTCCGCTACCGGCAGGACGCCTTCACCGTCGGCCCCGGCGAGACCCTGCTGCTCCACACCGACGGGGTCACCGAGGCCCGGGACGGCCGGCGGTCGTTCTACCCGCTCGCCGAGCGGGCCGCCGAGTGGGCCGGGGCCGCCCCGGCGGACCTGCTGGACCACCTCCGCCGCGACCTGCTGGCGTACGTCGGCGGGCGGCTGAAGGACGACGCCGCGGCCGTCGCGGTGAAGCGCGCCTGAACGCCGGTCCGGGCGCCGTCCGGGGGCTGCTGTTCACGGGCAGCTGTTCGAGGGCCGCTGTTCGGGGGCCGCTGTTCACGGGCCCCGGGGCCGGCGGCACCGGTTTTCGGTGGTCAGCCGGCGGCGGGGCGCTCCTGGACGGCCCAGCCGTTGCCGTCCGGGTCGCTGAAGAACACGAAGGAGTTCCAGTCGCCGCCCTTGCCCTCGGCGCGGACGCCGTCGTCGAAGTGCTGCACCGGGCCGACCTCCACGCCTCCGGCGACGAGCGCGGCGCGGGCGGCGTCGATGTCGTCGACCACGAGCTGCAGGCCCTGCATCGAGCCGGGCTGCGACTCGCTCATCCCGGTGCCGATGATGATCGAGCAGGCCGAGCCGGGCGGGGTCAGCTGCACGACGCGGGCCTGCTCGCCGATGCGGGTGTCGGTGTCGACGGCGAAGCCGACCTGCTCGGCGTAGAAGTGCTTGGCGCGGTCCACGTCGGCCACGGGCACCACCACCACTTCGAGTCTCCAGTCCACGGCTCCGCGCCTCCTGCTCGTCCGGCCCTGCTGCCCTCCGACCCACTGTGCTCGATGGTGCACGCCGCGCCCCGACCGACACGCAGGGTGCCCGTACGCGTGTTTCTGCAGCTCAGTCAGGTGGTTCGGACGTGAAGAACGGCGAACGGATGTCCAGGCCCGGGGGCGTGCCCCTTTTCGAAAACGTGTTCGCACGGTCGGTGGCGGGCGGGTCGCCGCCGGGTCGCCCCCGACCGGGCCGGCCTGCCGATCCGCGGCCACGTCGAGCGCCACCACGGTGCCGCCAACCTCGTCGCCACCCGCCTCGACCCGCTCCGGATCGGCCTCTGGCGTGCGGTCAGCCGTCCAGTGCGGCCGCCACCGCGGCCTCGGCGTGCAGCCGCGTCGTGGGGAACACCGGCACCGGGCTGTCCTCCGCGCCGATCAGCAGCTCGATCTCCGTGCAGCCCAGCACCACGCCCTCGGCGCCGCGCGCGACGAGCGCCGCGATCACCTCCCGGTACGCGGCCCGCGACCCCTCGCGCACCACGCCCAGGCACAGCTCCTCGTAGATCACCCGGTGCACCTCGGCCCGTTCGGGGGCGTCCGGCACCAGCACGTCCAGCCCGTGGCCGGCCAGCCGGCCCCGGTAGAAGTCCTGCTCCATGGTGAACGCCGTGCCGAGCAGCCCGACCCGGCGGACCCCCGCGGCGCGGACGGCGGCGGCCGTCGTGTCGGCCAGGTGCAGCAGCGGCACGTCGACCGCGGCGGCCACCTGCCCGGCCACCTTGTGCATGGTGTTGGTGCAGATCAGCAGCAGGTCGGCGCCGGCGGCCTCCAGGGCCCGTGCCGCACCGGCGAGCACCTCGCCCGCCTCCTCCCAGCGGCCGGCCGTCTGCAGCCGCTCGATCTCCGCGAAGTCCACCGAGTACAGCACGCACCGTGCCGAGTGCAGCCCGCCCAGCCGCTCCCGCGTCAGTTCGTTCAGCAGCCGGTAGTAGGCGGCGGTCGACTCCCAGCTCATGCCGCCGATCAGCCCGATCGTCCTCATCGCGCCACTCTCGCACACGGGGTGCCGGGCCCGGCGCCCGGTGGGCGGACCGGCACAAAACCGCTGGCCCGGGCCGCCCGCCGGGGGGTAGGACTGTGGTCCATGACGCCTGCCGCCGCCGCTGCCCTGCCCGCCGCTGCCCTGCCCGCCGCTGCCCTGTCCGCCGCTGCCCTGTCCGACGCCCCGCCCGGGCCCGGGCCCGGTTTCACCGCCACCGCGCTGGACCTCGACGGCCTGCGGCTCGCCCCGTGGGGCGTGGACCTCTCGCTGGAGGTCCACGCCGCCGCGGTGGAGCGTCTCGCGGCCGACCCGGAGACGGCGCGGTGGAACCCGGTGAAGCTCGCCTCGTTCGCCGAGTGGCTGGACGCCCGGGCCGCAGGCTGGCAGGACGGCGACCAGGCCGCGTTCGCCGTCCTCGACGCCGGGGGAGCCCTGCTGGGGACCGCCGGGATGCACTGGAGCACCCGCGACGACGGGCAGGCCGAGCTCGGCTACCGCCTGCTCCCGGAGGCCCGCGGCCGCGGGGCGGCGACCCGGGCGACCGCGGCGCTCGCCGCCTGGGCGTTCGCCGGGGCCGGGGCGCGCCGGATCGAGGTGATCCACGCGGTGGCCAACCCGGCCTCCTGCCGGGTCGCCGAACGCTGCGGCTTCCTGTTGGAGGGCACGATGCGGGCGTCGTACCGCTACGGCGACGGGGTGCACCACGACGAGCACCTGCACGCCCGCCTGGCCGGCGACCCGGAGCCCGTCCTGCCCGTCCTTCCGGGCGGGCCCGCCCGCTGACGGGGCCGCGCGCCCCGCCGGCGGCTTGTCGGGCCCCGGGTCCGTCCGGCCGTCAGCCGCCGACGGTCGGCATGCCGAGCTGCACGGGCCCCGCCGTGCCCTTCGCGCCCTTGGTGCAGACGTCGTGGCAGTCGGCGTCGAGGCTGCAGCAGAGCGAGCAGATGGTGCCCTCGTGGTACGGGCAGTGCGCGGTGTCGGGCACCTCGTAGGAGCCCTCGCAGATCGTGCAGGCCCGGGTGTCGGTGGTGTCGGTCGCGCCGGCCTCCGGGTTGGGGCGGGCGAGGTAGTAGCGGCCCTTGGTGGCCCAGGCGATGAGCGGGCTGAGGGCCATCGCGAGCGCCAGGGCGATGAACGGGCTGAACGCCTCCGCGTACACGCCGAACCAGCCGAAGAAGGCCGCGATCGACACCGCGGCGGCGACGCACATCGCGCCGAACCCGGCCGGGTTGACGGCGTGCAGGTGGGCCCGCTTGAACTCGATGTACTTCGGGCTCAGGCCGAGCGGCTTGTTGATGACGAGGTCGGCGGTGACGGCGCCGATCCAGGCGATGGCGACGTTGGAGTAGAAGCCGAGCAGGCTGCCCAGCGCGCTGAACATGTTCATCTCCATCAGCAGCAGCGCGATGCCGCAGTTGAGGAAGATGTACCAGACCCGTCCGGGGTGGCGGTGCGTCAGGCGGGAGAAGAAGTTCGACCAGGAGAGCGAGCCGGAGTACGCGTTGGTCGAGTTGATCTTGACCTGGGAGACGATCACGAACAGGCCCGCCACCGGCAGCGCCGCGGCCCCGAGCCACGGCCGGAGCGACTCGACGTACGGGGCGATCGGCTCCAGCGCCCTGGTCTCGCCGACCGCGCCGAGCGCGGCGAACGCCAGCAGCGCGCCGCCGAGTTGCTTCACCGCGCCGATCACGACCCAGCCGGGGCCGGCGGCGAGCACCGCGAGGTCCCAGCGCCGCCTGTTCTCCGGTGTGCGCTGCGGCATGAACCGCAGGTAGTCGGCCTGTTCGCCGATCTGCGCGATGAGGGAGAGCGCCACGCCGGTGCCGAGCCCGAAGCCGAGCAGGGTGAAACCGGACCCGACCCCGCCGGTGCCGCCGAAGTGCGTGAAGGCGCCGAAGACCTCGGGGGAGTGGAACGCCAGGACGACGAACGGCGCGACCAGGCCGAGGAGCCACACCGGCTGGGTCCACGCCTGCACCTTGGCGATCCAGCTCATGCCCTTGAAGACGATCGGGATGACGATCAGCGTGGTCAGCAGGTAGCCGACCGGTAGCGGGATGTGCAGGACCTCGTGGAAGGCCTGCGCCATGATCGAGCCTTCGAGGGCGAAGAAGATGAAGGTGAAGCTCGCGTACACCAGCGAGGTCAGCGTCGACCCGAAGTACCCGAAGCCGGAGCCGCGGGTCAGCAGGTCCATGTCGACGCCGTTGGCCGCGCAGGCGCGGGCGATCGGGATGCCGGTCAGGAAGATCACCACGGCCGCCGCGAGGATCGCCGCGAGCGCGTTGGTGAAGCCGTACGACATGACGATGCCCGCGCCGATCGCGTAGTCCGCGAGGTAGGCGATGCCGCCCAGCGCCGTGGACGCCACCGACAGCGGCGACCAGCGGCGGAAGGAGTGCGGGGCGTAGCGGAGCGAGTAGTCCTCCAGGCTCTCGTCGGCGGCGGACTTCGCGTACGAGCGCCGCGGTCCGGTGCCCGCGGCGGGTGGGGCGGAGGCGGGCGCGCTGGTGGTCTCGGTCACTTCACCACTCCTGGCGGTCGGGGCCGTTGTGAGCGGTGACGGTAGGCAACCGATGTGAAGCCGGGCGTGCCCGCGGCGTTTCCGGGCGGTAACCGCTCGTCAGGCGGCGTTCACCCGGTCGCCGTTCGGCCCTTGCCGGGAGGTCCGGCGAAGGCCTGGGCGATCGGCAGCCAGGCGCGGGCGGTGCTGCCGGTGGCGGTGAGGGCGAGGTCGTCGGGGTGCCGGCGCCGGGTGGCGAGGAGGCAGAAGTCCAGGGCGGGGCCGGTGATCCGGTCGGCGGCGTCCTCCGGTCCCCAGGTCCACGACTCGCCTGCCGGTCCGGCGAGTTCGACCCGCACCGGGTCGGCGGGGGCGGGCAGGCCGTTCGTGAGGAAGGCGAAGCCCATGGTCCGTACGCCGAGGTGGGCGATGTGCCGCAGCCGGGCGGTGGGGGTGCGGGCGGCGCCGAGGGCGTCGGCGACGTCCTGGCCGTGCGCCCAGGTCTCCATGAGGCGGGCGGTGGCCATGGAGGCGGGCTTCATCGGCGGTCCGAACCACGGCAGTCGGGTGCCGTCGGGCACGGCGGCGAGCGCGTCCGCGAGCTCGTCGCGGCCGGCCCGCCAGCGGGTGAGCAGGGTGGCCGGGTGCTCGTCGGCGCCCTCGGTGGCGCCGCGTTCCAGGGCGCCCAGGTCGTGGGCGAACTCCCTTCGCAGGGCGGCCTGGAAGCCCTCGGCGTCGCGGGCGGCCAGCAGCGACCACCGGTCCGTCCAGGCGAGGTGGGAGAGCTGGTGGGCGATCGTCCAGCCCTCGGCGGGGGTGGGGGTGGCCAGGCCGGCCGCGTCGAGCCCGGCCACCAGGGTGTCCAGGTCGGCGCTCTCGGCCCGCAGGTCGTCCAGCAGGGCGGTGATGTCGGTCAAGGGTTCGTCCTCTCGTGTCGCATGTCTCCCCAAGTGCGGGGCCCCGTGTGAGAATCGCCCGGTGACGAGCGCTGCCCCCGAGCCCCCGGACGCGCACGCCGCCGAGCTGGTCAGGGCCGCGGTGCTGGCCGACCTGGCCCGCCGGGTGGTGGCCGACTGCGGTGCCGACGTCGGCCTGGTCGGGGTGCCCGACAGTCCGGACGCCATGGTGCTGCGGCACTGGGCCGGTACCCGCGCGGACCTCCTGCACAACCTCCGGGTGCCGGCGGGTGCGGGCCTGGGCGGCCGGGCGCTGGCGGAGCGGTCCCCGACCTGGGTGCCGGACTACCGGGCGGCGACGACCATCTCGCACCAGTACGACGCCGCGGTCGGCGCCGACGACCTGTACGCGATGCTCACCGTGCCGCTGGTGCACGCCGGCTGCGTGCACGGCGTGGTGTACGCCTCGCTGCGCTCGGTGGTGCCCTTCGGTGACGTCCGGATCGGTGCGGTGGCCGACCTGGCCCGGACGGCCACCCGGGCGCTGGCCGGTGCCGCCGCCTGGACGGGCCGGCCGGCCTCCCCGGCGGGGGAGGCGCGGCTGACGCCGCGCGAGCACGAGGTGCTGCGCTGGGCGGCGACCGGCCGGACCAATCCGGAGATCGCCGCCCGGCTCGGGCTCACCTGCAACACCGTGACCGGCTACCTGAAGAGCGCCATGCACAAGCTCGGCGCCCGCAACCGGGTCGAACTCGCGATTGCCGCGCGGGAGTTCGGCCTGATCAGTTGACCTTCCGGTCGTGTTCGGCCCAGTACGGCCCGCGCAGCCGGAACTTCTGCAGCTTGCCGGTGGCGGTGCGCGGCAGGTCCGCGGGGAACTCCACCGAGGTCGGCGCCTTGTAGCCGGCCAGGTGCTCCTTGCAGTGGGCGATGAGCCCGGCCTCGTCGGCCTCCCGGCCGGACTTGAGCACCACCAGGGCCTTGACCGTCTCGCCCCACCTCTCGTCGGGCACGCCGATCACCGCGACCTCGGCGACCGCCGGGTGCCCGTACAGGCAGTCCTCGACCTCGATCGAGGAGACGTTCTCGCCGCCGGTGATGATGACGTCCTTCTTGCGGTCGGAGATGGTGAGGTACCCGTCGGTGAGGGTGCCGCCGTCGCCGGTGTGGAACCAGCCGTCGCGCAGGGCGGCGCCGGTCTCGTCGGGCCGCTCCCAGTAGCCGTCGAGCACGGTGTTGGAGCGCACCAGCACCTCGCCCTGCGCGTCCACCCGGATCGTGGTGCCGAGCGAGGGCGCGCCCGCCCGTACGAGGCGTTCGGCGCGCTCGGTGGGGGGCAGGTCGTCCCACTCGGCGCGGGTGCGGTTGACGGTGACCACCGGGGAGGTCTCGGTCAGGCCGTAGATCTGCAGGAACTCCCAGCCGAGTTCGCGCTCGACGCGTTCGATCACGGAGGTGGGCGGCGGGGCGCCGGCCACCACGATGCGCACCCGGTCGCGGCCGGGTACGGGCCCCTCCCAGGTCTCGGCGGCGGCCAGCACCATGGCGACCACCGCGGGGGCGCCGCACAGGAACGTCACCCCGTGCTGCTCGACCCGGCGCAGGATCTCGGCGCCGTCGACCTTGCGCAGCACGACGTGCCGGCCGCCCAGGCCGGTGATCACGTACGGCAGGCCCCAGCCGTTGGCGTGGAACATCGGCAGGGTGTGCAGGTAGACGTCCCGGTCGTTCGCCCCGAAGTGCAGGCCCATCAGGGTGGCGTTGAGCCAGAGGTTGCGGTGGGTGAGCCGGACGCCCTTGGGCCGGGCCGTCGTGCCGCTCGTGTAGTTGACCGTGGCGGTGTCCGACTCCGCGACCGCGTGCCGGACGGGCTCCCGGTCGAAGTCGTACAGCGCCGCGTCGCTCTCCGCCCCCAGCACGAACCGGTGCCGGGCCGGCACCCCGGCCAGCGCGTCCGCCACCTCCGGGTCGAGCAGCAGCACCGAGGCGCCGCTCTGCTCGACGATGTACGCGACCTCCTCGGCCCGCAGCCGGAAGTTGACCGGCACCAGCACCCGGCCGAAGCCGCTCACCCCGTAGAACGAGGTCATCAGCCGCGCCGAGTTGTGCGAGACGACGGCCACCCGTTCGCCCGGCCCGACGCCCAGCCGGTCGAGCCCGGCGGCCTGCGCGCGGGCCAGCTCCGCCATCCGGCGGTAGCCGACCTCGCCCCACGACCCGGCGGGCTGTACGGGCTCGTCGACGATGCCGACCCGGTCGCCGTAGACGAGCTCGGCCCGGTCGAGGAAGTCCATGACGGTGAGGGGAGTCTCCATGCCGCCACTGTGCCCGGGCACCGCCCCGCCGGACACCCCCGATCGGGGGTGTTACCCGGACGGAGTACGGCTTGCCGGCCGCGGCCCGCGCGTCGGTGCGCGGCCGCCGCCGCGCACGGCCCGATGCTGGTCGGGACACGCGGCGGCGCTGCGGGAGAGGCGGGCCGGCATGGCGGGGATCGCGGTCTTCGGGGCCAACGGCGCGATCGGCCGGTGCATCGTCACCGAGGCCCTCGCCCGGGGCCACACGGTCACGGCGGCGGTACGCGACCCCGACCGCTACCAGGGGCTCTCCCCGGCGGTGGTCCGGGGCGACGTGCTGCGCACGGAGGACGTCACCCGGGTCGCGGCCGGGCAGGACGTGCTGGTCAGCGCGGTCGGCGGCGGGGACGGACCCGGGCACGTGCGGCTGATCGCGCCCGCGGCGCGCAGCCTGGTCGAGGGGCTGCGGGCGCTCGGCGGGGCGGCCCCGCGGCTCATCGCCGTGGGCGGCGCCGGGAGCCTGGAGACCGCGCCCGGCGTGCGGGTCTGGGACACCCCGGGGCTGGCGGAGCCCGTCCTGCAGATCATGCACGCGCACGGCGACGCCCTCGCGTACTACCGGGCCGTGCCCGACGTGCGGTGGACGGTGCTCAGCCCGGCCGCGACCATCGCGCCCGGCGGGCGCACCGGCACCTACCGGACCGACGCGGACCGGCTGGTCGTCGACGCCGAGGGCCGCAGCTTCATCACCGTCCCGGACTTCGCGGTGGCCGTGGTGGACGAGATCGAGCAGCCGCGGCACCTGGGGGAGCGGTTCACCTGCGCCCGCTGAGGTCGCGCGGCGCGGCCTTCCGGCCGCTCACAGGCCGTCTTCGAAGGTGTACGAGCCGGGCACGGTGACCCGGGCGTTCTCGGCCGCCGTGCCGTAGACCAGGGCGACCTCCTGGTGGGCGCCGAAGAGGACGGCGGCCGGGTCGCCGCCGACGGCCCTCCCGTCGACGTACGCGGTGAGGGTGTGGTCGGCGTCGGTGCGCAGGCCGCCGATGTGGTCGGCCGCGAGGGAGACCTGCCACTGCGTCATGAACTGCCCGAGGCTGAAGTCGGCCTGGACGGGCGACTCGATGTGCACCACGCCGGTGGTGTCGTGGGTGTGCAGGGGGCTGATCTGCCGGGCCTGCTCGTCGATGCCGATCAGCGGCGGCACGGTGACGGCCTCGCCGTCGACGAAGACGTCGAGGTGGGCGTGGATGTGCAGGGCGCTGCCCTCGGCACTGAGCATCGGCAGCCCGGCGGCCCGGACCGCGGCGGCCGCGGCGGCGTCCGCCGGGGCGTCCCACGGGGGCGGGGTGGTGCGGCCCTCGGCGGTCGTCCGGGGTGTGGCGGGTATCGCGGTGACGGCAGCCGAGGCCGTCGAGGCGGCGGAGCCCGTACCGGAACCGCCGGAGTCGTCCCGGGTGGCGACGATCGCGACCACTCCGCCGACCAGGGCCAGGGCGGCGACCACGGCCCCGCCGCGGACGAGCAGGCGGCGGCGCCGGTCCCGGCGGGCGTCGGCGGCGCGCTCCGCGGACATCCGGGAACGGCGGTCGGAGGGCTTGCTGCTCATCTGCGGTGCCTCCACGTGTCGGGGTGCGTGTCCCCCTCGCGCCCCCCGGTCCCTGCGGCCGGCCCTGCACCGCTCCTCCCGCCGTCCTGCCGCGGTCGTGTCCGGCCCGTCCTCGGGGCGCGTCCCAGTCTGCCGGACGGGAGGGCGGGCGGCCCGGTCAGCCGAGCTGCACGGAGCGCTTGGCCAGGCCCATCCAGAAGCCGTCGATGACGGTCCGCTGACTGCCGAGGTCGGCCTCGCCGGCGCCGAGGGTGACGAACAGCGGGGCGAAGTGCTCGGTCCGCGGGTGGGCGAGGCGTCCGGCGGGCGCCTTGCGCTCGAAGTCGAGCAGGGCGTCGATGTCGCGGGCGTCGAGGGCCCGGCGGCCCCAGTCGTCGAACTCGGCCATCACGGAGCTCACCCGGCCGTCGGTGCTGAGGGCGCGCAGGTTGTGGGTGAAGAAGCCGCTGCCGACGATCAGCACGCCCTCGTCGCGGAGCGGGGCCAGCTTGCGCCCGATCTCCATGAGTTCCTGCGGGTCGAGGGTGGGCAGCGAGATCTGCAGCACCGGGACGTCGGCCTCGGGGAACATCTCGACCAGCGGCACGTACGCGCCGTGGTCGAGCCCGCGGTCGGGGATGTCCTGGACGGGCGTGCCCGCGGTGCGCAGCAGCTTGCGGACGCTCTCGGCGAGCCGCGGGGCGCCCGGCGCGGCGTACTGCACCTGGTAGTAGTGCTCGGGGAAGCCCCAGAAGTCGTAGACGAGCGGCACGGCGGTGGTGGCGCCGAGGGCGAGGGGTGCCTCCTCCCAGTGGGCGGACACCATGAGGATCGCGGTGGGGCGCGGCAGGTCGGCCGACCACGCGGCGAGCTGGCCCGGCCAGACGGGGTCGTCGGCCAGCGGCGGGGCGCCGTGCGAGAGGTAGAGGGCCGGCATGCGCTCGGGGGCGGCGGTGCTCATGGGGGTCATCCTCCGTGCGGGTCCGTGGTTCCGGCTGGCGTTGGTTCAAATTTTAACCAACTGGTGTCGACGGTACACCCTCATTCAAATTTGAACAACAGAGGTAGGATCGCCCCATGGACGAACCCCGCTGGCTGAACGAGAACGAGATGGCCGCCTGGCGCGGCTTCGTCGCCGCCAGCAACCTGGTGGCCCGGCACCTGGAGCGCCAGCTCAAGGAGGACGCCGGCCTCTCGCACACCCAGTACGAGATCCTCGTCCAGCTCTCCGCCGCCCCCGACGGCTCGCTGCGCATGACCGAGCTGGCCGACCGGCTGCTCACGTCCAAGAGCGGCCTGACCTACCAGGTCGGCCAGCTGGAGCGCGCCGGGCTGGTCACCCGCCGGTCCTGTCCGAGCGACGTGCGCGGCGTCTTCGCCGAGATCACCGACCAGGGCTGGGCGGCGCTGCGCGCCGCGGCCCCCGGCCACGTCGCCGCCGTCCGCGAGGCCCTGATCGACCCGCTCACCCCCGAGCAGCTGCTCGCCCTCGCCGACAGCCTCGGCACGGTCAGCCGCCGCCTGCGCGACCGGGACGCCTGACCGGGACGCCCGACCGGCCCCGCCCCCCGGCCGGGCGAGGTCAGACGAGGGCGGCGGCCCGCACGCAGAGCACGTCCGGCAGGTGCGAGGCGATCTGCGTCCAGGTGTCGCCCTCGTCGGCGCTGCCGTACACCTCGCCGTTGCGGTTGCCGAAGTAGACGCCCGCCGGGTCGGCGTCGTCGGTGCACAGGGCGTCGCGCAGCACCACGCCGTAGTGCGGCTCCTCGGGGAGCCCGGCGGACAGCGGCTGCCAGCTGGTGCCCGCGTCGCGGGTGCGGAAGATCCGGCAGCGGTTGTCGACCGGCAGCCGGGCGTAGTCCGCGTCCAACGGGAAGAGGTAGGCGGTGCCGCCGTCCCGCGGGTGCGTGGCCAGGCCGAAGCCGAAGACCGCCGGCAGGCCGGCGCCGACGTCCGTCCAGCTGAGGCCGTCGTCGTCGCTGCGGTAGACGCCGCCGTGGTTCTGCAGGTAGAGGCGGTCCGGGTCGGCCGCGTCCCGGGCGACCTTGTGCACGCACTGCCCGAACTCCGGGTAGTGGTCGGGCAGGAACTCCGCGCGGATGCCGCTGTTGGACGGCGTCCACGTCGCGCCGCCGTCCTTGGTGCGGTAGACGCCGCCGGTGGAGACCGCCACCGTCAGCGCCTGCGCGTCGCGCGGGTCGGTCAGCACGGTGTGCAGGCCCTGGCCGCCGAAGCCGGCGTTCCACTCGGAGCGCTGCGGGTGGTCCCAGAGCGACTCGACGAGCGAGAAGCTCTCGCCGCGGTCGTCCGAGCGGAACAGCGCGGCGGGCTGCGTGCCCGCGTAGACCACCCCGGGCGACTCCTCCCCGGCGGGCCGGAGCTGCCAGACCCGCTCCAGCGAGGCGCCGGTCCGCTCGGGGAACCGCACCGCGGGCCGGGCCGGCTCCTGCCAGTTCCCGCCGAGGTCGTCCGACCACCAGACCGACGGCCCCCAGTGGCTGCTGTCCGCGCCGACCAGCAGTCGCACCCGGCCACCGCGGCGGTCGACCGCCACCGAGTACACGGCGTTCATCGCGAAGTGCGGGCCGGTGAACTTCCAGCCCGCGCGGTCGGAACTCCGGCCCAGGAACAGGCC
Source organism: Kitasatospora sp. NBC_01539 (assembly GCF_045040525.1). Taxonomy (NCBI): domain Bacteria; kingdom Bacillati; phylum Actinomycetota; class Actinomycetes; order Kitasatosporales; family Streptomycetaceae; genus Kitasatospora; species Kitasatospora sp. NBC_01539. Next base: position 6,628,814 of record NZ_CP109390.1, read on the forward strand.
CTTCTGCGTCCCGACGGCAAGCAGCACCTCAGTCATACGCTCCACCCGTGAGTGTTCGGAGGCTCCCGCGCCAGTCTCCTCCCGGGCCGGGCGCCGTGCACGCCACCGCGCCGCCCACCGGCGCCCGCCCACCCGGCCGCGCCCCCGCGCCCCCGCCCGCGCCCCCGCCCGCTCAGCCGCCGTCGCGGTACGTCTCCAGCAGCCGCAACCACACCTCGCTGACGGTCGGGAACGCGGGCACCGCGTGCCAGAGCCGGGTGAGCGGCACCTCACCGACCACGGCCACCGTGGCGGCGTGCAGGAGCTCGGCGACACCCGGGCCGACGAAGGTCGCCCCGACCACCACCTCCCGCTCCAGGTCGACCACCATCCGGGCCCGGCCGGTGTAGCCGTCGGCGTACAGCTTGGCGCCGGAGACCGCGCCGAGGTCGTGGTCGACCGCCCGCACCCGCAGCCCGGCCTCCCCGGCGGCGGCGAGCGTCAGGCCGACGGAGGCGGCCTCCGGCTCGGTGAAGACCACCTGCGGAGGGCCCACCGTGTCGGCGGTGGCCGCGTACGCGCTCCAGCGGTCCGCCCCCGGCCGCTCGCCGCGGGCCCGGGCGGCGATCACCGCCCCGGCGATCCGCGCCTGGTACTTCCCCTGGTGCGTGAGCAGCGCCCGGTGGTTGAGGTCGCCCGCGGCGTACAGCCAGCCGCCCGGCACCCCGGTCACGGTGCAGCCGTCGTCGACCTCCGGCCACGACCCGGGCTCCAGGCCGACGCTCTCCAGGCCGAGGTCGCCGGTGGCCGGCCGCCGCCCGGTCGCGTACAGCACCTCGTCGGCCTCGACGGTCGAGCCGTCGCCGAGCGTCAGCCGGACACCGTCCGCGTCGCGGCGGACCGCGGTGACCGCGGTGTGCCGGCGCACGTCGACGCCCGCCGCGGCGAGCCCGTCGGCCACCATCTCCCCGGCGAACGGCTCCATCCGCCCGAGCAGGCCGCCGCCGCGGACCAGCAGCGTCACCTCGCTGCCCAGCGACCGCCAGGCCGTGGCCATCTCGGCGGCCACCACCCCGCCACCGACCACGGCGAGCCGGCCGGGCACCTGCCGGGCGCCGGTGGCCTGCCGGTTGGTCCACGGCCGCGCCTCGGCCAGCCCGGGCACGTCGGGCAGCACGGGCACGCTGCCGGTGCACAGCACCACGGCGTGACGGGCCGTCAGCGTGCGGCCGCCGTCGACCGTGACGGTCCGCTCACCGGTCAGCCGGCCGTGGCCGCGTACGAGGTCGATGCCCGCGCCGTCGAGCCAGGCGACCTGGTCGTCGTCCTTCCAGTGGTCCGCGAACGCGTCCCGGCGGGCCAGCACCGCGGCCGGGTCGAGGGTGCCGCCGACGGTCACCCCCGCCACCGCCCGCCCGTGCGCCGCGGCGGCGTGCGGGCGCAGCAGCGCCTTGCTCGGCATGCACGCCCAGTACGAGCACTCGCCGCCGACGAGCTGGTGCTCCACCAGGGCGGTCCGCAGGCCCGCCGCGGCCGTCCGGTCGGCCACGTTCTCGCCGGTCGGTCCGCCGCCGACCACGACCACGTCGTACTGCTCCGCCTCGCCCACGTCCGTCTCCCCGATCCCTGTCCGACTCCACCGGCACGGCCATCCTGCCCGCCCTGCGGCGTCCCACCGCCCGGCCGGGGCGCGGCGGCGTGTCGGTCGGGCGGTCGGTCGGCCGCGGGCGGGAACGGCCTCGCCCCGCACCCCCGGGCGGGGGAGCGGGGCGAGGCGGCGTCCGTCGGGCCCGGGTCCGCTGCGGTGTCCGTCAGGCCTGGGACCCGGCCTCGGCCTCGGCGCGGGCCTTGGCGACGCCCGCGTGCACCTCGGCCATGTCGAGCTTGCGGGCCTGGGCGATCAGGTTCTCCAGGGACGGCTCGGGCAGCGCACCCGGCTGGGCGAAGACCAGCACGCCCTCGCGGATGATCGCCAGGGTCGGGATCGACGAGATGTCGAACGCCGCGGCCAGCTCCTGCTGGGCCTCGGTGTCCACCTTCGCGAACACGATGTCCTCGTGGCGCTCGGACGCCTTCTCGAAGATCGGCCCGAACATGCGGCACGGCCCGCACCAGGCCGCCCAGAAGTCGATCAGGACGAAGTCCTTGCCCTCCGGCCCGGGGACGATCTCGTCGAAGTTGTCCGTGGTCAGCTCGACCGTGCTCATGGTGTCCTACCTACCCTTCGGGGAGTTGGTCCGATCGCGTCAACGGGGAGGGTCCCCGGGGTATTCCGGAGGAGATTCCCGGTGGCGCTGAGTGGATCGCGCCCCGCGTACGTACCCCTGGGTGCGGGCGCACCGAACGCGGCCGCAGAACCGACACCGCACGTGGGGGAACCGCCATGTCCGTCCGACGCCGTACCGCCCTGCTCACCGCCTCCGCCGTCGCCGCGCTCACCCTGGTGACCGCCTGTGACTCCGGCGGCACCACGCCCGGCGCCGCGCCCGCCACCACCCCGCCCGCGGCCTCCGCGCCCGCCGCGGGGTCGTCCACCGGGGGGTCGTCCGCCGCCGCCGTCGCGCTGCGCACCACCGCGACCGCCGGCCTCGGCACCGTCGTCACCGACGGCGCCGGATACACCCTCTACCGCTTCGACCTGGACACCGCCGCACCGTCGGCCTCGCACTGCGACGGCGCCTGCGCCACCCTGTGGCCGCCCGTGCCCGCCGCCGGCGACCACCCGAAGGTCGACGGCGTCGACGCCGCGCTCGTCTCCTCCGTGACCCGCGCCGACGGCACCCGGCAGCTCACCCTCAAGGGCTGGCCGCTCTACCGCTACGCGCCGGACACCAGGCCCGGCGACACCAAGGGCCAGGGCGTCAAGGGCACCTGGTGGGCCGTCACCCCGTCCGGGGCCAAGGCCGTCGCGGCCTCCGGCACCCCTGCCACCGGCGGCTACGGCTACTGACACGGCCGGTGGACGGGTGCGGCGCGGGCGCCCGCGCCGCACCCCCTCACCGTATCGACAGGAACGGCCCCCGACTTGAGGGCCCCGCCCCGCCCCGTCTCGACCCGACCCGTCCCGACCAGCCCGACCCGTCTCGACCAGGAGGTGCGCGTGCGCAAGGATGGCGCCGTGACCGAGCATCCGTTCCCGCCGGGGGCGTCGGGCGCGCCCGACGAGGAGCTGATGCGCGCCCTCTACCGGGACCACGCGGGCCCGCTCCTGGGTTTCGTGCTGCGCCTGGTCGCCGGCGACCGCCAGCGCGCGGAGGACGTGGTGCAGGAGACGCTCGTACGCGCGTGGCGCAACATCCACCGGCTCGACCCCGACACCGCCGGGTCGCTGCGGCCGTGGCTGGTCACCGTCGCCCGGCGGATCGTGATCGACGGCCACCGCAGCAGCATGGCCCGCCCGCGCGAGGTCGACCCCGCCCCCCTGGAACTGATGCCCGCCGAGGACGAACTGGAGAGGGCGCTGCGGTTGATGACCATCTCCGACGCGCTCGACGACCTGACCGACGCCCATCGCGAGGTCATCGTCGAGACCTATCTCAAAGGGCGTACCGTCAACGAGGCCGCCGAGACGCTCGGCATCCCCGCGGGGACGGTCAGGTCGCGGATCTTCTACGGCCTGCGCGCCCTGAAGATCGCACTCGAGGAGCGAGGAGTGACATCGTGACGCCGCACCACGAGCAGCACGTCGACGTCGGTGCGTACGTCCTCGGTGTGCTCGACCCGGAGGACAGCGAGCGGTTCGAGCGGCACCTCGCGGGCTGCGCGACCTGCGCCGCCGAGGTCGAGGAGCTCTCCGGCATGGCGCCGCTGCTCGCCGAGCTCGCCGCCGCCGGGCCGGTCGACGTGCAGCCGTCGCCGCAGCTGCTGGACCGGCTGGTGGGTGAGGTCGCGTCCGCCCGCAGGCGGAGCCGGGTGCGCCGGCTCGCGCTGGTGGCCGCGGCGGCGGTGCTGGTCGTGGGCGGCCCGCTCGTCACCCTGGGCGCCACGGGCGGCGAGGACCGGCCGCCCGCCGCCGTGGCGGTCACGCAGTTCAGCGCCACCGACCCGGCGACCGGGGTGCTGGCGCAGGTCGGCGTCGAGTCCCGCACCTGGGGCAGCCACATCACGCTCGCCCTGTCGCACGTCACGGGCCCGCGGACCTGCGATCTCGTCGCGGTCTCCCGGGGCGGCGAACGGCAGACCGTCACGACCTGGGCCGTCCCGCCGACCGGGTACGGCACCGAGGCGCTGCGCACCACGGGAGGCGCCGCGTTCGGCCCCGCCGACATCGACCACTTCGAGGTGCGCGCGGTCGACGACGGGCAGGTGCTGGTCTCCGTACAGGCCCGCGCCTGACGGCCGGGGCGTCGGGGGGCCCGCGCCCACCGACCGCTCTACTGCCTGGTCTGCCTGGTCTGCCTGGTCTGCGGCCGGGCCGATCCGCTCCGGCTGCCGGGCGGTGCTGCCCCGGGCGTGCCGTCCCGCGGGGTGTCGTTCGGCGCGAACACCGGGTGCAGGAGGGCGGCGACGCCGTCCGGTACGGCCGGGTGCAGCCGCCCGCCGAGGTGGCCGTCGGGCCGGACGAGGACCGCCTCGCCGTCGCGGATGCCGTACGCGCGGCGGAAGGCGTCCTCCTCGTCGACCACGTGGGGCAGGAGCAGTTCGTCCGCGGAGGTGCCCGGGGCGAGGACGGCCCAGACGTCGAGTTCGCCGTGGGCGGCGTGGCGGGCGGCGTCGGCGCACGCGTCGGCCCGGTGGGGTTCCGTGCCGGGCCCGAGGTGGAGCAGCAGGGTGTGGCGGGGGCCGCGGAGCAGGTCGAAGAGGCGTAGCGGCCGGGCGGCGAGGGGGTGGCGAAGCCCGGTGCAGTCCGGGGCGCGGTCGCCGGGGGCGGGCGGGGCGGCGTCGCCGTCGGCGGAGGTCAGCAGGGGGCTGTCGCGGTAGTCGACGAGCAGTTGGGCCTCGCGCATGAGGATGGACTCCAGGGTGCCGCCCTCGGCCCCGATGCCGGTCCGGGCGTGCCGGACGGTGCGGCCGACGACCTCCTCGCCGACGGGCCGGCGTTCGGCGTCGTAGCTGTCGAGCAGCGCGGGTGCGGCGGTGCCGCGGACGGCGAGGGCGAGTTTCCAGGCGAGGTTGAAGGCGTCCTGGATGCCGGTGTTCATGCCCTGGGCGCCGGTCGGCGGGTGGATGTGGGCGGCGTCGCCGGCGACGAAGGCGCGGCCGCGGCCGTACCGGTCGACGATGCGGTGGCTGATCCGGAAGACCGACGACCAGCGGAGCGCGGAGGCGGTGGTGGGCTGCGGTGCGAGCCGGTCGAGGACGGCCTGGATGTGGTCGAGACCGGGTGCGCGGCCCGACTCCAGGCCGTGGGCGACCCCGTCGGCGGAGCTCCGGCCGGCGGCCGCCCCGGGCGGGGTGACGAGGTCGGGGGCGGCGACCATGGAGAGCCGGTAGCGGCCGTGTCCGGGCAGCGGGATGCCGACGAGCACGTCGTCGGGGCCGCCTCCGGGGTCGTGGCGCACGATCCGTACGCCGTACCCGGCGGGCAGGTCCCAGTCGACCTCGACGTCGCCGAGCATGTACGTCTCGGCGAACGCGCCGCCGCCGAAGTCGAGTCCGAGGCCGCGTCGCACCCGGCTGTGTGCGCCGTCGCACCCGACCAGGTAGCGGCAGCGGACGTGCTCGTCGCCGTCCGGCCCGCGCAGCTCCGCGTCGACGCCGTCGGGGTCCTGGGCGAACGACACCAGTTCGGTGGCCCGTTCGACGAGGGTGCCGTGGGTGGCGAGGTGGTCCGCGAGGAGCTGCTCGGTCGCGTACTGCGGCAGCGAGGCGAAGCCGTACGGCACCTCGGGCGGGAGGGCGAGCTCGATCCGGGGGCCCTCCCGGCCGTCGACCCACATCAGCTGGCCGCGCATCGGCGCGGCGGCGGCGAGCACCTCGCGGACGAGGCCCATGCGGTCCCAGACCTCCAGGGTGCGGGGCTGGATCCCCACCGCCTTGGCGTGGTGGTGCGGTGCGGCCAGCCGGTCGACGATCCGGCAGTCGGTGCCGTGCCGCCGCAGTTCGGCCGCGGCGGTGAGGCCGACCGGGCCCGCGCCGACCACCAGGACGTCCGTGTCGGCCATGTCGTCTCCCGGGGCTGGGGGTGTCCGTCCCTCCAGCCTGCGCGCGGCCGGGGCGGCGCCGCCACTCGTCCGGCCGGGCGGCGCGGGGTCACCCGGCGGCCTCCAGGGCGGTGATGCGGCGCAGGACGCGCGCGCAGTTGCGGGCGTAGAGCCGCTGGAGGACGGGCACGAGCGGCCCGGCGAGCCGGGTGTACCAGCGGCCGGGGCGGCTGAACGCGGTGACGGTGAACCGCACGGCGCCGTCCTCGCCGAGCTCGACCACGAACGCCTCCTCCCCGCACTCGGGGTGGCCGTCGAGCGTGCCGTACGCGAAGCCGATGCGGTGCGGCTCGTCGACCGCCCAGACGACCTCGCAGGGGGCGGTGAGGCGGGCCGGGCCGAGGCCGAGCGCGACGGTGACGCGGGTGCCGACGACGGCCCGGTCGGTGTCCGCGGTGACGTGCGCGCCCGTCCCGCGGTGCATCCGCCAGGTGGTGACGGCCAGGCCGGCGGCGGCGAGGGCCGCCGGGCCGTGTCCGACCACGGCCCGGTGGTGCAGGTGGTGGTAGCCGGCGGGGAGCGGCCCGGGACGGGTGGTGGCGTGGACCTCGCGGTAGTTGAGGGTCATCGGGTCTCCCGGAGTCGGTGGAGGGCGAGCAGGGTGCAGAGGGCGAAGCCGAGGGCGTTGCCGAGGCCGTGGGTGGCGGCCATCCAGGCCAGGGTGGGGTGGCGGAGCCCGGTCGCCTCGCCGAGCGCCCACCAGAGGGCGAGCAGCATGGTCGCCGCGAGGACGGCCGCGCCGGTGCCGAGCAGCGTGCGGGTGAGCGTGTCGCGGCCCCGGCCGCGCAGGTCCTGCCAGACGACCAGGCCGGTGAGCCACATGCCGGTGGTCAGGACGACGGCGCCCGCGAGTTCGGCCCAGTCGTCGACGAAGTACCCGGCCAGGACGAGCAGGGTGCCGGCGGGCACGCTCAGGGCGGCCGCGCGGGCGGCGCGCCGGTGGGGTGCGGCGCGGCAGACGAGTCCGGCGACGAGGGCGGCGGCGAACCCGGCGAAGTGGAAGTGCGGCACGGTGAGCGCCAGGATGCCGAGGCCGAAGCCGAGGAGGCGGTGGCCGGAGCGTTCGGCGACCAGAGCGACCGCGGCGACGAGCGGGGTGACGAGGGCCGTGAGGGCGGCGGCCTCGGCGGGGGCGAGCGAGCGGGTGCGGGCGAGTCTGAGCGGGGCACGGGCGGCGAGGGCGGCGGCGGCCAGCGCGTAGAGCACGGCGAGGGCGGTGGCGGCCGTGCCCCGGGGGAGGAAGAGCGAGACGGCGCCGGGCACGGCCGCGAGTGGCCACCACCGGGCGGCCCGGCTGCCCGGTCCGTCGAGCAGGGCCAGGCCGAGCGGTAGGACGGCGACCATGCCGAGCACCACGATCACGTGGACCAGGACGGTCATGGCGGCACCCCCGAGATTCTGTTGAACGCGTTCAAAAACTCTGACGGACCGCACTCTACGGGCAGAACTGAACACGTTCAACACCCGGGCGGCGCGCACGGGGGGAGGGAGGAGGCCGCGCCGCACCCGTACCGGCCGTCGCGGGCCGCCCGGACCGGGCCCGCGCCGCCCCGACCGCGTTGGCGGGCCCCACGCCCGCGGCGCACGCTGGAGGGGAGAGCCAGGAGGTGGCGTCCATGCACACACTCGTCGGATGGCACATCGAGTTGGAGTTCCAGGAGGAGGGCGACCGCACCAAGGCCGTCGCGCTCGTCCGGCTCTCCGACGGGAGCGAGGTCCGCTCGCACGGCTACAGCACCAGGCACCACAACGACAGCCCCCAGCCCCGGGTCGGCGAGGAGGTCGCGGGCGCCCGCGCCCTCAACGACCTCGCCATGCAACTGCTCACCAAGGCCCACGGCGAACTCAAGGCCGGCCGGCCGTCCCCCGGGCCGCTCATGTAGCCGCCGACCGCCCGTGCGACCGCCCGTGCGGCCGCCCGCGCGGCGGCCGTCCGGCGTGCGGGGACTACCCGGACGTCCCGGCCGCGGCGTCGCTCACGCTGCGCGCCCCGTTCCCACCGGCCCCGGCCCCGGCCGCACCGTTCCCGGCCGCCCGCGGCGCGGCGGGCCGGGTGCGCGCGGCCCACCGGACCGCCGGGCCCGTCGCCGTGCCCGCCAGCGCGAAGAGCCCGCCCAGCACCAGCCAGCCCGTCGCGCCGCCGCCCAGCACGAGCGAGGTCAGCAGCAGCGGGCCCACCATGCGCGCCACCGCCACGCCCGAGCCGAAGAACCCCTGGTACTGCCCCTGCCGGTCGGCCGGGGCCAGCCCGAAGCCGATCTCCCAGGAGCCGGCCGCCAGCATCATCTCGCCCGCGACCTGCAGCCCCGCCGCCGCCAGCAGCACCGCCACCGCCACCCACGCCGAACCGCCGCCCGCGGACGCGGCGAACGCCGCGCAGCAGGCCAGCAGCAGCGCGCCCGCCCACCGCACGTACCGTGCGGCCGTGCCGAGCCCGTCGACCCGGCGGGCCACCCGCACCTGGCAGACCACCACCGTCAGGGTGTTCAGCATCAGCAGGGCGGCGGCCGTCCAGCCGGGTGCCGCCGTCCGCCCGACGATCCACAGCGGCACGACCAGCGACAGCAGCGGCATGTAGAGCAGCATCACCGCGTTGAGCAGCGCCACCACCGCGTACGGGCGGTCGCGCAGCACCGCAAGCCGCGGCCCGTCCGGCGCCGCGGGCACCGCTGCGACGGCGGGCAGCCGGGCCAGCACGGCCGCCGCGACGAGGAAGCTCAGCGCGTCCAGCGCCAGCACCGCGCGGTACGCCGCCGGACCGTCCAGCTGCAGGGCCGCGCCGCCGAACGCCGCGCCGACCGCCAGGCCCGCGTTGACCGTCGACTGCAGGTGGGCGCGCACCCCGGTACGCCGGGCGGGCTCCACCAGCCCCGCCAGCAGCGCCTGCCGGGCCGCGCCCAGGCCGCTCTGCGCGGCGCCGTACAGCAGCGCCGCCGCGACGAACGCCGCGAACGACCCCGCGAGCAGGAACGCCCCCACCGCCGCCGAGGTGGCCACCGCCAGCAGCGCCGCCACCCCGCGCGGCCCGCGCCGGTCGGCGAGGTGGCCCAGCGGCACGCCCGCGACCGCCCCGGCCGCCCAGCCGAGCGTCAGACCGAGGCCGATCTGCCCCGCCGACAGGCCCACCACCCGGGTGAAGTACAGCGCCGAGCAGACGTAGTAGGCGCCGTCCCCCAGCGCGTTGGCGAGGTGGGCGGCGGCGAGCGACCGGGCGGGGCCCGCGGGCGGCAGCAGTCGGCCGGTCGGCATCGGCGGGTCCCTCCTCGGTGCGGTCGGACCCCGCACCCTAGGGCACCGCACCGACGGCCGTCCCGGGCGAGCCGACCGTCACATCCCTCCGGTCGGGGCCGGGTTCAGCCGGTCAGGTCCTCCAGCGGCACGTCCGGGTCGGTCAGCCGGGCCTCGTCCACCGGCCGTCCGCCGAGGATCAGCGCGCGGATCGGGTCGACGACGTCCCACACGTTCACGTTCATGCCGGCGAGCACCCGCCCCTCCGCGAGCCAGAACGCCACGAACTCCCGTGCCGCGACGTCACCGCGGAAGACGACCCGGTCGTAGCCGCCGGGCTCCGCGTAGCCCGTGTACTCCATGCCGAGGTCGTACTGGTCGGTGAAGAAGTACGGCACCCGGTCGTACACCGCGTCCTGCCCGAGCATCGACCTCGCCGCCGTCGCGGGCTGGTTGAGCGCGTTCGCCCAGTGCTCGACCCGGATCGGCCTGCCGTAGAACGGGTGGAAGGCGTTGGCGACGTCGCCCGCGGCGAACACGTCCGGGTGCGAGGTGCGCAGGTGCTCGTCGGTGCGCACGCCGTTGTCCACGACCAGCCCGGCCGCCTCCGCGAGGCCGGTGTTCGGCGCGATGCCCACGCCCACGACCACCGTGTCGGCGGGCACCAGCGTGCCGTCGCCGAGCCGCACCCCGCCGTCCTCCACCGCCGCCACCTTCACCCCGAACCGCAGGTCGACACCGTGCGCCCGGTGCAGGTCGGCGAAGACCCGCGCGACCTCCCGGCCCAGCACCCGCAGCAGCGGCAGCTCGGCCGCTTCCAGCACGGTGACCTCCGCCTCCGCCGCGCGGGCCGCCGCGGCCACCTCCAGGCCGATCCAGCCCGCACCCACGACGACGATCCGCGCGCCGGGCGTCAGCCGCTCCCGCAGCCGGGTGCTGTCGCCGACGCCGCGCAGCGTCAGCACGTCCGGCCGGTCGCCGCCCGGCACCGGCAGCGGGCGCGGCGAGGCGCCGGTGGCCAGCAGCAGCTTCGCGAAGCCCCGTCGGCTGCCGTCGTCGAGCGTCACCGTGTGCGCGTCCGGGTCGATCGCGGTGACGGCGGCACCGAGCCGCAGCGTCACCCCGTGCTCGGCGTACCACTCGGCCGGATACACGTCGAACTCCCCGCGCGGTGTCTTCCCCTGCAGGAAGCCCTTCGACAGCGGCGGCCGCTCGTACGGCAGTTCCGTCTCCGCGCCGATGAGCTCCAGCGGTCCCTCGTAGCCTTCGGCACGCAGCGCCGCGGCGGCCTTCGCACCCGCCAGACTCGCCCCGACGATCACCTGCGGCTGTTCCATCGTCCTGCCCCTCGTTCGCCCGCACGGCCCGCGCCGGGCCTGCCACACCGGAGCATGCCGCCCGCGAGCCGGACCGCGGTGCCGACACCCCGGGCCCCTAGGCTGGGCAGGGCCACGAACCGGAAGGAGACGCCCGCATGGGTGAGCAGAGGGTCAGGGTGCGGTGCGTGCCCGCGGTGCCGTGCTGGGTGAGCCTGATGGCCCACGACCTCGAAGCCGCGCAGTCCTTCTACGGCCCGCTCCTCGGATGGACCTTCCAGCCCGGGCCGGACCGCTGGGGCCCCTACGTGTGGGCGGTCGTCGACGGCGTCGAGGTGGCCGGGCTCGGCGTGATGGCGGGCGACTGGCAGCCGCCCGTCGCCTGGACGACGTACTTCGGCACCGAGAGCGCCGACCGGGCCACCGAGAGCGTCCGCGAGCGCGGCGGCACGCTCGGTGTCGGCCCGATCGCGTTCGACGCCGGCCGGGTGGCCCTCGCCGCCGACCCGCAGGGCGCGTCCTTCGGGATGTGGGAGGGCGAACCGGGCGTCGAGACCTGGATGAAGGCGCCGGGCGCGCCCGTCTGGATCGAGCTGCGCACCCCGGACCCGTTCGCGGCCGCGCTGTTCTACGGCGAGGTGTTCCGCTGGGACGACCGCGACATCGACCACTTCGAGGTGCGCTACGAGCACGAGCGCGTGGTGCTGCGCTCCGAGGGCCGGAGCGTGGCCGCGCTGCGGGCCGCCCTGGGCACCGGGCCGCACTGGGAGGTGTTCTTCTCCGTCGCCGACACGGACGGTGCCGTGCGGCGGGCCGTCGAGCTCGGCGGCAGCGTCGCGGAGCCGGCCGGCGACACCCCGTACGGGCGCACGGCCCGCCTGCGGGACGCCGAGGGCGGCCACTTCTCGGTGATCGGCCCGGCGACCGGCTCCTGACCGGCTCCTGACCCGTCTCCTGACCCGGCTTTCGGCCGGGCCGTGTGCCGACGGGCCCTCCGCGTCCTCCGGGCGTCAGCCGGTGTGGACGTGGGCGAACAGCCGGTGCATGGCGTCCGGCAGCTCCTCGGGGGAGCGCAGCGGCCGGCGGAAGTCGAAGCGGGCGTCGACGACCTGCCCGGTCGGGGCGATCAGCCGCACCCGCAGGCCGAACCTGTCCAGGGCCACCGGCCGCACCGTGTGCGGAGCCGGCAGGCCGCGGCCCGCGGCGGCGCCCCGGGCGAGCTGCCGCACCTGGTCGGCGTGGGCGGTGTCGAGGTGCTGCAGCAGGCCGGCCTCCTCGCGGACGACCGGGTCCGGTGCGGCCGCCGCGAAGGCGGCCGGCTCGACGCAGCACACGGAGCCCCACAGGTCCTCGACGGCCAGGTGCTCGGGCTGCAGGCGGAGCAGCACGCGCCCGGCGGCGGCGCGGTGCGGGAAGAGCGCCGCGATCCGGTCCGCGGTGGCCTGGCCGAGCACGGTGAGCGGGCCCTGCACGGAGGCGCGGCCGCGGATGCGGTGCGGCATCGCGACCGGGGCGACGTCCACCGCGTCGAGCTCGCCGGTGAGGCGGTCGCCGCGGGAGAGGACGGCGATGCGGTGCAGCGGGGAGGTCTCCTCCACCAGCACGGCGACGGCGCCGTCGGGCAGCACGGCACAGTCGACCAGGGGTGGCAGGCCGGGCCGGTCCGCGAGGTCGATCCCGGGCACGTCCAGGACCACGGAGGAGGCGAACTCCACCAGCGTGCGCAGCCGTTCGGCGGCGGTGGGCGTGCCGTCGGTGGTCCGTGCGGTGCTGAGCCCGGTGGTGCGGGCAGGCCGGTTGCCGGTGTCGGACATGCATCCTCCCTCATTTGGTTAGGTGAGCCTAACCTAATGAGTGGTGAGCGGGAACCCCGGCGCCTCCCCGCGCGCCCCGTCAGGCCGCCTGGGCCGGGGCGCCCAGCATGCGCAGCACCAGCACGCCGTAGCGGCGCCCCAGCTCCTCCGGCGACTCGGTGGAGCGGTCGGTGTACCAGCGGGCGACGTCGATGCCGAGCGAGGTCACGGCGCGGGCCGCGGTGCGGGCGTCGGGCACCTCGAAGACACCGGCGGCGACGCCCTGCTCGATGATCCGGCGCACGGTGTCCTCGATGCGGATGCGCAGCGCGGCGACCTCGGCGAAGGCGTCCTCGGGCAGCGCGTGCAGCTCGTTGTTGACGATCCTGCCGACCGTGTGGCCGCGGGCGTGCCAGACGGTGAAGTCCTCCGCGAGGCGCCGCATCTGGGCGACCGGGTCGGCGCTGCTCGCCTCGGCCTTCTCGACCAGGTCGAGGGTGGACCGGTGCCCGGTGCGGCTGATCTCGGAGAGCAGCGCGGCCTTCGACGGATAGTGGATGTAGAGCGCCGCGGGGCTCATGCCGGCGGCGGTGGCGATGTCACGGGTGGTGGTGGCGTGGTATCCCCGGCGGGCGAAGGACTCCACGGCGGCGAGCAGCAGCCGCCGGGGGGCCTCGGTGCGGTCCCCGGGCCACAAGCCGGCGGTTGCCTGATCGGTCATGGCGTCAATCCTCGCAGATGGATCAAGGCCGGCGGCTGCCCGGCTGTTGACAGTGTGGCCCGCCGTCACCATGCTAAGCAAGCGCTTAGTCACCACCCTGTCGAATCACGTGCGGCGAAAGGTTCAGTCGATGACACCCTCGTTCAAGGGCCAGGTGGCCCTGGTCACCGGAGCCAGCCGGGGCATCGGCCTCGGCATCGCCCGCGAGCTCGTCCAGCGCGGCGCGAAGGTCTGCATCACCGCCCGCAACCCCGAGCCGCTGGCCGACGCCGTACGCGACCTCGGCGGCCCCGACCACGCGATAGCCGTCGCCGGCAAGGCGGACGACCCGGCGCACCAGCAGGACGCCGTCGACCGCACCGTCGAGGCGTTCGGCCGGCTCGACCTGCTGGTCAACAACACCGGCATCAACCCCGCCTACGGCCCGGTGCTCGACACCGACCCCGGGCTGGCCGCCAAGATCCTCGCCGTCAACGTGCTCGCGCCGCTCGCCTGGACCCGCCGCGCCCACGCCGCGTGGATGGGCGAGCACGGCGGCGCGGTCGTCAACGTCGCCTCCATCGCCGGCATCCGCACCTCCGCCGGCATCGGCATGTACGGCGTCAGCAAGGCCGCGATCATCCGCCTGACCATGGAGCTCGCCGCCGAACTCGGCCCCGGCATCCGGGTCAACGCGGTCGCCCCGGCCGTCGTCAAGACGAAGTTCGCCGAGGCGCTCTTCGAGGGCCGCGAGGAGGAGGTCGTCCGCGCCTACCCGCTCGCCCGGCTCGGCCTGCCCGAGGACGTCGCGGGCGCCGTCGCCTTCCTCCTCTCCCCGGACGCCGCCTGGATCACCGGCCAGACCCTCGTCATCGACGGCGGCGTCACCCTCGGCGGCGGACTGTGACGGCCCTCGCCGACCGCGGCGTCGTCGTCACCGGCGCCGGGCAGGGCATCGGCGCGGCCCTCGCCACCGCCTTCGCCGCCGAGGGCGCCCGGGTCGTCGTCAACGACCTCGACGCCGACGCCGCCCGGCGGACGGCCGCCCGGATCGGCGGCATCGCCGCCCCCGGCGACGCCGCCTCCGCCGAAGGCGTCGCCGCGCTCGTCGACACCGCCCGGGCCGCCCTCGGCGCCGTCGACGTCTACTGCGCCAACGCCGGCATCGCCACCAGCGGCGGCGCCGACGCCGGGCCCGAGGCCTGGTCCCGGGCCTGGGACGTCAACGTCATGTCGCACGTCCGCGCCGCCGAACTCCTCCTGCCCGACTGGCTGGAACGCGGCGAGGGCCGCTTCGTGGCCACCGCCTCCGCCGCCGGCCTGCTCACCATGCTCGGCTCCGCCCCGTACGCCGTCACCAAGCACGGCGCGGTGGCCTTCGCCGAGTGGCTCTCCGCCACCTACCGGCACCGCGGGATCCGGGTGCACGCGCTCTGCCCGCAGGGCGTCAACACCGCCATGCTGCGGCACACCGGCGCGGCCGGCGACGTCCTGCTGCGCCCCGACGCCATCGAACCCGAGGACGTCGCGGCGGCCGTCGTCCGGGCCATCGCGGAGGAACGGTTCCTGATCCTCCCGCACCCGCAGGTCGCCGACTACTACGCGGCCCGCGCCACCACCCCGGACCGCTGGATCAAGGGCATGAACCACCTCCAGCAGGCCATCGAACGCAGCGAAGGAGCCCCCGCATGAAGGCCTGGCAGGTCGCCGGACTCGGCGAGCCCACCGCCGTGATGGTGCGGACCGAGACCGCGCGGCCCGAGCCGGCCGCCGGTCAGCTGCTCGTCCGCGTACGGGCCGCGAACGTCAACTTCCCCGACGCGCTGATGTGCCGCGGCCACTACCAGGTGCGCCCGCCACTGCCCTTCACCCCGGGCGTCGAGCTGTGCGGCGAGGTCGTCGGCGGCGACCGGGCCGGCGAACGCGTCGTCGGCACGGCCGTGCTGCCCTCCGGCGCCTTCGCCGAGTACGCGCTGATGGACGCGGCCGCCGCCTTCGCCGCCCCGCCCGCCCTGGACGACGCCGAGGCCGCCGCCCTGCACATCGGCTACCAGACCGCGTGGTTCGGCCTGCACCGCCGCGCCCGGCTGCAGGCCGGCGAGACCCTCCTCGTGCACGCCGCGGCCGGCGGGGTCGGCAGCGCCACCGTGCAGCTCGGCAAGGCGGCCGGCGCCACCGTGATCGCCGTGGTCGGCGGCCCGGAGAAGGCCGCGGCCGCCGCCGCGCTCGGCGCCGACCTGGTCGTCGACCGGCGCACCGAGGACTTCGTCGCCGCGGTCAAGCAGGCCACCGGCGGCCGCGGCGCCGACGTGGTCTTCGACCCGGTCGGCGGCGACGCCTACACCGGCTCCGCCAAGTGCGTCGCCTTCGAGGGCCGCATCCTCGTCGTCGGCTTCGCCGGCGGCACCATCCCGGCGCCCGCGCTCAACCACGCCCTGGTGAAGAACTACGCGATCCTCGGCCTGCACTGGGGCCTGTACAACACGCAGGACCCGCAGGCCGTCCGCGACTGCCACACCGAGCTGACCGCGCTCGCCGCGAAGGGCGTCGTCAGGCCGCTGATCGGCGAGCGGCTGCCGTTCGACCGGGCCGCGGAGGGCGTCCAGCGCGTCGCCGACGGCACCTCGATCGGCCGCCTCACCGTGCACCCCTGACGGACCGCCGGAGCCCCCGCCCGCCGACGGGCGGGGGCTCCGGCACGTCCGGTCCGGCGGGCTCAGCCCGCGCGCTCCGCCGCACTGCGCTCCACGCAGAACTCGTTGCCCTCCGGGTCGGCGAGGACGGCCCAGCCCGTGCCGTCCGGGTTGCGCCGGTCGTCGACCAGCACGGCGCCCAGGCCGAGCAGGCGCTCCACCTCCTCGTCGCGGGTCCGGTCCTGCGGCTGGACGTCCAGGTGCACACGGTTCTTGACGGTCTTCGCGTCCGGCACCGCGACGAACAGCAGCCCGGAGACCCCTGTGGCGATCAGCGCCATGGGGTCACCGGGCCTGTCGTCGTCGTCCAGCGGACGGTCCAGCACCTGCGACCAGAAGCGGCCGAGTTCGTAGGGGTCGGCGCAGTCGATCGTCACATGGCGGATCACGGAGGTCATGCGGCGGATTCTCGCCGATCGACACGACCACGACAACGAGGAGTCCGCGCGGGGCGCGTTCGTCCTGCCGCCCGGTCGGGGGCCGCCCGCGTCGCAGCCGGCGGGCCGCGCCCCGCCGCCGGTGACGGCACCCCGGGGCGACGGCGCCGTGCCGCGCCACCGGGTCGGTGGCGCGGCACGGCGTGCGGCCGCTCTCAGCCCGCCGCGGGCGCCGGGAGGTCCACCAGCGCGGCCAGCGCCGCGCGGTGCCGGCCCGGGGTGCCCAGGGCGATCTGGTCGGCCTTGGCGCGCTTCAGGTAGAGGTGCGCCGGGTGCTCCCACGTCATGCCGATGCCGCCGTGCAGCTGCACGCACTCCTCGGCGGCGCGGACGGCCAGCGCCCCGCAGTGCGCCTGCGCGACGGCCACGGCGACGGCCGCGTCCGCGTCGCCGCGGGCCAGCGTGTCGGCCGCGTACCGGGCGGCCGCGCGGGCACCGACGGTGTCCAGCCACAGGTCGGCCAGCCGGTGCTTGAGCGCCTGGAAGGACCCCAGCGGCCGGGCGAACTGCGTCCGGTCCCCGAGGTACGCCACGGTCGTCGCCAGGCACCACTCGGCGATGCCGAGCTGCTCCGAGGCGAGCAGGCCGGCCCCGGTCAGCAGGGCCTGCCGGACGGCCTCCTCGGCGGCCGGACCGGTGGTGAGCCGCCGCCCGGGCACCCCGGTCAGCGTCACGTCGGCGAGCGGCCGGGTGAGGTCCAGCGAGGTCCGCCGGGCGACGGAGAGCCCGGCCGCGGCCGCCTCCACCGCGTACAGCGCGGCGCCGTCCGGGCCGGTCGCGGGCACCAGCAGCACGTCGGCGGTGAGTGCGTCGGCGACCGAGGTGATCCGGCCGCCGAGCGTGCCCGCGCCGTCGACGCGGACGGTCGCCGGGAACGGGTCGCCGGGTGCGGCCGACAGCGGAACCGCGAGGGTGGCCGTCCGGCCGCCGTCGGCCAGCGCCGCCGTCAACTCGTCGGCACCGCAGGTCAGCAGGGCGGTGGTGGCGAGCACCGCGCTGCCGAGGAAGGGCACCGGGGCGGCACTGCGGCCGAGCTCCTCCAGCACCACGGCGGTCTCGCGGAGCGAGGCGCCGGCGCCGCCCTGCGCCTCGGGCACCTGGAGGCCGGCCGCGCCGAGGTCGGCGGCGAGCTTGCGCCACAGCGCCGGGTCGTAGGGCGCCGGGCCCTCGCAGCGGCCGAGGATCGCGTCGGGCGGGCAGTGGTCGGCGAGCAGCGCCCTCACGCTGGCCCGGAGTTCGTCCTCGACCTCGGAGTACAGCAGGTCCGTTGCGGTCATCGCGGCAGCTCCTTCCAGGGCACGTTCTTGTCGGTGCGCGGCTCGCCGGGCAGGCCGAGCACGCGCTCGGCGATGATGTTCCGCAGGATCTCCGAGGTGCCGCCCTCGATGGAGTTGCCCTTGGCCCGCAGGTAGCGGTACCCGGCGTCGCGGCCGGTGAAGTCGACGTGGTCGGGCCGCACCATCGTCCAGTCGTCGTACGCGAGGCCGTCCTCGCCGAGGAGTTCGACCTCCAGGCCGCTCAACTCCTGAGCGAGGCGGGCGAACGCGAGTTTCATCGCGGCGCCCTCCGGGCCGGGCTGGCCCGAGGTGAGCTGCTGGCGCAGGCGTTCGCCGGTCAGCCGGGCGACCTCGCTGTCGACCCAGCCCTTGAGGAGGCGCTGGTGGAGGTCGGCGGTGCGCCGTTCGGGGCGGTCGCGCCAGGTGTCGGCGACGACGCCGATCATGCCGGCCTCGCGTGGCGCGGCCTGGCCGCCGATGGCGACGCGCTCGTTGTTGAGGGTGGTCTGGGCGACCTGCCAGCCCTCGCCGACGGCACCGAGGCGGTGCGCGTCGGGGATCCGCACACCGGTCAGGAAGACCTCGTTGAACTCGGCCTCGCCGGTGATCTGTCGCAGCGGGCGGACGTCGACACCGGGGTCGGTCATGTCGCAGACGAAGTACGTGATGCCGCGGTGCTTGGGCACGTCGGGGTCGGTGCGGGCGATGAGGATCGCCCAGCGGGCGGTGTGCGCGCTGGAGGTCCACACCTTCTGGCCGTCGACCGTCCAGGTGTCGCCGTCGAGGACGGCGCGGGTGCCGAGCGCGGCGAGGTCGGAGCCGGCGCCGGGCTCGGAGAAGAGCTGGCACCACACCTCCTCGCCGGTCCACAGCGGCCGCAGGAAGCGCCGCTTCTGCTCGTCGGTGCCGTACGCGAGGACGGTCGGCGCGGCCATGCCGAGGCCGATGCCGATGCGGCGGGGCTCGTTGTCGGGTGCGCCGGCGGCGGCGAGTGCGGCGTCGACGCCGGCCTGGAGGGCGCGCGGGAGGCCGAGGCCGCCGAGGCCCTCGGGGAAGTGCACCCAGGCGAGGCCGGCGTCGAAGCGGGCCCGCAGGAAGTCGGTGCGGTCGGTGGTGGCGGGGTCGTGGGCGGCGAGCAGGGCCGCGACCCGGGCCGGCAGGTCGGTCTCCATGTCAGTCGCCCTTCGGCTGGTAGCGCTTGAGTTCGCGGTGGGCGAGGGACCGGCGGTGCACCTCGTCCGGCCCGTCGGCGAGGCGCAGCGTGCGGTTGCCGGCCCACGCGTGGGCGAGCGGGGTGTCCTGGCTGACACCGGCGGCGCCGTGCGCCTGCACGGCCTTGTCGAGGATCCACTCGACGGTCTGCGGCACCACGATCTTGATGGCCTGGATCTCGGTGTGGGCGCCGCGGTTGCCGACGGTGTCCATCAGCCAGGCGGTCTTGAGGACGAGCAGGCGGGCCTGCTCGATCCGCACCCTGGACTCGGCGATCCAGTCCTGCACGACGCCCTGCTCGGAGAGCGGCCGGCCGAACGCGACCCGGTCGGTGACGCGGCGGCACATCAGCTCCAGCGCCCGCTCGGCGATGCCGATCGCCCGCATGCAGTGGTGGATGCGGCCGGGGCCGAGCCGGGCCTGGGCGATCGCGAAGCCGGACCCCTCCTCGCCGACGAGGTTCGTGGCGGGCACCCGGACGTTCTCGAACACCACCTCGGCGTGGCCGCCGTGGTCCTGGTCGTCGAAGCCGAAGACCTTCATGCCGCGCTGCACGGTGACGCCCGGGGTGTCGCGCGGCACCAGGATCATCGACTGCTGCCGGTGCTTGGGCGCCTCCGGGTCGCTCTTGCCCATGACGATGAAGATCCGGCAGTTCGGGTTCATCGCGCCGGTGATGTACCACTTGCGGCCGTTGACGACGTACTCGTCGCCGTCGCGGACGATGCGGGTGGTGATGTTGGACGCGTCGGAGGAGGCGACGTCCGGCTCGGTCATGGCGAACGCGGAGCGGATCTCGCCGGTGAGCAGCGGCTCCAGCCACTGCTTGCGCTGCGCCTCGTCGCCGAACTGCTCGAGCACCTCCATGTTGCCGGTGTCCGGGGCGGCGCAGTTGAGCGCGGCCGGGGCGAGCAGCGAGGAGCGGCCGGTGATCTCGGCGAGCGGCGCGTACTGGAGGTTGGTGAGGCCTGCGCCCGCCTCGCCGGGCAGGAAGAGGTTCCAGAGTCCGCGTTCCCTGGCGGCGGCCTGGAGTTCGGCGATGACCGGGGGCACGGTCCAGGGGGTGCGGTCGGGGTCGGCGAGCTGGGCGGCGAGCACCGCCTCGGCCGGGTACACGTGCTCGTCCATGAAGTCGAGGAGTCGGGAGCGGAGTTCCTCGGTGCGGGTGTCGAAGGCGAAGTCCACGGGTCAGCGCTCCTTGAGGGCGTCGAGGCCGAACTGTACGAAGAGCGGGACGAGTTCGCCGACCCGGTCGAAGCCGGCGCCGACGGTGCCGCCCTGGTTCCAGCGGTAGTGGATGCCCTCCAGCACGACGGCGAGCTTGAAGGAGGCGAAGCCGACGTACCAGCCGAGCGCGGAGACGTCCCGGCCGGAGCCGTCGGCGTAGCGTGCGACGAGTTCCGCGGTCGTGGGGAAGCCCTCGGCGAGGGCGGCGCCGGGCAGGGCGCCGTCGAAGCGGCGGGCGAGCCCGGTGTACATCACGAGCAGGCCGAGGTCGGTGATCGGGTCGCCGAGGGTGGACATCTCCCAGTCGAGGACGGCGGTGATCCGGTCGTCGGCGCCGACGAGCACGTTGTCGAGCCGGTAGTCGCCGTGCACGATCGCGGGTGCGGGTGATTCCGGCAGGGTGCGGGCGAGTTCGGCGTGGAGGTCGTCGACGCCGGCGACGTCGCGGCTGCGGGAGGCGTCGAGCTGCTTGCCCCAGCGGCGCAACTGGCGCTCCAGGAAGCCCTCGGGGCGGCCGAAGGCGCCGAGGCCGACGGCGTCGGGGTCGACGGCGTGCAGGTCGACGAGGGTGTCGACGAGCCGGAGCCCGAGGGCGCGCACCCGGTCGGTGCCGAGGGCGGCGAGGGCGGCGGCGTCCCGGTGCGGGGTGCCGGCGACGTACTCCATGAGGTAGAAGGGCGCGCCGACGACGGTGTCGTCGGCGACGAGGAGCAGCGGCCGGGGCACGGGCACCCGGGTGGGGTGGAGGGCGGCGAGCACGGTGTGCTCGCGGGTCATGTCGTGGGCGGTGGCGAGGACGTGGCCGAGCGGCGGCCGCCGCAGCACCCACCGGCCGGTGCCGTCCTCCAGGAGGTACGTCAGGTTGGACCTGCCGCCTTCGAAGAGCCGGGCGCGGAGCGGGCCGGTGACGAGGCCGGGCAGGTCGGCGTCGAGCCGTTCGCGCAGCCGTACGAGGTCGAGACCGGGTGGGGTGTCGGGGGTGTCGCTCATGGGCCTCGCCTCGGGTGGGGTTCGTGTCCTGGGTGTCGCGCACGGCTGACTAAGCGCTTGCTTAGCTTCGCTGCGCGGTGTCCCCGTTGTCAACGGCCGCCGCACCGGACGGGCACGCGCGGAGCGGGTGTCAGCCGCTCCCGACGGCGGCGGCGATCCGGTCGCCGAGGTCCTTGTCGATCCTGCGCCAGTACTCCAGCGCCCGCGCCAGCACCGGGGCCGACACGCCCTTGCCCAGGTGCCCGGCGGCGTTGCCGACGAGCCGCTCGCGCGCGGCGTCGTCCAGCACGTGGCGCACCATCGTGCCCGCCTGCCCCCAGTCGTCGTCCTCGCGGTGCGGCGGGTACGCCTCGCGGACCATCCGCCCGGCGACGTCCCAGCCGAGCGGCTCGCCCCAGAGCTCCGGGCGGGCGGCGGGCCCGCCGTAGGAGTTGGGTGCGTACGGCGCCCCGGTGCGGGCGGCGTCGAAGCGCATCGGCCCGTCCTTGGCGTAGGAGTGCACCGGCACGTGCGCCCGGTTGGGCGGCAGCTGCGCGTAGTTGGGGCCGATCCGGTACCGGTGGGTGTCCGGGTAGGAGAAGATCCGGCCGAGCAGCATCTTGTCCGGCGAGACGCCGATGCCGGGCACCAGGTTGGACGGCTCGAACGCCGCCTGCTCGATGTGCACGTGGTAGTCGTCGGGGTTGCGGTTGAGCGTCATCCGGCCGACCTCGATCAACGGGTAGTCGCCGTGCGGCCACACCTTGGTCAGGTCGAACGGGTTGAACCGGTAGCCCCACGCGTCGTCGAACGGCATGACCTGCACGTACAGCGTCCACGAGGGGTGCTCGCCGCGCTCGATCGACTCGTACAGGTCGCGCAGGTGCGCGTCGCCGTCCTCGCCGGCCGTCCGGTCGGCGTCCTCCTGGGTGAGGAACTCGATGCCCTGGTCGGTCTTGAAGTGGTACTTCACCCAGAACCGCTCGCCGTCCGCGTTGACCCAGCTGTACGTGTGCGAGCCGTAGCCGTTCATGTGGCGCCAGGACTTCGGGATCCCGCGGTCGCCCATCAGCCAGGTCACCATGTGGGCGGATTCCGGGGAGAGCGTCCAGAAGTCCCACTGCATGTCGTGGTCGCGCACGTGGGAGTCGGGGCGCCGCTTCTGCGAGCGGATGAAGTCCTGGAACTTGATCGGGTCACGGACGAAGAAGACCGGCGTGTTGTTGCCGACCAGGTCGTAGTTGCCCTGCTCGGTGTAGAACTTCAGCGCGAACCCGCGCGGGTCTCGCCAGGTGTCGGGGGAGCCGAGCTCGCCGGCGACGGTGGAGAAGCGGGCCAGCATCTCCGTCGTCTTCCCGGGCTGGAAGAGGTCGGCCCTCGTGTAACGGCTGACGTCCTGCGTCACCCGGAGGACGCCGTACGCTCCGCCGCCCTTCGCGTGCACCACCCGCTCGGGGACGCGTTCCCGGTTGAACTGGGCCATCTTCTCGATCAGGTAGTGGTCGTGCAGCAGGATCGGGCCGAGCGCGCCGGCGGTCAGGGAGTCCGAGTCGCTCTCGACCGGGACGCCGGCGTTGTTGGTGGTGGCGGGGACACGGGCTTCGGACATGGGGGGTGGGCCTCCTCGGGGTGCGGCCTGCCGGTGGCGGCGGCGCGGCACCGTCGGCCGGCCGCACTGCCACCGTCGTCGAGTCGACCACCGCCCCGGGCGGCCCACAACCGGAGGAGCCCGGCCGCCTCCACGTCCTCGACGTCCGTCGGGCCTTCCCGGCCGTGTATCGACATTCGCTCCGGCGCATGACGACGAGCGGGCCGCCGGAGATGTCCGGGCGGAACTGTTCGGATGCTTTCACGAGCCGGAATCCGTGCAGGCCGGCATTCAGTGGGGTTCGGGTGCCACCGATCCGCACCCCCGCTGTCCTCAGCCGCCGGTCACCCGGTCGCCCACGGCGTCCACCGGGAACCACTGCGCGAGCGCCAGCCCGCCCGCCTCGCCCGGCGCCGCGTCCTCGGCGAAGTAGTACAGCGGGTGGCCCTTGTAGAGCACCTGCGAGGTGCCGTCCGTCCGCTGCCCCACGCCCAGCAGGCCCTCGTCGACCCCGGCGCCGGCCGTCGGGAAGCCCGGCGTGGTCAGCGGCGGCCACATCGTCGCGCAGTCCTCGTAGCAGGTCGACCGGGTCGAGGTGTCGCCCTCGAAGAGGTACAGCGTGCGGCCCTGCGCGTCCACCAGGATCGGACCGAACCCCGCGCCCTCCGCGAGCGCGACCTGGACGCCCGGCACCTCCGGCGCCGGCTCCGACGCCTTCGACCCGGCCTCGGCCTCGGCGTCCGGGCTCGCCGTGCCGGACTCCTGCTGGGCCGGCCGGCCGGGCAGCGGCGAGATCCGCGGGTCGCCGGGCGCGCACGCGGCGCACACGGCGGCGAGCAGGAGGGCGGCGAGAGCGGCGGCCGCGCGGACCTTGGGCATCGGGACTCCTTCACCGGGCGGGTACGGTCCCCTCCACTACCGCCCGCCGCCGCCCGCCCGGCCACCCCAGGGGCCCGCCCGTCCGCAGATGGGGTGGCGCGATTGCCCTGGATGGCGCCACCGGCCCGGCCGCACGCCGCCATCCTGTCCGTCGCCGTGCCGGGACCTCCGCGCCGGGGGCCGCTGTGCCAGGGATCGCCGCTGCGCCGGGTGGGCGGGTCAGCCCGTGGACCACACCGTGCGGTCGCCGCCCCGCCAGCCGACGAGGTCGGGGTCGTCGAGGTCGGGCTCCACCACGCCGGCCCGCCGCAGGAACTCCGCCACGTCCTCCACGCCGTACGCGCGGCCGACGGGACGGCCGTAGATCTCCACCCGCCGGTACGGGTGCGCGCCACGGGTGGGCGGCCGCACCACGACGGGCGGGTGGAAGATGTCCCCGCCGTCGTGCTCCGCAGATGCTGCCATACCCCCAGTGTCGCCCCGCGGGCCGCCGGGCGGCGCGGAGGGCGGCCCGGGCGGCGGGCGCACGGCGCCGTCAGGTGCCCAGGATGCCCGCCCGGCCGGCCCGGAGCGCGGCGACCACCGCGGGCGGCGCGGTCCGCGGCGACCCCGCGTCGAACGGCGGCTGCGGGTCGTACTCCAGGCCGAGCTGGACGGCCTGCGCCACCTGCTCGCCCGCGATCCGGGCGGCCAGCCGGAGGCCGAGGTCGATGCCGGCGGAGACCCCGGCGGCCGTGGCGTAGCGGCCGTCGACCACCACCCGTTCGGTGACCGGCACGGCACCCAGGGCCGCGAGGGCGTCGACCGCCAGCCAGTGCGAGGTCGCCCGGCGCCCGGCGAGGAGGCCGGCGGCCGCCAGCAGCAGGGAGCCGGTGCACACCGAGGCCGTCCAGGTGGTGCCGGCGTCGACGGCGCGCAGCCAGGCCAGCAGCTCCTCGTCGGCCATCAGCGCCGGCTGGCCGGGCCCGCCCGGCACGACCAGCACGTCCGGCGCGGTCACCTCGTCCAGCGCGGCGTCCGCGACCAGGGAGAGGAAGCCCGTCTCCGTGCGCACCGGGCCGCGCCGGGCGGCCGTGAAGACCACGTCCGCCCCGGGCAGCCGGGACAGCACCTCGTACGGGCCGACGGCGTCGAGCGCGGTGAACCGGTCGTACAGCAGGACCGCGATCCGCATGCGGAACCCCTCTCAGTCGGTCCCCGGCGCGGTGCCGGGGACGGGTACGGGCACAGTGCCGGGTACGGGTACGGGCACGGTGGCGGGCCGCAGGCGGCGGCGGTACTCGGTCGGCGGGACACCGACGTCCCGCAGGAACGCGCGGCGCATCGGCTCCGGCGTGCCGTACCCGGCGGCCCGGGCGATCTGTTCGATGCCGTCCGCCGTCTCCTCCAGCAGCCGGCGCGCTGTCTCCAGCCGGATGCGGTCGACGTACCGGCCGGGGGTGACCCCCGTCTCGGCGGCGAACGCGCGGCCGAACTGGCGCGGCGAGAGGACGGCGCGGGCGGCCAGCGCGGGCACGGACAGGTCGGCCGCCGGATGCTCGGCGATCCAGCGCTGGAGCTCCCGCAGACCGTCCCGGACGGCCAGCTGCGCGGCCATCGGAACGCTGACCTGCGGCTGCCCGCCCGGGCGCCGCAGGAAGACCACGAGGTGGCGGGCGACGGTGAGGGCTGCCGCCCGGCCGAGGTCCTCCTCGACCAGGGCGAGCGCGAGGTCGATGCCCGCCGTCACCCCGGCCGAGGTGGCCACCCGGCCGTCGCGGACGAAGACCGGCTCCGGGTCGACCTCGACGCCCGGGTACCGGCGGGCCAGCGTGTCGCAGTACGCCCAGTGCGTCGTGGCGCGCCGCCCCGCCAGCAGACCGGCCTCGGCCAGCACGAACGCGCCGGTGCAGACCGAGACCACCCGCTCCGCTCCGGCCGCGAGGTCGGCGATCCGCCGCACCAGCGCGGGGTCGGGGCTGCGGGTGCCGTCGCCGCCGGGCACGACCAGGGTGTGCGGGGCGTGGGCCGTGCCGAGGTCGCCGTCGGGCAGCAGCACGAGGCCGGCGGAGCACCGCACGGGCGCCCCGCCCGGCGACGCCGTGCGCACCTCGTACGCGCCGGGGCGGCCGGCGGCGGCCCCGGCCCCGGCGAACACTTCGAGCGGTCCGGTGACGTCGAGGCTCTGCACCCCGTCGAACAGGGCGATCAGCACCCGGCGAGCGGTCATGCCGCCAGCCTCGCAGCGGCCCTCGGACGGCGGCAACGACGCCGTTCCCACCTTTCCCGCCACCCGGGCGGTGGGGCCGTCACCCGGGGCCGGTCAGTCCGGGCGGTCCTGGTCCGCGCCCGGCGGCGGGAAGAGCGGCGCCCGGCCGAGCGGCGGCGGCTCGCCGGGCAGGTCGGTGAGACGCCACTGGTAGCGCACCATGAGCTGCAGGATCCGCCGCACCCGGACGAGCAGCGCCGCGGCGAGCGGCAGCTCGATCAGCAGCGCGGCCGCGATGCTCCACCACACGTCGTCGGTGCCCCAGGACAGCATCACGTCGAACCACGCGTCGCAGACCAGCAGGACGGCCGCGACCAGGGCCCACGGCACCAGGAGCCGGCGCCGCCGCAGGCCGTACCAGGCGGTCGCCGCGAGTGCGGTCAGCAGGCCCAGGTCGAACCCCACCCAGGCCAGCCGCCACTGCTCCGACTCGTAGTGCACCGGCAGGGTCGCCGCGAGGTAGCCGATCCACGGGAGCAGGGCGAGGCAGCAGACCACCAGCACGCCGAGGCCGCGCCGGCGGCGGCGGTCGAGGGTCCGCAGCGACCCCTCGTCGAGGAGGGCGCGCCAGTCGGTGGAGCGCCGGCGCGCCGGCCGGCCGCAGTGCGGGCAGCGCGGTTCGGGGCGGGCCATGGCGTCCTCCTGGTGCGGTGCGTCTCCACCCGGCATTCTCGCTCCCCGCCGGGCGCGCCGCAGGGCCCGAACGCCGGGCGCCCGGCCCCGCCGGTGGGCGGGGCCGGGCGCCGGTGCGGGCCCTGCGGGTCGGGCCGGGTGGCTCAGTGCTGCCAGACCTTCACGTAGTCGACCTGCATGTCGGCGCCCGCGACCTCGCGGTCGCCGCCGTCGACGGCGTTGTTGAGGATCAGGTAGTGCGGCGAGGAGGTGATGCCGGTGGTGATCTGGCCCACCTTCTTGCCGTCGTAGTAGTAGGTCACCGAGCCCGGCGCCCACTCCGCGCCGTAGGTGTGCCAGCCGGTGTAGTCGCCGGCCGCGCACGAGCCGGGGCCGCCGGAGGGCGAGTGGTAGTGGTAGCAGGCCTGGCCGCCGAGGCCCTCCATGATGTCGTTCTCACCGTCGGCGGGCCAGCTCTGGCCGTCCGTCCAGAACGCCGGCCAGTTGGCGATCTTGGTGCCGGCGGCCGGCAGGTAGATCCGGGCCTCGTAGGCGCCGTACGTGAACTCCGCCTTGCCGTTGCTCTGCACCATGCCGGAGCGGTACGGGTAGGTCTTGCCGTTCACGGTGGTCGCCTGCTGGGAGGCGACCAGGTGCAGGCTGCCGCCGCCGACGGTGGCCTGCGAGGGCGCGTACGCGGCCAGCTCGGAGGTGTTCACCGGCGGGGTGGTGCAGGTCGCGCAGCCCAGCCAGTTGGACGTCCACTTGCCGGAGTCCACCGACGAGCCGTTGAAGTCGTCGGCGAAGACCTGGCGCCAGCTGCCCGAGATGCCGAGCGGGGCACCGGTGCCCGGCGCGGCGGTGGTCGGCGCGGCGGTCGCGGTCGGCGTCGCGGTCGGGGTGGCGGTGGGCTTCGGGGTCGCGCTCGCGGTCGCCGAGGCGGTGGCGGTCGGCGTGGCCGTGGCCGTGGCCGTGGGCTTCGGCGTGGCCGTCGCGGTCGGGCTCGGGGTGGCCGTCGCGGTGGGCTTCGGGGTCGCGGTCGGCGTCGGCGACGCGGAGGTCGCCGGGGCGGACGGCGTGGGGCTCGGCGTCACCGTGGTGCCGTTCGACGTGAACGCCTTCACCGGGGCGAGGTTGTGCCACACGTTGTTCGCCTTGTAGGCGACGAACGCGGTGTAGCTGCCGGCCGGGAACGTCCGGGCCTGCGGCGTGAAGGTCTGCTGCGCGGAGCCCAGCGTGGCGGGGACGGCGCCGGCGAAGTCGAAGTTGCCGCCGCTCGCGGAGCGCACCGCGACGGTCAGCGCCTGGACGGAGGTGCGGGAGGTCGCGTGGACCTTGGCGGTGGCCGTCACCGAGGTGCCGGCGGTCGGAGAGGCGGGGCTGAGGGTCAGCGCGTCGACGACGACACGCTCGGCCGGCTGGGACGGTGCGGCCCACGCCGCTGCGCCGGTGCCGACGACGACGGTGGCGATCGCCACGGCGGTGACGCGGTGTCCGGTGAGTCGCCTGGTACGGCGGTGCTTCGAGTTTCTGGGCATGCGGTGGATGAACCTTTCCTGCCCCCCTGACGGACAGGGCCCACCCTCCGGAACCGGAACGGGTGGACCGCACAGCGCCAGAGCCTGCGGGACGCCCCGGCCGCGGCGCAAGCCCGGTCCAGGGCCCGGTCACCGTCCGGATTGCGTGTACACGCTCGAAACCCCTGGTGGGGCGGCGTGGTGCGGCGCCCCGGCGGTGGCGGTGTGACGTCCCGCACAAGGGCGTTATGTCCGAAATGAGAGTGCTTGGTGGGTCATTGGGCGGTATGGAGTTCCGATTCGCCCGGATTTCCGACCGTCGCCGAGCCCTCCCGCGCCCCCTGTGCCGCCGGTGCGCTTCCGTGCCCCCGGGCCTGCGCCTGGTCCGGGAACCGTGCGGCGTCGTCCCCTGGAGTCGCGCCCGGGGGCGGTGCGGACCACCCGCCTTCCGGGCGACCAGACCGCCCGGTCACGCCAGCAGGTTGACCCCGGCACGGAACAGCAGCGGGAGCCGCGCGGCCGCCGGCACGATCCGGGACGCGAGCAGCGGCTGCCCGCGGGCCCACAGCAGCGAGCCCGTGAGCAGCCGGTACCGTCGCGAGGCCCGCCGCCACGCCCGCTCGTACGCCTCCGGGCGGCCGCTGCGCAGGCAGCGCACCAGCTCGTCCGCACAGGCCAGGGCCACCGCGAGGCCCTCGCCCGTCAGCGCGTCCAGGTATCCGGCCGCGTCGCCGACCAGCAGGGCGCGGCCCGCCACCCGGGCCCGCACGCCCTGGCGCAGCGGACCGGCACCGCGCACCGCCGTACCCGCACCCGTCGGCAGCCGGGCGGCCAGCAGCGGGAACCGGGCGAGCTGTTCGTCGAACGGCGCGCGGTCCGCGGTGAGCAGCGCCACGCCGACCAGGTCCGGGCCGACCGGTGTGACGTACGCCTCGGCCCGCGCCGACCAGTGCACCTCGACCGACCTGCTCCACGGCGCGACCGGGTAGTGGCGGCGCAGCCCGTAGCGGGCGGGGCGGCCCGGACGGTCGGGCCGGTGCAGGCCGAGCGCGCGGCGGGTGGGGGAGTGCAGGCCGTCCGCGACGGCCAGGTGGCGGGCCGTCACCCCGGCCGCCGTGACGGAGCGCGGGCCGTGCTCGACCCCGTCGACGCGCAACGGCAGTACGGTGACGCCGAGTTCGGCGGCGCGGGCGGCCAGTGCGGCGTGCAGCGCGGTGCGCCGCACCCCCAGGCCGTGGCCGTGCCGGAAGGCCGCCTCGGCGCTCGCGCCCCCGGCGGCGTCCAGGTAGCGGATGCCGTGCAGCGGCTGCCCGGGCGGCACCACCCCGAGCGCCGCCAGGTGCCGTACGGCGGACGGCATCAGGCCCTCCCCGCACGCCTTGTCGACCGGCCCGGGGCGCGGTTCGGCCACCACCACCTCCATCCCGGCGAGCGCGGCGTGCACCGCCGTCGCCAGGCCGGCCGGGCCGCCGCCGGCCACCAGCAGGTCGATCACCGGGCCGCCACCGGGGCGGCCCCGGCGAGCGCGCTCTCCTCGCAGCGGATGCGCACGCCGAGCAGGAACGCGTTGAGCAGGGTGAAGCCGAGTGCCGTCGCCCACGCCGAGTGCACCAGCGGCAGCGCCACGCCCTCCACCACGACCGCCACGTAGTTGGGGTGCCGCAGCCACCGGTAGGGCCCGCGCGCGACGAGCGGCGCCCCGGGCAGCACGATCACCCGGGTGTTCCAGCGCGGCCCCAGCGTGGCGATGCACCACCACCGCACGGCCTGCGCACCCAGCGCGAGCGCGAGCATCGGCCAGCCCAGGGCCGGCACGAACGGCCGGTCCGCGACGGCGGGTTCGAGCAGGCAGCCGAGCAGCAGCGCCGTGTGCAGCAGCACCATCGGCGGGTGGTGGCCGCGGCCGTGCTCGGTGCCGCCGAGGGCCAGGCACCAGGCGGTGTTCCGGCGCGCGACGACGAGCTCGGCGATCCGCTCGGCGCCGACCAGCAGGACGAGCAGGGTGTACCAGGTCATGGGCGCGTCACCATCTCAGCAGGACGAGTTCGGAGCTGAAGCCCGGGCCGAGCGCCAGCATCAGCCCGGTCGACCCGGGCGGCGGGGGGCCTTCGGCCTGGACGTCCCGCAGGATGTGCAGCACGGAGGCGGACGACAGGTTGCCGACCCGGGCGAGGGAGCGGCGGCTGGCCGCGAGCGCGCCGCCGGGCAGGCCGAGCCCCTCCGCGAGCGCGTCGAGCACCCGCGGCCCGCCCGGGTGGCAGATCCAGGCGGAGACGTCGGCCGGCTTCAGGTCGTGCGCGGCGAGGAACGACTCGACCTCCTCGGCCACGTGCAGCCGTGTCAGCTCGGGGAGTTCGCTGCCGAGCACGATCCGGAAGCCGTGGTCGCCGATGTCCCAGCCGAGCAGGTGCGCGGTGCCGGGGTAGAGCCTGCTGCGGGCCGCCACCACCAGCGGCCCGCGGGAGCTGCCGTACAGCGGGTGGTCGGCGCCGACCGCCACCAGTGCGCCCGCGCCGTCGCCGAACAGCGCGGACGCCACCAGGTCGGCGCGGGAGGAGCCCGCGCGCTGCAGGGTGAGCGAGCACAGCTCCGTGGAGAGCAGCAGCGCGGCGTGCGCCGGCCGGCCGGCGAGGTGGTCGGCGAGCCGGGCGACGCCCGCGGCGCCAGCCGCGCAGCCCAGCCCGAAGACGGGCAGCCGGCGGACGTCCGGGCGCAGGCCGAGCGGCCCCGCGAGCCGGGCCTCCACCGACGGCGCGGCGATCCCCGTGACGGAGGTCGACACCACGAGGTCGAGGTCCTCGCCGCCGAGCCCGGCCCCGGCGAGCGCGGCGCGGGCGGCCTGCTCGCCGAGGTCGAGGGCGGCGGTCAGGAAGGCGTCGTTGGCCCGGCCGAAGCCGTCGATCCGCGCGTACTGCTCCAGCGGGAGGGCCAGGTGGCGGTGCGTCACCCCGGCGCCGGAGTGCAGCCGGTCGAGCAGTGCGCGGTCGGCACCGGGTGGGAGGCACAGTCCGGCGAGTGCCTCGGTGATCTCGTGCTGCGGGTACCGGTGGGGCGGCAGCACCCCGCTCACCGCCACGATTCGGCTCATGGCCACAGGATAGGGACGAACCGTGCCGATACGGCGAAAGAGGGACGAACGGGCGTGGCCCGCGCGCCATCCCGGCGCGGCCCGTAGGGCGTGTCTGACGATTCCCGACGGGCGCACGACGCCGCGCGCCGATCCGCCGCGCATGGCCGGACGCGCCCTAGCCTGACGGGATGTCCGACGAAGCGGTCAGCCCGGCAGGACGCCCGGCGGCACGTCCGCGGTGGCGTCCGGGACTCCTGCTCGCCGCCTGCCATCCGGCGCCCGCCGCCGCGGTCACGGCCTTCGCCGTGCTGCTGGCCGTCGGCTCGGGCCGCCCCGCCGGTGCCGTCGCGCTGACCGGCGCCGCCGTGGCGGCCGGTCAGCTCTCGATCGGCTGGTGCAACGACCGGGTCGACCTCGCCCGGGACGCCGCCGCCGGGCGCGCGGACAAGCCGCTCGCCCGCGGGGCCGTGTCCGCGCCCGCGGTCGGCGCCGCCGCGGGTGCCGCACTCGTGCTGGCGGTGCCGCTCTCGCTCGCGGCGGCGGGCCCGGTCGCGGGCGGCGCGCACCTCGCCGGGGTGGCGGCGGGGTGGGCGTACAACCTGCGGCTCAAGGGCACGGTGCTGTCGTGGCTGCCGTACGCGGTGGCGTTCGGGCTGCTGCCGGTGTTCGTGACGGCGGGCCCGGGCCGGCCGTGGCCGGCCTGGTGGGTGACGGCGGCCGCGGCGCTGCTGGGCTGCGGCGCGCACGCCGCCAACGTGCTGCCGGACATCGCGGCGGACCGCGCCGCGGGCGTGCTGGGCCTGCCGCAGCGGCTCGGGCGGCGCCGGTCGGCGGTCCTGGCGTCGGGCTGCCTGGCGGGAGCGACGGCGGTGCTCGTCCTCGGACCGGGCGGGCCGGTGGGGGCGGTCGGTGCGACCGCCCTGGCGGTGGCCTCCGCGGCGGCCGTGCTCGCACCCGCCGCGCCCGGCCGGTGGCCGTTCCTCGGGGCGCTGGCGCTGGCCGGCCTCGACGTGGCGCTGCTGCTGGGCCGCGGCACCGGCCGGGCGGCCTGACGGACCGGCAGCCGCGCGGACACGCGCCGGGCCCCTGCGCGCGTCCCCGCCCGCGGGGATGAGAGGCTCACGGTATGGAACAGCGTGTACTCGGCCGCACCGGCCGACCGGTATCCGTCGTCGGACTCGGCACCTGGCAGCTGGGAGCGGACTGGGGCGACGTCCGCGAGCAGGACGCCCTGGACGTCCTGGACGCCTCCGTCGAGGCCGGCGTCACCCTCTTCGACACGGCCGACGTCTACGGCGACGGCCGCAGCGAGCAGCTGATCGGCCGGTACCTGAAGGAGCGTCCGGACGCGGGCGTCTTCACCGCGACGAAGTTCGGCCGTCGCGCCGAGCAGCGCCCGGAGCACTACAACCTCGCCAACTTCCGTGCCTGGTCGGACCGTTCGCGCAGCAATCTGGGCACCGACCGGCTCGATCTGGTGCAGCTGCACTGCCCGCCGACCCCGGTGTACTCCTCCGACGAGGTGTTCGACGCCCTCGACACCCTGGTCGCCGAGGAGCGGATCGCCGCGTACGGCGTCAGCGTCGAGACCTGCGCGGAGGCGCTCACCGCCATCGCCCGGCCCGGCGTGGCGAGCGTGCAGATCATCCTGAACGCGTTCCGCCTCAAGCCGCTGGAGCAGGTGCTGCCGGCCGCGGCGGCCGCCGGGGTGGGCATCCTCGCGCGCGTGCCGCTCGCGTCCGGGCTGCTCTCCGGCCGCTACACCGCGGACACCGTCTTCTCCGCCGACGACCACCGCACCTACAACCGGCACGGCGAGGCCTTCGACCAGGGCGAGACCTTCTCCGGCGTCGACTTCGCGACCGGGGTCGAGGCCGCCGTGGAGTTCTCGGCGCTCGCACCGCAGGGCGCCACCCCGGCGCAGACGGCGCTGCGCTGGATCGTCCAGCAGCCCGGGGTCACCACGGTCATCCCCGGCGCCCGCAACACCGGGCAGGCCCGGGCCAACGCGGCCGCCGCCGCCCTGCCGCCGCTGCCGGACACCACCCTGGACGCCGTCCGGGAGCTCTACGACCGCCGCATCCGCCCGCAGGTCCACGACCGCTGGTGACGGCGGCCCGTCCGTCCGGCCGCGGGGTGGCTCAGAGCTCCGCGACCGGGCGGACGAGCAGGTCGTCCGGCCAGCCGTCGGCGAGCAGTTCGCCGAGGCCCGGATCCCGGTAGGCGGTGGCCAGCGGCAGCCAGGCGAGGAACGAGCCGTACCCGCCGCAGGTCGCCGCACCGCCGTCCCCGCCGCGGAACACGCCCGGCTCGGCGGTCAGCTCGGGGTCGTACGGGTCGCGGCCGATCAGCAGGCCGAACGCGTTCGGCGCGTGCTGGGGGCCGTCCGGGGAGCCGTGCGGCGAGCCCGTCCCCGGGTGGTCGGCACCCCAGCGGAAGAGCGTCCGCGCACCGGCCCCGCACGCCCACTCCCACTCGTCCGGCGTCGCCGTCCGCAGCCCCTGCGCGGCGAGCAGTCCGGCGATCTCCTCGGGCTCCTCCTCGAACGCCCACGGCTCGACGGCCACGAGCAGCGGCGGCAGCCGCACCGTCCGCGGCGGGCTCAGCACCTCCGCCAGGTACTCCGCCATCTCCGCGGGGAAGCCGAAGTCCTCCCGGCTCTCCGCGTACGAGGCCGCCTGCTCGGGGGTGGGGGCGAACGACGCCGCGTCCACG
Source organism: Kitasatospora sp. NBC_01539 (assembly GCF_045040525.1). Lineage (NCBI taxonomy): Bacteria > Bacillati > Actinomycetota > Actinomycetes > Kitasatosporales > Streptomycetaceae > Kitasatospora > Kitasatospora sp. NBC_01539. Next base: position 6,662,417 of record NZ_CP109390.1, read on the forward strand.
CCCAGCCGGGCCTCGCCCCCGGGCACCAGGGCGAACGGCCGCCCGTGCAGCACCAGGCGCGCCGTCGCGCCGTCCGGCGCGAGATCCCACTCCTGCGCCCCCACGCGCTCCGCCGCCCCGGCGGCCAGTGAACGCCGCTGCCCCGGCGTGGCGGCCCGCCACCGCCCGAGCGTCAACTCCTCGATCGTCATGGCGGCAGCCTGTCACCTGCCGCCGACACCACCGCGGCCGTAGGCTGGGAGCGACCGGCCACCCCCGGAGGGAGACGGCGCCATGACCGACCCGACCGCCGGGCGCCCGTACATGCCCGGTTACGGCATCCGGCCCGAGGGCGAGGGCTCCGGCCTCCTCAGCTGGGCATGGGCGCTCGACCGGCTGACCGGCTCCCACGACTACTGGGTGGCCTCGGTGCGGCCCGACGGCCGCCCGCACGTCATGCCGGTGTGGGGCGTCTGGGCGGACGACGCCTTCTGGTTCTCCAGCAGCGTCGGCTCCCGCAAGATGCGCAACCTCGCCGAGCGGCCCGACTGCGTGGTCACCACCGAGGACCCGCGCGACCCGGTGGTGCTGGAAGGCCGCGCCGAGGTCACCTCCGACCCGGCGGAGATCGCCGCCTTCCTCGCCGTGCTCAACACCAAGTACGCGGTGGCGTACGGCGTCGGCTTCCTCGACCCGGCGGTCAACGCCACGGTGCGGGTCGGCCCGGTGCAGGCGATCGGCCTGCTGCACACCGACTTCCGCGGCTCGCCGACCCGCTGGCGCTTCCCGCGCGGGGGCCCGGAGGACTAGGACGTGTCAGCGGGGGGCGTCGGCGGGGTCCGCGGCGCTCACCGGCACGTCCGGGTGCCGGAACCACGTGCCCTGCACGGCCCACTGCACGAGCATCAGCACGAACCCGAGCAGCAGCGCGCCGATGCCGATGACGGTCACGCCGCCCGTCTCGCCGAAGACCGGCAGGTCGATCGAGGTCGCACCGTAGTCCGGGTCGGCGTACACGTCGAACGCGCCGTAGCAGAAGAAGTACAGCAGCATCACGCCGCCCAGCAGCGGGCCCAGGCCCTTGAACACGAAGTCGCGCACACTGCGGGTCAGCACCCGCCGGTAGTACCAGACACAGGCGAAGCCCGTCAGGCCGTAGTAGAAGGCGATGCCGAGGCCGACGGAGGCGATCGAGTCCTCCAGGACGTTGCCGCTGATCGCCGTGAGCAGCACGTAGAAGGCGATCGAGGCGATGCCCATGCCGATCGTCGACCAGGTCGGCGTGAGGTGCCGCGGGTGCACCCGGGCGAACTGCGCGGGGATCGCCTTGTGCGCCGCCATCGAGAAGGTCGTCCGGGCGGTCGGCAGGATCGTGGTCTGCGTCGACGCGGCGGACGAGGTGAGCACCATGAAGATCAGCAGCTTGGTGAGGAACCCGCCGAACCCGGTCGTGCCGAAGATCGCGTCGCCGAGCGAGGACAGCACGTCGTCCGCGTTGTCCTCGTTGCCCAGCCCGACGCCCTTCGTGCCGATGCCCGCGAACGCCTGAGCCGCGACCGACACGAGTGCGTAGATCAGCAGCAGCAGGACGGTCGAGATGACCGCCGCCCGGCCCGGCGTGCGCGCGGCGTCGGCGGTCTCCTCGTTGACGGAGACGGCCGTGTCCCAGCCCCAGTAGATGAACACCGCGGCGAGGATGCCGGCCGTGAACGCGGTCGTCGACGCCACCTCGAACGGGTTGAACCACGAACCGCTGACCTTGACCGCCGTCGGCGGCGGGTTCGACCCGTAGACCTTCACCAGCGCGGTGACCGCCAGCAGCACGAGCATCACGACCTCGATGCACAGCAGCCACCGTTGCAGCGCCGCCGACAGCTCGATGCCGATGTAGCAGATCAGCGTCATCACGGCGATCCACACCACGCCCGCCACGGTCGTCCACGTGGTGGAGTCCGCCAGCGAGTCGAGGCCGAACAGGCGGAAGCCGTACACGCCGGCGATCTGGGCGAGGTTGGCCATCACGATGATGTCGGCGACCACGATGCCCCAGCCGCCCATCCAGCCCGTGCGCGGCCCGAACGCCCGCGCCGCCCAGGTGAACGTCGTCCCGCAGTCCGGGTCGGAGGCGTTCAACTCCTTGTAGGCGTAGGCGATCAGCAGCATCGGGACGAACGCCAGGATGGTGACGATCGGGGCCTGCAGCCCCACCCCGGCCACGATGATGCCCAGCGTCGCCGCGAGGCTGTACGCGGGCGCCGTCGACGCGAGGCCGATGGCCACGGACGACACCAGGCCGAGCGCGCCGGTCTTGAGCCCCTTCTCGCCGGCTCCCGAGCCGGTCGTCCGAGGTTCGGTGGAGGGGGCCGGACCGCCCGGAGGCACCGACACCTGGACCACCCCCTCTCTTCTGCCCGGAGGCTCTTCTGCCCGGAGGCTGCGAGGCTGTCCGCCCGGAGGCCGTGGGGCCGCCACGGGGGCCGCGAAGGTTCGTACTCCGCACCATCGTACGCCCGCGGACCGCACCCTTCCCGGCGTCAGGAACGCCTCCCCGTCTGCGGTGACGCCACCCGCTCGTCCCACCCGCCCGGCCCGCACGGGCCGGTGCCGCGTCCGGAGTGGGCCGAACGGGTGGGACGTGCCGACGGACGGGCGGCTGGGCCGTGCGGGGGGCGGCCCGGCGCCCGGGAAGCCGGGTCAGCCGTGCCGCGGCTCACCGCGGTACGTGCCGAAGTACCAGCGGTTGCCCTCCGGGTCGAGCGCCGCGAAGTCCCGCGAGCCGTAGTCCGTCCCGTGCAGCGGATCGGTGATCTTCGCCCCGGCCGCCACCGCGCGGTCGTGCACGGCGTCCGGGTCCGCGGTGACCACGTACGCGCCGAACGCGCCCGGCAGGGTCGGCCCGGTGCCCGCGCCGGCGTCCTCGCGGACCGATCCCAGCATCACCCCGCCGCCCTCGGGCCAGCTCAGCTGCGCGTGGTCGACCCGTTCGCCCTCGCCGTACACCACGGTCTCCTCGAAGCCGAACGCCTCCACCAGGAACGCGATCAGCCCGCGCGCGTCGTGCGCCCGCAGCGTCGGCCACACCTGCGGCCGCGGCGCCGAGTCCTGTGTCCCGCTCATCCCTGTCCACCTCCGAGAGGTCGCGGCGGCCCCGACCGGGACACCGTCACGGTCAGACTGCGCCCACCGGCACCGGCGCGGCTTGGACGTTTCGGAACTCCTCCGCCCGCCACACGCTCGGCGCGACCCCGGCCAGCGCCCGGAACTCGCGCGCCAGATGCGCCTGGTCGAAGTACCCGCACGCGGCCGCCAGGTCGGCCAGCCGGCCCCCTCCGGCCGCCGCCAGCCGCCGCGCCCGGTCGAACCGCACCACCCGCGCCGCCGCCTTCGGCGACAGGCCCGTCTCCGTGCGGAACCGCGCCGCGAGGTGCCGCTCGCTCCAGCCGACCTCCGCCGCCAGCGCGGACACCGGCACCCGGCCGCGGGAGGCCCGCAGCAGCCGCCACGTCTCCCGCACCTCGGGCGGCGGCGCCCCGCGGGGCCCGGCCGCGCGCGGCAGCACGTCGTCCAGCACCGCGAAGCGCCCGGGCCAGTCGGCGGCGGCCAGCATCCGCTCCCGCACCTCCGCCGCCACCGGGCCGAGCAGCGCCTCCGCGGGCAGGTCCAGGCCCGCGAGTTCGCCCGCCGGGACACCCAGCAGGGCCCGCGCCGCGAGCGGGTCCAGCCCCACCTGCACGCCCGACTGCCGGCCCGGATGCGTGATCACCGCGGGCGCCGTGTGCAGCCCGCCCACCAGGGCGTCGTACTGCGCCGGGCCCCGCCCGGGCTCCGGATGCACGGACACCGTCAGCGGATCGTCCAGCGTGAAGATCAGCGTGAGGAACGGCGACGGCAGCCCCCGGTGCCGCCCCGGCGCCAGCCCGGCCTGCCGGTAGCCGGTGTACCAGGCCGCGTACCCGGCCATCGGCCCGGCCGGGCGGACCCTGGCGCTCTCGTCGACGACGCTCGTCCCGTCCACACCCGCCAGTATCGTCCGGCGGGCGGCGGCCGTCCCCGCGCCGTCGTGCGGGCGCGGCGGGCCGGGCCGCGCGTGTGAGGTGCGTCACCATCGGAACGGTCGATGTCACACCCGGGCACCCCGTGGTGCTCTCGGAGGGCAACCGCGACAGGAGGCACCACGATGTCCGACACCCAGGGGACCGCACCCGCCGGCGACGCCACCGGGAAGACCGCCGGCGAGCCGGTCGGCAGGCCCGTGGAGGACGCCGTGCCGCCCCCCGGGGGCGACACCGCCCGGGACGCGGCGACCCGCGTCTACACCGACCACCGCGAGCTGCTGTTCGGCGTCGTCTACAGCATGCTCGGCAGCGTCGCCGACACCGAGGACGTGCTGCAGGACACCTGGCTCGCCTGGACCGCCCGCGACACCGACACCGCCGCCGCCCCGGTCGAGAGCCCCCGCGCCTACCTCGTGCGCATCGCGGTCAACAAGGCGATCGCCCGCCGTGCCGCCGTCAGCCGCCGCCGCGAGAGCTACGTCGGCCCCTGGCTGCCCGAACCCCTCATCAGCCGCCTCGACCCCGCCGGGCCCCAGGCGGGCACCGCCGACACCGCGGACACCGCCGACACCGTCGAACGCGCCGAATCCGTCTCGGTGGCCCTCATGGTCGTCCTGGAGACCCTCACCCCGCTGGAGCGGGCGGTGTTCGTGCTGCACGAGGTCTTCGGGTACAGCCACCCCGAGATCGCCGACACCCTCGGCCGCACCCCGGCGGCCGTCCGCCAGGTCGCCCACCGGGCCCGCGCGCACGTCCAGGCCCGGCGGCCCCGCTACCGCCCCGAACCACGGGTGCGCCGCCAGGTCACCGAACGCTTCGCGGCCGCCGTCGGCGGCGGCGACCTCCACGCCCTGCTGGAACTGCTCGCGCCCGAGGTGACGCTCTGGGCCGACGGCGGGGGCAAGGCCGTCGCCGCGGGCCTGCGCCCCGTGCACGGCCGCGACCGGGTCGCCCGGGTGCTCGTCCAGGGCGCGGGCCGCACCGGCACCGGCCTGGAGGTCCGCTGGGCACGCGCCAACGGCGACCCGTCCGCCCTGCTGTTCCGCGGCGACACCCCGTTCGGCGTGCTCGTCCTCGACCTCACCCCGGACGGCGAGCAGGTCGCCGGGGTCTACTTCCTCACCAACCCGGACAAGCTCACGCACGTCCACTGACCCCGGCCGACCCCACCCGGCGCAGCCCCGCCCCCGCTGCTGCGCCGCGCCCCGGCACGCCCCCAGCCGTACCCGCGCCTCCACCCGCGCCTTCACCCGCACCCGGACCCGCACCTGGACCCGCGCCTTCACCCGCGCCTTCACCCGCACCCGGACCCGCACCTGGACCCGCGCCTTCACCCGCGCCTTCACCCGCACCCGGACCCGCACCCGGACCCGAACGGAAGAGACCGCCATGATCCTCGTCACCGGAGCCACCGGCCTCGTCGGACGCCCCCTCGTCGAAACCCTCGCCGCAGCCGGCCACGCCGTCCGCGCCGTCAGCCGCGACCCCGCGGCGGCACCGCCGCCGCCCGCGGGCGTGGAGACCGTCACCGGCGACCCGTCCCGCCCGTCCGGCCTCGCCGCCGCGGCCTTCGACGGCGTCACCGCGCTCTTCCTGCACCCCCGCGCGGCCGGCGAGTCCGCCGCCGCACTCGTCGCCCTCGCCCGCGACCACGGGGTCCGCCGCGTCGTCGCCCTCGCCGCCCTCAACATCGACGACGACCCGGACGACCAGCCCTCCCGCCACCGCGGCGACCGCAACAAGGAGGCCGAGGACGCCGCCGCCGACAGCGGCCTCGCCTGGACCAGCCTGCGGTCCGGCACCTTCGCCGCCAGCAGCCTGCACGCCTGGGGCGCGCAGATCCGGGCCGGCGACACCGTCCGCGGCCCCTACCCGGACTTCGCCGAAGCCCCCGTCCACGAGCGCGACCTCGCCGAGGTCGCCGCCGCCGCCCTCACCACCGACGGACTCCACGGCCGCCGCCTCGAACTCACCGGCCCCCGCGCCCTCACCCACGCCGCGATGGTCACCGAGATCGGCCGCGTGCTCGGCCGACCGCTGCGCCACCAGGCGGTACCCGCCGACGCGGCTGCCCTGGCCATGGTCCGCCAAGGCGTCGCCGAGCCCTTCGTCACCGCCCTGATGGCCCGCTACCGGCGCGAACTCGACCGGCCCGCGACCGTCACCGACACCGTCGACGAGGTGCTCGGCCGGCCCGCGCGCGGCTACGGCGACTGGGTCGCCGACCACGCGGACGACTTCCGCGCCTGACGGCCCGCACCGCTCTCCCGGACAGCCTTCACCGCACCGCCTTCCCCGACCCGCCTTCCCCGCACGGCCTGCCCCGACCCGCCTGCCCCGACCCGTACGACCCGTCCCCGCCTGTCCGTTTCCGTCCCGCCCGACCTGGGCGTCCCCTCAGGAGGACACCGTGAAGATCACCGTCATCGCCGCGACCGGCGGCATCGGCCGCCTGCTCCTCGACCAGGCGCTCGCCGCCGGCCACGAGACCACCGCCGTCGTCCGCAACCCCGCCCGGCTCACCGTCGACGGCCGGCCGCTCGACGGCGTCCGCGTCGTCACGACCGACCTGGCGGCCGCCGACCCCGCCCGGCTCGAAGCCGCCGTCGACGGCGCCGACGCCGTGCTCTCCGGCCTCGGCGCCCGCACCGCCGCCGACCACGGCGTCGCCCGGCGCGGCACCGACGCCGTGATCCGCGCGATGCAGGCCACCGGTGCCCGCCGGCTCGTCGTGGTCAGCGCCGCGCCGATCGGCACCGTGCCCACCCCCGCCCGCCCGGTACCGCCCCGGCACGACCCGGGCGACGGCTTCGTCATGCGCCACGTGCTCAACCCGCTCGTCAAGACCGCCCTACGGGCGCACTACGCCGACCTCGCGCTGATGGAGGAGGAGGTGCTCGGCAGCGCCCTCGACTGGACGGTCGTCCGCCCGCCGCGGCTCACCGACCTTCCCCTGACCGGTCGTTACCGCACCGCCGAGGGCCGCAACATCCGCGGCGGCCGGACGGTCCCGCGGGCCGACGTCGCCCACCTCATGCTGCACCTGCCCGAACAGCCCCGGAGCGTCCGGAAGATCGTCTCCATCGCTACCTGACGTCCAGTCATATTCTCAAGGGGAACCCCGTGTTCGTCCTGTACGTCGCCGTGACGCTCCTGTGCGTCGCCGCCACCGCCATGTCGGGCGTGCTCGACCTCGCCCGCTACGAACGGATCACCGTCAGCATGGCCGCGGCCGGTGTCCCCGCCTCCTGGCTGGCCCCGCTCGGCGTGCTGAAGACGGCCGCCGCGGCGGGCCTGCTCGCCGGCTTCGCCGTGCCGTTGCCGGGCACCGCCGCCGCCATCGGTCTCGTGCTGTTCTTCGTCGGCGCGATCGCCGTCCATCTCCGGTCCGGCGACCGCTCGTTCGGGCTCGCGCTCGGCTTCCTGCTGCTCGCGGCCGCCACCCTGGCGGCCGGGGTGGCCGAGCACGGCCTGATCTGACGTTCCCCCGGCCGGGGCGGGATCGATGCGGCGTCAGGCGGCCCGCAGACCGCGGTGCCCGGCGGACTCCTCCACCGCCGGCGCCGCAGGCCCGCCCAGCACGGCGGCCTGCGCCGCGCGGGCCAGCGCCCGCCGGCCGTCGTACGCGGCCGCGGGGAGCGGCGGCAGGAACGCCACCTCCGCCACCAGCCCACGGGCGGCGACCACCCGGCGCAGCGAGGCGGGCAGGCCGTCGTCCCCGACGAACGCCGCGAGCGTCGCCGTGCCGCCGTCCGGCAGCCGGTAGCCGATCCGTACCGGCTGCACGGCGGCGCCCGCGCGCACCGCGGCCTCGAACGGCGCGGGCCGGAACCGGCCGCCGCGCCGCCCGCACCAGGTGCTGCCCTCGGGGAACACCACCACGCGCTCGCCGCGGCCCAGTGCCGCCGCGATCTCCCCGACCGTGCCCGGCAGGGTGCGCAGCCGCTCGCGGTCGATGAAGAGCGTGCCCAGCCGCACGGTCAGCGGGCCGAGCACCGGCCAGCCCCGCACCTCCGACTTGGCGAGCATCCGGCCCGGTCCGACGGCCGCGATCAGCGGGATGTCCAACCACGACACGTGGTTGGACACCACCAGCACACCGCCCTCCGCCGCCGGGACCTGCCCCACCCGCACCCGCACGCCCAGGGAGGCGAGAAGCAGCAGCGCCCAGCGCCGTACCAGCCGCTGCCGCAGCGCCGGCCCGCAGCAGGCCTGTACGGCGGGCACCAGGGCGACGCCCGTGAACAGCACCGTCGCGCCGCCGACCGCGCGGAGCACCTGCCGGGCGCCGCCGACCACCGGCGACGGGTCGGCGACGCAGTCCTCCGGCGTGCACGGCGCCGTGGGCAGCCAGGCGCTCACAAGGCGGAGCCGGTGGAGAGGAAGTGCCGCAGGTAGCGCGGGTCGGTGCGCTCCAGCGACAGCAGGACGAACAGGTCGGCGACCTCGAACGCCGGGTCGTACGCGGGCTCGCCGCACACCCACGCGCCCAGCCGCAGGTAGCCGCGGAGCAGCGGCGGCACGGCGGCGCGGGCCGGACGCCCGACACCCGCGTGCCGCCACGGCCGCAGCGGCGCCACCCGGTACTCCTCCGGCGCCAGGTGCTTGGCGAGGACCGTGTCGCGGACACCCGCCGCCTGCACGCCGCCGTCGTCCAGCGGCACCGAGCAGCAGCCCGCCACCCAGGTGTTGCCGGTGGACGACAGGTAGCGGGCGATGCCGCCCCACATCAGGTTGATGACCGCGCCGCTGCCGCGGTGGTCCGGGTGGATGCAGGACCGGCCGACCTCGACGACGCCGCTGCGCAGCCCGGCCAGCCGGGACAGGTCGAACTCGGTGTCCGAGTACAGCCGTCCGGCGCGCCGGGCTGCCTGCGGGCGGAGCAGCCGGTAGGTGCCGACGACGGTGCCGGTCGTGTTCTCCCGCACCAGCAGGTGGTCGCAGAAGTCGTCGAACGGGTCGACGTCCAGGCCCGGCACCGGACTTGCCAGCGCCGCGCCCATCTCCTCGCCGAACACGAGGTGGCGCAGCCGCTGCGCGGCACGGACGTCGCCCTCGTCCTGCGCGAGGGCGATCGAGTACCCCTCGACGGGCGCGGGCGCGGGTGCGGGTGTGCTCGCGGGCGGGCGGGGGCGGAGCGGCGGCTGCGCCACGGGCGCGGACACCTGCGCGGGCACGGACGGTGAGAGGGCGGGGGCGGTGGTCATGGCGGGCTCTCCATGGTCGTGGACGGGGCGGGACGCACGGCTCTCCGGACTGGCCCGGACCCCGTCGGACACCTGACGGGCGGGTCACCCGTATGTCTCCCGTGGCCGGTCGGCATCGAGGTTGCGGCGCGACGGAGCGCAGATGTGGACCGGCTGAACGCCTGGCGCGGCCCCGTCACCACCCGCCCCCGTACGCCGCCGCAGCCCCGCCCGCGGCACCGGCCCCACCGGCGCTGCCACCCGGACCCCGCGCGCCCGCCGGCACCGCCGCCCGTACCCCGCCCGTACCCCGTCCGCGCTGCCGCCGCCCGTACCCCGTCCGCGCTGCCGCCGCCCGTAGCCCGTCGGGCGTCGGGCGCCGCAGCCGGGTGCCGCCGCCACCCGGACCGGCCGCCCTCCGCGGCCTCGCCCGGGTGACGTCCGTCGGGTGGCCTACATTGGGGGTGCCGGCCGGGGAACGGCACGGTACGAGCGGAGGGGGCCGTCGATGGCGCAGTACGACCCGTACGGGAGACCACGGCAGGCCGCGGCGCAGGCGGTGCCGACCGGGCGGCCGCCGCGGGCCTGGTGGTGGCTGCCCGCGTCGGAGCGCCGCCGGCGCCAGGCGCAGCGGCGCGCCTGGGAGGAGGCCCGCCGGCGCAGGCCCAAGCGCGACAACGACTGCTGCGACGGCTGCGACTGCCTCGGCGAGCTCGCCGACCCCTGCCTCGTCGTGCTGATCCCGCTGACGGCGGTCTCCGCCCTCCGTGCCGCCGTCGGCTCCCTCGGCGGACGCCGGGCGCGCGGCCCGGCCGATCCCGCCGCACCCGTGCCGCGCGGCCCGCTCGCCGCGGGGCTGTACGGCGCGGTGCACCACTACCGCACGGAGATCAGCCCGCGCCGCCGGGCCTGCTGCCCGTACACGCCGTCCTGCTCGACGTACGCCGTGCAGGCGCTGCACCGGCACGGCGCACTGCGCGGGGCCCGGCTCACCGCGGCCCGGCTGCTGCGCTGCCGTCCGGGCACGGCGGGCGGGCACGACCCCGTGCCGCACGGCTGACACCGCTGCTCCCGCCGGTGCCGTCCCCGCCGCTGACACCGCTGCTCCCGCCGGGCCGGACGGGCCCGGCGGGATAGAATCACGGTGTCCGGCGTCCGGCCGAAGCGGGGTGGCAGATGGCACCCGTCTCCAACCACGGGCCGCGATACCTGCGGTTCGTACCGGCGGCACTCTTCGTCGGCGGGATGCTCTGGAACGAGCTGGACACCGTCGACTACTGGGGCGACCCGCTGATGGCCGCGGCCTGCGTCACGGCCGGCGCGCTCCTCTCCCTGCCGGTCACCATCGCCTTCGGTGTGGCGACCGTCCTCGGCGTGCTGGCGCTGACCGTGCAGGACGGATCCTGGGGGACGACCGCGGGCTACCTGGAACTCCTCAACACGGCGCTCGCCGCCCTCATCGGCGTCTGGGTCAACCGCGTGATCGCCCGCCACGGCCGGCGCCTCGACGCGGTCAGGTCGGTCGCCGAGGCCGCCCAGAGCGCGGTACTGCCGCCCCCGCCCTCCGCGGTCGGGCCGCTCGTCGTCGCCGCGGGCTACCAGGCCGCCGGTACGGAGGCCCGGATCGGCGGTGACGCGTACGCCGTCCAGCGCACCCCGTACGGCACGCGCGTGCTGATCGCCGACGTCCGCGGCAAGGGCCTGCGGGCCGTCCGGGCGGTGTCCGTGCTGCTCGGTTCGTTTCGCGAACTCGCCGTGCGTGCCGAGGACCTGACCGCGCTCGCCGACGGGCTGGAACGCTCCCTGATGCGGGAGGTCGTCGACAGCGACCAGTCCGACGAGGAGGTGCGCGCCGAGGGCTTCATCACCGCGCTGATCGGCGAACTCGACCCCGGGGGCGGCACCCTGCGCCTGGTGAACTGCGGCCACCCCGCCGCATACCTCCTCAACGGCGGCCAGGTGCGGACCCTGACACCCGCCGAACCCGGCCTCCCGCTCGGCATGGGCGCCCTCGGCGGCCCCCGCCCGCAGCCCGACACCTGGCCGCTTACCGCGGGGGACACCCTGCTGCTGATCACCGACGGCGTCACCGAGGCCCGCGACGCCGGCGGCGAGTTCTACGACCCCGCGAAGCGCCTCCCCGACCTGGGACCGCTGCACGGCCCCCAGCAGGTCGTCGACTCCGTCTTCGCCGACGTCGCCCGCTGGACGGGCGGACCGCGCGACGACGACATGGCCGTGCTCGCCGTCACCTACCCGGCCGACGCCACGGACGTCCGGACGGGCTGAACCCGGCCTGGCTCAGCCCGCCGGTACCGCCCCCGCGGCCCGCCCGCGGACCACGACACCGGCCCGGACGGCCGCCGCACCTCCGCCCACGACCGACAGCACCACCAGGCAGACCGGCACGAAGGCGGTGTGCCGGAAGTCCAGCACGGCCGCGAGCCCGATGCCGGCCGCCGCCGCCGACAGGCCGACCACGGGCAGCAGCGCCGCCAGCGCCCGCACGGTCGGACGCCGGGCCGGGTCGTCACCGTGGCCCAGCACGGCGTGGACGGCGGCCACCGCCCCCGCGTACGCGGCCACCGCCCCCGCCAGGTAGAGCGCCAGCAGCACCCCGGTGGGCGGCCCGGTCCATCCGGCGCCCGCCGCCCCGGCCGACACGAACCCGGGAAGCGCCGAACCGGGCGCGAAGACCCAGAACAGGCCGGTGAACCCTCCGGGCAGCGCCCCGGCCAGCGCGGCCGTGCCCACCCGCACCAGCCGCAGTCGCGCCCGGACGACACCGCGCTCGTCCGCCCACGTGCGCGCCAGCGCGGCGGGGTCACCGCCCACGTACTCCGCCGCCGACCGGCCGTCGGCGGCCGCGGCGGCCAGGTCGGCCGTCAGCTCCTCGGCCATCTCCGCCGCCACCGGCGGTGCCACCCCGAGCCGCCGCCAGGTGCGGCGGGCCCGTGCCACGACGTCAGTCGCCATGCTCTCCTCCACTCCGCCGGGCGGACGGCGCGTCCGCCACCAAGGTGCCGACACCGCGCGCGAACGCTCCCCACTCCCGGCCCCAGGTGCCCAGCACCTCGGTGCCCTCGGCGGTCAGCCGGTAGTACGTGCGTTCCGGACCGCCCTCGCCGGGCTGCCGGAACACCTCGACCAGGGCGCGGCTGCGGAGCCGTCCGAGGGCCGGATAGATCGACCCGCTCGCCACCTCCAGGCCGGCCTCGGCCAGGCGGACGGTCATCTCGTAGCCGTACGTGGGCCGTTCGGCGATGACGGCCAGCAGGCACAGGTCGAGCACGCCGCGCAGCCACTGCGTGCGGGGGGTGTCGGTGTCTCCCATGGCAGCTATCGTGCACGACAAGTGTCTTGCCGTGCAAGAGTGCAGAGCCCGCGCGATGACGTTGCGTCAGGTCGTGCGCGTTCGGCCCGTCCCGGCCGAGAGACCGAAGGGTTGGCGGCTACGCCTCCGGCGGGAGCCAGCGCCGGGCGGCGGCGCGCTTGTCCGGTGCGACCCACCAGAGTTTGTGCTGCCCGTCCCAACGGGCCCCGAGCTCGTGCTTGACCTGGTCCTTCTCGGCGAAGGGGACGCTCAGGTAGAGCCGCCCGCCCACCTCGGCACCCGGTACGGGACGGTCCGCCCCGGCCCCGGCGGAGCTGCCGACGGCGGTGCCAGGGGCGGTGGCAGCGGCGGCGGCGGGCAGCGACGCCGCTTCCAGGGGCCGCTCCGGAGCGGCGTGCCCGGCACCGGGCGCGGTGCCCGCGGCGTCCTTCGTGTCGCCGTCCCGGCCGCGCCGCTCGGGGCGGGCACGGTCGATGATGCGGCGGACGCGCCGACAGGCCTCGTGGTCCGTGACGCGCATCATCAGGTCGGTCGGACCGGAGTTGCACAGCAGGTTCAGCGACCCGTGCCAGAGCACGGACTCGTCGACGATGAGGACCTTCTCGTGCATCCGCTCGCGCTGCTCGACCCGGCAGCCGGCGGCCTGCAGGTTCTTCACCAGCGCCGCCTTGTGCGGGGTCGAGGAGTGGTCCCGGGTGAAGACCGTGACCTGGACGCCGCGCGCGCCGAGCTCCCGCAGCGGGCCGCTCCAGTACCGCACCGGCCCCGGGTCGAGGAACGCGCAGTAGATCTCGACCGACTTGGCGGCCTGGCGCAGATCCCAGGCGACCGCGCGCGGCACCTCGTCGGCGGGGAAGAACGACGGCCGCGACAGCTCCTCCGTGGAGAGCTCACCCAGCTCGGCCGCGGCCCGGAAGGGAACGAGCTGGTCCACGGAGAGGCGCCGGGCGTGCCGCTCCAGGTGGTCCAGCATCCGTACGGCCTCGCTGTGCGGGGCCAGGTTCGCCCGCAGGTGCTCGACGTCGGCGACCACGACCAGGTGGTCCTGGGCGCGGCTGAGGGCGACGTTCAGCAGGCGGCAGGTGTTCGAGGAGAGTCCCGTCCCCGCGTAGAAGTACCCGGGGGAGCGGCCGGCACCGGCGACCGTGTCGATGATCACCAGCGGCCGCTGACTGCCCTGGAACCGGTGGACGGTGTCGACCAGCCCCTCGTACTCCTCGCCGAAGCGGTACCCGAGGCTGGTGTTGAGCGCCCTGACCTGGTCCTTGTAGGGCGAGATGACGGCCATCCGCTCGGCCGGCCGCCCACCCGGTGCCCCGCCGGTCCAGTTGCGGCCCGGCAGCACCCCGTCGTACTGCAACCCGCGGACCAGCTGGTGGACGACGGCCTCGTGGACGGCGTTCGACCTGTGGTCCCGGCCCGGGATGCGCCGCGAGGACGTGTCGATCAGCACCAGCGGGCCGTCCAGCAGCGGGGACGCGGGCAGCCGGGTGCCGTCGGGCCGTCCGGTGCGCAGCGGCGCGTCCGGGTAGGCGACGGCGTTGACCACACCGCAGATCTCCGAGTGCATCCGGTACTGCGTGCCCAGCCCCACCAGCCGGGGGTCGTCGAGACGGGCGGAGCCCGCGGGGGTCACCAGGCCGGCGGCGTGGAAGGCATCGCGCCCGGCCCACCGGCGCGAGTGTTCCTGCTCGGACCCGGTTGCCTGGCGGTCGCCACCACCCTTGGTGATGGCGGGCAGTTGGCGGAAGTCGCCCGCGAGCACCACGCGCTTGCCGGCCAGCCCCGTCACGTACCAGGCGGAGGGGAGGTCCACCATCCCGGCCTCGTCGAGGACCACCACGTCCACCCGGTCCAGCAGCTTCCGTGACTGGACCGCCCTGCTGACCGTCGCGCCCTTGATCCTGCAGCGCGCCCGCACCGCGTCCTCCAGGCCGCGCCGTTGGCGGTCCAGCTCGTTCACCTCCTTCTGCAGGGCGTCGGCCTGCTCGGTGAGACGCGCGCGGGCCGGCAGCGCGGAGAGCCGGGACGCCACGCCGGCGAGCCGGGCCTGCAGTTCGCCGACCGCGGCGGCACTGGTCCGCTGCTCCTGCTGCGCCCCGCTCTGCCGGTGCCAGATCTCACCCTGCGCCTGCGTGACCTCCGCCAACCTCAGCCGAGCCTGGTCCAGTTGAGCCGTCCTGTGACCGGCCATCAGGCCCGAGGGCACGCCCAGCGCGGCGATCCTGACCCGCAGGGCCGCGGCTTCGGCGTCGAGCCGCAGGACTTCCGGCACCGCCTCGTCCAGGTCATCGGAGGCCGCGGCGTAGCGCTCACGCGCCGACACGAGCGCGGCGGCCAACTCGGCTCCCTCGTCGTGGATTTGCACATCCGCGCGGACCGCCGTCAGCCGGGCCTGTGCCGCCGCGAGTGCCGCGTCGATGCCCGCCCCGACCCGGCCCGCGATCCGTGCCGGGTCGACCTGGTCGCCGTAGTTCCGCTCCAGGCTCGCGACCGTGATGTCACCGGCCCGCTGGACCAGCCCCTCGGCGAAACCGTCCTCCCCGCGCAGCAGATCACACATCCGCTCCAGCGCCTGGTCCACCGCGACGTTCGTCGGCGCGAGGAAGAGCAGGTTGAGGCCCTGGCGGTAACACCCCTCGGCTATGTGCGCGACCACGTCGGTCTTCCCCGTGCCGGGCGGCCCCCACAGGAACAACGCACTGCTGCCGAGGGCCCGTTCCACCGCCGCGCGCTGCGCCGGGTTGAGCGGCAGGTCGTTCCACCGCGCCACCCAGCGGGCCGGGTCCGGCACCGCCGCGAGCACCGGCTCGCCCAGACCCAGCACCAGTCCCGCCATCGCGTGGTCCACCGGGCCGTCCTCGCGACCCGCGGCCTCCAGACGGTCGGCCAGCGCCGACCAGGTCGAGGCGTCGTCCTCCCGCAGCAGCACCGTCGCCGGCCGCGCACCCAGATCGGCGGCCGTCACCACCCGGACCGTCCCGTCCGGCATCCGCGCCACCTCGGCGGCGGCCCACGGCTGCTGCGACCGTTCCGGGCGCACCACCAGCGGTCTGCCGTCGAAGGAGTCCCGCCAACTACGGCAGGAGAACAGGAACTCCGAACGCTCCCCGCCGGCGACCCGGCGCCCGCCGTGCAGGACGACCTTCTCGGAGCCCTCGCTCGCGTCCCGGCGACAGGCGGTGATCTCCGCGCGTACCGCCGTGAGCAGGTCCTCGACCGGTCCAGGACGTTGCCGCTCTGCCATCGATCCCCCAGACGATGTCGACTGGCATGCCGGAAAGATCGTATCCGTTCCCGATGACAGCGGGACCCTGTCGTTCGAACCGCAATCGGGTCCTCGTCAAGGAGTCTGACGGTCCATCACCCATCGTCGATCGTCACCGCCGCCTGGCCCGGCGGGACGCAAAAGCCGAATGCGGACCAGGATTTCTCCCGGCCCGCATTCGGCCTGTCTGTGTCCGAGGGAGGACACGAACCATTTCCCCACGCGCGTTTGTGCTGGTCAGCGACCTGGAGCTAGATCCACCAGTGGTGGTATCGCATGAGTCCTGAGGCGGATGGGCCTCCGGGAACCGGGGAGTCGAGCCGTCGAACAGCTGCATTCCGAGGACGAGAAGGGTGCCACCGCCCGCCGGCGGACGGTGAGGGCACGGCGGACCGCTGCGCCCGACCCTCCGCCTACGCCACCGCCACCCCCACGCCCACGCCCACGCCCACGCTCTCTGTCACGTTCGTCCCGGGCGCGTGCTTCTCGAACTGCGTGCGGTGCAGCTCGGCGTACCGGCCGTCCGCCGCGAGCAGTACCTCGTGTGTGCCGCGCTCCACGATCCGTCCGGCTTCGACGACGAGAATCACGTCGGCGGCCCGGATGGTCGACAGCCGGTGCGCGATGACGACGGCGGTCCGCCCCTCCAGGGCCTCCACGAGTGCCTCCTGGACGGCCGCTTCCGAGGTGTTGTCCAGGTGGGCCGTGGCCTCGTCGAGGATGACGACGCGCTGGCGGGCCAGCAGCAGCCGGGCGATGGTCATGCGCTGGCGTTCGCCGCCGGAGAGCCGGTAGCCACGCTCGCCCACCACGGTGTCGAGGCCATCGGGCAGAGAGCGTACGAGGTCTTCAAGGCGGGCCCGGCGCAGCACGTCCCACAGTTCGCCCTCGGTGGCCCCGGGCCGGGCGAGCAGCAGGTTCTCGCGTACGGAGTCGTGGAAGAGGTGCCCGTCCTGCGTGACCATACCGAGGGTCGCCCGCATCGACGCGGCGCTCAGGTCTCGCACGTCGACGCCGCCGATCCGGACGACTCCCGCGTCGGTGTCGTACAGCCGCGGCAGCAGCTGCGCGATGGTCGACTTCCCGGCGCCGGACGAGCCGACCAGCGCGACGGTCTGGCCGGGTTCGGCGCGGAAGCTGATGCCGTGCAGGACCTCGGCGCCACTGCGGGTGTCCAGGGCGGCGACCTCCTCCAGCGAGGCCAGGGAGACTTTGTCTGCGGACGGGTAGCCGAAGCGGACGTTGTCGAACTCCACGGCAGCCGGTCCCTCCGGCACGGCGCGGGCGTCCGGCTTCTCCTCGATCAGCGGCTTGAGGTCGAGCACCTCGAAGACGCGCTCGAAGCTGACGAGGGCGCTCATGACCTCGACGCGCGCTCCCGCGAGCGAGGTGAGCGGCGCGTAGAGGCGGGTCAGCAGCAGTGCCAGGGATACCACGGCGCCCGGCTGCAGAGTGCCGCGCAGCGCGAACCAGCCGCCGAGCCCGTAGACGAGCGCGAGGGCCAGGGCGGAGACCAGCGTCAGGGCGGTGATAAACGCCGACTGCGCCATCGCCGTGCGCACCCCGATGTCCCGCACCCGCCGGGCCCGCGCCGCGAACTCGACGGACTCGTCCTCGGGCCGCCCGAAGAGCTTGACCAGGGTGGCGCCGGGCGCCGAGAACCGCTCGGTCATCCGGGTGCCCATCGAGGCGTTGAGGTTGGCGGCCTCGCGCTGCAGCTTCGCCATCCGGCTGCCCATCCGCCGCGCCGGGATCACGAACACCGGCAGCAGCACCAGCGCGAGCAGCGTGATCTGCCAGGACAGGGTGAGCATCACGGCGAGGGTGAGCAGCAGCGTCACCAGGTTGCTGACGACTCCGGAGAGGGTGTTGCTGAAGGCGCGCTGCGCTCCGATCACGTCGTTGTTGAGACGACTCACGAGCGCGCCCGTACGAGTACGCGTGAAGAACGCGACCGGCATGCGCTGCACGTGATCGAACACAGCCGTCCGCAGATCGAGGATGAGCCCTTCGCCGAGCGTCGACGACAGCCAGCGGCCGAGGATCCCGAACGCCGCCTCGGCGAGCGCGATGAGGGCGATGAGGACGGCAAGGCGTACGACGGTGCTGCGGTCGCCGTGGGACACGATGGCGTCGACGACGCGCCCCGCGAGCACCGGCGTGGCGACGGCGAGCAGCGCGGTCCCCACGCTGAGCACCACGAACTGCCAGATACGGCGGCGGTGCGGTCGGGCGAAGGCGCCGATGCGCCGCAGCGTCGCGCGGGCGAAGGGGCGGCGCTCCGGCTGCGCGTTCATGACGCTGTGCAGCTGCATCCAGGCTGTGCTCTCCATGCTCATAAGAGAGACGGTATGACCTCAAGGTCTCCTGAGGCCAAGGGGGACCTCAATCCGCACCCAGGGCAAGGTCGTCCTGGCAGTGCCAGGCGAGGAGACCAGTCCGAGTCGGCGACCAGGCGGGTTTGTCGGTGCCGTCTGGTAGACCTGAACAAAGGTGAGGCGGCTCCAGACCGTGGTAGCTGCAGACCTTCTGGCGTGAAGAAGGTGCACATGGTGCAGACGGAGCTGCCCGAGAGCGGGCTGGTGTTCTGGCCGGTCGGGACGGGGGACTCGACCACGATCGTGGTCGACGAGAACACGGTCGTGCAGGTGGATCTCCACGACATGAAGTCCGCGGACGAGGACGATGCTGTGGTCGCGGCGGTGATCGACCGGTTGGAGGAGACGCTGCCGCGCCCCGATGGTGAGACGCCGTACCTGGCGCTGTTCGCCCTGACCCACGCAGACCTGGACCACTGCGGCGGTTTCGCCGACCTGCTCGACTCCTCGATCCTGATCGGTGAGATCTGGGCGACGCCCCGCCTGTGGCGGGAACTCTCCGACGATACGGAGATGTGCGAGGACGCGCGCCGCTTCCAGGAAGAAGTCGAACGCCGTGTCCAGGCCACCCTCGCGGCGGTCGAGAAGGGTCACGAGCCGGCCAGCGGGGACCGCGTCCTGATCATCGGCTACGACGACGACCGCGAACTGCACTCCTACTCCGAACTGCCCGACGCTTACTTCACCGGCCCCGGCCACACGATCACCAGCATCGATGGGGTGAGCGTCTCCGACCGATTCGAGGCGTTCGTCCACGCCCCGTTCCACGACGACTGCGCGGGCGAGCGAAACGACACATCCCTCGCCCTGCAGATCCAGCTGCGCCACCCGGACGGGACCGTCGGCCGGGCGTTGCTCCTGGGCGACCTCGCCTACCCGACGATCAAGAAGATCTTCGACTACAGCGAAGGACACAACCGCGCCGACAGGCTGGCCTGGGACGTGCTGCTCTCCCCGCACCACTGCTCGAAGAAGGTGATGTACGCCACCGGTGAGGACGGGACTGAGGAGCGCAAGCAGGACATCCTCGACCAGCTCGCCGACCACGCCAGCGACGACGCCTACATCGTGGCCAGCGCCCGCCCGTTCCGTGATGAGGACAAGACGGGGGACAACCCGCCGCACCTGCTCGCGAAGGAGGCGTACGAGGAGATCACGTCGAACCCGATCCTGTGCACCGGCGAGTACCCGACCGAGGAGGCCCCGCACCCGGTGGTGTTCGCCCTGGAGCCCGGCGAGGGGCTCGTTCTGCAGGACGTCGAAGAGCTCGAGGAGGCCCGGCTGACCAAGTCCGCTGGGCAGTCGGGCGGCTGGCGGACCCTGGCCGCGCTCGGCGCGACGGTGTTCGCCGTCGGTGCGGCGGCCGCAGCTGCCCGACGCCGCGCCCAGCAGATCCCGCAGCAGGGCACGACGGACCGGGTCGGTGCCGCGGTCCGGCAGGCCCGCGGAGACGAAGCAGCGCCGGTGGACGCGGTCGGGTTCGGCCGCCAGTGACCCATCCGTCCCAGGCGTGGACTCCGGGGCAGGACCTTGCACTGGAGCAGACGCGGCGGATCGCCGACGTCGGCCCCGCGGTGCGGATCCTGGCCGTGCACGAGCCTGGCCCCACGACCAGTGCGCTCGTCCTCGACCTGTCCCTCGACTGCTCCGCGGCGGTACACCGGCCCGGGGGAGTACGGCTGCGTCGGCGTGAGCGGGTCCTGGTGTCGGTGCCGCATGCCTTCCCATTCGCGATCCCGACGGTGGTCACGCCGCACACCCGCTTCGCCGGCACCCCGCACGTCCAGTGGGGGAGCACTTTGTGCCTGTACCGCTCCCCATCGCTGGAGTGGTCCCCCTCGGATGGCATGTTCGGTTTCGTCGAGCGGCTCAACAGTTGGCTCACGGCTGCGGCAAGAGGAGAGCTCGACACCCCGGGGGAGCCCCTCCACCCGCCCGTCGCCTACCCAGCGGCGAACCCCGCGCTGCTGGTCGTGCGCGCTGACGCGCCCAGTGCCACGGTCACCAGTCCCTGGCAGGGCGCAGCGCTCATGCGCCGAGTGGGGGACCGACGCGCGGACGTCATCGCCTGGTATGCCGCCGACGCCCGCTGGCCCTCCGACCAGGCCGAAGCACGGATCCTCGCCAACACCTTCGACGACGAGCTGTTCCTGGCACCCGCGATCGTCCTCGCCCGCCCGCTCGCCTTCGAATACCCCACCACCGCCCAAGAGCTCCTGGCCAGCCTCGCCGACGAAGGCATGCGGGCCGCCGCGGTCATCGAGCTGTTCGGCCGCGTCGCACGGGCCAACCTCGATCTGCTCTCCCATCCGGCGCCCACTGCCACAGGCCAGCCGTACCAGGTGCCGCTACACCTCCTGCTCGGCGCACCAGCCCGAGGCATCGCAGGAAGCACCGACCGGATCACCCATCTCGCCGCCTGGACCCTCCCCGACCTAGCCGAGAAGGTCAGCCGCCTCGCCCAGAACCAGCACTCCACCGACCCGGGCCTGGCCGAGCTTGGCCGCGAGGCGTCCGACCTGGGCGAGGAAGTCCTGGACATGGTGAAGACCCAGTGGGCGTACATCAACGAAGCCCGCCCCCAGACCACTGTGCGCCGCGACGCCGCCACCCCAGCATCCTGGCTGACGGGCCGTCGCATCCTAGTAATGGGAGCCGGAGCCCTCGGAGCGCCGATCGCCGAGTGGTGCGTCCGCGCGGGAGCCGCCGCCGTTACCGTCGCCGACAAGAGCCTTGTCCACCCCGGCATCCTGGTCCGCCAGCCCTACGCCGACGCCGACATCGGCAAATCAAAAGCCTGGACCCTTGCCAACCGCCTGCGCCGGGTCCGACCTGACGCCGTCGTGCAACCCGTGGTTGGCGATGTCACCGATTCCATCCTCTCCGCAGGTGTACCGACCTTCGACCTGATCGTGGATGCCACGGCTGACCGCACCGTCCGGCTCCTACTCGAGCAGCACCGCGCCGCCGCCCCCGGCGCCTGGCCACCCGTCGCCACCCTGCTCCTCGGCCACCAGGCCACCCGCGGACTCGCCGCACTCTCACCCTCTGTGGCAACCGGTGGCGGCACGGACATCCTGCGGCGCCTGGCCCGCACCACCTACGCCGACCTCACCGGCGAACTCGCCGACATCGCCGACGACTTCTTCCCGACCGCCCCGCGCACCGACCTCTTCCAACCCGAACCCGGTTGTTCCGACGCCACCTTCGTCGGCTCCGCCGTCGACGTCGCTGCCCTTGCCGGCCAGCTATTCACCGGCATCCTGCAGGCCCTGCAGCGCCCCGCCGACCAGCAGATGATGACCGCGCTCATCGTCCGCACACCCAGCCTCGACCCCACAGCCCCGCCTGCACGCACCTGCTGGTTCACTTGGCCTGACGACACGGTCCTCACCGACTCCGTCACCGGTTACCAGGTCCGCCTCAGCCCGGCCGCCACCACCGAGATGCACACCGAAGCTCGCCGCGGCGCTCGCCTACGGGGACCACGCGTCGAAACCGGCGGCACCCTCCTCGGCGCCATCGACGACGCCGCCCGCATCATCTGGGTCGACGAGGCAACCGGCCCGCCACCCGACTCCCTGCTCAGCGAAGCCCATTTCCAGCACGGTACCAAAGGAGTCGGCCACCACCTGGAGGCCCGCCGCATCGCCACCGCCGGCATCACCCGGTTCCTCGGCATGTGGCACACCCACCCCTACGGCCCCGCCCAACCCAGCCCCACCGACGAGGCCGGCATGAGACACCTCGTGCTGCCCACCGACAACGCCCCACCCCGGGCGCTCATCCTCATCGCCGGCGGTGACACCTGGGACAACTGGATCCGCGGCACAGGGCAACCCCGCTGGTACACCCGTCTCGTCACCCGCCCCCCAGGTCAAGCAGCCACGCCTCCGCAGCCAAGGCGCCGGACCGTCAATCTGCACACCCCCCAAACCACTTGGTGGCCCGGAGGCTACGCCTCCACGCCCCTCAGGAAAATCGAGCCATGACCCCCGATATCGGCCTTGCCCTCTCCGGTGGCGGCTCTCGCGCAGCAGCCTTCCACCTCGGCTGCCTGCGCGCACTCCACGACCGCAACCTCCTCACGCGAGTCCGGGTGATCTCCGGCATCTCCGGCGGCTCCCTCCTCGCAGCACTCTGGGCCTACGGCCCCGAGCGTTTCCACGACTTCGACGCGCAAACCGTCGACCTCCTCCGCCGTGGCCTCCACACCGACATTCTCAAAGGAGCACTCAACCCCGCCGCGGTCACCCGCAACCTCACCTCTGCCGCCCGCACCGCCCTCGCACGGCGACGCCCTACAGACAGCCCTCAAGCGACCCGGCACTTCAACCGCACCGACGCCCTCGCATCTGCACTCACCCAACGAGCCTTCGGCGGTACCGACTTGACCCAGGTCACTCACGCTCGCCTGGACACGGTCCTCACCGCAACCGACCTCATCACCGGCAACGCCGTCCGCTTCGGCAGCGCCCGCAGCAGCTGCGCCCCCCTCGGAACCATCGCAGAACCCGTGCTGGTCTCCACCGCAGTCGCGGCTTCCGCAGCCTTCCCCGCCCTGCTCCCCGCGATCGAACGCACCTTCACCTTCCACCACCGCGGCAGTGAAAGCTCCCGTACGCTCCTGCTCACCGATGGTGGGGTCTACGACAACCTCGGCCTGAGTGTGCTGGAACCAGGAAGATCCGCCGCCTTCACCCCCCACGCTTACGAAGACCTGCACTACATCATCAGCTGCGACGCAGGCCGCGGACCCCTGGGCTTCAGCACCCCCCATTTCTGGCCTGGACGGATGGCCCGATGCTTCGAAATCACCCACCGCAAAGCCCAAGACGCCGCCCGAACCCGTCTGCACGAGTGGGCCGCCGCCGGGCGCATCGACGGCTTCGTAATGGCCTACCTGGGCATGCGCGACGAACGCCTCCCCACCCCCATCCCCGACCTCGTACCCCGCCAGCGGGTTGCCTCCTACGGCACCAACTTCGCCGTCATGAGCGCGGGCGACCTCCAAGCACTGACCACGCGCGGCGAACAACTCATCCGCAGCCTCCTCCCTCACTACTGCCCTGGACTTGCCTGACGCCCGCGCCAGGCTTCGAAGCGAACCGCCGGATCCCCACCAGCGGCGAGCCGCCGGTTCCGGCACACCGGACCGGCCGGATCGCCGCGTTCTTTGTGCTCGGAGACATGACGTGGTGCGGTAGAGGTAGGGGTGCGCGGCACCGGGGAACGCCACGACGCCTTCCTCGATCACGGGTTGGCCGTGCGCGATGGCCCGCAGCCGGGCATCGGCGTCGGCTGGCAGAGCCTGCTCGGGCGGGCGCCGATGGCGGCCGGTCATGCTCAGACGCCGACCAGGGCGCGGGGGTCGACGTCGGTGTCCCAGCCGTGGGTGGAGAAGCCGCGACCGCCGGCCAGGTAGAAGGTCAGCGCGGCGTGGGAGGTCGGGAACATCGGCGTGGGCAGCGCATGGGTGTCCGACCACACCACGGCCAGGTGCTTGCCCGGCTCGGTGTTCGTCAGCTCCCCTGAATCGCCCCGGGTTTGATGGCAATGCCGCTTAGATAAGGACCAGTATCGCTAGGCTTGCTGTGTGGATGAGTTGCGGGGTGCGGATGGGCGCTTGACGGATCGTCTGGCGGTCGGGGTGCTGACGGACCTGCTGCATCAGGATCTTGTCGATGATGTGGTTGAGCAGGCTGGGCGTCGGGAGCGTCGGGTGCGCCTGCTGCCTGCCCGGGTGGTGGTGTACTTCGTGCTGGCCATGTGCTTGTTCTTCGGCGACGGCTATGAGGAGGTGATGCGCAAGCTGGTGGGCGGTCTGCGGTTCCTCGGGGACTGGAGCGGGAACTGGAGGGTGCCGACCACCGGGGCGATCACACAGGCCAGGGCCCGGCTGGGCGAGGAGCCTTTGCGGTTGCTGTTCGAGCGTGTCGGGGCGCCACTGGCCGGTCCCGGTACCGAAGGTGCCTGGCTGCGGTCATGGCGGATGATGGCGGTCGACGGGGTGCAGCTCGAGCTCCCGGACACCCCGGGCAACACCGAGGCGTTCGGCAAGAACAGTCACCGTGAGCACCGTCCCGGCCCCTTCCCGCAGGCCCGGGTGGTCGGCCTCGGGGAGTGCGGGACCCGTGCGGTCATCGCGGCGCGCATCGGCCCGTTGGCTGTGGGCGAGAGGGAGCTGACCGAGCAGCTGCTGCAACGGTTCGAGCCGGGCATGCTGGTCATGGCCGATCGCGGGTTCTACAGCCTGGCGTTGTGGGTCAAAGCAGCCGAGACGGGCGCTGACCTGCTGTGGAGGGTGTCGGAGACCGTCGATCTGCCCGTGCTGGAAGTGTTCCCCGACGGTTCCTACCGTTCCGTGCTCGCCGACGTCATCGCGCGTCAGCGGTACCGACGACATGTGCGCTCCGGACGCGCGGACGCGCGGCTGGAAGGACTGGCCGTTCGTGTTGTGGATTACCGGGTGGACGGGCGTGCGGGCAACGGGGACCTGTACCGGCTGATCACCACCGTCCTGGATCCCGGCGAGGCTCCCGCACTGGAGCTGGCGGCGGCGTACCACCAGCGGTGGGAGTTCGAGGTCGCGCTTGCCGAGATCGAGACGTACCAGCGCGGACCTGCTCGCCCCCTGCGGTCCAAGTCGCCCGAGATGGTCCGCCAGGAGATCTGGGCCCTGCTGACCACGCACTACGCGATCCGGAACCTCATGCATCAAGCCGCGGGCGGTGCCGGCCTCGACCCGGACCGGATGTCCTTCATCCGCAGTCTCCGCGTCGTCCGCCGCCTGGTCACCGACCAGGCGGCGTTTTCCCCTGACGGCTTGGCCGCCGCCCTTACCGGGGCTCTCGCCGAGATAGCCGAACGGCCCAATCCCGCCCGGCGACAACGTACTTGCCCCCGCGCCGTCAAACGCCACCGCCTCAGCCCGCACCGCATCAAACGCCCCGACGACACCAACACCCGGCACTCCGGACCGCCCACCTTACAACTCAGAAACCCAGCTATCTAAGCGGCATTGGGTTTGATGGAGACATCGAAGACCCGGAAGGATTCCGAGCATGGCTGCACCCCGTAAGTACCCCGAGGAACTGCGCGAGCGGGCGACCCGGCTCGCCGTCGAGGCCCGCAAGGATCCCGCCGGCCGCGCCGGGGCGATCAGGCGCGTCGCCGACCAGCTCGACATCCACCCCGAGGCCCTGCGCGGCTGGGTGCGGCAGGCCGAGACCGACGACGGCGCCCGGGCGGGCACCACCTCCCAGGACGCGGCCCGGATCGCGGAGCTGGAGCGGGAGGTGAAGGAACTGCGGCGGGCCAACGCGA
Source organism: Kitasatospora sp. NBC_01539 (assembly GCF_045040525.1). Classification (NCBI taxonomy): domain Bacteria; kingdom Bacillati; phylum Actinomycetota; class Actinomycetes; order Kitasatosporales; family Streptomycetaceae; genus Kitasatospora; species Kitasatospora sp. NBC_01539. The sequence continues at coordinate 6,687,943 of NZ_CP109390.1, forward strand.
TCCTGAAGTCCGCCTCGGCTTTCTTCGCCGCGGAGCTGGACCGTCCACTGCGCTGAAGGTCGCCTACATCGACCAGCACAAAGAGGAGTTCGGCGTCCAGCCGATCTGCGACGTCCTGAAGAACACGGACGCCGAGATCGCGCCGAGCACCTACTACGCCGCCCACACCCGGCCTGAGTCCGCCCGCACCACCCGCGACCGGGAACTGACCGAGGAGATCCGCGTGATCCACGCCGGCAACTACGGCGTCTACGGTGCCCGCAAGATCCATGCGGCCCTCCGGCGCGCGGGCCGGCCGGTGGCCCGATGCACCGTCGAGCGCCTCATGCGCGCGGTCGGCCTGCGCGGCGTGACCAGGGATAAGAGCCCGCGCACCACCCGGCCCGCACCAGAGACCGACCGTCCCCGCGACCTGGTCAACCGGCAGTTCACCGCGGATGCCCCCAACCAGCTGTGGGTCGCCGACATCACCTACATCAAGACGCACTCGGGCTGGGTGTATGCCGCGTTCGTCATCGACGTCTTCTCCCGCATGGTCGTCGGCTGGCAGGTGGCCACCAGCCTCTACACCGAACTCGCCCTGGACGCCTTGGAGATGGGTATATGGAGACGCCGCCACACTGGCGCCGACCTGGCCGGACTGGTCCATCACTCCGATCGCGGCGTGCAATACCGGGCCGTCCGCTACACCGAGCGCCTGGACGAGGCCGCCGCCGTGGCCTCGGTCGGTTCCAAGGGCGATTCATACGACAACGCCCTCGCCGAGGCATTCAACAGCCTGTTCAAAGCCGAGCTGATCCGCAACAAGGGGCCCTGGACCAGCATCAACGACGTCGAGATCGCCGTCGCCGAATACATCGACTGGTTCAACCAGCGCAGACTCCACGGCGAGCTCGGGCACGTCCCACCCACCGAGTTCGAAGCGCTCCACACATCACCCGCGCCCCAGACCACCCCCTGAAAACCAGCTAACTGACTCTCCACCAAACCCGGGGCTTGACAGTGCGGTGTGCAATGTGGATGCCGTAGTCCGGCTGGTGGACGGGTCGCGGTGGAGCGCGACTTTCTTCACCGTTGCCGAAGTCGAGCGGTTGATGGACGCCTGGACACGCAGTGGCGAGGCCCTGGGTGGCCGGTACTTCTGGTGCTCGGACGGCCTGATCGTCCGGGAGCCCGGCATCGAGAGCATGACTCAGGTGATTGCCGGCCTGCTCGACTCCGGTGAGTTCTCCCAGATCCTTCACCGGCTCGACGGCGACTGACGAGGCCGTGGCGGCCCGGCGAAGTGGCCTGTCAGGCCACTTCGGTGTCTCGTTCGATGGCCTTGAGGCGGTTCTTCAGGCGGTAGCTGGGGCCGTTGATGGAGATAACGTCGCAGTGGTGGAGGAGCCGGTCGAGGATGGCGGTGGCGAGGACTTCGTCGCCGAAGACCTGGCCCCACTCGCTGAAGGTCTTGTTCGAGGTCAGGATGATCGAGCCCTTTTCGTAGCGCTTGGAGATCACCTGGAAGACCAGGTTCGCCTCGGCGCGCTCCAGGGGCTGGTAGCCGACCTCGTCGACCACGAGGACGGCGGGCCGCAGATAGGTGCCGAGCTTGCTGGCCAGGCGACCGGCTGTCTCCGCGGCCTTCAGGTTGCGGACCATGTCGTCGAGGCTGGTGAAGTAGATCGAGTAGCCGGCCCGGCAGGCCGCGACCGCGAGCCCGACGGCGATGTGTGTTTTCCCGACCCCGGGCGGCCCGAGCAGGGCGGCGTTGGCCTTGGCCTCGACGAACGAGAGAGTGGCGAGGTCCTTGACCTTGCGCGGGTCGAGCTCGGACTGGAAGGAGAAGTCGTACTCGTCCAGCGTCTTGTGGTGCGGCAGCCTGGACAGCCGCAGCCCCTGGCGGAAGCGCCGGTCGTCACGGACGGCGAGTTCCTCGGACAGGACCAGGTCGAGGAAGTCGAGGTAGCCCATCTTCGCCTCGTCCGCCCGCCGGGTGAACTCGTTGATGGTCTCCGCCAGGTGGGGCAGGCCAAGCTTGGCGGCCGTGGTCCGAATGCGGTTGCCGGTCAGCTGGCTCAAGAGGATTCCTTCGTCGCTCGGTCGGTGGTGAAGGGGCGGGTGCCGGTCAACTCGTCGTAGACCGACAACGGACGCCGGCCGACCTCGATACGTGTGATCGCGGTCCGGTTCAGCAGGGCCTGCAGCGGCCCGGCCTCCAGGCCCGCAGGCCGATCGCGGCGGGACTGAACAGGGACATCACCCGTGGTGGTCCGGCGTCCCTTGCCGGTGGGCAGGCCGTCCCAGTGCGTCTCCTCGACCACGCGGACTCCGCGGCCCACCGCCCTGGCGTGCATGGCCAGCAGCGTCTCGCCATCGGCGCGGGGGACGGTCGAGTGCAGCATGATCTGTGACTTCGTGGCCCTGATCTCGATCAGCTGGCGTGGGCGGACCTTGCGGGCCGGCACCGAGTAGAGGTTGCCGCCGAAGGCGACCAGGCAGTCCTTGCCGACCGGCCGCAGATGCCGCTCGGCCACCAGATACGGCGTGGGCGGCAGCGGCTTGAGGGTCGCGTGGTCACGGGCCGCCCTCTCGCCGATGACCTCCTGGTGCGTCTTGTGGACCTGAGCGCGCCGCACGGGCACCCAGGCGGCGAACGCGGCGTCCATCTCCTCGACGGAGGAGAACGCCCGGCCGGACAGCACGTGGTCGCGGACGATCAGCACCTGACGTTCGACCCGGCCCTTACCGGTGGGGCGGTAGGCAGCCAGGACGTCGATGTCGAAGTCGTAGTGACCGGCGAAGCCGACCGCCTCCGGATGGAGCGGGACCGCCTCTCCCGGGGCGACGTGCCGACGGACGACGGTCTTCGTGCGGTCGTAGACGATCGTCATCGGCACCCCGCCGAAGTGCGCAAAGGCCCGGCGGTGGCAGTCGAAGAACGTCTGCAGGTCCTGGCTGGTGGTGAAGCAGCAGAACGGGTCGCGCGAGTACGACAGCGTCATGTGGAAGGAGTAGACCTTGTCGGTGCCCATGTGAGCGAGGATCTTGCCCTCGTCACCCCAGTCGACCTGGGCCTGAGCGCCCGGGATCACCTCGAACCGGCGATGCATCCCCGCCAGTTCCTTGGGCGTGATCCCGAGCTCGTCGGCGATCCGCGGGCGTGCCTCCTGCACGTAGAGCTTGACGCGCTGGTAGTTCCCGGTGAACCCGTACTCCGTGGCCAGCCGCTCGTGGATCACCGCGGCCTTCATCAGGATCTCCGCCCGCAGCATCGAGTCGACCAGCGGAGCGAACTGAAGTTCCACCCTGCGGTTGGACACCGATCTTCTACGCCGCGAGGGTATGACCTTGCTGGTGTCGCTGCCGGATCTCGAGTGGCGTGAGGTAGCCCCACTCCGGGTGCCTGCGTAGGCGCCTGCGGTTGTAGAAGGTCTCGATGAACTCGAAGACCTCCGCGCGGGCACTGGCGCGGTCAGGCCAGACCCGGGTGCCGATCTCCTCCTTCAGTACGGCGAAGAAGCTCTCGGCAGCGGCGTTATCGTAACAGGAGCCGACTCGCCCCATCGACTGCCTCATCTTCAACTTGCCTATTTCGGCTCGGAATTCAGTCGACGTGTATTCGCTGCCGCGGTCCGAGTGAAAGATGCAGCTGCGCTCGAGGCCGCCGCGTCCGGCCGCCATCCGCAGTGCGGCCACCGGCAGCTCGGCGCGGTGGTGGTCGGCCATCGCGTAGCCGACCACCTCGCGGGTGGCCAGGTCGATCGCGGTGGCCAGGTAGAGCCAGCCCTCCTCGGTCGGCAGGCAGGTCATGTCGCCGACCAGCCGCACTCCAGGGCGGGGCGCGGTGAAGTCGCGCCCGATCAGGTCCGGAACATGCACCGGCTTGCGGGCCTGACGAGTCAGGTTGCGGCGCCGGCGGCGGGTGACGCCCGCGATCCCACGCTCGCGCATGATCCTCTCCACCCTCTTCCGGTTGACGAGTCGGCCCTGGCGGCGCAGTTCCGCATGCACGCGCGGCACCCCGTAGGAGCCCCTGGAGGCGAGGTGGATCACGGTGATCTCGGCGGCGAGCAGGTCCTCGGCCCGCATGCGGGCGCGGCGGTCCTGCTCGCCGGCCCGCCAGGCATAGAAGGAGGAGCGGGCGATCCCCAGTACTCGGCAGATCCGCTTGACGCCCCAGGCGCCGTGGTGGTCATCAACGAAACGGAAGCGGATCACCGTATCGTCTCGGTCGCGAAATAGGCGGCCGCTTTGCGCAGGATCTCGATCGTCTTCTGCTGCTCGACCGTCTGCCGCCGCAGGCGGGTGAGCTCCTCGCGCTCGGCACTCGTCAGCTCGCCCGGTCGGCCCTCACCCCGGTCGGTCTTGTCCTGCTTCACCCAGCCCCGCAGCCCCTCCGGACTGACCCCGAGCTCCCGGGCGATCTCGGTGACGTTCCGATGCGGCGAGGACCGGACGAGCGCGACCGCGTCCCGCTTGAACTCCGCCGTGTAGCGCTTACTCATGTTGCTCTTGGTTCCCACCTGGCACTGCTTCCTCTGGGCTCACACGTCCCAGTGTCCAGGTGTCCAACCGCAGGGTGGAACTTCAATCTCCGACAGACCCATCGCCCCGGACTCGAACAGACCACGGAAGCGCCGCAGCTCCAACCAGCGATGCGGATCCAGAACCACCGTCAGCCGCCCTCCGCCACTCTCCTCACCGACCAAGCAGCAGAGTGCCGGGCAACGGTCCCCGACGCATCAAGAAGTGGCCACGTTCATCCGTACGTGGCTGGGGACGTTCAGGGCTCTGGCAAGATTTTCGTAGCCGGAGATCATCCCGGGGCGGCGGTCGGTTGGTTTGCCGGTGGGCAACCTCTGGCTGTGTTCTGTTGAACTGGCCGCACTGTTACCGCACTTGGCCAATGTGGTAGTTGTCTCGGTTGAGGTTTCCGATGCTGTCGTGGTGGTTCACGCCCGCACACGGTCCGGCGTTCCAGCAGCGTGTACGGGATGCGGCGAGCTGAGCGAGTGGTGCCACAGCCGCTATGTTCGGCACCTCGCCGATGCCGCGATCGGCGGTCGGTCGGCCCGGATCGGCTTGAGCGTACGCCGCCTGTACTGCGAGAACCCGGCCTGCCCGAAGGTGACCTTCGCCGAGCAGGTGCCGGGGCTGGCCGTGCGCTACCAGCGGCGCACCCCGCTGCTGCAGCACCTGGTCGAGGCCGTCGGCGTGGTGCTGGCCGGCCGGGGCGGGGCCCGGATGCTGCGTGTTCTGAACGTCGCACTCTCGCGGTCCACCATGCTCGCCCAGCTGATGCGGGTGCCGCTGCCGCAGTTGGTCACACCCCAGGTGCTGGGCGTGGACGACTTCGCGCTCTACGGCGACACCTACGGCACCCTCCTGGTCGACGCCACCACGCGTCTCCCACTGACGCTCTGGGAGGGCCGGGACGCCGAACAGCTGAGCCGATGGCTGCGCGGGCATCCCGGTGTCGAGGTCGTCTGCCGCGACGGATCGCTCACCTACCGGCAGGGGATCGCCGACGGTGCCCCCGACGCGGTCCAGGTCAGTGACCGCTTCCATCTCTGGCAGGGCCTGTCCCGGCGCGTCCAGGACATCGCTGCCGCCCACCGCGGCTGCCTGCCCGCCGCGCTCCCGGCCCCCGATCCTGCCGGGCCGGAGCACGCCGAGGCGGTGGACGCCGATTCCGGGCCGGTGGACACCCCGGCCGGCCGTCACGCACGGCGGCTGTTCGAAGCCGTACACGCACTGACCGATGCAGGCCGTCCCTACGCCGCTGCAGCCCGTGAGCTCGGGCTGGACCGCCGCACGGTACGCAAGTACGCCCGGGCCCGCACCTGGCACGAGGTCATGCGCCGCGCTCCCCGTCGCCCGTCCACCCTGGACCCCTACCTCGACTACCTGCAACAACGCTGGGACGAAGGCGAACACAGCGCAAAGATCCTCCACCAGGAACTCGTCGTCAAGGGCTACCTGGGGCACTACCAGCGCGTGAAGATGGCCCTCGCACCACTCAGGCGTGGCCTGCCGCTGGACGAGCCCCGTGAACGCCCGCCCTCTCCCCGCGAAGCCGCACGCTGGATCATCACCGCCCCCGGCCGGCACGGCCCGCAAACCGCTGAGCGTCTTCGCCGGCTGCTCGGACACTGCCCGGAACTCCGGCGCACCCACGGTCTGGTCCGCGAGTTCGCCGCCATGCTCGACAGCCGCGATGCCACACCACTACCGGACTGGCTCGGACGACTCACCGACAGCGGACTTGCGCCCCTCGCCGGCATCGCCACCGCCCTGCGCGAAGACCAACACGCAGTCGTCCAGGGAATCACCACGCCATACAACTCCGGAGTCAACGAGGGCCGGATCACCGACGTGAAGCTTCAGAAGCGCATCATGGGAGGCCGTGCCGGCATCCCACTCCTCCGCCACCGAGTCGTACTGATCGCCCATCTACGTCGCCGATACGCAGACCGACCCACTGCCGCCCCAGGATGATCTCCGGCTACGAAAATCTTGCCAGAGCCACGTTCAGGTGTACGCCGACAGCCCTGGCGCAGCCGAGGCAGGAACGGCAGCTTCCCGGCCGCGCCCCAGGAGAAGCGGGTCACTTGGGTGCACTGGGCGCGGGAGAGTACAGCAGCATCGCTGGCTGCGAAGGCCGGAAGAGCACGGAGGCGACGTTCACCAGCCGCCGGTAGGCGATGTAGTGCTGCGTGGGCCTGACCTCCACCTCACCCAAGGCGGTGAACTCCTCGTCCAGCTCGTCGTACAGGGCCCTCAGGCAGTCGGGTACGTCGACGATGGTCTTGGCCGACTCCGGCACGACGGGCTCCGTGGCAACACCCGCCTCGTTCGGGCGGGCCTGACGTCTCGTGCGGACAGAGGGGGAGGAGCCAGGCGCCGACTCGACCAGCAGCAGGCTCAGCAGCCCGCCCTCGAAGACGCGGTAGCGAACGAGGTCAATCCGCCTGTCCAGCTCGCGCACCGCGATTCGGTCGTGGTGGGAGAAGTCCGCCGCGATACAGACCACCCGCGGGGCTCCCCAGTCGATCCCCTCGGCAGCCTCGGAGCCCAGCCGCTCCTTGACCAGCGCCTCGAACTCGTGGGGGCTGCTCTTGAGCCAGTGCAGATACGAGATCGCCTGGGACACGACTCCGTGGTCGCTGCCCTTCTTGTACTCGATCACGACTGGTGTGTTGTTCTCGTCGAGCCCCAGAGAGTCGATCCGCCCTCGGTGCAACGGCCCGGTCGGATACTCGGACGCCACGAACCGGATGCCGAGCATCGCCTCCATCCCCGCCTCGACCCGCCGCTGAAGCTCCACCTCCAGCGCCACCGTCGAGCCCCGCAGCTCGACGTCCTGACCATTGGAATCCAGCCGGAACAGCAATAGGTCGGCCACCAGCGTCCCCCTCCCGCGATCGTTTCGGGAGGACCAATCGAAAACGGCCGAGTCGTATTCCGGATGACGCACCCCACTGAGAGGGCTACTTCCGCACTGGACAGCAAACGCCTCCCATCCTGGGGCGCCTCAACCACCGAGGATGGCGGCAGTGGGGTTTCAGACCGTGGCTTCAGATGGGCGCAGGCCCCTCGTAGTCGGTATACACACGCAGGTCGAAGGCGTTCGGGCTGTTCACGTGCTCTGGCCACTCGCTCCATGGGATGATCGCCTTGTGTCATCCGTCTCGGAAGGATTGGGATGGCGCCGTTGGGGGGGCAGCGCTTGCGCCCAGTGGTGCCTCAGCGCGCGGGAGGAGTCTGAGTGGAGCTTGACCGCGTGGCCGGGCGGTTCCGCGTGGGCAGTCTCCTTGGGCGGGGCAACATGGGCGAGGTTTACCTCGCCGTGGACGAGGCATCGCCGGAGGGCAACCCCGATCGTCAGGTCGCTGTCAAGATCATTCGTCGGACGCGAACTGGTGCGGTCGTGTCCGTCCCTGAGGCTGCCAAGGTCGCCGCGCGATTCGCGCGCGAGGTACGGATCATGCGGCGCCTGGATGATCCGCATCTGCCGCGGGTGATCGACGGCGGGCTGGATGCCAGCAACGGTGGTCTCCCCTACCTCGTCATGGAGTATCTGGACGGGCGGCCGCTTTCGTGGCTGCTGGGCGACGGTCGCGGGTATCTGCCTGTGGCGTGGGCTGCGGCGATCGGCGTGCAGATCGCCGCTGGGCTGCAGGCCGCCCATCTGGCCGGGGTGGTGCACCGGGACCTCAAGCCAGGCAACGTGATGATCCTGCGCGGTGGGCTGATCAAGGTCCTCGATTTCGGTATGGGCCTGATCGTTGACGACGCCGAGGCGGCCCGGCTGACCAGTACCGACGCCACGGTCGGGACAGCGATGTATATGGCTCCGGAGCAGGCGTTGGGCCGCCCGGTGACGGCGTCCACCGACCTCTACGCCCTGGGCTGCGTGCTGTACGAGCTGCTGACCGGCACTGCGCCGTTCACCGGTGGGTCCGGCTTCGAGCTGATGCGCAAGCACGTGGACCAGCAGCCCGCGCCCGTGCGGACGCTGCGTGGCGCGGTGCCGATCGGGCTGGAGGTACTGCTCGGCCGCCTGCTGGCAAAGAACCCGCAGGCCAGGCCAGCGGGTGCGGAGGAGGTCCGGCTCGCGCTGCTCCCCTTTGCGGCGGCGGCGTCCGACGGTCCGGTCCCGCCGGACCTGGCGGGTTGCGACCCCACGGCGCCGTTGCATGCGGACGCGGAGGCCCAGGCAGTGGCAGGCGGGGGTGCCGACATGCCGCCGGGGGCAAGGGAGTTGTCAGTGCGCGGGTCTACGGTCGAGGACGCAGTGACCCCATCCGAATCGAGTGAACGAGGGCAGCGCGCAGCGATGGACGTGTTTAGGGTTCACCAGCGGTTGATCGCGGACTACCGGGCGTTCACCGAGGGTGGCACGGTGATCCGGGATCCGCGGATCGAGGCGTTCGTGGAGGCGGATCTCGACGCGAAGTCGCAGTGGCCCGACCCGTGGCTGTCGTTGAACCCGTCGTTCGCTTCCGGCGGTACGGTCGGTGACCTGGTGCGCGAGGGGGTGCTGCACCCGGAGTGCGAGCAAATCTTCCAGACGGACAAGACCGAGAACGGTCAGGTGTGTGACGGCGTTCCGTTGACGTTGCGCCGGCACCAGCGTGAGGCGATCGACGCGGCCCGCACGGGAAAGTCGTACGTGCTGACCACGGGCACGGGCTCGGGCAAGTCGCTGGCCTACATCGTGCCGATCGTGGACCGGGTGCTGCGGGCGCGTGAGAGCGATCCGGCTAAGCGGGTGCGGGCGATCATCGTCTATCCGATGAATGCCCTGGCGAACAGTCAGCTCCACGAGCTGGGCAAGTTCCTGCGGGACGGCTACGGCGAGTGCCGTGAGCCGGTCACGTTCGCCCGCTACACGGGTCAGGAGACGCAGGAGCAGCGGGAGGCGATCCGTAACAACCCTCCGGACATCCTGTTGACGAACTACGTGATGCTGGAACTGATGCTGACGCGCCCGGACGACCGGCGGTCGCTGATCCGGATGGCGCGGGGGCTGGAGTTTCTGGTCTTCGACGAGCTGCACACCTACCGGGGCCGGCAGGGCGCGGACGTGGCGATGCTGATCCGCCGGGTGCGCGACGCCTGTGAGGCACCGTCAGTACAGTGCGTGGGTACGTCGGCGACGATGGCGAGCGAGGAGGTCGCGGCCGATCCCCGGGCAGTGGTCGCAGAGGTGGCGTCCGAGCTGTTCGGTACCGCCGTGGCACCCGAGCGCGTGATCGGCGAGACGCTGGAGCGGGCGACGGAGGAGGTGCCGGGTCTGGTGCCGGCGACCCGGATCAAGGCCCCGGCCGCGCCGCGCGACTACGGGGACCTGGTACGCGACCCGCTGGCGTCGTGGATCGAGTCGACGGTGGGGTTGCGCCGGGACGAGTCGACCGGTCGCCTGCTCCGGCAGCGTCCGCGCACCCTGGAGCAGGTGGCCAAGCAGCTCGCGGCGGAGAGCGGTGTGGACGCCGACGAGTGCGCGGTGGCGATCCAGCGGACGCTGGAGGGCGGTGCGCAGGCCCGCGACCCGCGGAACGGGCAGCCGCTGTTCGCGTTCCGGCTGCACCAGTTCCTGTCCAAGGGCGACACGGTCCACGTCACGTTGGAGGACGAGAGCAGCCGGCACCTGACCCGCGACTATCAGCGCGAGCAGCCGGGCTCGGGCGGCAAGATCCTGCTGCCGCTGGCGTTCTGCCGTGAGTGCGGTCAGGAGTACCTGACGGTGTGGCGGACCGAGCGCGGCGGCGACTTCGTCTACCAGCCGCGTCGCGACACCACCGCGACCGGTGGGCGGGCCACCGACGGCTACCTGTACGTCTCCGCCGATCTGCCGTGGCCGCACGATCCGCAGCAGGCGGTGGCCGAGCGCCGCCTGCCGGACTCGTGGCTGGAGATCGACGACCACGGCCAGGAGGTGGTGCGGGCGACGCTGCGCGACAAGCTGCCGCGCCCGGTGACCGTGGATGTGTACGGAACGGAGGGACAGGGTGGGCTGGAGGCCGCGTACCTGCCCTCGCCGTTCCGGTTCTGTCTGCGCTGCGGTGTCTCCTACGAGCAGACTCGCGGGCGGGACTTCGCCAAGCTGGCCACCCTGGATCAGGAGGGCCGCTCCTCGGCCACCTCGCTGATCTCCGCATCGATTCTGCGCGCGCTGCGGGAGATTCCCGCCGAGGCGTTGTCGGCGAAGGCCCGCAAGCTGCTGACCTTCGTGGACAACCGGCAGGACGCGTCTCTTCAGGCCGGCCACTTCAACGACTTCGTGCAGGTCACGTTGCTGCGCGGGGCGCTCTTCCAGGCGGTCGCCGCGGCGGGGGAGGAGGGGCTTCGGCACGAGGACCTCGCGGCCCGGGTGGTCGAATCGCTGGGACTGTCCGCGCACGACTACGCCAAGGACCCGGGCCAGGCCCCGAGCCTGGCACGGCGGGCCGCCGCCGCGCTGCGCGACGTGGTCGCGTTCCGGCTGTACCTGGATCTGGAGCGCGGCTGGCGGGTCACCATGCCCAACCTGGAGCAGACCGGCCTGCTGAAGATCGACTACGAGGATCTGGACTGGCTGGCGGCCGAGGAGGCGAGGTGGTCCTCCTGTCACGTGGCGCTGCGCGATGCCGAGCCGGGCAAGCGGGCGGAGATCATGCGGGCGCTGCTGGACGAGCTGAGGCGGGGTCTGGCGATCGACGTGGAGTGCTTCGGCGAGCAGGAGTTCGAGTCGCTGCGGCTCGGCAGCGAGCAGCGGCTGATCGACGCCTGGGTGCTGGGTAAGCACGACCGGCCGGAGGCGGGAATCGCCTACCCGTTCCCGTCGCGGCCGGGTTCGCAGCGCGCGAACCTGCACGTCTCGGGGCGGGGCAAGGTCGGCCGGTATCTGCGGCGCACCGGCCAGTTCCCCAGCCACCCGCACCCGATCGGTGTGGACGAAGCCCAGCAGCTGATCGCCGAGCTACTGGAGGTACTTACCGGCGCCGGGTTGATGACCAAGATCATGCCGCCGGCGGTGGAGGACCGGTTCCGTCGGGGTGGCCGCGGTGACCGCCCGCATCGCCGTACCGAGACGCGGCCCGGCTACCGCATCCCCGCCGCGGCGCTGGTATGGCGGGCGGGTGACGGGATGACCGGTGCGCTGGACCCGTTCTCGCGTACCTACAGTGCGGAGGACGCGCCGCGGGTGAACCCGTTCTTCCGTCACCTGTACCGGGACACCGCGAGCGGCCTGGCCGGGCTGTCCGCGCGCGAGCACACCGCGCAGGTGCCGTCTGAGGTGCGCCAGCAGCGTGAGAAGGCGTTCCGTGACGCGGACCTGAAGATGCTGTACTGCTCGCCCACAATGGAACTCGGAGTGGACATCTCCGACCTGAACGCGGTCTCGATGCGCAACGTCCCGCCGACCCCGGCGAACTACGCGCAGCGCTCCGGCCGGGCCGGGCGTTCGGGCCAGCCGGCCCTGGTCACGACGTACTGCGCCACCGGTAACAGCCACGACCAGTACTACTTCCGCCGCTCGGACCGGATGGTCGCGGGCTCGGTCGCGCCGCCGCGCCTGGACCTCGGTAACGAGGACCTGATCCGGTCTCACGTGCACGCCATCTGGCTGGCCGAGACCGGCATGAAGCTGGGCAGCGCGATGGGCGACATCATCGACATCGACGTCCCCGACGAGACGGTGCGCCGCCCGGATCCGGCGCTGCGCCTGCACGACCACGTCCAGGCCGCCATCGCCGACCAGGACGCGCGCCACCGTGCTTCGTTCCGCGCGCATGCGCTGCTGGACAGCTTGGACGAGGAGCTGTCCGGCACGTCGTGGTGGGAGCCGGACTGGATTGAGCGGACGGTCCGTCAGGCCCCGGACTTCTTCGAGAAGTCCTGCGAGCGGTGGCGCGAGCTGTATCGGGTGGCGCTGGTGGACCAGGCCGAGCAGAACCGCCGCCGCCTGGACTCCCGGCTCACCCAGCGTGCCCGCGACGCCGCCGCGCGACGCCGTCGGGAGGCGGAGACGCAGCTGTCGTTGCTGACCAACGAGGGACCGGACGGCAACTCGATGCTGTCGGACTTCAACCCGTACCGGTACCTGGCCAGTGAGGGCTTCCTGCCCGGCTACTCGTTCCCCCGGCTGCCGTTGGCCGCGTACATCTCCGGCTCGGGCCGCTACAGCGAGGGCGACTACCTGCAGCGTCCGCGTTTCCTGGCGATCCGTGAGTTCGGGCCGGGTGCGCTGATCTACCACGAGGGCGCCCGCTACCAGGTCACCCGTATCCAGCTGCCGCCGGACGGCTCGGGCGATCTGGTGACCAGCACCGCCCGCCGTTGCCCGCAGTGCGGCTACCACCACGACGCCAATGCCGGCGCGGAACGCTGCCAGATGTGTGACGAGCCCCTGGGTGAGCCCACTTACGGCCTGCTGGAGCTGCATACCGTCTACACCACCCCGCGCGAGCGGATCTCCTCCGACGAGGAGGAGCGCCGCCGCGCCGGCTTCAAACTCGTCACCTCCTACCGCTTCCATGACCACGGCGCCCGTTCGGGCCGGATGGACGCCGCCGTCATCGACCAGGCCGGACAGCCGCTCGCCCGGCTGGCTTACGGCGACTCGGCGACCGTGCGGATCACCAACACCGGGCGCACTCGCGCCAAGGAGGACGAGCCGCTGGGCTTCTGGCTGGATCCGGTCGAGGGCCGCTGGCTGACGGAAAAGCAGGCCCAGGAGGCGTCCGGCGACTCCACCGAGATGCTCGCGCTGGAGGACGCCGAGCAGCGTCGCAAGATCCGCGTCCTGCCCTACGTCCAGGACCGCCGCAACATCCTCGTCATCCAGCTCAACGAACCGGTCGAGAAGCCGGTCGCACTGTCGCTGATGTACGCACTGGAGCGCGGCATCGAAGCGGTGTTCCAGCTGGAGGACTCTGAGCTCAGCAGCGAACTGCTGCCCCCGGCCGAGGGTCTGCGCGACCGCATCCTGCTCGCCGAGTCGGCCGAGGGCGGGGCCGGCGTGCTGCGCCGCCTGCAGGCCGAGCCGGATGCGCTCGCCCGCGCGGCCCGCGAGGCACTGCGCATCGCGCACTTCGATCAGGACGGCAAGGACAAGGGCGGCATCAGCCTCGAGCGCCCGTGCGCCCGTGGCTGCTACGACTGCCTGCTCACCTACGCCAACCAGCTCGACCACGAGGCCATCGACCGCCACCAGATCACCAGCCTGCTGCTGCGTTTCGCCCACGCGGGGGCGCTGGCCAGCCGGGGTGGTGAGACCCGCAGTGAGCAGCACCGCCGCCTCGACGCCCGCGCCGAGTCCACGCTGGAGTCCGAGTTCATCGACTGGCTCAAGGCGGGCGGCTACCGGCTCCCGGACGAGGCCCAGACGTATGTCGAGGGCGCGCGGGCGCGTCCCGACTACATTTACCGGCTCCCTGGCGTCGATGTCGCCGTGTTCGTCGACGGCCCGGTCCATGATCACGAGGCCATCGCCGCCCGCGACGCCGCCGCCGAAGACCGACTGATCGAACAGGGCTGGGACGTCGTCAGGTTCCCCGCTGGAGCCGACTGGCCCGCCATCGCCGCCCGCAAGCACCGGTACTTCGGCACCGGCACCCCGTCATGACCGCCGCCACGTTGATCTGCACTGCCCGCCCCGCGCACCGAGGACCCCGGAGAGCTGCCCGATGACCATCACGTACTCCGCCGGATCCCTGGTCTCGGCGCGCGGCAGGGAGTGGGTGGTGCTGCCCGACAGCGTCGACGACATGCTGGTGCTGCGCCCGCTTGGCGGCTCCGACGACGACGTCGCCGCCGTCTTCCCCGCGTTCGAGCAGGTCGAGCCCGCCCAGTTCATCCGCCCCAGCGCCGACGACCTCGGCGACGCCCGCGCCGCCGCGCTGCTGCGCACCGCGCTGCGGATCGGTTTCCGCTCCGGCGCCGGCCCCTTCCGCTCGCTGGCGGGCATCGCCGTCGAACCGCGCGCCTACCAGCTCGTCCCGCTGCTGATGGCGCTGCGCCAGGACGTGGTGCGGCTGCTGATCGCGGATGACGTCGGTATCGGCAAGACGGTGGAGGCCGGGCTCATCGCGAGCGAACTGCTCGCCCAGGGCGAGGCCAAGGGCTTGGCCGTGCTCTGCTCCCCGGCGCTCGCCGAACAGTGGCAGGGCGAGCTGCGCACCAAGTTCGGCATCGACGCTGAGCTCGTGCTCTCCTCTACCGTGCCCCGGCTGGAACGCGGTCTGAACCTGGGCCAGTCCCTCTTCGACCGCTACCCCCACGTCATCGTCTCCACCGACTTCATCAAGTCTGCCCGCCACCGGGAGGACTTTCTTCGCCACTGCCCCGACCTGGTCATCGTCGACGAGGCGCACACCTGCGTCGCCGCCGACCCGGCCATGGGCGGCAAGCAGAGCCAGCTGCGCTACGAACTGTTGCGCCGCCTTGCCGAGGACACCGAGCGGCACCTGCTGCTGGTCACCGCCACCCCGCACTCGGGCAAGGTCGCGGCATTCCGCAACCTCCTCGGCCTGCTGCGGCCCGGCCTCGCCGAAACCGACATGGGCAGCGAGGCAGGCCGCGTCGAGCTGGCCCGGTACTTCGTCCAGCGTCGCCGCGCCGACATCCGCCGCTACCTCGACCAGGAAACCGCGTTCCCCTCCGACCGCGATACCGCGGACGAGCCCTACCGCCTCGCCCCCGCCTACCGGGCCTTGCTCGACGATGCCATCGCCTACGCCGGCGAGCATGTCGCCGACGCCACCGGGCGGGGCAAGCGCGAGGCCCGGATCGCCTGGTGGTCCGCCATCGCCCTGCTACGCTCGCTGGTCTCCTCCCCGCGTGCCGCAGCCCAGACCCTGCGCACCCGCTCCGCCTCCGCCCAGGCCGCCACCGCCGAGGAAGCCGACCTGCTCGGGCGCCCGCTCACGCACGACCTCGCCGACGACGAGAACCTGGAGGGCCTAGACGCCGCCCCCGGCGCCGACTCGGGCACCGCCCAGGCCCGCCTGGCCGACCTCGCCGACCGCGCCGAGCAACTGGAAGGCGTGGAGAGCGACCACAAGCTCAAGGTCCTCACCAAGCACCTCAAGGCCCTGCTCAAAGAGGGCCACCACCCCATCGTCTTCTGCCGCTACATCCCCACCGCCGAATACGTCGCCGAACACCTCACCGGCGCCCTCGGCCGCAAGACCGTGGTCCGCGCCGTCACCGGCAGCATCTCCCCGCAGCAGCGCCTCGCCCGAATCGAGGAAATCGCCGACGCCACCGCCGACGACCCCGCCGCCCGCCGCGTCCTGGTCGCCACCGACTGCCTCTCCGAAGGCGTCAACCTCCAGCACCACTTCGACGCCGTCGTCCACTACGACCTCGCCTGGAACCCCACCCGTCACGACCAGCGCGAAGGCCGCGCCGACCGGTTCGGGCAGCAGCGTGACAAGGTCCGTGTCATCACGCTCTATGGCAGTGACAACGGCATCGACGGCAAGGTCCTGGAGGTGCTTATCAAGAAGCACCGGCAGATCCGCAAGGACCTCGGCATCTCCGTCTCGATCCCCGACGAGACCGCCACCGGGGTCACCGACGCCATCATCGAGTGGCTGCTGATGCGCGACCACGGCACCGGCGATCAACTTCCAATGTTCGAGACCATCGACAAGCAGGCCGAAGCCCTCGAAATCGAGTGGCACTCCACCGCCGAGCGCGAACGGGCCTCCCGCTCCCGGTTCGCCCAGCACGCCATCCACCCCGACGAAGTCGCCCGCGAGCTCGCCTCCGTCCGCGCCGCGCTCGGCGCCTCGGCGGAGGTTCGCGCCTTCGTCCGCGACTCACTGCGCTCACTCGGCGCAGACCTGCGCGGCGGCACTGCCATCAGCGGCGACTTCACCGCCGCCCTGGACGGCGTCCCAGTCGGGCTGCGCGACGCCCTCGCCCCCGCCGTCGGTGGCCTCGCGCTCACCTCCGGCCACCCCGTCCCGTTCCGCAGTACCCCGGCCGTGGCGCGCGGCGAGTCCGCGCTCGTGCGCACCGACCCCGCCGTCGGCGCGCTCGCCGGCTATGTCCTCAACGCCGCCCTCGACCGCGAGATCCCCGAACCCCACCGCCCCGCCCGCCGCTGCGGCGTCGTCCGCACCCACGCCGTCACCACCCGCACCACCCTGCTGCTCGTGCGCTACCGCTTCCACCTCACCCTGCCCTCGCGCAGCGGCGAGAAGCAGCTCGTCGCCGAGGACGCCCGCCTCCTCGCCTTCGAGGGCTCACCCGCCAACGCCACCTGGCTCACCCCCGACCAGGCCACCGCGCTGCTCGAC
This sequence comes from Kitasatospora sp. NBC_01539, assembly GCF_045040525.1. Taxonomy (NCBI): domain Bacteria; kingdom Bacillati; phylum Actinomycetota; class Actinomycetes; order Kitasatosporales; family Streptomycetaceae; genus Kitasatospora; species Kitasatospora sp. NBC_01539. The sequence goes on from NZ_CP109390.1 coordinate 6,704,724, forward strand.
GCCGGCCCGGACGAGAACACCGCCCCCGCCTTCGCCGAATCCACCATCGAGCGCGTCCTGGACGGCCTGCCGGACGTGATGGACGAGCTGGAGCGCCAAGGCGACGCCCTAGCGGCCGAGTTGCGTGACTCCCACACCCGCGTCCGCAAGGAAGCCGACCAGATCCGGCGCGGCCTGAAGGTCATCGCTCAGAAGCCCGCGGACATCCTCGGCGTCTACGTCTACCTGCCCACCACCACCGCGTCGCCCGGCAGCGCCGCCACCACCGGGGGAGCCGCCTGATGTCGTCCACCGCCAAGACCCAGGTCTTCACCGCCGTCCACACCATCGGCGCGCTCATCCCCGCGGACATGCTGCTGCGCATCGCCGAGGGCAAGGACGTCTCCGGCTCCACCCCCGCCGACTACCAGCTCATCGGCGCCCGCTCCGTCCGAGACGAAGCCGAACGCCACTGGGACTACCTCAAGGGCGTCTGGCGCGAACTGCGCACCAAGCTTGCCTACGCACCCGACAACGCCGTCCCGGCCGACCCCACCGGCCACGCCCAGACCCAGTGGCTCGAACCCCTCTTCGCCGAACTCGGCTTCGGTCGCCTCACCCGCCCCGCCGCCGGCATCACCTCCGACGACGGCCTCAAGACCTTCCCCATCAGCCACCGCTGGCAGCACGTTCCCATCCACCTCACCGCCTGGAACACCGACCTCGACAAGCGGCCCGGCGGAGCAGGCACCGTCCCGCCGCAGTCCCTCATCCAGGAATGCCTCAACCGGACCGGCGGCCACCTGTGGGCGGTCCTCTCCAACGGCCGCCAACTCCGCCTGCTGCGCGACTCCACCTCCCTGGCCGGAGCCGCATACGTCGAGTTCGACCTCGAAGCCATCTTCGACGGCGAATTGTTCAGCGAATTCGTGCTGCTCTACCGACTCCTGCACGTCTCCCGCTTCGAGGTCCCCGACGGCGCCGCACCCTCTGCCTCTCGCCTGGAGAAGTGGCGCACCGAAGCCATCGAATCCGGCGTCCGCGCTCTCGAACAGCTCCGCAAGGGCGTCGAGGATGCCATCACTACCCTCGGCACCGGCTTCCTGCGCCACCCCCGCAACGCCGCCCTGCGCGACACCCTCGACACCGACGCCCTCCGAGACGCCCTGCTGCGCCTGGTCTACCGGATGCTGTTCCTCTTCGTCGCCGAGGACCGCGGCGCCCTGCTCCACCCCGACGCCGACGAGACCGCCCAGCGCCGATACCGCGACTACTTCTCCTCCGCCCGCCTGCGCCACCACGCCCAACGGCGCCGCGGTACCGCCCACGGCGACCTGTACCAGGCGCTGCGCGTCGTCCTCGACGGCCTAGGCTCCGAGGACGGGCGCCCGGAACTGGGCCTGCCAGGCCTCGGAGGCATCTTCGACGACACCGAGGCGGATGCGCCGCTGCACTCGTTGGAACTCGCCAACGAGGACCTGCTCACTGCCGTCCGCGCCCTGTCCGTCGTTCGCGACAGTGGCGCCAAGCGGAACCGGTCCGTGGACTACCAGCACCTCGGCGCGGAAGAGCTTGGCTCCGTCTATGAGTCCCTGCTCGAACTCGTCCCGAAGCACGACCCCGCCGGCCCCACATTCGAACTCGTCGAACTCCCCGGCAACGCCCGCAAGACCACCGGCTCCTACTACACGCCGACCTCGTTGATCGACTGCCTCCTCGACTCGGCCCTCGATCCGGTCATCGACGACGCCGTAAAGCGTGGCGAAGCCCGCGCCGCCGCGGCCGACCAGCCTGACCCGCGCGATGCCATCGCCGACGAACTGCTCTCCCTGACTGTCTGTGACCCCGCCTGCGGATCCGGCCACTTCCTCGTTGCCGCCGCCCGCCGCATCGCCAAACACCTCGCCGCCGTACGCGAACAAAACCCCGAACCTACCGTCGACGCCCTCCGGCACGCACTGCGCGAGGTTACTGCCCGCTGCATCTACGGCGTTGACCTCAACCCCATGGCCGTCGAACTCGCCAAGGTCTCCCTATGGATGGAGGCCCTGGAACCCGGCAAGCCGCTCGGCTTCCTCGACGCCCACATCAAGGGCGGAAACGCCCTCATGGGCGCCACTCCGGAACTTCTCGCGGAAGGCATCCCTGACGACGCGTTCAAGCCCATCGAGGGCGACGACAAGAAGTTCGTAGCTGATCTCAAGAAGATCAACGCGAAGGAACGCGCCGGCCAGGACGCCCTTTTCCACCACAGCACCGAGGCCAAGGCCCTCAACACCAGCTTCGCCACTACCCTGCGCCGCATCACCGCCGCGCAGGCGAATACTCTCAGGCAGGTCCGCCTACAGTCCGCCGCCTACCGCACCTGGGAACAGGACCCCGTCTACCTCCACACACGCCATGTCGCCGACGCCTGGTGCGCAGCCTTCGTCTCGCGCAAGACTCCCGATGCCCCACCCCCAGTCACCGACAGCATCTACCGTGGTCTCCAGGACCCCGAGGCGGCAGGCGCCACCGCCGCAACCAATGAGGAGATCGTCCGTCTAAGCGGCCACTATCGGTTCTTCCACTGGCATCTCGAATTCCCAGAGGTATTCGAGGTGCACCCGCCGGCGGATGCTCATGCCAATACGCAGGACAGGCGGACGGGCGGGTTCAGCTGTATTCTCGGGAATCCCCCATGGGACACACTGAGCCCGGACGAGAAGGAGTTCTTCTCGACGTACGACCCCAGCGTCCGTGCAATGAAGAAGGACGAGCGGGAAGCGGCTGTTAGTCAACTTCTTCTGATTCCGACGATCCGCGAGAGTTGGGAGCGATCGCGGAGGGATCTGTACGCGTTGGTTCATTTCCTCAAATCCGGTGGCCGCTATCGCCTGTTCGCCAAGGGAAACCTGGGCAAGGGTGACTTCAACGTCTATCGAATGTTCGTGGAAACGGCATTTGCGCTGGCTGAACCGGGTGGCTCTGTCGCGCAGGTCACCCCGTCGGGCATCTATAACGGTGCGAATGCTCAGGCCATCCGTGAGGAACTCTTCGACCATTGGACCCTGATGCTGATGATGGGACTCATCAACACGGGTGAGGGATGGTTCCGTGGCGCGGACGCGACCATGCGGTTCGCTGCGTACACTGCACGCCGATTTGGAAGAACGACCGAGTTCAGTGCTGCTTTTCAGATCAAGAACCCCAATGATCTGATGGCGGCACTGGACCGCCCTCACCGCCTTTCCGTAGAGGTCGTAAAGAGTCAGTCGCCGGATGCTCTCGCGATCAGCGATACGGCGGGCGGCATCGATGCAGCAGTGACTGATCACCTTTACCTTCAGTGGCCGGCCTTCGCGGCAAGCTCGGACGACTTCCCGAAGCGGGTGTACCAGCGGGAGATCGACATGGGAACGGACCGCGATAGGTATACCGACGATGAGCCCGGCCTGCCGCTGTATGAAGGGCGAATGGTGGCCCAATACGACCACCGAGCCAAGGCGTACGTATCCGGACGAGGCCGTTCGGCGGTTTGGCACAGTCTGGAGTTTGGCGACCAGGAGAAGGCCATCATCCCTCAGTGGGTCGTACCCGAGCGGAAAATCCCCAACAAGGTAATGGGTCGTATTCACCGATTCCGCTTGGGGTTTTGCAATGTGGCGTCCCCCCGCAATGAGCGATCACTGGTCGCTGCGATCATTCCCCCAAATGTGATCTGCGGCGACCCAGTGCCGACCATCCTTTTCGAGGATGGGGCAGAATGGCCTTTCCTCCTGTGGCTGGCTACAGCTAATTCTCTTGTATTGGACTTTTTGGCGCGCAAGAAAATCACGCTTCATGTACAACTGGGTGTTTTGGATAGCCTCCCCTTTCCCCGGCTTCGTCCGGGTCACCCGATTCTCGACCACCTCGCGCCGCTCGTCCTCCGCCTTACTTGCACCAGCCCGGAGATGACTCCATTTTGGAATCGCATGGCCGAGTACGGCTGGACATCGTCGGCACCCGAGGGGCAGGTTCCAGCTGAGGCGCTCCTCGATGACACTGATCGGGCTGAAGTCCGCGCCGAGATCGATGCAATTGTGGCAAAGCTCCTGTTCCGCCTAAGCCGCGCAGAGCTCGAGCACATCGTGTCTACCTTTCCCACGCTTGAGCGCAATGAACAGCGCCTGTACGGGCGATTTCGCACCCGTGAACTCACCCTTCGCGCGTTCGACCGACTTGCCTCAAGCGATCTGAACCCGACGCTAGCCGGGGTTCCCGACCACCCCACGACCTCGGATCGCAGCCTCGGTTCCTCTGCCGCCACCCCAACCGTTGCCACTCTCCCGGAGGCTTGACCATGCCGACGCTCCGTCAGGGGGTGCCGCCCCGCCTTCGCCGGGCGCTGGAGATCCTCGCCGAGCAGCCCGGTGGGCTGCACGTCCAGGAGCTGTGGGCGCGCATCGTCGCCGACCTCCCGCTGGAGGAGCACGAGGCGGTTCCGACCAAGACCGGTCGCCAGACGAAGGGTGAGAACAACTGGCGCTGGTACACCTCCGACGCCGTCCTCGCGGGGCTGATCTGGAAGCAGAAGGGCGTCTGGCGCATCACCAGTTTGGGTCGGCACGCGCTCGCGCAGTCCGACGACCCGGATGACCTTCTGGAGATCACCCGCAGCGCCCTGAACTACGCCGAGAAGCACCGAGCCGGTTACCAGTACGCCACCAAGATCCTGGAGACTGCGGTCCAGCCGGGCCAGTGGGTAGCTCTGGACGACGTGGCCGAGATGGCCGACCTTGATCCGGGCCGGCTCGCGGCCTGGCTGTGCGGCATCAGACCCCTGGGCGGGCAGCGTGTGCTCGGACAGGACGGCAAGCCCCCGCAACGGATCCAACCCCAGCCGGATCAGATCCAGCGCTGGCGCAAGCGTCTCGCCGCCGAGGGCCTCTCGCTGGACGCCACGGGGGCAGCCCCGAGTGCTCAGCGCGTTACTCGGGACCAACTCGGCGCCGCACTGGCCCGTGCCGCCCGCGTCGACGGCGAGCGAAACGCCGTCCGGCGGGGCTGGCTGATCCGCGGTGCGGCGGTCCAGGGCGTGAACGTGGTGCCAAAGTGGCTGGCGGAGGGCTTCTGCTCCCTCGCTGCGTCCCGTCTTCAGTCCCTTCCGCAGGGCTTGACGAAAGATCAGCTGAAGCTGCTCGTTGACGACCGGTACGGTCACCTCTCCTACAACCAGCGCACCGAGCTGGCCGATCAGTTCGCCGTCTTTCTCGACCGCGTCCACCCTGGCGATCTGGTGGCCTCCTTCTCCGCCGGCCACCTCCACCTCGGCACTGTCATCGGCCCGGCCGAGTTCACGGCCTCCCCGGACGGCCGTTCCAACCTCCGCCGCACCGTCGACTGGACAACCCTCGAATTCGACCACGCAGACCTGCCCGAGGAACTTCAGGCGAAGCTCACCAGCCAGCATGATCTGGTCGACCTCACTCAACTTCTCGATACCTTGGAGGAGCTGCTGGACCGTTCCCCCGAGGACGACCCCGAGGTGTCGGGCACCCGCCGGGCCGTTCGAGCGAACCTGCCGGACCCAAGTGCCGAGCTGGCCGATGAGCTGCTGGTGGACCGCCCGTGGCTGCAGGAGGTTCGCGACCTGCTTGACGACAGGCGACAGCTGATCTTCTACGGGCCGCCGGGCACCGGAAAGACGTTCCTCGCCCAAGCAATCGCCGAAGACCTGGCCGGCGACCCGCACGCCGTCAAGCTGGTCCAGTTCCACCCCTCCTACTCCTACGAGGACTTCTTCGAGGGATTCCGCCCGGTCCAGCAGTCGGCTGACGGCGGCAGCGGTGCCGTGGGCTTCGAGCTGCGCCCAGGGCCGTTCCGCAAGCTCGTCGCGCTCGCGGAGGAGAACTCCGAGACGCCGCACTTCCTGATCATCGACGAGATCAACCGTGCCAATCTGGCCAAAGTCTTCGGCGAGCTCTACTTCGTCCTGGAGTACCGCAACCGCACCGTCGACCTGCAGTACTCGGGAGAGTTCACGCTCCCCTCGAACATCTACCTCATCGGCACCATGAACACCGCGGACCGCTCCATCGCCCTCGTCGACGCCGCCATGCGCCGCCGCTTCGCGTTCGTCGCGCTGCACCCGGACGAGGAGCCCACACGCGACCTGCTCCCGCGCTGGCTCGCCCGCGAGGGCCTGGCGCACAGCTCCGACGACGTCCCCGCTCTGCTGCGCGTGCTCAACAGCCGCATAGAGGACAAGGACTTCCGGATCGGCCCCTCCTACCTGATGCGCGAGTCCGTCTACGCCGACGGTGGCCTCGAACGCGCCTGGCGCACAGCGATCCTCCCTCTCCTGGAGGAACACCACTACGGCGACGGCACTGACGTCGCCAAGCGCTACGGTCTCCCCGCGCTCCGCCGGGCCCTCGCCGCCGCCGAGCAGAGTCCGGCGCACAGCGACGACCCCGCAGTGTCCGACGCGGCGCCGGGAGTCGACGCTGAATGACCGAGGCATCCCTGAGCCTCACCGAGTACGGCCCCTGGATGGCAGCCCGACTCGCACCCGCCGTGGGACAGGCCCTGGCCGCCTCCCGGATCGTCGAGGCACGCCCAGACGTGGACGGGCCCGGCGACTCCACCCGCTGGCAGGTCCGGGCGCTGAACTACGTCGGTGCGGTGCGGATCGGCGGTGTGGAGCTGCGGATCACCCCGAAGCTGCCGATCCGTCGGCTGTTCTTCCTGCTCGGCTACGCCGCCGACCCCCGAGGCGTTCAGCGCCCGATCGGTGGGGAGGTGCAGGTCGACCAGGAGCGGGACCTGCTCCCCGCCGTCGCCCACGCCTTCGAACGCCAGGCGGAGCGAGCGGTGCGGCCGGGCCTGCTCCAGGGATACCGGCACACTGAGGAGTCCACCACAGTGGTCCGGGGCCGCATCCGCGAGCACGATCAACTACGCAGACGCTTCGGCCTGACCCTTCCGATCGAGATCGCCTACGACGAGTACACCCCCGACATCGCCGAGAACCAGCTCCTCCACGCCGCGACTTTGCGCCTGCTGCGACTCCCCGGGGTTCACCTCGACGTGCGCAGGCGACTGCTCGCCCTCCGGGCCCGCCTCGCCGACGTCCGGGCACTCACCACAGGGCAGCCGCTTCCGCGCTGGCGACCGTCCCGCTTGAACGACCGCTACCATCCCGCGCTGCGCCTCGCCGAGCTCATCCTCAACAGTGCCTCCGTGGAACACCACGAGGGCACGGTTCGCATCGACGGCTTCCTCTTCGACATGAACAAGGTGTTCGAGGACTTCGTCTGCGTCGCCCTTCGCGAGGCGCTCCGTGAGTGCGGCGGCCGTACCGAACTCCAGGCCGGCGGCATCCACCTCGACGAAGCCGAAACCGTCCGCATCAAGCCGGACTTCGTCTGGTACGACGACTCCGACCGCCCCCTCGCTGTCGTCGACGCCAAGTACAAGGCTGAACGCCCCGAAGGCTTCCCTGACGCCGACCTGTACCAACTCCTCGCCTACTGCACAGCACTGCGCCTGCCCGCCGGCCATCTCATCTACGCCAAGGGCAGCGCCCCGCATGCCGCGCACCACATCCGCAACACGGGCATCCGTATCCACCAGAACGCGCTCGACCTCGATCAACCGCCCGACGCTCTGCTTGCCGACATCTCACGCATCGCCGCTGCGCTCGGTGCAATATCTGACAAGGCGTCATGAATGCGTGTGTATCACTGATCCGTGCACATTCCGCACAGGAGAGAGGGGACTTCTAAATGCAGATGAAGCCCGTGATAGAGCAGGCCGATGATGCGGTGGAGGACGCCGCCATGGTGACGGTGGGTGTCGACCTGGCCGGGCGCACCGGAACCACAGGCGTCTGCCGCGTGACGTGGGGCCGGCGGCCTGCAGTTGAACTGCTTCCCGCGAGGCATGACGACGACCTGTTGGCAGCGATGCGGTCCGCGGACAAGACCGGGCTAGACTCGCCCCTGGGCTGGCCCGTCGCCTTCACCGCCCTGCTCGCCGCACACCGGACCGGCGTCGAGCTGCCTGCGCTCGCTCACCACGCAGCCTGCGCCGACGGTCGACCTGGACTCGGCAACACCTTCACTCACCGGCTGACCGATGACGTGGCGTGGAAGCGCACTGGGGCGGGCAAGCAGCGTCCGCTGTCGGTGTCGGCCGACAAGCTTGGCATCGTCGCAATCCGCGCGGTCGGTCTGCTGGCTCGGCTGGCCGAGGGCGGTCTGGCGGTACCGCGCGACGGCTCGGGGCCCGTTGCCGAGGTATACCCGGCGTTCGCGCTGATCCAGTGGGGACTCGGCCCGGAGGGGACCTACAAGGGCAAGGAAGCCACGGCCGCGCGGGCCCGGATTCTTGCCGGTCTTGAGGCCGGCCTGGACCTGGACCTTTCCGGCCGGGTTCGTGACCGGTGTGTGGCCAGTGACCACGACCTGGACGCCCTAATCTCAGCGGTCGTCGCGCGAGCCGCTGCACGTGGACTGACCGAGGTGCCCGTCACCGACCACGAGCGAGCCATGGCTGCAGTCGAGGGTTGGATGCACCTGCCCCGTCGTGACGTAAGCCTTGCTGCGGTCCGGGGTCAGACCGCGCCCTAAACCCAGGGGTGGGTTCTCCAGGCATGGGCTGTATGGCGGTCCGGAGACAACGCCCGATCACATGGGGGCGTGGCAACGGGCAGGGCGATGGCGATGATGCTGTCGGCATCAACGTCTCCTATCCGTCATGAACATGATCTTCGAGGGTCATTCGCCTGACGCCGTTCTGTCGAGATCGCCCGCGTCGCGCGCTGTGCTCGGTGAACACCTGACGTGGCGTCATGACGTACGGGGCGTGACTGACTACCCGTGTGGAATCGGTACTCGCTTCCTTCGCTTTCGAATCAAGGAGCCGCCGTGATCGTCCTGCCATATGACCTCGACCTGCCGGACCACGACTCGGTGCTCGGCCAGGCGATCCCCTTCGACCGAGCCCGCTGGATTGCCGCGCTGCCGGACGCCGCCTGGTGGCCGACCGAACTCGACTCATGCCCGCTCGTAGGCAAGTGGCCGCGAGTGGACCGCCGAACCGTGTTCAGCATCGCTCGCAAGGTGGACACCGTCGAAGGGCGCCGGCATCTGCTCGTCGCGGCCCTGGTCTGGGGCACGGGCACCAAGGCCCAGTCAGTGCACCGGCGCGCGCAAATCTTCGTCCACTCTCCCGCTGCTGGCATCGACGCGCGACTCGGCGCGGCAATCGAGGCGCTCCGAGAGCGAGGAGTGGCGGAAGCGTACTGGGCCTTCAACAACGACCAGCACATTCCCCACCTGGGGGCAGCGTTCTTCACCAAGGTGCTGTACTTCGCTGGGGATGCGAGTCTTGCCGGGCCGTACCGGCCGGTCATCCTGGACAGTGTCGTCTCGCGAGCTCTCAAAGAGCAGGGAACGGTCGAGGCCGACTGGCCGGAGAACGGCTGGACCACCGACCAGTACAGGCAGTACCTGGCGGGAGTGCACGACTGTGCGCAGAAACGAGGCGTCCTGCCGGACCAGGTCGAGGCAGCGCTGTTCGCCAACGGCAAGCAGTCGTTCTGACGATCGGGTGCCGCAGTGAGCTGCCTCACCGCGGCTTGCTCATCGACCCACAGTTGACGACCTACTTCGTGGGGGTCGGCGGTCGGGTTTCGTTTGGTGCGGCCGGAATTCGGCTCTAATGTCCGTGGTCCGACGGCAGCGCGGAGGATCTCCTTGTTCGCGTCTTGACTGAAGAGCGCCGTCGTCCGGAGACGTTGGGGGAACGATATGGCACGGGTAGCCGAAGTTGGTGGAAATCCTCTGGTGGATCCTGGTGATCACGGCAGGCTTGTTGTGCTGTTGCCGGAAGAGGAGCCACAACTCAATCCAGCAGTGGCGAGGGCGCTGCTGCGGCTCCTGCGGGGCGCGGAGAACTGAAGTTCCACCCTGCGGTTGGACACCTGGACACTGGGACGTGTGAGCCCAGAGGAAGCAGTGCCAGGTGGGAACCAAGAGCAACATGAGTAAGCGCTACACGGCGGAGTTCAAGCGGGACGCGGTCGCGCTCGTCCGGTCCTCGCCGCATCGGAACGTCACCGAGATCGCCCGGGAGCTCGGGGTCAGTCCGGAGGGGCTGCGGGGCTGGGTGAAGCAGGACAAGACCGACCGGGGTGAGGGCCGACCGGGCGAGCTGACGAGTGCCGAGCGCGAGGAGCTCACCCGCCTGCGGCGGCAGACGGTCGAGCAGCAGAAGACGATCGAGATCCTGCGCAAAGCGGCCGCCTATTTCGCGACCGAGACGATACGGTGATCCGCTTCCGTTTCGTTGATGACCACCACGGCGCCTGGGGCGTCAAGCGGATCTGCCGAGTACTGGGGATCGCCCGCTCCTCCTTCTATGCCTGGCGGGCCGGCGAGCAGGACCGCCGCGCCCGCATGCGGGCCGAGGACCTGCTCGCCGCCGAGATCACCGTGATCCACCTCGCCTCCAGGGGCTCCTACGGGGTGCCGCGCGTGCATGCGGAACTGCGCCGCCAGGGCCGACTCGTCAACCGGAAGAGGGTGGAGAGGATCATGCGCGAGCGTGGGATCGCGGGCGTCACCCGCCGCCGGCGCCGCAACCTGACTCGTCAGGCCCGCAAGCCGGTGCATGTTCCGGACCTGATCGGGCGCGACTTCACCGCGCCCCGCCCTGGAGTGCGGCTGGTCGGCGACATGACCTGCCTGCCGACCGAGGAGGGCTGGCTCTACCTGGCCACCGCGATCGACCTGGCCACCCGCGAGGTGGTCGGCTACGCGATGGCCGACCACCACCGCGCCGAGCTGCCGGTGGCCGCACTGCGGATGGCGGCCGGACGCGGCGGCCTCGAGCGCAGCTGCATCTTTCACTCGGACCGCGGCAGCGAATACACGTCGACTGAATTCCGAGCCGAAATAGGCAAGTTGAAGATGAGGCAGTCGATGGGGCGAGTCGGCTCCTGTTACGATAACGCCGCTGCCGAGAGCTTCTTCGCCGTACTGAAGGAGGAGATCGGCACCCGGGTCTGGCCTGACCGCGCCAGTGCCCGCGCGGAGGTCTTCGAGTTCATCGAGACCTTCTACAACCGCAGGCGCCTACGCAGGCACCCGGAGTGGGGCTACCTCACGCCACTCGAGATCCGGCAGCGACACCAGCAAGGTCATACCCTCGCGGCGTAGAAGATCGGTGTCCAACCGCAGGGTGGAACTTCAGCACGACTTCACCCCCGCAGCGTAGAAACCCGCTGTCCAGCATCAGGGGGGAACTTCAGGATCAGCAGGACCCGGAGTCCTCCCGTGCTTGGCAGTTGATGCGGGCGACCGCACTGATTGCGCCTCACGGCGGTGAGATCGTTGAGGAGTTCTTCGATGCGGGGCTGTCCCGGTCGGTTCCGTGGAAGCGCCGTCCGCAGGCCAACCGGCTGCTCGACGCGCTGAAGGACCCGGCTCGGGGGTTTGACGCCGTGGTGATCGGCGAGCCCCACCGCGCCTTCTACGGAAACCAGTTCGGCAACACCTTCCCACTGTTCACCCACTTCGGGGTGCCGCTCTGGGTGCCGGAGGTCGGTGGCGCGGTCGATGCGGACAACGAAGCGCACGATGTGATCATGTCGGTCTTCGCCGGCATGTCGAAGGGTGAGCGCACCCGCATCAAGCTCCGCGTTCGTACCTCGATGGCCGCCCAGACGAAGATCGAGGGCCGGTTCCTGGGTGGCCGCCCTCCCTACGGTTACGCCATCGTCGCGCTCGGGCCGCACCCGAACCCGTCCAAGGCCGCCGACGGCCGGATGCTCCACGGCCTGGATCCCGACCCGATTGCCGCCGTGGTCGTCCAGCGCATCTTCGCCGAGTACCTGGCGGGTCTTGGGTTGTTCGCCATCGCGGAGGGGCTGACCCGGGACGGGATACCCTGCCCGTCGGCCCACGACCCCGCGCGCAATCCTCACCGGATCGGCATCGCCTGGGCCAAGAGCGCGGTGCGTGTCATCCTCACCAACCCCCGCTACACCGGCCGCCAGGTCTGGAACAAGCAGCGCAAGGACGAAGTCCTCCTCGACACTGACGATGTGACCATGGGGCACATCGGCGTGATGCGCTGGAACCCAAAAGACAAGTGGATCACCTCCGACGAGCTCGTCCACGCGCCGCTGATCGACGACGACACCTTCCAGGCCGCCCAGGACCTCCTCGCCTCCCGGGGGCGCGGGCCCAAGGAACACGCCACCCACCGCGCCAAGCGCCACTACACGCTGCGCGGAGCCCTGATGTGCGGCCTCTGCGACCGGAAGATGCAGGGCCAGTGGAACCACGACAAGCCCTACTACCGCTGCCGCTTCCCCGAGGAGTACGCACTCGCCAACCACGTCCACCATCCCCGCAACATCTACCTGCGCGAGGCAGACGTCCTGCTGCCGCTGGACGCCTGGCTGGCCCGCGCCTTCGCCCCGCACCGCCTGGAGAGCACCATCGACGCGCTCCTCCAAGCCACACCTGCGCACACCGACGACGGCGCCGACATCGAGCGGGCCCGCCGGCAAGTGAAGGAGTGCGACACGAAGCTGGCGCGCTACCAGGCGGCCCTCGACGCCGGCGGGGACCCGGCGGCCATCGCGCAGTGGACCAACGAGGTCCGGGCACAGCGGACCCAGGCCCAGGCACGGCTGCGGACCGTACCCCGCTCAACGGCCCCGTCCAAGGCGACGATCCGGAAGATGATCACGGGCCTCGGCGACATGGCGAAGGTGATCCAGAACGCTGCACTGGAGGACAAGGCCGAGGTCTACCGGACGCTCGGCATCCGAGGAACGTATCACCCGGGAACGCAGAAGGTGCGGATCGAGGCGAACCTCGACCCGCACCTTCTCACTGCATCATCTCCCCGTGGGGAAATGGTTTGTGTCCGAGGGGGGACTTGAACCCCCACGCCCGATAAAGGGCACTAGCACCTCAAGCTAGCGCGTCTGCCATTCCGCCACCCGGACGGGGTGTGTTGCCTCGGGGCTTCCGTTTCCTTCGCCCCCTGGCGACAGAGAGAACATTACCAGGCCCCGGGAGTGCTTCTCACCTGCGTTTCTGCACCCCTGGGCGGCGGGTGCGAGGAGATGCCGGCGAATGGGCATGGATCATGGCGAAACGGACATGCGCCGGGCGAGGGCGAGAGCGGGAGGTGCCGTGGTGAGAGGCGTGAAGGCTGCGCCCGGCGATCGTGCTGATCTGGGAAAACCGTCGGCAGACTGACCGTTCCGCTGGTAGAACGAGTCGAGATCGGACCGATGCGGTCCGGTTGCGTTCGCAAGTGGTCTGAACAGTTCACCCGCCGCCAAGTTCCAGTCCCTTCCCCAGGGGCGACGGGTGCTCTCCTAGCCTCTGTGGACCGAGGGAGCCTTGCGGAACGCCCGATTCCCGAAAGGCCGCCGGCTCGTGAGGGCCCTCGCGCGGCCTGCGGCGGAGCCTCCCGTCACGATGCGAAGGGTGGCTGGACGTGGAACAGATCAGCGAGGCGGCCTCGCGCCGGCCGTCGGCGGAGGCCCCGGACGCGGGCCGGGCGGCCCCTTCCGGCGCGCGGCGCGAGGAGCGTTCCCTGCGACGCGACGACCCGGCCGACGGCCGTGAGGACCCCGCACCGAGAGAGGCCCTCGCCCCGGGACGTGAGGGCGGTGCCGGCCCCGCGCCGGGCGTCTGGCGCTTCGCCGCCGTCGCGGAGGAGGCGGCGGTGCCGCGGACCCGTCATGCGGTCCGCGACCGGCTGCTGGCGCAGGGCATGGCGGGGGAGCGGTACCAGGAGCTGATCGACGACCTGCTGCTGATCGTGTCCGAGCTGGTCAGCAACGCCGTCACGCACGCCGCCGTGGTGTCGCCGCAGCTCACCACGGAGCTGGCGATCGGCGACGGCCGGGTGCGGATCGCCGTGGAGGACCTCCACCCCTACCGGCCGAAGGCGCTGGAGAGCGATCTCGGCAAGCTCGGCGGCCGGGGCCTGCTGCTGGTCAAGAGCGTGACCCTGCAGGCGGGCGGGGTGTGCGACGTGGAGCGCACCGGCGACGGGGGCAAGGTGATCTGGGCCTCCCTGCCGATCCCGGCGGCGGGTGCGGACGAGCCGGCCGGGCACCCCTGGGAGCTGTGACGCCCCGGACGCCCGGCCGGTCCGAGCCTGCTACCAGCCGCGGCCGGTGATCTCCCGGATGCCGGGCAGGGCCGCGTCGAAGACCGTCCGGAACCAGGCGGAGAACGGCTTCTCCGCCTCCAGGGCCTTGAGTTCGTCCGCGGTGACGAAGCGGGTGTCGGCGATCTCGTCCGGGTCGGGCACGAGGTCGGCGGTGACGAGGCCGACGAAGAGGTGGTTCCACTCGCGCTCGATCAGGCCGGAGGCCTCGTCGGGCAGGTCGTAGCGGACGGTGCCAGCCTCGCAGAGCAGCGCGGGTGCGGCGCCGAGCTCCTCCGCGGTGCGGCGGGCCGCGGCGACGAACGGCTGCTCGCCGGGGTACGGGTGGCCGCAGCAGGTGTTCGACCAGACCCCGGGGGAGTGGTACTTGCCGAGGGCGCGGCGCTGCAGCAGGAGGCGGCCCTGCTGGTCGAAGAGGAACACCGAGAAGGCGCGGTGCAGGCGGCCGGGCTGCTGGTGGGCCCAGAGCTTCTCGGCGGTGCCGATGGTGAAGCCGTCGTCGTCGACGAGTTCCAGCATGATCTCCGTCGCGGCCGCGGCGGGGCCGGTCGCCGTTCCGGGATCCGTGTCGAGATCTGTGTCGATCTCCGGGAGGGTGTGCGTCCGGTCGGTCGACGAGATGTCGGACATGGGGTCCCCTTCGCAAGTGGCGTCGGGCCCCAAGTCTGCCCCATCGCCGGAGGTCCCGGCCGTGCGACGCACATGCGGCCCGGGAAGGGGCGAATGATCGGGAGATGCGTTCGAGTGCTGAACGATTTCGTTCCCGGTTCTTCATCTTGTGCCTGTTCGGTGATCGGACGTGTGCCCTAAATCCGCCGGTCCCCGGCTTGAATGCGGAGTGCACCGTCCGGAATGATGATCCGAACGGCTCCGCGGCCCGCTCGGCCGCAGACCGCCCGCCGGGACGCGGTCCGCACCCGACCCGTCCTGCCGCCGCGCAGAGGATGCCCGATTCGGGGGCAAACGCCCCGTCCGGTAGCCTCGACCGGTGCGCCGGACCCGCAGGGCGGCGCCGCCACCCACATCCTGTCCCACCGCACCCCGTTGTGGCCGGACGTACACAACGCCAGGGAGTGAGTCCCGCTGTCCACCGTGATCGTGACCGGCTCCGAGCCGTCGGCCGTCGAAGGACCGGGCGGCTCCCTGCCGCTCGTCGCGACGGGCTCCGGCGGGCGCGCCGGGGCGGGAACCACCGCCACCGTGACCGCACTGCCGATCCCCGTGCAGACCGGCCGCCCCGTCCCCCGCACCGTGCCCGCGGCGCTCGCCGCCGACCTGGCGGACCTCGGCTTCGACCGCGTCCTGCACGCGGCCGACGCCGGCGACGTCGCCGCCCTCCTCGCCGAGACCGGCCCCGCGGAGCGCGTCGCCGTCGTCGACGCGGGCTTCGTCGGCCACCGGCACGCCCTGCGCCTGGGCCTCACCGACCCCCGGTACCCGGCGGGCGCCGTGCCCGGAGCGCTCGCCGTCGCCGGAGCACCCGCCCTGGACGCGCTGCGCGCCGCGGCCCGCCGGCTGGCCGACACGGCGGACACCGCGACCCCGCTCCCGGACGCGCTGGCCGCCGCCCTGCACGAGGCCGGCACCCCCGTGCAGCACCCCGACCTCGGCACCCTCGTCGCGACCGTGCCCGGCACCGGCGACGAGCTGGCCGCCGCCCGCGCCGGCGTCGCCGCCGTCGACGAGGAGGCCGTCCGGCTGCGCCGCGCGGTGAAGGGCCGGGACGGCTTCTTCACCACGTTCTGCGTCAGCCCGTACTCGCGGTACCTCGCGCGCTGGTGCGCCCGCCGCGGCCTCACGCCGAACCAGGTCACCACCGCCTCGCTGGTCACCGCGCTCGCCGCCGCCGCGAGCGCGGCCACCGCGACCCGGCCCGGCTTCGTCGCCGCCGGCCTCCTGCTGCTCTTCTCCTTCGTGCTCGACTGCACGGACGGCCAGCTGGCCCGCTACTCCCTGCAGTACTCCACGGTCGGCGCCTGGCTCGACGCCACCTTCGACCGCGCCAAGGAGTACGCGTTCTACGCGGGCCTCGCGATCGCCGGCACCCGCACCGGCGACCACGTGTGGGCGCTCGCCCTCGCCGCGATGGTCCTCATGACCTTCCGGCACAGCGTCGACTTCGCCTTCATGGCCGCCGACCAGGAGACCGCGCGCAACCCCGCCACCGCCGGCACCAAGGCGCAGTCCGCGAACAGCAGCCCCACCGCGCAGCTGTCCAACCGCCTCGACCGCCTCGGCTGGACGGTCTGGGCCCGCCGGATCGTCGTGCTGCCGATCGGCGAGCGCTGGGCCCTCATAGCCCTGCTCACGGCCCTCACCACCCCGCGGATCACCCTCACCGTGCTCCTCGTCGGCTGCGCCCTCGCCTGCTGCTACACCACGGCCGGCCGGGTGCTGCGCTCGGTCAACCGGCGCCGTCCCCGCACCGACCAGGCCGCCCGCGAGGTCGCGGTGCTCACCGACGGCGGCCCGCTCGCCGAGCTGCTCGCCCCGGTCCTGCGGCCCGTCGCCCGGCGGCTGCCCTCCCTCGCCGTCCCGCTGCTGGCCGCCGCCGTCGCCGCCGTCGGCATGCCGCTCGCCGCGTACGGCCTCGGCGGCACCTGGGGCGCGGTCGGCGCCGCCGCCGGCTACGTCCTGCTCTGCTCCCTCGTCCTGGCCCGCCGGCTCACCGGCGCCCTCGACTGGCTCGCCCCCGCGTTCTTCCGCGCCGGCGAGTACCTGACCGTCCTCGCCCTGGCGCTGCGCCTGGACACCGCCGCCCTCCCGGCCGCGTTCGGGCTGGTCGCGGCCGTCGCCTACCATCACTACGACACGGTGTACCGCCTCCGCGGCGGCACCGGCGCGCCGGCCCGCTGGCTGGTACGCGCGACCGGCGGACAGGAGGGCCGGGTCCTGCTCGTCACCCTCTGCGCCGCACTCGTGTACGGCGGTGCCCCGACCGGGCCCGTCGGCCACGAGGGGCCCGGAGCGGCCGCCCTGCAGGGCGTGCTGGTGGCGCTGGCCGCCGTCCTGGCCCTGGTCGTCGTCGCCGAGTCCATCCACTTCTGGGTGTTCGGCGACGCCACGGCAGAACACGACGAATCAGGAGACACCGCATGATCGGCCTCGTCCTGGCAGCCGGCGCCGGCCGCCGGCTCCGCCCGTACACCGACACCCTGCCCAAGGCACTGGTGCCGGTCGACGGCGAGCGGACCGTCCTGGACCTCACCCTCGGCAACTTCGCCGAGGTGGGGCTGCGCGAGGCCGCCATCGTGGTCGGCTACCGCAAGGAGGCGGTCTACGACCGCAAGGACGCCCTGGAGCAGAAGTACGGCGTCAAGCTCACCCTGGTCGAGAACGACAAGGCCGAGGAGTGGAACAACGCCTACTCCCTGTGGTGCGCCCGCGACCTCTTCGGCGAGGGCCTGCTGCTCGCCAACGGCGACACCGTGCACCCGGCGTCCGTGCAGCGCACCATGCTCGACGGCAACGACCGGCTGACCGCGGAGGGCGCCGCCCCCGGCATCCTGCTGGCCCTGGACACCGTGAAGAAGCTGGCCGACGAGGAGATGAAGGTCGTCGTCGACCCCGCCCTCGGCATGCGCCGCATCACCAAGCTGATGGACCCCTCCGAGGCCACCGGCGAGTACATCGGCGTCACGATCATCAACCCGTCCGCGAAGGACGCCCTCGCGGACGCCCTGCAGGCGACCTTCGAGCGCGACCCGCAGCTGTACTACGAGGACGGCTACCAGGAGATGGTCCACCGCGGCCTGCGCATCGACGTGCAGCCGATCGGCGAGGTCACCTGGGTCGAGGTCGACAACCACGACGACCTGGCCCGTGCGCGGGAGATCGCGTGCCAGTACTGACCCGGCTGCTGCCGTCGCCCGTCTTCGTCGAGATCCGCCCGGGCGCCCTCGACGCGCTCGGCGGCATCCTCGCCGACCAGCGGCTGTCCGCCTCCGGGCGGATAGCGGTGGCGATCAGCAGCGGTTCCGGCACGGTGCTCCGGGAGCGGCTCGAACCGCTGCTCCCGGGCGCCGCCTGGTACGAGGTCGCCGACGGCACCCTCGACAGCGCGGTGCGCCTCGCCGACCAGATGCGCGGCGGCCACTTCGACGCCCTCGTCGGCCTCGGCGGCGGCAAGATCATCGATGCGGCGAAGTACGCGGCCGCCCGGGTCGGCCTGCCGGTCGTCGCGGTCGCCACCAACCTCGCGCACGACGGCATCTGCTCGCCGGTCTCCATCCTCGACAACGACGCCGGCCGCGGCTCGTACGGGGTGCCCAGCCCGATCGGGATCGTCGTCGACCTCGACGTCATCCGCAAGGCCCCGCAGCGCTTCGTGGCGGCCGGCATCGGCGACGTCATCTCCAACATCTCGGCCTGCGCCGACTGGGAGCTCTCCCACCGGGTCACCGGCGAGCCCGTCGACGGCCTGGCCGTCGCCATGGCGCGCTCGGCCGGCGAGAACCTCCTCCGGCACCCCGGGTGCCTGGAGGACCAGGACCTCCTGATGACCCTGTCGGAGGCCCTGGTACTGTCCGGCATCGCGATGAACATCGCGGGCAGCACCCGGCCCTCGTCGGGGGCCTGCCACGAGATCTCGCACGCCCTGGACGTGCTCCACCCCAAGCGGTCCGCCCAGCACGGCGAGCAGGTCGGCCTCGGCGCGGCCTTCGCGAGCTTCCTGCGGGGCGAGCGCGAGCTGACCGGCCTGATCGTCGAACGCCTGGCGAGCCACGGCCTGCCGGTGACGGCCGACGAGATCGGATTCACCGAGGCGGAGTTCACCGAGGCGGTGCACTACGCCCCGAACACCCGTCCCGGGCGCTTCACCATCCTGGAACACCTCGACCTCTCCCCATCCGACATCAGGGACGCGTACGCCGACTATGTCCAATCAGTCCACCGCTGAACGCCCTCCGGTCGACCTGACCCGCCGCCCCTCCATCGAGGAGCTGCGGGCCGTCATCCACCCCGAGGGCATGCTCCAGCGCCGTAGCGCCGAGCACTGGGCCGGCCGCCTCTACATGCGGAGGATCTCGCTGCGGATCACCCGCGTGCTGAGCACCGTCACGGTGATCACGCCGAACGGCCTGACGTACCTGATGATGTTCACCGGCGTCCTGGCCGGTGCGGCCCTGGTGGTCCCCGGCCTGACCGGCGCCGTCCTGGGCGCCGTGCTGATCCAGCTCTACCTGCTGCTCGACTGCGTGGACGGCGAGGTCGCCCGCTGGCGCCGCCAGACCTCGCTCACCGGCGTCTACCTGGACCGCGTCGGCCACTACATGTCCGAGGCCGCCCTGCTCACCGGCCTCGGCCTGCGGGCCACCGACCTCCTCCACGAGGAGGGCTCCTCCTCCGCCTGGCAGTGGGCCTTCCTCGGCACGCTCGCCGCGCTCGGCGCCATCCTGATCAAGTCGGAGACCGACCTCGTCGACGTGGCCCGCGCCCGCAGCGGCATGACCGCGGTCGAGGACGCCGCCTCCGTGCCGCGCTCCTCCGGTGTCGCCAAGGCCCGCAAGGCCGCCTCGCTGCTGAAGTTCCACCGGCTGGTCGGCGCCGTCGAGGCCTCGCTGTTCATCCTCGCCGCGGGCATCGCGGACGCGGTCGCCGGCGGCCTCTTCTACACCCGCCTCGCGGTCGTCGTGCTGGCGGCCATCGCCATGCTGCAGACCGTGCTGCACCTGCTGAGCATCGTCCTCTCCAGCAGGCTGCGATGAGCGACGCGCTGCGGCTGGGCGCCGTCGTCATCACCCAGGGCAACCGCCCCGCGGAGCTGAACGCCCTCATCGCGTCCGTCCGCGCCCAGGACGGCCCGCCGGTCGAGATCGCGGTCGTCGCCAACGGCGCCCCGCTGCCCGAGCTGCCCGAGGGCATCCGCACCGCCGAGACGCCCGAGAACCTCGGCATCCCCGGCGGCCGCAACGTCGGCATCGAGCTGTTCGGCCCCGACGGCGCCGACGTCGACGTGGTGCTCTTCCTCGACGACGACGGCCTGCTGCCCAACTGCGACTCCGCGCAGCTGCTGCGCCGGGCCTTCACCGAGGACCCGTCGCTCGGCATCGTCTCCTTCCGGATCGCCGACCCGGACACCGGCGTCACCGCCCGGCGGCACGTCCCCCGGCTGCGCGCCAGCGACCCGCTGCGCTCCTCCCGCGTGACGACCTTCCTGGGCGGCGCCAGCGCCGTCCGCACGGCGGTCTTCCCGCAGGCCGGCCAGCTCCCCGGGGAGTTCTTCTACGCGCACGAGGAGACCGACCTCGCCTGGCGCGCGCAGGACGCCGGCTGGGCCATCGACTACCGGGCCGACGTGGTGCTGCACCACCCGACCACGTCCCCGGCCCGGCACGCCACGTACTTCCACAACGTGGCCCGGAACAGGGTCTGGCTGGCCCGACGGAACCTTCCGGCCCTGTTGGTGCCTCTCTACCTGGGAACCTGGTTCCTGCTCACCCTGGCCCGCCGCCCGTCCGGCGACGCGCTGAAGGCCTGGACGGGCGGTTTCCGGGCAGGCTGGCGCGAGCCCTGCGGGCCGCGACGGCCGATGCGATGGCGTACGGTATGGCGATTGACCCGCTTGGGCAGACCGCCAATCATCTGATCGCTGCTGCCGGTAGTACCCCCCTGCCGGTCGAATCAATCTTTCCCGTGATCAAGGACGAATGTGTCGACTCTGAGTGACCCGCTCAACCTCTCGGCCCCGAGGGGTGCCGACGCGGGCCTGACCCCGAAGCAGCTCGTGGCCAAGTACGGCCTCACCGTGAGCGGCCGCCGGCCCGGCCTGGCCCAGTACATCAAGGACCTGTGGGCCCGGCGGCACTTCATCGTGTCGTTCGCGACCGCGAGGCTGGTGGCGCAGTACAGCACGGCGAAGCTCGGCCAGGTCTGGCAGGTCGTGACGCCGCTGCTGAACTGCATCGTCTACTTCCTGGTCTTCGGTCTGATCCTGGGCAACAAGTCGATCCCGAACTACGTGCCCTGGCTCTGCATCGGCGTCTTCATCTTCCAGTTCATCCAGAGCGCGGTGCAGTCCGGTACGCGGTCGATCTCGGACAACCTGGGCCTGATCCGGGCGCTGCACTTCCCCCGGGCGGCGCTGCCGATCGCCTTCACGATCATCCAGCTCCAGCAGCTGCTGATCTCGATGGTGGTGCTCGTCGGCATCGTGCTGGCCAGCGGCATCATGCCGGCGGTGACCTGGACGCTGGTGGTCCCGACCCTGCTGCTGCTCTGCCTGTTCAACACCGGCATCGCGCTGGTCATGGCCCGGATCGGCGCCAAGACCAGCGACATGGCGCAGCTGATGCCGTTCATCCTGCGCACCTGGATGTACCTCTCGGGCGTGTTCTACAGCATCGAGGGCAACATCAAGTCCTGGCCGCGCTGGATCCAGATCATCGCGGACGTGAACCCGGCGTCGGTCTACATGGACCTGATCCGGTTCGCCTTCGACCCGACCGACTTCAACCGCGGCGCGCTGCCGCCGCACGTCTGGGCGATCGGCATCGCCTGGGCGCTGGTGGCGTTCCTGCTCGGGTTCGTCTACTTCTGGAAGGCAGAGGAGCAGTACGGCCGTGGCTGACATCGCAACGAGCAACGTCAAGGAGGCGGCCCCGGTGGACGCCGACCAGACCCGCGTCCCCACCGTCGTGGTGGACGACGTGCACATCGTCTACAAGGTGCACGGTGCCGGTTCCGGCAAGGGCAGTGCCACGTCGGCACTGAGCCGGATCATCTCGCGCAAGCGCGCGCCCTCGATCCGCGAGGTGCACGCGGTGCGCGGCATCAGCTTCACCGCGTACAAGGGCGAGGCCGTCGGCCTGATCGGCTCGAACGGCTCCGGCAAGTCGACGATGCTGGCGGCCATCGCCGGCCTGCTGCCGACCGAGCGGGGCGGCATCTACACCAACGGGCAGCCCTCGCTGCTCGGCGTGAACGCCGCGCTGATGAACGACCTCACCGGCGACCGCAACGTCGTGCTGGGCTGCCTGGCGATGGGCATGACGCCCGCCGAGGTGAAGGACCGCTACCAGGACATCGTCGACTTCTCGGGCATCAACGAGAAGGGCGACTTCATCACCCTGCCGATGCGCACGTACTCCTCCGGCATGGCGGCCCGCCTGCGGTTCTCCATCGCCGCGGCGAAGACGCACGACGTGCTGCTGATCGACGAGGCGCTGGCCACCGGCGACCAGAAGTTCCAGCGGCGTTCCGAGGCGCGCATCCGTGAGCTCCGCAAGGAGGCCGGCACGGTCTTCCTGGTGAGCCACAACAACAACGCCATCCGGGACACCTGCGAGCGCACCATCTGGATCGAGAAGGGCGAGCTCGTCATGGACGGCCACACCGACGAGGTCGTCCGCGCGTACGAGAAGCACAACCGCGGCTGATCACCGCAAGAAGGGGCCGGTGCCGGGATCTCTCGGCACCGGCCTCCGCGTTGAACGGACGCGTTGAACGGACCAATCCGGCCGTGTCCGAGGCGGACCTGCGGCGGACGGCGGTGTAGAACGGGGGAGTGACGGCAGTGGCGGCTTCGGCCAAATCAGACAATCAGACAGGCGGGACCACGCTGGACAAGGCGGACCTGGAGAACTTCCCGGTCGCACCGGCCTTCCTCCCCGCCGCCTGGCGCACCGACCTCATGGCGGTGTACGGCTTCGCCCGTCTGGTCGACGACGCCGGAGACGGCGATCTCGCCGACCCGGGACAGGTCGCCGCACTGCTGGACGTGCCCGCCGACGACGGCGACACCCCCGGCGGCACCACCGCCTTCCGCCTCGCCCTGCTCGACGGGCTGGAGCGCGACCTCGACCGCGTCTTCGAGGCCGCCCTCGGCCGGGGCGGCGAACCACCGCGCCACCCGCTGATGCGCGCCCTCGTCCCGCTGGTCGAACGGCACCCCGTCACGCCGGAGCCGTTCCGCCGTCTGATCGAGGCCAACCGGGTGGACCAGACGGCCACCCGCTACGCGACGTACCAGGACCTGATCGGCTACTGCACGCTCTCCGCCGACCCCGTCGGCCGGCTCGTGCTGGCCGTCGCCGGTGTCGCCACCCCCGAGCGGATCGTCCTCTCCGACGCGATCTGCAGCGGCCTGCAGATCGTCGAGCACCTGCAGGACGTCGCCGAGGACCTCGGCCGCGGCCGCATCTACCTGCCCGCCGACTCCCGCGAGCGCTTCGGCGTGACCGAGGCCGACCTCGCCGAGCCGACGGCCGGTCCCCGGGTGCGCGAGCTCGTCGCCTTCGAGGCCGAACGCGCCCGGACCCTGCTGGACCGCGGCGCGCCGCTGGTGGGTACGGTTCACGGAAGGCTACGGCTGCTGCTGGCGGGCTTCACCGCCGGCGGGTACGCGGCCCTGGCGGCCGTCGAGGCCGCCGGGTACGACGTGCTCGCGCATCAGCCCAAGCCGGACAAGCGCCGCCTCGCCCTGCGAGCGGCGGCACTCTTCGCGAAGGGAAGGTGAACGCCCGCGTGGCGGCATCACCACTGGCGTCGGCGCCGGTCATGGCGGCCTACCGGTACTGCGAGGCGGTCACCGCGCTCCAGGCCCGCAACTTCAGCTACGGCATCCGGCTGCTGCCGGAGCCCAAGCGGCTCGCCATGTCCGCGCTCTACGCCCTCGCCCGCCGGGTGGACGACATCGGCGACGGCGACCTCCCCCCGGAGCGCAAGGCCGAGCACCTGCAGCGCACCCGCGAGCTGCTCGACGGGGTCCGGGCCGGCACGGTCGGCGAGGACGACACCGACCCGATCAAGGTGGCCCTCGCGGACGCCGCCCGGCGCTTCCCGATCCCGCTCGGCGGCTTCGACGAGCTGATCGACGGCGTCGAGATGGACCTCAAGGGCGTCGAGTACCGGACCTTCGAGGACCTCAAGGTCTACTGCCGCTGCGTGGCCGGCTCCGTCGGCCGCCTCTCGCTCGGCGTGTACGGCTGCGACGACCCGGAGCTCGGTGCGCAGTACGCCGACACGCTGGGCCTGGCCCTGCAGCTCACCAACATCCTGCGCGACCTGCGGGAGGACGCCGCCAACGGCCGCACCTACCTGCCCACCGAGGACCTCGTCCGGTTCGGGTGCCAGGAGGGCTTCGCCCTGTCCGCGCCGCCGGTCGGTGCCGACTTCGCCGGGCTGGTCGCCTTCGAGGCGCAGCGCGCCCAGCAGGCCTTCGAGGAGGGCCTGCGGCTGCTGCCGATGCTCGACCGCCGCAGCCGGGCCTGCACCGCCGCGATGGCCGGCATCTACCACCGCCTGCTCGGCCGGATCGCGGCCGATCCGGAGTCGGTGCTGCGGGGCCGCGTCTCGCTCCCCGGCTGGGAGAAGGCCTACGTGGCGCTGTCCGGGCTCGCCGGAGGGCGTTCTTGATTCTCCCCCGAGTTATGTCACGCTGTGTCAACAGGGAATCACCTGCATGTGCGGCGACGTTGGGTTCGGAGCGGCAGCGCGACCAGGGCAGGGGGTGGCATCGATGAGTGCACGGACGACCGCCGGTCGGTCCTCCGCCGTGGTCGTCGGCGGCGGCCTGGCCGGGATCACGGCCGCGCTGCGGCTGGCCGAGGCCGACCACGCGGTCACGCTCCTGGAGACGAGGCCCCGCCTCGGCGGGCTGGCCTTCTCCTTCCGCCGCGGCGACCTCGTCGTCGACAACGGCCAGCACGTCTTCCTGCGCTGCTGCACCGCCTACCGCGGCCTGATCGACCGACTGGGCGCGGGCCGTCTGGTGGACGTCCAGCCGCGGCTCGACGTGCCGGTGCTCAGCGTCACCGCCGACGGCCAGCGGACGTTCGGCCGGCTGCGGCGGGCCGGGCTCCCGGTGCCGCTGCACCTGGCGGCGAGCCTCGGCGGATATCCGCACCTCGGCCCGGCCGACCGGCTGCGGGTGGTGCGGGCGGCACTCGCCCTGAAGGCCCTCGACCTGGCCGACCCGGCACTGGACGACCTCTCCTTCGGGGAGTGGCTGCGCCGTCAGGGGCAGACCCCGGCCACCGTGGCCGCCCTGTGGGACCTCGTCGGCGTGGCCACGCTCAACGCCACCGCGGAGCAGACCTCGCTCGCGCTGGCCGCGATGGTCTTTAAGACCGGCCTGCTCTCCGACCCGGGCGCCTCCGACATCGGCATGGCCAACGTGCCGCTCGGGGAGATCCACCACGACGCCGCCCTCGCGGAGCTGGAGCGCGCCGGCGTGCAGGTCCGGCTGCGCACCCGGGCGGCCGAGATCAAGCCGGCCGACCGGCACGCCGTCCGCCTGGAGGACGGCGAGCTGCTGACCGCCGACACGGTGGTGCTGGCCGGCGCGCAGGAGGCCGCCGCCGCCCTGCTGCCGCCGGGGGCGATCCCCGCGCAGCACCGGCTGTCGGCGCTCGGCCACGCGCCGATCCTCAACGTGCACGTCGTCTACGACCGCACCCTGCTCCGGCAGCCGTTCTTCGCGGCGCTGGGCTCGCCGGTGCAGTGGGTGTTCGACCGTACGCCGCACTCCGGCCTCGCCGTGCCCGGCGCGCAGTACCTGGCGCTCTCGCAGTCGGCCGTGCAGGACGAGATCGACCTGCCGGTCGCCGAGCTGCGGGCCCGCTACCTGCCGGAGCTGGAACGGCTGATCCCCGGCGCCCGGACGGCCGAGGTGCTCGACTTCTTCGTGACGCGCGAGCGCACGGCGACGTTCGACCCGGCCCCCGGCACCGCCCGGCTGCGGCCCGGGGCACGCACGGACGTTCCCGGCCTGCTGCTGGCCGGGTCGTGGACGGCCACCGGATGGCCCGCCACGATGGAGAGCGCGGTGCGCAGCGGCCATGCCGCGGCGGACGCCGAGCTCGCCGCCACCGGCCGGCGGTCGCCCGCCGACCGCGGGGACGGGCGGTGGCCGCGATGACGGCACGCCCGGGCACCACCGACACCGCTACACGCCCGGCCCCCGCAAAGGCCGGGCATTCGCAAGGAGAGGGAACGCACGTGGAGGCTCGCACCCAGGGCACCGGAGCGGTGAAGGACACCACCTCGGTGCTGGACCTGCTGGCACGCGGCCGGACCATGTGCACCCCGTCGCTGCGGGAGGCCGTCGCCCGGTTGGCCGCACCGATGGACACCGTCGGTGCCTACCACTTCGGCTGGATCGACCGGGACGGGCGCCCGGCGGCGGGGGACGGCGGCAAGGCCGTGCGCCCGGCGCTGGCCCTGCTCTCGGCCGAGGCGGCCGGGGCATCGGCCGAGGCCGGCGTGCCCGGCGGCGTCTCCGTCGAACTGGTGCACAACTTTTCGCTGCTCCATGATGATCTGATGGACGGTGACGAGACCCGGAGGCACCGGGCGACGGCCTGGACGGTCTTCGGTCCGGCCCAGGCCGTGCTCGCCGGCGACGCGATGGCGACGCTGGGCACCGAGGTGCTCCTCGACGCCGCCGTGACCGGTGGGGCGAGCGCGGTCGACGCGGCGCGCGCCGTCCGGCTCATCACCACCGCGACCCGCCGCCTGATCGACGGGCAGGCGATGGACGTGGCCTTCGAGCAGCGCGACGTCGTGACCGTCGAGGAGTGCCTGGAGATGGAGGGCGGCAAGACCGGCGCCCTGCTGGCGGCCTCCGCCGCGATCGGCGCGGTGCTGGCCGGTGCCGACGACCGGGTCTCCGACGCGCTGCAGCGCTACGGCCACCACCTCGGCCTGGCCTTCCAGGCCGTCGACGACCTGCTCGGCATCTGGGGCGCGACCGAGGTGACCGGCAAGCCGCACTGGGGCGACCTGCGCCAGCGCAAGAAGTCGCTGCCGGTGTGCGCGGCGCTCGCCGAGGGCGGCGCCGCCTCGCGCCGACTCGCCGAACTGCTGGCCGACCCCGAAGGTCGGGGTGAGGAGAGTGAGCAGGCGCTCGCCGCCCGTGCGGCCCTGATCGAGGAGGCCGGCGGCCGGGCCTGGACGCAGGACGAGGCCCGCCGCCAGCACCAGACCGCCCTCGCCGCACTGGACGAGGTGCCGATGGCCGACGAGGTGCGCGAGCACTTCGTCGCACTCGCCGAATTCGTGGTGGTACGAGAGAGGTGACGTGAATTGACAGCAACCGCGGGCGGCCGGCTCGACCCCGAGTACGATTCCGAGCCGGCCGCGGTGGGTGACCGCCCTCCGGCACCCGACCGGGCGCAGGCCCGGTCGGTACCGGACGGCGGCGTGCCACCCGCCGACGCCGCGCAGGCGTCGGCCGACGGCGCGACTGCGGTAGGACTGTCCGACGATGTTCCTGCCGAGGAGGCGCTGGCCCGGGCCACCGCCCACCTGCTGTCACTCCAGCACTCCGACGGCTGGTGGAAGGGCGACCTGGAGACCAACGTCACCATGGACGCCGAGGACCTTTTACTGCGCGAGTTCCTGGGCATCCGCACCCCTGAGCAGACCCTGGCCACGGCAGCCTGGATCCGTTCGAAGCAGCGTGCGGACGGCACCTGGGCGACCTTCCACGGCGGGCCGCCCGAACTCTCCACCACCGTCGAGGCGTACGTCGCCCTCAGACTCGCCGGCGACGACCCACAGGCCCCCCACATGGCGGCGGCCGCCCACTACGTCCGCGAGGCGGGCGGCATCGCCGCCACCCGCGTCTTCACCCGCATCTGGCTGGCCCTGTTCGGCTGGTGGCCGTGGGAACGCCTTCCCGAGCTGCCCCCCGAGATCCTCTTCCTGCCCCGCTGGGCGCCGCTCAACATCTACGCCTTCGGCCAGTGGGCCCGGCAGACGATCGTCCCGCTCACGGTGGTCTCCGCGCACCGCCCGGTGCACCCGGCGCCCTTCGCCCTCACCGAGCTGCACGCCGACCCCGCGGACCCGTACCCGCTCCGCCCGCTCGCGCCCGCCGCCAGCTGGGACGGCCTGTTCCAGCGGCTCGACCGCCTGATGCACCACTACCACCGGTACGCCGTGCGGCCGCTGCGCCGGCTGGCGCTCGCCCGGGCCGGCCGCTGGATCGTGCACCGGCAGGAGGCCGACGGCTGCTGGGGCGGCATCCAGCCGCCTGCCGTCTACTCGCTCATCGCCCTGAACCTCCTCGGCTACCGGCTCGACCACCCGGTGATGAAGGCCGGCCTGACCGCGTTCGACGGCTTCACCGTGCACACCGAGGACGGCCGGCGCTGGATGGAGGCCTGCCAGTCGCCGGTGTGGGACACCTGCCTGGCCACCGTCGCCCTGCGTGACGCGGGCCTGCCCGCGGACGACCCCGCGCTCGTCCGCGCCGCCGACTGGATGCTCGGCGAGGAGATCACCACCCCCGGCGACTGGTCCGTCCGGCGGCCCAACCTCGCCCCCGGCGGCTGGGCGTTCGAGTTCCACAACGACACCTACCCCGACATCGACGACACCGCCGAGGTCGTGCTCGCCCTGCGCCGGGTCGCCCACCCCGAGCCCCAGCGCATCGACGCCGCGGTGGACCGGGGCGTCGAGTGGAACCTCGGCATGCAGTCCCGCGAAGGCGCCTGGGGCGCCTTCGACGTCGACAACACCAGCCCGCTCCCCAACAAGCTGCCGTTCTGCGACTTCGGCGAGGTCATCGATCCGCCGTCGGCGGACGTCACCGCCCACGTCGTCGAGATGCTCGCCGAGGTCGGCAAGGCCCGCGACCCGCGCACCCGGCGCGGGGTGGCCTGGCTCCTCGCCCAGCAGGAGGCGGACGGGTCCTGGTTCGGCCGCTGGGGCACCAACTACATCTACGGCACCGGCTCCGTCCTCCCCGCCCTGGTCGCCGCGGGCGTCCGGCCCGGCCACCCGGCCGTACGCCGCGCCGTCCGCTGGCTGGAGAGCCGGCAGAACCCGGACGGCGGATGGGGCGAGGACATGCGCTCCTACGAGGACCCGGCGACCTGGGCGGGCCGCGGCGACTCCACCGCCTCGCAGACCGCCTGGGCCCTGATGGCGCTCCTCGCCGCCGGGGAGGGGCCCGCCGGGGAGCCCGGCGGCGCCGACCGCACCGGCAGCGAGGCCGTCGAGCGCGGCGTCCGCTGGCTGACCCGCACCCAGCGGGCCGACGGCACCTGGGACGAACCGCAGTTCACCGGCACCGGCTTCCCCTGGGACTTCTCCATCAACTACCACCTCTACCGGCTGGTCTTCCCCGTCACGGCCCTCGGCCGGTACGTCACCGGCCGCGCGCTCGGCTCAGGAGGCGGTGGCCGGTGAAGGACCACCACGGAGACCCCGATCGATACGACGACCCCGACCGCGCGGAGGCCCAGGATGACCGGTGAACCCCTGCTGGTGGTGTGCGCGCTCGGCCCCGAGGCGTGGGCCCTGCGCGGCGGCGACTGGGCTGGCGCGGTCGGCGGCTCACCGGTGCTCGTCCGGACCGGGATCGGCCGCACCCGGGCCCGCCGCAGCCTGCGCACCCTGCTCGCCACCGGCCGCTACGGCGCCCTGGTGGTCGCCGGCTTCGGCGCGTCCGTCGCCCCGGGCACCGATCCGGGGGACATCATCGTCGCGGACGCCGTCCGCGACTCCGAGGGCGGCCGGTACGAGCTCGACTCCGCGGCGCCGCTCGCCAAGGCCCTCCAGGCCTGCGGAATGACCACCCACATCGGCCTCCACCACACCGCCGACCACGTCGTCCGCGGTGTGCAGCGGCGCGCCCTCCACGCCCGCGGCGCGTTCGCCGTCGACATGGAGGCCGCCGCCGTCCTCGCCGCCCGCGCCGAGCTGCGGCCCGGGCTGCCCGCCGCCGTCCTGCGGGTCGTCGTGGACACCCCCGAGCGCGAACTCCTCCGGCCCGGCACGCTGCCCGCGGGCGTCCGGTCCTGGCGGACGCTGCGCGCCGCCGTACCGGCGCTCACCGAGTGGCACCGGCTCGCCGCCACCGGCGAACCCGCACAGTCCGAGCCCCACCCCAAGCCATCGACGCTCCCTCAGGAGGCGAGTTAGCCATGGCCATGCCGCTGCGCCAGTCCCTTCGCGTCAGCACCTACCTGCTGCAGCAGAAGCTCAAGCGCCGTGAGAAGTTCCCGCTGATCGTCGAGCTGGAACCGCTGTACGCGTGCAACCTGGCCTGCGAGGGGTGCGGCAAGATCCAGCATCCGGCCGGGGTGCTCAAGCAGAGAATGCCCGTCGCCCAGGCGGTCGGCGCGGTGCTGGAGTCGGGTGCGCCCATGGTGTCGATCGCCGGCGGCGAGCCGCTGATGCACCCGCAGATCGACGAGATCGTGCGCCAGCTCGTCGCCCGCCGCAAGTACGTCTTCCTCTGCACCAACGCCCTGCTGATGCGCAAGAAGCTCGACAAGTTCACGCCCTCGCCGTACTTCACCTTCACCGTGCACATCGACGGGCTGCGCGAGCGGCACGACGCGTCGGTGGCCAAGGAGGGCACCTTCGACGAGGCCGTCGAGGCCATCAAGGAGGCCAAGCGGCGCGGCTTCCGGGTCACGACGAACTCGACGTTCTTCAACACCGACACCCCGCAGACCGTCATCGAGGTGCTCGACTACCTCAACGACGAGCTGCAGGTCGACGAGATGATGATCTCCCCGGCGTACGCCTACGAGAAGGCCCCCGACCAGGACCACTTCCTCGGCGTCGAGCAGACCCGCGCGCTCTTCCGCACGTCGTTCGCCGGCGGCAACCGCCTGCGCTGGCGGCTCAACCACAGCCCGCTCTTCCTGGACTTCCTGGAGGGCAAGGTCGACTTCGAGTGCACCGCCTGGGGCATCCCCAACTACTCCCTCTTCGGCTGGCAGCGGCCCTGCTACCTCATGGCCGACGGCTACGTGCCCACCTACCGGGAGCTCATCGAGAAGACCGAGTGGGACAAGTACGGCCGCGGCAAGGACGCCCGCTGCGACAACTGCATGGCGCACTGCGGCTACGAGCCGACCGCCGTCCTCGCCACCATGGGCTCGCTCAAGGAGTCGCTGCGCGCCGCCCGCGAGACCCTCGGCGCGGGCCGCGGGAAGTAGCGGACCGTCCGCCCGGCGTGCGCACCCGCGCACGCCGGGCGCACGCTGGACACTGACGGTCATCGCTCTCCACCCGAGCCGCGAGGTGAAGCCATGTCACTCCTGTCCACGATCACCGGGCCCACCGACCTCAGACGCCTGCCGGCCGGCGACCTCCCGCTGCTCGCCGACGAGATCCGGGACTTCCTGATCGACGCCGTCACCCGAACGGGCGGACACCTCGGCCCCAACCTCGGCGTCGTCGAACTCACCATCGCGGTGCACCGCGTCTTCGACTCCCCACGCGACCGCATCCTCTGGGACACCGGCCACCAGGCGTACGTGCACAAGCTGCTCACCGGACGCCAGGACTTCAGCCGGCTGCGAGCCAGGGGAGGGCTCTCCGGCTACCCCTCCCGCGCCGAGTCCGACCACGACCTCATCGAGAACTCCCACGCCTCCACCGCGCTCGGCTACGCCGACGGCATCGCCAAGGCCAACCAACTGCTCGGCGCGACCGGCCGGCACACCGTCGCCGTCGTCGGCGACGGCGCCCTCACCGGCGGCATGGCCTGGGAGGCGCTCAACAACATCGCCGAGGCCGACGACCGCCCCCTCGTCATCGTCGTCAACGACAACGAACGCTCCTACTCGCCGACCATCGGCGGCCTCGCCCACCACCTCGCCACCCTGCGCACCACCCGCGGCTACGAGCGCTTCCTCGCCTGGGGCAAGGAGGCCCTGCAACGCACCCCGATCGTCGGCCAGCCCATCTTCGGCGCCCTGCACGGCGCCAAGAAGGGCTTCAAGGACGCCTTCGCCCCGCAGGGCATGTTCGAGGACCTCGGCCTCAAGTACGTCGGACCCGTCGACGGGCACGACATCGCCGCGGTCGAACAGGCCCTGCGCCGCGCCCGGCACTTCGGCGGGCCCGTCATCGTCCACTGCATCACCCGCAAGGGCCACGGCTACCGGCCCGCCGAGCAGGACGAGGCCGACCGCTTCCACGCCGTCGGCGCCATGGACCCGTACACCTGCCTGCCCGTCTCGCCCGCCGCCGGACAGTCCTGGACCTCGGCCTTCGGCGCCGAGATGGTCGAGCTCGGCACCGACCGCCCCGACGTCGTCGCCGTCACCGCCGCCATGTTGCAGCCCGTCGGCCTCGGACCGTTCGCCCAGGCCTTCCCCGAGCGCACCTTCGACGTCGGCATCGCCGAGCAGCACGCCGTCGCCAGCGCGGCCGGCCTCGCCACCGGCGGCCTCCACCCGGTCGTCGCCGTCTACGCGACCTTCCTCAACCGCGCCTTCGACCAGGTGCTCATGGACGTCGCCCTGCACCGCCTCGGCGTCACCCTCGTCCTCGACCGGGCCGGCGTCACCGGCAACGACGGCGCCTCCCACAACGGCATGTGGGACATGTCGATCCTCCAGCTCGTGCCCGGCCTGCGGCTCGCCGCCCCGCGCGACGCCGAGCAGCTCCGCACCCAGCTCCGCGAGGCCGTCGAGGTCGGCGACGCCCCCACCGTCCTGCGCTTCCCCAAGGGCGAGCTCGGACCGGGCGTCCCCGCCATCGAGCGCGTCGGCGGCGTCGACGTGCTGCAGCGCACCGGCCCCACCCCCGACATCCTGCTCGTCGCCGTCGGCGCGATGGCCCCCGCCTGCCTCGACGCCGCCGCCCTGCTCCTCGCCGAGGGCTTCAGCGCCACCGTCGTCGACCCGCGCTGGGTCAAGCCGGTCGACCCCGCCCTCGTCACCCTGGCCGCCGCCCACCGGCTCGTCGTCACCGTCGAGGACAACGGCCGCACCGGCGGCGTCGGCTCCGCGATCGCCCAGGCCCTGCGCGACGCCGACGTCGACACCCCGCTGCGCGACCTCGGCATCCCGCAGGAGTTCCTCGCCCACGCCGGCCGCGGTGAGATCCTGGAGGAGATCGGGCTCACCGGCACCGGTGTCGCCGCCCAGACCGCCGTCTTCGCCAAGCAGCTGCTGCCGATCAGAGGAGCGAACCCGCACAATGCCGGCTGACCGCCCCACCGGGGGACTCGACCTCGCCGCCCTGCTCGCCGACCGCGGCGCCGAGCGGTACGAGCTGCACGCCCGTCACCTCAACCCGCAGCTGCCCCGGATGCTGCACACCATCGGCTTCGACCGCACCTACGAGCGGGCCCGGGGCGCGTACTTCTACGACGCCGACGGCAACGACTACCTCGACATGCTCGCCGGCTTCGGCATCTTCGCCCTCGGCCGGCACCACCCCGTCGTCCGCGACGCCCTCCGGCAGGTCATGGACCTCGACCTGCCCGACCTCACCCGCTTCGACTGCCCGCCGCTGCCCGGCCTGCTCGCCGAGCGGCTCGTCGCCCACGCCCCCGGCCTCGACCGGGTGTTCTTCGGCAACAGCGGCACCGAGGCGGTCGAGACGGCACTCAAGTTCGCCCGGTACGCCACCGGCCGGCCCCGCGTCCTCTACTGCGACCACGCCTTCCACGGCCTCACCGCCGGCGCGCTCTCCGTCAACGGCGAGAGCGGCTTCCGCAAGGGCTTCGACCCGCTGCTCCCCGACACCGCCGTTCCGCTCGGCGACCTCGCCGCGCTGGAGCGGGAGCTGAGGAAGGGCGACGTGGCCGCGCTGATCGTCGAGCCGATCCAGGGCAAGGGCGTGCACGAGACCCCGCCCGGCTGGCTGCTCGCCGCCCAGGAGCTGCTGCACGCCCACAAGGCGCTGCTGATCTGCGACGAGGTGCAGACCGGCATCGGCCGCACCGGCACGTTCTTCGCCTACCAGCACGAGGAGGGCGTGCGCCCCGACCTCGTCTGCGCGGCCAAGGCGCTCTCCGGCGGCTACGTGCCGGTCGGCGCGACCCTCGGCAAGAGCTGGATCTTCGAGAAGGTGTACTCCTCGATGGACCGGGTGCTCGTGCACTCGGCGAGCTTCGGCTCCAACGCCCAGGCGATGGCCGCCGGTCTCGCCACCCTCCAGGTCGTGCAGGACGAGCAGGTCGTCGAGAACGCCCGCCGGATCGGCGACCTCCTCCGGGCCCGGCTGGCGGCGCTGACCGACAGGTACGAGCTGCTGGCCGATGTCCGCGGCCGCGGGCTGATGATCGGCATCGAGTTCGGCCGGCCCAAGTCGCTGAAGCTGCGCACCGGCTGGACGGCGCTGCAGGCCGCACGCAAGGGACTGTTCGCCCAGATGGTGGTGGTGCCGCTGCTGCAGAAGCACCGCATCCTGACCCAGGTCTCCGGCGACCACCTGGAGGTCATCAAGCTGATCCCGCCGCTGATCATCACCGAGAAGGAGGTCGACCGGTTCGTCGACGCCTTCACCGAGGTGATGGACGACGCCCACCGCGGCAGCGGGCTCATGTGGGACTTCGGCCGCACCCTGGTCAAACAGGCCGTCTCGAACCGGTGACGCCGGTGACGCCGGTGCGGGGGGAGGCCGCCGCCTCTCCCCGCACCGGCGGTGCTCAGCGCGGCGGTTCGACCGTGGTGAAGCCGCCGCCCAGCAGCCGGGCGTCGACACCGTCCGGCGGCAGCTCGCCGTGCTCCGCGATCACCTCGGCGGCGTACTCCTCGGCGTCGTCCTGCGGCTCGTAGCCGAGCGCGCGGGCCGGGGCGAGGTCCCACCAGGCGCGGGTGTTGGCGCTGATGCCGTTGACGACGGTGTGGCCGTCGACCGGGGCGGTGAGCGACGCGTGCACCAGCCGGGCGCAGTCGGCGGGGCTCAGCCAGGTGGAGAGCATCCGGGTCGAGCGGGGCTTGGGGAAGCACGAGCCGATCCGGATCGACACCGTGGTGATGCCGTACTTGTCGGCGTAGAGCTGGGCCAGGCTCTCGCCGAAGACCTTGGACAGGCCGTAGTAGGTGTCGGGCCGGGGCGGTATGGCCGTACCGATCAGCCCCTTGCCGCCGGGGCCGGCGCCCTCCAGCGGGGTGAAGCCGACGGCGTGGTTGGAGCTCGCGAAGACGACCCGCTGCACGCCCTCCAGCCGGGCGGCCTCGTAGACGTGGTAGCTGCCCTCGATGTTGGCGCCGAGGATGTTCGCGAACGTGTCCTCCAGCGAGATGCCGCCGAGGTGGACGATCGCGTCCACGCCGCGGACGGCCTCGCGGACGGCGCCGGCGTCGCGCAGGTCGAAGGTGTGCGCGTCGTCCTCGCCCGGCAGCGGGGCGAGGTCGGCCAGGCGCAGCTTGTAGCCGAAGGCGGGCAGGAGGTGGCGCAGCAGGCTGCCGACACCGCCGGCGGCCCCGGTGAGGAGGATGGTCTGAGACATCGTCATTCCGTCGTGATCGTGTGGCGCTTGATGTGGTCCAGGTCGAAGTCGTCACCCAGGCCCGGCCGGTCGGGGAACCGGACGATGCCATGCTCGTCCATCGCGTCGACGATCGAGTGCAGGTGGGGCGGAACGGCGTCGAAGTCGGTGTGCGGATGGAGCAGACCGCGTTCGTACCAGCGGCCGTTCGTCGTGGCGCCGAGGAGGGAGAGGTTGCCGGAGCCGTTGCCGTGCACCTCGCACTCCATGTTGAAGGCCTCGGCGAGGTGCAGGGTGCGGACGGCCGGGGTGATGCCGCCGACGTCGGTGGTGCCGGTGCGCAGGATGTCGCACGCGCCGGAGGTGACCCACTCGGCGCGGGTGAAGTTCTTGCCCCAGGCGGTCTCGGGGCCGATGACGGCGATGTCGAGCTGGTCGGCGAGCCAGCGGTACGAGGCGATGGACGCCTCCTCCATCGGCTCCTCGAACCAGTGGTAGCCGAGCTCCTGGAGGGCGCGGCCGAGCCTGAGGGCCTCGGTGCGGGAGTACCAGTGGTTGGCGTCGAGCATCAGCTCGACGTCGGGGCCGACGGCGTCGCGGACGGCGGTGCAGGCCGCGATGTCGAGGGCGACGGACGGGGCGCCGGCGACCGGCGGCATCCAGGTGTGCAGCTTGATGGCGCGGTAGCCGCGTTCGACGAGCTGCACGGCGAAGGCCGCGTAGTCGGCGGGGGTGGCGAGGCCGCCCGGGATCTCGTCGCCGCACATGGTGGAGGCGTAGGCGGGTATCGCGCTGCGGGCGCCGCCGAGCAGCTTCCAGACGGGCAGGCCGAGGCGGTGCCCGGCGAGGTCCCACAGGGCGAGGTCGACGAAGCCGATCGCCCGGTCGGTGAGGCCGCCGTGCGCGCCGCGCTGCTTGCGGGCGAGGGACGTCCAGAGGCGCTCGCGGTCCAGCGGGTCCTGCCCGAGCAGGGCGGGGCGGATGTATTTGTCGAGGACGGCGGGCCGCAGGTGGTCGGGCTGCGCCAGGACCCGGCCGCAGGCCCCGTCGGTGTCGGTGACGGTGAGGAGGGCCTCGCGGACCTCGTGGGCGGGGGCGGGGTGGCGGTGGCCGTGCGCGTCGACGGTGGTGGCGGCGGTGGTCGTGAAGACCGACAGCTCGATGCGTTCGATGGTCGCGGTCATGGTCAGCCGTTCTTCGCCTTGTAGGTCTCCTGGGCCTTGGTGAACGCGTCGGCGATCGACTTCGCGAAGTCGGCCGCGGACATCTTGCCGAGCAGCACCTTCTGGAAGTTGGGCTCGGCGTCGGTCTTGGTGATCTTCGAGTACTGCGGCAGGTAGACGGGCGGCTGGACGATCTTGATGCTGGTGGAGTTGAGCGCGTCGCCGGCCTGCTTGGTGATGCCCGACTTGGTGTACCACTCGTCGGCGTACGCCTCGGTGTTGGCGGGGATCTGGCCGACGTTCTCGTTCCAGTAGCTGTTGGAGTCGTGGGAGTCGAGGAACTCCATGAACGTCCAGGCCTCCGCCTGGTGCTTGCTGTTCTTGAAGAGGCCGAAGCCGTCGACCGGGTTGGCGAGGATCGAGGTGCCGGCCGGGCCCGCGGGCAGCAGCATGCCGGCGACCTTGTCGCCGAGCGCGGTCTTCACGTCCTTGGTGGAGCCCAGGTTGTGGTGGACCATCATCACCTGGTTGGCCTGGAACTGCGCGAGCATCTGCGGGTAGGCGTTGGAGACGTCGGCCTCCGGGGTGGTGGCCTTGTACTGCGCGGCGATCTTCTCGATCAGGGCGACGTTCTTCGGGTCGTCGACGGTGGACCTGCCGCTCGCGTCGAACATCGCGTCGACGCCGGAGTAGGCGTACGCCTCGGAGAGCACCTGGAAGCCGGAGCCGGCGCCGCCGCGGATGGTGAAGCCGTACTGGTTCTTCGACCGGTCGGTGAGCGTGGTGGCGGCGGCGAACAGCTCGTCCCAGGTCTTCGGGGTCGCGATGCCGGCGGCCTTGAACTTGTCGGCGCGGTACCAGATGACGTCCTGGTTGCCGGAGGACGGCAGCTGGAACAGGCCCTTGCCGCCCGCGGCGCTCTTCGAGATGGTCAGGAAGTTCTCCGACAGCTTGCCGTTGAGCGTGCTCTTCGCGTACAGGTCGTCGAGCGGCGCGAGGGCCTTCTGCGCGGTGAGGGAGGCGAGCAGGGCGGTGGTGACGCCGCCGATGTCCGGCGTGGAGTTCGAGGCGACGGCGGTGTTGTACTTCTCGGAGATCTCCGAGCTGGTGACGCCCACGTACTTGACGGTGATGGTCGGGTGGGCCTTCTCGAACTCGTCGATGAGGTGCTGCATCAGCGGCGTTCTGGCCGGGCCGGCGTTGTTGTCCCAGTAGGTGATCGTGACCTTGCCGCCGGCGCCGTCCGAGGAGGAGCCGGACGAGGAACACGCGGTCAGCAGGCCGAGGGCGGCGAGGGCGGCGGCGGTGGTGCGCAGGGTGCGGCTCATGGCGGATTCCTGTCGGGAGACGGGGGATTGCTCGGGGGTGGTCCTGGCAGCGGGTTCAGCCCTTGACGGCGCCGGCGCTCATGCCCTGGACGAGGTACTTCTGGACGACGGCGAAGACCAGCACCACGGGGACGGCCGCGACCACGCCGCCCGCGGCGAGCGCGCCGAAGTCGACGGTGTTCTCGCCGATGGTGGTCTGCAGGCCGACCGGCACGGTCTGCAGCTCGGGGTCGTTGAGGAACATCAGCGCGAACAGGAAGTTGTTCCAGCTGCCGATGAAGGCGAACGAGCCGACGGCGACGATGCCCGGCCGCAGGAGCGGCAGCACGACGGCGAGGAAGGCGCGGATCCGGCCGCAGCCGTCGACCATCGCCGACTCCTCCAGCTCGACCGGGACGTTCTTCACGAAGCCGCTCATGAGGATCATGGCGAGCGGCAGTTGGAAGGTGGTCTCGGCGATGATCAGGCTCCAGCGGGAGTTGATCAGGTCGAAGGTCTGGAAGATGTTGAACAGCGGGATCAGCATCATCGCGCCCGGCACGAACTGCGTGCACAGCAGCGCGAGCATGAACACCTTGCGGCCGCGGAACTCGAACCGGGCCAGCGCGTACCCGCCCATCAGGGCGAAGAACGTGACGAACACCAGGGTGACCAGGGCGATCCACACGCTGTTGCGGAAGTACGTGCTGAAGCCCATGCCGTTCCACACTGTCTCGAAGTGCGCGGTGGTCACGGGCCAGGGCAGGAGCGAGGTGGAGCCGGCGGGGCGGAGCGCGAAGAGCAGCATCCAGTAGAACGGCACGACGGTGAACAACAGGTAGAGGCCGAGCGGCAGGAAGATCCGGGCGGTCCGGCCGCCGATGCCGCCGGGGCGTCGGACGGGTGCGGCGGCGGTGCGGGCGCCGGCCGGCAGGGCTGCGGTGGTCACGGGGGCGGGCTCCAGGTCGGGGGTGGTCATCGCGGACGCCGTCACTTCCCGCCGCCGAATCTGCTGAGCCGCAGGTAGAGGACCGAGCAGAAGAGCAGGATCACGAAGGCCGCCGTGGTGAGGGCCGAGCCGTATCCGAAGTCGTACGACTTGCGGGCGAGTTGGGCGACGTACAGCGGGAGGCTGGTGGTCGCGCCGGCCGGGCCGCCGTTGGTGAGGGTGTAGAGCAGGTCGACGTTGTTGAACTCCCACACCGAGCGCAGCAGGGTGGCCAGCACGATGGCGTCCCGCAGGTGCGGCAGGGTGACGTGGAAGAAGCTGCGGATCCGGCCGGCACCGTCCATGGAGGCCGCCTCGTAGAGCTCCTTCGGCACGGACTGCAGGTCGGCGAGGATGAGGATGGCGAAGAAGGGGACGCCGCGCCAGAGTTCGGCGACCACGGCGGCCGAGAAGACGGTGCCCGGATTGCCGAGGACGGACGTGGCGCTGTCGCCGATGCCGGCCTCCCCGAGGTAGTGGAAGACACCGGTGGCCGGGTTGTAGAGCAGCATCCAGATGCTGGTGGTCAGCACGCCGGAGACCGCCCAGGGGGAGAAGACCAGCGCGCGGGCCATCGCCCGGCCGATGAACGTCTCGTTGACGATGAGGGCGAGGCCCAGGCCGAGCAGCAGTTGCAGGACGACCTCGGCGAACACCCACTTCGCGGAGAAGGCCAGGCTCTGCCAGAACTGCGTGTCGGCGAACATCCGGCGGAAGTTGTCCAGGCCGACGAAGGCGTCGTCGTAGGGCTCGTTGACGACGTGGTGCTGCAGGGCGTAGTAGACGACGCTGCCGACGGGGACGACCAGGAAGACCGCCAGCAGCAGGACCGTCGGGGCGATGAGCGTGTACGGCGTGAGAGCCCGTCGCAGTCGGGCGCCGCGGTGGGTGGGAGTGCCGGCGAGAGCCACGCTTGAGCTCGCCTCCTCTCTGCCGGGGGCAAAGTCAGGGGCAGATGGGTGGGGTGGAACGGGCGCCAGGCCTCGGCGGTGGAACGTGAGCTCCATGCTCGTGGACGTCGTTCACAGGTGTGGACACCCTAGGTTTGCCATCTCTTGGCGTCAACCCCTCCTGCGGGACCGTGCGATGGCAGAGTAGAGGCCGCTTGCATCGATCTCGACGTTCATGGATGTGGACTGGGGTCATGATGATGTATAACGCTGTCGAGAGGTGCCGTACCGTCCGCGCACCCCGCCCCTCTGCCGCCCCTCTCTGGAGAGCGACCCCCATGCCTGCTGACCGCACCCCGCTCGTCGACCGCCTCGACGGCCTCCTCTTCTTCCCCGTCACCCCCTACGCGCCGGACGGCACCGTCGACCTCGACGCCTTCCGCGCCCATGTCCGCGCACGCCTGGACGACGGCGCCGCCGCGGTCTTCGCCGCCTGCGGCACCGGCGAGTACCACGCGCTCGGCCTCGACGAGTACGAGGCTGTCATCGCCGCCGCGGTCGAGGAAACCGCCGGGGCCGTCCCCGTCGTGGCCGGAGTGGGCCACGGCACCGCCCTCGCCCTCGACTTCCTGCGCCGCGCCGAACGCGCCGGCGCCGACGGCGTGCTGGCCCTGCCCCCCTACCTGGTCAAGCCCTCCCAGGAAGGGCTGCTGCGCCACTACGGCGCCATCGCCGCCGCCACCCGGCTGGAGATCATCGTCTACGCGCGCGACAACGCCGTGATCGACCCCGAGACCGTCGTGCGACTCGCCGCGATCGACAACATCGTCGGCTTCAAGGACGGCATCGGCGACCTCGACCGCATGCAGCGCATCGTCAGCGCCGTCCGCACCGCCCGCCCCGGCCTGCCGTTCCGCTACTTCAACGGCCTGCCGACCGCGGAGCTCACCGGCCTCGCCTACCGCGGCATCGGCGTCACCCTCTACTCCTCCGCCGTCTTCTGCTTCGCCCCCGACATCGCGCTCGCCTTCCACCGCGCGCTCAACGGCGGCGACGACGACACGGTCAACCGCCTGCTCGACGGCTTCTTCCGTCCGCTCGTCGAACTCCGAGCGCAGGGCTCCGGCTACGCCGTCTCCCTGGTCAAGGCCGGCGTGCGACTCGACGGCCTGGACGTCGGCCCCGTCCGCCCGCCGCTCACCGAGCCCGCCCCCGAGCACGTCGAGCAGCTCGCCGCCCTCGTCAAGCACGGCCGCACCCTGATCTGACCGACCCCCCGCCGACCCCGGCGCCCGGTCCGAAGGACCGGGCGCCCCTCACCCCGGAGCCGCCGTGCGCACCTCCGCCTTCCTCTACCCCTGGGACGTGCTCGGCGACCCGCACGCCGCAGCGCGCCTCGCCGGGCTCGGCCTCGACCGGGTCACCCTCGCCTCCGCCTACCACTCCACCCGGGCCCTGACCCCCCGTCACCCCGAACGGCGCATCGTCACCGCCCGCCACTCCGCCGTCTACTACCCCGCCTCCCCGCAGCGCTGGCGCGGCCGCGCGCTGCGCCCGTACGCGCAGGGCTGGCTGGACTCCGCCGACCCGTTCGGCGAGGCCGCCGACGCCCTGCGCCGCGCCGGGATCGAGGTGCACACCTGGGTCGTCCTCGCGCACAACTCGCGTCTGGGCGAGGAGCATCCGGGCAGCACCGTGCAGAACGCCTACGGCGAGCACTACCCGTGGGCGCCCTGCGTCGCGCGG
The DNA here is from genome assembly GCF_045040525.1 of Kitasatospora sp. NBC_01539. Taxonomy (NCBI): domain Bacteria; kingdom Bacillati; phylum Actinomycetota; class Actinomycetes; order Kitasatosporales; family Streptomycetaceae; genus Kitasatospora; species Kitasatospora sp. NBC_01539. The sequence goes on from NZ_CP109390.1 coordinate 6,746,105, forward strand.
CCCGAGGTCGTCGAGTACGCCGCCGACCTGGCGGCCGAGGCGGCGGTGCGCCCCGGCACGGCCGGCACCGAACTGGAGTCCTGCGGCTGGTACGGGCTGGCGCACCTGCACGCCCACGACAAGATCGCCGGGGTGCCGCTCGGCCAGGCCGGCCAGTTCCTCATGTCGCTCTGCTTCTGCGACGTCTGCACCCGCGGCTACGGCGAGCACGCCGCCGGACTGCGGAAGGCCGTGCGGGCGGCACTCGAACCGCTCTGGCGCGGCGGGGCCGAACCGGAGGCCGCGGACGAGTGGGGCCGCGTCGAGACGCTGCTCGGCGCCGGGCCCGCGGCCGCCGCGCTGGCCCACCGCACGGCCGCCGCGCTCGCGTTCCAGCAGGCGGCGGTCGGCGCCGTCCGGGCCGCCGCGCCGCCCGGCTTCCGCATCCTGCTGCACGGCGACCCGCTGGTGCACCGCAGCGGCCCCAACCCGGGCGTGGACGCCGCCCGGGTGCTCGCGCTCGCGGACGGGCTCGTGCTGCCCGAACCCGGCCGCACCCTGCCGCTCGCCGCGCCGCACCGGCGGCCGGGCAGCGTGCTGGCGGCCAACCTGCCGGTCGTCGCCGGTATGGGCGGCGGCGCCCCGGCGTTCGTGCCGGAGGCCGACGAACTACGGCTCTACCACGCGGGGCTGGCCTCCGACGCCGACCTCGCGGCGATCCGGGCGCTGCTGGCCTGAGCCCGCGCGGCGGTCACCGGGGCTCAGATCGCCGCCGGCCACACCAGCCGGTCGTCCGCCACCGGGGCGTGCAGCCCGCACAGCGAGCCCGGCGGCACCAGGTGCCGCCGGTGCAGCTCGTCCGCGACCAGCCGCGCCACCTCGATCGCGCCGTGCGCCTGGAAGTGCGTGTTGTCCGCCACCCCGTCCGGGTAGTGCGCGGCCCCGGCCGCCAGCCAGAGGAAGTACGCCCGGGTGCCGTCCGGTCCCAGGCGCTGCCAGAGCGCCAGGCTCAGCGCCTGGAGGTCGATCAGCGGTACCCCCTCCGCCGCGGCCAGGTCGCGTACGGCCTGCGGGTAGGCGCCGTGCGAGGCGAGGGCGTTGCCGTCCGCGTCGAAGCGGCGCCGTTCCACGGAGGTCACGAGCACGGGGAGGGCGCCGCGCTGCCGGGCGCCGTCCAGGTAGCGCCGCAGGTACTGCGGGTACGTGGTGGCCGGGTCGGTGCCGCGGTCCGGGTCGGAGGTCTTCTCGTCGTTGTGCCCGAAGGAGATCAGGAGCCTGTCGCCGGGCCGCAGGTCGACGAGGATGCCGTCGAGCAGGCCGAGGTCGGCGAACGACTTCGAACTCGCCCCGGAGAGCGCCCGGTCGTCGACGGCCAGGCGCGGCGTGGCGAACACCGGCAGCGCCTGCCCCCAGCCGGCCCGCGGCGCCGCGCTCTCCGGGTAGACGGAGGCGGTGGAGTCGCCGGCGACGAAGACGGTGGTGCGGCGGCGCGGTGCGGCGGCGGCCGGTCCGGCCCCTGCGGCGACCGCGGCGGCGGCCAGCAGCGGGGCGGCCGCGGCGGCCCGGGCGAGGGTGCGGCGGGTCAGTTCGGTCATGGTCGGTCTCTCCTAGCGCCAGGGCTGCCAGGCGTCCGCACCGAGGAGGTAGCTCTCCCGGGTGTGCAGGGCGGCCTGGGTGCGGGTCAGCTGGGGGCGGTTGGCGGGCACGGTGATCACGGCGCCGGGGCCCTCGTCGGCGAACTCGGCGAAGCGCTGCTGCTGCCACGGGTGGGCCGCGGCCATGTCGGTGTACGGCGCGACGGCGTCGATCCCCGCGCCGAGGTACGACTGGCGGACGGTCAGCATCGGCCAGGCCGTCGGGTCACTGCTCGGCACCCACGGGCGGGCGAGGCAGTACGCGCCGTCTGGTGCGGTGCTCTCGACGGTGCAGCGGACGGCGAGGAAGCCGTGCGCGGTGGCCCGGGCGGTGCTGGGCGCGAAGACGAACCCCTGCGGGGTGAAGGCGGTGTCGGGGCGGTCCAGGGTGCGCAGCACGCAGTGCTCGAACACCGCGGTCGCACGGCCGAAGACGAAGTCGACGTCGCCCTCGACGTAGCAGTGCTCGAAGTACTGCCGGGCGGTGGTGGCGAGCGAGGCGGTGTCCGCGTACAGCGTGTCCTGGTGGCCGAGGAAGCGGCAGTGGTGGAAGGCCGAGCGGTCGCCGGTGACCTTGACGGCGACGGCCTGCGTGCCGGTGACCCCGGGATGGTCGGCGCGCAGCCAGTCGTTGGCGAAGGTGACGTCGCGGGCGGTGAACCCCTCGGCCTGCAGGGTGACGCTGGCGCTGCCCGTGGTGCCGTACGTGCCGCCTCCGGGCTTGGCGGTGCCGGCCGCGTTGTCGTACACGACGACCGTGTCGCGGGCGCGGCGGCTGCCGCCGAGCAGGGTGAGGAAGGGCCGGGAGGACGGCACCGTGACCGTCTCGCGGTAGGTGCCGGGGGCGAGCACGAGCGTCCACCCGGTCGCCGCGGTGGTGCCGGTGGGGGTGGCGGAGACGGCGTCCTGCACGGTGGCGAAGTCGCCGGTGCCGGCCGGGTCCACGTAGAGGGTGCGGGAGTCGAGGCGGTCGGCGGGCGAGCCGTAGCAGCCCCAGGCGGTGCGGGCGGGCCGGGCGGCGGCGGGGGAGGCGGTGGCGCCGGCGCCGATCAGGGATCCGGCGGAGGCGAGCAGGACGGTTCGGCGGGTGGGCATGGCGGGCTCCGATGGCCGGGGGCCCCGGCGCTGTGGGGGCGTGCCGGGGCCCGGAGAGGGCGACACACACCTCAGCATTCAAATACATGAACGGTGGTCGCATCCATGGCCGGGACACTAGGAGGCTGCCCGTGTGCTGTCAATGCCCCCTGCGGGCGCACGCGAACGCGCCCCGCACCGGGGAGGTGCGGGGCGCGCAGGCGGGCCCGAGGGGGTGCCGGCCGGGGCTCAGAGGTGCCGGGTGGCCAGCGTGAGGCGGTCCCGTGCGTCCATCAGGGCGTCGCGGATCATCTGCTCCCGCCCGGGCGTCAGCCGGGCCACCGGCACCGAGACGCTGATCGCGTCACGGGCCGGGTGGCGGTACGGGACCGCCACGCCGAAGCACCGGACGCCCAGCGTGTTCTCCTCGCGGTCGACCGCGTAGCCCAGCTCGCGGATCCGGTGCAGCTCCTCGATGAGCTGCTCGCGGTCGGTGTGCGAGTGCTCGGTCAGCGGCTCCAGCTTCTCCGGCAGCAGCCGGCGGATCTGCTCGTCGGTGTGCGTGGCCAGCAGGGCCTTGCCGTGCGAGGTGCAGTACGCCGGCAGCCGCCGGCCGATCCGGGTGAAGGGCCGCAGGCTGTGCTGCGACTGGCGGGTCGCCAGGTACACCACGCTGGTGCCGTCCAGCCGGGCGAGGTGGATGGTCTCGCCGGTGTCGTCGGCGATGCGGTCCAGCGTGGGCCGTGCCGCGGCGACGGCTTCGTCGCCGTCGATGTAGGAGCTGCCCACGAGCAGGGCGCGCACGCCGATGCCGTAGCGGGTGCCGGTGGCGTCGGTCTCCACCCAGCCCAGTTCGACGAGGGTGCGCAGCAGCATGTACAGGCTGGATTTGGGATAGCCGGTCTGCTCCTGCACCTCCGCGAGGCTGTGCATGCCGGTGTTCCCGGCGAAGTACTCCAGCAACTCCACGGTGCGGACCGCGGACTTGACCTGGGCACCGCCGCCGTTGGCGGCGTCGTTCGGCGAGGGCATGGCCTTGACCCCTTCCGTCACGCGGCGTATCGTCCCGCGAGTTCAAATAGTCGTATGACGTTCAGCATACTGAACAGATGCGTGATGTGGGGACAGAACCCGCGTCGCACCCTCGCGGAGCGGACGCTACCGGACCCGCACCGCACAGAGGAGGCCCGCGTGCACACCGACGACGTCCAGCCCTCGCCCGTCCTCTCCGTCGACCCACGGACCGGTGAGGACCGCGGTCAGGTCGCCACCGAGGCGGGCTCCGCCGAGGTCGATGCCGTCGTACGGGCCGCCGCCGCGGCAGCCCCCGCCCTCGCCGACCGAGCCCGCCGGATCGCCCTCCTGCGCGCCGCCGCCGACCGGCTCGACGCCGCCGCCGACGAGATCACCGCCACCGCCGACGCCGAGACCGCCCTCGGCCCCGCCCGGCTCACCGGCGAACTCGCCCGCACCACCTACCAGCTCCGCGCCTTCGCCGACCAGATCGCCGACGGCGCCCACCTCGGCGTCATCATCGACCACGCCGACCCCGCCCTCGGCCGCCCCGACCTGCGCCGGATGAAGCTCCCGCTCGGCGTCGTCGCCGTCTTCGCGGCCAGCAACTTCCCGCTGGCCTTCTCCGTCGCCGGCGGCGACACCGCCAGCGCGCTCGCCGCGGGCTGCCCCGTCGTCGTCAAGGCCCACCCCGACCACCCCGCCACCAGCGAGCTCGCCGCCCGGCTCGTCCGCGAGGCCGCCGTCTCCGTCGGGCTGCCCGCCGACGTCCTCGCCGTCGTGCACGGCTTCGGCGCCGGCCCCGCCCTCGTCCGGCACCCGCTCACCGCCGCCGCCGGCTTCACCGGCTCCGTCCGCGGCGGCCGCGCACTGTACGACATCGCCGCCGCCCGGCCCCGCCCGATCCCGTTCCACGGCGAGCTCGGCAGCCTCAACCCCGTCGTGGTCACCGAACGCGCCGCCGCCACCCGCGCCGAGGAGATCGGCGCCGGCCTGGCCGCGTCCTTCACCCTCGGGAACGGCCAGTTCTGCGTGAAGCCCGGACTGGTCCTCGTCCCGGCGGGCGACGGCGCCGTCGAGAAGGCCCTCGTCGACACGGCCGCCCAGGCCCCCGCCGGCGCCCTGCTCGACCCCCGCATGCGCACCGCCTTCCTCGACGGCGTCCGCGAGCGCGCCGCCCGGCCCGGCGTCGAGGTGCTGCTCGCCGCCGGCGCGGAGCCCACCGAGCAGGCGCCGCTCGCCGTCCGGCCCGGCATCCTCGCCGTCCCCGCCGACCGGCTCACCGAGCTGCTGCTGGAGGAGTGCTTCGGCCCCGTCACCGTCCTCGTCCGCTACCGCGACGCGGCCGAGCTGGAGGACGTCCTCGCCCGGCTCGACGGCAACCTCACCGCCACCGTCCAGCTCGCCGCCGACGAACGCGGCCCCGAGACCGCCGCCCTCCTCCAGCGCCTCGTACCGCTGGCCGGCCGGCTCGTCGTCGACGGCTGGCCCACCGGCGTCACCGTCGCCCCCGCCATGCAGCACGGCGGCCCCTACCCGGCGACCACCTCCACCTCGACCTCGGTCGGCGCCACCGCCATCGAACGCTGGCTGCGCCCGGTCAGCTACCAGAACGCCCCCGAGGCGCTGCTGCCGCCCGAACTCCACGACGCCAACCCGCTCGGCGTGCCGCGCCAGGTCGACGGGCGGCGCGAGGGCTGACGGCCGGACCGCCGGCGGGGCCGGCCGTACGGCTCCGCCGGCGGACCACCACCCACTCCGCTCAGAGCTCCGTCCGGCGCCGGCGGACCACCACCCACAGATCGGCCGCGGCCAGCAGCGTCAGCACGCCGCAGCACACCGCGAAGACCACCAGCGTGCCGCCGCTCGGCACGTCCGTGCTGCTGCTCCGGGCGGCCCAGACCGCGAAGCCCGCCGTCATCAGCGCGAACACCGGCAGGAACAGCACCGACAGCAGGAACCTCAGCTTCAGGTCGCTGCGCGCGGTGGCCGGCTCGGTGCCGCTGCGCCAGTACCGGGGTGTTCTCACCGTCCGCACACCACTCACCTCCGGCCCCGCCTCACGTTCCAGGCCTCCAGCCTAGGCCCGGGACGGCGGCCGTGGTCGCGGCGATCGCACCGGCCGGATCGAGGCCGACGGGCCGACGGGCCGGCGGGCCGGTCGGCCCGCGCCTACGACGCGGAGACGCCGCCGCGCGACCGTGCGGGTCCGTGGTAGAGCGCGGTGACCCACCGGTCCACGGCGTCCACCAGCGGCTCCGTCCAGGGCAGGGCGAGCAGCACCAGCAGGCCGGCGGCCCACCCGGCGACCACGTCGGAGATCCAGTGGGTGCCCAGGTAGACGGTGGTCAGGCCGATCGAGGCCGCGGTCAGTGCGGCCAGCGCCGCCCCGGTGCGCCGCCACCGCACCGCGAGGTACGCCAGCACGCCCCAGGTCACCACGGCGTTCGCGGTGTGCCCGGACGGGAAGATCGTGCCGCCCGCGAAGAGCTCGGGGGCGTCGATGTAGTGGGCGTAGTGCGGGCCCAGCCGACCGGTGAGGATCTTGACGCCGCCGACCGTGATGTTGAGCAGCAGCAGCGCGGCACCCATCACCACCAGCGGCCGCACGGTGCGCGTCCGGTACGAGCGCCAGCCCAGCCACAGGCACGCCGCGACCGCCGACGGCCCGCGCTGCCCCGCGACGATCCACACGTCGAGCAGCGGCCGCACCTCCGGCCAGCGCTTGTACGGCTTCAGCAGTTCGAGCGACCAGTCGAGCCGCACCAGCGCGGTGTCGGCCAGCACCCCGACGATCACCACGGCGTAGACCAGGGCGGTCACGCCGACGAGCAGCAGACGGAGCCGGTCCGCCGGGCGCCGCGGAGCGGCCGGGAGAACGGGCTCGGCCCGCAGGCCGGGGGAGGGTCGGGTGGAGGCACGCACCCCACGACCCTACCCGCAGGTCCCCGCTGCTCCGGCCGGGCGGTGGAACGCCGAGGGGCCCCGCGCTGTCGCGGGGCCCCTCGGGCGGCACGGCCCGTGCTCAGGGGAGCAGGCGCTCCACGGCGACCCGTCCGTACTTCTGGAGGTCCTGCCGGGCCTTCTCGATCAGCTCCGGGGTGGGCGTGCGGCCGGAGGCCATCACGAGGTCCTCGGGGTCGACGGGGTGTTCGGCCCCGGTGTGCAGCAGATGGTCCGGGGTGGGCATCGATCGGCTGTCAGTGGACTCGGACATGTAGACCTCCGGGTGTGCGAGTACCGGCCCGGGCCGTGAACGGACCCGACCGGTTCCGTCTCCGCCGCCCCGCCGAGGGGCGGCGGACGTCTGCTACCGAGTGTGGACCCTCGGAGGGGCTGATCGCACTGCGACTCCCGGGCGACTCCCGGGCGGGTACCGGATCGGACCGGTGGAGGGCCTGCGCCCGGCCGGTGAAGACCCCGCCGGCCGGCAGGTCAGTCCAGCGGCCCACCGGCGACGTACACGACCTGGCCGGAGACGAAGCCGGCGCCCTCGCTGGCGAAGAAGGAGATGGTGTGGGCGATGTCGTCCGGCGTGCCGACCCGGTTGACCGGGATCTGGGTGGCGGCGGCCTGCTTGAACGCCTCGAACTCCATGCCGACGCGGGCCGCGGTGGCGGCCGTCATGTCGGTGGCGATGAAGCCCGGCGCGACGGCGTTGGCCGTGATGCCGAACTTGCCGAGCTCGATCGCCAGGGTCTTGGTGAAGCCCTGCAGACCGGCCTTGGCGGCCGAGTAGTTGGCCTGGCCGCGGTTGCCCTGCGCGGACGAGGAGGAGAGGTTGACGATCCGTCCGAACCCGGCGTCCACCATGTGCTTCTGCACCGCACGGGTCATCAGGAACGCGCCCTTGAGGTGGACGTTCATGACGGTGTCCCAGTCGGACTCCGACATCTTGAACAGCAGGTTGTCGCGGAGCACCCCGGCGTTGTTCACGAGCACCACGGGGGTGCCGAGTTCGGCGGCGATCCGGTCGACGGCGGCCTGCACCTGGCCGGCGTCGGAGACGTCGGCGCCGACGGCGAGCGCCCGGCCGCCCGCGGCGACGATCGCGTCCACGGTCTGCTTGCCGGCCGACTCCTCCAGGTCGACGACCGCGACGGCGTAGCCGTCCGCCGCCAGCCGGAGCGCGGTCGCCGCGCCGATGCCGCGGGCGGCGCCCGTGACGATCGCGACCCGGACGGTGCTGGACTGCTCGGTCATGCTCGTACTCGTCTCTCTCGGAGGGTGGACGGGCGGCCCCGAGAGCGGTGCCGACCCGAGAGCTCCCCGGAGCGGGCCCGGGGTGAAAGGTGGTACACAGCGTGCTGGGCAAACACCCTACCGGCGGGTAGCCTTCCGGGCCAGGGTGAAGAGTCGCAGGTGACGCAGGGTGAAGGCGGCGGTGCGGCCGGACGGGCGAAACACGTCCTGTCGTGGGCCCGACAGATGGCGGAAATATGCCAACTTTGCCGAACATGCGACTACTATCAGCCCCTGCCTGCCAGGGCGGCTCGACCGTTTGTATAGTGTGCGCCAGCAGCCACCGGCTGCACGGCTGGCGCGCCCTCCCACACAGCAGGTCGCTTACTCGCCGTTACTGCCCCGCTCGGGTGTCCCACACACACCGAGCGTGACACCGGGACGGATTTCATGGTGCTGGGGGAGATCCCGACAACCCGCGTGGCCGGACGACTGCAGCAGTCGCCCGGACACCTCATCCGCGTGGCCCAGCAGGTGCACACCCGCTTGTGGTCCGAGCACGTCGGAGCCGACCTCACGGCTCCGCAGTTCGCCGTGCTCCTCGCGCTCGCCCTGGAGCCCGGTGCCGACCAGCGCACCGTCGGCGAACGGGCGTCGCTGGACAAGGCGACGATGGCCGAGATGGTGGCCCGACTGGTACGGCGCGGCCTGGTGCTGCGCCGCCGCGATCCGGCGGACGGCCGGCGCAAGCTGCTGGCCCTGTCGCAGAACGGGGCCCAGGCGGTCCGTGAGGCGACCGGAGGGGTCGTCCGCGTCCAGCGGACGCTCTTCGAGCCGCTCACACCCGACGAACAGATCGAAATCGTCCGGGTCATGGCCAGGATAGCCCGCCTGGAGCCGGCTGCGGTCGCGGCACTGACCGACGCCCGACCGCTGCTGGACGCGCAGCGCGCGATCGGCTACCTCATCAGGGTGGCACAGCAGGTGCACACCAAGCTCTGGTCCGAGAAGGTCGGCGTCGAGCTGACCGCGCCCCAGTATGCGGTGCTGGACGCGCTCGAATCGGAGCCGGGTGCGGACCAGCGAACGGTCGGCGAGCTCGCCTCGCTCGACAAGGCCACCATGGCCGAGATGGTCAGCCGGCTCGTCCGGCGCGGTCTCGTCCTGCGCCGCCGCGACCCGTCCGACGGGCGCCGCAACCTGCTCTCGCTCTCGCCCGCCGGACAGGAGCTGCTCCACCGCTCCGCCTCCGGAGTGCGGGAGGTGCAGGAACTGCTGCTCGGGCCGCTGGAGCCGCACGAGCACCAGGCCGCCCTGGTGCTGCTCGCCAAGACGGCACGACTGGCCGACGAGGCGTAACGATTCGGCACGGACGGGCTCGCCCGGTCCCTGCCCGAGGGCCGTCACCTGTGCGGGGTGGCGGCCCTCGGTCGTGCCGCGGACGCACCGCGGCACCGCGCGGTCAGTTCCAGTCGAAGGACTGCGGGTCCGGGCCGATCCGGCCGCCGTTCGCGATCCCGTCGATCGCCGCGAGGTCGTCGGCGTCCAGCTCGAAGCCGGCCACGTCGATGTTCTCCTTGATCCGCGACGGCGTCACCGACTTCGGGATCGCGATCACGTTGCTCTGCAGGTGCCAGCGCAGCACCACCTGGGCCGCCGTGCGGCCGTGCTTCTCCGCGATCCGTGCCAGCGCCGGCTCGCCCAGCAGCGCCCCGCCCTGGCCGAGCGGGCTCCACGCCTCGGTCGCGATGCCGTGCTCGTCGTGGAAGGCCCGCAGCTCGCGCTGCGGGAAGTACGGGTGCAGCTCGACCTGGTTGAGCACCGGCACCACCGCGCTCTCCTGCAGCAGCACCTCCAGCTGCTGCGGGCCGAAGTTCGAGACGCCGACCGAGCGGGCGCGGCCGTCCGCGGCCAGCTCCTCGAACGCCTTCCACACGTTGCCGAACGTGCCGTGCACCGGCCGCGGCCAGTGGATGAGGTACAGGTCGACGTGGTCCAGGCCCAGCTTGGCCAGCGATTCGTCGAACGCGCGGAGCACGGCGTCCCGGCCCCGGCGGCCGGACCAGTCCACGGTGCCCGAGTTCCACAGCTTGGTGGTGACGAACAGCTCCTCGCGGGCGACGCCCGACTCGGCGATCGCCGTGCCCGTGCCGGTCTCGTTCTCGTAGACGGACGCGGTGTCGATCGAGCGGTAACCCGCCTCGATCGCCGCGCCGACGGCCGGCGCCGCCTCCGCGTCCGGGACCTGCCAGACGCCGAACCCGAGCTGCGGGATCACCGCGCCGTTGTTGAGCGTGACAGTGGGAATGGTGCTCACGGGAAGGGGTGCCCTCCTGGTCGTCCGACGGCTTCCGCAAGCGCCCAACTTCCGACACCGGAGGATCATTCCCGGACGGAGGGAAATCCTTCCGGACCGGTGAACCCGCCCCGGCCCCCCACCCCGTATTCACCGGGCGCGCTCCACGCCTTCACCCCGCACGCGCAGCGCCGCCCGCACGCGCCGCGCCGCACGCACCGCACCGCACCGCACCGTGGCCGGAACCCCTCGGGCCGGGCGGAAAACCTGTTGCGCGGGCCGCTGCCGAGCGGGCACGCTCGGTGACCATGATGTCCTGAACTCCGCCTCCGAGCGGCCGGGCGCCCCGCCTCCCCCGAGCGGTCCCCCCGCCGTCCCGCCTCCTCCCCGCCCAGGCCGCAGCACCCGCCGCCGGGCCCCAAGCCGCGCCCGCGACCCGGGCCCGCGCGCCCCCTGTCCCGTACCACCCGTAACGGAGCGTCATGCCGCTCACACCCCTGCCGCTGCACGACCCCGGCAGTCCCGACCTCACCACCCCGCTGGGCTTCCTGCGCTGGCTCTCCCGCTCCCAGCGACGCGGCCAGGTGCTCGCCACCTGCTGGGGCGTCCTGGAGATGGGCTGCCAGGCCGCCCTGCCGCTCGCCCTCGGCCTCGGCATCCAGGGCGCCGTCGACGGCGACACCGACGCGATCCTGCGGGCCGCGGCCCTCGCCGTCCTCCTCGCCGCCGTCCAGGCCACCGGCACCGTGCTCCTGCACCGCCAGGCCGTCTGGAACTGGATCACCTGCGCCGCCCACGTCCGCCAGCTCGTCGCCCGGCAGGCCTCCCGCCTCGGCGCCGGCCTCTCCAGCCGCATCGCCACCGGCGAGATCGTCGCCGTCAGCAGCGGCGACGTCGAGAAGATCGGCTGGTACGTGGAGCTCACCGCCCGCGTCCGGGCCGCCGTCATCGTCTGGCTCGGCGTCAGCCTCGTCGTACTCGTCCGGCAGCCCCTCCTCGGCAGCGCCGTCCTGCTCGGCGTCCCCGTCCTCGCCGCGTCCGTCTGGCCGCTGCTCGGCCCCTTCGAACGCCGCTACGCCGAGCAGCGCGCCCTCGGAGGCAAGGCCACCGAACTCGCCGCCGACACCGTCGCCGGCCTGCGCGTCCTGCGTGGCATCGGCGGCGAGAAGCTCTTCCTCGACCGCTACCGCGCCGCCTCCCAGAAGGTGCGCGGCGCCGCCGTCCGCGCCGCCCGCATCTGGTCCCTCATGCAGGCCCAGCAGGTCCTCCTGCCCGGCCTCTTCGTCGTCGGCGTCACCTGGTACGGCGCCCACCTCGCCGCCACCGGACAGCTCGCCATCGGCGAACTCGTCGCCGTGTACGGAGCGACCGCCTTCCTCGCCGCGCCGCTGCGCATCCTCGGCGAGGCCGCCCACGCCTGGTCCGTCGCCCGGGTCTCCGCCGGCCGGGCCACCCGCGTCCTCGCGCTCCGGCGTACCGCGGACACCGCCGCCGCCGACGCCGCCCTCACCCGCCCCGAGCGGTCCGACCTCCACGACCCGCTGACCGGGCTGACCGCCCGCGCCGGGCGGCTCACCGCCGTCGTCTGCGGCGACCCGGACTTCGCCGGCACGCTCGCCGCCCGCCTCGGCGGCCACGTGCCACGGGCCGACGGCGAGCAGCCCACGCCGTCCGTCCGGCTCGGCGGCACCCCGCTCGACCGCGTCCCGCTGGCCGACGCCCGCACCGCCGTCCTCGTCCACGACAAGGAGCCCGTGCTGCTCTCCGGCACGCTCGCCGAACTCCTCGACGTACCCGGCGCCGGCCGCGTCGACCTCGCCGACGCCCTCGCCGCCGCCCGCGCGGAGGACGTCCTCGACGCCCTCGTCGACGGCTCGCCCGAGTGCGACGGCGACCCCATGCGCGCCCGCATCACCGAACGCGGGCGCTCCCTCTCCGGCGGCCAGCGCCAGCGGCTCGCCCTGGCCCGCGCCCTCGTGGCCGACCCGCCGGTGCTCGTCATGGACGAACCCACCAGCGCCGTCGACGCGCACACCGAGTCCAGGATCGCCGCCGGCCTGCGCAAACTGCGCGGCGGACGCACCACCGTCGTCCTCGCGACCAGCCCGCTGCTGCTCGACCAGGCCGACACCGTCGTGCTGATCCAGGACGGCCGGGTCGTCGCCGACGGCACCCACCGCGACCTGATGGCCGACGAACCGCGGTACCGCGCCGTCGTCACCCGCGAGGACGACCCCACCCCCACCCCCGGCGCCCCGGCGACCGGCCGCACCCCCGAGGAGGCGGTATGCGCATCCCAGGAGGGCTGAAGCCCCCCAGCACCCAGGAGCAGGGACCGGCCACCATGCTCCCGGTGGCCGGCCCGGCCACCGTCCGCGCCTACGTGCGGCTGCTCGGCCGCCGCCACCGGCTCGGCTTCACCACCGTCGTCGCCCTGCACTCCGTGGCCACCGTGGCCGGCCTCGTCGGCCCGTGGGTGCTCGGCTCCCTCGTGGACTCGCTCGCCGACGGCACCGCCGCCGACCGCATCCCCGGCGCCGTCACCTGGTACCTCGGCGCGCTCGTCGTGCAGTCCGTCTTCATGGGGCTGTCACGGCTGCGCGGCAGCATCCTCGGCGAGGAGGTCCTCGCCGACCTCCGCGAGGACTTCCTCGTCCGCTCGGTCGCCCTGCCGCCCGGCGTCCTCGAACGCGCAGGCACCGGCGACCTCGTCTCCCGCGGCACCACCGACATCGACCGGCTCGCCAAATCCGTCCGCGAGGCCGTCCCCGAGCTCGCCGTCGCCGTGGTCTCCGTCGTCCTCGTCCTCGGCGCGCTCCTGATCACCTCGCCGCTGCTCGCCGCCACCTCCCTGATCGGCCTGCCGCTGCTGCTCGCCGGCTCCCGCTGGTACTTCCGGCGCGCCCCCCAGTCCTACCGGGCCGAGTCGGCCGGGTACGCCGCGGTCAACACCGTGCTCGCCGAGACCGTCGACGCCGGGCGCACCGTCGAGGCGCTCCGCCTCGGGGACGCCCGGATCCGGCTGACCGACCGCAAGATCGGCGAGTGGACGGCGTGGGAGCGCTACACGCTCTGGCTGCGCTCGGTCTGGTTCCCCACGGTCGACGCGACGTACGCACTCGCCGTGCTCGGCACCCTCACCCTCGGCGGCGTCTTCGCCGTGCACGGCTGGATCGACGTCGGCCGGCTCACCGCCGGCGTGCTCTACGCCCAGGCGCTCGTGCACCCCGTCGACCTGATCCTGCGCTGGTACGACGAGCTGCAGATCGGCCAGGCCTCGCTGGCGCGGCTGGTCGGCGTGCGCGAGGTCGAGGACCCGGACACCGACGGGTCGCTCCACCCGGACGGCCGGCGCGTCACCGCCGAGGAGGTGCGCTTCGGCTACCGCGAGGGCGCCGACGTGCTGCACGGCATCAGCCTCGACGTCGCCCCCGGCACCCGGGTGGCCCTGGTCGGCCCGTCCGGCGCGGGCAAGTCGACGCTCGGACGGCTCCTCGCGGGCATCTACGCCCCGGGCCGCGGCCGGGTGACCCTCGGCGGCGCCGAACTCGCCGCCATGCCCCCCGAGCGGGTCCGCGCCGAGGTGGCCCTGGTCAACCAGGAGCACCACGTCTTCGTCGGCACGCTGCGCGACAATCTGCGGCTCGCCCGGCCGGACGCGGACGACACCGAACTGCGCGCCGCGCTCGCCGCCGTCGACGCCGAGGAGTGGGCCGACGCCCTGCCGGAGGGCCTGGACACCGAGGTCGGCGCGGGCGGCACCGCACTGACCCCGGCCCAGGCCCAGCAGCTCGCGCTGGCCCGGCTCGTCCTGGCCGACCCGCACACCCTCGTCCTGGATGAGGCGACCTCGCTGCTCGACCCGCGCGCCGCCCGGCACCTGGAGCGCTCGCTCGCCCGCGTGCTGGACGGGCGGACGGTCATCGCGATCGCCCACCGCCTGCACACCGCGCACGACGCGGACGTGATCGCCGTCGTCGAGCAGGGCCGGATCAGCGAGTACGGCAGCCACCCCGAGCTGGTCGCGGCCGACGGCGCCTACGCGGCGCTGTGGAGGTCGTGGCGCGACGAGCGCTGAGACCGGCGCGGGCCGCACCCCGGCGCGGGCCGCACCCCGGCGCGGGCCGCACCCCGGCCGGGCCGTCACGGCCGGGGTGCGGCGGGCCGCGGCCCGCCACGCGGACGGCCGGGTTGCGCCGCCCGGTCCGACCCGGGCGGCGCAATACCGGAAAACCGTGCCGTACCGGCGCAGACTGGCAGAGTGACCAAGACATCGGGTGGTTCCTCCGGCGGTACGACGGGCGGTCCGAAGGACGGCAGGCTGCGGGGCGACATCGCGGGCGTGCCGACCCGCTACATCGCCATCGGCGTCCTCGTGGTGCTCGCGGTCTGGTTCCTCTTCGCCAACCTCGACAAGGTGAAGATCCAGTTCTGGGTGTTCACCGTGACGGCCCCGCTGTGGATCGCCCTGCTGGCCACCCTGCTGGCCGGCGGGGTGCTCGGCTGGCTGCTCAAGGGCCGCCGGGACCGATGAGCCCCGCCGCCCCGCCGCTCGTCGAACTCCGCGGCGTCAGCGAGCACTGCGGCGTCAGCGAGCACTACGGCGTCGACGAGTACTGCGGCGACCTGCACGTGCTCCGGACACCGACCTCACCGTCGGCCGTGCCGCCGTGCAGCCCGGCGCGGGGGCTGCGCCCCGACCTGTCGGGGCGTCAAGGGGCGCTGCCGGGAGGGCAGTCGGTGCCACGCCGGGTATTCGGAGTGCCCCGGTGCGTCGCGGCCGGTTAAGGTCGGCTGGACACGACCTGAACTTCCGCGAGGTGCCGTCCGATGACCCAGCTGCCCGTCAGGGATGCAGCCGACAACGCCCCCGTCACGCTGGACCGGCGCGAGGGCCCGTACGGTGAGGTGGTGCTGCGGCGCCGCGGCGGGCACCTGGAGATCATCGCCAACGGCTGCTTCCTGATGGACACCGCGGACGGCCGTTCCGAGCGGCTCCTCGTGCAGGCGGCCCTGGACCGGCTGGACGTCCCGCGGCCCGCGGTGCTCATCGGCGGCCTGGGGGTGGGCTTCTCGCTCGCGTACGCGGCGGCCGAACCGCGCTGGGGTGCCGTCGCGGTCGTGGAGCGGGAGGGCGCGGTGATCGACTGGCACCGGACCGGGCCGCTCGCCGCGTACTCCGCCGGGGCGCTGGACGATCCGCGGGTGGTGGTGCTGCACGCCGACCTGGTCGCCCACCTGGCGGGGGCGGGCCCGTCGTACGACGCGCTCTGCCTCGACATCGACAACGGGCCGGACTGGACGGTGGACGAGGCCAACGACGGCCTGTACGGCCCGGCGGGGCTGGCCGCCGCCCGCCGGCGGCTCAACCCCGGCGGGGTGCTGGCGGTGTGGAGCGCGAAGCCGTCCGCGGCCTTCGAGGACGCGCTGCGGGCGGCGGGCTTCGCCGACGTGCACACCCTGGAGGTGGCGGTCGCACGCGGCGTGCCCGATGCGGTGCATCTGGCACGCCGCGTGTGAGACCGGCCGTGACACCGGCCGTGACACCAGTTGTGGCGCAGGCCGTTTCGCCGACCGTTTCGCCGACCGCGACACCGGCTGTGACGCCGGTGAACGGGCTTGCTACTTCAGGCCGTTGTCCACCGCGGTCATGAGTTCGCCGCCGGCGGTGTCGCCGTCGAAGGACCAGATCATGGCCCCCGCCAGCCCCTGTGCCTTGATCCACGCGGTCTTGCGGGCGATCTCCGTGGGGTCGTCGTAGGTGTAGAGGACGTTCCCGTTGTAGATGTACGCGTGACCGGCCACCGGGTCGCGGTAGACGGTGTAACCGCCGCTCGCGGCCATCTCCTTGAGCTTGTGGTAGTCCTCGTACCCGGCCTCGTAGGTGCCGGGTGCGGCGCCGGTGGAGGTCTGGAACAGGCCGTTGGTGGTGCCGCGCGGCACGCCCTGCCAGCCGCGTCCGTAGAACGGGATGCCGAGGGTCAGCTTGCTCTTCGGGGCGCCGCCGCCGACGTAGGCGTTGATGGCGATCTCGGAGCTGAACCGGCGGTCGGCGGCACTGGGGTCACCGGCCGGGAGGGTCAGCGCGGACTGCTGGTTGGTGGTCGGCTCCCACGCGCCGTGGTAGTCGTAGCCCTGGATGGTGGCGAAGTCGAAGGCGCCGAACAGGCCGGGGATGTCGATGCCCGCCGAGATCTTCGCCGGGTCGGCCGGCAGGAAGGCGCTCAGCGTGTAGTGCTTGCCGTTGGTGGTGCCGAGCGCGTCCAGCTGGCGGCGGAACTCCTGTGCCAGCAGCGTGTAGTTGGCCTTGTCGGCGGGCTTGAAGACGTTGCCGAGGTGCCCGTCGGAGTTGGGCCACTCCCAGTCGAGGTCGATGCCGTCGAAGATGCCGGCGGCCGAGCCTGCGCCGCCGCGGCCGTCGACGACCGGCAGGTTGCCCTTGATGTACATGTCGATGCAGGAGCTCACCAGCGCCTTGCGGGAGGCGTCGGTGGAGGCCGCGTCGGAGAACCACTTGCTGTACGACCAGCCGCCGAGCGAGATCTGGATCTTCAGGTCAGGGTGCTTGGCCTTCAGCTGCTTGAGCTGGTTGAAGTTGCCGGCCAGCGGCTGGTCCCAGGTGTCGGTGGTGCCGGCCACGGAGGTGCCCGCGTCCCAGCCCTTGCCGAAGTCGGCCCAGGCGTCGCCCGCGCCGTCACCGGCGTTCGGGTCGGAGTCGTTGCCGGCCGCCTTGTTGGTGAGGAAGCACTGCTTGGTCGTCGGGTGGATGTTGGCGAACGCGTAGTTCAGCGTGGTGAGCTTCGCGGCGCTGCCGGAGGTCTCCAGCTGCTTCACGCTGTAGCCGCGCGAGTAGATCGACCACTGCGTGAAGTAGCCGATCTTCAGGCCGGCGCTGCCCCCGCCGCCCTTCTGGGTGCGGGCGGCGACCGCGTTGGAGGCCGGGGAGGTGTTGCCGGCGGCGTCCCTGGCCTTCACCGTGAAGGTGTAGGCGGTGTCGGCGGCGAGGCCGCCGACGGTGGCCGAGGTGCCGCTCACGGTGGTGGCGATCGTGCCGCCGTTGTACACGTCGTAGGCGGTCACCCCGACGTTGTCCGTGGCCGCTCCCCAGGTGAGCGAGACCGAGCTCGACGTGGCGCCCGTGGCGAGGGGCGTGCCGGGAGCGGTCGGCGCCTGGGTGTCGGTGCCGGTCGGCACGGTCACGGTGACCGGACCTGCCGGGGTCGAGCGGTTGCCCGCGGCGTCGAAGGCGACGACGGTGAAGCTGTGCGCGCCCGCCGCGAGACCGGTGACGGTGGCCGAGGCGCCGGTCACGGTGGCCCGCTTGGTGGTGCCCTCCAGCACGTCGTAGCCGGCCACGCCGACGTTGTCGCTGGAGGCCGTCCAGGTGAGCGCCGCACCGTTGGTGCCGCTGAGCGCGCCCGTCAGGCCGCCGGGTGCGGTGGGTGCGGTGGTGTCGCCCCCGCCGCCGCCGCTGCACGGGCTGCCGTTGAGCTTGCAGTTGGCGAGCGGCGCGTACGCGCCCGAGTAGGCGATGTTGAAGCCGAAGTTGTACGAGGCGCCGACGGCGATGACCGGCTGCCAGCTCGGGTTCTTCACGGTGACGTGCGAGGCGGCGGTGGTGTAGGTCGCGTTCCACAGCGAGCCCACGGTGTTGCCGGTGGGCAGGTCGAACTCGAGCGTCCAGCCGTTGATCGGGGCCGTGCTGCCGTTGGTGATGGTGTAGCTGCCACCGTAACCGGTGCCCCAGTCCTGGTCCTTGGTGAAGGTGGCGGTCGCACCGGCGGCGTGGGCCGCGGTGGCGGGGAGCGCGACCGCGAGGAACGGTGCGAGCAGGGTTCCCGCGGCGAGCAGCGGGAGGCGGAACCGACGTCTGCGCATGGGTGTGAGCTCCTGTCCGGGAGCACGCCGGACCGTCACCGGACCAGGGCTCCGCGACCTGTGGGGAAGGTGCCAGGTGCAGGGCTCCGACCGCGACGGCGCGGCGGAGCCGGGTCCCCGGGGCCGTCGGGTTGCCGCGGAGGTCCTGTCCGGGAGCGTAGGGACCTCCGGACGGAAGGGCAATAGGTCTGGACCATCGCGCAGTGACGGAGACGTGACGGATCGTCGACACCGATCGGACCTCGGCAGCCGCGGACGAGGCGGCGGCGGGTGGCGGTGGTGCCCGGAACGGCCGACGGCCGGGCGGGACGGTGCGCAGGGCACTCGTCCCGCCCGGCCGTCGCCGGGGCGTGCTCCGTCGGCCTCAGCCGAAGGGGTGGTACGCCGGGGGCGCCTCCGGTGCGGCCTGCTCCGCGGCGGGTGCGGCAGGCGCGGCCGACGTCGGGGCGGGCGGTGCGAAGGGGTTGAAGTCCGGCGGGGGTACGCGGACCGGCGTGCCCTTGCCGGGCGCCGCACCCTGCTCCTCCGCCTCCTCCGCCGCGGGTGCGGCAGGGGTGGGGGCGGGCGGGGCGAAGGGGTTGAAGTCCGGCGGGGGTACGCGCACCGGCGTGCCCTTGCCGGGCCCGGCCGGCGCAGGAGCCGCCGCCACCGGGACGGGTGCGGCCACAGGCCGAGGCGTCGGCGCCGCTGCCGCCGGGGCGGTGGTCACGGTGCCGAACGGGTCGAGCGGCGCGTTGGCGACCACCGTGCCGAACGGGTCGGCCGTGGCCGGGGCGGGAGCCGCCGCCACCGGCACGGGTGCGGGCGCCGCCGGGGCCGCTGCGCCGCCGGTCGGGGCGGGCGGGGCGAAGGGGTTGAAGTCCGGCGGGGGTACGCGCACCGGCGTGCCCTTGCCGGCCCCGGGCGCCGCACCCTGCTCCTCCGCCGCGGGTGCGGCAGGGGCGGGGGCGGGCGGGGCGAAGGGGTTGAAGTCTGGCGGCGGGACGCGGACCGGCGTGCCCTTGGGCCTCTCCGGCGCGGGCTCCGCGACGGCGGCCACCGGCACGGGTGGTACGGCCGGTACCGGCACGGCGGGTGCGGGCACGGCGGGTACGGCCGGCGGTGCGGGCGCGACGGGCGGTGCGGGCGGCATCGGGGGCATCGCCGGGGCGGCCTGCGCCGGGGCGTACGGCTGCTCCGCGACGGGCTGCGGCGGGGGCACGGGGGCGGGCACGGGGGCGGGCGCCTGCACCTGGGCCGGTGCGGCGGGCCGAGTGCCGGCGACGCCGTCCCAGCCGAGCTGGACGCTCAGCAGCACCTGCGCGAACACCTCGGTGTAGAGCTCCCAGTCCTCCGCCTGCACCGTGCCGAGCTGGAGGGTGAGCGTGGTGGCACCGTCCGGGAGCGGCACGAAGGCCTCGACCACGGAACCGGCGACCCACTGCTGCGCGCCGTCCGCGCCGAGCGGGGCCGGCACGGCGGTGCTGCGCGGTTCGACCAGCAGGGCGGCCGGTCCGGCGGGCAGCAGCACCGTCCACACCTCGGCGTGCGGGCGGGCGTCGGCGAGCCGGTGGGCGGTCTCGTCGGCGGGGCCGTGCACGGGGTGCAGGGCGACGGTCAGCGAGGCGCGGGTGCGGCGGTCGGCGGCGCGCAGCGCGGCGAGGCCGGCGAACACGACACCCGCCTCGGCGGCCCCGGCGGCGAGCGACGCCGCGATCACCGACCACTCGCGGCGGGCGGCGGGGCCGCTGCCCGCGAAGAGCTCCTCGGCGACCTCGGCGAGGTGGCCGGCCACGGCCGCGTCGTCGCCGTGCGCGGTCAGCGGATGGAAGACGGACGGTACGACCAGGCGCACCTCCACGCCGGAGCCGGTGGACAGTTCCTCCGGTCCGCGGGTGGGGCGCTCGGAGGCGAGCGCGGCCAGCGGCCGCGCGAAGGGCGGACGCTGCGCGGCGTCGCCGGCCTGCGGCACCGCGGGCAGCCGGAAGGCGTCCGCGGTGACCGGGGCGCCGCCGCCGACGGGGACGCCCCGCACGTGGCCGGCGCCGTAGCGGGCGGCCAGGGCGGCGACCGCACCGGTCGCCGGGCCGGGTCGCCGGGCCGGGCCGGCGGAGACGACGGTGCCGAGCCCGCGTACCGTCAGCAGGCCCGTCCCGGCGGCGCCGAGGCGCAGGCCGAACAGCCCGTCGGCGGAGGGGTGGGCGTCACGGCGGAAGGCCGCCAGCGTGTCCAGCGGGTAGTGCGTGGACCGTTCGTCCAGCAGAGTCTCGGCCAGTACGTCGAGTGTGGCCGCGATCCGCTCCGCGCCCGCGAAGCCGTCCAGGGTCATGCGCCGAGCCCCCTCGCTCTCGGTGGAAAATCTGTCCACTTTCTATCAGACCCGGTGGACGGCACGGCCCGTGCGGGCGGCACCGGGCCGGTGGGGGAGGTGCCGTCAGGAGGCGTCGTCGCCGGCGAGGCGGCCCAGGGCCCCGGCCATGCCGTCGACGGCGAGCAGGCCCAGCAGGTCGCGGGCCAGGCCGGCGGCCGGCCCGTCCGCGTGCTCCTCGGCGAGGAACGTCGCGAACTCCGCGGCGAGCGCCGGTTCGCGGGCCGCCGTCAGGGCGAGTGCGGCGACCAGCTCCTGCACCAGCTGCAGCTGCAGGGTTTCGCGGGGTACGGCGCGTTCGCCGAGCCAGTCGAGGGAGCTGATCTCGGCGTTGGCGATCCACGCCCGGACGGTGCGGCGGACGCCCGGGCTGGGCTCGGCCGGCGCGAGGTGCAGCAGGATCTGCTCCTGTGCGGCGCGCCGCACCTCGTCGATCACCGCGCTGGTACCCGGCCCGGACGTCACCGAGCCGCCGCGCAGCAGGGCCGCGAAGCCGGGGCCGTGGCTCTCCACGAAGTCGAGGTAGCGGTCCATGACCCGCAGGAGGCGTTCGGAGAGCGGGCCCTCGGGGGGCTCCTCGAAGCGGGCGGCGAGCTCGCGGCCCGCCCGGCGCAGCGACTCCTCGTAGATCGCCTGCTTGCCGGGGAAGTAGTGGTACACCAGCGGGCGGGAGGCGCCGGCGGCGGCCGCGATGTCGTCGATCGACACGTCCTCCGGGGGATGGCGGCTGAAGAGGTCCAGGGCCACCGTGATCAGCTGCTCCCGCCGCTCGTCGACGCTGAGGCGGCGGCGCGGGGCCTTCTCGGCGCGGGCGGGCCGTTCCTCCGAGCTGGGCGCCGCCGGGGGCGTACGGGAAACCATGGCGCCACCCTACCGAGGCCCGGCCCCCGGCATGATCGTCCGCCCGTCCGCCCGTCCGCCCGTCCGCCCGCCCGTCCGCCCGTCCGCCCGTCCGCCCGTCCGCCCGTCCGCCCGTCCGCCCGGCCCGGAAGCGGCCCGAAGCGCCCCCGCGGCCGGCCGAGGACCTGACGAAAGTCTGACGGACACCCTCCGCCCCTGGTCACGGGCGGGCGACGGTGGTCGAATCGTGGTGTGAACGAATCCTCCGGAACGGGTACGCCGGTCGGGCGCCGCGTGGTGCTCGGCATGCTGGGCCTCGGCGCGGCCGGCGTCGCCGCCGGGCCCTCGCTGCAACGCGCGGTCGAGGCGGTGACCAGCCGCGACCCGACCGGTCTGAGTGGTGTGCTGCCCGGCGGCGGGGGCTTCCGGTACTACTCGGTGGTGTCCTCCGTGCCGAACCGCGACGCCTCCGACTACGCGCTGACGGTGGACGGCCTCGTCGAGCGCCCCGCCTCCTACCGCCTCGCCGACCTGATGGCGATGGAGCAGACCCGGATCGTGCACGACGTGCAGTGCGTCACCGGCTGGCGGGTGCCGGCCACGCCCTTCGAGGGGGTGCGGCTCAGCCGGCTGCTGGAGCTCGCCGGGGTACGGGACGGCGCCACGGCCGTCCGCTTCACCTGCTTCGACGGGGAGTACTCCGAGAGCCTCACCCTCGACCAGGCCCGCCGCGACGACGTCCTGGTCGCCGTGAAGATGCAGGACCGGCCGGTGACCCACGCGCACGGCGGCCCGGTGCGGCTGTACGTCGCGCCGATGTACTTCTACAAGTCGGCGAAGTGGCTCTCCGGCATCACCGTCACCCCCACCGTCCGGCCCGGCTACTGGGAGAACTACGGCTATGACGTCGACGCCTGGGTCGGCCGCTCCAACGGACGCGACGATGCCCCCACCGGCTGACGGCGGCAGGGTCCGCCGCTTCGCCCGCGCCGAGCGGTGGGTGCACCGCACCACGGCCGGCCTGATGCTGGTCTGCCTGGCGACCGCGCTGGTGCTCTACTACCCGCCGGTCTCCGAACTGGTCGGCCGGCGGCGGCTGGTCGTCGTGGTGCACGAGTGGTGCGGCCTGATGCTGCCGGTGCCGCTGCTGCTCGGCCTCGCCTCCCGGGCGCTGCGCGCCGACCTGGGGCGGCTCAACCGCTTCACCGCGAGCGACCGGCAGTGGCTTCGCGCGGTGCGCCGCCGCTCCTGGGACCGCCCGGCGGGCAAGTTCAACGCCGGTCAGAAGCTGTACGCGTCGTGGATCGCCGGTGCGGTGCTCGTCATGCTCGGCACCGGGCTGCTGATGTGGTTCACCCACCTCGCGCCGCTGGTGTGGCGCACCGGCGCGACCTTCGTCCACGACTGGCTGGCGGTGGCCGTGGCGGTCGCGGTGGGCGGCCACGTCTGGATGGCGGTGCGCGACCCGGAGGCCCGGCGCGGCATGCGCACCGGGTCCGTCGACCCGCTGTGGGCCGTCCGCGAGCACCCCGAGTGGGATCCTCAGGACGACCGGCGGAGCTCCAGGTAGCGGCGGTAGGCCTCGCGGCCGTCCGACACGAACTCCCACACGGCCAGCCGCTCGTCGAGCTCCTGCGCGGTCAGCCAGCCGTGCCAGGCGACCTCCTCGACCTGCGGCTGCACCGGGCCGTCCCAACGGGCCTCGTAGACGTCGCACCACCACGACAGGCCGTTCTCCGCGTAGAGGTACTTGAACAGCGGCACCGGCCGCACCCCCTGCACGCCGAGCTCCTCCTCGGCCTCGCGGACGGCCGCCTGCGCGTACGTCTCGCCCGCGCCGACCACGCCGCCGACGAAGCAGTCGTACGCGCCGGGGGCGAAGAGCTTGGTGTCGGTGCGGCGGTGCACGAAGATCCGGTCCTGCGGGTCGCGGACGAGGATGAACACGCAGCGGTGGACGAGGCCGTCGCGGTAGACCTCGGCGCGGGTGGCGGTGCCGACCACCCGGTCCTGCGCGTCGACCACGTCCAGCACTTCTTCGGCGGGGTTCGTCATGGTGCAGCACGCTACCGGGGTCGGCGCCGCCGGGGCTGCCGGACTATCGTTCGACCGGGGGGTACCGGCGAGGCGAAGGCAGGGCGGGCACGTGACAGCGGTCGAGATCTGGGGCGAGACGGCGGAGGGCTTCGAGCCCGTCCGGGAGGCCTTCGCCCGCAACTTCCGCGAGTACGGCGAGCTCGGCGCGGCGTTCGCGCTGTACGCCGACGGCCGCAAGGTGGTCGACCTGTGGGCCGGCGACGCCCGCCCCGAGGTGGGCGGCAGGCCCGCCCCCGCCGTGCCGTGGACGGCCGACACCGCCCAGGTGCTGCGCTCCGTCACCAAGGGCCTCACCGCCGCCACCGCGCTGCACCTCGTGCAGCGCGGGGCCCTCGACCTGGACGCGCCCGTCGCCTCGTACTGGCCGGAGTTCGCCGCCGCCGGCAAGGGGCGGATCCCGGTCCGCTGGCTGCTCTCGCACCAGGCCGGGCTGCCCGTGCTCGACGTGCCGCTGCGCCTGGAGGACCTGCTCACCTGGGAGCCCGCGGCGGCGGCCGTCGCCGCGCAGGCCCCCGCCTGGGAGCCGGGCACCGCGCACGGCTACCACCCGTACACGTTCGGCTGGCTGGTCGGCGAGGTCGTCCGGCGGGTGAGCGGGCGCAGCATCGGCCACTACCTGGCCGAGGAGATCACCCGGCCGCTCGGCCTCGACCTGTGGATCGGCCTGCCCGCGGGCGCCGCGCCCCGGGTCGGGAGGCTGGTCGACCTGCCCGCGCCGCCGGCCGCGCAGACGGGCCCGAACGGCCTGCGGGTGCGGCCGAAGGCCGCCGTGGTCCGCGCCTACCAGGACCCGACCTCGCTGACCGGGCGGGCGTTCGGCGCCGTCCGCGCGACCGTCGACCTGAACGACCCGGCGGTGCAGGCCGCCGAGGTGCCGGGCGCGGGCGGCATCGGCACGGCCCGCTCGGTCGCGCGGTTCTACGCGGCGCTGATCGGCGCCGCCGACCGGCACGGCGGCGCGCCGGGGGAGCGGCTGCCCGCGCTGTTCGGCCAGGACGTGCTGAAGGAGGCGATGGGCCCCGCGGTCAGCGGCCCGGACAAGGTGTTGATCGTCAACACGACCTTCGGCCACGGCTTCTTCCGGCACGGCGGCACCTCGCCGATGGCCTCGCCGGCGAGCTTCGGCCACCCGGGGCGCGGCGGTTCGCTGGGCTTCGCCGACCCGGAGCTCGGCATCGGCTTCGGCTACGTCACCAACGGCATGCAGCCCGGTGTGACGGGCGACATCCGCTCGCGGACGCTGATGGCCGCCGTCCGCGCCTGCCTCGGCTGACGCCCCGGCCGGCCCGCCGGCCGCGCCCCGGGTGGTGCGCGCCCGTCAGTCCGCCACCCCCAGGCCGTGGTCGCGCAGCCACTCCAGCTGCCGCTGCTGCTGCGAGGACCGCCCGCCGGCGTGGTCGCCGAACGGCCACACCTCCATGTCGGCCTTCCCGCCGTACCGGTGGTACGAGGCGAAGACCGTGGACGGCGGGCAGACCGGGTCCATCAGCGCCGCGCTGAAGAGCGCGGGCGCGGTCGCCCGGGGGGCCAGGTGCATGCCGTCGGCGTACGCGAGCGTGGCGAACGTCTGCTCGACGCTGCCGCGGCTGTGGAGGCGCAGGTACTCGGCGACCTCCCGGTACGGTCCGTCGGAGGAGATCTCCACCGCCCGCCGGATGTGCTGCAGGAACGGCACGTCGACCAGGGCGGCCGCGACGAGCCCGCCGGCGAGCGCCGCCGCCGCCAGCGCGAGCGCGCCGCCCTGGCTGCCGCCCGCCACCACCACGCGGTCCGGGTCGACCTGCGGCAGGCCGCGGACGAAGTCGACGGCCCGCACGGCGTCGGTGTACAGCCGCCGGTAGTAGTAGCCCTCCGGCGACTCCACGCCCCGGGTCATGAACCCGCCGACCCACTGGGGGCCGCCCGCGTGCGGGTCCGGGGTGTCGTGGCCCTGGCCGCGGCTGTCCACGACCAGGGAGACGTAGCCCGCGGAGGCGAAGAGCAGCCGTTCCACCGGCAGCCCGCGGCCCTGGCTGTAGCCGAGGTACTCGACGACGGCCGGCCGCCGCCCCTCCGCTCCCCGCGGCACCAGCAGCCAGGCCGCCACCGGCTCCCCGCCGAAGCCGGGGAAGCGCACGTCGTACACGTCGACGCTGCGCAGCAGGCTGCCGGCGACGGGGGTGACGCGGGCCCCGCCGTCGCCGTGCGCCCGCGCACCGGCGAGCGTGCCGTCCCAGAAGGCGTCGAGGTCGGCGGGTCCGGCCGCCTCGGGGCGGTAGCGGAGCAGCTCCTCGTGGGGCAGGTCGGTCAGCGGCACGGCGTCTCCTCGGTCGGTCGGCGGGCGGTCCGGCGGGGCGGGGCGGGTGGCGGGACTCGGCGGGTCAGATCAGGCCGCGGCGGGCGGCCCAGACCGCGGCCTGCAGCGGGGTCCGCACCCCGATGCGGTCGCACAGGACGCGGATGCGCCGCCGCAGGGTGCGGCTGGACGTCGACAGCCGGCGGGCCACGGCGTCCAGCGGCAGCCCCTCGGCGAGGAGGAGCAGCAGCTGGTGCTCCTCCGGTGCGAGCAGGCCGGTGGCGGGGCGCCGGGTCTGCGGCTGCGGCGCGGGCTGGGGCCGGGCGTGCGGCGCCGCCGCCGCGGGCAGCGCCGCCTGCGGGGCGGGCCGTACGGCCGGCCGGGTGCGGGCACGGTTCAGGGCGGTGGGCGCGTGCAGGGTGGTGGTCGCGTGCATGGTGGCCTCCTTGCCACGAGGGGGTGGGATGCCCGGGTCAGATCGGCAGCCGGGCGCCGTCGCGCAGGTAGAGCGGGATCCGGTCGATGGGGGCGTCGGCGGTCACGGTGGTGCCGCCGGGGTGCACCTCACCCGTCCAGGCGCAGCGCCATTCGGCGCCGGCCGGCAGGTGGACGGTGCGCGAGCGGGCCCCCGCCTCGGTGACCGGGGCGACCAGCAGGTCGGGACCGAGCAGGAACTCGTCCTGCACCTCCCAGGCGGCCGGGTCGTCCGGGAACTCCACGAACAGCGGCCGCATCGGCGGCACGCCGGTCTCCGCGGTGTGCCGCATCTGCTCCTGCAGGTACGGGCGGAGCCGCTCGCGCAGGTGCAGGTAGTGGCTGAAGATCTCGTACGCCTCCTCGCCGTACGACCAGACCTCGTTGGGGCCGCCGGTCATCTCGGGGCCGAGCGGCATCCACGGCTCGCGGTAGCCGTGCAGGCGGAACAGCGGGCAGAACGCGCCGTACTGGAACCAGCGGACGATGACCTCGCGGTAGGCCGGGTCGTCGGGGTTGCCGCCGTGGAAGCCGCCGATGTCGGTCGTCCACCACGGGATGCCGGAGACCATGACGTTGAGGCCGGCCTTGATCTGGTCGCGCAGGGTGGCGAAGTCGGTGCCGATGTCGCCGGACCACAGGGCGGCGCCGTAGCGCTGCGCACCGGCCCAGGAGGAGCGGTTGAGGGTGACGACCTCGGTCTCGCCGGCGGCGAGCATGCCCTCGTGGAAGGTGCGGGCGTTCTCGCGCGGGTAGAGGTTGCCGACCTCCAGGCCGGGGCCGGCGTGGTAGCGGAGGTTGGCCTGGTGGCCGGGGTTGATCTCCGGCTCGCAGGCGTCCAGCCACCAGACCTTGATGCCGTGGGCGAGGTAGTTCTCGGAGATCCGCTCCCACAGGAAGTCGCGGGCCTCGGGGTTGGTGGCGTCGTAGAACGCGACCTGCACGGTGGAGTCGACGCCCTTGTCGGGCCATTCGGCGTGCGCCATCGGCCCGTACTCGGTGCCGATGAGCAGGCCGCGGCGCTCCAGCTCGGCGTGGTTCTCGCTGAGGGGGCTGACGGACGGCCAGACGGAGACCATCAGGCGCACGCCGAGCTCGTCCAGCTCGCGGACCATCGCGGCCGGGTCGGGCCACTCGGCGGGGTCGAGCTTCCACTCGCCGAGGTGGGTCCAGTGGAAGAAGTCGTTGACGATGACGGAGAGCGGCAGGCCGCGGCGCTTGTGCTCGCGGGCGACGGCCATCAGCTCGTCCTGGGTGCGGTAGCGCAGCTTGCACTGCCAGAACCCGGTGGCCCACTCGGGGAGTTCGGGGGAGTGGCCGGTGACGTCGGCGTAGCGCGACAGCGTCTCGGCGGGCGTGCCGGCGGTGATCCAGTAGTCGAACTGCCGGGCGCTGTCGGCCACCCAGCGGGTGCCGTTGACGGCGAGCTCGACGCGGCCGATCGCCGGGTTGTTCCACAGCAGCAGGTAGCCGCGGTCGGAGAGCAGCACGGGGATAGTGACCTCGGCATTGCGCTGCACGAGGTCGATCGTGGCGCCCTTCTGGTCGAGCAGGCCGTGCTGGTGCTGTCCGAGGCCGTAGATCCTCTCGCCGTCGTAGGCGGCGAAGCGCTGCTCCAGGCGGTGGTAGCCGTTGCCGGTGGGGGTGTAGAGCCGGGCGCCGGGCCACCAGAAGTGCGCGGGCTGCTCGGAGAGGAGCTCGCTGCCGTCGGCGCGCAGGAACCGGACGATGCCGCGGTCGGTGATCTCGGCGGTGATCGCGCCGTTGACGATGCGCCCGACGGTGCCCTCGTTCTTCACCACGGCCTGCGGGGAGGCGGGCGCCTCGCCGGCGAGTGCGCCGGGCAGGTCGTGGTGCAGGCGTCCGCCGCGCACGGCCCGGACCCGTACGGCGTCCGGGCCCCAGGGCTCCAGCCGCAGGCTCTCCAGATGGCCGTGCCACTCCAGGGCACCGCCGCTCTCGCGGAGCACACCGGGGCCCTCGGGCTTCTCCGGCGGGGCAATGGGCGAAGGGTGGTTCACGGACGGCTCCTGGGGTTGCGCGCGGGCAGCGCGGGGCACGCCGGCGGCGGGTGGTCCGCCGGCGGGCGGGATCGGTGGGGGCCGGGCGTGGTGGGGCCCGGTGTCCCGGGGATCGGCGATGCGCGCGAGCAGCCCGGTGGTGCGGTCTTCGTGCTTCGTGGAGTGGGGTGGAGTGGCCGACGATGCGTCAGGCACGGTGCGGCGCGGGGCCGCTGCTCTCCCTCATGGTGAGGGTGGGGCTGAGCAGGGTGAGCCCGGAGGTGTCCTCCCCCGCGGCCTGCGCCATGAGGAGTTCCACGGCCCGGCGGCCCATCTCCTGGGCGGGGATGGAGACGGAGGTGAGCTGCGGGGCGGAGTGCAGGGCGACCTCGTCCGGACAGATCGCGACGACGGAGACGTCCTCCGGCACGGCCCGCCCGGACTGGCGGAGCTGGCTGAGCAGGTGGGGCAGGGCGGCCTCGTTCTGCACGACGAAGCCGGTGGTGTTCGGCCGCTCCTGGAGGATGCGGGAGAGGGTGCCGCTGGCGGCCTGG
The DNA here is from genome assembly GCF_045040525.1 of Kitasatospora sp. NBC_01539. NCBI lineage: Bacteria > Bacillati > Actinomycetota > Actinomycetes > Kitasatosporales > Streptomycetaceae > Kitasatospora > Kitasatospora sp. NBC_01539. Next base: position 6,774,749 of record NZ_CP109390.1, read on the forward strand.
TGGCCGGCGCCGCAGGGCCGGTGCAGGTGGCTGACGCCGCGAGCGGCGGCCTGCTGCCGGAATCCGGCGAGGGTGCGTTCGGCGAATCCGGTGTGCCGGCGGTACACCGACTCGGCGGCGCCGATCAGCGCGATCTCACGGTGCCCGAGGTCGGCGAGGTGGTCGGCGGCGAGTGCGCCGGTGGCCTCGAAGTCGAGGTCGACGCAGGTGAGCCCGGCCGGGTCGGCGGGCAGGCCGATGAGTGCGGCGGCCGCGCCGGTCTGCCGCAGCAGCGGGATGCGTTCGTCGTCGAGCTCGACGTCCATGAGGATCATCGCGTCGGCGAGTCCGCTGGCGGCGATCCGCTTCACCGCCGACGGCCCCTCCTCGCTGGTGAGCAGCAGCACGTCGTGGGCGTAGCGCCGGGCGGTGGTGGTGATGGCGATCGCGATCTCCATCATCACCGGCACGAACATGTCGGTGCGCAGCGGGATCATCAGGGCGATCACGTTGGACCGGTTGCTGGCCAGGGCCCGGGCTCCCGCGTGCGGGTGGTAGCCGAGCTCGGCGATACTGCGCTCCACCCGCAGCCGGGTGTCCTGCGAGATGGACCGCTTGCCGCTGATGACGTACGAGACCGTGCTCGGGGACACCCCGGCGTGCCGGGCGACCTGGGCGAGCGTGACCATCTGGTGCTCCATCTCGCGACACGGCCGGGCGCCGGTGGTGAAGCGCTTCGACGATGTCTGCTGTGCGGCTCGATGCTGTCCTGCCGGGAGAGCTTAGAGAGGCAGATGGGCTGTGTCCAGACCTGGTGTCGAAGCGCTTCACCAACCGGTTCGCACGGGTTTTCGGGGTCAGGCCTGCCCGGTCTCGAAGCGGCTGATGCGCTCACCGTCGACGGTGAACCGCCAGGCGGTCCTCATCTCGCCCCAGGTGTCGTTCCGGTAGGTGGCGACCAGGGCCAGGCCCCCCTGCTTCTCGGCCTGCACCTCCATGCGGCCGCGCGAGGAGAAGATCTCACGGTCCGCCCAGGCGGCCAGCGGGCGGTCCGCACCGTCGTCCGACATCGTCGCGTCCGGCGTCAGCACGGCGAAGAACGCCGTCGGGTCGCCGCCGTTGATGGCGGTGACCAGAGCGCGGACGGCGGGATGGGAGAGCTTGGCGGCGGGAATGGTCATGACGGGAGGCTCCTTCGGTCCAGGGGCGGCACGGTGCCGTGCTTTCCAGAGACCACGGGGTCGGCCCGCCCGCCAGCGGCCGTGCGCCGTCCGCGCCCCGCCTCCCCGGGGAGGGGCGTGACCTGTGCTTTGATCCGCTTCCGGGGGCAGCCGCGGGCAACCGCCGACGGAAGGGAGCCCTGGATGGGGCCGGCCGAACTGATCGTCCTGACGTTCCCGCACGAGGTCATCACCGCCGAGGAGGCCCGGGCGCTCGGCACGCTGCGGACCGCCGGCGACATCCGGGTGATCGACTCGCTCGTCGTGTCGCGGCACGCCGACGGCGGGATCGGCTACGCGGAGGTCGGCGAGGTGGAACACCTCCGCGGGACGGTCGCGGCCGGCGGCCACGGGCTGCCGCTCATCGGACCCGAGGACGCGCAGGAGGCGGCCGGGCTGCTGGAGCCGGGCACCGTCGGCGTGCTCGTCCTGATCGAGCACCTGTGGGCGCGGACCGCCGCGGAGGCCCTCGCCGCGGTCGGCGGCCGGATCGCCTCCGGCGTGCGGATCCCGGAGGAGCGCATCGAGGCCGCCGTCCGCGCCGCGGAGGCCCGCAGCCGCGCGGAGCGCTGACCGCCGGGCCGGCCGGAACCGCCCGCGCCGGTGACGCCCCCGCCGCCACGGCGGGTGCCGCCGCGGCGGGAGGGTGTGCCGCAGCGGGAGGGTGCGCGGGCGGGCGCGCCCGCTTCGGTGCGCGCCCGCCAGGAATTCCCGCCCCGGGGCGCCCGGGGCTCTGGTCCCGGCGCGCACGGTCCGCTACGGTGGGTGTACCGCCGGTCACGCGGAGCACCCCGCCCGGAGTGCCCCGTTCGCGGCACCCGTCCGGGCGGTCTCACCCGGCGCGGTACCGGCCGGTGCGCCGCTCCCAGTAGAGGTAGCCCGTCAGCCAGGCGGTGATGCCGTCGGCGTACTGCTGCGCCGTCCGGCTCTGCTCCTCGTCGAGTTCCAGCTCGCGGTAGGCGCAGGGGAGTTCGGTCAGCAGGCGGGTGTACCGGTCGACCATGTGCTGCGCCTCGGTGAGCACGATCGCGCAGGCCTCCTCCGGGGGGCAGTCGCGTTCGCGCTGCACGATCATCACCAGGTTGTACACGTCGCCGCGCGGCGCCTCCAGCGGGTAGGAGCGGACGTCGTTGCTGAACGACGGTATGTCTGCGGCGAGTTGCCGGATCTGGCGGAGCACGGGGTGGTGGTAGGTGCTCGGTGGCACGGTGAAGCCGCCGAGGCGTTCGACCATGTCGAAGATGGTCTCCATGGCGGCCGTCCCGCGGCGGAGGATCAGGTAGCCCTCGCGGTCGGGGATCCGGCCGGCCAGGCGGCCCGCGGCCTCGGCGGGGTGGCTGGCGAAGTACCACTCCCAGTTCGTGGCGGCGCGCGCCCTCCAGCGGCCGGGCATGCCGGCGGTGGAGCGCCGCCACAGGTCGGCGAAGGCCCGTTCGACGGCCGACGAGGCGTCGGGGAGGGCGCCGTGCAGGATGTCGGTGAGCCGGTCGCAGATCCGGGCGACCTCGGTCGGGCGGCGTCCGAGCGCGGTGTCGAACTGGTCGTCGAAGAGGAAGTAGAAGCCCAGCAGGTCGGCGGCCAGGGCGAGTTCGTCGGGTCCGGCGGCGGGGTAGCCCAGTGCGGCGAGTTCGGCCACCTCCCAGTGCCCGTAGGCGGCCTCGTCGGTGACGTCCGCGAGCTCGCGGTGGCGGTCCAGCCAGGTGCGGTGGCGGTCGGCGGCGTGGGCGTGGTGTCGGCTGCGGCGGAGTGGGAAGGGAAGGGTGAGTGAGGTGTCGTCGGACATCGTGCTCCCGGCACTGTGGCTGTCGTTTCGGTGCTGAGCGTGTGCGTGTGCGGTACCTCGATGACTGCTGATGACTGTTGATGACTGCTCGGGGTTTGTCGAAGATCACATGTGCCGCCCGGGCGGGCAGATTACCCGATCGGATCATCAGATGTCGGGCGCACCAGGGCATTTGCCCTGGGCACCCGCGCTCAACCCTCCGTTCCCGCTCCGGCCTGCGCGAATGCCGCCCACCGGCGCGCACACGGCGCTAGGGTCGGGAACGGACCACGGAACGGAAGAGGCGGAGGGCGCGGCGGTGTCGGCAGACCAGCACGGACAGGGCGGGCAGGAACAGAGCGGCCCGCCGACCGAGGAGACGCTGCGCGAGCGCGACGCGGAGGTGTACGCCGCCGAGCAGGCCGTGATCGGCCTCTGCCGCAAGTTCGCCGCCGGCGGCACCGAGATCGGCGAGGTCCTCCTCTACTCCGGCCACGGCGGCATGGGCAAGACCTCGATCCTGCACCGCGTGCGCCGCATGGCCAAGCTGCAGCCCGAATGCACCGTGCTCTTCGCCCGCGGCGGCGAACGCCAGCGCAACGAACCCTTCCGCGTCCTGCGCCAGCTCCTCCAGCCGGTCCTCGGCTCGCTCTCCGAGGACGAGAAGGAGGAGGTCTTCGGCAGTTGGTACGGCATCGTCGGCCCCGCCATCGGCCTCGTCCCGCCCTCCGACGAGCTCGAACCCCTCGACCCCCAGGGCGTCCGCGACGGCCTCGACTTCGTCTTCACCCAGCTCGCCCCGCGCCGCGCCCCGCTCGTCATGGTCGTCGACGACCTCCACTGGGCCGACATGGAGTCGCTCAACTGGCTCGCCTCCTTCGCCGTCCGCTCCCGCGAGCTCCCCGTGCTGCTCGTCCTCGCCTACCGCGACGAGTTCGACCACACGGCGCACGGCCTGCGGCACCAGATCGAGTCCATCGCGCAGCACCGCCACGAACTGCGCCGCCTCACCCCCGACACCGTCGCCGACCTCGTCCGCGCCGAACTCGGCAGCGACGCCGAGGACTCCTTCTGCCGCCAGGTCTGGGCCGTCACCGGCGGCACCCCGTACGAGATCGTGGCGCTCCTGCGCGAGGTCCGCGACCAGGGCCTCGAACCGAGCGAGGAGAACGCCCGCCGCCTGCACGACCTCGCCGCCGCCGCCCGCGGCGAGACCCTCCAGCACTGGCTGGACAAGCTCGGCCCGACCACCCTGCGGTTCGCCTGGGCCGCCGCCCTGCTCGGCACCGACATCCGGCAGAGCCTGGCCGCCACCATCTCCGCCCAGGGCCCCGAACAGGCCGAGGAGTCCGTGCGGCAGCTCCGCCGCCAGCGCGTCCTCACCGCCGCACCCAACGGACGGCTCGAATTCGTCCACCCCCTCATCGGCACCTCCATCTACCTGACCATGCCGCCCGGCACCAAGACCGCCATGCACGGCATCGCGGCCGCCGCCATCGAGAACGCCGGAGGCTCCCTGCTCACCGCCTCCCGGCACCTCCTGGAGGTCCACGCCGAGGGCGACTACGCCATCGTGCGCAAGCTGCGCAAGGCAGCCCAGGAACACCTCGCCATCGGCGCCCCCGACGCCGCCAAACGCTGCCTGGAGCGCGCCCTCAACGAGCCGCCGGACGACGACATCCGCGCCGAGGTGATCTACGAGCTCGGCTGCTCCGCCCTGCTCACCGACCCCGCCTCCACCGTCAACCAGCTCACCCTCGCCCTGGAGATGGAGCACGGCCTCGGCCCCGCCCTGCGGATCGACGCCACCTTCCGGCTCTCCGAGGCGCTCGCCCACAACGGCGAACTCACCCGGGCCGCCCGGATCTGCCAGGAGGAGGCCGAGCGCACCCCGCCCGGACCCGGCCGGCTCCGCCTCCAGGCCACCCACTTCATGTGGGCCGCCTTCCAGCGCGACGAGGAGGACGGCCCCGGCCGCTCCCGCCGCCTCAAGGAACTCGCGGAGTCCTCCCTCGCCGGCCACGACAGCGCCGCACGCGCCGTCCAGGCCATGCGCGCCTGGGACCTCACCCTGCGCGGCGAGTCCGCCGCACAGGCCGTCGAGCACGCCGACCGGGCCCTCGACGGCGGCCGGCTGCCCGGCGGCCTCGGCTGGACGGGCACCACCTGGGGCTTCGAACTCCCCGCCCTCATCGGCCTCACCCTCACCTACACCGACGAACTCGCCCGCGCCGAGAAGCTCTTCTCCGACGCCATCATGGAGTTCGAGGTCGCCGGCTGGAGCGGCGCCCACCGCGGCTTCGCCTACTTCCTCATGGGCCTCGTACGCTTCCGCCGCGGCTTCCTCCTGGAGGCCGAGGACTTCCTCCGCCGCGGCCTGCGGATCTCCGAACGGATCGCCCCCGACCTCCCGCTGCAGTGGGACATCGTCGGCGTCCTCGCCGACACCCTGCTCGCCCGCGGCCGCGTCCAGGAGGCCTGGGACCTCGCCCAGCACTACCGCTTCGCCCCGCCGTACCACGCGACCGCCATGGTGCTGCCCGACGCACCCACCCTCTACGGCAAGCTGCTGCTCGCCCGCGGCGACCTGCCCGGCGCCGTCGACGCACTCACGAACGCCGGCCGACAGCTGGAGGACCGCGAGCGGCACAACACCGTCTGGGCGCCCTGGGCCGGCCACCTCGCGCTCGCCCTCGCCCCGGACGACCCGGGCGGCGCCCGCAAGGTCGCCCAGGACGCCGTCGACCGCGCCCGCACCTTCGGCTCCGCCTCCGCGATCGGCACCGCCCTGCGACTGCAGGCCGCCGTCTCCGAGGGCCACGTCGCCGTGGACCTCCTCAGCGAGGCCGTCTCCGTGCTCGGCCAGTCCCCGGCCGGCTACGAGCACGCCCACGCCCTCATCGACCTCGGTGCCGCGCTGCGCCGCAGCGGCCGGCTGGTCGACGCCGCCGAGTACCTCTACCAGGGCATGGAACTGGGCCAGCAGTGCGGCGCCGACGGCCTCGTCGCCCGCGCCCGCCGCGAACTCGCCGCCTCCGGACTGCGCCCCAACCGGCTGCGGACGCTCTCCAAGGACGCCCTCAGCCAGCACGAGTGGGAGGTCGCCGAACTCGCCGTCCGCGGGCTGCCGCCGCAGCGGATCGCCGACGACCTCCGGCTGCCGCTGAGCCTGGTGCACCGCCGGCTGGCCGCCGTGCACCGCAAGGCGGGCACCGGACCCGAAGGGCTGGCGGCCGCCCTCGGCCGCGCCGAGGACCCGGAGGACCCGCAGAGCTGACGGTCCGTCGAGGTCGCGGCGCACGCGCCCCGGCGTACGCCCCCGCGCGGGCCGCACGTCCACTGACGGTCCTTCGCCCCGGCGCGCCGACCGACCTGGGCGCGCCAGGCCGTCCGCCGCCGGGCGGGGCGGCGTCCGGCTAGGCTGCTCCCGGGGCGGCAAGATCGCCCGCATCGACGGTCAGCGGACGTGAGGCGGCTCGGCCGCCCAGGTGAGGAGCAGGGCATGGCGGGGTCGGCAGAGACCACCACCGAAGTACGGCGGGAGCTCTTCGAGCCCAGCGGAGCGGGAGCGGCGATCGAGCGGTGGACGCTGCGCAACGGCCCGCTGGAGGCCAGCGTGCTCACGCTCGGCGCGACCCTGCACACCCTGGTCGCACCCGACCGGGACGGCACCCCCGGTCAGATCCTGCTCTCCACCGACGAGCTGCCGCTGATCCTCGGCGCGGCGCGGCACTACGGCACGACCGTCGGCCGCTACGCCAACCGCATCGCGGACTGCCGGATCACCCTCGACGGCGAGGACCACCCGATCGCCCCGACCGGCAACGGCGTCACCCTGCACGGCGGCCCGGACGGCTTCGCGCACCGGATCTGGACGGCCGAGGAGATCCCCGGCGGCGTCCGGCTGAAGCTCCACAGCCCCGACGGCGACCAGGGCTTCCCCGGCGCCCTCGACGTCAGCGTCGAGTACACGCTCTCCGCGGACGCCGTCACCATCGACTACCACGCGGTGACCAGCAGGCCCACCGTCGTCAACCTCACCAACCACGCCTACTTCAACCTCGCGGGTGAGGGCAGCGGCGACGTCCGGGACCACCTGCTGACGGTCGACGCCGACCACTACACGCCCGTCGACGCCCGGCAGATCCCGCTCGGCCCGTACGAGCCGGTGGCCGGCACGCCCTTCGACTTCACCACCGCCCGGCCGCTCGGCCCGGGCATCGACGACCCGCACCCGCAGGTCGCCGCGGCCAACGGCTTCGACCACAACTGGGTGCTGCGCGAGCGCCCGGCGGACGGCGGCCCGGCCCGCGCCGCGTTCCTGGAGGACCCGTCGAGCGGCCGCACCCTGGAGGTCCTGACCACCGAGCCCGGCGTGCAGGTCTACACCGCCAACGGCTTCCACGGCGCCGTCACCGGCGCCCGCGGCGTCGCGTACGGCCCGTACGCGGGCGTCGCGCTGGAGACCCAGCACCACCCCGACTCCCCGCACCACCCGGCGTACCCGTCGACGGTGCTGCGCCCGGGGGAGAAGTTCCGCTCGACCACGGTGCTGCGCCTCGGCGCCGTCTGACCGGGTGGCCCTGAGGGGGCGGCCCTGACGGGGCTTGCCGCAAAGCAGTGAAACGACGGCCCGTGCCGCCGGGGAGGACCCCGGCCGCGCGGGCCGTTCTGCATGTCCGCGGCAGGTCACGGGTGGAGCTGCGGCGATGACGCGGACCGGGCCCGCGCCCCTGCTCCGCTGCCCGGCAACCCGCAGGACACGCGGATGTAACGATATGAACGAGCCTTGCAGAAAGTTGCTGCAAGGTCTTTCAGGTTGCTTTCGCCGCTGTTACGTTCCTCCACAAGCCCGACGGCCGCGACGGCGCAGTCGGCACGGGACAGCCATTATGCGCCGTCCTCCACCAATTCGGGCACCCCCACCTTCCTAGGAGTTCACATGCGGCGTGGCATTGCGGCCTCCGCACTCGTTGCGGCCCTTGCGGTTTCTCTTGCAGCCTGCGGCAGCAGCGGCTCCGGCTCGGACGCCAAGGGCAGCGGCGGTCCGGTCAGCATCACCTACTGGGACACCTCCAACGCCACCAACGAGGCGCCGACCTACCAGGCTCTGGTCAAGAAGTTCGAGGCCGCGAACCCGGACGTCAAGGTCAACTTCGTCAACGTGGCGTTCGACCAGGCGCAGAACAAGCTGCAGACCGCGATGGGCGCCAAGGGCGCGCCGGACGTCTTCCGCGCCGAGGTCGGCTGGACCTCCGCGTTCGCCAAGGCCGGCTTCCTGGAGCCGCTCGACGGCACCCCGGCCCTGCCGGACGCCTCGGCGTTCCAGCCGAGCCTGATCCAGCAGGCGAAGTACGAGGGCAAGACCTACGGCGCCCCGCTGGTCACCGACACCCTCGGCCTGCTCTACAACAAGGCGCTCTTCGCCAAGGCCGGCATCACCGCCGCCCCCACCACGTGGGACGAGCTGAAGACCGACGCCGCGCTGCTCAAGGAGAAGGCCGGCGTGGACGGCTTCTTCATGCGCGCCGGTGACGGCTACTACGCCATGCCGTTCCTGTACGGCGAGGGCACCAACATGGTCGACGCCACCGCGAAGAAGATCACGGTGAACTCGCCCGAGGCCGTCAAGGCCATCGAGACCTACAAGTCGGTCTTCACCGCGCCGGGCACCGTCAAGGCCGACGTCACCACCGACTCGTACGCCCACATGATGGACGCCTTCAACACCGGCAAGGTCGCCATGATCATCCAGGGCCCCTGGGAGATCACCAACATCTACAAGGGCTCGGCCTTCAGCGACAAGGCCAACCTGGGCATCGCCGCCGTCCCGGCCGGCTCCACCGGCAAGGCCGGCGCCCCGACCGGCGGCCACAACGTCTCGGTCTACGCCGGCTCCGACGCCGCCCACAAGGCCGCTGCCGAGAAGCTCGCCGCGTTCCTGACCTCCGCGGAGAGCCAGACCGAGCTCGCGCTGAAGAACTCCACCCTGCCGACCCGCAGCGACGCCTACACCGCCGAGGTCAAGGGCAACCTGGGCATCGCCGGCTACCAGGCGATCCTGGCCTCCGCCCAGCCGCGGCCCGAGCTGCCCGAGTACAGCTCGCTCTTCGGCTCGATCGGCACCAACCTGGGCAAGATCGTCCAGGGCCAGGCCGACACCAAGGCCGGCCTCGACGCCACCTCCGTCGACTACGCGAAGCTCCTCCCGACCTTCGCCAAGTAGGACCCCCGGCCGCCCGGTCCACCTCGTGGGCCGGGCGGCCGTCGGCCACCCCCGAACGAACACCAGTCGCCGGCGCGAGGCGGCGGACCTCCCGAAAAGGTGTCAACAATGGCAGTCGCCGTGCAGGGCGCTCCCGGTCAGAGCAGCCGCGGGCGCGAACCGCGTCCCGGCCTCGTGCAGCGCATCAGGATCTCGTACAGCAAGTACTGGTACGCGTACGCGATGGTCGCGCCGGTCGTGATCGTGCTCGGGTTGCTGGTCGGCTACCCGCTCGTGCGCGGCCTCTACCTGACGCTCACCGACGCCACCAGCCTCAACACCGGCCGCCAGATCGGCGTCAACCACATCCCGGACAGCTTCACCTTCGTCGGCCTGCACAACTACGCCGACGTGCTGTGGGGCCCCGGATCGTACGACCGCTTCTGGTCGCACTTCGTGTGGACGATCGCCTGGACGGTCATCTGCGTCGTCCTGCACTACACGATCGGCCTCGCCCTCGCGATGCTGCTCAACCAGAAGCTCAAGGGCCGCGGCTTCTACCGCATGCTGCTCATCCTGCCCTGGGCCGTGCCGACCTTCGTCACCGTCTTCTCCTGGCGCCTCATGCTGGCCGACGGCGGCGCGATCAACGCCGTGCTGGGCACCCTCGGCCTGCCCGAGCCGGGCTGGCTCTCCGAGCCGCTCGCGCAGAAGGCCGCCGCGATCACGGTCAACACCTGGGTCGGCGTGCCGTTCATGATGGTCTCCCTGCTCGGCGGCCTGCAGTCCATCCCGGCCGAGCTCTACGAGGCCGCCGAGATGGACGGCGCCAGCCCCTGGCAGCGCTTCCGCCACATCACCCTGCCCGGCCTGCGCTCCGTCAGCAGCACGGTCGTCCTGCTCGGCGTGATCTGGACGTTCAACCAGTTCGCCGTCATCTTCCTGCTGTTCGGCGGCAACGGCGCACCCGACGCCCAGATCCTGGTCACCTGGGCCTACCGCCTCGGCTTCGGCCAGATGCCGCGCGACTACGCGCAGTCCGCCACGTACGGCGTGATCCTGCTGTCGATCCTGATCGTCTTCACCAGCTTCTACCGCCGCTGGCTGGCCCGCAACGAGCAGGCGAACGGATGACCGCCGCCAGCGCCCAGCAGCCCAGCGACCTCGACGAGGCAGGTACCCCGATGACCGTCACCACCGAACGTCCCACCGCCGAAGCCCCCGCCGCCGCCCGCGCCGCCAGGCCCGCCAAGGTGCGCGGCCGCGAGGAGCGCAGCCCGCTCGCCACCGTGCTCAGCCACGCCGCGCTGATCGGCGCCAGCCTGATCGCGCTGTTCCCCGTCGTCTACATCGCCTACATCTCGCTCGGGCCCGACGACATGGACTACCTGCACCCGGGCGACATCTTCGGCAAGGCGACCCTGGCGAACTACGGCAAGGTCCTCAACAACACCGACTTCTTCACCTGGTTCGGCAACTCGGTCATCATCGCCGCCGGCACCACCGTCTTCGGCGTCATCGTCGCGGCCTCCACCGGGTACGCGGTCTCCCGGATGCGCTTCGCGGGCTACAAGCAGCTGATGTGGGTGCTGCTCGTCACCCAGATGTTCCCGATCGCCGTCCTCATCGTGCCGATGTACTACATCCTCTCCAGCCTCCAGCTGCTGGACAGCTACGTCGGCCTGATCCTGGTCTACTCGGGCACCACCGTGCCGTACTGCGCCTGGCTGCTGAAGGGCTACTTCGACACCATCCCGCAGGAGATCGACGAGGCCGGCCGCGTCGACGGCCTCTCGCCGATCGGCACCTTCTGGCGGCTGATCCTGCCGCTCGCCCGCCCGGGCCTGGCGGTCGCCGCGTTCTACTCCTTCCTCACCGCCTGGGCCGAGGTGGCCTACGCCTCGACGTTCATGCTGAGCTCCGACAAGTACACGCTCGCCGTCGGCCTCCAGTCGTTCATCAGCGAGCACGACCACCAGTGGCAGCTCATGGCCACCACCTCGGTGCTCATCGCGCTGCCCGCCGCACTGGTCTTCTACCTCGTGCAGCGTCACCTGGTCACCGGCCTGACCGCCGGAGCCGCGAAGTCGTGACGCGCTGACGCGCCGCACGCTTCCGACGTACCGTCACATCACGCACTGTTCGCCGCGAATCCCCAAGGGATGACTGTCCAATGACCCAGAACCTGGCCGACGCCTCCCGGCCCGCCCCCGTCCCCGCCGCCGAGCCGATCGCAGCGAGTGCGGGCGCGTCCAGAGGCTGGTGGCGGGACGCGGTCATCTACCAGGTGTACCCGCGGAGTTTCGCCGACGCGAACGGCGACGGCATGGGCGACCTCCCGGGCGTCCGGGCCCGCCTGCCCTACCTGCGCGACCTCGGCGTCGACGCGGTCTGGCTGTCGCCGTTCTACGCCTCCCCGCAGGCCGACGCGGGCTACGACGTCGCCGACTACCGCGCCGTCGACCCGATGTTCGGCACCCTGATGGACGCCGACGGCCTGATCCGCGACGCCCACGCCCTGGGCCTGCGGATCATCGTCGACCTGGTGCCCAACCACTCGTCCGACCAGCACGAGTGGTTCCAGCGGGCGCTGCGCGAGGGCCCCTCCTCGCCGCTGCGCGAGCGGTACCACTTCCGTCCCGGCCAGGGCGAGAACGGCGAACTCCCCCCGAACAACTGGGAGTCCATCTTCGGCGGCCCGGCCTGGACCCGCACCACCGACCCGGACGGCACCCCCGGCGACTGGTACCTGCACCTCTTCGCCCCCGAGCAGCCCGACTTCAACTGGGAGAACCGGGCCGTCGCCGACGAGTTCCGCTCCATCCTGCGGTTCTGGCTCGACATGGGTGTCGACGGCTTCCGCATCGACGTCGCCCACGGCATGGTCAAGGCCCCCGGCCTGCCCGACCTGGTCACCGGCGGCGACCAGCTCAAGCTGCTCGGCAACGACGTCATGCCGTTCTTCGACCAGGACGGCGTGCACGCGATCTACCGCGAGTGGCGCCGGATCCTCGACGAGTACCCGGGCGACCGGATCGGCGTCGCCGAGGCCTGGACGCCCACCGTGCAGCGCACCGCCAACTACGTCCGCCCCGACGAGCTGCACCAGGCGTTCAACTTCCAGTACCTCGGCACCTCCTGGGACTCCGCCGCGCTGCGCGAGGTCATCGACCTCTCGCTCGACTCGATGCGCCCGGTCGGCGCCCCCACCACCTGGGTGCTCTCCAACCACGACGTCACCCGGCACGCCACCCGCTTCGCCAACGAGCCGGGCCTGGGCACCCAGATCCGCACCGCCGGCGACCGGGAGCTCGGCCTGCGCCGCGCCCGGGCCGCCAGCCTGCTGATGCTCGCGCTGCCCGGCTCCGCGTACATCTACCAGGGCGAGGAGCTCGGCCTGCCGGACGTCACCGACCTGCCCGACGAGGTCCGCCAGGACCCGTCGTACTTCCGGGCGGCCGGCCAGGACGGCTTCCGCGACGGCTGCCGCGTGCCGATCCCGTGGTCGGGCACCGAGGCCCCGTACGGCTTCGGTCCCACCCCCGGCGGGCCGTCCTGGCTGCCGCAGCCCGCCGAGTGGGCGCAGCTCAGCGTCGAGGCGCAGACCGGCGACCCCACCTCCACCCTGGAGCTCTACCGCTCCGCGCTGACCGTGCGGCGCGCCCAGCCCGCGCTCGGCGCCGGCACCGAAGTGACCTGGTTGGAGGCCCCGGAGGGCGTCCTCGCCTTCCGTCGCGACAGCGCCGAGGGCTCGTTCGTGTGCACCGCGAACACCACCGGCGAGCCGGTCCGCATCCCGTCCCCGGGCCGTCTGCTGCTGGCCTCCGCCGAGGCCGGCCGCGAGGACGGCGAGATTCTTCTGGCCGCCGACAGCACCGCATGGTGGGCGGTCTGACATGGTTGCAATAGGCTCTGGGATCGTGACTACAGCGCGACTCTCGGACATCGCGGCGCAGGCGGGGGTCAGCGAAGCCACCGTCAGCCGTGTACTCAACGGTAAGGCGGGGGTCTCCGCCTCCACGCGCCAGACCGTTCTGGCCGCCCTCGACGTGCTCGGGTACGAGCGGCCCACCCGCCTGCGGCAGCGCAGCGCCGGGCTGATCGGCCTGATCACCCCGGAGCTCAGCAACCCGATCTTCCCTGCCCTGGCGCAGGTGATCGAGCAGGTGCTCAGCCGGCACGGCTTCACGCCGGTCCTGTGCACCCAGACGCCCGGCGGCTCCACCGAGGACGAACTCGTGGAGATGCTGGTCGAACGCGGCGTGGCCGGCATCGTCTTCGTGTCCGGCCTGCACGCCGACACGACCGCCGACCACGACCGCTACAACAAGCTCATCGGCCGGCAGGTGCCGTTCGTGATGATCAACGGGTACAGCGAACGCATCGCCGCACCCTTCATCTCGCCGGACGACCGGGCCGCCATGTGGATGGCCGTCCAGCACCTGGTGGAGCTCGGCCACACCACCATCGGCCTCGCGGTCGGGCAGAAGCGGTACGTGCCCGTGCTCCGCAAGATCGAGGGCTTCACCGCGGCCGTCCGGGAACTCCTCGGACGCACGCCCGAGGAGGCCGAGAGCTTCGTCCACCACACGCTGTTCAGCGTGGAGGGCGGACACGCCGCGGCCGGCGCGCTCCTCGACAAGGGCTGCACCGCCATCGTCTGCGGAAGCGACATGATGGCGCTCGGTGCGATCCGGGCCGCCCGGCAGCGCGGACTCTCCGTGCCGCAGGACGTCTCGGTCGTCGGGTTCGACGACTCGCCGCTCATAGCGTTCACCGAGCCGCCGCTGACGACGATCCGGCAGCCCGTGGAGGCCATGGCCACCGCCGCGGTCGACGCCCTCCTGGAGGAGGTCGGCGGAAACCCGCCGCAGCGCGCCGAGTTCATGTTCCAGCCGGAGCTCGTCATGCGCGGCTCCACCGCGGCCGGCGGCCGCTGACTCCGTACCGCACACCAGGTACGCCGCACCACGCACGCCGCACCACGCACCGCACACCACGTACGGCAACGCCGACGGCCCCGGAGAGACCGCTCTCCGGGGCCGTCGGCGTTGCCGTACGTGGTGCGGGGGCCCCGCGGGGCCCGTGCGGGCCGCACGGGCCCCGCTCAGCCCTCCTCCGGCCCCCGCTGCGGCCGGGCGGTGCGGTGCGCGTCGGCGGGGTCCCCGGTACGGGCCTCGGTGCGCCGTCCGCGCGCCAGGTAGTCACGGACGATCAGCTCGACGGCGTCCTGCGGGTTGCCGGAGCCGGACAGCAGCATCACCTCGATCGCCAGATCGGCGTCCAGGGTGACGGTGACCTTCGCCATGGCGGTGCTCCTCAACTCCGGGGAGCAGCAGCTTAGACCGACCGGCAGTAGGGCCCGTGGCGTCGCGGCACCGGGGCACGCGCTTCGCCGCGTTGTCGTCGGTCGCCGCAGCTCCGCTGCCGCTCTCTCCTCCGCCGCTCTCTCCTCCGCCTTGCGATGCACGCACCCCAGCACCGCTCCTTGACCCACGTTCCCTATCGCCGGTCGGTCTTGAGGGCTCCGGGGAGCGGAGTCGCGAGTTCTGTCGGAGTCCGGAGGTCGGACGGCGAAGGTCGGACGTCGGAGGTCGGTGCAGCGGGTGCTCGGTGTGCGGCCCGGGCGGGCGGGCCTCCCTGCCCACCCGCCCGGGCCGCACCCGGGCGTGCCGGACGGACCGGGCCCGGCGGATCCGCCGGGCGGTCCGTCGGCACGCCGAGGCCGTCCGCCGGCCCGCCCCCCTGTGCAAGGGGCGGGCCGACCGGACGGCGGTCGGGAACCGACGGTCTGCCGTGAGGTCAGATCCGGCCGGCGAAGTCCGGCGCCCAGTTGGCGACGGTCTGGGTGCGGACGCCCGCGCTCGGGTTGGCCGCCTCGACGTACTTGCCGTCGCCGACGTACATGCCGACGTGGTAGACACCGGAGTTGGCGCCGTTGTTGGACCAGAACAGCAGGTCGCCCGGCTGCAGGTTGTCCAGCGAGACGCGGGTGGAGAAGTCGGCCTGGTCGGCGGCGACGCGCGGGATCGCGATGCCGGCGGCCTTGTACGCGGCCTGGGTCAGGCCGGAGCAGTCCCAGCCGCCGTTGCCGGTGCCGCCGTAGATGTAGGCCTGGCCGACCTTGGAGAGGGCGAAGTCGACCGCGGCGGCCTTGGAGCCGGTGGCGGCCTGGGCCGGGGCGGCCGTGGTCGCGGCGGCGGTGGTGGCCGTGGTGGTGGTCGCGGTCTTCGCGGGGGTCGAGGTCTGCGCGGAGGCGGAGGCGCCCAGCGACAGCTTCTGGCCCGGGTAGATCGAGTGCGGGCCCTGGGTCAGGACCGACTTGTTGATCTCGTAGAGCTTCTGCCAGCCGCCCTGCACGTGGTTGTGGTCGGCGATGGTGGAGAGCCAGTCGCCGGCCTTCACGGTGTAGGTGGCGCCGGTGCGGTGGCCCCAGGACTGCTTGCCCTGCCAGGACGTGCCGCCCTGCGAGGTGCCGGAGGCGGTCGACCCGGTGCCGGTGCTCGGGGTCGTGGCGGCCGGGGTGCTCGGGGTGCTGGGGGTGGCCGCCGGGGTGCTCGGCGCGGTGGTGGCGGAGCCACCGGTGCTGATCTCGGGCGCGGGGCCGCCCTTGGTCAGACCGGCCTGGACGGAGCAGACGGGCCAGGCGCCGGGGCCCTGGACGGCCAGCACCTTCTCGGCCGTGGCGATCTGCTGGTCCTTGGTGGCGAGGTCGGCGCGGGACGCGTACGACGTGCCGCCGAACTCGGCCCAGGTGCTGTTGGTGAACTGCAGGCCGCCGTAGAAGCCGTTGCCGGTGTTGATGTGCCAGTCGCCGGAGGACTCGCACTGGGCGACCTTGTCCCAGGTGGCGACCGAGGCGGCGGAGGCGGTGCCGGCGGTGAGGCACGGGATCGAGAGGCCGATGCCGACGACGCCGGTGGTGGCGAGGATGCGGCGGCTGCGCTTGGAGTTGATGGACAGCATGAAGGAGCGTTCCTCTCCCACGCCTGCGAGGTGAGCTGTCGGATTCGGGCTGGAGTTGCCCGGCCGCACGTGCGGGCACGTCGAATGGACGTTTCTGCGCGTGCGGCTTCACCCCAAGCCGGGGAACGGCGCTGGACCGTTCCCTGGCGACTTACCTGGTTCCCCCGCCCCTGCCGAAGTGCGTTTCGCTTTGCCAGTCGGACCGCCGGCAGGACTCGGCGTTCGGGCCAACTGGGTCCGTGTGACCACGAACGTGGGAGGACATTAGGCAGAGATAAGTTCAAACTGCAAACATGTGTGATGCCGATCACAGTTGATCTTGTATGAATTCATGATCGATTATCCGGCGCCATTCCGGTCGCCTTCGGCCGCTTTCGCGCAAACCCCTTGGGTCGAAACGGGCTTGTTTATGCTTCAGGCGTCGGGGCCCCGGGCGGCGGCCCGGGGAGGGGTTTCACCGATCATGGAACACGACGAGCGCATGCCGGCGGCACCGGGACGGCCCGCCTCCCACCGCCGGGCCGGCCCCCGGGTCGGCCGCCGGCGGATGCTCGGCTGGACGGCGGTCTCCGTCGTCGCGGCGGCCGTCGGCGGCGGCGCGCTGCTGCGCCGCCCGGCGGCCGGCGGGGCCGGGCCGGTGGCCCGCGCGGTGACCCCCTCCGGTGCCACCCAGGCGGCCGTGGCCGGGCATTCGCACAGTGCGCCGCCCCCGGAGAGCCCGACGCCCTCCCCGCTCGACCTGACGGGCCGCCGGTGGTCCGACGCGGGCGGCTGGGGCGGTGCCGTGCCGGGCCCGCGGACGGCGGTGCGCATCGCCGACCGCGTGCTGCTCGACACCGACGCCGCCGTGGCCTCGCTGCTCGTCGAGCCGGGCGGCTCGCTGGTCTTCGCGCCCGGCAGCAGCGTGACGCTGGCGTCCGCCGGCAACGTCGAGGTCCGCGGCACCCTCGCCCTGGTGCCGGACGACGGGGCGGTGCACACCCTGCGCTTCCCGTCGGTCGGTGAACGAACCTTCGTCGGGGGCGGGATGGGGGTGGTCGGCGCGGACACCGGCCTCTGGGTCACCGGCGCCGGACGCCTGCGCCTGGACGGTGCCGCCAAGACCGCGTGGGTGCGCGCCGCCCGTCCGCTGAAGGCCGGCGACACCGCCCTGGAGCTCGCGGCCGTGCCCGCCGGATGGCGCGCGGGCGACGAGCTGGCCGTCGCCCCGACGGGCCCCCCGTCCGAGGACGGCTTCTCCACCCGGTACGATCTGTGCACGATCCGACGGGTCGACGGCCGCACCGTCACCCTCGCGGAACCGCTGGCGCACGCCCATCCCCGGGTCGCCGTGGGCGGTGGCGTGACGGCGGGCGCCGAGGTGCTCAACCTGACGCGCAGCGTACGGATCGAGGGCACCGCCAAGGGCCGCGCGCACGTCCACCTCACGAGTTCCCGGCAGGCCGAGATCCGGCACGCCGCACTGCGCTGGCTCGGCCCGCGCCGCGCCGGCAAGGAGCGCTGGAACGGCGCGCCCGTCACCGAGCCCGTGCTCGGGCGCTACGGCCTGCACTTCCACATGCTCGCCGACTCCTCGCGCGGCACCGTCGTCGAGGGCGTCGTCGTCCGCGACACGGGCAGCCACGCCTTCGTGCCGCACGCCAGCCACGGCATCACCTTCCGCAGCTGCATCAGCCACGACACGTGGGAGGACGCCTACTGGTGGGACGGGCCGACGGACACCCGCACCCCGCAGACACCGTCCGACGACATCGTCTACGAGTCCTGCGTGGCCTCGCGCACCGTCTACGAACCCGCCCCGCGCGGCTACCGGCTGACCGGCTTCGCCCTGGGCGCCGGCACGGGCGGCATCGCCCGCGACTGCGTGGCGGTCGGCGTGCAGGGCGCCGAGGGGGCGTCCGGCTTCGAGTGGCCGGAGACCAGCGAAGGCGTGTGGACCTTCGAACGCTGCCTGGCCCACAACAACCTGCAGAACGGCATCTTCGTCTGGCTGAACGCCCGGCACCACCACACCGTCACGCAGTTCGTGGCGTACCACAACGGCGGATCGGGCATCGAGCACGGCGCCTACCTCAACGACTTCGACTACACGTCCGGCGTGCTGTACGGCAACGCCGCCGCGGGCGTCACCGTGCACGCACTCGGACGCGACGCCGGCACCGTTTTCGACGGCCTGCTCGTCGACGCCGCCGGGCAGTCCGACCACGCGATCGTCACCGCCAAGCACCAGCTCGCCGGTACGACGGTGACGATCGGGCGGTGCCGGCTGACGGGCTATCGCAAGGTCGGCATCGCCTTCCGCGCCACCGCGGACGGACAGCCGGACGACATCGCGGTGCTCGACTGCAGCTTCGACGGCAAGCCCGGCGGGACCGAGGTCTGGCTCGACCCGGACTCGCCGCCGCCCACCAGGATCGTGCTGCGCAGGGCGGGGGAGCGGCAGGCGGTCCGGCTGACCAAGCCGGCCGCGGGCGCCGCCGCAGGGCCGTGGAACGCCGCGACGGCACCGGTCGACGTCGACGGTCAGCCACGGGCCGTCGCGGTGCCTGCGATCCGGCTCAAGGACGTCGCGGCGCCGACCTCCCGGCTGCCGGCCTGACCCCGGCCCGGCTGCGGCCGGGGATGGCCTGGCAGGGGCCTGACAAGGGCCTGGCGTCGACTGCCGCGGTGTCCGGCGTGTCCGGGCGGGTGTCCGGCGGGGGAGCCCGGCCGGCGGCCGTTGTGGGGCGTTCGTGCGGGGCGCGGTGCCGTGGGTGCGGTGGCGGGGTCTTCGTGGGGTGTTCATGCGGGGCGTTCACGCGGGGGCGGTCGGGGAACGCCCGAGGGGCCCCGGCATCGGCCGGGGCCCCTCGTCGTTCGTCGAATGCCGGCCCGGGGGTCGGCGTCGCCGGTCGCCCGGCGGCTCTCTCAGTGCTCGGCGGCGGGCTCCTCGGCCTCGTCCTGCTCCTCGGCGTACACCGGGGCGGGCAGCACGGCGAGGTAGGTGGAGGCGATCAGCTGACCGACGGTCGGGTAGGCGCCCAGCGGCGCGGCGCTCGGGCAGCCGGTCTCCTCGGCCGCGGTGGCGAGCAGCTCGGCGTCGGCCTCCGGGCCGATCACGAGCGGGGCCAGCGCCGGTCGCTCGGAACCGGTCGCCCGGAGGTGCTCGACCGCGGCGGCCACCGAGCCCGGCACGTCGAGGGCGGCGGCCACCACGGGCACGGCGAGCCGTGCCGCGAGGAGCACGCCGGTGATCCCGGCGGCGGCAGCGGCGTCCTCGCCGCCGGTGACGGTCAGCACGACGCCGTCCGCGGCCGTGGCGATGGCGAAGAGCCGGGCGCGGTCGGCGCGGGCCAGGTTGGCCTCGGAGAGGCGTACGTGGACGGCCTCGGCCAGCAGCGGGTGCGGGCCGAGCGGATCGGTCACGGAGGCGCCCGTGGCGGCGGCCAGCTCGTGCAGCTCCGTCAGGAAGCCGTGCGGTCCGGGGACCAGCGGCACGATGACCGGCGGCGGCGCGTTGTTGCCGGCCGCGATGGCGAGGAGGCCGGCCACGGTCGGGGCGTCGTCGGCCTCGGTGGCGACGTATCCGGCGGCGATCTCGATGCCGGGCTGCTCGCTGCGCACGATGGACAGCAGCTCGTCGACGATCGGGCGGGCCTCGGGGCCGGCCACGGCCGGCACGGCCAGCAGGAGGGCCGGCGAACCGGTCGGGATCTCGGGGCGCTCGGGACGACGGTGGCGCCCCCGCGCACGGGAGCCTGGGGTACGGACGGGCAGTGGCGCGCCCGGGATGGCTGCGGTGCTCATGGCGGAGATCGTAGGACATGCCGACGCTCCGGCTGCAGTCGACTCCCGTGAGGGCTTGGTGGTGATTGCACAAGGTGGACAAAAACGGTCAAACCTCGTCAGGAGCCGCCAGGCGGCGGCGTGATGCGGCTCACACGGCCCGATGTGACTGCGCGTGAGTCCGGGAGGCCGGCCGGAAGATCAACAGGCCGCTGGCCCCTCCGTACCCAGGGTGATCGTTTACCGGGTGATTCGTGCACCGTCGTCCGGTTTTGCCTGGTGGGCCCGTTGGGCGTTCGGTGCTACTGATGAGTCAGATGCACGCGCAATGTCCCGTGCTGATGCACGTGCAGCCGGGCTATCATCACGTCAAGTGAGGCGAACGCCAGGCTCTGGGGAGAAGACGATGAGTGACACGTACAACGGCATGGCGGCTGCGGACCTCGACGGTGTGGTCTGGCAGAAGAGCCTGCACAGCAACTCGCAGGGCAACTGTGTCGAGTTCGCCGCCCTCCCGGGTGGTGATGTCGCCATGCGGAACTCGCGCTACCCCGACGGGCCCGCCCTCATCTACACCCGTGCGGAGATAGCCGCCCTGCTCCTCGGGGCGAAGGACGGGGAGTTCGACCACCTGGCGGTCTGACCGGCCGTCGATCCACCGCTCCGCCGGGACCGTCGTGGCCGCCGCCGCGACGGCCCTGCCATTGGCCGGGTCCTCCCGGTGGGGCGCCCGGGCGGCTGTTCCGCCTTCGACCTCACCCCCGCGCGGTGGGGCGGCCGCCCGGAGGCCGGGCCGCGCCCCGCCTCCCATGCCCCGACCCCGGCCTCGGCCGTGTTCCGCGCTCCGTGCGGAGTCCGGCCGGGTGTGCCCGGAGCCCGTCGTCCTCTGTTCCGCTGTCCTTTGTACGGTGCGCGGTGCTGCGCGCCGGTCGACCGGCGTCCGGGTGCAGGTGCTCCGCGCGGGCCGACGGCCCTGTTGCTGTGCTGCTGTGCCGCTCTGCCGTTCCGCCGTCCAGTGCCTGGCTGTCCTGTGCCTGGCTGTCCTGCGCTCGGCTGTTCCGCGCTCCGGGGTTCCGCGCTCGGGCGGGTCAGAGCGAGCGGCGGTGCCGGCCCGCGGCCGACTCCGGCGGCGCGTCGAACAGCGCCCACACGACCTTCCCCGCTCCTGCCAGCGGGTGCCAGCCCCAGGAGCTCGTGAAGGAGTCGACCAGGTGCAGCCCGCGGCCGGACTCCGCCACGAAGTCGGCCTCCCGGGCGACCGGGCCCTGTGCGCTGGGATCGCTCACCGCGCACACCACCTGCGGTGACCGGTGCACCAGGCTGATCCTGATCGGGACTCTCGCGTCGGCGGCCTGCAGCCGCCCCGGCTGGGTGGGCACCTGGCTCGGTGCGCCGCGCTCGGCCGACCTGCCGTCCGGGGTCGCGCCCATCGCATGGCGCAAGGCGTTCGTCACCAACTCCGATGCGACCAGTGCGACATCGTCGAAGAGCGAGTCGAGTCCCCAGCCGCGGAGCGTGGTCCGGGCGAACTCCCGGGCCGATCTCACGGCCTCGAACCGGGGGGCGAGGGTACAGCTGACCACGTACGGGTCGGCGGCTATGGCCGTACCGGTGCTCATGAAGAGCTCCTCCCATAAGGGGGCGGACACGGCTGGACCCACGCGGGTCATGCCGGTCACCTCCGACTCGCTCGGCCGCTCGCCCGCCCGTCCGGAAACCCGGACCCGCACACGAACTCCCGGCCGCACGGGGGTGCGGCCGGGAGGGTGTGCGATGTCGCGCGTTCGGTCGACGCGGAGCCCGCGGAGTTGTCAGGTGCGTGCAGGTGCACGTGCACCATGGTCCTCTGCGCTCACTGCAGATGCAAGAGTCGATTCACGTGCACTCGCATGTTTGGCATATGCAAGCGCCGGATGCACGTGCAAGATGAAGGATGTGATGCAGAAGTAGGAGATCGTCGTGTCACTACGGGCACCGAGCGCTCCCAACTGATGGCAGACTGTGCGCTGTTTGACCCAAGGTGGAGGTTTCCGACCGCATGACCACAGTTCAGCCCGGCGGGGGCTCGATGGTGCGCCGTATCCTCCTCGGCTCACAGCTGCGCCGCCTGCGCGAGGGGCGCGGCATCACGCGCGAGGACGCGGGCTACACGATCCGCGCCTCGGAGTCGAAGATCAGCCGCATGGAGCTCGGCCGCGTCTCCTTCAAGGAGCGTGACGTCGCGGACCTCCTCAGTCTCTACGGCGTCGACGACGCGGTGGAGCGCGAGGCACTGCTCGGCCTCGTCCGCGAGGCCAACAAGTCCGGCTGGTGGCACAGCTTCAACGACGTCCTGCCGAACTGGTTCCAGACGTACGTCGGACTGGAGGAGGCCGCCGCGCTGATCCGCACCTACGAGGTGCAGTTCATCCCGGGCCTGCTGCAGGCGGAGGACTACGCGCGCGCCGTCTTCGCCCAGAGCCGGCCCGCCGTGAGCCCCGAGGAGCTGGAGCGCCGGGTCAGCCTGCGGATGCGCCGCCAGACGCTGCTGACGGAAGGTCAGAGCCCGCGGCTCTGGGCCGTCATCGACGAGGCTGCGCTGCGCCGGCCCGTCGGCGGACCCGCCGTGATGCGCTCCCAGGTGCAGCACCTCATCGACATGGCGCAGCGTCCGAACGTCGTCGTCCAGGTCATGCCGTTCCGCTTCGGCGCCCACGCGGGCGAGAGCGGAGCCTTCTCCATCCTGCGCTTCCCCGAGCAGGACCTCGCCGACGTCGTCTACCTGGAGCAGCTCACCAGCGCGCTCTACCTCGACAAGCGCGACGACGTCGACGCCTACATCCAGGTCATGGAGCGTCTCTGCGTCGACAGCCTGACGCCCGATCAGACCGTGGACCTGCTCGCCGGTCTCCTCAAGGAGCGCTGAGCCCGCTCGGGCCCACGGTAGGAGGCCGGCGGTCCCGCGCGGGACCGCCGCCGGTGCATCCTGCTCCGACGCCCCGCGCGCCTGGATGTCGTGTGCTTCGGTGCCGTGTGCTTCGACGCCGCACGCCCGCACGCCCTTCCGGGGTGCGGTCGGCCCGGGTGCGCCCGGCCGGGGGTGGGCGGTGGTGGGCGGTGGTGGGCGGTGGTGGTCTTCGTCAGGTGCGGGCGGAGGGCTGTGCCCTCGACGGGGCCTCCGGCTGGGGTGGCACCCCGAGCTCCCACGCCAGGTCGTACCGGGAGAACAGGTCGGCCCGGATCGGCGCGAGCGGTGTCGTCGCGCCCGGCAGCAGGACACCGATGCAGCCGCCCATCAGTGCGCTCCGCAGGAGCGCGTGCTCGGCGACCGGATCCCGGGCGCCCCAGTCCTCCAGCAGCCCGCGCAGGATCGCGCCGAGCTGCTGCTGCTCCGGGTCCTGCACGAAGGCGCCGACGTCCGGGTCGAGGATGAGCGCGAGGTGCGAGCGCATCACCCGGGGGTGGCCGAGGGCCACACCGAGCACGGCGTCGATCGCGCGGGCGAGCCGGGCCTCGGCCGAGGAATCCGCGGGCAGTGAATCCAGGGCCGCGGCGAGTTCCAGGTGCATGAGCCGGTGTGTCGCCGACTGCATGAGGAGCCGTTTGCCGTCGAAGTAGTACGACACCAGACCGCGTGCCAACCCTGCCCTTTCGGCGATGTCGCCCAGTGTCGTGCGGGCGTATCCGTGCTGGTCGACCAGTTCGACGGTGGCGCGCATGATGCGGCGGCGGGATCGCCTGCGCAACTCCTCATTGACCGATTCCCCGCGAGGTGCCATCGTGTCTGCTCCGTACGTTGACTGGCTCATGGCCAATATACTGGCCGGGCCGTCCGTGACGAGGCCGTCCCGCCAGGTTCGGTCCCGCCCGCAGCGTGCGGAGAACGCCGGCTCCACCAACACGGGGGTTTGGTGGAGCCGGCCTTCCGTGCCGTGGCTCAGCTGTCCACGAGCACCTTGTCCGGCCGGTTCGTCCCGGCGGCCTCCTCCGCGGGTTCGGCGGAGCGGTCGCGGCGGGTCTCCAGGACCCAGCCCACTGCCGTGACCACCAGCCCCACCAGTGCGACCCCGGTCACCAGCA
This sequence comes from Kitasatospora sp. NBC_01539, assembly GCF_045040525.1. NCBI lineage: Bacteria > Bacillati > Actinomycetota > Actinomycetes > Kitasatosporales > Streptomycetaceae > Kitasatospora > Kitasatospora sp. NBC_01539. Next base: position 6,798,705 of record NZ_CP109390.1, read on the forward strand.
GCAGGGCCGGCCGGTAGCCGTCCAGCTGCGCCTGGGGACTCTGGCCTCCGCCGCTCCCCGCGGTGATCACCGCGGTCGCGGCGGCGAGGACGAGGGCGCTGCCGACCTGGAACGCGGTGTTCACGAGGCCCGAGGCCAGGCCCTGTTCGTCGTCGGAGACGCCGTTGGTGGCGGCGATGTTGACGGACGGGAAGGCCAGGGCGAAGCCGATGCCGAGCAGCACCATGCTGGGCAGGACCAGGCCGACCAGTCCGGAGTGCTCGTCGAGCCGGAGGAAGAGCGCGTAGCCACCGGTCAGCGCCAGGACGCCGAGCGGCATCAGCCGGGCGGTGCCGAAGCGGTCGACGACCGCACCCATCTTCGTGGCGGACAGGGCCACCAGGGCGCCGGCCGGCAGGAACGCGAGCGCCATCTCCAGTGCGGACCAGCCGAGCAGGCGCTGCAGGTAGAGGGTGGCGATGAACTGGAAGCCCGCGTAGGAGCCGAAGACGGCGACCGCGGCGATGTTGGCCCGTGCGACCCCTCCGTTGCGGAAGATGCCGAGCCGGACCAGCGGGTGGGCCGTGCGGGACTCGACGACCAGGAAGAGCGTCATGAGGACGGCGACGGCCGCGAGCGACCCGAGGGTGCGGGCGCTCGCCCAGCCGGCGCTCTGGGCCTCCGTCACGGTGAAGACGAGCAGGAGCAGGGAACCGGTGCCGGTGATCGCGCCGGCCACGTCGTACCCCGCGCCGTCGCGGGCCGCCACGGGCTGGCGGGGCAGCAGGCGGAACGCCGCGACCAGGGCGAGCAGTGCGACCGGGACGGGCATGAGGAAGGTCCAGCGCCAACCCGCCGAGGTGAGCAGGCCGCTCAGCACCAGGCCCAGGGAGAAGCCGCTGGCACCGCAGGTGGTGTAGATGGACAGGGCCCGGTTGCGGGCGGGGCCCTCGGCGAAGGTGGTCGTGATGATCGACAGGCCGGCCGGTGCCGTGAAGGCCGCGCTGATCCCCTTCAGGAACCGGGCGGCGATCAGCAGGCCGCCGTCGTCGACGAGCCCGCCGAGGAGGGAGGCGGCGGCGAAGACGCCGAGCGCTATGAGGAAGACCCGGCGCCGGCCGAGCAGGTCCGCGGCCCGGCCGCCGAGGAGCAGGAGACCGCCGTACCCGAGGACGTAGCCGCTGACCACCCATTGCAGGGCGGAGGTGGAGAGGTGGAGGTCGGTGCCGATGGAGGGGAGGGCGACACCGACCATCGAGACGTCGAGGGCGTCGAGGAAGAGGGCGGCGCAGAGGACGACGAGGGTGCCCCACAGGCGGGGGCTCCAGGTCTCGGTCGTCGACGGATCGTCAGATGCGGGCGTCATGGGGAAGAGACTACATGCGCATGCATCCAATGCAAGAGAATTTAATGCCGCCGCATTAAATGTGTCGGCACGTGCTAGCCTGGAGCGGTGGCTGAACCGGACATCGCCCCTGACGCCGAGCTCGTCTTCGAGTGGCGTGACGTGCTCGCACGGCACGCCGCCGTCTCCTGCGCGCTGGACCGCGCTCTCGGAGACCGGTACGGGCTGGGCATGAGCGAGTTCGAGGTGCTGGAGCGTCTCTGGGAGGACGAGAAGGCCGCGGGCCCGGGCAAGCTCCGGGTGCAGGACATCGCCCAGACCGTGCACCTCAGCCAGAGCGCGCTCTCCAGGCTGATCGGCCGACTGGAGAAGGACGGCCTGGTCGCCCGCGCGATGTGCGAGCTCGACCGCCGCGGCATCTTCGTCGCGCTCACCGACGACGGCCGCGCCCGCTACCTGGAGGCGCAGCCGGTGCACCGCGAGGTCCTCGCCCGCACACTCGGCTGACCTGCGCCGGCCCGGCCGCACACGCGGCCGGCCTCACCGCGGACGCGGCCTGTCAGCCGGCCTCACCGCGGCCTGTCAGCCGGTCCGTTCGGCAGTCCGCCCGGCCGTCCCGCCGAGAAACGGCGGACCGCGCGCCGGTCAGGAGCCGGTGCTCACACGAGGGTGCCCAGCCCGGGGGCGAGCAGCAGCAGTACGGCCGCGCCCGGCGCCGCCAGTGCCGCCAGTGTCAGCCGCAACCGGTGGTGCACCGGCAGCCGGGGTTCCCCGAGCAGCAGCCGGTCTACCCGGCGCGGCGCCTGCGCCGCGTGCTGCGGCAGGCAGGCGCCGAAGACCCCGCGCCCGGTGTTGATCTCGACGAGGGCGAGCGCCGTGGTGACCCGCCCGTGGCGCCGGGCCGCGCGGTCGTCCGCCGCCAGCTCGACGAGTTCCCCGACCTGGTCCCGGAACGCGCTGAACACCCCGACGCCGGGAAACCCGGTCGCCAGCGCCTCGGCGCACTGGGCCAGCCAGTGGTGCCGGGCCCGTACGTGGCTGCGCTCGTGGCTCAGGACGGCGGCCAGTCCACGGTCGCCCAACTGCTGGATCGCGCCGGTGGTGACCACGAGCCGGGCCTCCGGTCCGGGCAGCGACCAGGCTTCGGCGCGGATGCTCTCCAGGACGACCAGCCGCTCGCCCGAGTGCTTGTCCGGAGTCAGCTCGGACGGCAACCGGGGTGCACGGTCGTCGAGTTGGGCGTGCCGTGCGCCACGCAGAGCACGGGCGGCCCGTATCTCGCGGGCCAGCGCGACCGCGGTCTGCACCCCGCCCAGTGCCAGGAGGGTCGCCACGAGGCGGCCCCAGCCCTCGGATCCGGCCAGTCCGTACGCCTCCTCGACGCCGGTCGGGGCGCCGTCGAACACCAGGTTCCGCAGGGCCGGCAGCGCCGCCGCGCAGGCCAGGAGAAGGCCGAACACGCAACAGAGCAGCACCGCGATCACCAGGGACTGCCACGCGAGCAGCGCCAGCACGGGTTCACGCTCGGGCCAGCGGGCCCTGGCCAGCCGGCCGGGAGCGAGGGTGGCGAGCAGGAGTCCGAGCAGCAGCAGGCTCAGCAGGGCCGTCATAGCAGTGCTCCCCCGAGGAGGGATCGGTGCGCGACAGTGCGCGGCACCAACCTATGTGCCCGGGGGCCGGGGTGGAACGCCTCGCCGGTGCCAGTGACCAACGACACCCCGCCGAAGCGCGGGTGTCAGAGAGTCAGCAGCATGGCGAACATCGCGATGCCCATCGCCGCCCGGCACGCCTGGAGCGTCCCGCCTCCTGCACGCCCCCACATCGCGGCGTGCGCCGTCGCGGTGGTGTGCGCGGCGGTGCCCGGCTCGGCCAGCAGGCGGCTGCCGGCCCACAGCGTGTACCCGCCGAAGTAGAGGAGGAGCCCGCCCGTCACCGCCGGCAGGCCCATCGGGGCACCCGCGTGCAGATGCCCGTGGCCCGGCGCCATCGCCAGGGCCATGTACGCCATCGCGAGCGACCCGACCCCGTGGTGCAGGCGGTGCGCGAGACCGGACCGTTCGCCGACCGCGCCCAGCAGGAGCCAGCCCGCCAGCATCGTGAAGACCCACCCCCAGACCACCCCGGGCAGCACGGCCATGCCGGCTGTCCCCGCGGCCATCGCGGCCTCGGCGGCCTCGCCGCGCCGGTGGGCGCCGCGGCAGTCCGGGCTGCGCAGCCGCAGGAGGCACAGCCCCGCTGCGCCGGCGGCCAGCCCTGCCAGCAACCAGGTGACCACGGCCGGACCGTGCACGGCACCCCTCCCGGCGATGGGAACGGACAGTACGTCCACGGTCACCGATCGCCGCCTGGGGCAGCAGGGCGCGCAGGGGGGCGTACGGGAGTGGACGCCGGTCGGCGGTCCGGGTCGGGCGCCCCGGGCGCGGGGCGGGGCTCCCCGGTGGCGGGTCCGCCGGGAGCGCCGGATGCTGGCCGCAGTGCCCGACCGGCCGCCACCGCACCGGATTTCGCGCCGGAGGCCCGGTCGGCCGCAGGATTGTCCGGAAGACCCCCCTTGAACAGAAGAACCTTTCGTATCTATGGTGTATCTGTCGTAATACCTCCTGTCGAAGTGAGTCTCAGATGCAGAATCTTTCGCCGACGCTCGCCGTGGCTGGCGATGCTTCCGCCTCTCCGGTCGGGCACCCCGCCTGGCTGCGCCTCAAGGACGCCGTGGAGGCCCTGCGCCCCCTGCAGTCCAAGGACGGCTCGATCGACCTCGCCGCCGTGCAGCGCCACACCGTCGACCCGCTGCTGACCACCGTGCTCACCGCCGTCGAGGAACTCGCCCCGCTCTTCCCGCACGACGAGCCCTACCTCGCCGCCGTCCGCGAAGACCTGCGCAAGTGGGCCGACACCGGCTACCGCGCACCCGACTTCCTCGACTCGCTGCTCGCCTTCCAGCCCGCCGGGCAGCGCGAGGACGGCCTCGACCACCTCGTCGTCTTCCCGATGTACACCCAGAACGGCAACCCGAACCGCAACCTCGAAGCGGTGCTGCTGAAGGTCGTCTGGCCGGAGTGGCTGGCCGAACTGGAGCGCGAGCGCTTCGACAACCCCATGTTCGTGCCGATCACCTTCACCGACTTCACCGCCGGCTACGACACCAACTCCGCGGTGCTGTTCCCCGAGACCGTGGCCGTGCGCGAGGCGCCGGAACGTTTCACCTGGGGCGGCATCTTCTGCGACCGCGAGGCCGCCCGCTTCCGCGCCGTCACCACCACCGCCGTCGACCTCCTGGGCCTGGAGATCCCCGCGGACGCCACCGGCCTCCTGGAGGACCAGGAGCGCGCCCAGCAGACGTTCGTCCTCTGGGACCTCGTCCACGACCGCACCCACAGCCACGGGGACCTGCCGTTCGACCCCTTCATGATCAAGCAGCGCAGCCCGTTCTGGATGTACGGCCTGGAGGAGCTGCGCTGCGACCTCACCGCCTTCAAGGAGGCCGTGAAACTGGAGGCCGAGGGCTACGCCCAGGGCCGCGACGTCCAGTACGCGATCCTCTTCGACCGGCTGTTCCGCTTCCCGGTCAGCGGCGACCGCGTCCGCAACTACGACGGCATGGGCGGCCAGCTCCTCTTCGCCTACCTCCACAAGCACGACGCCCTGCGCTGGCGCGACAACCGGCTCTCCATCGACTGGGCCCGCGTCGCCGACGTCACCAACGCGCTCTGCGCCGAGATCGAGACCCTCTACCGCGACGGCATCGACCGGCCCAAGACCGCCCACTGGATCGCCGCGTACGAGCTGGTCTCCCGCTACCTGACCCCGCACCCGGCCTCCACCTGGGCCAAGGGCCCCGACGCGCTGCCGCTCGGCATCACCGACGGCAAGGCCCTCAACAAGGCGCTGTGCGACGCCGTCATGGCGGACGAGTTCCCGCTCAGCATGTTCTACGAAGCCCTCGCCAAGAAGCTGCGCGGCGTCATCGCCGCCACCACCGGCATCACCGGCGCCGGCCTCCGGGGAGCCGCCGCATGACCGCCTCCCTGCAGGGCAAGGTCGTCGCCGTGGCCGGCGCCACCGGCGCCGCCGGCCGGGCCACCCTCCGCCGCCTCGCCGCCGACGGCGCCACCGTGATCGCCGCCGGCAGTGACGCCCGGCGCCTCGACGCGGCCCTCGACGCCGTCCGCGCCTCCGTACCCGGCGCCACGGTCTCCGGCCAGGTCATCGACCTCCTCGACCCGCAGGAGGTGCACGACTGGGCCGACCACCTGGAGGCCGAACACGGCCAGGTCGACGGCCTCTTCCACCTCGTCGGCGGATGGCGCGGCAGCAAGACCTTCTTCGAGACCCGCATCGACGACTGGGACTGGCTGCACGACCGCGTCGTCCGCACCCTCCAGCACACCTCGCTGGCCTTCCAGCCCGCCCTGCTGCGCTCGACCTCCGGCCGCTACGCCATCGTCTCGGCCACCGCGGCGCACCGGCCCACCGCCGGCGGCGCCGCGTACGCCGCCGCCAAGGCCGCGAGCGAGGCCTGGACGCTCTCCCTCGCCGACTCCTTCCGCAAGGAGACCACCGCCGGGGACGGAACCCCGACCGCGGCTGCCGCCATCCTGGTGATCAAGGCCCTGGTCACCCCCGAGATGCGGGCGAACAAGCCGGACGCCGCGTTCGACGGCTTCACCGACACCTCCGACCTCGCCGACACCCTGGCGGGCCTCTGGACCCGCCCCGCAGCAGAACTGAACGGACAGCACCTGTGGCTGACAGCCCGATGACCGACGGCACCACCGACCTCCGCACCGACGCGCAGCGGCACCACGACCCCGCCGTGCGCGGCTTCGCGAGCGACAACTACGCCGGCGTGCACCCCGAGGTCCTCGCCGCCATCGCCCTCGCCAACGGAGGCCACCAGGTCGCCTACGGCGAGGACGACTACACCGCCCACCTGCAGCAGGTCTTCCGCCGCCACTTCGGCGAGCGCGCCGAG